>NZ_CM149884.1:0-207500 GCF_056270665.1 Pseudooceanicola sp. DL12
GCACGCCCGCCCTTGCGGGCAAGAAAAAAGGCCCGGCCGCAGGGGCGCGGGCCGGGCCGAAAAAGGCAATGGAAAAGGGTGGTGGCAAGGGGCCGGCTCAGGCTTCGAGCGAACGCCGCAGCATTTCCAGGTCGTCGGCGATCTGGCTGTCCTGGGCCATCAGCTCCTCGATGCGCTTGACCCCGTGCATGACGGTGGTGTGGTCGCGCCCGCCGAAGCGGCGGCCGATCTCGGGCAGGCTCCGCGAGGTGAGCTTCTTGCAGAGATACATGGCGATCTGACGCGGGCGGGCAAAGGAGCGCACGCGCTTGGGTCCGATCATGTCGGAGAGGCGGATGTTGTAATGCTCGGCGACGCGGCGCTGGATCTCCTCGATCGTCAGCTTGCGGTCGGAGGAGCGCAGCACATCCGAGAGACAGTCCTGGGTCAGCTCCATGGTGATCTCGCGGCCCACCAGCGAGGCAAAGGCGAAGAGCCGGGTCAGCGCGCCTTCGAGCACGCGGACGTTGGTGGAGATGCGGTGCGCCAGGAACTCCAGCACGCCGTCGGAGACGACGAGCTCGGGGTGCTTGACGCGGAACTGGTCGACCTTGGACTGCAGGATGCCGAGGCGCAGCTCGTAGTCGGTGGGGTGCAGGTCGACGACGAGACCGGAGGAGAGCCGCGAGCTGAGGCGCGCGGGCAGGTTCTTGATCTCGTTCGGGGCACAGTCGCCGGAGAGGACGATCTGCTTGTTGTGTTCGACCAGCGCGTTGAAGGTATGGAAGAATTCCTCCTGGGTGGAATCCTTGCCCGCGATGAACTGGACGTCATCGACCATCAGCACGTCAACGTTCCGGAAGAGCGACTTGAAGTCCATCATCTTGCGGTCGCGCAGGGCCTGCACGAAGCGGTACATGAACTGCTCCGCCGAGAGGTAGACGACGTTCAGATGCGGGTTGGCGGCCTTCAGCTCCCAGGCGATGGCGTGCATCAGGTGGGTCTTGCCGAGGCCGACGCCACCGTAGAGGAACAGCGGGTTGAACTCGACCTCGCCACCCGAGGCGACGCGACGCGCGGCGGCATGGGCCAGTTCGTTCGGCTTGCCGACGACGAAGCTGTCGAAGGTGTAGCTGGGATCGAGCGGCGCGGGCTGCAGCATGCGTTCCTGCATGGAGCGGGCATCCTCGCTGCGCGGGCTGTCGAAGGCGGCAGGCGCGGGGTGGGCGGCATCGGCAGACGCGGCATAGGCGGCGGCATTGGTGTTGTCGGCCTGCATGCGGGGCGCGGCGCCGGTCTGCACCGGCTTGCGGGCGACGCGGAACTCGATTCGCCGGACATTGTCCTCGAAGCTGGACAGTTCGCCCAGGATCAGGTCGCCGAAATTCCGCTGCACGTAGCTGCCGGCATAGGAGGTGGGCGCCGCAAGGGTGGCCACGCCGTCCTTCAGCGATTCCAGCTCGAGAGGCGCGATCCAGTTGGTGAAGTTATGTTCGCCGACCGTCTTGCGCAGGTTGTCTTTCAGCTCGCCCCAATTATGTGCCGCCATCTTCTTTTCTATCGCCCCTGATCTGCCGAATATACGTATGCCTCTGGTGCGCGCCCCGAGGCCCGGGGACATTTCACGACGTTCGGGGGCGCACAAAAATACCGATCCGTTCCGTTGCCTAGACGAAACGGCTGCTGGTCTCGTGACCAACATTCAGATGACAAAAGGATTCCAGCCCTTTCGGTGGCATGCCTGAAAAAGGCGCTGCCGAAAGGCACAGGACCCGCTGTCTGTGCATGGACATTGCCGACGGCTATTATTGCACGGAACAGCAGCGTTCGTGCACCTGTCGGCCTGCGACTCCTGATGGAATCGCGATGTCCCCCCCAAGGCGAAGTGACTCGCAGGATCAAAGCTAGCAACGTTCAGGCGCCGCTTACAACAGCACAACGCGCTTGACTCAGACCTTTGCAAAAAGGAATCGCGCCGCTGTTGCAGGCCGGTTTCGGCCGCCCTCAGGGCACGAAAAAAGGCGCCGCCGAAGCTGCGCCTTTTGTCTCAATCACTTGTCCGGAGATTAGCCGATGGCTTTGACGCGCGACGAGAGGCGCGACATTTTCCGGGCAGCAGTGTTCTTGTGGTAAACGCCTTTGGTGACGCCACGCATCAGCTCGGGTTGAGCCGTTTGCAGGGCTGCCTGGGCAGCGGATTTGTCACCCGACGCGATCGCCTCTTCCACCTTGCGAAGGAAGGTGCGGATACGCGAGCGGCGCGCTTTGTTCACGTCAAGGCGGCGTTCTGCCTGACGGGCGCGTTTCTTCGACTGAGGCGAATTAGCCATGTTCGTATCGTCCCATGTTTTGGGTTCGGTGCATTCTGAAGCCGCGTCTTTAGGGCCGACTCGCATTCGAGTCAACAGCCTCCGGGGGATTCTTTCCCACGGCGACCGCGTGCCTGGGTAAAACTTGCGGCAGGGGCCTGCTGGCAAGCCCCGGTTGTGGCGCCCGGATGCCACAGGTTGACCCCGCGGGCAAGGAGAAAGCGCGGCATCAGTGCAATGAAGCCTGCGAAAACGCCACGTTCGGGTCTGCGGAGGCGGGCGTGCGCTTGACCAGGGGAGCTCCGGGGCCGATCAGCACCGGTGAAATGAGTGCAAAAAGAGGCGACATGCCCGGACTGGCCCTCGTCTACAGGACATTCGGCGCGCCGGAACAGGTGCTGCGGCTGGAAGCGCAGCCGCCGCAGCCGCTGGCCGCGGGACGGATTCGCGTGGCGATGCGCGCGGCACCGGTCAATCCCTCCGACCTGATTCCCGTGACCGGCGCCTATGCGCACCGGATCCGCCTGCCGGCGGTGGCGGGATATGAGGGCCTGGGCGAGGTGATCGAGGCGCCGGCGGAGCAGGCGGCGCTGATCGGTCGGCGGGTGCTGCCGCTGCGCGGGCCGGGCACCTGGCAGAGCCTGGTCGACTGCGACCCGGCGCTGGCCGTGCCTGTGCCCGGAGACATCCCCGACAGCCTGGCGGCGCGGGCCTATATCAACCCGCTGGCCGCCCTGCGGCTGCTGGACCTCTGGCCGGTGGCCGGACGGGTGGTGGTGCTGAGCGGCGCGGGGTCGGCCTGTGCCGGCTACCTGGGCAGGCTGGCGCTGCAGCGTGGCGCCCGCGAGGTGGTTGCCCTCTATCGTTCGCAAAGCCGGGTGCCGGGGCTGCGCGCGCTGGGCCTCAGCCCGGTGTCGCAGGACGATGGCCCGGCGCTGGCCTCCCTGGCGGCGCGGGCCGATATCGTCTTTGACGCGCTGGGCGGGCCGGTGGCCTCCGGCCTGCTGGACGGGCTGAAGGAGGGGGCCGATTTCGTGGGCTACGGGCTGCTGACCGGCCAGCCGGTGCGCCCGTCAGCCCCGCCGCGGGCCCGATTTGGCCGCTTTCACCTGCGCGACAGCCTGTCGGAGATGACGCCTGAGGCCTGGCAGGCGGCCATGGCGCGGGTCTGGCCGCTGCTTCGGACCTTTCCCGGGCCGGCGCCGGCGATGGCGGTGCCGCTGGCCGGATGGCGGCAGGCGCTGCGGCTGGCCGCGCGCCCCGGAACCGCCAAGCCGCTGCTTATTTTTCCGCGCGCCGGGGGCGAACCGGGCGGAGAGGTGGCCCGGGACATTCCGGGCGCCTGAGCTGTCCGGAAATCGACCCGACTGGCATGTTTACGGAAGGGAAGCCGGGCGGTAGGGTGTGCGCAAAGACGTGGATGCGGAAATGAGGGGTCTGCCGCGCCGCGAGAGAGGAGAAGGCCGTGGGGGAAAACATGGCGGAAGCTTTTGACATCGTCGTGATCGGCGCCGGCGTCGTTGGCGCCTCGGTGGCCGCCGGGCTGTCGGAGCATGCGCGGGTGGCCGTGCTGGAGCGCGAAGTGCGCCCCGGCTATCACGCCACCGGCCGCGCCGCACCCATCATGATGACCAGCTATGGCGCCATGCCGATGAAGGCGCTGACCCGCCTGTCGGAACCCTTCTTCGAGGCCGCTCACGAGGAGATCGAGGGTGCGCCGCTGCTGAGCCCGCGGGGCATGGTGATCATCGGGCGCGAGGATCAGCAGGAGCTGCTCGGGAAGGGCCGCGAGAAACTGGAACGCCTGGGCATCGCGCGCTGGCTCGAGCCGGAGGAACTGATGCTGCGGGTGCCGCTGCTGCGGCCGGGCTATGCGGCGGGCGGGCTGCTGGAGGACAAGGCCCGCGACATCAACGTGCTGCGCCTGCAGCAACTCTATCATCGCCGGCTGAACGCCCGAGGCGGCCGGATCGTGACCGGCGCCGAGGTGACGGAGCTGCGCCGGACCGGGGCACTGTGGCGGATCGAGACCGAGGCGGGTGCCTTCGTGGCGCCCCTGGTGGTGAATGCCGCCGGGGCCTGGGCCGGGCAGATCGGGGTGATGGCCGGGGCGCAGCCGATCGGCCTGATGGCCCTGCGGCGCAGCGGCGTCTACCTGCCGGCGCCGGCGGGCACCGATCCGCGCAGCCTGCCGATGGTGGTCGACGTGGACGAACGCTTCTACATCAAGCCCGAGGGCGCGCGGCTGATCGCCTCGCCGGCGGACGAAACGCCGGTTCTGCCGGGGGATGCGCGCCCCGATCCGCTCGACATCACGCTGTGCATCGACCGGCTGCACACGGCGTTCCAGCTGCAGCTCGACAATCCCGATGCGCCCTGGGCCGGGCTGCGATCCTATGTGCGCGACCGGCTGCCGGTGGTGGGGTTCGATCCGCTGGTGGGGGGATTCTTCTGGCTGGCGGGGCAGGGCGGCATGGGCATCCAGACCTCGCCGGCGCTGGCCGCGCTGGCCGTGGCGATGATCACCGGCACGCCGCCCGATCCGCAGATGCGCGGCGAGGGGGTGACGGCGGATATGTTTGCACCGGAGCGACTGGCCGAGCAGATGGGCCGGGTCGCGGGGGGCTGAAACGCGAGAGGGCGCCCCGAAAGGCGCCCTCTCCCGATAGGCTGCCGTGGCAGGCGTTACTTGTCGCGGAACTGCGCTTCACGCTTTTCCAGGAAGGCGGTCATGCCTTCGGACTGGTCCTCGGAGGCGAACATGGCATTGAACATGCGCCGTTCGAAGAGCAGGCCCTCGGTCAGGGGCGTCTCGTAGGAGCGGTTTACCGCCTCCTTTACCGCCATCACGGAGATCATGCTCTTTTCCGAGATCTTGTTGGCGGCGCCCATCGCCTCTTCGAGAAGCTTCTTGCAGGGCACGACGCGGCTGACGAGGCCGGAGCGTTCGGCCTCCTCGGCATCCATGAAGCGGCCGGTCAGGTTCATGTCCATCGCCTTGGACTTGCCGACGAAGCGGGTCAGGCGCTGGGTGCCGCCGAGGCCGGCGATGACACCGAGGTTGATCTCGGGCTGGCCGAACTTGGCGTTGTCTGCGGCGATGATGAAATCGCACATCATGGCCAGCTCGCAGCCGCCGCCGAGGGCATAGCCGGAGACCGCGGCGATGATCGGTTTGCGCACCCGCAGGATGGCGCCGACCTCGGCGGTGAAGAGGTCGCCGGCGAAGACGTCGACGAAGCTTTTCTCGGCCATCATCTTGATGTCGGCACCGGCGGCGAAGAACTTCTCGCTCCCGGTGATGACGATGCAGCGGACCTGGGGATTCTTCTGAGCGGCGGTGAGAGCCTCTGCCAGTTCGGTCAGCAGGACGTCGTTCAGCGCGTTCATCGCATCCGGACGATTCAGTTTTACCAGTGCGATGTGATCTTCTATTTCGACGATGATCGTCTCATAGGCCATGGGGTCTGTGTCCCTTTGGTTCAGATGTGGGACCGATTCCCTAACAGTTTGCCCCCACTGATCAAGCTATCTTTGACATTGCGGGCAGTAGAAGCTCGACCGGCCCGACTGGACGATGCGTCGAATCGCATGTCCGCACCCCTCGGTGCGGCAGGGCTCTCCTTCCCTTCCGTAAACGTCGAAAGAGTGCTGGAAATAGCCCAATTCGCCGTCCGCCTGCCGGTAATCACGCAGCGAGGAGCCCCCCGCGGCGATCGCTTCGGTCAGCACCTGGCGGATGATCGGAGCCAGGTCGGCGAGACGCTGTGTCGCAATCTTGTCACATCTGCGGGCCGGCGAGAGGCCTGCGCGGAAGAGCGCCTCGCAGACGTAGATGTTGCCCAGGCCGGCCACCACGTGCTGGTCCAGCAGCCCCGCCTTGATCGGCGAGCGTCGCGGTTTCAGCATTGCCGCCAGGTAGTCGCCCGAGAAGGCATTGCCCAGCGGCTCGGGCCCGAGACCGGCGAGCAGCTTGTGCCCCGCTGCCCCTTCCGTGGGCATCAGGTCCATCGCGCCGAAACGTCGCGGGTCGTTGAAGGTGATGCGGGCGCCGTTCTCCATGTGAAAGACTACGTGGTCGTGTTTCTGCGCCGCCGGGTGATCATGCACGAACTGCCCGAGAGGATCGCCGGAGACGGTCATCCGCCCGCTCATCCCGAGGTGGATCAGCAGCGTCTCGCCGCCCGAGAGATCGGCGAGGATGTACTTCGACCGCCGCCGCAGGCGCAGCACCCGCTGGCCGGTCAGCCGCTCGGCCATGCGCTCGGGGAAGGGCCAGCGCAGGTCGGGGCGGTTCACCTCGGCGCGGGCGATCACCGCGCCCTCCATCGCCGGCGCAAGCCCCGCCCGCACCGTCTCGACCTCTGGCAATTCCGGCATGATCTTCTCCGCAGGAGGGCCCGGCCCCCATTTTCTTGTTCCAGATATCCCGGGGGAGGCTCCCCGTACGGGAGCCGGGGCAGAGCCCCCGCCGCCGCGGCAACCTTCCAACACGGGCACTTGTACCCGCCACGCATTGCAGCGAGAGTTCAGCGCCCTATAAGGAAGGGCACACGTCGGAGAAGCGCAAGAGCCATGAACGAAAAGACCACCCATTTCGGATTTACAGACATCCCCGAGAGTGAAAAGGCGGGCCGGGTTCAGGGCGTCTTCAACTCGGTCGCCTCGAAGTACGACATCATGAACGACGCCATGTCGCTGGGCATCCACCGGATCTGGAAGGATGCGATGATGGACTGGCTGGCGCCGCGCCCGGGGCAGAAGCTGCTCGACGTGGCCGGCGGCACCGGCGACATCTCCTTCAAGTTCCTCAAGCGTGCCGGCCATGGCCATGCCACCGTGCTCGACCTGACGGAGCCGATGCTGGTTGCCGGGCGCAAGCGCGCCGAGGCGGCCAGCATGGCCGAGAGCCTCGACTGGGTCACTGGCGACGCGATGAAACTGCCCTTCCCCGACAATACCTTCGACGTCTACACGATCTCCTTCGGCATCCGGAACGTCACCCGCCCGCAGGACGCCCTGCACGAGGCCTATCGGGTGCTGAAACCCGGCGGCCGGCTGATGGTGCTGGAATTCAGCCAGATCCCCACGCCGGCGCTGCAATGGGCCTATGACCGCTACAGCTTCAACTGCATCCCGGTGATGGGACAGGTCATCGCCAACGACCGCGACAGCTATCAGTACCTCGTTGAATCCATTCGCAAGTTCCCGGATCAGGAGACCTTCCTGCAGATGGTGCGCAACGCCGGGTTCGGCAATGCGAAATACCGCAACCTGACCCTGGGCATCGCCGCCCTGCATTCCGGCTGGAAGATCTGACGCATGCGCGGACCCCATAACATCTGGCGCCTGGTGCGAACCGGTGCCACCTTCGAACGCTCGGGTGCCATGTCGGTGCTGCTGGACGCCTACGAGGCGCCGCCGCAGCTGCGGCTGGCCGCGCGGATCATCGGCTGGCCGTTCCAGTGGCTGGGGCTCAAGGGTGATCCCTCGATGCCGCCGGTCACCCGTGCCCTGACGGCGCTGGGCCCGGCCTATATCAAGTTCGGCCAGATCCTCTCGACCCGCCCCGACGTGGTGGGCCCCGAGCTGGCCCAGCAGCTGCGGGTGCTGCAGGACAAGCTGCCGCCCTTTCCGGTGAGCGAGGCGCGCGCCGCCGTCGCCGCCGAGCTCGGCGTGCCGTCCGAAGAGATCTACTCCGAGTTCTCCGAGCCCGTCGCCGCCGCCTCGATCGCCCAGGTGCACCGCGCCCGGATGCGCGACGGCGGCAAGGACGTGGCGGTCAAGATCCTGCGCCCGGGAATCGAGAAGGCCTTTCGCAAGGACGTTGATGCCTTCTATCTCGCCGCCTCGCTGATCGAGATGCTCTCGCCCGCCTCGCGGCGGCTGCGCCCCTCAGAGGTGATCAAGCATTTCGACGGCGTCGTGCGCTCCGAGCTGGACCTGCGCCTCGAGGCCGCGAGCGCCTCGGAATTCGCCGCCACGACCAAGGACGACGAGGGCTTCGTGCTGCCCGCCATCGACTGGGGCCATTCCAGCCGCCGGGTGATGACCATGGACTGGGCCGAGGGGATTTCCCTGGGCGACAACGATGCGCTGGACGCCGCGGGCATCAACCGTGCCGAACTGGGCGAGCGGGTGCTGAGGCTGTTCCTGAACCATGCGCTGCGCGACGGGTTCTTCCATGGCGACATGCACCAGGGCAACCTGAAGGTCGCCCCCAACGGTGACATCATCGCCTATGATTTCGGGATCATGGGCACGCTGGATGAATATACCCGCCGGGTCTACGCAGAGATCCTCTATGGGTTCATCAAGCGCGATTACCACCGCGTGGCCGAGGTGCATTTCGAAGCGGGCTACGTGCCCGCCGACCGCGACGTCGAGGAGTTCGCCCGCGCCATCCGCGCCATGGGCGAGCCGATCTTCGGCATGGATGCCACCAAGATCTCCATGGGGCGGCTTCTGGCCTACCTCTTTGAAGTCACGGAACGTTTCGGAATGCAGACCCGCACCGAACTGATCCTGCTGCAGCGCACCATGGTGGTGGTCGAGGGGGTGGCCCGCGGGCTGAACCCGAACATCAACATCTGGGAAGTCGCCCAGCCGGTGGTGCAGGATTACATCTCGAAGAACATCGGGCCCCGGGCCCTGGCGCGCGACCTGGGCCGCACGGCGCAGGTCATGGCGCGCTTTGGCCCGCGGCTGCCGCGGCTGATGGAAAGCGCCCTGCGCGCCCAGGTCGACGAGGCGCCGGAAGAGCAGCCCTCGCGCTGGCCGGCGCGGCTCGGCTGGGGCCTTGGCGGACTGGCGGCAGGCATCGTACTCTCGGCGCTGCTGGGCGCCTTCTGAGGCGGGGGATCAGCCTGCGTCGCGCAGGCTGTCCAGCAGGGCGAGCATCTCGGCTTCGGCCGCGCGGGCATCGAGGGGCGAGCCCTCTGCCGCGCGGCTGAGGCAATAGGCCGTCATCCGGGCATGAAAGAAGGGGCGCAGCGCGTGGTAGCGCGCGATCACCGCTGCATCGCCGTAGGTGGCGAGGAAGGTGGCGGCCTCTTCCCGGGTCAGCAGGCTGCCGCGATAGATCAGCGCCATGGCGGGCGAGAGGAAGGTCGCGAGATCGAGCGCCGGATCGCCTGCCGCCGGGCATTGCCAGTCTATCAGTCGCGGCCCCTGCAGCGTCATCACGATATTGCCGGGTACCGGGTCGGCATGGATCAGCTGCGGCCGGTCGAGGGGCGGCACCTCTGCCTCGGGCAGAAGCGACAGCAGAGCCTCGGCCCCGGCGCCGCCCTGCAACTGGGTTTCCCTTTTCAGTGCTTCGGAGCCGTCCGGCCCCGGGCGCAGGCCCTCGGGCGCGGGCAGGGCATGCAGCTGCCGCAGCAGCCGCGCCACCGGCGCCGGATCGGTCTGCCAGGTGCTGCCGGGAAGGTGGCGATAGGCCAGTGCCGGGCCCAGGGCGCTCTGCCAGACATGAAGCAGGGGGGGGGCGATACCTTGGCCCTCGAGATGTGCCAGCATGGCGGCCTCGGCGCTGGCATCATTGGGAAAGACCGGGCAGGCGCGATCCGGGCGGAAGAGCTTGACCACGCAGGCGCCGCCACTGGCCGGTACCCGCCAGCCGATGTTGCTGCGCCCGCCGGCCAACCGCTGCCAGGCGCCGGGATCCTGTACGATGCCATGCGCCACGAGATCGGGCGCCAGAAACTCGGGCCCGTGACGTTCGGCATGCAAGGCGGTGATTTCCATGGAACCCTGTCCGTTTTCCACCTGCCTACAACCAGCGGAGCCCCCCGACAAGCATCCCCCCCAGTCAATTTCGTCTGTCAATTTCCCCGGTCACTCCTTCCGAAAAGGCGCCGGGAGAGCGCCGTCGTCAGGGCTGCCGCAGGCCGGAAACCGAGCTGCTCGGCACAAGGCTGCCGGAGGGTGTGACCAGCAGCGTCTCGCCGTTCAGCACCCGGGCCTCGACCACGCGGGAATAGGATTCGACCTGGTCCACGGCGAGCAGGTCGTCGCCGAGGTAGTTCTCCAGTTCGAAGGTGTAATTGCCGTAGGTCGCCTCGCGCCCAGCGGAATCATGACCGTCCCATTCGATGACATCGGCCGAAACCGGGATCTCGCCACGATAGATCTCCGACCCGGCTTCGTTTCGGACCACGAGGAACGTCTGATCGGCGGCGGCAAGCGGATCCGGCGAGACCGAGATCGGCTGCCCCTGATAGGCGGCGGGCGCAAGCGAGCGCGCCTCCATCCCCACCCAGTTGGCCAGGTCGGACATGCCCGAGGTCACCATCTGGCTCATCAGGCTCTGCAGCAGGTCATTGGTCAGCACCTGCTGTTCGACCGAGGAGAAGGTCGCGAGCTGCACCGCGTAATCGGCGGAATCGACCGGGTTCAGCGGATCCTGGTTCTGCAGCTGGGTCGAGAGCATCTTCAGGAAGGTCTCGAAATCCGAGCTGATCGCGGTGGCGGTGGTGGCCTTGTCGGTGCTGCTCGCACTGCTGGCCGCGGCGGTGGAAGTGGCGGAAGTAACTGCGTCCATTGAATAACCTGTCTGTCAGAGGCGGATGTCGACACGCTCGGTGCCGGCGATGGCGAGAGGCGTGGAGGCGGGCCGGGGCGGGGGCGCGGCACCTTCGGCGATCGGGGCGCTGCCGCCGGAAGGGCCGCCCGAGGTGTCACCGGCCGAGCCGCCCTGCTGGCCGAAGCCGTGCCGCGCCGAGCCGGCCTGCTGCCCGTTGATCGAGATCTGGATCTTCTCGTAGCCCAGCGCGCGGTAGCTCTCTTCCAGTGCCGAGATATGCCGCCGCATCAGGTCCGAGGTATCGGCCCGCTCGGTGGTGACGTGCAGGGTCACGCTGGTGTCGTCGGTGCTGATCTGAAGGTGCAGGCGGCCGAGTTCCTCGGGGTCGAGACGCAGCTCGACGGCCCCGCCCGCGGGCCGCGGCAGCGCCTGGGCCACCTGGGCCGCGACATGGCGGGCGAGCTCCGGGCGGCCGAGCGTTGCCGGGCGCTGCTCCGGGAGGTGAAAGCTGGGCTCTGCCCCCTCTGGCAGGCTCTCGGCCTCCGGCATGGAGAGATCTTCGGGAGTGCGAAGCGGGCCGTCGACCGCCGGGCGGGGGGCCTGTACAAGCGCCTGTGCCATCGGCTGTGCGAGCGTCTGGATTACGGCCGGCGCCGGTGCGGCGATCATGCTGCGGCTCGCGGCAGGTGCGGCCTGCGCGGTGCCGTCACTCTGCTTGATCGGGATTTCCCGGCGCTCGGCCATGCGGCGTGGGGCATCGGGGGCCGGACGTTGTGCGGCGGTCGGCGCATCGGCCTCTCTGACCGGGCGCAGGGGCGTGGGCTGACTGCGGGTGTCGCCCGGGCCTCCGGTGCGGACTCCGGCCTCTGGCACGGCCGGGCCGGTTTTTTGGGGCGCGCTCTCGGCGCGGAGCTCGCGGGGGGCGCTCTCCGGCCGGCGCTGTGGCGCATGGGGGGCGGCCGCGGCCGCGGCGCTGTCCGTGGAGGTCATGGCGGGCATGGTGCGGGGCGGTTGCGCCGCCTCGGCCTGGGGCATGCGCCCGGCGACCCGGGCCGAAGCATCGCCAGCCAGGGGGGGAGTGGCAGGGGCTGCCGCACGTGGGGGCTCGCTGGTGGCGGCGGCCTTCTCAGCCGTTTGCATGACACCCGTTTGTCCGGTGGAGCGCTGAGGCGTGTCCGTCGCCGATAGTCCCGCATCGCGTGTCGGGAGGGCCCGGGCGGTCTCGGACGCGGAGGGGAGGCCGTGGGCGACTGCGGTGGCCTGGGGATGGCCTTCGCGGCGGGACGGTGGCGCGACCGGCGCGTTGGTCGCGCCGTCCTGTTGCGGCCCGCGGCCTGTGAGGTCCGCCGTTGCGGTGCCCTCTGCGCGTGCCGTCTGGATGCCGCCGGAGGCCTTGGCCACGGCCGCGGCGGGGGCACTTTGCTCCGTGCCGGGCACGGCCGATTCGCGCTGGGCTGCGGGGACCGCGGGGGTGGCCTGGGCCGCAAAGGCCAGCGCCTGAACCGAGGCGCCATGCACGGGCCGCGGGCGGCGGGGCGGCTCTGCCTGCGCGGCGTCGGGCGTGTCGCCCTCCGCCACGTCGTCCGCGCTGGCCGTGTCTTCCGCGGGATCGGCGTCGAGCGTGTCGTCCCCTGCCCAGTCCTCGGCAGGAAGAGTGGATGTTTCTTCTTCGGTTTCAGTTGCTTCTGCAGTTTTTTCCGCTGCTGGCTCCGTTTCCCCGACAGTCTCGGCCTTACCGGGGCGCATGGGCTGGGCGCGCGGTGCAGAGGGGGGGGAGGCGCCATCGGAAAAGACCTTGCCGAACGCCTGGGCGCCATCGGCCTTGGTGCCCTGCCCGTCGCCCCGCGAGGGGCCGGGCGAGCCGCCGGACAGGCCGGACAGGGGCAGCTGGGATATGTTCATATCGTGCACTCCGGGAATTCTTCCGCGTTTGAGGCACTATGGTCGGATCCCGGTTACCGCATCTTTACCGGTCGTCCTGCATTTTCCTGAAACTGCTTCAAATTGGATGATCTGACGATGACCGATCCCGTGACCAATGCCCTGCCAGCTACTCCCGTGAAACAGGAGCGCCTCTGGGCTGTGGCGAAGGAGCTGGAGGCGAATTTCCTTTCGGAAATGCTGAAGGCCGCGGGACTCGGGGAAACGCCGGAAGGATTCGGTGGCGGTGCGGGAGAGGACCAGTTTGCTTCCTTCCTGCGACAGGAACAGGCCGGCGCGATGGTGGAAGCAGGGGGAATCGGCCTGGCGGAAATGCTCTATAACTCACTTCTGGAGAAACAGAATGTCTCAAGACCCGCATCAGAGCCTGATCGATGAACTCGACCTGTTGCTCGAAAAGGAACGTGAACTGCTGATTCAGGGCAAGCTTGACGCGCTGCCCGAACTGCTGGAACAGAAAGAGGCGCTGATCAGCGCCCTGAGCCAGCTCGACGGCCTGGAGGCCGAATTCCTGCAACCGCTGCGTGGCAAGGTGATGCGCAACCAGGCGCTTCTTGACGGGGCGCTGCGCGGCATTCGCACCGTGGCCAACCGCTTCTCTGCCCTGCGCAAGATTCGCAAGTCCCTGGAAACCTACGACGACCAGGGGCGCAAATCGTCTTTGCGGCAAAGTCATGACAACAAGTTGGAAAAACGAGCCTGAGCGCTCTGCATTTGCGTTAAATGCCGGGCATTCACAGCCCGGCATTTAGGGATCCATTAGCAACTGGAGCGCATTCTCCCCTCTGCATCCTGAAAGGGTGGCGCAGAATTGGGAAAACCCGATCTCCTGCATCCGTCAGAACGACATTCGATCCGTCTCACAGGGCGGAATGTTTAACGGGCGTAAAGCGCCCTTCGACCAAAGGAACAATGCATGTCCAGTATTCTGACGAACAACAGCGCAATGGTCGCGCTGCAAACCCTGAAATCCGTCAACGCTTCGATGACCGAAACCCAGGGCCTGATCTCGACCGGTAAAAAGGTCGCCACCGCCAAGGACAACTCCGCCGTCTGGGCCATCTCGAAAGTGATGGAATCCGACGTGAAGGGTTTCAAGGGCATCTCTGAAAGCCTCGCACTGGGCGAATCGACCGTTGCCGTCGCCCGTGCCGCTTCCGAAAGCGTGACCGACCTCCTGACCCAGATGAAGGGCAAGATCGTCGCCGCTCAGGAAGAGAACGTCGACCGTGACAAGATCCAGGCGGACATCGACGCATTGCGTGACCAGATCGGTGCCGTCGTGGGCGCTGCCCAGTTCAACGGCCTGAACCTGCTGTCGAACACCGATACCACTGCAGGGTCCGGTTCCACCAACATCCTGTCCTCGCTCGACCGTTCGGCCTCCGGCGTGGGTGTCAGCTCGATCAGCGTCACCAAGCAGGACCTTGGTACCGGTGCATCGGCCATTACCGGTACGGCGCTGGCAACCGCTTCGGACAACCTGTCCGGTGCAGCCAACGCCACGGTGACAGCCCTGACCGGCGCCGCTACCCCGCCGACGACCACCCTGGTTGTCGACGCCGTCGAAGCCGGCTTCGGCTACTCGATTGCCGTCAGCGCAGGTGCGGGCAACTTCGCCAGTATCTCCACTGCGGACGTCAACGCCATCTCCTACGTCGCCCGTGACGGTGACACCGTTACGGACGTGGCCAATGGCCTCGTTGCAGCCTTCAACAGCTGGGCGACCGAGAACTTCGGCGATGACGTCAGCACGGTCGCGGCAACGAACTCCGCCGGCACCATCACCTTCACCGGTTCCTCGGTGACGGGTGACAACTTCTCGATCTCCGGCACCGGCTATGCCGCCGCTGGCAACACGATCGGTGGTGGTCTCGCTTCCGTGACCGACATCGACGTGACGACCGACGACGGTGCCGCCAGCGCGCTGACCGAGGTCGAAAGCCTGATCCAGACTTCGATTGACGCGGCTGCGTCCTTCGGTTCGGTCCAGGGCCGCATCGAGACCCAGGCGAACTTCATCGACTCGCTGACCGACTCGCTGAAGTCCGGCATCGGGACGCTCGTCGACGCCAACATGGAAGAAGCCTCGGCCCGTCTGCAGGCCCTGCAGGTCCAGCAGCAGCTGGCAGTCCAGGCCATGTCGATCGCCAACCAGGCTCCGCAAACGCTGCTCTCGCTCTTCCGCTAATGGAAGCGTGACAGTCAGGGGCGCGCAAAGCGCGCCCCTGATGAGGTTCCAATAATGATCTCACGGCAGACTGGAAGGATTCCACGTGACCGCTCATTCCCAAGCATTGCGCGCCTACGGGCAGGCCTCGGCCCCCATCCGCACACCTCGCGGAACCGAATACGAAGTCTTCGCGCGCATCACGCATCGCCTGATCACGGCCGCCCGGAAAGATCGCATGATGCATTTTCCGGAGCTGGCACGCGCCATATACGAAAATCAGCGCCTTTGGATCCTTCTTGCCTCCGATGTCGCTGGGGACGGGAACGAGCTTCCTTCGGAGCTGCGTGCCCAGATCTTCTACCTTGCTGAATTTACCCAGGCGCACAGCCGGAAGGTGCTGGCCGGAAAGGCCGGAGTGCGCCCCCTGATCGAGGTGAATTCGGCCATCATGCGCGGATTGCGCAATGGGGGGCCCACCAAATGAGTGGTCTTGTTCTGAAACTCTCCCCGAAGGAGCGTGTGTTGATCAACGGGGCTGTCATCGAAAACGGTGACCGACGCTCTCGTCTGTCCATCGTGACGCCCAACGTAAACATCCTGCGCCTGCGCGATGCAATTCATCCGGAAGAGGCGAACACGCCTGTGCGCCGGGTCTGCTATGCGGCGCAGCTGGTGCTGACCGGTGATGCCGACCCGGACGAGACGCGCCTTCAGTTGCTGCGCCGTATCGAGGAATTGAGCCAGATCCTGACGGATCCGGACAGCAGGGCCTTGCTGGCCACGGCCACCGAAGCTGTCATCGGCAACCAGTTCTATCAATGCCTGAAGGCGCTGCGGGGACTTCTGCCGCGCGAAGACCGCCTATTGAACGCCAGATTGTCATGACATTCTCGCCGATCATACCGAGCAGTGACCTTGCCGGCTGGATCTTTCTGGAGCGCACCTATGACAACCAGAAAGCCAGCTTTGACAAGTCGCCTTTGATCACCCGCGACACTGCCTATTTCGAAGAGAATATCGGCAAGATCACGACGGCAGAGGAATTGGTGAAGGATCGGAGACTTCTGCGCGTGGCCCTGGGCGCATTCGGGCTGCAGGATGATATCAATAACAGCTATTTCATCCGGAAGGTGCTGGAAGAGGGGACCCTGGAATCGGACTCTCTCGCCAACAAGCTCTCGGACGAGCGATACAAGGACCTCGCAAATGCCTTCGGTTTTGACCGTGGCACGCCCAGCACGAAGATCTCGACATTTGGCGCGACGATCACCGAGAAATTCCGCCGCCAGGAATTCGAGCTGGCGGTAGGGGAGCAGGACGAGACCATGCGCCTGGCCATGAACGCGGATCGCTCGCTGCAGGATTTCCTGACAGATACGAGCTCGACCGACACGAAATGGTTCAAGATCATGGGCAATCCGCCCTTGCGCGAAGTCTTTGAAACGGCGCTCAACCTACCCAGCAGCTTTGGTCAGTTGGATATTGATCAACAGCTTGAGATCTTCAAGGATCGCTCCGACTCGATTCTGGGATCTGACGACCCAACAGAGATCGCCAGCGATGAAATCCGCAAGAAGGTTGTCCAGAAATATCTTGTTGGCAGCCAGTTGAACGATATCAAGGCGGCCTCCTCCGGTTCGATTGCCCAGACGCTTCTGGCCAGCGCCATCAGCTTTGGCCGAAGCATGCGGAGCTATTGAAGCCCGAACCCGTCCGACGCCGCTTTGCACAGGTCTCAGCCCATCAAGCATGCCAACTGGTGAGCGAGGGGGCCACATCGATGACTTTTCGTGGCAAGCCTTGGCACGACTATGGTGCAGCGACTTTCTATCCTGATTCTGCGGTTGCAGTGGTCCTCCGGATCGTGTCGTTCGGCGAGTGACAGGACAGTTCATTACATGACACGGCTGGGTTCGTGCCTCTTGGCGGGAAACCCCTCTGCGGACTGAAAAGTAAAGATGGGAAGGGGGCAATGCCCCCTTTCTTCATCTGACGACGGGAACGGTCAGTGCCGTGCCGCCTTTTCGCAGGCGCTCTCCCCGCTCCTTGCCGCTCGGGACCTGCGGGCGCTTGCCGGCAGGGGTGCGTCCGGGGCCGCTGGCAGAGCGGCGCAGGATAAGGCGCAGCCGGTTGAACGAGGCTTCGGTATCCTGATCCTCCTTCTCGGCAAGGAAACTTTCCAGGTCGGGCCAGGCGCGGATTGCCTGATCTAGGGTGGCGTCACTGCCCTGCACATAAAGTCCTGCCTGGATCATCAGTTCGGACCGCGAATAGGCACTGAGCAGATGGCGGGCCTCTGCAATGGCTTGGTTCTCTTCCGGTGTGGCGGCATCGGGCAGGCTGCGCGATACCGAGCGAAGCAGGTCGATGGCCGGATACCGCCCGCGTTCCGCGATCTGGCGATCCATGACGATGTGCCCGTCGAGCACGCCGCGCAGGATGTCGGCCACGGGCTCCTCCATGTCTGAGCCGGCGACCAGAACGGAGAGCACCGCGGTGATCGTGCCGGCATCGCCCGCCCCGGGCCCTGCGCGTTCGCAAAGCTGCATGATCTGATGCGCGGTCGATGGGGGGTACCCGCGCAGGGCCGGCAATTCGCCGGCGGCCACGGCCACCTCGCGATGGGCTTCTGCGAAGCGCGTGATCGAATCTGCCAGGAAAAGCACATGCTTGCCCTGGCTGCGGAAATGCTCTGCCACGGTCATGGCCGTCCAGGCGCAGCGGCGACGCACGAGGGCGGACCGGTCTGAGGTTGCCGCCACGACGACGGCCCGCGCCATCCCCTCCGGACCGAGGACCTTGTCGATGAATTCCCGAAGTTCGCGCCCGCGTTCCCCCACCAGGGCGATCACGGCGACGTCGGCGTCCATGTTGCGGGCCAGGTGCGCCATCAGGCTGGATTTGCCCACGCCGGAACCCGCGAAGAGCCCGATTCGCTGGCCCTCCACGATCGGCAGCATGGTGTTCAGCACTGCCATTCCGGTTTCCAGCCGGGTGCCGAGGCCACGGCGTTCGGCGGGCGGCGGCGGGTCGGCTCGCAGCGGCACGGCGTGCAGACCCGGCAGGATCGGCCTGCCATCAAGCGGCTGGCCATGCGGGTCGATCACGCGCCCGATCCAGGAGGCGTCCGGTGCGATGCGCAGGGCGCCACGCAGCACCACGCGATCCCCGAGGGAGATCCCTTCGGGCGGGGCATCGGGCAGCACGGTCAGGGCTTCGCGGTCGAGCTTGATCACCTCGCCATGCAGGACGGAACCGTCGTGCCGCGTGATGCGCAGCACGTCACCCAGCCGGGCATGCCGGCCCAGCCCGGTGACCTTCAGCACTTCGGCTTCCACCGCCTCGATCCGTCCCACGTGACGGACGGCGGAAAGCGCGTCGATCTCTGCCCTGACCCCTTGCAGCACGTTCTGTGTCATCGGTCGGCTCCTTCATCTGATGCCAACCATTTCTAAAGGAATCAGAGTTAAGCCTTGATTGAAACCAGCGAGGGAGAAGCCCCGGTGTTCGAGAATCTGCAAGTCTTCCGCATGGCTGATGCCATGGCCCGCCACGCGGGCGTGCGGCAGGGCGTGATCGCCGAGAACATGGCGAATGCGGATACGCCCAAGTACCGGGCGCGCGACATTCGTCCCTTTTCAGAAACCATCAACACTTCCGCCCCAACCTTTGGTCTGAGGGCCACCCGCGCCAGTCACCTGAATGCCGCGGAGGGCTCCGCGAGCTACGAGGCGACCGAGGACCGCAATCCGTGGATGTCGCCCAACGGCAACTCGGTTTCGCTGGAGGATCAGGTGTTCAAGTCGGTCGAGGTTCAGAAGCAGCACAGCCAGGCGCTCGCCATCTACAAGAGCGCGCTCGGCCTGATGCGCACCTCCATCGGCCGCCGGTAAGGAGGGATCGCCATGACGGATTTCCTGCATTCCATGAATGTCTCGGCCAGTGGCCTGCGCGCCCAGGCGCAGCGGCTGCAGCACACGTCCGAGAATATCGCCAATGCCGACACGCCCGGCTATCGCCGCAAGACTGTGCCCTTCGAGGCCCAGGCCGAGGAGGGGGGGGTGAAGACCGGCCGCGTGCAGCTCGACCAGAGCGATCTGAGCCGGATCTACGATCCGTCCAGCCCGCTGGCCGACGCCACCGGCAATTACGACGGATCCAACGTCGACCTCGTGGTCGAGATCGCCGACGCCCGCGAGGCGCAGCGCAGCTACGAGGCCAACCTGAAGATGTTCGACCAGGCCCGGCAGATGTCGGCCAGCCTGCTCGACCTATTGCGCAGATAACGCACTCAAAGGAGGTCCAGAATGGACATTCGTGCACTGAACGCCGCGCGGAACTACGCGGCGGCCCGTCCGGCGACGGAACCTGTTCCCGGTACCGGAGATGGCCTGGGCAAGGCCCTCGGAGAGCTGGCACAGGACTTTGGCCAGACCTTCCGCCAAGGCGAGGAAACCGCAAAAGCGGCCATGATCGGCGAAGCCGATTCCCACGCCCTGGTCCAGGCACTGGCCCAGACCGAGCTGGCCGTCGAGGCCGCTGTCGCCGTGCGTGACAAGGTCGTCGAGGCCTACCAGGAAATTCTGCGGATGCCGGTCTGACCCGGACATGACCGAAGCCCAGATATTCGACACGCTGCGCCAGGGCCTCTGGGTGGCGGTCATCACCTCTACCCCGATCCTCGCCGTGGCGCTGATCGTGGGCGTGGTGATCGGCCTCTTCCAGGCGCTGACATCGGTGCAGGAAATGACGCTGACCTTCGTACCCAAGCTGATCGCGATCGTCGTCGTCTTCTGGTTGTCGATGGGCTTCATGACCCAGACGCTGGTCTCCTTCTTCCAGGACCAGCTCATCCCCCTCATCATCGGAGGCTGACCCTTGGACAACGCGGGCTATACGACGCTGACCCGGCAATCGGGCCTGATGCGCGAGATGAGCGTGATCGCGAACAACATGGCGAACATGGCCACCACCGGCTACCGGCAGGAGGGGCTGATCTTCTCTGAGTTCATCGCCTCGACCCGCGAGGGGCCGTCGCTGTCAATGGCCACGGCGAACGTGCGCAACACCTCTTTCATGCAGGGGGCCCTGACCCAGACCGGCAGCTCGCTCGATTTCGCCATCGAGGGTGACGGCTTCTTCCTTGTGCAGGCGCCCGACGGCCCGCGGCTGACCCGTGCGGGCAGCTTCGCGACCTCGCCGGCGGGCGACCTGGTGACGCTGCAGGGCTATCCGGTGCTCGATGCGGGCGGCGCCCCGATCTTCATTCCGCCGGATGCCAGCGCGATCGGCGTCGCGGCCGACGGCACGATCTCGGCCGGTGGCGTGCCGGTGGGCCAGCTCGGCCTGGTCATGCCGATCGATCCGCTGGGCCTTCAGCGCGTCGGCAACACGATGTTCAGCGCCGAGGCCGGCTTCGACCCGGTGGAGGAGCCGAGGATCGTCCAGGGGTTCCTGGAATCCTCCAACGTCGACCCGATCAGCGAGATCGCCCGGATGATTTCCGTCCAGCGCGCCTATGAACTCGGGCAATCCTTCCTCGAGCGCGAGGATGGCCGCATCACCGACACTGTCAAAACACTGATGAGATAGGATTTTCCAGAATGAGAGCCCTGAAGATCGCGGCCACCGGCATGGCTGCCCAGCAGATGCGGGTCGAGACGATCTCGAACAACCTCGCGAACATGGCCACCACCGGCTACAACACCCGGAGGGCCGAATTCGCCGATCTGCACTATCAGCAGATGAGCCGTGCGGGCACCATCAATGCCTCCGACGGAACGATCCTGCCCACCGGCATCCAGCTCGGCCTCGGCGTGCGGCCGGCAGCGGTGACGATGCAGCTGGCCCAGGGGTCGCTCAGCCAGACCGGCGGCGACCTCGACGTGGCGATCGAGGGGCGGGGCTATCTCGAGGTGACGCTGCCCTCCGGCCAGACGGCCTATACCAGGGACGGTGCCCTGAAGCGCACCGGCGACGGGCTGATCGTCACTTCCGACGGCTATCCCGTCTCGCCCGAGATCACCATTCCCGACGATGCCCGCTCGATCTCTATCAATGCCGATGGCGAGATCTATGCCTATTTCGCCACCCAGACCGAGGCGCAGCTGCTGGGCCAGATCAATATCGCCGGCTTTACCAACCCCAAGGGGCTGGAGGCGATCGGCTCGAACCTCTTCGTCGAGACCGAGGCCTCCGGGCCGGTCAACGTGACCACGCCGGGCCTCGATGGCCTCGGTACCCTGCGCCAGGGCTATCTCGAGGACAGTTCCGTCGATCCCGTGCGTGAAATCACCGAGTTGATCGAGGCCCAGCGCGGCTATGAGCTCAATGCCAAGGTGATCACTGCCGCCGATCAGATGCTGGCCGCGACGGCCCAGGTGCGCTGATGAGGATCTGCGCGTTTCTCGTCCTCGCCCTGCTGGTTCCGGCGCCCTCGGTTCTGGCCGATACCGTCATCGCCGCGCGCACCCTGCGCGCCCAGAGCGTGGTCGGCCCCGAAGACCTGGCCCTGCAGGATATCGATGTGCCCGGCGCCTATTCCTCGATGGAGGGGTTGATCGGGCAGGAAACGCGCACCGCGCTCTATGCCGGGCGGCCCGTGCGGCCCGGCGACCTCGGCCCGCCGGCGCTGGTCGAACGCAATGGCATTGTCAGCCTGATCTATGATCGCGGCGGGCTCGTCATCGTCACCGAGGCCCGCGCGCTGGGCCGGGGCGGCGTGGGCGAAGCCATCCGCGTGATGAACATGTCGTCGCGGCAAACCGTGACCGGAACCATCCAGCCCGATGGAACAGTGAAAGTTCAGTGATGACCCGTTTTTCCCATTTTATCGCCGCCGGTGCCGCCCTCTTCCTGGCCGGATGCGGCGACCACATCGGCAAGGCGCCCGATTTCTCGCCCGAGACGAACACCCGCGAATACACCGCCATGATGTCGCCGGGCCTGCCGGCCAGCACCGCGCCCTTCCGCTCCCGCGCGCAGGAAGCCTCGCTCTGGGCGGCCGGACGTTCGTCGCTGCTGGGCGACCGGCGCGCGATGCAGCAGGGCGATATCCTGACCGTGGTGATCGAGATCGACGACAGCGCCGAGATTTCGAATTCCACCTCGCGGTCGCGCTCCGGCTCGGAGAGCATGTCGGTGCCGAACCTGCTCGGGATCCCGCAGATGCTGGACGAGCAGCTGCCGGTCGGGGCCTCGATGAATGCTGCCGTCGGCCTTGATTCCAACTCCAGTTCCAGTGGCGACGGCTCTGTCAGCCGCAACGAGAAGCTGACCCTGCGCGTCGCTGCCACCGTGGTGCAGGTCCTGCCCAACGGCGTACTTTCGATTTCCGGCAACCAGGAGGTGCGGGTGAACTTCGAGCTGCGCGAATTGCTGGTCAGCGGCTTCGTCCGGCCCGAGGACATCTCGCGCCAGAACGAGATCACCTATGACAAGATCGCCCAGGCCCGCGTGTCCTATGGCGGCCGTGGCCAGATCACCGATGTGCAACAGCCGCGGATCGGCCAGCAGATCGTCGATTACGTTCTGCCCTTCTGATCCGTTTCCGATGAACCTGCCCGAGGTGTCTCGATGAAAAAGCTCCTGCCCCTTCTCCTGATCATCATCGGTATCGGCGGCGGTGCCGCGGCGGGGTTGATGCTGCGCCCGGCGCCACAGGAAATGGCCGCGATCAACCCCTGTGGCGATGGTCAGGCCGTCGCCCATGAGGAGGCGCCGCCGCCCGCCGAGGAGGAAGAGCCCACCGACAAGGAATACGTCAAGATGAATAACCAGTTCATCGTGCCGGTGGTGGAAAATGGCCGGATCGGCGCCCTGGTGGCGATCTCTCTCAGCCTCGAGGCCGATCCGGGCCAGCAGCAGTTCATCTATGCGCGCGAGCCGAAGCTGCGAGATGGATTCCTGCAGGTGATGTTCGATCACTCCAATGTCGGCGGTTTCGACGGGGCCTTCACCAATTCGAACAATCTCGACGTGCTGCGGGCCGGCCTATTCAGCGCCGCGCGCAAGGTGCTGGGCCCGATCGTCTCGGATGTGCTGATCGTCGATATCGCCCGTCAGGATTCCTGAGCGTCGGGCCTTCTCCCAGCTGTTTCAGCTTCGGCCGCGCTGCATGAGCGAGAGTTCCTGCAGCGCGGCCATCTGCTTGCGCATGCGCTCCTCGCGATCCGTGGCCTCGCGGGTTTTCAGCATCTTCGCGGCAATGTCCTTGCGGCCCAGGCTGCGGGTCAGCACCAGCATGTGCTCGGTCTTCTCGGCCAGCACCCCGGCCAGCTCCACCTGAAGCGCGCCGCGGCGGATCGAGACCCAGTCCTGCCAGGCGCGATCCTGGGCGTCGATCTGGCTCAGTGCGCCCTCCGCCGAGGCGACCGAGCGCAGGAAGCGCTCGGCGCCCTGGGCATCGAGGTCGGCCAGGGCAGTGCGCAGGGTCTTCTCACGCCCCGAGATCCGCTGCAGCTCCATCAGCTCGGTCTCGTAGACCATGGCGGTGATCCGGGCGAGCGGGGCCAGGCGTTTGGCTTCATCGGATTGCGGCATCAGATCCTTCCTTTCGCCTTGCGGCGCATGTCATCGGCAAAGCGGATCGCGGCGGCTACGGCGCGATACTCCGACGGGCTGATCTGGGCGCCGATCTCGACTTCGGCGTACAGCTTGCGGGCGGTCGGCGGATCGCTGTGCAGGGGCACGCCGTTCTCGGTGGCGATGCGCCGCATCACCGCGGCCACCTCGTCGACGCCCTTGGCCACGCAGACCGGGGCGGACCCCGGCGCGCGGCTCCATTTCAGCGCCACGGCATAATGGGTCGGGTTCACGATCACCACGTCGGCCTTTGGCACATCCGCCATCATCTGCTGGCGGGCAATCTCCTGACCGCGCTGGCGCCGCTGCTGCTTGATGTAGGGGTCACCTTCGGATTCCTTCATCTCGTCGCGGATTTCCTTGTCGGTCATGCGGTTCTTGCGCATGTGTTCGGACCGCTGCCAGAGATAGTCGATGCCGCCGATGCAGGCGGCAATGGCGCAGACGATGAACATGAATTCAAGGCACAGCCTCAGCAGGGTCGCCGTGGCGATGCCGGTATCGAGGTAGAGGGTGTTCGTCATCTCCGGCAGCTTGGCGCGCACGAAGAGGAACAGGCAGGTGGAATAGATCAGCAGCTTGGCAAAGCTCTTGAAGAATTCGAACAGCCCGCCGCGGCCGAACTTGTTCTTGGCGTTCGAGATGATCGAGATCCGCGAGAGCTTGGGCTTGATCTTGTCACCCGAGAAGACGAAGGCGCGCTGGGCGATGATGGCCGTCAGCGCGGCCACCGCCGGAACCAGGAAGAAGGGCATGATCGCCAGCAGCACGCTGCCGATCAGCCCGCCCGTGGGAGTGCTGCCGAAACCATCGAAAAACAGCGGAGACAGCGCCTCGGGCCGGTCGATCAGGCTCTGCAGCACCGAGCCGAAGCGGCTGAGCGCGGCGCCGCCCACCGAGACGGCGGCAATGCACATGCCGCCATAGGCCGCCGCGGTCGAGAGGTCTGCGGATCGCGGGATCTCGCCCTTCTCGCGTGCCTTGTCCAGCTTGCGCTGTGTCGGTTCGTGCGGTTTTTCGCCCCCGTTGTCTTCCTCTGCCATGGCCGCGCCTCAGAAGGGGGCCACGAGGAAGGTGAACATGGCGCGCGACCAGGTCTGCAGGATCTGCGGGGCCAGCAGCCAGAGCAGGGCCAGCCCGCCGAAGGTGATCACCGGGGCGCCGACAAAGGCCACCATCAGCTGCGGCATGGCGCGGTTGATGACGCCGAGGGTCAGGTTGTAGATCAGCGAGATGATCAGGAAGGGCGCAGCCAGGCTGAAGGCCAGCTTGAAGCTCTGCGAGATCAGCCCGATGCCCCATTGCGCCAGGTCCGCGCCTGCGGGCAGGCTGCCCACGGGCATGACCTCGTAGGACATCAGCATGAGCATCACCGCATGGACCGGCAGCCCGAGCACCATGGCCAGGGCCAGCCCGCCGATCACAAGGATATGGCCGATGGCGGGCATCGGCTCGACCCCGGCGTTGCCCAGGATCTGCGACAGCGATGTCGATTGCGCGATCATCGTACCCGCAGTCTGCAGCCCGATGACGAAGAGCCTGAGCCCGACGCCGAGGAGCAGCCCGGCGACGGTTTCCGTCAGCATCAGGCGCAGGAAGCTGCGATAGCCCGGCGCGATATCGGGCAGGTCCGGCCCGGCGGAGAGCACGATCAGGGTCAGGCCCATGGCCGTGATCAGCTTGAAGCGGGCGGGCACCGATTGCTCGCCGAAGCCGGGCAGGAAGGAGGCGAAGGCGCCGACGCGCAGGAAGATCATCGCCGCCGCCCAGCCCTCGGTGCGGACGAATGCCATGATCTCTGCGGCGGTTTCATTCATCGGACACCATGGCGATCAGCGAGGGCCGCGCCTCGATGCCGATTTCCTCGAAGGACAGCACCGGGTTGGTCAGTCCGCGCGCACTCAGCGCCATGCGCAGGAAGCGGCGGCGCTGGGTCGAGGTGACGATGGCCGGGTAGATACCCTTGTCCGAGGCATCCGAAACCGCCTCGGAGACATTGTTCACCAGGCGGTTGAAGAGCTCTGGCGGCAGGGCGATGTCGATGCTGCCGCGTTCGCGGTCGAGCTGGTAGGCGGCAAAGATGTCCTCCCAGCCGGGGGCCAGCTGGATCAGCGGCAGGCTGCCGTCGGCGCGGCGCAGGTCGGCGATCAGCTGGAAGCCGAGGCGATGGCGCACGTGCTCGCAGATCGCCTCGGGCTGATGGGTCTGGGGGCGGATCTCGGCCACCGATTCCAGGATCAGCGGCATGTTGCGGATCGAGACCTGTTCCGCCACCAGCAGGCGCAGCACCTGGTGCAGCAGGTCGAGCGGCACCTTCTCCGGAATCAGCTCGTCGAGCAGCTTGCGGTTGGCCTCGGCGCGGCGTTCGTCCGACAGGTTGGTCATTTCCTCGAGCACGCGGCGCAGGCTCTTCAGGGTCAGCAGGCGGGCAAAGTTGCGCTTGATCGTCTCGAGCAGATGGGTCGCCAGGACCTCGGTTGGCGTCACAAGTGTCAGGCCGGAGAGCGCGGCGTGATCCTGCGCCGCCTGGTCGATCCAGCGCGCCGGCGCGCCATAGACGGGCTCCTTCACCTCCTCGCCGGGCGGCAGCCCGGAGGTGGCGCCCTGTGTCAGCGCCAGCACCCGTTCCGGCCGCAGCGTGGCGCGGGCCTGTTCGACCCCCTGGATGCGGATCACGTAGCTGCCGGCAGGCAGCGAAGGGTCATCCGTCAGGCGGATCTCGGGCAGGATCAGGCCGTAGCTCTCGGCCACGTGCAGGCGCATGTTCTCGATCCGGGCATCGAGGCCGGTGCCGGGGTCGAGGACCATGTTCACCAGGTCGGGGGCGAATTCCACGTGGATATCGTCCAGGTCGAGGGTATCGCCCAGGGATTTCGGTTTCATGACAGGGGTTTCGCCCTTTGGCCTGGCGGCCTTTGTCGCGGCGGCCAGCTGCTTGCGATGCACCGACAATGCCGATCCGCCCAGCACCAGCCCGCCGAGCACGAAGGGCACGAAGGGCAGGCCGGGCACCAGGCCGAAGAGCAGCATCAGCACGCCGACCGTGGCCAGCGCCGCGGGGTGCCGGCCCAGCTGTCCCACCAGCGCCAGGTCGGTGGCGCCGGTCGAGCCGCCACGGGCGAGCAGCAGCGCCGAGGCGATCGAGATGATCACCGCGGGAATCTGCGTGACCAGCCCGTCGCCGACGGTGAGAATCGCATAGGTTTCAAAGGCATCACCGATCGCCATGCCGTGAACCACAACGCCCATCAGCAGGCCGACGATGAGGTTCAGCAGGGTGATCAGCAGGCCTGCAACGGCATCGCCCTTGACGAATTTCGAGGCGCCGTCGAGCGAGCCGAAGAAGGTGGTTTCAAGTTGCTCGCGCTCGCGGCGTTCCTTGGCCTGCACGTGGTCGATGGCGCCGGCGGACATGTCGCTGTCGATGGCAAGCTGCTTGCCAGGCATCCCGTCGAGGGCAAAGCGTGCGCCCACCTCGGCCATCCGGGCGGCGCCCTTGGTGATCACCATGAAATTGACGATCAGCAGCACGCCAAAGACCACCAGCCCCAGAAAGACCGAGCCGCTCATGACGAAATCGGCAAAGCCCTGGATCACGTCGCCCGCGGCCGCCGTGCCGGTGTGCCCCTGTCCGATGATCAGCTTGGTCGAGGAGATGTTGAGCGAGAGGCGCAGCATCAGCGAGGCCAGCAACACCGTCGGAAAGGCCGAGAAATCGAGCGGTTTCTCGACAAAGAGCGTGACGGTGAAGATCAGGATCGCGAGGGCGAAACTGCCGGCAAGGCCGACGTCCAGGACGAAGGCGGGCACGGGCAGGATCATCATCACGATGATCGACATCAGCGCCAGTGCGAGCAGGATCGTCGGCTGGAACAGGGGGCGGGCGGTGGTTTCGTTCATCGGGGTCCCGTTGCATTCTGCAGGGTGCGCGCCGGGCGCCCTGGGCGGACCGGCGGCGAGATGTATCCGTTAAATCCGGAAATGGTTTAGGACTCGCAAACTTGCCTCGTCGAAGCGATGTTTGCGCTGCGGCCTATTGGTCGAGTGCGGTATCCACCTGCATCGTCGACAGCAGTTCCTGCAGGGCAGCGCGTGTCTCGGTGGCCTGGGTCAGGGCATCGCGGCTGGCGGCCAGGGTCGGCGGGCCGACCTCGGGCAGGGTGACCGGCGCGGCCTCCTGCGCGGTGACCACCTCGGCCAGGCGCGACGCGGGGGCCTCCTCCCTGCTGCGCAGGGCGTTCCAGTCGCGTGCCAGCCAGGCAGCCTCGTCAGCGGCGGCCGTGTCGCCGGCGGCGGTGAACAGGTCTTTCGCGGCGCCGAATTCCGAGGCCATCAGCCGGGCTTCGGCCCGCAGCCTGTCGATATCTTCTCCTTCCAGGCCAAACAGCTCGGCCTCTGCCGCGCGGGGGCGGTTGTCGGCCAGTGCAATCCGGGCGCGCAGGATGCGGCGGTCACGGCCGGCCGTGCCATCGGCCCCGCGCGTGACCATCTGCCCCGCGGCCTCGAGAAACCCGAGATCGAGCAGCCGCTCGGCAACCCGGTTCTGCGTCGTGGTGCGGTCGGCCAGGGCGATCACGTCCTCGTTCTGGAAGAACATCCGCGCGAAGACCGCATCAGAGGCCTTCTCTGCAAGGTCGCCGGCAAGTGTCTCGGCGATGCGGCGGCTCTCGATCTCGGAAATGTCCGGCCGGCCGGCGGTGAAGAGATCGAAGGCAGTGGGGAAGTTGCCCGCGGAGGCATGGGCCACGATCTCGGCCTGGAGCAGCCTGATCGCCACCTCGCTGTCGCGGAATTGCGTGCGATAGCTTTCGAGCAGACCGATTGTTTCCGCGTCCACCGCATTTCCTGCGGCGAGGGTCTCGTTGGTGAAATGCAGCAGCGCCTCGGGCGAGATCTCGTCGTTGTTGGCGATCAGCGCGTCATAGGCCTCGCGGTCGGGCTGCCCGGTTTCCTCGGTCTGGATCAAGGCTTCAGCAAGGTCGCGCCGGGCGGTGGGTTCCTCGATGTCGCGATCGACCAGACGCAGGATATCCTTGGCGAAATCCTTCTCCTGGGCGATCGTGAAGCGCTCGGCAAGCAGCGGGCCGAGGTAGGATTTCAGCGGTGCAGGCAGGGTCATAACGCTGCGCTTGATCGCGGCGCCGTCATAGACGCTGCCGGGCGGAATCCTGGGGCCGGTTAGCGCGGCCCACATTGCCGCCTCGGTCTCGCAGTCCAGCCGGTTGGCAAAGGCTCCGTCCGCGTGGTCATGGCCATAGTCCATGATATTGGCGATGGAGACGATTTCGTCATGAACCTCGGGCTGTTGCGGCACGGAGGCGACCAGTTGGCGTGCCTCTGCGCCGAAGCCGTTCAGCAGGTAGAACTGCGCCAATTCCAGGTAGGCGCGGGGGTTGTCGTGGTCGAATTCCTCGGTCAGTGCCGAGCGCAACTGGCCGAGGCGTCGCACGAAGGGTTCATCATCGGCGCTCGACATGAATGGAGCGAGGTGCGTCATGCAGCTGTCCCGGGACAGCAAGTAGCGGCGGGGATCCTCGGCTTCGTCAGCTTCGAGCGTGCTTGGCTTGGCAGAGAGGCCGGGGTCGGAGCCGTGCAGAGTGGTGGCCGGGTCGCTCATTTGCCGAACGTCATCGGGCAATTGAGACACATTGGAAGGATCTGCCTCGAGGAGGCCTTCGGTTGCGGCCTGGCCGATGGCGGCAAGCAGGCGTGTTTCCAGTTCCCGTGTCAGCTCTGCTCCGGACGCGCCGGGATCGGGCACGGTCGAGGGCAACCCGTTGATGGCGCTGCGGGCGAAGCTGTCGTTGGCGACGTCTTGCATGGAGTTCCGCGGCGCGGTGGGCAGGCGGGGCAGGTCGAC
The DNA here is from genome assembly GCF_056270665.1 of Pseudooceanicola sp. DL12. NCBI lineage: Bacteria > Pseudomonadati > Pseudomonadota > Alphaproteobacteria > Rhodobacterales > Paracoccaceae > Pseudooceanicola > Pseudooceanicola sp. DL12. The sequence continues at coordinate 29,370 of NZ_CM149884.1, forward strand.
CTGGACCGGTGCGGGCTGTGCCGGCCTGGCCGGGCGCGGCGGGGCGATGCCGCCGCCATTCTCGGGGCCGAAGCGCAGCGTGCCGGCGGTGTAGAGATTGGGCAGGGCGGGGCGCCAGTTGGGACGCACCGCCGCCGGGCTCGCGGAGCCGGGCGCGACATCGACGACCAGCAGGTTGTTGGCGGCCACGAAGGCCTCGGCCACACAGTCACAGGCCAGCTGGATGTTGAGGGCCGGGCCGGCGCCGGTGGTGATAGCCGCAATCCGGTCGCGGCTGATCCGCGTGAAGGCCTGCGAGATATCAAGCCGTTGCAGGGCACCGGAGAATTGCAGCGAAACATCCTGTGCGGCCTGGTCCAGCTGCCAGTCGGTGCCGGTCGGCATGGGCACCGTCAGGCGGGTGAAGTCGGGATGGTCGCCGGTGCGCACAACCGCCGTCTGGGCGGCGGCGGTCAGGGGCAGCAGGGCAATGCAGGCGGTCAGGAATGATTTTATCATGCGGCCCCGCTTTTCACCTCTTTCAACGCGTCCTCCAGCTCCGAGAAGCTGGGGCGGCAGTGAGACGGCGTGTTCTGACGGCCGACCTCGATGCAGATATTCGTGGCGTGGTTGTGCAGGTTCGCCACCAGCACCTCGCGGATCAGCTGGTAGAAGTGGCCGTCCTCCTCGATCACCGTCTTCAGGCGGCCCGCGAAGGGGCCGACGATGCCATAGGCCAGGAACACGCCGAGGAAGGTGCCGACGAGGGCGCCGCCGATCATCTTGCCCAGCACCTCTGGCGGCTGGTCGATGGAGGCCATGGTCTTGATCACGCCCAGCACCGCGGCCACGATGCCCAGTGCGGGCAGGGCGTCTGCCACCGACTGCAGGGCATGGCTGGAATGCATGGCGTGGTGCAGGTTGGCATCCATGCGTTTTTCCAGGACCTCTTCCACCTGGTGCGGGTCATCATAGTTCATCGAGGCCGAGCGCATGGTGTCGCAGATCAGCTCGATCGCCTCCTGGTCCGCCAGGATCTTGGGGTATTTCGAGAAGATCGAGGAATTCTCCGGCGCCTCGATATGTTCCTCGATGGCGACGGGGTTCTGCCGGGCCAGGCGGATCAGCTCGAACAGCAGGCAGAGCAGGTCCCGGTAGTCCCCGTGCTTCCACTTGGGGCCCTTGAAGACCTTGCCCACGTCCTTTGCGGTATGTTTCACCGCCGCCATGTCGTTGGACAGCAGGAAGGCGCCCAGGGCGGCGCCGCCGATCATCATCAGCTCGAACGGCAGGGATTTCAGGATGATGCCAAGCTTGCCGCCGGCAAGGATGTACCCGCCGAAGACCATCACGAAGATGACGCCGATACCAACGAAACCGATCATGTGTTTAGCCCCGAATCCACTGCCTGTATGATGTCTTCACGCTAAGGGTCATTCCTTTGGAACAGATGAATTTCGCCCGGCCAGGATCACCGAGATCGTGTAGGCGCGGTCCGGCGAAAGGCCGGTCATCAGGGCCGCGGCGGCATCAGGGCGCATGCGGCCCACGAAGCCCGCTGCAAATTCCGGGTCCATCTGCTCGAAGAGGGCCGCAGCGTCCTTGGGCTTCATGTTCTCGTAGACCGCTGTCAGCCGGCTGATGTCGTTCTCCGCGGCGCTGTCGGCCAGGGCGAGCGTGGATTTCAGCGCGGCTTCCGCGGTTTCAAGCTGCGCCAGCTTCTTGTCGATTTCCTGGTCGGCCACGGCAAGCGCGTTCATCCGGTCGCGAATCTGCGCCTCGCGGGCCTCGATCCTGGCCTCGCGGGCGTCGAAGGCCTGCATCATCGCCTCGACATCCGGCGCCGGGGCACAGCCGGCGGGCGGCGTGCCCGCGGCCATCGTGTCGCCATGCTCGGCCGGTTTCTCGAGCGCGACCACGCCACCGGTATGGGCGCCCACGCGCAGGATGGCCGAGCTGACAAGCAGCAGCGCGATCAGCGTCAGCGTGCCGCGGCGGGTGCGGCGCTTCTTCCGCTTCACGGCCGGGGCGGCGGGCTTCGCGGCCTTGGATGTCTTGCGGGGTGCCTTGGCCATGGATCAGCCCTTTGCCGCGCGGCGCGAGAACACCGGTTCGGCCGGCAGGCTCGCGGCCTTGGGCGCGGGCTCGGCCGCGTCGGGAAGGTCGTGCATCGAGGCCACCAGCAGCTCCAGTCGCTTGGCCACCGCCTCGGCGCGGTCGGTCAGCTGTTCCAGGGAGGCGCTCGACTCGCCCGCGGCGGCCTGTGCCGTCTTCAGCGTCCTGGTCAGGTCGTCGACCTGAGCCGAGAGCACTGCCACCGCGCCCCCCACGCCGTTTTCCAGGTCGTTGAACCGCGACAGGCGGCGGGCGAGGATGAAGCAGTAGAAGGCGGCGCCCAGGGCGCCGGCCACCAGCAGGATATCCGAGATCATTTCCATGTCTTTCCCCCTTCTAGGTCATGACGAATTCGGTGATGAGCAGGTCGCGCACGGCCTCGGGCCCCGTGATCACCTGGATCCGGCGCAGCATCTGGGCCCGGATCCGCACCAGCGCCGCGGGATCCTCGAAGTCTTCCATGCGCAGGGCGCGCAGGTAATTGTTCAGCACGTCGAGTACCCGCGGCGTGACCGCGGTGACGTTCTCCACCTGGTGCGAGGGCACCTCGAGATTGGCGGTGAAGCGCAGGTGCTTGTTTTCGGTCGCGGCGCCCATGGTGATCACCATGGGCTCCAGCGGCACGAAGGCGACGTCGGGCGCCACGAATTCCTCGTGCGGTTCCTGATCCGCCGCGGCCGCATCCTCGTGCCCGCCGCCCAGAATCATGCCGCTGTAGATGGCGAAAAATGCGCCACCCCCGCCGCCCAGCGCCAGCACGAGCGCAAGGATCAGCGGCAGCTTGGAGCGCTTTTTCGGCTCTTCCTGTTCTTCTTCGGTCTCTTCGGACATGGCCCTACCAAATTCTCTCAGCAGGGTCCGTTTTAGCGCTCATGGACTAACCGATTGTTAAGCCCGTTCGGCCAATTAAGGGTCAGTCGCCGGCAGAAGGCTGGCTGGACGGGAGATGCGGTTTGCAACAGCTTTTGACCCTGTGGACCAACATGGAACCGAGACGCCGAATCGTGACGATTCTGGCGGCGGTCGCGATGTTCGCGGCGGTGCTCGGGCTCGCAAAGATGGCCTCGCAGCCCTCCATGAGCCTGCTCTACTCGGGCCTGGAAAACGGCCAGGCCGGAGAGATCGTGCGCGCCCTGGAACAGCGTGGTGTCACCTACGAGGTGCGGGGCGGATCGATCTATGTCGAGGGCGGATCGCGGGACGAACTGCGGATGACCCTGGCCAGCGAGGGGCTGCCGCGGAACTCCAGCCAGGGGTACGAACTGCTTGATTCCCTGTCCGGATTCGGCACCACGTCGCAGATGTTCGATGCGGCCTACTGGCGTGCGAAGGAGGGCGAGCTTGCCCGGACCATCGCCTCCAGCCCGCAGATCGAGGCGGCACGGGTTCATATCGCGCATCAGGGCGCCACGCCCTTTCAGCGCGACCTGCGGCCCACGGCCTCGATTTCGGTGACGGCGAATGGCGACATCACCCCGGCGCAGGCCAAGGCGCTGCGCTATCTCGTGGCCTCGGCCGTGGCGGGGCTGAACCCCGATGATGTGGCCGTGATCGACGATTCGGGCGAGCTGATCGTGGCCGCCGAGGAGGATGGCGGCGGCAGCACCGCCCAGGACCGGGCCCAGGAGATCAAGGAGCGCGTGCAGCGCCTGCTCGAGGCGCGGGTGGGCCATGGCAACGCGGTGGTCGAGGTTTCGGTGGATACCGTCACCGAGAGCGAATCGATCCGTGAACGGCGCTTCGACCCGGATGGCCGCGTGGCGGTCAGCACCGACACAGAGGAGCGCAGCAACAATTCCCAGAATACCGACGGCGGTGATGTGACCGTTGCGTCGAACCTGCCCAATGGCGCCGCCGGCAACAACAACAACACCTCTTCGTCCCAGAACAGCGAGACCCGCGAGCGCGTCAACTACGAGGTCACCGAGGTGAACCGCGAGGTTGTGCGCGCGCCCGGCGCGATCCGCAGGATGACCGTTGCGGTGCTGGTGAACAACGTCATGGCGCCCAATGAGGCGGGCGAGCTGGTACCCTCGATCCGCACCGACGAGGAAATGGCGAGCCTGCGCGAACTGGTCTCCTCCGCCGTCGGCTACGACGAGGGGCGGGGCGATGTGATCACGCTGAAATCCATGGAATTCGAACCGGTTCCGCCGCTTGGAACCGGCAGCGACATGGGCTTTGTCGCCGGACTGAACCTCGACATGATGTCGATCATCCAGATGGCGGTCCTTGCCGTGGTGGCGCTTGTCCTGGGCCTCTTCGTGGTGCGCCCGGTGCTGGTGGGCCGTGACGAGACAGCCGATGTGCCCCTGCTCGAGGGCGGCAGTGCCGGGGCGCTCGACGGCGAGGTGGAGGACGACGATTTCGCCCTGCCAGAGCTGAACTTCGCGCCCGGGTTCGGGGATGACGCCGGCGGCGGCGGCTTCCCGATGATTTCCGATTTCGACGGCATGGGCGACAGCGGCGGCGGCGACGATCCGGTGGCCAAGCTGCAGGCGCTGATCGAGGAGCGCAAGGAGGAGACCATGGAGATCCTGCGCAGCTGGCTCGAGGAAAGCGAGGGCACCGCATGAAGGCCATAGCCCATATCCTCGAGGATTTCGGCAGCTCCAGGGCCCCGGCTCCGCCCGTGGCGCCGGCCATGTCGGAGGAGGAGATCGAGACGATCCGCCTCGATGGCTACGAGAGCGGCTACCAGGCGGGCTGGGATGATGCGAGCAAGGCGCTGGGCGAGGAGCAATCGACCTTCTCGGCGGAATTTGCGCGCAATTTGCAGGATCTCTCCTTCACCTACCACGAGGCCCATGCGGCGGTGCTGGCGGCGATCCGGCCGCTGCTGACCGACATCATCGACAAGGTGGTGCCCGATGCCGCGCGCGAGACCATGGGTCTGCGCCTGAAGGAGGAGCTCGAGGCGCTGGTGAAACGCAAGTCGACCCAGCGGGTCGAGATCGTCGTGGCGCCGGCAAATGTCGAGCGGGTCCAGGACCTTACGATGCAGGACTTCGGCTTTCCCCTGGCCGTCCTGCCAGATGACACCCTCGGCGAGGGTCAGGTCTTTCTCCGCATCGGAGAGGAAGAGACCGAGATCGACCTTGCCGCGGTGACCGATGGCATCCGCCTGGCGGTCGAGGGGTTCTTCACCGAAGAGGAAAGGAAAATCGAGAATGGATGACTCTACCGCCGAGGCCGCCGCGCCGCGGGGCAATCCCTTCACCGTCGTGCCGATCGAGATCACCATCTCGGTGGGCAAGGCCCGGCCGCTGATCCGCGATCTGCTCAAGCTGACGCGCGACAGCGTGCTGCCGCTCGACAAGCGTGTCGAGGATCCGGTCGAGCTCTATGTCGGCGATCGCCTGATCGCCCGCGGCGAGCTCGAGGAGATGGAGGGGGATCAGGCCGGCCAGCTTGCCGTGCGCCTGACCGAGGTCGTGGACCTGTCCGGAGAGCTCTGACTTGAAAACCTGGGGAAGAATTCTCCTTGTTTTCCTGATTGTCCTGCCCCTGCCGCTCCTGGCTCAGGACGTGACGGTGAACATCGCCGAGAACGGCTCGATGTCGGCCCGCGGGATCCAGCTGATCCTGCTCATCACGGTGCTCTCGCTGGCGCCGGGGATACTGGTGATGATCACCTGTTTCCCCTTCCTGGTGACCACCCTGTCGATCCTGCGCCAGGCCATCGGTCTGCAGCAGTCGCCGCCCAACATGCTGATCGTCAGCCTGGCGATGTTCCTGACCTACTACATCATGGAGCCGGTCTTCCAGGAGGCCTGGACCCTGGGCATCCAGCCCTTCGTGAACGAGCAGATGACCATCGAGGAGGCCTTTCCCCTCGCCATCGGGCCCTTCCGCACCTTCATGGCGGCGCGCACCGATCCCACCACCTTCGAGGCCATGGCCTCGCTGCGCCCCGATGCCGCCAGCATCGTCACCGGCCCGGAGGCGCCGCTTTCCGTTCTGGTGCCCAGCTTCATGCTGTCCGAGATCAGCCGCGCCTTCCAGATCGGCTTCCTGCTCTTCCTGCCCTTCCTGATCATCGACCTCGTCGTGGCCGCGGTGCTGATGTCCATGGGCATGATGATGGTGCCCCCGGCCATCGTCTCGCTGCCGTTCAAGCTCGCCTTCTTCGTGGTGGCCGACGGCTGGACGCTGATCACCGGCAGCCTGGTGCGCAGCTACTTCTGACCGGTGCCTGGCCCCATCTGACTGCCCGCCGGGGCGGTGAAAACAGCCGTTGCGGGCATCCGGAATTGCCGATTCAGCGCTGCGTTGTGCGGGCCGGGACATAACATGTATCGCAGAGTCAACTTGCTGTAATTGCGGGCAAAATATGTTTGCCCGTCGGCCACATCCCGCCGGTTTCCACCTTGGCGGCCGGCACCGCACCTTGAGGCTCCCGGCGCTGCGGCCTCTACTCCCGGCAGAGGCCGCCACCGGCGGCCGGGACCAAGGAGCACCACATGAGCAGCACACATGAATGCGATATCGTCATCGCCGGCGCGGGGGCCTCTGGCATCGCCGCCGCCCTGACCGCGGCAGAGGCGGGCCGCCGGGTGATCCTGCTGGAAAAGGGCAACAAGGTGGGCGGCGCCGGGCTCTTCGGCTCCCAGGGTTTTGCCGGGTTCGAGAGCTCCAAGCAGAAGGCCGCGGGCGAGCAGGGCGTGAGCGTCGAGGATGGCTTCAAGGAGATGATGGCCTATACCCATCACCGCTCCAACGCCCGGCTGACGCGGGCGGTGATCGCGCTCTCGGGCGAGACGGTCGACTGGCTGGAAGAGCGTGGTCTTGCCACGGAACTGGTTGATAACACTCAGGAAGTGCATCAGAGCCACCCGCGCACCTATCACCAGTACATCGACAAGTTCAAAGGCTACGAGGCGCTCTTTGACCGCTTCAAGTCGCTCGGCGGCTTTCTGATGACAGAGACCGCCTGCACCGGCCTGATCCGCGACGGTGCCGGCCGCATCACCGGCATCGAGGCCGAGACGAAGGGCGAGGCGATCACCATTGCCGCGCCGGCCGTGATCCTGGCCACCGGCGGCTATGTCGCCGATCCTGAGATGGCCGAGGAATATCTCGAGATCGAGGATCCCGCCGATCTCTACTCCATGGGCGAGCGCAAGGCCGTGGGCGATGCCCAGCGGATGGCCTTCGAGGCCGGCGCCGACAAATGCGCCATGGGCATGTACGAGCTGCACGCCGCCTCGACCATCCCGGCGCCGGGCAAGGGCAAGCTCACCGGGATGACGGTGATGACCCTGACCGACCTGCCGCTGCTCTGGCTCGACAGCACCGGCCAGCGCTTCACCGGCGAGGATATCGTCTATGACTTCGCGCTCTGGGGCAACGTGACCTATGCCGCCGGCGGCTTCTACTACGCGCTGCTCGATGCCCCCACCGTCGCCAGCCTCAAGGCCGAGGGCACCGACATGCCCGATTCCTTCGAACGCACCTTCATGGGCCTGGCGCATCAGCCGCCGACCGGCCGCGTGGCACCACTCGCCGATATCGACGAGGCCCTGGCCGAGGCAGTGGAGAAGGGCGTTGCCTGGCGTGCCGACACGCTCGAGGATCTTGCCGCGCAGATCGGCGTGCCGGCCGAGACGCTGGTGGCCAGTGTTGCCGCCTATAACGATGCGGTCGAACAGGGCGAGGACGCGCTCTTCTACAAGCCGGCGAAGTTCCTGAAATACAAGGTGGAAACCGGCCCCTTCTACGCGCTGCGGCCGCGCTCCACCACGCTGGGCACCATTGGCGGCGTGCGCGTGAACGAGAAGTTCGAGGCCGTCACCCGCGCCCGCACCCCGGTGCCGGGCCTCTATGTCACCGGCAACAACGCCGGCGGAATCTACGGCGACAGCTATCCCACGGTCGAGGGGATGTCGGCGGCCTTTGCCTATATCTCCGGGCGCATCGCCGGGGCGGCGGCGACGGATTACACCGCCGGCGAATAGGCGAAATCGCCCGTCCGCGTCCCGCTGCGCCAGGCGCTCAGGATGCGGGCGGCGTTCACCTCCACGCCATCGGGCGAATTGACCTCGACGTCATAGCGGCGCCCCTCGTGGATGGTGGCGAAATCCTGCGCGGCGCTGCCCCCGGGGCGGTCGCCGCGCGCGGCCTCGCGCCGGATCAGCTGATCCAGCGGGCAATGCACCCCGACGAAGAGCACGTCGTGGCCGGCAAACTCTGCCTGCAGCGCCTCGAGCCAGCCCTCGGTATCCAGGATATGCTCGAGAATCAGGTTGTTGCCCGCGCCCACGTAGGCGCCGAGCGAGGCATGGAACCCGTCGAAAAACGCCGGCCTGTCGGCGCGCCAGTCGAACTCGCCGCTCTGGTAGCGGGGCAGGGGCAGCACGCCGGCGTCGCGCATGTGGTCGATCGAGACATGCCAGAAGGGCCGTTCGATCCGGGCCTGCAGCGCCTTTGCGATGGTGGATTTGCCGCTGCTCGAGGCGCCGTGAAGGAAGATAACCTGAGCCATCGGGCTCCCTTAATCGTCGAAATCACCGAGGTGGCGTTCGCCGCGGGCCCTTGCCAGGGCAATCTGCTTCTGGCGTTCGCGGAACCGCATCTTGTCCTCTTCGCTGGTCTCCGTGACACAGTGATGACAGGAGACGCCTTCCTCGTAGTCCGGGCGGGCCTTGTCCTCGGGCAGGATCGGCCGGCGGCAGGCATGGCAGAGCTCGTGCGGGCCTTCCTTCAGCCCATGGCCGACCGAGACGCGCCGGTCGAAGACGAAGCATTCGCCCTCCCAGGTGCTGTCTTCCTCGGGCACTTCCTCCAGGTACTTCAGGATGCCGCCCTTCAGGTGGTAGACCTCGGGCACGCCCTGCCCCAGCAGGTAGTTCGTTGATTTCTCGCAGCGAATCCCGCCGGTGCAGAACATGGCGATGCGCTTGTTGTGGAAACGCTCCTTGTTCTCCTCCCACCAGGCGGGAAAATCGCGGAAGCTGGCCGTCTTGGGGTCCACCGCGCCCTCGAAGGTGCCGATGGCCACCTCGTAGTCGTTGCGGGTGTCGATCAGCGCCACGTCCTCGCTGCGGATCAGATCGTTCCAGTCCTCGGGCGCCACGTAATGGCCCACCCGTGCCAGCGGATCCACGTCCGGCTGGCCCATGGTCACGATCTCCTTCTTCAGCCGCACCTTCATGCGGGCAAAGGGCTGTTCGCTGGCGGTGGAGAATTTCCACTCCAGGTCCTCGCAGCCGGGCAGGGCGCGGATATGGGCCAGCACGGCGTCGATCCCCGCGCGGGGCCCGGCGATGGTGCCGTTGATCCCCTCCCGCGCCAGCAGCAGCGTGCCGGAAATCCCCTCGCGGTCGCAGAGCGCGATCAGGGGGCCGCGCAGGGCGGCGGGGTCATCGAAACGGGTGAAGTGGTAGAGGGCGCAGACGGTATACATGGCTGCGATCTAGGACGAACCGCGCACCCTCGCAAGATGTATGCGCGGCTCAGGTTTAACCGGGCGGCGCCTGGCCGCCCGGAGCCTCTCCGAAACCTGCGCGGGCTCAGGCCGCGCGGCTGCGGGTGAAGGCCACGATCTCGGTCAGCGCGTCCAGGTTCGCGGCCACGAAGTCGCGCGTCGCCTGGTCGGTCAGCTTGCCGTCGGCGACCTTGGTCATCACCGCGCCGATCGCCACCTCGAAGCCCGAGACAAGGTGCATGCCGCAGACCGAGAGGACCTGGCGCAGGTTGTAGTTGGCGGTCAGCCCGCCCACGGCGCCCGGCGACTGGGTCACGACCAGGCCGGCCTTGCCCTTCAGCGGCGCTTCCGGCTCCTTCGACAGCCAGTCGATCAGGTTCTTCATCGCGCCCGACATGGCGCGGTTGTATTCCGGGGTGACGAAGACGATGGCATCGCAGCCGGCAAGGGTCTCGACCACGGCGCGCACCGCGGCGGGCGATCCCTCGGCCTTCAGGTCCTCGTTGTAGAAGGGCACGTCGGCATAATCGACGTTGATGAAGTCCGCGCCCGGGGCCAGCTCGGGCAGGGTGTTGCAGATGGCCTCGGAAAAGGAAGCCTTGCGCAGAGAGCCGTTGATCACGGCGATCTTGGTGGACATGATCGTCTCCTTTGTCGTTCAACACTACGTACAGTGACAGATAGGGCAAAGACCATGCCCTGAAACCGATAGCAGCCCTGCGCCGATGCACAGGCAGAATGCCGCGCGGGCGAGGCGGGCGTTGATCTTTCCCGCGGCCTCGGTCAGGTTTTGCCCGAATGCCAGGCCCGAATGCCAGGCCAGAATGTCAGGCCCGAATGCCAGGCCCGGACGCCAGAGAGGATGTGCCATGAGTGACGCCCCCAAAGCCCTTATCGTGATCGACGTGCAAAAGGATTTCTGCCCCGGTGGCGCCCTGGCGGTGGCCGGCGGCGATGAAATCGTGGGCGGCATCAACATGTTGATGACCGAATTCGATGCCACCATCCTGACCCAGGACTGGCATCCCGCCGGTCATTCCTCCTTTGCCAGCTCCCATCCCGGCGCCGCGGTCATGAGTCTCACCGAAATGCCCTATGGGCCCCAGGTGCTCTGGCCCGATCACTGCATCCAGGGCTCGGACGGCGCCAATTTCCACGCCGATCTCGCCGTGGATCGGGCCCAGCTGATCATCCGCAAGGGGTTCAACCCGGCGATCGACAGCTATTCCGCCTTCTTCGAGAACGACCACGTCACGCCCACCGGGCTCGAGGGCTATCTGAAGACGCGCGGCATCACCGATCTGACCATGGTCGGCATCGCCACCGATTTCTGCGTCAATTTCAGCGCCGTGGATGCCGCGAAACTGGGCTTCAACGTCACTCTGCGCAGCGATCTCTGCCGTGGCATCGACATGGACGGCTCCCTCTCCGCGGCCCTCGCCGGCATGCGCGATGCCGGCGTGACCATCGCGTAGCTCGCTGGCGGACGGAAACCTGGCGTTAGGGTTAATGTGCGATTATGGGCCCACACCAACACAAAAGGACGCCCAAATGCCCCAATCCGACGCAAGATGCCAACAATCAGATGTCCGGTTTTCAGACACGTCTCCGAAGCTTCGAAGTGCACGCTCACATTTCCTCGCGATCAGCCTCAGAGTGCGAAAGATAGTCTTTGTTTCTGTCCGCTGGCGCACAAATGGGGGCGTGAGGCATGATCGGCTTTGACCTGAAGGCGTGGCGGCTGCGCAACGGCTACCGTCAGCAGGATTTGCAGCGGGAGCTGGGCCTTGGCTCTCGTTCTACCATCTCGGGCTGGGAATGTTCGGAGACTAATTTGCCACGAACTGTCGAACTTGCACTCGCAGCCCTCGAACAGCTTCCTCACCTGCGTATCTACGGAGGCTTGGAGAAGTATCCCGGTTCTCCGAGACCCTGATCACATCCCGGTGCTGCGGTCCGCGCGTGGCGGGTGGCCGAACATCCGGCTGTAATCGCGGCTGAACTGCGACGCGCTCTCGTAGCCGGTGCGCCAGGCCGCGCCGGTCACCGCCGTCTCGCCCGAGGTGATCAGCCGCCGGGCCTCGAGCAGCCGCAGCCGCTTGTGAAACTGCAGCGGCGTGGTGCCGCTCAGCGCCTTGAACCTGCGGTGATAGACGGTGACGCTCATGCCGGCGCGCCGCGCCAGGTCCTCCACCGGGATCTGGCGGTGCAGGTTGTGGCGTAGGTAGGCCATGGTGTCGGCCACCCGCCCGGTCTCGCTGCCCTCGCAGGCCAGCCGCCGCAGCACCGCGTTCGCCGGGTCGCGCAGCAGCAGGACATGCAGCTCGCGCGTCAGCTTGGCGGCGCGCATCGGGTTGTCGGGCTGCTCGCTCTCCAGCAGGTCCATCATCCGGTCCAGCACGCCCAGGATCCGCTGATCAGGTGCGGCGCCCGTCACCGCGTGGCCGCGCACCGCCTGCGCGCCTGTCGCACCGGGTCCCGCACCGAACCCCGCCCCGCCCCCCGCACCGGCCCCGGCGGTGGCCTCGGTCAGCCCCAGGTCCCGCGCCAGGCTGCGCAGCAGCCCGCGATCGAGCAGGATCGCCATGGTGACATAGGGCGCGTTGCGGTCGGCCTTGCTGATCCGGGCGGTGCCCGGCAGGTCGGTCGACAGCACCATGCCGTTGCCGGGCCCGAAGACACAGCGCTGGCCGTCGAAATCCACCAGTTTCTCGCCGCCCAGAACCACGCAGAACAGCGGCTGATAGATCGTGTGGCTGACGTCGGTCGGGTGGTCGGTATAGAGGATCCCCAGGTTCGACATCAGAAGCGGCAGCGGCACCAGGCCCAGTCCCTCCTGCCGGGCATAGCGCACCGTGCGGCGATAAAGCCGCGCGCGCAGGCTGTCGTCGCCTGTTTCCCCTGCAACCGTGGCCGCCGCGCCCGATTCGCCTGCGGCCTTGTCTTCCGTCGTGCCGCCGCCGGTTGCGCCTGTCGTCGTGTCGATCCGCGTGGTCTCGTTCATCGTCCTGATTCCATGCCGTTCCTGGCCGGCTCTCGACCGGGTGTCCCGGATCCTTGCCCGCTGCAGCTGCCGGCGGGGGCCTGCCGTTGCGTGACTTTGCGCCGGCCGGCAGGAATTGGCAAGTCATCGGCAGGAACAGGCAAGTGCGAACGCCCGGCAGGGGGCATTCAGGGCCCGGGTAGAAGTGGAAAGCTCCACGGCCGGTCCCGGCCTTCGCGGTCGTGCCGGTCAAGGCCGGTGGTTCCATGTCGCGCGTACTGCGTAGGGCACGCCCTCGTGCTCCGTTCTTCAAGAGTGATGCGGCATCGGACCACCGGAGGGACACACCCGGGCGATGCCGGCCGGGCCGTCCCGGCCCTTTCGGACATGTGCTCTCGCGGTCCGGAGGGGGCGGGCGGCCGGCCGGCTCCCCGTTCGGGCCCGCGCTGACAGGGGGCCCTGATCGCTGGCTCCCTGGCCGGCGTCTCTCCCCGTTGCTTCAGTTTCGTGCCGCATCCGCTCCGCCGGGGGGGCTGTCCCCGGCGGAGTGCTGCGTGTGCGTGCCATTCCGGGTTGCGGCTATTGGCTCAAGAACACGCATAGGGTTAGTGTGGCCGGAGTGCTTGCGAGTTGGGGGGTGTGTCGTGGACCTGTTCTATCACCGGGATCCAGAGGGTAATTTTGGCGATGACATGAACCTCTGGTTCTGGGACGAGGTCCTGCCCGGCTGGCGCGAGGCGGCGCCGGATGTCACGCTCTTCGGCATCGGCACCCTGCTCAACGCCGCCCGGCTCGCGCCCTTTGCCGGGCGTCGCCTGCTGGTGCTGGGGTCCGGGGTGGGCTATGGCGATCCGCCCGATCTGCCGCTCGATCCCGCCTGGGACATCCGCGCCCTGCGCGGCCCGGTCAGCGCCCGCACCCTGCAGCTTTCGCCCGAGCTCGGCATGATCGATCCGGCCATGCTGCTGCCGCAGATGCCCCGCTTTGCCGGCCTCTCGGTGCAGCCCCGCGCCGACAGGCCCCTCTTCGTGCCGCACCACGAGAGCATCGGCCGCCACGACTGGCGCCAGGCCTGTGCCCGTGCCGGCCTTGCCTTTGCCTCGCCCCGCGAGGAGGCGCATTCGGTGATCCGCCGCATTGCCCTGGCGCCGCTGGTGGTGGCGGAATCCATGCATGCGGCGATCATCGCCGATGCCTTCCGCGTGCCATGGGTGCCGGTCTGGGCCTCCTGGCAGTTCAATGCCGGGAAATGGCGCGACGTCTTCGAGGCCCTGGAGCTGGAGGGCGCGCCGCAGCCGCTCTACGGCCGCCTGGGAGAGCTGCCCTTCGGCCAGCGCCTCTCGCGTCGCGGTCGCCTGCGGCACCGGCTCGAGGCCTCCCGGCTGCCGCGCTGCCTGCGCCGTGCGGCCGAAACGCCCCCGCTGCTCAGCGACGGCGCCCATCTACAGGCCCTGACCGCCCGCTTCCGCGAGGCTCTCGACGGGGTCCGGGATGCCTATTTCCCGCCCACCCGCCGCGCCATGTGATCACAGCAAAACGGTCGAGTGATCACAGATCACCCGCTGAATGCTTGCATTCCATCCCTCTGCCCTGCTTTATCGCACGGAATGTGAGGAGTTCCGCCATGGTCGACATCGCCGCCCGCGTCCATAACCACAAGTGGAAGATCGACCCGATCGTCCGCTCCCTCATCGACACGGACTTCTACAAGCTGCTGATGTGCCAGTCGGTTTTCCGCAACAAGCGTGACACCCATGTCACCTTCTCGCTCATCAACCGCTCGAAGAACGTCCCCCTCGCCCGGATGATCGACGAGGGCGAGCTGCGCGAACAGCTCGACCATGTCCGCTCCCTTTCGCTCCGCCGTGGCGAGAGCACCTGGATGCGCGGCAACACCTTCTATGGCAAGCGCCAGATGTTCCGCCCCGATTTCATGGAGTGGTTCGAAAACCTGCGCCTGCCGCCCTACCACCTCGAGCGCAAGGGCGATCAGTACGAGCTGACCTTCGAGGGCAAATGGCCCGAGGTCATGCTCTGGGAGATCCCCGCCCTCGCCATCCTGATGGAGCTCCGCGGCCGCGCCGTGCTGCACAAGATGGGCCGCTTCGAGCTTCAGGTGCTCTACGCCCGCGCCATGACCAAGCTCTGGGAAAAGATCGAACGCCTGCGCGCCCTCGACGGCCTAAAGATCGCCGATTTCGGCACCCGCCGCCGCCATTCCTACCTCTGGCAGGACTGGTGCGTGCAGGCCATGATCGAGGGCCTCGGCGACAAGTTCATCGGCACCTCCAACTGCCTCATCGCCATGCGCGACGATCTCGAGGCCGTCGGCACCAATGCCCATGAGCTGCCCATGGTCTACTCCGCCCTGGCCGAGGATGACGCCGCCCTCGCCCGCGCCCCCTACGACGTGCTCGCCGACTGGCACGAGGAGCATTCCGGCAACCTGCGCATGATCCTGCCCGACACCTACGGCACCGAGGGCTTCCTCAGGAACGCCCCCGACTGGCTCGCCGGCTGGACGGGCATCCGCATCGACAGCGGCGATCCCGCCCGCGGCGCCGAAACCGCCATCGACTGGTGGAAATCCCGCGGCGAGGACCCGCGCGAAAAGCTCGTCATCTTCTCCGACGGCCTCGACGTCGAGCAGATCGAGACCCTGCACCGACAGTTCACCGGCCGCATCCGCGTCTCCTTCGGCTGGGGCACGCTGCTCACCAATGATTTCCGCGGCCTGGTGAAAGACGACGCCCTTGCGCCGTTTTCCCTCGTCTGCAAGGCCGTGAAGGCCAACGGCCATCCCACCGTCAAACTCTCCGACAACCCCGAAAAGGCCATGGGCCCCGCGGAGGAAGTCGAGCGCTACAAACGGGTGTTCGGAGTTGGGGAGCAGGAGAGAAGGGCGGTTGTGGTGTGAGGAATAGCCCTCGCTATTCGCCCCACACGCGACTGTTTCATCGGAAACGTCTGCGTAGCTTGCTCTCATGTTGCGAGTTTGACAGTTTTATCACCATGATTTGGGCTGCTAATGCAGTTCTGGACGGGGAATACGAAATCGGGCGGAAGTGGTTGCGAGGTTTGCCCCTAGAGAAAGAATTCGATTTTCAAGGGCGTGCATGGTTTCCAAAATGGGAGCTTGAGAATTTAATTAACGAATATTTCTCCAATCCAACTCGGCCCGTGAGAAACAATAGAGTGGTGAACTGTCAAGCTTGGTCGGCGTTTGCTGAAATACTGAACCGGCTTAAGGCTTTTGAGAACTCCGAGTCCTTGATGGATATTCCGGAGGGGGGCATATTAAAGGCTTTGCCGAGGTTGTATTGGCCACAGGCGGCTTGGCAGGTCGGCTACCTTAATTCTCATAAATTGTATCGGGCGTGGCGCATCTACAATTTTGAGGATGCAGACGATTACTTCTCAGAAAAATATGGTGTTGGCTTGTCCGGCGCGACCTTTATCGCTTTCACCGTTTCGGCTGCGGTTCGGGAACACAGGGCAGTCTCGCTTGATAGTATCGAGGAGGTCTATCCCTATGAGAAATCAGAAGTCGCGGCCTTTTTTAGTGCTTTCTCGAAGAGGCGGGTCTCTATGATAAAGCTTGCGAGGGAGATACGGTCCCCGCAAAAGATATCATCCTACGAACGAAGCCCGATCCGGGAATTTCCGATTATTCGCGTTGGGGGCGATGGGCGCCATTTTACCGCTCCATTGAGCGATCTGGTTGTCGCCAGATTTACGGATGGGCTCTATTTTGATCTGGTCGGTGATGGGGGGGTGCGACAGGGCTATGGCCGAAATTTCGAAAGTCTGTGTCTCGAAATTATCTCTCACTATGCCGAACAGGTAGGTTTCCGAGTTGAGCCAGAGTTTAAGTACGGCTCCAAGGATTCTCCGGACATTCTCATTTCTACCTCTGACGACGCCATCAAGATGGTCGTTGAGTGCAAATCTCGAAGGTTGCCGCACGCAGTGTTGTCATCGCCCAACCCAGTTGAATCTCACATGGACAAATATGAGGACATCATTAAGGGGGTGCTGCAAATCTGGCAATTTGCCGACGACCTTGCCAAGGGCGAAATGTTAGAAGAAGGCCGAAAAATTTCCCCTGATGCTGTCGGCACGATCTTGAGCCTAGATCCTTGGATGCAGTTGCTGGGCGACCTCCACGACGAGATATTCAAGGTTTGCAATGAAAGGGCTGACCGGCTCGGTTTGACAGGCGATGCTCGGATCCCTGTTTCCTTCGCATCTTTGGAGGATGCAGAGGTATCCTTGGAACTGGCTACATTCGATAAGTTCATCGAATTTTCGCGGGCGGCCACGTCGGCTCAAGACCTAGGTTTTTCTGTTCCAGCAGTTGCGCGAGCGGCCCCAGAAGTGGAGAGAAATAGGGAACAGGTTATTTCTTTTCCTTACTTCGAGCGACTCAATGAAGTTTGTTCTTGGTGGTCAATTATTCAAGAACGAGGGCGTTAGTCGACTATTTCTGCACCCACCTGCGCAAAGGCGGGTTAGGTCCTAGACCTCCGAACCACACTTGCCCCCTACCTCTCCCACCCCCGCTTCTCCTTCACCTCGGCGCGCGCCTTCTTCGCATCCACGCGCTTCCGCTTCTGGTTCTGCGACACTTTCGTCGGGATCCGCCGCTTCGGCTTTTCACAGGCCTTCCGGATCAGCTCGGCCAGCCGCTCGCGCGCGATCTCGCGGTTGCGCGCCTGGCTGCGCTCCTCCTGCACCTGCAGCACCACCGCTCCGTCCTTGGTCCAGCGGCGCCCCGCGATCCGGCGCAGCCGGTTCTTCACCGGCTCCGGCAGGTTGGGCGAGCGCATGGCCTCGAAGCGCAGTTCCACCGCGCTCGACACCTTGTTCACGTTCTGCCCGCCGGGGCCCGAGCTGCGCACGAATTGCTCCGTCAGCTCCCAGTCCTCGATGGTGATGCTCTCGTTGATCCGCAACATGGCGCCTTCGGTCCGTTTCCCGCGCGCCGCCCATGGGCCGCGCATCCCCTCTACATGCCCGCCCGCCCCGCGCGGCACAAGGCAACCGCGGATCGCGCCCCCTCTCACGGCCTCCCGTTAACCATTCAACGGTGATAATCCCGCGCTTTTCGCACCGACGCGATACCGACGTAATACCGACGTAATACCGACGTCGACATCAGCCAAAATCAACCGCTTGCAAAATCCGTTAACTCATAAGGTGAGGCTATACTCTCAACAGGGATCAGGCGCTCTGACCCGCGCAAAATTCGCCACGCCGCCCCCTCTTGCGCCCCCGCCTTCATCTTTCCCCAAATACGCCCGCCGGAGGCCCCCGCCGCGCCCCGGGCACCCGCGTTCACCTGCCCCGGAACAGGCCCGCCAGGGGCGCCACCCGCTCCGGACACGTAGCATCTGCCCATAAAAAAGGCGCCCGGCCAACTGGCCCCCGGCGCCTCGTTTTACCTGAATTATCAATATGTTTTGGCCACGCGCCGCCGCGCGCTCCGGCCCCGGAACAGGCCCCCGAACAAACGGAAGGGGCCGCCCCGGAAACAGGACGGCCCCAATCGAGATCAGGAGGTGGTTTCGGTTAGATCCTTGACCAACCAGGATTTTTTTCAGCCGAGGGCTGCCTCAGCTGAACGACCTCCTGGCTGTTCCGACCCCTTTCTCCAATACCTCATTAGACACTAGAGCACCTCCTTTCTGAATGTTTCCGATGCATTCAGAAGAGCATGGAAGTGTTAAAACTCAAAGAACTTCATGCAGCCTTCACCGTCATTTTCGCGACGATTGCCCGGAAAGGCAGCAGCGCGATCATGGCCAGCAGCAGCTTCACCATCCAGTCCGCGAAGGCCAGGCTGATCCACAGGGGCGCATCCGGGCCAACATTCAGGAAAGGCACGGTTTCCCAGGCCCAGTTGACCTGTGCGTCGGCGTTTTCCCCGAAAAAGGTGATGAACTCGGCAAAGCCGATGGTGAAGAAGATCAGCGTGTCGAGCGCCGAACCGACGATCGAGCTGACCAGCGGTGCGCTCCACCATTTGCCGGTGTGACGCAGCCGGTCGAAGATCGCGACATCGACCATCTGGGCGACCAGGAAGGCCAGCGCAGAGCTGACGGCGACGCGCGTGGCGACAGCGGCATAGCTATAGCCATCCCCCTGCAGCATGATCTGCGTGCCCACCAGAGAGCACAGGATGCCCACGATGAAGCCCGCGAAAATCACCCGCCGCGCCGCCCCCGGCCCATAGACGCGGTTCATCACGTCGGTGACCAGGAAGGCGAGCGGATAGGTGAAGGCGCCCCAGGTCAGCAGCCCGTCAAGAATCAGGAACTGGACCAGGACGTTGGAGGCCACGACGATGGCCCCCATGGCAAGAATGCCAGGAATATGAGAACGTTGCATTGTACGATCCGTTTTTTAGACAAGGTGACGGCGACTTGTCCCCGGGTGGGGAATTGGCGGCGTTTAGCCCTTCCCGCTCAGTCTGGCAAGGAGATTTCCAGAATCTGGCCGTCCAGGAAATCCTTGAAATTGTCGTCAGAGATCAGCGTCAGCACCGTCTGCCCGTTGGGTCTTTGCCAGGCGGCGAGCCCTTCGAAGTCACTCATCGGGTAGGCGTTGCTGCGCCAGATCACCTCGCCGCGGACGTCCTGTGGATCCGAGAGGTCCAGCCGGCGAACCCGGGCGCTGAAGCCCAGCATGAAGGCGCGCTCCAGGATGTAGAGCTGTCCGTCGGGGCCGAAATCGGCTCCCACCGGCAGGTAGGGAAACTGGGCTCGGATATTGCGGACCACTTGCCAGCCGCTCTTGTCCCGGCGCCAGAGCGGATAGCTGCCGGCGAAATAGGTGGTGCGTTCGGGCATCGTGTAGAGCGCGCCGTTGCCGTCGATCGCGAGCGCCTCGTACTGCTTGTTCAGAGAGAGCGCCTCCGTGCCGGGCGGCTTGCCCGGAGAAACGTTCAGGTTCGGCGTGCCGGCTTCCTGGTACAGGATCCCGGCATTTTGCTCGGCCGACAGGAAAACCTGCCCGTCTGCCGCAAGGGCAAGGCCCTCGGTGTCCAGAACCCGCAGGAGATGTTTCCCAACCTGGGGGGGGCGCAGCCGTTCCCTGCTGTCTATCGTGACATCGCGCAAACGTCCGCGCCCGTCGCGCTCGAGCTGGCCATGGATCAGAAAACCCCGGTCACTGATCGCCACGAAACCCTTGCCGTCGTCGTCCACCTCGATGCCGGAGAACCCGCCGAGCCCGGGATCGGCCGGCAGCTCCGAAAGGTGCACTTCCAGTTTCCGGGCGCTCGTGTCCGCCAGGGCGAAACCGGTTCCGACAAGGGCGACGAAACAGGCGGTGCCTAACGCGATTGCAGTACGGAAACGCATTGCGCAGGCATATCGGCCATTGTCAGCTGCCGCTTGGGTTTCGGCGCGGGGGCGTTCGGATCGGGCGGCGGCGGGTTCAGGATGTTGTTGACCCAGGTCTGCGCCTCGGCGCAGCCGTTACCGGCGGGCGGCGGCGTTTGCTCGACACAGCCGCCGGCGCCCTTGGGACAATGCAGCCGGACGTGGAAATGGTAATGATGTCCGTACCATGGCCGGATCTTGCGCAGCCATTCCGTATCGGCCGCCGTGGCCGTCTTGCACATTTCCACCTTGGCGCCGGGAAAGACGAAGATGCGCGCGGTGCGCGGATCGCTGGCGGCGGCCTTCAGGAGGGCGGCGTGCTGTGGCGTCCAGTTGGAATTCACATAGGCCCCTGCATTGCGGCGCAGCGAGATAGAGGAGAGGTTCTCGCGCTGTTCGCGGCTGAGGCGCAGGTTGGTGGCCGGCAGCATCCAGATATCGGCATCCAGCCCCATCTGGTGGCTGGCGTGGCCAGAGGTCATCGGGCCGCCACGCGGCTGCGACATGTCACCGACGTAGATGCCGTTCCAGCCCGGCAGTTGCGCCGCCTTGCCGGAGAGGTCTTCGAGGTAATCCACCAGTTCGGGCATGCCCCAGTTGCGGTTGCGCGACAGGCGCATGGCCTGCCAGGTCGGCCCGGTTTCCGGCAACTGCACGGCACCGGCGACACAGCCCTTGGCATAGCTGCCAAAGGGGGCGGGGGCCTGCGCCGAGGCAAAGCTCATCTTGCCGAAGAGCTGCCGCGCCTCGACGCCCTGCATTTCCGTTGGAATGGCGACCGCGCGTGAGGCGATTTCCCGCGATCCGCTGTCCGGAACGCAGCCGCTCAGGGCCGTTGCAGCGAGGGTGACCAGGGAAAGGATCAGGGGCAGGCGCATCAGGGCTGGGGATCTCCGTCCGGTTTCACCCAGCGTAGCAGCACCAGACCGGCGAGGAAAAGGAAAACCAGCGGAAGGATTCCAATCGGTTGGGACCCGCTGATCACGGTGGCAATTCCGATCAGCGTCGGCGCGATGAAGGAGGTCGCCTTGCCGGCCAGCGCATAGAGGCCAAAGGCCTCGGTCATGCGCTCCGGGCGGGCCTGGCGCACCATCATCGTGCGGCTGGCCGACTGGATCACGCCGCCGGCAGCGCCGATCAGCGCGCCCACCAGGAAGAAGGAGATATCCGGCAGCGAGGAACCCTCCGGCAGGGGGATCCACAGCACCGAGGTGGGCGAGATCGAGATGGTGAAGATCGCCGTCAACGTCAGGATGATGATGCAGACGCGCACCACCACCTTGGGGCCAAAGCGCTGATCCGCACGGCCACCGATCATGGCAAAGATCGCGCCGGAAATGATCGCGATGATCCCGAAGATGCCGATATGGGTGACGGTCCAGCCCAGCACGCCCGAGGCGTAGATGCCGCCAAAGACATACATGCCGTTCAGCGCATCGCGATAGAGCATCGAGGAACCGAGGAAGGCAAAGAGCGAGGGGGTCCTGGGCAGGTGGCGGATCGTGTCGCCCAGGTTGCCGAGCGCCAGCCTGACCGCTCCCCTTGGCGGTTTCGGCGGCTTCGGGTCGCGCACGAAGGCAAAGAAGGGGATCATGAAGATTGCGTACCAGATCGCGGTCAGCGGCCCCACCGCGCGGGTGCCCTCGCGCAGCGCGGGATCCAGTCCCAGGATCGGCGGAATGCCGATCAGCGTGGTGCCTGAGGTGCCGTTCTCGGCCAGAAGCGTCAGCATGATGACCAGCGCGATCAGCCCGCCCAGGTAGCCGAAGGCCCAGCCGTTTCCGCTGATCCGGCCGATCTCCTCCTTCGGGCCCAGGTCGGGCAGCATCGAGTTGGTGAAGATCGTGGCGAATTCCATGCCGATCATGCCGACCGCAAAGAAGAACAGCGTCTGATGCAGGTTGAAGCTGCCCGGCGCGGCGTACCATAGCATCCAGGCGCCCACGACGTAGAGCACCGAGAAGCCCCAGATCCAGCGCAGCCGGTTGCCCGAGACATCGCTGATGGCGCCCAGGATCGGCGCCAGGATGGCGATCACGAAACCCGCCGCGCCGATGCCGAAGCCCCAGGCCGATTGCGCCTGGGCGCCGTTGCCGATCAGCTCCTTGACATAGGGCGCAAAGATGAAGGTGATCAGCAGCGTGTTGTAAGGCTGGCTGGCCCAGTCGAAGAAAAACCACCCCCAGATGCGTTTGCGCATGCCAATTCTCCCCCGGCCATCCGTTTGCGTGGATATGAGGCGCATCGCGCCCGTGGGGCAAGACAATCCTTGAGGACGGGCGCTGCCGCTGGCGGAACGCGGCAAAACCGCCTCAGATCAAGGGCAAAGTGGCGGCCTGAGGGGCGGGGCCTACATCTCGGGCGGCCAGGGCCGGGCGTTCTCGTGCTCGAAGAGGCCCTGCACCCAGTCGGGCAGGGCCAGCGCCGCGGGATCCTGGCCGAGTGCTGCGATCACCTCTGCTGTCGGCACCAGCTTGCGCTTGTGGATCACCGCCGTGCGCAGGATGGCGTGGTTGGCACAGGCGCCGTCCTCGGTCCACAGGCTCTGCTCTATGTAGATGAACTTCTCGTCACAGCCCATCAGCCGGGTGCGCATCTCGACCTTCATCATGTGGGTCAGGCGCTTGCGATATCGCACCACGCTGCCGGCCACGGTCAGGCCCCACTGGTGCTCCTTCATCACCCGGTTCATCCCGCTGCGCAGGGCAAAGGGGATGCGGCCCAGGTCATAGAGCGTCAGGGTGCGGCCGTTGTTCAGCTCGCGCCAGGGGTCCAGGTCCCAGAGCCAGACGCGGTGATGGCTGACATGTGTCTCGCCTGCCGCGAGGGGCGGCGCATTGCGAAATTTTATCAGTTCCTTGGCAAATCTGACGATAGGATACATGCAGGGGCTCCCTTCACGGGCTTTGCTGCGCTGCCGCGCGGATGCCGTCAACCAGAACCCTGCGTCCGGGTTGTGCTTTCGCCCGTGACTGCTTACCTAAGCTCGGCCCCCGTGCGGGGCATCAGACCGGCCTTTGATACGGGCCTTTGACAATCGCGCCAGAGATCCGGAGACCGCGCCCATGATGTCCCTGTTGATGATCATCAACCTCGTCCTCAATGTCCTGTGGTTCTTCATCCTCGCGCAGGTGATCATGTCCTGGCTGATCTCCTTCCAGGTGCTGAACGTGCGCCAGCAGATCGTCGGCCAGATCTGGTACGGCCTGAACCGCGTGCTCGAACCGCTCTATGCCCCCATCCGCCGCATCCTGCCGCCGATGGGCGGGCTCGACCTGGCGCCCCTGGTGGTGCTTCTGGCGATCATGGCGATCCGCATCGTCATCCAGAACAACATCGGCGCCTTCTACTACTGACGCCCGATCAGGCGCTTGCCTGACATGCAGGACAGCTGACGGGGCCCGCGGGCCCCGCTCCCTTGTGACGCGCCCGGTTTCGTGGGATGTAGTCCTCCGATTTCTGGAATTATTCGGGCGAGGCCATGGCAGAGGCAGAGGCGCTGCTGCGCGACATCTTCGGGTTCGATGCCTTCCGCCCCGGCCAGCAGGAGATTGTCGAAGCGGTCGCGCGCGGTGACAACACCCTTGCCATCATGCCCACGGGCGGTGGCAAATCCCTTTGTTTCCAACTGCCTGCCCTGATGCGCCACGGCGTGACCGTGGTGATCTCGCCCCTCATCGCCCTGATGCGCGATCAGGTGCGCGGGCTGCGCGAGGCCGGTGTCGAGGCTGGTGCCCTGACCTCCGGCAACACCGAGGAAGAGACCGAGGCCGTCTGGAACGCCATCGAGGAGGGGCGGCTCAAGCTTCTCTACCTCGCGCCCGAACGCCTGGCCTCGGGTGGCGCCATGCAGATGCTGCGCCGCATCAACGTCTCGCTCATCGCCGTGGACGAGGCGCATTGCGTCTCGCAGTGGGGCCATGATTTCCGCCCCGATTACCTGCGCATCGGCGAACTGCGGGAAATGCTAGACGTGCCCGTTGCCGCCTTTACCGCCACCGCCGACGAGGAAACCCGAGCCGAGATCGTCCGTCGCCTCTTCAACGGCGTGCAGCCGCAGACCTTCCTGCGCGGCTTCGACCGGCCCAACATCCACCTCGCCTTCGCCGCCAAGAATTCCCCGCGCAAGCAGATCCTGAGCTTTGCCGCCGCGCGCAAGGGGCAGTCAGGCATCGTCTATTGCGGCACCCGCGCCCGCACCGAGAACATCGCCCAGGGCCTGCGCGAGGCCGGGATGGAGGCGATCCACTATCACGGCGGTATGGAGGCCGACGACCGCCGCCATGCCGAGCTGCGCTTCCAGCAGGAGGACGGGCTGATCGTCGTGGCCACCGTTGCCTTCGGCATGGGCGTCGACAAGCCCGACATCCGCTGGGTCGCCCATTCCGACCTGCCGAAAAGCATCGAGGCCTATTACCAGGAGATCGGCCGCGCCGGGCGTGATGGCGCGCCTGCCGAGACGCTCACGCTCTTCGGCCCCGATGACATCCGCCTGCGTCGGTCCCAGATCGACGAGGGCCTCGCGCCGCCCGAACGCCGGGCCGCCGACCATGGCCGTCTCAACGCCCTGCTGGGCCTGGCAGAGGCGCTCGATTGCCGCCGCGCCACGCTGCTGAAGTATTTCGGCGAGAGCTGCGAGAATTGCGGCAATTGCGATCTCTGCGACCGTCCGCCCGAGACCTTCGACGGCACCGAGGCCGTGCGCAAGGCGCTCTCGGCCATCCTGCGCACCGGCGAATGGTTCGGCGCCGGCCACCTGATCGACGTCCTCACCGGCACCGAGACGGAAAAGGTGCGCGAGCGCGGCCATGACGAGCTGCCCACCTTCGGCGTGGGCAAGGAGTTCAAGAAGGGCGAATGGCAGGCGATCTTTCGTCAGATGATGGGCCATGACCTGATCCGCCCCAATGGCGAGCGTCACGGCGCGCTCTTCATGACCGAGGCCGCCCGCCCGATCCTGCGCGGAGAGGAAACGATCCGCCTGCGCCGCGACAGCCTCGCCGCCGCAAAGGAGCGCCGCCCCGCCGTGCGCACGCTGGTCTCGGAGGAGGACGAGCCGCTGCTCTCCGCTCTCAAGGCCAAGCGCCGCGCCCTGGCCGAGGAGCAGCGCGTGCCCGCCTATGTCATCTTCAACGACAAGACCCTGATCGAGATGGCCGAGCGCCGGCCGCAGACTCTCGACCAGATGGCCGGCATCTCGGGCGTCGGCGCCAAGAAGCTCGATGCCTATGGCGATACCTTCCTCTCCGTCATCGCGGGCGAGGCAGAACAGCTGCATCCGACCCGGCGCAAGCTGGCCGGGCGCGAGGCGGGCAATCTCTACGACCGGCTGATGCAGGTGCAGGCCGACCTGGCGCGCGGCCCCGACGGCATCGACAAGCCGCTCTCCTGCTCCTCGTCGCTGATCGCCAAGGTGGCCGAGGCCCGCCCCGGCGATACCGCCGCCATGGTGCGGCTGCTGGGCGACCGCCGTGCCGAGCGTTTCGGCGAGGCGTTCCTTGAAGTTCTGCACAACGAGGCCTGATGCCCCTGCGTCAGATAGGGGGGCAGGGGGCTGCACTCCCCGGCAAAACGCTCTAGATGTGCCGTCGCGCAAGAAAAGGACCCCAAGATGCTAATCGTCGTCTCCCCGGCAAAGAAACTCGACTGGACGGACCGCCCGCAGGCGCTGACCGAACCGCCCTTTCCGGCGGAGACCGAACAGCTGATCGACGTGATGCGCGGCAAGTCCGCCGGCGACATCGCCAAGCTCATGTCGCTTTCGGATAACCTCGCCCGGCTGAACTATGACCGGTTCCGCGATTTTCAGGCCGATCCCGCGGCCGAGGCCCTGCGCCCGGCGGTCTTTGCCTTTGCCGGCGACACCTACCAGGGGCTCGACGCCGCCAGCCTCGACGATGACGAGCTTGGCTGGGCCCAGGAGCACCTGCGCATCCTCTCCGGGCTCTACGGCGTGCTGCGCCCGATGGACGGGATCCAGCCCTATCGTCTCGAGATGGGCACCCGGCTGAAGACCGATCGTGGCACCAACCTCTACCAGTTCTGGGGCAAGGCCCCGGCCGAAGTGCTTCAGGCCCAGGCCCGCGAGATCGGCACGGATTTCCTGGTGAACTGCGCCAGCCAGGAATATTTCGGCGCCGTCGATACCGATGCGCTGGGGCTGACGGTGATCACCCCCACCTTCCTCGACGTGAAGAACGGCAAGGAAAAGGTGATCTCCTTCAACGCCAAGCGCGCCCGCGGCGCCATGGCCCGTTTCATCGTCACCCATCGGCTGACCGATCCGGCCGGCCTCGTCGATTTCGACACCGGCGGCTATGCCTATCAGCCGGATCGTTCCACGCCCGAGGCGCCCGTCTTCCTGCGGCCCGAAGGCGCCTGATCAGCGTTTCGGCGCGCGTCCCCTTTTGGGGGGTGGGGCCTCTTCGGCGGTCTCACTGCCGCCCTCTTCCGCCGTCCAACCGGCATCGCCTTCCGCAGGCATGGCCTCCTCGGCCTGTTTCGCGGCCTTCCGCTTGGCTGCCGCCTTGCGCCGCGCCGCCCGCTTGCGCCGCGCCTCCTTGCGAGCGGCCTCCTCGGCCTCCGTATCGACAGCCTTATCGACAGCCGTATCGACAGCCTTATCGACAGCCGTATCGACAGCCCCATGGTGATCCGTGTCTGGCTCAGTGTCGGCACCCGTATCGACGGTCGCATCGGGCAGGGGCTCTGCCGCCTGATCGGCTTCGGCTGCGTCCTCCGCACCCGTCTCTCCCGCCTCGGGGCGGTCCTCTTCCGTTTCGCTGTCCAGCGCGCTGACAGCCTCCTCGGTCTCTACGGTCAGCTCCAGGTCCGCAGGGGCAACGGACTCGCCCGCGACAGGTGTGTCTTCCGGTGCGATCCCCTCGCCCGGCACGTCTGCGCTCTCCGCTGCGGGGGGCGTGTCCTCCGGCGTCTCCTCTTCCGCCGCGATGTCCCCTGCAGGTAGCTCCGCCGGGGCGTCTTCCTCCGCGTGGGCTGGCGCGGGCTCGTCAGGTTCCGCCTCTTCCGCCGCGATGGCCTCGGCATGGGATTCCGGCGCCTCCGGCAGCTCTCCGAGTTCCATTTCTTCCGCCCCGGTGGCGGCCGCTTCCGTCCCGTCCTCGGCGGATATCTCCGGCAGCGGCGCCGCGCTCACGTCATCCTCTGCCTCTTTCGCCGCCTGGAACGGCGGGTGCAGATCGGCCGGGGTCAGCTGGGCCAGCATGTCCAGCACATCGGCCTTGCGCAGGGGCTTCGACAGGTAGTGATCCAGCCCGGCGGACAGGATCGTCTCCTCATCGCCCTCCAGCGCATGGGCGGTCATCGCCACGATCGGCACATGCCGGCTGCTGCCCGCCTCGGTGGCGCGAATGCGGCGGGTCGCCTCCTTGCCGTCCATCCCGGGCATGGAAATATCCATGAAGATCACGTCAGGGGCGAATTCCGCATGGGCGGCCACCGCCTCTTCACCGTTCTCGGCAAAGCGCAGGTCGATCTCGGCCCCGGCCAGCATCTTGCCGAAGACCAGGCGGTTGGTGCGGTTGTCCTCGGCGGCCAGCACCCGGCAGAGCCGCGGCGGCGCGCCTTCCGCGGGCGGCGGCGGTGCCTCGTGCGGGGCGCGCGCCTGGTCCAGGGTTCGCAGAACGCTGAACAGGTCGTCGCGCAGGGTCGGGCGCTGCAGGATCGCGTGCAGGAAACGCTTGGCCGGGTCCATTTCGGCGAAATGCACTGCCGGGCTGAACAGGATGATCGGCACCTGGCTGCCCCGGGCGCGGATCTCCTCGGCCAGTTCAAGCCCGTCCATTTCCGCCATGTTGTGATCGGTCAGCACCAGCTCGATCGTGTCGTCCAGCATCTCCAGCGCCTCGGCACCGCTGCTGCAGGTCACCGGATGCGCGCCCAGCAGGTCGAGCTGCTTCTCCAGGATCGAGACATGCAGCGCGTCGTCGTCCACCACCAGCACCCGGCCCAGGTGCGGCAGCACCTCGGGCCCGGCGCTCTGCGCGGCCCCCTCGGGCACGGGCAGTGTCACCCGGAAGCCAAAGCTGGATCCCGCGCCCAGCTCGCTGTCGACCCAGATCTGTCCGTCCATCAGCCCGATCAGCCGTTGCGAGATCGCCAGGCCCAGGCCCGTGCCTTCGAACTGGCGGCTGCTCTCGCTGTCCACCTGGTTGAACTCGCCGAAGACCATTGCGACCTTGTCGGGGGCGATGCCGATGCCGGTGTCCTCGACGGTCACCGTCACGTTCATCCGGTCGCTGTCGGGGCAGGGCAGGCCCACCACCCGGATCAGCACATGCCCGTGGCTGGTGAATTTCACCGCGTTGCCCACCAGATTGGTCAGCACCTGCCGGATCCGCCCCGGATCGCCGACAAACCCGGTGGGCGTGAAGACATCGTAATCCACCAGCAGCGACAGGCCCTTTTCCCTGGCCGTCGGCTGCAACAGCAGCATGACCTCGTGGATACAGCGTTCCAGGTCGAAGGGGCGGGGGTGCAGCTGCAGCTTCTCCGCTTCGATCTTCGAATAATCCAGCACGTCGTTGATGATCACCAGCAGCGCCTCGCCGGAGCTGCGGATCGTGTCGACATAGAGGCGCTGTTCCTCGCTCAGCTCGGTATCGCCCAGCAGGTCCGCCATGCCCACGACGCCGTTCATCGGTGTGCGGATCTCGTGGCTCATGCTGGCGAGAAAGGCCGATTTCGCCCGGTTCGCAGCCTCGGCCCGATGTCGCGCCTCGCTCAGCCGGCGCTGATAGCGCACGGAGCCGGTGATGTTCAGCGCCAGCGTCACGATATCGCCGTCGTGACCGCGCTGGTCGAGCATGCGGATGTACTGGCCGTTCCACAGCTGGATCACCCGCGGCTCGGGCGAGGGGGCCTGCCAGCGGTCCAGCATGTCCTCGCGCCATTGCGCCGGGGTCTTGTCGCCGATGTCGACGATCCCCTCCTCGGTGGCCAGCTGCAGCATCCGCACATAGCTCAGGCCGGGCGCCATTTCCTCCAGGTCATCGAAAACCGTCAGCCAGGCGCGGTTGGCCCCGATCAGGCGCCCCTCCGCATCCCAGAAGGCGAAACCGTCCTGGATGATCTCCAGCGACTGCCACAGCCGCCGCTCGGCAAGCTCGATGCGCTGGTTGGCCACCTGCAGGTCGGTCTTGACCTTCTCGTGGGCGCTCAGGACCGTCTGCACCTCGGCGCGTTTCTCGTGGATCTGTTCGGACAGCAGTTTTGCGTGCCGGCCAAGCTTGCGGTTGGCGGCCTGCAATTCTGCCTGTTTCTGTTCAAGCAGCCGTTCGGCGGCGAGGCGTGCGCGCCTCTCTTCCGCCAGCTTGCTTGCCAAACTCATACGGGGATTCTCCGGTTCCGGCGGGATTTCTGGGTTCGGGGACATTCGGAGGTTTGCGTGAAAAATCGGTAAATCGCAGCGCTTTGGGCAATCGGTTCTTGCCGGGATTGCAACCGCCATGCGACCATTCGGCCACGTGAATTTCGGGGCGGGAGAGCCATCATGATGCGGTCCATTCTGGCGGCGGCTTCGGCCGCCCTGGTTCTTTTCACCGGCAACCTGCCTGCGGCGGCACAGGCCGCGGATCCGCTTCCGGCGAAACGCCTGGTCGTGGCGCCAGACACCGATTTTGCCGGCGCCGACCTGCAACAGCTCTTCGACACCACCCGCGAGGGATGCCAGCGTGCCTGCCTTGGCAATGACGCCTGCGTCGCGCTCACCTTCAACACCCGCAACAATTCCTGTTTCCCGAAATCCTCCGTGACCGGAGAGAGCGCCTATGCCGGTGCCCTTTCGGCCTCGGTGCTGCCTTATCCGCCCGCGGTGCAGGCACGCGCGACGACGGCGGCCGGTCAGCTCGGCTTCCTCGGCTCCGACACGCTCACCGCCGCCCGCGATCAGGCCTCCGGCCTGCCCTGGCAGTTCATGGGCGATGACCGCTCCGGTGCCGAATGGTCCGCGATGGCCCGCCAGGCCGGCGATGACGGCGACCGCGAGAGCGCCCGCCGCTATGCCGGTACCGCCGCCGCCATCACCGATGATCCGCGCGACTGGCTCGCGCTTGCCACCTACGGCTTCGATCTCTATCGCGGCGACAACGACCGCGGCGCCCTGCGCGACGAGGCGCTCTCGGCCTCGGTCAATGCCTTCCTGCGCAGCCAGGATCCGGCACTCTCCTCGCAGAGCCTGCTGCTCATGGCGCAGGTGCTCGAGAGCCAGTATCGCGGCCGCGACATGATCCCGGCGCTGACCCTTGCCGCCACCTATGACGACACGCCGCAGGTCGACCGCCTGCTCGATTACGCGCGCCGCGAATACGGCTTCCGCATCACCGGCAACAGTGTCGACAACAATCTCGCCCTGCCGCGGTTCTGCGCCATCTTCTCGGAGGACCTGCTGAAGACCGGCGTCGACTACGAGACCTACCTGCGCCTGCCGCAGCCCGACATGACCGCCGAGCCCGAGGGCAACCAGCTCTGCATCACCGGCGGCACCCATGGCACGGCCTACAACGTCACCTTCCGTGCCGGCCTGCCGGCAAAATCGGGCGAGGTGCTGGCCGATGATGTCGATCAGCGCTTCTTCATCGGCGACCGCGACCCCTCCGCGCGCTTCCCGGGCCGGGGCTATGTGCTGCCCCGGATCGAGGATGCCGCCCTGCCCATCGAGACGGTCAACCTCGACGAGGTGGAGCTGACCCTCTCGCGTCTGACCGACCGCAACCTCCTCCGCGCCTTCCAGCAGGATTTCGTCGGCGCGCAGATCGAGGAATACGAGATCGACAGTTTCGACGATCAGATCGCGGCCCCCGTCTGGACCGGCCATGCCGATGTCCGCAAGGCCCGCAACGAGACCGTCACCTCGCGGCTTCCGCTCTCCGAGGCCCTGGCCGGGCAGGCGCCGGGCATCTTCATCCTGCGCGCTGCCATCCCCGGCGCCGATCCCTACGAGAACGCCCCCGCCACCCAGTGGTTCGTGCTCACCGACCTCGGCCTTTCGGTCATGCAGGGCAGCGACGGGCTCACCACCGTTGTGCGCGGCCTCTCCGATGCCGGCGCCCGCGCCGGTGTCTCGCTGCGGCTGATCTCCACCGCCAACGAGGTTCTGGGCACCGCCACCACCGATGACCGGGGCGTGGCGCATTTCCCTGCGGGCCTCACCCGGGGCACCGGTGGCATGGCGCCCGCCGCGCTGGTGGCCGAGCTTGGCGACGACATCACCTTCCTGTCGCTCACCGGCCCCGCCTTCGACCTTTCCGATCGCGGTGTCGAGGGGGCGGAACCCGCCGGCCCGATCGACGTCTTCCTGGCCACCGACCGCGGCGCCTACCGCGCCGGAGAGGTGATCCACCTCACCGCCCTGGCCCGCGACGCCACCGCCCATGCCATCGACGGGCTGCCCGTCACCGCCATCCTCACCCGTCCCGACGGCGTGGAATACGCCCGTGAAACCTCTGCGCAGGGGCAGGCCGGCGGCCATGTCTTTGCCTTCCCGGTGGGCGAAACCGTGCCGCGCGGCACCTGGACGCTCTCGGTGAAATCCGATCTCGACGCCCCCGCGCTGGCCACCACCCAGGTCCTGGTCGAGGATTTCCTGCCCGAACGCATCGATTTCACGGTCACGCTGCCCGATGGCGCCCTGACCCTTGCCGATACGATCCCGGCCAGCCTGCAGGCCGATTACCTCTTTGGTGCCCCGGCGGCCAACCTGCCCGTCAATGGCAGCTATGCCCTCGATCCCCGCACCACGCTGCCGGATTTCCCCGGTTACCGTTTCGGCCTGCATGACGCGGTCGATGGCACCTGGCGCGAATATTTCAGCCTGGGCGAAACCGATGCCACCGGCTTTGCCGAAACCGATCTCTCCTTTGCCGACTATCAGCCCTATACCGCCGTGCCGGTCGACCTGACCGTCACGATGCAGGTGCGCGAGGGCTCGGGCCGCGCGGTGGAACGTCAGGCCACGCGCCTGCTCACCCCCTCGGCGCCGGTCATCGGCATCCGCCCCCAGGCCGAGACCTTCCCGCAGGGATCGGAGGCCGCCTTCGATCTCATCGCCCTCTCGCCTTCCCTGCAACCCATTGACATGGATGTGCATTATCGCATCAGCCGGGTGCAGACCGAGTACCAGTGGTACAATCAGTACGGCAATTGGAACTGGGAGCCCTACACCACCCGCAGCCTGATCGCCGAGGGTGACGCCACGCTGGGCGACGGCACCGTCACCGTCTCCGCCCCGGTCGACTGGGGCCAGTACGAGATCGTCGTGACCTCTGCCGATGATCCCCGCGTCGCGGCCAGCGCCATGGTCGATGCCGGCTGGTACGCCCCGGCAGATGCCGTCAACACGCCAGACATGCTCGATGTCTCGCTCGATGCGCCCGAGTATGTCACCGGCGACACCGCCACCCTGCGCTTCGTGCCGCGCTATGCCGGCACCGCCCTGATCACCGTCATGACCGATCACCTGATCGACATGCAGATCGTCGAGGCCACCGAGGGCAGCAACGAGGTGCCGCTCACCGTCACGCCAGACTGGGGCGCGGGCGCCTATGTCACCGCCACGGTGCTGCGGCCGATGGACGTGGCCGCCGGGCACAACCCGGCCCGCGCCATGGGGCTCGATTACGCCCCCGTCGCCCCGGGCGACAAGGCGCTCGCCGTCTCCATCGACGCCCCCGAGGAGAGCATGCCGCGCGGCCCGCTTGCCGCCACGGTCCATGTCGCCGGCGTCCTGCCGGGGGATACCGCCCATGTCACGCTCGCCGCGGTCGACGTCGGCATCCTCAACCTCACCGGCTTCAAGACCCCCGATCCCCAGGCGCATTACTTCGGTCAGCGCCGCCTCGGGATGGAGCTGCGCGATGTCTACGGCCGGCTGATCGACGGGCTTCAGGGCGAAATGGGCCGCGTGCGCTCCGGCGGCGATGCCGCCTCTCTCGCGCGTCAGTCGCCGCCCCCAACGGAACAGCTCGTGGCCTTCTTCACCGGCCCGGTCACCGTGGATGCCGATGGCAATGCCTCCGTCCCCTTCGACATTCCCGCCTTCAACGGCACGATCCGCCTGATGGCGCTCGCCTGGAGCGACACCGGTGTCGGTTCGGCCCAGCAAGACGTGCTGGTGCGCGATCCGGTGGTGGCCCAGGCCTCGCTGCCGCGTTTTCTCGCCCCCGGTGACAGCTCGCGCATGCTGCTCGAGCTGACCCATGCCACCGGCCCGGCGGGCGCGGTGCAGGTCTCGGTCTCCGCCAATGGCGTCACCCTCGACACCTCCTCCCTGCCGGCCAGCGTCACGCTCGCCGATCACGGCAGCGCCGCTTTCTCCCTGCCCATCGTGGCGGGCGAGGTGGGCGATTACCCCGTGCAGATCCGCCTCGTCACGCCGGATGGCACCGAATTGCAGCAGGATCTCGTCCTGCCGGTGCGCCGCACCGCGCCGCAGATCGGCATCACCCGGCGCGTCACCCTCGATCCCGGCGCCACCTTCACCCTCAACGCCGATGCGCTCGACGGGCTCTACCCCGATACCGCCTCGGCGGTGCTCTCGGTGGGCCCCATGGCGCGGCTCGACGTGCCTGGCCTGCTGGCCCAGCTCGCCGCTTACCCCTATGGCTGCACCGAGCAGATCACCTCGCAGACCCTGCCGCTGCTCTATCTCTCCTCGGTCTCCGAGCAGATGGGCATCGCCTCGGCCGCCGAGATCGACGCCCGCATCGGCGACGGCATCACCGCCGTTCTCGCCCGCCAAACCTCCACCGGCAGCTTCGATCTCTGGCCCGGCTCCGCGGGCGGTGCCTGGCTCGATGCCTATGTCACCGACTTCCTGTCGCAGGCCCGTGCCGCCGGCGCCACGGTGCCCGACATCGCCTTCCGCAATGCCCTCGGAAACCTGCGCAATCAGGTGAACTACGCGCCAGATTTCACCGCCACCACCAATGGCGGCGGCACCGCGCTGGCCTATCAGCTCTATGTCCTTGCGCGCGAGGGCGAGGCTGCCACCAGCGACTTGCGCTACTACGCCGATGCCAAGGCTGATGATTTCGCCACGCCCCTTGCCGTGGCCCAGCTCGGCGCGGCCCTGGCGCTCTA
Organism: Pseudooceanicola sp. DL12; assembly: GCF_056270665.1. Classification (NCBI taxonomy): domain Bacteria; kingdom Pseudomonadati; phylum Pseudomonadota; class Alphaproteobacteria; order Rhodobacterales; family Paracoccaceae; genus Pseudooceanicola; species Pseudooceanicola sp. DL12. The sequence continues at coordinate 63,355 of NZ_CM149884.1, forward strand.
TGGCGATCAGCCCCGCGCCGATGCGCTCTTTGCCCGCGCCGGGCAGATGATCGCGGTGCAGTCTCTCACCGACAAGCCCGTCTGGCGCGCCGATTTCGGCACCGCGCTCCGCGACACCGCCGCGGTGCTCGACCTTGCCGTCGCCGCCGGCTCCAATGCCATCGACAGAGAGGCGCTGCTCACCCGCATCTCCACCGCCACCGGGCCGTTTTCCACGCAGGAGAGCGCCTGGTCGCTCATGGCGGCCCGCTCGCTCGTCACCGACAGCCTGCCGGGCCTCGCCATTGACGGCCAGCACGCCAGCCCGATGGTCCGCCTGCCCGCCGGCGCCGCCGCCACCGATCCGGTCGGGATCACCAACGAGGGCGACATTGCCCTGCCCGTCACCCTCACCACCCTCGGCCAGCCGGTGGGCGAGGTCACCGCCGACGGTTACGGCTATGCCATCCGGCGCGAGTATTTCACCCCGGACGGCGATCCCGCCTCGCCCGATGGTCTTGCCTCCGGCGACCGTCTGGTGACCGTGCTCACCATCACGCCGACCGACGACACCGGCGCCCGGCTGATGGTCAACGATCCGCTGCCCGCGGGCTTCGAAATCGACAACCCGCGCCTGCTCTCCTCCGGGGATGTCTCGGCGCTGGCCTGGCTCGAGACGGCAGAGCCCGAGATGGCCGAGTTCCTCTCCGAGCGCTTCCTTGCAGCCCTCGACTGGCGCTCGGACGCGCCCTTCCGCCTCGCCTACATGATCCGCGCCGTGACCCCCGGCACCTACGCGCACCCGGCCGCCACGGTCGAGGACATGTACCGCCCCGCCTATCGCGCCCGCACCGGGCAGGGGCAGGTCACGGTGGTCGAGTGAAGCGCCTTGGCGCCCTGATGATCCTCGGCGTCGCGCTCCTCTGGGGCGCGGCGCTGCTCCGCGACGCGGGCGACCATTGGATCGCGGCCACCGACCTGCCGCCCCTCACCCCTGCCACCTCGGTCGAGGTGCGCGATGCCCATGGCACCCTGCTGCGCGCCTATACCGTGGCCGATGGCCGCTGGCGTCTCGCCCCCGATGCCGTCGATCCGCTCTATGTCTCCATGCTTCTGGCCTGGGAGGACCGCCGGTTCCGCGAACATGGCGGTGTCGATCCCCGCGCCGTGCTGCGTGCCGCCTGGCAGGGGGCGACCCATGGCACCGTCGTCTCCGGCGCCTCCACGCTCACCATGCAGGTGGCCCGCCTGCTGGAAGAGGGGCAGACCGGCTCCTGGTCCGGCAAGCTGCGCCAGACCCGCCTAGCCCTGGCGCTGGAACGGCAGCTGTCGAAGGACCAGATCCTTCAGCTCTACCTCACCCTCGCGCCCATGGGCGGCAATATCGAGGGGGCCCGCGCCGCCTCTCTCGCCTACTTCGGGCGCGAACCCGCGCGGCTCACCCCGGCGCAGGCCGCGCTGCTGGTGGCACTGCCGCAATCGCCCGAAGCCCGCCGCCCGGATCGCCACCCGCAGGCGGCGCTGGCCGCGCGCAACCGCGTCCTCACCCGGATGGAGGCGCTCGGCCTGCTCACGCCCGAGGCCGCCGCTGTCGCCCGGGCCGAGGCGCTGCCCACCACCCGCCGGCCCTTCCCGTCGCTCGCCCCGCATCTGGCCGACCGCGCCCTCGCCCAGGCCCCCGGCCTGCTCCGCCACGATCTCACCATCGATGCCGCCCTGCAGGCCCGGATGGAGGCGCTGGCCACCTCCGCCCTGCAGGGCCAGCGCGCCGAGCTCTCCATCGCCATCCTCGTGGCCGACCACCGCGATGGCCGCATCCTCGCCTCCGTCGGCTCGCGGGGCTACGCGCCTCAGGGGCAGGGCTTCGTCGACATGACCCAGGCTCTGCGCTCGCCCGGCTCCACGCTCAAGCCGCTGATCTATGCCCTGGCCTTCGACCGCGGCCTGGCCCACCCCGAAACCGTGATCGACGACGTGCCCACGGATTTCGGCGGTTATGCCCCGCATAATTTCGACGGCTACTTCCGCGGGCCCGTCCGCCTGCGCGAGGCGCTGCAGATGTCGCTGAACCTGCCCGCCGTCGCCCTGACCGAGGCGATCGGCCCCGCCCGCCTCATGGCCGGGCTGAAACGCGGCGGCGTCACCCCCGCCCTGCCGGCAGAGGCCACGCCCGGCCTCGCCATCGCGCTGGGTGGCCTCGGCACCTCGCTGCAGGATCTGACACAGCTCTACGCCGGCCTCGCCAATGGCGGCACGGCGCGCCCGCTCTGGTGGCGGCAGGGCGATGCCCCTGCGTCCGGCGCCCGCATCACCCACCGCGCCGCCGCCTGGCAGGTCACCGACATCCTCGCAGGCCTCGCCCCGCCTCCCGGCGCGCCCCAGGCCGGCATCGCCTACAAGACCGGCACCTCCTACGGGCACCGCGATGCCTGGGCCATCGGCTATGACGGTGCCCATGTGATCGGCGTCTGGGTGGGCCGGCCCGACGGCACGCCGGTGCCCGGTGCCTTCGGCGGAGAGGAGGCCGCGCCGGTGCTTTTCCGCGCCTTCTCCCGGCTGGGCCAGCGGCTTGCCCCGCTGCCGCCGGCGCCGCCCGAAACCCTGATTGCCGCGCCCGCCGACCTGCCGCAGCCGCTGCGCCACTTCTACCGTCGCACCCTCGGCCCGGTGCCCGATGCCGATGCGCCGGAGATGGCCTTTCCCCCCAATGGCGCCGTGCTCGAGGCCGCCACCTCCGGCCTGCCGGTGCGCGTGCGCCACGGCACCGCGCCCTTCACCTGGTTGCTCAACGGCACGCCTGTCCTCACCGCCAGCCGCCGTGCCGATGCGCTGCTGCCCGCGCCGGGGCCGGGCTTTGCCGATGTCACGGTGATCGACGCGGCCGGCCGCTCGGCGAGAGTCGCCTTTCAGCTCGACTGAACCGCGCAATCGAATGGCCCCTGTTCAGCGCGCCCCGCGCGCGACCGGCGGCATCTTCAGGATCAGCGCCAGCAGCAACAGCCCGATCATCGCGCCGTTCAGGATGTGCCACATGAAATGCGTGCCGACCTGATGCGTGGCCGCGCAGGTGGCAAGGTCCGCCGTGCGGAAGCAGAGCGAGAGCACGAAGGCCCCCGCGGCCCCCGCCACGTATCCCCGGGCCGGGTGGCGCTTCCACAGCATCAACCCGGCAAAGACCAGCAGCGCCAGCAGCGCCGGGGCATATTGCACCGAGCCGTTGAGGGCCGTCCTGGCCTCTGTTCCCTCGGTGGTCACGTCACCGGAGGTGAGCCAGAAGATCCCGCCCACCACGACGATCACGATGGCATCGATCCGCGCCGTGCGGCCAATGACGCCGCCGGTGGCGCGGTGGATCGCCGTCAGCACGTAGAGCGCGACAAAGCTCCAGATCGGGATCACGTCGGCCCGTTCCGTCTGCGGCACCGGCCAGGCGTGGAAGATCCCGCTGCCCACCCCGATGGCGGCCGCCAGCATCACCAACAGCCATTCCGCGAATGTGCCTGCCGGTCCGGTCTCGCCACGCTTCAGCAGCGCCCCGGCGCCGGTGAGCGCCGCCAGCACGAAGGCCGCATTGCTCAGCAGGTTCAGCGGCTCTCCCCAGAGGCCGAAGGCACTGCGCTCGCAATAGAGATCGATCCAGCCGTCCATGTGTTCCCTCCGGTCATACCGCGCCACCCTGCTGCGCCTTTGCTCGGGAACAGGGCAACAAAAAGCCCCGGCAGATCGCTCTGCCGGGGCTCTCTTTCACTGTCCAGAGTGAAGCTGGTGGCGTGGTGATCAGGCCTCTTTGTCGACCTTGGGGTGTTTCACCGGCTTCCAGAGGCGCTTGTTCGTCAGGTAGAGCAGCACCGAGATCAGGACGAGGAAGCCCACGGCGACGAAACCGGCGTGCTTGCGGGCCATCATCTTGGGCTCGGCCGTCCACATCAGGAAGGCCGCCACATCCTCGGCCTCGTGGTGCAGGTCGTTGCGGTGACCATCGTCGAATTCGACGTCCTCGCCCATCAGCGGCGGCGGCATGGCGATCCAGCCGGTCGAGAAGGCGGTGTTCTCGTAGTAGGTCACGCCCGCCTGTTCCTTGGTCTCGCCGGTGTAGCTCGTCAGCAGGTTGGCGATGTATTCCGGCCCGCCGATCCCTTTGAGGAACTGGTTGATCCCGGTGCCCGCGGGCCCGTGGAACCCGGCACGGGCCTTGGCCATCAGGCTCAGGTCCGGGGCGTTTTCCAGCGAGGAATGCGGGAAGTGGTCGTTCGGGATCGCGGTGCGGTAATCGTCGGTCTCGGGGTCATAGACCTCGAACTGCGAGGTATAGGCGCGCACCTGCGGCTCGGGCAGCTCGGGGCCGCCCGGGTCGCCCAGGGTGCGGAAGGGCACGTATTGCAGCCCGTGGCAGGCCGCGCAGACCTCGGTATAGACCTTCAGGCCACGTTGCAGCTGCAGCTGGTCGTAGGATCCGAAGGGGCCTTCGAAGGAGAAGGCCACGTCGTGGATCTTGTGTCCGCCTTCCTCTGCGGCGCTGGCAGCACCGGCCGCCAGGGCCGTTGCTGCAAGGGCAGAGAGGGTAAGTTTCCTGATCATGCTCTGTCCTTTCCTCACTCGGCCGGGTTTGCCTTGGGGCCGTAATGCGCATCGAAGTCGTCCTCGATGGTCGCGGGCGGCGTCGTGGGTTTCTCGAAGACACCCAGCAGCGGCAGGATGACGAAGAAGTAGGCGAACCAGTAGGTGGCCCCGATCAGCGAGATCGTCGAGTAGGGCGGTTCCGCGGGCATGGCGCCGGCCCACATCAGCACGACAAAGTCGATGGCCAGCAGGGCGAACCACCACTTGAACATCGGGCGGTAGCGGCCCGAGCGCACGCGGCTGGTGTCGAGCCAGGGCACCAGGGCCATGGCGATGATGGCGCCGAACATGGCCAGCACGCCAAAGAACTTGGCGTCGATGATGCCGCCGGTGATCCAGTCCGCGAACATCACGATCCAGACGTCTGCGGTGAAGGCGCGCAGGATCGCGTAGAACGGCAGGAAGTACCATTCCGGCACGATGTGCGCGGGCGTCGCCATCGGGTTGGCCTCGATGTAGTTGTCCGGGTGGCCGAGGAAGTTCGGCATGAAGCCGACGATGGCGAAGAAGACTGCCAGAACGACCGCCAGGGCGAAGAGGTCCTTGATCACGAAGTAGGGCCAGAAGGGCAGGGTGTCCTTCTTGGCTTCCTCCTTGCTGCCACGGCGCACTTCAACACCCGTGGGGTTGTTGTTGCCGGTGGTGTGGAAGGCCCAGATGTGCACGATCACCAGGCCCGCGATGACGAAGGGCAGCAGGTAGTGCAGCGAGAAGAAGCGGTTCAGCGTCGGGTTGCCCACGGCGGGCCCGCCCAGCAGCCATTGCTGCAGCGCCTCGCCCACGAAGGGGATGGCGCCGAAGAGGCCGGTGATCACGGTCGCGCCCCAGAAGGACATCTGACCCCAGGGCAGGACATAGCCCATGAAGCCGGTGGCCATCATCAGCAGGTAGATGATCATGCCGACGATCCAGGTGATCTCGCGCGGGGCCTTGTAGGAGCCGTAGTAGAGGCCGCGGAAGATGTGCAGGTAGACGGCAAAGAAGAACAGCGACGCCCCGTTGGCGTGCAGGTAGCGCAGGAAGTGGCCCCCGTTCACGTCGCGCATGATATGCTCGACGCTGGCGAATGCCAGGTCCACATGCGGGGTGTAATGCATCACCAGCACGATGCCGGTCATTATCTGCAGCGCCAGGCAGAAGGCCAGGACGATCCCCCAGATCCACATCCAGTTCAGGTTCTTGGGCGTGGGGATCATGATCGTGTTGTACAGCAGGCTGAGCACGGGCAGGCGGGTCTCGACCCACTTCTCTGCACCGGTCTTCGGTTCGTAATGGTCGTGCGGAATTCCGGCCATGTTGTCCTCCCTCAGCCCAGAACGATTTCCGCGTCACCCTCGAAGGCGGCGACGGGGATATGCAGGTTTTCGGGGGCCGGGCCTTTGCGGATGCGGCCGGCAGTGTCGTAGTGCGACCCGTGGCAGGGGCAGAACCACCCGCCGAAATCGCCCGATTCGCCCAGAGGCACACAGCCCAGGTGGGTGCAGACACCCATCATCACCAGCCATTCCTCGGCACCTTCGCCGCTGGCCCCCTCGGGGATCAGCGACCGGTTGACGTCATCGGCGGGGGCATCGGGTGCCAGGTTCGCGTTGCGCGCGACCGGATCCGGCAGCGTCGAGGTGTCGACGGCATTCGCGGCCTCGACCTCGTCGGCGGTGCGGCGGCGGATGAACACCGGCTTGCCCAGCCACTGCACGGTCAGCTGCGTGCCCACGTCGACGCCGGAGACATCGACCCGGATCGACGACTGTGCCTGCACGTCCGCCGAAGGGTTCATCTGGTTGATCAGCGGCCAGACGGCCGCCCCGGTTGCAACGACACCTGCGCCGGCGGCGGCGTAATAGAGGAAGTCCCTCCGGGTGCCTTCGTGATCTTCTGCGTGGGACACGAATTAAGCTCCATTCCTAGCCCTGCCTTGGCGGGCGCGTGCGGGGTTTGGGGCCGCGGATTTCACGCAGCCGTTACCGACCTGTTGTTTATCTTCCCGTTGTGCGCAGGTCCAGCATACAATCGCACGACAGGTGTTCTTAAGGTTGTTTTGGCCAAGGTGTCGCACTTGAGAGACCCCTCATCAGGGTGTATGCCCGAATCACACCTAACGTTACTAGGCCGGAGCCATTAACATGTCGCGGATACTTCGCTTTTCCCTCGCCACGACGACACTCGCCGGCGTGATCGCCGTCGCGGCCGCGGCGCCCTCCCAGGCACAGGAGTTCGAGCTCGGCTTCTACGGCGGCTGGCAGACGGCACCGCACAGCCGCATCCGCGGCGATGCCCCCGCGCTCGGCAGTTTCGATGCCCTGATCGGATGGGAAGGCAAGAGCTTTGCGATGCCGCCCTACTACGGTCTGCGCGCCACCTGGTGGCAGAACTCCGACTGGGGCTACAGCCTCGAGTTCAGCCACAACAAGGTCTATGCCGACGAGAGCGACATGGCCGCTGCAGGTTTCAGCCACCTGGAATTCACCGATGGTCTCAATATCGTGACCGTGAATGCCACCCGCCGCTGGCAGGACGCCTGGAACGGCTTCACGCCCTACCTCGGCGCCGGTGTCGGTGTCGCCATTCCCCACGTCGAGGTCACGCCGACCGGCGGTGCCGAAACCTGGGGCTATCAGCTCTCCGGCCCGGCCGCGCGCCTGACCGCCGGGGCCTCCTATGCTCTGTCCGAGCACTGGTCGGTCTTCGGCGAGTATCAGTTCACCTGGTCCGACAACGATGTCGACCTGGAAGGCGACGGCTCGCTCTCGACCACGATCTACACCAACGCGATCAACGTCGGTGTCGGCTTCCGCTTCTGAACCGCGGACGCTCCGACAATACCGGATCTTGCCAGGGGCTCGCCGTCAGGCGGGCCCTTTTGCTGTCCGGCGCAGGGGAATTTCCGGCTGGTTTCAGGGGAGGCCCCGGTGAGGGCCCGGTGAGGATCCCGGTAAGGATCCCGGTGCCGGGCCGGCCATCGGATCCGCCGGAATGAGGGGAATCCGTCAAAAGAGACTTCCTGGATACATCTTTTGATTGAGTCGCAACTTTATTTTGGCGACGGCCCGTCTCCCGCTCCGGTTGAGTGTATCGGCACCGGTCATGCCTGCCCCGGGGCCGTCCGCTTACCGGGGCAGGCCAGTGGGCCGTCCAGTGCGGCCGTCCTGTGGGAGGCGTCAGGCGGGGGCCGTGGCCGCCATCGCCGGCCGGGCCAGGAACCCTTCGGCCCAGGCCGCCAGCTTCGGATGATCCGCCCGCCAGCCGCGCGCATCATGCCGCAGGTCGAGATAGCCGAGCGCACAGCCGAGCGCGACCTGCGCCGCGGTCAGCGGGCCCTCCAGCTCCTCCATCCACTCCGCCTCGATCACGTCGAGCGTCCGCGCGGCCTTGCCCCATTGCGCCTCGACCCAGTCGGCAAAGACGATCTCGGCCGGGCGCAGCCGGTGCTCGTAGGTCATCAGCACGCAGGCCTCCATGATGCCGTCGGCCAGGGCTTCCAGCGTCAGCACCTTCCAGATCCGCGTCGCCGGATAGAGGTCGGTACCGCCCAGCTCGTTCAGGTAACGGCAGATCACCCGGCTGTCGCAGATCAGCGTGCCATCGGGCTGCAGCAGGGCCGGCAGCTTGCCCAGCGGATTCGCGGCCACCAGCACCGGATCCGAGTTCAGCGCGGTCGAGCTGACGTCCTGCAGGGCGACCTCGCCGGTCAGCCCGCATTCCTGCACCATGACCCGCACCTTGCGGGCAAAGGGCGAGGCCGGTGACACGAGCGCTTTGTGCTGCGGGGCTTGGTCGGACATCGGGGTACTCCTGTCTGTGTCGGCGCCACGCTAGGCGCGGCCCCCGCCCCTGTCCAGCGCCCCTGTCCAGCGCCCCTGTCCAGCGCGTGCCATGCCCGCCGCGCCCCGGTCAAACCGGTCATTCCACCGGCAGATCCCGCATCAGCGCGGCCAGCCTGGCCAGATCGGCGCCGCTTGCGCCCGCTTCCGCTCCCGCCTCCAATCCGGCGGCCTCCAATCCGGTCGCTGCGCCCAGCCGGGCGGCCTCGGTCTTGTTCTGTGTCAGCTTCCAGGTCCCATCGACCGTGCCGATCTCCATCCGCAGCGGCAGGATGCTTCGCATCAGCCGCGCCATGTGATCGGGATCCACCTTGTCGCTGGTCCAGACGGGCTTCGGTGCCAGCCGCGCCTCGAAAACCTGCGACAGCCGGTCGAGCAGGGGGCGCATCTCCGCCTCGGGCCGCAGTTCCAGCGCGCCGGTCACATGGACGCTGACGTAATTCCAGGTGGGCACCTGGTCGTCCAGCCCGTACCAGTCGGGCGAGACATAGCCATGCGGTCCGGTGATGACGGCGCGCGCGGGCCGCGGCCCTTCCCTCAGGGCGCGGACCACCGGGTTCGAGCGCATGAGGTGCAGCTCGATATGCTCCCCGGCAATGACAAAGGGCGCCTGGGCCGCCAGCGGCGGGCCGTCGCCATCCGACAGCATGAAGGTGGCAAAGCCGGTCTCGGCGGCAAAGGCCAGGTTCCGGTCCCGGCTGGCGGTGCGATAGATCGGGTTCGGGTGCATCTGGCGGGCCTCCTGCTGGCACCGCGTCAGATTGGGCGGGGCCGGCGGGATTGGCAACCCGGGGCAGGGGGGCGCTGCCCCCTCTGTCGCTGCGCGCCATTCGCCCCCGGAGTATTTCCGGAAAGATGAAATGAAGGCGCCGCGCTCCCCGTCATCTGGCCGTAAATATCCCCGCCGGAGGCCTCCGGCAGCGGCCAGGGGCGCGGCGTTTTCGCACCGACGTGTTACCGACGCGATACCGACGTAATACCGACGTTGGAATCGGGCGATTCCAGTCCCTTGCAGACATGCGGATTTTCGCATGCCTGGGCCTCGAATCGGGTGGTCAAACTGGGCGGATGTCAGGCGGTCAGGTGGGTGCCGTCGACGCCGAGGATCCTGGCCTCGACGATCTGCCCTTCGGCCTTCGGATCGGCAAAGTGCACCTCGGTGAACTGCTCCGTCCGGCCCATCAGGGGGCTTTCCATCAGGATCTTGTGGGTGCGGCCGGGCTGAACGGCCAGGTGTTGTGCAACCTGCCGGTCGCCCGCGGCGCGCAGCCGGGCGGCGCGGTCCTTGATGATCTTGCCATGCACCTGGTTTGGGATCTTTGCCGCCGGGGTGCCTTCGCGCTTGGAATAGGGGAAGACATGCAGCCAGGTCAGGTCGCATTCCTCCACCAGCTTCAGCGAATTGGCGAACATCTCCTCGGTTTCCGTCGGGAAACCGGCAATGATATCAGCGCCATAGGTCATGTCTGGCCGCAGCTTGCGGGCCTCTTCGCAGAACCGGATCGCGTCATCGCGCAGGTGGCGGCGCTTCATCCGCTTCAGGATCATGTCGTCGCCGGCCTGCAGGCTCAGGTGCAGGTGTGGCATCAGGCGCGGTTCGGTGGCGATGGCCTCCATCAGCGCCTCGTCCGCCTCGATCGAGTCGATCGAGGAGATCCGCAGCCGCGGCACATCCGTCAGCCGCAGGATCCGCATCACCAGGTCGCCCAGCCGCGGCTCTGCCGGCAGGTCGGCGCCCCAGGAGGTCAGGTCGACCCCGGTCAGCACAACCTCCTGATATCCTTGCTGAACCAGGCGCTTGATCTGGTCCACCACCACGCCTGCGGGAACCGAGCGGGAATTGCCGCGGCCATAGGGGATGATGCAGAAGGTGCAGCGGTGGTCACAGCCGTTCTGCACCTGGACATAGGCGCGCGAGCGGGTGCCGAAGCCGTCGATCAGGTGGCCGGCGGTCTCGGTGACGGACATGATGTCGTCGACCTGCACGCGCTCGGTCTGGCCGATGAAATCGGGCGACATGTTGGCCCAGGTGGCGGGCTGCATCTTCTCGGAATTGCCGATCACCCGGTCGACCTCGGCCATGGCAGCAAAGGTCTCGGGTTCGGTCTGCGCCGCGCAGCCGGTGACGATCAGCATCGCGTCGGGGTTCTCGCGCCGCAGCTTGCGGATGTCCTGCCGGGCCTTGCGCACCGCCTCGGCCGTCACCGCGCAGGTGTTCACGATCACCGCGTTGCCCAGCCCCGCCTCTTCGGCCATGGCCTTCATGGCCTCGGTCTCATAGGCGTTCAGCCGGCAGCCGAGCGTGGTGAATTTGGGCGGCTGGACAGACACTTACGCCTCCGCCGTCTCGGAGATCAGCGCGGCCGAGAGCATGCCGTCAAAGACATGGGCGGTAGGCCCGGTCATCCAGACGCCGTCCTCGCGCCAGTCCAGCGTCAGCCAGCCGCCGTCGAGCTCCATGCGCACACGGCGCCCGGTCAGCCCGCGCAGGGCCGCGGCCACGGCGGTGGCACAGGCGCCAGAGCCGCAGGCCAGTGTCACGCCGGTGCCGCGCTCCCAGACACGCATGCGGATCTCGTCGCGGCTGCGGATCTCTGCGAATTCCACGTTGGTCTGTTCCGGGAACAGCGGGTCGTGCTCCACGCCGGGGCCGATGCCGGTGACATCCACCGCCTCTGCATCCGGCACGAAGAAGACGCAATGCGGATTGCCCATGCCCACCGCGACCGGATCGCCCTTCAGCGGCAGGTGTTCCACGTCGACCTCGTGCGAGAGCGGCACATCCCGCCAGTCGAGCTGGGGCGGTCCCATGTTCACGCTCACCATCTCGCCGTCGCGGCGCGCGCGCAGCAGCCCGCGGGCGGTGCGAATCGTGATGTCCTCGGCGCCGTCCTTCATCACGTGGGCGGCGACGCAGCGGGTGGCATTGCCACAGGCGCCCGCGCGGGTGCCGTCGCTGTTCCAGAAATCCAGGCAGATATCGGACTCTTCGCCATCGCGGATTTCCGCAAGCTGATCAAATCCCACGCCAAAATGCCGGTCGCCCACCGCGCGCGCCAAGGCGGGCGTGGTGACCGCCCCGCGCCCGCGCGAGTCGATGACGACGAAGTCGTTGCCCAGCCCATGCATCTTCATGAAGGGCAGGCCCTGGGGGATATCCGTGATCTGCATTGCGGCGATATAGACCTTTGCCCCCTTGTTGAAAAGGCGGGCCGGAAAGCCGTGATCTCCTCTGAAATATTTCTGTGACGTTTTTTAGGATTCTTGCTTGACCATCTACTCTACCCCCCTTAGAGAGCGCCTCCAGAGTGGGCCGTTAGCTCAGTTGGTAGAGCAACTGACTTTTAATCAGTGGGTCGAAGGTTCGAATCCTTCACGGCTCACCACTCTTCTCCAAAATCACTGATCTCCGACATCCACCGGTCTTTCGGACTTAACGGCTGTTTTGGCATCTGCGGCGGGTTTGCCTTGGCGGTGCCGGCCTGTATGACATGTCTATACATAGGCCGGGCCATCCGGTCGCGAACGGAAAGCCCCGCATGTCGTCCAGCCCTGCCCCCAAGACCCACCATGCCCGGATTTCCGATGAAATCCGGCAGAACATCCTCGATGGCAGCTGGGGCCCGGGCCATCAATTGCCCAAGGAAACCGAAATGGCGGCGGATTACGGCGTCTCGCGGATGACGATGAACAAGGTGCTGACGCAGCTGACGAACGAGGGCTTCCTAGTGCGGCGCCGGCGCAGCGGCACCTTCGTGGCACAGCCGCGGGCGCAATCTGCGGTCATGGAAATCACCGATATTTCCCAAGAGGTTGCAGCCCTGGGCCTGACGCATGACTGGGTGTTGAAACAGGCCGCGATCCGGGCGCTGAGCGAGGGGGAACGTGCCCTGCTCGACCTGGGAGAGGGGCCGGAACAGGTGCTCTTGCTGCAGGGGCTGCACCGGGCCCAGGGCAAGCCCTTCTGCCTCGAGACCCGGGCAATCGACCTCTCCGTCGTGCCTGCGGCCCGTCAGGTGGATTTCGCCAGCCGTCTGCCCGGTGCCTGGCTGCTCGAGACCATGCCATGGAGCGCGGCAAGCCACCGCGTGCGCGCCGTCAATGCCACGGCGGCCGAGGCGCGGGAGCTTGCCCTGCCCGCCGGCGCCGCCTGTCTCGAGATCCTGCGCAAGACGCGGATCGAACAGGCCTGGGTGACCCATGTGCGCCTGCTCTATCCCGGCGAGGCGCATCAGATCGTGGCGGAATTCGCCCCCAGCGCTCCGCCCCAGCCCTGAGGCCGCTCAGGTCCCGAGGATTCGCGGCAGCCGCAGCCCGTGTTTCCGCGCGCTCTCCACGGCCTTTTCATAGCCTGCATCCGCGTGGCGCCAGACGCCCGAGGCCGGGTCGTTCCACAGCACCCGTTCCAGCCGCGCGGCGGCCTCCGGCGTGCCGTCGGCACAGATCACCACGCCGGCGTGCTGGCTGAAGCCCATCCCCACGCCGCCGCCATGGTGGATTGACACCCAGGTAGCGCCGCTCGCCGTGTTCACCAATGCATTCAGCAGCGGCCAGTCCGAGACCGCGTCGGATCCGTCGCGCATGGCTTCCGTCTCGCGGTTGGGGCTGGCCACCGAGCCGCTGTCGAGGTGGTCGCGCCCGATCACCACCGGCGCCTTCAGCTCGCCACTGGCCACCATCTCGTTGAACTTCAGCCCGGCGCGGTGCCGGTCGCCCAGCCCGATCCAGCAGATCCGCGCCGGCAGTCCCTGGAAGGCGATCCGTTCGTGCGCCATGTCGAGCCAGCGATGCAGGTGCCCGTTCTCGGGAAACAGCTCCTTCATCGCCTGGTCGGTCTTGTAGATGTCCTCCGGATCACCCGAGAGCGCGGCCCAGCGGAACGGCCCGATCCCCTCGCAGAACAGCGGCCGGATATAGGCGGGCACGAAGCCGGGGAAGGCAAAGGCAGTCTCCAGCCCCTCGTCGAGCGCCACCTGCCGGATATTGTTGCCGTAATCGAGCGTCGGCACGCCGGCGTTCCAGAAGCCCACCATGGCTTCGACATGATCGAGCATCGAGGCGCGGGCGGCGGCTTCCACCTCCTTGGGTGCACTCTCCTGTTTCGCGCGCCATTCCGCCACGCTCCAGCCCTTCGGCAGGTAGCCATGCACTGGGTCGTGGGCGCTGGTCTGGTCGGTCACGATGTCGGGGCGCGGCCCGCCGGCCTTCATGCGGGCCAGCAGCTCGGGAAAGACCTCTGCCGCATTGCCGATCAACGCCACCGACTTTGCCTCGCCCGCGGCGGTCCAGCTATCGATCATCGTCAGCGCCTCGTCGAGGTCGTGGGTCTTGGCATCGCAGTACCGGGTGCGGATGCGGAAATCGGCGCGGGTCTCGTCGCATTCCACCGCCAGGCAGCAGGCGCCGGCCATCACCGCGGCAAGCGGCTGTGCGCCGCCCATGCCGCCCAGGCCCCCGGTCAGGATCCACTTGCCCGTCAGATCGCCGCCATAATGCTGGCGCCCCGCCTCGGCAAAGGTCTCGAAGGTGCCCTGCACGATGCCCTGCGTCCCGATATAGATCCAGGACCCGGCGGTCATCTGGCCGTACATCATCAGCCCCTTGCGATCGAGCTCGTTGAAATGATCCCAGTCGGCCCAGTGCGGCACGATGTTGGAATTGGCGATCAGCACCCGCGGGGCATCCGCATGGGTGCGGATGATGGCGATGGGCTTGCCCGATTGCACCACCAGCGTCTCGTCCGCCTCCAGGTCCTTCAGGCTGGCCACGATGCTGTCGAAATCCTCCCAGCTCCGCGCCGCCCGCCCGATGCCGCCATAGACGACCAGCTCGTGTGGGTTCTCGGCCACATCCGGGTGCAGGTTGTTCATCAGCATCCTCAGCGGCGCCTCGGTCTGCCAGGATTTCGCGTTCAGCTCCGTCCCGGTCGGTGGAAAGATGTCGCGGGTGTTGTGACGGGTCGTGCTCATCGGAAACCTCTCAGCTCTGCGGCAAGTTCGGGCGCGCGGGATGCAAGTTGTGCAAGGATGTCGGACAGGACGGGGCGCAGGCGGGCGGATTTCGCCTCCGACAGCGCAAAGGGCGGCACCTCCTCGGCAAGGTAGGCGCTCTGCGCCAGCTCCATCTGCACCGCGTGGAACCCTTCTTCGGGGCGGCCGTAGTGCCGGGTGGTCCAGCCGCCGCGGAACCGCCCGTTCAGCACGTAGCTCAGCCCGGAGGCGGCGCAGAGCGCAGCCACGTCGGCCTCCAGCACCGGGGCACAGGTCCGCCCCATGTCGGTGCCGATGTTCAGGTCGGGCAGCACGCCCTCGAACAGCCAGGGGATCACCGAGCGGATGGAATGACAGTCCAGCAGCACCGCGACCCCGTGCCGTGCCCGCACCCGCTCCATCTGGGCCAGCAGCGCGGCGTGATAGGGCACATGGTAGGCCTCGCGCCGCCGCGCCACCTCGGCCGCATCCGGCATCTCGCGCCAGATCGGCACATTGTCGAAGGTCGTCTGTGGCACCAGCCCCGTGGTCGTCTGCCCGGGATAGAGGCTCTCGCCCGAAGGATCGCGGTTGGCGTCGATCACGTAGCGATGGAACATCGCCCGCACCGTGGTCGCTCCCGGCAGAAGCCCGGCATAGAGCGCCTCGACATGCCAGTCGGTATCGCGCAGCAGCAGCCCCTCTACATTCAGCCCCGCCGCCACGTCCTCCGGTACAAATGTCCCCGTATGCGGCAGGCCCAGCACCACTGGCCCGTCGCCCTCGGTCACCTCCATCACCTGCATCAGAAGACCTCCGGCAGGGGCAGGCGGCAGGCCGCGCTCAGCGCGCCCCCGGCCACCAGCGCGGTCGCCGCCGCCATGTCCGGCGCCATGTAACGGTCGGGGCCCAGCTCGGCCACCTCCTGCCGCAGCCGCGCGATCACCGCGTCCAGGGCCGGCGCCGTGGTCAGCGGGCGGCGCAGCGCGATGCCCTGTGCCCCCGCCATGGCCTCGATGCCCAGGATCGCAAACAGGTTCTGCGTCATCGGCGTCAGCCGCCGCGCCCCGTGGCAGGCCATCGACACATGGTCTTCCTGGTTGGCCGAGGTGGGCGTGGAATCGATCGAGGCCGGATGCGCCATCTGTTTGTTTTCGCTCATCAATGCGGCTGATGTCACCTCGGCGATCATCAGGCCGGAATTCAGCCCCGGCGCCGGCGTCAGGAACCCGGGCAGCCCGAAACTCAGCGCCGGATCCACCAGCAGGGCGATGCGGCGCTGGGCAATGGCGCCGATCTCCGCCACCGCCAGGGCGATCTGATCTGCGGCCAGCGCCACCGGCTCGGCGTGGAAATTCCCGCCCGACACCACCGATCCGTCCGACAGGACAAGCGGGTTGTCGGTGGCGGCATTGGCCTCGATCTCCAGTGTCCGCGCGCATTGCCGCAGCAGGTCTAGGCAGGCACCGCCCACCTGCGGATGACAGCGCAGGCAATAGGGGTCCTGCACGCGCTCGTCGTCCTCGGCATGGCTGTCGCGGATCTCGGACCCGCTCAGCAGCGCGCGCAGGGCGGCTGCCACGTCGATCTGGCCCTGGTGGCCGCGCAGGGTATGGATCTCCTCGGCAAAGGGTGCGGTCGATCCCATCGCGGCATCGGTCGACAGGGCGCCTGTCAAGATGCTCGCCTGCAGGGCCCGCTTGGCCCAGAACAGCCCCGCCAGGGCCAGCGCGGTCGAGGCCTGCGTGCCGTTGATCAGCGCCAGCCCCTCCTTGGCCGAGAGTTCCACCGGCGTCAGTCCGGCTTCCGCCAGCGCCACCGCCCCCGGCATCCGTGCGCCGCCGTATGTCGCTTCGCCCTCGCCGATCATCACCGACGCCATATGGGCCAGCGGCGCCAGGTCGCCCGAGGCCCCCACCGATCCCTGGCCGGGGATCACGGGCAGCACGCCCGCCTCCAGCATGTCCTCCATCAGCGCAATCAGATCGCGCCGCACGCCAGAGGCCCCCCGGCCCAGCGACATCAGTTTCAGCACCATGATCAGCCGTGTCACCTCGTCGGCCAGTGGATCGCCCACGCCGCAGCAATGCGACAGGATCAGGTTGCGCTGCAGGGTCGCCACGTCCCCGGCGCCGATCCGGATCGAGGCCAGCTTGCCGAAGCCGGTGTTCACGCCATAGACGGCCTCGTTGCCTGCAGCGACTTCGGCGATCCTGGCCGCTGCCCTGTCGATCCCGGGCATGGCCTCCGGCGTCAGCCGCACCGGCAGGGCCTGCCAGTAGATCCGTTCCAGCGTGGCCAGCGTCACCGCGCCCGGCACCAGTATCTCAGACATGATCTGTCTCTCCCCGAAAGATCCGCGCATGCAGCGGGTTCAGCCCGATGCGGTTCACCAGTTGCGCCGCGCTCTCTGCATCCCAGATCGTGAAATCGGCCGAGAGGCCCGGCGCGATCCGCCCCGTCTCTCCGCTCAGGCCCAGGGCGCGCGCGGCGGTCACCGTCACCCCCTCCAGGCATTCGCGCACGGTCATGCCGAACAGCACCGCGCCCATGTTCATCGTCATCAGCAGAGAGGTCAGCGGCGAGGTGCCCGGGTTGCAATCCGTGGCCAGCGCCATGGGCACGCCGGCCCGGCGCAGTGCCGCAACCGGTGGCGCCTGCCGCTCGCGCAGCATGTAATAGGCCCCGGGCAGCAGTACCGGCAGCGTGCCCGAGGCCGCGATCGCCGCCACGTCCTCTTCGGTGGCATATTCGAAATGATCCACCGACAGGGCGCCGTGGCGCGCCGCCATCACCGTGCCGCCCGCGCGCGTCAGCTGCTCGGTATGCAGTTTCACCGGCAGGCCGAGCGTCGTGGCATGGGCAAAGAGCGGTTCGATCTCCTCTGCGGAAAAGGCGATTCCCTCGCAGAAGGCATCCACCGCATCCACGAGGCCCTCGGCATGGGCGCGGGTCAGCCCCTTGATGGCCACGTCGCGGATGTAGTCCTGCCGTTGCCCCTCGTATCCGGGCGGCAGGGCATGGGCGGCCAGCCAGGTCGTGCGGATCCGCACGGGGCGCAATCCTGCCAGCAGCTTCGCGGCGCGCAGCATCGTCAACTCGGTTTCTATGTCGAGGCCATAGCCCGACTTGATCTCGACGGTCGAGGTGCCCTCGCCCAGCAGTGCATCCAGCCGCGGCAGGGCCTCCTCGGCCAGTGCCTCGGCGCTGCGGCCGCGGGTATGTGCCATGGTCGAGGCGATGCCACCGCCGGCGCGCGCGATCTCCTCATAGCTGGCGCCGTCCAGCCGCATCTCGAATTCGCGGGCCCGGTCGCCACCGTGAATCAGGTGGGTGTGACAATCGACAAAGGCCGGGGTGATCAGGCGCCCGCCACAGTCCAGCACCTCGGCCCCCTCCCGCGACAGCCCCGGCCCCACGGCCGCGATGCGCCCCTCTTTCACCGCGATATCAACGGGTTCGGACGTGGTTCCGCCGCCGCCGGTGATCACCCGTGCGTTGGTCCAGATCCGGGGTTCCGTCATGTCCTCTCCTCCGTTGCTGCGGTTTTCGTTGCCTCACCGCTGAATAAGTATATACATATAGCGAAGTCCCGGGGAAGTGGTTTCTACCCGCGCAAATTCATCGCCGCCGAGTGTTGGCGGGGCAGAGGAGGTCAGGATGATCCATGCACGTATGGCCCTGTTGCCGGAGGGTTGGCGCCAAGATGTCCGCATCGAGCTCGCCTCCGGGCGGATTGCTGCGGTGCAGCATGGTCAGACGCCCCAACCCGGCGATACCCGCGTCGACGCGCTCCTGCCCGGCATGCCCAACCTGCACAGCCATGCCTTCCAGCGGGGCTTCTCCGGCCTGACCGAGCGCCGAGGCGAGGGGCATGACAGCTTCTGGACCTGGCGCGAGATGATGTACCGCTTTGCCCTTACCCTCGACCCCGAGGGGGTGGAGGCCTTGGCTGCCTTGGCCTATGTCGAGATGCTCGAGGCCGGATTTACCCGGGTGGGCGAGTTCCACTACCTCCATCATCGCCCTGACGGCGGCGCCTACGACGACCCAGCCGAACTGACCGCCCGGATCTTCGCCGCTGCCGACCAGACCGGCATCGCCCTGACGCATCTCCCTGTTTTTTATGCCCATGGTGGTTTCGTCGCGAAACCTGTGGTTGAGCAGCAGCGGCGGTTCGTCCACGAAATCGAGGATTTCCTGCGACTCGTCGAACGCTCCGAAACCATGCTCTGCCGTGAGCAGGATCGTGTTGGCTATGCCCCGCATTCCCTGCGTGCGGTGACGGGAGAGGAGTTGACCCTGCTTCAGGAGGCCCTGCCTGGCAGGAGGGTGCATATCCACGTCGCGGAGCAGACCCGCGAGGTCGAGGAGTGCCTCGAGGCAACGGGCCAGCGGCCGGTCGAATGGCTCTTTGATCATGTCCCCTTGGGCCCCGAATGGTGCCTGATCCACGCCACGCACCTGACGGAGGATGAGCGCCGGAAAATCGCAAAATCCCAAGCTGTTGCCGGGCTCTGTCCGGTGACGGAAGCCAACCTGGGCGATGGGATCTTCCCATGTGAAGCCCTTCTTCGGGAAGGCGGCAGACTGGGCATCGGCAGCGATTCCAACCTGCGGATCGACCTCGCAGAGGAGTTGCGGATCCTGGAATACGGCCAGCGGCTGACCCGGCAGGAGAGAAACGTGCTGGCCGCGCCCGGAGGGTCGACTGGAGAGCGGCTCTATGCCGCGGCGCTGGCAGGCGGCGCCCAGGCGCTGGCGGGGGAACGATCGGAGATCCGGGAGGGGCTGCCGGCGGATCTCGTGGGGCTGAAGGATCCGATCGGGGGGGCGTTCGGTACCGATGCCCTGATGCTCGATCGCTGGATCTTTGGTCGCGACGTGACCGTGGCGGATGTCTGGGTGATGGGGCGGCATCTGGTGCGCGGCGGGAGGCACGTGGAACGGAAGGCCGTCATGCGCCGGGCCGCTGAAACCATGCGCCGGACCCTCTGAGCAGGTCCGCGAAGTTCGGCGAAAACGCCTCTGGGAGTTGTTGGGTAAGGAGAAGTCCAGGCGCGCGGGGCACCGAGGTCTCAGGCCGTGGTGGCAAGAGGCTTGTCTGCGCCGTAGTCTTCTGCGGGTGCCGGGCGGCCAAAGTAGAACCCCTGGAAGAAATCTGTACCGATGGTGCGCAGGAAGTAGACATCCTCGGCCGTCTCGATGCCCTCCGCAATAATCTCGAGATCCATGGCGCGGGCGATGCCGACCATGGATTTCACCATCTTGGCCCGGTTGCCGTCGCCATGGATGGAACGCACGAAGGACCGGTCGATCTTGAGCACGTCGAAGGGCATGCGCGTCAGGTAGCCGATGGAGGAATAGCCGGTGCCGAAGTCATCGAGGGCGAGGGAAAAGCCACGGGCACTGAGCTCTCTGAGCTCCTGGGCCAAGGTGATGTCGTCACGCACGACGATTTCCTCGGTCACTTCCACCTCGATGCGCTCGGGCGAGATGCCGTTCGCGGCGACGCGTTCGGCGAACTTTGCGGCAAAGCCCGGCGTCATCAGCTGGGTGGGCGAAATGTTGATGTTCACCCGCGCGCCAGGCAGGCCGTGCATGTCGCGGCAGATCATGTCGAGGAGCATCCAGCCGAGAGGCATGATCAGGCCGCTTGCCTCGGCCACGCGGATGAATTTGTCCGGTGCGACCTGCCCCAGGATCGGAGACATCCACCGGGCCAGGGCCTCGTAGCGCAGGCCATCCTGTTTGGTTTCCGAGGCGACGATCGGCTGATAGTGCACGTCGAAACCTTCCTCGTCGGCGATGGCGCGGCGCAGTTCCTTCTCGATGCGCTTGTGCTCGATATCCTCAAGCTCCATCTGGGCATCATAGCGGATCACGTCCTGGGTGCCCCGCGACTTGGCCGAATACATCGCACGGTCGGCGCGCCGCAGCAGTTCTTCCTGGCCGGTGTCGCCCGGATCCTGCGTGGCCAGCCCCTTCGAGGCGAGAACCTCGAAGAGCACGCCACCGCAGCGGATCGGCTTTTCCGAGAGCGTGCGGAGACCGCGGCATTTGTCCTGCACCACGGCGGCCAGGTCTCCATCGGTCGCGATGGCCACGAGAAACTCGTCTCCGCCGTAACGGGAGACGAAGGTCGCCTCGTCGACAAGGCTCTGCAAACGCTTGGAAAATTCCTTAAGGAACGCGTCGCCGCCCATGTGGCCTACGGTGTCGTTGATCTGCTTGAACCGCACGAGATCGATTGCGATTGCGGCACAGGCCAGATCGCTGCGCGCCGATACCCGGTCGAGATGTTCGCGCAGGGCGAGGCGGTTGGGCAGCTGGGTCAGGACATCGCGGCGGGCATCGCCGAAGGAAATCGCCTCGCGCTCAACGAGTCCGGCTGCGCGGGTGCGCAGCAGCCGGGCAGCGAAATAGGACATCAGGATGAAGGCGAGGCTGACCCCGGCCATGATCGGAAACATCTTCCAGAAGAGTTCGGTGCCGGGACGGGGCGGTGCCCAGGTGAGCCAACCGACCGGCGCGCCGTCGACGCCGGTCAGGGGAACCGACACTGTCGACTGGGCAGGTGCCTGCAAGACCAGAGCAAGATCGGAGATCGAGAATTCGGTTTCGACCTCGGCCAGCCGCTCGGCTTCGATGATCTTGCCGATCACGGCGAGCGCGGCGCTCTCCGGGGCGACCTCGGCCAGCAGATCCTCGTCTTCGGGCAGGAGGTAGGAGGCGCTGAACATGACCGGCCGGCCATCCCGCAGTTCGAAATAGTCGAATGTTTCCCGCTCGGTGCTGTCCAGCTCGGGGATGGCATCGCGCAGGGTGTCGAGGGTGCGTTGCGAGAGGATACCGGGCTGCGGCGCCAGGCCGAGGCCGACACTCCAGGAGACCGGGGCATCGAACGGGCCGTCGAAAAGCTCTGCATACTGGAAGACATCGCCGCGTTCGGCAGTGATGCCGTAGTTCGAGGCCAGCTTGTCGACCTCAATCCGGGTGGCGTTGAGGTAGAGGTCGGTCCAGTTGTGGTAGTCGCTGGCAATCAGCGAGACCTGTTCCTGGAAAGCGGCGATGCGCCCGGTCATGCGCTTGCGCGATTCGCCGGATGCCTCGGCATCCATGGCCTGACGGACGGAGTAAAGCGAGACCCACAGCACCGCGAGAACTGCGAGAAGCACCCCGAAAACCAGAAACACGATCTGGCGCGGCAGGGAGTCCGATCTCACTCCGCTGCGCACAGGAGCATATCTGGGCGTTCTCCGGAAAAACCCAGAACCCGTACTTCGGCGTAATTGCAGGTGAGTTCCGTTCCGGCGGGCAGGTCCCGCACAGCCCGCATTTCCTCGCCCAGGTCGGCGAGGCTGGGGATGTCGCTGTGGTTCATGAACATGTCGCCATCATTGCCGAGACGGAAGACGCCGAGATGTTCTATGAACTCTGCGTGGTGCAGGACCGTTTCCGCCACGTCGGGCGGGAACCTTTCAAGTAGGGAGAGGGGGATGTCGACATCGAACATCGGATCGTACCTCCAAACCTTTGTTCCGGCTGTGATCGGTTCGCGCGTGAAAACGCCCAGGCCGTGAATCGTGCTCCGGCCCACGTAATGACTTACGAGAAGCATCTTTGTCCCCAGATGGTTAATGAATTGTTGATGGGCGCTAGGCGTCGGATTCCATCAGGAAGACCGACAGCAGGGCCGCGCTGAGCCCGATGATCTGTTTCGTAGAGATCGTTTCGCCGAAGAAGGTATAGCCGACACCAGTCAGGGCGAGAATTGTTGCCGAACTGTAAAGAACGGCGATCTGTCCAAGATTGTGGCTTTGCATCAGGAGTACCCAGCCGAGCGCTGTGGCTCCGTAAAGGATTGCTCCGCCGACAAACCAGGAATTGGCCAATGGCGTTGTTTTCATGGAGGCGTATTTGAGGGCAAAATCTCCTACAATGGTGAATGCCACAATGCCCGCTAAGATCATGTAAGATCTCATTAATATGTGCTCCCGGATTGTCCTCTTTCGATAATTCGACAATGCGATGAAAATTATATCCAGAAAATTAATGCGCCGGTCGAGCTTGGAGCAATTTTTATTTGTTTTGTTTATGGTTTCGCAAATTCTGTGAATGAATGGTTATTTCCGCATTCCGGAGGGCGCTGGTGTAAACGAATTGTTTTCTTTTGTGTCTCGGGACGGCTTCATGGAAGGAGCGAAATTGCATATCCCCCTGAAGTGTCGGCGGGCGGTCCCCCGGCGGGCAGGGGCGGGGGATTGCGCGAACGGCTGCCAAGGCCCGCAACCCGGGACGCAACGGGCAACGAATCGGGGCAAATTCAGGCTCCGTGGGTGCCGTCGTATCCGTTCCTCTGCGCCGGGGCCCAGCCTTCGGGCCTGCCCTTTGGTCGCCAGATCTCGACCACCAGGGGATGGCACTCTGCGGTGTCGGAGGAATGCTCGGAGGAGCAGTCGCCGCCGGGACAGGCGGACATGCAGCCGAGAAGGTCGATCTCGGCAAAGAATTCAAGAAAATCACCGGGGCGGACGGGGCTGGCCTTCATGAAATATTGCCCGGTGTCGCGGGTGAAGCCGGTGCACATGAAGACATTGAGCACGTCGTGCACATGGGCCTCGGCCTGTTTCAGCGACAGCCCGGTGTGGCGGGCGAGTGCCCGGGTGAGATTGGAGTGGCAGCAATGGTGATACTGGCCGCCATGGCTGAGCAGGTTGTGTGTGTAGGGATCGCAGCGGGTGCCGATCATGTCATGCACCGAGCCGCCGAATGCGTCGAAACCGTACCAGTCGAGCGTGTCGTGGGTGATCGTCGCCATGGGGCGCAGCGCGGGGAACGAGGAGTAGAGCTGGTCGCCGAGCCCGGCATGGGTGCCATTGAGAGCGCGGCTCTTGCCGGAATAGAAACGTTCCGACAGGTCGTGCAGGTTGAAGAGGTTGAGGTCGCCCACCTGCGGCCCCTCGGTGCAGATCAGGCGACAGAAATGTCCGGCGGGCACGGTCCAGCACTCTGCCTCGCGGGCGGGGATGGTGATGCGGGCGGTCATCTCGATGTCGTCGCGCAGTGCCCGGTAGGCCGCAAGATCCGGGCGCGGCAGGCCATCCTGAGGATAACAGATGACGGGGGCTGCGGCGCGGCGGGCCTCTGCATCGGCGGGGGTTGCGGTGATGGGCATGGGTTTCATGGGGCTCTCCGGGAAAACTGGGGTCAGACGAGCGAGACGAGCATGTCGCAGACCTTTTGCCGTTCATAACGATCGGGGCGCGCCCCGATGAGCGGCAGGCGGTGGCATGGAATGCCGTGGCGGGCCATGACCTCCTGCGCATCTCCGGGGTCAAGACTGTCGTCACAGATCACATGGGTGATGAAGCTGCGGGCCGGTTGTCCCTGTCCGGCATCGGCGCGGAGCGGCACGAGCAGTGCCGCGACCTGATCCGCGAGGGACATGCCGGGCGTTTCGGGATCAGTGCCGAGGCTGGGAATATAGACCTTGGGCACCTCACGCGCGGCGATTGCGCGCCCCACGCCCGACGGCAGAAGGTTGGCGATGACACTGGTGTAGAGGCTGCCGGGGGGATAGCAGATCAGGTCAGCCCGCGAAATCAGCTTGCGGTTCCGCTTTGGCAGGGGCACATCGTCGGGGACGAGGTCGCGATGCCCGTCGGACAGGAAGAGGCGGCTGATCGGCGCGGTGATCGGCGGGGCCTCCTTGCCGGACATGGCGCGCTGGCCAATGATGCGGCGCCCGTCCGAGAGCTGGGCGCCGAGCTGCAGGTTGACGTCGGCCACGACGCGGACGGTGCCGCGCACATCGACCATCTTGGACATCAGGAACAGCACCGGCTCGAGCTGTCGGTCATGGCCGAGGTAGCCGCCGGCAAGGATCAGGTTGCCGATGGAGGCACTGCGATAGTCGAAGTCGTCAGGCGCATTCCTGGCGAAGGTCTTGAGAAAGCTGCAGATCAGCGTGCGCATGGGCAGAGAGACGGATTTGACCAGCGGGTGTTTGCCGCGCACCATCTCGCGCACCTCGGCCTGCAGGGTCCTGTTGGCGACGTCCGCGGGAAACCGGTGGGTGAAGAGCGCATAGATGTCGGGCTGTCCAAGGTCGCTCTCGTCTGCCAGCGCCATGAGCCTGCTGCGCAGGTCACCCACCGCGGGCATGTCGAAGGCCTGTCGCAGCACCTGCGAGCTGCCGCCGCTGTCGAAGGGCGTGATCAGGTGGATGGAATTGTAGGTATAGCGTTTCAGCCAGGTGGCGATGCCGTTCAGGGCACTGCCGCCACTGAAGAACAGGATGCGCGGCCCGAGGTGCGGGGCAGATAGACAGCGCGACACGCGCAGGTCATCGGGCAGGCGCACCTCCCGGGTCAGCGTGATCTTTGCCATGCGGCGGTTCCTCTTGCCTGGCGCGGCACCGTAATGTCCTGTCGTGTCTCAGAAATGACACCTGTTGCGGTGGCCGGACACGCCATGCCTCTGACGTCTCCGATCCGTTCTACCGTGCGCGCTGTCATCCGAAAGGACAACCTGGTTCTGAGCCGCGTCAGGCATCGTGCGGCATTGCCACGCTACCTGACATTGCGGGCCGGCGGCAGGAGGCTTGCGAGACGATGCAGGCCTGTATCGCCCGTCAGGCCGGGTGGTAGCGGGCGGCGTGGTGGAAGTGAAAGACGTGCTGCATGTGGCCAACGTGTGCCGCCGCTGGTCCGGGGCGATCCCGCGCGCCGATGTCGCGCGCCTGTCGATACGTCACGCCCGCCCTTTGCTGCCCTGCTACCTTCGGTTTTCGACGATGATCCCGCGTTGATGGCTTGCCCCGCGAGGTGGAACCTTGGCTGATCTGCAAAGTCTCGAATGCGACGTGCCCCTTGACCGCGCTTCGCGCAGTCTTGAGGGGCTGTGGGGGATCGGTGCTGGCGCGACGCTTGCCTATCCCTCGGGTGATGTCACCGGGCTGAGGCGCGACTGCCCGGGCGTCAAGCATTTCGCGTCCGAATGCGCCCCGCGTTTCGCATGAGAGGAGAGCCCCTTGACCGGGGACCGCAACCGTTTTGCCCATGAAGCCCTTCAGGACGCCAGGAGCAGCAAGGCGTTTCGGGCGGCGCTGTCGAAAGGGGGCGCAAGGGGAGAGCTGAGCCCTGGCGTCGAGGAGGAATGCTCCTGCAATGCCATGGGGCCTGATGACCGTTCGCATCAAGGCCAAGCGCGAGGATGGCCGCGGCCAGGTGAGCCTGCGGGTGAGCGAGGCGGACGCGCTCGATGCGGCACCGGCAAAAGGTGGGTTGCGGATCTCGTCCTGAGCAGTCAGCCCCTGCGTTCGAGCGCGTTGAGCAGGAATTCCAGCTCGTCGAGCAGGTGTTCGATGCGGTCGGGGCCAAGGCGCGCTTCGATCTCGGCATAGATCGCAGCGCTTGACGGCGAGACCTGTGACATGAAGCGCTGGCCGGTTTCGGTCAGAGACACGATACTGCGGCGGCCGTCGGCACTGTCCTTGCGACTGGCAATGAACCCGCGTGCTTCGAGAGATTTCAGCATGCGCGTCAGCGAGGGCGGCAGAATGCAGGCCAGATCCGCCAGCTTGGTGGCATCGGTGTCGCCGTGTTCCTGCAGAACCCGGATCACCCGCCATTGCTGCTCGGTGATGTCGTGGGCGTTCAGTACGGGGCGGAACCGTTCCATCACCGCCTCGCGGGCTCTCAGCAGGGCGATAGGCAGCGTCCGCCGGGTCTCTGCCAGGCCGAAACCGTCCTTTACGCTTTCTGTCATCTGCAGCTCCTCAGGTCCATAAATTTCACATGTTACAAATTGCTGCTGTTGACAAGCATCGCAAAGATTAACATGTTAATTAAAACGTGGGGGGCGACGGGAGGAGATTCGTGCCGCATTTATCCATTGAATATGCTCCGGGGCTTGCGGCCCTGGCGGATGTTCCTGCGCTCTGCCGGTCGCTGCATTCGGCTATGGTCGAGGCCGGGATCTTTCCGCTGGCCGGCATACGGATCCGGGCGCATTGCGCGAATTTCTGCATCGTCGCCGACGATGACGGCACCGGAACGAACACCTTCGTGGCCATGACCCTCTCGGTTGGTGCCGGACGTCCGACAGAGGCGCTTCGCGCCGCCGGCGATCTGGTCTTTGACGCTGCGAGGCAGGCGCTCGCGGGACCTCTCGCCACCCAGCATTTCGCCCTTTCGCTCGAGATCCGGCAGATCGACCCGGAGCTGAGCTGGAAGGAGACGCCCATTCATGCCCGCCTCTCGGGCCAGCAGAACTGAAGGACAAGACATGAGCGTTCTGAACGACAATATCGAACGCGCCAAAGGCTACCTGGCGCATTTCAGTGAAAGCGGTGTCCTGAACCACATCGGCGGCGCATCCGTGCCGGCCGTCTCCGGCGAGATGTTCGACACGATCTCTCCCATCGACCTGCAGCCACTGGCGCGGGTTGCAAAGGGTGGTGCCGCGGATGTGGATGCCGCCGTTGCCGCCGCCAAGGAGGCCTTTCAGACCTGGGGCAAGATGCCGGGCAAGGAGCGCCGGGCCATCCTGATCAAGGTCGCCGAGGCCATCGAGGCACGCGCCGAGGAAATCGCCTTTACCGAGTGCATGGACACCGGTCAGGCGCTGCGCTTCATGTCCAAGGCCGCGCTGCGCGGGGCCGCCAACTTTCGCTTTTTCGCCGATCAGGCGCCCACGGCCGAAGATGGTAAGGCGCTGCGTAATCCGAACCAGATGAACGTGACCTCGCGCCGCCCGATCGGGCCGGTGGGGGTGATCACGCCCTGGAACACCCCCTTCATGCTGTCGACGTGGAAGATCGCGCCGGCACTGGCGGCGGGCTGTACCGTCGTGCACAAGCCGGCGGAATTCTCGCCCATGACGGCCAAGTTGCTGGTCGAGATCGCCGAGAGCGCGGGCCTGCCCAAGGGCGTGCTGAACCTGGTCAACGGCTTCGGCGAGGATGCGGGCAAGCGGCTGACCGAACACCCCGACATCAAGGCCATCGCCTTTGTCGGAGAGAGCCGCACCGGCTCGATGATCATGAAACAGGGTGCGGATACGCTGAAGCGCGTGCACTTCGAGCTGGGGGGTAAGAACCCGGTCATCGTCTTTGACGACGCCGACATGGAGCGCGCCGTGGATGCGGCCACCTTCATGATCTACTCGCTGAACGGCGAGCGTTGCACCTCGTCCTCGCGGCTGCTGGCGCAGGACACGATCTATGAAGCCTTCACCGCCAAGGTTGCCGAGGTCGCAAAGCGCATCAAGATCGGCCATCCGCTGGACCCCGAGACCGTCGTCGGCCCGCTGATCCATCCCGAGCACGAGAAGAAGGTGCTCTCCTATTTCGACAAGGCTCGCGAGGAGGGCGCCACGATCGCCGCCGGCGGCGAGAAGGTGGAGGGCGAGGGCTGTTTCGTGCGCCCGACGCTTTTTACCAATGCCACCAACGACATGGCGATTGCCCAGGAAGAGATCTTTGGCCCGGTCCTCACCGCGATCCCCTTCACGGACGAGGATGAGGCCCTGAGCCTGGCGAATGACGTCGAATATGGCCTCTCCGCCTATCTCTGGACCAACGACCTCGGCCGGGCGATGCGCATGACCGATGCGCTGGACGCGGGGATGATGTGGGTCAACTCCGAGAACGTTCGGCACCTGCCCTCGCCCTTCGGCGGCGTGAAGGCCAGCGGCATCGGCCGTGACGGCGGCGACTGGTCCTTCGATTTCTACATGGAAACCGTGAACGTCAGCTTCCCGCGGCAGTTCCACAAGGTTCCGAAACTGGGCGGCTGAGCCGCCTCGCGCAGAGCGGTGGGAGGCCGCTCTGCCTGCTCCCAGACACCCCTGCCTCAGAGGAAACACCAATGCCGATTCCGGCCGCAAACCTGTACCCGCCCTTCAACATCATCCGCCTCAGTCACGTCGTCTTTGGCGTCAAGGACCTGGCTGCCTCGCGGGCCTTCTACGTCGACACGCTCGGCCTGCAGGTCACCGACGAGGACGACACCTGCATCTACCTGCGTGCACTGGAAGAGCGCGGCCATCACTGCATGGTGCTGCAGCAATCCGAGGTGTCCGAGGTCAAGTCGCTCTCCTTCAAGGTCTTCGACGAGGAAGAGCTGGAGAAGGCCCATGCCTGGTTCACTGCCAAGGGTCATGCCGTGGAATGGGTGGAACGCCCCTACCAGGGGCGGACCCTGCTGACCCACGATTGCTTCGGCATGCCGATGGAGCTCTATTTCAAGATGGACCGCCTCGAGCCGATCCACCAGAAATACGCTCTCTACAAGGGCGTCAAGCCGCTCCGCATCGACCACTTCAACTGCTTTGCCTCCGACGTGGACAAGGCCGTGGCCTTCTACAACGAGATCGGCTTCCGGGTGACGGAATACACCGAGGACGAAGAGAGCGGCCACCTCTGGGCGGCCTGGGCGCACCGCAAGGGCGGCGTGCACGACATGGCCTTTACCAACGGCCTCGGCCCGCGCCTGCACCACACTGCCTTCTGGGTGCCGACGCCGCTGAACATCATCGACCTCTGCGACCTGATGGCCACCACCGGATATGTCGCCAATATCGAGCGCGGTCCCGGGCGGCATGGCATCTCCAATGCCTTCTTCCTCTACATCCTCGATCCCGATGGCCACCGGATCGAGATCTACTGCTCGGATTACCAGACGGTCGATCCCGACCTGGAGCCGATCAAGTGGGACCTCAAGGACCCGCAGCGTCAGACCCTCTGGGGCGCACCCGCGCCGCGCAGCTGGTTCGAACACGGGTCAACCTTCACCGGGGTCGCGCCCGTGGCGTCGGGCCTGAAGGCCACGCCGATCGTCGCACCCTGAGCCGGGCAGGACCATGACCGCATTGTTGAAAGATCCGGGCCTGCTGAAAGAGGCCGCCTATGTCGCCGGAGAGTGGATCACTCCCGGCGAAGGGGCGCTGGAAGTAAGGAACCCGTCGACCGGCGCGCTGGTGGGGCATCTGCCCCGTCTGGGTGCGGCGGAAACCGAGGCCGCCATTGCTGCCGCCGAGGCCGCGCAGGGCGCCTGGGCCGCCCGCACGGCCAGGGAGCGCGCGGTGATCCTGCGCCGCTGGTACGATCTGATCATCGAGAATGCCGACGACCTGGCGCGCATTCTGACGATGGAACAGGGCAAGCCCCTGGCCGAGGCGCGCGGGGAAATCCTCTATGGCGCCTCCTTCATCGAATGGTTCGCCGAGGAGGCCCGCCGCGTCTACGGCGATGTCATCCCGGGGCACGCCAGTGACAAGCGGATCGTGGTGATCAAGCAACCCATCGGCGTGGTCGCCGCCATCACGCCGTGGAACTTTCCCAATGCCATGATCACGCGCAAGGCCGGCCCGGCGCTGGCGGCCGGCTGTGCCATGGTCCTGAAACCCGCAAGCCAGACGCCATTTTCGGCGATCGCGCTGTCGGTCCTGGCCGAACGCGCGGGCCTGCCCGCCGGGCTCTTCTCGGTGCTGACCGGCTCTGCCTCTGCCATCGGCGGCGCCATGACGGCCAGCCCCGTGGTGCGCAAGCTCACGTTTACCGGCTCTACCGAGGTGGGGGGCGAACTGATGCGGCAGTCGGCAGACACGGTCAAGAAACTGGCGCTGGAGCTGGGCGGCAACGCGCCCTTCATCGTCTTCGATGACGCCGATCTCGATGCGGCGGTCGAGGGCGCGATCATCTCGAAGTTCCGGAACAACGGGCAGACCTGCGTCTGTGCCAACCGTCTGTATGTGCAGTCGGGGGTCTACGACGCCTTCGCCGAAAAGCTCTCGGCACGGCTGGCCGAGCTGAAGGTGGGCGATGGCCAGGAGGAGGGCACGGTCTTCGGTCCTCTGATCGACGCCGGGGCCGTCGCCAAGGTCGAGGAGCACATCGCCGATGCGGTCGGCAAGGGCGCGGCCGTGGCGCTTGGCGGTCGGCCCCATGCCCTCGGCGGTACCTTCTTCCAGCCCACCGTCCTGACCGGGATGACCCAGGAAATGGCGGTGGCGCGAGAGGAAACATTTGGCCCCGTTGCGCCGCTCTTCCGGTTCGAGACGGATGCCGAGGTCGTCGCGATGTCGAACGACACCGAGTTCGGCCTTGCCTCCTATTTCTATACCCGCGACCTGGCCCGGGCCTGGAAGGTGGGCGAGCAGCTCGAATACGGCATGGTCGGGATCAACACCGGCCTCATCTCCACAGCCGAGGCGCCCTTTGGCGGCATCAAGAACTCCGGCCTGGGGCGCGAGGGCTCGCGCTACGGCATCGAGGAGTTCGTCGAAATCAAATATCTCTGCTTCGGCGGAATTGCCTGAGGATCTGCCATGAAACCCATTCCCGCACGTATTGCCGCCTTCCATGCCAACGGGGCCGACCGCTATGGCGTGGTCACTGACACCGGCATCATCGACATGACCCCGGAATACGGCAGCCGCTTTGCCGGGCTGCAGCAGGTCATCGAGGCCGGCGCACTTGAGGAGGTCATTGCCGCCGCCGAGGGGCGCAGCCCCACCTTCCGCGAAGAGGACGTGACCTTCCTCATTCCCATCGCCCGCCCCGAGAAGCTGATTTGCATCGGCGTGAACTTTCCCGACCGTAATGCCGAGTACAAGGATGGCCAGGCCGCGCCCTCCAAGCCCTCGATGTTCATCCGCTTTCCGCGCAGTTTCACCGGGCACAACGGCAAACTCGTCCGCCCGCCGGAGAGCCCCCAGCTCGACTACGAGGGCGAGGTGACCATCGTCATCGGCAAGGGCGGCCGCCGCATCGCGTGCGAGGACGCCTATGACCACATCGCCGCGCTGACGCTCTGCAACGAGGGCACGATCCGCGACTGGGTACGCCATGCCAAGTTCAACGTGACCCAGGGCAAGAACTGGGACAGCACCGGCTCGATCGGGCCCTGGCTGGTGCCTTTCCGCGGCGCCGATCAGCTCGACGATATCGAGCTGACCACCAAGGTGAACGGAGAGATCCGCCAGCAGGACCGCACCAGCCGCATGATGTACGACTTCCGCTACATCGTGAACTACGTCTCGACCTTCTGCACGTTGGTGCCGGGCGACGTGATCGTCTGCGGTACGCCCACGGGGGCCGGTGCACGCTTCGATCCGCCGATCTGGCTGAAACCCGGCGACGTGATCGAGGTTTCAGCCGAAGGGATCGGCAGCCTGGTGAACGGCGTGGAAGACGAGGCATGCTGAGCCAGCAGGAAATCGACCAGGCGGCGGCAGACCTGCTCGCCGCCGAGGCCGCCCGGGAGCAGATCGGCCTGCTCTCGCTGCGCCACCCGGGGATCACGCTCGACGATGCCTATGCGATCCAGTCGGCGCAGGTGGCGCAGAAGCTGGCCGCCGGGCGGCAGGTGATCGGCTGGAAGATCGGCCTGACCTCCAAGGTGATGCAGGACGCGCTTGGCATCGATACACCTGATTCCGGCGTTCTCTACGACGACATGGACTTTCCCGACGGTGCGGTGATCCCGCGGGACCGGTTCATCCAGCCCCGGATCGAGGCCGAGATCGCCTTTGTCATGAAGGCACCGCTCTCGGGGGGCGACGTCACGCGCGAGGATGTCCTGGCCGCGACCGGGGCCGTGGTGCCTGCGATAGAGATCCTGGATACCCGTATCCTGCGCAAGGATCCCGCCAGCGGTGCCACGCGCAAGATCTTCGACACCGTCTCGGACAACGCTGCAAACGCCGGCATCGTCCTGGGTCGGCAGCGCCATGATCCGGCCGACGTCGACCTCCGCTGGGTCGGTGCCATCCTGCGCAAAGATGGCCTGGTCGAGGCCACCGGCCTTGGTGCTGCCGTGCTCGATGATCCGGTCACCGGAATGGTCTGGCTTGCCCGTCGCATGGCGCAGTATGGCCAGCGGATCGAGGCCGGGCAGGTCGTTCTTTCCGGGTCGTTCATCGCCCCGCTGGAATGTCCGCCGGGCACGGAAATCGAAGCGGATTACGGGCCCTTCGGTTCGGTCTCGCTGTCGTTCGAATAAAGGAAGGAGAGGGCAGATGCCCGCACCGACAAACAGGTTCAAGGCACGTCTCAAGGCAAAGGACGTGCAGATAGGTCTCTGGGTGGGCCTCGGCGATCCCAGCGTGGCCGAGCTCTGCTCGAAGAGCGGGTTCGACTGGCTGGTGATCGACGGCGAACACGGGCCCAACGGTCTGCGCGACGTGCTGGCACAGCTGCGCGCGCTGGATCCCGCGGGTGCCCAGCCGGTGGTGCGGGTGCGCGATGACAACCGCGCCCTGATCAAGCAGATGCTGGATATCGGCGCCCAGACGATCCTGGTGCCGATGATCGAAACCGCGGAACAGGCCGGCGAGGTCGTACGCTCGATGCTCTATCCTCCGCAGGGCGTGCGCGGCGTCGGTGCCGCCCTGGCGCGGGCATCGGGATACAGTACGATCACAGATTACCTGGATACCGCAAATGAACAGACCTGCCTGCTGCTGCAGGTCGAGAGCCGGGCGGGTATCGACAATCTCGATTCGATCCTGGCCGTACCGGGCATCGACGGCATCTTCATCGGCCCGGCCGACCTCGCCGCCGACATGGGCCACCTGGGCAATCCTGGTGCCCCCGAGGTGCGAGAGACGGTCAGGACCACGCTGGAGCGCATTCGCGCCGCCGGCCTTGCCGCGGGAATCCTGACTTCGGATCAAACTCTTGCGGCGGAATACGCCGAAATGGGCGTGGAGTTTCTGGCCGTTGGCTCCGACGTGGGCGTGCTGGCCAAGGGGCTCAAGACATTGCGATCCGCTTTCTGAGACGGGTGGCTGGGGGCCTCTGACAATCCGTCGAGGTCCCCAATCTTCGCTTGTTAAGTAAATAATTAACGTGTTAATTACAGGCGCAGGACAGATGCTGTCGGTTACCGGGGGAGCGGGGCCGGCGAGGAAAGCTGAAGGTTCACCAAAGGGAGGAACACATGAAACTGACCAAGCGAAATTTCATCAAGGGCGCGGCTACCACCGTGGCCCTTGTCGCCGCCGCGCCGGCCATGGCCGAGACCACCGAGCTGGTGCTCTCGAGCTGGCTGCCGCCGCGCCACCCGCTCGTCGTGGGCGCGATCAAGCCCTGGGCCAGGCAGGTCGAAGATGTCACCGAGGGTCGCGTTCGGATCCGCGTGCTGGCCAAGCCGCTGGGCGCACCGCCCGCGCATTTCGACATGGCCCACGATGGGATCGCGGATATCACCTACGGCTTGCACAGCTTTACCTCCGACAACCGCTTCCTGCGGTCGCGCGTCGGGCAATTCTCCTTCCTTGGAGACAGTGCCGTCACCACCTCCGAAAACTTCTGGAAGGTCTACACCGAGCAGCTCGACGCCGCCGCCGAGCACGAGGGCACCAAGGTGTTGGGCCTGTTCACCCATGGGCCGGGCATGCTGCTGTCGCGCGATATGCATTTCGAGGCACCGGAACAGTTTAGTGGCTTCAAGGTGCGGACTCCCGGCGGCTATCCTGCCGACCTGATGTCGGGTCTCGGGTCAACGACGCTCTTCATGTCCTCGGGCGAGGTCTACGAAAAGCTCAGCCGCGGCGTGATCGACGGTGTCTGTTTCGGCATGGACTCGGTCAAGGCCTTCAAGCTCGACAAGTACGTGACCGATGTGATGTCTGTGCCCGGCGGGCTCTACAACACCTCGTGGTTCCTGGTGATGAACCAGGGCAAGTGGGATGGAATAACCCCCGAGGACCAGGCGGCGATCATGTCGGTCTCCGGCGAGGCCTTTTCGAAACTGGCCGGCGAGGCCTGGGACGAGGCCGATGTCGAGGGGCGCGAGACGATCCAGAAGGCCGGGATCGATCTCTACATGGCCGATGATCCGGTTCTCGACCAGATCCTCGCCGTCAGCGCGCCGCTGGAACAGAGCTGGATCGGCGAGGTCGACGCCCAGGGCTTTGATGCCGCCGCCGCGCTGGCCGACATGCAGACGGCGAAACCGGACCAATGACCCCCGAGTTGCACCAGGAGTCGAAGCCCCTGCGCGGGCTTCGCTTTCTCGTCATGCGCATTCTGCCGGTGGTGTCCGGCGCGTTGCTGCTGACCATGGTGGCCGTGACCGTCGTGGACGTGATCGGCCGCTACTTCTTCAATGCCCCGCTGCCCGGTGCCTACGAGCTGACGCAGGTCCTGCTGGCCGATCTCGTGCTCGCCGCCCTGCCGATCACCACCTACAAGGGCAGCCATGTCGAGGTCGACATCCTGTCACAGACCTGGTCCGACCGGACCGAGCGGATCATCTCGATCTTTGGCGCCACGGTCACCGCGCTCACCCTCTTCGTGATGAGCTGGACCGTCGCCGGCCACGGACAGGCGCTTCTGCAGGACGGCGGCGCCACCTACGATCTGGGCATCCCCTACTGGCCCACGGCCTTTCTGGGCGCGCTGACCTTCGTGATCAGCGGCGTGATCGCC
Organism: Pseudooceanicola sp. DL12; assembly: GCF_056270665.1. NCBI lineage: Bacteria > Pseudomonadati > Pseudomonadota > Alphaproteobacteria > Rhodobacterales > Paracoccaceae > Pseudooceanicola > Pseudooceanicola sp. DL12. Next base: position 98,187 of record NZ_CM149884.1, read on the forward strand.
CTGGTGCCGGCAAGTAAAATCAGGGAAATCTGACATGATCGAGCCATTGATCGCCACGGCGATTCTTCTCGGGCTGGCGATGTTCCGCGTTCCGATCGCCTTTGCCATGATCGTCGTGGGCACCATCGGCTTCGCGATGATTCGCGGCACCGGCGCGGCGCTGACGATGCTCGGCACCACCTCCTTCGATACGATCTTCTCCTATTCTCTGTCGGTGATCCCGCTCTTCATCTTCATGGGCAACCTGCTGGCGCATTCCGGCGTTGCGGCGGGGCTCTTCTCGGCCACCCAGCGGCTGGTGAGGAAACTGCCGGGCGGCCTCGCCATGGCGGCGGTGCTGTCCTGCGGTGGCTTCTCGGCGGTCTGCGGCTCCTCGCTGGCCACGGCGGCGACCATGTCCAAGGTCGCCATGCCCTCGCTGCGCAAGTACGGTTATGCCGACAGTCTCTCCTCCGGTGCCATTGCCGCCGGCGGCACGCTCGGCATCCTGATCCCGCCCTCGGTCATCCTGATCATCTACGGAATCCTGACCGAGAGCGACATCGGCAACCTCTTCATCGCCGGCGTGGTGCCCGGGCTGATCGGCCTGGCGCTCTATGTTCTCGCCGTGCTGGTGGCGGTGCTGATCAACCCCAGCCTGGCACCGAAATCCTACGAGACCGACGAACATCCCGTCGAAGGAATCTATGGCGTGGTCCTGGCCACCGCGCTCTTTCTTTTCATCATGGTCGGCATCTACGGCGGGTTCTTTACCCCGATCGAGGCCGCCGGCATGGGCGCGGGCGCGGCACTGGTCATGGTGGTTGCCACCGGCCACGCCCGGATGAAGGACGTGGGCCAGGCCATCGTGGAAACCGTGGAGGCCACTGCGATGATCTTCATCATCGTCATCGGGGCCGAGATCTTCTCGAACTACATCAATCTCGCGGGCCTGCCCGACGCGCTGGCCGACCTCGTCTATGACATGGACCTGAACGCATGGCTGGTCCTCGGCATCATCATCGTCATCTACCTGATCCTTGGCTGTGTGCTGGAAAGCCTGTCGATGATCCTGCTGACCGTGCCGATCTTCTATCCGTTGATGTACCAGCTCGATTTCGGGCGAGAGATCCTCTCGGATCCGGACTCGATCCTGATCTGGTTCGGGATCATCGTCGTGGTGGTGACCGAGGTCAGCCTGATCACCCCGCCGGTGGGCATGAACGTCTTCGTGCTTAACGCCACCCTGCCGGATGTCTCGCTCAAGACGATCTTCCGCGGCATCCTGCCGTTCTGGCTCTCCGACATCCTGAGGCTGGCGCTGCTGATCTCGGTGCCGGCCCTGTCGCTGGCCCTGATAAATTAGCGAAAACGCACAAATTCTCCTTCGCCCGGTGCCGGACTTGATCCGGATCAAGGGCCCTGGCGGAGGCTCTGCTTTATACTAAACATGTTAAATTAATCGGGAGGAGCCGATATGGGCAAGATTGTCCTGGCCGCGAAATGTACCCATGTGCCGACGATGATCATGTCGGAGCAGGAAGGCGTGCTGAAGGGCTGCCGTCAGCCGGCCATAGATGGTCACCACGAAATCGGCCGCCGCGCCCGCGAGGCGGGCGCCGACACCTTCGTGGTGCTGGACACCCACTGGCTGGTCAACGCCGGCTACCACATCAACGCCAACCACAGCTTCAAGGGCATGTTCACGTCGCATGAGTTCCCGCAGTTCATCCGCGACCTGCCCTATGAATACCAGGGCAATGCCGCCCTCGGAGACCTGATCGCGGAAACCGCCCAGGCAAACGGCGTCTATACCCTCAGTCATCAGGTCGAGAGCCTCGATCTCGAATACGGCACCCTCGTGCCCATGCGCTACATGAACGAGGACGCCGCGCTGAAGGTCGTCTCCGTCGCTGCCATGTGCACCGTCCACTCGATCGAGAAATCCCGCCGCCTTGGCGCCGCGATCCGCGAAGCGGTCGAGAAATCCGACAGCAACGTGGCCCTGATCGCCTCCGGCTCGCTCAGCCACAAGATCTGGCACAACGACGACTACTCGGCCAACAACGGCACCTTCACCATCTCGTCCAAGTTCAACGAGGTCATCGACCGTCGCGTGATGGAGATGTGGCAGAATGGCGAGATCGAGCTCTTCCTGCAGATGCTGCCGGATTACGCGAAATACTGCGACGGCGAGGGCGACATGCACGACACGGTCATGCTCTTCGGTGCGCTCGGCTGGGATCAGTACAGGGGCAAGGCCGAGGTCATCACCGAGTATTTTCCCTCGTCCGGGACAGGCCAGGCCAACCTGGTCTTCCCGCTCGAGGCCTGAAGCCAAGCTTTCCCGGGCTCTCGCACATCCCCAGGGACGCCGGGACAGGGGCCGGGCGCTGCGTGTCTGGCGCCCGGTTCCCTTTATGGACCCTTCCGGGCTTTCGTGACACTGTCGGTTCCGCCGCCATTCTGCGGCCGAAGACAGAAACCGACAGGACCAGACGACATGACAGCGGCCTCCTCCCTTCCCGGTGCGCTCGCCGGCCACACCATCGTGGCCGATGCCTTCCACGCGCCCACCCGCGACACCGTCGAGGCGCTCACCCGCGTGGCCATCACGCTGGATGAGGCCGGCATCATCACCCGGGTCTCCGACGAGATTCCAGAGGGCGCCATCCACCTGCCCGAGGGGCAGTACCTTCTGCCCGGTCTGGTCGATCTGCATGTCCATGCGCCGCAGTTCCCTCAGCTCGGCAATGCGCTCGATGTCCCGCTCGAAGTCTGGCTGCAGCAATATACCTTCCCGATCGAGGCCCGCTTCGAGGACGAGGGCTTTGCCCGCGAGGTCTACCCCGATCTCGTCGATCACCTGCTTGGCTGCGGCACCACCACGGCGCTCTACTTTGCCACCGTCCACGTGCCCGCCACCAATATCCTTGCCGATACCTGCCTGTCGAAAGGTCAGCGTGCGCTCATCGGCAAGGTGGCGATGGACGACCCCGACAGCTGCCCCGACTACTACCGTGACGCCAACGCCGAAGAGGCCGTGGCCGGCACCCGCGCGGTGATCGACCATATCCGTGCCATGCCGGGCAACGATGCCGGGCTGGTGCAGCCGGTGGTCACCCCGCGCTTCATCCCCTCCTGCACCGACGATTGCCTGCATGGCCTGGGTCAGCTCGCCGCCGAGACCGACACCCGCGTGCAGAGCCATGTCTCCGAGAGTGACTGGGAACACGGCTTCGTTGCCGAGCGCATGGGCCGTTCCGATGCCGAGGCGCTCGATCATTTCGGCCTGCTGCGAGAGCACAGCGTCTTTGCCCATGCCAATTTCCTATCCGACACCGACATGGACCTGCTGAAATCGCGCGGCTCCGGCGTGGCCCATTGCCCCTGGTCAAACAGCTATTTCGCCGGCGCGGTCTTTCCGCTGCGCGAGGCGCTGGAGAAGGGGCTGCGCGTCGGGCTCGGCACCGACATTTCCGGCGGCCCCATCGGTACCATCTGGGAGGCCGCGCGGATGTCCGTCGCGGTGTCGCGGATGCTGGAAACCGGGGTGGAACCGACGCAGGCCGCGGATGAACGCGGCCGTGGCAATGCCCGGATCGACTTCCGCACCGCCTTCCACCTTGCCACCCGCGGCGGGGCCGAGACGCTCGGCCTGCCGGTGGGCAGCTTCGAGGTGGGGATGCATTTCGATGCGATCATGGTGGATCCCGCCGTCAAGGCCGGCCAGATCTACCTGCGCCCCGATGACTGCCCCGAGCAGATCATCGAGAAGATCCTCTACGGCGCGACAAAGGCGAACGTGGCCGCTGTCTGGACCGACGGCCAGCGCCGCATCTAAACGTCGCTTCCGAACGCCGGAGCGGGCGGTGGGGCTCAGCCCTGCGGCCCGTTTTCCAGCGTCCTGAGGCCCTCTTCGGGGGGCAGGTCGGGGCGTGGCCGTGCGGTCAGCTCCTTTGCCGTCTCCGAGGGCAGCCCCGCCAGGCAGAGCAGCCGGATCGCGGCGCCCTGGATCGCCGAATGGGGCAGGTCGCCCCGGTTCACCGACAGGGCAATGCCGACGATGGCGTGGGTGCTCAGCCGCCAGGCGAGTGCCTCGTCGCCCGGCACCAGGCGCCCGCTGGCACCGCCCTGTTTCAGCAGGTCGATGGCAAAGGGCCCCACGCGCCGGAACATCACGTCGGCCACGATGCCAGAGCGGCTCAGCAGCTGGGTCCAGCGTTCGTCGGTGGTCGCGGTTTCCAGGACGGTCAGCAGGGCGACTGCATAGACATGCGCCGGATCGCCGAAATCGTCGGTTGCGCTCTCGACCCTCAGCGCCAGGTCCTGCATGATCTCTTCCAGCACGGCGATCGCCAGATCGTCCTTTGAGCGGAAGTAGTTGTAGACGGTGCCGGCGCCCACGTCGGCGCGGTCGGCAATCTCCAGCATGGTTGCCGCGTCGATGCCCTTTTCCGACATCACGTCGCTGGCAGCGCGAATCAAAGCTTCCCGGTTCCGCCGCTGACGCCGCGCAACGCGGCCTTCCTTCAGCGCTTCGCCCTTGTTTTCGGTCATAAACACTTGCCCTCTTGAAGGTGAACGATATTCAACCGTGAGAAAGCTCGCAAGTGAATGATCGGCACAGCGGCTGTCATTTGGACCCGCAAGCTGCCAGTTGCAAGGCCCTGCACAAAAGTCGTGCAAGGGATGCGACATGCCGTCTTTTCTCAATTTCAAGCAGAAAATTTCTGGTAATCTGGGTTCAAACGGGATGTGAATTCAGATCAAAACTGATTAGAAAATGAACTTGAATGACATTCAGGGGTGACAGAACGCCATTTCGATCCAAGTATTGTCGTGACTTTTGCGGGTGGGCCAGCATGATCCCGCACAAAGCGCGCCAGGATCATCAACTCTCTGGGTTGAGTTCTGCCTGAGCTTAACGCGGGTCGCGCGTACCTGCGAAGAAAAAACAGAACGGGGAGCCGGATTTGGCATCAACATCGGATAGCGAGGCGTTCGTAGCATTCGAACGCGTGCAGAAGAGCTACGACGGCGAAACGCTTGTCGTTAAGGACCTCAACCTCAGCATGCCGAAGGGCGAGTTCCTGACCATGCTCGGGCCGTCGGGGTCGGGCAAGACCACCTGCCTGATGATGCTGGCAGGGTTCGAGACCGCCACCCACGGCGAGATCATGCTGGACGGCACACCCATCAACAACATCCCGCCGCACAAGCGCGGCATCGGCATGGTGTTCCAGAACTACGCGCTCTTTCCGCACATGACCGTGGCCGAGAACCTCTCCTTCCCGCTGGAAGTCCGCAAGATGGGCAAGTCCGAGCGCGAGGAGAAGATCAAGCGCGCGCTGGACATGGTGCAGATGGGCGATTTCGGCAACCGCCGCCCGGCCCAGCTCTCCGGCGGCCAGCAGCAGCGCGTCGCCCTGGCGCGCGCCCTGGTCTTCGAGCCCGAGCTGGTGCTGATGGACGAACCGCTCGGCGCCCTCGACAAGCAGCTGCGCGAGCACATGCAGTTCGAGATCACCCGCCTGGCCCATGACCTTGGCATCACCACGGTCTACGTGACCCACGACCAGACCGAGGCGCTGACCATGTCGGACCGCGTCGCCGTGTTCAACGACGGCCGAATCCAGCAGCTGGCGCCGCCCGACGTGCTCTATGAAGAGCCCGAGAACAGTTTCGTCGCCCAGTTCATCGGCGAGAACAACACGCTCGAAGGCGTGATCCAGGAGATCACCGGCGAGCGCACCTGCACGGTCAAGCTCGACGACGGCTCCACCATCGAGGCCCGCCCGGTCAACGTCTCCGAACCGGGGCAGCGGACCACCGTCTCGATCCGCCCCGAGCGTGTCGAGATGGATCGCAGCCGCCTCAAGGAAGGCGCGCACCTGCTCAAGGCCGAGGTGCTTGAATTCATCTACATGGGCGACATCTTCCGCACCCGCCTGCGCGTGGCCGGCAGCGACGATTTCATCGTCAAGACCCGGAACGCGCCCGACCAGGTGCGCCTGAAGAAAGGTCAGCAGGTCGAGATCGGCTGGCTGCCCGACGACTGCCGCGCGCTCGATCACTGAGCCGCGCAAGATGCCTTTCCGCGCCGCCCGACCACCAGGGCGGCTGCGGCCATCGAGGTCCCGTTCGTTTCGCCCGTAGCGCGGGATCCGTTCAACCTAATAACGGTGCAAATTGGGAGTTATGACATGAAACTCACGAAAACCCTGCTGGCCGGTACGGCCCTGGCTCTCGTGGCCGGCGGTGCTTCCGCCCAGGAGATGGCAAACGACATGACCATCGTTTCCTGGGGCGGCGCCTACCAGAATTCGCAGCTCAAGGCCTACGTCGAGCCCTACATGGAAATGCACCCCGAGGTGACCGTCACCTGGGATGAGAGCTCGGCCGAAGCCGTGGCCAAGCTGCGCGCCATGAACGAAGCCGGCAACATCACCTGGGACCTGGTCGACGTCGTTGCGGCAGACGCCATCCGTCTGTGCGACGAGGGTCTCGCCATGGAATACGACCCCGACGAGCTGCTGGCTCCGGGTGACGACGGTTCCTCGGCCGAGGATGACTTCGGCGAGATGATCGTCTCCGACTGCTTCATCCCGCAGATCGTCTACTCCACCACCTTCGGCTATCGCACCGACATGGTGCCGGAAGGCGTCGATGCGCCCTCCTCGATCTGCGACGTCTTCGACCTGGAGAAATACCCGGGCAAGCGCGCGCTCGAGAAGCGCCCGATCAACAACATGGAATGGGCCCTGCTCTGCGACGGCGTTGCCAAGGAAGACGTCTATGATGTCTTGGCCACTCCGGAAGGTCAGGAACAGGCCCTGGCCAAGCTCGACACCATCAAGGACGACGTGATCTGGTGGTCCGCCGGTGCCGACACGCCCCAGCTGCTGGCTGACGGCGAAGTCTTCATGGGCTCCACATACAACGGTCGCCTCTACTCCGTGATCGAAGAGCAGGATCAGCCCGTCGGCATGATGTGGGACGCTCAGGTCTTCGACCTCGACGGCTGGATCATTCCCGAAGGTCTGGACGATGCGCACCTGGCCCGTATCGAGGACTTCGTCAAGTTCGCGACCGATACCCAGCGTCTGGCCGACCAGGCCAAGTACATCTCCTACGGTCCCGCCCGTGCCTCCTCGGCGCCCGCGGTTCCCGAGGACATGAAGCAGCACATGCCGACCGATCCGGCCAACTCCAAGAACACGTTCCTCTACAACTACGAGTTCTGGGCTGACTACCGCGACGATATCGACGCGAAGTTCCAGTCCTGGCTGGCCCAGTAATCCGAAACCTCCTGCCCCGTCGCCAAATGGTGCCGGGGCAGTGTCTTCGGACAGGGGGCGGGCCGCCCAGGCCCGCTCTGCACGACCTCCCGAAATCGGCCCGCCAATGTGGCCGAGCCCCAACAAAAACAGGGACGATATGAGCGAAACGACCCAGACCGGCCCCATGGACGGCAGCGGCTCCGGTACGCAGGATCAGATCGGCAAGAACGGTCAGATGCTCGCGGCGGACGGCCGCCCGCTGAAACGCAGCCTAAACCGCGCCTTGCGACGGCAGAAATTGCGGGCGCTGGCGCTGATCGCACCGCTCCTTCTCTTCGTGATCGTCACCTTCCTCCTGCCCATCTTCGACATGCTCTTCCGTTCGGTCGAGAACGAGATGGTCGGCAATACGCTCCCCGAGACCGTGGTCGAGCTGAAGGACTGGGATCACACCACCGGCAACCCGCCGCCCGAAGCCGTCTATCGCGCGCTCTACTACGATCTCTTCGTCGCGGCCGAGGCCAAGGAACACACCAAGCTCGGTACCCGGCTGAACTATGAACAGACCGGCGTGTCCTCGCTCTTCCGCTCCACCGGCCGTGGTCTCGACGACCTCGGCGACGATTACCTCGATGCACTCGAGGAGATCGACGAGAACTGGGGCGAAGGCGCCTTCTGGTACGAGCTGATGACCGGCAACGGCACTCCCGATACCACCTATGTCGACGATCAGCGCGACATGCTGGAGCAGATGACCACGACACGCCTGCCGGGCGAGGTCGGCTTTGCTCCCTCCGAGGAGATCGCGGCCCTGCTGCCAGAAACCACCCGGGCCTACACCGATTTTGCCGTCTATACCGCCCTGGTCGACGGCGACACCGTCGCCGAGGAAGACCCCTGGGAGAGCGTCTATGTCGGCCTGATCGACGATCTGCAGACGGCCGACCTCTCCGGGTACACCGGCCCCCATGCCGACGCGCTTCTCGCCGCCCAGCAGGCTCTGCCGGAAATTCCCCAGACCTCGCTCACCGATTTCTTCGCCAGCGAGGACGAGGATTGGCTCAGCCCCACGGTCTGGGGCACGATCCAGACCTATTCGCCGGCCTATACGCCGGGCTACTTCCTCAATTCGATCGACATGCAGCTGACCCCCGACGGGATCCAGGCGCGTCCCGAGAACGAGCGGATCTACCTCAAGCTCTTCAAGCGCACGCTCTTCATGTCGCTGGTCATCACCTTCTCCTGCATCGCCCTCGGCTATCCGGTGGCCTGGCTGCTGGCCAACCTGCCCAGCTCCAAGGCCAACCTGCTGATGATCCTGGTGCTGCTGCCCTTCTGGACCTCGCTCCTGGTGCGGACCTCGGCCTGGAAGGTGATGTTGCAGCAGCAGGGGGTGATCAACGACGTGCTGGTCTGGCTCGGCCTGGTGGCCGACAACGCCCGACTCGTGATGATCAACAACCAGTTCGGTACCATCGTCGCGATGACCCACATCCTGCTCCCCTTCATGATCCTGCCGCTCTACTCGGTGATGCAGGGCATTCCGCCGACCTACCTGCGGGCGGCGAAATCTCTGGGGGCCACGAACTGGACGGCCTTCTGGCGGGTCTACTTCCCGCAGTCGGTGCCCGGCATCGGCGCAGGCTCGATCCTCGTCTTCATCCTGTCCATCGGCTACTACATCACCCCGGAAATCGTCGGCGGTACCACCGGTACCTTCATCTCGAACCGGATTGCCTATCACATCTCGTCGTCGCTCAATTGGGGCCTGGCTGCCGCACTGGGGACCATCCTCCTCGCGGTCGTGCTGATCCTCTACTGGGCTTATGACCGGATCGTCGGCATCGACAACGTGAAGCTGGGGTAAGAGACATGGCATACGTAATCGCTCAACCCAAATCCGCGGGCTTCACCGCCGGTGTCACCGCTGCCCTCGGCGCCTTCTTCGGGCTGTTCTTCGGAACGGCCCAGGGTTCCGGTCTGCTGGGCATCGTCGTCGGTGCGATAATCATGGGCCTCGTGGCCTATCTCTGTGCCACCTTCCTGCGCGAGCAGGAGAAGCTCGGCAAATGGGGCATCACCATCCTCGGCGGGCTTGCAGGGCTGGTGTTCTTCGGGATCGCGCCCGCGGTCTTCTGTCTGCTGCTGGGCTATTTCTTCGGCTCGCTGATCTTCTGGCTGGCCTCGGGGCGCTATCGGACCTCGGTGCCGATCTACTCCACCCCAGGTCAGGTGCTCTGGCATTACGCCTTCCTGACCATCGCCGGGGCGATCATGGTCTTCCTGATCACCCCGATCCTCGTGGTCATGCCGCTGTCGTTCAATTCGCAGAACTTCTTCACCTTCACGCCGGAGATGTTGAACTTCGATCCGGCGGGCTATTCGTTGCGGCACTACCACGACTTCTTCACCAACAGCGACTGGCAGCAGGCGCTGTGGAACTCTATCAAGATCGCGCCCTCCGCGACGATCATCGCGGTGGTGCTCGGCACCCTTGCGGCCATCGGCCTCAGCCAGCCGCACGTGCCATTCCGCGGCGTGATCATGGCGATCCTGATCTCGCCGATGATCGTGCCGCTGATCATCTCGGCGGCGGGGATGTACTTCTTCTACTCCCGCATCGGGCTTCAGGGCACCTATGTCGGCGTGGTCTTGGCGCATGCCGCGCTCGGCATCCCCTTCGTGATCATCACGGTGACGGCCACCATGGTGGGCTTCGACAACTCGCTGACCCGGGCCGCGGCCAACATGGGCGCCAACCCCATGCGTACCTTCTGGAAGGTGCAGATGCCGCTGATCCTGCCCGGCGTGATCTCCGGCGCGCTCTTCGCATTCATCACCTCCTTCGACGAGGTGGTCGTGGTGCTCTTCGTGGGCTCCGCGGGGCAGAAGACGCTGCCTTGGCAGATGTTCACCGGCCTGCGCGAGCAGATCTCGCCGACGATCCTTGCCGTGGCGACGATTCTGGTGGTGATCTCGATCCTGCTTCTGACCACGGTAGAGCTGCTGCGCCGCCGGTCGGAACGGCTGCGGGGCATCCGGCCCAGCTGACCGGGCCTTGCGACATCGGAAAAAAGGGAAGGGGGGGCTGTCGGCCCCCCTTCTTGCGTCTGCGTCTGCAATTCATCCCCCCGAGGATATTCCCGACAGGAAAATGTGGCGGGGTCAGCTGAAGGCGGAGATCTCGAGCCCCTCGGCCTCGAGGCGGGCGCGCAGCTCGGCCGCCAGCGCCACCGCGGAGGGTTCGTCGCCGTGCACGCAAACCGAACCGGCGGCGAGCGGGATTTCCCCGCCGCTGGCCGTTTGCATCATGCCGGTGGCGACAAGGTGCAGGATGCGGTCCGCCGCGACCTTCGGATCGTGGATCATCGCGCCGGGCTGGCTGCGCGGCACCAGCAACCCGTTGTCCTGATAGCCGCGGTCGGCAAAGATTTCGGGGATGGTGACGAGGCCCGCGGCACGGGAGGCGTGTTCCAGCTCGGTGCCCGAGATCGCCAGCATCGCCAGGCCGAAGGGTTTCACGGCCTCGGCGATGGCATCCGCGGCCCAGCGGTGCTCGGAGGCGAAATTGTTCAGCGCTCCGTGGGGTTTGACATAGGCCAGCGGACAGCCGGCCAGGGTGGCGATCCCCTGCAGGGCGCCGATCTGGGCGGCCACCATGCGGGTGATCTCTCCGGCCTGCATCGGGATCACCCGGCGGCCGAAGCCCTCGCGGTCGGCAAAGCCGGGGTGGGCGCCGGGCACGACGCCCTTCTCGCGGCAGAGGATGAGCGTCCGGTACATGGTCTCGGGGTCCGAGGCATGGCCGCCACAGGCCACGTTGGCCGAGGTGACGATATCGAGCATGGCGGCATCATCGCCCATCTTCCAGGGGCCATAGGCCTCTCCGAGGTCGGAATTCAGGTCGATCCTGCGCGTCATCACTGCCTCCTCTGCATGTCCTGTCCGGGCGTTGCCCCGCGATAGCATTCTTTGCCCCGCAGGCCCATAGGGGCGGCTTGCGGCAGCGCGGTGACCGCGCCAGAAAGGGGCATGATTCAGATCGTTCCCGCCAGCGGCCCCGACCTTTCACACGAAGAGATCCTGCAGGGGCGGGGCGCGCGCCTCGTGGCGGGTGTCGACGAGGTGGGCCGCGGCCCGCTGGCCGGCCCGGTGACGGCGGCCGCGGTGATTCTCGATCCCGCCTGCATCCCCGAGGGCATCAACGATTCGAAGAAGCTCGGGATGAAGAAGCGGACCCTGCTGGCAGAGGTGCTGGCCGAGTGCGCCATCGTCTCGGTGGCCTGGGCCAGCGTCGAGGAGATCGACGAGATCAACATCCTGCAGGCCAGTCATCTGGCCATGCGCCGCGCCATCGAGGGGCTGCCCGAGCGCCCGGATCACGTGCTGATCGACGGCAACCGGGTGCCGAAGGGGTTGAACCTGCCGGCCACGCCGCTGGTGAAGGGCGACGCCCGCTCTCTCTCCATCGCCGCAGCCTCGATCGTGGCCAAGATTCACCGCGATCGGGTCATGTGGGATTTGGCGCAACAGTTCCCCGGCTACGGCTGGGATCACAACGCCGGATATCCGACGAAAGAACACAAGGCTGCACTACTGGATCTGGGGGTAACCCCACATCATAGGCGCAGCTTCGCGCCGGTGCGCAATATCTTGTGTCGAGGGCAAAACTAACGGCCTGATTCAAATAAACAAATTGACCCCGATTCCGCTTTGACTCATCATTTAGGGCATAAACACGAGCGCAAAAATGCGCCGTACACGAGGCAGAGCAAATGATTAAGAAACCTGTGAAGGGGGCTAACATGCTCCCGCTCAATAGCATTTTGTCCGGTGACTGCATCGAGGTGATGAACTCCCTCCCCGAGCAGTCGGTCGACCTGATCTTCGCCGATCCGCCCTATAACCTGCAGCTGCGGGGAGACCTGCATCGTCCCGACAACTCCAAGGTCGACGCGGTGGACGACGCCTGGGATCAGTTCGCAAGCTTCGAGGCCTATGACCGTTTCACCCGCGAATGGCTCAAGGCCGCCCGCCGGCTGCTGAAGCCCAACGGCGCGATCTGGGTGATCGGCTCCTACCACAACATCTTCCGCGTCGGCGCCGCCCTGCAGAACGAGGGCTACTGGATCCTGAACGACGTGGTCTGGCGCAAGTCGAACCCGATGCCGAACTTCCGCGGCAAGCGGCTGACCAACGCCCACGAGACGATGATCTGGGCGTCGAAGAGCGAAGGCGCCAGGTACACCTTCAACTACGAAGCCCTGAAGGCGCTGAACGAGGGCGTGCAGATGCGCTCCGACTGGGTGCTGCCGATCTGCAACGGCGGCGAGCGCCTGAAGGACGAGAACGGCGACAAGGCCCACCCGACGCAAAAGCCGCAATCGCTGCTGCACCGCGTGCTCGTCGGCTCGACCAACCCCGGCGATGTGGTGCTCGATCCCTTCTTCGGCACCGGCACCACCGGCGCGGTGGCCAAGATGCTCGGCCGTGATTTCATCGGCATCGAGCGCGAGGAAGCCTATCGCAAGGTGGCCGCAGAGCGCATCAAGAACACCCGCAAGTTCGACAACGATGCCCTCGCCGTGACCACCGCCAAGCGCGCCGAGCCGCGCGTGCCCTTCGGCCAGCTGGTCGAGCGCGGCATGCTGCGCCCGGGCGAGGAGCTGTGGTCTATGAACGGCCGTCACAAGGTCAAGGTCCGCGCCGACGGCACCCTGATCGGCGACGACGTCAAGGGCTCCATTCACCAGGTCGGTGCCGCGCTGGAAGGCGCGCCCAGCTGCAACGGCTGGACCTACTGGTGCTTCAAGAAAGACGGCAAGACGATCCCGATCGACATCCTGCGTCAGCAGATCCGCTCGGAGATGCGCTAAGCCGTTCTCCTCCCGCGCTGGCCACCTGCTCGCGGCCGCGCGGGACCCGAATATCGCCTGACATACTGAACGTTTTCAAGAACTCAGAGCCGCCTGTACCACTGCGTCAAGCAGGGTGCGACCTGGCCCTGCCGCCTGCGGCAGGGCCTTTTTCGCGTCATCTCTGCCGCATCACGTGATAGGCCAGCGTCGGCGAGGTGCGCAGGATCGCCCGCAGCAGCCGCACCTGGCCGATGTCGATCTCTTCCCGGTGCGCCGCGATTCCGGCCAGGATGTGCCGGGCCGCGTCCTCCGGCGGCATCTTTCGCGCCGGGTCGCCGCGCGACAGCGTGGTATCCACCACCGGCAGCAGCGCCTCGCTCACGGTGATCGCCATCTCCGCGCGCCGCGCCTGGTCGCGCAGCGCCCGGGTAAAGGCGCGCAGCCCGGCCTTGGCGGCGGAATAGACCGCCGCGTCGGTCTTTGGGGCCAGTGCCAGCCCCGAGGTGACGTTGCACAGGAACGCGCCCGCCTGTGTCGCCAGCCGCGGCATCATCAGCGCCGAGAGTTGCATCGGGGCGATCAGGTTGATCTGCACCTCCCGGGCGATGCGCGCGGGATCGGGCGTTTCGGTCAGCAGGCAATGCTCCATGATGGCCGCGTTGTTGATAAGGCCACAACATTTAGGGTGCTCTTCCGCGACCCAGGCGGCGATCTCGGTGGCGGCCCCCGGCGCGGAGAGATCCGCACGAAGTCCATCGACCCCCGGCGGCAAGGCCATGGGATCCCGCGCGACAGAGATCACCTGCGCCCCCTCCGCCTGCAGTTGACGGGCCAGCTCCCGGCCCACGCCCCGGGTGGCGCCTGTCACGAGGATGATCTGGTCCTTGTGGTCCATCATGCATCCGCCCGCATCATGTGGTGTCCGTTCTCCAGCGTGGGGATCACCGCCTCCAGCCGAAACCACGGGACAGAGAATATCGCGCTGTCGCGCAGGTGTTCGATGGCGCGGTGAAACGCCACCGGCGTCATCCCCTCCACCATCACCACGTCGGAGCACATGGCCGAGAAGGCCTCGGCATCGAAGAAGCGAAAGTGTTTCAGCCCCGCCGCTTCCAGCGCCGCATGGGCGGCGGGGTCGCGGGTCTCGCGCGGTTGCGACAGGAAGGCGGGCAGGGCGCTCAGAAGCAGGAAATAGGTCTGGGTCATCATGGCCTCTTGGCAAATGGGTGCGATGTCGTCAGAATCCGAGCAAAGGCTCACATTTCCTACTCGCATCCCGAGAGGCGCTGCCGATGCCCGATCAACCCGCTGTGATCCCACGAAAAAAGCCGCGTCAGGCGCGCGCGCAGGCCACCTGCGACGCGGTGCTAGAGGCCGCGGCTCGCATTCTCGAGCGTTCGGGGCCCGGCGCCGTGACCACCAACGTCGTAGCCGAGCTTGCCGGGGTCTCCATCGGTTCGCTGTATCAGTATTTCCCCGGCAAGGAGGCCATCCTGGCCGAACTGGTGCGGGCCATGCGGGCCGGGATGCTTGCGGATCTGCGCGCCGCCACCGCTGCCTGTGCCGGCTGCGACCTGGGGCAGTCGGTGCATGTGCTTCTGGCGGCCTCGATCGACCATCACCGCACCAACCCGGGCCGCATCGCCGCCATCGAGGACGTGGAAAAGCACCTGCCGCTCGATGCCGAGACCATGGCGCTCAAGGCCGAGATCGCGGGGCTGGTGGTGGCCGTTCTCTCGGCCCGCGGCGTGCCGCACCCAGAGATCGCCGCGCGCGACCTCTCGGTCATGACAAACGCCATGACCGATGCTGCCTGGCAGGCGGGAGAGCGGGATGTGGATGCGATCCTGCCCCGGCTGGAACGCGCCGCGCGGGGCTATCTCGGGCTCTGAACCCTATTCGCCCAACTTTGCGTGCACCTCGTCCAGGTCGATCTCGCCGATGGGCATCTTGTTGGCCGGATTGGCGAAATCGTACTTGAACAGGTCAAAATCGCGCTTGTAGATCTCATAGACCAGATGCATCGACAGGTCGTCGAAATACGCCTCGACCGGATGCGCGCGCTTGGGCCCGTGGCCCTCGCTCTCGTTGAACCGGGGAATCGTGTTCAGGTCGACGGCATGGGGCGTCCGGATATGGTCCAGAACCTCCTGCATCCCCTCGTTGAACCTCTCGGTCCAGAAGATCTTGTCATAGCGCCCGCCGTTCAGGATGAAGGTCGAGACATGGCCCGACATGGCGCTCCAGTGGATGTCCGGCTCCATCGGCTTGCGCCAGCGGATGGTGTCGCGGGCAAACAGCAGGAAGCGGCGGAAACTCTTGATCTGGTCGAACTCGTCCTTGCCGTCCGGTCCGCCCACCTCGATGCCGTATTTCTGGATCAGCAGCGGCACCAGGTTGCCGCGATAGCGGTTTCCGTTGCGCTGGATGCCGCAGATCTTGTCGAAGAAGGACGACAGGATGCGGGTGTAGGGATTGCGCACGCAGGTGAATGCATAGCTGCGGTGATGCTTGGCATTGTCCTCGATCAGCGGCTGCGACACGTCCTGCGACCACTTGTGCAGCCCGCTCGTGGAATCGTGGATGTCGCCGTCGAAGAACCGGCCGTGGTCGGAAAAAAACATGATCTGACCGATGGTGGAGCAGGCGCATTTCGGTACCACGCGGTACACGACGCTCTCGCTCTCGGTCATCCAGGTGCCGGGAAAACCCATGCCGCTCTACCCTCTCGCGTCAGCCTGTTTTTTGGCTTGTTCTCTAACTCTCACAAAAAAGCAAAGAAAGTCTGTTTTATCAATCCGCTTTGAAGCCTATGACTTGGCTTCACACCGCTTGCGTGAAGGGCCCTCATCCGCCAATGGCGACGATCGCGTTCATACTGCTCTGCCACAAGGATCCTGAGGGGATCATCGAACAGGCCAATCGCCTGACTGCCGTGGGCGACTACATGTCGATCCATTTCGATGCCCGCGCCAACCCCGCCGACTACCAGAAGATCCGCGAGGCGTTGAAGGACAACCCCAACGTCACCTTCGCCCACAAACGTGCGAAATGCGGCTGGGGCGAGTGGTCGCTGGTGCAGGCGACCCTCTACGCGGTGCAGGCGGCGGTGAATGCCTTTCCCCGCGCCACCCATTTCTACATGCTCTCCGGCGATTGCATGTCGATCAAGACGGGGGAATACGCGCATGACTTCCTCGATGGCGACGAGGTCGATTATTGCGAGAGTTTCGACTTCTTCACCTCCGGCTGGATCAAGACGGGCATCAAGGAGGAACGGCTTGTCTACCGGCACTTCCTGAATGAGCGCAAGCACAAGTTCTGGTTCTACAAGTCGCTGGAACTGCAGCAGAAATTCGGCCTCTCCCGGCCGATCCCGGAGGACATCCAGGTGCAGATCGGCTCGCAGTGGTGGTGCCTGCGCCGCCGCACGATCGAGGCGATCCTGGAGTTCTGTGACGCCCGCCCCGACGTGATGAAATTCTTCCGGACCACCTGGATTCCCGACGAGACCTTCTTCCAGACCCTGGTGCGCCACCTGGTGCCGGACAAGGAGATCCGCTCGCGTACCCTCACCTTCCTGATGTTCACCGACTACGGCATGCCGGTGACCTTCTACAACGACCACTACGACCTGCTGCTCGGCCAGGATTATCTCTTCGCGCGCAAGATTTCCCCCGAGGCACACGAGATCAAGCGCCGCCTGGGCCAGCTCTATGCGGCCCGCGGCGTCGACTTCCAGATCTCCAACGAGGGGCGCTCGCTCTTCCGTTTCCTGGCCGGGCGCGGCCGCGTCGGCCGGCGCTTCGCCACCCGCTTCTGGGAGACCGAGAGCTCGCTGGGACGTGAACGGGAACTGATGATCGTGGTCTGCAAGAAGTGGCACGTGGCCAAGCGGCTGGTGGAGCGGATCCGTGCCCGTACCACGATCATGGCGATGGAATACCTTTTCCACGAGGAGGAGGCCCCTCTGCCCGACCTCGGCGGCATCCAGACCTCGCTGCAAAAGCGCACCCGGCACCGTCGCGCGCTGATGCGGATGCTCTTCGACTATTACCATACCGATCGCATGGTGATCTGCCTCGATCCCTCGGGGCTCGACCTGCTGCACGATTTCTGCGGCGACCGCGCCCGCACCCGCCTGCTCGAGGTCGACTGCGATTTCACCGACGATTACCTGATCGGCCATGCCAAACGTGTCGGCCTCGCCGGCGAACAGACCTCGGACGACACGCTCGAGCGGCTGCTGCCCACGATCCGCCACGACATCACCTTCGAGGCCGATCAGATCCGCGACGCCGAGTTCGAGAACCATTACCGTATCCGCGAATCCCTGTCGCCGGCCCAGAACGCGCCGGCGCTGGCCGCCTTTCTCTCGGTCCCGGAAGAGACCGCGCGCGAGATCCTCTCGCTCGATCACCTGTTCACAGATTGAGGACATCCAGTGGCTTACACCTACGACGATCAGAACATCTTCGCCAAGATCCTGCGCGGAGAGATCCCCAACAAGACGGTGCTGGAAACCGAGCACACCCTGGCCTTCGAGGACATCAATCCCCAGGCGCCGGTGCATGTGCTGGTGATCCCAAAGGGGCCCTATGTCACCTACGACCATTTCGCCGCCGAGGCCTCGGATGCCGAGATCCTCGATTTCACCCGCACCGTGGCGAAGGTCTGCGAGAAGATGGGCGTGACCGCGGACCAGGGTGGCGGCTGCCGTTTCATCTCCAACGCCGGCGATCACGGCGTGCAGGAGGTTCCGCACCTGCATATCCACGTGCTGGGCGGCCGCGTGCTCGGCCGCATGCTGCAACCCGCGGGCTGAGGCCCCGGGCGCGCGGCGATAACCGTCAACTTGTGCCGGGTGTCTTGCGGCATCCGGCGCTTTCGCGCTATGGCTGAGGGCAGGCGCAAGACCATCAAGAGGGATCCAGATGCCGATCGACCCACCCGAAACAAAGATCGTCGAAACCAGCAAGATCGCCTGCGACGGCGGCGAAGGGGCGCTTGGTCACCCCCGCGTCTGGCTGCATATCCCCGAAGACACCGGCTTCGTGGAATGCCCCTACTGCGATGCAAAATACGTGCTGAAAGGCCGCGAAGTGCTCGCCGCCAAGACCGAGAACCCAGGCCTGCAGGCCTGATCTCCCGCCGCTCCGGATCTGTACGTTGACGCCGGCGCCCTCCGTGGTGCGCCGGCTTTCCGCGCTTGTCGGGGCGCTGCCTTGCCGACAAGCGGACCGACAGAGGGGGGCTCTGCCCCCGTCGCTGCGCGACTCCCCCGGGATATTTCCAGCCAGATGATGAAGAGCGCAAGGCGCCCCTGTCATCTGGCCATAAATATCCCGGGGGTGAGGGCCGCAGGCCCGAGGGGGCGGAGCCCCCACTTCCTGCCTGTCGCAGGTGGGCGCGCCCATGCCTGCTGGCATCGCTCCTGCAAACCTGACATAACCGCCGCAGCGAACAAAAGGAGGCCGCACATGGCATTCGGCAAGGGTTGTCACCTGCATCTGATCGACGGATCGGCCTTCATCTTCCGGGCCTACCACGCCCTGCCGCCGCTGACCCGCAAGAGCGATGGTGCGCCCATCGGCGCGGTCGCGGGCTTCTGCAACATGCTCTATCGTTATGTCGAGGGGAACACCGGCCCCGATGCGCCCACCCATGTCGCCGTGATCTTCGACAAGGGCAGCCATACCTTCCGCAATGATCTCTACGACCTCTACAAGGCCAACCGCGACGCCATGCCCGAGGATCTGCGCCCGCAGATGCCGCTGACGCGCGAGGCCACCCGCGCCTTCAACATCGCCTGCGAGGAGATCGAGGGCTTCGAGGCCGATGACATCATCGCCACGCTGGCCTGCCAGGCCCGCGAGGCCGGTGGGCGCGTCACCATCATCTCCTCCGACAAGGATCTGATGCAGCTGGTCGGCGGTGGGGTCGAGATGCTTGACGCGATGAAGAACATCCGCATCGACAGCGAGGGCGTCGAGGCCAAGTTCGGCGTTTCCCCCGACAGGGTGATCGACGTGCAGGCGCTCGCCGGCGACTCGGTCGACAATGTGCCCGGTGCCCCGGGCATCGGTATCAAGACTGCCGCCCTGCTGATCAACGAATACGGCTCGCTCGAAGAGCTTCTGGATCGCGCAGCGGAGATCAAGCAGCCCAAGCGTCGCCAGACCCTGATCGAGAACCGGGAGCAGATCGAGCTGTCGAAGAAGCTCGTCACGCTCGACTGCAACACGCCGCTCGACTTCACCCTCGATGATCTCGAGGTGAAGGACCCGGATCCGGAGGTGCTTCTGCCCTTCCTGGCCGAGATGGAATTCCGCACCCTGACGAAGCGCATTGCCGAGCAGATGGGCGCCGAGGCCCCCGCGATCCCCGAGCCCAAGGCCGCCGCGGCCTCTGCCCCCGCCGAGGAGGACGCCCCCGAGGCGCCGTCCTTCGAGGAGGCGAGCTACGAGATCGTCACCACTGCCGAGGCCCTGCAGAAGTGGATCGACCGTGCCAACGAGCGCGGCATCCTCGCCCTCGACACCGAGACCACGGGCCTCGACGAGATGACCGCCGATCTGGTCGGCTTCTGCCTCTGCATCGACGCGGGCCATGCCTGCTACGTGCCCGTCGGCCACAAGGCCGAGGAGGGCGGCGAGGGGCTCTTCGCCTCCGACCATCTCGCCGAGGGGCAGATGCCCCTGAACACCGCGCTCGACATGCTCAAGCCGCTGCTTGAGGACGAGGCCGTCCTCAAGATCGGCCAGAACATGAAGTACGACGCCAAGATCCTGCGCCGCTACGGCATCTTCGTGGCGCCCTATGACGACACGATGCTGCTCTCCTATGCGCTCTATTCCGGGCTGCACACCCATGGCATGGATGCGCTCTCCGAACGCTACCTCGATCACACGCCGATCCCCATCAAGGAGCTGATCGGCACCGGCAAGTCGCAGATCACCTTTGACCGGGTGCCGGTGGAGAAGGCCGCGAAATACGCCGCCGAGGATGCCGACGTGACCCTGCGCCTCTGGCAGATCTTCAAGCCGCGCCTGCACCGCGAGGGCGTCACCACCGTCTACGAGACGCTGGAGCGCCCGCTCTCGCCCGTCCTTGCCACCATGGAGATGCACGGCATCCAGGTCGACCGCGACACGCTCTCGCGCATGTCCAACGCCTTTTCCCAGAAGATGGCCCAGCTCGAGAGCGAGATCCACGAGCTCGCCGGAGAGACCTTCAACGTCGGCTCGCCCAAGCAGCTCGGAGAGATCCTCTTCGACAAGATGGCCCTCGAGGGCGGGAAAAAGGGCAAGAACGGCGCCTATGGCACCGGTGCCGACATCCTCGAGGATCTCGCGACCGAGCACGACCTGCCCGCCCGCGTCCTCGACTGGCGCCAGCTGTCGAAGCTGAAGTCGACCTATACCGATGCCCTGCAGGAGCACATCAACCCCGAGACGGGCCGCGTGCACACCTCCTACGTCCAGACCGGCGCCAACACCGGCCGCCTGGCCTCGACCGACCCGAACCTGCAGAACATCCCCGTGCGCTCCGAGGAAGGCCGCCGCATTCGCGAGGCCTTCGTCGCCCCGGAGGGCAAGCTGCTGGTCTCGCTTGACTATTCCCAGATCGAGCTGCGGATCCTCGCCCATGTCGCCGGCATCGACGCGCTGAAACAGGCCTTCCATGAGGGCCAGGACATTCACGCCGCCACGGCGTCGGAAATGTTCGGCGTGCCGCTCGACGAGATGACCCCCGAGATCCGCCGCCAGGCCAAGGCGATCAACTTCGGCGTCATCTACGGCATTTCCGGCTTCGGCCTGGCCCGCAACCTGCGCATCCCCCGCGCCGAGGCCCAGGGCTTCATCGACCGCTATTTCGAGCGTTTCCCCGGCATCCGCGAGTACATGGATCAGACCACGGCCTTCGCCAAGGAGAACCTCTTCGTCGAGACCCTCTTCGGCCGTCGCATCCACACCCCCGAGATCGCCGCCAAGGGCCCCCGCGCCGGCTTTGCCAAGCGCGCCGCCATCAACGCGCCGATCCAGGGCACCGCGGCCGACATCATCCGCCGCGCCATGATCCGGATGCCCGAGGCAATTGCGGACCTGCAGGAAAAGGCCGGCGCCCGGATGCTGCTTCAGGTGCACGACGAACTGATCTTCGAGGTCGAGGAAGCCGCCGCGGACGATCTGATCGCCACCGCCCGCAAGATCATGGAAGGCGCCGCCGACCCGGCGGTAAAGATCGCCGTGCCGCTGGTCGTCGATGGCGGCAAGGGCCGCAACTGGGCCCAGGCGCACTGATCTCCCGCCGGAGGGGCCGCCCGCGCCTCCGGCACATCCGCTTGCCGCAGCCCTGCAGCCCCGCACCGCCGCTGCGCCTGTTCTCGTTTTACCCCACGTCACATTGCCGGTTTTCGCCGGTTTGCACCTTCAAACCGGGGCGATCGCGCTTATCTGTGGGTCAGACAGAAACGGAACAATACGGAAACAGAGGAGAGGGACTGATGGATCTGAAGAAATTCGCCACCAAGAAGACCGCCTCCAAGGCCGTTGCGATGGTCCTGTCCACGGGCCTCAACTACGGCACGGTCAACATGGCCCTGGCCGACGAGGCCATCACGATCTACGTGCCCGCCGAATACACGATGACCGCCGGCGCGGTGGCCACGCTGCCGCTCTACGCGATCGAAGAATAGACCCCCACCCAGGGCTTGCCTCGCCTCGGGGTCTCGCTCCGGGGCCCTCAGTGTGCCCCGGAGCACTGGTCATGATCACCAAGCGCCTCGATCAGCCCGCAGGGCTGCCCCGGCGCATGGTCACAAACCGCCGACAGGCGTTCCAGCTCTCTCTCCAGCTTCGTCAGCCTGTCGATGCGCGCGCGGATGTCCTGCAGATGTCCGCGCGCGATGTCATGCGCGCCCTCGCAGTCCCGCCCCCGGTCGCTCAGCTCCAGCAGCGTCTGGATCGCCTCCAGCGGCAGGCCCAGGTCGCGGGCATGGCGGATGAACTGCAGCCGGTCGCGCCCCGCGCGATCATAGCGGCGCTGGTTGCCCTCGGTCCGCTCCGTGGGCGCGATCAGCCCGACGGTCTCGTAATAGCGGATCGTCGGTACCTTGACCCCGGTGGCACGGCTCAGGTCTCCAATGGAAAACATGCGAAATTCCCTCTTGAACCTCTAGTCGCTAGAGATCCTATCCTGTGATCGACGCGGGTTCCACCGCCGCACAGAAGAGGACAGACCATGCCGCATGATCACGGCCATTCCCACGCCCATTCCCATGCAGGCCACTCCCATGCGGGCCATTCCCACGCCGATCCGGCGATGCTGGGCGACCGCAAGGTCAGCTTTGCCATTGCCATCAACATCCTGCTGACGGTGGTGCAGATCGCGGCGGGCATCGTTTCGGGCTCGCTCTCGCTGATCGCCGATGCGATTCACAACCTCTCCGATGCGCTGACCATGGTGATCGCCTTCTGGGCCCGCAAGATCGCCCGCCGTCCCGCGGACGAGAGCATGACCTTCGGCTATGGCCGCGCCGAGGTGGTGGCGGCGCTGGTGAATTACACCGCGCTGATCGTCATCGCGGTCATGCTGGCCTTCGAGGGCTTCCAGCGCTTCTTCGAACCGCAGGTGATCGAGGGCTGGGTCGTGGTCATCGTGGCCGGCGTCGCCCTGGTGATCGACCTCGGCACCGCCTGGCTGGTGATGTCGATGTCCAGGGACAGCATGAACATGCGCGCGGCCTTCCTGCACAATGTCGCCGATGCCATGTCCTCCGTGGCGGTGATCCTGGCGGGGGTGATGATCCTGGTCTTCGACCTGCCCTGGATCGACCCGCTCGTCACCATCGGCATCTCCGGCTACATCCTCTGGCACGCCGGCGGAGAGATCGGCCCGGTGATCCGCATGGCCATGCTCGGCAGCCCCGACAGCCCCACGGTGCACGAGGTCGCGGACGAGATCGAGACGCTCGACGGCGTGGCCTCCGTCCACCACCTCCACCTCTGGCGCATGCAGGAGCACGAGGTGGCGCTCGAGGCCCACGTGGTGCTGGCCGACGGGGCGGGCGAGGACGGGGCGGGAGAAGAGGTCCGCAGCCGGCTCAAGGCCCGGCTGCAAGAGCGATTCGGCATCGCCCACACCACCATCGAGCTCGAGAGCCATGAAACCGCCTGCCACGGTGCCCCGCTCATCGGGCATTAAGGCATCGGGCATGCCATGTGCTGCCCGGCCTCGCGGTCATCTGGCCACAAATATCCCGGGGGGAATCGCGCGCCCCGCGCGATGGGGGCAGAGCCCCCTCTCCCCGCTCCCGAAGGCGCTCCGAGAGGCCATTTTCGCACCGACGCAATACCGACGCGATACCGACGTAATACCGACGTTGGAATCCGGCCTTTTCAGTGGGTTGGAGATATTCCATTTCCGGAATTTCAAGGGCCATTTTCAGCCGGGTTCCCGCCCCCGCCGTGGGCGGTCTCCCTCGCGTTCCCGCCGTGTCGCCAGGTAGAGCGCCAGGCTCTGGTCCTTCTCCACCGGAAACACCTCGCCCTCTTCCATCCCCTCGATGCGGTCCAGGCGGAACATCCTGAAATCATTCCGCAATTCGCACCAGGCCACCAGAGTCCAGACCCGCCCCCAGAAGAACAGGCCGAGCGGCCGGATCACCCGGCGGCTCTCGTCGCCCTCCTCGCTGCGATACTGCAGGATCAGGCGCCTCTTGCCATGCACCGCGGCCTCGACCCGGTCCAGCCGCGCCTTCAGGGCCTCAGGCATGGAGCCCATGGCAAGTGCATGAATTTCCACGGAATCTGCCCGCGCCCGGCTGGCCGGAGGCAGCACGTTTTCGATCTTGATCAGGGCCTCTTCAGCGGCGGCGGCCATGTCCAGCCCGCCCCAGGCGCGGATCATCCGCGCTCCGGCCACGAGTGCCACGATCTCGTCCTTGCTGAACATCAGCGGCGGCAGGTCAAAGCCATCGCGCATCACGTATCCGACGCCTGCCTCGCCCTCGATCGGCACCCCGTTCGCCATCAGGTCCGCCACGTCCCGGTAGACGGTCCGAAGCGACACTTCCAGCCGCTCCGCAAGCTGCGCCGCAGTGACCAGCCGACCACCTCTAAGATATTGAACTATCTGAAAAAGGCGGTCGGCCCTGCGCATCAGGCCGCCTTCGGCTCGAACAGGCCGATGCGGTTGCCGTCGGGGTCGTGAATCACCTGGTAACGGCCCGGCACGATCTCCATCACGTCGCCTTCCAGGACCGCACCGGCGGCCCTTGCCCGGGCCATCGTGGCCTCCAGGCCGTCCGGTGCCATCAGGTGTACCACCGTGCCCTTGCCCGCGCCAACCGGCCCTTCCACCAGGTTGCCACCGATTCCGCCCCGGCCAAAGGCCGCGACCGTCTCCGCGCCCATCTGCATGGGCACCATGCTCCAGCCAAAGATGTCGTTGTAGAAGGTGATGGAGGTCTCGAGGTTGCTCACGGGAATTTCCGTCCATATTACAGTGGGTTGCTGTGTCATGTCTGATCTCCGTCTTGGTGACGGTTCCCTTGTCGCACAGCCCTGCTGACAGCATCCTGTCAGCAGACTTCGGGCTCAGGCAGGTTTTTTCAGCGCGCTCATGCTGCGCTGTGCGGCTTCCAGCCATCCGAGCCCTTCGGCGGTGTTTCCGCGTGGCCGGTAATCCGCGCCGATCCAGCCATCGTAGCCGCTCTCGAGAAGCAGGGCATAGAAGGTATCGAAATCGATCTGTCCGTTCACGGGTTCATGCTGTCCCGGCGTGCCGGCAACCTGCACATGACGTGCGAGGTGGCCGTATTCCTTCCATGTTTTCAGCGTGTTGCCGGTGATTCTCTGGGCGTGGTAACTGTCGAACTGCAGGCCGAGGTTTGGGGCCTTCACGGCGGCAATCACCTCTGCCGCCAGCTCGAAACTGGACATGAAATAGCCCGGCAGATCCTCGGCGTTCATCGGCTCGATGGTCAGGCTCTGCCCCGGCGCGAAAGTGCAGGCCCATTTCAGGTTTTCCACCATGATTCCAGTCGCCTGATCGCCCCAGGCCGCACCGGACATTACATGGATATGCTGCGACTTCAGCGTCTGGGCATAGCGCAGCGCCCGGCGAAAATCGTGGCGAAACCGCTCCTCGCCGCCCTTCAGCGCCGCGAATCCTGCCGTTCCTCCGGTGTAATTCGGCGGCGGCGCATTGATCAGCACCAGCGGCATGCCCGTCAGTCCAAGGGCATTGCGCATCTCGATGGCGGGCGCGTCGTAGGGATATTGGATCTCGACAGCCGCGAATCCCGCCTCCTGCGCCGCGGAAATCCGCGCGGACATAGGCAATTCGGTGAAAAGGCTGGTCAGATTAGCGGCAAATTTCAGCATCTCGCCCGGAACTCCCAATTCCCCTGAAAAAGGATGAATCGGGGTCAGGAGTCGGTCAACTCATCTGCCGGAATTATTGGAAAAAACACGCCGGAGGAGCGGATTCCGAACCATTTCCCGCCCTCGTGCTCCTCGGTCGTGCCAAGATCGACAAGACGATAGAAACTTTTCCGGTCGATCAGCGCCTCCAGCCGGTCACGTACCAGAACGTAGGGAGAGGGTTCCCCAGTATCGGCGTCGCGGACCACGCGGATAGGGTGCTCCGGGCCGGCCACGGCGCTGTCGGCGACATTGGTCTGAAAGGTCAGTACCTGCTCCGGCCCGGGGGCCTCGGCCGAGAAATCCACTGCGACAAAGGGCGCGTCCTCGACGGTGATGCCCACTTTTTCCACTGGCGTTACAAGGAAGTAGCTGTCACCTTCCCTGCGCAGGATCGTCGAGAAGAGCCGCACCAGCTCGGGGCGCCCGATCGGGGTGCCGAGATAGAACCACGTGCCGTCCCGGGCAATGCGCATGTCCAGGTCGCCGCAGAATTCAGGGTTCCATTTGTGGACCGGCGGCAATCCGCGCCCCTTGGCTGCCTTCGCAGCCGCGATAATGCTCTCGGCAGAGGTTCTCACGCTATTTTGTGGCGACATGGAATTGGCCGTTAACCATCTGATGGGTACAGTTTGATAGATATGGGGATGATATAGTTCGCGCAGGAGTATTGCCATGGCAGAAGCCGACACCCTCGTGGCCGAGATCGAAAAGGTCGAAGCCAAGCTCGCGGAAGCGAGGAGCTCCATTACCAAGCGGTTCGTAGGTCAGGAGCAGGTGGTCGAGCTGACGCTCTCGGCGCTTCTCTGCGGGGGCCACGCCCTTCTGATCGGCCTGCCTGGCCTGGGAAAGACACGACTGGTCGAGACGCTCTCGACGGTCATGGGCCTCGACGGAAATCGCATCCAGTTCACGCCCGACTTGATGCCCGCCGATATCCTCGGCTCGGAAGTGCTTGAAACGGCAGAGGATGGAGCGCGCAACTTCCGCTTCCTCCCCGGCCCGGTTTTCTGTCAGCTGCTTATGGCAGACGAGATCAACCGCGCCTCGCCGCGTACTCAATCGGCCCTGCTTCAGGCGATGCAGGAAAAGATGGTGACCGTAGCTGGCGAGGATCGCCCCCTGGGCAAGCCCTTCCACGTCCTTGCCACGCAGAACCCGATCGAGCAGGAGGGGACCTATCCGCTTCCCGAGGCACAGCTCGACCGTTTCCTCGTGAAGATCGACGTGCATTATCCCGACCGCGATACCGAGCGGGCGATCCTGCTCTCAACCACGGGGGTCGAGGATGAACAGGCCCATGCGGTTTTTACTGCCGATGAGCTGCTGAGCGCCCAGACCCTTCTACGGCGAATGCCGGTTGGTGACAGCGTGGTCGAGATGATCCTTGACCTGGTCCGGGCCTGCCGGCCGGATGATCCTTCAGCCTCGGCCAAGGTGCGCGAAACGGTGGCCTGGGGGCCAGGCCCGCGGGCAGCGCAGGCCCTGATGCTGACGGTTCGGGCGCGTGCCATGCTGCAGGGCAGGCTCGCACCCTCGCCGGAGGATGTGATCGCCATGGCGCAACCCGTCCTGTCTCACCGCATGGGGCTCAATTTTGCCGCCAGGGCCCGGGGCGACAGTCTCGACGGGCTGATCGCCGGCGTTGCAGGTGGTCTGGTCGGCGCCGAGGCCGCTGCGTGAGATCGCCAGCGGCCCTCCGGCATCGCGCCGAGGAGGAAGCAGCCAAGCTGCCCCCTCTTCTCGCGCGTGCCGAACAACTGGCGGGGACCGTTCTGCTGGGCGATCACGGGCGTCGGCGGGCAGGGCTCGGCGATGATTTCTGGCAGTACCGACCCGTCCAACCAGGTGATCCGCGGCGATCCATCGACTGGCGCCGCTCTG
Organism: Pseudooceanicola sp. DL12; assembly: GCF_056270665.1. NCBI lineage: Bacteria > Pseudomonadati > Pseudomonadota > Alphaproteobacteria > Rhodobacterales > Paracoccaceae > Pseudooceanicola > Pseudooceanicola sp. DL12. The sequence goes on from NZ_CM149884.1 coordinate 125,619, forward strand.
CCCGGTCTGACGAAAAATTCGTGCGTGAACGGGAATGGCAGATCGCGCAGAGCGTGATGCTCTGGGTCGATCAGTCTGCCTCCATGCAGTTTTCCTCCTCCAAGTCCTTGCCGGACAAGGGCGATCGCGCCCGCAACCTGGCGCTCGCGACAGCGATCCTGCTGATCCGCGGAGGCGAGCGCGTCGGCTTGACCGGCACGCTCCTGCCGCCGCGCCGGGGTAACAACCAGATCCTCAGGCTGGCCGAGTTCTTTTCGCTGCCGGCAGACGCGGATTTCGGGGTGCCGGAACATCGCGCCATGCTTCCGAATTCAAGGGCGCTCTTCATCTCTGATTTCCTGGGGCCGGTGGAAGAACTCAAGCTTGCACTCACCAAGGCGGCCGATCGCGGGATCCGCGGCGTCCTGCTCCAGGTCCTTGATCCCGTCGAGGAGGCCTTTCCCTATCAGGGCCGCACCATCTTCGAGAGCGTGGGCGGCACCGTCGCGCATGAGACGCTGAAGGCCGGTGATCTGCGTGATCGCTACCTGGCCCGGCTTGCCGAGCGCAAGGACGAGCTCTCTGCTCTCTGTCGCCTCACCGGCTGGCAATTCAGCACACATCACACCGAGGCCTCGGCCCAGCAGGCATTGCTGTGGATCTGGCAGGCGCTCGACAGGGGGACGGCCTGATGATTCTCGGCCCGATCGGCTTCACCGCACCTTGGCTCCTGCTGGCATTGCTCGCGCTGCCCGTGCTCTGGGTGATCCTGCGGGCCGTACCGCCGGCGCCTGTGCGTCGCCGCTTCCCCGGCGTGGCACTGCTGCTCGGGATGAAGGACGACGAGAGCGTCAGCGACCGCACGCCCTGGTGGCTGCTGCTGTTGCGCATGCTGGCCGTTGCGGCTGTGATCATCGGGCTTGCCGGCCCCGTCCTGAACCCGGAGCAGGAACGCCAAGGCACTTCCGGCCCCCTGCTGATCCTCATGGATGGAAGCTGGGCTTCGGCGGCGGATTGGCCGCGCAAGGAAGATGCCGTGGAAACCTTGCTCGGAGAGGCCGCCCGTGAGGGGCGCCCCACTGCGATGGTTCGGCTGACGACCCCGGAGACGCCGGTATTCCAGACCGCTGAGACTTGGCGCAGCCGCCTTCCGGGGTTCACTCCCGAGGCCTGGGAGCCGGCACCGGCTGACGAAGAGGCCATGGCCCGGCTGATCAAGGGTGTTGCGGCAGCGGATCAGGGCTTCGAGACGATCTGGTTGTCCGACGGCCTTGCCCGCCCGGGACGAGAAGACCTCTTGGAGGCCCTTCAGGGCAAGGGTGAGGTGCGTGTCATCGAGACGGGTCACGATGTACTGGCCCTGCGTCCGGCGGGTTTTGCAGATGGAGCGGTTCAGCTCTCTGCCGTGCGCTCTGGCCGGAACCTGGATGAGGAGCGGACAATCACCGTTCAGGCGCATGGGCGCGACCCTGCGGGCGCGATGCGCGTGCTGGACCAGGTCGACATGACCTTCGCCAAGGGCGAGAGCGTCGCTCAGGCGGACCTCGCCCTGCCGGCGGAGTTGCGCGCGCGGCTTACGCATTTTGCAATTGCCGGGGATCGTTCCGCCGGGGCGGTGGCCTTGACGGATGATGGGCTGCGCCGGCGCGAGGTTGCCCTGCTGGCCGGCCGGGAGGACCGCGAGGGGCTAGAGCTGCTGTCGCCGCTGCACTACCTGCAGAAGGCCCTGGAACCCAGCGCCGATATCCTCCACGGCGCATTGACGGACATCCTGCCTGCCAATCCGGACGTCATCGTTCTCGCCGATGTCGCGACCCTGTCCGAAGGCGAGGAGCAGATGCTGCTCGACTGGGTTTCCAAAGGGGGCATGCTGTTGCGCTTTGCCGGACCGCGCCTGGCCGCGAGCGAGGTCAGCCGCGAAACCGAAGACCCGCTGATGCCGGTACGCCTGCGGGCGGGCGGGCGCAACGTCGGTGGCGCCATGAGCTGGGGTGAGCCCAAGACCCTTGCCCCCTTCGACGAGGACAGCCCCTTTGCCGGTCTCGAGATACCGGAGGACGTCACCGTCTCCTCTCAGGTCATGGCCCAGCCCGACCCGACACTCTCCTCCCGTGCAATTGCGCGGTTGTCGGATGGGACGCCGCTCGTGACCCGGAAAAAGATCGACGATGGTCAGGTGGTTCTCTTCCACGTCACTGCAAATGCCGATTGGTCCAGCCTGCCGTTGTCGGGTCTTTTCGTTCAGATGCTGGAGCGGCTGTCCGTCAGTTCCGCCATCGATACGCCCGATGTGGCCGACATGGAGGGCACCACATGGCAGCCGCAACGGGTTGTCGATGGCTTCGGCACTATTTCCAATGCGGGAACCCTGCCCGGCGTGAATGGCGTGGCGCTGGTCAGTGATCCTCTTGGTCCGAATCTGCAGCCCGGTGTCTATCAGAACGAAGATCGCAGCCTGGCCCGGAATGTCATGCAGGCCGACAGTGTCCTCACGCCAGTCAGCTGGCCCGGGAGCGTGGTGGTAGAAGGCCTCGCACAACCCGAGGAACTCCCGCTAGGTGGGTACCTTCTTGCGCTGGCCTTGCTGCTGCTGCTGGCCGACATACTTGCGTCGCTTGCCCTGTCGGGCCGTCTGCGTGGCGCCCGCGCTGCCTCTGCCGGGATCCTTGTGCTGGCCCTCCTGTTGCCCGCGCCGGAGACGCAGGCGCAGGAGGCGCAGACAGATGATGCCTTCGCGCTGGCGGCAACAAAGGACGTTGTTCTCGCGCATGTCATCACGGGCAATGCGCAGGTCGACGACATGGCGCAGGCGGGGTTGCAGGGCCTGTCGGACACGCTTTTCTTTCGCACCTCGGTCGAACCGGCAGCGCCCATGGCCGTCGATCTGGAGCGGGACGAGCTGTCGCTCTTTCCGTTTCTCTACTGGCCTATCACCGCGGATCAGCCGATCCCGTCCGACGAGGCCTACGCCAAGATCAACCGGTATCTGCGTACTGGCGGAATGATTCTCTTCGATACCCGGGACGCCGATATCGCCAGCTACGGTGCCTCGAGCCCGGAAGGACGACGGCTTCGCCAGCTTGCCGCGCCACTGGACATTCCGCCGCTTGAGCCCATCCCAAGCGATCACGTGCTCACCCGCACCTTTTACCTGCTACAGGATTTTCCGGGTCGGTATGATCGCGGCACGATCTGGGTCGAGGCCGCACCGCTTGATGCGCAGCTTATCGAGGGGATGCCATTCCGCAACCTCAACGATGGCGTTACCCCGGTGGTGATTGGCGGGAACGACTGGGCCTCGGCCTGGGCGGTCGACAGCAACGGCAATCCACTGGTGCCGATCGGCAGCGGTTATTCCGGTGAGCGTCAGAGAGAAATCGCCTATCGCTTCGGGGTCAACCTGATCATGCACGTGCTGACCGGCAACTACAAATCCGACCAGGTTCACGTGCCCGCACTTCTGGACAGGCTGGGACAATGATGACCGGCAATATCGTATTCGATCCTCTTCTTGCCTGGCCCGTCCTGGCTGTTCTCGCCATTCTCCTTGTCGCAGGCACCGCGTTGGCCATTTGGCGTGGCCTCGCTGGCTGGTTCTGGCGTGGGTTGGCGGGTGTCGTCATCCTGGCGGCGCTCACCGGTCCTTCGCTGCGGCAAGAAGATCGCAGCCCGCTGACGGACATAGTCCTTCTTGTCGAAGATCGCTCCGCCTCGCAACGTCTTGGAGATAGGGCCGTGCAGACGGAGGATGCGGCCGAGACCCTTGCCGCGCGCATTGCCGCGCGGCCCAATACGGAACTGCGACGCGTCACCGTGGGAGATGGGCAAGGTGACAGCGGTACCCTCCTGATGACTGCCGTGTCCGAGGCTCTGGCCGAAGAGCCCCGTGCCCGGATTGCTGGTGTAATCCTGCTGTCTGATGGTCGTCTCCATGATCTCGATCAGGCACCGAGTTTCCCCGCGCCGCTGCACCTGCTGCTGACCGGCGAACCGGATGACTGGGATCGTCGCCTCGTGGTCCACAACGCGCCCGCCTTTGGCATCTTGGACGAGGAGGTCGTGCTGACCGTTCGCATCGAAGACAGTGGAGCGGTGCCTCAGGACTTGCAGGGCATGGCAGAGCTGTCGATGTCCGTGGATGGAGGCGAGCCGGTGGCGGTTCGCGCTGAAACAGGGCGGGACTTCGAGATCCCGGTCACCCTGACGCACGGCGGTCGCAACGTGATCCAGTTCTCCACTCCGGGGCAGGAGGGCGAACTTACCGATCGCAACAATTCGGCGATCGTCCAGATGAACGGCGTGCGGGATCGTCTTCGTGTCTTGCTGGTCTCGGGCGAGCCTCACGCGGGCGAGCGCACGTGGCGCAACCTGCTGAAATCGGACAGCTCGGTCGATCTTGTCCACTTCACGATCCTGCGCCCGCCTTCCAAGCAGGACGGCGTGCCCGTGTCAGAGCTTTCGCTGATTGCCTTCCCGACGCGCGAACTCTTCATGGAGAAGATCGAGGACTTCGACCTGATCATCTTCGATCGATACAAGCGCCGTGGCATTCTGCCTTCGCTCTATCTCGATAATATTCGCAACTATGTCGAAGAGGGGGGGGCGGTGCTGATTGCAGCGGGGCCCGATTTCGCATCTGCTGATTCGCTCTATCGCTCGCCTCTGGCACAGGTGCTGCCCGCGCGGCCCACGGCGCATGTCTTCGAGCGTGGTTTCCGCCCCAAGGTGACGGACCTCGGAGAGCGCCATCCGGTAACGGCCGGGTTGGCGCAATCCTGGGATGGTCCCTGGGGACGGTGGATGCGGCAGATTGATCTTCAGCCGGAGGATGGAGCAGAGGTCGTCATGTCGGGTGTGGATGATGCGCCGCTTCTCGTTCTGAACCGTGTAGGGGAAGGACGCGTGGCACTTCTTGCTTCTGACCACGCTTGGCTGTGGAACCGGGGCTTTGAAGGCGGGGGGCCGCAGCTCGAGTTGCTGCGCCGCCTTGCGCATTGGATGATGAAGGAGCCCGAGTTAGAGGAAGAGGCCTTGACGGCCGATGCCACCGGACAGACGATGACGATCGTGCGAAGGACACTTTCCGACGAGACCGGACCGGTGACGATCACGGCTCCGGATGGTTCCACGACTCAGGTGACACTGTCGGAAACAGCACCTGGCCGGTTCGAGGCCACCTACGTCGCGCCGGAAATTGGTCTCTATCGTTTGCAGTCCGGTGATCTGACAAGCGTCATCGGCCTGGGTCCTGCTGCGCCGCGGGAATTCGAGCAGACGATCGCGGACGGATCAGCCCTTGCGGCGCTGGTTGACGAGACCCGGGGCGGCGTGCGGAATATATCAGATGGTCTTCCCTTGATCCGGGAGGTTCGGCCCGGCCGGCCGGCGGCGGGGCGAGGATGGATCGGGGTGACCCCAAGAGAGGCCTACGAGACTCGGAACGTTTCGCAGATGCCGCTTCTGCCTCCTTGGCTAGTGCTGTTTCTGACGGCGGGGCTGATCTTGATGGGTTGGCTGCGGGAAGGTCGCCGCTAAGGGCCTTTCGTCACATGTCGGGGGTGCGATCCGTCCCCGACAGCATGACCTCGCGCGACTGCGAAGCGAACTCGCGTCGCCACAGTATGCCGCAGGTCAGAGCAGTTGCACCCAGTAGCCCGAGCGGTCCGAGGCTCCACGCCGTGGCCGCAAGGCCGAAGTACACGGCGCGTATGCCTCGGTTGAAGCCACGCGCGGCACTGATGTTGACCTCTGCCGCCTTCATCGCCCGCTCCATCGCGCGGGGATCCTCAATGTCGTTTGGAACAGAGCCCATAAGTACGGCGCAATATCCGAACAGGCGATGTGACCAGACGAATTTCAGGTAGGCGTTCAAGAGAAAGAACAGAACGAGGAAGAGCTTCATTTCCCAGACGATGGCAGGTGGAGCATTCACTCCCAGCTGTTCCGCGATGCTTCCGATTGGATCGGAGTTGCCGATCAGGGCCATTACACCGCCGATCGCAATCATCGTAGCCGAGCCGAAAAAGGAAGTGCCCTGGCGGAGTGTGCTGAGCAGGTGACTGTCAAAGATACGTGGCTGACGCGAGATCATCTGGCGCATCCATTCCCGCCTGTACCCTGCCATGATGATGGAAACAGACAGTTTCGCGCGCGAGGGATTCTCGATTCGCCAGCCTATCAATAGCCAGGCGCCGAGTATGGCGATCACGGCGCCGGCGTCGAAAACTGTGAAGAGGGGGAAAATATCGAACCTGTGCATGGCTCTCGTGATAGCCTCGAGAGAGGGTTCTTGCCTACTTCGAATATTGGTTATAAAAAATTACCAATTATTATCTGCCAAGCCAGCAGGCAGGAAAAAGGGATCCGACCGATGGAAATGCCTCCGCCAGATCCTCGGGTACTTGCCCGAAAACCCGAACTGATCGCACGTTTGAGGGCGGTCCTGCCCAAAGACGCCATCATTGATGACCCGGCAGAAACCCGTGCCTACGAATGTGATGCGCTGACGGCCTACCGGTGTGCTCCACTCTGTGCGGTGCTTCCGGCCTCTACCGCGGAGGTCGCGGCAATCATGAAGGTCTGTCATGAACTGCAGGTGCCGGTGGTGCCGCGGGGGTCGGGGACATCCTTGGCCGGCGGCGCGCTGCCCACGGCCGACAGCGTGATACTTGGTGTCGCGCGCATGAAAGCGGTGCTGGAAACCGACTATGCCAACCGCTTCATCCGCGTGCAGACCGGGCGCACAAACCTGTCGGTGTCGGGCGCCATCGAGGCCGAGGGCTTTTTCTACGCGCCGGACCCCTCGAGCCAGCTCGCCTGTGCCATTGCGGGCAACATCGCCATGAACTCCGGCGGGGCACACTGCCTGAAATACGGCGTGACCACCAACAACCTCCTGGGTGTGACCATGGTCTTGTCGGACGGAGAGGTGGTCGAGCTGGGAGGGGGGTATCTGGATGCGGCTGGGCTGGACTTGCTTGGCGTGGTCTGCGGCAGTGAAGGCCAGCTGGCTGTCGTCACCGAGGCCACCCTCAGGATTCTGCCGAAACCCGAAGGGGCCCGACCCGTTCTGATCGGGTATGACAGCAACGAGGTTGCGGGTCAGTGCGTGAGCGACATCATCGAGGCAGGGATCCTGCCTGTGGCGATTGAATTCATGGATCGTCCCTGCATTCGCGCGACAGACGACTTTTCCGGTGCGGGCTATCCCGATTGCGAGGCACTTCTGATCGTCGAGGTCGAAGGTAGTGAGGAGGAAATTCGCGAGCAGCTCGCAATCATCACGGCGATTGCGCGGCGTCACAATCCGGTCGAGCTGCGCGAAAGCGGGTCTGCCGAGGAGAGCGCGCGGATTTGGCTGGGGCGCAAGAGCGCCTTTGGTGCCATGGGAAATATCAATGATTACATGTGCCTTGATGGGACGATCCCGGTGAACACTCTGCCCCAGGTGCTGGGGAGGATCGAGGAGTTGAGCCGCCGCTACGGGCTCGATGTCGCGAACGTCTTTCATGCCGGCGATGGCAACATGCATCCGCTGATCCTCTTCAATGCCAATCAGCCCGGACAGTTGGAGCTCTGTGAGGAGCTGGGGGCCGAGATCCTGAAGCTCTGTGTCGAAGTTGGCGGTTGCCTGACCGGAGAGCACGGCGTGGGCATTGAAAAGAGGGATCTCATGGTGCGGCAGTACAGCCTGGCTGATCTCGAGGCACAGATGTCGGTCAAGGACGTTTTTGATCCGGGTTGGCTACTCAATCCGGCAAAGGTCTTTCCGCTCTCTGCCAGTGAAACGCGCCGGAGGGCATCATGAAGCCCGCGAGCGAGATCGAGCTGAGCGAAGCGGTACGGGATGCCTCGGGCTCTTTATGGATACGCGGTGGCGGAACGCGCGATGCACGCCCGCCGCAGGGAGGAGAGATCCTTGAAACGACCGGGATTGCAGGCATTCGCCTTTACGAACCCGGCGCGCTGACATTGGTGGCTTCTGCCGGTACGCCTATTTCCGAGATCGAGGCGGTTCTGGCTGAACGCGGCCAGCGTCTACCGTTTGAGCCAATGGACCACCGGGCGCTGCTCGGCACCTGTGGCGAGCCGACTATCGGCGGTGTCGTCGCCGCAAACATTTCCGGCCCGCGCCGGATACAAGCCGGCGCCTGCCGCGATTTCCTGCTGGGGGTCCGTTTCGTCGACGGCAGTGGTACCCCGGTGAGCAATGGCGGGCGGGTTATGAAAAACGTCACAGGCTATGACCTGGTCAAGCTGATGGCGGGGAGCTGGGGCACGCTCGGCGTTCTGAGCGAAGTCAGTCTGAAGGTCCTGGCGAAGCCGGAAGCCGAAGCGACGCTGATCTTGAGGGGGCAGGAAGCAGCGGAGGGGATTGCGGATCTCTGCCGCGCGCTTGGCACGCCCTGGGACGTCAGCGGAGCTGTCTGGCTCGGTGCCGGGGTTGCAGGGAGCGCCCCTGAGCGCCGCATTCGGGTCGAGGGTCTTGCCGGTAGTGTGGCCTATCGGGCGGCGCGCCTGGCCGAGGCTCTGCCGGGCGTCCACCAGATCGTGGAGGGGGCAGAGAGTGCGGCGCTATGGGTTGGCGTCCGGGACGTCACGGCCTTTGCCGGCAGCGTCGCTCCACTTTGGAAGATCTCGCTTCAACCCACACATGCGCCGAGGCTTCTCGATCAGCTGCATCAGCTGGGGATCGGGCATCGCGCCATATGCGATTGGGGCGGTGGTCTCATCTGGCTGATGCTGGAGGGAGCGGGGCCGCAGGCTATCGAGATACGCGGTGCCGTGAGCGATCTGGGAGGTCACGCCACGCTCTTGCGTGCTGCTGCCAGCGAGCGCTTGGAGGTTCCGATGTTCCATCCGCAGGCTCCGGCAGTTGAGCGCCTTTCTGCAGGGTTGAGGGCGCGTTTCGATCCGCGCGGTATCTTGAATGCAGGCCTCATGGGGCAGGTCGCCATACCGGCCTGATCGCGGCGTAAGGGGGAGGAAAACATGCAGACCACATTCACCGAGAAGCAACTTGAGGATCCGGCAACGGCCCGCGCCAACCAAATTCTGCGCGCTTGCGTTCATTGCGGCTTTTGCACGGCGACCTGCCCCACCTACCAGGTTCTCGGCGATGAGCTCGATAGCCCGCGGGGGCGGATCTACCTGATAAAGGACATGCTGGAGAACGAGCGGGTGCCGGATAAAAAGACGGTCCGCCATGTCGACCGGTGCCTGTCCTGCCTTGCATGCATGACGACTTGCCCGTCGGGCGTGCATTACATGCACCTTGTGGATCATGCCCGCGCCTATATCGAGGCGAATTACCGGCGGCCCTGGACGGACCGCGCGCTGCGGTCCCTTCTGGCGGCGATCCTGCCCCATCCCTCACGGTTTCGCGCAGCCATGGTTGGGGCCCGGATCGCTCGCCCGTTTCGTGGGCTGCTGCCAGATCCGCGCCTTCGTGCGATGCTGGACATGGCCCCCCGGCGGCTGCCCCCGGTGTCGCGCAACGATGAACCGCAGAGTTTCATCCCGAAGAGGGCACGGCGCATGCGTGTGGCCCTGATGACCGGCTGTGCCCAGAAGGCGCTGAACACGGACATCAACGACGCTACGATCCGCTTGCTGACCCGCCTCGGCGTCGAGGTGGTTGTGGCAAAAGGTGCCGGCTGTTGCGGGGCCCTGACCCATCACATGGGCCGTGAGGCCGACAGCCATGCGAGCGCGGCCGCCAACATCCGTGCCTGGTGCGCAGAAGTCGACGGACAGGGGCTGGATGCCATCGTCATCAATACCTCTGGCTGTGGCACGACCGTGAAGGACTACGGTCATATGTTCCGGAACGATCCGCTGGTCCGGGATGCCGCGCGTGTCTCCAACCTTGCTCTCGACATTACCGAACTGCTGCTGCGGCTCGACCTGCCCGAGGCAATGCATCCCGAAGCGGAAAGGATCCGCGTGGCCTATCATCCTGCATGCTCCCTGCAGCATGGCCAGAAGGTAACGGATGCGCCGAAGCGGCTTCTTTCCCAGGCCGGCTTCCAGGTGCTCTTGCCCAGTGACGCCCATCTTTGCTGTGGCTCTGCGGGGACTTACAACCTGATGCAGCCCAAGATTTCCGGTCAGCTCAAGGACCGCAAGATCAGGGCGCTGGAGGCGTTGAAACCGCAGGTGATCGCTGCAGGCAACATCGGCTGCATGATGCAGATCGGCTCCGGCACGGGTGTTCCGGTGGTTCACACGGTCGAATTGCTCGACTGGGCGACAGGCGGTCCGAGGCCCCGCGCGATGAGCGACAATCCCCTGCCGCAGGCCGTTCCCGTTTTACGTTGACGTCGGTTGCCCGCACCTCTTGAAAGGCCGGATTTTCCTTCCCAGATAACTTACAGCAGGGCGCCAAACACGGGTCCTGCCGCACCGGCCCGTCCCATGATCGGAGGGCCAAGACATAACGTTTATCGCTTCGAGAAGGATGACGACCAATGCGCAACTTTGACCTTGCCCCGCTTTATCGTGCCACCGTCGGTTTCGACCAACTTGCCGACATGATGGACCGCGTGCTGTCCAACGATGGCGGGCAGCCGACCTATCCCCCTTACAACATTGAGAAAACTGCCAAGGACAGCTATCGTATCTCGATCGCCGTGGCCGGTTTTGCAGAAAGCGATCTTGCCGTCGAGGTGAAGGATCGTGCCCTTGTCGTATCTGCCCGCAAGGCCGAGGAGGAAGAGGCACAGGCCCGCACCTTCCTGCACCGTGGCATCGCGACCCGCGCGTTCGAGCGCCGCTTCCAGCTGGCCGATCATGTACGTGTCACGGGCGCCACCTATGCGGATGGCATGCTTCACATCGACCTGACGCGCGAGGTGCCCGAGGCCCTGAAGCCGCGCCGGATCGAGATTGCCCGTGCCAGCACCCTGAACGGCAAGGCAATCGAAACCCAGGCCGCAGAGGTCTGATTTCGGCCTCTTCTCAGTCTGTTAGCCTACCCAGCGCGGTCCCCTCGGGGGCCGCGTTTCTGCATTCATCGCAGGATGACCGAGCCTTCGGGGCCCGCGAGATATGCGGCGAGAGAGACCTCGGCGCCCACCTCGAATTGCACCCGGGGATCGGCGAGAAACGGCGTCAGAAGACTGGCGACATGGTTTGCTTCGGGGTGGGTAACCAACAGTTTCTCAAGGGAAAATCCGGCTCCAGGCATGCGGGCCGGCGGCAGGTCGCCGTGCCAGTCGATCATCGTGGGGAAGGCGCCGCCGAAGGGCAGGGAGCCATCCTCGGGCACGGTGATCTGCCAGCGCATGTCGCCACGTGTCGCCCATATCATCTCGCCCAGCTCGGCCGGCAGGTCAGGGCGGGCGGCCGCCAACCCGGGCAGGCGGCAGACCCAGTGGATCAGGCGTGGCTCGGACGGCGGATTATCCATTGAAAACCAACGCTTGCGCGTGACCGGCGCGGCGTCGGGATCAAGCGCGATGATCTCAAGGAACGAGGCTTGGCCCAGCCGCAATACATGGTTGTGCGTGCCCATCAGCGGGTGAAATCCACCCTTTGGAATGGTTACGCCCAACAGGGATTCCACATGCGAAACGCCGCTTTCCAGCGTCGGGGCCGCCACCACGACATGGTCGAATTCCGCTCTCGGTGCCAAAATCTTAACCTCCTGAAATCCCACGATTCCAACGTCGGTATTACGTCGGTATCGCGTCGGTAACACGACGGTGCCGATCCGGCCAACAGGACAGGTTAACGCCCGCCGCGCCTGTTAACTCTTTCGGCTGCGCCGAAAGCCTCCGGCGGGGATATTTCGGGCCAGATGAGGAGAGCCGCCCCGCCCCCGTTTCCCTGGTCCAAATATCCCGGGGGAGCCTCCCGGAACGGGAGGCGGGGGCAGAGCCCCCCACTTCCTTTGTTTTGCCGCCGCCCATCTGCCGGCGCGCGGATCATTGCAGGTCGGCAAAGGCCTTTTGCAGGCGGTCCACCGCGTCCTCGATCCGAACGCGCGGGGTTGCCAGGTTGAAGCGCTGGAAGTCGTCGCCGCCCGTGCCGAATTCGTGGCCATGGTTCACCGCGATCTTGGCATCGTCGAGCAGCCGGCGCTTTACCTCCTCGGGCGACATGCCGGTGCCGGAGAAATCGACCCAGGCCAGGTAGGTGCCCTCGAGCGTCATCGAGCGCAGGCCGGGGATCGCCGCGATTCCGGCGTCGAAGACGCGGGCGTTTTCGGCGAGGTATTCGGTGAGCGCATCGACCCAGGCCGCGCCTTCGGGCGAGCAGGCCGCCGTGGCCATGTGGATGGCAAAGGAATTGGGCGAGATGCCGAGGCCCATCATCACCTTGGCAAAGCGGGCGCGCAGTGCCTCGTCGTGGATGATCACGTTGCCCACGTGGCCGCCGGCGAGGTTGAAGGTCTTGGTGGTGGCGGTCATCATCACCAGCCGGTCGGAGATGCTCTCGTCGACCGTGGCCATGGGGATGTGTTTCGCTCCGGGCAGCACCAGGTCGCCGTGGATCTCGTCGGAGACCAGCACGAGGTCATGGCGACGTGCGAAATCGGCAACCCCCTGCAGCTCCTCGCGGCTCCAGACGCGGCCGCCGGGATTATGCGGTGAACAGAGGATCACCATCTTCTCGCGTCCGGTCATCTGCGCGTCGTAGGCGGCGAAGTCCATCTCGTAGCGGCCCTCCCTCTGCACCAGCGGGCATTCCACCACCTCGCGGTCCTGGGCGCGGATCACCCGGGCAAAGGCGTGGTAGACCGGGGTGAAGAGCACCACGCCGTCGCCCGGCCGGGTGAAGGCCTGAAGGCAGAGGCCGGTTCCGTTGACGAGACCATGGGTGGAGAAGATCGCCGCCGGGTCGACCGTCCAGCCGTGGCGGTTTTCCTGCCACCAGCAGATGGCGGATTTATAGGCGCTGTCATCGCCGAAATAGCCGAAGACGCCGTGGTCGATCATCTGTTGCAGGGCGTCGAGGACGCAGGCGGGCGGGCGGAAGTCCATGTCGGCCACCCACATCGGCAGGCCCCCGTCGTCGGGCGAGAGCCCGCAGAAACTCTCCATCGCGTCCCATTTCGCGGAATGGGTGCCGCGGCGCTCGATGATCTCGTCGAAATTCATACGTACACTCCAGGTCACTTGCGTGCAGGCTATCCGTCTGGCGGCCAGCCGCAAGGGGGCAGGGCGCGCAGGGGCAGACGGGTCCTCTGCAGCGATGCACCTGTGGGGGCCAAACCCTGCCAAATTCCTGCGCGGCAGGCAGGGAGGGCGGGCAGGGTGTTGGGGCAGGGCGCAGGGGCCTGCCGGGTGAGGGCGCGGAATGGGTGCGGTGCCGGGCGGGGCGCCATATTGCGCAGGGCTGCCGGCTGTCATACATGGGGCGCATGAAACGTCCGATCCTGATCCATCCCGACCCGCGCCTGAAGAAGGTGGCTGCCCCCGTGCCCGACCTGTCGGACGATCTGCGGGTGCTGGCCGACGACATGCTGGAAACCATGTACGATGCCCCGGGCATCGGCCTGGCGGCGCCTCAGATCGGCCTGTTGCAGCGGCTGGTGGTGCTGGACTGCGCGCGCGAGGGCGACGAGCCCCGCCCGCTGGTGATGTTCAACCCCGAGATCGTGGCGGCCAGCGACGAGACCAAGTCCTATGACGAGGGCTGCCTGTCGATTCCGGAGCAATATGCCCCCGTCATCCGGCCGGCCGATGTGACCGCGCGCTGGATCGACGTGAACGGCAAGGAACAGGAAGAGACCTTCGACGGGCTCTGGGCGGTCTGCGTGCAGCACGAGATCGACCACCTGGATGGCAAGCTGTTCATCGATTACCTGTCGCCGATGAAACGGCAGATGATCACCCGCAAGATGCAGAAGCTGAAGCGCGACCGCGCCCGCGGGGCCTGAGCATGGCCCTGCTGGAGATCCTGCGCTGGCCGGATCCCACCCTGAAGACGGTCTGCGACCCGGTGGAGCCGGGCACCGACCTGTCGCCCCTGATCGCCGACATGTTCGACACGATGTACGATGCGCCGGGCCGTGGCCTGGCCGCGCCGCAGGTGGGCGTGCTGAAACGGGTTTTCGTGATGGACTGCGGCTGGAAGGAGGGCGCGCCGGCGCCCATGGTCTGCGTGAACCCGGAGATCCTCTGGCGCGCGGATGCGATGGCGGTGCACAGCGAGGGCTGCCTGTCGATCCCCGGGGTGAGCGCCGAGGTGCCGCGCCCGGCCGAGGTGGTGATGCGCTGGCATGATGCCGGCTGGGCCCTGCGCGAGGCGCGGCTGACGGGGTTCGAGGCGGTCTGTGCCCAGCACGAGTTCGACCACCTGGAGGGGCGCGTCTATCTGGATTACCTGCCGCCCGCGCGCCATGCAGCGGTGATGGCGCAATACGAGGGACAGGAATGACCAAACGCCCCTGCCTGCAATGGCCCGACAAGCGGCTGCGCACGAAGGCCGAGGACGTGGCGGAGATCACCGATGCGGTGCGCGCCACCTGGGACGACATGATCGACACGATGGAGGCCATGCCCGGCGTGGGCCTGGCCGCGGTGCAGATCGGCGTGATGCAGCGCCTGGCGGTGGTGGATGCCAGCGAGGAGCGCGGCAAGGCGGTGCGCATGGCCAACCCCGAAGTGCTGCATGCCAGCGTGCAGCTGCGCGAGCACGAGGAGGCGAGCCCCAACCTGCCCGGCGTCTCGGCGAAGATCTCCCGCCCGCGGGCGGTGACGGTGCGGTTTCTGAACGCGGCGGGCGAGATGGAGGAGCGCGATTTCGTCGGCCTCTGGGCGACGAGCGTGCAGCACCAGATCGATCACCTGGCCGGCAAGATGTATTTCGACCGGCTGAGCAAGGTGAAGCGCGACATGCTGATCCGCAAGGCGAAGAAGCTGAACGGCTGAGGCCTCGGGGCCACCCGGCCCTTCCGGCGCCAAGCGCATGGCGCTCGGGCCGTGGCGCTGCTAGATCGGGAAAGAACGGGGCAGGACGGCCCCGCGTTACCTGCGGAGGCCGATCATGCGCGTTATTTTCATGGGAACCCCGGATTTCTCGGTGCCGGTGCTCGAGGCGCTGGTGGCGGCCGGACACGAGGTGGCCTGCGTCTATTGCCAGCCGCCGCGCCCGGCGGGCCGCGGCAAGAAGGATCGCCCGACGCCGGTGCATGCCCGCGCCCTCGAGCTCGGCCTGGAGGTGCGTCACCCGGTGAGCCTGAAGGGCGAGGATGCGCAGGCAGAGTTTGCCGCGCTGGGCGCCGAGGTGGCGGTGGTGGTGGCCTATGGGCTGATCCTGCCTCAGGCGGTGCTGGATGCGCCGGAGCACGGCTGTCTGAATATCCATGCCAGCCTGCTGCCGCGCTGGCGCGGGGCGGCGCCCATCCACCGCGCGATCATGGCCGGCGACGCCGAGACCGGCATCTGCATCATGCAGATGGAAGCGGGGCTGGACACCGGGCCGGTGCTGCTGCGCGAGGCGACGCAGATCGGTGCCGAGGAGGTCACCGCCGAGCTGCATGACCGGCTGAGCGCCATGGGCGCGCGGCTGATCGTCGAGGCCCTGGGCCGGCTGAGCGAGCTGACGCCGGAGCCGCAGCCCGAGGACGGCGTGACCTATGCAAAGAAAATCGACAAGGCCGAGGCGCAGGTGGATTTCACCGCGCCCGCCGAGGTGGTCGACCGCCAGATCCGCGGCCTGTCGCCCTTTCCCGGCGCCTGGGTGGAGCACGAGGGGCAGCGGCTGAAGCTGCTGGCCTCGCGCCTTGTGCCCGGCGCGGGCATGCCCGGCGAGGTGCTGGACGATCACCTGACGGTGGCCTGTGGCAGCGGCGCCGTGCAGGTGCTGAAGCTGCAGCGCGCCGGCAAGGGCCCGCAGGAGGCCGAGGTTTTCCTGCGCGGGGTGCCGCTGCCGGCCGGCACGATCCTGGGGGGCTGAGCCATGTTCATGGTGCTCTTCGGCACGATCATCATTGCCGGCATCGTGGGATACGCCGCCGAATGGACCGGGTTCACGACCAACGGGTACCTGCAGAGCATCATCATCTGCGTCGGCGGGGCCTTCGTGTTCTATTTCATCCGGGTGATGTTCGGGATCAGCTTCGGCTCTCCGGGGCTGAACGCGATCCTCTCCTCGATCGGGGCGCTGATCATCGTGCCCTGGCATTGGCGCAAGTGAACTGACGCAAGTGAGGGGGCGCAAGTGAGGGGGCGCGGCGCCTGTTAGCGCCCCAAAAACCGCTTGCCCGGGGCGCGGTTCCGGCGCAGGTTGGCGCCGATTTAGACCCCATCCATTCACCCGCATATTCCCGGCAGGAGGCCCCCATGCAGCGATCCGACATCAACGAGCTGATCCGCGAGGGCGATGCCTTCTTCCGCCAGCACGGCTTTGCCCTGCCGCCCTTTGCCTATTGGACGCCGGAGGAATTTCGTGCCCGCAAGGCCGAGGCCGGGCTGATCATCGAGGCGGGCCTTGGCTGGGACGTGACGGATTACGGCCAGGGGGACTACGACAACCTGGGCCTCTTCCTGTTCACCGTGCGCAACGGCAATGCCGGCGACCTGGGCAACCCGAAGGGCGGCCGGGTCTATGCCGAGAAGCTGCTGATTTCGGACGAAAACCAGATCTCGCCCATGCACCGGCACATCGTGAAGACCGAGGACATCATCAACCGTGGTGGCGCCACGCTGGTGCTGGAACTGTGGAAGGACGGCGCCGATGGGATCGACCGCGAGGCGCCGGTGGAGGTGATGACCGACGGGATCTGGCGGAGGCTGCCGGCGGGCGGCAAGCTGAAGCTGACCCCGGGCGAGAGCGTGACCCTGACGCCGGACATCTGGCATGCCTTCTGGGGCGAGGGCGGCCGGGTCTTCATCGGCGAGGTCTCGACCGTGAACGATGACCGCACCGACAATATCTTCGAAGCCGATATCGGGCGTTTTTCCACAGTGGAGGAAAACGCCGATCCGCTGCACCTGCTGGTGTCGGATTACGATACGCTGCTGTGAGGCGTCGGGGCCCGTGACGGGGCCCGTGACGGGGGGGCCGTGATGGGGGGCGCGATTGGCCCCCTTGGCTGCGGAACCCCGTCAGGCGGTCACTTGTAGGGCGCCATGCCGGCGCGGGCCAATTCGTCCGCGCGTTCGTTCTCGGGGTGGCCGGCGTGGCCCTTGACCCATTCCCAGGTGACATCGTGGCGCTTTTGCGCCTCGTCGAGCTGCTGCCAGAGCTCGGCGTTCTTCACCGGCTTCTTGGCCGCCGTCTTCCAGCCGTTGCGCTTCCAGCCGTGGATCCAGCCGGTGACGCCGTTCTTCACGTACTGGCTGTCGGTGATGATGGTGATCTTGGTCGGCCGGCCAAGGGCCTCGAGCGCGTTGATCGCGGCCAGAAGCTCCATCCGGTTGTTGGTGGTATTGGCCTCGCCGCCCTTGAGCTCGCGTTCCTTGACGACGCTGTCGCCCTCTTTCGCCTGCAGAAGCGCGCCCCAGCCGCCGGGGCCGGGATTACCGGAGCAGGCTCCGTCGGTATAGGCGTAGAACTGGGCCATGGGTCTTCCTCTGCTGTGGAGCCGAGGAACACCATGGGCGCGCGCGGAGGTCAAGGGCGGCCTGGGCGGCGGAGCGCGACGCCGAGTATTTGGGGAAAGATGAAAGGGGCGCGAGACGGGCAGCGGCGCGCCGGTGGCAGCCCTGGTGCCGTCCGTATTTGGGGAAAGATGAAGGGGCGGGGCGCCCCGGGGCGCCTGTCAGAGCGGGCGGGCCTCGATCACCACGAAGGCCTGGGCCCAGGGGTGATCGTCGGTGAGGGTGACGTGGATCAGGGCCTCGTGCCCCGGGGGCGTCATCTCGGCCAGCCGTTCGGCGGCCCAGCCGGTGACCTGCATGACAGGCTGCCCGGTGGGCAGGTTGGTCACGGCCATGTCCTTCCAGGAAATGCCCATGCGCAACCCGGTGCCGAGTGCCTTGGAGCAGGCCTCCTTGGCGGCCCAACGCTTGGCGTAGGTGCCGGCGACATCCTTGCGCCGCTCGGCCTTCTTCTGTTCGACCTCGGTGAAGACACGATTGCGGAACCGGTCGCCGAAGCGATCGAGGGTGGCCGCGATGCGGTCGATATTCGCGAGATCGGTGCCGATACCGAGGATCATGAAGTGCCTCACCTGTCCGTTCGCGCCGATGTAGCGCGAATGGCAGGGCGTGTCAGGCCTTTAGTGGGGGCCTTGGTGGGGCCTTACGGCAGGCAATAGCCGGCCGGTGCCACGGTGCTGTCCCGGGTGGCCTGGCGGGGGCGGGCCATTTCTTCGGCGGCCTGCCGGGCGTGGGACATCGGGGCGACGAGCGGCAGGTCTGCCAGCTCGCGGGGGCTCATCCGTGCAATCTCCGGGTGATCCATCGGATCGCGGGGCTGAACGGGGTTGGTCTTGCGGAACCACTTGAGCATGGTCTTCTCCTTTCTTGGTTTAAGATTGACCGAATATAGGGATGAGAAATGACCTTTAGAATTGCAGAAAACGTATAGCTGGGTTTAGCTGAGCTATATGCATCCGTTGAATCGCCTCCATCTGAACAACCTGCGCGCCGTCGAGGCGGTCGCCCGGAGCGGGTCTTTGCGCGCGGCGGCCGAAGAGATGGGGATTTCCAGCGGGGCGGTCTCGCAGCAGGTGGCGCGGGCGGAGGAGACGCTTGGGCACAAGCTCTTTGCGCGGCGGCCGGGCGGCATGGTGCCGTTGGCCGGAACGGAGGAGTTCTTTCGCCTGCTGACCAGCGGCTTTCGGCAGCTGACCGCGGCGGCGGAGGTGGGGCGGCGCGACCGGGGGCAGGTGCTGACGATCTCCTGCGCGCCGATCTTTGCCGCGCGCTGGCTGATCTGGCGGTTGCCGTCCTTCTACCGGGCCTGGCCGGACATCAAGGTGCGGCTGGACAGCCAGGTATCACTGGCCGATCCCAACGACGGCGACGTGGATTTCGCCATCCGCATCGGGCGCGGGCCCTACGAGGGGCTGCGGGCGCAGAGCCTGTTCGCGCTGCGCATCGTGCCGGTCTGTGCGCCGGCGCTGGCGCGGACGATCACCAGCCAGCAGGATTTTGCCAGCGTGCCGATCATCCGGGATACCAACGCGATGTTCAGCTGGGACGACTGGCTGGTGCCGGAGGGGGCGGGGGGGCTTGTGCTGCGGGACGGGCCGGAATTCTCGGAGGCCTCGCTCTGCCTGGATGCGGCGATGTCGGGGGCGGGGGTGTTCCTGTCCTTCGAGACGCTCTGCCGCGATGCGCTGGACCAGGGGCGGGTGGCGGCGCCGATCCCGCGCTTTCACCGCACCGACCTGCGCTACTGGCTGATCTCGGGGGGCGAGATGTCACTCTCGCCGGCGCAGCGGCTGTTCCGGAAATGGCTGATCGACACCACCGGGCACGAGGGGCTGGGGCATCGCGCAGTGGGCGAGGCGCCGCCGCCGCCTTTGCCGGGGGCCGTGACGCCGATGGGGTGACGCCGCGCCGGGATGGCCGGGGCGGATGAGTGTTATCGGAAAGATGAAGGGGCGGGGGACCGCCAGGTGAGGCGGTCCCTGCCGCGCGGGCGTCAGGCGCGGGCTTCGTCCATCAGGCGGCGCATCTCGGCCACGGCGGGCTGAAGGCCGCGGAAGATCGCCTCGCCGATCAGGAAGTGGCCGATGTTGAGCTCGCGCACCTCGGGGAAGGCGGCGATGGGCTGGACCGTTTCGTAGGTCAGGCCGTGGCCGGCGTGAACCTCGAGGCCGAGGGTGGCGGCGAAGGCCGACATCTCGCGCAGGCGCTCGAGCTCGGCATCGCGGTCGGCAAGGCGGCCCTCGGCGTGGGCGTCGCAATAGGCGCCGGTGTGCAACTCGATCACCTCGGCGCCGATGCGGTGGGCGGCCTCGATCTGGGGCCGGTCGGCGGCGATGAAGATCGAGACACGGGCGCCGGCCTCGCGCAGGGGGGCGATGAAATGGGCGAGGCGGTTTTCCTCGCGGGCCACTTCGAGCCCGCCCTCGGTGGTGCGTTCCTCGCGTTTTTCGGGCACAAGGCAGACGGCATGTGGCTTGTGGCGCAGGGCGATGGCCTGCATCTCGTCGGTGGCGGCCATCTCGAAGTTGAGCGGCACGGTGAGGCCCGCCGAAAGGGCCTCGATATCGGCATCGGAGATATGGCGGCGATCCTCGCGCAGGTGCGCGGTGATGCCGTCGGCGCCGGCCTCCTCGGCCAGTTTCGCCGCGCGCAGCGGATCCGGATAGGCGCCGCCGCGGGCGTTCCGCACGGTGGCCACGTGGTCGATGTTCACGCCAAGGCGCAGTTTCGGCAGATCGCTCATCCCGGGCACTCCTGTCAAGGTCCGGGCCCATCAATGCCGGATTGCCCGGCGAAGGGCCAGAGGCAATAGCGGCCGCAAAACAACGTGGTGCCCCGTCAGGGCCGCTTGGTGGAGTGCCGGGCCGGGGCCTTGCCGGAGGGGGCCCGATCCGAGGGCGCCCGTTCCGCAGGCGCCTTGGCGCCCGAGCCGGGCCGGGGGCCGGGGTTCGGCGGCGTGGGGGTATTGGCGGGGGCAATGGCCGCAGGCGTAGCGGCTTCGGCCGGTGTGGAGGCTGGCTTCGGGCTGCGGGCTTCGGCGCGGGCGCCCTGCTTGGCGCGGATCGCGGCCAGCTTGGCCTTGAGCCGGCCACGGCGGCGGGCCTGGTAGGCGCGGATCAGCGGCTCGGTCAGGAAATAGGCGGCAAGGGCGGCCAGGGTGCCGGGGATCAGCCCGCCGATCAGGTAGGGAAAGAAGATCTCGTGGTAGAAGACCTCGAGCCCCTGCCAATGGGTCTGATCATCGGTGAAGAGGGCGATGAAATTGTGCCGCAGGTCCTCGGCCGCATCGATGAACTTGCCGCCGAAGGAGCGATGCACCACGTCCGGATCGGTGGCCAGCGGCCCCATCCCGGTGTTCATCCCGAGGATCCAGTAGCCCAGTTTCAGGCTGAGCGCGCCGATCGGCACGAAGGTCAGCGGGTTGGCGACGAAGGTGCCGATGAGCGCGGCGATGATATTGCCCCGCACCACCGTGGCCATCAGCATGGCGATGACGAAATGCATGCCGAGGAAGGGGGTGAAGGCGGTGAAGACCCCGGCGCCGAGACCGCGGGAGATCTTCTCGGGGCTGTCCGGCAGGCGGCGCAGCCGGTGTTTCGTGTAAAGGAATGCCCGTGTCCAGCCACCGCGGGGCCAGAAAGTCTCGGCGATGATCTTCCAAAACGGCCGTTTATCTCGGCGTTTAAAGACCAACACTCTCTCCTTGTGGGGCAGGAGCAGGGGCCACGGGCACCTCCTCCGGGTTTCTGTGCCGCGAGACGGAGGCGACATCCGCCTCGGCCTCCAGTGCAGAGATGACCGTGTGCAGATGTTCGGCGTCGCGCAGTTCGATATCTATCAGCAGACGGTAAAAATCCGGCTTCCGGTCAAGGAAGTTCATGTTGGAAATATTCGCCTTCTGCTCGCCGATCAGGGTGCAGATGCGGCCGAGAACGCCGGGATCGTTGGACAATGTCAGTTCGAGCGTCACCGCGTAGATGGCGGCATGGCGCCCGGCCTGCCAGTGCAGGTCGACCCAGCGGTCGGGCTGGTCCTCGTAGGCGGAGAGCGATTCGCAGTCGATGGCATGGACGGCGAGGGGGCGGCCGCGCCAGGTGATGCCGACGATCCGTTCGCCCGGCAGCGGCTGGCAGCAGCGCGCGCGCTTGAAGCTCTGGCCCTCTTCCAGGCCGATCAGGGCGCGGTCGCGCTTGACCGAATCCTGGTCGTCGTCGTGGAAGGTGAGTTCGGGGTAGAGCACGGCCACCACGCGGGCGACGCGCAGCTCGGCGCGGCCCAGCTGCGCGAGCAGCTCGTCGCGGCCGCCGTCGATGCGAAGCTTCTTGGCCGCGGTTTCCAGCGCCTTGTCGGTGGCCTTGCGGCCGACGTGGTCGAAGCCGGAGCGGGCCAACTCGCGGCCGAGCTTGATGTAGCGCTCGCGGTCAACCTCGCGCAGGGCGCGGCGGATGGCGGCCTTGGCCCGGCCGGTGGTGGCGATGTCGAGCCAGGTGGCCTGGGGCTCCTGCCCCTCGGCGGTGATAATCTCGACCGACTGGCCGTTCTTGACCCGGGTCCAGAGCGGCACGCGCATGCCGTCGATCTTGGCGCCCACGCAGGCCGAACCGATGCGGGTGTGGATGGCATAGGCGAAATCGATCGGCGTGGCGCCGCGGGGCAGCTTGACCACCTCGCCCTTGGGCGTGAAGCAGAAGACCTTGTCGGAATACATCTCGAGCTTGACCGCCTCGAGGAAATCCTCGTGGTCTTCCTCGGTGCCCATCTGCTCGGTCAGGGCGGAAATCCAGCGGGTGGGATCGACGGCGAAGGGGTTCTCGGCCTTGACGCCATCCTTGTAGGACCAGTGCGCGGCAACGCCGGCCTCGGCGACCTCGTGCATCTCGCGGGTGCGGATCTGCACCTCGACGCGCTTGCCGTCACGGCCCGAGACGGTGGTGTGGATCGAGCGGTAGCCGTTGGATTTCGGCTGGCTGATGTAATCCTTGAAGCGGCCGGGGATCGACTTCCAGCGGCGGTGGATCAGCCCGAGCGCGCGATAGCATTCGTCCTCGGTCTCGGTGATGACGCGGAAGCCGTAGATGTCGGAGAGGCGCGAGAAGCTCTGGTTCTTCTCCTGCATCTTGCGCCAGATCGAATAGGGCTTCTTGGCCCGGCCATAGACCTCGGCGCGGATGCCCTCTTCGGTCATCAGGCGGCGCATGTCCGAGGTGATGCGCTCGATCACGTCGCCGGTCTCGTTCTGCAGGCTGACGAAGCGGCGGATGATCGAGGAGCGGCCATCGGGATTGATGACGCGGAAGGCCAGGTCCTCGAGCTCTTCGCGCATCCACTGCATGCCCATGCGGCCAGCGAGCGGCGCATAGATGTCCATCGTCTCGCGCGCCTTCTGCATCTGCTTCTCGGGCTTCATCGACTTGATGGTGCGCATGTTGTGCAGGCGGTCGGCGAGCTTGACCAGGATCACGCGCATGTCCTTGGACATGGCCATGAAGAGCTTGCGGAAGTTCTCGGCCTGCTTGGTCTCGGTCGAGGAGAGCTGCAGGTTGGTCAGCTTGGTGACGCCGTCGACCAGCTCGGCGATGTCCTCGCCGAAGATTTCGCTGACCTGGGCGTAGGAGGCCTTGGTATCCTCGATCGTGTCGTGCAGCAGGGCGGTGATGATGGTGGCATCATCGAGCTTCTGCTCGGCCAGGATGCTGGCCACGGCGATGGGATGGGAAAAGTAGGGTTCGCCCGAGCGGCGGAACTGCCCCTCGTGCATTTCGCGGCCGAAATCGTAGGCCGTGCGAATCAGGATCTCGTTGGTCTTGGGGTTGTAGGCGCGGACGAGCGCAATCAGGTCGTCAGCCGGGACAAGATCCACTTTCGGTGCCTTTCTCCATGCGGTGCATCAGGGCACGCGCATCCGGACCGGGGCCCTTGCCGGCCCCGGGGCTGCCTTGCGGGCTGCGCGGGGCCGAGACGGGCCGCCTCAGTCCTGGCGCTGAGCCTCGACCAGGGCCCGCAGCAGTTTCTCCTCGCTCATGTCGTCCTCGGCCGGCTTGTCGGCGGCCTCGGCACCCATGAGCAGGGCCATGCTGTCTTCTTCGGGTTCATCAACCTCGATCTGGGTCTGGTTCGACTCGATCAGGCGTTCGCGAAGCTCGTCTGCCGACTGGGTTTCCTCGGCGATCTCGCGCAGCGAAACGACGGGATTCTTGTCGTTGTCGCGGTCCACGGTGATCGGCGCGCCGGCCGAAATCTCGCGGGCACGATGGGCCGCCAGCATCACCAGCTCGAAGCGGTTCGGAACCTTGTCGACGCAATCTTCAACGGTAACGCGGGCCATGGGGCACTCCTAAGACGGTAGGCGAACAGGTTTAGAGTGAGTGTTTCTAGGGCGTTCAGCCCTTGATGACAAGCCGATTCTACCCGGAAGGCCGGTGAAACGGGGGCAGATTCGGTCACATTCCGGATAGCGGCACAACCTCTGCGAGTGCTTCGGCCGGCAGGGCGGCACACATCTCCGAGACAGTGCGTCCGAGGACCGGATGGCGCCACGCTGACGCGACGTCGCGCAGCGGGACAAGGACGAAGGCCCTGTCCTGAAGGCGCGGATGGGGCAGAATCAACTTATCCGGTGAGACTTTCATTTGATCCGTCAGTGGGAGATTCAGCCAGTGGGTAAAGGTAACTTGGTCAGGCAGTACAAGGTCTTGGCAGGCGATGAGGTCGAGGTCGAGACTGCGCGGACCCCAGCGGTTTTTCCGTTCCCGGCCATGCGCTTGCTCGATCTCGTGGAGCCGCGCGAGCACCGCTTCGGGGCTCTCTTCGCTGGTATAAACAAGGGCTGCGTTGACGAAATCCGGGCCCGAGTCGGCAGGGAAGGCCGGGGTGGAGTAGAAGGGGCTGACGGCGCTTACCTTGCCCCTGCCCTGCGTCAGCAGTTCAACCGCAGAGAGAAGTATACCGGAACACGACAGCCCGGGTTCTGGCAAATTTCCACCGATTGCAATGAGAAAGTCGCGGTTCACGTCGTACAAATCCTATTCTTTTAGACTCGCGCCTTGTCTTGATGCATTCTTTCACAACATTTAATTTGGAGCACTCGCAGTGGTCTTGATTACCACTCAGCCACTCAAATGGGCCGCTGCAGTTATAATTGGAAGGGTTTTTTATGTTCTACAAAGACGAACGGCTTGCGCTGTTCATCGATGGCTCGAACCTCTACGCCGCGGCCAAGGCGCTTGGGTTCGACATCGACTACAAACTGTTACGACAGGAATTCATGCGTCGTGGCAAGCTGTTGCGCGCCTTTTACTACACTGCCCTGCTTGAGAATGACGAATATTCTCCAATCCGCCCGCTGGTGGACTGGCTTCATTACAATGGCTTCACGATGGTCACCAAACCGGCCAAGGAATTTACCGACAGCCAGGGCCGCCGCAAGGTCAAGGGGAACATGGATATCGAACTGACCGTCGATGCCATGGAACTTGCGCCGCGGGTCGATCATATCGTGCTGTTCTCGGGCGACGGCGATTTCCGTCCGCTGGTCGAGAGCCTGCAACGTCAGGGTGTTCGTGTCTCTGTGGTTTCGACGATCCGCAGCCAGCCGCCCATGATCGCCGACGAGCTGCGTCGTCAGGCGGACAATTTCATCGAGCTGGACGAACTGAAGGAAGTCATCGGCCGTCCGCCGCGCGACAATGCCGACGATGCGCGCATGCGCACCGCGGTCAGCGGCTGAGGCCAGAGAGAAGGGCAGAGGGGCCGGCGGACAGGCGCCCCGGTGCGGGAGGACAGACCCGGACCAGGACGCCTCCGCGGTGGCCCCGGTATCGCCCGATCCGAAACATCCGGCCCGAGCCGGCGCGGGAGCGTGCACATGGTGCGTCCCGCAGGCGGCGGACGGGCCGGGCAGCCTGCGCCGCCAGCCGCGCCGCAGAGACAGCGCCGCACACTGGACCTCGGCGTCCGTCTCGCCTACCTGTGCGGCAGCAGGAGACCGCGATGACATCTGAGACCAAGCCCCCCCTCACGCTTTACCTGGCCGCCCCGCGCGGCTTTTGCGCCGGTGTCGACCGCGCCATCAAGATCGTCGAGATGGCGCTGCAGAAATGGGGCGCCCCGGTCTTCGTGCGCCACGAGATCGTGCACAACAAGTTCGTCGTCGACCGGCTGCGCGACCAGGGGGCGGTCTTTGTCGAAGAGCTGGACGAATGCCCCGACGACCGCCCGGTGATCTTCTCGGCCCACGGGGTGCCCAAGGCGGTGCCGGCCGAGGCCGCCCGCCGCGAGATGATCTATGTGGATGCCACCTGTCCGCTGGTCAGCAAGGTGCATATCGAGGCCGAGCGCCATGCCGAGGCCGGGCTGCAGATCGTGATGATCGGCCATGCCGGCCACCCCGAAACGGTGGGCACCATGGGGCAGCTGCCCGAGGGCGAGGTGCTGCTGGTGGAGACCGAGGCCGACGTGGCGACGCTCGATGTGCGCGACCCCGAGCGGCTGGCCTTCGTCACCCAGACGACGCTTTCGGTGGATGATACCAAGGGGATCGTCGCGGCGCTGAACGCGCGCTTTCCGGCCATCGTCGGCCCGCACAAGGAAGACATCTGCTATGCCACGACCAACCGCCAGGAGGCCGTGAAGGCCATGGCCGGCAAGATCGATGCCATGCTGGTGGTGGGCGCGCCGAACTCCTCGAACTCGCGCCGCCTGGTCGAGGTGGCCTCGCGCCAGGGCTGCGACTACGCCCAGCTGGTGCAGCGTGCCACCGACATCGACTGGCGCGCGCTGGAGGGCATCCGCTCGATCGGGATCACCGCCGGGGCCTCGGCGCCGGAAGTGCTGGTGAACGAGGTGATCGATGCGCTGAAGGCCCGCTATGACGTGACCGAGGAGATGGTGGAAACCGCCAAGGAGAACGTCGAGTTCAAGGTGCCGCGCGTGCTGCGCCAGCCGGCCTGAGCCATCTCGCCCGCCAGCCGCCCGCCAACCGCCCGGCCGGCGGAGCGCTTCTGCTCCGGCGCGGCGTGGCTGAAGCTGCCCGACCCCAAGCTGTCGATGGTCTTCCCGTCCCTGCCGCCGCAGGTGCCGCCCGCAAGCTGCGCCGCACCGACCGCGACCTGGGGGCGGCGGGCCTCTGCGCGGTGGCGGCGACCGGCGGGAGGGCAGGGGGCTCTGCCCCCGTCCTGCGGACTCCCCCGGGATATTTACGGCCAGATGAGGGAGCCCCGGTCGCGCCGCCTGGCGGGTGGTTTCATCTTTCCCGAAATACGCATGGCCCGGGGGATGGGAATGCGGCGCGCATGGGCAGGGCGGGCCGGGTCGCGGGGGCGTGATGGGCCATCTGCTTGACTTGGCCGGGTGATCCGCTCATGAAACCGGGGCCGATATCGTCCCCGATGGGGGCCCTGAGGGGCCGCCGGGGCCGGTGACCACGAGAAACGATCATGACAGGCAGAGGGACCGGCAATACATGGCCAAGAGCGACTCCAAGGAAGGCGGCAGCTTCATCTGGGAAACCGTCAAGACGATCTTCTGGGCGCTGCTGATTGCGGGCGTCTTCCGGACCGTCTTCTATCAGCCGTTCTGGATCCCTTCGGGGTCGATGAAGGACACGCTGCTGATCGGCGATTTCCTCTTCGTCAACAAGATGGCCTATGGCTACTCCTATGCCTCCTGCCCCTCGATCCGCCTCGGGCCGATCGACATCGACGCAGAGGAGATCTGCGGCTGGATCCCCGCGACCGGCGAGAACGGCCGTTTCCTGGGCGGCGAGCCGAAACGCGGCGACGTGGTGGTCTTCCGGCACCCGGTGACCGGCGAGGATTACATCAAGCGGCTGATCGGCCTGCCCGGCGACACGGTGCAGGTGGTGGATTCGGTGCTGGTGATCAACGGCGAGCCGGTGAAGCTCGAGGATGACGGCGTGTTCGTCGAAACCTACGAGCCGCAGGGGCCGCAGGGCCGCTATCCGCTGTGTTCGAACGCGCCGGTGGGCGTGGGTGGCGACTGCGAGAAGAAGCGGTACCTGGAGACGCTGCCCAACGGTGTGACCCATGACATCCTCGATATCGCCTATCGCCAGAACGCCGATGACACCGGAGTCTTCAAGGTGCCCGAGGGCCACTACTTCTTCATGGGCGACAACCGCGACAACTCGACCGACTCGCGCTTTGCCCAGTCGGCACGCGGCGTGGGCTTTGTGCCGGCGGCCAACCTCATCGGCCGCGCCGACCGCATCATCTTCTCTTCCGCGGGCAGCTCCCTGCTCTACTTCTGGGACTGGCGCAGCGGTCGCTACTTCAAGAAGATCAACTGACCCCTTTCGCGGGGCGGGCGGGCGCAGAGGCCTGCCTGCACTGGACTTTGCGGGCGTCCCGGACTTGCGCCGGGGCGCCCGCTGGTGTTTTAGGGGTGGATCGTCTGCACGGATGCTTGTGATGAAACTGTCGAACGATCTGAAATCCTTCGAGGAGCGCCTCGGTCACAGCTTTGGCCGGCCGGAACTGCTTGTCCGGGCGGTGACGCACAGCTCGGTCTCGGGGCCGACGCGCGAGGACAACCAGCGGCTGGAGTTCCTGGGCGACCGGGTGCTGGGCCTTGTCATGGCCGAGGCACTGCTCTCGGAGGACAAGGGCGCCAGCGAGGGGCAGCTGGCCCCGCGGTTCAATGCGCTGGTGCGCAAGGAAACCTGTGCCGATGTCGCCCGCCAGATCGACCTGGGCGCGGTGCTGAAGCTGGGCCGGTCGGAACAGATAAGCGGTGGACGGCGCAAGCTGGCGCTGCTGGGCGACGGCATGGAGGCGGTGATCGCGGCGGTCTACCTGGATGGCGGTTTCGAGGCTGCCCGCGAGATGATCCGGCGGCTCTGGGGCAAGCGGATCGCCACCGTCGAGGCCGATGCCCGCGATGCCAAGACCGCCCTTCAGGAATGGGCCCAGGCGCGGCGGCTGCCACCACCCGAGTACCTGGAGACCGATCGCAGCGGGCCGGATCACGCGCCGCTCTTCACCATCACCGCGCGGCTGAAGACCGGCGAGGAGGCCAAGGCCAAGGCGCCGTCGAAACGGGCGGCGGAACAGGCCGCGGCCAAGGCGCTGCTGGACCAGGTGACCGGCGATGCCTGAGGCATTTCGGGGCCGCTCCGGGGGGGCGGAGTGAGCGCGCCGCTTTCTGCCAACCTGCGCGGCAGCCTCTTCATGGTTGCCGCCATGCTGTGCTTTTCCGTCGAGGATGCGCTCTACAAGGAAGCCACCTCGCAGGTTTCTCCCGGCCTCGCGCTGGCCTGTTTCGGGCTGGGCGGCACGGTGCTCTACATTTTTCTGACCTTGCGGGCGGGCGAGCCGGTGGTGACCCCGGCCATGGTGCGCGGGCCGCTGCTGTTCCGTTCCGGTGTCGAGCTGACGGCGCGGCTCTTCTTTGCGCTGGCGCTGGCCTTTACCCCGCTGTCGAGCACATCGGCGATCCTGCAGGCCTCGCCGCTGGTGGTGACCGCGGGCGCGGCGCTGGTGCTGGGCGAGGTGGTGGGCGCTCGCCGCTGGAGTGCCATGGCGGTGGGGTTCCTGGGGGTGATGCTGATCCTGCGGCCCTCGCCGGAGGCGTTTCGTGTGGATGCGTTGCTGGCCGTGATCGCCATGGTCTGCTTCTCGATCCGCGACCTGGCCACGCGGGCGGCGCCGCCGGCGGTGTCGCGCTGGCAGCTGGGCACCTCGGGGTTCGTTGCCGTGCTGGCGGCGGGGATCGTGATCATGCTGGTGCGGGGCGAGCGGCTGATGCTGCCGCCGGCCGGGGCGCTGGCGATCCTGGGCGCCACGGCGGTGGTGGGCGTGACGGCCTATACCCTGCTGACCCAGGCGATGCGCACCGGCGAGATCGCCGTGGTGGCGCCCTTCCGCTATTCCCGCCTGCTGGCGGCGCTGGTGATCGCCATGGTCTTCTTCGGCGAGCGGCCGGACCTGTGGACGCTGGGCGGGGCGGTTCTGATCGTGGGCAGCGGGATCTACACGCTGCTGCGCGGGCGCAGGGCGACCGCCGCCGGGTGACGCGGCATCGGGTAAAGGGAGACAGGGCTGGCGTGGCGCGCTAATCTGCTGTAGAGCGCCTCTTTTCCCGGGCCCTGAGAGCTGGATGACTGAAATGACCACACGCGCGGGCTTTGTTGCCCTGATCGGCGAACCCAATGCCGGCAAATCGACACTGCTGAACCGGATGGTGGGCGCAAAGGTCTCCATCGTGACCCACAAGGTGCAGACGACGCGGGCGCGGATCCGCGGCGTGGCGCTGGAGGGGGAGAGCCAGATCGTCTTCGTCGACACGCCGGGCCTGTTCCAGCCGAAACGCCGGCTGGACCGTGCCATGGTGGCGGCGGCCTGGGGCGGGGCGGCGGATGCCGACGTGGTGGTTCTGCTGATCGAGGCACACCGGGGCATCACCGAGGGCGTGGAGCGGATCATCGCCGCGCTGAAGGAGATGCAAGGCACGCGCCGCGTGGCCCTGGCGATCAACAAGATCGACCGGGTCGAGGCGCCGGTGCTGCTGAGCCTGACCAAGGAGATGAACGAGCGGTACGATTTCGCCGAGACCTTCATGATCAGCGCCGAGAAGGGCCATGGCGTGCAGGCCCTGCGCGACTGGCTGGCGGCCGAGGTGCCGGAGGGGCCCTGGCTCTATCCCGAGGACCAGATCGCCGACCTGCCGATGCGCATGATCGCGGCCGAGATGACCCGCGAAAAGCTGACCCTGCGCCTGCACCAGGAGCTGCCCTACCAGCTGACGGTGGAGACCGAGCAGTGGGAGGAGCGCAAGGACGGTTCGGCCCGCATCGACCAGATCGTCTATGTCACCCGTGATGGCCACAAGGGCATCGTGCTGGGCAAGAAGGGCGAGACCATCAAGGCCGTCAGCACCGCTGCGCGCCAGGAGATGGAAGAATTCCTGGGGCGCCGGGTGCACCTGTTCCTGCAGGTGAAGGTACGCGAGAACTGGCTGGAAGAGGCCGAGCGCTACTCCGAGATGGGCCTGGATTTCAAGGACGGGAACTGAGCCGGGCACGGCAGGCGGCGCGCTCTGCGGTGCAGAGGCGCCCCGCCCGCCGTCCCGTCTGCCGGTTCCGGATGGACATATCATGAGACTGACGGCACGGATCTGGGTGGATGCCTATTTGACGCGGCTGAGGCTGAGCGAGATCCCGGCCTTTGTCGTGGCCCATGGCGACGACACCGCCGGCGCGGTGCTGATCAAGCTGAACACTCTGGACGGCAATGCCGTCGCCTATGAGCGGTCCTTTGACATCATGAGCGGGGACCGCAAGTGGGTCGAGCTGACCGCGGGCGAGGAACGCGAGGTGGATGCCGCGGTGAGCCGCCAGCGCGGCTATGACCCCGACCTCTGGGTGATCGAGGTCGAGGACCGGCGGGGGCGGCACCTGCTCGACGAGCCGGGCCTTTCGGACTGAGGCTCCAGGAGCTCAGCGCCTGAACCTGCGCCCGATGAAGACCAGCACCATGCCGATGGCCAGGAAGGCCAGGCCGATCAGCCCGGACCAGATGGCGACGCCATCCCAGCCGACCTGCGCCGGATCGATGAAGAAATACGGATAGGTGCCATCGGCCCGGCCGCGTAGCAGGGCATAGGCGACGTAGGCCGCAGGCCAGAGCAGCCAGGCAAAGGCGCTTGCGCTGCGCAGCGCGGCCTTTGGCGAAAAGATCAGCCACCAGAGCGTGACCATGATCGGGGTGATCGCGTGCAGCCCGATGTCGGCCCATTCCGACAGCGGGGGCTGCTCGTGCGTGAGCAGCAGGTAGAAGATCGCGCCCGTCATGTCGATCCAGAGGGTGACCCCGCCCATCCAGGTGGCGCCGGGCGAGAAGCGCCCGATGCAGATCCACAGGAAGGTCGCGAAGACCAGCCCGTTGGTGAGGATGGTGAAATAGCGCGCAAGGCTCCAGACGATCTGCAGAGGGGTGTCATCGGGCATCAGCAGGGAGCTGGCCACGAACTGCAGGACCAGGGAAACGGAGACGGAAATCACGGTCAGCAGACCGAGTGCGCGCGCGGCGGGAGAAAGGGATGTCGAGCGGAAATCCATGGCGGCAAGCTGAGGCATCTTGCCCCCGGCTGCAAGCCCGCCGATGATCGGGAAATGGAATGGCGGGACCACGGAATTTTACTGTCGACACGGCGACATGGCGAAACTGCGGCGATTATTGACGCATTCACGCCAGGTCATGGCCGGCACGCGGGAATCGTGCGGGGCGGCGCCTCGCGCAGGATTTCGCCGATGCTGCAGCCGGGGGCGCAACTGGACCTGACGTGGAAGGCGCGGCTCGAGGAACAGCTGGGCAATTTCCAGGTCGAGCCGCTGCGCTCGCGGGCGGCGGTGACGCTGGGCAGCCGCATGGCGCTCGCGGGGGTGAACGCGGTGACGGCGCTGCTGATGTTCTGCCTGCCGGAGCGTGTGGCGCATCCGCGGCTCTACCTGCAGACCGAACAGCTGCTGGATCTGCTGGAGCAGGAGGAGCTCTGGCCGCTGGCCTACCTGCGCTGGGAGATGACGCTACTGGAGGACCTGGGCTATGGCCTCGACCTGACGGCCTGCGCGGTGACGGGGGCGACGGAGGGGCTGGAGTATGTCTCTCCGCGCACCGGGCGGGCGGTGACGCGCGCCGGGGCGGGCGAATATGCCGACCGGCTGCTGCCGCTGCCACCCTGCCTGCTGGGCCGGGGCGAGGCGCCGGACGCGGAGGTGATCGCGGGGCTGGAGGTGACGGGGCATTTCCTGTCCAACCACGTGGCGCCGGAACTGGGGCAGAAGCCGCTGCCGGATGCGCGTCAGAGGCTGGTGCAGCAGATCTGGCGGATGACGGGCTGACGCGGTGTCAGGAGCGCGGGTTCTGGGTGAACAGCAGCGTCACGCCGGGGCCGGCCAGCACCAGCTCCTGGCGGGAGACATCGGCGGAGGTCACGCGCGAGAGGGCTGTGAGATAGGCCTTTTCCTCGGCCAGGCGAGGGCAGTCGATGCTGGCGGAATGGATGCGCTCGGGCCGGAAATCGGCCTCGACCCCGCTCCAGGCGGCGCCGTAGGTGGAACAGGGGGCATGGCCGCGCAGCTCTCCCTGCGAGGGGATCAGCAGGGTGACGCCGGTCTCGTTGGCGACGTCGCGGCCGTTGACCTCCTTCAGGTGCCAGGTGATGCCGGGCGCGACCAGGCTCTCTCCGCGGCAACCGGCCAGCACCAGGGCCGCCATCGCGGCGGTGGCGAGAACTCCGGTGCGTCGTAACGGTATCATCTGAGGGCCAGGACGAGATCCACTAGAGTGTCGAGGGCCGCGGCATTGCGCGAGCTGCCGGCATCGTCGAGCTGCGACATGCCGATCTGCGAGGCATAAAGCATACGCGCAATGTCCGGATTTGTCACACCGACCTGCCGCAGGACATGGGACAGATGAGCGAGCCTCCGCGCATCGATGTCTGCCAGGGTGGCGCGCGCTGTCTCGTCGGTCAGGGCCCAGGCGCGCATGGCGGTCTCGGTGGCGGGGTTCGAGGAGAAGCCGTCGCGCACCAGGGCGTGCAGCTGTGCCACCGCGGCCTTGCGGTCTTCCGGATCCTCGGGAGAGGCGCCGGCCTCGGCGCCCCAGAAATCGAGCAGCGCCTTGCGATAGGCGGGAACGTCGGGGAAATGCCAGTAGAAGGAGCCCTTTGTCGTTTCCAGGGCGCGGGCAAGCGGCTCTGCCTTCAGCGCCTCGGGCCCGGAGGCCGAGAGTGCATCAAGACCGGCGCGCAGCCAGTCGTCCGGGGAAAGGCGGCTCTTGCGACTCATGAGTCAATGCTACGCCACTTGCTGCATTGCAGCAACGACTAGCAGGCGCGCGTAGCAGTCTTGACCCGACGACATGCGGCAGGGAACGGCAGGCAGGGGGCGGCGTGCCAGGCCGCTGCCTGTTTTTGCACCCTGCCGCACATGGATCATTCGGCGGCGCCGATGGTCAGCTCGACCGGCAGGAGGCCGTCGACCACGCCCGAGAGCACGTTGCCCGGGGCAACCTGGCCCACGCCCTCGGGCGTGCCGGTCATGATCAGGTCGCCGGCGCCGAGGTGGTAGTAGCCCGACAGGTGCATGAGCACGGCGGTGATGTCGTTGATCATCAGGTCGAGGGTCGAATCCTGCCTTACCGCGCCGTCGAGGGTGAGGGCGATGCGCTGGTTGGTGACGGCGCCGAAATCGGCCGCCCGGGTGATCGGGCCGAAGACGGCGGCATTCTCGACGTCCTTGCCGAGGTCCCAGGGGCGCTGTTTCTTGCGCTCGCGCAGCTGCAGGTCGCGGCGGGTCATGTCGAGGGCGCAGGCATAGCCGTAGATGGCGCCGGGCACCTCCGCGGCGGTGCAGCGGAAGAGCGGCGCCTGCAGGGCCACGGCCAGCTCCATCTCGAACTGGTAGTCCTCGGTGCCGCAGGGATAGGGCACGGTGGCACCGGAGAGCACCATGTTGGCGGGGGACTTGGTGAAGTAGAAGGGCTGTTCCGGCACCTCGTTGCCGAACTCGGCGGCATGGGCGGCATAGTTGCGTCCGACGCAGAAGATCCGGCGCACCGGGTAGCCTTCGCTCTCGCCCTGCACGGGGATGTCGGGGATCGGGGGAAGGTCGAAAAGGCTCATGCGGGTCTCCTGTCGGGCTGTTTTCCCAATGCGTACGCTCCGCCCGGCGGCTTGTCACGCGCTGGACAAGCGCGTGCAATGGGGTTTTGCTGTCTGCCAACCCTGAATTCGGAGCTTTGCCATGACCCTGAAACCCCTGTCCGACATGATTTCCCAAGGGGCCGGCGACGCGCCTGCCGATCTGGTGCTGCGCGGCGGCAAGGTTCTGGACGTGGTGACGGGGGCGCTTCTGGAGGGCGACGTGGCGATCTGTGGCGAGCGGATCGTGGGGATCATGGACAGCTACGAGGGACGCGAGGTCATCGACGTGACCGGCAAGATCCTCGTGCCCGGCTTCATCGACACGCACCTGCACATCGAGAGCAGCATGGTGACCCCGCATGAATTTGACCGCTGCGTGGGCCCGCGCGGGGTGACCACGGCGATCTGCGACCCGCACGAGATCGCCAACGTGATCGGGGTGCCGGGGATCGAGTATTTTCTGAGCAGCGCGACCGAGACGGTGATGGATATTCGCGTGAACCTGAGCAGCTGCGTGCCGTCCTCGCACATGGAGACGGCGGGCGCACGGATCGAGGCGGCGGACCTGGCGCCTCTGCGGGATCATCCGCAGGTGATCGGCCTGGCGGAGTTCATGAACTATCCCGGCGTGATCTTCCAGGATCCGGGCTGCATGGCCAAGCTGGAGATGTTCCGGGGCGAGCATATCGACGGCCACTGCCCGCAGCTGACCGGCAAGGGCCTGAACGCCTATTGCGCGGCGGGCATCCGCACGGAACACGAGGCGACCACCGCCGAGGAGGCGCGCGAGAAGCTGCAGAAGGGCATGCGGGTGCTGATCCGCGAGGGTTCGGTGAGCAAGGACATGGTGGCGCTGCAGC
Organism: Pseudooceanicola sp. DL12; assembly: GCF_056270665.1. NCBI lineage: Bacteria > Pseudomonadati > Pseudomonadota > Alphaproteobacteria > Rhodobacterales > Paracoccaceae > Pseudooceanicola > Pseudooceanicola sp. DL12. The sequence goes on from NZ_CM149884.1 coordinate 160,672, forward strand.
CGCTGCTGACCGATATCACCAGCGCCTACATGTGCCTGTGCACCGATGACCGCAACCCGCTCGACATCGGCGATCACGGGCACCTCGATTTCATGATCCGCGAGCTGATCCGCATGGGCTGCCCGCCGCTGGCCGTCTACCGGGCGGCGTCGCTTTCGGCTGCAGAGGCCTTTGGACTGAAGGACCGCGGTTCGATCACGCCGGGCAAGCGCGCCGATATCGTGGTGATCGACGACCTGAGCACCTGTCGGGCCGAGATGGTGTTCTCGGGAGGGGTGCAGTTCAGCGACGCGGCCTTTGCCGCGCGGAGCATCACCCCGCCGGTGGGGCGCCATTCGGTGAAGGCGCCGGTGGTGGTGGCGGACAACTTCCGTACCGAGGCCAACAAGAGCGAGACCGACGTGATCGGCATCGTCGAGGGCAAGATCATCACCGAGCACCTGAAGGAGGAGATCGCCATCGAGGGCGGCGACAAGCGCCCCGACCCGGCGCGCGATCTGGTGAAGATCGCGGTGGTGGAGCGCCACGGGGTGAACGGCAATATCGCCAGCGGCTTCGTGAAGGGGTTCGGCCTGAAGAGCGGGGCCATCGCCTCGACCGTCTGCCACGATCACCACAACATCGCCTGCGTCGGCGTGGACTATGACGACATGGCGCTGGCCGCGAACCGGCTTGGCGAGATCGAGGGCGGTTTCGTGGTGGTGGAGGGCGGCAAGGTGCTGGCCGAGCTGCCGCTGCCGGTGGCGGGGCTGATGAGCCTGGAGCCTTTCGAGGTGGTGCATGACCAGCTGATCGTGCTGCGGGACGCGGCGAAATCGCTGGGCGTGACGCTGGAGGAACCCTTCCTGCAGCTGGCCTTTCTGGCGCTGCCGGTGATTCCGGCGCTGAAGATCACCGACATGGGCATGGTCGACGTGGTGAAATTCGAGATCATCACATGATCTGAAAACGGAATATTTCCGCAAAGCGAAATCAAGTTCCGCAAATGTTGACCTCGCCCTGACGAGGGCCTAACCTGATCCCCGGAGGAGGAGCGGCGCGTGGAGACGTGCCGCCCGCAAACATGGGGGGAGGGCCGCATCATGGCGGACGGAAGCAAGGTGAACGACGTCATCTCGACGGAGTATTCCGGAGAGATCGCGCTGATCTGCATCGACAACCCGCCGGTCAACGCCAGCGGCCATGCCGTGCGCGTCGGGCTGGTCGAGGCGCTGAAGGGGCTGAACGAGGAGGGCGCGGCGAAGGTCATCGCGATATATTGCGCCGGACGCACCTTCATGGCGGGGGCCGACATTCGCGAATTCGGCAAGCCGTCGAAGGAGCCGGTGCTGCCCGAGGTCTACAGCATCCTCGAGCGGAGCGAGATCCCGGTAGTCGCGGTGATGCACGGCACGGCGCTGGGCGGCGGCTTCGAGCTGGGCCTGGCGGCCCATGCGCGGGTGGCGATCGCGGGCAGCCGCGTGGGCCTGCCGGAGGTGCTGATCGGGCTGCTGCCCGGGGCCGGCGGCACGCAACGCCTGCCGCGCCTCGCGGGCGTGCCCTTTGCCCTCGACATGTCCCTGACGGGCCGGCAGGTGCCGGTGGAGGAGGCCCTGCAGGCCGGGGCCATCGACCGCGTGGTCGAGGGCACCCCGCGCGAGGTGGCGCTGGCCGCCGCGCAGGAGGTGCTGGACGGGACGCTGAAGACACGCCGCACCGATCAGATCGCCGCCACGGTCGATCCGGAGGTGATAGAGGCCGCGATTGCCGGGGCAAAGGCGAAGACGCCGCATCTGATCAATCCGATCAAGTGCATCGAGGCCATCGCCGCCTGTTCCCTGCCTCTGGAGGAGGGGATGAAGGTGGAACGGCAGGCCTTTCTCGACTGCATGGAGACACCGCAGCGCGCCGGCCTGATCCATGCCTTCTTTGGCGAGCGGGCGGTGTCGAACATCCCCGAGGCCAAGGGGCCGACCCGCGAGGTTCAGAAGATCGGCGTGATCGGCGGCGGCACCATGGGATCGGGCATCGCCACGGCCTGCCTGCTCTCCGGCGTGCCGGTGCGCCTGATCGAGGTGGCCGAAGAGGGGCTGAGCCGGGGCGTGGCGACGATCACCAAGAACCTCGACGGCGCCGTCAGCCGCGGCAAGCTGAAGGCCGACAGGCGCGATGCCGCGCTGGCGATGCTGGAGCCGTCCCTGGACATGGAGACACTGGCCGACGTGGACCTGGTGATCGAGGCGGTGTTCGAGGAAATGGCGGTGAAACGCGAAATCTTCGGCAAGCTCGACGCTATCTGCAAACCGGGGGCGATCCTGGCGTCGAACACCTCTTACCTCGACATCAACGAGATCGCGGGCTGCACCAGCCGCCCGGGCGATGTGCTGGGCCTGCATTTCTTCAGCCCCGCGCATGTGATGCGCCTGCTGGAGATCGTGCAGGGGGCCGAGACGGCGCCCGATGTTCTTGCCACCGGCTTTGCGCTGGCCAAGCGGCTGAAGAAGGTGGGCGTGCTGGCGCAGGTCTGCGACGGGTTCATCGGCAACCGGATCCTGGCGCATTACGGGCTTTGTGCGGGCTATCTCGTGCTCGACGGCGCCTCTCCGCAGCAGGTGGACCGGGCGCTGGAGGATTTCGGCTTTGCCATGGGGCCCTTCAAGGTGAGCGATCTTGCCGGGCTCGACATTGGCTGGGCCACCCGCAAGCGCAAGGCCGAAAGCCGCGACCCGGCCGAACGCTATGGCGGCGATATTGCCGACCGGATCTGCGAACAGGGCTGGTTCGGGCGCAAGACCGGGCAGGGCTACTACGTCTATGGCAGCGGGGCGCCGGTGCCGAACGAGGCGGTGAGCGAGATCATCGACACGGTGCGTGCCGAGAAGGGGATCACGCCCAAGGCCTTCACCGACGCGGAGATCGTCGACCGCTACATGACCGCGATGATCGCCGAGGCCGCGCGCGTTGTGGCCGACGGCACCGCCAAGCGGCCGGTGGACGTCGATATGGTCTTCCTCTTCGGCTACGGCTTTCCGCGCTTCCGCGGCGGGCCGCTGCATTACGCCGACACGATCGGCGCCGCAGAGCTGATCCGCAGGATCGAGGCCTGGGCGCAGGACGATCCACATTACTGGCAGGTGCCGGAGCTGCTGCGCGAGATGGCGGCCAATGGCACCACGTTTGCCGATCTCAACAAGGAAGGGTGAGGAATGGACCTGAGTTTCAGTGCCGAGGAGCAGGCCTTTCGCCAGGAGGTGCGCGATTTCTTCGATGCGCATCTGCCCAGCGACATTCGCGACGCGGTGCGCGCGGGCGGCGAGCTGCCGAAGGCGATGATGGAGCGCTACCACGCGATCCTGAACGAGAAGGGCTGGCTGGCCTCGACCTGGCCGGAGGAGTTCGGCGGGCCTGGGTGGTCGCCGGTGCAGCGGCACATCTTCGAGGAGGAGGCCTGCCGTGCCTATGCGCCGCGCATCGTGCCCTTCGGTCTGGCGATGCTGGGGCCGGTTCTGATGAAGTTCGGCAGCAAGGAACAGCAGGACCACTACCTGCCGCGGATCCTCACGGGCGAGGACTGGTGGTGTCAGGGCTATTCGGAACCCGGCGCGGGCTCCGACCTGGCCAGCCTGAAGACCCGGGCGGTGCGCGACGGCGATGACTACGTGATCAACGGGCAGAAGACCTGGACCACCCTGGGCCAGCACGCCAACATGATCTTCTGCCTGGTGCGCACCGACCCCGACGTGAAGCAGCAGCAGGGGATCTCCTTCATTCTCGTCGATCTAGATACACCCGGCATCGAGATGCGCCCGATCCGCCTGATCGAGGGTGGCCACGAGGTGAACGAGGTCTTCTTTACCGACGTGCGGGTGCCGGCCGCGAACCTGGTGGGCCAGGAGAACATGGGCTGGACCATTGCCAAGTTCCTGCTGACCCACGAGCGTACCAATATCGCCGGCGTCGGCTTCTCCATGCAGTCGCTGGAAGAGGTCAAGGCCCTGGCGCGTCAGGTGAAGCGCAACGGCAGGCCGCTGATCGAGGATCCGCTCTTTGCCGCGCGGATCGCCCAGGTGGAGATCGACCTGGAGGCGATGAAGATCACCAACCTGCGGATGCTCTACCAGGCGCAGAAGCAGGGCGCGCCGGGGCCCGAGACCTCGATACTGAAGATCAAGGGCACGGTGATCTCGCAGGAGCTGAAGGACCTGGCGCAGCGCGCGCTCGGCCCCTCTGCCGCACCCTTCCCGGGGATGCTGCCCGCGAACATGGCGGTGGCGCCGGCGGATCACGCCAATGATGCCGCGCGCTACTTCAACAACCGCAAGACGTCGATTTTCGGTGGCTCGAACGAGATCCAGCGAAACATCCTGACCAAGACCATGCTGGAGCTGTGAGCCCATGGATTTCGACCTGACCGAAGACCGGCAGATGCTGTCGGACAGCCTGAACCGCTACCTGCGCGAGAAATATCCCGTGGAGGCCCGCAACAAGGCCGCCTATGCCGCGCCCTACCATTCGCCCGAGCGCTGGGCGGAGCTGGCCGAACTGGGCGCGCTCTTTGCGCTGGCGCCCGAGGAGGCGGGCGGCTTCGGCGGCAGCGGCTTCGACATCTCGGTGGTGTTCGAGGCCATGGGCCGCGCCCTTTGCCCCGAGCCGGTGCTGGGCGCGCTGCTGGCCTCGCGCCTGCTGACGACCCTCGGCGCCGACCAGGAGGCGCTGCTTGCGGGGGCCACGAAATACGCCGTGGCCATGGGCGAGGTGGATGCCCCCTGGGAGCTGGAACTGACCGAGACCACGGCCAGCGCCAGTGGCGAGGGGCACGTGCTGAGCGGTCGCAAAAGCGCGGTCTATGGCGGGCAGGCGGCAGATGTCTTTCTCGTCGCAGCCCGGCTTGACGGCACATTGGCGCTCTTCGAGGTGCAGGCGGGCGATGCCTCGGTCACCGGCTACGGCATGATCGACGGCGGCGGCGCGGCAGAGCTGGTGCTGGAGCAGACACCCGCAAAGCTGTTGCTGGAGGATGCGGGCGCAGCGCTGCAGGACGCGGTGAACGCCGGGATCGTGGCGCTCTGTGCCGAGGCCGTGGGCGCCATGGACGTGCTGCACGAGATGACGCTGGAATACCTGCGCACCCGCAAGCAATTCGGCGTGCCGATCGGAAAGTTCCAGGTGCTGCAGCACCGCGCGGTGGACATGCTGACCGAGATCGAACAGGCGCGCTCCATCACCATCCGCGCCGCGGGCGAGCTGGGCGGGGCGGAGGCCGCGCGCTATGCCTCCATGGCCAAGAACCTGATCGGCCGGGCCGGTCGCCTGGTGGCCGAGGAGGCGATCCAGATGCACGGCGGGATCGCCATGACCTGGGAATACCCCGGCAGCCACTATGCCAAGCGGATCATCATGATCGACCATCAGCTGGGGGATACGGATTTTCACCTGTCCCGCGTCATGGCCGCCTGAGACATGCCCAGGCGACGGAGGGGCGCTGCCCCTCTGCCGCCTGCGGCGTCATTCACCCCGGGATATTTCGGGCCAGATGACGGGGGAAACTCGGCTCCTGATCATCTGGCCCGAAATATCCCGGGGGAGTCCGCAGGACGGGGGCAGAGCCCCCCTTTACCGTCTCAATCGGCGTGGCGGCCCGTCTTGTAGGGCTGCCAGTCGGTGATCTCGGGGTAGTACATGGCCCGCCATTGCCGCACCCGCGGGTTCATCCGGCGGCGCCAGAGCGGCGGGATGGTCGCCATCATCGCCATGATCGGATAGCCGTGCGGCAGTTGCGGCGCCTCGTCCTCGCCGTGGTTCTGCAGCAGCGGAAAGCGGCGGTCGGGCTTGATGTGGTGATCGGAGTGGCGCTGCAGGTTGATCAGCAGCCAGTTCGAGGCGGTATGAGCGGCGTTCCAGCTGTGATGGGGGTAGACGCGCTCGTACTTGCCGTTTCCGAGGTACTTGCGCGTCAGCCCGTAATGTTCGACGTAATTCGTCAGTTCCAGCATCCAGATGGCGATCAGTGCCTGGTAGAGGAAGAGAACCAAGCCCTCGAAGCCCCCCAGCAGGATTGCCAGCAGCAGCATTGCACCCTGCAGGGCGGCATAGCGCCAGAAGGGGTTGGCCCGGTCGAACCGCGACCGGCCGGTCCGTTCCAGCCGCGTCGCCTCGGCCTGCCAGGCGGAGCGGGGACAATCGCGCAGGATGCGCCAGAAGAAATGCGGGAAGCCCTCGTTGTAGCGCGCGGTGACCGCATCGCCCGGGGTGCCGACCTGGGAATGGTGCACCAGCAGGTGTTCCGTGCGGAAATGGCTGTAGAGAACCATCGACAGAAGGATATCGCCCAGCCAGCGTTCCTGCCTGTTCTTCTGGTGCATCAGCTCGTGGCTGTAGACGATGCCGATGGCGCCGGTCATCGTGCCGACCCCGTAGAAGAGCACCAGCTTGCCCCAGAAGCCGAGATCGCCGGCATGGACCGTGTACCAGATAGCCCAGAACAGCGTCAGAAACTGCACCGGGGCCCAGATCAGCGTGATGGCCCGGTACCAGAAGAGATCGCTCTCCTCGGTCTGCGGGTCGGCGTTTTCGGTGTTCAGACCCAGGAGCCTGTCGAGCACCGAGAAGAGACCGAAGCCGTAGAGCGGCACCAGGAAGACCGTCCAGCCCCCCTGTCTTGCGCCGATCACCACCAGGGGCACCATGAAGAGCGACAGCCAGAAGGGCGCCGCGCGGCTGAAGGCCGGGATCGGTGTGCTGCCTGACATGGGGCCTCTCCTTGTCGTGTCAGGACAAGCTTATGAACTCCCCGCGCGCGAGGTCAAATGCCTTGCGCATGACGGTGGGCAGATCCGAGGGGCGGAACTCGGCCGCGGGAAGGAACATGCCACGCTCGGGGTTCGTGCCCTGCGGCACCTCGGCCACCATGACGCGAAGGCGCAGGTGGAAATGGGTGAAGGTATGCAGCGCCTCGGCCGGAAGTTCGCGCCACTGCGCATCGAGAGGGGCGTCGTGGGCGGGTTGTTCCTCGGCCCAGTCGGAGCCGGGCCAGCCCAGCATGCCGCCCAGCAGGCCGCGATCGGGGCGGCGCTCCAGCAGCCAGGCGCCATCGGCGCGGCGCGCCACGTAGGCCACGCCCAGGCGTGTGGGTTTCGGTTTCTTCGGCGTCTTCCTCGGCAGCTCGGGCGCGGTGCCTGCGGCGCGGGCGGCGCAGGGCCCCTGCCAGGGACAGATGCCGCAGGCGGGCGAGCGCGGCGTGCAGATCGTCGCGCCGAGGTCCATCACCGCCTGGGCGTAATCGCCGGGCCGGTCCTGCGGAGTGAGGGCTGCGGCCAGGTCGGTCAGTTCCGGCTTGGCCGCGGGCAGGGGGGTATGGACATCGTGGAGCCGGGCCATGACACGCTCGACATTTCCGTCGACCACCACCTCGGGCCGGTCGAAGGCGATGGAGACGATGGCGGCGGCTGTATAGGGGCCCACGCCGGGCAGTTTCAGCAGCCCCTCGCGGGTATCGGGAAAGACGCCGCCGTGATCGGCGACCACCGCACGGGCGCATTTCAGCAGGTTGCGGGCCCGGGCATAGTAGCCGAGGCCGGCCCATTCGCCCATCACCGCGCCATCCTCGGCAGCGGCAAGATCGGCAACCGTCGGCCAGAGCGCGGTGAAACGCAGGAAATACTCACGCACTGCGGCAACCGTCGTCTGCTGCAGCATCACCTCGGACATCCAGACGTGGTAGGGATCGGGGCGCTGGCCCGCGGCCCTTTCCGCCGGGCCCACGCGCCAGGGCATCACCCGGGCATGGCGGTCGTACCAGGCCAGCAGGGTTCCGGCCTCGGCGGCCGGGTCGTGGGCAGTTTCTCGGACGGTCTCGGATCCCTCACGCAATCTTTATGGTTCCTTCAGGCTTTGCTATGGCATGGCGCATCCGTCAGACTACAATAGTGCGACGACCAAGGATGCAAGCCATGCCGCGCCGACAGACCACAACTTACGGGTTCACCCGGACCTACGGCCTGCTGGAAAGCCGGATCCGCAAGGCCGGCGAGTCGCGCGGGTTTGCCGTGTCCAAGGTGCTGACCCACTGGGATGACATCGTGGGCGAGGACATGGCCGCCATGGCCCGGCCCGTCGAGGTGAAATACCCGCGCGGGCAGGGCTCGCTCGGCGCAACTCTGGTGCTGCTGACCACGGGGGCCCATGCGCCCATCCTCGAGATGCAGAAGGAGCAGCTGCGCCAGAAGGTCAATGCCACCTACGGCTATAACGCCATCGCGCGGATCCGGATCACCCAGACCGCGCCCACGGGCTTTGCCGAGGGTCAGGTGGCCTTTCGTGCCCAGCAGAAGGCCCAGCCGGCCGCACCGGCCCCGGAGGTGGTACAGCGCGCCGCAGCCGTGGCCGATGGCGTTCAGGACGAGGGCCTGAAGGCGGCGCTGGAGGCCCTGGCCCGCAATGTCCTCAAGTAAGCAAGCAGAACGGATTTGATTTGAGAAAGGATCTTCATATGGATCGCAGGTTCCTCCTTGGCAGCGGCCTGACCGCTATGGTCGCGGCCCTGAGCGGCGGCACGGCCCTGCTGGGCAGCGGCACGGCCGCTCTGGCACAGGACGACAGCACCGAGGCCCCGGCAGATGCGCCGGAAATCAAGGAAATGGTCCTCGGCAAGGAAGATGCGCCGGTGACCCTGATGGAATACGCTTCCTTCACCTGCCCGCACTGCCGCGATTTCCACAACGAGGTCTTCGACAAGGTCAAGACCGAGTACATCGACACCGGCAAGGTCAAGTTCGTCTATCGCGACGTCTACTTCGACCGCTACGGTCTCTGGGCGGCGCTGATCGCGCGCTGCAATCCCGACCGTTTCTTCGGCATCGCGGACATGTTCTATGAACAGCAGGACCAGTGGCTGCGCTCGGCGAAATCCGAGGCCGAGATCGCCGACAACCTGCGCCGCATCGGCAAGATCGCGGGTCTCGATGATGCCGCCCTGGAGGAATGCCTGTCGGACGACGCCAAGGCGCGTGCACTTGTCGCCTGGTACCAGAAGAACGCCACCGACGACGACGTGACCGGCACGCCGACGCTCTTCGTGAACGGCAAGCAGTACTCGAACATGAGCTATGCGGATCTGAAGAAGATCCTGGACGAACAGCTGAGCTGATACGGCCCGCGTGCGGGACAGCAGGGGGCGCCGGTGCAAACCGGCGCCCCTTTGCGTGTCAGGTCAGCTTGACGACCTGCTTGCCCTTGTTGCCGCCCTTGAGCATCGAGAAGAAGGCCTTTGGCGCGTTTTCAAGGCCAAGGGCGACATCCTCGAGATAGGTGATCTCGCCCGAGCGTACCTTGGGGCCGACCTCTGCCAGGAAGGCGGGAAAGAGATCGACGTGATCGGTCTGCAGCAGCCCCTGGATGCGGATCCGCTTCACCAGTGCCAGGCGCCAGAGCTTCTGCAGCGGGGTCTTGCCCACCTCGTCGCTCTCGCCGGAATACCAGGCGATCATGCCGCAGATGATCACCCGGGCGTGCAGGTTCAGGAGGGGCATCACCCCACCGAGGACCGTCCCGCCGACGTTCTCGAAGTAGATGTCGATGCCGTTGGGGCAGACCTCGTGCAGGGCCTGCATCATCTCCATCGGCGTGTCATGGGCGCGGTGGTCGACGCTGGCATCGAAGCCGAAGACCTGAGTGGCGAGGCCGCATTTGCGCGGGCCGCCGGCCACGGCCACTGTGCGCAGCCCGGCGCTCCGGGCGAGCTGCCCGACCATCGAGCCCACGGGCCCGGTGGCCGCGGCCACCACGAGCGTCTCGCCGGGCTTCATCTCTCCATAGGCCTTGAGCCCCGACCATGCGGTGAAGCCGGGCATGCCCAGCACCCCGAGCGCGGTCGAAGGCGGCAGGTCGGGATCGAGCTTGCGCAGCTGTTTCGCGGGCAGGCAGCCATGGCTGGCCCAGCCGAGCATGCCAAAGACCAGGTCGCCCTCGGCAAAGGCCGGCGCGCGCGAGGCAATCACGCGGCCCACTGCGCCGCCCACCATCGTCTCGTCCAGCTCCTGCGGGGCGGCATAGCTCTTCACGTAGTCCATCCGGCCGCGCATGTAGGGGTCGAGGGAGAAGTGGCTGACCTTGACCAGCACCTCTCCTTCCCTTGGTTCGGGCATGGGCAGCTCTTCCAGCCGGAAATCCGCCTCGACCGGAAATCCCTCCGGGCGCCGCGCCAGAACGATCCGCTGCATCATCTCTGTCATCTTGAAATCCTCCCTTTCGCCTCCACGTTAAGCCTCTGCTGCGGAAATCCAACCGCAGATTGGAATGGAATTCCGCGCCGGCGGCGCGGCTGTCCCCTGATCAACCCGCATGGACAGGACCACCCGCAGTGACGTAAAGAGGCCCGACCATGGCACAGAAGAAACCAGATCCGAATTACAAGGTTATTGCTGAAAATCGTCGGGCGCGTTTCGACTACGCGATCGAGGACGATATAGAATGCGGTATCCAGCTGATGGGCTCCGAGGTGAAAAGCCTGCGGACCGGTCAGTCGAACATTGCCGAGAGCTATGCCGCAGTCGAGAACGGCGAACTCTGGCTGGTCAATTCCTACATTGCCCCCTACGAGCAGGCCATGTTCGGACACGAGGATCGACGTCGCCGCAAGTTGCTGGTTTCAAAGAAGGAATTGTCGCGGCTGTGGAATGAAACGCAGCGCAAGGGGATGACCCTCGTGCCGCTGGTTCTCTATTTCAACCACCGCGGTATGGCCAAGATCAAGCTGGGTATCGCCAAGGGCAAGAAGAACCACGACAAGCGTGCCACGGAGGCCAAGCGCGACTGGGGTCGGCAGAAACAGCGGCTGCTGAAAGAGCATCACTAGGTCTGCAACCCTTGCGCAATCAGGGCTGCCGGGCTAGGGAATCGTCGATTTTCATGCGAAAGGTGGCGCCCCGTGCAGGATGATCCGAAGATTCTGGTATCGACCGAATGGCTTGAAGAGCATCTGAAGGACCCCGATCTGCGGGTGCTTGATGCGAGCATGGCCCTTCCCGGCACCGACGAGAACACCCGGGCGGCCTATGATGCAGCCCATATTCCCGGCGCGCGCTTCTTCGATATCGACGATGTCAGCGATCACCGCTCCGAGCTGCCCCACATGGCGCCGCCGGTGGAAAAATTCATGAGCCGGTTGCGCGCCATGGGCGTGGGCGACGGCCACCAGGTGGTGGTCTACGACAACAAGGGTCTTTTTTCCGCCGCGCGCGTCTGGTGGCTGTTCCGGCTGATGGGACAGTTCGACGTGGCCGTGCTCGACGGCGGGCTGCCGAAATGGATCAAGGAAGGCCGCGCGGTCGAGGACCTCGACCCGGTGATCCGCGACCGCCACATGACCGTGCGCCGCCAGAACCAGATGGTGAAGGACGTGACCCAGGTCAGCGCGGCCAGCAAGCTGGGCGATTACGAGATCGTCGATGCCCGGGCCGCCCCGCGGTTCCGCGGCGAGGTGCCGGAGCCCCGCGCCGGGCTGCGCAGCGGCCATATCCCGGGCGCGAAGAACGTGCCCTATACCGACCTGCTGACCCGCAGCGGCACCATGAAGGACCCCGAGACGATGCGGGCGATCTTCGAAGGCGCCGGCGTCGACCTGACGAAACCCGTCATTGCAAGCTGTGGTTCGGGCGTGACCGCGGCTGTCCTGTGCCTTGCGCTGGAGCGCATGGGCAAGACCGACCACGCCATTTACGACGGCTCCTGGACCGAATGGGGCGCCTTCCCCACCCTGCCCGTGGCCACCGGAGAATAAGAGAGAGACATGTTCGAGAACCTCAAGGAACAACCCGCGGACAAGATCCTGGCCCTGATGGGGATGTATCGCGAAGATCCGCGCGAGCAGAAAATCGACCTGGGCGTCGGCGTCTACAAGAACGCCGAGGGCATCACCCCGGTCATGCGCGCGGTGAAAGCCGCCGAGAAGCTGATCTGGGAAGGCCAGGAAACCAAGGCCTATACCGGCCTGGCGGGTGATCCGGCCTATGCCGATGCCATGATCGACCTCGTCCTGGGCGGCGCGGTCAAGCGCGAGCAGGTCGCGGCCGTGGCCACCCCCGGCGGCACCGGTGCCGTGCGCCAGGCCTTCGAGATGATCAAGATGGCCAACCCCGGCGCGCGGGTCTTCTACTCCGATCCTACCTGGCCCAACCACCTGTCGATCCTGAAGTACCTCGGGATGGAAATGGTGCCCTACCGCTATTTCGACAGCGCCACCGGAGGCGTCGACTTCGACGGCATGGTCGAGGACCTGAAGGGGCTGAAGGCAGGTGACGTGGTGCTGCTGCACGGCTGCTGCCATAACCCGACCGGCGCCAACCTGAACATGGTGCAGTGGAAAGAGGTCGTCTCGATCCTGAACGCCGCCGGCGCCGTACCGATGATCGACATCGCCTATCAGGGCTTTGGCGACGGCCTTGACGCAGATGCCGCCGGCACCCGCTATGTGGCTGAAAACGTGCCGGAACTGCTGATCGCGGCCTCCTGCTCCAAGAACTTCGGCATCTACCGCGAACGCACCGGTCTGCTGATGGCGATCAGCGCGGATGCCTCGAAGACCAGGCTGACCCAGGGCACCCTGGCCTACCTGAACCGTCAGAACTACTCCTTCCCGCCGGACCATGGGGCGCGGATCGTCACCACGATCCTGACCACGCCCGAGCTGCGCGCCGACTGGGCCGCAGAACTGGAAGAGGTGCGCCTGTCGATGCTGGGCCTGCGCCAGCAGTTGGCCGACGAGCTGCAGAAGCTCTCCGGCTCGGATCGTTTCGGCTTCCTGGCACAGCACCGCGGCATGTTCTCGCGCCTCGGCACCACGCCGGAGCTGGTCGAGAAGATGCGCGCCGACAGCGGCATCTACATGGTCGGCGACAGCCGCATGAACATCGCCGGCCTGAACACGGCGACGGTGCCGGTGCTGGCCAGGGCGATCATCGACGCGGGCGTCTGACGCCCCGGTTGAGCACGACCCCTGTGCGCCCGCGCAGTTGACGCGCGGGCGGGCGGGGCGCAGGATTTCCTCAGGCAACAGGAGGATTTCATGCGCAAACTTCAGGTCCAGGGGGTGCACCACATCACCCTCACCGGCGCCGACCGGCAGACCAGCATCGACTTCTGGGAAGGGGTGCTGGGCATGCCCTTCGTCTTCGATCAGCCCAATCTCGACAATCCGGACGAGGGCCACCTCTACTTCGATCCCGGCGACGGGCGGCTGATCACCATCTTCACCAACGAGACACGCGGCCCGGTCCATGACCGCACGCCGATGGATCCGGGCTGTGTCCACCACCTGGCCTTCAACGTCAGCGGGGCGGTTTTTGCCCAGGCTGTCAAGCGGTTGGACGAGCGCGGGATCCGGCATTCCGGGGTCAAGGACCGCGGCTTCATGGACTCGATCTACTTCAAGGACCCGCTCGGCCTGCTGATCGAACTGGCCAGCTACAAGTTCTTTCCGCCCGAGGGATCGAGCCATGCCAAGGTGCTGCTCGAGGCTCACAAGATCCGGGTGGAACGGGGCGATTACAACATCGCCGAGGAGCACCTGGCCGATGCGATCGAGCTGATCACGGAGCGTTCCACCGCCACCCTGTCGCAGAGCCGCGCCCCGGCGGATCCCTATCGGAAAGGGTAGAAGGGGCACGTCGGCATTCCGCTATTGGAATATCTTTAACCCCCTGAAAAGGCCGGATTCCAACGTCGGTATTACGTCGGTATCGCGTCGGTAATCCGTCGGTGCGAAATCGGGAAATTTGCACGGGTTAACGCTCCACGCAGGCGTTAACGCTTCTGCAATCGGCGAAGCCTCCGGCGGGGATATTTCGGGCCAGATGAAAGAGCGCCACCGCTCCCCCGTCATCTGGCCCAAAATATCCCGGGGGAGGCTCCGAAGGAGACGGGGGCAGAGCCCCCTCTATCTTATCATTTGTCGCCGTCCGGCGACGGGGGCAGAGCCCTCTGTACCCTATCCATTGTCGCCGTCCGGCGACGGGGGCAGAGCCCTCTGTACCCTATCCATTGTCGCCGTGCGGCGACGGGGGCAGAGCCCCCTGTACCCTATCCATCGTCGCCGTGCGGCGACGGGGGCAGGGCCCCCTATACCCTATCCATCGTCGCCGTCCGGCGACGGGGGCAGGGTCCCCTGCGCGCGCTCAGAACAGGGCTTCGGCCCGGAACCCCTCGGGGATGCCCGAGGCATCGCCTGCGAGCATGAGGTCCGCCATGACCTCTGCCACCTTGGGTGCCATGCCGAAGCCGATCTTGAAGCCGCCGTTGGCGATGAAATGCCCGTCGCGGCCGGGCCAGGAGCCCAGCATCGGCGCGCGGCTCTTTGCCCGGGGGCGCAGCCCGGCCCAGCGCTGAATCACCGGCGCCTCGCGCAGCACCGGCACCGCCGCCCGTGCCGCCTCGATCACCGCGTCGAGCTGATCGTCGGTGCCGAGCCCCTCGAAATCGCGCTCGCTGGTCGAGCCCACGGCCACCGTGCCATCGGCATGGGGCACCACGTGCACGCCCCCGGCAAAGACCTGCGGCACCGCGCCCGCGTCATGGGAGAGCACCGCCGCCTGCCCCTTGACCGGCACGCCCACCATGCGGCCGGCCAGGCGGCTCATCTCCTCGAGCCCGGCCGCCCCGGTGGCCCAGAGCACCGCGCCCTCGTCCGGGGCCTCGGGGACGATCTCGACGCCCCGCGCCTCGAGCGCCGCAACCAGCGCCAGGCAGGCCTGTTTCGGGTGCATCCGCCCGGTGAGCGTGTCGCGGATCAGCAGGCCCGTGGGCGAGACGGGCTCGAAGGGGGCGCCCGTCGCCGCGATCACCTGCCACTCTGCCCGCCCCTGCCAGAGCTCGGCCGCCGTCACCTCGCGTCCGCGCGCCAGCTCTACCGCGTGGTCATCGGCCAGCGGTTGCAGCCGGCCCAGGCGGCCGTAGCCGGCAGAGCGCCCGCCCGCGGACTCGACCCCGGCCCAGAAGGCCTCGGCCATCAGCAGGCTGTCGAGCTGGAAGGCCTTCTTCTCGTTCCAGTTCTCCGGCACATGGGGCGCCAGCGCGCCGACCACCCCGCCCGAAGCCCCTGCCGCCGGGCCGAAGGGATCGACCACCCGCACCCTTGCGCCGCGTTCCACGCAGGCCCAGGCACAACTGAGGCCGAAGGCCCCCGCGCCGCGCACCGTCACATCCATTGCTGCCATCGTCTTGCCTTTCGGGGCCCGCTTCGCCATGGTCGGCCCGTTTTCACATCCCGTACTAGAGGATCGCCCCATGCAGGGCCAGAGCGAGAGCCAGCCGCCGGAGCTGAGCTGGACCGAGGGGGACGTTCCCGTCGCCACTCGGTTCGACGACCCCTATTTCAGCCTCGGCAACGGCCTGGCCGAGACCGCCCATGTCTTCCTGGCCGGAAACGGCCTGCCGGCGCGCTTCCGCGACGGGTTCCAGGTGGCCGAGCTGGGCTTTGGCACCGGGCTGAACCTGCTCGCCACCCTGCGCCTCTGGCGCGAGAGCGGGCAGCAGGGCACCCTGCATTTCACCACCTTCGAGGCCTTCCCCATGGCCCCCGCCGACATGGCCCGGGCCCAGGCGGCCTTTCCCGAGATCGCGGACCTGGCCGAGGAGATGGCGCCGCACCTGGGCGCGACCGAATTCACCCTGCCCGGGCTGCAGTTCCAGATGATCACCGGCGATGCGCGGGTGACCCTGCCGGCCTGGGGCGGCGCGGCCGATGCCTGGTTCCTCGACGGCTTTGCCCCGGCGCGAAACCCCGAGATGTGGGAGGCGGGCCTGATGCAGGCGGTGCATGACCACACCGCGCCGGGCGGATCGGCCGCCACCTATACCGCGGCGGGCCACGTGCGCCGCTCGCTGGCGGCGGCGGGCTTTGCCGTCGACCGCATCCCCGGCTTTGGCCGCAAGCGTCACATGACCCGGGCCACGCGCCCGTAACGGATCCCATCATGACCGAACAGAATACCCGGGCCGGCATCGGCCTGATGATCCTCTCGACGCTGATCTTTGCCACCCAGGACGGCATGTCGCGGTACCTTGCCGGCGAATACAACGTGATGATGGTGGTGATGATCCGTTACTGGTTCTTTGCCGCCTTCGTGGTGGCGCTGGCCCTGCGCAAGCCGGGCGGCATTCGCGCCGCCGCCGCCACGCCGCAGCCCATGGTGCAGAGCATCCGCGGCGCGCTCCTCGCGCTCGAGGTCTGCGTCATGGTGCTGGGCTTTACCTATCTTGGCCTGATCCAGACCCAGGCGGTCTTCATCTGCTACCCGCTGATCATCGCGGCGCTCTCCGGCCCGATCCTGGGCGAGAAGGTCGGCTGGCGGCGCTGGGCGGCGATCGGCGTGGGTTTCGTCGGGGTGATGATCATCCTCGAGCCGGGCGTCGGCGTCTTTGCCCCGGCGGCGGTTCTGCCGCTGATCGCGGCGGCGATGTTCGCCCTCTACGGGCTGCTCAACCGCTATGCCTCGCGCCGCGACGGCTCCTTCACCTCGTTCTTCTGGACCGGCACCGTGGGCTGCCTGGTGATGACGGTGATCGGCATCTGGTCCTGGGAGCCGATGACCGGCCACGACTGGATCTGGATGATCCTGCTCTGCATCATGGGCGTCGCGGGGCATTACACGCTGATCCGCTGCTACGAGCTGGCCGAGGCCAGTGCCGTGCAGCCCTTCGCCTATTTCCAGCTGGGCTTCGGCAGCCTGGTGGGCATCTTCGTCTTTGGCGAGAGCATCCGCACCAATGTCGCCATCGGTGCGGCGGTGATCATCGGCGCCGGGCTATTTACCTTCTGGCGCGAGCGAAAGCGCGCGCAGGCCTGAGCCCTTCAGCTCGGCCGAAAACGGCTCGGGCAGGGCCTCGAGACCGAGGCGCGCGCGGTAGATCGGCAGGCTCTCGGTGACCCGCTGCACGTAGTTGCGGGTTTCGCGGTAGGGGATGAACTCGACCCAGTCGACGATGTCGACATCCGGATCGCGGGGATCGCCGAAGAGGTCGATCCATTCCGCGGCCCGGCGCGGCCCGGCGTTGTAGCCCACGGAGATCAGCACCGGGTTGCCGTCGAACTCATCCGCGAGCTTTGCCAGGTAGGCCGAGCCGAGGCGCGCATTGTGGTGCCAGTCGCTGAACAGCCGCCCCTGGTCGTGATCGGTGATGCCCAGCTTGGCCGCCATGTCGCGGGCGGTGCCCGGCATCAGCTGCATCAGCCCGCCGGCGCCGGCGGGGCTGACCACGGTGCTGTCGAACTCGCTCTCGCGGCGGGCGATGGCCAGCGCCAGCTCGGGTTTCACGGCAAGGTCGAGGCCGCTGAGCGGGTGCAGCGCGTAGTAGTAGCGCGGCAGCACGATCCCCTCGCCGGCCAGGTGCTTGCCCAGGCGCACCTGCAGGTGCGGATCCTGCCGGGCCTCGTACATGGCGCCGATCAGCGCCTTGGTGGCATTGTCCTCGCCATCGGCGAGCTGGGTCATGAACATTTCCGACCAGTAGGGATGACCGGCCGAGAGCAGCAGGTCCGAGGCCTCGAGCAGCGGCGAGGAGAGCAGCTCCGGTACCCGCCAGTCGGGCGGATCGCCGGCGCCCGAGAGCGTCGGGTCGATCGCCATGCCGGCCTTTTCGGCGGCCAGCAGGCCATAGTAGCTGGTCTGGAACTGTCCGCCCTCGCGGTAGGAGGCCTGGGCCATGTCGGGCTTGCCCATGGCGTCATAGGCGCGACCGATCCAGTAATAGGCGCGGCCGAGCGAGATCGGCGTCTGCACCCCTCCGGCCAGGGCCTGGAAATGCCAGAGCGCGTCCTCCGGGCGGTCGAGCTGTCGCAGGGCGATGAAGCCCGCCAGCCATTCCAGGTCGGCGAAATCGGCGCCGCCGTCCCCGGCTGTCAGCCCGTGCCGGGTGGCAATCTCGTAGGCGCGTTCGGGGTTGCCGCGGCGCATCTCCTCGCGGGCATAGATGCGGCGCTGGTTGGCCCAGGCCGCAGGGTGCCCGAGGCCCGCCGCAGCGCGGCTCTGGGCGATCATCAGGTCCTTGGCGTCGTCGGTCCGCCGCGCCTCCTGCGCCGCGCGATAGCGGGCATAGGCCAGCGCCGGATCGGCCTTCTGCCCGTCGCTCAGCGCCGCGATGCCGCCGTCGTCGCCCTTGCGGGCGCGCCGCCGTGCCTCGGCCAGCGCCCATTGCGCGCGGGTCACCAGCTCTTCCATGCGGTCGATGTTGCCCTGTTCGCCGTCCCAGAACATCTCCTCCAGCCGCTCGCCGTCATGGGGGCGCAGCACCTCGCGCCCGACGGCGACATAGGCCAGCTGCTCCGCGGCGCTCATCGGCATCTCGCGCCAGCCGGCGATCAGCGCGGCATCGGCCTCGTCCTGCCGGCCCTGTTTCGCATAGGCCCGCGACAGCGCCAGCGCGCCGATGGCGGTGCGCGGGGCCTGGCCCTCGAAGAAGTCGATGATCATCTGCGGCGGCGCATTGGAAAACGTCGGCTCGGCCTTGACCCGCAACAGCGCCAGCCCGGGCCAGTCCGGGTGCGTCGCCAGGAAGGCCATGACCTCGGGCGCGCTGCCGCGGCCATCGCGCAGGCGCATCCATTCGATCAGCCCCACGGCCACCGGCCCGTCGCGCTCTGCGATGCGCGCCGCCAGCGTCCAGTCGTCCTGCTGCGCCGCCTTGTAGGCCCAGCTGAGCGGGCGCGGCACGAGGCTCTTTTCGGGGGCAAGCCCCGCTTCGGCCCGGGTCGGTTCGGCCCCGGCCGCGATCGCGCATACCAGGCCCCCGGCCAGCACCACGCCGGACAGGGCCGATCGCATCAAAACACCGCGGAAACCCCGCTCTGTCACTTGTTTTACCCCGTTCTTCTGGATAGACGCTGCAAGGATAATTCTCCGCTCGCCACGACCAAATTCACATTCCCGGCAGAGCGGCCTCACCACCGGGTCCGCGCGATATTCCGCCACCCGCCACGAACGAAAAGGAGCGTGTCATGTTCAAAGGGTCCATTCCAGCCCTGGTCACGCCGTTCAAGAACGGCGAGCTGGATCTGGAGACGCTGAAGAAACTAGTGGACTGGCACGTGGATCAGGGCTCCTCGGGGCTGGTCCCGGTCGGCACGACGGGCGAATCGCCCACCCTCAGCCTGCGTGAACATGAGATCGTCGTCGAGGAAGTCGTGAAATACGCCGCCGGCCGCATCCCCGTGATCGCCGGCGCCGGCGCCAACAACACCGCCGAGGGCGTGCGCCTGATCACCCATGCGGCCGAGGTCGGCGCCGATGCCGCCCTGGTGGTGACGCCCTATTACAACAAGCCGACGCAGCGCGGGCTGATCGCCCATTACACCGCGATGCACGATGCCTGCGACCTGCCGATCGTGATCTACAACATCCCGGGCCGCTCGGTCATCGACATGGCGCCCGAGACCATGGCCGAGCTGTCGAAGCTGCCGCGCATCGTCGGCGTCAAGGATGCCACGGCGAAACTCGACCGCGTGCCGGTTACCCGGATGCTCTGCGGGCCGGATTTCATCCAGCTGTCGGGCGAGGATGCCACCGCCGTGGGCTTCAACGCCATGGGCGGTGTGGGCTGCATCTCGGTCACGGCCAATGCCGCGCCGAAGCTCTGCGCCGAAATGCAGGCCGCCTGTGCCGCCGGCGACTATGCCACCGCGCTGGAGTACCAGGACCGCCTGCTGCCGCTGCACCTGGCGATCTTTACCGAGCCGGGCGTGGCGGGGGCAAAATTCGCCATGGCCGAACTGGGCCTCTGCTCCGCCGAGGTGCGCCTGCCGCTGACCGAGCTGGAAGAGGGCACCAAGGCCAAGATCCGCGCCGCGCTGAAACACGCCGGTTTCTGATCCACCACAGACCGAATGAGGAAAGGGCCGCTCCGAAGGGGGCGGCCCTTTTCGGTGCGATGGCGCCTCAGCCCAGGGAGACGGCCTGCACCTTGTCGCGCACCATCTGTTCGGTGAAGGGCCGCAGCAGCACCGACCAGCCGCGCGACAGGGGCGCCTCTTCCTCGATGTCGCCCACCGTCAGCACCACGTGGGCGCCGCGGCTGCGCAGCTGCTCGTCCAGCCCGGCCTCCAGAACCTGCTCGAAGTGCAGCGCCAGGAAGGCCGCGGTGATCCGCGGTTCGGTCGCAAGCGTTTCCCGGGCCTCGGCCGCGTCTCTCACCTCGATGGCCCGGCAGGGGCCCATCATCTGCAGCGATCCGACGATATCCGCCGCGATCAGCAGATCGCGTTCCAGCACGAGAAAGACCGGCGTCTGCGGATCGTCCGCAGCGCCCGGGCCAAATTCCGTTTCCGTCATGGTTTTGACCCCTCGGTTTTGTTCCCTTCTGGAACGAAAGCCGGGGTGGCGCATTAAACTATGACATATCACGTACGATTTACCGGGAAATTGATCATGGCCACGGATTGCACGAACTGCCCTCTGCGGGGGCGCGATACCTTCGCGCCGATGACCGAGGGCGAAGTGACCTTCATGAAGCGCTTCAAGACCGGAGAGCTGGTGGTGGAGGCGGGCGGGGCACTGATGCTGGAAGGCGCCAATGCCCCGCATCTCTATACCGCGCTGGAGGGGATGGGCCTGCGCTACAAGACCCTGCCGTCGGGCGACCGCCAGGTGATCAACTTCGTGCTGCCTGGCGATTTCGTCGGCCTGCAGGCGGGGGTGATGAGCGAGATGCAGCACACGGTCGAGGCGACGACCCGGATGAAGCTCTGCGTCTTCGACCGGCGCAACCTCTGGACCCTCTTTGCCGACCACCCCGAGCGCGCCTATGACCTGACATGGGTGGCGGCGGTCGAGGAACATGTCCTTGGCGATGCCCTGACGGCGGTAGGCCAGCTCGACGGCCGGGGGCGGATCGCCCGCGCCTTCGCCCGCCTGTTCGAACGCGGCCGGGCGCTGGGCCTGCTGGAACAGGGGCAGATGCCTCTGCCCTACCGCCAGCAGGACCTGGCCGATGCGCTGGGGCTCTCGCTGGTGCACACCAACAAGACGCTGCGGGTCCTGCGCGAGGAGGGCATCGCGGAATGGCACGAGGGGCGCCTGGAGATCTTCGATCCCGACCGCCTCTGCGAGATCGCCCAGCTCGACCCGAAGCGCGCCCCCGTCGTGCGTCCGCTGATCTGACGGGAGGGCGGGGGCTCTGCCCCCGGCGCCGCGCGCCTCCCCCGGGATATTTACGGCCAGATGAACGGGAGCGGGCGGCTCTTCTCATCTGGCCCGAAATATCCCGGGGGTAAGGGCCGCAGGCCCGAGGGGGCAGAGCCCCCTGCTACATTTCCACCGGGATCATCGTGCCCTGCAGGGCCGCGACATGGCGGCGGGCGCCATCCGCCTCGGCATAGACATCGGCGGCGACCACGGTGAGGCGGCGGCCGGGTTTCAGCACGCGGCCCTCGGCGATGAGCAGCCCCATGCCCGGGGCGAGCAGGTTGATCTTCATTTCCACGGTCATGATCTCCATCCCCTCGGGCATCAGCGAAAGCGCGGCATAGCCCGCGGCGCTGTCGCCGATGGCGAAGGTAAGGCCCGCGTGGGCAAAGCCCTGCTGTTGCTGCGTGCCTTCCGAGAGCGGCGCCGAGATGTCGACGCGGCCGGGCTCCAGCCGGGTGAGGGTTGCGCCGAGCGTGGCCATCAGGCTCTGCCGGGCAAAGCTCGCACGGATGCGGGCTTCGGTGCGGGCCTCGGTCGCGGGCTCCATCCCTCAGCTGCCCCGGACGCGGAAGACGCCGGTGCCGGTGGCGGCCAGCGTGCCGGTCTCGTCGCTGATCCTTGCCTCGGCAAAGAAGGTCTTGCGCCCGCCGCCGGTGCGGAAGCCCTCGGCGATCAGCATCTCGCCCTTCACCTGGCCGAGGAAGTTGACCGAGAGGTTCAGCGTCATCGCGAGGTTCCGCGCCTCGGGATCACCGGTATAGCAGCCGGCATAGCCCATGGCGGTGTCGCACATCATCGAATGCACGCCGCCGTGCAGGATGCCGTAGCGGTTCATCAGGAAATGCGACAGCGGCAGCTCGAAGCGCGCATAATCGGTCCGCCAGTCGGTGATGTAGAAGCCGATGTGTTTCTGCAGCGGGTAGGGCGCCTCGACGAGCGCGGGATCCAGATCTGACATGAAGCCTCTTTCAGAGCGTTTTCGCGGCGTCGAGGCCGGCAGCGGCGAACCGCGGCACAAGCGCGCCCATCTGGCGGGCCCGTTCCGGGTTCGATGCATTGCCGTCGAGCGCGCGTTTGTAGACGCCCTGGATGATGCCAGCCATGCGGAAGAAGGTGAAGGCCAGGTAGAAGCCGAAGCCCTCGATGCCGGGGATGCCGGCGCGGGCGCAATAGCTGTCGATGAATTCCTGGTCCGTCATCAGCCCGAGGGCGGCGCGGTCGGCCCCGGCGAGGCCCCGGCCATCGGGGCCCATGGGCATCGACCATTGCATGATCACCGCCGCCACGTCGGCATAGGGATGGCCGGTGGTCGAGAGCTCCCAGTCGAGCACGGCGGCGATGCGGGGGGCATCCTGTGCGAACAGCATGTTGTCGATGCGATAGTCGCCATGGGCCAGGGTGCGGATGCCGTCATCGGGGGGGATATTTCCATCCAGCCAGGGGATCAGCTCGTCCATCTCGGGGATGCTCCCGGTTTCCGCGGCGCGGTACTGCTTGATCCAGCGGTCGATCTGTCGGCGGTAGTAATTGCCCTCGGGCCCGTAGTCCGAGAGGCCGGTGGCGGCGAGGTCCACCCCGTGGATCGCGGCCAGCACCCGGGCCATCTCCTCGTGGATCGGGCGGCGATCCTCGCGCGCAAGCTCGGGCAGGTCGGGGAGGTTGAAGTGCCGGCCCTGCACCTCGTCCATGACATAGAAGGTCGAGCCGATCACGCTCTCGTCCTCGCAGAGCACATGCATCTTCGCCACCGGCACGTCGGTGCCGGCGAGGGCGCTCTGCACGCGGAACTCGCGGTCCACCGCATGGGCCGATTTCAGCAGCACCCCCGGCGGCTTGCGGCGCAGCACGTAATTGCGCGTGGGGGTTTTCAGCCGGAAGGTGGGGTTCGATTGACCCACGTTGAACTTCTCGGCCTCGATGGGCCCCTTGAACCCCGGCAGGTGGTCCGAGAGCCAGGCGCCGACGGCGGCGGTGTCCAGATGGGTGGGGTCGAGGCGGGCGGGGTCGTCCTTGGTGAGCGTCATGGGAGCCTCTCAGGAATAGGTGAGCAGCGGGTCGTCCGCGCCCGTCAGGAAGGGCGTCTCGTTGAACCCGTGCAGGTAGGTGCGGCGCGGCGTGAAGACGAAGCGGGTGACCGAGGCGTTCTTGGTCTGCAGCTGCAGCTCGGTCTGCACCGTCGCGGGCGCGCCGAGGACCGAGGCCACCATCTGCCCCATGGCGCCGCCGGAGGAGGTGGCAAAGACCACATCCGCCCCGGGGCGCATCAGCCGGGCGCGGGCGGCCTCGACCCGGGCGGTGAACTCTTCCCAGCGCTCGGGCGGGGCGGCGATCTCGCCCTTCTGCCAGAGGGCCACCGTGTCGCGCAGGGTGCGGAAGTGGCTCTTGCGCTCGGTATGCATGCCCTCGGGGGCGCCGCCCGCGGCATAGCGGGCCTCGAGCAGGGCGGCGAAATCGTATTCGTCGAGGCCGGGGATCTCCTCGGCATCCAGGTCCAGCCCCATCCCCCGCAGGATCCCCGCGAGGGTCTGTTTCTGCCGCCGGAGCGTGCCATGGGCGACGCGGTCGGGCGTGATCCCCTGGGCCGCGAACCACCGCCCGAGCGCCTCCGACTGGGCCTCGCCCGTGTCGGAGAGCCGGTCGTAATCCGCGGCACCAAAGGAGGCCTGACCGTGGCGGATCAGGTAGAGCAGGCCCATCAGAGCACTTCGAAGAGGCCCGCCGCCCCCATGCCGCCACCGACGCACATGGTGCAGACGACGTATTTCGCGCCGCGCCGCTTGCCCTCGATCAGCGCGTGGCCGACCATGCGGGCACCCGACATTCCATAGGGATGGCCGACGGAAATCGCGCCGCCGTTGACGTTGAGCAGCTCGTCGGGAATGCCCAGCACCCGCTGCGACTGAAGCACCTGGCAGGCGAAGGCCTCGTTCAGCTCCCACAGGCCGATGTCGTCGATCTTCAGCCCATGGGCCTCGAGCAGCTTCGGCACCGCGTAGATCGGGCCGATGCCCATCTCGTCGGGGTCGAGGCCCGCGGCCATGACGCCCACATAGCGGCCCAGCGGCGTGACGCCGCGCTTCTCGGCCTCCTTGGCCTCCATCAGCACGGCGGCAGAGGCGCCATCGGAGAGCTGGCTGGCGTTGCCGGCGGTGATATGGGCGCCCTGCGCCACCTTCTGGCCGTCCTTGAACACCGGCTGCAGCCCGGCGAGGTTTTCCAGCGTGGTGCCGGGGCGGTTGCCCTCGTCGCGCTCCAGCGTGACCTCCCTGAAGGAGATCTCCTTGGTCTCCTTGTCCATCACGCCCATGGTGGTGGTCAGGGGCACGATCTCGTCATCGAACTTGCCCGCCTGCTGGGCCGCGGCGGTGCGTTGCTGCGAGCGCAGGGCGTATTCGTCCTGGTCCTCGCGGCTGACGCCATAGCGGTCGGCGACGATCTCGGCGGTTTCCAGCATGGTCATGTAGATCGCCGGCTGATGCTCCATGATCCAGGGATCGCGGGCGCGGTCGGTGCGCATGTTCTGGTTCTGCACGAGGGAGATGCTCTCGACCCCGCCGCCCACGGCCACCTGCATGCCGTCGCTGATCACCTGCTTGGCCGCGGTGGCGATGGCCATCATGCCGGAGGCGCACTGGCGGTCCATCGACATGCCGGCAACCGAGGTGGGCAGGCCGGCGCGGATCGCCGCCTGGCGGCCGATATTTCCGCCGGTGCTGCCCTGCTGCAGGGCCGAGCCGATGATGCAATCCTGCACCTCGCCGCCCTCCAGCCCGGCGCGGTCGACGGCATGGCGCACGGCATGGCCGATCAGCTCCTGTGCCTGGGTGTTGTTGAAGGCACCGCGAAAGGCCTTGCCGATCGGGGTGCGGGCGGTCGAAACGATGAGTGCTTCGCGCATTGGGGTCTCCTCCCTTGAGACGTGTTTTCCTGGGCTGCCGGCGCGGGCCGACAGCCTTGACCGGCGGCCTTAACCGGCAGGCAGCTCGATGCCGCGCAGGGCGGCGGCCATGGCGGCGTATTTCTTCGTCTGGGCAAAGGCGCCGGGCATCACCTGCTGGCCGGCCTCGGCGCGGATCTCCTCCATCCGGGCCCAGATCGCATCGGGGTTCAGATCCTCGTCGGCAAAGGCCACGCCGGGGGTCTCGTAGATGCGGGTTTCGGTGAAACAGCCGCCGCCCGCGCCGAGGATCATGCGGCTGGGCGCCTCCTCGTGCAGCAGGGTCAGCAGGCCGGGCGTGATGGTCTCTGGCCGCAGCAGCGCCAGCACCTGTTCGGGCAGCAGGTTCTCGGTCATCCGGGTGGCCGCCGTGGGGGCCAGGATATTGGCGCGGATGTCGTTCTTGGCGCCTTCCTGGCAGAGCACGTTCATCAGGCCCACCATGGCGGCCTTGGCGGCGCCATAGTTCGACTGGCCGAAGTTGCCGTAAAGCCCCGAGGCCGAGGTGGTATAGACGATGCGGCCGTAGTTCTGCGCCCGGAAGATCTCCCAGAGCGCCTTGGTGGGCACGACCGAGCCCATCAGGTGCACGTCGACGACCTTCTGGAAATCCTCCAGCTCCATCTTGGCAAAGGTCTTGTCGCGCAGGATGCCTGCGTTGCAGACGAGGATGTCGACGCGGCCCCAGGCCGCCATCGCCTGATCCACCATGTCCTGCACCTGTGCCGGGTCGGTGACATTGGCGCCATGGGCCATGGCCTCGCCGCCGGCGGCGCGGATCTCCTCGACCACGGCGCGGGCCTGGGCGCTGGACTGCCCGGTGCCGTCGGTGGCAACGCCGAGGTCGTTGACCACAACCCTTGCGCCGCGCGCGGCAAGGCCCAGGGCGTGGCTTCGGCCCAGGCCCACGCCCGCGCCGGTGACGATGGCCACGCGGCCGTCGAAACGAATGCTCATGTCTCTTCTCCGAAATAACGGCGGCCCAGCCATTCCGCGACCAGCGCCGGTTTCTCCTGCCCCTCGATCTCCACCGTCACCTCCATGGTGGTCTGGATCTCGCGGGGGCGAATTTCCTCTATCTTCAACAGTTTGAAATGGCCCCGGATGCGCGCCCCCGAAGGCACCGGGCTGATGAAGCGCAGCCGGTTCATGCCGTAGTTCACCGCCATGACGGTGCCGTCGATGCCCGGCATCTCATAGGCCATGGCCGAGAGCAGCGAGAGCGTCAGGAAGCCATGGGCGATGGTGGTGCCAAAGGGCGTGTCCTTCGCGCGCTCGGGATCGACGTGGATGTACTGGTGATCCTCGGTGCAGGCGGCAAAGGCGTCGATGCGCGCCTGTGTCACCTCGATCCAGGAACTGGTGCCGATCACCCGGCCTGTCTGCGCCTCGAAATCCGCGCGTGTCATCAGGGTCATCTCTCTCACTCCTCCAGAAAGGCGGCCTGCGCCGTGGCCACCTGCATGCCGCCCGAGAGCGGGATCACCGCGCCCGAGACATAGCTGCCGCCGCGCCCGCAGAGGAACTGAAGCACGCCGGCCACGTCCTCCTCGCGGCCCACGCGGCCAAGGGGCACGGTGGCGGCGGTCTTCCTGCGGCCCTCGTCGTGGCCGATGGCAAAGGCCATCATCTTCGACATGAAGGGCCCCGGAGCGATGGCGTTGACGGTGATGTGCCGCGCGGCCAGCTCGTTGGCCAGGATCCGCGTCATGTGGTGCACCGCCGATTTCGACACCGCGTAGGAATAGGCGCCCTGACCCTTGGGGATCTCGCCCATGACAGAGCCCACGTTGACCACCCGCGCCGGGTCGTCCGGGGTGCCGGCGGCCTGCAGCAGCGGCAGCAGGGCCTGGGTGAGGTGGAACATGCCGGTGACGTTCAGGTCCATCAGCTTGGCCCAGGCGTCATAGGGAAACTGCCCCAGCGGCGCGCCCCAGGTGCGGCCGGCGTTGTTCATCAGGATGTCGAGCCTGTCGGTACGGGCGCGTACCGCCTCGGCAAGGGCCGTGATCCCCGCCTCGGTCGCGACGTCGCCGCCAAAGCCCTCGGCGCTGCCGGGCAGGCCCATGGCGTTCAGCTCGGCGGCAACGGCCTCGCAGGCCTCGGCCTTGCGGCTGGCGATCAGCACCCGCGCGCCGGCGGCGACAAGGCCCTCGGCCGCCATGCGCCCGATGCCCGTGGCGCCCCCGGTGACAAGGGCCACCTTGCCCGTCAGGTCGTTCAGTTCGGCTGGTGTCACTCCCATCTCAGAACCCCCTCGCGGCGGCCACGCGGGCGGCGTGATAGCCGTAATCGCCAAGCCATTCTGCCCCCACTCGGGCGCGTTTCATGTAGAAGCCCATGTCGAATTCATCGGTCATGCCGATGCCGCCGTGCATCTGCACGCCCTCGGATACGGCCAGTTTTGCCGTTGCCGTGGCCCGCGCCTTGGCGACGGAAACCGCAAGGTCGGCCTCCTCCGGTGCCTCGTCGAGCATCCGGCCCGCGTTGGCGATGGCGCTGGAGGTGATCTCGATCTCGCTCCACAGATGCGCGGCGCGGTGCTGCAGCGCCTGGAAGCTGCCGATGGTGCGGCCGAACTGCTTGCGCTCCTTCAGGTAGCCCGCCGTCATGCCGAAGGCCCCGGCGGAGACGCCCAGCAGCTCGGCCGAGAGCGCGGCCTGTCCGGCGTTCAGCGCGCGGGAGAGCACGACCATGCCCTGGTCGACCTCGCCCAGCACGTCCTCGCCCGTGGCCTCGACGGCGGCAAAGTCGATCTGCGCATGGTCGCGGCTGTCCACCGTCTGGCGGGCATCGCGGGTGATGCCGGCGCGGGTGGCATCGATGTCGAAGAGCGTGAGGCCAGCCTCTTCGCCCGGGGCGCCCCCGGTGCGCGCCAGCACCAGCAGCCTGTCGGCGCTGCCGCCATCGGCGACGAAGCACTTGCGCCCGGTCAGGCGGAACCCGTTGCCCTGCCGCTCGGCGGTCATGGCGGTGCGGGCGGGGGCGTGTTTCGCCCCCTCGTCGACGGCCAGGGCATAGGTGACCGCGCCGCCGGCGATCTCGGCCAGCCGGGCAGAGCCGGCAGCGCGCAGGGCGGTGGCGGCGATCACGGCGGTGGAGAGCCAGGGCGAGGCGGCCAGCACCTCTCCCATCTCCTCGGCCAAGATACCGGCGGCGCGGTGGCCCATGTCGGAGCCCCCGGCCTCTTCGGGGATCAGCACCCCGGCCCAGCCCATCTCGGCCATGGCCTTCCAGAGCGTCGGGTCCCAGGCGCGGCCGGCATCGCGGTTGGCACGAAAGGCGGCAACGGGGCTGGCTTCGGCCAGGTATCCGCGCGCGGCATCGCGCAGCATGGTTTCATCCTCGGTCGGGATCAGACTCTCGGTCATGGTCATTCCTGTCAGCTGGAGGGCAGTTCGAGCACGCGCTTGGCGAGGATGTCGAGCATCACCTCGCTGGTGCCGCCCTCGATCGAGTTTGCCTTGGTGCGCAGCCATTCCGGCGCCAGCGCGCCATGGGGCCCGTCCCATTCCACGCCCTCGCTGCCGGTGACGGACATCAGCAGCTCGTAGCGCCGCTTGTTCAGCTCGGTGCCGGCGTATTTCAGCATGGCGGAGGCATTGCCCACGCCGCCCTGTTTCGCCATGTCGCGATAGCGCTCCAGCGTCATGGCGGTGGCCAGGCTGTCGACCTCAAGTGTCATGGCCTCGCTGCGCAGCACCGGATCGGCGAGGATCTCGGGATCGAGCGAGGACAGGAATTCACTCAGCGATCGCCCGCCCAGCAGGCCGCGCGCGCCGCCGCCGATCATCTCGCGCTCATGGGTCAGCAGGTGCTTGGCCACGTCCCAGCCGCGGTTCTCCTCGCCGACGATGCGCGACAGCCCGTGCTCGTCGACCTTGGGCACCACGACATTGTCGAAGAAGGTCTCGCAGAAGGGCGAGGCGCCGGAGATCAGGCGGATCGGTTTTGTCGTCACCCCCTCGGCCTCCATGTCGATCAGCATGAAGGAGATGCCGCGGTGCTTGGGCGCCTCGCGGTCGGTGCGCACCAGGGCAAAGATCCAGTCGGCCTGATCGGCATAGCTGGTCCAGATCTTCGATCCGTTCACCACCCAGTGGTCGCCGTGATCCTCGGCGCGGGTCTGCACGCTGGCCAGGTCGCTGCCGGCGCCCGGCTCGGAATAGCCCTGACACCAGCGGATCTCGCCGCGGGTGATCTGGGGCAGGTAATGGGCCTTCTGCTCGTGGGTGCCAAAGGCCAGCAGCGCCGGGCCCAGCATCCACAGGCCAAAGCTCTCCAGCGGCGTCGGCGCACCCAGATGCGCCAGTTCCTCCAGCCAGATCTTCTCTTGCTGGCGGGTCAGCCCGGCGCCGCCGTATTCCACCGGCCAGCGCGGCGCGGTCAGCCCCTCGCGGGCGGCGGCGCGCATCCAGTCGCGCTGGGCATCGGAGGTGAAAACCCACCTCTTGCCACCCCAGCAGATCTCCTGTTCACTCGGCTCAAGGTTGCGTAATTCGGGCGCGCAATGGGCCTCGATCCACGCGGTGATTCCCCTCCGGAAAACCTCCGGATCTTCGGAAAAGTCCAGCATACCGTCCTCCCCAACGGATGTTCTTTCGCATCGCAGAATAGAATTTCACACATTGCTTGACAAGGCGCAGTGGAAACCTTTTGATCTTGGCAGGAGGGCGGGGCTTCCATACCCTGTTTTCCATCTAGGGAGGAGAACATTATGAAATTCACCGCGAAAGCCGCTCTTGCGGCTGCCGTCTCCATGCTTGCCGTAACATCGGCGAGCGCGGATACGATCAAGATGGCCTTCATCGACCCGCTCTCGGGCGCGATGGCCTCTTCGGGGGAACCTGCGTACCAGTCCTTCGTGCTGGCCGCCGAACACATCAATGCGGAGGGTGGTGTGAACGGGGACCAGATCGAGATCGTGGGCCTCGACAACAAGCTGAGCCCGAAGGAATCGCTGGTTCAGCTGCAAAAGGCCATCGACGAGGGCATCCACTACGTCTTCCAGGGCAACGGCTCTTCGGTGGCCGCCGCGCTGATCGACGCCGTGGGCAAGAACAACACCCGGAATCCCGGGGATGAGGTTGTTTTCTTCAACTATGCGGCCGTCACGCCCGAGTTCACCAACGAGGCCTGCAGCTTCTGGCACTTCCGCTTCGATGCCCATACGGACATGAAGATGAATGCCATCACCGACTGGATTGCCCAGCGTGACGACATCAAGAAGGTCTACATCATCGGGCAGGACTACGTGCATGGCGAGGCCGTGGCTGCCGCCGCGGTCAAGCAGCTGGGTGAAAAGCGCCCCGACATCGAGATCGTCGGCAACGAGTTGCACCCGCTGGCCAAGGTCAAGGATTTCACCCCCTACGTTCAGAAGATCAGCTCTTCGGGCGCCGATGCGGTGATCACCGGCAACTGGGGCCAGGACATGACGCTGCTGGTCAAGGCGGCTGCCGATGCCGGGCAGGAAATTCCATACCTGACTTTCTATGGCGGGTCGTCCGGAGCCGTTGCGGCCCTGGGTGACGGGGCAATCGACACCCTCTATCAGGTCTCGGAAGGCATCACCAACCTGCCCGCCGACGATGCGCAATATGCCCTGATCGAGGAGTACAAGGAGCGCTTCCCGGATTACGACTACTACTATCACCGGGCCTTCGTGGCGATGCAGATGTTCAAGGCCGCGGCCGAGAAGGCCGGCAGCGCCGAACCACTTGCCGTTGCAAATGCGATGGAGGATCTGACGATCGACACCGCCTATGGCCCCGTGACCATGCGCGGCAGCGATCACCAGGCCCAGCAGAACCTCTATATCTCGACGGTGGCGGACGACGTGAAATACGGCGTCGACAACATCTCGCTCGGCTGGAAGCTGGTCGACGGTGGCACCATCCCGGCCGAGGCCGCGATGACCGAGACCACCTGTGACATGGAGCGCCCGGAGTAATCCGGACCGCCACATGACGGACGGGCGCCCGGGGAGGGGCGCCCGCACGCCGCCTGACGGGGAGAGGGGCGGTATCACGGCATCGAACCGTCAGACAGACGCAATCCGGACAGGCTCGGGGAGGAGCCCTCATGGAAACACTCATCTTTGCCCTGCTCAACGGCGTGATCTACGGGCTTCTGCTCTTCATGCTGTCCAGCGGGCTGACGCTCATCTTCTCGATGATGGGCGTGCTGAACTTTGCCCACGCCAGCTTCTACATGCTGGGGGCCTATTTCGCCTATACGATCATGGGGGCCTCGTCCTTCTGGGTCGCGCTCTTCATCGCGCCGGTGCTCGTCGGGCTGGTGGGCATGGTGGTCGAGCGCTACGGGCTGCGCCACGTCCATGCCAACGGCCACGTGGCCGAGCTGCTCTTCACCTTCGGCCTGGCCTACCTGATCGACGAGGTGGTCAAGATCTTCTGGGGCCGCACGGCGGTGAACTACCAGGTGCCGCCGGCGCTTGATTTCCCGCTCTTCACCCTCTTCGGGGTGCAATACCCGGCCTATCGCATCTTCATCCTGCTGGTCGCCGTGCTGATGCTGGTGGGGCTGTGGTACATGCTGAAGAAGACCCGCGCGGGCCTGATCATCCAGGCGGCGCTGACCCATCCCCACATGGTCGGCCACCTGGGCCACAACGTGCCGGTGATCTTCATGATGGTCTTCGGCGCCGGCTGCGCGCTCGCCGGCCTCGCCGGGGTGATCGGCGGCAACTACTTCATCACCGATCCCGCAATGGCGGTGCAGATGGGCCCCATCGTCTTCGTGGTGGTGGTCGTGGGCGGCCTCGGCAGCCTGGAGGGCGCCTTTGTCGCCGCCATGCTGATCGGCATCCTGCAGACCTCGGCCATCTCGGTGAACCTGTCGCTGGCGCAGATCTTCGGCTTTCTCGGCCTCTCGCCCACATCCGAGGTGGGGGAAATCACCATCGCCTCGCTGGCACCGATGCTGCCCTTCCTGCTCCTGGTGCTTGTCCTGATGATCCGTCCGCGTGGCCTGATGGGGGAACGTGAAGTATGACCGACGCAACCTCCAACCAGTATCTCGATCTCGCGCCCAGCCGGGCCGAGAAGTTCCGTCAGCGCACCCTGCCGCTGATCCTCTTTGCCCTGCTGCTCGTCGTGATTCCCTTCTTCGGGCCCTCGCGCAGCACCTACACGCTGCTCAACCACATGGGCATCACCATCGTCTTTGCCCTCAGCTACAACATGCTGCTGGGCCGGGCGGGCATGCTGTCGTTCGGCCATGCGGTCTACATGGGGCTGGGGGGCTATTTCGCCATCCACGTGATGAACTGGATCGACGCGGGCACCGGCATCTGGTCCCATGTGCCGATGTTCTCCATGCCGGCCTTCGGCTTTGCCATGGGGGCGCTTGCGGGCGCGGTCATCGGCTGGCCCTCCTGCCGGCGCGCGGGTACGCCCTTCGCGATGATCTCGCTCGGCGTGGCCGAGCTTGTCGCCGCGGCGGGCTTCATGTTCGACAGCCTCTTCGGCGGCGAGATGGGCATCTCGGCCGACCGCATGGCGGGGCCCGAGCTCTTCGGCCTCTCCCTCGGTCCGGTCAGCCAGGTCTACTGGTTCATCGCCTTCTGGACGATCGTCGGCATCGCCGGCACCTTCGCCTTCACCCGCACGCCCCTGGGCAAGCTCTCCGAGGCCACCCGCGACAATGCCGAGCGCGTGCAGTTCGTCGGCTACAACCCCCAGCGCGTGCGCTACCTGGTCTTCATCTTCGCCGGGGCCTTTGCCGGCATGGCGGGCGGCATGTCCGCCGTCCAGGACGAGATCTTCACCCCCGAGAGCCTGTCGCTGCTGCCCTCGGGCGCGATCCTGATCGCCACCTACGTCGGCGGCATCCGCTATTTCACCGGGCCGATCTTCGGCGCCGTGGCGATGACCTACATGGGATCCAACCTCAGCGACTACACCCACGGCTGGCTGCTCTACCTGGGCCTGATGTTCGTCACCATGGTGATGTTCCAGCCCGATGGCATCGCCGGCATCGTCTATGAAACCTGGGGCACCCTGCGTACCGGGCGCTGGCGGCAGATGTGGCCGATCTGGATCCAGCGGCTGGCCGGCATCGCGCTGGTGCTGGTCTCGATCATCACCATCGTCGAGGTCGCCTTCCGCTGGTCCGACGGCTACGGCGAGATCTTCACGCCCTTCGGCATCGCGCCCTTTCCGCCGGAGAGCCCGCTGACCTGGGCCATGGCGATCATTCCGCTGGCCATCGGCGTGGTGCTGCTGCGCCGGGTCGTGCGACAGCTGAAGGAGATGGACAAATGAGCACCCCCGCACTTCAACTGACCGGCCTGGAGAAGAGCTTTGGCCCCGCCAGGATCATCCAGGGCGTCGACCTGACCGTGGAGCGGGGCGAGACCCATGCCATCATCGGCCCCAACGGGGCGGGCAAGTCGACGCTGTTCAACCTGATCTCGGGGCGGTTCTTTCCGACCGCCGGAGAGGTACGGCTGAACGGCGAGGTGATCTCCGGCAGGCAGCCCTT
Source organism: Pseudooceanicola sp. DL12 (assembly GCF_056270665.1). NCBI lineage: Bacteria > Pseudomonadati > Pseudomonadota > Alphaproteobacteria > Rhodobacterales > Paracoccaceae > Pseudooceanicola > Pseudooceanicola sp. DL12. The sequence continues at coordinate 194,266 of NZ_CM149884.1, forward strand.
CGAGATCAACCGGATGGGCCTGTCGCGGTCCTTCCAGGTGTCCAACATCTTCACCAACATGACGGTGCGCGAGAACGTCCGCTGCGGCGTGCTCTATTCCATGGGCTACGGCTATTCCTTCTGGCGCAACATCGGCAACCTGCGCGAGGTCTCGGAAAAGACCGCCGCGATCCTCGAGGACGTCGGGCTGATCGACAAGGCGAACCTGCCCGCCGCCCTGCTGCCCTATGCCGATCAGCGCACGCTGGAGATTGCCATCACCATCGCGGGCGGTGCCGAGGTGGTGCTGCTCGACGAGCCCACCGCCGGGATGAGCCATTCCGAGACCGACCGCGCCGTTGCCCTGATCGAGAAGGCCACGGCGGGCAAGACGCTGGTGATCGTCGAGCATGACATGGGCGTGGTCTTCGGCATGGCCGACCGGATTTCGGTTCTGGTCTATGGCCAGATCATCGCCACCGGCACGCCGGAGGAGATCCGCGGCGATCCCAGGGTGCGCGAGGCCTATCTCGGCGAAGAGGCCGACCTGCCGGAGACCAGCAAGGAAGGAGCCGTGGCATGAACGTTCAGGTCCAACAACAGGCGGCACCGGTCGCCCCGCCCGCGGGCGAACCGATGCTGCAGATCCGCGACCTGCACGCCTATTACGGCAAGAGCCATGTGCTCAACGGCGTCAACATGGAGATCATGCCCGGCGAGGTGATCGCGCTTCTGGGGCGCAACGGGGTGGGGCGCTCCACCACCGCCAAGGCGATCATGGGAGAGGTGGCCCCCGAGGGCTCGATCCGGTTCCGCGGGCAGGAGATCGGCGGCATGCCGAACCACAAGATATCGCGTCTGGGCCTGGGCTATGTGCCCGAGAGCCGCGATATCTTCCCCACCATGACCGTGCGGCAGAACCTGATGCTGGGCATCAAGGACATGCGCCGCCCGGGCAAGTGGACCATCGACCAGATGCTCGAGATGTTCCCGAACCTGGCGCGGCGGGCAGACAATCCGGCGGGGGTTCTCTCGGGCGGCGAGAAACAGATGCTGACCATGTGCCGGACGCTGATGGGTGATCCGGAGCTGATCATCATCGACGAGCCGACCGAGGGGCTTGCGCCGCTGATCGTGCAGCAGGTGGGCGACATGATCGCCGAGATCGCGAAGGCAGGGGTCTCCATCCTGCTGGTCGAGCAGAAGCTTTCCATCGCCCTGCGCATCGCGGATCGCGTCTATGTCATGGGGCACGGAGAGATCGTCTATTCCGGCACCCCGGCGGAATTCGCCACCCGCGACGACGTCCGCAAGGAATGGCTGGAGGTGTGAAATCCTGAACCCGGGCCTTTGGCCCGGGCAAACGCTCCGGGGGAGCGTTTGAGGATTTCACGGGCGGAGCCCCCTGAACCCGGGCCCCCGCCCCCCGAACCCGGGCAAGCGCTCCGGCGGCGGCGCCTGGCCGTATTCCAATCCCGGAATGTTGCCCATGCGCCCTATGCCGGGAAAAGTGTTCACGGGTGCGCGGGAATTTACCCGAAGGTTAAGCAGAATGGCCTAACCCTGAGGGCATGAAACAGATCCTTCTTGCACTTCTTCTTCTCCCCCAGCTCGTCAGCCAGGCACGTGCGGATCTCATCCTGCCCTACCGCGATACCGTGGGGAACTGGTTCGTCTACCAGTACGATGACGGTTGCAGTGCCGTCACCGAGGCCTGGGGCGAATCGATCTACGTCCACCGCGATGCCAATGGCTGGGAGCTTGCCACCGATGCGCCGATCTGGCGCGCGGGCGAGCATGACATCATCTTCGACGGCGAGACGGTAAAGGCCGATTTCCACTCCCGCAACGGCATGGCAGAGCTCGTCGTGCCCACCTGGATCATGGCCCGGGCGCGCTCGGCCCACTACGTCGACTTCGAACCCGGTCAGCCCGACGGGCTCTTCGCGCTGAACCTGGCCTCGGAAGCGATCGATTCGATTGCACTCTGCTTTCGCAACGAGGGCACCGAGGAAAGCCGCATGACCAGGCACGTGATCAGCCCCTTCGGCCCCAATTGCCCCAAGAACATCGATGTGCCCCCCGCCGGCAGCAACTGGACTCAGGTGACCTTTCGCAATGATGGGGCCCTGCCGGTGCTGATCTATTCCGTCAGCCGCGAGGGGGTGCGCACCTATCTCGGGCCATTGATGGGCAGTCGAAAGGTCGACAGCTACAACAATGCCACCTTCCTGGTGACGGACACCCACGGGAAATGCCTTGGCGACCCTCTGGTGGTCGAGGGCAAGGCCCCGGTCTTCAGCTTTGATGAAGAGTATCATATCGACTGAGCGATCCGGCATTGCCCCGGCATCGCCGGGATCCGGCCGTGAAAAAAAGGGGCGGGTGGCCCACGGCCCCCGCCCCCTTTCTTCGTCTTGCCGGTGCCAGTCTGTCTCAGACGGTCTCGCGCAGCTCGGGGTGCTGATAATCGCCCAGCTTCTGGCGCAGGGTCAGCTTGCTGACCTTGCCCGTGGCCGTCAGCGGCAGTTCCGACACCCAGATCAGGTCATCGGGCAGCTGCCACTTGGCGAAATGCGGCGCGATATGCTCGCGAACCTCCTCCAGCGTCGGTTTCGTCTCGCCGGCGGCCACCGCGATCAGGATCGGCCGCTCGTCCCAGCGCGGGTGCGGCACGCCGATGGCGGCGCAATTGGCGATTCCCGGGTGCGACAGGGCGGCATTCTCCAGGTCGATCGAGGAGATCCATTCGCCGCCCGACTTGATCAGGTCCTTGGCGCGGTCCTGGATGCTCAGGAAGCCCTCGCTGTCGATGCTCGCCACGTCGCCGGTGCCGAACCAGCCCCCCGCATCCAGGGCCTTGGCCGTGGCTTCCTCGTTGCGGAAATAGCCGCTGACCACCGTGTTGCCGCGCACGAAGAGCTCGCCCACCGCCTTGCCGTCCTCGGGCAGACGATTGCCCTCCTCGTCGACGATCTTCAGGTCGACGCCGAAACAGCGCCGGCCCTGCTTGGCCTTGTGGGCGATGCGCTCGTCAAAGGGCAGCTCGGCCATCCAGTGCGGCATCACCCCGTGGGTGCCCACCGGCGACATCTCGGTCATGCCCCAGGCATGGCCCACGCAGATGTCCATCTTCTCGAAGGCCTCGATCATGCTCTTGGGCGCCGCCGAGCCGCCGATCACCACGTCGGCAAAACCGTTCGGCTTGCGCCCCTGGGCCTTGATCTCGGCCAGCAGCCCCATCCAGACCGTCGGCACGCCCCAGGCGGAATAGACCTCCTCCTGGTCCATCAGCCGGAACAGGTTCGGCCCGTCGAGGCCCGGCCCCGGCATCACCAGCGACAGCCCGGACAGCAGTGCCGAGAAGGGCAGCCCCCAGGCGTTGACGTGGAAGAGCGGCACCACCGGCAACACCTTCTTGCCCTCGGCAAAGCTCGCCGTCTGCATCACCGAGATGATCATCGCGTGCAGCACCGTCGAGCGATGCGAATAGAGCGCCCCCTTCGGATGCCCCGTGGTGCCCGAGGTGTAGCAGAGCCCGCAGGCGGTGTTCTCGTCGAACTCCGGCCAGTCGATCACCTCCGGCTGACCCTCCAGCAGTTCTTCGTAGCAGAGCGCGGGGAAGGGCGTCTCGGGCATGTGCGCCCGGTCCGTCATCACCACGAAGACCAGGTCCTCCGGCAGGTGCTCGCGGATCGCGGCCAGGATCGGCACGAAGGTGGTGTCGACGAAGATCACCTTATCCTCGGCGTGGTTGACGATATAGATCATCTGCTCGGCCGAGAGCCGCGGGTTGATCGTGTGACACACGGCGCCGATGCCGGCGATCGCATAGTAGAGCTCGAGATGGCGATAGCCGTTCCAGGCCAGCGTCGCCACGCGATCCCCCATCGCGATGCCCATCCCCTGCAGCGCATGGGCCAGCTGCGCGATCCGTGCGCCGGCCTCGGGGTAGGTATAGCGATGGACGTCTCCCTCCGTCCGCAGCGACACCACCTCGGCCTTGCGATGGGCCCTGATCCCGTATTCCAGGATCTCCTTCACCAGCAGCGGCCGGTGCATCATCATGCCATCCATAGGTTCTCCTCCCTAAATGATACCACTCAAGGTAATATTGTTTCCGGGCGCCCCCAAGCCCTTCCACGCATTTGCGGAATATTTTTCCGTTCAAATTCCGTAGAGCGGAAGGTGAGCGGGAAATGCCGCGCTGCGGCGTGGAAAAACCCGGCAATGACGCGCCTAAATTACTGATTTACTTGGCGTAAATCAGAGCCTTCCCTATTCTGATCATGACGCGCCTGCAGCATGCTCGGGTGCGAATCGCAAGGGAGGAAACTGCGTGAAAGCCATCGTCTGTCATGAATTCGGACCGCTCGACGACCTGACCCTGGACGAGGTTCCGGTGCCGGAACCTGCACAAGGAGAGGTTGTGATCCGCACCGAGGCCGCCGGGGTGAACTATCCCGACGGGCTGCTGGTGCAGGGCCTCTACCAGGCCCGCCCCGACCGCCCCTTCACCCCCGGCAACGAGGTCGCCGGAGAGGTGGTGACCGTTGGCGCGGGTGTCACGCGGCTGAGCCCCGGCGACCGGGTGCTGGCGGCGGTCTCGGGCGGTGGCTATGCCGAATATGCCATCTGTGCCGCCGACCGCTGTTTCCCGATGCCGGCCACAATGGATGCGGCCGAGGCCTGTGCCCTGCTGGTGGCCTATGGCACCTCGCATCACGCGCTGAAACAGCGCGCGGAGCTGAAGCCCGGCGAATGGCTGGTGATCTTCGGCGCGGCCGGCGCCACCGGCATCGCCGCGATCCAGATCGGCAAGGTCATGGGCGCACGGGTGATCGCCGTCTGCTCGACCGAGGAGAAACGCGCCGTGGCGCTCGAGAACGGGGCCGATCACGCCATCGGCTACGACAATCTGAAGGCCGAGGTGAAGGCGCTGACCGGCGGCCATGGCGCCGATGTAGTCTATGATTCCGTGGGCGGCGATGCCTTTGATGCCGCCTCGCGCTTCATGGCGCGGAACGGCCGGCTGCTGGTGATCGGCTTTGCCAGCGGCGAGATCCCGAAGCTGCCGGTGAACCTGACCCTGGTCAAGGAATATGCCGTGGTCGGGGTGTTCTGGGGCAACTGGACGCGGCACGAACCGGCCGAGTACCTCAGGAACATGGAAGAGCTCTTTGCCTGGTACGAGAGCGGCGCGGTGCATCCGCACATCGAGGGGCGCTACAAGTTGTCCGAGGCGCCTGACGTGCTGAAGAGGGTGCTGGGCCGCGGCGCCACGGGAAAGATCGCGCTGGTGCCCTGAGGCGGTGGCGAGGCCTTTTGCAGGCTGACGAGAAAGCGCATATGGGCCTGGCGCTGGGATACGGTGCCGGCGGCTTCCACCGCGCGGCCGGCCAGGGCCAGGGCGCGGGCTTGGTGGCCGGCGGTCGCGTTCAGCCGCGCGGCCAGGCGATAGGTGCCGTGGCGGCTGTCGCCCAGGCGCAGCGCCTCTTCCACCGCCGAGAGCGCCGCCGCATCCGCGCCGTCATCGGCCAGGATCGCGGCGCGGGTCACGTGCAGGTTGGCCACGTCGGGCGAATCCTCCACCGCGTTGTCGAGCACGGCCAGGGCTGCGTCGCAGGATCCGCCGCGATGCAGCAGCCCGGCCAGCCAGAGCCGGTGATGCATGCGTTGTTTCGGCGTTTCCGCCAGCTCTACCGCGTGACTTGCCGCGCTGAGCGCCTCGCTGCGCTCGCCGGCGCGGTCCCTCAGCACGCTGATCAGCCGCCAGGCGCCGTGGTCCAGGTCGCCCAGGGCCTCCAGCCGGGCGGCCACGATCCGCGCGCTCTTCAGCTTGTCGTGGCCGGTCAGGTGGCGCATCTGTTCGCGCAGATGGGTCCGGTTGTTTCGCCTCAGGCGCCGGTCGGAAACATCGGGAAATCGTCCCTCCGATAGGACCTCGAGCAGGCAGGTCTTCAGCAGGCCGGCATCGTTCAGCCAGTGCACGGCCGGGTGCCCGGCAAAGCGAATCGGCAGCTCCGAGATCCGGGCCCGGGCAAAGCAGTCGCGGATGCGCGCGGCATGTTCGCCGTCGGCCTCCATCGGGTCATGCACCAGGTAGATCTCGCCGTGATAGGCGGCGGCGTGATCGCCGATGCGATAGTGCCAGTCGATTCGCGCCGCGTCGGACTGCCACCGGGTGTCATAGGGCGCGTCGATGGCGAATTGCGGCGACATGGCCAGCACCCGGTCGAACTGCATCCGCCCGGCCAGCGCCAGCGCCGCCCAGCCGCCCATCGAGCTGCCATAGCCGTGCAGCGTGCCGTGCTGTTCGCGCAGGCTGTTCGCCAGCCCGGCAATCACCTCCTCGGGCAGGCCCTGGTGCCAGTCGTCGCAGTTCGACTGCACGCAGATCACGTCATAGCCGGCGCGCAGCAGTGGCGCGGTGCCGCCGATCTGCCCGCCAAGTTCGCGCTTGCCCCAATCGGAGAAGATGACAACAGCCTCCGGCGCCACGATGCAATCACGCGCGCGGAAGCGGGTGACGGAATTCGTCTCGCTGCGAAACAGGCTCTCGGGCATGGCGTCTCCCTCCGGGTTGCGGGCACCATGGCGCAACAAGGTTACCGCCATGTTTACGCCTTGCCATGCTGCGGCTGTGGCGCCGGTTTCGCACCGTCGTGATACCGACGCGATACCGACGTGATACCGACGTTGGAATCGTGCAAAAACAGCGGCTTGGATTTTTGGGAAATCGGCCGGACGAGAGGCCTTTTCGGCGGCGTTTTCGGTGGCGTTTCCGGGGTGCAAAGGGCGGTTTGCGGGCCGGGGGGCCGGCACTGGCTGGCCCTTCCCGGCGGCATTGTCTAACCTCGGTCGGGACTTCCGGAGGAGATGCCCGCATGGACGACCAGACCCGCGATTTTCTCACGCGCCTCTTCGAGGCCGCCGTGGCCGCTGCCGATCCCGCCGTGGCGCTCGAGGGGCATATCCCGGCGCCACCAAAGGGAAAGACCGTCGTGATCGGGGCCGGCAAGGGCGCCGCGCAGCTGGCGCAGGCCTTTGAGAATGCTTGGGAAAAGGCGGGAAACGGGCCGCTGGAGGGGGTTGTCGTAACGCGCTATGGCTATGCCGCGCCCTGTCGCCGGATCGAGGTGCTCGAGGCCGCGCACCCGGTGCCGGATGCCGCCGGAGAGGCCGCGGCGATCCGGCTGCTCGGGGCGCTCGAAGGGCTGACAGAGGATGATCTGGTGGTGGCCCTGATCACCGGCGGCGGCTCTGCGCTGCTGGCCGGGCCGCCGGCGGGGCTCAGCCTCGAGGACGAGCAGGCGATGAACAGCGCGCTGCTGGCCAGCGGCGCGCCGATCGGGGCGATGAACGCCATCCGCAAGCAGGTGTCGCGCCTGAAAGGCGGCCGCGTCGCCGCCGCCGCCGCTCCCGCCCGCGTGGTCAGCCTGATCGTCTCGGATGTGCCCGGCGACGACCCCGCGCAGGTGGCGTCCGGGCCGACGGTGCCCTGCACCAAGGGCCGGGCCGACGCGTTGGCCGCGATCCGGGGCTATGGCATCGAATTGCCCAATCGGATCATGGACTTCCTTGCCTCTGCCCCGGAGGATGCGCCGGGGCCGGGTGACGCGATCTTCTCCGGCAATGACGTGCATGTGATCGCCAGCGCTGCGCGCTCGCTCGAGGCGGCAGCGGCCCTTGCCGAGGCCGAGGGCATTCCCGCTGTGATCCTGTCGGACGCCATGGAGGGCGAGGCCCGGGAGGTTGCCCGGGTGCAGGCCGCGATGGTGCGCGAGGTGCTGAACCGGAACCGTCCCTTCACCCGCCCTGTGCTGATCCTGTCGGGCGGAGAGACCACGGTGACCCTGCGCGGCAAGGGGCGTGGCGGGCGCAACACCGAGTTCCTGCTGAGCCTGGCCCTGGCGCTGGAGGGCGCCGAGGGGGTTGCGGCCCTTGCGGCGGATACAGACGGGATCGACGGCAGCGAGGACAATGCCGGCGCCTTTGCCGATGGCGACACCGCCGCCGCGATGCGTGCCGCCGGCTGCGACCCGGCAGAGGCTCTCTCCCGCAATGACGCCTATACCGCCTTTGATGCGGCAGGGCTGATCTTTGCGCCCGGCCCGACGGGGACGAACGTGAACGATTTCAGGGCGATACTGATCCGTTGAGGGGCTGAGACACTGGCCGGGACAGTGGGGGGCGCCAAAGCGTTGTGCGTTTCTGCATGAAACTGCTGTGCTCTTCGGAGGGTTGTTTTCGGGCCGCCGATTTCGGAAGACGCGGCGGAACGGATGATGGAAAAGCACATGGATACGCATGCAGAGACGGGGGCCTCACCGGAGGCTCCGGGGGTGACCGGCCCCGCAACGGAAGAGGCCAAGGCCCCGATCGCCCTGCCGCTTCTGGTCGCCGCGACCATGTTCATGCAGATCCTCGACGGCTCGGTCGTGACCCCGGCGATCCCGGCCATGGCAGGGGCCTTTGGCGTGCCGCCGGTGGATCTGAACATCGGCGTCAGCACCTACATGCTGACCGTCGGGGTGCTGGTGCCGGTGTCCGGTTGGGCGGCACAGAAGTTCGGCGCACGGCCGGTCTTTCTCTCTTCGATCATCATCTTCACCTTTGCCTCGCTGCTCTGCGGACTGTGCCAGACCCTGCCGCAATTCGTGGCCGCCCGGATCCTGCAGGGCGTCGGCGGCGCGATGATGCTGCCGGTGGGGCGGCTGATCGTCCTGGCCCGGACACCGAAATCGCAACTGGTGCGGGCGATGGCCCTGCTGATCTGGCCGGCGCTGATCGCGCCCGTGCTGGGGCCGCCGGTGGGCGGGCTGATCACCGATCAGGCTTCCTGGCACTGGATCTTCTGGCTGAACCTGCCGCTCGGCGTGCTGGCCTTTCTCTTCGGCTTGAAACTGCTGCCGCACCTCGACCGCGACTGGAGCAAGCGCTTCGACTGGCTGGGGTTCGTCACCCTCGGCCCTGCAATGTTCTGCCTGCTCTTCGCGGCGGAAACTCTGGGCGGGGAGGAGGCGCGTTACCTGCGGGTCGCGCTTCTGGGGGGCCTTGGCGTTGCACTGACGGTCCTGGGGCTGTGGCACCTGCGGCGCAGCGATCACCCGTTGTTGCGCTTCGAGGCGATGTCGGAGCCGACCTTCTCGGTCACGGTGGTGGGCGGGTCGATGTTCCGGATGGCGATCAACATGATTCCCTTCCTGATCCCGCTGCTGTTCCAGATCGGCTTCGGCTGGGATGCCTTCGATGCCGGGATGATGCTGATGGCGGTCTTCCTGGGCAATATCGTGATGAAGCCGTTCACCACGCCGATCATGCGGCGCTGGGGCTTCCGTCGCGTGCTGATGGTCAACGCGGTGGTCAATGGCCTGGCGATCGGTTCGATGATCTTCATCGGGCCCGACATGAATTTCTGGGTGATCGGCGGTCTGCTCTTCGTGTCGGGCATGGCGCGCTCGTTGCAGTTCACCGCGCTCGGCACCATGGCCTTTGCCGACCTGGGGCCCGAGCGGATGCCCGATGCGAACACGCTGAACGCGACCTTCCAGCAGCTCTCGCGGGCGCTTGGCATCGCCCTTGGCGCCATCGGCTGGCGGCTGGGCGAGACGATCTTCGCCGGTGGCGATCCGGCTGCGCCCTTCAAGCTGGGCTTTGCCATCGCGGCTGTCTTCTGCCTGATCAGCCTGTTCGACGTGGTGCGCCTGGCGCCGAATGCCGGCGACAACGTCTCTCGCGCCGGACGCAAGCCCAGGGCCGCCTGAGGCCCTTCAGGTCGTCAGCATCCTGAGGCCCTGAGTCACGTCCGAGCGTACGGCCAGGCGCAGGCCCGGTTCGTCGCCGGCCTTAAGTGCCGCGATGATCAGCTTGTGGAAATGCGGCGCCTCGTTGCGGCGCATCTTGTTGTAGAGCTTGCACATCGTCGGGCCGAGCTGCAGCCAGACCGTTTCGGCCATGGCCAGCATCGCCGGTGCCTGGGCCCGCAGGTAGAGCGTGCGGTGAAACTCCAGGTTGGTCCGGATGTAGCCCACCGAATCATGCTCTCGCACGCGGTCGCTGATGCCGGCGTTGATCATCTGCAGCCGGTCGATCAGCGCCATGTGGGCACGGGGCAGGGCGCGCGAGGCCAGCTCGACCTCGATCAGCGAGCGCAGGGCTGCCAGCTCCTCGATACGCTCGTTCGACAGGTCGGGGGTGGAAACGCGCCCCGAGGAGGACAGCTGCAGGGCGCCCTCGGCCACAAGGCGGCGCACGGCCTCTCGCGCCGGGGTCATGGACACGTCGTATTCCTTGCCAATGCCGCGCAGGGTCAGCGACTGCCCGGGCGGGATCTCGCCGTGCATGATGCGGGTGCGCAGGCCGCGATAAGTGCGGTCGTGCGCAGAGGGCGATGGGTCCGGGCGTGTCTGTATCAGCATGGCAGTTTTGTGATCACAGCCCGGGGGAAGGTCAAGCGCCGAATTGATAGCGGTGCAGTGATGCGCCCTCGCGACGCAGCCAGAGGCGCTGCTTGCGATAGTCGCCGTGGATTTCCTCGACGGTGTCCCAGAAGGCGCGGGAGTGGTTCATCTCGGCCAGGTGGGCGACCTCATGCGCGGCGACGTAGGACAGCACTGGCGCCGGGGCCAGAATCAGCCGCCAGGAAAACATCAGCGCCCCGTCCTGTGTGCAGGAGCCCCAGCGGGACCGGGTGTCGCGCAATGTCAGCCGGCTGTAGGGGCGCCCGAGGCGCGCGGCATGGAGATCGCAGGCAGCGGCAAGCCTGTCACGGGCCAGGGCCTTTAGATGCCCCTGCAGGCGCGCACCAAAGCGATCCTGGGAGCCCGGCACCTCTATCCGGTCCTCGAGGACGCGGACAGAACGGCCGGTGCCGGCAGCCAGCAGTCGCAGCCGCCCTTCCACCGGAAGCTCTGCGCCGGGCAGGATGGCCACGTCTTCCTCGCGCGCGGCAAGGTGATGGCGCAGCCACTCCTCCTTCTCCGCCGCGAAGTCCAGCGCGGCACGTTCGGGGACATGGGAGGGCAGGGTCAGCGTCACCCGTCCGTCCAGAGAGGAGACCCGGAGCGAGATGCGCCGCGCCCGCGACGATCTGCGCAGCGTCAGGGGCACCGGGGGGTTGCCGGGAAGGACATGCTGGCCCATATGCTTTTCACTCCGCTCCCACGTTGTGCACAAAGGTTTTGACACCCTGTCGGTGTTATGGCAGGTGGCGCGGATCGTGGACAAGAGATGTCAGCCAAAAGGGGAACCCAAATGCCCAAGGAAGAATGGGGCACGAAGCGCGTCTGCCCGACCACAGGCAAACGGTTCTATGACCTGAACCAGAATCCTGTGATCAGCCCGTACACCGGTGAGGTGGTCGAGCTGGATCTGGGCAAGAGCCGCATGATTGCTGCCGATGCCGAGGATGCCGCCACCAAGAAAGCGGCCGCCATGTCCGTGGATTCGGATGACGACGTCCTGGACGATGATGATGTCGACGTGGATCTGGACGATGATGTCCTGGATGACGACGATGATGACAACGTCTCGCTGGACGATATCGCGGACGTGTCGAACGACGACGACGACTAAGTCGAAAAGAGTTTGCCGGGGGCGTGATTTTTCGCTTGATCCCGCCCCGGGCTTCCCATAGATAGCGCCGCACAAGGTCGAAACGGCCTTGCGGAACGGGGCCTTAGCTCAGCTGGGAGAGCGCTTGCATGGCATGCAAGAGGTCAGGGGTTCGATCCCCCTAGGCTCCACCAAATCCCTTCCTGAAAATTTGCAGACAGGCTTGCCTTCTTTCATGGGGGTATGTCTAGCGCGCTTGCGAGATCGGCATCCCCTTGTCGGGACTGGTCATGTGCTGCCGCCATGGCGGCGATCGCGCGGGCGTTACCGGCTTCCATGAATTCCATCGTCACCTCCGGTTCGCTGTCTCTCTGCTCCAAGGTGGGTGGGTCCAGGGTCAGCCATGCAGGGAAGGACCGCAGGGCTTTATGCTGTGGGTGATGTGTTGGTCCGAGCCGCCCGCGCGGGATTCGACCGTCGCGACCGTTGCGCCCTGGCCGGTCACAGCCTTCAGCTCTTTAATACGTCAGTAATACGTCAGTCATACGGCCGAGGCGGGATCGGATCACCCATGTTGCGTGACGTCCGAGTCTCATCTTCCGGATATGCGTCACGCAGCGGGGGAGTGTGCAGTGCCTCTCTATCCGGTGTGAAGCCGTCTTCTCTATCGCAGTGTGGGCTGTGCGTGGTCTTGGGCGCGCGGTGGAGCGCCTCTCTGCCTGGCGAATGATCTTCGGTCAGAAGGCGTAGGGCCTCGCTCTGCGGCTGCCGCTCTCGCGATATTCCTCGGGCTCGAATGCAAGTGGGCTTGGCGGAAGAGTGAGACACCTGCCCCTGGCCGATTTGGCCTAAGGCCTGTCTTCGGTGCCGGTACGGGCTGGCGGGCTGTCCTGGCCCGCTCCGGCTTCGATCGCACTCTATATGGCGCTCTATATACAAGTGTCGTTGCGGGGGCTTGGTCGGGTCTTGGCTCCCTTCCTTATATGCACGTCTCTATGGCGCATGTTCCGAGGGCGGAGCGAACTTTCTGGATATGCTGTTCTGCTCCCCTCTGGATGCTGGCCGGGTGGCGACCGCGGAGAGTCTTCCGAGTCATTCTGCTCCGAGTCAGGGATTCTGTCCTGGGGAGGGGGTTAGAGCGCCCTTTCCATGGAGGGGGGGGGGGCGGGTCAGGGCGAGGCGGAAGCGGAAAACGCTCATGGTAAGCATTTGATATTGAATGGTTTTATCAAAAAATCAGAAAAAACGCGCTTCGAGTGTTTTTTCCGCTTGCGGGTTCTGGGTGATAACCTTAGAACCCCCTTCACCGGCGGCGCTGAGGCGCTACGGGGCGCCACTGAGGCGGACGGGACGGACGGAGCGGACGCTCTTGAGGGACTGGACGGTTAGGTGGTGACAAGAAATTCAGAGGTAATGACGGGCGGGCGCGCCGTAAGTTAGGGCGCACTGGTCTGGTTTTTGTCTCTACGCTCTTTGACATCGCGAGTATCTGAAGAGATATGTGGGCGGTTTGGATCATTTCGATGATCAATGTCTGCATATCGCGTTCCTAGGCTTCGGCCGATGATGGAATGTCAGCTTCACTGTTTGAACGGTTTCTGTACCTTTGGTACTGAAGCACAGACAAACAGAGACGTCCCGGACTAGCCTCCGGGACACAGATGTGCAGAGGTTCGAACGTCAAGGATATCCGAGTAATC
>NZ_CM149884.1:210000-420000 GCF_056270665.1 Pseudooceanicola sp. DL12
GCCGAGCCTTGAGTGTGAATAGAATGGTCTGGAAAGGCCAACCATAGTGGGTGACAGTCCCGTATATGAAGCATGACAGGACGTATTAAGTAGGGCGGGACACGTGAAATCCTGTCTGAAGATCGGGGGACCACCCTCGAAGGCTAAGTACTCCTTACTGACCGATAGCGAACCAGTACCGTGAGGGAAAGGTGAAAAGCACCCCGACGAGGGGAGTGAAACAGTACCTGAAACCGAACGCCTACAATCAGTTGGAGGGCCCTTGCGGCCTGACAGCGTACCTTTTGTATAATGGGTCATCGACTTGGTCTCACGAGCAAGCTTAAGCCGATAGGTGTAGGCGCAGCGAAAGCGAGTCTTAATAGGGCGTCGAGTTCGTGGGATCAGACCCGAAACCGAGTGATCTAGGCATGACCAGGATGAAGGTAAGGTAACACTTACTGGAGGTCCGAACCCACACCTGTTGAAAAAGGTCGGGATGAGTTGTGCCTAGGGGTGAAAGGCCAATCAAACTCGGAGATAGCTGGTTCTCCGCGAAATCTATTTAGGTAGAGCGTCATCCGAATACCCCGGGGGGTAGAGCACTGGATGGGTAATGGGGCCCCACAGGCTTACTGATCCTAACCAAACTCCGAATACCCGGGAGTACTAGATGGCAGACACACTGCGGATGCTAACGTCCGTAGTGGAGAGGGAAACAACCCTGACCTCCAGCTAAGGCCCCCAATTCATGGCTAAGTGGGAAAGCAGGTGGGATGTCCAAAACAACCAGGAGGTTGGCTTAGAAGCAGCCATCCTTTAAAGATAGCGTAACAGCTCACTGGTCTAATCAAGACGTCCTGCGGCGAAGATGTAACGGGGCTCAAGCCATGAGCCGAAGCTGAGGATATGCATAGCATATGGTAGCGGAGCGTAGTGTGACATAGCTCCATGCGTCCTTACCTTCTTCGGAAGGATTGGACGCAAGGAGCTTTCTGTGAAGCCGGGGCGTGAGCCATCCGGTGGAGAGATCACTAGCGAGAATGATGACATGAGTAGCGACAAAGAGTGTGAGAGACACTCTCGCCGAAAGTCCAAGGGTTCCTGCTTAAAGCTAATCTGAGCAGGGTAAGCCGACCCCTAAGGCGAGGCCGAAAGGCGTAGTCGATGGGAATCAGGTTAATATTCCTGAGCCAGTAGGACGTGACGGATCTCGAAGGTTGTTCACCCTTATCGGATTGGGTGGGCCGCTTAGAGGTTCCTGGAAATAGCCCTACATGAGATCGTACCCTAAACCGACACAGGTGGACTGGTAGAGAATACCAAGGCGCTTGAGAGAACGATGTTGAAGGAACTCGGCAAAATACCTCCGTAAGTTCGCGAGAAGGAGGCCCGGTTCCAAGGCAACTTGGAGCCGGGGGCACAAACCAGGGGGTGGCGACTGTTTACTAAAAACACAGGGCTCTGCGAAGTCGCAAGACGACGTATAGGGTCTGACGCCTGCCCGGTGCCTGAAGGTTAAAAGGAGGGGTGCAAGCTCCGAATTGAAGCCCAGGTAAACGGCGGCCGTAACTATAACGGTCCTAAGGTAGCGAAATTCCTTGTCGGGTAAGTTCCGACCTGCACGAATGGCGTAACGACTTCCCCGCTGTCTCCAACATCGACTCAGCGAAATTGAATTGCCTGTCAAGATGCAGGCTTCCCGCGGTTAGACGGAAAGACCCCGTGCACCTTTACTACAGCTTCACACTGGCATTAGGCCGAACATGTGCAGGATAGGTGGTAGACTTCGAAGCAGGGACGCCAGTTCCTGTGGAGTCTCCCTTGAGATACCACCCTTGTTCTGCTTGATGTCTAACCGCGCACCGTTATCCGGTGCCGGGACCCTGTGTGGCGGGTAGTTTGACTGGGGCGGTCGCCTCCTAAAGCGTAACGGAGGCGCGCGAAGGTTGGCTCAGAGCGGTCGGAAATCGCTCGTTGAGTGCAATGGCAGAAGCCAGCCTGACTGCGAGACTGACAAGTCGAGCAGAGTCGAAAGACGGCCATAGTGATCCGGTGGTCCCGAGTGGAAGGGCCATCGCTCAACGGATAAAAGGTACGCCGGGGATAACAGGCTGATACTGCCCAAGAGTCCATATCGACGGCAGTGTTTGGCACCTCGATGTCGGCTCATCTCATCCTGGGGCTGGAGCAGGTCCCAAGGGTACGGCTGTTCGCCGTTTAAAGAGGTACGTGAGCTGGGTTTAGAACGTCGTGAGACAGTTCGGTCCCTATCTGCCGTGGGTGTAGGATACTTGAGAGGAGTTGCCCCTAGTACGAGAGGACCGGGGTGAACGAACCACTGGTGGACCAGTTGTCGTGCCAACGGCAGTGCTGGGTAGCTATGTTCGGACAGGATAACCGCTGAAGGCATCTAAGCGGGAAGCCCCCCTCAAAACAAGGTATCCCTGAGGGCCGTGGTAGACCACCACGTCGATAGGCCGGAGATGTAAGTGCAGCAATGCATTCAGTTGACCGGTACTAATGGCCCGATAGGCTTGATTTGATCCAGTAGTAGACAGAAATCTCCTACCAAATCAAAAGCATACACACATAACAGTGTATCAACTAAATCATGGACAACATGATCGGTATCTCTCGTCGGATTTTTACTCGGTCTGGTGGTCATAGCACGAGCAAAACACCTGGTCCCATCCCGAACCCAGCCGTTAAGTGCCGTCGCGCTGATGGTACTGCGTCTCAAGACGTGGGAGAGTAAGTCGCCGCCAGACCTAGTAAAAATCCGACAACGATGACAAATAATAAAAACCCCGCAGCCAAATTGGTCGCGGGGTTTTTTGTTGTCTGCAAATCGCCAAAACACACGACACGACACGCCCGAAACCGACCAGGCCGCCCCTGGATGTGCAGTTTTGCAACCCTCTGATATCACCGGAAACCAACGTCGGTATCACGTCGGTATTGCGGCGGTATAACGTCGGTCCGAACCCCGATGCAGCATCAACGCACAGACCCGGCATAAACGCACAGACATAACAAGTCTCCGCACACCGCCAGCGCCCATAAGCCGACGCCACCCTTCCCCCGGCCCCGCAAAAGCGAAACTCCGCATCCCGCAAATCTGCCCGCAACCAGCGAGAAGGCCACGCGGAAAGATCCCAGGCAGTGCGGAGAGCCGGGATGCGAAACAGGTCCGGTTCCGGGACGTGCCCGGCCGATGGGAAAATGGCTGATCTGTCTGGAAGATTGGTTGCGGGGGTAGGATTTGAACCTACGACCTTCAGGTTATGAGCCTGACGAGCTACCGGGCTGCTCCACCCCGCGACAATCGCCCTTTCGGGCGGTCCGTCCACCTACCGCGCCCGCCGCGCAGGTGCAAGGCGATAGCGACACTTTTCTGCCCCACCGCCGCCTTTTCATCTTTCCGGAAAATACGCCCACCGGAGCCATCGCGGCCAGGGGCCGCGATTTCCTGTCACGCCAGCGACTTCTTGTAGGCCTCGGGGTTCATGTCGCGCACATCGGCGCTGATCGCCTCGATCTGCGGACAGAGCGCCCGCAACCGTCCCGTCAACTCGGTCGCCAGTGCCAGCTTGGCCGCATCCTTGCGCCCTGCGAGAAGCGAGATCGTCACGTGGATGAAGCTGCGCCGGCCATCGCCGAAGAGGATCGCCTCGGCGGGCAGCAGGCGCACCTTGATGTCCTCGCGCTGCATGATGCCGCTCTCGGCACCACAGGCCAGCGCCGTTTGCAGTACCGCCTGGCGATCGAAGGCCGCGGGGTTTTCGGTGAAATACTCGATGATGAAATGGGGCATCTCAGAAGATCCCGAAGTATTCGCGCTGTTCCCATTCCGAGACGGTCGAGAGATAGCGTTTCCACTCCGCCCGCTTCATCACCGACATGTAGTCGACGAAATCCTGCCCCAGGGTCGCGGCGTAGAGGCTGCCTTCCTCGAAGCTTTCGATGGCGGCGATCAGGCTGGGCGGCAGGGCGCGGGCGTCGGTGTTGTAGGGCGTCTCGACCGGGGCGGGGGCGCTGAGCCCGGCCTCTAGGCCGGCGGCGCCCGACAGGATCTGCGAGGCGAAGTAGAAATAGGGGTTGGCGGCCGGCTCGGCCACGCGGTTCTCGATCCGGCTGGCGCCGTCGCCGGCCCGCATCAGCGCACGGATCATCGCACCGCGGTTGTCCTCGCCCCATTCGATGCGGTCGGGCGCGAGCTGGAAGGGCTGATAGCGCTTGTAACCGTTGACCGTGGGTGTCGTCAGCAGGCAGCTCTCGGCGGCATGGGTCAGCAGGCCGGCGATCCAGGCGCTGGCCTCTCGCGGCAGCACGCCCTCGGCCTGCGGAATGAAGACATTGCGCCCCTCGGCATCGCAGAGCGACTGGTGCAGGTGCCAGCCGGAGGAGGCGCTGTTGGCCACCTGCGGACGGCACATGAAGGTGGCGTGCAGCCCGTCGCGGGCACAGACCTCCTTCACCATGGTGCGGAACATGATCATGTTGTCGGCATGGGTCAGGGGATCGGCGGGCTCGAAGGTGAATTCGAACTGCGAGGGGCCCATCTCGACCTCGGTCGAGCGCACCGGCAGGCCGAGGGCCTCGGCGTTGCGGCGCAGCTTGTCCATCACCGGCTCCAGCCGGTCATAGGTGTTCTCGGCCAGGTACTGATAGCCCTGGTCGAGCAGGCGGGTTTGCGGCGCCGCACCGGGCATGCCGGTCTCGTGGTGCTCCAGCGCCTGTTCGACCCGCTCGAAGACGTGGAATTCCACCTCGAGGCCCACGGTCAGGCTGTAGCCAAGGCCCGAGAGCCGGTCGATGGCGCGGCGCAGGACCGGGCGCGGCGCGAACATCAGCGGGCTGCCGTCGCTGGCCACCGGATCGCAGAAGATCCAGGCCGAATGCGGCGAATGGGGCAGCACCCGGAAGGTGGCGGGATCGGGCACCAGCATCATGTCGCGGGCACCGGCCATGTTGGCCATCAGCCCCGGGGTGACGCCATCCCAGATCGGAAAGACGGTGCGGTTCGAGGTGTCCTTCAACAGCAGCGTGCCGGGCAGGTTCAGCCCCGAGCGAAAGACCGATTCCAGCGATTTCGCGGTCACCGTCTTGCCGCGCAGCAGGCCGTGCTGATCGGCAAAGACCACGCGCACCGTCTCGATCTCCTCGCCTTGCAGCCGGGTCAGCAGGGCCGCGGCCTGTTCGGCGGCATCGGGGCTGAGCAATCCTTCGCGGGCGAGCCGGCCGCTGTTGATGCGATCGAGGTATTCGGATGTCATTTCGCTTGGTCCTTTGGGTCTTTGTCGGGGTCATCATGGCGACCGGGGAGCGACAAAGGAATCTGGCATTCAACGTAAAACGGCGGACCCGGGGGCCCGCCGATGATGTGGTGTTCCGTGGATCAGGCCTTTTCGGCCTTGATCATGGCGTCCCAGCTGCAGTTCGAGCGGCGGGCCAGATCCTCGGTGTGATAGGCCTTGTCGACATCGCCGTCGCCGGCGATCGCATCGATCGAGATCGGCCCGTGGATATGGCCGAGGCTGCCGCCCTGCATCGGCAGCTCACTCTCGCGCCCTTCGTTCACCGCGGCAATGGCGGCGCGCAGCATCCGGCGATAGCGGATGATGGCGGCGTCGGATTTGCCCAGATGTTCGTCGGTCCGGTCCTGGATGGCGCCCATGCTCTCCACCGCCCACTGGTCGTGCACGTTGATGTCCATGCCCATGCCCGTGTAGGTCTCGGTTTCCTGCTCCTCAGGGTTGTAGCCATAGTTGTTGGCCTTGTTCTTCTTCGGCGCATAGGAGGGCAGGTGGTGCTCCTTGATGCGCTGCTCGCGCATCTTCACCTTGTCCACCGGGTTGTTGAAGCTGGTGAAGACCGAGTACCAGTAGCAGTTCTCGTCATCGATCGGCACGTGCCACTGGGTGATCGTCATCTCGCGCGACATCGGGATGCAGATCGCCTCGGGGAAGATCTGGTTGGTGATGCGCACGTGGATGCGGCCATCCTCCATGTGGCGCAGGGCGGTGATTTTCAGGCCGAAGTCGGTTTCATCGGCGGTGACGTCGGGCCGCGGGTAGTCGCGCAGCAGCTTGGTCATCGGGATCTCGGTATCCGCGGCGGTGTCGCGGAACTGCTTGCCATAGCTGTCCTTGGGGTCCTCGTCCTGCAGGAAGCGGTGCAGGAAGGAGGCGTGCGCGGGGTCGATGCCCACTTCCATGGCCTGCAGCCAGTTGCATTCCCACAGGCCCTTGAAGGCGAAGACGTGGTCATCGGGGGCGCGGAAACAGTCGAAGTCGGGGAAATCGGGGGCCTCGCCGGGGCCCATGTAGGCCCAGACGATGCCGGCCTTTTCGACGACGGGATAGGAGCGCGCGCGGATCTTCTCGTGCATGCGCGAGCCCTCGGGCTCGGCGGGCTGTTCCACGCACTGGCCGTCGCGGTTGAAGTGCCAGCCGTGGAAGGGGCAGCGCAACCCGTTGTCCTCGAGTCGGCCAAAGCACATGTCGGCGCCGCGGTGCGGGCAGTGGCGCTGGATCAGGCCCAGCTTGTTGTCCTCGTCGCGGAACAGCACCAGATCCTCGCCGAGCAGGCGGACGGGCACCACGGGGCGTTTCTGGTTCAGTTCCTCGGCCAGCGCGGCGGGCTGCCAGTAATAGCGCAGGACCTTGCCGGCGTCGTTGTCGGGGCCGACACGCGTCAGGCTGTCGTTCAGGCTTTGGCTCATCATGGGGCGGGATCTCCTCTGGCGGATCGGGCTGCACTGGCATCGGCTCTGCCGACTTTGGTGTATTATCGCCCAAGTGGTGAAATAAAGAAATGACCGTGATGCCCCTTTGGCCGCTTTTGGGCCCGTCTGCAGCCCGGCCGGGCCACGAACGCCCATTTCGGGATCAGTTCCGGGGCGGGGCGAGGGGGCCGGGCGCTAGAGGCGCCCGGTGAGCAGCAGGGAAATCGCCGGGAAGGCCAGCAGGATGCCCAGCCGCACCAGGTCGGTGACGACGAAGGGAATCACCCCGGTCATGATCTTGCCCAGCGGCGTGGCGGGCGAGGCGCTTTTCACCATGAAGAGGTTCATGCCCACCGGCGGGGTGATCAGGCCCAGCTCCACCGTCACCACGGCGATGACGCCGAACCAGATCGGATCGAAGCCATTGGCCTCGATCACCGGAAAGAAGATCGGCACCGTCAGCAGGATCATCGCCAGGCTCTCCATGAAACAGCCCAGCACCACGTAGAAGATCAGGATGCCGGCCATCACCTGCCAGGGCGCAAAGCCGTTGTCGGTGAGGAAACTGACCAGCGCATAGGAAAGCTGGGAGGTGGAGAGCACGAAGCCGAAGACCTCGGCGCCGATCAGGATCAGGAAGATCGTGCCGGTGGTCACGATCGTCTCGGCAAAGGCGGCGATCAGCTCCTGCCGCGGGATGCGGCGGACAAGGGCAAAGATCAGCGCAAGGGCCGCGCCCACGCCGCCGGCCTCGGTGGGGGTGAAGAAATTGCCGTAGAGCCCGCCCATCACCAGGCCGAAGAGCACCAGCGAGGGCGCAAAGAGGCGCAGGGTCTCGAAGCGGCGGGCGGGGGACTGCTCGACCTCCTCTTTCCCGGCCCCGGTTTCGATCAGCGCGGGATCGGGGCGCCAGATGCGCGCCATGATCAGGATGGTGATCATGTAGAGCACATAGGCCAGCACGCCCGGCAGGATGCCGGCCAGGAACATCGTGCCCACCGATTGCTCGGTGATCAGCGCATAGAGCATGAGCGCGATCGACGGCGGGATCAGGATGCCCAGGGTGCCGCCCGCGGCGAGCGAGCCGGTGGCAAGGCGCAGGTCATAGCCATGGGCGCGCATTTCCGGCAGGGCCACGCGCGTCATCGTCGAGGCGGTGGCGAGGGAGGAGCCCGAGACGGTGGAGAAGATCGCGCTGGCCGTCACGCCGGCGGCGGCGAGGCCCCCGGCCCAGCCGCGCGTCAGCATCTGAGAGCCGCGGAACAGGTCGGCGGCCACGCCCGAGCGCGAGATCAGGTTGCCCATCAGCAGGAACAGCGGGATCAGCGTGTAGGAATAATTTGTGACGGTCTCGAAGCTGGCGGTTTTCAGCACGCTGAGCGCCGGGGCCAGGCCGATGATGGCGGCAAAGCCGGCGAAGCCCACGGTGATCATGGCCAGCCCGATCGGGCAGCCCAGCAGGACGATCACGAAAAGAACGGCGATCGAGGTATAGCCGACGAGGAGGGGCGTCATCAGGAAAGCTCCGCGTGCTGGCCGGCATGGATCAGCGCCTCACGCAGGGCGACGACGGCGAGGGCCAGGGATTCGAGGGTATAGAGGCCGTAGATCAGGAACATCGGCAGGCGCAGGTCCTGGGTTTCCTCGCCGCGGCCGAAGGTGGCGAGCGTCTCTTGCCAGAAGAGCCAGGCGAGGGTCAGGGCAAAGGCCAGGATGCCGATGTACCAGAGGCGCGAGATCACGTTCTGCACCGGTTTCGGAAAGCGCCCGGTCACGATGTCGACCGCGATCATGCCGCTCTTCATCGAGGCGGCCAGCGCGGCGAGCGCGATGACGCCCAGCAGGTAGGAGGCCTGTTCGATGGCGCCCGGGATCATCAGGTTCAGGGCGGTGTCGGTGGCATCGAAGACGATGCGCGCGGCGACATTGAAGGCGACCGTGAACAACAGGTAGGCCAGCGCGGCCGAGGCCAGCAGGAGGCAGGCGGTCTCGACCCGGTCGGCCAGGCGGCAAAGGGCTCTGGTTGGCATGAGGCTGTCCGAAAGCTTGGGGGAGGGGGCGGACCGTCAGGGCCCGCCCCGTCAGGTTAGATCGGGTCAGGTCTGGTCAGCTGGGGTTCAGCTCGGACTTGCATTCCGCGACATAGCCCTTGACCGCCTCGTAGGTCTCGGTGCCGGGCAGGCCCTCGGCGTCGAGCTCGGCGATATAGTCTGCAGAGGCCTTCTGGGCCACGGCGTCCCACTTGGCGCGCTCTTCCGGATCGAGCTCGATCACGGTGGAGGTTTCGCGCAGGCGGGCGAGGGTCTCGGCGCCGGCATCGTCATAGCCCTGGCCGGCGGTCACGGCCCATTTCATGCCGGTGTTGTCGTCGATGGCTTTCTTTGCCTCCGGCGAGAGGGCCTCGTACTTGGCCTTGTTCATCGTGGCGACGAAGGCCAGCGCGTAGAAGCCGAAGAGCGTGTGGTAATCGGTCAGCTCGTCGAGGCGGAAGCTGTCGACGCTCTCCCAGGGCAGCATGTAGCCGTCGATGGCGCCGCGCTGAAGGGATTCATAGGTGTTGGGGGCGGGCATGCCCACCGGCTCGGCGCCCAGTTCCGTCAGCAGGTTGCCCACCACGGTGGTGGGGCGGCGCAGCTTCAGGCCCTTGAGGTCCTCGAGCGTGCGCACCGGCGTGTCGGCGGTGTGCAGGTGCCCCGGATCATGGGTGTGCACGAAGATCACGTGGGTGTCCTCGTATTCCTCGTCGAGCGCGCCGCTGTCATAGAGTTTCTGGAAGGCGCAGGAGCCCACGGCCCCGGTCTCGAAGAGGCCCGGCAGCTCCATGATCTGGCTGAGCGGGAAGCGCCCGGCGGTATAGCCCTGCACGGTCCAGGCGATGTCGGCGATGCCGTTCACGGCGTTGTCGTAGCCCGCGGCTGCCTTGCCCAGGGTCTGGGCGGGAAAGACCTGGACGTCGATGACGCCGTCCCCGGCCTCTGCCTCGACGGCGGCGGCCCAGTCATCAAAGATCTTCTGGTCCTGCCAGCTGTTGGCGGACATGAAATGTGCGAAGCGCACGGTGTCCTTGGCCTGGAGCGGCGCGGCCAGGCCGAGCGCCATTGCGCCCGTGAGGGCGATCGTTTTCAACATGCTATCCAGTCTCCCTGTTGCGGATGGCTGAGGTGAAGCGAGACGCACAGTTTCTTTTTGTTTCATTTGTGCGATAATGCATCAAACCGTGCACGGAGTTGTGAACGGGTCAATGGATTCCCCGCGGCACTCTTCCCTTGCCCCGGGAAAAATGTATCGACTGCTCACATTCTGAACGTCGCTCATATTCTGAACATGGATTGCGACAGCCGCAAAGGACGAGGCCGCAGGTGCAGACAGAGATCCCGACGAAGGACATTTCGCTGACCTTTCTGAAGGGGATGACCGTTTTCCGGGCCTTCGATGAAGACCACAACAGCCTGACCCTGGCCGAGATCGCCCGCCGCACCGGGATCGAGCGCGCCGTGGTGCGCCGCCTGGTGCTGACGCTGGTGCACATGGGATATGTGCGCAAGGACGAGAACCGCTATTCCCTGACGCCGCATGTGCTGGTGCTGGGTGGCGGCTTCCTGCGCGGCAACCAGTTCGGGCGGCTGGTGCAGCCGCTCCTCGAAATGTGCGGGCGCGAGCTCGGCTACAGCGTCGGCCTGGCCATGCGCGACGGCAATGCCGCGGTCTACGTGGCGCAGAGCGCGCAGCAGAACACCCGGTATACCCTGGGGTTCACTGTCGGCAGCCGCCTGCCGCTGCTCAGTACCGCCATGGGGCGGATGCTGCTGGCCTGGGGCGAGGCGGACTGGGCCGAGGACATGCTGGAGAGCGCCCCCCTGGAGCGGTTCACCGCCGAGACCGAGATGGACCGCGACCGGATCGCGGCGCTGGTGGCCGAGATCCGCGACAGCGGCGTGAGCATCGTGAACGGCGAGTTCGAGGCCGGCGCCACGGGCATCTCCGTGCCCATCGGGCGGATGGGCGCGAGCCAGGCGGCGCTCGGCCTCTCCGAGCCGCCGAGCGAACTGCCGCCCGAGCGCCACGCCGCCGTCACCGAGGTGCTGCAGCGCTATGCCGGCCAGATCGCGGGCGTGCTGCACTAGGCGCCATACGGATACGAATTGAGCAAGACCCAGGACCAGACAATGACAGATATCCCCGCCGGCCGCAGGATCGTGGCACAGCCCCTCACGCCCGAGGCCTTCGCTCCCTTCGGCCACGTGGCGCGGCCCGGCCTTGGCGACGTGAAGCAGATCCGCGGCGGCGCCGTGCGCCTGTCGAAGAGCGACACCGCCTTTGACCATCAGCCGGTCTCGCCCGATGGCAAACTGGATTTCTACGAGGTGCCGCCCGAGGTCGGCATGCTCGAGGCGCGGGTGATCGAGCGGCACATCTTCTCGTCGCAGATGTTCAGCCCGATGAACGCGTCCCGCTGGCTGGTCGTGGTCTGGCCCGAGGGGCCGCAGGGCGCGCCGCTGGCCTTCGTGGCCGGCCCGCTCGACGTGGTGACCTATGCGCCGGGCCTCTGGCATCACGGCATCGCGGCGCTGGACCGGCCCACCTGTTTCTCCTCCTTCATGTGGAAGAAGGGCGACCCGGCGATCGACACCGAGTTCCTCACCCTCGATGCGCCCTGGGGGGTGACATGGCCTGATTCGGGGCCTGATTTGGGGCCTGATTTGGGGCCTGATGCGGAGCCAGAAGCGGAGCCCATGGCATGACCCGCCTTGCCGTCGACTTCGGTGCCCGTTTCGCCGATTTCTCGGCCTGGGACGACACCGGCCTGCGCCTGCTGAAACGCCCCGTGACCGGCGACCTGACCGGTGACCTGATGGCGGGCCTCGCCGATATGGGCCTCACCGCCGGCGCCCTGAGCGAGCTGCGCCTGGTGACCACCGCGCCGCTCAATGCCCTGCTGGCCCGCGCGCCCCAGCCAGTGGCGCTGATCACCACCCGTGGCTTTGCCGATACCCTGCGGCTCGGCCGTCAGAACCGCGCTGCGCTCTATGATCCGGTGGCGAAATCCCCGGCGCCGGCCTTCCTCGTCGGCCCGTCGGACATTCAAGAGGTCGGCGGGCGGCTTGCCGCGAATGGCGACGAACTGGCCCCCCTCGACCCCGCCGATATCGACGCCGCCATTGCCGCCCTGCGTGCCCGGGGCATCCGCTCGGTCGCGCTCTGCCTGCTCTTTGCCCATGTGAACCCGGCCCACGAACTGGCGCTGGCCGGGGCGCTGCGTGCGGCGCTGCCGGGCCTCTCGATCAGCCTCTCGCATGTGGTCGATCCGGCGCCGCGCGAATACGAGCGCACCGTCTCGGTGCTGACCGATGCCTGGCTTGCCGCCTGCATGGATGGCGCCCTTGCCAAATTGCGCGAGACCCTCGCGGGCGACGGTTTCACCGGAGAGCTGCTCTGGGGCGATGGCCGTGGCGTGCTGGTGCCGGACGCTGCCGTATCGGCCCACCGGGCGATCCTGCTCTCCGGGGCGCCGGCCGCCGCCGCCCGTGCCGCCGCCGGTCTCACGGAGGAGACAGTGATCGCGGCCGACATCGGCTCGCTCTCTGCCGATATCACCCGCGCCCGCGCCGGCCAGCCGGGCATGGCCGAGGCCGGGCTGCTGGCCGGCGTGCCCCTGCGCGAGGCCTGCACCGATATCGACAGCATCGCGCTTGGCGGGTTGCGCCGGGTGCAGCCGGGCGCCCGTGGCCTGACCTTTGATGCGACCGACGCGCAGGCGCCGCGCCTCGACGATGCGCTTGCCGCGCTGGGGCGCATTCCGGACGGTGCCGAATGGACAAGTGATCTCGCCCCCGAACAGGTCGTCTCTGCCGCCGCCGACCGCATGGCCTATGCGCTCACCCGCTATGCCACCCGCCGCAACATCGACCCGAGCCGCGCGACGCTTGCCGTGATGGGCGGCAGCGGCGCGCTGCTCGCTGCCGATATCGCCGCCGCCATGGACCTGCCCCGGGTGCTGCTGCCGCGCGCACCGGGGGCCGCGGGCGCCCTGGGCCTGATGCAGGCGCCCCGCCGCAGCGAGGCCACGGCCCGCGTCGACAGGGCCCTGCCCGAGGTGACGGCAGAGGCGCTCGGCGCGCTGCTCGACGGGCTCGAGGCCGAAACCCGGGGCGAGGCCGCGCCGGTCTATACGCTGTCGCTGGCCGCGCGCCCGCAGATGCATGCGATGCAGATGGTGCTGACCTCGCGCCCGGAGAGCGGCGCCGGGATTGCCGCGGCCTTTGCCCGCGATTTCCGCGCCGAGTTCGGCATCGCGCCGCCGGGGCCGGGGCATCTCTTTTCCCTGACGGTGCACCGCGATGCCCTGACGCCGGTGCCCGCCATGGCCGCTGCCGCGCCCGATACCGCCGGGCTGATCGCCACCGAGGCCGGCGCGATCTGGTGCCCCGAGGGCTGGGCCCTCGGCGTCACCGATCACGCCTATGTGCTGGAAAGGAGCGCGTCATGAACGATCCCCTCTCGATTCTGCAACTGCGCCTCGACGGGCTGGCCGAGGGCATGCAGCAGACCCTGCTGCGCGTTGCCGTCTCGCCCGTGGTGCGCGAGGGGGCCGATGCCTCCTGTGCGCTCTTTACCGCGCGCGGCGAGCTGCTGGCGTTGGCCGAGGCGATCCCGCTGCTGCTGGGCGCGCTGCCCGGCGCGGTGGGGGCGATCCTGCGCGCCTATCCCGCAGAGGAGATGGTGGCGGGCGATATCTTCGTCACAAATGATCCCTTTTCGGGCGGCACGCATCTGCCCGATATTGCCGTGGTTCAGCCGGTGTTCGAGGGTGACACGCTGATCGCCATGACGGCGAGCCTGCTGCACCATCAGGACATCGGCGGCACGCGGCCCGGCTCGGTTCCGCCCGATGCCACCGAGATCTATCACGAGGGGCTGCGCATCCCGCCGATGCGGGCCGGATCCGCCGGCGGCTTCAGCGCCGAGTTCGAGCGGCTGGTGCGCTTTGCCTCGCGCGCGCCCGACGTGGTGATGGGCGATCTGGAAACCCAGCTTGCCGCCGGGCGCAGCGCCGCCCACGGGCTGCGCCGCATCGCGCAGGACCTGGAGCCCTCGCATTTCCTGCACTCGGTCGAGACGCTGCTGGACCGCGCCGAGGAGGAAACCGCCGAGCGCCTGCGCGCCCTGCCGGCGGGCCCTTTCCGCGGCATGGATGCGCTCGACCCGGTGGCCGAGCTGGGCCCCTGCGAGGCCCATGTGGCCATCGCCCTGGAGGAAGGCCGGCTGATCGCCGATTTCGACGGCTCCTCGCCCCAGGTGAAGGCGCCGGTGAACTGCGTGCGCTCCGGCCCGCTCTCGGCGGTCTTCTATGGGCTGCTGACGCTGGTGGGCGATACCGCGCTGCGCAACGGCGGCATCCTGCGCCGGATCGAGCTGCGCCTGCCCGAGGCGAGCGTGGTCAACGCCAGCCTGCCGGCGGCGGTGAACGCGCGGATGAACATGGTGCGCTGCATCACCTCGGCGGTGCTGCAGGCGCTGGCCGAGGCGGATGCCGAGCGCATGCCCGCGGCCAATTCCGGCATGTCCTATGTCATCGCCTTTTCCGGCACGGATGACGCGGGCCAGCCCTTCCTGTCCACCGAGATCGTGGCGGGCGGCGCCGGGGGCGGGCCCCATGCGGATGGCGCGCCGGGCATTTCCACCGATGTGGGCAATGCGATGAACATCTCGGCCGAGTCGCTGGAATCGCTGGTGCCGATGCGCCTGCTCTCGGCCGGGTGCCGGCCGGGCAGCGGCGGGGCGGGACGGTATCGCGGCGGCGACGGGGTGCGGCGCGTCTACGAGGCGCTGACCGACGGCGTGGCGGCCTCGATCCGGGGCGAGCGTTTCGCCCGGGTGGCCAAGGGCGCGCGGGGCGGCGGCTCGCCGGTGGGCTCGGCGGCCAGGGTCATCCGCAGGGACGGAGAGCGCATCGAATTGACCGCGCGCTCTGCGGTGACGCTCGACCGGGGCGACATCCTGGTGATCGAAAGCTCGGGCGGGGCGGGATACGGCACGCCAGAGACCTGAACATTTTGGGCCTGAACTGAAAAGGCCCGCGGCGTGAACCGCGGGCCCCCCCTCAGCGAGGACGTGACGGGGATCAATCGTCGTCCTCGCTGAAAACCGGCGCCCTTTTCGACAGCCGTGCCCTCAGCCCCGGCAGGAAGACCGAGGCGATGAAGAGCAGGCTGAGCCCCATGAAGATCGCGCTGATCGGGCTTTCGAAGAACACCATCAGGTCGCCCTTCGACAAGAGCATCGCGCGGCGGAAGTTCTCCTCCAGCATCGGGCCGAGGATGAAGCCGAGCAGCACCGGCGTGGCCGGAAACCCGGTGCGCCGCATCAGGTAGCCCAGCACGCCGAAGCCCAGCACCACGAAGATGTCGAAGACGTTGTTGTCGGCGGAATAGACGCCCAGGCAGATGAAGATCAGCACGCAGGGATAGAGCAGCCGGTAGGGCACGCTCAGCAGCTTCACCCACCAGCCGATCAGCGGGATGTTCAGCACCAGCAGCAGCAGGTTGCCGACCCAGAAGCTCATGATCAGCCCCCAGAACATCTGCGGCTGCTCGTTGATCAGGTTCGGGCCCGGGGTGATGCCGTGCAGGATCATCGCGCCCATCAGCACCGCCACCACCGCATCGCCCGGAATCCCGAGGCTGAGGGTGGGGATGAAGGCGGCCTGAACGCTGGCATTGTTGGCGGCCTCGGGGGCCGAGATCCCCTCCAGCGCGCCCTTGCCGAAGCGCTCGGGCGTCTTCGACAGACGTTTCTCGGTGGCATAGGCCATCAGCGAGGCGATGCCCGGCCCGGTGCCGGGCAGGGCGCCCACGAAGCTGCCGATGCCGGCGCCGCGCAGGGTGGGCCAGGTGATCGTCTTCCACTCGGCGCGCGTGGGCAGCATGTCGCGGAAGCGGATCTTGCCCACGTCCTGCATCACGCCGGCGGGCTGGCCGATATTGGCGATGATCTCGGCCACGCCGAACAGGCCCATGGCCAGCGCCACCACGGAGAACCCGTCGGCCAGCTCGAACATCCCGAAGGTGAAGCGGAACTGCCCGGTGTTCACATCCGTGCCCACCATGCCGAGCGCCAGGCCGAAGACCACCATGGCCAGCGCCTTGAAGGGCGAGCCGAGCGTCATCGTCGAGGCCGCGACGAGGCCCAGGAGGATCACCGAGAAATATTCCGCCGCGCCGAATTCCAGCGCGAATTGCGCGATCACCGGGGCAAAGCCCATCACCAGGATGATGGCGATGGTCGAGCCGACAAAACTGTTGATCGCGGTCACGAAGATGGCCAGCGGCGCCTTGCCCTGTTTCGCCAGCGGATAGCCGTCGAGGCAGGTGATCGCGGCGGTGGCGGTGCCGGGCAGGTTCAGCAGGATCGAGGCGGTCGAGCCGCCGTATTGCGCGCCATAGAAGATGCCCGCCAGCATGATCAGCGCATCGGTGGGATCGAGGTAATAGGTCAGCGGCAGCGCCAGCGAGATCGCGGCCAGCGCCCCGATGCCGGGCAGCACGCCCACGAAGGTGCCGACCGAGACGCCGATGAAGCAGTACATCAGCGCGTGCCAGGTAAAGGCGGTTTGCAGCCCGATTTCAATTCCGTGCATCAGGTCCATCAGCTTGCTCCGAAGGCGCTGATGGGCAGGCCGAGCCCGAGGATGAAGATCAGCGTGCCGAAGACCGACATGAACAGCGCCACCAGCAGCAGCGCGCGCCAGTTCGGCCCCGGCTCGGCCAGGGCGGTGATGCCGATCAGCAGGCAGGAGGCGGGGATGTAGCCCAGGCGTTCGACCGTCAGGGCAAAGATCAGAACGCCGGCACAGGTGCAGATCACCGCGCGCCAGGCAAAGGGCTCCATCTGCGGCAGCGGCGTGCCGCGGGCGGCCCAGGTTTCATAGAGCACGCCGAGGCCCAGAAGCGACAGGGTGACGGCGATGACGATCGGGAAGAAGCCCGGCCCCGGGCGCAGCAGCGTACCCAGCGGATAGCTGGCAGCAACCAGGGCGATGGCGATCCCGGCCAGCACCACGACGGCGCCGGGCAGGTAGGGGATCAGGGGATGTTTCTGCAAGGGAGCGGTCCGGTTCGGTGGTGTGGAGGGCGGAAGGCTGAAAGCTCAGGCCGGCTCCGGGGCGGGGTCCCGGAGCCGGGGAGCCCCCGGCCGCCGCCTGCATCAACTGCCGTCTGTCGGGACGAAGCCGGTGAAATGCGAGCGGGGGCGGGGGCTGTCTCTGCGGCTGGCGCCGGCTCAGTTCTTCAGGCCGGCCGCGTCCACAACCTCGGTCCATTTCGCCACTTCGTCGGCGATGAACGTCTTGGAGGCGCCCGGGTCCATGCCCTCCACCAGGAAGCCGCGCTCGCGGAAGAGCGTCTGCAGGTCCTCGGTGGTCAGCGCGTCGCTGACGGCGCCATAGAGCGTGTCGAGCACGTCCTCGGGGGTGCCGGCGGGGGCAAAGAGGCCCTGCCAGGAGAAGGCGGCATAGCCGGGCAGGCCGGCGTCGGCGATGGTCGGCACGCCCTTCAGCAGGAAGTGTTCCTGGGTGCCGGTCACGCCCAGCGGCCGCAGGTCGCCCGAGTTGATGTATTCCGAGGTCACCAGGATATCGCCGAACATGGCGTCGATCCGGCCGCCCAGCAGGTCCTGCAGGGCCGCGGCGCTGCCCTTGTAGGGCACATGCACCAGCTTGGTGCCGCTCTTCAGCGCAAAGAGCTCTCCGGCCATGTGCATCGAGGTGCCGACGCCCGGCGTGCCATGGGTGAAGGTGTCGGGGTTTTCCTTGGCATATGTGATGACATCCTCGACCGACTTGAAATCGCTGTCGGCCTTCACCACCAGAACCAGCGGCGAGGAGATCACGATGCTGACCGGGTCGAAATCGGTCACCGGATCATAGGGCAGGTCGTCGCGCAGGGCGGCGCTGATCGCGTTCGATCCGGTCACGCCCATCAGCAGGGTATAGCCGTCGGGATCGGATTTCGCGACGTAGTTGGCGCCCACGGTGCCGCCGGCGCCGCCGCGGTTTTCCACCACCACGGGCTGGCCCAGGCTGGCCTGCATGCTCTCGCCGATCTTGCGCGCCAGCAGGTCGGTCGAGCCGCCCGGCGGGAAGGGCACGACGATGGTGATCGGCTTGTCGGGAAAGGTGCCCTCTGCCAGGGCGGCGGGGGCGCTGCTCAGGCTGGCGGCTGCGGCGACGGCCAGGCCGGCGAGGCCGGAGAGGAACGTGCGCTTGGGAAGCTTGCTCATTTGGGGTCTCCATACTGTTGGTCAGGTGGCCCTTGACGGGCCTTCTTGTCGGATGTGCCCGTTTGCCGGGCCTCTGGTCTTGGGGCCCCCTGTGGCGGGGGCCCTTTTCGTCATCGACGCTCCCGCGAGAGAGGCCGGAGGGCCGCGCTCAGGCGGCCTGTTGTCGGGCCCGTCCGGCCCGGGTGAACCGGTCGGGAGCAAAGGGTGTCAGGTCGATCTCCGGCGCGCGGCCGCCGATCAGGTTGGCCAGCTCGCGGCCGGTGGTGGCGCCGCCGCACATGCCCACGTGGCCGTGGCCAAAGCCCAGCCAGGCATTCTCGACGCCCGGCGCCTGGCCGATCACCGGCATGGAATCCGGCATGCAGGGCCTGTGGCCCATCCAGACGTCGTGCGGATCGGCGTTCATCGTCGGAAACATCTTGCGGCCGACGTTCAGCAGCGCCTCGGCGCGGGCATAGTTCGGTGCGGCCTTCAGGCCCGCCAGCTCGACCGTGCCGGCCAGGCGCAGGCCCATCGACATCGGGTTGCACATGATGTTCTGCTCCACCGCCATGACGTTGCGGCTGAGGCTGATGCCCGGCTCGTGCACCGTCACGTGATAGCCGCGCTGGCTCTCCAGCGGCACCTTCGTGCCGAGTTCGCGGCTCAGCACGCCGGACCATGCGCCCGCGGCCACCACCACGCCGTCCACGGCAACCTCGCCCGCGGTATCGGTGATCACCGCATCGACGCGGCCACCGCTGCGACGAAATCCGGTGACCCGCGCGCGCAGGTGGGTGGCGCCATCGGCCAGCGCCTGGCCATAGATCGCCTTGACCAGCGCCGAGGGATCCGGGGTCGATCCGTTCTCGGGGGCGAACTGTCCAAAGCCGAAGGAGCCGCGCAGGTCGGGCTCGATCTCGAAGAGCGCCTCGCCCTCCAGCTCCTGCATCTCGACGCCCAGGCTGCGGCGCAGATTGGCGCCCCATGCCCATTTTTGCGCCATTTCCCGGGTGGAATAGACATAGAGGCAGCCGTTCTGCCGCATCAGCGACATCGCCCCCGCCCGCTGCAGCAGGGGCGTATAGGCATCGAAGACCGGCACCAGCAGGTCGCGCATGGCCGTGGCGATTCGCGTTACCTCGCGCTCGTTGGCATGTCGCAGGAACTGCATCAGCCAGGGCAGCACGGTGGGAATGTAATGGCTGCGGATCACCAGCGGCCCATCCGGATCAAGCAGCCATTTCGGCACCTTTTTCCACATGCCCGGCATCGCCACCGGCAGCACGGCAGTGGGCGACAGCGACCCGGCATTGCCAAAGGAACAGGCCTCGCCGGCCTCCTTCGGGTCGATGAAGGTCACCCTGTGCCCGTCCCGCATCAGCCACCCCGCGGTGGCCGCGCCGACGATGCCCGTGCCGATAATTCCGATATGCATTCCCGTCCCGGTCTTCTGATTGTTCGTTCCGGGGAATTGTTCCGGGCGCCGGGAAATAATACAAATGAAATGAATTTAATAATCCATAAGGTTTCCTGATGTCCGTATCCCTCCGTCAGCTTAGGGCCTTCCGCGCGGTGGCCGATGCGGCCAGTTTCACCGGCGCGGCCGAGGCGCTGGGCCTGACGCAATCCGCCGTCTCGATGCTGATCCGGCAGTTCGAGACCGAGCTGCGCGTCACCCTCTTCGAGCGCACCGGACGGGGCGCGCAGCTGACCGAGTTCGGCAGCCAGATCCGGCCCACGGTGCTGCGGGTGCTGGAGGATCTCGACAACATCACCGACGCCGCCGCCGACCTGCGCTCGCTGCAGCGCGGCCACCTGCGCCTGGCGGTGCCGCAGATGTTGGGTTGCTGCTGGCTGCCGCCGGTGCTGGGCACCTTCCGGGCGCTCTATCCCGATGTCGAGGTCTCCATCGTCGAGGCCGCCGGCGATACCGTGGCCGACAGCGTGGCCGAGGGCGAGGCCGAGATCGGCATCGGGCCCGAGCGGCACCTGCCCACCGGGGTGGCGGCCGAACCGCTCTGGGAGGTGCCGATGCAGCTCGTCGCGCGGCAGGGGGCGGCGCTGGCCCGGCCGGCCCGGAGTGCCAATGGCGCCAAAGCAGGTCAGCCCGACATGGGACAGGTCGACATGGGACAGGTCGAGCGGGCCCGCTGGATCACCTATTCGAACGAGTTCAGCGAGGTGCTGCACCGCTCGCTGCTGGGCCATGGCACCGCCCTGCGGGCCGGCGACATGCGCGTGCAGGGCATGATGAGCGCCCTCGCCATCATCGGGCACGAGGATTACGTGACCGTCGCCCCGGCCTATGCGGCGATCTTCGCGCCGGTCTTCGGCATCGTCTTCCTGCCCTTCGAGGGGGCCGCCAGCCGCCGCCGATTCCTGCAGTACACCCGCGCCCGCCACGACCTGTCGCCGGCCGCGCGGGCCTTTGCGGCGATGGCGGCGGACAGCCCGCCCGCGGAATTGCCCGCCACTCCTCCCGTCTGAGGTGCAAGGGACTTCCCGCACACCCGGCAATCGGCTATCCCGATGACATGCCCGTCACGCTCACGTCCCTCTCCGATCTGCTCGCCCCCGGCTACGACGACATCATCGATGTCCGCGCCCCCTCGGAATTCGCCGAGGATCACATCCCCGGCGCGATCTCGCTGCCCGTGCTCGATGACGAGGAACGCGCCCGCGTCGGCACGATCTACAAGCAGGTCTCGCCCTTCGACGCGCGCAAACTCGGCGCCGCGCTGGTCTCGAGGAACGCCGCGCGCCACCTCGAGGGGCCGCTGGCCGACCGGCCCGGCGCCTGGCGCCCGCTGGTCTACTGCTGGCGCGGCGGTCAGCGCTCGGGCTCCTTTGCCACCATCCTGCGGATGATCGGCTGGCGGGTCGAGACGGTCGAGGGCGGCTACAAGGCCTTCCGCCACCTGGTGGTGCGGGCGCTCTACGACGATCCCTTTCCGGCCCCGGTGGTGCTGCTCGACGGCAATACCGGCTCGGCCAAGACCGAGCTGCTGAACATGCTGCCGGCGCTCGGGCTTCAGGTGCTCGACCTCGAGGGGCTTGCCAATCACCGCGGCTCGCTCTTCGGCGCGCTGGGCGATCAGCCGCGGCAGCGCGGCTTCGAGACGGCGCTTGCCATGCAGGTCGCCCGCCTCGACCCCACCCGCCCGGTGGTGATCGAGGCCGAGAGCGCCAAGGTCGGCGACCTGCGGGTGCCGCCCGCGCTCTGGGCGGCGATGCGCGCCGCACCCCGGATCGAGATCCGCGCCCCGCTCGACGAGCGCGCGGCCTACCTGACCCGCGCCTATGCCGACATGTCGGATGACCCGGCGCGCCTGGCCGCCACCATCGAGGCGCTGCGCCCCTACCATTCCGCCGAACAGATCGAGACCTGGCAGGCGCTGGCCGGCGCAGGGGATTTCACGCCCCTCGCCCGCAGCCTGATGGAGCTGCGCTATGATCCCGGCTACACTCGACACCGCAAGCGCATGGATCCGGTCACGATCCTGCCGCTCGAAACCGACAGCCTGCGTCCCGAGGCCCTGCCGGGCCTGGCGGAACGGCTGGCCGGTATGATCGCACAGCGGCCCCTTCAGGAGGTTTCTAATGGATGACGTCGTAACTCCCGCCGAACCGCGCCTCACCTCGCTCAGCCATGGCGGCGGCTGTGGCTGCAAGATCGCGCCGGGCGTGCTCTCGGGCCTCCTGCGCGGCACAAGGGCCCTGCCGGTACCCGAGGAGCTTCTGGTGGGCATCGCCAGTTCGGACGACGCGGCGGTCTATCAGCTCGGCCCGGATCAGGCGATCGTGGCCACCACGGATTTCTTCATGCCCATCGTCGATGATCCGGTGGATTTCGGCCGCATCGCGGCCACCAATGCCATCTCGGATGTCTATGCCATGGGCGCCCGGCCGCTCTTTGCCCTTGCCGTGGTGGGCATGCCGATCAACACGATCTCCGAGGACACCATCGCCGGCATCCTCGAGGGCGGCGCGGGCGCCTGCCGCGATGCGGGCATCCCCATCGCCGGCGGCCATACCATCGACTCGGTCGAGCCGATCTACGGCCTGGTTGCGGTGGGCCTCGTCCATCCCGATCACCTCAAGCGCAACGACACGGCCCGGGCGGGCGACGTGCTGATCCTGGGCAAGCCGCTGGGCGTGGGCATCTATTCCGCCGCGCTGAAGAAACAGGCGCTGGACGCGGCGGCCTATGCCCGGATGATCGACACGATGACGCGGCTCAACACGCCGGGGCCGGATCTCGCCCGGATCGAGGGCGTGCATGCGGTGACGGATGTGACGGGTTTCGGCCTCGCCGGCCATGCGCTGGAAATGGCGCGTGGCTCAGGGCTTCGGGCGCAGATCGACTGGTCCGCGGTACCGCTCCTCGAGGGCGTGCGCGCCCTGGCCGAGGCCGGCAACATCACCGGCGCCTCCGGCCGCAACTGGGCCAGCTATGGCGAAGGCATCACCCTTGGCGACGGGCTGGACGCGCTCGACCGGGCGCTGGTCTGCGATCCCCAGACCTCGGGCGGGCTGCTGGTCTCCTGCTCGGAGGCAGCGGCGCCGGAGGTGCTGGCCTGTTTCGCCCGTCACGGTTTTGCCGCGGCCACGCAGATCGGTGGCATGGAGCCCGGCGAGGGGGTCTGCTTCGGCTGAGCCCCCGACGGCGACCCGGGGCGACAGGTCGGAAGGATGAGGGGGCTTTGCCCCCGTCGCTGCGCGACTCCCCCAGGATATTTGGAAACAGGGAAACAGGGGAGGTAAAGCCCTGTTTCCCCGTTCCACAATATCCCCGCCGGAGGCTTCGGGGCGCGCCTGCGCGGCCCGAATTTTCCCGATTTCGCACCGACGCAATACCGACGCGATACCGACGTAATACCGACGTTGGAATCCGGCCTTTTCAGGCACTTATTCATATTCAGTTTTCGCGATTCCAACGTGGTTTTCCGCTCAGGCCGAGGGGGCGAATTCCCGCACCTGATAGGGCTGCCGGGCCGCCTGGTTCGGGATCTGCGGAACCGCCGCGAGCAGCTCTTTCGTATAGGGATGCTGGGGGCGCGCGAGCACCTCGTTGGTTGGGCCGGTCTCCACGATCTCGCCGTCCTTCATCACTGCGATCCGGTGGCTGACGCGCTCCACCACGGCGATGTCATGGCTGATGAAGAGGAAGGATACGCCGTCATCCTGTTGAATTTGCGCCATAAGTTCGGTGATCCGGCGCGCGTTCGAGACATCCAGCGCCGAGACCGCCTCGTCGGCGACGATGATCCCGGGCCGGACCGAGAGCGCCCGGGCGATGCAGATGCGCTGACGCTGCCCCCCCGAGAACTGATGCGGATAGCGATCGGAGCAATCGGCGGGCAGGCCGACCCGCTCCAGCAACGATTCCGCCAACGGCTTGCGCTCTTTTTGTGACACGATCCCAGCAAGATAGGCAGGTTCGGTCACCACGTCACGGATCGCCATGCGCGGGTTCAGCGAGGCATAGGGATCCTGGAAGACCATTTGCACCTGGCGCCGCCAGGGCTTCATCCGGTCGTTCGAAAGCCCCGTGATATCGCTGCCGCCGAGCAGGATCTGCCCTTCGGATGCCGGCACGAGCCGCATGATCATGCGTGCGAGTGTGGACTTTCCGCAGCCGGATTCCCCAACCAGGCCAAGGGTTTCGCCCTGGCCGAGCGAGAGCGAAACCTGCCGTACCGCCATGACCGGCGCCTTGCGGGAGATCAGCCCTCCGCCCGGGTAGATTGCCGAGAGGCGGTCGACGCGCAGCACTTCGGCGGGCGCCCGCAGGGGGTGGGGGGCGCCTGCGCCGAGGTGCGGCGTCGCTTCCATCAGGGCGCGGGTATAGGCCTGTTGCGGGGCGGCGAAGAGGCGCGCGGTCAGCCCCTCCTCGACCTTCTCGCCCTGCTGCAGGACCAGAGTGCGATCGGCGATATTCGACACGATTCCAAGGTCATGGGTGATGAAGAGGACGGCCATGCCCATCTCGTCCTGCAGCTCTCGGATCAGCCCGAGGATGCCGGCCTGGGTGGTGACGTCGAGCGCGGTGGTGGGCTCGTCCGCGATCAGCAGTTCCGGCTCGCAGACCAGCGCCATGGCGATCATCACCCGCTGGCGCAGCCCGCCGGAAAGCTCGTGCGGATACTGCCGCAGGCGCCGGGCGGGCTCGGGGATGCGGACCCGCTCCAGCGCCTCGCGGGCGGCCTCTTCGGCGGCGGCGCCGCGCAGGCCCCGGTGCAGTTTCAACGTCTCCAGCATCTGGTCCCCGATGCGCATCACCGGGTTGAGCGAGGTCATCGGTTCCTGGAACACCATGGCGATCCGGTCGCCGCGCAAGCGGCGGAGCGCGCCCTGGGGCAGGGTGGCGAGGTCGATGGGATCGTGCGTGCCGAAGAGCATGCGTCCGCCCGCGATGCGACCGCCTTCGCGCTCGATCAGGCGCAGGATCGACAGCGCCGTCGCGGATTTCCCTGAGCCGGATTCTCCAACCAGGGCAAGGGTTTCGCCTCGGTGGATGTCGAAGGACAGCCCGCGCACGGCCTCTGTCTCGCCAAAGGTGATGCACAGGTCGCGGACCGAAAGGAGGGGCGTTTCTAGGCCGATCATTCCCGTACCTCCGCGCGCGGCAGGACCATCGGCGGCGTCCATTTACGGGTACCGGGACGTACGCGAGCCTCGAAGGGATCATCGCCGAAAACCTGCCAGTGGATGTCCTCGCCCAGGGTGAGCATGCCCCAGGCGCGGGCGGGTTCCCCTTCGGTGGTGAAGCTCTCGGTCAGGCTCTGCTGGGTCATGTGAGGGACTGCGCCGACGGTGGTCAGCGTGTTCCAGTGGACGTGGCCCGCGATGCAGGCCAGCGGCACCCGCGCCAGTGCCAGGACGTCGCGCACCCGGGCGTGCTGGGGATAGCGCGACAGGCCGGGGCGGCATTCGAAATAGTAGTTGCCGATCTGGGAAAGTCCCGAAACCGGCACGTGGCTGGCAATCAGCGTGGGCTTTTCGGCGGCCTGCACCATGCGCGACAACCAGAGCAGGTCGGTCTCTGGCAGGTCAAAGCCGGGCTGCGGCCGGTCGCGGTGGATTTTCGCATCGGCACGCCAGAGGGCGAGCTGCCAGGGGCCGAGGTCGATCACCTCGTGCCCGAGGGTGGCGCCGAGGATCTGCTCGTTCTGGGCAACGGAGAGGTGATCGCGGTCGTGGTTGCCGCAGACCTGATGCAGGGGCGCGGCGAGCCCGGAAAGGGCGGCCTGCACCTCGCGCTCCAGCCGGGCGTCGGTCTCGGCGTCGATGTCGGAGATGCGGTCGCCCAGGTCGAGCACCAGATCGGGCGCCTCGGCATTGGCCCAGGCGGTGAAATCCGCCAGCAATTCCAGCGCGGTATCGCCACGCTTGGTGAGCGAGGGGGCGCCGTGGTGAATATCGGTGACAATGGCGATCCGGGTCATCTGGACACTCCGAAAACAGGGGGGAGGGGCCGGCCGGGAGATGCCCGGCCGGCGGTCATCAGGCGTTTACTCGGCGTCGTAGGAGACGGCGCCGGCGCGGAAATCGAGCACGTAGGGGATGTGACCCGGCTGCGGCTTCCAGTTGAGCGACTTGGTCATGCCCCAGCTCTCGTAGGGGCGGTAGAGCGGCAGAACAGCCGGGTCCTCCTTGATGTGCTCCATCAGCTCGGCATAGGAGGCGCGGCGTGCCGAGACGTCTTCGGAGAAGCGGAAGCGGTCCCATGCGTCGGCATAGGCCGCATCGGTGTTGAAGCGACCCTGGCCTTCGGAGGGGCCACCGGGGGCCCACATCACGCCGAAGCTGCCGAAGGGATCGGCGAAATACATCGGGTTGGACCAGTTGCGGGCCATCATCTCGGGGTCGCCGCCCGACCATTGGTCCTGCACGTTGATCTTGCCGTTGATGCCGACGCTGGCCCACATTTCCATGATGGCTTGGGCCGCGATCAACCCGTTGGTGTAATAGTTGGCCGCGGTGTCATAGGTGATCTCGAAGCCGTCATAGCCCGCTTCCTTGAGCAGTTCGCGTGCCTTTTCCGGATTGTACTCGAAGGTTTGCAGGTCGGGCATGTAGAGGTCGCCCATTTCCTCCATCGTGTGGGTCGAGGGCACGATTGCCTTGCCGTCCCAGAGGGCCGCGTTCAGGGCATCGCGGTCGATCGACAGCATCATCGCCTGGCGGATGCGGGGATCGCGCAACTTGGGGTGGTTCTGGTTCATGATCATGACGTGGAAGAGCGCGGTGGCCGAGCCCTCTGTCTTGAGGTTCGGATCGGCATTGACCAGCGGCAGCTGATCGGGCGCCAGGTTGGTGATCAGGTCTACCTCGCCGGTCTTCAGCGCGGTGATCCGGCTGGCATTCTCGTTGATGCGCTGCACGCTGACGGTCTGGAAGGGCGCGGGGTCGCCCCAGAAGTCGTCGAACCGTTCCCAGACGAGCTTCTGACCGGGCTGGAACTCGGCGATGCGATAGGGGCCGGTGCCGACGGGGGCGAGCGAGAAGGCCTCGAAGTCGCTGTCCTCGGCCACGTCCGGATCACCGGTCAGGGCCTTGGTGTAGTCCTCGGGGACGATCATCAGCTGCTGCATCGAGACCAGTGTTTCCCAGAGCGGTTCCGGCCGGGCGGTGTGGATGCGCACCGTGTAATCGTCGATCTTCTCGGCGTCGGTGAAATTGTTCAGACGGTCCTTGGAGCGCACGACATAGGGCGGGTAGGTCGCCTGGAACATGCGGTTCAGCGAGAAGACGACATCGTCTGCGGTCATGTCCTCGCCGTTGTGGAACTTGACGCCCTCGCGCAGTTTCAGCTCCATCGTCTGGGGATCGATCAGCGTCCATTCGGTGGCGAGCGCCGGCTGCCAGACCGGCTCCATCTTGGAATGGTCGCGGTCGATCAGCGTGTCGAAGCTGTTGTAGTAGAACTGCGAGCCGGAGTTGGAATGGTCCTCGCCGGGATCGAGAGTGTCGCGCACGTTGGCGGCACCAACGTTCAGCGTCTGGGCCATGGCGGCGGGCGCGAGGCCCAGGGCCAGGGCGGTGGTCAGCATCAGTCGAAGCATGGTTTTCTCCGTTCGGTGAGAGAGTGTGTGAAGGGAATGCGCGGCGGCGGGGCGGCCCGCCGGCACGCTCAGCGGTCCTGCAGCCGGACGTCGGCCCGGTCCCTGAGCCAGTCGCCCAGGATCTGCACGGTGAAGGTGAGCAGGACGATCAGGGCCGCGGGGGCCAACACGATCCATGGGGCGATCGGCATGTAGTCGCGGCCCAGCCCGATCATCGAGCCGAGGGAAGGTTGCGGGGGCTGCACGCCGAGGCCGAGGAAGCTGAGCGTGCTCTCAAGGATCACGATGTTCGACAGCGAC
The DNA here is from genome assembly GCF_056270665.1 of Pseudooceanicola sp. DL12. Lineage (NCBI taxonomy): Bacteria > Pseudomonadati > Pseudomonadota > Alphaproteobacteria > Rhodobacterales > Paracoccaceae > Pseudooceanicola > Pseudooceanicola sp. DL12. Next base: position 237,337 of record NZ_CM149884.1, read on the forward strand.
AGGGTGAACTGCACCACCAGCGGCGAGACGATATTGGGCAGCAGGTGGCGCCGGGCGATGTAGCCTGTGCCGGCGCCCGCGGTGCGGGCAGCCTCCAGAAAGGGCAGGGCGGTCAGGCGGCGCACCTCGCCGCGCAGGATGCGGGCGTATTGCTCCCACCCTGCGATGCCCAGCAGGATGACGAGGACGGTGATCGAGGAGCCGAGAAGTGACAGCACCAGCAGGGCGATCAGGGTGAAGGGGATGGCGATCTGCATGTCGACGAGCGCCATGATCGTTTCCTCGGCCCAGCCGCGGCGGATGCCGGCAACGAGGCCGAGCGTGCCGCCCACCAGAAGCCCGATCACCGCGCCGGCGAAGGCCAGGGCGAGGGTCAGCTGAAGGCCGTAGAGTGCGCGCGACAGCACGTCGCGGCCGAGCTGATCGGTGCCGAGGTAATGCCCGGGGCTGTAGCCGGAAAAGCCCATGGGCGGTTTCAGGCGGGCCAGCAGGCTCTGCTGCAGCGGATCGAAGGGCGCCAGCAGCGGGGCGAAGAGTGCGGCGATGACCAGCAGGGCGGCGAGCGCCAGGGCGATCTTCTGGATGACGTTGGTGGCGGGCGCCCTGCGGCGGAGCTTTGCGGGGATCGGATCGGCGAGGCTTGCCATGGGGATGGGTCCTTTCTGCCGTCAGGCCAGGCGGATGCGCGGGTCGGCCAGCGCATAGGCTATGTCGGTGGCGGCATTGATCAGCACCACGGCCACGGCCACGGTGATCACGCCGAACTGCAGCACGGGGTAGTCGCGGACGATGGCGGCGTTGACGAGGAGCTGGCCGATGCCGGGCCATGAGAAGATGCTCTCGACCACGACCGAGCCGGCGGCGGCCAGCGCCGCGATCTGCAGCCCCAGCACCGAGATCACGGTGATCGAGGCATTGCCGAAACCGTGCCGCATGATGACGCGGAACTCGCTCAGCCCCTTGGCACGGGCGGTGCGGATGTATTCCTGCCCCAGCACGTCGAGCATGGCATTGCGGGTGAAGCGGGTGAGAGCGGCGATCAGAACACCGGACATGGCGATCGTCGGCATGATGAAATGGGCGAGGCTGCCGTTGCCCACCACCGGAAGCCAGTTCAGCCAGTAGGAAAAGATCAGGATCATCACGATGGCGAGGATGAAATTGGGCACCGCATAGCCGGTAAAGGCAAGTGCCATCACCGCCGAGCCGATCCAGCTGCGCCGGTAGACCGAGGCCAGGACGCCGAGCGGGATGGCCACGGCGAGGGTCAGGCCGACGGCCGCCAGCAGCAGCTGGGCCGAGGGCCAGATCCGCTCGGCCACCACCTGCGTGACCTGCCGGCGTTCCACGAAACTGATGCCGAAATCGCCGGTCGCCGCGCCGCGCATGTAGGTGAGGTATTGCTGCCAGAGCGACTGATCCAGCTTGTAATATTCGATCAGGGCCTGGCGGCTTTCGGCGGTCAGCCCGTCGCCGAGGAAGGTGTCGACCGGGTTGCCGGAAAGGCGCGTGGCGACGAAGGTGATCGTGACGATGGCAAGGAGCGTGAGGATCATCTTGACCAGCACGCGCAGCAGATAGGCGGTCATGCGGAAGCACTCCTTTGCAGGTGCAGGAAGGCGATGCCCGCGGCCGTCGCGGCCAGGCCGTCGGTCAGGGGATTGTCGCCCACGAAGATGGCGTCTGGGGGAGACAGGCCGCTGCGTTGCAGGGCGCTGAGCAGCATCAGGGGATCGGGCTTGCCGGGGCTGATCCAGGTCAGCTCGGGGCGGATGGCCCGCAGGGCCGCCAGGAGGGCGCCGGTCTCTGCGACGGGGTGGCCGTCGTGCCCGGGGTGCGAGAGATCCTCGTTCGAGATCCAGAGCTCGGCGCCGCGACTGACGTCGGCCAGAAGTGCCCCCAGGTGATCGACGTTCACGGCCGGATCGCGACAGAGCAGGACGGTATCCGGAGCGGCATCCGCGGTTTCGAGGCCCAGTGCGGCGGCGCGGGCAGCCAGTGCCTCTGTTGCGTGCAGGCGCAGGCGCGCAGCGGCCCGGGTGCGGGCGAGATGTTCAAGCGCGATCTCGCCTGCCAGCAGGATGCGTTCCTCCGGTACCGGCAGGGCAAGAGTGGCGAGAAACCGCGAGAGGTCGCGGGCCGTGGTGTCGGACCGGTTGGAGATGATCCAGAGCCTGTTGCCGCAGCCCCGGACGAATTCGGCGGCGTCCGCAAAGGCACGGCCTTCCGCGATCAAACACCCGTCGAGGTCGCAGAGTACGATACGGGCCCCGGCGACGAAGGCAGGATCAAGGGTGGTGCAGATACGTGCAGGCGGCGTGGCGATGTCCAAGGCTCGGGCTCCCTTTGGGCGGGCCGTGGTGCGCCGCCGTCTTCGGAGCCGTGAATGACCTGTCACTGTGACGTGACATTGACGAGGCAAAGTCGAACTTGGGCCAATCCAAAGTACGACCAAGGGAAGCCGGGTGAGTCTCTCCATCGAACGTCTGAATGCGGTGCGCTGCGTCGCGGAAGCCGGATCCTACGCGGGGGCCGCGAGGCTGCTGGGGGTGACGCAGCCGAACGTTTCGACCCTCGTCAGGGGGCTCGAAGCGGAGTTCGGGGTGCATCTGTTTCGCCGCGAGGGCCTGCGCCTCGTGCCGACGGTCCTGGGGCAGCGGATCTGCGATGCGGGCGAGCGGATGGCCGAGGCGCGCGGAGAAGCCGAACGGCTGCTGCGCCGGCGGTCTTCGTTCGCACAGGGGGAAATCACCGTAGGTCTGGGCAACGTGATGCCGGGCATGGCCCTGGTGGCGGCGTTTCACCGGGCCTATCCCGGTGTGTCGATACGGGTGGAGACCGGCTCTCATGAAAAGATTACCCGCGCGGTCATGGTGCATGAAGTGGATGTCGGCGTGCTTCCGGAGGTGCCGCTCGACCGTCGCTTTCGGCGGCAGGATCTGGTGCGCAACGACGTGGTGGCCATCGTGCCGGCCGGGCACCGTATTGCCCATCGCCGCCAGGTGACGGCGGAGGAACTGAGGCGGGAGCCATTGATCTTCCGGGCGAGAGGATCTTCGACGCAGCGCGCCGTGGACCGCATGTTTGCTCGGACCGGAGGCGTGCCCGACCCATTCCTGACGCTGGACGCGCGGGACGGTCTCTATGAAGCGGTGGTCAACGGATTGGGGGTCGGTTTCGTCTGGCACCATGGCACCAGCCGTAGTGACGGCGTGCAGCGGCTGCGCATCGATGAAATGGACGGCATGGAGACCCATGAAACGGTCTTTGCGCTGTCCGTAGGTGGTGGGGATATCGTGGACGCATTTTTCGGCATGGCGCGCGCCTTCGAGGCGAGGGCGCCGGAATAGCCGCTTGGTCGTCAGTGCGGGGTTTGCGCAACGTTCATGATATTCGCGCTCAGGTAGGCGTCGACACCGCCCGCATGAGCCAGATCGCGCAGGATCAGTTCGCGGGCGTATTCGCAGGTGAGAACCGTGTAGTCGAGCGGGTTGCCGTCGTCCTCCTGGCGCATGTTGCGCCAGTGATCCAGGAGCGAGTCGGATTCGAACAGAAGCACGCCGCCCTGATCGGTCAGGACGAGTTGCGGTTCCTCGAACTGGACCTGGTAGAGGGACCGGTGACGCCCGGGCTGGATCCTCTCGATACCTGGCAGGACCTCGAGCGCCGTGGCCGGCACGATGATGAATGGGTCGCCAAATATCTCTTCGGCGGTATCGCTCTCGATCACGAGGCACTGCTTGGGGGCAAGCGTGCGATAGTTTGCCCCTCTCACCGTACCCATGGGCAGCGACAAGGGCCAGGTCTCCTCGGGCGGCGGAGACTTGAAGATGGAAAAGTGAAGGCTCTTGATGGATTTGATGGGCTGAAGACCATGATCGAAGGTGTGGATCAGGTCGCCTTCCTGAAGCGCGGCCGCGGGGATCGGGCCGTCGACGCCAAGCAGCGAGGAATCGGTGTAGATGCCATGGACGATGTCCAGCTCAGCAGAAATCCAGTCCTTTGAAGTCGCGCGCTCGGACGATCCGGCGTGTTGTCCGCCGACAAGCGCGCCTGGCAAAATGCCGAATTTCTCCCTGAAGGGCATCATTCCCCCGAAATGTTCATCAAGACTGGATGATCTCCTTTAAGAACCCAAAGAGCTAACAGCTTCTGAAATGCCGGCGCCTTCGTCCCGTAAAAGAGGGGGTATTCGAGCTGCCCAAGCGGTGTTCCGTGTCCGATTTTGACCGACTGTCGTGTTTGCAAATGCGCAGTGCGGGCAGGGCGGGGTTGCATTTGCGCCGCAGCGGCGCAATCAAAGGATTAATCAAATGTTAACGTATTCTGCGGACGGTCCCCTTGGGCATGTCTACCCCGGGGCCTGGTGCCGGTACAGGTGCGATCAGACGGGGTGGTGTGCGCCGGGACGAGTGAGCAGTAGTTATGACGCGACGGGATCGTGAGAGGCGGAGGTCTGGCTCTGGCAGGACCATGGGGGGGCGCGGCACAGTCAACTGGCTGTCGCCGGAAGGCGCGTGCGCCTGTCCGCTCGTCTGCCTCTCACAGTGGAGGTCACGCGTGTCATGATACGCATTGATACTCCGGTCGATCCTTCCGAGCTCAGGGGCGCGACGGGCGATTTCCTGCGAACCCTGCGGGCTGCGGTGCTGGATCTGCACACACGCAGCGGGGTTCAGGCGATCGTGGTGCAATTGTCGGGCATAGAAGAGGATGGGCTGAGCCTGCCCGGAGTGATGCTCGGCGAGACGAAAGTTGCCACGGCGCTTCAGGTCCTGGGCTCGGCACTGATGCGACGGTATCGGCCGGGGGCAGGGCGCCTGACCACGTCGTCGCGCGACATTTCTGGCGATCCGTTGCTGTCGGGCGCGATTTCTGCCGGCGGAGGCGCCGAGGGGATCGCGCGGGCACTGACCGGTTCGGACGGCCGTTGCCTCGGCTGTGTCTGCATGCAGATCCCTGACGGCAAGACGCCCAAAGAGATGGGTGACCTGAGCGAAGAGGTGCAGGCGATCGAGTTCATCGTCGCGACCTGGATGGCGCGCGTAGACCTCGAACGCGAGGTCATTGCATGTCAAAAGCGCATCACCAGGCTGCAGCGGCTGTCGGAGCTGGACGCGCTGACGGCGCTGGACAATGGCACGACCTTTGAAGGCAAGGTCAAGGAGAAGCTGTCGCAGCGGGGGGCCGAAACGCCGATGGCGTTCGTGCTGATCGACATTGACCACTTCAAGAGCGTCAACGATCTCTATGGGCACCAATTTGGTGATCTTTTCCTGAAGACCGTGGCCCAGGCCATCGTGGATTCCTTCTCCTGGGATGCCGTGGTTGGGCGTCTGGGTGGCGATGAATTCGGTGTGCTGATGGAGCTGCCGTCCAGCAACGGCAACTACCTCCGCGCCACACTGGCCCGCTGTCGCAACACGATCCTGCGGGCCACCGCCTATCTGAACAAGCCCGACCTGGGACGGGTCAGCATCGGGGCGGCGGTCTTTCCCGAACATGCAGCGGAATACGATGTGCTCTACCGGCGGGCGGACTTGGCGCTCTATGCCTCCAAGACCTCGGGGCGCGGGGTTTCGAACATCTATTCGGAACAGATCGGAGATCGCTTCGATTATTCCGAATTGTCGCGCAGTTTCCGGCGCGCCTGCGAGGAGGGGCAGGTTGTGCCTTACTTCCAGCCCATGGCGGACTTGCAGACCGGCGAGATCCGGGCCTACGAGGTGCTCTGTCGCTGGGATACGCCCAAGCACGGGTTGCTGTCGCCACAGGATTTCTCGTCGATCTTTACCGATCACACACTGTCGACAGTGCTGACCCGGCAGATGGTGGAGACTTCGCTGGAGCACTTTGCAGCCAGGCGACGCGCCAGTGGCGGAACCGAGAAGATCTCGCTCAACCTGACGTATTTCGACCTGATGGACCGCGAGTTCGTCTTTGATTTCCAGAGCGTTCTGGCCAATTGCGGGCTGACCTGGGATGCGGTGATCGTGGAGGTCCAAGAGACCGTCGTCCTTGGTGAGACCAATGGCCAGATCTTTCGTTCACTTGAGGAAATTCGGCGCCGCGGCGCGGAGATTGCCCTTGATGATTTCGGGACGGGCTATGGCGGCCTGCGCCACTTGAAGAACTGGCCGGTCGATATCCTGAAGATCGACAAGTCCTTTGTCAGCAACCTGAGTTCCGATTTCAGGGACCGTGCCATTGTCGGCTCTATCGTGACCCTGTCGCGGGAGCTGGGCTTTCGCGTGGTGGCGGAAGGCGTGGAAACCCAGGACCAGATCGTGGTGCTGCGCGAGATGGGCTGCGACCTTGCGCAAGGCTATGCCTTTGGAAAGCCGCAGGGTGCGGAGAGCTTTCTGAGTGAGGTCACTGATCGCCGGGACGAGACAATCCACCCGGTCTGAGGGGCGCGTGTCAGCGAACGGAGGTGGTTTGCCGGGACTCGCGCAGTCGTGCGATGGTCTCTGTCAGCAGGGCCACGCCAACGGGTTTGCGCAGGAACGTCCCAGGCATGACCTGCCCGGGCATCTCTGCTGAGGGAGGTGTTGCCTGGCCCGACAGGTAGATCACCGCAAGGTCAGGCCAGAGGCGGCCCAGATCGCGGGCAAGGACGTAGCCGTTCATGTCGCCGGCCAGGCGGATGTCCGTGATCAGCATCTCGAAGGGCTCTTCGGTCCGGGCGAGAGCCAGGGCATCGGCCCCGTTGTCGACCCAGGCGATATGGGCGCCGAGCATCCTCAGCGAATCCGTCAGGACGTCGCCGAAGAGGGGGTCGTCCTCGGCCACGAGGAGGCGAAGCCCTTCGAGCGTCCTGGGTGCATCTGCGGCGAGCGATGCCGTGTCCGAGGTCGCCGCATCATGGGTGCAGGGAAGGATCAGCGCAGCAGCGCTGCCACCAGCCTCCGGCGCCTGGTGCAGGACAAGGCGGCCCCCGGCCTGTTCCAGGAATTCTTCGACCGCGCTCAGCCAGGCGGTTGTTCGGCCGGACGCGAAACTGTCCGGGGCATTGCCGGCAACCTGAATGGAAACCTCGGCCCGTTCGGGCCGCGCCGACACGGTGATCCGGCTGCTTTGGCCGCGGCTCTCTCCGTGTGCCGCGTTGATCAGCGTGAGGAGGGCGCGGCGCAGGGCCTCGCGGTCGCAGGCAAGCATGATACCTTCGGGCAAGGGGGCCAGCGTAAGTTCGGCGCCGGCCGGCAGGCTGCGCCGCGCCAGGTCCGTCGCCTGCCGTAGCAGGGGCGCGAGGGCAAGGTGGTCGTCCAACAGCATGGTGGCCTGTTCGGGCTGTTGGCCGGGAGTGATCAGGCGGACGCCACGATCACAGGCCGCACGAATGGCCGCAAAATGCCGCTGCTTGGCGCTCTCGTCCCGGGCCAGGGCGCCGGTGTCGGCTGACAGGCGGATCACACCGAAAATGTTCGAGATATCGTGGATGAACTTGTGCGAGGCGCCCTTGTCCGGGTCCTGCACCTGCGGCAGAGGCGCCGGCGCGGCATGGGTTTTCAGCGTCCATGCATCGGTTTCGTCTGTCACTGCGATGATCCAGAGCGGTTCTCCCAGCGCATCCGACGTGCGCCCGGCGGCAAAGTTCACCGCCCGCTCCGTCCTGTTCTCGTCGAAATAGGCGACGGTGATTTCTCCGAGGTCCGGGTCTTGCAGCAGGCGCGAGGCCGGGCGTTCGGAAGGCCGCAGGGCGGCGCGGCTGTCGGCCATGTGAAAGCGGGTTTCATAGAGCCAGCGCTCGGGGCCGAGGTGCTGCCCCGCGAGCCGGCTGGCCGCCCCGTTGAAGAGGCGGACATCGCCGAGCTGATCAAGCACGAAGATCGCGGTCGGCAGGCCATCCAGCACCATCTGCATCTGTTCTTGGGCGACGCTGTCGTGCTGGCTGGCGCTGTTTTCGCGCGCTGCACAGCGGAGAACGGCGATCAGGGTCAGCGTGACCAGCAGCAGGGTGAGGGCGACGAGCAGGAAGGCGCGTTCGCCCGGGCTGGCCGGATCGGCGAGAATGGCGATGACGCAGACGGCGGTGGGGCCGATGACGACGATCGGGACCATGCGTTGCGCCAAGCGGCTGCCCGGCCCGCGTCCGAGCAGCGTTGACACCCAGCCGTGTTCCGGATGGGCCAGCAGCACGGCGAGAAACAGCGCGAACAGGCAGAGAGCGGTATGAAGCGCCATGGACGTATAGGCAAAGATCGAAAAGAGCAGCTGTGCGTTGAAGAGATAACCGTCCACCGCCAAGAGCGTCATCAGTAGTCCGGTCGTGGCCATGCCGCGGGCGATCCGCCTGATCTGCGGGTCCGGCACAGCCTGCGTGCTGACGCAGAAGGAGGCCATCATGAGGCCGAGCGCCGTCCCGAAGGCCATGCTGTCGCCCGCTTCGATGGGGGCAAGCGGCGTGCTGATGAGGAGGTAGGCGACCTGAAGGCCAAGCCTGAAAGCCGCGTAGATCCCTGCCGCAGCGGCGAAGTAGACGGCCAGCTGGCGCAATCTGGGGTTGGCTGAGGTCAGGTGGACCAGATGTGCGACGGCGATCAGGGCGAGATTGATTGCCGTGCTCGGGACCATCGCCGGAAAGCTGGGCAGGATGCGCACCAGGCTGTCTATGCCGAGGAACCATCCGAGCAGGACCAGAAGGGTCAGGAGCAGAACGCCGAGCGAGATGCCCAGCGACCAGACCAGGCTCTGGCGGCGGCCTGGCGCGCGCAACGGAGGCACGACCGGGGCCCCGGGGTGGCCGAACAGTGCGGTCGCGGAGCCAACGCGTGGGCTGTTGCCGCCACGCTTCATTTCGAGCGGCTGGTCAGTTGCAGGACGAGACGCTCCAGTTCGACGAGGGTCGCGGTCTTGCGAACCTTGGCCTGAGCCATCCGGAGGCCCTCCTGCATGATGGGCGATTCGAGGATCTCGACCTTGCCGGTAATGATCACGATCGGAATTCTCTGATCGACGGACCGGACCTGGTGCACCAGCGTGATCGCCCCGCCGCCCTCCATGATGACATCGAGAAAGACGATATCGAAAGGCTGTGACTGAAGATTGGGGACGACGTCCTGCCCGTCCCTCAGGCCGACAACCTCATGGCCCAGCACCTTCAATCCGTCACAGAATGCCGCAAGGTATTCGGGATCGTCGTCGGCGATCAGAATGCGTGCCATGCGAATCTCCTTAACGTTGAATGGCGAGGTTGCGGCGCGGGCGGAAAAAATGTGACGGTGCAGGGGAACCCGGGGCAAGCGATGGCAAATGGACAGTAGCGGATCGAAATCGAAAGAGCGAGAGGAGGCAATGCCCCTCGTCGTGATCGGGGCTTCGGCGGGAGGGCTGGAGCCCCTTGAGGATTTCTTCGGCGTTGCACCGGAAGACGATGGTTGGTGCTATGTCATCATCCAGCACCTTTCGCCGGACTACCGCTCCATGATGGATGAATTGCTCGGGCGGCGCTCGCGGCTGAAGATCCGCCACATCGAGGACGGACAGGTGCTTCAGCCGAACACGATTTTCCTGAACCGGCCGAACTCCCTGTCGTGGCTGGAGGGAGACACCTTTCGGGTCAAGCCATTCGATCCCGAGGAAACCCTGCCGCATCTGCCGATCGACGCGATGTTCCGGTCCATGGCGCGGCTGGACACGGCCCGGACCTTTGCGGTCGTGCTGTCGGGCTCGGGCTCTGACGGGATGCGCGGCGCGCAGACCCTGCACGCCGCCGGCGGCACTGTCATCGTTCAATCTCCGAAGGAGGCGAGCTTCGGTTCCATGCCGAACTCGGTCCTCAACACCGGTGCGGTTGACCGGGTGGTCATCGCACGCGAAATACCGGACGCGATCCGCGCCTGCATCGAAGGCGGCGGCAAGATAGATATCACGAGAGTCGGCTTGGCGAAGAATACGGCACAGAGCATCCTGGAACTGCTCGAACATCAGCATCACGTGGATTTTTCGTCCTACAAGGCACAGAACGTCCTGCGGCGCATCGAGCGGCGGCAACACCTGCGCGGCATGGCGACAATCGAGGAGTATCGGGACCTTTTGGTGGCCAGCCCCGGCGCGTTGGACGAATTGTACCAAGACTTGCTGATCGGCGTGACCGAATTTTATCGGGATCCGGAGGCAATCGCCATCCTTCGGGAAAAGGCGCTGGATCCGTTGGTGGCCAATTCCACCGAGGAAAGTTCTCTCAGGATCTGGGTTCCCGCCTGTGCCAGCGGGGAAGAGGCCTATACCATCGCGATCGAGCTGAGCGAGGCGATGCGGGCAGCAGGTGTCGAACGCAAGTTCCGCATCATCGCCACCGACGTGCACCGACGCTCGATCGACCTGGCGTCGGCTGGCATATTCGCGGCCTCCGCGCTGGAGAAGGTGCCGCAAGATATCCGCGAGCGCTATTTTTCGCGCCATCGCGACCAGTTCGTGATCGACCCGGTCCTGCGGCAGACGATCATCTTTTCCGTGCACGACGTGTTGAGCGATCCGCCGTTCATGCAACTCGACATGATTTCCTGTCGGAACCTCATGATCTACCTCAGCGACGAGGCGCAGCTGAGGGTGATCTCGATGTTCCTATTCGGGCTGCGGCGCTCCGGCTATCTGCTGTTGGGCCCCTCCGAGAGCCTAGGACGCTACGCTCAGGAATTCCAGGTTATCAACGGGCGCTGGCGGCTGTTCCGAAATGCCTCGACCAAGCGTGTCGTCGACCGGGCGATGCTGTCGACGAGCCGGACGTCGCCGGCAAAGGCCGAGAGTGTCATGCCGGAGCGCCGCATGCCCCAGAGAACCGCCCACGATCACCCGATGCATGAATATGGCGGGCGACGCGACCGCGAGAACCTGATCCGCAGTTATGATGCTCTGTTGAAACGCTATGCGCCGTCCTCGATCCTGCTGACATCCGACGGCAGCGTGCTGGCCTGGTTCGGCGCTGCAAGCGCCTATGTCGATACGATGAACAACCTGGCGGACTGGACCGTCGAGGACATTGTCCATCCTGATCTGCATTTCACGATAAACGTGGGCATGGAGCGCTTGCGCCAGGGCCAACTGGAAACCTATGAGCGGATCGTGACCGTGGACATGGGCAATGGCGAGCGTCATCGCCTGACCGTTCATATCGAACCGCTGGAGCTCTATGCCACCACCCGGTTCCTGCTGGTTGGTCTGAAGCGGGACGGTTCGGACGAGGAGCAGGATAGCACCCCCGCCGAAGCTGGTGGGCCAGAAGAGGCGAGCCCGAGCGAGGATCAGTCCCTGCTCACCCGCCGGATCCGGGAACTGGAGCGTGATCTTCGGCTGACCGAGGAGACACTTCAGCACGTCACCGAACGCTTGGAAACCAGCGGCGAAGAGCTTCAGGCGTCGAACGAGGAGCTGCAGGCGTCCAACGAAGAGCTGCAGGCGTCCAACGAGGAATTGCACAGCTCGAATGAGGAATTGCACGCCGTGAACGAGGAGCTCCTGTCGGTCTCTTCCGAGCATGAGCGCAAGATCGAGATGCTCTCCGAGCTGAACCGTGACACCGAGCTGATCCTGAGCATCCTGAAGGTGGGCGTGATTGCGCTCGACGAGAACCAGAGGATCAGGCGGTTCTCGCAGTTGGTCAGCGAGGCCTTCAAGCTGGAGTCGCACGACGTGGACCGGACGCTGGGCGTGGTGGGGCCGAGACCGGATTTCGTGAACCTGGCAAACCTGGTGCGGCAGGTGCTGGACAGTGGAGAGCCGGCCACCCATTCCGGGCAGTACAACGACGCCGAGCTTACCATCCAGGCCGTCCCCTTCGAGCGCGACATCGACGACAAGTCGGAAAAGGGGGTTATCCTTCTCTTCTCCGGGGCGGAGATCTTTGGCTGAGGGTCAGAACAGGAAGTCGCCGTTGTCCAGGTCACTGATCGATACGCCTGACAGCAGGATCGTGTTGCCGGCACCATCATGCAGGAGCGTATCTGTGCCCAGATCGGTCAGGTGATTGTCGCGCAGGTCCTGGAAATCGGTGATGGCGGCGATCCCCGAGAGGTCGATCTGTTCCAAGGGGTTCAGGCTGTCGAAATCGACGAGCGTGTCGTTGCCGAAGCCTTCTCGGAAGACGAAGGTATCGGCGTTGAAATTGCCCATGAGCCAGTCGTCACCCGCGCCGCCGTAGAGCGTGTCGAAACCCGCGCTGCCATAGACGGTATCGTCACCGCTGCCGCCGTAGATCGCGTCATTGCCCTGGCCCCCGAAGAACCGGTCACCGCCGGTGCCGCCATATAGAGTGTCCTCGCCGGTGCCGCCGAAGAGGCCGTCGCCTGTGCCTTCGCCCCAGAGCAGATCGTTGTCGCCGTCGCCAAACAGCCGGTCCAGGCCGTCACCGCCATAGAGCTGGTCGCTGCCATCGCCGCCAAAGAGATTGTCTGCCTGGCGTCCGCCAGAAAGATAGTCATCGCCACTTCCGGCTTCGAGGCGGTCAAAGCCTCCCTCGCCGAACAACTGGTCATTTCCCGCGCCGCCGAAAAGGCGATCCTCCGAGGTGCCGCCACGGAGAATGTCTCCCTCTCCATCGCCGTAAAGCCAGTCGTTTTCCGTGCCGCCGAGGAGCACATCAGCCCCGCGACCCCCATGCATGTGATCGAAGCCGCTCTCGCCGACAAGGCGGTCGTCGCCAGAGCCGCCGTAGAGGACATCCGAGTTGTTGCCGCCGTTCACGACGTCGTTGCCGGCATCGCCGTAAAGCGTGTCCATGCCGATGTCGCCTGTGATCGAGTCGTTGCCTCCCCCTCCGCGCACGTCATCGTCACCCGTGCCAGCCTGAACCTGGTCATCGTCGCCGCCCGCGTATAGGAGGTCATGCCCCGAACCGCCGTAGAGATGATCCCGCCCGGTACCGCCAGAGAGGGTATCGTTCCCATGGTTGCCTTCCAGGCTGTCGTCACCCTCTTCGCCTTCCAGGCTATCGTCGCCGGCTCCGCCGTCCAGGGTATCCTGACCGCCTGCTCCGATAAGGATGTCATGGCCCCTGCCACCGTAGAACAGATTGTCTGCGGCGCTCCCGCTGAGCGTGTCCTGTCCGTCGCCCGCAACGACATGCTCGATCCCACCGCTAATCGTTGCCCAGTCGGCCTGGTTCACCTTGAGATAGGAGGTCGTCCCCCGCATCGAAAGGTGGACGTTACCGGAGAGTGCCGCGATGTTCAGCCAGTCTTCCCCGGCATCGGTATCCGCCAATTCGGCACGACTGCTTTCCTGGGCGACGAGAGACAGGAAATCATCGGTAAAGGTATAAATGTCGTCCGGACTGTATGCCTGTCCCGTGAACTGTAGAGATATCCCGTGGAGGATGCCCGTGTCGCCCGAGGCATTGTCGGTTGCGCGCACCGTCCAGGTGCCGGCGTCCGTCATTCCCTGGAGGGCGCTGACGCCAAAGGTCCAATGGCTGTCGAAGTTGGGCAGGTCGTTGATCATGAGCGGAAGTTCCGTGCCGCCCGGCGTGATCAGGACAAGCGCTACATCCTGAAGCCAGGAATGGCTTATCTCTACATCGACGTAGAGGTGGTCGATGAACATGGTCGGAGCGTCCAGGGTCACGGATAGCGAAGCCGAGGATAAATCTCTGATCGCCGCGCTGTTCGTCTCGGAACTTTCAGCGCTGCGCGAGACAATTGCATCGCCCGTGTCAGGTCGCATCAGCGACCAGACTTCGGCCATGCGGACGGCGGCGAGGGCGTCGATCATGCCGTAGCCGTAGTTGACGTGATATGTCATGCCGCCGCCGTTCCAGGTGCTGGCATCGTTTGCGACCCAGGCATCGGCCTCGAAGCCCCCGGCATCCCTGCCAAAGGCGGATCCGGTCTGTGCGGCACTGGAAGCGAGGATGCTCTGCACGTCGCGCCAGTTCAGGTCTGGATTGGCCTCCAGCATGAGGGCCACGACGCCAGAAACCACCGAAGTCGCGGCCGAGGTGCCGCTGAAATTGGTAACGTAATCGCTACTGGTGTAGCCGGCGGTAGCGCTCATGTCGGTCGTGACGCTCGCCGAAGGGGCCGCGATCAAGAGGTTCACGCCCCAGTTCGAGTAGTCCTCGACCTTTCCCTGTGCATCCGTGGCACCGACAACGATGAATTCGTGCAGGTTGTTCAGGCCGTCGCCCTGGGCGTTGCCGTGCAGGCCGAGATCGGCCATGTAGCTGTCGTTTGCATAGTTTCCGGCAGCCTTCGTCATGATCGTGCCCAGGCCACCACGACCATTGGCCGCGGCGTATTCTACGGCGTCCCGCTCAAAGCTGGCCTGTACGCCCGTGCTGCCGATGTTGTTGTAATCGCTGTAGCTGGGAAAGACGCCCCAGGAGCAGTTGACCACCTCGTACTGGGACATGGCCTGCAAGACCCTGACGTAACCGCTGGCGGGCAACGAGAACGCGTCGCCGAGATAGTCGATGCCGACGAGGGTGCAGTCATAGGCGACACCCACGCCGCCGATGCTGTTATTGGCGGCGCCGATGATCCCTGCGATTGCCGTTCCGTGTCCTGCAGTGGCACTGCTGCTGTTGGGAGCACCGTCGACCAAGGTGAGCTCTCTCGACGCATCGTAGTTTGCCACGAGATCGGGATGCGAGGCCTCGACTCCGGTATCATAGATCGCGACAGTTACGCCCTGGCCGGTGAAGTCTCTCCAGACAGTCTCCAGCCCTCCGAGAAGAGATAGATAGCCTTGGCTCGAGAACAGGGAATTGCTGCCAACTGGCATCTTGGCCTCCGGTCATTGATGACGCCGGAACCTAAAATGCTACAGGTAAATGCCATCGCAACAGGCGCGGCATAACGGTCGTTCTTTCCACAGATCTTTAGTGATCCGGTTAACCTGTCAGAAATGCGGCAGAACCGGTTGGCACTTTGGCCGCTCCTCATCTCGGTAAACCATTGGTTGATTCTTTGCCGCTAGACCGTGAGTCGACACGTGCTCAGAATGGCAGGCGGACATGACATCAGACGGCAAGGCTCCCGGGGTTTTTGGCCATCTCTTCCTAAGCGTAGGCGCGATGAAGGCGGGTACCACCTGGCTGTTCACCGTGCTGGAGCGGCACCCGGAGCTGAACTTTACGCCGGAGAAGGAGATCCACTACTTCTATCACCGCTACGTCCAGGAGCACCACCTGTCGGATGTAAGGCGTTTGACACTTGCTCGGGACCGCTATCTCACGAAGTTCGATCCTCAACGGGCGAACCCGGATCGCGTTCGGGTGAACCTGCATTGGGTTGCGAATTACCTGTCACGCCCCGTCGATGACCTTTGGTACCGCAACCTGTTCACACGCCCGCGCGGAGAGCTCTACGGCTGTGATTTTTCGAACCTGCACGCCCTGCTGCCGGCCGAGGCCTGGACGCATATCCACAACTCCTGCACGCAGCTGAAGGTGCTCTACACCATGCGTGATCCGGTCAAACGTCTGTGGAGCCATGTGAAATTTCATCTTCAGGTTACAAACCAGTTGGGGCGTCTGGATACATGGTCGCCCGGGCAGTTTCATGATTTCATGAAGCAGCGGTTCATCTGGGAAAATGCAGAATACGGTGAAACCCTGCGTCGCATCGGGCGGACCTTGCCGCAGGAATGCTTCA
Source organism: Pseudooceanicola sp. DL12 (assembly GCF_056270665.1). Taxonomy (NCBI): domain Bacteria; kingdom Pseudomonadati; phylum Pseudomonadota; class Alphaproteobacteria; order Rhodobacterales; family Paracoccaceae; genus Pseudooceanicola; species Pseudooceanicola sp. DL12. The sequence goes on from NZ_CM149884.1 coordinate 252,927, forward strand.
TGCCCTTTTTCTACGAGGACATGCGCAGCGACCCGCGCGGCAGCCTTGCTCGGATCGAGGATTTTCTCGGGGTTCGCAGGTTCGACTATCCGGAAGCCCTCGTCAGCCGGAGTGTCAATGAATCGGCGTCGATACCCATGCCGGATTTCTTTCCGGAGCTGATTGCCGGGGATGTCGCGCGTATCAAGACAGAGATCCGCGACTACGGGCTGGAACCGCCGCAGTCCTGGATCGGCTGACACTTTGTTCAGGCCGATGGCGCGGCGGGATGGCCATGTTTTATGCCAAGGGGCACCGGCGATCCTGTCAGGAAAATGACCGTCGAGGTGTCGCTCCTTGACGGTATCTGCTTCTTGGAAGTCGTTCAGACTGCGCGCCGCCGTTCGGTGCTGCGAGGCAGCGGCACGGATCTCTGCCGGTTTTGCCGTTCCTGCAGAAGCGGCCTGGCCAGGGCTATGAAACTGCGGGCCTGTTGGGCGAAGCTGGTGACCGCAACCGGCGTGGCGTGGCGGTCGGGGCGGTCCAGCGCATGAAGAAGCTCCTCGCGCAATGCACTGGCGGGGGCGCCGATCGGCAGCATGCGGTCGCGGTCCGGTCCCAGGTGTTCCGTTGCACCACCGCTGTCGGTCTGGATCACCCGGATCCCCCGGGCTAGGGCCTCGCGGATGGTCAGTCCAAAGGTTTCCTTCCATTGCGACGGAAAGAGCAGCACATCGATCCCGGCCCAGAAGTCGTCCATCTCCGACTGCGCGAAGCGGGGATAGATTTCCCATGCGCCAGGCAGGTCGGCCAGGCGGATATCGTTCCACCAGCTGCCATCCGGGCTTCCATCGGCCAGGCGCACGGAAAAATCATCCCGGCCCAGACCCTGAAATGCCTTGCGTATCTGTGGCCATCCCTTGATGTCGGACGGCCCCCCGCAATACCCGAAAACGAGGCGCGCGTCCCCGGCACGCCGTTGCGCCTGCCTGTCAAAGAAGTCCTCCGCGGGAAGTGTGACGCCATTGCTCCAAACGGCTTCCGCCCGTGGCCTGAGGCCCGAGTTGAGGCAGAGATCTCGAGCGAAAGCCGAAGGAAATGTCATCAGGTCTGCAACGGTGGCATCGTCCTGCAGCTGTCGAAAACGCGCCTCAGAGCGGGCCATGTCGACCACGCATGTCCGACAGTTCTCGATCCGCACCGGCGCCTGTCCGCAATAGCGGCCGTCGGCGCGGATCATGAATTGCCGCTCGCAGATCCACCAGAAATCATGCGTGGATACGATCGTGGGCACCCCGGCCCTGCGTGCTGCATGGAGCGCACCGACACCCAGCTCCTGAATGCAGTGAAGATGCACGAGATCAGGCCGCAGGGCACGGACAAGCCGGCTGGCGACCTCTGCCACTTCGGGGTTCGCGTACATTTGGGCGAACGGGCGGGTGTCGGGCAGGTTCACGATGTAATTGGCAATACCATCCTGCTCGATCTTGCGGATGGCATAGGCGGGCATGTCAGACCGGCTAACTGCGGAGAGGACCGACACGGTCCAGCCGTGATCCTTTGCCAGATGGCGCGCGACCTCCTCGGCCACGACGGTCGCGCCCCCGTAGGTGTAGGGCGCAAAGAAAATGTTCACTAGGAGAACGCTTGGTCCGGTCATGCCATCACCCATCGGACCATGTCATCGTCCACGACCGGTGCTTCGAGACGTGCGGACCATTGATTTTCGAGGTGCTGCCGTGCGGCGTCACCCATTGCGCGTACTCTGCCCGGGGTGCGCGCAAGCTCTTCCAGGGCCTCTGCCCAATTCGAGCCTTTCGGCAGGACGCGCCCGGTTCGTCCATCTTCGACAAGGGCGGGCATATCGGAGACGTCTCCGACCAGGCTCGCGACACCAACGGAACTCGCATCGATGACACGCACGCCGCTCTTGCATCGATTGAAGAGATCATCGGCTAGCGGCATGATCGCAGCATCGCAGGCGGAAAGGTGTCCCAGGTAATCTGCGTAGCCGGAGAAAGGATGCATCTCGACCTGCGCGCGGATCCCTTCGGAAAGGCGTGACTTGTCGAAGTGGCCTAGGATCACCAGGCGACGCTTCGTGTCGTTTGCCAGGAAACACTCGATGTCGCGGCCGATTTCGGCGAAGTCGATCTCATGCCCGTGCGAGCCACTGGCGAAGGCCACTCGGAACTTTCCGTCGCCTGACGAGCCGTCTCTAACCGGCCGGGCGGCGAGGGTGGATTGATCGGCAAAGTTGCGTCTCAGGAACACGGGCCGTGAGGTGAAAGACCGGGCATGCTCCTGTAGCGCCGGTGTCGAAACCGACATGGCATCGGCCATGTTCATCACGTCGGCATAGAACGGGGCTTCTGCCATGAAATGGGCCTTGAGATCGGCGGGCAGGGCAGCCATGTTTCCATAGGTCGCATAGGCGGGCACGGAAAACAGCGGGTCGTCGATGTCGTAAAGGATCGGCAGCTTCAGCCGCCGCGCTTCGTAGAGGTGCTGAGTGACCATGGGAGTGCTGCGCAGGCGGTAGAGCAGAAGATGCGTCGCATCCTGCATGATGTCCATGCAGCGGGGGAGGTCCTCGTGGTGGGAATAGGTGAAATCCGCCCCGGCTTCGGCAAAGATCTCAGCCAGTTGCTCCACGCGGTATTTTCGACATTGGGGCAGGTTGAGATCAGCGATGACGGCGACCTTGCGGCGTTGCCGCAGGACATCGGGAGCTGAAACGTCAAAAGAGCATTGCGCCGCGATATCCGCCCAAAACGCGGAGATTCCGCCAAAGCCGGCCGGCCCCGCTTGCTTCCCGGACGTCGAGGGAATGATGGATCGTGCCTGCCCCCGTCCGTTTGTCTGCAACCACAAGCGGCTTCGGCGCAACGTGCTCTTCAGGCCCTCCTCACGCAGAAAGAACGCCGCACGACGCATGTGATGGAAGGAGATATTGCGGATCACCATGGTACTTCCATTCTGGATAGCTGTCCCGTGATAGGGCGCAATCTGTGAATGAAAGGTGTATGAAGTAGGGCGTGGAAAAATTTCGCCCGCCGCGGCCGTTGAACGCTTCGGCTTACCAGATCTTAACGCCGCCTCTGCAGGGTTTGCCCAGCGAGGTTTCGGAGGCGATGATGCTGATCCTGATGGGCGTGTACAATGGGGCGCAATTTCTGCAGCCTCAGCTGAAGAGCCTGCTTTCCAGCGGTTGCGACAACTGGACGTTATGGGCGAGTGACGATGGTTCGTCAGATAGCAGCATCGCGATCCTCAAAGATTTTGGCAACTTCGAAGCTCCATCCGGCTGCCGCGTCGTGATCCGGCAGGGGCCGCGCAAGGGTTTTGCGGCAAATTACATCGCGATGCTGGAAAGCCTGCCCGATCTGCACGGACCGGTCGCGCTTGCGGATCAGGACGATATCTGGCTGCCGCAACGCCTTCGTCGGGCCACGGGTATGTTGAACCGTCTGCCGGCGCATGTCCCGGCCTTCGTCTGTGGGCGCCGGATCAACTGGGGGCCGCATCCGAGGCATATGCGCATGTCGGCTCTGCCTCGATCCCAGGCAAGTTTCGCCAATGCCCTGGTCGAGAATGTCGCCTTTGGAAATACCATCGTGATGAACAAGGCCGCCGCACGTCTTGCCAAGACGGCGGCGCCCACTGCAGAGGGCATCTACTCGCATGATTGGTGGCTCTATCAGCTGCTCACGGGCGCTGGTGCAATCTGTCTCATTGATCGGGAGCCTTCCGTTCTCTATCGCCAGCATGCTGCAAATGCTATTGGGGCCCGACAAGGGGCTGTCGAGTGGTTCTCGCGCAAAGTTCACGTGATGCGCGGTCACTATGCCCAGAGGATCGATGCGCAATTGCAGGCCCTTGCCCGGGGGGCCGAGTTTCTGCTGCCCGAGAACCGATTGCTGCTCGAGGCATTCCTGCATGCGCGGCAGGCTCCGTGGCGGCAGCGCTTTGCCGGAATGAAGGCGACCGGCGTCTACCGCCAGAGTTACCAGGGGCGGATTGGCTTCTGGGGGGCCGTGGCCCTGGGCAAGGTCTAGCGGTGACAGGATGCCACGCAAGATTGTTCTGATCGGGGGGGATGGCGGGTTTTCCGGCGTGCCTCGGCATATCAAGCACCTGGTCACCGCATGCGCTGACCAGGCTGATTTCCTCGTTCTCAGTGATCGCAACAAGGGGGGGTACAACTTTCTCGGGGGACTTGGAGTACGTCATGCAGAAGTGGATGGGCTCGCAACCGCGCTGTCGCCACTGCGCTGTCTGGCGGCTATGCGTCGACTGGCCCGGATCATTGCGTGTGAGCAGCCAGATCTTGTGTGGGCGCATTCACGGATGGGTGTGGTACTTGTCAGGATGATGATCCTTGCGGGTATTCTGGACCCTGGGGTCAGGGTGGCCGTGACCTATCACGGCCTGCCATTCGAGCAGGGGCATCGTGCTGGATTCGGTGCACTGTCTGCCCGAATTGAGCGCCTTGCCTTGTGCCGAAGAAGGGCGCAGGCGCTGATCTTTCTCTCCGAGGCCGCGCGAGATCATTTCATTGCAACAGTGGGGGCGGAGGTTTGCGGGCAACATACATTGCTCGTGCAACCGAATTGTTCGGATCTGGGTCCGGTGATCGTCTCCGGCCGGCGTGATCCTTTGCGGCGGATCGTCATGACCGGGCGCGACGGTTGGCAGAAGAATCCGGAGCGAGCGCTCCGGATTTTCGCAGCCTTGCCCGGAAACTACCATCTCACCTTCTGCGGGCCCGGAACTGCGGCCCAGGCATTTCGGAACAGGGCGCGTCGTATCCTCGGACCAGGAAAGATTCGACGCGTCAGTTTTGCGGGGGCGCTTCAGGATGTCCGGCCCTTGCTGGCTTCGGCAGATTGCTATCTGTTGACGTCCCGGTACGAAGGTGCGCCGATCGGTGCAATCGAGGCCTTTGAAGCCGGCCTGCCGGTCGCCCTGGCCGATATCGCCGGCACTCAGGATATACTGTCCCGCCATCCGTATCACGTGGCCTTGAGCGGTGACCATCAGGCCGAAGATCCAACCGAGGATGCGCTTCGCATTGTGGGGTTGGTCGAAGGATATCTGCCGCGCAGGCTGGCTCTGTCATCCGTGATCCGGGACTGCTGGAAAGCAAGCTATTCCTTTCCGGTCTGGGCCGTGTCCATGCGCGAGCACTTGGACAGGATCTGTCCGAAGCCCGATCCGCAGGGGCCTGAACTGTCGGACCGCACAGGGATCATCTGTCTCGCAGACGCCACGCGCCGGCGATCAAAGCAGCCGGGCGCTCACGTGCCGGGAATTGTTCGGGAATAGCGCAGGAGCGGCAGTTCGACCGAGAAGCAGGTGCCGCGCCCCGGTTCGGAATGCAGTCGCAGGTCATGGCCGAGCAGGGTGCAGGCACGATCAACGATCGCGAGGCCAAGGCCCATGCCCTCTTCCGGGTTCACGGCGGCGTTCAGACGCTGGAACTCTCGAAAGATTACCTTGCGCTGGTCTTCCGGGATGCCGGGCCCGGTGTCATGTACCTGTACGAGCACGCAGCCACCACTGATGCGTGCGCCAAGCAGGACCCGTCCCTCGTCAGTATAACGGATCGCGTTGCTCAAGAGGTTTTGAAGGATCCGCCTCAGGTAGGTCGGATCGCTCGCAATGATCGCCGAGCTCGGCACGATGCGCAACGAGAGCCCCTTTGCACGAGCCTGATGCGCCATCTCGTCGCCGAGCTGGCTCATCAGCCTACGCAACGGCACGCTGGTCACGTTGATCTCGGCCCGTCCGGAATCCAGCTTAGAGATATCCAGCAGTGCCCCCATCAGGTGTTCCAGGCTTTCCAATGCGCGGCGGGCCTTTCCGAGGACGGGGGCCGTTTCGGGGCCGGAGGCTTCGATGGAGGACAGGAAGAGCTTCGCTGCGGAGAGTGGCTGAAGAAGATCGTGGCTAGCAGCGGCCACGAAACGCGATTTCGAGGCATTGGCGCGCTCGGCCTCGGCCAGCGCGGCCTCGAGTTCCTCGGTTCGCTCGCGCACGCGCAGCTCCAGCTGTTCATTCGCGTCCCTGATGGCGCGCACCGCTGCCCGCTCGGCAGAAACATCGCTGAAACTGATGACAAACCCTCGGTCCGGCGTCTGTTGTGCAAAGACGGTGAGGGTTGTGGTGCTGCCACGCATGATTTCGAGGTCCAGAGGGCGCCGTGTTCCCTTGTTCCGAATCCAGTCATGTAGTTCCCGCCGGTTGACGTTGGCTGACAGGGCGAAGTTGTCGGCGAGCCAGTCCACGAACTGCCCTGCAGGGATGCCCATGTAGAAATTGCGCATGGGAAACTGCAGCAGAGTGCCGGCCCGCTGATTCCAACCAACCAGCCTGCCGCGCGGATCAAAAATGCAAATCCCCTGGTCGAGATGCTCGAGTGTAGCGCGGATCAGTCGGGCCTGGTCGTCCAGCATACGTTCCCGCTCGCGCCGTTCGATCCGCATGATGTCGGTGACGTCGGTCTGCAGGATGGCGGTGCCGCCGTCCGGCGTGCGGTGCTCGCTGACCTGGACCCAGCGATTGCGGTTCAGTCGCACGTTGAACATCACGTGCGTGTCCTTGTGTCGCTGCAGGCGTCGCTCCAGCCAGCGTGCCGGCGTTTCGTCCGGGGGCAGGGACAGATGGCGGCTTTCGCTGACGCGGGTCACGTAGTCGACAAAGCTCAGACCCGGCAGAAGAGCCGGGCGCAGATCGGGCATGTGCATGCCGAATCGGGAATTGCAGAGAACGAGTTGCTCCGAGGGGTTGAACAGCGCAAAGCCCTCCTGAACCGTTTCGATGGCGTTGGCGAGATTTGCGCGCGCGGCCTCGGTCGCCGCATTGGCAGCGGCCAGGCGTTCGTTGGACTTGTTCAGCAGGCCCAAGGCCTTTTCGAGGTCACTGGTGCGCGCGCGCACTTCCTGTTCCAGCATCGCGGCGCGTTGAAACTGTGCATAGGCCGCCCCGGATTTCTCTGTGTCATCTTCCACCCGGCGCATGAGGGCATCGGCTATCACCAGCAGTTTTTCGATCTGCCGGGCCGGCGGATCGGCGGGGTTGATCAGGTCGCTCGAGCTCATGGTCGCCTCTCTGGCGTGGGCGGATAGATCGCAACTCCGGTGAAGGTCTGGTTGACGTGCATGGCACCGTACTGTTCGCCATAGGTTGAAAAGCCGAACACCCGGTGCCCTGACAGGATCCGCGAAAGCTTCGGCAGGGCCTGTTTTTCCTCGGCTTCGATGCGACGTAGCAGGCAGTCGCATCCCAGAATCAGGTCGGGTGGTGTCGGAGAGGAGAGCGATGTGAGTTCGCGGCTCAGGTGCCCGGCCATATCTTCCATGTCGGCGAGTGTCAGAACCAGCCCTTCTCCGATGGCCGAGAAAAAATGCAGGTCTCCGTTCGGAGCTACGCGCTGAATGGAGCGCACGTGATGCTGGTCTCCGATCCGGACGACAACGGGATGCGAGGCAAAGGTGAATGTGTCCAGCTGGTGCGGGTCCATGCCGAGAATGCGAGCGTATTCAGGTCCGGCCGGGGCGCCGTTGATCTCGGAGACGATGCGTTTCTCCGGGGCTGCGCGGGTCACCACCATCTGGCGGCGGGTTGGGTGAAAATGATCGGTGCGAAAGACCCTCACCGGGCAGCGGGTGCGCAGGATCAACAGCACGGCAGCGCCTTGGAGGATGCTGTTGCCAGAAAGAATCTGGGTGCGATTGAAACGATGCATATCGCCCGCGGATCCGCCAAAGAGCGGCACCGGCCCGAGTGCAGAGGAAATACGGATCGCCAGCTCGTCTTCTCTCAGTGACATGCCGTCAACCATGAGGAAGGCGAACTCGTGATTCCAGTCCGGGACCTCGCGCATCAACTCGTGCCGGGCGGCAAGCAGGTCGCGCACGAGGCTTTCGGTCGGTGCAATGCTTAGATCTTCTAGAAGCAGAACACGACTGCGGAATGTTTCCGGTGCGAGGCCGAGAGCCAGGATGGTGTCCTCGGTATAGCCCTCCGGCCCGATTTCCCCCGCGGTTGTGCAGCCTGCAATGCGCGTCGCCGGAAGCAGGGCCGACATCTCGGACAGAAGTCGTGCCGTGTCTGCGCGTGGCGACGCAAAGAGGATGACGGTGTCGAAGGGAGTGGAGCCAAGCTCGCGCACCAGCGCCCGCGCAGGTTGGGGATGATCGATGGGCACGCAGGCCGTCCTGATGATCCTGTTTTGCGCGGCTTCGGTAAGACCGTTGGCTTGCGCCGTCATCTTGCTGGTTCCTCCTTGCGGGGCAGGGGGGGCGTTCCGTCACGCCTCTCGTTGCAGGACAGAGGAAAAGCTGGCTTCATTCGCCATCAGCGCGGCCTGGGTGCGGCTCTGGACCCCCAGTTTCCGCATGATCGCCGTTACATGCGCCTTGACCGTCGTCTCGGCGATCGAGAGGTCATAGGCGATCTGCTTGTTCAGCTTGCCGTCGGTGATCAGGTCGAGGATCCGCGCCTGCTGACTGGTAAGGGTCGCCATTCGTGCCAGGGTTTCGTCCCGGCTGAGGCCATCGTCGTCATCGGTGGCGAGGTAGCCCTCCGGGGTATAGGGTCGGCCCTGCCGAAGCGCGGCAAACGCGGTGCGGAAAGCCTCCCGGTCGCTGTTTTTCGGGATGAAACCCGCAGCTCCGGCCTTCAAGGCGGATGTGATCAGCCGGTCTTCGGACATGGACGAGACCACCACCACGGGCACAGATGCCGCATTTTGGATGCGGATCAGCCCGTCAAAGCCGCGAACGTCTGGCAGGTGCAGGTCGAGCACGACGACGTCGGGGATACTCCCTGCCCGCAGGTCATCGAGCGCGCCTTGCAGCGTCGAAGCGGTGCGGATTTCCTCTATACCCGCGACGCTTTCCAGTGTCATGGAGAGTGCTTCGCAGAACAGCGGGTGGTCGTCGACGACCAGCGCCGACCGCAACAGGTAATCGGTCATTCCGTTCCTCCCTTTCGGGCCTGTCACGGGCCGCAGAGAGCCTCCATTCCCACCGCGTCCCGAGCGGACGTCCTTGCGACACCCGGCCCGGCCAATGGATATTGCCGTGCCAGTCTCCTTTTCGCAACACGCGTCCGATCACAGGACCTTGGTCGCATAGCGAGCCAGTGGCATCCGCGCCTACCCTGAGTGCAGGAGAGCGGGATTCGACAGGAGGGGAGACCTGTCGAAACCGCAAGGACGGGAGGAAAATCATGAAGGTCACGATGACGGTCAATGGCCGGCTGCTCTCTGGCGATGTCGAGGGGCGGACACTGTTGTCTGCCTTCCTGCGCGAGGGGCAGGGGCTGACGGGCACGCATATCGGCTGTGACACCAGCCAGTGTGGTGCGTGTACCGTGCATGTGAACGGTCTTCAGGTGAAGAGTTGCACGATGTTTGCGGTCGAGGCGGAAGACGCCGAGGTCGTGACGATCGAGGGCATGGCCACCGCCGACGGCTCACTTTCGGTGCTGCAACAGGCGTTTCAGGATTATCACGGGTTGCAATGCGGCTTCTGCACGCCGGGCATGGTCATGGCGGCGGCGGCGCTGTTGAAGCAGAACCCCAGGCCCAGCGAGGCGGAGATCCGTCACCACCTGGAAGGCAACCTCTGCCGGTGCACCGGTTACCACAATATCGTCAAGGCCATCATGGCCGCATCGGGGCAACCGGTGGCGGCCGTTGCCGCAGAATAGGACCTAACCCAAGCGCAGGGTCGCGTGACCCGACCTATCTCAGGGAGGATACCATGCCCAAGGACGGCATCGGCGCCAGCACGAAGCGGCGCGAAGACATTCGCTTTCTTACCGGCCAGGGCCGGTACACCGACGACATCAATTTGCGTGGGCAGGCCCATGTGCATTTCCTCCGGGCGGACGTGGCCCATGCCACTCTGAACTCCATTGATACAGGGGCTGCCGAGGGCATGCCGGGGGTGCTGAGGATCTTTACCGCCAGGGATTTCGATGCGGTCGGGGGGCTGCCCTGCGGCTGGCAGGTGACCGACAGGCATGGCCAGCCGATGCAGGAGCCGAAACATCCGATCATGGCAGAGGGCAAGATCCGGCATGTGGGAGAGATCATTGCTGCCGTCGTGGCCGAGACTCTTGATCAGGCGCGTGATGCAGCCGAGGCGATCAGTGTCGATCACGATGAGCTCCCTGCCGTCATCGACATGAAGGCCGCTGTTAAGGACGGCGCGCCCAAGGTGCACGACGATCTGACGTCCAACCTCTGCTATGACTGGGGGTTCGTGGAGGAGAACAAGGCAGCCGTCGAGGAGGCCTTTGCCAAGGCGGCTCATGTGACCACGCTGGACCTGGTCAACAACCGTCTCGTGGCCAATCCGATGGAGCCGCGTGTGGCCGTAGGCGACTATGCCTCTCACAGCGACGAGAGCACGCTCTATACGACCTCGCAGAACCCGCACGTGATCCGTTTGCTGATGGGGGCCTTCGTCCTTGGCATTCCGGAGCACAAACTGAGGGTGGTGGCGCCGGACGTGGGCGGTGGCTTTGGTACCAAGATCTTCCACTATGCCGAGGAGGCCTTTTGCACCTTTGCCGCCAAATCTCTGAAACGACCTGTGAAATGGACGTCTTCTCGTTCCGAGGCCTTTATGTCGGATGCCCACGGACGTGATCACGTGACCCGCATCGAACTGGCGCTGGATGAAGAGAACAACTTTACCGCGCTGCGCACGGAAACCTATGCGAACATGGGGGCCTATCTGTCGACCTTCGCTCCCTCGGTGCCGACCTGGCTGCATGGCACGCTGATGGCCGGAAATTACCGCACGCCGCTGATCTACGTGAACGTCAAGGCCGTGTTCACCAACACGGTGCCGGTGGATGCCTACCGTGGTGCCGGGCGCCCCGAGGCCACCTTCCAGCTGGAGCGGGTGGTCGACAAGGCCGCGCGAGAACTTGGGGTGGATCCGGCGGACCTCCGGCGGCAGAACTTCATCCGCAAGGACCAGTTTCCCTATGCCACCCCGGTGGCCGTGGAATACGACACGGGCGACTACGAGGCGACGCTCGACAAGGCGATGGAGATGGCCGACTACGCCGGCTTCGCTACGCGCCTAGAGGCCTCCAAGGCGCGGGGTATGTGGCGAGGCATCGGCCTGTCGCATTACATCGAGGCCTGCGGCATAGCGCCGTCGAACCTTGTCGGACAACTGGGCGCTCGGGCGGGGCTTTACGAATCTGCGACCGTGCGGGTGAACGCCACCGGTGGCATCGTGGTGATGACCGGATCGCACTCGCACGGGCAGGGGCACGAGACCTCCTTTCCGCAGGTGATAGCCGAGATGATCGGGATCGAGGCCTCGCAGGTCGAGATTGTCCATGGTGATACAGCGAACACGCCCATGGGGATGGGCACATACGGATCGCGCTCCATAGCCGTGGGTGGTTCCGCCATGGTGCGCGCCACGGAAAAGATCATCAACAAGGCCAAGAAAATCGCGGCCCACCTGATGGAGGCCTCTGACAGCGACATCGAGCTGAAGGATGGGCAATTTACCGTCGCCGGCACCGACAAGTCCGTTGCCTGGGGCGATGTCACGCTCGCCGCCTATGTGCCGCACAACTATCCGCTGGATGATATCGAACCGGGCCTGGAGGAAACGGCCTTTTACGATCCGGCGAACTTTACCTATCCGTCTGGCTGCTACATCTGCGAGGTCGAGCTGGACCCTGAGACCGGCAAGGTGACCATCGAAAGCTTTGTCGCGGCGGATGATTTCGGCAACGTGATCAATCCGATGATCGTCGAAGGGCAGGTGCAGGGGGGTGTCGGCCAGGGGATCGGGCAGGCCCTTCTTGAGCATTGCATCTACGACGAGGACGGGCAGCTTCTGTCAGCCAGCTTCATGGACTACGCGATGCCGCGGGCTTCGGATGTTCCGATGATCATGGTCGATCATTCCTGTCAGACCCCATGCACGCACAATCCGCTTGGCGTGAAGGGGTGCGGAGAGGCCGGAGCGATCGGATCGCCCCCCGCGGTGATCAATGCGGTGCTGGACGCCATGAACCGGGCGGGCAGGAAGGTCGATCATATTGACATGCCTGTCTCGCCGGCCAGAGTCTGGGAAGCGATGAACGGTTGAACGGTCTGCGGCGGTGGTCTTCTGAACGGAGCCGCCTGCCGTGCAGGGAGAGAGAGAATGTACAATTTCGAATTCGTGAAACCCGCGACGGTGGAGGAGGCAGTCGCCGCCCTGAAGGAAGAGGAGGCGCAGCCGCTCTCCGGGGGGCAAACGCTGATTCCGACGATGAAACAGCGCCTGAACATGCCATCGAAACTGGTCAGCCTGCTCGGAATCGACAGCCTGAAAGGCGTCACGGCAGAGAACGGAACCGTCACGATCGGAGGGGCCACACCCCATGCCGTGGTTGCCGCAGAGGCAGGGAGCTATCCGGCGCTGGCGGCGCTGGCGGGTGGCATCGGCGACCCGGCCGTTCGCAACCGTGGCACCATAGGCGGCAGCCTTGCCAACAACGATCCGGCGGCGTGCTACCCAGCCGCAGCCCTGGCCTCTGGCGCGACCATCGTCACGGACCGGCGCGAGATTGCGGCAGATGATTTCTTCCAGGGGATGTTCACGACAGATCTGGAAGAAGGTGAAATCATCACATCCGTGCGTTTCCCCATCCCGGAGGCCGCCAGCTATCAGAAGTTCGAGCAGCCGGCGTCGCGCTTTGCCCTGGCGGGGGTATTCGTGGCGAAGTTTGCCGATGGCGTGCGTGTCGGGGTCACTGGTGCCTCGGAGGAGGGAGTGTTTCGGTGGACCGAGGCAGAGGAGGCGCTCTCGGCCGATTTTACGCCTGATCCCATTGCCGGTCTGTCGCTCTCCGGGGGTGGCATGATCAGCGACCTGCACGGATCGGGAGACTATCGCGCCCACTTGGTAAAGGTGATGACGGCCAGGGCGGTTAAGGCGGCACACTGAGGCGTGCGCAACTCAGAGCGGGGTGGCAAGCCAACCGGCTTCGAATTCCACCCGGTCGAGGCCGGCGAAGCGTCGGACTCGGTCCAGTTCTGCCTCGAGCCGCTGCAGTCTTCCGGTGCCAAAGTTCACCCCGCGCTCGGGCCAGAGGCGCGTGATACGAAGAACCTGCGCGCTGCGGTCTGCCTTCATGTCGATCCGCCCGACCAGCCGTTCCTTTTCGAGCAGCGGAAAGACGTAATAGCCGTATTTGCGCTGTGCCTCCGGCACGAAGATCTCGATGCGGTAGCAGAAGCCGAAAAGGCGTTCAGCACGGGCCCGGTCCCGCAACGCAGGATCAAAAGGCGATAGCACGCGTAGCCTGCCGGGGACCTCGGGCAGATGTGAGAGGCTTTCCAGTGTTCCAGGCCGTACCAGGGATCTGCGCAACTTCCCGTCGGCTGCGACAACGTCGACTTCCTCCAGGCGGCCAGCAGCCAGTGCAGCCGTGGCCCATGCCCTGGCCTCAGCCGGGGTAACGACATCCCAGAAGGCCGCAATCTCGCCGCTTGTCGCAAAGCCGAGGCGGTCCATGGCGGCATCGTTCAGCCAGGCGATACTCTGCGCCTCGGGCCGCGGCGGACCCATGGTGCCATAGACCCGCTCGGCCAGGTCATAATACTTGCGAAAGGACTGGCGCCGGGAAATGGCAAGGGCGCCGCTCCGCCAGAGATACTCGAGAGCGGCCTTTGACGGGTGCCAATCCCACCATCCGGTGGATTTTTCGGCCTCGGCCGCCTTCATGTCCGCCGAGCAGACCTCGCCATGTGCGGTGACGTGATCGAGAACTCTCTGCAATTCATCGAGGAAAGCCTTGCCCTGCCACCTGGGCCACCGCTGGCGCATCCGTTCGGCATCCCGTGCAAATCGCATGCGGACATGTGGCAGGAATTCCATCGGCAGAATGGCGGCGTCGTGGGTCCAATGTTCGAAGAGCGCGCGCTGCCTTTCCAGCAGCGGCGCGAGGTTGGCAGGCCGGTAGGCGGAACGCCGCGAAAAGAGGATCATGTCGTGGGCACGTGCGACAGTGTTCACGGAATCGACCTGCACGAAGCCGAGCCGGTGGATCAGGCCGAGCAGATCTTCGCCCTTGCCGGGGCCCGATGGGGGCGTGCCAAGTTCATGTCGATGCAGGAAAAGCCGGCGGGCAGAGGCGTTGCTGAGAACCGGCAGGCTCACGTCAGCCCATCCGCAGCGTGTCGCCAAAGTTGATGCGCGGGCTCAGTTCGATCTTGCCGGCTGGGGGCTGGTCGGGGGTGGCCGCGCGTTCGAGGATGATTTCCGCGGCCTTGCGCCCGATTTCATCGCGGCAGGAATCCATCGTGGCCAGCTTCTTTGGCAGGCCTTTAAGCAATTCCACGTCGTTGAAGCCGGCGAGGCCGATCTTTTCCGGAATGTCATAGCCCTGCTCCATCATCCAGAGCAGCCCCCCCGCGCCGACAATGTCGTTGGAATAGTAAAGACAATCGAGATCAGGACGTCGGGCCATGATCTTTTGAGTCATTTCGCGACCTTTCCCAAGGGCAGAGCCCTCGGAATAGAACTCGGTTTCCGATATTTCCACGCCGCTCTTGGCGAGCGCCTGGGTGAACCCTTCGAAGCGCTTGCGCGCGCGGTGATCCGCACCGAGCTTGGTGCCGAGGAAGCCGATCTTGCGATAGCCAGCCCGCAGGATGGCGCGGGCCATTTCACGGCCGGCGCGACGATGCGAGATACCGACGGCAGAGTCGATCGGGGTGCCGTCGGTATCCATGATCTCTACCACAGGGATCCCGGAGGCCTGCAGCATGGCACGGGACGCATCGGAGTGTTCCAGCCCGGCTATGATCACGCCGGAGGGACGCCAAGAAAGCATCTCGTAGAGAACTTTCTCTTCCTTTTCAGGGAGGTAGTCCGTAACGCCCACGACGGGTTGCAGCGGCGAGGTTTCCAGGACGCGGGAGATGCCGCCCATGACCTCCGGAAATACCATGTTGGACATGGAAGGGATGATCACGGCGACGAGGTTGACGCGCTGGCTGGCCAGGGCGCCGGCGATCTTGTTTGGCACATATCCCATGCGCTTGGCAGCGGTCAGAACCTTTTGTCTGGTCGCTTCGGATACATCGCCCCGGTTCCGCAAAACTCTGCTGACCGTCATTTCCGAAACACCGGATGCTTCGGATACATCGCGGAGGGTCAAGGGCCGGGTGGGAGGTTTGGTCACGGGCGCATCCTGTTGCTATTGCCCGATGCTAGCCCGTGGGATGGAGCCTCTTCAAGCATCGTTAACGCGAATGGGCAGAATGTCCCTTCGCAAGGTGTTGATGCTCTTTTGAAATGGCCGGATCCAACCGACTTTTTTATTGCCGGTCCGCCTGGCGGCCTTCTGGTTCGGCAGTCAATGTCGGCAGCCGAAATTCTGTCATCAGAATTCGGCCCAATCGTCGCTGTGCGGAGCATCGCGCTGCGGCGCGCCGTTTGCGACAGCTTTCACCTTCGGGGATGCCTGCGCCACGGCCTGACCCGTGCCAGAGGAGGGGCGGAATCCGGCATTTCCGTCACATTTGAAGGACTGGGAGATGCGAATGAGCTTGTCAGCCTCGTTGACCATGACCTTGCCGGTGCCATGCACCTGGGAGGCAACCGCCGCATTCTTCTGGGTCACGCCATCGAGCTGATCGACGGCGGTATTGATCTCCTGCAGGCCAGCGGATTGCTCCTGGGCGGCGGCGGCAATGGAGGAGACGGCGTCGGAGACCTTGTCGAATTCACCGATCAGCGTCTCGAAGGATTTGCCGGCCCGTTCGACAAGGTCGACCCCGCCGGCAACGTTCTCGGCGGCCTCCTTGATCAGGCCGTTGATTTCCTTGGCGGCCTCCGAACTGCGCTGTGCGAGCGCCCGGACCTCGGAGGCGACGACGGCAAAGCCCCGGCCTGCCTCGCCGGCGCGCGCGGCCTCGACCCCGGCGTTCAGGGCCAGCAGATTGGTCTGGAAGGCAAGATCCTCGATCACGGAGGTGACCTGGGTGATCTTGTTCGAAGACGTGGCGATCTTGTCCATGGCGACCATGGCGCGGGCGACGACCTCGTGGCTCTTGGAGGCGTCCGCCTTGGCGCGGTGCATCACGGCATCGGCCTCGCTGGCGGAATCTGCCGTGGTCTTGACCGAGGCCGAGAGCTGGGTGATGGCGGCGGCGGTTTCTTCAAGGTTTGCGGCCTGTTCGATGGCCCGCTGGCTCAGGTCGTTTGAGGCATTCTCGACCCCTTGCGCATTGCTGTCGATCTCGTTCGCCGCGCCGACCAGATCGGAGATCGTCTCGTTCAGTTTCGCCACAGCCGTGTTGAAGCCATTGCGCAGGCCTTCGTAATCCGCGGCGAATTCGGTGCGGATGACGTTTGTCAGGTCACCTTCGGAGAGCTTGGAGATCGCCGAGGTCAGGTGTTCGACCACCAGCTGCTGATCGGTCGCCTGTCGCATCTGCACTTTGGTCTGTGCCTCGGCCGTGGCCAGCTTCTGACGCAGGTTCTCCAGGTTGCGGGCCAGTTCGCCGACGTCTTCGCGGCGGTTGGTCATGGGGATTTCCGTCTCGAGGTCGCCGCCGGCGACACCACGGATCGATGCGCCGATGATACCGAAGGGGCGCGCCATGGATCGGCCGATCCACACGCCGAGCACGGTGATCACGGCCGCGAGGACTCCGAACTGAATCATCAGCTGGTCACGCTGTTCGTTCAGCGGGTCGAGCGCCTCGGCACGATCCTGCTCCATCACCAGCGCCCAGTCGACACCCGGGAAATCGATCTCCTGCGAGAGCGCTTCGATCATCGTCCCGTCAGAAAGTTCCTCGGTGTGGAAATCGCTCGCCTCCCCATTGAAAACGTTCAGCAATTCGGCGGAGACCTCGACCGGTTCAAGGGTCTTCGGGGTATTGGGGCCGCGCATGTCGGAGCGCAGGCGGCCATCCTTGCCGACGATAAAGGCCTGTCCGGTCCGGCCGAGGCCCTCGCTCGCCGATGTGATTTCATTCAGGTGATCGGCCGGCATCTGATAGACGAGCGTGCCCATGGGGGCGCCGCCACGGTCCATGACGGGAGTGGCGATAAAGCTGGCCGGGGCGCCGTTGCTGGGCGCGTAGGCCTCGAAATCGGTCAAGGCCGTCTGACCGAGCTCGAGCTGCATGGCCTCCGCGTGGGCCCGGGCCAGCGGCGTGTCCTTCCATGGGCCGGTGGTCAGGTTGGTGGCATAATCGCTCTCCTTGAAGACGGAGTAGAC
Source organism: Pseudooceanicola sp. DL12 (assembly GCF_056270665.1). Lineage (NCBI taxonomy): Bacteria > Pseudomonadati > Pseudomonadota > Alphaproteobacteria > Rhodobacterales > Paracoccaceae > Pseudooceanicola > Pseudooceanicola sp. DL12. The sequence goes on from NZ_CM149884.1 coordinate 270,180, forward strand.
GATGTTGCCGTCGCCATCGATCAGAAAGACATCGTAGTAGCCGTGCCGTTGCAGCATATCGCGGAAATAGGCGTGGTACTTGCGATGCACCGCATCGTATTGGCTGCCGGTATCTGCCTGATCCAGCGCGTCTTTCTGGCCGACCGGGTTTGGATTTTCAGTGATATACGCGGTTTGCAAGCTTCCCGTCGGATCGTCGCCGAGGCCGGCCCAGGCGAGGCGGAAACTGTTCAGGGCAGAACCGATGGTGGGGTTCTGCGACTGCGATTCGATGTCAGCCGTGATGGTGTTGAGCAGAAGCTCGATCGCGGTGGCGCGGGCATGCAGAGCCGTGGTGAACTTGTTGGCAATCTCGTCGCGCAGGATCTGCCGCCCGCCGAGATAGGCATTTACACCGAGGACGCCGGAGGCAACGAGGCTGCTGAGCGTGATGATCAACGGTAGTTTGGTCGCCATCCGCATGTTCTTGAAAATGCGGAGCGAAAACGTGCCGCGACCTGCCTTCTGGTCGCTCGTATCTGCTGCCATTCCCTGTGTCCTCGCAAACAAATCGCGGCCACGTCGGGCCATATGTCGGGAGTGCCAGGGAGCAGACCTCCATGACACGCTGTTGCGGGAGTCATGGCAGTGATCGTTTAAAGACAGCTTAAGTGAAGGACTTTAACCATTCGTAGCCGTGGCGAACCGGCCTGCAAGCTGCCGTGCGAATTGACGAATTCCACCGATGACAACCCTTGCTTCAGCCGTTAAGAGGAACGCGGCGGCCCCGTGGCTCAACTGGATAGAGCAGCCCCCTCCTAAGGGGCAGGTTGCAGGTTCGAATCCTGCCGGGGTCACCACTTTTCAATTTTATATCAGATGCTTGCGCGCTTCTGGAGCGCGCATCCTGCAGCTTCTTGCAGGATTTTCCGGCGGTTTTCGGTGCTGGATCGAAGGCATCCCGTACAAAACCCGTACAGTCGGACCGGGCTGGCTCTGATTCAGCTGGGAGATGGGCAAAGAAAAACCTCGGTCCGGCGGCAACCGAAACCGAGGCAAATTCAAAAGCAGGCACGAAATTCTGCTTCCCCAAGTATAGCGCATCTAGCCGCCCTGTCACAACGAAAATCCTGTGGGCCGACCTTCCCGATGGGAGGTTCGCATGACGCATGTGTTGACGCATCGCGGTCTGCCGGACGGGATGAACCGATGGGACCTCTACGGCCTCTTGGTCAAGGCGGCGAAGCACTTCGGTCTGACCGATACGATGCTCAAGTACCTGCGCTTCGCGATTTCCCGGACACAGGATCAGGATTATGCGGCAGGCAGGATCTGCGCACTGTGGCCCTCGGTTTCGGAAACGGCATCGCAGCTAGAGGCGGACCCGCGCCAGATTGCCCGGGCCGAGGCGCGCTTAGCGGAGCTGGGCTTCATCGTGAAATCCAGCGCAGCGCGGTGTCGGCGCTACGGCGTCAGGTCGGAAAACGTCATCCGCTATGCCTTCGGCATCAACCTCGCCCCGCTCGTGGATCGGGCCCGCGAGATCGAGATCGCCGCGCGAAAGGCCTGCTTCGAGAAGGAAGAGGCCAAGCGCTTGCGCCTGCACATCCCCAAGCTTCTGGAGCAGGTCCGAACCTCCGGGGACGCTTCCGCCGAGGAGGCCGCGGAAATGATCCTGCCATCTCGGCGCCCCTCCCGCATCTGGCGCTATGCTCGGCTGAAAGAGATCGCCGACGCGCTGGAAGCGTTGATCGAGACGTTCGCCGACGCGTCTGTGGCAGTGGAAATGTCCGACCGGTGCGACGCGGATGTCGCACCCAGGGAAGGTAGAAAAACAAACTCAAAAAGAAGTAGCAGCGGGCAGCCCGAACCCCGGCTAACCCCGGCGCAGTTCTGCATTCTCGCCAGCACAGGCTTCGAAGATGCGGTTCGGCAGTATGCGCCTCCCGGTGCGCCGCCGGATTGGCGCACGATCCCCGCCTCGGCAAAGGATTGGGCGCAGGTACGGGGCATCCCGGTTGGTCTCTGGCAGCGGCAGGTCGACTGCCTCGGTCCGGAGAAGGCGGCCATCTGTCTTCTCGTCGCAGATCGAAATGCAGAGCGGGTCGGCAGTGTGCATCAGGTCGATGACCTTCGCCGCGCGTTCCTGGGCCTGGCGCGCAACACCGCTGCGCGTGGTTCCGCACTTCACGGTTTGGTCGGAGAGCTCCAAGGCTTGCGGCGTCAATTGCACGACCGCGCCACCATGCCCGACGCTTCAGGTCATGCGCCGCGGAGTGGTGGTGAGATCGCCTCCCACACGGCAGGCGAACCACCGCTTCGCAGCCGCCAGCGGCGGCTCCCAGAGGCAACGGTGCAGGTGTTCCGCGAAATGTCAGAGGGGGCCGAGTGATGGTCACGGGACGGAAATCAAGTTCACCCACGTCTTGCGACGCGGGAACAGGCGAGGGGGCTGCGCCCCCTTCGAACCCCCCTGCAGTTTCAGGAGCCAAGTATGCCGAGCAGTTGTCCCGATCGATCACCTTCCGGGTGTCCCAGTTTGAGAAGGACGCATTGGATGACATCGCGCGTCAGGCCCGCCGGCCTCTAGCGGAGCTGCTGAGAGAGGCCCTGGGGATGGTGACGTCCGGCCACCGCACCAACATCCCCATGGCGCCGCCGGACTTGATGCGGGCCGTCGCTCGCATCGAGGCCGACATGGATGAGGTCACGCGCGTTCTGCGGGCGGCCGAGGCAGATGGCAGCTATCTGGACCGCCTGGCGATCCTGAGCCTGCTGGTCGCCATCGATCGGAAGCTGGGCAAGCTGGCGCACCGGCATTGGAGCTGGCGATGATGGTCAAGTTCTTCGACCATGGTCAGGGCGAGGCCGCTCCTGCGGTGAAGTACCTTATCGAGGAGGTGGTGGTAGACTACGACCAGTACCGCCAGCCCAAGCGCGACGCGGCTGGCAGGATCAAGCGTGTGCGCCGCTCGATCTCGCCCGAGGTTCTGAAGGGGCACCCGGAGCGCATGATCGACCTCGTGGATGCTGTGCCGCATCGCTGGCGATACAAGTCCGGGGTGTTGAGCTTTGCCGCCGAGGATGCTCCGACAGAAGCGCAGCAGCGCCAGATGATGGAGGCGTTTGAGGCCTTCGCTTGCCCGGGCCTGGCCCATGACAGCTATCGGATGTTGTGGGTTCGCCATCTGCACGCAGGTCGCGTGGAGTTGCACTTCCTCATGCCGCGGATGGAGCTGCGGACGGGAAAGTCCCTCAACATCGCGCCGCCGGGTCACGAGCAGTCGTTCCTGGCTTTCATGGATTTGCATAACCGCCGGCATGGCTGGGCCGATCCCATGGACCCGGCGCGGGCACGCGACGTGAAGACCATCACAGAAGCGCCAGAACGGGCGCAGACACGAGAAGCGGTCCACGAGTGGGTGAAGGAGCAGGTCGGTCTGGGGGCGATCCTTGACCGCGACACGCTGCTCGAAGCTCTCAAGGGCGTCGGTTTCGCCATCCCAAGAGCGGGAGACGATTTCGTGACCGTCGCTGACCCAGACCAGCCAAAGAACAAATGGCGTTTGAGAGGAAGGTACTTCTATGACGACTGGACCGCAGATGCAGCTCAGCCCCCGCATCCGACAGAACATGGAGCAGATGCTGGAGGCTCAGCTCGACTTGCTGCAATCCCAGTTGAAGAGCTCGAACGACGTGTTGCGGAAGACTGCGCAAAGCGCCGCGCGTACAATCTCGGACGATTTGGAGAGCCTTCGCGACCTGTCCCGCAAGAGCACCAGGGACCTGAGGGACGAGGTGGCGCAGCGAAGGGTCGAAATCGAGAGCCTGATGCAGGAGCTGGAGCAGCATCGCCTGAGGCACGGCAAGATCGTGACGGGGAGGGTGGTGGCCCTGATCCTGTCGGGGATCGCCCTCGCCGGGGTGATGGCGGCCTTCAGCGCGTTCCTGGGCGCGAAGGTGGCGACATTGCCGCCGCCCAAGCCACCGATCCAGCTGATCCCGGAGCAATTGACGGGCAGCCGGACTATCCGTGGCGTCGGCGGCCTGGGACAGATGATCGTCCTGCCGCCAGGACTATCGCCCGCAAGCTGCCCGATCGGCGCTGGAACGAACCGCATCTGCCTGAAGATGGAGTGATCCCCGATGACCCTGACACCGCTCGAGAAAGAGTTGCTCGCCTGCGTCGAAGAATTGGAGAAGAGCGTCTTCGCGTGCATGCAGCGGCAGCTCGAGCAAGAGAAGGCGCTCGCCGACTTGCGGAGCGAGTTGAACGCCTCGTTGTCGACCTTACACGGCTCCTTGGAGGCCGGGCGCCGGCCGCCGGAACGGACCGAGCTAGAGGAGCGCAAGCGGACCGGGTTCATTCGCAGACGCCGCTGACAGCAGGCACCGAGCCAGAGCAGTGAAAGTGGAAAATAAATGACAGCGAAAACTGTGCGGGGGAAAGCGGCAAGACCTTCATACCCGGCCGAGACAAGGGCAAGCGCGGTCCAGGAGGTCTTGGATATTCAGGATAATCACCCGTCTCTCTGGGCTGCCGTCTCTGAGGTGGCGCCACGCGTCGGCTGTGCGCCGAAGACCTTGCTGGAATGGGTTCAGGACAGTGGTCTGTTAGAGACCGTTGATCCAGTGCTTCTGTCCAACCGGAAGCGCCTCGCTGCGATGTCGAAGGCCGAGCTTGAGCTGGAGAACCAGCGGCTGCGCGCCGAGAACGACGTGTTGCGACGGGCCTGCCTGATCTTCGCCCGCGGCCCGGCGGGGGGAAGCTTCTGATGGCGCATTGGTACACGGCGGACCTGCATTTCGGGCATGAGGCGATCATCGGTTTCTGCAAACGTCCGTTCCGCAGCGCCAGCCATATGGACGGCGCGCTGCTAGAGAACCTTTGGTCCAAGGTCGGCCCAGAGGACGATCTATGGATCGTGGGTGATTTTGCCTGGGGAAAGCGATTTGACGATGAGGCCTGGCTAAACGGCATCTTTCAGCAGCTGCCGGGTGGGCGGCGTCATCTGGTCATCGGCAACCATGATGGCGCTGCGACACGTGCGTTGCCTTGGGACAGTATTGGCCATCTCGCTCAAGTGGAGGACGCGCCAAAGGAGCCGCCTCTAACTCTCTGCCATTACCCCATGATCACCTGGGAGCACGCCCGGCGTGGCGCTCTACAACTCTTTGGTCACGTTCATGAGAATTGGGCAGGGACGCGGAACGCGGTGAACGTTGGGGTAGATGTCTGGGACTATTGTCCGGTGCAATTCGAGGCGATCAGCCGTCGTGCGCGCAGTCTTCCAGTGAACTCACACTGGAAAGACGCCGAGCCGAGGTCCGCCGGTGTTTAGAAGCCTCTGCTCTACGAAACTCCGCCGAAACGACGATCGGCACTCCTGGCCCACTGCTGCCATTTGCCAAGGAGCCATCGCCGCGGTGCAGCTTCACCAGACCGGCCATTCATCCATGGCGCAGCATTTTCGGAGGATGAAGGTCGCCAACGCGGACGCCAGCGCCCAAACTCTGCAGGCCGCCACCTTCGAGCAATTCCTCATCAACCGCGCGCGTAACAAGTACCTGATTTCGCATGAGCAACGCCTCGCAGATCGACGCCCTACCAGATTAGCCGGTGACCGATTTTGTCCAGACGGCTAATGCGACTTTCATAGTCGGGCATAATCGTTTCGAGCGAGCGCCAGAACCGATGGGAGTGGTCGTGATAAAGAATGTGGCAGGCTTCATGTGCTATGACATAGTCAATGAGTGATGCAGGTGCCATTACTAGCCGCCAGTTCAGTCTTATTTTTCCATTCTTGTCGCAACTTCCCCATCGCTTTGATTGCTCAACTACCAGCATCCGCGGGGTGTCAATTCCAAGCGTCGAACTTACTGCACCGAGCCTTTCCGGAAACCGCCTCTTTGCCTTCTCGACATACCATTGGCGCAAACCAGAGCGGATTGACGCGCGGCGGATAAGATAGTGCTGATGTGGGAGAACTGGCGCTACAAGGGTTTGTCCACGCGCAGAAACTCGTGTCACGACAGCGTTCGGATCTTCAACAACTCGCAGCCGATAAGGTCTTCCAAGATAGTGGAAGCTTTCACCGCTAACGAACTCCTTTGGCTGCGTCTCCGAAGCCAATTCCCGATAATCCGCAAGCTTTTTGATTACCCAGGGTGCCTTTTTTCGGACATACGCCGCCACGTCCTGGTCAATCATATCAACTGGCGCAAGAACTCGAATTCCATCAAAGCCCACTGAAATAGCGATGGTTTTTCGGCGCGCAGTCCGTTCCAGTCGAAAGCTGATATTCTCGCCGCCATAACTGATATCGTGCTTTTCGATTTGTCTCATTTGGCAAATCGCGCTCTGGCCACATCCATAATCTTTGCAGTAGATGCTTCCATTGCCTGAAAATCAGATTGCGCGGCGCGCAGATGCTCTTTGATCTTACGCCGCATCTGGCGTTGAACATCTTCTTTCATGTGCCAGTCGATCACTTGTGTCATGGCTTCTAGGTCTGTCGCAATGCTAGATGCGATTTCTCGGCGCGTGTCAGCATCCAAATCAGGCCGGAACTCTATCAAAGGAAGGATGGCACCAGACGTGCCCGACAGGCGCATGCCGCCTGCATCACTACGCAGCTCGGCGGAGCGCGTAGCCATTTCTTCCAATCGAGCTAGATGGCTAGCAGCGCTGACACGATCAGTTCGCCGGCGTGAAATGAGTTCCTCGAGCTCTTCCCAAAGTGAAGAGTAGGCTGTTGGGTTTTCATCTCGATGGACATGTATTTCATGGCGTATCGCATGCTCGATCCTCGCGGCCTTGGCCTCGTCGGAATGAAGCTCGGCCACACTCCGAAGGAATGCAGGATCAAGAATGTCCGTAGGCTGAAGCAGTTGTTCCACGCCTTCTGATTGAAGATGTGATGTAATGAGTTCACCCACCTTTGCGCCATAGGGGCGAGCGTCAAACCGCTCGTCGCTGAACGTTCGGCGAGCTGTTGCGCGAATTCGAGACAGCCACTTAAGATCAGCCAAATATGGTTCTTCCAATGCCTTGGGGTCGGGAAGAACCATATCAAATGCTTCCGCAAAGCGCTGGAAGTCTAATTCAAAGCGGGCACGCACATCCTCCGGCTCGAGCAACAGGACGCAAGCCTCTTCGTCTTTGCGATCGACATTATCGAACAGGCGCATTGCGGCGCGATGGCGACTTTCAAGAAGTTGGTGCTTTTCCGAAGCAGGACGCATTGCCGAAAGGACACCATCATCCTCTGAGAACATTTCGAGTGCTTCAGAGATACGTTGATTGTCGCCCCAATAATCTACAACCAAGCCATATTTCTTACCGTCGGCAGTTCTGTTAACGCGTGCGATTGCCTGCAGCAAAGTATGCTCTCGCAACGGTGCGTCGAGATAAAGAACCTGCTCGATTGGGGCGTCGAACCCCGTCAGCAACATATCGCAGACGACAAGGATTTTCAGAGGGTCATTCTTCCGCTTGAACCGGGCAATCAGGTCCTCACGTTCTCTCTTGGAATGATGATGTCGTTGCAGCCGGGCGCTATCGTTGTTCGCGGTCGACATTATGACGGCACATTCCGGAGCGCCAAGATCACGAAGCGTTTCGACGTAGGTGACCGCTACGTCTCGACTGACCGTCACGATCTGCGCTTTAAACCCATTCGGCTCAATTGTTTCGCGGTAGTGCTCGAGTATATCTCGGCAGATCATCCGGACGCGTTCTTCGGCACCAGCTAACTTTTCCTGCAAACGAGTTCCGCGCTTCAGTTTCTGGATTTCTTCGTCGCTCAATTCGGGAAAGGAAAGTCGGATTGCGGATTCCAGTTCTACGCCGTGGACGCGCATGCGGGCATCCCGCATTTCATAGTAGATAGGTACCGTCGCCTCGTCTTTGACAGCTTGGTGGATCAGATAGCGATGGATGTAGTCGCCAAAGACGCGACGCGTCGCCCGGTCTTTCTTGTCGATAGGCGTTCCGGTGAAGGCGATCATGGTGGCGTTCGGCAGGCCTGCGCGCATCCGAGCCGCGAGCGCACCATATTGCGTACGGTGCGCTTCATCGACCATGACGAAGATGTTCGGGCTGTCCGAAATGACATCCGTCCGCTTCGGTACAGCCGACTGGAACTTGTGGACGGTCGTCAGTACGGTCGTACCTGCCCCGCCTGACAAAAGCTCTCGCAGTTGTTCACCGCTTTCAGCCTGGGCGGGATTGGGAAAACCCGCGCGTTGAAATTGACCGGTGATCTGGCCATCCAGTTCTGTCCGGTCCGTCACGATAACGAGTCGTGGGTTTTCCGCCTCCGGCAAGCGACGAAGCTTTATCGCCAAAAAGACCATTGTCAGCGACTTACCAGAGCCCTGAGTATGGTGGATGACGCCACCACGTTTGTCTGGCCGCGAAGCGGTCCGGATACGCTCGATGGTCCGGCCCACCGCCACATATTGCTGGTAGCGGGCGATCTTCTTGATCCGTTTGCCGTCAATGGTCTCGAAGATGATGAAGTTGCGCACCAGATCGAGCAGGTTTTCAGGCGCAAGCATGCCAGCCAGGAGGGAATCCTGCGGTGTCGGTGTGCGGCCAAGGCGCGAGGCAAGTGCATCGCTGCTCAATGGATAAGGATCGCGCCAGTCCGCCCAGAACCGCGTCGGCGTCATTGTTGTGCCGCTCTTGGCGACATCGCGCGCGAGCGCGAGTGAAATCTGCGACACCTCGAACAGACGCGGCGCGCCCAACCCTTGAAACTCGTCCCGCCCCTCATAGCGACGGAACTGGCGAAGTGCGTCACCGATCGGGTCAGAGAGGCCCGGCGATTTGCACTCGATGACGACGAGCGGGATGCCGTTCACATAGACGATGATGTCGGGGATAATCTCCTGTCGCGGGCCTTTGATCGTGACCTGGCGCGCGAACTCGAACCTGTTCTTCTCGACGGTTTCAAAGTCGAAGTAGCGGACGCTCCTGTCCTGCCTGCGCCCGTTTGCATCGGTGTGCGGCAAGGTAATGCCATAGGTTAGCGCCGTGTGGACCTTTTCGTTGGCGTCGATCAGATCGATGGCCGACACGCGCGCGATGGCGGCGATGGCGCGGCGGATTCCATCGTGGTCAATCCAAGGGTTGAGCGCCTGCAGCTGCGTTTCCAAGCGACGGGTCAGCAAGACATCGGTCGTGCTTTCCCTCAGCCTGGATACGTCAGCGGGCAGCAGTTCACCATAGTCGAACAGGACCCGTAGCAGGTCTGCAGCCGGGTCTTCGACAAACTCGATTTCCAACCGATCGCGGGATGAGCTCATGCCGTCACCGCCTCAGACGTCTTGCCGGTTGGCAGTACGTTCTCGAAGCGGGCAACCATGCTGGCAGGCAGGCGCAGACGGCCAGAAAGCAACTCCTGCGCAAGCGCGGCGTGCGTGTTTTGCAGCTCTGCCAAAGATTGCTTTTCGGCCTCAATGCGCCGATCAAAGGCCTCACCGGTATCGGCGATCTTTTCTTGCTCTGCCTTGGGCGGTAGTAGGATTTGCAGTCGCTTGAATGTGGGCATGTAGATGGTCTGGTGCGTGCTTCCCGCCTGAAGGCGATCCCATTCCCGCTTCATATGCCGGAAGACCTGAACCAGATAGCGAGGATCAAGCTCTGATCCGCAAACCCAGTTGGCGAAGTCCTGACTGGTTGCCATTTCAACGCCCAGTCGACACGCTTTGCCAACAGTCGCCGTTCGGGAAAAGATCACCGTATCAACGGGAAGGATGCGGGCAGACGAATTCTTGATCCCCTTTTCGGTCACCTGTTCCAGCGTGCTCTCAATGGTCAGTTGGTCGAGCGCATCGGTATCACCCAGAGACAGCCATGGAGTGGTTCCACCCCAGTATTCGGGCTTGTCCCGATTTGGTGTGTGGCCACTTTCCAGCTTTGCCACGCTGGTGAGTCGGACAAGCTTCCAGTCCTTGGGGATCTGCTCGACGTCTTCTGCGATCCGTCCAAGAACCCAGCGTTCCGGCAGCGGTTTCAAAGCCGCGTTGTCCCGGCGCGTGCCCGTCGTCAGCAATTCACGCATGACGGCCTTCTTGGTCTCGCCAAGTGTACCGATCAGCTCCCGCTTGCGCGCAATCGCATCCTCGACGGACTGCAGGACTTCGGCTATGGCCAGCTGTTCAGGGTATGGAGGCAAGAACACAACGATTGCCCCAAAGTCAGAGAACGACGTGTTCTTTCGTTTACCTTCGAGGTTGCCACCTTGGCTGAGCGCTTCGTATCGCCCCACCATTCGAGGAAGCCTTATCAAAGTCTCCAGGTAACAGGGATCGACGTTCTGCTCATGTACGAACACGTTGTAAGCGGGACTAATCATACCAGGTGCGCCGCCATGGAAACGGCCCACAGCACCATAGTACATGGCCATGGGGGCCATTGCGAATTGTCCAGGGCGGATGACCTTGTACCGGGAAACATCCGCGCTCGCGATCTCTTTTCCATAGGTATCCGACTGCGGAACCACCCCACCTTTGGTCACGCTAAGTAGGGGCAATCGAGGACCGTTTCCGACGGGGGCCTCGATTTCCTGACAAACCTCTCGGAGCCTGATTTCCTGCCAACCTTGCGGGACCTCAACCGACATAGCCCATCTCTTTCAGCAGTTCATTCATGCGGGCTTCAGCATTGTCGCGGGCTTTCTCGGCAGCCCAGAGTTTGCCCAGTTCGGCTTTTACGTCGATCGGCTTTTCAGGCTCCAAAGTGTCGATGTAGCGAGAGATGTTAAGGTTGAATTCGTTGTCCTCGATCTCGGACATGGGCACGATGCGGCTGAACCGCTCGGTTCTAATTCGCCCGCGATATGTATCGACAATCGTCTGGATGTTCCCGGGGGTCAGAACGGCCTTTTTCCCACTGTCATCGGCTTCTTTCGCGGCATGCACGAAGAAGATGTTCCCTTGATGCTCCGGCGCTTTGTTACGGTTGAGGATCAGCACGATGGCTGGAATACCGGTGCCCGCGAATAGGTTCTCAGGCAGGCCGATGATCGCCTCGATCAGGTCTTCTTCCAGCAGCGCCTTGCGGATGCGCCCGTCGCCTGACCCGCGAAACAACACGCCATGCGGCATGACCACACCGCACATGCCGTCCTTGTTCAGGGTTGAGAGCATGTGCTGCACAAATGCATAGTCGCCGATGTTCTTGGCCGGGATGCCGTACTTGAAACGGTTGAAGCTCGCTTTCTCACCTTCGCCACCCGCCTCTTCCGCGCCCCACTTGTCGAGCGAGAAGGGCGGGTTGGCGATCACCCGATCATAGAGAATGAGATTGCCGTCGCCATCCAGCAAGCGCGGGTTGCGGATCGTGTCGCCTTTTTCGATCCGGGCATCGCGCAGGCCGTGCAGCAGCAGGTTCATCTTGGCGATGGCCCACGTCCCCAGATTGCGCTCTTGCCCATGCAGCGTGACGTTGATCGGCTCACCCAAGCGCTTGCCCTGCTTGGAGCCGACATATTCCGCGCATTGGATCAGCATACCGCCCGAACCGCATGTCGGGTCACAGATACGCATGCCCGGTTCGGGATCGAGCAACTGCACGATCAGATTGACCACCTGGTGAGGGGTATAGAACTCGCCGCCCTTCTTGCCCGCGTCGTCCGCGAAATATTCGATCAGATACTCATAGGCCCGCCCGAGCATGTCCGGTTCGGACAACGACCGGTTGGCGAGGTTGATGCGAGAGAAATGGTCGATCAGGCCAGCAAGGACGACTTCCTTGTTCTTGGGATCGCCCAGCCGCGACTCGCTGTTGAAGTCGATGTTTACCAGAACGCCCTCAATGGCAGGATTGGCATCTTCTAGTGCTTCGCAGGCCTTGTTGAGGGATTGGCCGATTTCGACGGTTGTCTTCTTGATGTTGTCCCACCGCGCGCGCTCGGGCACGAAGAACTCGTGCTCGTCAGGGTCGTTGTAGGCGATGTCTTCCGGCAGGCCGTCGCGGATACGCTCCTGCGCCTCCTCTTCGAAGCGGTCCGACAGGCGCTTGAGGAACAGAAAGCCAAGGATGTAGACCTTGTAGTCCGAACTGTCGATCGACCCACGGAGGTAGTCTGCAGCCCGCCAAAGATGATTGTTCAGCGCATCGCGCGTCAGTTTTTCCATTTCTATCTCCCTCAATTCATTCCGCCGAAGAGCCGCTGGTTCAGCAGCTGGCGAGCGATGTCGCGCCGTAGCTCCGCCGCACGTATTGCGTTCCTGTAGGCGTCGCGCGCGTCAAGCATCAGCGCCGCGATGCGATGTTGTTCATCCATAGGCGGAAGGTTCAGCTCCAACCGTTTCAAGTCCTTGGCTGACAGGGACAGCAGCGTGGTCGAGCCCCGACGAAGCAGTTCGATCTTGGGGCGGTACGCCTCGCTAGAAAGCAGAGCATAGAGAGCGGCCCCAATGATGCTTCCCCGCGGACGCACGACGATAATGTTGCTACTTGCAACCGCCCCTTCTGTTTCTTCTCCGACCAGGCCAAACTTCATCGCGGTGCCCCGGCCTGTCAGAAGTGTGTCGCCGGTTCGCACGCGGTAGTTTTCTGCGCGTTCCGGCTTATCGAAGCCAACCGTGTCGAGTGTGCCTATCGGTGTTACGGCATCGTCCACGAGGTCTCGGACGCCAATCATCGGCAACTGCTCGCCATCACGCTGCACAGCCTCCTCGCGAGAAACACCCACTCCCGCAAACACCTCTGCAACATCGCCAAGGCGCACGGCGGCGGCATCAATCCTCGGTTTCTTCATGTTCTCTTTCATGAGAGCTGATGTCGCACATGGAGATACGTAGGTCAATACGGTTCATGCTTATGGCAAAACCGTAGTCTCATACATTTTTTCGTAGGCCAAAAAAAATGGAGTTGAATTCCGAATCTGAGTCTGCCATATACATGATGTCCAGCCCGATCTGGACACAACTGAAACAGCTATGGAGTACAACATGGCAACACGCGCTGAGCCCAGCGGGCTCAAACTCACCGCATCAGATGCGGCCCTCATTCGCGGAATGGTTCGCCGTGGCGATCGCCACCACGACATTGCAGCTTTCTTCGGAGTGAACCAAGGAAGGGTCGCGGAGATCAAGGACGGAACCCGGTTCCCGGGGATTCCCGCCGCTGACGAAGAGGAACTGCCGCCTCAGGGGCCGTATCTGACCCCGAAGGTCGCATGGATGGAAAACCGGCTGCTGTAACAGCCGGTTTCCAAAAGGGGGGCGAAGCCCCGCTAGCAAATATGCTTGAACACCATGTTTCTAGCTGGCCCCTCGATCACAGTCAACGGCCTGAAGCTTCGTCAGGCCGCCAACTTAGCCCCGAGGAGGGCAATCACCATGTTCGAGGTGTTGAAAGCATCTACCGGTTACTTCTGGCGCCTGAAGGGTGGCAACGGAGAAATCCTGTGCCACTCCGAGGTCTATACGACCAAGCAGTCGGCTGAACGCGGGGCGGAAACTGCCAAGCGGATTGCGCCGAGCGCGAACGTCGTCGATCGCACCTAAGTAAAGCCTAACACAACACCCCGCAGCCTTTCGGATGCGGGGTGTTTTTTGATTAGGCTGTGACACTTGACTGTCAGTTTCATTCCGCCGCCAATGAGGGCGTCATAGTGTTCCATAGCGTTTGCGTGCCCTACGCGTCTACGCAGGCCTCCATTCCTTGTGCTAGGCAGATGTCGGCACTGTGAGCTGGATACAGTTCGTGCCGCTGATCGCGATCGCGCAGCTGAGTTTCCGCACCTTAGTGATTGTCGAAGGCCATGGGCTTGCCGGGATCGTCGGGATGTTTCTCAGCCTCGCGCTCGCGGTGCGTTGCTCATATGGCTGCTTCAGGCGGAGACCGCGACCGCGCCGCTGCATCCGCCAGCTCTCCGCCCTTGTTTGCGCCTTGGCGTCATGTAGCGCCTAAGGCCTAGGGAGCCGATTTGCAGATCGAGTTGGTTTAGGGAGCGGTCTCCACCATTCGGGACTATTCGAGGTCTTTTTTCCTTGCGTCACGACTCCGACGCTCTGCGCGACGCTCTTCCTCATGACGCTCTTGCAAGAGTTCTTCGATGGCATCCAATCCCCAGCCGCCCTCTCGATACCAGCGGTCAAGGTTGTCCCACTCTTCCGCAACGCGCTTGGGGATCGATGTCGTCTCCTCTGCGCCAAGTTCGCTGACCTCACCTGCGATTTCTCGAGCAGGCGCCTCAGCATCAACAGGCAAATAGAGATCGTGCTCGGAAAGAAGCGTCATGGCCTCGTTGTAGCGATCAATGACTTTATCGCGAGCTTCAGCCCAAACAGGATCGCGGCGAACGTTGAGCAGGTCATGCATGTCGACGTCTCCGCGTGCCAAAATCTGTAGGAGTAGGGAACTCGGCATGTCGCGCTCTCCACTTTCGTAGCCGCGATAGGTTCTTACAGAGCAGCCCAGCTCTTCTGCCATCTGATCTTGGGTGAGGTCGCGGCGACCGCGGTATTTGCGAAGTCCCTGACTGACGCTCATTTCGCTTCGCCGGCGGATGCGTTCAAAGGTTCGAGCCTCTTCCGCCTCTTCGTGTCGCGCGCTCTGAGAGCGCTCGATCTGCTTTCGCCTGATCCAACCCTTTTGCTGTGCCGACATGCCTGGACGAATCACCAAATTGTCCTGGTTCGGGTCGGGCTTGAACTGGAATGGCATTGAACGTTCTTTCATCAAATCGAAAACCTGCCAGATCTTGCCGCTTTTTGGCCTCCTGAGAAAACGTAATAATTTCATTTGCTTGACCGATTTTCGCGGGCCATGATCTTAGCGGAAAAGCGGTTTGGAGGCGCAGATGAACGATACATTTGAGAACGCAGTCACGCCAGAGATTTGGTGCGAGCGGCTGCGCTCACAGGGGGCAGAGGTCTCAGCGCGCGTTTTGCGGGCGAAGGCTCGTTCCTGCGGCCACTACTACGCCCTCGGTCGTGTCATGCTGCTATCAGCAGAGCATGTCGAGGCGATCCTATCCGTCGAAGGAGCCCAGGTTCGCAGAGGTGGGCAAGCTATCAGGACTTGGTCCCGTGGGAAGTGATTTTGATCGAGAACACGATCCAGCCATTCGCCCAGAGGAGGCCCGATGTGGTTCGGCCATTCTGGACGCAGGCAAGTCACCTGCAGACTGGGTTTCCTGGTTGCAGGAGTACCGCCAGATCAACATCGCTGAGCGAACGTTGCGGGAGAAGGCGAACCGCTTGGGGGCGTGCTTTCGGATCGGCAATGCCATGATCATCACCCCCGACCAGATCGATGAAATTCTGACGGAGGATTGGAAGTGCCGCTCGAACCGTACCTCAGAGGCAAGGTCTATTGGGTCAAAGGCTGGATCGAATACAACAGTCGCCCGATCGCCGGCCCATATCGACAAAGCACGAGATCGACTTCGGAAGCTGGCGCGCGGGACTGGATAAGCGAAGAAACCGAGTTGCAGATCCGCAAGCACATCGTCGGCGAGGAGCGGGCGCTTCGCTTCGCGGATGCAACCGAACTCTACCAGCCTGACAGTAGGAGTGCCCGCCAACTATTACCGATCCTCGATGAGATCGGTAGTTTACCACTCGCGGCCATTACCGGGCGCCTGCTGAAGAACCTCGGTCCGAAACTACGCCCGAACGCGTCCACGGATACTTGGTGGCGGGAAATCGTGACGCCAGCGCGGGCGGTCATCAACAATGCGCACGAGCTGAAGGGGACGCCACTGCTGCGCGTGCGTCGCTACGACCAGTTCGAGCGCAACGCCCAGGACAAGCGCCGCGGCAAGACCAGTCGTGTTGAGCGGGTTCCGGCAACACGGGCCTGGATTGACGCCTTCTGTGCGGAGGCCGATCCGTACAATGCTGCCATGGCGCGCTTCATGTTCGAAACGGCCGCTAGGATCGATCAGGCTGTTTCTCTGACCCCGGACGACCTGCGCCCGGAGAAATGCCAGGTACGGGTCAAAGCTCAGAAGGGACATCCGGAAAGCTGGATAACCGTCTCGTCGGAAATGATGGAGGAGCTGCAGGAGTTGCGTCCCAAGCGTCCCCGCAACCGCAGGACTGGGGCGATGTTGCAGCCGCGGGTCTTCGGGTACGCCAGCTCGACCGGTTACAACAACCGATGGAAGACGATCTGCCGCCGCGCGGGCATTCCGTACCTCTCGGCTCATGCCGCGGGACGGCACGGATTCTTCACCGAGCTGGTCATACGTCAGGGCGTGGACCCTGTTACTGCGGCGCGGGCGGGCCGGTGGTCCGATGCCAATCTGCCGATGAGCATCTACGCCCATCCGGAGAGCGATGAGGCCGACATTCGGGCGCGTTTTCGTACACGGTCCGTACAGACGGACTCGTCGAATAATGATAACCTACAGAAAGAAAAAGGAGAAGCGGGCAATGAATAACACCCTCCTAAGGGGCAGGTTACAGGTTCGAATCCTGTCGGGGTCACCAGTTTTTCCGTTTTGATCGCACCGCATCCAGGCGTGGTGCGGCGTGGGAAAACGGCCGGGGAGGGGCCCGGCCGTCTTGGGAATCTTCGCTTTTATCGTTTGAAAACCGCGCCTTATTCGAGGCGGGAGGCGGCGATCTTCTTGTCGGTGTTGTACTGGCTGAGCGCATAGACGGCCCAGATCGCTGCGGGGATCCAGCCGATCAGGGTGATCTGCAGCAGCAGGCAGAAGATGCCCTGGAACGGCTTGCCGATGGTGAAGAAGACGGTGAAGGGCAGGAAAATCGCCAGGATCAATCGCATGATAGTACCTTTGGACCTGTTAGAGTTTTGAATTAATTGACTTTTGTTCTTTGGTGGGTGGCGGCCGCGGAGGCTGTTCCGAGGGGGATCCGCTCGCCCTGAAGGGGATAGAATCCCCCGCTTTCGGGATCAACTGCCCCGGCGGTAAGGCACCCTGTGACCCCCAGTTTAAGCGATAAATCGCCTTTGTGCAGCCTGTGGTTGTGCGTTTTTGCAAGTGCCTGAAAAGGCCCGATCCCAACGTCGGTATTACGTCGGTATCGCGTCGGTATCACGTCTGTGCGGCTTCGAACTCTGCACCCGCGCACGGATGTGCACGGATGCAGAGGCCGGAGACGTGGAGGCCAGAGACGTGGAAGTCAGAGACGTGGAGGCCGGAGAGGGAGAGGAAGCCTCAGGCGGCCTCGGGGAAGAGCGGCGTGAGCAGCGGGGCGCCGGCGAACCAGGCGGCGAGATTGTCGACCACGAGCTGGGCCATGGCATCGCGGGTCATCACCGTGCCGCTGGCGTGATGCGGCGAGAGGGTGACATTGGGCAGGGCGGTGAGCGCTGGGCTGGGCGCGGGCTCGCCGCGGAAGACATCGAGACCGGCATGGCGCAGCCGGCCCTGCGAGAGCGCGGCGATGAGCGCCGGCTCGTCCACCACGCTGCCACGGGCGATGTTGATCAGGGTGCCCCCGGCGCCGAGCGCCTCGATCACCTCGGCGCTGACGATGCCGTCATTGGCCGCGCCGCCGGGCAGGGCCACCATGAGCACGTCGCACCATTCGGCGAGATCGAGGGCGCTGGCGAAATACTGGTAGGGCAGATCGCGCGGGCTGCGGGTGCAATAGCCGATCTGCAGGCCGAAGGGTTCGGCCCGGGCGGCGATGGCGGCGCCGATGCGGCCAAGGCCCAGCACGCCGAGACGCTGACCGCGCAGCGCGGTGGTGAGCGGGAAGGGCCCGCGCTCGGCCCAGTCGCCGCTGCGCACCCAGGCATCGGCGGCGACCATGCGCCGGTGGCTGGCGATCAGCAGGCCCATGGCAAGATCGGCCACGTCATCGGTGAGCACGTCGGGCGTATTGGTGACGCGGATGCCGCGCGCCCGGCAATACTCGAGGTCGATGGCATCGGTGCCGACGCTGGAGGTGGCGACGATCTCGACCGCGGGCAGGGCCGCGAGCAGCGCGCGCGAGGCGCCGACGCCGCCGGTGGTGACGACGCCGCGCACATCGGGGCCGACCCGCGCCAGCAGGGCATCGGGGTCATCGGCCTGATCGAACCGATGGAGTACGTACGATTTTTCCAGAACTTCCATCTGCGCGGGGCGGATGGAAGAGGCGACGAGGATTTCGGGTGTGCTCATCGGTTTCTTGCCTTTCTCCAGTCTGCGAAGGCGGCCTGGTGCTCTTCCCGGGTGCAGGGATAGAGGCCGATGATGGCGGCGCCTTCCTTGACCCGCTCTACCACGAAATCCTCGTAGGCTGTCATCTCGACGGCCTCGTCGGCGACCTCCTCGGCCATTTCGGCGGGAATGACGATGACGCAATCGGCATCGCCCACGATGATGTCGCCGGGAAAGACCGGCGCATCGCCGCAGCCGATGGGCTCGTTGAGGGCGATGGCCTCGTTGTTGGTGAGGTTCGTCGGCGAGGAGGGGCGGGTGTGATAGGCGGGAATGTCGAGCCCGGCGATCACGGCGGCATCGCGGAAGCCGCCATCGGTGACCACGCCGGCGCCGCCGCGCATCATCAGCCGGGTGATCAGGATGTCACCGGCCGAGGCGGCATCGGCCTGCTTGCGGCTGTCCATCACGAGGACGTGGCCCGGCGGGCAGGTCTCGATCGCGACGCGCTGGGGGTGCTTCGGGTCGCGGAAGGCGGTGAGCGGGTTGCGATCCTCCCGGGCGGGTATGTAGCGCAGGGTGAAGGCGGGGCCGACCATGTTCTGCCCCTTCCAGCCGAGCGGGCGCACGCCCTGGATCACCTGGTGGCGCAGGCCGCGCTTGAAGAGGGCGGTGGCCAGGGTCGCCACGGAGACGCCCATCAGTTTTTCACGGGTAGCTTCGTTCATCGGGTCTCCTCCTCGGGACGCCAAAGTCGGGTGGGATCAGATCAGGCCGTTGCCCTGCAGGAAGGCGGTGAGCCTGCCCTGCTGTGCCTCGGTCAGGGGCCAGGCCGAGGGCGGGCGCGTCGGGCCGCAGTCGAGCCCGGTGGCCTGCAGCGCGGCCTTGACCCCGGTGACATTGGTGCCGTTGAGCTCTTCCGCGCGGATGTCCTCGAAGGCCTGCATCTCGGCGATCAGGCGGTTGGCCTCCGGGTAGTTGCCGCCCTCCAGCGCGGCGTGGATCGCCATGGAGCGTTCCGGCCAGACGTTGATCAGCCCGGAGGTGAAGCCGCGGGCGCCGACGGCATAGAGGGCGGGGGCCCAGACCTCGGCCAGGCCACCGACCCAGACGATTGCGGGATCGCAGGCGGATTTTGCGGCGGCGAGCTTCTGGGGATTGGGGGTGGCCCATTTCACGCCCTTGACCCCGGGCAGGGCGCAGAGATCGGCGATGGCGCCGGTGCCGATGGCATCGTTGCGCAGGTAGAGCATCATCGGCAGCCCGCCCGAGGCCTCGGCGATGGCGCGGACGTAATCGACGGTGCCGCGCGGCGAGACGAAGGGATCGGGCGGCTGATGGACCATCAGCGCCGTGGCGCCGGCATCGGCGGAGGCGCGCGCCAGGGTGCAGGCATCGCGGATGCCGCGGCCGACGCCCGCCAGCACCGGGGCGCGGCCCGCGACGAGCGCGCAGACCTCGCGCGCCATGGTGCAGGCCTCATCGGTGGTGAGGGCGTAGAATTCGCCGGTGTTGCCGTTGACCACGGGCATGTGCATGCCGGCGCCAAGGGCGCGGTCGAGGATCGGGGCGAGCCTGGCCGGGGCGATCTCTCCGGCCTCGTCATAGGGGGTGACGAGGATGCCCGAGATGCCGGTGAGGGCCTGGTCGAGGGTGAGCATGGCGTGTCTCCTCAGAAGATGTCGGGTTCGCCGGCGGCACGGCCGAAGGCGCTTTCGAGGTAGTCGAAGTCGCAGCCCTTGTCGGCCTGGGTGACGTGTTTGGAGAACATCCAGCCCCAGCCCCGCTGGAAGCGCGGCTCGGGCGGTGTCCAGGCGGCGCGGCGGCGGGTGATCTCCTCTTCGTCGACCAGCATGTCGAGGCGGCGGTTGGGCAGGTCGAGGCGGACGATGTCGCCATTCTGCAGCAGCGCGAGCGGGCCGCCGACGAAGCTCTCGGGCGCGACGTGGAGCACGCAGGCGCCGTAGGAGGTGCCCGACATCCGCGCGTCGGAGATCCGCAGCATGTCGCGGTGGCCCTGCTTGATCAGCGCCTTGGGGATCGGCAGCATGCCCCATTCGGGGAAGCCGGGGCCGCCCTGGGGGCCGGCATTTCGCAGCACCATGACGTGGTCGGGGGTGATGTCGAGGCTCTCGTCGTCGACGGCCTTCTTCATCTCGGGGTAGCTGTCGAAGACCAGGGCGGGGCCCTCGTGCACGTGGAATTTCGGATCGCAGGCGGCGGGCTTGATCACCGCGCCATCCGGGCAGAGGTTGCCGCGCAGCAGGGCGAGGGAGCCCTCGTGGTAGACCGGGTTCGACAGCGGGCGGATGACGTCATCGTTGTAGACCTCGGCGCCCTCCAGGTTCTCGCCCATGGTGCGGCCCGTGACGGTGAGGGCGGAGGTGTCGAGGCGTTCCTCCATCTGCTTCATCAGGGCGCGCAACCCGCCGGCATAGAAGAAATCCTCCATCAGGTAGTCCTTGCCCGAGGGGCGGACGTTGGCGATGAGGGGCGTGGTGCGGCCGAGGGCATCGAGATCGTCGAGGGTGAGATCGACGCCGGCGCGGCGCGCCATGGCGATCAGGTGCACCACGGCATTGGTGGAACAGCCGGTGGCCATGGCCACGATCGCGGCGTTCTGCACCGAGGCGGGGGTGACGATCCGGTCGGGCGTCAGATCCTCCCAGACCATCTCGACGATGCGGCGGCCGCATTCCGAGGACATCCGCATGTGCCCGGAATCGGCGGCCGGGATCGAGGAGGCGCCGGGCAGGGTGAGGCCCATGGCATCGGTGATCGCGGTCATGGTGGAGGCGGTGCCCATGGTCATGCAGGTGCCGACGGAGCGGGCGATGCCGCCCTGCACGCCCAGCCATTCCTCGTCGGTGATATTGCCGGCGCGGCGCTCGTCCCAGTATTTCCAGGCATCGGAGCCGGAGCCGAGGATCTTGCCCGCGTAATGGCCGCGCAGCATCGGCCCGGCGGGCAGGTAGATCATCGGCACGCCGGCGGTGATCGCGCCCATGACGAGGCCCGGGGTGGTCTTGTCGCAGCCACCCATCAGCACCACGCCGTCGAGCGGATGCGAGCGGATCATCTCCTCGGTCTCCATCGCCAGCATGTTGCGGTAGAGCATCGAGGTGGGCTTGGTGAAGCTCTCATCCACCGAGAGCGAGGGCATTTCCACCGGCAGGCCGCCGGCCTGGGCCACGCCGCGCTTCACGTCCTTGACCCGCTCGGGGAAGTGGCCGTGGCAGGAGTTGAGCTCGGACCAGGTGTTGAGAATGCCGATGATCGGGCGCCCCTGGTATTCCTCCTCGGAGAAGCCCAGCTGCATCATCCGCGACCGGTGGCCAAAGCTGCGCAGGTCGTCGGGGGCGAACCAGCGGCCGCTGCGCAGCTGGTCCGGCGTCTTGCGGGGACGGGGTGACATGATTCTCCTCCTCCTGTCGGCGTCTTGGCTTTGATGTATGCGTATACATTTGCGCGGGTCAAGCCGTTTTGCGCAACAATAGTTGGCGTTTATGTTTCTGTTGACATGCCGCGGGGGAATGTGATCTTGAATGATGTATGCGCTTACATGGCGCTCGGCGCGGGGAGGACGCGCCTGTTATCACGAGGAAGGCCGCCCCGGTGGCCAATGGGAGGACAACATGAAATTCACTCGCAGAACTTTCGTCGCTGCCGCATCCGTGGCCGCCCTGCTGAGCGCCCCGATCATGGCGCAGGCCCAGGAATTGCCACGCAACGTGCGCATGGTGATCGGGTCGAGCTCGACCGGCGGCGACACCTATCAGAACTCGGCCATCGTGGCCGATGCGCTGTCGGAAAAGCTTGGCATCAACATCAAGGTGGATGCCACGGGCGTGAGCGAGGCCTTCAAGGCGCTGAACCGCGACAAGCGCGGCACCACGATCATGATGTTTCACGACCAGGCCTATCTGGGCAATCTCTACGGCGTGAACGGCTATGAGGATCCCTTCGAGAATTACGTCGTGGGCCCGACGGTGGCGATCAACCCGGGCAATGCCTACCTGGTGCCGGCCGACAGCCCCTATCAGAGCATGGAGGACATCCTGCAGGCTGCGGCCGACGGCACCCAGGTGCGGGTGGCGATCCAGCCGGGCGGGGTGAGCGAGATCGGTTTCTCGGCAATGAAGAATGCCGCCGCGGTGCGCTCGCCCGGTTCGGAAGCCAATATCGTGCCGGTGAACACCGGGTCGCAATCCGACAAGAACCAGGCCATGTGGGACGGGCTGGCCGATGTGATCAACGGCTCGATCCAGGCCAACGAGCAGTTCACCCAGCTGCCCGAGGGCGACCAGAAGGGCATGCGCTTTGTCTGGCTGACCGCCAGCCCCGAGACCCTGGAACAGGCGCCCGAGGCCGGCATGGGCGGGACAACCCGCGCCGACATGCTGGGCTATGCCGCGCCGGAAACCAGCGTGACCCTGGACGGCAGCAAGGATTTCACTTTCGACAAGGAATTCTTCCTTCTCTACAACAAGGACATGGATCCCGCGCTCGTCGAGCAGATCGATGCCGCCCTGTCCGAGATCTATGCCGACGGGGCGATCCAGCAGCGTCAGAAGGGCTCCTTCTTCATTCCCGATTTCCGGACCTCGAGCGATGCCCAGGCGCATCTGAGCGAGAAGCGCGACACCTACGAGAAGGTGATCGCGCAGATTTCGGACCAGTAGGCAGCTGCCAGCTGGCATCTCACGGAATGAACGGGTCCGGCCGGGGCCGGCCGGACCTGCACTGAAAAGGGGGGCGGACGCATGGGCGATCTGACACGGGTGACGATCAATTTCGATCAGTCGCACCTGATATTTCCAATGCTGATCTCGGCGCTGCTGGGCATCCTGCTGCTGGCGATCCTGATCCGCGACCGGGCGCGCATCCTGGCCTCGGGCGCCATGTGGAAGAAGACCTGGGCCGAGATGGACCGGGGGCGCTTCCTGGGCACGCTGGCGCTGACGCTGGCCTATTTCTCCCTGATGGTGCCGGTGGGCTATCTCTGGCCGAACACGGGCCTCGGCTTCCTGATCTGCTCGATTCCCTTCGTCTTCCTGTCGGGGCTGCTGTTCATGCACGACCGCAGGCCCCGGCGCATCCTGCCGCTGGCGGTGGTGGCACTGGTGGGGCCCACCTTCGTGTGGTGGCTGTTCACCTATCCGCTGTTCCTGACCCTTCCCTGATTTTCCCTTCCCAAGTTTACCCTTCCCTGATTTCCGGCCCGAGGACGCGCAATGTTCGAGATCATCACACCGCTCTTCCTGTCGCTGATCGTCGGCGGCACCCTGGCGGGCATCATATTCGGCGCCATTCCCGGCATGACCGCGACCATGGCGGTGGCCGTCTGCCTGCCACTGACCTATTCGCTGGGGCTGAACAACGGGCTGGCGCTTCTGCTGGGCCTTTACGTGGGGGGCATATCGGGCGGGCTTGTGCCGGCGATCCTGCTGGGGATACCGGGCACGCCGAGCTCGATCACCACGACATTCGACGGCTATCCGATGGCCAATGCGGGCGAGGGCGAGAAGGCCCTGCGCATCGGCATCGTCTCCTCCCTGGCGGGCGGGCTGATCAGCCTGCTGGTGCTGGCCTTCTTTGCGCCGACGCTGGCGGATTTCGCGATCAAGTTCTCCTATGTCGAGAAGTTCCTGATCATCCTCTTTGCCCTGACTGTGATGGCCGCGCTGTCGAGCGACATGCTGCTGGGGATCTTTTCCGGCATTCTGGGCATCTTTGTCAGCCTGATCGGCACCTACGACATTTCAAAGGGCGGCAACGGCGAGCTGCGCCTGGTGCCGCCGGGCACGGAATACTGGCTGGAGAGCGGGTTTTCCCTGTTGCCGGTGCTGATCGGGCTGTTCGGCCTGGCGGCGATCCTGGAGCAGGCCGAGCTTGGCGTGCCGGAGGGGTTCTCGAACAAGGCGATCAAGGTGGGCGGCAAGTCGACCTTCTCCTTCCGGATCTTTCGCGGCGAGGGGGTGAACGTGGTGCGCAGCTCGCTGATCGGCACCTTCGTGGGCATCCTGCCCGGCGTCGGCGGCTCGGCGGCCTCGCTGATCAGCTATACCAATGCCAAGACGTTTTCTAAGACGCCGGAGAAGTTCGGCAAGGGCGCGCCCTCGGGCATCATCGCCAGCGAGAGCGGCAACAACGGGCTGACCGGCGGGGCGCTGGTGCCGCTGCTGAGCCTCGGCATCCCGGGCGACAGCACCACGGCGCTGCTGATCGGGGCCTTCACGCTGCAGGGCATCCAGGTGGGCCCGCTCTTCATCGGCAACAACCCCGAGACCTGGAACGCCATGCTGATCGCCATGCTGCTGGCCAACCTGGCGATGTTCGCGCTGATGTACCTGGCGATCCGCTATTTCGCCATGGTGGTGACGATCCCCAAGCACATCCTCTTCCCCGTCATCCTGATGATGTGCGTGATCGGCGCCTACACGATCAACTACGGCATCATGTTCGACGTCTGGACGCTGCTGATCTTCGGCGTGCTGGGCTGGCTGTTTACCAAGCTGCGGCTGGAGGTGGCGCCCTTCATCATCGGCTTCATCCTGGGGCCCTCGGCCGAGATCTACTTCATGAAGAGCCTGGAGAGCTTCGGCGATGCCACGATCTTCTTCACCAAGAGCTGGATCGCCATGGTGCTCTGGGTGCTGATCATAGGCTCGGTGGTGCTCTCGGTGGTGCTGGCGCGGAAGCAGAAAATGATCTCGGAAAACGCGGCATGACACTTGCACGTATCCCCGGGGGGCTGAAATATGCGCCCGATGGACGAAGAGAGTGATCAGACGGGGGGCACAGGCCCCCGCAGCAAAGGGCCGGCGCGCAAGGCGAAGGGGCCGGGCCGTGGCGTGACCATGGAGGCCGTGGGCCGGCTGGCGGGCGTCAGCCAGGTGACGGTGTCGCGCGCGCTGTCGGATCCTTCCAAGGTCTCGCCGGCGACGCTGGCCAAGATCCGCGAGGCCATCGCCCAGACCGGCTTCGTGCCCAATGCGCTGGCCGGAGCGCTGGCCACCAGCAAGTCGATGCTGATCTCGGCGCTGGTGCCCTCGATCACCAACATCGTCTATTCCTCGATGGTGAAGGCCTTTTCCGGGGAGATGCGCGAACAGGGCTACCAGATCCTGCTGTCGGAGACGGGGTTCACCCCCGAGGACGAGGAAAAGCTGATCGCGGCGCACCTGTCACGGCGCCCCGATGCGATGTTCCTGACCGGCATCCACCATTCGGCCCAGGCCCGGCGGATGCTGCTCGGCGCCGGCATCCCGGTGGTCGAGGTCTGGGACATCACCGACAGCCCGATCGATTTCTGCGTCGGTTTCAACCACGGCGAGACCGGCCGCGCGGTGGCCGATTTCGCCATCGACGAGGGCCATGCCCGGGTGGGCGTGGTCTCGGCCGGCGACGAGCGGGCGCGGCGCCGCATGGAGGCCTTCGTGGCACAGTACCGCCGGCGCGGCGGCGCGGGCGAGGTGCCCACGGCGATCTTCGACGCGGCGGCCAGCCTGGCCTGCGGCCGCGAGGGGCTGGCGCAGCTGGTGGAGGGGGGCTTTGACCGCGGTCTGGTCTATTGCTCCTCCGACCTGCTGGCCCATGGCGTGCTGATCGAGGCGCGCCACCGCGGCATCGACGTGCCGGGGCAGATCGCGGTGGTGGGCTTCGGCGACCAGGAATTCGCCGCCCATGTCGAGCCGTCGATCACCACGGTGCGGGTGGACATGGCGGCCTTTGGCCGGGCCGCGGGACAGGCCATGCTGGCCCGCCTGCGCGGCGAAACGGGCCACCCCCCGGTGGTCGACCTGGGCTTCGAGATCCTGCGGCGGGAGACGGCCTGAGGGGGCCGGGGGGTGCGGGAGGGGCGGAATGGGCGGATAGCCGACCTTCTCTGCGCATGTGAACGCTCCGTTGCCGGGACATAGAAGCCGACATTCAGCTCATGAAAACGTCGTACGCATAGGACACCGAGGCGCGAGCCTCCCGGACTAACCGATCCTTTGCCTTTCTCCCCTTTAAATCATCAAAGTGCTCGATCCACTTAATGCACTCATCTGCCAAAATAGCCTTTTCTTTGCGGTTCAGTCGCAAACCTCTGCGTTCCGCGAAGTTCGAGAATTGCCCTGCAACCTTGTACGGGTAATTTCCGGCTTGCCGCATGGCAGTTTGCGAAAGCGCTATACCGCTCCCCTCCAAGAAAGCATCCTTATAGTCGGTCCAGAAATTAGAAAGAGCCCTGCTCTCAATAAGGAACTGAGCATAAGCGTTCTGGACCTTGTAAAGGTAATAGTCACTTCGAGTTAGGCCAATTCTCTGTGCTTCCTTGAAGTAACGATCAGCGGGCTTGTAGTCATTAAAAGATCGCGCTGCAATTGCAAATTGAGACCAATACGGTGGGCTGAACTCCTTATACCCAATATCCCCCACCCTCTGATAGTATCTATTGATCATATCGTGCCTATTGCTGGTGCTCTTGATCAGCTTGTCGATGTTCTTAAACTGAATAAGTCTAGAATTAATGGTTCGATATGTCTTCGACTTCTTGTGTCTGTCAGAGCTTCGAGAGAGCATTCTTAAGCAAAGTTCCACAATATACTGATCTTCAATGACTTCTCTAAGGACATACTGCGCCAGCATTGGAGATCGAGCTGAAACTTCACGCCCTGATATGCTAAAGAAATTCCTCAGCTCATCGTCCCCAAAGGACCTGGATATTGTGAACATATCCCGGCCTAACAACTCAGATAGAAGCCAAAAATGTGTCGGCATTCCAATGAAGGAAAGTATGAGCGCACCGCAGATCAAATCCAACTCGCCAGTGTGTGAACTGCTCCCGAGTTCGCTGAGTTTTTGTGCGATCTCAGACCTGTATACACTACTTTTGATAACCCCAAGCAGAAGTGAGGATATTTCCGAGGAGCACTCTTTCTCGATGATCTTCTTCTTCGCTGTGTAGCTGCGCGCAGATCCGTATTCCGCCCAATACGCACCACTGTCCAGAAGGCCAATCAAGCCTTTCATGTCGCTAGGGGAAATCTTGTTCACATCAATTCCGAGGTGATCCTTTCCTAATACCTCCGCTACCTCAGATGTCCTCAACTCGTATGGCGCTGTTCTCTCGCTCGCGATTATGAATGCATTTGTTAGCTGACTTCGAAATATTTCGATTTCCTTTTGATTGTCAAAGAATCCATCAAACACAAGGATGTAGTCACCTGCCTTCTTTCGCAATGAAGCCACATCGTAATCCAACATTCCGGACTCTCCAGAGAAGAACAGAACAGACTTCCCGAGGCGACCGTTTATCGCCTTGGCTGCTTGCTCGATCGCAATGGTCTTTCCGTTGCCCATGTTGGCATGGACAATTACGTTTCTTACACCCTTCTCTATGGCCTGAACAATTTCCTCATCTGCCGTTCTTTCTGCTAAATACCCGTTCGGCGTTCTTTTGGATGACGCTAGATAGGTCGCTCTAGAATAGATCCCCCTTTCGAGAAGGGCGGACAGTTCTTCAGGGCCAGATGGAACGCCAGTAACTTCTTCAGTAACGAGGTACTCATTGAAGTTTTCAACTTCAACTGAGTTAACTAATGGACCGCCAGCGCCTTTGATTTCATCTATAACTTTCTGAAGCCCAGTATTTCCTACTTTGTATACAGCGCCAAATTTTTCTAGCCATCTCTCTTCGTGAGGCGGCAAGTCTTCCCGTTGAATAATCACGGTCTTATTTTTGAGGCTAGGATCACTGAAGATAATCTTGGATATGTCGGGGTCATACATTGAGTATCCAGCAAAAACCGCGACATCGCACAGTTCCAGATCGGATCGCAGCGTGGATGCCCAAGGTGTATCAAATAGATCCTTGTCAAAATAATGCGACATCGTTAACTGGAAATCATCCAGTGTCGAACTTTCGGATAAACTTTTTATAGATCCATTAAGATGAACGACTTGAGGCTCCTTCTCAAGCTCAAAAGATAGCTGACTTCGATTCATCGACATGAGACTTGGATCAATGAACTCCAGCAAATCGTCATAGTTTGTTGTGTAACGACGGCGCCAAGGATACGAAGAAATTGATCTATGTTCCGGCCCTGCTTCGGATATTGTGAAATTTTCCTTTATTAACTTCAGAGTGGCTCTATCGTCACTCTGGGTGTCGTTGTAAATTTCCGCAGCGAGAGTTAGCGGCAAATCATCCTCTATATTCAAAAGCGAACATATTTTCTTGGCGAAGTTGCGAGACAACGGCACGCTTTCTGTCAAGATATTTTTTGCACCCACAGAAAATCCGGCGCCGGTGAACAGAACTACTCCACCTGGTTTCGGACTTGCTAGGCGGCTGCAGAATTCATCGAAAGTAAGCATGATTAGGGGCTTCCCAAGTTGGTGGCGACGCAGAGTGCTAATAAGAAAACAATATTGATGAGCGCATGCAAGAGACTTCGCGGGAGTGGTTCTCGGGGCCGGGGGTTGTGGAGGAGTAAGTGTCTTGAGGTTTGCAGAGACACAGATCGGATCTGCGCGACTTTTCAAGGCCATCCAGCTGAGTGTCCGCTTGGGGCGTATTTTGTTGAAAAACTCGGGGAAGCTCGAGATGGACAGATTTTTCAGAACATCCATTCTCGCCTGTGGCTGTAATGTCGTCTTAGAGGGAAAAAACGGACGGCTGAGAGAACAGAATTCTGGTCCAAGCCACGTATTTGCAGGGCGAGGGAGTTTTTCAACAATGAGTTGGGACCGGCCATCCGCTGCACTTGGCAGGAATGGCCGCTAATGGGATGTACCGGCTGCTTCACCCAGCAGGTTAGGCTGTGCCTATTTCTGCAAGTTGGAGAAGTAGCATGGAGAAGAAGACCTTCGATCAGCTGATGTCCATCGGGATCGACATCGGCAAGGATACGTTCCACCTCGTCGGGTTTGACCGGGATGGCCAATTGGTGTTGCGCAAGCAGATCAAGCGGTTGGCGCTCGTCTCGACTTTCGAGAAGCTGCCGCGCTGCATCGTCGGCATGGAAGCTTGCCTGAGCGCCCATTTCGTCAGTCGAACCCTGCGTCAGCTTGGTTTCGAGCCGCGTATCATCCCGGCGATCTACGTGAAGCCTTTCATCAAGGGGCAGAAGAACGACTACAATGATGCCGAGGCCATCGCGGAGGCAGCGTTGCGCCCGAACCTGCCGATCGTGCCGGAGAAGAGCCAGGACCAGCTCGACCTGCAGGCCCTTCACCGGGTGCGCTCGCGTCTGGTGTCGCGCCGGACCGCGACCATCAACCAGATCCGCGCCTTCCTGATCGAGCAAGGCATCACGGTGCGCAAAGGGCTTCGGGCTTTGAAGACCTCCTTCGAGGTGATCCTCGAGGAACGCAAAGACGAGATATCGCCGCGCATGCGGACCATCCTGATCGGCTTGTATGGCGATTGGCTCTGGCTGGATGACCGGATCGACGCGGTCTCGAATGAAATCGAGCAGATCAGTCGCACTGAGGAGAACTGCGTCAACGTCATGACCATTCCCGGTATCGGACCGATGATCTCGACGGCAATGGTTGCCGCGATTGGCACGGGAGAGGCATTCGGGCGTGGAAGGGACTTCGCCGCATGGGTCGGTCTGGTTCCCAGGCAATACAGCACGGGCGGGCGAACGGTGCTCGGCCGCATTTCCAAACGTGGCAGTCGATACCTGAGAATGCTCTTCGTTCAGGCTGCCAAGGTCATCCTGATGCGGGCCAATCGATGGGCTGACTTCAGCTTTGGCGATTGGCTGAACCGGGCATCGGAGAGAATGAACAGGAACAAGCTGGCTGTGGCGCTGGCAAACAAGCTGGCACGCATGGCGTGGAGCATACTGAGACACAGAACCACGTTTGACGCACCAAGAGACGAGGTCGCTGTCGGCATCTGAGCCGGGGTGACCCAAAGGAGTTCGCGACAGATCGAAAGCATGGAACGGAACAATTACGCCCCCAGAATCTGACGGCCCTAACGGTCATGGTGGACCTTTCCGCTAATTAGATCACGGCGCGTGCGTAACTCCAACAAGGCCACGACCCGCGTGTCGATCAACAGGCCGGATACATATGAGCGACTTCCGAGATCATGCCAGAAATCATTTGCGAACAGCAGCCGGTACATACATAGGGCCGACAGATTCCGTAGTGGAACCACCTCCTAGCCTGGCTAGGAAGTGGTCCCTGTTGCCTCACGACCTGGAGCCGAACCGCGCCTTCGCGGCCTCGGTTTCCGGCATGTAGAGGCTCACCAGGTTGCCCTCCGGGTCCCGCAGCTGGAACGTCCGGTTGCCCCAGGGCAGGAGCTTCGGTTCATGGACGACGTCCAGCCCTTTCAGGCGCTCGAACTCGGCGTCGATATCCGCCACCTGAAGCTCGATGATGGAGGTCCGGTTCGCGGAGGCCTCGGCGCTGCCTTCCTGGAAGAGCGCCACGGTGTCTTCCGAACCGATGGCCAGCGACGCACCCGGCGTCACGATCTCAGCGAAGACAGGGGCCAGCCAGTCGGCCTTGGCGCCCGTGACGGTTTCATAGAAGGCCACCAGACCCCGGACATCCCGCGCGATGAGGCGGACAGAAGCAAGTTTCATCGTCATTTCCTTTCCTTCCGGCACTTGACCGGTTGTCGGCGCTTCTAGAGAGGTCCTGCTGACACCATTGTGGCAACAGGAAACCGGATGCGCAGCACCGACCGTCTTTTCCAGATCATCCAGATCCTGCGCCGCACGCCGCGGCCCGTGACGGCCGCCGCCATCGCGGAAGAGCTCGAAGTGTCACGTCGGACGGTCTACCGGGATATCACCGACCTCATTGGCCGCCGGGTCCCGATCCAGGGGACTGCCGGTTTCGGCTACACGCTGGACGATGATTACGAGATGCGCCCGCTGGCTCTCACGCCGGCCGAGACCGAAGCGCTGGCCCTGGGCGCGCAATGGGTGAGCCGTCACCCTGATCAGGCGCTCGCCCGTCTTGCCATGGACGCCTTGTCGAAGATCCGGCTGTCCCTGCCGGAGGCCAGTCGCACGGTGCTGGAGCAGCCCGCATTGGGTATGAAGCCGATTTCGATCGCCCCTGGGGCTATGCTCGATACTACGTCCATCCGGGATGCCATACGTCGATGGCGCGTGGTGACATTTCGCTACTGTGCTCTCGACGGGGCCGTGAGCCAGCGCAACGTCTGACCGATCCTGCTCGGCTACGAAGACAGCCGCTGCCTGTTGATTGCCTGGTGCGAGGACCGAGATGCCCTTCGCCATTTCCGCCTGGAGCGTATGTCTCACATCGAGGTTCTCGAACGAAGGCCGCCGAAACGGAGGACGGACGTGACGCGGGAATGGCGTGACCAGCAAGAAGGTGCGACGGAGCTTGGGAAACGCCAAGTGTAGCTTCCTGATTGGCCCGCCAGGCAATTCTTCATAATGTTATGGGTGACCGGTTCGGGGAAGCAGCATCGCAGCACCGGGCCGCCCATGAGTGACAGCAAAGGGCCGTCAAATTCCGATCCGCGCTTGCGCAGTAGCAGTCTTGTGCAGTTGCGAAGCAAACTCTGTTGAGGGCGCGGTCAGATCTATCGTTCTAAACGAAATAGGGTGTCCTTGGATAACCATGGTTTCGTCAACGCTGCCGCCAACTTGCGGATGGAGCAGAATTCCTTCCGAGGTCAGACTGGGAGGGTGCTCCATGTGCTCCTGTGTCCGCAAATAGGCATACATCTGGTATAGGTACCCGCTTCGCAAGATCTCGTCCCTGTGGTTCGATCTGGTCAGAATTCGGGTGAATTTGGTGTCGATGACCACGTGACGCCCGGTTTCGGGTTGGTTCAGTTCGATGTCGGTCTGCATGCCGGGGAGGATCGCGGAGAGGCCTGGGGTTGTGCCGGACACAGGCCAAGCGAGGCGTCGCCCCTGGGCAATGGACCAACCTTCTGGCTTCAGGGCTATGCGGAGCGCATTGCCGATGGCGCGTTCGAAGAGGCGGCGGATCAGGTGCTCGGTCGTCTCATCACCGGGCTGCAGCGAGGCCCCTTGGGTTTCGGTCGGGATAGTCCCATCGAAGATCATCCGGGCAAGTGCCACCATCATCCTGTCCGCGTTCTCGTTCCTGCCTATCTGGTCGGTCGCCAGTTCGGCGCGAGAGGGCCTGCGCGCCGAGACGCCAGCGCGCGCGAAATCCGCCGCGAGGCTGCGACAACGATGTCCGGTCTCCCGGGCGGAGACGCGGGCAGAGAGACGTTCAAGCGCAGCGCGGACCAGCCTGTTTCGCGGCGTGTCCATGACATGCTCTTCGAACCGGCAGGCGATCTGACCGCGCTCCATAAGCTGGCCCGCTTCTGTCGCCAGCATGTCGATGCGACCGCGTACACGCGGCAGAACTGCTGTCCGCGCCTGGTAGCCTCGGCTCAGGTTGCGGTGAAGTCGATCTTCGACCACGCGGGCCATCAGGCGGCCGATGAGATCCGGCAAGTCCTGGGCCTCCTCGACATCGCGCTCGAACCGACCCCGGAGTTGTACGAGATCGGCGGCATAGAGAAACAAGATCCAGATGTTGCGAAGCGGAATCTCGGAGGCCATCAGAGCCCGTCGCTCAGCCGCGCCATTGCTTCGGCAGCCCTTTCGGGCGCATCGAACCAGTATTCGTCGAGCAGCGGTCCGATCTCGGTTTCGATCACGTCATTGAACCAGCCCTTCGGATCGGCGAGCCGCTCGGTTGGCGTGATGTAGGAATGGCCGACGCGGAACTGCGGACCTAGAGTCCTGTCGCCGGATATCTCGTCGTTCAGCGCCGCCATGCGCGCCCGGATCAGGTCCACCATGTCGCGGTCGAGCCCGCGATCCGCGCACCATGCGGCCCAGGAATCGTTCAGCATGGGCTCGAGCGAGACGAAGGCGAAGCGCCGCCGAAGCGCCAGATCCACGAGCGCCAGCGAGCGGTCGGCCACGTTCATCGTACCGATGATGTAGAGATTGTCCGGGACATGAACGCGCTCGCCTGGCTGTTTTCGGTAGGCGAGCTCAATCGCGTCAGCCCGACTGCGCTTGGTGTTCTCGAGTAGTGTCAGCATCTCGCCGAAGACCTGGGCCGGGTTGCCGCGGTTGATCTCCTCGATGATGAGCAAATGCGCGATGTCGGGCTGGGCGCGGGCGGCCTCCACCACCTGCAGGAACACGCCGTCGGTGATCACAAGACCCGCCGAGCTGGGCCGATACCCTCGCACGAAATCCTCGTAAGAGAGCGACGGATGGAACTGGACCGAGCGCAGCTGCTCGGGCTTCGGCGTGCGCCGCCCGATCAGCGCCTTTGCCAGGCGCTTCGCGAGCCAGGTTTTGCCGGTGCCTGGCGCGCCCTGAAGGATCAGGTTCTTCTTATCCTCCAAGCGGCCAATCAGTTTCGCGAGCGCGCCACGCGACATGAACCCGCCCTCGGCAATGATGTCGTCGATGCCATAGGGCTCGATCGGAGGCGCATCTGTCTCGCCATCCGCCTGCTCCTCCTCGATCAGGGTGAGGGGTTCGAGGTCCGCGGCGTACTTTTCGGCCCAATAGGGATGCGTCAGGAACCGTGCCAGGTCCTGGTCTTCTCCGTCGAAGGCGAATGCCACCAATTGCCTCGCCATGTCGTCGTCCTCGAAGCGCGCCCGGGCGACAGTCGTGCGGTAGGTGTAGAAGAACCACTCGCGTGGCGGGTCGACTTCTTCCCAGGCGACATCGACAGTCTTCCCGTCTCCCGGATTGCCAGTAATCGTGCCAATCGCCTTGATCCGCATGGCGCTGACCGGTCGCCCCCGGTTCTCGAACGGCACATCGTTCTTGCGCGTGTAGGTCGCCTTGATCGCGATCCGGTCGCCCTGCTTCATCTGCTTCACGAGATTTGAGAACTTGTCGTCGTAGCCATTCTGCCAGATGCCTTCACCAAGGAAGCGTGGGGTCTGGTCGCCTTCGTCCCATGCTGCACCGACGAACCAATAATTGATGCCTTCCGGGACGATATCGCCCTCCGGTGCCTGGTCTTCGTCTTCATCAGCCTTGAGTGCCGCATGCTCCTGTCTGAAGATCTCTACGGCGAGGTCATCCGTCATTTCGATGGAACCACCCGCATCGGTCAGGGCCCACACGCCGCGCTTCGGGGAATAGAGGTAGCCGGCCTTAACAAGGTAGAACCGTGCCCAGGCAACCCGATTGTTGAACTTCGGCTGCCCGTTTTTGTTGGTCTGGTTCAGGAAGTCGTCCGGTACTTCATGTCGCTGCGCGATTTCTTGGAAGACCTGTTTCGGGCGCGCCTGCCCCCCAAGATCGCGCAAGACCTCAAGGACCGGCGCGAAGTAGCTGACGAACTGCGGAACACCTTCAATTTTCTGCTCGAAAAGTTTCACACCTGTCCCCGGGTTTTTCAGGAAATTCCGACCAGTACACCCGATGGCTGAGATCTTTGCAATTGGGTCGGGACTTCGGGTTTCCTCGATTACCTACTGCTGACCTTCGCTTATCCAATTTTTCTGCGCGATGTCACGAAAGGCCGGTTCGAGGAACTGCGTTGCAGCGATGACCGTCCTGGCGAATGTCGGCTGTGGGCCGAACAGTCCTGGTCGCAAGAGGGCGGAGAGCTGCCGTTCGCTGCATATTCGATACCAGCAATCAATCAGCGGTCAGCGACTTATCCGGAGAGCCATCATGCAGCGAGAAAGCGCTCGCCGCAGCTTCCAGTTCAGGTGTTACAAGTGCGCCAACTTTCATCCTTGGGTGTTCGAGGAGCATATTTCCAAACCCCGTCGGAAACTCGACGTTTATCCACTCAACACCTTCAATAAATGGCTTTAACGGCGGGGGGCATGAAAAGATCTCCGGGATCGCAGCTTCCGCCTCTTCTTGATTGCTGTAAAATTTTGTAAAGGTCACTGCTTTTTCGCCTTTTTTTATTGCAGCGCCTGACACATACGACCCTTCACTGGAGAACAACTCAAGCAGAGATATGTCAGTTATCGCCACGCCATCAATCAAGAGTCCTGACCCAACCTTCTGATTCAAGACAACTATTGGAACGATGTCCACTTTAGTAACATCAACGCCAAGGGGACCTTCTACTAAATGCAGGTTATCTGACAACCAGTCCGCTTTTCTTTTCGCCTGCTTTGCCGCGCCCTCCAGTTTTTTAAGGTGATTAAATCTGTCAATGGGTTCATTTGGTGCCACCAAGCACTTCACTTCACCAACGACAATTCGCCTGCCTATTCTGATCAGTAAATCTATCTCCTCTCCACCCGCTCTAGATTCATCCAAAGCATGCGGCAAACACGCGAAATCATTGATGATCTCATTGCCGACCAGTGCCATTCGAACTCGTTCCCGAACGCTATTTTCAAAGGTTTCGCCAAGACTCTTCACTTTACTCAGATCAGGCCCCAACAACTCCGATAAGGTTCTTTCTACAAATCGAATTTTCGATCCGACTTCGACCGACGGCAGAACGATCATGACGTGCTCTTCGTCAAGTTCTACAAGGGGGTGAAACCACGCACCGTCCCTAAAGCATTTTGCAGTATCGTCTGGTGACAGAACAAGTTGCGACAAGATAGATTTTGCAATGACTTCGCTAACATTCAAACCTTTTCTGAAGGCCCTCAAACAGTCGATCTTCGAGATACGTAGCGAAAACTCTTTGGCATCACGGTAATTTTGGATAGTCTTCGACTGAATTATAGAATTCATACCGGAACCAAGCTGCTCCAAAATCCAAAGAGACTGAACGAGAAGCCTCATGGTGATTTTGGCGTTTGCGACACTGATCGGCACATCTAAGAAATCACTAATATACGAACGCTCTAAGGTGCCCATCGTTTCATTGAGCTTCCGAAGCTTTCTTGCGGACGGCTTTGAGGCATTCATCTGAATGCGACCTTTTTTCGATCTCGTGAATGAAACGGCCATTATATGTCGCGTATCTTCTCGATCTTCCGGCAAATCATGAAATAATGCAAGCGGCCCCCATAAAGCGGCTTCGGCCCGCATTTGGCTAGCAAACCAGTATGAACCGCTTTCACGATCTGCAGGACAAAAAACCAAATCCTCTCCATCTCGCTTTAGTTCTCGTGCTTCCCAAAGCGCAGACATCCAAAGATCTCTCAGGCCTGCTTCTACCGAAAGCACCCAACCTGCTCTGCGCTCCAAGAGGTTAAATTTCGTCTTGATAGGCTCACGCTCAACTGAGAGGCTTTTTGCTTGAAAAAACCAATGAGGTAACGTGTCCACTATTGCTGTAGTCAAATCATCCGGTGATAAATTGTCCTGAGGTGCGATTCGGCTGCCTGCCTTTCCTACGTCCATAAGATGGAATGGGTCAGCGCTTCCGGACTTAGCAAGCTCCTGTTGCCTGCTTCGGAAATCTTCCTTTAGAGCAAGGTAATTGCGATTGGCGGAGCCAACGGCGAGAACCAGCGCGCTACGCTTGCTTATGCCGTTGAATATGTCACCCACGTGCTCCTTTCTGAGTGACGAAACCTGCTCCCCGAAGAATAATGCAGACAAGCAAAGTTTGATGTCCCGCTCATTATCTTTGGCGCTGACAAGGGCGCGCGCCCATTGAACTCTATTAAAGTTCCTCGCGAACGGGGAGCTCAACCTATCTCCACCCTCAGTTGATTTTTTGAATATCGGAGTGGCAATATCTTCAGTTCTTAGCAACGTGCGAGCCTTTCCCGAAATCGTATTGAGCGTCATTCTTGGTTTCAGTCAACGCTCCATATAATTTGAAAATGACGTTGACCTCTGTTTAACTTAGGCGGTCGGCGATCGATGTCCGTTTTGGTTGCCCTCAACCTATAGCTTATCAGACATTCCGTCTCCAAGCGCCACGGGATTATGATGCGAGAACGGGAACCCCATATTATGTTTTTGTCTGTCGTCGAGGCGTTAAGTCGCGGCCGACAGCAAGGGCGGCGAGCCGCAGCGCAGCATTGCGATGCTCTCAAATGTCCGGAGAGGGCCGTGATGTAAATCACACTGAACTAAATTGAGAGGTTGATTACAAGCGCATCTTCATTTCTATCATTTTCATTCATCTGGTGGACGACCGTCGCCGAACCATCATTTGGATGGAAGAGGAGGACAAGGGTATCGATACGGAGGTGATCATAAGTTGCAGCTGCGAGCAGGGATTGCGCTTTGTCGCCGGTTATAAAGATCGAGCAATTGCTTGCATGAACCAGGTGATCAATATCGCGATGGCTGCCACGAAAAGCACGTCGACCAATGTCTCCATCTTTCATATTTTTCTTCTCGCGCTTGTAGCGGAGATTGAAGAGTAGGCGAGCAAGGCGTCTAATTTGGTCATGAGGCGGATGAATCTTTCGGGCGTCAATACGGGATATGGGAATGTCCGGGATGTCCGTCCCGATCATGTATGCTGTATCGCCTTCCTGAGCTAACCGGAGTATCTTCTCGGCTGAAGAGGGGCCGGCAACATTGCCTAGGACACTGGGGTTTAGCTCTGGCAAACGGATATCATCCCATTCGGACAGAGATGAGGTGAGTTCCTCCGTCCGAGCTTGTAACTTCAGGAGCTCTCGGCAAACAGGAAGCGTAAGTCTATCTTTCTCTTCGCCCGCATCTAGATCTTCCCACGCCTTCTTCAGGTCAGCCATGACCTTTGCCATACTTTTCTCGAAAATACTTGCATGCGTTTCTGAAGATAATCCACCGATCATTTTCTGGAGGGTATCTTGGAACACGGCGGTGGCATCAGCTTTAGACTTATGGGCGTGAAACTTTTCGAGCCGTTGCTCGGAAGTAAGCTTGACCAATGGAGGGAATCTCGGTGCCAGGATATCTGTTGCTTCCTGAAAATCGCCCCACATGCTGCTTCCAACATCAAGAATTTGATCCAACCTCGTCTGTAGATCCGAGTCTGTGCAGTCTAGCAGCTCGTAAACGTTTTCGGTCGAGTAAACTACTTGAGTTGCGTCCAGAAGCGTTCGCAATTCCTCTGCCTTGCCTGCTTCCAGATGCCCCCACATGGAGGTGTCAAGATAGGTTGTGACAATTCCCATAAGCGCCCCGCACGGTTCATCCAGCCTTACTGACTAGATCTAAGCTATGACGTGGATGACTGTCTGGCTACGGGCAGTGCAGTTCAAATTCCGGGCATGGTCCCCAGTGTACACGAATTTGCTCCGCGATGACAGGAATGGCCGGTTCGGGGAAGCCGCATCGCAGCTATCCTTGAACTGGCGAATGTCCGGATAGGGCCGACACCGACAACAGACAATGCCCCCAACGAAAAAAGGCCGCCCTCTCCGGGGCGGCCTTTCGCAGGATCACATGGGGTCCGGTCAGGCGGCGAGGCCCTTGGAGCCCATGTCGAGGAACTTGGTGCGGCGGTCGTGGATCAGCGCCTCGCGCGACTTGCCCTGCATCTCGTCGAGCATCGCCTGGATGGCCTTGCCCACGGAGGCCATGGCGGCCTCGGGGGCGCGGTGGGCGCCGCCGGTGGGCTCGGGGATGATGCGGTCGATCACGCCGAGGAACTGCAGGTCCTGCGCCGTCAGGCGCATGGCCTCGGCGGCCTCGCGCATCTTCTCGGCGTTCTTCCACAGGATCGAGGCGCAGCCCTCGGGGGAAATCACCGAGTAGACCGAATGCTCGAGCATGGCGACCTTGTTGGCCGCGGCGATGGCCACGGCCCCGCCGGAGCCGCCCTCGCCGATGACGACGGAGATCAGCGGCACGCCGACCTGCAGGCATTTCTCGGTGGAGCGGGCGATGGCCTCGGACTGGCCGCGCTCTTCGGCGCCCTTGCCGGGATAGGCGCCGGCGGTGTCGACGAGGGTGATCACCGGCAGGCCGAACTTGTCGGCCATTTCCATCAGGCGGATCGCCTTGCGATAGCCCTCGGGGCGGGCCATGCCGAAGTTGCGCTCGATCCGGCTCTTGGTGTCGTTGCCCTTTTCATGGCCGATCACCATGACGGGGCGGTCGTTGAACCGCGCCAGCCCGCCCATCACCGCGTGGTCGTCGGCAAAGTTGCGGTCACCGGCCAGCGGCGTGAACTCGGTGAAGAGCTGGGCGATGTAATCCTGGCAATGGGGGCGGTCGGGGTGCCGCGCCACCTGGCATTTCCGCCAGGGCGTCAGCTTGGCGTAGAGGTCGACCAGCAGGTCTGCCGCCTTCTTGTCGAGCGCGGCGGCTTCCTGCTCGATATCCATTTCCTCGTTTTGCCGCGCCATTGCGCGCAGCTCTTCGGCCTTGCCTTCAATCTCGGCCAGCGGACGTTCGAAATCGAGGTAATTCGTCATCAAGGGCTCCTGCGTCGGTTGGGCGTTATATGACTGTGCGAGGCTCGGGATGCAATAAGGCAAGATTTGCCGGGTCGTGTCATGCCAAACCGGGTGCAGACAGGGGGAAGGCGGATGTCCGCGGATCACGAGGCGCGGCTGCTGCGGGTGGCGGCGCATATCCATGCGCACCCGGGCGATGATCTGTCGCTGGATGCGCTCTCGGAGGTGGCGGCGATGAGCCGTTTCCACTGGCACCGGGTCTGGCGCAGGGTGACGGGCGAGACCAGCGCGCAGATGGTGCGGCGGATCCGCCTGCACGTGGCGGCCTGCCGGATCGCGCGGGAGGCGGATGACATTGCGGTGATTGCCCGCGACGTGGGCTATCCCGACCCCGACAGTTTCGCCCGCGCCTTTGCGGCGCAGTATGGCATGAGCCCGGCGCGGTTCCGGCGCGCAGGGCCGATGAGCCAAGGCCCGGAGAGGAGCCCGAGCATGACCCATGACGTGACACTGGTGCAGGCGCCCGCCCGCCGCCTGGCGGGGCGGGGCCACCGCGGCAGCTATTTCCGCATTGCCGAGGCCTTCTCGCGGCTCGACGTGATGATCGCGGCGCGGGGGCTGTGGCCGCAGATGGGCGGGATGTACGCCGTCTTTCCCGATGACATCACCGTGGTGCCGGAGGCGGAGCTGCGCAGCTTTGCCGCCTTCGAGATCGCGGCGGAGATGGCGCTGCCCGAGGGGATGGAGGAATGGCACATTCCCGCGGGCGAGGAGGCGGTGCTGCTCCATCGCGGGCCCTATGCGGGGCTGCCGGGGGCCTATGAGCATCTCTACGGTGCCTGGCTGCCCGCCTCGGGGCGCGCGCCCGCTGATGCGCCCAGCTACGAGCATTACCTGAACACGCCGCTGGAGACCGCGCCCGCGGATCTGCTGACGGAGCTGCACCTGCCGCTGAAGGAGGGGCCGCTGAGGGGGAAGGGGGACTGAGATGGAGAAGCTGGATTTCCGCAAGGCCGAGCGGGCGCTCTATGCCGGCAAGGTGGGGCGCTGGGACCGGATCGTGGTGCCGAAGATGCGCTTTGTCACCATTGCCGGGCAGGGGGCGCCGGCGGGGGAGGCCTGGCAGGCGGCGCTGGGCGCGCTCTACCCGGTGGCCTATGCGGTGAAATTCGCCATGAAGGCGGCGGGGGCGGATTTCGTGGTGCCGCCGCTGGAAGGCACATGGCACGCGGAGGACCCGGGCGCCTTCCTGGCCGGGCGGCGCGAGGAATGGCGCTGGACGGCGATGCTCCGGGTGCCGGATGCGGTGAGCGGGGAGGTGTTCGCGGCGGCGGTGGCGAAGAGCGCGGGCAAGGCCGACGCGGCGGTGCTGACCTCGGTCGAGCTGAGCGACATCGAGGAGGGCGACAGCCTGCAGACGCTGCACATCGGGCCCTATGCCGCCGAGACGCCGGTGCTGGCCGATCTGCATGGGCGGGTGATGCCGGAGGCCGGGGTGACCTTTGGCCTGCCGCATCACGAGATCTACCTGTCGGATGCGCGGCGGGTGGCGCCGGAGAATCTGAAGACGATCCTGCGTCAGCCGGTTCGGCCGATCTGATCCAGCGCCGCGCGGTCGCGCAGGGTGTCGAGGGTAGCCAGGTGCAGGGGCGAGCTATGCCCCATCCGGACACGGCGCGTTCAGTGAAAGAAGACCGGATAGAGCGAGGCCACCAGCAGTGCCGCCATGGACCAGTTGAAGATGGCCAGCCGGCGCGGGTTTCCGAGCAGGCGGCGCACCTGCTGGCCGATCAGGGTCCAGAGGCTGAGGCAGGGTACGCAGACGGCGGCGAAGAGCAGGGCGATCAGCCCGATCGCGGCCAGGCTGCGATCGGGGGCGAAGAGGGTGATCGCCCCGAGCGCCATGGTCCAGGCCTTTGGGTTGACCCACTGGAAGCCGGCGGCCTGAAGAAAGCCGAAGGGACGCCCGGCGGCATCGCCGCCCTGGCCCGGGGCGGCGGCATGGGCGATCTTCCAGGCCAGCCAGAGCAGGTAGAGCACGCAGGCGACGGTGAGCGCCTGCTGGACGACGGGAAAGGCCTGAAAGACCTGCATCAGGCCGACGCCCACCAGAAGCGTCATGGCGCCGAACCCCAGGGCCACGCCCAGCATGTGCGGCAGCGTACGGCGATAGCCG
Organism: Pseudooceanicola sp. DL12; assembly: GCF_056270665.1. NCBI lineage: Bacteria > Pseudomonadati > Pseudomonadota > Alphaproteobacteria > Rhodobacterales > Paracoccaceae > Pseudooceanicola > Pseudooceanicola sp. DL12. Next base: position 311,692 of record NZ_CM149884.1, read on the forward strand.
AAGTTCGCCCCAGAGGCCATGACCATCAGGTTGTTGGGCCCTGGCGTGATGGTGGAGACGAGGCAGAAGAGGAAAAGGGCGGGCAGGGTCTGAAACAACATCGGAAGCACTCTTTTAGGCGGTGTTCCGCAATCATATTGGGCGAGATGCGCCTGAAAGTTGTTTTCTGCGAGGGAAATCCGCCTATCCTGCAATCCATGAGCGAGATGGATCAGATCAACCGAAAGATATTGCGCGAACTGCAGCGTGACGGCCGGATCTCGAATCTCGACCTGGCCGAAAAGGTGGGGCTGTCGCCCTCGGCCTGCCTGCGCCGGGTGCAGGAGCTGCAGCGGCGCGGCGTGATCACCGGCTTTCGCGCGGTGACCGACCCGGTGGCGATGGGGGTGACCTTTGTCGCCTATATCATGGTGGGGCTGAGCGAGCACACCAAGGCCGCGCAGGAGGGATTCGAGCGCGCCATGCGCGATGTGCCAGAGGTGCGGGAGTGCCACAACATCACCGGCGAGCGGGAGTACCTGCTGCGGATCGAGGCGGCGGACCTGGCCGCCTACAAGGCGTTTCACACCGATGTGCTGGGCACGCTGCCGCAGGTGAACGCCATCACCTCCTACGTGGTGATGGGCTCTCCCAAGGACGAGCGCGCCTGAAGGCCTGCCCGGACGTGCCTACTGGCAGTAGGCCGCCTGTTCGGCGATGGCATCGCCGGAGCCGGTGAGGTCGATCGGCTCGGCCTGGTGCTCGATCACCAGGGCGCTGCCGGAGCGCAGCACGTCGAGGAACTGGTCACGCTCGTCCGGGGTGTCGAAGAGCATCTTGTAGCCGTGCACGTCGCCCTTGGCGAAGTTCGGATCCTCGGTGGCGCCCGTGTATTCGAGCATGTAGACGCCGGAGAAATCATCGACGGTAAAGCGGGCGAGGGCCTTGTAGGCCTTGCCGCGGCCCTCCTTGCCCTCGATGCCGTCGAGCTTCTCTCCGAACCCGAGACGGACGGAGCGGCCGTCGGCGTCGCAGCGAATCGAGAAGTAGTCGCCGGCCTCGGCGCGGGGCTGGGTGAGATACATCAGCAGCCCGTTCTGACCGGCGCCCTTGTTCTGCATCCACTTGCCGTTGAAGACCTTGACCGCATCGGTCTCGACCACCTCGGTCGAGGTCTGTGCAAGGGCGGCGCCGGCGGTGAGGCCGAAGGTGAGGGTGAGGGCAAGGGTCTGGGTCAGGGCAGTTCGGATCGGGCGCATGGGTCACTTCCGTGGCAAGGGCTGTGGCGGGTCTCTCGGCCCGAGACTTATATTTTCAGGCCGGTTTGCCAAGGCAATAGCGTGGGGCGCGACGCAGGGGCGTGGTCCTGCCGCATCACGGTTGCGTCAGTGCACGGGGTGGGCACGGGCTGGGCGCGGGGCAGGCGCGGGGCTGGGGGCAGGACGGGACGAGACGGGGGCGTATGGCGCCGCGCGCACCGGCGCCGGACGGGGGCCGAAACGGGAGCAGAACCGGGGTGCGACAGCATGACGCAAGGTAAACACGGGGAGCGGGAAAAGGAAGCGCCCGCGAGTCCTCCTCACGCGGGCGCTCCGCCGAACGTGCCTGCGTCACCTAACGGGATGCGGCGATCAGCTCGGCCTGTTTCACAATCACTTGTGCCTGCTTAATAGATGCAATGTCAACTAGTCTTCCTTTGTAGACTGTCGCGCCGGCACCCGTTCGGGTTGCTTCCTCCATCGCGGCGAGAATCTCGCGCGCCTCGCCGACCTTGGCCTCGGAGGGGGTGAAGACCTCGTTCGCGAGGGCGATCTGCTTGGGGTGGATGGCCCATTTGCCGACCATGCCGAGGGTCGCGGAGCGCAGCGCCTGGGCGCGATAGCCGTCGTCGTCAGAGAAGTCGCCGAAGGGCCCATCCACCGGCAGAAGGCCATGGGTGCGGCAGGCCGCGACGATGGCCGTCTGCGCCCAATGCCATGGATCTGCCCAGTATTTCTGACCCTCACGCAACATGTAGTAGTCTTCCTGGGTGCCGCCGATGCCGGTCGTCTGCATGCCCATGGAGGCCGCGAAATCGGCCGCGCCCAGGCTCATGGCCTCGAGCCGGGGGCTGGCGGCGGCGATCTCCTCGACATGGGCGAGGCCGGCGGCGCTCTCGATGATGACCTCGAAGGCGATGCGCTTTTTCCGGCCCATGGCGTTTTCGATGCCGGTGACCAGCGCGTCGACGGCATAGATGTCGGCGGCACAGCCCACTTTGGGAATCATGATCTGATCCAGGCGCTCGGAGGCATTCTCCAGCAGATCGACCACGTCGCGGTACCAGTAGGGCGTATCGAGCCCGTTGATTCGCACCGCCAGGGTCTTGGTGCCCCAGTCGACATCGCCGATGGCCTCGATGATGTTGCGGCGCGCCTGCGGCTTGTCATCGGGCGAGACGGCATCCTCGAGGTCGAGGTTGATCACGTCGGCGGCCGAGGCGGCCATCTTCTCGAACAGCTTGGTGTTCGACCCCGGCCCGAAGAGCTGGCAGCGGTTCGGGCGCGCCGGGGGCTGAGGCTGGATACGAAAGGACATGGCGCATTCCTTGGGTAATGAAGTTTCGATTTGATCGTCACATTGGTTATTAAATTGCTCGTGCAAACTCAAGTTGATTTTGCACCGCAGCATACTCTCTGTACAGCAGCGAAAGGATCTTCGAAAGTTATCCCCAAAAGCCGGACATCCTTGTTCAGATCGTCGCCGCGGCGCCAGATTTGCAAACACCTTGACGAAGAATCGTCGCAATCTGGGGAAAAGTTACATGGGAGTGTATCCAATGATCGAAACGCCGTATCTGCTTTTCCTCGGTGACGCGCCGGACGGCCTCGCGGCCAAGGTCGCGCAGGGCATCAAGGACTGGCGTCCCGGCAACTGCGTCGGCCAGTTCCGCATGGAAGGCTGCAAGGCCGACATGAAACTGCCCGACATGACCCTGGCCGAAGCCAAGGCCGCCGGCGCCAAGACGCTGGTGATCGGCGTGGCCAACCGCGGCGGCATCATTTCGCCGGCCTGGAAGAAGGTGCTGATCGAGGCGCTGGAAGAGGGCTTCGACATCGCCTCGGGCCTGCACAACCTGCTGCGCAACGAGCCCGACCTGGCCGCCGTGGCCAAGGAATGCGGCCGCACCCTGCACGACGTGCGCATCCCCTCGGTGCAATACCCGATCGCCTCGGGCGTGAAGCGCAAGGGCAAGCGTTGCCTGGCCGTGGGCACCGACTGCTCGGTGGGCAAGATGTACACCGCGCTCTGCATGGACAAGGAAATGAAGGAACGCGGGCTGAAATCCAGCTTCCGCGCCACCGGCCAGACCGGCATCCTGATCACCGGCGACGGCGTGCCGCTCGATGCCGTGATCGCCGACTTCATGGCCGGCTCGATCGAATACCTGACGCCCGACAACGATGACGACCACTGGGACATGATCGAGGGCCAGGGGTCGCTGTTCCACGCGTCCTATTCCGGCGTGACCATGGCGCTGGTGCATGGCGGCCAGCCCGATGCGCTGGTGATCTGTCACGAACCCACCCGCGAGCACATGCGCGGCCTGCCCGACTACAAGCTGCCCTCGCTGCAGCAGGTGCAGGACGTGGCGCTGACGCTGGCCACCTGGGTGAACCCCGACTGCAAGGTGGTGGGCATCTCGGTGAACACCCAGCACATGTCGGAAGACGAGGCCCAGGCCTACCTGGCCAAGGTCGAGGCGGAGATGGGCCTGCCGGCCACCGACCCCTACCGCTATGGCGCTGCCAAGCTGGTGGATGCGCTGATCGCCTGATCGCCAAGAGACGGAGCCCGCCGGAGACGCCTTCGGCGGGCATATTTCTGGAAAGATGAAAGGGAACGACGTGAAGATCGACGTGACCCGAGACAGCTTCCCGCTGGCGCAGGTGTTCCGCATCAGCCGCGGCGCCCGTACCGAGGCGCAGGTGCTGACCGTGCGCGTGAGCGACGGCGAACACAGCGGCTGGGGCGAATGCGTGCCCTATGCGCGCTACAACGAGACGCTCGCCTCGGTCGAGGAAGAGATCGCGGCGCTGCCGCCGGACATCACCCGCAAGGGCCTGCAGGAGCTGCTGCACCCGGGCGCCGCCCGCAATGCGGTGGATTGCGCGCTCTGGGACCTGGAGGCCAAGAAGGCCGGCAAGCGGGTCTGGGAGCTGGCCGGGCTGCCGGCGCCCAAGCCCGAGATCACCGCCTATACGCTGTCGCTGGACGAGCCCAAGGCGATGCAGGCACAGGCCGAGAAGAACGCCTGGCGGCCGCTGCTGAAGATCAAGCTGGGCACGCCCGACGACATGCCCCGCCTTGAGGCCGTGCGCCGCGGCGCGCCGAACTCCAAGATCATCATCGACGCCAACGAGGGCTGGTCGGCGGAGGTTTACGCCGATCTGTCGGCCCACCTGCTGCGCCTGGGCGTGGCTCTGGTGGAACAGCCGCTGCCGGCGGGGCTGGATGATGCGCTGATCGGCATGGACCGGCCGGTGCCCGTCTGTGCCGACGAGAGCTGTCATGACCGCGCCAGCCTGCCCGACCTGAAGGGCAAGTACGACGTAGTGAACATCAAGCTCGACAAGACCGGCGGGCTGACCGAGGCGCTGGCGCTGCGCGATGCCGCCCTGGCCGAGGGCTATGAGGTGATGGTGGGCTGCATGGTCGGCTCCTCGCTGGCCATGGCGCCGGCGGTGCTGGTGGCGCAGGGCGCCCTGGTGACCGATCTGGATGGTCCGCTGCTGATGGCCGAGGATCGCGATCCGGCACTGCAATACGACGAGGCCGGCGTGCATCCGCCTGTCGCGGCCCTCTGGGGCTGAGGCAACCCTTCCCCAGGGCACCCGGACGATCGGGGCCCCCCGGGCAGGTCGCGGCATTCCCTTCCTGCGACCTGCCCGTCCTGACTATTCCGCGCGGAAATCTCTCCGGCGCGAGCACTGGTCTTTTGCGGCCGAAAGGCGCAAGAGGCGGCATCACTGACAGCAGCGGGGCCCGGCCCCGGCATCCAAGGAGATCCACGCGATGAGCCGTATTGTCTATCTCAACGGAGATTACCTGCCCGAGGAAGAGGCCAAGGTCTCGATCTTCGACCGGGGCTTCCTGATGGCCGATGGCGTTTATGAAGTGACGTCCGTTCTGGACGGCAAGCTGATCGATTTCGGCGGCCACGCCAAGCGCCTCGAACGCTCGCTGGGCGAGCTGGAGATGGCACTGCCCGTCACCATGGACGAGCTGCTGGAGATCCACCGCGAGCTGGTGGCGAAGAATGGCATCACCGAGGGGCTGGTCTATCTGCAGGTGACCCGCGGCGCCCCCGACGACCGCGACTTCGTCTTCCCCGATCCGGAGAAGGTGCCCTCGACCCTGGTGCTGTTCACCCAGAACAAGCCGGGCCTGGCGAATGATCCCAAGGCCGCCAAGGGCACCAAGGTGATCTCGGTTCCCGATATCCGCTGGCACCGCCGCGACATCAAGACGGTGCAGCTGCTCTATCCGTCGATGGCCAAGATGATGGCCAAGAAGGCCGGCGCCGACGACGCATGGCTGATCGAGGACGGTTTCGTGACCGAAGGGTCCTCGAACAACGCCTATATCGTCAAGGACGGCAAGATCATCACCCGCGCGCTGAGCACCGACATCCTGCATGGCATCACCCGCGCCGCCGTGCTGAAGATGGCGGCCGAGGCGCAGATGGAGATCGAGGAACGCAACTTCACCATCGAGGAAGCCAAGGCGGCTGACGAGGCCTTCACCACCTCGGCTTCGGCCTTCGTGATGCCCGTCGTCTCGATCGACGGCGTGGCGCTGGGCGATGGCACCCCGGGCCCGATCGCCAAGCGCCTGCGCGAGATCTATCTGGCCGAATGCATGAGCATGGCCGTCTGATCACAGCCTGAACGAGGGGGGGGCGGGGCCAATACGGCGCCGTGTCCTCCGTCTTTCTGCCGAAAAGGCCCGCTGCAGTGCAGCGGGCCTTTTGCTTTCCGTCGCGGACGATTACCTCTCGCTTGGGCCCGCCACATGCCGGGTCAAGATTTACAGCACGGAGCCCCGCTCATGTCCCGAATCCTGCTCATCGGCGCCACCGGCGGTGTCGGCCACCGCCTTGCGCCCATGCTGATCGCTTCCGGTCACCAGGTCTCCGGCCTCTATCGCACGCCGGGCCAGGAGGAGCTGCTGCAGGCCGCGGGGCTGAACCCGGTCGAGGGCGACCTGATGCAGATGAGCGCCGACGACATGACCCGGGCCGCCCGTGGCCACGACATCATCGTGTTTTCCGCCGGGGCCGCGGGCAGCGGGGCCGACCGCACCTCCGAGATCGATGGCCAGGGGCCGGTGAAATGCCTGGCCGCGGCAAAGGCCAACGGCATCTCGCGGCTCTATCTGGTCTCGGCCTTTCCCGAGGCGGGGCGCGGCGCGCAGCCCAAGATGGGCTTCGAGCACTACATGCGGATCAAGAAACAGGCCGACGTGGCCGTGGCGCAGAGCGATCTCGACTGGGTGATCCTGCGGCCGGGCACGCTGACGCACGAGGATGGCGACGGCAAGATCGCCCTGGGCAAGGCGCTGCCCTATGGCAAGGTTGCGCGCGGAAACGTGGCGGCGACGCTGTCGCGGCTGATCGCCACCCCGGGCATCCGCCGCGAGATCTACGAGCTGACCGACGGCGACGTGCCCGTGGCGCGGGCAGTCTCGGAGCTGGTGCGGGGCTGAGGCCCCGCCCTGAACTCCCGGACCGAGCTTCCCGGCGCATCGGAGAGCTGCCAGGCCAACGAAAAAAGGGCACCCCGCGGGGTGCCCTTTCGCATTTTCGGAGCGCGTCGGATCAGGCTTCGGCGGGGGCGCCCTTGGGCGCCGGTTCGCCGCGCGAGGCGAGCTTGAGCACGGTAAAGCCCAGCACCGCCGAGATCAGCGAGCCGCAGAGCACGCCGAGGCGGACCGAGTTCATGTGCGCCGCATCGCTGAAGCTGAGCGTGCCGATGAAGAGCGACATGGTGAAGCCGATCCCCGCCAGGCAGGCGATGCCGTAGATGTGCATCCAGTTCGCCCCGGAGGGTTTGCGCGCGATGCCGAGCTTGACCATCAGCCAGACGGTCGAGAAGACACCGACCTGCTTGCCGATCACCAGGCCGCCCATGATGCCGAGCGCCAGCGGATCGAGCAGGTCCTGCACGGTCAGGCCACGCAGGTTCACACCGGCGTTGGCAAAGGCGAAGAGCGGCACGATCATGAAGAACACATAGGGCGCGAGGCCGTGTTCCAGCTTGTGCAGGGGCGACTTGCCGTACTTGTCCTTGAGCGGAATGCAGAAGGCCGCGATGACGCCGGCCAGCGTGGCATGCACGCCGGATTTCAGCACCAGGACCCACATGATCGTGGCAAGGATGATCATCGGGGCGATGCGGTGGATGCCGCGCAGGTTCAGGAACACCATGATCGCCAGCGGGATCAGCGCCATGTAGAGGTACTGCGGCTGCATGTCCTGGGTATAGAACAGCGCGATCACCACGATGGCGCCCATGTCGTCGAGGATCGCCAGCGTCAGCAGGAAGATCTTGAGCGAGGCCGGCACCCTGGGGCCCACCAGCGCCAGCACGCCGAGCGCGAAGGCGATGTCGGTGGCCGCCGGAATGGCCCAGCCGCCCATGGTTTCCGTGTTGCCCCAGTTGAGGGCCACGTAGATGATTGCCGGGGCTGCCATGCCCGCGACCGCCGCCATGCCGGGCATGATCACGTCGCGCGGGTTCTTCAGCTTGCCTTCCATCAGCTCGCGCTTCAGCTCGAGGCCGGTCAGGAAGAAGAAGACGGCCATCAGGCCATCGTTGATCCAGTGCAGAAGGGATTCGTCGACCCCCTTGCCCTCGATCTCGATCGCAAGATGCAGGTGCAGGAAGTGTTCGTAGGCCGGGCCGAGCGCCGAATTGGCCACGATCAGCGCCAGAACCGTTGCGCCGATCAGAAAGATCCCACCCGCCGCGTCACTTGAAAAAAATCTGTCGAGCTCACGCCGCAGCCCCATAAATACCTCCATACGGTTTTCAAGACATTCTCCCCGAAATGGGAAGCAGGGGCCCCGTCACAAGGTTGGATTGTGCAAAGGCGCCCTTATGTGTCCTTTTTGCCGACATTCTCGCGGAATGCGATATCGAATTCCGCCTTTTTCGCATCATCCGCCTCGGTCTGATGTGCGGATTTCCACGTATCATAGGGCATACCGTAGAAGATCTCCCGGGCTTCGTCCTTGGTCATCTCGATCCCGCGCGCATTCGCCGCCTCCTGGTACCAGCGCGACAGGCAGTTGCGGCAAAATCCGGCAAGAGTCATCAGGTCGATGTTCTGCACGTCCGGGCGTTTTTCCATCAGGTGGTCGCGCAGGGTGCGAAAGGCCGCGGCCTCGAGCTCGATACGGGTCTGGTCGTCCATGGGCTTGTCTCCTGTCTGTCAGCGTTTGCGGAAGGATACCCTGGGGATGCGCGCCGTATCCACGCCGATGGCGCAATCGGCGGGCAGCAGGCGGGTCAGCTCGGCCATCACGATGTCCGCAAGCGCGACATGCTGTTCCTCGGGGCGGCTGTCCATCAGGCGCAGGGTCACGTTGACGAAGCGCGGCTCTCCCGAGAGCAGCAGGAAGCCGGTGCATTCGTGGGCGCGCACCTTGACCGCGGTGCGCGGCACCTCGGGGTGGCTGGCCACGGCTTCGGCCAGGGCCTCCATCAGGGGGGTGAGCGGCTGCTCCAGCCCGCCGAATTCCATCACGATATGGGGCATCTCGGGTCCTTTCCGGTGCGTCAGGGGAGGGGTGTCAGAGGCCGGTTTCGGCCAGGACCTCCTGCAAGATCGGCGCCAGGCGCAGGGCCCAGGCGCGCTGGTCCGCCTCGGAGGTGATCAGGTCGTTGCGCAGCTCGATCAGCGCATTGGGCCGGCCGTGGTCGATGGCGTGGCGTTCCACCGCATCGCCAGGCAGGTGGCCGCCATAGGGTTCGTTGGCCCCGATGCAGAGGTCCTCCTCCTGCCGCAGCCGCGCGATCAGCGGCGCGGTCAGCCGCTCGTCGGAGGCAAAGAGCACGCCGATGTGCCAGGGCCGTTTCGGCCGGCCGCGCAGCTGCGGGGTAAAGGAGTGGATCGAGAGCAGCACCGTGTCGGCGCGCCGGGCCGCCAGGGCCTCCAGCGCCGTATGGTAGGGGCGATAGCAGCGCTCGAGCCGCGCCTCGAGCTCGGCCGGGCCGGCGTGGCGGTTCCCGGGGATGATGGTGCCGTCGTAGAGCTTCATCAGCAGCGTCGGATCGTCCTCGCCGCGGTTCGGATCGATCACCAGGCGCGAGAAATTCGACAGGATCGCAGGCGCATCAAGCACTTCGGCCAGGGCCGTGGCCAGGCCGGCGGCGCCCACGTCATAGGCGATGTGCCGGTTCATGTCGCCCTCCGGCAGGCCCAGGGTTCCGCCGCCGACGAAATCGGGTACGGTGTTGGCAGCATGGTCACAGGTCACCAGCCATCGTGCCGGACGGTCTTTCCCAAAGCTTTGAAACGGGGCATACGTCATGGGGCTGTCACCTCGATTGGCAATGGTGGTTTTAAGCCGTAAAGTGCGATGTGAACGCTAACATTCCGGGATTCCGGGCCGCGATAACAGGGGATGACCTTAATGAAACGTCAGCGCAATACCAAAATCGTCGCCACGCTGGGGCCCGCCTCTTCGGATTACGAGACGATCCGCGCGCTCCACGAAGCCGGGGCCGACGTGTTCCGCCTGAACATGTCCCACGGCAGCCATGACGAAATCCGCGAGCGTCATCGCGTGATCCGCCAGATCGAGCGCGACATGGACACGACCATCGGCATCCTGGCCGACCTGCAGGGGCCCAAGCTGCGCGTCGGCGCCTTTGCCGGCGAGGCCGAGGAGCTTGCCGTGGGCGACAGCTTCCGCCTCGACCTGGACGATGCGCCCGGCGACAAGACCCGCGTGCAGCTGCCCCACCCCGAGATTTTCGCCGCGCTGGAGCCGGGCTCCTCGCTGCTGGTGAACGACGGCAAGATCCGCCTGAAGGTCAAGGACTGCGGTGCAGATTTCGCCGATTGCGAAGTGACCGTGGGCGGCACGATCTCCAACCGGAAGGGCGTGAACGTGCCCGACGTGGTGCTGCCGCTGGCGGCGCTGTCGGAGAAGGACCGCAAGGACCTCGAGTTCGTCTGCCAGCTCGGTGTCGACTGGCTGGCGCTGTCCTTCGTGCAGCGCCCCGCCGACGTCGAGGAAGCGCGCGAGCTGGCCGATGGCCGCGCCGCGATCCTGGCCAAGATCGAGAAGCCCGCGGCGGTGAAGAGCTTTGACGACATCCTTGCGGTGTCCGACGGCATCATGGTGGCGCGCGGCGACCTGGGCGTGGAACTGCCGGTGCACGCGGTGCCGCCGATCCAGAAGCGCCTGATCCGGAAATGCCGCGTGGCGGCCAAGCCGGTGATCGTCGCCACCCAGATGCTGGAATCGATGATCGAGAGCCCGATGCCCACCCGCGCCGAGGTCTCGGACGTGGCCGCCGCCATCTACGAGGGCACCGACGCCGTCATGCTCTCGGCCGAATCCGCCGCCGGCCAGTTCCCGGTGGAGGCGGTGCGGACCATGGACAACGTCGCCCACGAGGTCGAGACCGATCCGCTCTATCGCGAGGTGATCGAGGCCCAGCGGTCCTCCACCACCGGGCGCGGTTCCGTGGCCGAGGGGATCGTGGCCGCCGCCCGCGAGATCGCGGAGACGACGGATATCAAGGCGATCTGCTGCTTTACCCAGCACGGCACCACCGCGCTGCTGATCTCGCGCGAAAAGCCGCGGGTGCCGATCCTGGCGCTGACCCACCTGCGCGGCACCGCCCGCCGGCTGGCGCTGTCCTGGGGCGTGAACTGCCTGATGACGGGCGAGCTGCACCGCTTCAAGCAGGCGGTGGTGAACGCCGCGCGCGGCGCCCGCGTGACCGGGCTTGCCACGGCCGAGGATCAGATCGTGGTGACCGCCGGCGTGCCCTTCAACCAGTCGGGCACCACCAACATCCTGCGTGTCGCACCCTGCGAGGAACGTTTGATCTTTGCCGCGGACCCGGAATAACCTGTCCGTTCACGGGGGCAGGGCACAGCAGGCGGGACGGGCCGGATGACCAGCGACTGGATCTTCGTGATCGGCTTCCTGCTGCTGCTCTTCGGGCTGTCGCGGCTGGTGGCTTCCTGGGTGGCGGAATACGTCTCGGTGCCGGCGCTCGTCATGATGGGCGTCGGGGTGCTCATGATCGGCTGGGCCTGGTTCCGGTACCCCGAGATCTATGCCCCCGCCGAGATGCCCAATGCCTTCATCCGGGTGATCGGCTACGTGCTGAACGGCACCTAGGGGCGGGCAGCTCCGGGGTGTTTCGGGGAGGATGCATTTTCCCGTGCTTTGCCGGCGATTCCGGTCTTGCCAAAGGGCAGGCACCCCCCTATACGGCGCTCTCTACCTGCGCGGCCGGCCGGAGTGGCATGCCGAGTCGCGTTTATTCTCGAGATAACAGGAGACCGAAATGCCCAAGATGAAGACGAAATCGAGCGTCAAGAAACGCTTCAAGGTTTCCGCTACCGGCAAGATCATTGCCGGTCAGGCCGGCAAACGCCACGGCATGATCAAGCGGACCACCAAGTTCATCCGTACCGCACGCGGCACGACTGTCCTGTCGAAGGCTGATGAGCAGATCATCCGCCCGATGATGCCTTACGCCAAGAAGAAATAAGGAGGTCAGCCAATGTCCCGCGTTAAAGGTGGTACCACGACCCACGCCCGTCACAAGAAGGTCCTCGACGCAGCGAAAGGCTACTACGGCCGTCGCAAGAGCACCTACAAGGTTGCCCGTCAGGCCGTCGACAAGGCCAACCAGTACGCAACCCGCGACCGCAAGAACCGCAAGCGGAACTTCCGCGCCCTGTGGATCCAGCGGATCAACGCAGGTGTTCGCGCCCACGACGAAGCGCTGACCTACTCGCGCTTCATCAACGGCCTGAACCTGGCCGGCATCGAAGTGGACCGCAAGGTCCTGGCCGACCTGGCCGTGAACGAGCCCGAAGCATTTGGCGCCATCGTCGATAAGGCGAAGGCCGCGCTCGCGTAACAACACCCCCTCGGGGTATAGTTCATTGGAAGCCGCGGACCTCTCGAGGTCTCGCGGCTTCTTGTGTTTCAGGCCCCCGCTTTGTAGCAGATGGGGCAAACGGGACAGGAGAGGATCGGATGGACGATCTGAAGCAGAAATACCTCTCGGCCATCGCCGATGCCGGGGATGAGAGCGCGCTGGAAGACCTGCGCCTGCAGGCCGTGGGCAAGAAGGGCGAGATCAGCCTGAAGATGCGCGAGCTGGGCAAGATGACGCCCGAGGAACGCCAGACCGCCGGCCCCGCGCTGAACGCCCTGAAGGACGAGATCAACTCGGCGCTGGCCGCCAAGAAGGAAGCCCTGGCCGATGCCGCGCTCGACGCGCGCCTGCGGGCCGAATGGCTCGACGTGACGCTGCCGGTGCGGCCGCAGCGGCAGGGCTCGATCCACCCGGTCAGCCAGGTCTGGGAGGAATGCACCGCGATCTTCGCCGACATGGGCTTTTCCGTGGCCGAAGGGCCGCAGATCGAGACCGGCTGGTACAACTTCGATGCGCTGAACATCCCTGGCCACCACCCGGCCCGCGCCGAGATGGATACCTTCTACATGCACCAGGCCGAGGGCGACGACCGCGACCCCCACGTGCTGCGCACCCATACCTCGCCGGTGCAGATCCGCGCGATGGAGGCCCATGGCGCCCCCACCCGGATCATCTGCCCCGGCCGCGTCTATCGCGCCGATTACGACCAGACCCACACGCCGATGTTCCACCAGGTCGAGGGCCTCGCCATCGACAAGAACATCTCGATGGCGAACCTGAAATGGGTGCTCGAGGAATTCTTCTCGGCCTATTTCGGCACGACGGTCAAAACCCGCTTCCGCGCCTCGCACTTCCCCTTCACCGAACCCTCGGCCGAGGTCGACATCCAGTGCTCCTGGGAGAACGGCACCGTCAAGGTGGGCGAGGGCGACGGCTGGCTCGAGGTGCTGGGCTCCGGCATGGTGCACCCCAATGTGCTGCGCGCCGGCGGCATCGACCCGGACGAATGGCAGGGCTTTGCCTTCGGCATGGGGATCGACCGCATCGCGATGCTGAAATACGGCATCCCCGACCTGCGCGCCTTCTTCGATTCAGACCTGCGCTGGCTGCGCCACTACGGCTTCAGCGCGCTGCAGGTCCCGACGATCCGCGGCGGGGTGTGATGTGATGGCCCGGCCCGCCCCCTACTGCGGTGGAGCGGCCCTTGCGGGCGGCGCTCCGTGCTGCGGCGGGGCGGGATCGGTCGCGCATCGGGTCATGGCTCTCTGCGAAAACCGGCATATCCCGTCGCTTTCCCGGAAAACCATGGACATCGCGCCCTCGGGCTGGCTGGCTGGGCCCATCGTGACCCGACCCGCGCAAGCCCGAAGGAGATCCGCCGATGAAGCTCAAGCTGTTTCGCCACGAGGCCCGTCAGCGCACGGAAGACACCCGCGCCGTCTATGCCTGGTTCGAACTGATCTATACCGCGACCGATTTCGCGGCGGCGCTCTTCTTCGTGCTCGGCTCGGTCTTCTTCTTCTACGACAGCCTGATGGACGCGGGCACCTGGTGCTTTCTCATCGGCTCGGTCTTCTTCGCGCTCAAGCCCTCGCTGAAGCTGACGCGCGAGATCAAGCTCTATCGCATGGGCCGCGAGGAGACCCTCGCCGAACGGGTGGAAGAGCGCCGTGGCACGGGCGGCAGCTCCGGGGACTGAGCCGGGCGCGGACCCGGGCAGGGACCCGGACAGAACCCAAGGACAGGCGTGCCGCCTGAGGCACGCGACAGAACGCGGCGGGACCTCCCGCCAGATGGATAGCAACGCGCAGCAGGCGCGAGGACGGACACGATGAAATTCACACTCTCCTGGCTGAAAGAACATCTCGATACCACCGCCACCCTCGACGAGATCACCGAGGCCCTCACCGACCTCGGCCTCGAGGTCGAGGGCGTGGAGGATCCCACCGCCAAGCTGCGCGGCTTCAAGATCGCCAAGATCCTCGAGGCGGAACAGCACCCCGATGCCGACAAGCTGCGCGTCTGCAAGGTGATGAGCGACGAGGGCGAAACCCAGATCGTCTGCGGGGCGCCCAATGCGCGCGCCGGCATCACCGTGGTGCTGGCGAAACCGGGCATGTACATCCCCGGCCTCGACATCACGATTTCCGTCGGCAAGATCCGCGGCGTCGAGAGCTTCGGCATGATGGCCTCGGAGCGCGAGCTGGAGCTCTCGGACGAGCATAACGGCATCATCGAGCTGCCTACCGGCGAGGTGGGCCAGGATTTCGCCGACTGGCTGGCCGAGAACCGCCCCGAGGCCGTAGACCCGGTGATCGAGATCGCCATCACGCCGAACCGCCCCGATGCGCTCGGCGTGCACGGCGTGGCCCGTGACCTGGCCGCGCGCGGCCTCGGCACGCTGAAGCCGCTGCCGGACTACAAGCTGACCGAGAGCGCCGGCGCCTGCCCCGTCTCCGTCACCATCGACGAGAGTGCCACCGACGGCTGCTTCGTCTTTGCCGGCCGGGTAATCAAGGGCGTGAAGAACGGCCCCAGCCCCGAGTGGCTGCAGCAGAAGCTGCGCGCCATCGGGTTGCGCCCGATCTCGGCGCTGGTCGATGTCACCAACCTCTTCACCTACGACCTGAACCGCCCGCTGCACGTCTTCGATGCGGCCAAGGTTGCGGGCGGCCTGCATATTCACCGCGCCAAGGGCGGCGAGGAGCTGCTGGCGCTGGACGAAAAGACCTACACGATCCCCGAGGGCGTGCTGGTGATCTCCGATGACAACGGTGTCGAGAGCATCGGCGGCATCATGGGTGGCGAGGCCTCCGGCTGCACCGAGGAGACCACCGATGTCTTCCTAGAGGCCGCCGTCTGGGAGCATGTCTCGATCGCCAAGGGCGGCCGCGCGCTCAAGATCAACTCCGACGCCCGCTATCGCAACGAGCGCGGCATCGACCCGGCCTTCAACATGGAGGCGCTCGACCGTGCCTCGGCCCTGATCATCGAGCTCTGCGGCGGCGAGGCCACCGACAAGGTGGTCGCCGGCGAGGTGCCGGACGTCTCGCGCGCCTACCGTCTCGACACCGACCGCTGCTCCTCGCTGGTGGGCATGGACATCCCCGCCGAAGAACAGCGCGCCACCCTCGAGCGCCTCGGCTTCGTGATGGAGGGCGACATGGCCCATGTGCCCTCCTGGCGCCCCGACGTGCTGGGCGAGGCCGACCTGGTCGAGGAAGTGGCCCGCATCGCCTCGCTGACGAAACTGGTGGGCAAGCCGCTGCCGCGGGTCACCGCCGGCGTGCCGAAACCGGTGCTGACCCCGATGCAGAAGCGCGAGCAGACCGCGCGGCGCACCGCCGCCGCGCTCGGCTACAACGAATGCGTCACCTATTCCTTCATCGACAAGGCCAGCGCCACGCTCTTCGGTGGCGGCGATGATGCCACCATGGTGGGCAACCCGATCAGCTCGGAAATGTCGCACATGCGCCCCGCGCTGCTGCCCGGCCTGCTGCAGGCCGCGGCCCGCAACCAGGCGCGCGGCTTCAACGATTTCGCGCTCTTCGAGGCCGGCACCGCCTGGCATGGCGGCGAACCGGGCGAGCAGCATCAGCTGGTCTCCGGCCTGCTGGTCGGCCAGACCGGCCCCAAGGACGTGCACGGCGCGTCCCGCCCCGTCGACGTCTTCGATGCCAAGGCCGATTGCGAGGCCGTGCTCTCGGCCATCGGCGCGCCGGCCAAGGTGCAGATCCTGCGCGGCGCCAGCGACTGGTGGCACCCCGGCCGCCACGGCCGCGTCTGCCTCGGCCCCAAGAAGATGCTGGCCGTCTTCGGCGAGATCCACCCCAAGGTGCTGAAGCAGATGGGCGTCAAGGGCCCGGCCGTGGGCTTCACCATCTGGCCCGAGGAAATTCCGCTGCCGCGCAACACCGATGCCTCCAAGGGCGCGCTGATCCTGAACGACCTGCAGGCGGTCGAGCGTGATTTCGCCTTCGTCGTCGACAGCTCCGTAGAGGCGCTGACCCTGGTCAATGCCGCCGCCGGCGCCGACAAGGCGCTGATCGAGGAGGTGCGCGTCTTCGACGAGTTCATCGGCGGCTCGCTCGGCGAGGGCAAGAAGAGCCTTGCCGTCACCGTCCGCATCCAGCCCAGGGACGCGACGCTGAAGGAAAAGGAAATCGAGGCGCTCTCGGCCAGGATCGTGGAAAAGGTGCAAAAGGCCACCGGCGGCACCCTGCGCGGCTGACGCTACCGGTCGACGGCAAGCGGCGCTCTCTCCCCGCCGGGAGGGACGCCCGGCCCGCCATCCCGGGGCCACCGGCCCCTTTCATCTTTCCGGAAATACTCATGCAGGGCGCGGCAGATGTCGCGCCCTTCGCCTGTCCGGCACCCCCATTCATCTTTCCCCAAATACGGGCTGCCCTGCCCTCGCAGGTTGCCCGCCGCCCGGCCATCGGGTACCTCCCTCAGCAACCCATTCAAAAGGACCCGCGCCATGAGCGACGACGAATACGTCTATGACGAAGCCACCGGCGAGTGGATGCCCGCCTCCGAGCTGGCCGCCCGCAATTCCGTCACCGTGACGGATGCCCAGGGCACGCCGCTCGCCGACGGCGACTCGGTGGTGCTGATCAAGGATCTCAAGGTCAAGGGCGCCGGCCAGACCCTGAAGCAGGGCACGGTGATCAAGACCATCCGCCTCACCGACAACCCCGAGGAAATCGACTGTCGCCACCCCGAGATCCGGGGCCTCGTCCTGCGTACCGAATTCGTGAAGAAGAGGTAGGCATGACCCTCACCGTCTACCTCTCCGGAGAGATCCACACCGACTGGCGCGAGCAGATCACCGCTGGCGCCGCGGGCCTCGACATCGCCTTCACCGGCCCGGTCACCGATCACGCGGCCTCCGATGACTGCGGCGTGGCGATCCTCGGCGCCGAGGAGAAGAAGTTCTGGCACGACCGCAAGGGCGCCCAGCTCAACGCCATCCGCACCCGCATGGGGATCGAGATGGCCGACGTGGTCGTCGTGCGTTTCGGCGAGAAGTACAAGCAGTGGAACGCCGCCTTCGATGCCGGCTATGCCGCAGCCCTCGGCAAGTCGCTGATCGTGCTGCACGGGCCCGACCATCAGCATGCGCTGAAGGAAGTCGATGCCGCGGCGCTGGCCGTGGCCGAGGAGCCCGCCCAGGTGGTCGAGATCCTGCGCTACGTGCTCACCGGCGCCCTGCCGGGCTGAACCCGATCCAGCGGGGCACCCGGGCGGCATAGGCCGCATAGCCCGGCGTGCCCCCGAGCGCGGCCTCTTCCCGCCGTACCTGCACAACCGCCGAAACCGTCATCATCACGGCGCCCGCGAGCGGCAGGAACCCCGCCAGCAGGGCCAGCCCCCAGGCCAGGGCAAGCTGTCCGGCGAACACCGGGTTGCGCGACCAGGCAAAGGGGCCGTCCTGCACCAGCGTGCCGGTCTGCCCCTCCTGCACCCCGATCCGCCAGGAGCGCCCCATGTGCGCCTGCGCCCAAAGCGCCAGCGCCGCCCCCGCAAGGGCCAGCAGCAACCCCGGCAGGGGCCAGGCGCCCGCATGGGGCAGCACGGGCCAGGCCAGCAGCGCCACGAAGCCGGCGCGGAATCCCCAGGCGGCCAGTGCCTGGCTGCGATCAAAGAGCCAGACGCGCTCTCCCCTGCGGCCCACGCCACCGGACAGCAGGAAGAACCCGGCCACATAGCCGAGCGCCACGAGCCACCCCGCCCAGTCCATCACCGACAGTGCCATGATTTCCGCCCTTGCCCGGTTTCGCAGAAGGGCAGGGTAATTCCTCCAGTGGCTGGAGGTTCAAGCCTTTTATGGGGCCATGCACTCACCGTGCTCACCGCAGGCGCACCGCTCCGCGTGGCGGCCCCCCGAAAATGGAAAGGGGCGGCCTTCTGGCCACCCCTTTCACCCCCCATCTCCCGCAACGACTTCAGTCGCGCGGGGGGATGTTCTTTGCCTTTTCCACGGACGGGCGGGCGTAGAAACGGTCGACGTAGGGCTGAAGGTTCTCGAAGCTCTCCCACTCCAGAACCTCCTTCGCCCCGTAGAATTCGGTGGCGTTCAGCCAGGGCGCGATGGCGATATCCGCGATGGAGAATTCTCCTGTCACCCAATCCTTGCCATCGAGTTGCCTGTTGATCACGTTCAGCAGGCGCTTGCCCTCATTGATGAAGCGCTCGCGCGGACGCGGATCCTCGATCTGGCTGCCGGCGAACTTGTAGAAGAAGCCGAGCTGGCCCAGCATCGGGCCGAGGCCGCCCATCTGCCACATCAGCCACTTGATCACCTCGTACTTGCCGGCGCCCCCGGTGGGCATCAGCTTGCCGGTCTTTTCGGCCAGGTAGATCAGGATGGCGCCGCTCTCGAACAGTTCCACCACTTCGCCGTTCGGCCCGTTCGGGTCGATGATGGCGGGGATCTTGTTGTTGGGCGAGAGCGAGAGGAACTCGGGGCTGCGCACGAATTCATCACCCAGCGGCACCCTGTGGGCCTCGTACTCCAGGCCCATTTCCTCCAGCGCGATCGAGGCCTTCACCCCGTTCGGCGTCGGAAAGGAATAGAGCTGCAGGATCGACGGGTTTGCCGCCGGCCATTTCTTGTTGATCAGATAATCGTCGGGAAACATGGCTACCCTCCTGTTCTGGCTTGCCATCGGTGTGGCGGGCCTGTGATCTAAGAGCAGTTTCGGCGAAAAATGAAAAGACCCGCCTGTGTGCATTCGCGCATAGTCATCGCGCAGAGGGCGGGAGTGATCAAAAGAGGGACAGTATGATCAAGGACTTCAGGGCGTTCATCGCGCGTGGCAATGTCATGGACATGGCCGTGGGTATCATCATCGGGGCGGCCTTCACGGCCATCGTGCGCTCCATCGTCGACGATCTGCTCGATCCGATCCTCGGCCTGTTCATCGGCGGTGTCGATTTCACCGACCTGTTCATCGTGATCTCGGGCGAGGGTCCCTACGACAGCCTCGATGCCGCGCGCGAGGCCGGTGCCTCGGTCTTTGCCTATGGCGCCTTCCTCATGGCGGTGATCAACTTCCTGATCATCGCCTGGGTCGTCTTCCTGCTGGTGCGCTACCTGAACAAGGCCAAGGATATGGTCATCCGCGACGAGAAGGCCGCCGCGCCCGCCGAGGAAAAGCCCGTCGGGCCGACCGAGCTCGATGTGCTGCTGGAAATCCGCGACGCGCTGAAGAAAGCGGAGTAAGGGGCCCCGGGGCGCGAAATCCTCTCGCAATCCCCGGCCCGCACGGGATAACCTCCGCCGGATAACGCCATCCAGCGGAGGTTCTTCATGGCGCTCGACCAGATGGACAGGTCCATCCTGCGTGTCCTGCAAAAGACGGGGCGCATTTCCAATGCCGACCTCTCCGACAAGGTGGGCCTGTCGCAATCGGCCTGCCACCGGCGGGTGCAGCGGCTGGAGGAGGAGGGCTATGTCAACGGCTATGTCGCGCTGCTGAACGCCCGCAAGATGGAGCTGAACACCACGGTCTTCGTCGAGATCGGCCTCTCGGGGCAGGCCGACGAGCTGCTGGAGAGCTTCGAGACCGCCGTGGCGCGGGTGCCCGAGGTGCTGGAATGCCACCTGATGGCGGGCACTGCGGACTATCTGCTCAAGGTCGTGGCCGAGAGCTCCGAGGATTTTGCCCGCATCCACCGCCAGAGCCTGGCGCGGCTGCCCGGCGTGCAGCGGATGCAGAGCTCCTTCGCGCTCCGCACCGTCTTCAAGACCACCGCGCTGCCGGTCTAGGGGCCAGTCCGGGATCCCGTCCGGGATCCAATCTGGCCCGACAGCGCAGTGGCCGCTTTCAGGGCCGCGCGCTCTGCCTGTGCACGGTCGCGTCGCGCAGCTGGCCGCCGGACTGGCGGGCCGGCACTGGGCTGCGGCGGCGCAGGTCGCCCGGATTCCAGGGCTTGAGGAAGATCATCAGCGACATCAGGCCAAAGGCGTATTCGTAGAGCTCGAACTGACGTTCGGTGCCCATGATCACCACCATGGTCAGGCTGGCGATCACCGCCATCAGCGCATGGCGCGGGCGCGGCACCGGTATGGCCATGGCGCGGCACAGCGCCTTGATCGGCTGCAGGAAGCGCCAGGCCAGCGGCAGGATCATGAGATAGAGCAGCAGCGCAATGGTCAGCCAGTTGCCGAAGAGCGTCTGCGCCAGCTGGGTGTCGCCGACCACCAGGTTATGCAGGTTGGTCTCGTCCTGGTAGTTGTGGGCGTCGAAATAGGCCCCCGACTGCCAGCCGAAGATCCGCTGACCCCAGCTGATCTCCTCGCCGGCCACGAAGAGGTAGAGCGCGGCGTAGAGCAGGAGCAGTGCTGCCTGCACCCGCGTGGGGGCATGGGCCATCTGAACCGCCCGCGCCACCAGAACGCTGCCGGCCAGGAAGAGCGCCACGGCGGTCAGGTATTCCACCGGGCCATCCTCTATCGCGAAACGCTGGGCAAAGAAGTCGGGGGCAAGGAAGGCCATCGGGATCGCGATGGCATGGGTCAGCAGGAACAGGGCGATCAGTCCCCGTTCGATTCGGTCCTGGGTGGTCATGCGGTGTCTTTCCGTTGCGGCGGCGCCGGGGCCGGAGTGGCCCGGTTTCGCGGGTGCCGCATAAACTGAACCGTTCGGTACGAAATTGCAAGCAACTGTTACAATTCCCCGCGAGCTGCGAACCGCACGGGCCGCGGAAACCCTGTGCCGCACCGGCAGGTGCGGGCGGGACAGCCCGCGGTCGGCGGGCCGGTTTCGGAAAGGCGGGAAGGGCAGGGGCCAGAAAGAACGAGACCCCCGGGGCAGGGCCGCGGGGGTCGTCAAACTCATGGTTCGTCTGAAGAAAATTCAGCGGAACGGGGCTACGAGGGATCTCAGAGGAGACCTTCGCGCTGTGCTTTCTTGCGCGCCAGCTTGCGGGCACGACGGATAGCTTCAGCTTTCTCGCGCGCTTTCTTCTCGGACGGCTTCTCGAAATGTTGCTTGAGCTTCATTTCGCGGAAAACGCCTTCGCGCTGCAGCTTTTTCTTCAGGGCACGGAGCGCCTGATCGACATTGTTGTCACGAACACTAACCTGCATGTGGTTGTCACCACCTTCCTAAGTTTGAGTTGCATATGATTGCAGGAGGTGGCCGTATAGCAATGACCGGCCTAAATGTCCAGTATCCCCCGCCGCGATATGCCGGGGAGTGGACAGGATACAGGAGAGCATCATGACCGACGCCAGCGAGACCGCAACCGAAAACGCCGGGGCAACGTCTGATGGGCCCGCAGGGGGCCCGACGCCCGCCGATCGCCTGCTCGAGGCGGCGCTGATCCACGTGCCCTTCGACGGCTGGAGCGAGACGACCCTGCGCGCCGCCGCCGAGGATGCCGACATTCCGCCGGGCCTGGTGCGCGCGCTCTTTCCGCGCGGTGCCGTGGACCTTGCGCTGGCCTATCACCGCCAGGGCGATGCCGAGATGAAGGCCCGCTTCGCCGCCGAGGATCACAGCGGCATGCGCTATTCCGAGCGGGTGGCCCGCGCCATCCGCATCCGCCTCGAACTGGCGGACAAGGAGCTGGTGCGCCGCGGCGCCGCGCTCTTTGCCCTGCCGCAGTATTCCGCCGATGGCGCCAAGGCCGTCTGGGGCTCGGCCGATGCGGTCTGGACCGCGCTGGGCGACACCTCGGACGATGTGAACTGGTACACCAAGCGCGCGACGCTCTCGGGCGTCTATTCCTCGACCGTGCTCTACTGGCTCGGCGATGACAGCCTTGAACACCAGGCGACCTGGGATTTCCTCGACCGCCGCATCGAAGAGGTGATGCGCTTCGAGAAGATGAAGGCAAAGGTGAACGCCACCCCCTTCGGCAAGGCCTGGGCCAAGGGGCCCGGCGCCATGCTGGGCCGGATCAAGGCACCGGCGCGCCAGGACCTGCCCGGGCAGACCGGCTGAGCCAGACCGGTTGAGGCCGGTGGGCCGAGGCTGGTGGGGTGAGCCGGGGCCGAGAGCCTTGGCGCCCCCGGCTGAGGCGTGGTGCGACCGGAGGCGGACCGACGCCTCCGGCGGGGATGTTTACAACAAGAAAATGACGAAGAAGGGGGTGCCCCGATGCGGGTGATCGAGATTTCGAAACCGGGCGGGCCCGAGGTATTGAAGCTGGCCGAGCGCGAGGTCCCTGCGCCCGGTCCGGGCGAGGTGCGGATCCGCGTGGCCTATGCCGGGGTGAACCGCCCCGATGCGCTGCAGCGGGCGGGCAACTATGCCCCGCCGCCGGGGGCCAGCGACCTGCCGGGGCTGGAGGCCTCGGGCGAGGTCGTGGCGCTGGGCGAGGGCGTCGATCCGGCGGCGCTGGGCGCGCAGGTCTGTGCCCTGCTGCCCGGCGGCGGCTATGCCGAGGAGGTGGTGACGCCCTGGGCCCATTGCCTGCCGGTGCCCGCGGGCATGGGCCTGAAGGAGGCCGCCTGCCTGCCCGAGACCTTCTTTACCGTCTGGACCAATGTCTTCATGCGCTCGGGGCTGAAGGGCGGCGAGGTCTTCCTCGTCCATGGCGGCAGCTCGGGCATCGGCACCACGGCGATCCAGCTGGCCAGGGCCTTTGGCGCGCGTGTCTTCGCCACCGCCGGCACGGCCGAGAAATGCGCCACCTGCGAGGCGCTGGGCGCCGAGCGCGCCATCAATTACCGCGAGGAGGATTTCACCGCGGTGATGAAGGAGGTCGGCGGCGCCGACGTGATCCTCGACATGGTGGGTGGCGATTACATTCCCCGCAACATCAAGGCGCTGAAGATCGGCGGGCGGCTCTGCATGATCGCCTTTCTCGGCGGGGCCAAGGCCGAGGTGAACTTTGCCCAGGTCATGATGAAACGGCTGACGATCACCGGCTCGACCCTGCGCGCCCAGGGCGACCAGGCCAAGGCCGAGATCGCCGAGGACCTGCGCGCCCATGTCTGGCCGCTGCTCGAGGCGGGCCGTGTCGCCCCGGTGATGGACAGCGAATTTCCCTTCGGAGAGGCCGCCGCCGCTCATGCCCGGATGGAGAGCAGCGCTCATATCGGCAAGATCGTCCTGAAGGTCTCCTGAGGGCGCAGCTTTGCAGCCCTGTCGGACCCGGGTGTTCGGCAGGGGCATGGAACATCCGTGCCCGTAGTTCCGTTGGTCTGTCACCAAGACCAACGGAAAGGATCTCTCCATGCAGATCGATCTCACGGACATGCGCGCCCTCGTCACCGGCTCGACCGGGGGCATCGGATACGGCATCGCCAAGCGCCTCGCCGAGGCCGGCGCCGAGGTGGTGCTGAACGGGCGCGAGATCGCCCGGGTGAAACAGGCCGCCGACCGGCTGAAGCAGGAATTTCCCGGTGCAAAGGTCGGCGGAATCGCCGCCGATCTCTCCACCGCCGAGGGCTGCGACAGCCTCGTCGAACAGCTCGGATCCTGCGACATCCTCGTCAACAACACCGGTATCTTCGGCAGCACCGATTTCTTCGAGGCCGATGACGCGCTCTGGCAGAAGTACTGGGATGTCAATGTGATGTCGGGCATGCGCCTGTCGCGGGCGCTGGCCCCTTCGATGATCGAGAAGGGCTGGGGGCGGATCATCTTCCTGGGCTCGGAATCCTCGTTCAACATCCCCGCCGACATGGTGCACTACGGCGTGACCAAGGCCGCTGACGTGGCGCTGGCACGCGGGTTGGCCAAGCGGCTGGCGGGCACCGGCGTCACGGTCAACTCGATCCTGCCGGGGCCGACGCTCTCGGACGGGATGAAGGAGGGGCTCTCGCCGAAGGAGGGGCAGAGCTATGCCGATGCCGCCCGCGATTTCGTCAAGGCGAAACGCCCCAGCTCGATCATCGGCCGTGCCGCGGATGTCGAGGAGGTGGCCAACATGGCGCTCTACATCGCCTCGCCGCTCAGTTCTGCCACCACGGGCGGTGCGCTCCGGGTGGATGGCGGCGTGGTTGATTCCATCGCCCCCTGAGTACCGTCGCCCGGGCGCCGTCCCCGGGGCGGCGCCCATCGCTGCGGCCCTTCCCCGTGGCCGGTCCCTGTGGCCGGTCCCGGGGGCCCCGGCGGCCCCGGTGGCCATGGGCCCGGCACAACACGGGGTTGCAATGCACCGGCCCGGCGGCAGGCGCCATTGCAGCCCCGCGTTTTTCCTGAAACATCTCTGTCATGACCAGCCAACCGCTCTCTCCTGACGAGGCGGCGCCTGCCGGGCGCCTTCGGTCGATCCTGCAGATCTGCGCGCTCTTCGGGGCGGTGGTGCTGGTGGGCTCGAACGCCTTCGTGCTCTCGCCCATCCTGACCGAGGTCGGCCGGGGCCTCTCGGCTGCGCCGACGCGCATCGCCTGGGCGATCTCCTGCTTCGGGGCGGCCACGGCGCTGTCGTCGTTCTTCCTCGCCCCGGCGATCGACCGGGTACCGGCCAGCCGCATGCTGGCGCTGGCCGCCGGCATCCTGGCCCTGGCCCAGGCGCTCTCGGGCCTGTCCCAGAGCTGGCTCTGGCTCTGCGGGGCCCAGGCGCTGGCGGGCGTCGGCGTCGGCATCCTGCTGCCCGGCACCTATGCCACGGCGGCGGCCACCGCGCCCGCGGGCCGCGAGGGCGCGCGCCTCGGTATCGTGCTCACCGGCTGGGCGCTCTCGCTGGTGCTGGCGGTGCCGGCGGCGGCCTTCCTGGGCACCCATTTCGGCTGGCGCGCGGTCTATGCGCTGCTCACCGCGCTCTCGGCCCTGGTGGCGCTGGTGCTGCTGCTGGTGCTGCCCGCGCGGGCGGTCTCGGCGGGGGGGCGCGTTTCGCCGCGCGCGGTGCTGCGGATCCCCGGCGTGGGGCTGCTGCTCGGGGTGGTCTTCTTCTTCATGACGGCCTTCTACGGCACCTTCGCCTATTACGGAGAGGGTATTCGCGCGGCCTTCAACACCACGGCCAGCGGCAGCGGCCTCTTCGTGCTGCTCTACGGCGTGGGTTTCGGCCTCGCGGGAATCGCCCTTGGCGTTCTCTCGCCTGGGATGGGCCGGCGCTACGTGGTGCTCGTGCTGCTGGCCACGGCCGCGGTCTACGTGCTCTGGCCCTTCGCCCTCGGCGATCAGCGCCTGGGCGTGATGATGGCGGTGATCTGGGGCTTTGCCGGCCAGCTCGGGCAGAACGCCATGGTCGTCACCCTCACCCGTCAGGGCGCCTCGGCGCGTGGTGCGGTGATGGGGATGAACAGCGCGGTAACCTATTCGGCGGTCTTTGCCGGGCCCCTGGTGATGGGCTGGATCTATGGCGCCGGCGGATTTGGCGCGGTCACCGCAACCTCGGGGCTGCTGGTGGCGCTGGGCGCCCTGATCCTGTCGCGAGGCGGGCGGGCCGCGGGCATCGGGGCGCCCTGATCCGCCTCTAGTCGCGCGCCTCGAAGAGCGCGTCGCCCAGGCTGCAATCGCGCCTCACGTCGGGCGCACAATCGCGCGGTGCCAGGTCGCGGGTCAGGCAGATCCGCACCTCGTCGATGTGCCCTTCCTCGCAGGTCACCGTCACGCCGTCGGCTGCAAGCTCCTGATTTTCCTCAAGGAATGCCTCCTCGATGACGCGCGCCGGCAGGGTCACGTCCCGTGTCAGATCGTTCAGCACGGCGGGCAGGGCGACGCTCTCGTAGGCCTGCCGCGACAGGTCGAAATAGGCCTCCGCACTCAGTCCGGAACAGCGCCCGTGCTTCTTCCATTCGTGCCAGGCCAGGCTGCCGGTGCCCATGATGTCGGCCATGGCGCCGGTTTCCGCGCGCGAGGGATCGCGGGCGCCGGTGTCGCAATATTCCGGATAGCCCACCTCGTACTGCGGCCAGAGCCCGTGCAGGATCCAGCCGAAATCCGCCTCTTCCGCGCATTGCTCCGATCCCTGCGCCTCGCCCTGCAGGCTGCAGAAGGTCGGCGACCAGCTCAGCGACATCACGTAGTAATCGAATTCCCCCGCAACATCCCCTGCCACGGCCGCCGAGGGGGCTGCGAGGGGCAGCCCCCCGGTGAAAAGGCCCAGGGTCAGGCAGAAAAGGCGCTTGCGCATTCAACTCTTCCATTTTCGGCTCGGCCCGACTATATACCGGCCAAGTTCCCCGACAACGGTAACCTGCATCGCCCCGGTGATGCGCCTGGTCCCGCCAGGCATCAGAGAAGATATGCGTCGGGGTCTAGATACGTTCAGGAGTGACGACATGTCTGGCAAACCACTTATGGCAAAGGCCACCGCGGTCTGGCTGGTCGACAACACCACCATGACCTTCAAGCAGATCGCCGATTTCACCGGCATGCACGAGCTTGAGGTCCAGGGCATCGCCGACGGTGACGTTGCCGCGGGCGTCAAGGGTTTCGACCCGATCGCCAACAACCAGCTGACCCAGGAAGAGATCGACAAGGCCGAGGCCGACGCGTTCTACAAGCTGAAGCTCAAGCACAACCCCGCCGCCGCCGGCGAGGAAAAGCGCCGCGGCCCGCGCTACACCCCCCTGTCCAAGCGTCAGGACCGTCCGAACTCGATCCTCTGGCTGGTGAAGTTCCATCCCGAGCTGACCGACGGCCAGATTGCCAAGCTGGTGGGCACCACCAAGCCGACGATCCAGTCGATCCGCGAGCGGACCCACTGGAACATCGCCAACATGCAGCCGATCGACCCCGTCGCCCTCGGCCTCTGCAAGCAGACCGAGCTCGATGCCGCCGTGCAGAAGGCCGCGGCCAAGCGCGCCGCCGAAGGCGCCGCCATGACCGACGAGGAGCGCCGCAAGCTGCTCTCGACCGAGCAGAGCCTGGCCGGCGAGGCAGAGCCCCGCATGCCCACCGCCATCGAGGGCCTCGAGACCTTCTCGCTCTCCGATGACGATGATGACGACGACAAGAACAGCAACCTCTACGACGCCGACAGCTTCTTCAACCTGCCCAAGGGCGGGGACGACGACGAGGACGACGACGACCGTCAGCCCTGATCGCGCATCACGGCAGATTTCGAAAGGCCCGGTCCCCGTGACCGGGCCTTTTGCGTTCCGGCCCCGCCGCCGCGGGCAAGGTGATCCGAACGCCCCGCGTCGGGCTGCCTCTGCCCCGAAAAGGGCACGGACGGGACTCTTCCCTTGCGTGCGGGCAAGTATGGAATACCCGTTCTTTTAGAAATCCTCCGATTTTGTTAACCTTGCGTCATGTGAGTTCTCGGAGGGTATGCGAGATGCGACGGGCAGTGACGGCACTCTTTGGCGCGGCGGTCCTCTCCGCACAGCTGCTGGCGGCGCCGCCGGCCATGGCCCAGCAGGTCCCCTTGCCACAGGATCCGGCCGGCCGAGAGGCCCTGCGCCTGTCGGATCCCGGCACCTTCCGCGACCTCGTCACCTCCGGCGCCTTCGATCCGCCGCGCGAGCGGCTCGTGGCCTCGGTTCAGGCCGAACTGGCCCGCATGGGCTGCTATACCTCTGCCGTCGACGGGATCTGGGGCCGTGGCTCCTCTGCCGCGCTCCAGCGCTATTACGAGCACCTCGGGCGCAAGCTCTCCGACGGCGAGATCACCGCGCGCGAGCTCTACCGCCGCATGCTCCTCGCCGGGTCGGTCGATTGCACCCTGCCCCCGGGGGGCGACCAGTTCGCCGTCGAGGACGCGCCGGTGCTGGAGCCCGTCCCCCTGCCCGAACCCGTCCCCCTGCCGGGCAACCCGCCCACCTTCAACAGCATCATTTCGGGCGGCGGCAATTCCCTCGCCGGCCTCATCGGCGGGCTGACGGGCAACGGTAACACCGCCATGATGCAGCAGGCGCCGATGGCCTCGCGCGCCTTTGCCGCCCCGTCCGATTTCCCGCCCGAGAACTTCCAGGGCTACGGGCTCCTCGTCTTTCCCCGGCTGCCCACCACCGGGCCGGAGCGGACCCGCTTCATCATGTTCTGCCGCGCCTATATCGGCGGCTTTCCCACCGTGCAGGAGCTGTCGAATGCCGGGATCGACGTGACCCGGCAGATGGTCACCATCCTGCCGCTCACCGATGCCGCTGCCGTGGACCGGGCCGAGAGCCTCAGTCGCAGCGCCCCCGACAAGGCCTGCCTCATTGCCGCCGAGCGCTATGACATCGCCACCGCCGGTATCGCGCTCTCCCAGGCGCGGCAGGCCAGTGACCTGACCGACGACCTGACCGGCCTCGACGGGCGCGGGCCCTTCCTGCTGGCCTGGAACCCCGGGCTGCGCAAGGGCAGCCGCGATGCGGTGGTGCTGGTCGCCGACCTCAGCCGCACCAGCAGCGCCGAACAGGCCGGCACCGATTTTCGCCACTGGAAACAGGATGTCGAGCTGACGCCGGATCTCTGGCGCAATGGCTGGGATGTCGAGCTGGTGCGCCGCACCTCGCAGCGCTGGCTCGATCAGAACCTGTCGCTGGTGCTCAGCCTGATCCTGCCCGGCGGCGAGGAGGAGGGGGACTGAGATGAAACTCATCGGCATCTGGGGGATCGCGGGCATCGTCCTGGGCTTCGTGCTGGCCGAACTGCTGATCGACGGCAACCGAGAGGTCTACGTGGGCATCGTCACGCTCTGCACCGTGCTGGGCAGTGCCTTCGGCAGCTGGCGCTCCTCGCGCGGCAAGGGCGCCCCCCCGCCCGCGTCGCCCGCCGATCCGCCCGCCACGCCCCCCGCCACGCCGCCCGACGGATAGGGCAGAGGCCCGCCTCACTCGAAGAGATCGTAGACATTGCCGTCATGGGGCGCATGGGCGGCGTGGGGCGAGTCTTGGCCCTCCTGGACGGCCTCGGCGATCCGAGAAAGGACCAGCCGCGATTCGCGCAGGAAGGTGACCGCCGGAAAGACGTGAAAGGCGCCGGGGTACTCGTGGTACCGGCCCCGGTTGCCGGCCTTCTTCAGGGCCGCGGCATAGTCCACCGCATCGGGCCAGCAGAGATCGGCAGTGCCCTGGTGGATGTCCACCGGCGGCAGGCCATGGGCACCCGCATGCAGCGGGCTCAGCGCCGGATCGGCCGGATCGAGTGGCCCGGCCCACCAGCGGCCCAGCTCCTTCACCGTCTGCAACGCGATCATCGGGTCGCGCGGCTCGATCTGCGGCCCGATCGGGTTGGCACAGCTCAGGTCCAGCCAGGGCGCGAGGCAGATCACCCGCTCGGCCACCGGCACGGCGCCCGCCCGGCCGCGCAGCGCCATGGCCAGCGCCATGTTGCCGCCGGCGGAATCGCCCGCCATCAGGAAGGGCGCGCCGCCATAGCGCTGCAGCACCGCCTCGGCAAAGGCAAAGCCCGCCCGGTGATCATGCTCGGGCGCCAGCGGATAGATCGGCACGATCATCTCGGCCTGGGCCGCGCGGCCGATCGCGGCGATCAGCGTCCAGTGGATCGCCCGCATCGGGTTCACATAGGCGCCGCCGTGGAAATAGATGATCCGCCGCCGCGGCACCGCCGCCTCGGGCAGCACCAGGTAGACGGGATGCCCGCCCACCTCGACCCTCTCCGCCTTCAGCGCGGCGGGCGGGGCCGGGGGCGTGGGCGGGGCACGGTGGCGGCGCTCGTCGAGATAGCGGTCGGTCTTCGCCATCGGCTTGCCGCCCGCCCGCAGCAACAGTTTCACCATGTTCATGCCAAGGCTCGCCATGCGCGCTCTCCCTTTGGCGGCCATCAAACAACAGGCGCCCGGCAGGCACAATGACCCGGCTTGCGCCTCCCCCGGCGCATAGGGGCCCGCATCCCCTTGCCATTTGCCGCGCCGCGCGCAACCAATCGGGCAGAGGCAACAGCGCCCGGGGCGCAACCGGGCCACAGGAAAGGATCCTCCATGCATATCGCCGTCATCGGGGCCGGCATGGTCGGCGCCGCCGCCGCCCGGCACCTCACCCTCATGGGACACCAGGTGACCCTGATCGGCCCGGCCGAGCCGCAGGACGCCGCCACCCATGCGGGCCCCTTTGCCAGCCATTACGATTCGGGCCGCATCACCCGGCAGATGGATCCCTGGCTGTTCTGGAGCCGGGTCTCGCGCGCCTCGATCGCGCGTTATCGGGCCCTCGAGTCCGAGAGCGGCGTGGCCTTCTTCAACGAGGTCGGCTCGCTCATGGCGGGGCCCGAGGGCACGGCGCAGATGAACCGCATGGAGCGCACCCGCCAGCGCGACAACGTGCCCTGCGACGTGATCCGCGACGCGGAGCTTGCGGCGCGCTTTCCCTATTTCACCTTCCCCGAAGGCACCATCGGCTTTCACGAGCGTGACCACGCCGGCACCATCGACCCGCGCGAGATGGTCCGCGCCCAGATCGTGCTGGCCAGGGCCGGGGGCGCGCGCCTTGTCCGCGACGTGGTCGAGGGGGTGGACGACACCGGCGGCGGCGTGACCCTGCGCCTGGCCTCGGGAGAGCGCCTCTCGGCCGACCGCGCGCTGCTGGCCACGGGGGGCTTCTCCCGCACCCTCACCGGCGAGGCGCTGGAGTTTCGCGCCTATGCCCGCACGGCGGTGCTCTTCGAGGTGTCCGAGGCTGAGGCCAGGCGGCTGGCCGCGATGCCGACGCTGATCGCGCTGCTGCCCAATGGCGAGGATCCCTACCTGCTGCCGCCGATCCGCTATCCCGACGGCAAGTGGTACCTGAAGATGGGCGGCGACACGGTGGACGTGCCGCTGATCACGCCGCAGGATTTCACCGAGTGGTACCGATCCGGCGGCTCGCCCGAGGTGGGCCGCGCCATTGAGGCGCTGCTGCGCGCCCGTATGCCGGACCTGAAGATCGAGGCCACCTCGACGCTGGCCTGTGTCACCACCTTCACGCCCGAGAACATTCCCCACTACAGGGCGCTCTCGGAAAACGTCTTCACCGCCTTCGCGGGCTGCGGGCGCGGCGCCAAGAACTCCGACGAACTGGGCCGGCTGGGCGCGCTGCTGGCGCTGGGAGAGGACCTGCCCGACTGGGCCTTCGAGCCGGCGGTGGACGCGGCCTGACGGCCGCTTTCGCCTGCGGCGGGCGGGGAAGGGGGCGCTGCCCCCTCTGGCGCTGCGCGCCATTCACCCCCGGCCGTATTTCGGGAAAGATGAAGGAGGGGGGAGGGCGCGTGCAGGCCTCTCGCCTCCGGCCGGAGACAGGCCTGCGAAAGGCCTCGGCCAGGGCTGGCCAAGCGGCGCTGTTAACCATTTGGGGCGCCATTGGGGCGGGCGTTTCGGCACCGACGCGTTACCGACGCAATACCGACGTAATACCGACGTTGGAATCGTGCAAAAACAGGGGCTTAACTTTTTGCCCCCGCGCCGGTACCGACGCTGGTTTGTTCCCGTTATGTTTTGGGGGTGAGCCTTGGGATCAGAGGGTCTTGCGGGCCCGGAGCGCGGCGGTGATCGTGCCGTCGTCGAGATAGTCGAGCTCGCCGCCGATGGGCACCCCCTGGGCCAGCGAGGTGAGGCGGACCTTCCCCTCCAGCTGGTCGGCGATGTAATGCGCCGTGGTCTGGCCGTCGACGGTGGCGTTCAGGGCCAGGATGACCTCGGAAATGCCTTCGTCTTCAACACGTTGCACCAGTTTCGGGATGCGCAGTTCCTCGGGGCCGACCTGGTCGAGGGCGCTCAGGGTGCCGCCCAGCACGTGATAGCGGCCGCGGAAGGCGCCGCCGCGTTCCATCGCCCAGAGGTCGGAGACGTCTTCGACCACGCAAAGCTCTGAATTCGCACGTTTTTCATTCTGGCAGATGTCGCAGACGGGGGCCGAGGAGAGGTTGCCGCAGCGCTCGCATTCGCGCACCGTGACCGCGACGTGGTGCATCAGGTCGGCCAGCGGGATCATCGTCAGCTCGCGCTTGCGGATCATCTGCAACACGGCACGGCGGGCGCTCCGGGGCCCCAGCCCCGGCAGCCGCGCCATCATGTCGATCAGCGCATCGATATCCCCGCCGGCCGCCATGCCGATCAGAAGGGCATCTTGAAATCTGCAGGCAGACCAAGGCCTTCGGTGATCTTGGCCATCTCTTCCTGGCTGCGTTCGGCGGCCCGGGTCTGGGCATCCTTGATGGCCGCCAGGATCAGGTCCTCGACCACTTCCTTCTCGTCGCCGTTGAAGATCGAGGGATCGATGTCGAGGCTCTTCAGCTCGCCCTTGGCGCTGGCGACAGCCTTGACCAGGCCCGCGCCGCTCTCGCCGGTCACGGTGATCTCGTGCAGGTCTTCCTGGAGTTGCTCCATCCTGGACTGCATCTCCTTGGCGGCCTTCATCATTTTCGCCATGTCGCCCATCTGGCCGAGGCCCTTGAACATCGTCTTTCTCCTTGTCTAACCGTGTCTGGCGCGGCCTTGCGGCGCGGCTGTGTCCTGCCCGGTCGCCGGGCGTCTGTCGCTCTGTCCTGCATATCGCGGCCGCAGGGCGAAACCGCAAGGGGGCAGGTGGAAATCCGCCGGGAAACCCTTGTTTTGAAGGCCCGGGCCGGGGGCGTCGCGCTATTCGTCCTCGAAGGGGTCCCATTCGTCGTCGACCTCGGGCAGGGCTTCGGCCTGGGCCACGGCGGCAATATCCTCCTGGGTGCGCACCTCGGTGATCTCGGCCTTGGGAAAGGCCTCGAGGATCGCCCTGACCATCGGGTGTTCGGCGGCCTCGGCCTTCAGGGCGCGGTCCTTGGCGTCGCGCTTCTCGGCGATGGTTTCCTCGCCCTGCTCGTTGCCCAGGATGATCGCCCAGCGGTTGCCGGTCCAGCCCTGAAGCCGCGCGCCGAGGCGCTGCGCCAGGTCCTTGGGGGCGCTCTCGGAGGGGGAAAACTCAATGCGGCCAGGGCGATAGCTGATCAGCCGCACGCCGGTCTCGACCTCGACCAACAGCTTGACGTCACGGTTGGTGCGGATCAGTTCGACCACGTGCTCGAAGGTGGGATAGCGCGCCAGTGCCTGTTCCAGCTCTTCGGCCAGCATGGTCTGACCACGGGCGCCGCCGCCACCGCCGCCCGACGGGGCCGAGGCATAGGCCGTGACGCCACCACCGCCCGCGGGCGCGCCCCGGGCCGGCATGCCTCCGCCGCCACCACCGTCGGGCGGACGGGGGGTATCCTTGAGGCGCTTTACCAGTTCCTCCGGCGAGGGCAGTTCGGCAACGTGTGTCAGGCGGATCACGGCCATTTCGGCGGCCATCATAGCATTCGGCGCAACCGAGACTTCTTCCAGAGATTTCAACAGCATCTGCCACATCCGCGTCATCGCGCGCATCGGCAGCCGCTGGGCCAGGGAGACGCCGCGGGCGCGTTCGTCGGGGCTGATCGTGGGGTCTTCGGCGGCGTCGGGCGTGATCTTGACCACCGAGATCCAGTGGGTGATCTCGGCCAGGTCGCGCAGCACCGCCATGGGGTCCGCCCCATCGGCATATTGCGCCGAAAGCTCGGTCAGGGCGCCGGCCGCATCGCCGCGCATGATCATCTCGTAGAGATCCATCACCCGGCCGCGGTCGGCCAGGCCAAGCATCGCGCGCACCTGTTCCGCGGTGGTCTCGCCGGCGCCATGGCTGATGGCCTGGTCGAGCAGCGAGGTGGCATCCCGGGCCGAGCCTTCGGCCGCGCGGGTGATCAGCGCCAGTGCATCCTCGGTGATCTGGGCGCCTTCCTTGCCGGCGATCTTCTCCAGCAGGGCGATCATGACCTCGGGTTCGATCCGCCGCAGATCGAAACGCTGACACCGCGACAGCACCGTCACCGGCACCTTGCGGATTTCAGTGGTGGCAAAGATGAACTTCACGTGGGCGGGCGGTTCTTCCAGCGTCTTGAGCAGCGCGTTGAAGGCGCTGGTCGAGAGCATGTGAACCTCGTCGATGATGTAGATCTTGTAGCGGGCGGAGGCCGCGCGATAGTTCACGCTGTCGATGATCTCTCTGATATCATTGACAGAAGTGTTAGAGGCCGCGTCCATTTCCATGACGTCGACGTGGCGGCCCTCCATGATGGCCCGACAATGTTCGCATTGTCCACAAGGCTCTGTCGTGGGGCCGCCGTTGCCGTCCGGCCCGATGCAGTTCATGCCCTTGGCGATGATCCGTGCGGTCGTCGTCTTGCCGGTGCCGCGGATGCCGGTCATGATGAAGGCTTGGGCGATGCGATCGGCGGCGAAGGCATTTTTCAGCGTCCGCACCATGGCATCCTGGCCGACGAGATCGGCGAAGGTTTCCGGCCGGTATTTCCGGGCCAGTACCTGATAGCCGCCCTTTTCCGTCTCGCTCATGTCGCCCCCGGTGTTTCTTGCCGGCCCAAGGTAATGCCCGCGCGGCGCAGGGTCCAGAGGCAGTGCTCGGTAAGGTTTTCCGGACTGTTCCCCGGGCGGGGCAGGCGCAAGACTGCGACCACTGTCGAAGCAATTTTCACGAGTTCATCAGAAGGGGGTACATCATGCCCGCAAGTTACTTTTTACGCGTGCGCCAGCAGGAGGCGCTGGCCAGGGCCATCGACGCGAAATTCAACATTCCCGTCATCAGGGACACGCTGGAGTTTGCCGTCTGGCTGAAGATGGTCCAAGCGGTCGACCGCGTCATGGCCGACCGTGTGCCGGACGAGATCCTGGACACGCTCAACGACAGGAACCTGCAGCTGGAGACCATGATCGCCGAGGCGCTTCAGGACAACCTGACGCTCATGCTCTGTGATCTGCTTGCCGTGCCTTTCCTGCCAACGGTGGTGAAGAAGGAGATCATCGACTGGCTGATCGTGCTTCTGGTCCAGTCCATGGCGAGCGCGACGACGATTGATGAGCAAATCGAGGCGTTTCTGCTGGTCGAGGCCTGACTAGGCCCCGGCTGAAACAGGTGAGAGGCTGGACAACGACCCAAGCGGGGCTCGTTACGGCTGCTTCCTTCCGGACCTGACCGGGTTGGCGAGGCGCCTGCCCGCGCCAACCTCTCGAGGGCCGATATAGGGGGCATGGCGCGGATTCGCAACCCGTGCGTGAAAGCGAAATGGCGCGCCCCTTTCGGGACGCGCCATGCACGTGGGGATTACGCCTGCGGCGCCCGTTCCCGAAGAATGACGCGATCAGAGGTCGATACGGAAGAGCTTGAAACCGTTCTCGCCGTCGCCCGCAGCCTCGATCGTCACACCCTGCACGCTGTCGGCATATTTCGCGGCACCCGGGCCGGTCTCGAACAGGACGGTGGTGCCGTCCATCGGGGCAAAGTGCCAGTTGGCATCGGCCTTGGGATCCACTGTGCCCTTGTCGACAATGTAGCGCACGATGATGTCGCGGTTGGTGTCGGGCCCTTCGAAGATGATCGTATCGCCGCCGGCACCGGGGAAATGGCCGCCCCCCGAAGCACGGTAGTTGTTGGTGGCCACGACGAATTCCATGTCGTCTGTCACCGGCTTGCCGTCGTACATCAGATCGGTGATCCGGCTCTCCGAGGAGACCTCGTTGCCGTCGCCGTCATACCGCGAGGGTTTCGACAGGTCGATGTTGTAGGTGACCCCGTCGATCACGTCGAAATTGTAGGACGGGAAGGACGGGTTCAGAAGGATGGCATCCTTGCTGCCCGGTTCGATCTGATTGAACATGCCGGCCGAGCGGTCGAGCCAGCCACGCAGCTGTGCCCCGTCGATCTTCACTGCGCGGATCGTGTTGGGGTAGAGGTAGAGGTCGGCCACGTTCTTGATGGCAATGTCACCCACAGGCACCTCGGTGTAGTATTCTGCACCACCACGGCCACCGGCCTTGAAGGGGGCTGCCGCCGAAAGCATCGGCAGAGCCGCATGCTCCGTCTCTTTCAGCATGTCGGTCAGATACCACTTCTGGGCGTTGGACACGATCTGGACGGAGGGGTCGTCTGCCACCAGCGCGAAGTAGGAATGCAGCGGTGCGGCCGTCTTGCCGACAGGGCGGCGGACGTATTCCAACGTCGCGTCATGCTCGGTCTGGGCGGCTTCTTCGACCATGGCGACGGTCTCGACCAGCGGGGTGATGGAACGGTCTTCGTTGCGCTGGTAGATCGGGCGGGTACCGGTTTCGAAGGCCAGCACGCGCCAGTCGCTACCGTCACGTTCCAGCAGCAGGTCGATGGTGCCCAGGTGCGAGCCCCAGAAGCCCCCCATGACCGCTGGCTTGCCGTGGATGGTGCCCTTGGTGCTGTCCACCGCGTCCATGCCGTCGAAGGTGGGCGAGGGGAAGACCAGGTGCGAGTGGCCGGTCAGCAGGGCATCGATGCCGTCGACCTCGGCCAGGGGCACCGATGCATTCTCCATGCCGTCCTCGTGCTGGGCGCCGCCGATGCCGGAGTGGCTGAGCGCGATGATGATGTCGCAGCCCTCTTCCTTCATCTGCGGGACCCAGGCCCTGGCCGTCTCGACGATGTCGCGGGCCTGGACGTTGCCCTCCAGGTTCTTTCGGTCCCACGTCATGATCTGCGGCGGGACAAAGCCGATCAGGCCGATCTTGATCGGGTGGCTGGTGCCGTCGCCGTCGGTGATGGTCTTCTCGATGATGACATAGGGCTTGATCAGGGTCTTGTCGGCCCGCGGGTTGGCGCCCATCTCCTTGACCACGTTGGCGGATACCACCGGGAAGTTGGCACCGGCCAGCGAGGCGTCGAGGAAGTCCAGGCCGTAGTTGAACTCGTGGTTTCCCAGGGTCGAGGCTTCGTAGCCCAGCGTGTTCATGGCGGCGATGACCGGGTGGATATCCCCCTGCGACATGCCCTTTTCATAGGCCATGTAGTCGCCCATCGGCGTGCCCTGGAGGAAGTCGCCGTTGTCCACCAACATGGAGTTCGTCGCCTCGGCGCGGATGTCGTTGATATGCGCCGCCGTGCGCGCTAGGCCGACGGTGTCGTCGGGCCGATCGGCGTAGTAGTTGTAGGGGAAGACGTTCACGTGGAGGTCCGTGGTCTCCATGATGCGCAGATGGGCCTGCTGCCCGGCGGCATTGGCGGAAAACGGGTGCAGGGTCAGCAAGGATGCACCTGCGATGCCGCTGGCGAGAAACCCGCGGCGTGACATATTGATCGACTTGGAACCGGACATGAGAGCCTCCTGTATTTCATGCGCCCATCCTGACCGATGTTGATGACAATCTCATAGCGATTTTCCCTGATGCCGCTGCGGCAGATCCCGGGTGGCCCGGATCTGTAGCATTCATCCGGATCTCCCGGCGCCGGTGTCGGGGAAATGTGCCGCAAGCGATGGCCGTTGCGCAGGCCGGTCCGAGAGGGCAGGTTGGCGCCACGCAACCAGGCAGGAGCAAGAGCGCATGGCAGACATGATGCTGGAACAGGTAACTTTTTCCGGGGGCGTGCTGGATCGGGATGCCGGGCTGAGAGGGTCACCGGAGGCGCTGAAAATTGCCGCGCGCCTGCCCGGGGCGACGACTTTGCTGTTCTGGCGTGGCTTCCCGTTGAAGGCGGCTCCGGGGACGTTGGCCCGGCTGCCGATGGATCATCCCGTCCTGAGGGGCGCGTCGGAAACGCCGCTCTATCTCGGCCGGGACAACGGCGCGCCGGTCTTCGCGCATGACATCTCCGGCTGGGTGCCGGATGCCGGCACCACGCAGGAGCCGCCGGCCGGATGGGCCGCCGACATTCTGCCTGAGCATCCCGATCTGGCGGGGCTGGAAGGCTTCGTCGACCTGCGTCGCGTCATGGCCGAGCTCTCGCCGCTCGAGGCGGAGCTGGCGGCCTCGGCAAAGGCGCTCTACGCCTGGCACGGATCTCACCGGTTCTGCGCGCGCTGCGGGGAGGTGTCGCATGTGGTGCAGGGAGGTTGGCAACGCAGTTGTGAGAGCTGCGGCACGCAGCATTTCCCGCGGACGGATCCCGTGGTGATCATGCTGATCACCATGGGCAACGACGTGCTGCTCGGTCGGTCGCCGGGCTGGCCGGAGGGGATGTATTCCCTGCTGGCGGGGTTCGTCGAGCCGGGCGAGACGATCGAGGCCGCGGTGCGCCGCGAGGTGGCGGAGGAAACTGCCGTTGCCGTCGGTCCAGTCGAGTACCTTTGCTGCCAGCCCTGGCCCTTTCCGAACTCGCTGATGTTCGGTTGCCGGGGCGAGGCGCTGAGCCGCGATCTGACGGTCGATCCGGTGGAGATCGAGCATGCAATGTGGGTGCCTCGCGAAGAGGTTGCCGATGTCTTTGCCGGCGTGCATCCGGTGATCAGACCGCCGCGCAAAGGGGCAATTGCAGCGTATCTGCTACGCAATTGGCTTGCGGACAATCTGGATTGAGGCGATGGTTCTGCAGACCAGACTGAATCAGGCTAACAATCGGTTGTACATATGAAAATTGTTGCGAAAGAGGATATCGAGGCACCGATCGAGACGGTCTTTGCCAACGTTTCCGACTTTCGCCGTTTCGAGCGTTCGGCCATTCGCCGCGGGGCCAAGATCAAGCGCCTCGACATGCTGGAGGAACCGGGGACGGGAATGGCCTGGGATGCCAGTTTCTTTACCCGGGGCAAGAAACGGGCCCTTCACCTGGAAGTCGAATCCTTTGATGCGCCCGACAAGATTGGCCTGGATCTGTCCTCTGATGGAATGAAGGGGCAGGTACTGGTCGAACTGGTGGCGCTGTCGCGCACCCGGACGCGTCTGCGCCTGGTGACCGAGCTGAAGCCTCAGACCCTGTCCGCGCGCCTGCTGATCCAGTCGTTGCGCCTTGCGCGTGGCAACATCCAGCAGCGTATCCAGCACCGCCTGGCGGAGCTGGGTGCTGCGATCGAGGGCAAGGCCCCGCCGCAGAAGAAGACACGCAACAAGCGCTGAGCGGCCGCCCGGGCGCAGGGCCCGGAGCGGCAGAGCTGTTCAATTTCGGCGCGAACCTGCCGGATAGACCCCGAGGATCTGCATCTGCGACGAGAAGTATTTCAGCTCGTCGAGGGCAAGACGCACGTTGGCGTCGTCGGGGTGCCCCTCGATGTCGGCGTAGAATTGCGTCGCGGTAAAGCTGCCACCCACCATGTAGCTCTCCAGCTTGGTCATGTTCACGCCGTTGGTGGCAAAGCCGCCCATGGCCTTGTAGAGCGCGGCCGGGATGTTGCGGACCTGGAAGATCAGCGTGGTGATCATGCCCTGGTCGCCCCGGCGGCTGTGGTCGGCCTCGCGGGACATGATCAGGAAGCGGGTGGTGTTGTTGGACTGGTCCTCGATATGCCGTGCGAGAACTTCGAGCCCATAGACTTCGCCGGCCAGTTCGCTGGCCAGGGCCGCGCGGCTGCGATCCTCCTGTTGGGAGATCAGCATGGCAGAGCCGGCGGTATCGGCACCGGTGATGCGCTTGATGCCATGCTCCGTCAGGAATTCGCGGCACTGGCCGAGAAGCATCTGGTGCGAGGTAGCGGATTTCACCTCTTCCAACTTGGTACCCGGCAGAGCCAGAAGGTTGATATGGACCCGCACGAATGCCTCGCCGATGATGCGCAGCCCACTGCTCGGCATCAGGTAATGGATGTCGGCAACACGCCCAAAGGTAGAGTTGTCGACCGGCAGCATCGCCAGTTCGGCCTCACCATCGCGGACAGCGGCAATGGCATCCTCGAAGCTGTTGCAGGGCAGCGGCTCAAAGTCCGGACGGGCTTCCACGCAAGCTTGATGTGAATAGGCTCCCAGCTCTCCCTGAAAGGCGATACGACGGCTCATGGCATTCAATTCCGTGGTTTTGCGAACAATTTCCACGATTAGGTGGATGGTCGCGGTAACTACACCTTGCGTTGAGAGAGTGGAAGCGGATAGATACCCGCCGAAACACCTAGTCGACGGATTCATCAGGGGCGCGGCATTTCATGTTTGACACAATGACTATCACGAAGGTCGTCGGGGGCTTGTGCGGAGCACTTCTGGTCTTTCTGCTGGCAAACTGGGCAGGCGAGGTGATCTATGAAACCGACACAGGATCGCATGGCGAGCAGGCCGTGCAGGGTTACCTGATCGAGACCAACGACGAGGCGCCGAGCGCCACCGAAGAGGTCGAACAGCCTTTCGATGAAATCTATGCCGCCGCGGATGCCGGTGCCGGCGAACGGGTCTTCAACAAGTGCAAGGCCTGCCACAAGGTCGACGGGACCAACGCCACAGGTCCCCACCTGGATGGCGTTGTGGGCCGTGCGGTCGATTCGGTTGACGGATTCAGCTATTCCGGTGCGCTCGAAGAGCACTTCGACACTTGGACGCCCGAGAACTTGAATGTTTTCCTCGAGAACCCGAAATCGGCAGCGCCCGGCACCAAGATGACCTTTGCCGGTCTGAAGGATGTCGATGATCGCGCCAACGTGATCGCCTATCTCGAGTCTCTCGGGCAGTAGTCCGGGATCATCCCGGAGGCTTTCAGCTGTCATTCCGGGCTTTCGGCACGCTTTCCGGGCCGTCTCGCAAGAGGCGGCCCTTTCTTGTGTGTCGGGATCACACGTGCTTCACGTAATCTCAACTTGAACATGGCCTTTCGCCACCATTAGCCTATCGTTCAGGCTTGGGTGGCACTGTGTCCAAGTGCCAGAAGGCCCAATATGTCCAGAAGGATAGTCGAGGAGCTATACATGCACCGTCCCGCGTTCCGCTTGAGTGCCGCGACCGAACTGCTGCAAAGGGGCCTGTCACGACGGTCTTTCCTGGCCATGGGGGCCATGACAGCCACTCTGATGGCCTTTGCCGTACCGCAGGCCCGCGCTCAGGAGGACACCTCCGCTCCGGTCGAGGAAACCGAGACCGCGGCCGGCGAGGACGATGTCATCGAGAGCTACGGCTACTCCTACTTCGGTGACCTGAAGTATCCAGAGAATTTCGTGAACCTCGACTACGTCAATCCCGATGCTCCGAAGGGCGGCGAGATCGCAATTCAGGCATCTGGCACCTTCGATTCGCTTAACCCCTACACGGTCAAGGGGCGCGCCGGCGCGCTGTCCTCCTCGATGTACGAGAGCCTGCTCACAGAGGTGGCCGATGACTACAACGGGTCCTACTGCCTGTTGTGCAAGAGCCTCGAATACGACGAGGACAAGACCTGGGTCATCTTCCACATGCGGGATGACGTGACATTCTCCAATGGTACCCCGCTGACCGCGCACGATGTGGTCTTCTCTCACAATCTCTTTCTCGAGCAGGGACTTCCGTCCTACTCAGCAGGCGTCAGCAAGCGGGTGCTGAGCGCCGAGGCGCTGGATGACTACACGGTCAAATTCACCTTTGCTACGGGCATCTCGCGCCGCTCTCTGATCGATCAGGTGGGCAGTACGCCGGTCTTTTCGCAGAAGTGGTACGAGGAAACCGGCGCCCGGCTTGATGAATCCCGGTTCGAGACCTCCCCCGGTTCCGGGCCCTACATGCTCGACAGCTACGACGTGAACCGCCGGATCGTCTACAAGCGCAACCCCGATTACTGGGGCAATGACCTGCCGCTCAACGTCGGCAGGCACAACTTCGATACGATCCGGGTGGAGTACTTTGCCGATGAATCCGCGGCCTTCGAGGCCTTCAAGGCCGGAGAATACACCTTCCGGATCGAGAGCGACTCGCGACAGTGGGCCACGCAGTACGATTTTCCGGCCGTGCAAAAGGGCTACGTGAAGGTCGAGGAAATTCCCGACGGCACACCGCCCAACAACTCCGGGTTCGTCTTCAACCTCGCCAAGGACAAGTTCCGCGACAAGCGCGTCCGCGAGGCGATTGCACTGGCCTACAACTTTGAATGGACGAACGAGAGCCTGCAATATGGCCTGTTCAAGCACCGCGAGAGCTACTTCCAGGATACGCCGCTTCAGGCCAAGGATCTGCCGGTCGGCGCCGAACTCGAATTTCTGAAATCCCTGGGCGATGTGGTCCCGCCGGAACTGCTGACCGAGCCGCCGCAACCGGTGCCCGTCAGCTCTCCGGAACGCCTGAACGACCGCCGCAACCTGCGAAAGGCCATGGGGCTGCTGGACGAGGCAGGCTGGACCGTGGGTGACGATGGTATGCGCCGCAATGCCGCGGGCGAAGTGCTGTCGATCGACTTTCCGATCAACTCGGCCAGCTCCAGCGCGCTGGAACCGGTGCTCGACAATTTTGCGCTTAACCTCAAGACGCTGGGTATTCGTCCCGACTTCGAGAAGGTCGACCCGAGCCAGTACACCAACCGCCGCCGGGATCGCGCCTATGACATGCTCTACGGGGGCTACTCGGCCTTCCTCGGGACCGGGACCGGTCTGATGCAGATGTACGGCTCGCCCGAGTCCGCCTATTCCGTATTCAACCCGGCAGGGCTGAACAGCGAGCTCGTGGATACGATCATCCTCGCTTCCCTCGATACCGAGAGCCAGGAGATGCAGGACGCCTCTCTCATGGCGCTGGACCGGGCGCTGCGCTACGAGTTCCTTATGGTCCCCACCTGGTACAAGGCGGGCTATTGGGTGGCCTATTACGACATGTTCGAGCACAAGGAGATCCCGCCCTACGATCTCGGCTATCTCGACTTCTGGTGGTACAATCAGGAGCGTGCGGATGAGCTCAAGGCCGCTGGCGCGTTGAGGTAACCGGCCACTATGGGCGCCTATATTCTTCGCCGCCTGCTGCTGGTCATTCCGACCCTGCTGGGCATCGTCGTCATCAACTTTGCGCTGGTGCAATTCGTGCCCGGCGGCCCGATCGAACAGATCATCGCCCAGGTCCAGGGCGAGGGGGACGTCACCGCGGGCTTTACCGGGGCCGGATCCGATGCCGCCATGCAGAGCAGCGCCGGCAACGAGGCCTACGCGGGCGCGCGCGGCCTTCCCCCGGAGTTCATCGAAAAGCTGGAAAAGGAGTTCGGTTTCGACAAGCCGCCGCTCCAGCGTTTCATGCTGATGCTCTACAATTACTCGCGGCTAGATTTCGGCGAGAGCTACTTTCGTTCTATCAGCGTGATCGACCTGGTGATGGAGAAGCTGCCGGTGTCGATTTCCCTCGGCCTCTGGTCGACGCTGATCGCCTATCTGATCTCGATCCCGCTTGGTATCCGCAAGGCGGTGAAGGAGGGCTCCTCCTTTGACAACTGGACCAGCGGCGTGATCATCGTGGGGTATTCGATCCCGGGGTTCCTCTTTGCGATCCTGCTGCTGGTGCTCTTTGCCGGCGGCTCCTACTGGCAGGTCTTCCCGCTGCGCGGTCTCACTTCCGACAACTTCAGCCAGCTCAACTGGCTGCAGAAGATCGGAGACTACCTCTGGCACATCACGCTGCCGGTGCTGGCCTCGACCATCTCGGCCTTTGCCACGCTGACCCTGCTGACCAAGAATTCCTTCCTCGACGAGATCAAGAAGCAATACGTGATCACCGCCCGCGCCAAGGGCCAGTCTGAGCAAAAGGTGCTCTATGGCCATGTCTTCCGCAACGCGATGCTGATCGTGATCGCCGGTTTCCCGGGGGTCTTCATCTCGATCTTCTTCACCGGGTCGCTGATCATCGAGACGATCTTCTCGCTCGATGGTCTCGGCCGGCTGGGCTTCGAGGCAGCGGTTTCGCGCGACTACCCGGTGATCTTCGGCACGCTCTTCATCTTCGGGCTGCTCAGCCTGATCGTCGGTATCCTGTCCGACCTGATGTACGTCTTCGTCGATCCGCGGATCGACTTCGAGAAACGGGAGGGCTGAGCGATGAAGGATCCACAGGCGCCCATCCAGCCCGGTCATGAAAGCGAGGCGGTTTCCGAGGAACTGGCGCAATCCGCCCGCAGACTCTCGCCGCTGAACCAGCGGCGCTGGCGCAATTTCCGTCGCAACCGGCGGGCCTTCTGGTCGCTGATCATCTTCACGGTGCTCTTCGGATTGTCGCTGGTTGCCGAGTTCATCGCCAACGACAAGCCGATCCTGGTGAACTATCGCGGCGACTACTACATGCCGATCTTCAAGTTCTATCCCGAGACGCAGTTCGGTGGCGATTTCCAGACCGAGGCGATCTATCGCGATCCGGAAGTGGAATGCCTGATCGAGAGCGGCGGGCTTGATGCCTGCTTCGATGATCCCGAGGGCATCTTGGAAGATGCACAGGACGGTGTTGTCGACGGCGAGGAGATCGAGAAGGGTTGGACCATCTGGCCGATCATTCCCTATTCCTACGACAGTCCGGTGGATCGTCCCGGGGCAGCGCCGCTACCACCCAGCCGCCAGAACTGGCTGGGCACCGATGACACCAAGCGCGATGTCATGGCCCGCGTGATCTACGGGTTCCGGTTGTCCATTCTCTTCACGCTGATCGTGACGGTGCTTTCCTCGCTGATCGGCATCGTGGCTGG
The DNA here is from genome assembly GCF_056270665.1 of Pseudooceanicola sp. DL12. Classification (NCBI taxonomy): domain Bacteria; kingdom Pseudomonadati; phylum Pseudomonadota; class Alphaproteobacteria; order Rhodobacterales; family Paracoccaceae; genus Pseudooceanicola; species Pseudooceanicola sp. DL12. The sequence continues at coordinate 356,008 of NZ_CM149884.1, forward strand.
CGCCGTGCAGGGCTATTTCGGCGGTTGGGTCGACCTGCTGTTCCAGCGGATCATCGAAATCTGGTCTGCCACGCCGTCGCTCTACGTGATCATCATCATGTTCTCGATCGTCGGGCGAAGTTTCTGGCTTCTGGTCTTCCTGACCGTGCTCTTTGGCTGGATGGCACTTGTGGGGGTCGTGCGTGCGGAATTCCTGCGTGCGCGGAACCTGGAGTATGTCCGGGCTGCAAAGGCGCTCGGCGTGTCGAACCGCACGATCATGTTCCGCCACATGTTGCCCAATGCGATGGTTGCCACGCTGACCATGGCGCCCTTCATCGTCACCGGCGCAATCTCCACTCTCGCGGGGCTCGATTTCCTCGGCTACGGCCTGCCGTCCTCGGCGCCGTCGCTGGGCGAGTTGACCCTGCAGGCCAAGCAGAACCTGCAGGCGCCCTGGCTGGGCTTCACGGCCTTCGTCGTCTTCGCCGTTATGCTCTCGCTGCTGGTCTTCATCTTTGAAGGCGTTCGCGATGCCTTCGACCCGAGGAAAACGTTCAAATGAGTATTCTCGAGGTCAGGGGTCTTCGTGTCGCCTTCCGGCAGGATGGCAAGCGCCATGAAGCGGTGAAGGGCGTCAGCTTCGATGTCGACAAGGGCGAGACCGTCGCGCTGGTGGGGGAGAGCGGCTCGGGCAAATCCGTCTCGGCGCTCTCGACGGTATCGCTTCTGGGCGACAACGCCGAGGTGTCGGGCAGTGTCACCTATGACGGCCAGCAGATGGTCGGTGCGGACAAGGAGCGCCTGCGCAAGGTCCGCGGCAACGAGATCAGCTTCATTTTCCAAGAGCCGATGACTTCGCTCAACCCGCTGCATACGATCGAGAAGCAGCTGGCCGAAACCATGGCGTTGCACCAGGGCCTTAAGGGCCGTGGGCGGACCAAGCGTTTTCTGGAAAGCTGGATGGGGTTTGCCGCGCGGCCCTTCTTCGTGGGCGTGGCGGTCTTCTTTGCCTTCATCGGAGCCTATGCGGCCTATGTCGAGACCGCGCCGAACGAGCCCAGCTGGGACTTCCTGCCGGAGTTCTTCCAGGTGGCGGTGCCGCAGGTGATCGTGGCAATCCTGCTGGCTGCGGCGCTGACCTTCGTTATCTGGCTGGGCAAGGTCTTCCTGGCCAGCAAGTGGCGCGACTGGATCATCACCAGCGAGACCCGGCAACGCTCGATCGAGTTGCTGGAGCAGGTGGGAATCCGCGATGCGGAGAGCCGGCTTACGGCCTATCCGCACGAGCTCTCCGGCGGTCAGAGGCAGCGGGTGATGATCGCCATGGCCCTGGCGAACCGACCCGGACTGCTGATCGCGGACGAGCCCACGACGGCACTCGACGTGACGATCCAGGCGCAGATCCTGGAACTGCTGGCCGATCTGAAGGCGCGCGAGAACATGGGGCTGCTCTTCATCACCCATGATCTTGGGATCGTGCGCCGCATTGCCGACCGGGTTTATGTGATGAAGGACGGCGAGATCGTCGAGACCGGGCCGACGGAACGGATCTTCGCCGATCCGCAACATGCGTACACCCGAAAGCTCCTCTCGGCCGCGGCGACCGGCGTGCCGGATCCGGTCAAGGGAGAGGCGCCCGTGGTGCTAGAGGCCGAACATCTGCGGGTCTGGTTCCCGATCAAGGCCGGGCTCATGAAAAAGGTCGTGGGCCACGTGAAGGCCGTGAATGATGCCACGTTGAGCGTCCATGCGGGCGAGACCCTGGGTATCATCGGCGAGAGTGGATCTGGCAAGACGACCCTGGCCCTGGCGCTGATGCGGTTGATCGGCTCGGAGGGACGGATCAGTTTCGCCGGGCAGGACATCCGAAAGATGTCGACAGCCCAGCTGCGACACCTGCGCAAGGACATGCAGATCGTCTTCCAGGATCCATACGGGTCGCTCAGCCCCCGGATGACCTGTGAACAGATCATCTCCGAGGGGCTCGGCATCCACAAGATCGACGACATGCGCCCGGTCAAGGAGCTGGTGGCCGAGGTCATGGTCGAGGTGGGGCTCGATCCCGCGGCCATGCATCGCTACCCGCATGAGTTTTCGGGCGGGCAGCGGCAGCGGATCGCGATCGCGCGGGCGATGATCCTGCGCCCGAAACTGGTGGTGCTGGACGAGCCGACATCGGCGCTGGACATGACGGTGCAGGTGCAGATCGTCGATCTGCTGCGCCGGCTTCAGCAGAAATATGGGCTGGCCTATCTCTTCATCAGCCACGACCTGAAGGTCGTTCGGGCGATGTCGCACCGCGTGATGGTCATGCGCCACGGCGACGTGATGGAGGAGGGGCCCGCGGATCAGGTCTTTGACAATCCGGGCGAGGCCTATACGCAGCAGCTCTTTGCCGCGGCGCTCGATCACTGACGGACAGGGAACATGAGAAACGGCGCCGGCGTGTAAACGCGCGGCGCCGCAGGTCTTTCCGGCTCAGATCGCCGAGGAATGCCTGGCCCGCGCACCGTCGTAGGTGTCGAACCCACGGGCGACCATGCGGGTCAGGGGGCGGGCTTCCTCCGGAATGTAAAAGCCTGCTTCGGTCACGCGCATAAGGTTTTCAAACTGGCCGGCAACCTCGCGGAAGAGGGTGGTCAGAGCTGGAGCCGTTATATCGAAGTTCTCCGTGATTTCGGCCGTCGAGACCTGAAAATCGCACATCAGCGCCTCGATGATTCGGGCCCGCATGGCATCATCACCGGAATAGGCATGGCCGCGTGCGGTGGAGAACATACCCTTGCGGATGGCGGCGGTATGGGCCGAAGTTGCAGCGTTGTTCTGGCTGTATCCCTGCGGGAACCGCGAGATCGAAGAGGCCCCGACCCCGATCAGCACGTCGGACTGATCATCGGTATAGCCTTGGAAGTTGCGCCTGAGCGTGCCGGCCTTCTGGGCGGTGGCCAGGCCGTCGGTCGGCAGGGCAAAGTGATCGATCCCGATTTCGGCGTAATTGTCCCAGAGGAACAGCCGCCGCGCTGCGTCGAAGAGATCCAGCCGCTCGGTGGGCGTGGGCAGGGCCTCGGACGGCAGCATCGATTGCCGCCGCGCCATCCAGGGCACATGCGCATAGCCGTAGAGCGCCACGCGATCCGGCGAGAGCGAGAGCAGTTTCTGCACGCTTTCGGTAATCTTTTCAGGGGTCTGGTAGGGCAGCCCATAGAGGATGTCGGCGTTCAGGCTGTGCACGCCATGGCCCCGGATCGCCGCGATCACGTCGCGGGTCAGCTCATAACTCTGTCGGCGGCCGATACACTCCTGGATCGCGGGATCGAAATCCTGCACGCCGATGGAGGCCCGGTTCATCCCTGCGGCCGAGAGCACGGCGAGCCGCGCGTCATCGACCTCGTTCGGGTCAATTTCCACCGAGAATTCCGCATCGGGCGCAAAGGGCGCGACCTCTGCAATGGCACCGGCCAGCGTCTCCATCATGGCAGGCGTCAGCAAGGTTGGCGTGCCGCCGCCCCAGTGCAGCCGCGACAAGGTGACGCCGGGCGCCAGCTGCGCCTTCAGCAGATCGAGTTCCGACAGCAACACCTTCAGGTAGGCGCGCACCGGATCCTCGCTCTTGGTGCCCTGGGTGCGGCAGGCGCAGAACCAGCAGAGCGACCGACAGAAGGGCACGTGAACATAAAGGGAAATCTCGCTGCCTTCGGGGATGGCCGAGATCCATTGAGCATGGTTGGCCGGGCCGATGGCATCGGAGAAATGAGGGGCCGTGGGATAGCTCGTATAACGCGGCACTTTGGCGTCAAAGAGACCCAGGCGGGCAAGTTGCGTTTTCATGACCATGGGATTAGTGTTTACCGGAACTCCGAAAAACGTCATTGACCCAGATCAACCGCGCGAGTGGACATGCTGCATTCTGACCTGACCATCGATCTGCATGATTGCAGCGGTTGCCCGATCCGGCACCGTGCCGTCTGTGCCCGTTGCGACGCCGATGAACTGGCCGCACTGGAAGAAATCAAGTATTACAGAAGCTTCGAGGCGGGGCAGTCCGTCGTCTGGTCCGGCGATCGGATGGATTTCGTGGGCTCGGTCGTGTCGGGCATCGCCACGCTGACCCAGACAATGGAGGATGGCCGCACCCAGATGGTCGGCCTTTTGCTGCCGAGTGATTTCGTCGGCCGCCCCGGACGTGACGGGGCCGCTTATGACGTGGTGGCAACGACCGACCTGGTGATGTGCTGCTTCCGCAAGAAGCCCTTCGAGCAGATGATGGAAAAGACGCCGCATATCGCCCAGCGACTGCTGCAGATGACCCTGGACGAGCTCGATGCCGCGCGGGAATGGATGCTGGTGCTGGGGCGCAAGACCGCTCGAGAGAAGATTGCCTCGCTTCTGGCCATCATCGCCCGCCGCGACGCGACGTTGCACCTGGACAGTCCCGAGGGGCCCTTGACCTTCGACCTTCCCCTGACCCGAGAGGCCATGGCGGATTACCTGGGGCTGACGCTTGAAACCGTCAGCCGGCAGATCAGCGCGCTGAAGAAGGACGGCGTGATCGAACTTCAGGGCAAGCGCCATATCACCGTGCCGGATTTCGGTCGCCTGCTGGAAGAGGCCGGGGACGACAACGACGGTGGCATGCTGGCCTGACCGGCCATTCTACGTGGAGATGTGCAGGAAAACCAGGCCCCGAGAGGGGCCTTTTCACTTACAGACATTCGGGATCGGGAATGTTTCGAACCCATTGAAAACGCCCGATTCCAACGTCGGTATTACGTCGGTATCGCGTCGGTAACACGACGGTGCGAAATCGGGCCGCGCGGGCGCGGCCCGATGCCTCCGGCGGGGATATTTCCGGCCAGATGAAGGAGCGGCGGAGCTCTCCTGTCATCTGGCCGGAAATATCCCGGGGAGGGAGGGCCGCAGGCCCGGGAGGGGCAGCGCCCCTCCTGACCCGCCCGCCGCAGGCGACAGGCGCAGCCGGAGAGGGGCAGTGGTCGCAAGCGCCAGGTCGGGGCCATGAAAAAGGCGGGCCTCCGAAGAGACCCGCCCCTGACGCGGTGCTGAACGGTCGGTGCTCCGACCGGATCAATGCGCCATGAAGATCGGCAGGTTGCTGCCTTCCAGCATGTGGCGGGTGGCGCCTCCCAGGATGGCTTCGCGGAAGCGCGAGTGGCCATAGGCGCCCATCACCACGATGTCGGCCTGGACGTCCTCGGCATGGCGGCAGATCTGGTCGGAGATCCGGGGCATCGACTTGGCAATGACCTCGATCTCGGCCGAGACGCCGTGACGGGCCAGCCAGGTGGCCAGCATGCCGCCGGGATCGGAACGGTCGGGGCCGTGTGCCGGCGGATCGATCACCACGATATGAACCGAGGCGGCGCGCTGCAGCGCGGGCATTGCGGCGCGGACGGCCGAGAGTGCCTCCGGGGTTTCATTCCAGGCGATCAGCACAGTGCCCGGCTCCTTCTCGAAGGGCTTGTCCATCGGCAGGACGACCACGGGGGCCTGACCTTCGAAGAGCGCGGCCTCGATCACGGGCTCCAGCTCGGCCCCCTTGTCGTCGCCGTAGGGCTTGGGCAGCACGACCACGTCGGCAAACCGGGCGCGCCAGGAGAGGTGACGGCCGATATCCCCAAGCTGGGCGACGTCGGTGTCGGTGGCCCAGCGAATCGTCGCGCCGGTCAGAGCCTGGGTGGCGATGGCTTCCAGTGCCTTGGCATCTTCGCCGGCCTTGTCGATGGCTTCCTGCAGCACGACGGCATTCGCCCCCGCATAGTAGTAGCCGATTTGCGTCCGATCGACGCCGAGGCAGAGGACGTCGAGATGCGCGTCGTGAAGCGATGCGATGGTGGCGGCCTGCTCAACCAGAGATTTTGCATTCTCTTTGTTCGTCAGGATCGTAAGGATGGATTTGTAGGCCATTGGGAAGCCTCCTGCGCTGTCTTGTGATAAGATGACTTTACCGTGTGTGTAATGGCACGACATTGATCTTGGTCAATCAACGCATGAACCGCTGTTGATACAGATCAAGGCATTGGCTACCCGTGGCAGCAATAAGCAAGCCTGTCACAATTTCTTGATGCGGAGAGGGGGATACCCCTCCGGGCGGGACGGACAAAGGGACGCGAAATGATAAACGCAACCAAGCTGATCGTACTTGGGTTGATTACGCTGCTGGCGGCCATTGCCGTCAACTATGCACGCGATACGGCCTATATGGTGAACTTCTTTCTAGTGATGGTCATCTCTGCCGGTCTTTTCATCTGGGTGCTGCGGGGCACCGACGATGATGTGCAACCAATTGATTACTCAGGCGAATACATGGATGGTGTGATTCGCTTTGGCGTGGTCGCCACCGCCTTCTGGGCCATTGTCGGCTTCCTTGCCGGGGTTTTCATCGCCTTCCAGCTGGCTTTTCCCGAGCTCAACTTCGGCTGGGCCGAAGGGTACATGAACTTTGGTCGCCTGCGCCCGTTGCACACGTCGGCGGTGATCTTTGCATTCGGCGGAAACGCGCTGATCGCGACCTCGTTCTATGTGGTCCAGCGCACCTCGGCTGCACGCCTCTGGGGCGGAAATCTCGCCTGGTTCGTGTTCTGGGGGTACAATCTTTTCATCGTCATGGCGGCGCTGAGCTATGTTCTGGGCGCCTCTCAGTCGAAAGAATATGCCGAGCCGGAGTGGTACATCGACATCTGGCTGACGATCGTCTGGGTGGCCTACCTGGCGGTGTTCTTGGGCACGATCATCAAGCGCAAGGAGCCGCACATCTATGTGGCGAACTGGTTCTACCTGGCTTTTATCGTCACGATTGCAATGCTGCATATCGTCAACAACCTTGCGGTGCCGGTGAGCATCTGGGGCAGCAAGTCGGTGTCGGCCTTTGCCGGCGTGCAGGACGCCATGACCCAGTGGTGGTACGGCCACAACGCCGTGGGCTTCTTCCTGACCGCAGGCTTCCTGGGCATGATGTACTACTTCGTGCCCAAGCAGGCCGGCCGCCCGGTCTATTCCTACAAGCTGTCGATCATCCACTTCTGGGCGCTGATCTTCCTCTACATCTGGGCCGGTCCGCACCACCTGCACTACACCGCGCTGCCCGACTGGGCCTCGACGCTGGGCATGGTGTTCTCGATCATCCTGTGGATGCCCTCCTGGGGCGGCATGATCAACGGCCTGATGACCCTCTCTGGGGCCTGGGACAAGCTGCGCACCGACCCGGTGATCCGGATGATGGTGATCGCCATCGGCTTCTACGGCATGTCGACCTTCGAAGGCCCGATGATGTCGATCCGCGCCGTGAACTCCCTGTCGCACTACACCGACTGGACCATCGGCCACGTGCACTCCGGTGCCCTCGGCTGGAACGGCATGATCACCTTCGGCGCCCTCTACTTCCTGGTGCCCAAGCTCTGGGCGCGGGAAAGGCTCTACAGCCTCTCGATGGTGTCCTGGCACTTCTGGCTCGCCACCATCGGGATCGTTCTCTACGCCGCCTCCATGTGGGTGTCGGGGATCATGCAGGGCCTGATGTGGCGTGAAACCGATGCCAACGGCTTCCTGGTGAACTCCTTTGCCGACAGCGTTGCTGCCGCCCACCCGATGTACATCGTGCGTGGCCTCGGCGGGACGATGTACCTCGTCGGCGGGATCATCATGGTCATCAACCTCTACCTGACCGTCAAACGGTCGCCGGCCATCGAGACGTCCGACGGCCTGGTCCCGGCAGAATAAGGAACCGAAATCATGGGTATCCTGGACAAACACAAGTTCATCGAGAAGAACGCCACCCTGCTTCTGGCCGGTTCCTTCTTCGTGGTGACGATCGGCGGCATCGTCGAGATCGCGCCGCTGTTCTACCTGGAAAACACCATCGAGGATGTTCAGGGCATGCGCCCCTATTCCCCGCTGGAGCTGACGGGGCGCAACATCTACGTGCGTGAGGGCTGCTATCTCTGCCACAGCCAGATGATCCGGCCGATGCGTGACGAGGTGGAACGCTACGGGCACTACTCTCTGGCAGCAGAGTCGATGTACGACCACCCGTTCCAGTGGGGGTCGAAACGGACCGGGCCGGATCTGGCCCGGGTCGGCGGGCGCTACTCCGACGAATGGCACGTGGATCACCTGAGCGATCCCGAGAGCGTGGTGCCGGAATCGGTGATGCCGAAATATGCCTTCCTGAAGGACCGGATGATCGACGGCGAATACGTCGAGGACGTGATGAAGGCCAATGCGGTGGTCGGCGTGCCCTATACGCAGGAGATGCTGGACGAGGCGCAGAACGACTTCTACGCCCAGGTCGATCCCTACGGCGACATCGACGGGCTGCTGGTGCGCTATCCCAAGGCGCAGGTCCGCAATTTCGACGGCGAACCGGGCATTTCCGAGATGGACGCCCTGATCGCCTATCTGCAGATGCTCGGGACGCTGGTCGATTTCTCGACCTTCATTCCCGACGCCAGCCGGTAAGGGAGGCCCGCCATGGATACCTACTCGCTGACACGGCTCTTTGCAGACAGCTGGATGCTGCTGGCGATGTTCATGTTCTTCGCCGGCGTGGTCCTCTGGGTGTTCCGCCCGGGCGCGAGCAAGACCTATCGCGACACGGCCAGCATTCCGTTCCGCCATGAAACCAAGCCCGCCGAGGCGAAACGCTCCGAGAAGGAGGCGTAAGGGATATGAGTGAAGATCTTAAAGAAAAATATGGCACGACGGGCCATTCCTGGGACGGCATCGAAGAGCTGAACACCCCCATGCCGCGGTGGTGGCTATGGGTGTTCTACGCCACGATCATCTTCGGTGTCATCTACACGATCCTCTACCCGGCCTGGCCTCTGGTCTCCAAGGCGACGCCGGGGGTGCTGGGCTTTTCGACCCGCGCCGAGGTGCAGCAGGACATCGACCGGGCAAACGCGGCCAATGCCCAGATCAACGAGCAGCTGGCCTCGGTGCCGCTGGACGAGATCGCCTCGGATCCGGAGCTGAACCAGTACGCGGTGTCCGCGGGGGCTGCGGTCTTCAAGACCTGGTGCGCGCAGTGCCACGGGTCCGGCGCGGCCGGTGCGGTGGGCTATCCCAACCTGCTGGACGACGACTGGCTCTGGGGCGGCACGATCGAGGACATCCACTATACCGTCACCCACGGCATCCGGAACGAGGATGACATGGATGCCCGCTACAGCCAGATGCCCGCCTTCGGCACCGATGAGCTGCTGGACGACGAGCAGATCGACGCCGTGGTCAACTACGTGATGTCGCTGTCGGGCGAGCCGCAGGATGCGAGCCTGGTGGAAGAGGGATCGGTGGTCTTCTCCGAGAACTGCGCAAGCTGCCACGGCGAGGCCGGGACCGGCGACCGCGATCAGGGCGCGCCGAACCTGACCGACGCGATCTGGCTCTATGGCGGTGACTTCGACACGCTGCACGAAACCGTCAGCGGTGCGCGCTTTGGCGTGATGCCGACCTGGGCGCCGCGCCTGAGCGAGGCCCAGATCCGCGCCGTCGCCACCTATGTGCACCAATTGGGCGGGGGCGAGTAAGTTCCCGTCAAAAGAGATCCCCGCCTGTTGCCGCAGGCGGGGTTCGCACCGGCCGGCTCGTCCTGTTCGCGCGTTTCCTGAGCTGGCCGGTGCACCAATAATCCACATTTTCGGTACATCTTTTCAAGGGCCAACCGTCTGACGGCGCGACCCTTTTCGTGTCTGTGCGTACAATTTACTGCCCGGAAAAACTCTCAAATGGCGCGTGCAACACCGGCTGTGCAACTTTTCCGCACCGAAATGTATGCAATCCGGTTGACGACTCTTCACAACCTCCATCTGAATGTTAACCAACAGTTAACTTTTCGGAGATGTCCCCTTGAAACGCACAGTCCCTTCCCTCTCCGCGATTGCACTCATGGTCATGGGCGCCGCAGGTGCCGCCCATGCCGATACCGGTTTCGACTCGATCTGCCAGGCTTCCGGCTCCGACCGCGCCGAGCTGACCCGGAGCGCCAAGGCCTTCTTTGTCGGGGGCCCGCTGTCGGAGGTGACGGAGGCATTCGGAGCCGATTGGACGGTCATGGGCCCGACCACCTTCGAGACCTATTACGATGCTGCCGGCAACCCGCATCAGAACAACGGCGTGCTGACCCACCTGGCCGCCTTCCAGGACTGCGTGAGCGGTGGCAACAGCACCCAGTTCTTCGTGGTCTTCGAAGCCGAGAACGACAAGATCACCAATGCCGCCGTGGAGATCAGCTATGACGACAGCGATTTCACCGCCCGCGGCGAAGTGCTGAACTGGCGTCGTTACAACAGCGATCCGACGCTGATCGCCGCCGTGCGAGACGTTCTGGGCGCCGAGGCCGACAAGGCCGAAGTGGAAGAGACCATGGCCGCCGCGGGCCTGGTGCCGCAGACCGCGAGCTGCTCTGGCCAGGACGCCAATGTGGCGCTCTATGTCAGCCCGGATTATCCCGAAGAGTCGATGGCGGCGCGCCTGGGCAGCAATGCCCGCGCCGAGGATCACCTGACCGTGGCTGCACGTTTCGATGCCTCGGGCGAGATGATCGAGCTGATGCCGGCCGCGGCCCTCTGCCAGACAAGCTGATCGGACGGCTGATCGGGCGCGGCCCGGGCATGGGCCGCAGCCACGACTGGACCGACACGACAAAAACCCCCGCCCGGGCCATGGGCGGGGGTTCATGGTGTCAGGTCACGGGGTGAACCAGTCCACCATGTCTTGCCAGAGGCTGCGGGGGGCGCGGCGCGGGCGTGCGGCCCGCAGGCGCATTGGCACCCGGTCGTTGTAGGGGCGGCCATCGGGGTGGCGGCCCCGGGCGTCCAGATCCGTCGGTGCCAGATCCTGCGCCCGGTCCCGGAGCATGTCCCGGGGACGATAGAGGATCGGGTCCATCGTATCAGTCCCTGGGGGCAGGGTTGGCGATGCGCCGCTCGGGTGCCTGCAGGCGCGGGCGCGGCTCGGCATCGTGCTGCGGGTTGCGGCGCGGGCCATGCGCCATGTCGGTCATGCTGGCGGTGCGGAAGAGCTCTGCGAAAATGTTGATCATGTCCGTTCTCCTTGGCTTGGGGCGATGCGAGGCGCTGAACCCAGTGGTGTGTTTGGCGCCGCATATCGCGTTCTGATTGACAAGAGGTTTACGCCAGCGCGGCAAATTCCCCTATTCAGGAAGATTCAACCCATGTTAGCCTGGCTTACATGGTTAACTGGACATCCCTCCCCCCGCTGAGCGCATTGCGCGCCCTGGCCGCTCTCGGTGAAACGGGCACTACCGTCGAAGCAGGCGCGCGCCTGAACGTCAGCCATGCTGCCATAAGCCAGCAATTGAAGGCGCTGGAGGCGCATCTGGGGGTGCCCCTTGTGGCGCGGGGCGGACGGCAGCTCTCTCTGACCGAGGAGGGGCGGCAGCTGGCCGATGCCGTGCTGGGCGGTATGTCGGCCATTGAAGCTGTGATTGAACGGCTGACCGGGCTGCGCGATGACAGGCCCCTGACCGTGACTGCCACGCCGGCCTTCGCCTCTTCCTGGCTGATGCCGCGGCTGGCGGATTTCCAGCGGCGTCACCCGGGGTTGTCGCTGATGCTCGACCCGACGCCGGTGCTGCAGGAGATCGGGCCGAACGGGGCCGACTTTGGGCTGCGCTATGGCGCGGGCCAGTGGCCGGGGCTCGAGGCGGAATTGCTCCTGGATACGCCGATTGCCATCGTGGCGGCGCCGGACCTGGTGGGCGATTGCGGCGAGATCGCGCCCGGTGACCTGACCGGCTATCACTGGCTACAGGAGCTGGGCACCAACGAGGCCAGTGAGTTCCTGGAATGGCACGGGCGGGAACTCGACCGTTCGAAGGGCGTGACCTCGCTGCCGGGCAACCTGATGCTGGATGCGGCGCGCGATGGCCGCGGGGTGGCCGTGATCGCGCGGGCCTTCGTCGAGGCGGACCTGGCCGCGGGGCGGCTGCGGCTGCTCTACGAGGACAGTCGCAAGAAGGGCTACTACCTGGTCTGGAACCCGACGCACCTGCGCCCGGTGGCGCGCGACTTCCGCGCCTGGGTGCGCGGACAGGGGCGACAGGGTGCCGCAGTCACCGACGCGTGAGACAATGCGCGGTTGCGCGACGGCCCTGTTTGGCTAACCGCCGGGGAACAGGGGATTTCATTCCATTTCAGGAGGGTGACGCCGCGTTGCGGCAACATATGCGGCAGAATAGATAGGTAACGAATGTCGCAATTGATACAGGTCAAGGTTTCGCTAGGGTGGTGCTGCCAGAACGACTTTTGACCCCAGCCAAGCATAAGCGAGTCAAGCCCGTGTCAGTTACCGAACCAGAACCGCTCTACGAGGCGCGCGAACCGATCTTTCCGCGCCGTGTCTCGGGCAAATTCCGCAACCTGAAATGGGTCATCATGGCGGTGACCCTGGGGATCTACTACCTGATGCCCTGGATCCGCTGGGACCGCGGGCCGGAGCTGCCGGATCAGGCGGTGCTGGTGGACCTGGCGAACCGCCGGTTCTTCTTCTTCTGGATCGAGATCTGGCCGCATGAATTCTACTTCATCGCGGGGCTGCTGGTGATGGCGGGGCTGGGGCTGTTCCTGTTCACCTCGGCCCTGGGGCGGGTCTGGTGCGGGTATACCTGCCCGCAGACCGTCTGGACCGATCTCTTCATCCTGGTGGAGCGCTGGATCGAGGGCGACCGCAATGCCCGCCTGCGCCTGCACCGGCAGAAGAAATGGGATGCGCGCAAGGTGCGCCTGCGGCTGACCAAATGGACCGCCTGGTTCCTGATCGGGCTGGCCACCGGGGGCGCCTGGGTCTTCTACTTTGCCGATGCGCCGACGCTGCTGGTCGACCTGCTGACGGGGCAGGCCGCCGCCGTGGCCTATATCACCGTGCTGGTGCTGACGCTGACCACCTTTACCTTTGGCGGTTTTGCCCGCGAGCAGATCTGCATCTATGCCTGCCCCTGGCCGCGGATCCAGGCGGCGATGATGGACGAGGACACGATCACCGTGGCCTATCGCGAATGGCGTGGCGAGCCGCGGGGCAAGCATCGTCGCCGCAAGGAAATGCAGGAAAAGGCCGATGCCGCCACCGCCACGCAGCGCGCAGCCGGACCAAAGGTCGAGGCGCCGCAGGTGCCCTTCGTGCCGATGCCGGGCATGCCCAAGGGCGTGGGCGGGGCGATCCCCGAGAAGGAGACGCTGGGCGACTGCATCGACTGCAACGCCTGCGTCAACGTCTGCCCGATGGGAATCGACATCCGCGACGGTCAGCAACTTGCCTGCATCACCTGCGCGCTCTGCATCGATGCCTGCGACGACGTGATGGCCAAGATCGGTAAGCCGCGCGGGTTGATCGACTACATGGCGCTGACCGACGAGCAGGCCGAGCGCGCCGGAAAGGAACCGCGCAACATCTGGCGTCACGTCTTCCGTCCTCGGACCCTCGTCTATACCACGATGTGGTCGCTGGTGGGCGTGGGCCTGGTGGTGGCCCTGCTGATCCGCGGCGACATCGACATGACCGTCGCGCCGGTGCGCAATCCGACCTACATCACCATGTCCGACGGCTCGATCCGCAACGTCTACGACGTGCGCCTGCGCAACAAGCATGGCGAAGAACGGCCATTTCAGCTTAGTGTGGACCCGGCGACAGGGCTGACCGTCGAGGTCGAGGGCAGCCCGGACAACGTGGTGCCGGTGCCGGCCGATACCGCATGGCTGGCCCGCGTCTACGTGGTGGCGCCGGCAGACAGCGCCCCGGCCGAGGCCGAGGCGACCGATTTCCTCCTGACGGTGGAGGATACGCTGAGCGGCGAGACCGCGAGCAAGGAAACCGTGTTCAACGGGAGGGCCCATTGATGGTCGATACACAGGAAACACCACCGGGGCGGGGCGGCTTTCGCCTGAACGGCTGGCATGTGCTGGGCATTTTCGTGGGCGCCTTCGCGGTGATCATCACGGTCAACGTGATCATGGCCACCAAGGCGATCACCACCTTCCCGGGTCTGGAGGTCAAGAATTCCTATGTCGCCAGCCAGGAGTTCGACCGGCGGCTGGCCGATCAGCAGCGCCTGGGCTGGACGATCTATGCCGATGACGTGGACAGCATGGTGCACCTGACGATCACCGATCCCGAGGGCAACCCGGTGCGTGCCAAGGAGCTGTCGGCCATCATCGGGCGCACCACCCGCGCCGCCGACGATACCTCTCCGGTCTTTGCCTGGAACGTCGATCATTACGAGGCGCCGCTGACCCTGGGGGGGGGCAAGTGGATCGTGCGGGTGACCGCGATTGCCGAGGACGGCACGGAGTTCATCCAGCGCATCAACCTGCACGTGGAACATTGAACCGGAGCGAGGCAGATGGCTGAAACCGTACCGATCGCTGCCTGTCCGGCCTGTATCGCGGCCCCCTCGGCCGAGGAGATCGCCGCGCGCAACCTGAAGGACGCGACGCTGGTGCTCTCGGTGCCCGGCATCCATTGCGCGGCCTGCATCGACACGGTGGAACGTGCCCTGAAACGGCAGCCCGGCGTCAGGGATGCCCGGGTCAACCTGACGCTGAAACGCGCACAGGTGAAGGCCGCGCCCGGTGTCGAGGCCGGCGATCTCGTGCAGGCGGTCGAGGCGGCGGGCTACGAGGCGCATGAGCTTGATGCCGGCACCATTGCCGCCACCGCGACCGACAAGGCGGGCCGCGACCTGCTGATGCGGCTGGCGGTGGCGGGATTCGCCGCGATGAACGTCATGCTGCTGTCGGTCTCGGTCTGGTCCGGGGCGGATGCGGCGACGCGCGACATGTTCCACTGGATCAGCGCGGCGATCACCCTGCCGGCCATTGCCTTTTGTGCGCAGCCCTTCTTCCGCAATGCCTGGAAGGCGCTGCGGGCGGGGCACCTGAACATGGACGTGCCGATCTCGCTCGCGATCCTTCTGGCGCTGGTGACATCGCTCTGGGAAACCGCCCTCTCGGGCGAGGAGGCCTATTTCGACGCGGCGCTGACGCTGACCTTCTTCCTGCTGGCGGGCCGTTACCTCGACCACCGCACCCGGGCCGTGGCGCGATCCGCGGCCGAGGAGCTGGCCGCGCTCGAGGTGCCGCGGGCCATCGTGCTGCGGGACGGCGCCGAGGTGCAGCTGCCCATCGCGGAAGTTGCCGTGGGCGACCTGGTCCTGGTGCGGCCGGGCGGGCGGATGCCGGTGGACGGCGAGATCATCGAGGGGGCCTCGGAGCTGGATCGCAGCCTGCTGACCGGCGAGACGCTGCCGGTGGCGGCGCATCCCGGGCAGCGGGTGAGCGCGGGCGAAGTGAACCTGACCGGGCCGCTGACCGTGCGGGCCAGCGCCGTGGGGCGCGACAGCTCGCTGGCGCGGATGGCCGACCTTGTCGCCATCGCCGAGAGCGGGCGCTCGCGCTATACCTCGCTGGCAGACCGCGCCGCGAAACTCTATGCGCCGGGGGTGCATATCCTGGCTGGGCTGAGCTTTGTCGGCTGGTTCCTCTATACCGGTGACGTGCGCGTGGCGCTGAACATCGCCGCTGCGGTGCTGATCATAACCTGCCCGTGCGCGCTGGGCCTTGCGGTGCCGGCGGTGACCACCGCGGCCTCTGGCCGGCTGTTCCGGCGCGGCATGCTGATCAAGCACGAGACGGCTCTGGAGCGGCTGGCGCTGGTGGATACCGTCGTCTTCGACAAGACCGGCACGCTGACGGCGGGCACGCCCGAGCCGGTGAACCTCGACGACTTCGACGCGCCGACGCTGGCGCTCGCTCTGGCGCTGGCCGAGGGATCGGCACATCCGCTGAGCGCCGCGCTGACACGGGCACTGCGCGCGCGGGGCATCGCCCCGGCGGCGGTGATGGAGCTGCGCGAGGTGCCGGGATACGGCACCGAGGGGCAGCTGGACGCAACGCGGGTGCGCCTGGGGCGGGCGGAATGGACCGGCGGAATTGCGGGAGAGGCCACCGCGGCCTGGCTGCAGGTCGGAGAGGCTCCGGGCCGCGCCCTGACATTCGCCGACAGCCTGCGGCCAGGCGCTGAAGAGGCCGTTGCCGCCCTGCTGAAGGCCGGCCGCCGGGTGGTGCTGATCTCGGGCGATACCGAGGGCGCGGTGCGGACGCTGGCCGCGCGGCTGGGCATCGAGGATTGGACCGCGGGGGCACTGCCCGGCGACAAGGCAGCGCGAATCGGCGCGTTGCAGGAGGCCGGGGCAAAGGTGCTGATGGTGGGCGACGGGCTGAACGACACGGCTGCGCTGACTTCCGCCGACGTCAGCATTTCGCCCGCTTCGGCACTGGACGCTGCGCGGGTTGCCTCCGATATCGTATTGCTGGGCGGCGACCTGTCGCCCATTCCCGAGGCCCTGACGACGGCCTCTCGCGCGACCCGGCGCATCCGTGAAAACTTCCGCATAGCGACCTTCTACAACGTGATCGCCGTGCCGCTGGCGGTTGCGGGGCTCTGTTCCCCGCTGATCGCGGCCCTGGCCATGTCGGCCAGCTCGATCACGGTGTCGCTGAACGCACTACGGCTGAGGTAGCAAAATGGAAGTACTGGCCTGGCTCATTCCGATCTCGCTGTTCCTCGGGGGACTGGGGCTGGTGTTCTTCGTCATCACGGTTCGCACGAACCAGTACGATGACCCCGAAGGCAACAGCCAGCGGATCCTCTCGGATCAATGGGACAACCACCCGAAGGCGGACTGATCGCCAAGGTGGTGATGATGCAAAGGAAAAGGGCGCCCCGTCGAGGGCGCCCTTTCTTGTTCGGGATATCCGGCCGCGATCAGGTGTCGGGGCCGATCATGAAGCAGGTCATGTTGCGCGCGTTCATGCGCTGGCAGGTGCGATCGGCGGCATCATGCGTGAGGCCGGTGAAATTGGCGTCGAAGCCGGTCTTGCCACGCACCACCGAGCGGTCGGCGCCCTCCAGCGTCTCGATCTCGGAGAGGGCGGTGGTGAGCAGCACGCGCTCTGCCGCGCCCTGGGAACCGTAGCGGCCGACGTTGACGCCCCAGAGCGTGTCCGTCGTGGCGCTCATCCGGGTGACGAGATCGGGATCAGCGGGCGCTGCGGCCTCTGCCACCGCGGGGGCGGCGCTGGCCGTGGCCGCGGCGGGGGCGGCATTGGTGTTGGCGGGCGCCGCCTTGGGGAATTGCGCCAGCAGGTCGCTGGGCCGCGCCACCGGCTTGATCCGGGTATAGGACGAGACCGGGGGCTTGGGCGCCGGCGCGGTCTGCAGCGCGGC
Source organism: Pseudooceanicola sp. DL12 (assembly GCF_056270665.1). Taxonomy (NCBI): domain Bacteria; kingdom Pseudomonadati; phylum Pseudomonadota; class Alphaproteobacteria; order Rhodobacterales; family Paracoccaceae; genus Pseudooceanicola; species Pseudooceanicola sp. DL12. The sequence continues at coordinate 373,246 of NZ_CM149884.1, forward strand.
CATCAGCACCTCGTCCGAAATGGGCGAGCCGGCCTCGGCCTGCTCCTGCGGGCTGGGGGGCACATCCTGGTCACCTTCGGCGATACCGGGGATGGGCTCGGCCTCGGCCACCACGAAGGGCTCGGTGCCGGGGCGCGCGGCCGGGCGCAGTGAGGTTCTCGGCGCACGCACCATGTTGTTGGACTTGCCGGCCATCAGCAGCGGATCGGAGGGCGCATAGTTCGGTTTCGGCGGCTTGATGGTGCGGGCATTGGCCGGCGCACGCTGGAAACCGATGTCCAGCAGCTCGGCCATGCGCTTGTTCCGCCAGGGCGTGGACTGACCGCCGAAGACGACACCGATGATCCGCACGTTGCCGCGTTCGGCCGAGGCCACCAGGTTGAACCCGGAGGCGCGGGTATAGCCGGTCTTGATCCCGTCGGCGCCGCGATAGGCGGCCAGGAACTTGCGGTTGGTGTTGTAGACGGTGGTGCCGCCGGCATCGGTCGAGCGCCGCGAGAAGATGTTGTAGTACTGCGGGTAGTCGAAGAAGAGGTGACGGCCCATGGTGCCCATGTCGCGGGCCGACGACAGGTGCCCGTCCGCAGTCAGGCCGTTGGCGTTGACGAAATGCGACTTCGTCATGCCCAGGGCCTTTGCGGTGCGGTTCATACGGGCGGCAAAGGCGCTCTCGGAGCCCTCGATTGCCTCGCCGATGGCAGTGGCGGCGTCATTGGCCGATTTCACCGCGGCGGCACGGATCAGGTAGCGCAGCTTGATGCGCTGTCCCTGGCGCAGGCCCAGCTTGGAGGGCGGTTCCGAAGCGGCGTTGGCCGAGACCGTCACCATCGAATCCAGGGAGATTTCGCCGTTTTCGACCGCCTCGAAGGCGATGTAGAGCGTCATCATCTTGGTCAGTGAGGCCGGGTGCAGCCGGGCGTCGGCATTGCGGGATCGGAGGATCTCTCCGGTCCGGGCATCCATCACCAGCTCTGCATAGGGGGCCGCGCGTCCCGGCACCGCTGCCAGGGCGATGAACACAAGGATCAGTACTGCCGGGATCAGCCCACGAAGAAGCATGCGCTTCTGCGAGGGCAGGAAAATCTGCCGCTCAACCACGTCTCTCACCTTTGCCTCGTCCCGCCGAGGGAGTTCGACGGATCTGCCTCTGTGCCGCCGGTTATCCGACTGACAATTTTGTTGACGGCACGATAGCACAGGGGGCGTTTTCCGCAAAGCCCCTGAAACCCCTTGTATCACAGGGCTTTGTAAGGACTTCTTAACGCTTGGCACATGTGGTGATGTCCGGGCGGCCACATACAAGACCGGCCAATGGTCCGGTACAATTTCCGCGGCAGCCGTGGCGCGCGCGCAACGCCTGGCGGCGAAATTCGCGTCGTTTCCTTGCCGCGATGCCCTTGTTTTGCGGGCCAGGGGTGGAGCCGCTCAGCCGCCGATCTCCTCCAGCAGGGCGGAAAACTGCCCAAGATCGGGAATCTCGCGGAAGCGGAGGGCATCGGCGCTGCCCTCGGCGGGGGCGTCGGCGTGCTCCAGGGCCCAGACACGGCCATGGGGCACGAAGATTCCCCAGCCGCCGGCCCCGATCACGGGCAGCACGTCGGACTTCATCGAATTTCCCACCATCAGCGCCTGCGCGGCGCCCTCGCCGTGACGGGCAAAGATCCGTTCGTAGACGGGGGTGGTCTTGTCCGAGACGATCTCGACCCCGTCGAAGAGATCCCCGAGGCCCGATTGCGCCAGCTTGCGCTCCTGATCGAGCAGGTCGCCCTTGGTGATCAGCAGCACGCGGTGGCTGCCGGCGACCGATTCGACGGCCTCGCGCGCATGGGGCAGCAGCTCGATCGGATGCGAGAGCATCTCCTGGCCGGCTTCGACAATCTGGCGGATGACGGCGGCGGGCACGCGCTCCTCGGTGACCTCGATCGCGGTCTCGATCATTGAGAGGGTGAAGCCCTTTACCCCGAATCCGTAGTGCCCGAGGTTGCGCCGCTCGGCCGCCAGCAGGCGCCCCTCGAGGTGATCGCGTTCGGAAAAATCACGCAGAAGTTCGACGAATCGCTCCTGGGTAAGCTCGAAGAAACGCTCGTTGTGCCACAATGTGTCATCCGCATCGAAGGCGATTGTCGTGATTTTTTGCGTCATTTCCGCGAAGCCTTTTCCGTCGGGGCCTTCCATGGCAAGCTGGGAACGTTATATAGAACGCTCCGACCCCGAAACACCAGATTGCCCCGATGGGCAGATGAGCGCGATGACGAACCTGCGGCCAATACTCATGACGAACAAGGATGACGACGACGGCGATGCATCCATCGTCGTCGAGACGCGGCCGAAAACGAAACGGCCGCCGCTCTACAAGGTCCTTCTGCTGAACGACGATTACACTCCGATGGAATTCGTGGTGATGGTTCTGGAACAATTCTTCCACATGAACCACGCACAGGCCTTCGAGATCATGTTGACGGTTCACAAGAAGGGCGTCGCGGTGGTTGGCGTGTTCAGCCACGAGATTGCGGAGACCAAGGTGGCGCAGGTGATGGATTTCGCCCGCAAGCACCAGCATCCGCTGCAATGCACCATGGAAAAGGAATAGGCGCCGCATGACAGCTGCGCGTTTGCCGCTCGCCCTCGACGGGGGCGGCCTGACCCTGCCCGAAGAGGGCCGGATTGCCGTTCTTGCACCGCGCGAGGGGGCCGACCTGTCGGCGCTGCCCATGCCGCGCGTGCAGGTGATCACCGGTTTCCGCCCCGACTTCGATCATTTCAAAACGCTTGGATACGATTGCGCCGTGACGCCCGAGGGCGATTTCGCGGCCGTGCTCGTCTGCATGACCCGGGCCAAGGCCGAGGCGCGTGCCCTGGTGGCCCAGGCGGTGACCCTGACGGACGGCCCGGTGATCCTGGACGGCCAGAAGGACGACGGCATCGACAGCATGCTGAAGGAATGCCGCAAGCGCGCCACGGTCACCGGCCCGGTGAACAAGGCGCATGGCAAGCTCTTCTGGTTCAGCGCCCATGATGACGGCTGCGCCTTTGCCGACTGGGCCGGTCGGCCCGGAGAGGTTGCCGGCGGTTATGTCACCGCGCCGGGGGTCTTCTCGGCCGACGGGATCGATCCGGCTTCGGCCATGCTGGTCGAGGCGTTGCAGGGTGCCAAGCTGAAGGGCCGCGTGGCGGATCTTGGCGCCGGCTGGGGCTATCTCTCGGCGGAGCTGCTGAAGGCGCACGAGGCTGTGCGCGCGCTGGAGCTGGTCGAGGCCGATCACGCTGCGCTGGACTGTGCGCGGCGCAACGTGAGCGATGCACGTGCTTCCTTCACCTGGGCCGATGCCCGCGGCTGGCGCCCGGCCGAGGCCCTGGACGCAGTGGTGATGAACCCGCCGTTCCATACCGCCCGCAGTGCCGATCCGGACCTGGGTCGCGCCTTCATCCGGGCGGCGGCCGGCGCAGTGAAGCCCTCGGGGCGGCTTTTTCTGGTGGCGAACCGGCATCTGGGCTACGAAACGACGATGACCGAGCTGTTTCGCCACGTGCGCGAGATCGCCGGCAACGGCAGTTTCAAGGTGCTGACCGGCGAGGGACCGCTGCGTCAGACGGGCCGGAAACCGGGCCGCTAGAAACATCTGATGGCCAGGGGACGGCCAGGGAGATTTGCATGAGTTTTTCAATCGCGGGCAAGACGGCCATCGTGACCGGTGCCGCTCATGGCATCGGTCTGGCCATTGGCAAGCTGTTTGCCGACAAGGGCGCCAACGTGATGTTCGCCGACATGGACGAGGAACGGCTGAAGGAAGAGCTGGGCGATGCGGTGGAGGATGGCAACATCCGCTATTTTTCCGGCGACCTGCGCGAGAAGCTGACCATCGCCAACCTGCTCTCGGCCACGATCGATGCCTTCGACCAGGTGGATATCCTGGTGAACGCCTCGCGGCAGGTGGTGGTCTCGGATCCGCTGAACCCCGACGACGACGCGGTGGAGGCGATGCTGCAGCAGAACCTGATCACCGCGCTGCGGGTCAGCCAGACCATTGCCAAGCGGATGATCAAGCAGAGCGAGGGCGAGACCGAGGGCCAGGCCGGCGCGATCGTGAACCTGTCGTCGATCGCCGCCCGGCGGACCCACCCGGACCTGATGGCCTTCTCCGTCTCGACCGCGGCGCTTGACCAGATGACCCGCAGCCTGGCGGTGGCGCTTGCGCCCTATCGCATCCGGGTGAACGCCGTGGCCTTCGGCTCGGTGATGTCCTCGAGCCTGAAGGCGACGCTGAAGGACAACCGCGATTTCCGCGAGGACATCGAGGATCACACGCCGCTGAACCGCATTGCCCCTCCGGGCGAGCTGGCCGAGGCGGTGCAATACCTGGTCTGCGAGGCCTCGAGCTTCATGACCGGACAGATCATGACGGTGGACGGCGGGCGCACCCTGTTGGACCCGGTTGCGGCACCTGCGCACTGAGGGCGTTCTGACGGCGCCCGTGGCGGGCCGGGCAGGGGGCGCTGCCCCCATCGCGCGCGGCGCGATTCCCCCGGACGTATTTGTGGAAAGATGAATGAAGGAGCCCGCCATGGCGGATACGGCCACGACGATGGAAGCGGAGAAGGCGCAGGCAAGCGCCTGGTTCCGGGAGTTGCGGGATCGGATCGTGGCGGCCTTCGAAGGGCTGGAAGATGCCCAATCCGAGGGGCCCCTCTCCGACATGGCGCCCGGCCGTTTCGAGGTGACAGAGACGAAGCGCGCCAGCGAGGACGGCAGCGAGGACGGCAGCGATGCCGGCGGCGGGCTGATGAGCGTGATGCGCGGTGGCCGCGTCTTCGAGAAGGTGGGCGTGAACGTCTCGACCGTGCATGGGGTGCTGGGCGAGGCCGCGCAGGCCAGCATGGCCGCGCGCAAGGGCCTGCCGGGGATGAAGGATGATCCGCGCTTCTGGGCCAGCGGCATTTCCCTGGTGGCGCATATGCAGAACCCCCATGCGCCGGCGGTGCACATGAACACGCGGATGTTCTGGACCCCGCATGGCTGGTGGTTCGGTGGCGGGTCCGACCTGAACCCCTGCATCGAATATGCCGAGGATACCGCCCATTTCCACGCCGTGCAGAAGGCACATTGCGACCGCCACGACCCGGCTTTCTATCCGCGGTTCAAGGCCTGGGCGGACGAGTATTTCTATATTCCCCACCGCAAGCGCGCGCGCGGTGTCGGCGGGATCTTCCTCGACGATCACTGCTCGGGCGACTGGCACGCGGATTTCGCCTTCATCCGCGACGTGGGCCAGGCCTTCCTGCCGGCCTATCAGCCGCTGGTCGACAAGCGGCGGGAGACGGTGTGGAGCGAGGCCGACAAGGAGGCGCAGCTGGTGCACCGGGGCCTCTATGCGGAATACAACCTGGTCTATGACCGGGGCACGAAATTCGGGCTGCAAACCGGCCATGATGCCAACGCGGTGCTGATGTCGCTGCCGCCGCTGGCAAAGTGGATCTGACCGCCCGGGCCCGGCCCCCTTGTGGACCGCGGCGGTGGTGAGCGGGATGACGATGCGCGCGCGACAGGCTGTCGCGGTGCAGGAATGCAGCGCCCCCGGCGGAAATGCCTCGCGGAGGGGCGCCATCGCTTTTATCCGGAGGCGAGGCGGGTAGAGTCCCTTCGAACGCGTTCGCAGAAGGATCTCGCACAGGCATGAAGATGATGTTCCAGATCATCACGGCGGTGATCCGTCAGATCGGGCAGGTCAACATGACCCTGATCTCGGCCGGCGTCGCCTTCTACAGCATGCTGGCGATGTTTCCTGCGCTGGCCGCGCTGATCTCGCTCTGGGGGCTGTTCTCGGATCCGGACGTGGTGCTGGAAGAGCTGCAGCTGCTGCAGGACATCATGCCCGATTCCGTGTTCAACATCGTCGAGGCGCAAGTGATCGCGCTGAGCTCGAACACCACCACGCTGACCTGGACCAGCGTGATTTCCCTCGGCCTTGCGCTCTGGTCCTCGCGGTCGGGCGTGGCGGGGATGATCCTGGGGCTGAACCTGATCCACGGATCGAACCGGCGTGGCAGCGTGCTGCACTATCTCTTTGCCATCGTGATCACCGTTGCCCTGATCGGGGTGGGGATCATCGCCCTGGCCTCGGTCGTGATCATCCCGCTGATCCTCAGCTTCGTGCCGCTGCACGGGCTCTCGGCCTTGCTGGTGCAGGCGGCGCAATGGGGCGCGGCCCTGGGGGCGATCTTTGTCGGGCTGACCCTGATCTATCGCTATGGCCCGAACCAGAAGGGCAACGACCGCGACGGCTGGCTGACCTGGGGGGCGGTTCTCGTGGCTTCGCTCTGGGGTCTGGTCTCGTTCGGCTTCTCGGTCTACCTGGCGAATTTCTCGAACTACAACCAGGTCTACGGTTCTCTTGGGGCGGCGGTGGCCATGCTGCTCTGGCTCTACGTCTCGGCCTTCCTGGCGCTGCTCGGCGGATCGTTGAACGTTCAGATCAAGCGCCGGCGCATGCTCGACAATGCCATGGAGGGGCTGCCCTGAGGGCAGCCACCCGGGTACGGCTCAGTCCGCCGGCGCCATGGCGCGGACGGTGTCGATCATCAGCTGCACGTTTTCCGGGTCGGCGTCCGGCGTGATGCCATGGCCCAGGTTGAAGATATGCGGCCCGCCACGGAAGGCCTCGACGATCCGGCGCGTCTCGGCCACCAGGGCCTCGCCACCCGTTACCATGTGCGACGACGCCAGGTTGCCCTGCACGCAGCCGTCGGCCTGTACATTTGCGGCAGCCCATTCCGGGGCGACGGAATTGTCGAGCGCCACGCAGTCGGCGCCTGTTGCACGCGCAAAGCCGACGTATTTCTCGCCCGCCTCACGCGGGAAGGCGATGACCGGCAGGCCAGGGTGGCGCGCCTTCAGCTCGGCGATGATGCGTTTCGCGGGCTCTAGTGCATAGCGGTCGAAATCCTCGCCAGAGAGCGATCCGGCCCAGCTGTCGAAGAGCTTGACGCATTCGGCGCCGGCCTCGACCTGCTTCGACAGGTATTCGATCGTGCCCTCGGTCAGCCGCTCCAGCAGCGCTTCGAAGAGCGCGCGGTTCTCGGCCTTGAGCGCATGGGCCGGGCCCTGATCGGGCGTGCCGCGGCCGGCGATCATGTAGGTGGCCACGGTCCAGGGTGCACCGGCGAAACCGATCAGCGCGGTCTCCTCCGGCAGCTCCCGCGCCAGGATCTTCACCGTCTCGTAGATCGGCGAGAGCACCTCGTGCACCTCCGACGCGGGCTTCAGCGCGTCGAAATCGCCCTGGGTGGTCACGGTGGACAGGCGCGGCCCCTCGCCGGTGACGAACCAAAGGTCGGCCCCGAGCGCCTGGGGCAGCAGCAGGATGTCGGCAAAGAGGATCGCCGCGTCGAAACCATAGCGGCGGATCGGCTGAAGCGTCACCTCGGCGGCCAGTTCGGGGTTGTAGCAGAGCGACAGGAAGTCCCCGGCCTGCGCGCGGGTGGCGCGATATTCCGTCAGGTAACGGCCCGCCTGGCGCATCATCCAGATCGGCGGCACCGGCAGGGTCTCGCCGCGAAGGGCGCGGAGCAGGGTCTTGTCGGTCATGGGCTGCCTCTCACTCTGGGTCGCCCAACTGGTCGCGTCAGGGGCGCCGAATGTCAAGCGAACCGCTCCTGAAACCTGCGCGCCCCTGGCTGTTTCCCTGTTGGAAATATCCCCGCCGGAGGCTGGCGCGGGCCTGCCCGCGACAATTGGCGCGGCCCCTTGCCAGAAGTCGGAGGGCGCAATAGAGCTTGGCCCATGACACAGCCTCTTCCCACCCCCGCAGATCCGCTGAAGATCGGCACCCGTGGCTCTCCGCTGGCGCTGGCACAGGCCCATGAAACCCGCGACCGCCTGGCCGCCGCATTCGACCTGCCGCAGGCGGCCTTCGAGGTCGTGCCCATGCAGACCACCGGCGACCGGATCCAGAACAAGGCGCTGCGCGAAGTGGGGGGCAAGGGGCTCTTCACCCGCGAGATCGAGGAGGCGATGCTCTCGGGCGAAATCGACATCGCCGTACACTCGATGAAGGACATGCCCGTGGAACAGCCCGCGGGTCTGGTCCTCGATTGCTACCTGCCGCGCGAGGACGTGCGCGATGCCTTCGTGTCCCGTCGTTTCGCCAGCCTTGCAGATGTGCCCGAGGGCGCGACCATGGGCACCTCGAGCCTGCGCCGGCGGGCGCAGCTGCTGGTGCGGCGACCCGACCTGAAGGTGGTGGAGTTTCGCGGCAATCTGCAGACCCGTCTGCGCAAGCTCGACGAGGCGGTGGCCGATGCGACCTTCCTGGCCATGGCAGGGCTGAACCGCATGGGCCTGGCCGAAGTGGCGCAATCGGCGCTCTCTCCCGGCGAGATGCTGCCGGCGGTGGCCCAGGGCGCCATCGGCGTGGAAAGACGCAGCGACGATGCCCGCGTGGCGATGATGCTGGAGGCCATCCACGATGGCGTGACGGCCGAGCGCCTGGCGGCGGAACGGGCCTTCCTCGCGGCACTCGACGGCTCCTGTGAAACGCCGATCGCCGGCCTGGCAGAGCTGGACGGCGGCACGCTGCGCCTGCGTGGCGAGGTGCTGCGGCCCGATGGGTCGGAGGCGCTGTCAGATGATCGCACGGCCGCCGTCGAGGACGGGGCCGAGCTGGGCCGGGCCATGGCGCGCGACCTGCTGGCGCGCGCGGGCGAGGGCTTCTTCGACTGGCGCCAGGGGTGATCCCGGCGCCAGGCGCGGATCGCGGCGCCTACTCGGCGCTGCAGCCATCCTGCTGGCAGCTGACGACCTGTTGCAGCTGCTCCTCGGTGGGGTCGGCAAAGAGCGAGATCCCGCAGGGATCGACGTAGAGCGTCGGCATTTCGGTCTTGGGATCCTCGGGCAGGACGACGAAGGCCAGCACGTCACCTTCGTCGGGCAGAGTGGCGCAGCTGCCGGCCACGCATTGCAGGATCATCGGGATCGTGCCCTTGACCGGCTGGGTAAAGCCGTTCGGGGTCAGCGCCTTGGCGTCCAGCGTCACGTTCACTTCCAGCTCTTCCGGGTTCTCGGGGTCGACCTCCGGCAGTTGCGGGTTGCCATGGGTCAGGCTGCCGTGAACGATCATCACGTGGTCGTCGGAATCGGCGGCGATGTTGTAGCTGCCCTCGATGGTCGGGGTCAGGCAGCTGAGTGCATTGGCCGGGATGGCAGCCGTACCGAGGGCAACGAGGGCGGCGGGCAGGATGTATTTCACAGGCGATCTCCGAAAAGTTCGAGGACGCGGGCATAGACCGCGTGTTTGAAGGGCACGATGTTGGCCAGCAGATCCTGGGGGGGCATCCACTTCCACTCGACGAACTCGGGGTGCTCGGTGGCGATGTTCACGTCGCTGTCGCTGCCGTGAAAGCGCATCAGCGCCCATTTCTGCTCCTGGCCGCGATACTTGCCGCCCCAGATCCGGCCCACCAGGTCGTCGGGCAGGTCATAGGGGATCCATTCGTCGGTGATGGTCTCGATGGTGACCTTGTCGGCGGTCACGCCGGTCTCTTCCCAGAGCTCGCGCAGGGCAGCCTCTTCGGCGGTTTCGCCCTCGTCGATGCCACCCTGGGGCATCTGCCAGGCATCGCCCTTGAAGTCGTTGCGCTGGCCGGTAAAGACATGGCCCTGATCATTGACGAGCATGACGCCGACGCAGGGACGATAGGGCAATGCCTCGATCTGGTCGCGGGTCAGCAGGGGGTCGGACATGGGGGCCTCCGGATGGCTGTGTCAGGTGATTTGCCGCCATCGTAGACCTATGGCCGGGGAAGGCAAAGCAGCCTTCCGTGATCCCTTTACGCGGGTGCAGGCTGTTTCCGTCCCGCGCCGGCCCGAAAATCGCCCCGGGCCGCCGATCAGGCGTAGATGTCGGCGATTTCGGCCGAGAGCCAGTCGCGGAACCGGGCAAATCCGGGCAGGGCAAGGCTCCGCTCGGGGTAGATCAGCGTATAGGCCTGTCCGGTTTCCAGGACTCGTGGCGAGGCCTGCACCAGCCGGCCCGACTGCAGCGCGCCCCGGGCGATGATCTCCGGCACGAGACCCACGCCGAGGCCCGCGGCGGCGGCGTCGATCACCATGTCGAAATGATCGAACCGGGCGCCGCGCAGGGCCTGTCGCGGGTCGATCCCGGCGGCCCGGAACCAGTCGGGCCAGAGGCTCGGCCGGGTGCTCTGCTGCAACAGCGGCAGGCGCAGCAGCTCGGCATCCGGCAGGGGCGCGGGGCCGGTCAGCCGCGGCGCGCCGACGGCGATCATCTGCTCGTCAAGGAGGTGCAGATGCTGGGCCCCGGTGCTGCGGTGCTGGCTGCGCTGGATGGCAAGATCGAAGGGCTGGCTGTCGAAATCCACCGGCGCCAGGCGCGCCGCCACGTCGAAGCCGGTACCGGGCGCCGCCGCCTGAAACGCTCCGAGGCGCGGGATCAGCCAGCTGCGCCCGAAGCTCGGCAGCACCGCCATGCGCAGCACCGCCTGCTGCCCGGCAAAGGCCATCACCCCGGTGGCCGCCGCATCCAGCCGGTCAAGCAGCGCCACCGCCTCGGGCAGGAAGGACCGACCGGCATCCGAGAGTGTCAGCCGCTGTCTTGCCCGCAGGAAGAGCGCCACGCCCAGGCGGTCCTCCAGTGCGGCGATGGAGCGGCTGACGGCGCTCTGGGTCAGGCCGAGATCGCGGGCCGCGCCAGTGGTGGTGCCTATGCGGGCGCATGCGCAAAAGGCTTCAAGCTCGCCCACCGAAGGTATGTATGGCTTGCGCATCGCTGTCCCGTTTATGCGGAAATCTCATAGCCCTGCCAGAATTACTCGTTAGCGCGGCGCGCGTCCATGGCCTAGTCTGCGGCCAAGATCGCTTTGAGGAGAGACCCGATGGATACCCCCGCCAAGCCGGTTCTGAAGGACAAGGACCGCCCCAACATGTCCAGCTTCAACTGGCAGGATCCCTTCCTGCTCGACGACCAGCTGGAGGAAGAAGAGCGGATGATCCGCGACACCGCCCATGCCTTTGCGCAGGAAAAGCTGATGCCGCGGGTCGAGGACATGTACCTGAACGAGGGCGTCGAGCCGGAGATCTTTGCCGAGATGGGCGAGACGGGCCTGTTGGGCGTGACCGTGCCCGAGGAATACGGCGGCATCGGTGCCGGCTATGTCAGCTATGGCCTTGTCGCGCGCGAGGTCGAGCGGGTCGATTCGGGCTATCGCTCGATGATGTCGGTGCAAAGCTCGCTGGTGATGTATCCGATCTATGCCTATGGCAGCGAAGAGCAGCGCAAGAAGTACCTGCCGAAGCTGGCGAGCGGCGAATGGATCGGCTGTTTCGGCCTGACCGAGCCCGATGCGGGCAGCGACCCGGCGGGCATGAAGACCCGAGCCATCAAGACCGAGGGCGGCTATCGCCTGATTGGCTCCAAGATGTGGATCTCCAACGCGCCGATCGCCGATGTCTTCGTGGTCTGGGCCAAGAGCGAGGCCCATGACGGGGCGATCCGTGGTTTTGTCCTGGAGAAGGGCATGAAGGGCCTGAGCGCCCCCAAGGTGGGTGGCAAGCTGTCGCTGCGGGCCTCGATCACCGGCGAGATCGTGATGGACAACGTGGAAGTGAGCGAAGAGGCCCTGTTGCCGCATGTGTCGGGCCTGAAGGGCCCCTTCGGCTGTCTGAACCGGGCGCGTTACGGCATTGCCTGGGGGGTGATGGGGGCTGCGGAAGATTGCTGGTTTCGGGCGCACTCCTATGGCATGGACCGCAAACAGTTCGGCAAGCCGCTGGCACAGATGCAGCTCTACCAGAAGAAACTGGCCGACATGCAGACCGAAATCGCGCTGGGCACCCAGGCGGCACTCCGGGTGGGGCGGCTCTTCGATGCGGCCAAGGCCAGCCCGGAGATGGTCTCGATCATCAAGCGCAACAACTGCGGCAAGGCGCTGGATATCGCGCGCATGGCGCGGGACATGCACGGCGGCAACGGCATCCAGATCGAGTACCAGGTGATGCGCCATGCCGCGAACCTGGAAACGGTGAACACCTACGAGGGCACCCACGACGTGCATGCCCTGATCCTGGGCCGGGCACAGACGGGGCTTCAGGCCTTCTTCTGATCCTTGCAGGATGACCCGTCGAGGGGGCCGGCCGAGAGAGCGCCGGCCCCTTTCTCGTGATCAGTGGGCGGTGCTGTTCGCATCGACAAGCTTGTCGGGCAGGATGCTCAGGAACAGCCAGCCGGCCAGCACGCCGACGCAGATCGGCAGCAGCACCCCGTCTCCCAGCACGAAGATCATCACGGCACCGGCCAGGATCGGCTTCTTCAGGCCGACCGTCGCGGCGCCGGTCATGCCGGCCGCGACGCCGATGGTCGGGTCGATGCCGGGAAAGAGAAAGAGCGTTGCCGCCCCGAGCGCGGCGCCACCGAAGGACAGCGGAAAGATCGCGCCGCCCTTCCAGTGGGCGGAGATGCAGAGCGCGCAGAGCAGCACCTTCGTGCAGCCGAGCAGCAGAAGGATGAAGGGCCCGTTGTCCTGCCCCAGCTGCAGCATGTCGCCGATATGGCTGTGGCCGGAGAAAAGCAGGATCGGGGCGAAGGTACAGATCACGCCCAGGATCACGCCGCCGGTGACCGGGGCCCAGAAATGGCCGGGCATGTAGGTGCCGAAGGCGGATTTCATCCTTGGCACGGTCCAGATGAAGAGCACCCCGACGAGGCCGCCCGCAAGGCCCGGTGCAATGGCGATCAGCGCGTCGCCGGGTTGGGGCGTGATGTTGAACCGCGGCAGGTACATCATCCCGAGAGCGCCCTCGTGCAGGAAATTCGCCGTCCACATGAAGAAGAGCAGGCCCGCGATCCCCGCCAGGAACAGCGTGGCCTTTGGCACCTCGCCCGGGGCTTCGGCCTGCACCGGGCCGGCAATGGGCGAGCCGTAAAAGCCCGCCATGCCGCCGGCCAGTCCGGCCTCGGTCATGGCGCGCTGTTCGGCGGCGGTACGCCCGAGCCGCAGCGCCACGATGGTCGAGAGCTGCAGGGTCAGGGCCACGATCCCCCCCTCGGGCCCGACGACGCCGCCGAAGGCCACGGCAAAGATCGCGCCGAGTGCCGTCCAGAGGGCCTGCCTGCCGCGGTTAGGCTCGGGGTCCTGGGCCTGGGCGATCTCCTCGTCGACGTCGAGGTCGGCGCCCTTCATGATGGTCCAGCCGGTGAGCGCCCCGCCGAGCGTGGTCAGCGGCAGGATGCCCCAGCGGGGGATCTCTATCGTGTGCCAGATCAGGATCTCGAGCTCGATCATCAGCACGTAGACCGCCGCGGCCACTGCGCCGCAGGCCGCGCCCAGCACCACCGATATCACCCCGAGGCGCACGTCTGCTCTCCTGGCTTTCACCGCTGCTCTCTCCCGTTCGTGCGGGCCGCACCTGCCCATCGTCAGGGGTACCTTAGGCGGGCGGTTTCGCCCGTACCAGTGACGCGGATGCCCGGGCGGCCGCTTTTCGGTCGCCGTGTCCGGGGAGTGACGCAGGAGTGCCGCTTAGGAGGGCAGGGCAGGCTTTTCTTATGCCACGGGCTGGGGCAGGATCGCGCCATGATCAGCCATGTCACCATCGCCGTATCGGATTTCGACCGCGCCCGCGCCTTCTACCTGCCGCTGATGCAGCGGCTGGGGATCGAGGAAACCTGGCTTGTCGAGGGGCGCGAGGCGGCCTTTCGCCTGCCTGATCAGCCCCGGCCGCTGTTCTTCCTGACCCGCCCCTACGAGGGCGAGCCGATGCCGGGCAACGGGCCGATGCTCGGGTTCCTGGCCCATGACCGTGACACGGTGCGCGATGTCTGGGCCATGGCACTGGCCGCGGGCGCGCGTGACGAGGGCGCCCCGGGTCTGCGCCCGCGCTATCACCCCGATTACTACGGCGCCTACTTCCGCGATCCCGATGGCAACAAGATCTGCGTCGCCTGTCACACCGCCGAGCCGGGGGAAGAGGCCGCCAGCTGAGGCAGTATCGCGGCGGGCAGGTCGAACACCAGGCGCGGGCGGTGCTCCCGGTAGCTGCAGGGTGACGGATGGCGGCGGTCTATGCCCGGGGCGAGTGGGCACAAGGCGGGCGCGGTGATCCTGCACATGGCAGAAACGCAACGCCCCCGCGCTGCGGTGCAGGCGGGGGCGTGAAAAGCGACATTCCGGCAGGGTGTTACGGGTTGCCCGTGGCGGTGCCGTCGTCGGTGTCGGCCAGGTCGGTCGAGGCGGTCACGCTGTACTGCGGGCCAAGCGCCGAGAGACCCTTGAGGATGTCGATCGCATAGGCGAGCTGGTAATCCTCGTCGCGCAGCTTGGCGGCTTCCTCGGCCTTTTCCTGCTCTTCGCGGATCTGGCGGATTTCGTCTTCCGACAGCGAGTCGTTGCTGAGCGTGCCGCGCAGGTCCGCTTCGGACCGGGTGTTGGGCTGCGTGGTGTCCTCTTCCTCGGCGTCTGCCGGGGTGGGCTTGGGCTGTTCGACGACGATGTCGGGCGAGACGCCCAGGTTCTGGATCGAGCGCCCCGAGGGGGTGTAGTAGCGCGCCGTGGTCAGGCGGATCGAGCCGTCACCGCGCAGCGGCATGACGGTCTGGACCGAGCCCTTGCCGAAGGATTTGGTGCCCACGACGATGGCGCGGCGGTGATCCTGAAGCGCACCGGCGACGATTTCCGAGGCCGAGGCAGAGCCGCCGTTGATCAGCACCACGATCGGCTTGCCGTCGATCATGTCGCCGGGCTCGGCGTTGTAGCGGTCGCCGTCGGCGGGGTTGCGGCCCCGGGTCGAGACGATCTCGCCCTTGTCGAGGAAGGCGTCGGAGACCTTGATCGCCTGCACCAGCAGCCCGCCGGGGTTGTTGCGCAGGTCAAGCACGATGCCGTTGATGTTGTCGATGCCGCCGGCGGCCTCGATCTCGCGCTGGATGCCTTCCTGCATGCCGGGGAAGGTCTGATCATTGAAGGCCGAGAGGCGCACGACGACGGTGTGTCCCACGGTGCGGGCACGGGCCGAGGTCAGCTTGATCGTATCGCGCACCAGCGTCACGTCGAAGGGATCCTGCTCGCCCTCGCGCACGATTGTCACGGTGATCTCCGAGCCGACGGGCCCGCGCATCATCTTGACCGCGTCGTCCAGCGTCAGGCCCAGCAGGCTCTCGCCGTCGACATGGGTGATGAAGTCGCCGGCCTCGATGCCGGCCTCGGCAGCGGGAGTGTCGTCCATCGGGGTGACAACCTTCACGAAGCCGTCTTCCTGCGTGACCTCGATGCCAAGGCCGCCGAATTCGCCACGGGTCTGCACGCGCAGGTCGTCGGCCTCTTCGGGCGGATGATAGCTCGAGTGCGGGTCGAGCGAGGTCAGCATGCCGTCGATGGCGGCTTCGACCAGCTTGGAGGGGTCCACCTCTTCCACGTACTGGCTGCGGATACGTTCGAAGACATCGCCGAAGAGATCCAGCTGCTCGTATACGTTTTGATCGTCCGAGCGTTCCTGAGCGAGCAGCGGCGGCGCGATCTGTGTCGTGGCGATGGCTGCAACAGCCATGCCGCCAAGCGCTGCAAACGCGAATTTCTTCATCATTGCGTGTCCTTCATGAGTTCGAACCAGGTTTCGGGGTCCTGGGGTTCGTTCCCCTTCCTGACCTCTATATAAAGCGTCTCGGCCCTGAAAGGGCCTGCGGCGTCTCCGGTGCCGCCTTCCGTATCGTCATCTGCCCGGGCGAGCAATGCACCGGCATCGGGGGGCGTTCCGCCCATCTGCCCGACCGGCGCACCGGCGGGCAGCACCTGCCCGATCTCTCCGTACACAACATCCATGCCGGCAAGAACAAACAGTATCCCCGTTTCCGGCTCAAGTATCATCACGTTTCCGTAGTCGAGCAGTGGCCCGAGATAGCGGATCGTGGCCGCGGTGGGGGTGGTCACGAGGGCCTTCGGGGCCGTGGCCAGAACCACGCCGGGCCGTTCCACCCCGGCCGCATCGGCGGCGCCGGCATGGCGCAGGACACGCCCCTGCGCGGGCCAGGGCAGGCTGCCCTTGCGGGCGTCGATCAGCGGCAGTACCGGCGCGCTTCCGTCGGAGGTGTTGTCCTCGCCGATCTGGTCCAGCCCGTCGGCGAATTCGCGCAGCGTGTCGGTGGTGGCGACGAGCAGCCGGGTCTTCATCGGGTCGGCGGTGAAGAGCTGCGGCAGGTCGGTGCGGTCGGAGACGGCCTGCGACAGCGCGGTGCGGGCCCGCTGTACCTCGCTCAGCGCCTCCTGCATCTCGCCGAGGGCACCCTGCTGGACCGTGCGCAGGTCGCGCAGCTCGGAGAGCTGGCCGGCCAGCGCCTCGGCGCGGCTGTTCAGCGCCGGGGTGGCCTCGGCCATCATCATGCCCGCCCTTGCGGCCCCAACCGGGCCTGCGGGATGGGCGATCAGCACCGGTTCCGGCGCGCGCGACAGGGTTTCCAGTGTGCCCAGCAGCCCGGCGATCTCCTCGCGTCGGCTGTCGAGCTCGGCCTGCATCTCGTTCTCGCGCAGGGTGACGGCGCGCAGGCTGGCGCGCAGGGCGGCCATGCCGGCCTCGTAACCGGTGACCGCCGCCGTCAGCGCCTCGACCCGGTCGCTGGCCTGATCCGCGCCCTCGAGCGCGCTGCGTGCGGCATCGAGCTGGTCCGCGGCGGCGCGGGCCTGTGCCGCGGCACCGCCATCGGCCGCCATGACGCAGCCGGGTCCGGCGATGAACACCGCGGCAGAACATAGCAGGGCAAGACGACGCGCTCCCAATCGGTAGGGCCTCATTTGATCAGGCTGATCCCGGTCATTTCCGCGGGCTGCGGCAGGCCCATCAGCTGCAGCAGCGTCGGCGCCAGGTCGGCCAGCCGCCCATCGCGCAGCTCGGCCCCCTCGGGGCCCCCGAAGAGCGCCACAGGCACGAGGTTCGTTGTATGCGCCGTGTGCGGCCCGCCGGTCACGGGGTCCACCATGGTTTCGCAATTGCCGTGGTCGGCGGTGACGATCATCGCGCCGCCCACCTTCTCCAGCGCCTCGACCACCCGGCCCAGGCTCCGGTCCACCGCCTCGCAGGCAGCGATCGCGGCATCCAGGTCGCCGGTGTGGCCGACCATGTCGGGGTTGGCGTAATTCGTCACGATCAGGTCGTAGCCCTCTTCGATGGCCTGGACGAAATGATCGGTCACCTCGACAGAGGACATCTCGGGCTGCATGTCGTAGGTCGCCACCTTGGGCGACTTGGGCATGAAACGGTCCTCGCCTTCCTTCACCTTCTCGATGCCGCCATCGAGGAAGAAGGTCACATGCGGGTATTTCTCCGTCTCGGCCAGGCGGAACTGGGTCTTGTGGTGCTTGGCCACCCATTCGCCCAGCGTGTTGACGATCTTCTGCTTGGGATAGCAGGTGGTCATGTATTCGTTGTGATCCACCGAATACTCCACCATGCCCAGCAGGGCCGAAAGCGCGGGGCGGGGGCCGGTGTCGAAATCGGCAAAGCCCGGCTCGCCGATGGCGCGCAGGATCTCGCGGGCACGGTCGGCGCGGAAGTTCATGCAGAAGAAGCCGTCGCCATCCTTCACGCCGGCATAATCGCCGATCACCGTCGGCAGCACGAATTCATCCACCTTTCCGGCGGCATAGCTCTGCTCCACGGCCTCTTTCGCGCTGGCGGCGCGGGTTTCGGCCTCGCCCCTGATCATGGAGAAATAGGCCTGGCTGACCCGCTCCCAGCGGTTGTCGCGGTCCATGGCATAGTAACGCCCCGAAACCGTGGCGATCCTGGCGTTGTCGGGCAGGGCGGCCTCCAGCGTCTCGAGGTATCCCAGCGCCGATTGCGGCGCCACGTCGCGCCCGTCCGTCACCGCATGCAGGGCCACCGGCACGCCGGCACCCGCGATCACCTGCACGGCTGCGATAATATGGGTGAGCGAGCCATGCACACCGCCATCCGATACAAGGCCCATGACGTGGGCGGCGCCGCCGCCGTCCTTCAGGGTGGCGATGAAATCGTTCAGCGGGCCGTTCTTGGCAAAGGAGCCGTCCTCGATCGCCAGGTCGATCTGGCCCAGGTCCATCGCCACCACGCGGCCGGCGCCGATGTTGGTATGCCCCACCTCGGAATTGCCCATCTGCCCTTTCGGCAGGCCCACGTCCGGGCCAAAGGTGATCAGCGTCGCGTGGGGGCAGGTCGCCATGATGCGGTCATAGGTGGGGGTATTGGCCAGGGCGGGGGCATTGGCCTCGCGCTCTTCGCGCAGGCCCCAGCCATCCAGGATGCACAGGACGACGGGTTTCGGGGTGCTCATCGGAAAACTCTCCTGCCGGGTCGGCCCTTGGCGGGCACTGCTGCTGGGCATGTTCTAGCCATTAAGATCACGGGGCGAAACCTCTGCCGGTCGTTTCCCGCCGATGCTTGCGCAAACGCTCTGGATAACGCCGACGGAAGGGTCATATCGGTGCGTACCAGTTACTGCCATCCCGCCCGGACCCGCATTGGCCGGGCGCGATCAGTCAAGGAGAATACCCCATGAAATCCATCCTCGCAGCCGCTACTGCCGCCACCCTTGCCCTCGGGCTGACGACCGGTGCCGCCTTTGCCCAGGCCAGCCAGCCGCAGGGCCAACCTCAGGGCCAGGCCCCGGCCGCGCAGCATCAGACGCAACAGCAAAAGCCCGCTGCGACCCCGGCCGCCACGACCAAGGCACAGGTGGTCGGCGTCAAGGACTCGCTGAACGTGCGTTCGGGCCCCGGCACCAGCAACCGCGTGGTCGGCCAGCTTCGCGCCGGCGAAACCGTCACCGTGACCGGCACCCAGCACGGCTGGAGCCAGGTCTCTGCCGGTGGCACCTCGGGCTGGGTGTCGAGCGAATTCCTGCGCGCCGTCAAGTGATGGCGGGGGGGCGGGATCTTTCGCGGCGCCGGAACGTTTTGTCTGCGTGCCGCGACACTCTGCCCGCACCCTGGTCGCGGCATAGATGATAAAGACCCAAACGGGGCGGAGGGCCGGAAAAAAACCGGCTCCGCATGTCCCGAGAGCAGTTCAGGAGACTTCCATGAAATCCAACAAGATCCTGGCCGCGTCGCTGGCGCTGGCCCTGAGCGCGACGGCCTTCGGCGCCGCCGCACAGACGCAAACCCCGCCGCCCCCGCCGGGTGCCGCGCAACCCGCTCCGCAACAGCCGCCCGCACCGGGTGGCCAACCGGGCGGCCCGCAGCAGGGCGAACCCTTCCAGGTCGTGGGCGTGCAGAATTCGCTGAACGTGCGCCAGGGGCCCGGTACCAACGCGCCCGTCGTCGGCCAGCTTGGCCCGCACGACAAGGTCATGGTCACCAGCCGTTCGCCCGACGGCCAGTGGTGCCAGATCTCCTTCGGGCCCGGCGGCAAGACCGGCTGGGTCTCGGCCAAATACCTGGCGCCGGCGCGCTGAGGCGGAATGGAATGGGAAAGGGGCGGTGCCACGGCGCCGCCCTTTTTCTGTCACGCGGGGGTCATTCGCGGTGATAGGGGGATCCGGCCAGGATCGTCGTGGCGCGATAGAGCTGTTCGGCGAGCATCACCCGCGCCAGCATGTGTGGCCAGACCATCTTGCCGAAGGAAATCGACAGGTCGGCCCGGGCGCGCAGCGCCGGATCGAGCCCGTCCGCGCCGCCGATCACAAAGGCCGCATCGCGGAGGCCGTCATCGCGCCAGCGCGCCAGCTGATTGGCAAAATCCGGGGATTTCATCAGTTTGCCGCGCTCGTCGAGGCAGACGATGGCGGCGCCCTCGGGGATCATGCGGTCAAGCAGGGCGGCCTCGGCAGACATCCCACCGCCCTTCTTGTCTTCTGCCTCGCTGACGCTGGCCGGCCCGAGCCCCAGAGCGCGGCCGGTCTTGCCGGCGCGGTCCAGGTAATCGTCGATCAGCGTCTTCTCCGGCCCGGCGCGCAGCCGGCCGATGGCACAGATATGCAGCTTCATGAAGCGGGCTTGTCAGGTCAGGCGGAGGGAACCGCGCTGCCCGGCTGCAGCCACATCTTCTCGAGCTGGTAGAATTCGCGCACCTCGGGACGGAAGACATGAACGATGACATCGCCCGTGTCGATCAGGACCCAGTCGCCGGTTTCCTTGCCTTCGACCTTGGCCGTGCGGCCGGAGGCCTCCTTCAGGCGTTCCACCAGCTTTTCCGCGATGGCCCCCACCTGGCGCGAGGAGCGCCCGGAGCACACCACCATGAAGTCGCCGATGGACGACTTGCCCTTGAGGTTGATCGTCACGATCTCCTCGGCCTTGTCGTCATCCAGCGATTTCAGGATCAGGTCGAGCTGGCCCTTGGCCGACAGCTCTTGCGAGGCCGTCATGATCGTGGCCCCATGAGGTGCGGACGTATCCGCGGTTGCGTCGAGTGACAGGACATTGTCCTCCCTGGCAGCGCACCGACAAGGCCCCGGTGCTGGGCATGCCCCCAAGATAGCAAGAGATGTCCGGGTTTTCAACGAAACGGGGGCCGAATCCGGTGCCGCATGTTCGCGCGGCGGCCGGAACCGGCCCATTCCGTCTGGGGCAGGGGGCGCTGCCGGCTTCAGAAGCCCTCTTCGGTGACGATCCTGTCCTCGGCCGCGCCAAGCGATTTCAGTGTGTCGCGGATGTCGGTGACAAAGCCGTCGGGCCCGCAAACATAGAAGGTTTCAGAGAAATCCTTGATCTTCGAGGCCAGGAAGTCGCGGTCGATCCGCGCGCGCGGCACGGTCTTGCCGGGCTCGTCGGTGACGGTGAAGATGCACTCCAGATCGCGCATGGCTTCCCATTCCTCGCGCAGGATGATGTCGTCCTCGGTCTTGTTGGTATAGATGAGACGGCACCCCTTGAGACGGCCCTTGTGCGCACGTTGCCGCAGAATCGGGATGAAGGGCGTCAGCCCGGCGCCGGCCGCGATGAAGGTGCCTGGCCCCTCGTCGTGGATCGCGCCGAAAGGATCGGCAATCTCGACCTCGTCGCCGCGTTTCAGCCCCGCCAGCTGTTCGGTCACGCCGTCATGCTCGGGGTAGCTCTTGATGACGAACTCGATCACCTTCTCGTCCGGTTGCGAGGTAAAGGTGAAGGGGCGGCCCTCGTCTTCCCACGCCGGGTCTTCCAGCGCCAGTTCGGTGGCCTGTCCGGGGGTGAACTCGAGCCCCTCGGGACGGGTAAACACGAACTGGTGCACGTCGTGGGTGAGAGCGGATTTCTCTTTCAATTTCAATGTGTGTGTCATGCGCACTCTCCTTTCACGGGTAAACGCCCCCGGGGGCGTTCGGGTTCCATCACGCCGGGTTGCAGAACATTACCGTGCAGAGATCCGCCTGCGCCCGAGCCCCTGGATTTGAAGGGCGGGAATGAACGAAGGGATCCGGGCACGGGACTGAGGGCCTTGGGGCAATCTGTGGCCGGTCCGCTACGCGTGGCGGAAAAGTGCCGTAGGGGAAATTTGAGCGGTGAAATCACCTTCAGGATGCGGCATGTATACAGGTGGCGCCCGCGCCACTTGCAATTGCCCATGAAGGCCCGGTCCTATCCCGGGATGCAACGGAACAGAAATTGACCATCGACGTCGCATACTTGCCCCAGCCGGGGCTGATCATCGGTACCGTTCTCGGCCACCCGAGACTTGCCTCCTTCGGCTCCATCGTCCGCGCGTCGATTCGCTTCGACATGCTGCAGGGCGATGCCCGCATCGTCGTGGACCTGCGCCGTCAGACCGGCTCCGACCTGACCTCCACGATGATTCATTCCTACGTGGCGCGGTTCGACCGCTCCTTGACCCGGCATGGCTGGAAGACCTCCTTTGCCCTGCTGGCGGAACCGGGCAGCTTCGGCTACGCCATGGGGCGGGTCTTCCTGGCCTATGCGGACGGAACCGAGAACATCAAGGCCCAGCTGCTTGAAAGCCCTGACGAACTGGATCGCTGGGCCGGCTACTTCGATGTGCTGCATGCGCCGCGCGTGCCCTTCCGTCTGCCCGGGGCGCTGGGCACGGCGCCGGGAGCGGTGAATTGCCAGCGCGACTGGGAATGCAGGGCCACCTCCCCGACCGGCAGCTGCCCCGCCCGGTTCCCCGAGGATGTTCCCTGCGTGAAAGGCTTGATGAACCGCGCGCCGCAGAGTATCTGATGCGGCATGACGCAGATTTTCGACATGGATGACCGCGCGCGCCTGCCCTGGCGCTTCTTCGGCGCGACCCAGACGATCCTCGCCCACCTATGACGGTGTGCGGGGCTTCTCCCCGTGCGTTCCTCCATTCCAGAATATCCACGAATCCAAGGGAGAGGACACATGTCTTCTGATTCCAAGGCCGCAGCCGGCAAGACGCTCTACGACAAGATCTGGGATGCCCACGTGGCGGACGAGGCCGAGGATGGCACCTGCCTCCTCTACATCGACCGGCACCTGGTGCACGAGGTGACCAGCCCGCAGGCCTTCGAAGGGCTGCGCATGGCAGGCCGCAAGGTGCATGCCCCGGACAAGACCATTGCCGTGCCGGACCACAACGTCCCCACCACGCTCGACCGCGCCTCCGGCGTGATCGAGAACGAGGACAGCCGGATCCAGCTCGACGCGCTCGACAAGAACGCCCGCGAGTTCGGCGTGAACTACTATCCCGTCAACGACGTTCGACAGGGCATCGTGCACATCGTCGGCCCCGAACAGGGCTGGACCCTGCCGGGCATGACCGTGGTCTGCGGTGACAGCCACACCGCCACCCACGGCGCCTTCGGCTCGCTGGCCCATGGTATCGGCACCTCCGAGGTCGAGCACGTGCTCGCCACCCAGACGCT
This sequence comes from Pseudooceanicola sp. DL12, assembly GCF_056270665.1. Classification (NCBI taxonomy): domain Bacteria; kingdom Pseudomonadati; phylum Pseudomonadota; class Alphaproteobacteria; order Rhodobacterales; family Paracoccaceae; genus Pseudooceanicola; species Pseudooceanicola sp. DL12. The sequence goes on from NZ_CM149884.1 coordinate 396,042, forward strand.
GATTCAGAAGAAGTCGAAGAACATGAAGGTCGAGATCACCGGCCAGCTTGCTCCGGGCGTCACCGCCAAGGACATCACCCTCTCGGTGATCGGCAAGACCGGCACCGGTGGCGGCACCGGCTATGTCATCGAATACTGCGGCGAAGCCATCCGCTCGCTGTCGATGGAAGGCCGCATGACCGTCTGCAACATGGCGATCGAGGGCGGTGCTCGCGCGGGCCTGATCGCGCCGGACGAGACCACCTTCGAATACATCAAGGGCCGCCCCCATGCGCCCAAGGGCGCCCAGTGGGAAGCCGCGCTGACCTGGTGGAAGACGCTCTTCTCCGATGACGATGCCCATTGGGACAAGGTCGTCACCATCCGTGGCGAGGACATCGCGCCGGTCGTCACCTGGGGCACCTCGCCCGAGGACGTGCTGCCGATCTCCGATGTCGTGCCCGCCCCCGAGAGCTTCTCCGGCGGCAAGGTCGACGCCGCCAGGCGCGCGCTGGAATACATGGGCCTGACCGCGGGTCAGAAGCTTGAAGACATCGCGATCGACACCGTCTTCATCGGCTCCTGCACCAACGGTCGCATCGAGGATCTGCGCGCCGCGGCCGAGATCCTGAAGGGCAAGAAGATCAAGGACGGCATCCGCGCGATGGTCGTGCCCGGCTCTGGCCTGGTGCGGGCCCAGGCCGAGGAAGAAGGCCTGGCCGAGATCTTCATCGACGCGGGTTTCGAATGGCGGCTTGCGGGCTGTTCCATGTGCCTGGCGATGAACCCGGACCAGCTGGCGCCGGGCGAACGCTGTGCGGCCACCTCGAACCGCAATTTCGAGGGCCGTCAGGGCCGTGGTGGCCGGACCCACCTGATGTCGCCGGCCATGGCCGCCGCGGCAGCTGTGACCGGAAAACTTACGGACGTGAGAAATCTCATGTGAGGGGGGCGCCGTTAATCTTAATTACCGGTAAGTTAATACTTGTAATTAGGTCTGCAACGGGAGTCGGAAAGACATGAGCAAGACATTGATGATCCTGATCGGGGTATTCCTGATCATCGGGGGCATTCTCGCCCTCATCAACCCCTTCGCGGCGTCGCTGGCGGTGACCACCCTCGTGGGTATCTTCTTCACGGCCGGCGGGGTCGTCCAGATGTGGGCGACCTTCACCGACAAGGACATGACCACCGGCCAGAAGATCTGGTCCGCCATCATGGCCCTGCTGGGTATCGTCGTCGGTGTCTGGCTGATGGCGAACCCGCTGCGCGGCATGGTCAGCCTGACGCTTGTCGTGGGCGCCCTCTTCTTTGTCACGGGCCTCGTGCGCATCTTCACGGCCTTCGGCCACTTCGAGGACTCGGCCATGCGCTGGGTCATGATCCTGTCCGGTGTGGCTTCGGTCATCATCGGCCTGATCATCTTCTTCAACTTCGCCGCAGCCGCGGTGAGCTTCCTCGGGATCCTGCTGGGCATCCAGCTGCTGTTCGAAGGCATCGGCCTGATCGCCATGTCCTTCGCCATCAAGAAGCTCGAGAAACTCTGAGAGTTCCGGTGCCGGCGGGGCAGGGACCTGCCGGCACCAACCCGATATCAACAGTCGCACGGCGCACCACCACAGCAGGCGGGCCCGTGATGTCGCCCCCGGGGCCAAATGGCACCGACGCGATACCGACGTAATACCGACGCGCCTTTTCGGCGCGGTTCGACCAGGAGACAACCGATGGAAAAGTTCGAGAAACTGACGGGGATCGCGGCCCCCATGCCGCTCGTGAATATCGACACTGACATGATCATCCCCAAGCAATTCCTGAAAACGATCAAGCGGTCGGGCCTGGGCGTGCACGCGTTCGACGAAATGCGCTATGACGAAAATGGCAATGAAAACCCGGACTTCGTCCTGAACAAGCCGGCCTATCGCGAGGCCTCTGTCATCGTCGCCGGTGACAATTTCGGCTGCGGCTCCTCGCGCGAACATGCGCCTTGGGCGCTGGCGGATTTCGGCATCAAGGTGGTGATCTCCACCAGCTTCGCCGACATCTTCTTCAACAACTGCTTCAAGAACGGCATGCTGCCGATCGTCATGCCCCAGGACGTCGTCGACATCCTGATGAAAGACGCCGAGAAAGGCGCCAACGCCCGCATGGAGGTCGATCTGGAGGCGCAGACGGTCACCACGTCGGATGGCGAAGTGTTCAGCTTCGAGGTCGACCCCTTTCGCAAGCATTGCCTGCTGGAAGGCCTGGACGATATTGGCCTAACGCTCGAAAAAGCCCCTGCAATCGAGGCCTTCGAAGCCAAGGCAGCGCAGGCCCGCCCCTGGGTCTGACGTTGGCGACTAACCTCTTAGTTGCAATGAAGACAGGGCCCCGCGGGGCCCTGTCTCGTATTCGGGACCTTCTAGTGGTCTGACATTAACCAGCTATTAAGAACGTTTCGCCGAAGTCGGTTGCAGGAGCAGGAGTGCCTTGCATGCGTCCGCGAAGTGTCCTTTCGATCTGCCTTCTGATGGTCCTGGCCGGTTTCCCCGTACAGGTTCGGGCCGAGCGCATTCGCCTGGCGTATTTCGATACCGAGTTGTCCCGAAAGGGGCCAGGGCTGCTGCTGCGAGACATCCTTCAGGGCGAGGATGCCCAGGTTCTGGCCGTGATCTCTGTCATAGACCACGTCGATCCCGACGTCATCGTGCTGTCCGGCATCGACTATGACGCCGAATTCCTTGCCGCGCGGGCACTGAACGCACGGTTGGCACGCCCTTATCCCGAGGTGGTTTTTCCTCGCCCGAACAGCGGAGTGGCGACCGGGCTCGATCTTGATGGCAACGGCAGGCTCGGGCAGGCGCGGGATGCCCAGGGCTACGGATTGTTCAATGGTGCCGGTGGCATGGTGATGCTGTCCCGCCTGCCTCGCGCGGGCGAGGCGCTTGATTTCAGCGCCCTGCTCTGGGCCGAGCTGCCGAGAAGCCTGATGACCGCGGAAGACACCGGACGTGATGTCCAGCGCCTGTCCTCGGTGGTGCATTTCGTTCAACCGCTTCAGGCAGGCGGTGAGACCCTGGCGCTGGGCCTCTTCCGCGCCACGACCCCGGTCTTTGACGGGCCCGAAGATCGCAATGGGCGCCGCAATCACGACGAGATCCTGTTCTGGCAGCGCCTGCTGGACGGTGAGCTTGGCGCCATGCCGGAAGGGGTGCCAGTGATCATCGGTGGCGCGAACCTGGATCGGGAGCATGGCGACGGGCTGCGACAGGCGATCACCGAACTCCTGTCCGATGACCGCCTGCAGGATCCGCTGCCACGCCAGCGCAACTCCGTGACGGGACATGAGCTTCGAGGCCCGCAGACGGTGGACTGGCCCGACCCTATGCCGGGGAACATGCGTGTCGACTATATCCTGCCCGCGAGCAGTTTGCTGGTTGAGGAGAGTGGCGTACTCTGGCCCGACCCCGGTACGGCGCTCGGTGCTCAGGTCGTTGCGGCAAGCCGCCACCGGCTGGTCTGGGTCGACCTCGAGCTGCCGGCTGGTCGCGAGCGTCAATGAAGATGCGCGGTGGCCTGGCGCAGGGCGTCGGCCAGCGGGGTGGATTGCCGACTCGGCAGGAGTTCGTCGAGCGCCCTACCATCGAGGCTGTGCGGCAGGTCCCAGAGATATCGCATCTCCATGAGCCCGTTCATCATCGGCATGAACGGCCGCAGCAAACCGTATAGCCCCCAGTTGAAGGACCGTGTTTCAACGGTTCGGCCGAGCACCTGCCCGAGGGTGGCGGCCATCTCGTTGCCGGTCATCGTGTAGCCGGCAAATGGCAAATCGGAAAAGGCGCCGAGTTGCGTGCGCATCTCTGCCAGCGCCACCGCCGCACGTGTTGCATCAGGAAGATAGGCCCAGGCATGGGGGATGTTCGGGTTGCCGGGGTAGCGGATATAGCCCCGCATGGCCTTGGCAGCAATGATCCGGTCAAACCAGTTGCCTGTGGGCTGGTGGTCGATGAAATCGCCGCAACGCAGGACAATGGTCTGCACACCGGAGGCAGCATAGCGGTCTTCCATCTCGCGGCGCAGGAGGCCCAGCCGGTTTTCCGCCAGATGCGGCGTGTCGGGGCCCCAGGGGGGCGATGCATCGGGGCCGAACACATAGACATTCCCGGGAACGATCACGGTGCTACCGGTGTTGCGGGCGGCGGCAATCACCGAGTCGTGGAGGGCAAGGAGGTCACGTGCCCACGTCTCGTATGTCGGCGGGCCCATCGCGTTGACGATGACTTCGGCTCCTTCGGCCACTTTCTGAAGGTCGTCCTTGCCACGCCGATAGATCCTGACCTGCCAGCCGGCCTCCTTGAAGGCCTCGACTGCATTATGGCCGAACTTGCCATGACTGCCGGTGATGAGAACTGTGCGTACCATGTTTTTCTGCCTTTCTGTTCCATTCGTGTGAGGGAAAATTGCTTGGTCTTGGGAGAAAATTTACCCATTCTCGAACGTTTTGAAATTGACCGGGATCATCTAGCCGTTATTCATATTTGAATGGATAAGACACTCACCCCGCCGGATTGGGCGCTGCTGCAGGTTTTCCTGGTGGTGGCAGAAACCGGGTCTCTTTCCGCTGCAGCGCGGGCCATGGGACAGTCGCAACCGACTTTGGGACGACAGGTCCGGAAGCTCGAGGTGCTTCTGGGCGCCGAGTTGTTCCGGCGCCAGCCCCGCGGGCTATCGCTGACAGAGGATGGCATGCAGCTGTTGCCTGCCGCGCAGCGCATGGCCGAAGCAGCCGGGCAGCTGGCCATGACCGTAGCGGGGCGAGATGACCAATTGGCCGGAACGATCCGCATTACCGCCAGCGAGATAGTGGCGTTCCACATCCTGCCGCGGATCCTGGCCGAGTTGCGAAGTGAGGTGCCGCAACTGCAGATCGAACTTGTCGCCTCTGACATGACCGAAAGCCTGACCTTCCGCGAAGCCGATATCGCGCTGAGGATGTACCGTCCCGAACAGCTGGACATCGTGACACGGAAACTTGGCGATGTGCCGATGTCGGCCTTCGCCGCCAAGAGCTACCTCGACAGGGTCGGGCGGCCGCGGACACTGCAGGAAGCGCTTGGTCATGACATGATCGGGTATGACCGCTCGGAGCTGATGCTTCGGGCCGTTCGGGGCATGGGGATCGAGTTGTCGCGAGAGGACTTTGCCCTGCGCTGCGATCACCAGCTGACGAACTGGGAACTGGTCCGTGCGGGAGCTGGAATTGGTTTCGGACAGGCGGCACTGGGGCGGGCGGACCCGTTGCTGGAGGAGCTGGATCTTGGGCTCGAAATCCCCGGTCTGCCGGTCTGGCTGTCGGCCCATGAAGGCATCCGCAGGACGCCGCGCGTCAGCCTTGTGTGGGACCGTCTGACAGAGGGGCTTGCCCCCTTCGTTTCTTGAACTTTCCGCCCTTTGCGGGTAGGCGGTGGACAGAGAGTTCAGGAAGGAAAAAACCAGATGAGCAACCCCTCGCTTCTTATCCTCCCCGGGGATGGTATCGGCCCGGAAGTCATGGCCGAAGTGCGCAAGATCATTGACTGGTTCGGCGCCAAGCGTGGCCTGGCGTTCGACGTGAGCGAGGACCTCGTTGGGGGCTCTGCCTATGACAAGCATGGTGTGCCGCTGACCGACGAAACCATGGCCAAAGCGCAGGAGGCCGACGCCGTCCTGCTGGGGGCAGTGGGCGGCCCGAAGTACGATGTGCTCGACTTTTCGGTGAAGCCCGAGCGCGGTCTGCTGCGTCTGCGCAAGGAGATGGACCTCTTCGCGAACCTGCGCCCCGCACAGTGTTTCGACGCTCTGGCCGACTTCTCGTCGCTGAAGAAGGACGTGGTTGCCGGGCTCGACATCATGATCGTGCGCGAGCTTACCTCGGGCGTCTACTTCGGTGAGCCGCGCGGCATCATCGAGGAAGGCAACGAGCGCGTCGGGATCAACACGCAGCGCTATACCGAGAGCGAGATCGACCGCGTGGCACGTTCGGCCTTTGAGCTGGCCATGAAGCGGGGCAAGAAACTCTGCTCGATGGAAAAGGCGAACGTGATGGAGAGCGGCATTCTCTGGCGCGAAGTCGTGACCGAGGTGGGCAAGGATTACCCCGAGGTCGAGCTGAGCCACATGTACGCCGACGCAGGTGCCATGCAACTGACCCGCTGGCCCAAGCAGTTCGATGTGATCGTCACCGACAACCTCTTCGGCGACCTGTTGTCGGATCTTGCGGCCATGCTGACCGGCTCGCTGGGCATGCTGCCCTCTGCGTCCCTCGGTGCCCCGATGGAGAACGGCCGGCCCAAGGCGCTCTATGAGCCGGTGCACGGTTCCGCCCCGGACATCGCTGGTCAGGGCAAGGCGAACCCCTGTGCCTGCATCCTGTCCTTCGCCATGGCGCTGCGCTACAGCTTCGATGAGGGGGCCGAGGCGACGCGTCTCGAAAAGGCCGTGGAGAACGTTCTTGCCGACGGCGTACGCACCGCGGATCTGCTGAACGCAGAAGGCATCACCCCTGCAACCACCTCCGAGATGGGTGACGCGGTAATCGCCGCTCTTGACGCCAGCCTCTAAGGCTCTGATGTCCTGGAGGGTGCCTTTCAAGGCTTCTTTCGGGGCAGCCCTTGCCTTTCGGATTCCCGCTGCCATTGTCATGGCAGTGGGAATTTTCTTTTGAAGGGAAGAGCATGACCGGATCGACGCGCGGCATCCTGATGGCGTTGCTGGCTTTTGCCATCTTTGCCAGTCACGACGTGATCGTCAAAATCCTCGGTGCGCAGTTCGCTCCATTCCAGGTCGTATTCTTCTCGGTTCTGTTCGGGTTCCCACTGACCACGGTGATCCTGATGCGCGACGGCAAGCCAGGCACGCTGCGGCCCGTTCATCCTTGGTGGATGGCGCTGCGTACCATTGCGGCCGTTGTTGCAAGTGGGTGCACTTTCTATGCCTTCTCCGTTCTGCCCCTTGCCGATACCTACGCGATTCTCTTCGCCTCTCCTCTGCTGATCACCGTGCTGGCGATCCCGATTCTGGGAGAGAAGGTCCGGCTACGCCGCTGGATCGCCGTGCTGGTTGGCCTCACGGGCGTTGTGGTCGTCCTTCAGCCGGGCAATTCCTCTCTGACCCTCGGGCACGCCGCTGCGCTGCTGGCTGCGGTGTGCTCTTCCCTGGCCTCTGTCATCGTTCGCAAGATCGGCTCCGAGGAGCGCAGCGTGGTTATGCTGCTCTATCCGATGATGGCGAATTTCCTTCTGATGGGCGCGCTCATGCCATGGTATTACAAGCCGGTGCCCGGGCTTGATCTTGCGGGGTTCGCGTCGATCGCGGCGCTGTCGATCATCGCTGGTCTTTGCATGATCGCCGCCTACAAGCGTGCGGAAGCGGCGCTGGTGGCGCCTATGCAATATTCCCAGATCATTTGGGCAACCTTCTATGGCTACATCCTTTTTGATCAGCTGCCGGGCATGAATGTCATCACCGGCGCCGGTCTGATCATCTTGTCCGGTCTCTACATCGTCCTGCGCGAGTCGCGGGCAGGTCGCGGATCGCAGCAACCGGTTCTGAGGACGCGCAATCGCGTGGGCACACCGGCAAGTCTGCGGGTCGGTCCAATGATGCGAATGCGCAGGGATGCGTAATTTCTTCGTTTGGCTCTTGCCAAAGGGCGGCATTCTCTGTAGGTCGCGATCCACGGTCGGAGTGTAGCTCAGCCTGGTAGAGCACTGTCTTCGGGAGGCAGGGGTCGGAGGTTCGAATCCTCTCACTCCGACCAGATATCCAACGCACCACATAGAATGCCAATTGGCCTTGTGGTGCTGGAAAACTCCCTTCATTTGAATGGTTTGCAGATCAGCCCCCGGGGCAGGTCCATGCACGCGCAGCCTCGACATGATGTCGGGCATGCGATTCGGAGCGCGGTTTTCCCGCTGCCATCCCGCCGGAAAATCGCCGAAAAATCCGCCAAAAATCGATGTCGGTATTGCGTCGGTATCACGTCGGTATTGCGTCGGTGCGGTTTCGGGCCGAACCGGCGCCGCCGGCGCGCTGCCCCTGCGGCACCCACTTTTGGCTTCCCTCGTCCTCGATCCCGTGCAAAGTCATCGCCCATGTTCACGCGGCGGATCAGAGCTCCCTTCGGTCTCCTGGCGGCGATCCTGATCGCCCTGGCCAGCGTGGTCTCGGCTGGGCACATGGCCCCCGACCGGGACGACATTGCGCGCGCCGAGATACAGATGGTCTATGGCGGGAGTGCCGACGACTATTGCCAGAGCGACCACGACCATTCGGACCACCGCTGTCCCTTCTGCCGGCTGCTGCCGGAGGAGGGCCATGCGCCGCTTGAGCTGACCGCGCGGGCGGCGTGCTTTGACCTGGGCGTCAGCCTGCCGGGGCCTTTCGACCTGCCGCGCCAGCGACCGGATCACGCCACCTCTCCAAGGGCGCCACCCCGCTTTTCCTGACGCGGGGGCCTTGCCGGCAGTTTCGCCGCGAGCCCTTCACGCCGCGCATCGCGCGTGGCATTCGGCAGCAGGCCATTCCGGCACTGCGGCCAGACATCAGGAGAAGAACATGTTGAAAACCCTTGTTGCCGCCGTCGCCCTGACGGCCCCCGCCACCCTTGCCATGGCCCATGTCTCGCTCGAACAGCAGCAGGCGCAGGCCGGTGCCACCACCAAGATCACCCTGCGGGTGCCCCATGGCTGTGATGGTCAGGCGACCGAAACGGTGCGCATCACGCTGCCCGACGGCTTCTACGCCGCCAAGCCCATGCCCAAGGCGGGCTGGGAGCTGAGCACCGTCACCGGGGCCTATGCGACGCCCTACATGAACCATGGCCACGAGATGACGGAAGGCGTGCGCGAGATCACCTGGTCCGGTGGTCACCTGGAGGATGGCTGGTACGACGAGTTCACCCTGCGCGGGGCGGTCGGCCCGGAGGTGGCGCCGGGCACCGTGCTTTATTTCCCTTCGTTCCAGGTATGCACGGATGGCGAGGCCGACTGGACCGACACCAGCGGATCGCACGAGGTGCCGAACCCCGCGCCAAGGCTGACGGTCGTGGCAGGCGGGGCCCATGGTGAGCACGCTCATGACGCCGGCGCCGGCGCCGGTGCCGGCGCTGGGCAGATGGACATGGTCATGCCGGCACAGATCCGACAGGGCGACCTGATCATCGCCGCGCCCTTTGCCCGGGCGACCCTGCCGAACCAGCCGGTGGGCGGCGGTTTCATGTCGGTGGAGAATACCGGGGCAGTGGATGACCGGCTGATCGGGGCCACGGCGGGCGACGTGGCCGACCATGTGGAAGTGCACGAGATGGCCATGGATGGCGACGTGATGCGGATGCGGGAACTGTCGGACGGTCTGCCCCTGCCGGCGGGCGAGGTGGTGACGCTGAAGCCCGGCAGCTATCACATCATGTTCATGGGGCTGAAGCAGGGCCTGACCGAGGGCGAGAGCTTTCCGGTGACGCTGGAATTCGAGAAGGCGGGTACGGTGACCGTGACCTTCCCGGTGCTGGCGCGTGACGCGAAATCCGGCGCCGGCGAGATGCAGGGACACATGAAGTGATCCCCCCGGGGGCAAGGACAGGGCCGGGCCCGCGCCGCAGGACGGCAGCAGGAGCCCGGCCCGAAAACAGGGAAGGCAACTCATGACTACGCAGAAGATCATTCGCCTCGTGCTCTGGGTCTGTGTCGCGGTGGCGGCGCTGGCCCTGCTCTATGTCAAGGTGATCGAGCCGCGGCTGAACCGCGGCATCGCCGATACCCTTGGCCGGGGCGATTACGAATTGCAGACGACGGACGGCGGCACGTTTACCCAGGCCAGTCTGAAGGGCGCGCCAAGCGCGGTGTTCTTCGGGTTTACCCACTGCCCGGAGGTCTGCCCGACGACGCTGGGCGATATCTCGACCTGGCAGGAGGAGCTGTCGGCCGCGGGGGATCCGCCGCTGCGCGTCTTCTTCGTGACCGTTGACCCTGAGCGCGACACCGTCGACATGATGGGGGCCTACAGCTCCTGGGTGCCGGGTGTCGTGGGGGTGAGCGGATCGGAGGCGGAGATCGACAAGGCGATCAAGGCCTTCCGGATCTATGCCCGAAAGGTGCCGCTGGATAACGGCGATTACACCATGGATCATTCCGCCTCGGTTCTGCTCTTCGACGAGGACGGGCGCTTCTTCGAGCCGATCGGCTATCAGGAAGACTATGACCGGGTGATTGACAAGATCGAGCGCCTGCAGGCGCACTGAGGCCGCAATTGCCCGGCGCATCCGTGCCGGGCAATGATCGGGGGCCGGTGATCGGGGGGCCGGTGGTCAGCCGGCGATGGCCTGCCGTGGCGGGAGCCCCGCCAGATGGCGGGTGACGGCGCCGAAATGTTGGGTCAGGACCAGGTGCCCGGCATCCTCGATCTGGCGGAAGCTGGCCCGGGGCATGCTGTCGGCGATCCCACGGATCTCTCCGATGGGGCTGATCGGATCCTCGGCGCCATGGAAGAAGCTGATGTCGCAGTCCAGCGCCCGCAGATCCTCGATCCATCGGCGCTGCAGGATATGCATCTCGTCGATCGAGGTGTGGGTGGCGGTATCGGCGATCAGGCGCAGCCATTCGGTGAAGACCGGCTGGCGGAACATGTCCTCGACACAGGCGGAATCGGCGGGCGACTTGCGATAGAGGTGGGTCATCCCCTTGCGCGCCAGCGAAGGCACCCGGGCGATGGCATTGTAGACCCGCGCCAGGCCGGCGATGACACGGTCGTCGCGGCGCAGCCGCTGGGACATCTCGCCGTAGATCGTGAGGCTGCCGCCGGTGTCGGGCGCCGGGGCGGGCTGGGGCGTGGCGGCCAGGACGAGGTGATCGACCAGCTCTGGGTTGTGACGGGTGAAGTGCAGCGCCCAGGAGACGCCGGCGCTCTCTCCCAGGCAGGTGAGCGGCTCGTCGGTGAGATAGTCGACGGTCTCGGCCAGGGCGCGGGTGAGCCGGGCCATGCGGGTCTCGGCATCGAATGCGCCGTCGAAGCCGAGGAAATGCCGGGGCACCACCAGCCAGCGCAGGTTGGCGGCCTTCAGGTGCTCGATCATGTCCGCGCGGAAGACGGTGGGGGCCAGCATGCTGTGGAAATAGAGCACCGGGCGGCCGCGGCGGGCGCCGAATTCCCAGACCGGCACCTCGATTCCCTCGCCGATGGTCAGGCGGTTGACGATGACGTCCTTGCCGAATTGCCGGCGGATGAGGGCGGTTTCCTGGCTCTGCTGCCAGGCGGGCAGCAGTTCGTCGAGCAGGCGGGCGGTGATCTCGACCGAGAGGCTGCGCAGCAGGGCGGTCTGGGTGGGCGCGCCCAGCTTGTCCATGATCACCTGGATCTGCTTGCGCTTGGTGTCATAGGAGGCGCCGAGGGTCTCGGCAGCGCCCTTGAGGTCGAGACCGGTGAGCAGGTGGCCGAGCAGCAGGTATTCGCTGGGGGTGAGGCGGGTGCCGGGGGGCGCGTCGCTCAGCAGCGAGGGCAGGCGGTCGCGGTCGATGCGCACGGCGACCAGGGCGAGGTGCCCCGGGGCGTCCTCCCAGCGGTCGATCCGGTCGTAGAGGAAGAAGAGCGCGTCTTCGGCCACGACGAAGGCACAGCCGCCGGAGGATTGCCGGGGCATGCGCAGGACTTCGGGGAAGTCCTCTTCGGCACCGGCGAGGAAGGTCTCTACCTGGCGGCGGCCGGCGTGGTCGTGGAGGTTCGCAGGGAAGGAGCAGCGCGAGAAGTTGCGGTGGAAGAAGCGCTCGCTCTCGGTCTCCTGCGCCGGGCGGATCAGGAGGGCGTCCTCCGAGGGCAGCGCGCGGTCCCGCGGCAGGACGGAGGCCACGGTCTCGACCAGTTGAGAGGGGGGCGTGGAGGTCTTGTCTGCCTGAGACTTCATCGGGCGGTGCCTTGATCGTCCGGGCCGGCGGGCCGGCGGGGTGGAGCCATTCGGTGACGGAAATCTTTGGCAGGTTTCGGACGGGGTGCAAGGAAAACGGCCACGAAAACCTTCGGTACGGTACGTTTTCGTCCCGCGTTCCGATCTTTCCGCGGGTCTCCCCCCATTCGGGGGGCGAAAGCCGCCGGCGGTGATTCCAAGGGTGGTGCCCAGGACAGGCCGCGCCGGAGAGGGGCGGCGGAAGACAGGAAAGCCGAGAGCCATGCACAGACAAGCCACCGCCAGCCGACCGCCGCGAAACGACCCCGGAAAGGCGCCCTCCATTCCCGTCAGGACGACCGTGTCGCTGGCCTGGCTCGAGGTAGATCCGGAGGGGCGGATCCTAGCGCTGGACCCGGCGGCGGGACGGTTCCTGGAGGACGGCGGCACGGCGATCTGCACGGCGCGGGCGGGGCGGCTCTCGATCCGGCCCGAGCGGCCGTTTCGCGAGGCCCTGCAGTTGGCCTGCCGCGAGGAGGATCCGCAGCCCTGGGTCTGCAAGCCCGAAAGCGGGGAGGGCGGGGAACTCCTGCAGGTCAACATCCTGCCCTTCGACCGCGACCGTGTCCGCATCGTGCTGTTCCTGGAACAGGCCGAACTAGCCATGGGGGCGGAGGAGAGGCCGCATCTGACCCCGCGCGAGATGTCGGTACTGAGACTGGCGGCGACGGGGCTGCGACGGGACCGGATCGCGCACAGGCTGAACATCTCGTTGCCGACGGTGGACATGCATTTCCGCAACCTGCGCCAGAAGCTCTCGGCGCTTACGATTTCCGAGGCGGTGGCCACGGCAATGCGCATGCGCCTGCTGGAGCTCTAGCCGGGGTGCCGTGGCCGGTCAGTCGCCGGAGCGGCGAAACTGCGACGGGCTGACGCCGGTGCGCTGGCGAAAGGCGGTGGCAAAGGCGGTGGGCGTCTCGTAGCCGGCGATGGCCGCCGCATCGCCGACGGAGGTGCCGGCGCGCAGGGCTCCCGCGGCGCGGTCCATGCGCTGATCGCGGATATGCGACAGCACCGGTCGCCCATAGGCACGCTGGAACAGGCGCCGCATGGTCGAGACGCTCATGCCGCCGGCCGCGGCGATCTCCTCTAGCGGGGGGAGCGGACCGGGGCGGCTGGCCCGGGCCTCCATCCGCGAGAGCCTCTCGCGTTCCTTTGGCTTGAGCGCGGCAGCGTCGACGGCCAGGTTCTCGATCGCGTGGCGGATCATCGACATGGCGAGGGCCTCCTTGCGGAAGGCGAGCAGGGAGGCGGGAGTGCTGCCGTCCTCCTGCGCAGCCAGCAGGGCCTCGGCGCGGGAGACGTCGGCCGAGGGGGCGATCCAGCTGTCGAAGCGCATGGGCTGTCCGTGCAGGACCTCCTGTTGCGAGAGGCCATGGGCCTGCAGCCAGTCCCAGGAGAGCACCACGCCGATCTTGCGCAGCACCTGCCCGCGTCGCATACGACGGCGGAACTGGGTGGGCTCTGACAGGGCGCTGAAGATGATGCGCGCGGGCTGGTGCGGCGGGCGGCCGTGTTCGACGCGGGCCCCGCCCAGCCAGGCCTCGACCTGCCCCTCGAGAACCATCTGAAGCACCACGTTGGGCGCGCGCACCATGCGCGTCTCGAAATCCTGCTCGGCGCGGGAATGATGCAGGTTGACGTGAATGCCTGAGGGCAGGGGCGTGCCCTCTCGCAGCCCGGTCAGGACGATCCTGTCGGCCGGCAGGGTTGCGCCGAAATCCACGCAGCGTGCGCCGGTGGCGTCTTCGATCTGGGCGAGGCTGATCGCTGACATGCGTCTCTCGTGAGCTCAAAATGGCGTTCTGGCGAATCCTTATGACCCTTTTGAAAAGGTCGGTGACTGGCTGGGAACCAGTTTACAGCCTATTACCGATAAAAAAAGTCGGAAATAAGGATCGCCCCATGCCAGTGCTCGCACGCCATTCCCTTCGCGTGGCTCTCTTTGCCACGACCGCTCTTGCCGGCCCTGCCCTCGCGCAGGATAATGTCATCCTGCTGGACCCGATCAGCGTCGACGGGTCGAGCTATGAGACGGAAGACACCAACAGCTATTCCACGGACCTGATCTCGGTCGGGGAAAAGGCGACGATGAGCCCGCGCCAGGTGCCGCAGTCGACCAGCGTGGTGACGCACAAGCAGATCGAGGACGGCGGCTATACCGCGCTTGAAGAGGCGCTGGGCGATACCCCCGGCATCATGATCCTGAACAACAACGTGGGCCGGTCGTCGATCTATTCGCGTGGCTACGAGTTCGACTATCTCTACTTCGACGGTCTGCCGGCGCCGGTCAGCTCGATCTACGGCACCCAGCCCGACCTTTCGATCGTCGACCACGTGGAAGTGCTGAAAGGCCCGGCCGGTCTCTTCATCGGCACCGGCGAGCCCGCAGGCTCGATCAACATGCGCCTGAAGCAGGCCAATGCGACCGAGTTCACCGGCTATGCCTCGACCTCCTACGATTCCAACGGCCAGGCCCGCGCCGAGATCGACATGTCGAACAAGCTGAACGAGGACGGCACCCTGCGTGGCCGTTTCGTGGCGGCCTGGGGCGACGGCGACAGCTTTGTCGACGGCGTGACCAACGGCGTGAAATCCCTCTACGGCACGCTGGCCTGGGACGTGACGCCCGACACCAAGCTGACCTTCTCGCTCAGCCACATGGAACGGGACATCACTCCCTATAACGGCCTGCCGACCTATTCCGACAGCTCGCTGATGTGGCTCAACAGCTCGGCCACCACGGTGCTGGACTGGAACAACTTCGAGAACGAGGTCACCGACGGCGTGATCGCGGCCGAGCACCAGCTGGCCAACGGCGGGCGCATCAAGTTCTCGCTGCGCCGTTCGCACCAGGAAGGCAATTTCCTCTACGGGTATTCCGGCTCTGCCGCGGCCTCCGACAACACGATTTCCAAGCTGGCCTGGCTGGCGCGTGATTTCACCCAGGACAGCACCGCGATGGATGTCCACGCCGAGCTGCCCTTCTACATGGGCAACTGGACGGGCAACGCCATCATCGGTGCCGACTGGCAGCACGTGGAGAGCACCATGTACCAGGCGCGCGGCTCGATCTCGGGCAGCTGGGACCTGACCAACTGGAACACCGGCGCGGTTGCCGCTCCGGACGTCTCCTACTCGACGCGCACCGATACCGACACCACTTCCAAAGGGCTCTATACCCAGTTGCGCCTGTCGCCGATTGAGCCGCTGACCTTCATCGGTGGTGCGCGCCTGAGCTGGTATGATGGCACCTCGGACACAACGACGCTGTCGTCCGGCGCGGTCGACACGAGCTCCTACGACGTGGATGCGCATGTGACGCCCTTTGCCGGTGTCACCTATGACCTGAACCCGAACACCACGCTCTATGCCAGCTACTCGGAAATCTTCATTCCGCAGTCGGTGAAGGATGCCAACGGCGACCTGCTCGAGCCGATCGAGGGCCAGCAGTTCGAAGCCGGCGTCAAGGCACAGCTGGCCTACGGCCTGAACGTATCGGCGGCAGTCTTCGATCTGCGCGAGGTCAACCGCCCGGTCGAGGTCGACGATGACATCTACGTGGCGCAGGAAGAAGTGGAATCCAAGGGCATCGAGCTGGAACTGGCCGGCGAGATCACCCCGAACTTCCACATCTCGGGCGGCTATACCTATACCCACACCGAGTACCTGAACGGCGACAGCGAGGGCGACACCTTCTCGACCTACACCCCCGAGCACATGTTCAAGCTGACCGCCAGCTACGACGTGACCGAGGGCGCGCTGGCCGGCTGGAGCTTTGGTGGCCGTCTGACGGCGATGTCCGACTTCTACTCCAAGACCATCACGGCCCCGGCCTACAAGGTGGTCGATCTGATGGCGGCGCGCAGCTTCGACAACGGCGTGACCCTGCGCATGGGCGTGGATAACGTCTTTGACGAGGCCTATTACACCCGTGTCGGCAGCACGACCGTTTTCAACTTCCGCGGCGAACCCCGGACGTTTAACGTGTCGCTCAGCAAATCCTTCTGATCCGGAGACAATCGAAGCCATGGCACCATCCACCGAGATGACGGCCGCAGCCACGAAAACGGATGACGACAAGACCGGGGGGGCCGATGCATTCGGCCCCCCCTGGCGTCCGTCCGGGACGGCCGAGTTCGACATCGGCCCGGCGGAGCGCCCCTTTCGCATCGTGGTGAGCCTGCCCGATGCCGCCCCGCCGCCCGGGGGCTATGGCGTGATCTACGCGCTGGATGCGGGCTGGACCTTCGGCACGCTGCGCGACGCGGTGCGCATGCAGTCGAGCCGCTACGCGGAATCCGGTGTCGAGCCCACCGTGGTGGTGGGCATCGGCTGGCCAGAGGCGGACCTGATCGATTTCGCGCGCCGGACGCCGGACCTGGCGGGCAGTGACGCCGTTGGGCCCAGCCGTCGTGCGACCCTGGCGCTGATCGAGGAGGAGCTGATCCCGCGGATCGAGGGCGAAGTGCCAGTGAACCCGGCGCGGCGGATGATCCTCGGCCACAGTTTCGGCGGGGCCTTTGGCCTGGCCGCGCGGATCGACCGGCCTGCTCTCTTCTCTCATGTGGCAGCGGGCAGCCCCTCGATCTGGACCGATCCGGAACGGCTGATGACGGAGTCGCGGCCCGAGGGTGCGCCCGTGCTGATCACCATCGGGGCGCTGGAGACACCGGAACTGGCCGAGCAATCGGGACAGCCGCAGGCGCGCGTCGAGCGGCTGCGCAGCCGCGACATGGTGGGCCGGGCCCGCGACATGGCCCGGGCCACCAACGCGACCTTCGTGGAGTATCCGGGCGACAATCACGGCTCCTCGGTGACGTCTTTCCTGGCGCGGGCTGTCGGATTTCTCTGGACGGCCTAGGCCATGGCCTGCGCAAAGCGCTGTTGCAACAGCGCGTGCGAGGCGGCGACGGCGGCAGGCAGATCCTCTCCAAGTGCAAGATTGGCGGCCACGCCGCTGGCCAGCTGACAGCCGGTGCCCCGCAGGGCGACCGGAAGGTGCGGGGCACGGAACTTCACGACAGGTGCGGCGGGCAGATAGAGCCGATCCTCGCAGGTTGCCTCGGCGGCATGGCCGCCCTTGACCAGGACGGCGTGGCATCCGCGCTGATGCAGGGCGGATGTGACCTCGGGCTCGGGCGCCCTGGGCAGGCCGAGCGCGCCGGCGATCAGAGCAAGCTCCGGCAGGTTGGGTGTGAGCAGGGTGCAGCGGGGCAGAAGCCGGTCGAGAAGAAGCGCGAGGCCTGCATCATCGAGGAGCGCCGTGCCGGAGCTGGACCGGATCACCGGGTCGAGCACCAGGGGCGCGTCGGGGAGGGTATCGGCCAGTGCGTCGGCCACGGCGGCGACATTGGCAGTGTTGCACAGCATTCCGATCTTGATTGCGGCGGGCGGGTGATCCGCCGCGCGGATCTGGGCCGCGAGGACCAGGGCCGGCACAGGGTGCACGGCCCAGACGCGGCTGTCTGTCTGGGCTGTCACGGCGGTGACGGCAGCGCGGGTCGCAATGCCGAAGGCCTGCGCGGCAAGGGCGTCGCGCAGGAGCCCGGCGCCGCCACTGGAATCCATGCCGCCGATCAGCAGGACATCCGGCGTCGTCATGGATCGGCCAGGATGGCGACCTTGCCGTGCCCGGCGGAAGCCATTGCCCGGGCCGCCCGCCAGGCGCGCAGGCCGGTGGTGCAGACGAAAACCGTGCGCTGACCGGGAGCGGGGGAGAGGCCCGGCACCTTCTCCGGGGCAAGGCGAAGGGCGCGCGGCGTGACGAGGCCAGGGCGCTCTGCCGCCTCGCGAAGGTCGATGACGAGGTCGTCGGCGGTCAGGTCATGAACGGAGAGGACAAGGGGCAGGGCCTCGGGATCTGCGGCTCCTTCGAAGCGGAAGCCGCTGACGCGCCAGCTTGCAAGGTCGAGGGTGAGCAGCTGACCGAGCGGCGAGGGGGCGTGCCGCAGCAGCACCGAAAGCGCCATCTGGGCCTGAAGCGCGCCCAGGGTGGCGACCGCCGGCCCCATGACACCGGCGCTGGCGCAGGTGGCGGCCTGCTCCGGCAGGTCGGGAAAGACGGCACGATAGCCGGGCGCCCCGCCGCAGAAGCCGCCGACATAACCGGACCGCCCGAGCACCGAGGCGGTGACAAGGGGCAGGTCGGCCGCAAGGCAGGCATCGGAGAGCGCATAGGTGGTGGCGAAACTGTCGGCGGCGTCGATCACGAGATCCGTGCCGGGCAGTTCGCGGCGGGCCACTTCGGGATCGAGGCGTCCGACAAGGGCCTGTACCGCGCAATCGGGATTGAGGGCCGAGAGGGCGGCGGCGGCGATACGGGCCTTTGGCTGGCCAATGTCGGACATGCGGTAGAGCACCTGACGGTGCAGGTTGCTCTCTTCCACCACGTCCGGGTCGATGATGCGGATCTGCCCGACACCGGCACCGGCCAGCAGGGGCAGCAGGGCAGAGCCGAGCCCGCCGGCGCCCACGACCAGCACCCGCGCACCCGCCAGCCGCGCCTGACCGGCGGCGCCGACCTCTGGCAGGGAAAGCTGACGGTCGTAACGGCTCATGTCGCCATCTCGCGGGTGGCAAGCACCCATTCGCGGCAGCGCGCCTCGGGGTCGGCGGCCTGCTGGATGTCGGTCACCACGGCGGCACTATCGGCGCCGGCCGCGAAGACGCCGGGCAGGCGGTCGGGCGTCAGCCCGCCGATGGCGACCAGCGGCGTCTTTCCGGCGAGGGCGCGCCATTTACGCAGCCGGTCGAGGCCCTGCGGCGCCCATTTCATCTGTTTCAGCAGCGTCGGGTAGACGGGGCCGAGGGCCACGTAGGCCGGACCGAGGGAGAGGGCGCGCTCGAGCTCGTCCTCGTCATGAGTGGAAAGGCCGAAGCGCACCCCGGCACGGCGGAGCGCGGCAAAATCGGCGCCCTGCATGTCTTCCTGGCCGAGATGCACGAACCCGCAGCGCAGATCGAGTGCGGCCTGCCAGTGATCGTTGACCACCAGCCGGGCACGGTGCACCGCGCAGATGTCGCGGGCGCGGCGGATCTGATGCCGGGCGATGGCGTCGGGCTGATCCTTGATGCGGAGCTGCACGAGGCGGACGCCCTGGGGGACCAGCAGTTCGAGACGGCCGACATCGCCGACGATGAGATAGAAGGGATCGAGAAGTCGTGTCATGCGAGGTTCGCCATTCCGAAGACAGGGGTGGAGGCCGAGGCCATGTCGCGCGGGGGCAGCAGGCCGGCAAGATAGGCGGCGCGGCCGGAGGCGACGGCCTGCCCGAAGGCGCGGGCCATGGCGACGGGATCGGTGGCGCGGGCCACGGCGGTATTCAGCAGCACGGCATCAAATCCCATCTCCATCGCGGCCATCGCCTGGGACGGCGCGCCGATACCGGCATCTATCACCAGCGGCAGATCGGGGAAATGGGCGCGCATGGCGCGCAGCCCCTGCGGGTTGCGCAGCCCCTGGCCCGAGCCGATGGGCGCCCCCCAGGGCATCAGCACCCGGCAGCCGGCTTCGACCAGGCGCTCGCCCACGATCAGGTCCTCGGTGGTGTAGGGGAAGACCTCGAACCCCTCGTCGCAGAGGATGCGGGCGGCCTCGACCAGGGCAAAGGGATCGGGCTGCAGACTGTCGGCATGGCCGATTACCTCGAGCTTGATCCAGGGGGTGCCGAAGAGTTCGCGTGCCATCTGCGCGGTTGTCACGGCCTCGCGCACGGTGTGACAGCCGGCGGTGTTGGGGAGGATGCGGCAGCCGCTGGATTGCAGGATCTCGCGGAAGGCTGCGCCCTCGGGCCCCTCGCGGCGGAGCGAGACGGTGATGATGCCGGTGCCCGAGGCCGCGATGGCCTGTTGCAGCACGGCGGGCGAGGGATATTGCGCGGTTCCCAGCAGCAGGCGGCTGGCGTGTTCGCTGTCGAGGAACATCGCTCAGCCCCCCTGCATCGGAGAGAGCACCTCGACCCGGGCGCCGGGGTGCAGGGGGGTGTCTGCGCGCGCGGGCGCGGGCACGAAGGCGCCATCGAGGGCTGTAGCCACGGCGGGGCCGAGCCCCTGCTCTGTCAGCAGCGCGGCGAGGGTGGCGGCGGCGGTGTCGAGGGGAGTGCCGTTGAGGTCGATCAGCATGGCAGGGGCTCCTGTTCTTCGGTAAGCATCTGCACGAGGTCCTGGGCGAGGATCGGTGCCATCAGGAAGCCGTGCCGGTACATGCCGTTGAGGTGGATGCGGGCGCCGGCGCGGCGCAGGCGGGGGGTGTTGTCGGGGAAGGCGGGGCGCAGGCCTGTGCCGGTGGAGATGACCTCGGCCTCGGCAAAGCCGGGGTGGATGGCATAGGCGGCGGAGAGCAGCTCCATCAGCGCGCGGGCGGTGACGGGGCCGGTGCGGGCGCTTTCAACCATCGTGGCGCCTAGCATGTAGCGCCCGGCGCCACGGGGCACGACATAGCAGGGAAAGCGCGGATGCAGCAGCCGCAGGGGGCGGGTCAGATGGACATCCGGCGCCATCACCTCGACCATCTCTCCCCGCACGGCGCGCAGGTCTGGCAGCACATCGGCCGAGGCCATGCCGCGGCAATCGACGATGCGGCCCCGCGGAGGTCCGTCGCGGAAGTCGGTTCCGCGGGCCTCCAGCATGCCGCGCAGATGGGCGAGGGCCAGGCGCGGGTCGAGATGCGCCTCCTCTCCATAATGGAGCCCCCGCGCAAAGCGGCCCTGCAGGTCGGGCTCCAGCGTGGCGGGATCCACGGTGGCGTGGCCGCGTGTGGCGCGCGCCCAGCGGGTCAGCTCTGCCGCGTCGCGAGGGGGCGCCACGACGAGCGTGCCGCGCTGTTCGACGCCGGGCACATGGGCCGCCCACCAGTCGAGCGCCTGCTGCCCGCGGGTGACGATCATCTCCGGCGCGCTCTCGCCTTCGCAGAAGGGCGCCAGCATGCCACCGGCCAGATGAGAGGCGGGTGCAGGCGCATCCACAGGCACGATCACTTCCACCTCCAGCCCCGCCTCGGCCAGGGCGGTGGCGGCGCAGAGCCCCGCCACCCCCGATCCAAGGACCGAGATCATTTCGCGCCCTCCTCTGCCGGGATGTAGAGTTCGCCGCCCTCGCGGAACTTCTCCGCCATCCTCTCCATGCCCTTCTGCTTCTCGGCCTCGGCCCGGATGTCGTGAGAAATGCGCATTGAGCAGAACCTGGGCCCGCACATGGAGCAGAAATGCGCCACCTTGTGCGCTTCCTTGGGCATTGTCTCGTCGTGCATGTCACGCGCGGTGTCCGGGTCGAGGCCGATGTTGAACTGGTCCTCCCAGCGGAACTCGAACCGTGCACGGCTGATCGCATCGTCACGCAGCCGGGCGCCGGGGTGACCCTTGGCCAGGTCGGCGGCATGGGCGGCCAGCTTGTAGGTGATCACCCCGGTCTTCACGTCGTCGCGGTCGGGCAGCCCGAGGTGCTCCTTTGGCGTGACGTAGCAGAGCATCGCCGTGCCGAACCATCCGATCATCGCCGCGCCAATGGCAGAGGTGATGTGATCATAGCCCGGCGCGATATCCGTGGTGAGCGGCCCGAGTGTATAGAAGGGCGCCTCGTGGCAGTGCTTCAGCTGTTCTTCCATGTTGGCCCTGATCTTGTGCATGGGCACATGGCCCGGTCCTTCGATCATCACCTGGCAATCCTTCTCCCAGGCCACCTCTGTCAGCTCTCCCAGCGTCCGCAGCTCGGCGAATTGCGCGGCATCATTGGCATCGGCGATGGAGCCGGGCCGCAGGCCGTCGCCAAGGGAGAAGCTCACGTCATACTGCCGGCAGATCTCGCAGATCTCCTCGAAATGCTCGTAGAGGAAACTCTCGCGGTGATGATGCAGGCACCACTTGGCCATGATCGAGCCACCCCGGCTGACAATGCCGGTCACGCGCTCGGCGGTCAGCGGGATCATGTGAAGGCGTACGCCGGCGTGGATGGTGAAATAGTCGACACCCTGTTCGGCCTGTTCGATCAGCGTGTCGCGGTAGACCTCCCACGTCAGGTCCTCGGCGATGCCGCCCACCTTCTCCAGCGCCTGATAGAGCGGCACGGTGCCGATGGGCACCGGCGCGTTGCGGATGATCCAGTCGCGGATGTTGTGAATGTTGCGCCCCGTGGAGAGGTCCATCACCGTGTCGGCGCCCCAGCGGATCGCCCAGACCATCTTCTCCACTTCCTCTTCCATGGAAGAGGTGACGGCGGAATTGCCGATGTTGGCGTTGATCTTCACCTTGAAGTTCCGCCCGATGATCATCGGCTCGAGCTCGGTGTGATTGATGTTGGCCGGGATGATGGCGCGGCCGGCGGCGATCTCGTCGCGGACGAACTCGGGTGTCACCAGGTCCGGCAGCTCGGCACCGAAGGGCTCGCCGTCCCGCGTGGCCGCGGCGGTGCGCCCCTCGTTCTCGCGGATGGCTACGAATTCCATCTCGGGTGTCACGATGCCGGCGCGGGCATAGGCCAGCTGGGTCACGGCGCGGCCGCCCGTGGCGCGCATGGGGGCGCGGGCGCGGGGAAAGGCGGGCGTCAGCCGGGCACCCTCGGCAAACCCGTTGTCGGCGGCCTCTACCCTGCGTCCCTCATAGGTCTCGACATCGCCGCGCGCCTGCAGCCAGCCGCCCCGTACGGGGGGCAGTCCGGTGGCAATGTCGATCTGCGCGGCCGGGTCCGTGTAGGGGCCCGAGCTGTCGTAGACCCGCAGGGAGGCCTCGCCGGTCACCGCGATCTCACGCAGAGGCACGCGGATCTCGTGCCGGTCTCCCTGGAGGTAGATCTTGCGGGCGGCGGGCAGGGCGCCGGTGGAGATGGTGGGGGGGGCGTCTTTCATATCGGTCTCCTCTTTCGAAAAGACCCAAGTGAGTAGTGAGGCAGAAAGGGGCCATGTGGCCCGGGTGCGTCGATACGCAAAGGGCCACGGTGGCCCGAAAGGACCGCCTCGTGCGAACAGAGGATGCGGAAAAGCCCTTCGGTCTTCCTACGCCAGTATCAACTGGGTCAGGTTCAAAGGGTCGCTTCACCTCGGGTCTCCCCGATGTCAGCCTCTCGATCCCCTGGGCGGGATTCCCCTGACGTGGGGAGGAGACTACGCCTTCGCGGCCGTGGGTCAAGCCGCGTGTGGGAGAGACAGGCGCAAAGGCGGGCGCAAAGGCGGGCGCAAAGGCGGGCGGAGGGGCGAGGCCTGCGTCGGCGATTTGGCGGCAGATCCGGGGAGAGGCCGGGAAAGACCGGAAGGCGTGCCATGGAGCAGCCGATGATGGACCGGAGTGTCGAGCGAGGATCCGGGGCGATCGGGGCACCCACCGGCGATTCCCATGCCGTCCGACTCGAGTCGGGGGCGATTCCCGTCCGATTCCACCCCGATTCCGGCCGAGTCTGGGGATAACTCGGGGGATAAGTGGGGTGCCCCTGCCGACAGGTCCTTGGCACACAACTTTCACGGGAGGTCTTGATGGGGCCGTCACATGATCTCACACGGAAGTGGGTTGGTAACTTATTGAAAATGTTTATATTTTTATATTTTCTGAAAAAAGCGCGAATTCCCGGTTTTTTCCGCTTGCGGCTCTGCGGCCCAATCCCTAAATACCCCTTCACCGGCGGCGCTGAGGCGCTACGGGGCGCCACTGAGGCGGACGGGACGGACGGAGCGGACGCTCTTGAGGGACTGGACGGTTAGGTGGTGACAAGAAATTCAGAGGTAATGACGGGCGGGCGCGCCGTAAGTTAGGGCGCACTGGTCTGGTTTTTGTCTCTACGCTCTTTGACATCGCGAGTATCTGAAGAGATATGTGGGCGGTTTGGATCATTTCGATGATCAATGTCTGCATATCGCGTTCCTAGGCTTCGGCCGATGATGGAATGTCAGCTTCACTGTTTGAACGGTTTCTGTACCTTTGGTACTGAAGCACAGACAAACAGAGACGTCCCGGACTAGCCTCCGGGACACAGATGTGCAGAGGTTCGAACGTCAAGGATATCCGAGTAATCGGATTTCAACTTGAGAGTTTGATCCTGGCTCAG
>NZ_CM149884.1:422500-3810000 GCF_056270665.1 Pseudooceanicola sp. DL12
AAGGCCAACCATAGTGGGTGACAGTCCCGTATATGAAGCATGACAGGACGTATTAAGTAGGGCGGGACACGTGAAATCCTGTCTGAAGATCGGGGGACCACCCTCGAAGGCTAAGTACTCCTTACTGACCGATAGCGAACCAGTACCGTGAGGGAAAGGTGAAAAGCACCCCGACGAGGGGAGTGAAACAGTACCTGAAACCGAACGCCTACAATCAGTTGGAGGGCCCTTGCGGCCTGACAGCGTACCTTTTGTATAATGGGTCATCGACTTGGTCTCACGAGCAAGCTTAAGCCGATAGGTGTAGGCGCAGCGAAAGCGAGTCTTAATAGGGCGTCGAGTTCGTGGGATCAGACCCGAAACCGAGTGATCTAGGCATGACCAGGATGAAGGTAAGGTAACACTTACTGGAGGTCCGAACCCACACCTGTTGAAAAAGGTCGGGATGAGTTGTGCCTAGGGGTGAAAGGCCAATCAAACTCGGAGATAGCTGGTTCTCCGCGAAATCTATTTAGGTAGAGCGTCATCCGAATACCCCGGGGGGTAGAGCACTGGATGGGTAATGGGGCCCCACAGGCTTACTGATCCTAACCAAACTCCGAATACCCGGGAGTACTAGATGGCAGACACACTGCGGATGCTAACGTCCGTAGTGGAGAGGGAAACAACCCTGACCTCCAGCTAAGGCCCCCAATTCATGGCTAAGTGGGAAAGCAGGTGGGATGTCCAAAACAACCAGGAGGTTGGCTTAGAAGCAGCCATCCTTTAAAGATAGCGTAACAGCTCACTGGTCTAATCAAGACGTCCTGCGGCGAAGATGTAACGGGGCTCAAGCCATGAGCCGAAGCTGAGGATATGCATAGCATATGGTAGCGGAGCGTAGTGTGACATAGCTCCATGCGTCCTTACCTTCTTCGGAAGGATTGGACGCAAGGAGCTTTCTGTGAAGCCGGGGCGTGAGCCATCCGGTGGAGAGATCACTAGCGAGAATGATGACATGAGTAGCGACAAAGAGTGTGAGAGACACTCTCGCCGAAAGTCCAAGGGTTCCTGCTTAAAGCTAATCTGAGCAGGGTAAGCCGACCCCTAAGGCGAGGCCGAAAGGCGTAGTCGATGGGAATCAGGTTAATATTCCTGAGCCAGTAGGACGTGACGGATCTCGAAGGTTGTTCACCCTTATCGGATTGGGTGGGCCGCTTAGAGGTTCCTGGAAATAGCCCTACATGAGATCGTACCCTAAACCGACACAGGTGGACTGGTAGAGAATACCAAGGCGCTTGAGAGAACGATGTTGAAGGAACTCGGCAAAATACCTCCGTAAGTTCGCGAGAAGGAGGCCCGGTTCCAAGGCAACTTGGAGCCGGGGGCACAAACCAGGGGGTGGCGACTGTTTACTAAAAACACAGGGCTCTGCGAAGTCGCAAGACGACGTATAGGGTCTGACGCCTGCCCGGTGCCTGAAGGTTAAAAGGAGGGGTGCAAGCTCCGAATTGAAGCCCAGGTAAACGGCGGCCGTAACTATAACGGTCCTAAGGTAGCGAAATTCCTTGTCGGGTAAGTTCCGACCTGCACGAATGGCGTAACGACTTCCCCGCTGTCTCCAACATCGACTCAGCGAAATTGAATTGCCTGTCAAGATGCAGGCTTCCCGCGGTTAGACGGAAAGACCCCGTGCACCTTTACTACAGCTTCACACTGGCATTAGGCCGAACATGTGCAGGATAGGTGGTAGACTTCGAAGCAGGGACGCCAGTTCCTGTGGAGTCTCCCTTGAGATACCACCCTTGTTCTGCTTGATGTCTAACCGCGCACCGTTATCCGGTGCCGGGACCCTGTGTGGCGGGTAGTTTGACTGGGGCGGTCGCCTCCTAAAGCGTAACGGAGGCGCGCGAAGGTTGGCTCAGAGCGGTCGGAAATCGCTCGTTGAGTGCAATGGCAGAAGCCAGCCTGACTGCGAGACTGACAAGTCGAGCAGAGTCGAAAGACGGCCATAGTGATCCGGTGGTCCCGAGTGGAAGGGCCATCGCTCAACGGATAAAAGGTACGCCGGGGATAACAGGCTGATACTGCCCAAGAGTCCATATCGACGGCAGTGTTTGGCACCTCGATGTCGGCTCATCTCATCCTGGGGCTGGAGCAGGTCCCAAGGGTACGGCTGTTCGCCGTTTAAAGAGGTACGTGAGCTGGGTTTAGAACGTCGTGAGACAGTTCGGTCCCTATCTGCCGTGGGTGTAGGATACTTGAGAGGAGTTGCCCCTAGTACGAGAGGACCGGGGTGAACGAACCACTGGTGGACCAGTTGTCGTGCCAACGGCAGTGCTGGGTAGCTATGTTCGGACAGGATAACCGCTGAAGGCATCTAAGCGGGAAGCCCCCCTCAAAACAAGGTATCCCTGAGGGCCGTGGTAGACCACCACGTCGATAGGCCGGAGATGTAAGTGCAGCAATGCATTCAGTTGACCGGTACTAATGGCCCGATAGGCTTGATTTGATCCAGTAGTAGACAGAAATCTCCTACCAAATCAAAAGCATACACACATAACAGTGTATCAACTAAATCATGGACAACATGATCGGTATCTCTCGTCGGATTTTTACTCGGTCTGGTGGTCATAGCACGAGCAAAACACCTGGTCCCATCCCGAACCCAGCCGTTAAGTGCCGTCGCGCTGATGGTACTGCGTCTCAAGACGTGGGAGAGTAAGTCGCCGCCAGACCTAGTAAAAATCCGACAACGATGACAAATAATAAAAACCCCGCAGCCAAATTGGTCGCGGGGTTTTTTGATTTATTAAGCGCTGGATATTTGACCGGAATGATCGTGATACTGCGCATGCAGCGAACGATCCATCGGAGCCGACAGCCTTGAAGCGCGACCTTGCCGCAATCACTTTCGTCTACCGGGATCATTGGTTCCTGGAAAAATGGGTCGCCTACTATGGCGCGGCGATGGGGAGAGAAAACCTCTTTGTCGTGCTGCATGGCGATGATCCGCGGTCGAGGGCGCTCGCGGAGGGCTGCACGATCTACGTGATCCCTCGCCTGGGCCTGCCCGAGGATTTCTCGGTGCTGAAGGCAGAGTTCTTCAACGGTATTTCCGCGCTGCTGCTGCAGTCCTACGAGACGGTTCTGGTAACGGATGTCGATGAATTTATCGTTGTGGATCCGACGCTGGGGCAGGGGCTTGGGGAATTCGCCGCAGAGTGCCGCAAGAGCGGGCTGGCCGCGACCACCTGCCTTGGCCTCGAGGTGCATCCCAACTTCGACGTGGAGGACGCATTCGATCCTGCGCGGCCTATCCTGTCGCAGCGACGCCATGCGGTCTGCGCGAGGCCCTACTGCAAGCCCGCGATGTTGCACGCGCCGGTCAAGCTGAGCGCGGGCCAGCACTGGTGCCGGAAGCCTTCAGCAATTCCAGAGCACCTTTATCTTTTCCATCTGCCCTTTGCCAACGAAGGGGAGATGATGTCGCGGTCCGATGCCAAGCAGGCTTATGCGGAGGAGCTGGCGGAGAGGACCGAGGGGGCGTCTACCCGGGTCAACTGGGTTGGGAACCATTCCAAGTCGGACAAGCTGGTCGATGACCTGCGTCCCCGGGGCATTCGCGACCTGGACCAGGATTGCGAAACACTGGTTCGTTCGCTGAATGACAACGGGGCGGTGCGGCGCGGCTGGTATCGGATCCGGGAGCCCAAGCAGAGGTTCCGGCGGCTCTATCGTATCGATGAGCGGTTTGCGGGAATCGTCTGAGGCCAGGCGATTCCCGCGAGGCTGCGGTGGGCGGGCAAGGTGGCGAAAACGGGCGGCGGATCACGAAGCAGTGAGCGGAGGCAAGCCAATGATGTTACGTATAAAATTTAGGGTCACCTAGGGGATATATATTTTTTGTGAAATATCCCCGATCAGCCCCTTGCGCCTGCTTCGGCTTGGCGTTACATCGTGACTCCGCTCGATAGGGCAAGTGTCGCGGGGTGGAGCAGCCCGGTAGCTCGTCAGGCTCATAACCTGAAGGTCGTAGGTTCAAATCCTACCCCCGCAACCAAATCTATCACCGAGAAAACCCCGCCGTTACGGCGGGGTTTTTCGTTTTGGCCCGACGTTGCTTCAGCCTTCAATATCCCTTGTTGCGGTCTACCAGGTTCTCGAGCGGTTTGCCCGTGTCGAGGCGTCGGACGTTGTCGGCGATCTGCTCGGCGATACGGCGGGGCTTTGTAAGGGCGGCCATGTGCGGGGTGATCAGCACGCGCGGTTCGTTCCAGAGCGGGTCCTCGGTGGCAAGCGGCTCGCTGGCGAAGACATCGAGGATGGCCCCGCGCAGGTGGCCACTGTCGATCAGCGCGAGCAGATCTTGCGGCACGAGATGCTCGCCGCGGCTGGTGAGGATCAGTCCGGCCCCCTTGGGCAGGCGGGAGAGGGTATCGCCGTTCAGCAGGCCACGGGTCTCGGGGGTCAGAGGCAGAAGGCAGATCAGAACGTCGGAGGCGGCAAGAACGGCGTTGAGCCCCTCGGCCCCGTGATGACAGGTGATGTCGGACAGCTCTCTCGGGCCGCGCGACCAGCCGTGTACCGGATAGCCCGCCTGTGACAGCCGCGCGGCGACCACCTGCCCGATGGTGCCCAGGCCGAGGATGCCGACAACGCAGTCGCGCGCGGCGCGCTGTCCGAAACGCTCCCAGACGCGGTTGCGGGCATTTCCTACGATGCGGTCGAAGCCGCGCTGGAACCAGAGCGTGCCCCAGTGACAATATTCGGCCATGGCGACAGCGAGATCGTCGTCTCGGATGCGGGCGACGGGAACGTCGGGCAGCGAGGGGTCCGCCAGGAGATTGTCGACACCGGCGCCTATCGAGTGGACCAGACGCAGGTTCGGCATGGTGGCAAGGTCGCCATGTTCCGGGTTCCAGCAGATCGCGACCTCGGCCTGCTCGGCGGCAGGATCGGGCCAGATTGAAACCTCGGCATCGGGCAGGACCTCGGCCAGGCGTTCCAGCAGGAATTCCAGACCGCCGTCGCGATTCATCAGGGCCAGCCGCATTCGCATTCTCCAGTTCCGAGTCACTTCATCATGGGGGTTGCGGCCATTTTTACGGCATCCCGGCGCGGGGCCTGTCGCCGCTGGGCTGTCTGTCATCGCGAACCGGCCACGGGAGGATGGCGGGGCTATGCCGATGTCCGCTTGGCGTCATCACATGTCCCAATCGCGGGGATGAGGCCGAAATCGGCGCGTATCATCCCCCGTATCCGGTTGGGATCGGGGGTAGCCAGAGAGCCCCCCCTGAACCGGCACGATCCGAAAAGGACGCCCGCAAAGGGTGCCGGGCCCGAAAAGGGCGCGACAACAACAGGAGAGGAAGTATGAAAAGACGCGATTTCAACAAGATGCTCTTTGCCTCCGGCGCGGCTTTGCCGGCGATGGGCGCATTGGGCGGGCTCTTCAATGACGGTGCGGCCTATGCCCAGGACGGGGAGGGCGGCCTTGTCTCGATCATCCAGCCGGAACCGCCGACGCTGATTCTGGCGCTGAATCAGCAATCGCCCACCGGCGTGGTGGCTACAAAGATATTCGAGGGGCTGCTGAGCTATGACACCGACCTGAACGCGGTGCCGCAGCTGGCTGCGAGCTGGGAGATTTCCGAGGACGGGCTGACCTACACGTTCCAGCTGGTCGAGAATGCGGTCTGGCATGACGGCGAGCCCTTCACCGCCCATGACGTTGTCTTCTCCTGCTCGGATATCCTGAAGGAGGTGCACCCGCGCGCACGAGCGGCCTTCGAACGCTGCGAGAGCATCGAGGCGCCGGATGACTACACCGTGGTCTTCACGCTGAAAGAGCCCTTTGCGCCCTTCCTGCTGAGCTTCGAGGCGACCTCTGCTCCTATCGTTCCGGCGCACCTCTACGAGGGCACCGATTACCGCAACAATCCCGCCAACGACACGCCCATCGGCACGGGACCGTTCAAGTACAACGAATGGATGCGGGGCAGCTACATCCACCTCATCGCAAACGAGGACTATTATATCGAAGGGCAGCCGAGCCTGACCGAGATCTTCTTCCAGGTCATTCCCGACGGCGCGTCGCGCTCGGTCGCGATGGAAACCGGGGAGGCCCAGCTGGCGTCCTGGGGCGATATCGAGACCTTTGACGTCGAGCGGCTGGCCGCGATGCCCAACCTGACCCTGACGACCTCGGGGTACGAGTTCTACAGCCCGGTGATGTGGTTCGAACTGAACCTGCGAAAGCCGCCTATGGACGACAAGCGTTTCCGCAAGGCGATGATGCACCTGATCGACAAGGATTTCATCGTAGAACGCATCATGTTCAACTTGGCGAAGCCCGCCACGGGGCCCATCGCCTCGACGACCAAGTTCTTTGAGCCGGACCTGCCGACCTATGATTTCGACGTCGAAAAGGCCAATGCGCTGCTCGACGAGATGGGCCTGGAAAAGGACGGCGACGGCAATCGCGTCACGCTGAATTTCACCATCGCGCCCTATGGCGAGACCTGGCAGCGGATGGCGGAATATTTCCGCCAGGCGATGGCAGCAGGCGGCATCAACATAAACCTGGTGTCGACCGATGTTGCCGGTTGGGGCAAGGCCGTGGCCGACTGGGACTATGACTGCACCACCAACATGCTCTACCAGTTCGGGGACCCGGCGCTTGGCGTGGCGCGGACCTACATCAGCTCCAATATCCGCCAGGGCGTGCTCTTCTCCAACACAGAGGGCTATTCCAACCCCGAGGTCGACGAGCTCTTTGCGCAGGCCGCCGTGGCCACATCCGAAGAGGAGCGGCAGGAGCTCTATACCAAGGTGCAGGAGATCCTGGTGGACGAACTGCCGGTGCTCTGGGCCACGGAGAACCAGTATCCGACGCTCTATGACAGCCGTCTGTCGGATCTGATCGTCACGGCAACAGGGGTGAACGGCACGTTCGGGCCGGCACACTACGCCTGATGGAAACTGCACGCCGTATCGTGATGAAGGTGGCGGGGATCGTTTTTGCGATCTTCGTCATCGCCACCATCAACTTCATGCTGGTCCGTGCGGCACCCGGTGACCCCGCCGCCGTGATGGCGGGGCAATCGGGCTCGACGGACGAGAAATTCCTGGCCGAGGTGCGCGCCGAATACGGGCTGGATCAGCCCTATCTGGTGCAGCTGGGCACCTATCTGGGCAAGGTCGCGACGCTCGACCTGGGCTACTCCTTCCGGCAGCGGCGCTCGGTTGCCTCGCTGATCCAGGAGCGCCTGGGGCCGACATTGCTGCTGACGCTCTCGGCCTTCTTCCTGTCGCTCTTCGGGGGAGTCTTCTTTGGCGCCATAGCCGGGCGAAGGCATGGCACATGGACCGATCTGTCGATCTCTCTCGTGGCACTGGTACTCTACGCCACACCGGTCTTTTGGCTCGGGCTGATGCTGATCCTGGTTTTCTCGATCTGGCTCGACTGGCTGCCGGCCTACGGTTTCGCCTCGATGCGGGCTGCGAGTTTCGGCTTCTGGGAATACTGCTGGGACGTGTTCAGGCACCTGATCCTGCCGGCGGTGACGCTCGCGGCGATCTACATGGCCGTCTACACCCGGCTGATGCGTTCCTCGCTGATCGAGGTGGCGGCCGAGGACCATGTGAAGACCGCGCGCGCCAAGGGGCTGAGCGAGGGGCAGATCCTGCGCGGGCACATGCTGCGCAACGCGGCCCTGCCGGTGATCACCTTTGCCGGGCTGCAGGTGGGCGCACTGATCGGCGGTGCCGTGGTGGTGGAAACGGTCTTTGCCTGGCCGGGTCTTGGCCGGCTGACCTTCGATGCGGTGACGACGCGGGACTATCCGGTGCTGCTCGGCATCTTCCTGATCCTGTCGATCCTGGTGATCGTGGTGAACCTGTTGACCGACCTGATCCACAGGCTGGTCGATCCGCGGCTGGCCGTGAAGTGAGGACGGCATGAACAAGACCTTCAAGACATTCATCACCCGCCCGGCGGGGCTGATGGGGACGATCCTTCTGTCGATCGTGGTGCTGGCGGCACTGCTGGCCGGCGTGGTCTTTCCGACCTCGCCCTGGGACATGGCCGGGCTGCCGTTTTCGCACCCTGGCGAGAACGGCATGTGGCTGGGCACCGACACGCTCGGGCGCGATATCGCATCGGGCATCATGCATGGCGCGCGCGTTTCGCTTCTGATCGGGATTGCCTCGACCCTCGCAGCGCTGCTGATCGGGGTGACCATCGGTGCCGTGGCGGGCTTTGCCGGCGGGCTGACCGAACTGAGCCTGGTGCGGGTAACAGAGATCTTCCAGACCATCCCGAACTTTGTTCTGGCCATCCTGCTGGTGGCGGTGATGACGCCCAGCCTGACCTCGATCATCATCGCGATCGGGCTGGTCAGCTGGCCGCCGCTGGCACGGCTGACGCGGGCGCAGGTGAAGAGCATCTCTCAACGCGAATTCATCTCGGCCGCACGGTGCCAGGGGTTGAGCGCCTCTGCGGTGCTGACCCGGCACGTGTTGCCAAATGCCATTTCGCCGATCATCGTGACCGGCAGCCTGACCGTGGCCTCGGCCATCCTGATCGAGGCGGCGCTGAGCTTCATGGGGCTGGGCGATCCGAACCACATGAGCTGGGGTTTCATGGTGGGGGCGGGGCGTACCGTCATCCGCCAAGCCTGGTGGATGAGCGTTTTTCCCGGCCTGGCCATTCTGATCACCGTCGTTGCCATCAACCTGGTGGGCGAGGCCCTGAACGACGCGCTGAACCCGAGGATTTCCCGCGCATGACATTGCTGAGCATCGAGAACCTGTCGATTGCCCTGCCCGAGGGCGCGGATCGTGCCTATGCGGTGGAGGGCGTGAATTTCACGATCAACGAGAACGAAATCGTCTGTCTCGTGGGCGAAAGCGGATCGGGCAAGTCGATGATTGCCCATGCGATCCTGGGCCTGCTGCCACCCAAGGTGGCGGCCGATGGCGGTGCGTTGCGCTTTGGTGAGGATGACCTGATCAGGATGAAACCGGCGCGGATGAAGGCGCTGCGCGGTGGCGAGATCGCGATGATCTTCCAAGAGCCGCTGACCGCGCTGAACCCGCTGAAGAAGGTGGGTGAACAGGTGGCCGAGGCCATTCGCGCCCATGGTGGCGCCGAAGAGGGCAGCGTGGCGGCGCGGGTTGAGGAGCTGTTTGCGCAGGTGGGCCTGCCGGATCCGGCGCGGCTGCGGCAGAGCTTTCCCTTCCAGCTCTCGGGCGGGCAGCGGCAGCGGGTGATGATCGCCATGGCTCTGTCGAACAACCCGCGCCTGCTGATCGCGGACGAGCCGACGACGGCGCTCGACGTGACCACCCAGCGGCAGATCCTGGACCTGATCAAGAGGCTGCAGCGCGAGCGTGGCATGGGCGTGCTCTTCATCACCCATGACATCGGTGTGGTGGCTGACATCGCCGACAAGGTGGTGGTGCTGCGACAGGGCCAGATCATGGAGCAGGGTCCTGCGGAAGACGTCCTTCAGCGCCCGGCGCAGGATTATACCCGCATGCTGCTGGAAGCGGTGCCGGGGCGCGGGGCCCTGCGCCATGGCGGCGAAGCGCGCAAGCCGCTGCTGGAGATCAAGGCGCTGAACAAGGAATTCGTGACGCGGCAGGGCTTCTTCGGCCCGCCGCGCCGGGTGGTGGCGGCCAGCGACATCAACTGTGTGCTGCACGAGGGAGACACCCTGGCCATCGTGGGAGAGAGCGGCTCGGGCAAGTCGACGCTTGCACGGATGGTGCTGAGGCTGATCGAGCCCGATGACGGGGCAATCCTGTGGCGGGGCGAAAAGGTGCGCGACATGGACCGCGCGGCGCTGCGCGATTTCCGCAAGCGGGCACAGATCGTCTTTCAGGATCCCTATGCCAGCCTCGATCCGCGGTTGCAGATCGGCGAGAGCATCATCCGCGGGCCGATGGCCTTTGGCACGCCGCGTGGCGAGGCGAAGACGGAAGCGATCCGCTGGCTCGATCGCGTGGGTCTCGGGGAGCAGGCCTTCAGGCGCTTCCCGCACGAGTTCTCGGGCGGGCAGCGGCAGCGGATCTGCATTGCCCGGGCGCTCGCCATGGGCCCCGAGATGATCATCGCCGACGAGGCGGTCTCTGCCCTTGATGTCAGCGTGCAGGCGCAGGTGCTGGACCTGCTGGCAGAGCTGAAGGCCGAGATGGGGCTGTCGATGCTGTTTATCACCCATGACCTGCGCGTGGCGCGCGAGATCGCGGACCGGATCATCGTGATGCAGACGGGCCGGATCGTGGAACAGAACGATGCGGCGGCGCTCTTCGATGCGCCGCGCGACGCCTATACCCGGCGGCTGCTCGAGGCCGTGCCGGGGCGGGCGTTCTTTGCCGGGCGTGCCGATGCCGCGCCGGCGCAATTCTGACGGCAAGACCACAGGAGCCAGCCAATGACACTCGAATTCAAGTCCGCCTATGATCCGATGGATATCCTCGATCCAGAGATCGCGGAATTCGTGAAGCGGATGATGGCGGAAGGCGCCAAGTATCCCGTGCGCGAGAGCCTCTCTCCGCCGGAAGCGCGGCAGGTGGCGCTCGAGGCGCGGCGGCAGTGGTACGAGGGCGGCCCGATCATGGCGCAGACCGAGGAGGGCGCGATCCCGACGCGGCATGGCGATCTGCGGATGCGGATCTATCGCCCTGAGGGGATCAAGTGCGACGGCGCCTTCCTCTATCTGCCCGGCGGCGGCTGGACGCTCTTCAGCATCGACACCCATGACCGGCTGATGCGCGAATATGCCGAGGCCGCAAAGATGACGGTGATCGGCGTGGACTACACCCGAAGCCCGGAGGCCAAGTTTCCACAGCCCATAGAGGAGCTGGACGATGTGCTGGACTGGCTGGCTGAAAACGCCGAGACCATCGGCTTTGACCCGGCGCGTCTGGCCATGGGCGGCGACAGCGCCGGCGCCAATCTGACGACGGGCCTCTGCATCAAGCGCCGCGACGAGGGCAAGTGGCTGCCCAAGGGCACGATCCTGAACTACGGCTCCTATGACCTGGGGCTGGCGAAGGAGTCCGTGGCGAAGTTCGGGGGCGGGCACTACCTGCTGACGACGCACATGATGGTCTGGTTCATGATGAACTACATCAACACGCCCGACGACATGCTGCACCCCTGGGCCAGTCCGCTGCAGGCAGAGAGCAAGGCGGGGCTGCCGCAGGCGCTGATGATCATCACTGACTGCGATGTTCTCTATGACGACAACCTGCGCTGGCGCGATGCGCTGGAAGACGCGGGGGTGGAGGTGACCGCGAACATCTACAAGGGCACGGTGCATTCCTTCCTCGAGGCGATGTCGATCGCCGAGATCGCCCGGCAGGCAATCCACGACACCGCCGACTGGCTGATCGAGAGGATCGGCTGATGTACACGCCGCAGGCCTATGTAGAGGAGGACCTGGCGCTGTTGCACAGGCTGATGCGCGAGTGG
Source organism: Pseudooceanicola sp. DL12 (assembly GCF_056270665.1). Taxonomy (NCBI): domain Bacteria; kingdom Pseudomonadati; phylum Pseudomonadota; class Alphaproteobacteria; order Rhodobacterales; family Paracoccaceae; genus Pseudooceanicola; species Pseudooceanicola sp. DL12. Next base: position 433,965 of record NZ_CM149884.1, read on the forward strand.
AGCTTTGCCACGCTCGTCTCCTGCGATGCGGGCACGCCGATGGCGACGCATCTGCCTTTTCTGCTCTCGGAGGGCGGGGCGGCCGGCCTGGGTGTGCTGCATAGCCATATCGCGCGCAACAATCCGCAGTGGCAGGCGCTGGAGGATCGCGAGGTTCTGGTGATCTTCCAGGGGCCGCATGCCTTTGTCAGCGTCAACTGGTACGACAATCAGCTGACCTATCCGACGTGGAATTACGGCGCGATCCATGCTCGCGGGCGGGTGACCCTTGAACGTGATCCCGAGGCGTTACGCGCGCTGCTGGGCAGGACCATCGGCACATATGACACAGGGGATGGTGACTGGCGGTTCGAAAACATGCCCGAAGAGATGACAGTGCCGCGCCTGCGCGCCATTGTCGGCCTGCAGATCGAGATCACCGGTCTGGAGGGCAAGCTGAAGTTCAATCAGGACAAGAGCGAAGCGGACAGGGACGGCGTGCGCGCCGCCCTCGAGGAACGGCCCGAGGGGCGGGAGACCGCCTGTTTCATGGCGCGGCTGGCCGCGACCAGCGAAGAGGAGAAGTAAGTTGAAGACCGAGCTTTGGCAGTGGAGTGCGAGTGAGTTGGCCGCGGGTATCGCAAGCGGCAAGATCAGCAGCGTGGAGGCGACGGAAAGCGCCCTCGCTCGCATGGAGGCGGTGAACGGAGGGATCAACGCGGTTGTCGATCCGCTGCCGGAGCAGGCGATGGAGGCCGCCAGGGCCGCCGATGCCACACTGCGCAAGACCGGCCCCCTGGGCCCGCTGCACGGGGTGCCGGTGACGGTGAAGATCAACGTGGACTACCAGGGCCGGGCCACCACCAACGGTGTGGTCGCCTACAAGGACCTGATCGCCGAGCACGACAGCTCGGTGGTGAAGAACCTGCGCGAGAGCGGTGCGGTGATCATCGGGCGCACGAATACGCCCTGCTATTCCATGCGCGCCTTCACCAGCAACGACCTGCACGGGATGACGCTGAATGCCCATGACCCGGCGCTGACGCCCGGGGGCTCCTCCGGTGGGGCCGGTTCGGCCACGGCGGCGGGGATCGGTGCCATGGGGCACGGTAACGACATCGGCGGGTCGGTGCGCTATCCGGCCTATTGCAATGGCATCTACGGGCTGCGGCCGACTTCGGGCCTGGTGCCGGCCACCAGCCCGAGCCAGCCGGAGCGGCGGATTGTCTCTCAGATGTCCTCGGTGCAGGGGCCGCTGGCGCGGACGGTAGACGACATCCTGCTGGCGATGCAGGTGCTGACCCGGCCCGATGTTCGAGACATCTGGCAGACGCCGAGCTTTGGCCTCTTTGACGGGATCGCCCACCGGCCGTGCAAAGTGGCCATGCTGGCCGAGACCGACGAGGCACAGGTGGATCCGGAGGTGCGCGATGCGATCCGGCTGGCGGGCGAGATGCTCTCGGATGCCGGCTACGAGGTGGTCGAGGCCGCGCCGCCCTCTCTCTGGAAGGCGATGCAGTTCTGGCAGCTGGTTCTGGGCAACGAGATGCGCGGCGGACTTGCCAAGTTGATGATCGCAAATGGCGACTGGAAGATGAAGCGTGCACTGGAACTGATCCTGGACGGGGTTCCCGATCTGAGCGATCGCGATGATTTCCTTGCGGCCTATGCCGAACGGTCCAGCATGCTGCGGGAATGGCAGTTGTTCATGGAGGATTACCCGGTGGTTCTGACGGGCGTCACCTGGGCAAAACCGATGGTGAACGACTACGACGTTTCGGAGGGGGCGGATCCCGACTGGTTCAACCGCATCTGCGCGCCGATGTCGGGCACGCCGACGCTGGGCCTGCCGGGCCTGTCGGTGCCGGTGGGCACCACGCCGGGCAAGCCGGTTGGCGTGCAGTTGCTGGCCGGACGCTATGGCGACGCGCGGCTGCTGGAGGCGGCGAAAGTGCTGGAGCGTGCCATCGGAGAGATCCTGCCCGTAGATCCGGTGAGCACGGCGCAGGCGGTCGGCGGCAAATGATACCCCTGCGGTCCCCGCAACGCTTGCCCGGTGCCGGGACCGCGGCTAGCCTTGGGACGGGGCGGCGCGTGACGCGCCCGGGAGTGCTGACGATGGAACAACGCTCTGTCTTGCCGAAGGGGCTTCTCTCGGCACATGGATCACACCGCTACTACACCGATGCCATCGAGCAGACATGTTCTATGGTCAGCCGCCTGACCCATGATCGCGAGGAATTCTTTGCCATAGAGTCCGTCTACAGTGATGGGTTCCGGTCGAGCTATCACTGCCACGATCAGGGGCAGGTGACCTATGTCGAGGCCGGCATGATGACGATCGTGACCGAGCGTTCGTCCTTTGTTGTGCCAGCAGGCCACGCGATCTGGATGCCGGCGCACCAGATGCACATGGCCACCGCCTATGGAGAGATCTGCATGCTGAGCGCCTATTCAGGGCCGGATTTCCTGGCCGGGCTGCCGGATGATTTCTGCGTGTTCCAGGGCTCGGACATCCTGTCGCCGCTGCTGAAACGGGTGATCGCCCAACAGCTGAAGCGCGAGGAGGGGCCTCTGCACGATGCGCTTTTGCTGTTGCTGCACGAAGAGATAGCCACCTGCCGGCGGTTGCCCACATCGATCCCGATGCCAGAGGATCCGCGGCTGCGCCGGGTCTGCGATGCGATCATCCGAGAGCCCACGATCGGCAACAGCAAGGAAGAACTGGCGCGGCTTGGCAACATGTCCTGCCGAACGATGACGCGGCTCTTCAAAAAGGAGCTGGACATGACCTTTCTCGAGTGGGTGCAGCAGGCGCTGATCCTCTCGGCGGTCGGTCGCCTGTCGCGCGGCGAGCCGGTGGCCAATGTGGCCGCCGACCTGGGCTATGGCAGCCCCTCGGCCTTTACCGCGATGTTCCGGCGTCGGATCGGGCGAATCCCCTCTGATTTTGCGGCCCGGCCCTTGCGGCGGGCGGTTTAGGCCGGGCGATAGCGACGGAACATTACGGATAATCAATCCGCCGGTCAGGCGGTTGCAGGACTGACCCTCCAGATAGGTGTCATGCGGCGGGCCGTTGCGCCCGCGCCGAACATGACCAAGGAGAGACCCATGCAACGCATGCTGACACGTATCGTACTGCTGCCCCTGACCCTGAGCTGCGGACTGGCCGGCACGGCCTGGGCCACGACGAATGTGACCATGACCGACCATTCCTCCGAAGTGCAGGCCCAGCAGGCCAGTGCGATGAGCCTCGGCCAGGCCATTGCCGCCGCCGAGGCGCAATCCGGAGGGCTGGCGCTCGCCGCGGAATGGGATCGTCGCGATCGCAGCCGGAGCTGGGGTTACGAGGTCGAGGTCGCCGCCGAGGATGGCTGGGTGCAGACCTGGTTTGTGCGTCCGGAGGATGGCAGCGCCGAGATGATCGAACAGGAGCGTGATGACTGGGACGACTGACAGGCGCCCCTGATCCCGCTATGACGTGAGTGATCCCGGGCCGGCGGCAGGCATGTCGTCCGGCCCGGGGCACAGGCGGAACGGAAATACATCGATGCACATACTGGTGATCGAAGACGACCCGACAACTGCTGATTACGTAGCCACCGGGCTGCGCGCGGAGGGACACGTGGTGGACCTGTTTTCCGACGGGCGTGACGGGCTCGTGCAGGCGATGGCCGGGCACTACGACGTGATGGTGCTCGACCGGATGGTGCCCGGGGTGGACGGCATGGCGATCCTGCGCACCCTTCGTGCCTCGAAACGCCCGGTGCCTGTCCTGCTTCTGACATCGCTCGACGGGGTCGAGGACCGGATCGACGGGCTGAATGCGGGAGCCGATGACTATCTCGTGAAACCCTTCGCCTTCGGCGAGCTCTCTGCGCGGCTGAACGCTCTGGCGCGCCGCCCCCCGCCCACCGAGGCGCCTACGGTACTTCGCGTGAAGGACCTCGAGATGGATCTGCTGGCCCGCAGGGTCACCCGCAGCGGCAGGGTGATCGACCTGCAGCCGCGGGAGTTCGCCCTGCTTGAGCACCTGTTGCGCCGCAAGGGCAGGGTGCAGACCCGAACGATGTTGCTGGAAAGCGTATGGGATATCCATTTCGATCCGCAGACCAACGTGGTGGAGAGCCACATGAGCCGGTTGCGTGCCAAGGTCGACAAGCCTTTCCACAGTGCATTGATCGAGACGGTGCGCGGGGCGGGCTATCGGGTCGCGGAATGATCCTCCGGTGCATCCACTCCACGCCACTGCGGCTGACGCTCGTCCTGATCGCGGTCTTTTCGATCTTTCTCGCGATGGGGTTGGGCACGGCCTATGGCCTGATGCGGCGGACGCTGTCCGATGATCTCGAAGCGCGCGCGGAGCAGGTGATCGACGAGCTGCAGGCCATCGACGAGGCGGACGACCGGCTGGAACGGGCCCAGGAAATCATCGAGGCTGCAGATACGGAACACCTGCTACTGAGGGTGACCTCCGACGGCGAAACCGTGGCCAATTTTCCGCGCGAGGATCTGGAGGAGGGGCCTGTGTACGGGCACCGGACGGGCCTGCACGACGATGTGGCCGAGAGTTACCTTGTCGAGAAGGGCAGGCTGACGGATGGAGAGGTGACAGTTCTTGTCAGTCGCGAGAGCCTGGCGGAGCTGAACGAGATCTTCCTTGCCATCCTGCTGTTCAGTTTCATTCCTGCTTTGCTGCTGACCTCGGGGATCGGCTGGATCGCAGTGCGCCGTACGGCCGCACGTGTCGGCCGGATCCGCGAGGCGCTGCATGCGCTGGCGGGCGGGAACCTGGGTGCGCGCGTCGGGGGCCCTCATCCCGCCACCGACCTGGGGGACATCGGGCGCGACATTGACCGAATGGCCGAGGCGCAAGAGGCCGCGACCGAGGCCTTGCGCCAGATCGGATCGGACATTGCCCATGATCTGAAGACCCCGATCCAGCGGGTTGCGGTGCGCCTCGAGCGGCTGAGCGAGGCGGAGCTGTCCGGAAACGCCCGTGCGGAACTGGAAGCGGTCCAGGGTGAAACGGCACTGATCATCGGTACCTTCCAGTCGCTCTTGCAGATCGCGCAGCTGGAAGGCGGGCAGGGGCGTGAGGGGTTCGGCCTGGTTGATCTGACCTCCCTGTTGTCGGACATGGCGGAAATATATGCCCCGGCAGTGGAGGAAAGCGGTGCAACGCTAACCTGCGAGATTGCCGAGGGGGCGCCGCCGGTCGTCGGTGACCGACACCTGCTGTCGCGGCTTATTGCGAACCTGCTGGAGAATGCGCTGCGCCACGCACCGGGGGCGCCGATCCAGATACGCTTGGCGGGACGGGAGCTGAGCCTGGCCGATGCCGGCCCGGGCATTCCCGAGACGCGGCGCGAGGATGTGCTGCGCCGGCTGGTTCGGCTCGAGACGAGCCGGAGCACACCGGGGTCGTGGCTTGGACTGGCGATGGTCAAGGCCATCGCGGATCTGCATGGAGCCCGGCTGACGTTGCAGGACGGTCTCGGGGCCGCGCCCGAGGTCTCGGGGCTGTGCGTGACGATTGCCTTTCCCGATCCCTCTCTCGGCCTGAATTCCGGTGAGATTGCATAACCGTAACCTTCCGGTCAGGCTAGGACGAGGCGTGGGATGCAGATGGAAGGGGCCATGATCCTGTGGCCTGCTTTCGAGGAAACCATCAGCCATGACCAGTGTCCCTACCGGCGCCAAAGGGCGCGCGACCACTGCCACAGCCATCTCTTCCCAATCTTCCGCATCGCGCCACGATGGCAGCTCCGGGGCATCTCCTCACGGGGCGACGACCCGGCTTCTGCACGGTATGTTGGCCCTGGCGGTCATGATCCAGCTCGGCGCATCGCTGGGCATGATGCCACCGCGGACGGCGCAGCCAGGCAATTCGCTCTTCGATCTGCACGAGGCCGTGGGTCTTGCCTCCTTTGCCGTCGTGTTGCTGTTCTGGGCCTGGACGTTGGTGCGTCGTCGCGGCACTGCTCTGGGAGCGCTGCTGCCCTGGCTGTCGAGGCGGCGGCTGACGGCACTCTGGCGAGACGTTCTGCGGCATGGCCGGGCCCTTCGCCAAGGGCGTCTGCCGCACCGTCAGGGTGGTGTGGAGGACGAGGCCGCGATGGCCTCTGCCGTCCACGGCCTGGGCCTGTTGGTGATCGCGGTCATGGCCGCAAGCGGCACGGTCTTCTATGTGCTGATCGCCAGCGCCCCGGCACTGGCGCGGTCCGCGATCGAACTGCACGAAACCCTCGGAGCGCTGGTTTGGGTCTACCTGATCGGGCACGCCAGCATGGGGGGGCTGGCTCACCTGATGACGGATTTCGACCTGCGCCGCATGTGGTCGCTGACCGGACGTGCGGCAAAGGATTGATTGGCATATCCTTTATGTGAGAGAGAAAATCGGGGCGGCTGCAGTTGCGGGGCGGCCCCGATTGGGGGAAGGACAGCGGAATGGTGAATTTCGAAGAGGTGAAAGCGCGGGTACGGCACTGGCTGCCCTACGCGGTGATCCTTTTCATGTTCGGTCTGGGCAGCTGGGCGCTTTACCGTCTTCTAGCGCCAGTACATTTCTCGGACGTGATGGCAACCGTCCGCGCGACCCCGGACAGCACCATCGGCCTTGCCCTGCTCTGCACAGTGGGCGGTTTTGCCGCCCTGATCGGCTATGACTGGTCGGCGCTCCGCTACATCGGCAAGGTATTGCCGCTGCGCGTGGTTGCGACGGGCGGTTTCCTTGGCTATGCCATAGGCAATACCGTGGGCGCGGGGCCGGTTACCGGCGGGGCCGTGCGCTATCGTATCTATTCGGCGCTGGGCCTCTCGGCACTGGATATCGCGGGGATTTCCGTCTTCGGGTCCGTGGCCTTCGGGGTCGGTGCCACGCTGATCGGTCTCGGGGCATTGGCCTGGCATCCTCACGCCCTCGGGGCGATGCTCTCCTGGTCGCCGTCCCTGATCCGCTGGATCGCCATCGGACTGATCACGATCATGCTCGCGGTTCTCGCCGGGATTGGGATGCGGCGCGGGCCGCTGGTGACTGTGCGCGGTGTCACGATCATGGCGCCGACGCCGGGCCTGATGGCCGGACAATTCGTCTTTTCAGCCACGGAGACGTTGTTCTCGGCCGCGACTCTCTACCTGTTGCTGCCCTCCGACGGCGTCAACTTCGCGGCATTCCTGCCGGTTTTCGCCGTGGCCGTCATGGCTGGGGTGATCTCGCACGTGCCGGGGGGAATCGGCGTCTTCGAGACCATCATCATCGCGGCGCTGCCGGATGACGTTTCGGTCGGCGAAGCGGCAGCAGGGCTGCTGCTCTACCGGATGATCTACTACCTCGTGCCTTTCGGCTTGGCGCTGGTGCTGATGGCGGTGGCCGAGCTGCGGCTGCGGTTGACCGGCGACAAGATGTTGAGCGTGATGACACCGGTCTATCGCGCGGTCAGTGCCCTTATCCCCGTTGCCATGGCCGCGATGGTCTTCCTCTCCGGGGCGATCATGATGATCGCCTCGCTGATCCCGCCGAGCCCCGGCCTGTCGGAAGAGCTGGAGCTGATCCTGCCCCTTGGGTTCCTGGAGAGCGGAGCGCTCCTGTCGAGTGCGCTGGGCGCCTGCCTCTTGGTGATTGCGCATGGACTTCTGCGGCGGCTGGAGGGAGCTTGGTGGCTGGCCATGGCCGCGCTGGGGGCCGGTGCCGCGGCGAGCCTGGCCCATGGTGTCGACTATGATCGAGCGGCCATACTGCTGGCAGCGATGCTGGTGCTGCTGCCGGCGCGTCGAGAGTTCTATCGTGCCACGCGGCTCACGCGCGGCGTGCTGAGCCTGCAGTGGAGCCTGATGATCCTGTGCATGGCGGGCACTCTGATGGCCGTGCTGTTCTTCGTGCACAAGGCAACACCCTACAGCACGGAACTGTGGTGGCAATTCGCGGCCGACAAGACGGCGCCGCGGGCCCTGCGCGCCACACTGGTAGCGCTGGTGGTGATCGCCCTTCTGCTGTTGCGCTATGCCCTGCGGCCGGCGCGCCTGAGCGAGCAGATGCCCGATGTCGAGGCGCTTGAGCGTGCCGCGGCGATCGTGGCGGGGCAGCCGGCGCCCGAGGCTGTCGTGGCGCTGACGGGGGACAAGGCCTTGCTTTTCTCGCCGAGCGGGCGGAGTTTCCTGATGTACCGTGGGCAGGGGCGCAGCTGGGTTGCCCTGCATGATCCCGTGGGCGATCCCGCAGAGACATCGGCGCTGGCTTGGGAGTTTCACGATGCCGCCTATGCCGCGAATGCGCGCCCGGTCTTCTATGCCGTTTCCGGCGAGAGCGCCCCGGTATGGATCGACATGGGCCTGGTACTGCACAAACTGGGCGAGGAAGCGGTGGTTGACCTGCAGCAGTTCAGCCTCGAAGGCAGTGCCCGCAAGCGTCTGCGGACAACGCACAATCGGGCTCTGCGCGACGGGCTGAGCATGGAAATGCTGCAACCGCCCCACGCGGGGCCGCTGCTGGCCGAATTGCGCCTGATTTCCGATGCCTGGCTGAGTGCCAAGGCCGGCAGTGAAAAGGGGTTTTCGGTCGGAGCCTTCGATCCGGCCTATCTGAACCGGACACCGATCGCGGTGATCCGTCACGAGGGCCGGATCGTGGCCTTTGCCAATCTCTGGGTGACGGCCTGTCGGGAGCGTGGAGCGCTTGACCTGATGCGGCACCTCGACGACGCGCCTGCGGGCGTGATGGAGTTTCTCTTTACCGAGCTGTTGCTGCACTACAAGGCGGAGGGGCTGAAGGAGTTCAGCCTTGGCAATGCGCCGCTCTCGGGACTGGACGCGCGCAAGGGCGCCCGGCTCAGCACCCACCTGGGTGCCTTTATCTATCGCCACGGCGGGCAATTCTACAATTTCGAGGGGCTGCGCAGCTTCAAGAGCAAGTTCGACCCGCGCTGGGAACCGGTATACGTGGCGGTGCCGCCGCGCGTGAACCTCGTCGCGGCGGCACGGGACCTGGTGACCCTGATCGGCAGTTCGCGGCCGAAGGGCACACCGGTCGTTGTTCCGGAGGCAGTTTCGGAAAGTGTGCCCGCGGTCGAGCACTGAGGCTCAGCTGCCGGGAATCGGCTGCCAGATGCCATCGGCGTCGGGGCGGAACTGGGGAATATGGGCGAGGGAGACAAGCGTTTCGGCGTCCTCGCCCAGCGTTTCGCGCCAGTCCTGAGCCTCGGTCAGGATCACCCCGGTGCCCACGACATTGCCGCCGGCCTGGCGCACGAGATCCAGTGCTCCCATCAGGCTGGAGCCTGAAGCCACGACATCATCGACCACTACGACGCGCTTGCCCTCGATCAGAGGGATCGCGGCGCGGTCGAGCAGGATGCGCTGTTCGCCCTTCGAGGTGATCGAGGTGAGAGATTGCACCAATGCATCGGCCAGGTGCAGTTTGGGGGACTTCTGCAGCACGACATAGCGATCAAGACCGAGGGCGCGGGTTACCTCTATGGCGACGGGAATGCCCAGGGTGGCCGGGCCGACAATGATGTCGGGTTTGAAAGGGGCAATCTTGCGGGCCAGGTGCGCGCCGACATGTGCGCCGAATTTCACGCCGAGGTCGATCACCATCATCAGGGAAATGGCAAAGTCGGGATTGATCGGCACGATGGGCAGGTCGAGCGGAAAGCCCTCGACATCCACGTGCCAGGTCTGGCGGGCGGTCTCTTCGGTCATGGAAAGGTCCTTGGGGAGGATAAGGGAACGGTCTGTGCCGCACAGGCCGCGCGGCGCCGGATCCGGATGTAGCACCGGCACGGGCACCCGCCAAGACGAGGGGGCCGAGACGAGTACGCGCAAGGGCGAGACCACCGTGCCCCGGTCAGCGGCGGGGCACGCGGTATAGGACATAGCCCTGATGGCGCGCGACCTCGTTGCCTCCGGTTTGCGAGGCAAAAAGATCCAGGTTCACGTCGAGGGGGCAGCCGACAAGATCCGCGGAATCGTCGAGGAACTGGTTGGTGTAGTCGCTTTCGCCGACCCTGCGGCAGGTGTCGCCGGGGCTGCGAAAGCCGGCCCCGAAGAGTGGCAGGTCGGAGGTGGAGGATGTCGTGACTGTCGGCGGCACTGCCGGGGCGGGGGGCTGGATCTGAGGCTGGGGCGCCGGGGTGCCGGTTGCCTCGACGCAGCCCGCGAGAGCGAGGGCGCCGATCACGGCAACGGAGAATGTGGAGTGAAGGCGGCGGAAGGGGGCGGGACGGATTGTCTGATCGGTCATCGCGGGGATCCTCTGATGGGGCCATCACACTGTTGCCAGCGCAGCCGCTCATGGCAAGCCATTTGGACACTTCATCGGGCAGCGGATCGGAGCCGAACCATGGGGGCTGCCCGCTCTAGCCTGCCGATTCGCAGGGCGGATTGTCCGCGCTGGGACATCGGAGGAAAACCATCCGGTGGAGGGGGCAAAAGCCGCCCCTCAATGCGGTTTCCCTGAGGTGGTCTGAGGGAGAGTTGGAGGGCGCGCTCTCGGGCATACGTAGAAATACGCAACTAACAATAAAGTGGTTTCTGATTGTTGACGCTATGAGAGAGCTTCCTTTACGATGGTGAACAGACGTTCATTTCCTTGGGAGGGGGAGCGGACCGTGGGAGGAGGCCCATCAGTCATCTTTGCGTCGGGAAACGGCCCCATGGCCGGGTCCTCGCCCGTACAGTCACGCGTGATGTCACGCGTCCCTGCATGGGCCCGTGCGCAGAGAGCTGACGGAGGGAAGACGATCGGCTGAACCGCGTCCTGCGGTCTCGCCCGAGGTCCCCGGTTCCGATCTGTCCCGCCATCAGGCGGGCCCGCGGTTTGCCAAGATCCGTCGTGGCAATCAGGCGCCCGTTCCGGGGGCGTCTCCGAGGCGAGACAGAAAGGAAGCAGAGTGAAAGCAGTCGATTCAGTTCTGGCCGTGGTCGACGGCGTGAACGAGTGGGTCGGACGCGTCGTGGCCGTGGTGGCGGCCCTCTTCGCGTTGATCATCATTTATGACGTGACCATGCGTTACGTCTTCAACAGCCCCACGCGCTGGGGCTTCGACGTAACCAAGCAGCTCTTCGGGTTCTACTTCATCATGCTGGGCGGCTATGCGCTCAAGCATAGCGCACATGTGCGGGTGGACCTGTTGCTGAACGCGCTGCCACCTCTCGGGCGTCGCATCACCGAAGGTCTGGGCTATGTCATCTTCTTTTTCCCGTTCACCTGGGTCTTTGCGACCCGGTCCTGGGAATTCGCGTTGCGCTCCTGGCAACAGGGAGAGACGACCTATGGCTCGGTGCAGCTGCCTGTCTATCCTCTGAAGATGGCGATGTTCGTGGGCGCATGCCTGCTACTGGCGCAGGGCGTGGCGGAGTTCATCAAGCTGGTCCTGAACAAGGAGGAGCGCGCCTATGTCGGGTGAAACCGTTGCGCTTGCCATGTTCGGCATGCTTGTCATCGGCCTGTTCATGGGCCACCCGCTGTCTTTCGTGCTGGGCGGAACCGCCGTGCTCGGTGCGCTGCTGGCTGGCAAGCCGATGGTGCTGGGCATCGTCATCAACCGCATCTTCGGCGAGGTGCTGGACAATTACACCCTGATCGCGATCCCGCTTTTCGTGCTGATGGCGAGGTTCCTGTCGGATTCCGGGGTGACGGACCGAATGTTCGAGACCCTGCGGCTGCTCATGAGCCCGGTGCGGGGTGGCCTGGCGCTGGCCGTGGTCTTCATTTCGATCCTGCTGGCGGCTACAACCGGGATCATCGGGGCCTCGATCACCGTGATGGGGCTGATGGCCCTGCGCCCGATGCTGCAGTACGGCTACAGCCCGGCGCTGACCACGGGTGTTATCGCCGCCTCGGGCTGTCTTGGCGTGCTGATCCCGCCCTCGATCATGTTGATCCTGATGTCGAGCTACTCGGGCCTGTCAGTGGGCGAACTCTTTGCCGGTTCGATGATCCCGGGCGTGGTGCTTGGGCTGAGCTACGGTGTCTACGTCTTCTTCGTGGCGGTTTTCCGTCCGGACCTGGCTCCCTCGGTGCAGGCAGAGGAACGGATCCCGCGCGGCCAGTTGCTGAAAATGCTGCTGATCGAGGCGCTGCCCCCGCTGGTTCTGATCCTGGGCATCCTGGGCTCGCTGCTGGCAGGTATCGCCACGGCGACGGAGGCCTCGGCGATCGGGGTGTTGCTGTCGTTGCTGATCGTGATCGCCCGCGGGCGGTTCCACTTGCCGACGATCTATTCGGCGCTGATCGAGACGGCACGGACCTCGGCCATGATCCTGTTCATTGTCGTGGGGGCCACGGCCTTTACCGGCGTGTTCAACATCACCGGCGGTTTGCGGGCCACCCAGGCGCTGCTGCGCGGGCTGGAGATGGAACCCTGGATGCTGATCACCACGATGATGTTCATCGTCTTCATCCTCGGGGCCTTTCTCGACTGGACCGGCATCGTGCTGCTATCCTTCCCGATCTTCCTTCCGGTGGTGGCGGAACTCGGCGTGGACAAGCTCTGGTTCGTGGTCTTGATGGCCGTGGTGCTGCAGTCGTCTTTCCTGACGCCTCCTTTCGGATATGCCCTATTCTACATGAGGGCTATTGCGCCAAAGGAGGTTACGACCGGACAGATCGTGCTGGGCGTGCTGCCCTTCATCGGCCTGATCATCGTGATGTGCATTGCCCTGGGCATCTTCCCCGGGCTGGTCACCTGGCTTCCGCAGTCGCTCTATGGTGGCAGCGGAGGCTGACAATTCCCAAACTTGTTTTTCGTGAAAATGGAGGAGTAACCATGAAACGCAACATGATGAAGGGCACCGCGCTGGCGACGGTGCTGACGCTTGGCGCCCTGCCCGCGGTGGCGCAGGACACCTGGACGATGACCACCACCTGGCCTTCGTCGCTGGACCTGATCAAGATCGACCAGCATTTCGTGGAAACCGCGAATGCGCTGGTGGGCGACGAACTGAACATCGACTTCTACGAGGGCGGTTCGCTGGTACCTGCGGGCGAGGTTTTCGGTGCAGTCGAGAGCGGCACGATCCAGGCTGGTGGTGATTGGCCCGGCTACTGGGCAGGCCGTGATCCGGCCTTCTCGCCTCTGGCCACCACGGTCAGCATGTTCAACGCCGTCGATTACCTGAACTGGATCAAGGGCTGGGGCGGCGAGGACATTTACAACGATGTCTATGGCCGTTTCGGCATGGTCTACCTGCCCTATGGCGTGACCAACAACGAATCCGGCTTCCATACCCGCGAGCCGATCCGCACCAAGGAAGACCTCGCCGGCAAACGCTTGCGCCTGTCGGGCCTGGAACAGGGGCGTCTGCTCGAGAAGCTGGGCGGCAACCAGGTGTCGATGGCAGGTGGCGAGATCTACCAGTCGCTGGAACGCGGCGTGATCGACGGCGCGGAGTTCTCGACCCCGAACGTCGACTGGTCCGGCGGCTTCCAGCAGGTGACCGACTACTGGTCGACCCCGGGCTGGCACCAGTCGGCCTCGATCTTCGGCGTGATGATCAACAAGGACAGCTGGGATGCGCTCTCTCCGGAAGTGCAGAACAAGCTGAAGATCGCGGCGGATGCCACGCTGCTGTGGTCCCTGGCCTTCACGGAAAAGGAAGCCACGGACGCGTACGGCAAGTTCCAGGACGCCGGTGTGGAGATCATCCGCTATGACGACGCACTGCTTGACGAAATCCAGACTGCCGCGATTGCCACGATCGAGGAAGTCGCCTGCGAGAGCCCGACCTCTGCACAGGTCTACCTGAGCCAGATCGAGTACATTCAGAACTACTCCAGCTGGCGCGATGCCTCGGCGCCCTACAATCTGGGCCGCACGCCGCCGACCCCGGACATCGAGAAGATCCGGGCCTGCGCCTCGGAGTGATTCTGACGCCTGCATGAAAAAGAGCCCCGCCGGAGTGTTCCGGCGGGGCTTTTCCGTGTCGGGGGGAGAGCCACGGAGGGAGGAGCGGCTCAGGCCAGGGCGGGCTGACGCGCGTCTTCCCGGATCATGTCAGCCGCCTTCTCCGCGATCATGATCGTGGGGGAATTGGTGTTGCCCGAAGGGATCGCGGGCATGACCGAAGCATCGGCGATGCGCAGTCCCTCGATACCGAGCACCCGGCAGCGTTCGTCCACGACGGCGCCCGGATCGCGGCCCATGCGTGCGGTTCCGACGGGATGGAAGATGGTGGAACCGGCAAGGCCGGCGCCTTCGGCAAGCTCTGCGTCGGTCTGAAAGGCGGGGCCGGGCTTGAACTCTTCCGGGGCGAATTGCGCAATGGGGGATTGCTCCATGATCAGCCGGGTCAGGCGAATCGCCCGTGCCGCGGTGAGCCTGTCACCCTCGGTCGAGAGGTAGTTTGGCTGGATCTCGGGGTGCGCATGGGGATCGGGCGAGATGATGCGCACGTGCCCACGGCTCTCGGGACGCAGGTTGCAGACGCTGGCGGTGATCGCAGGAAAGGTATGCGGGGCCTCTCCAAAGGCATCGAGCGTGACCGGCTGGACATGATACTCAAGATCGGGCGTGGCGACATCTGGTGAGGAATAGGCGAATGCCCCGAGCTGGCTCGGGGCCATGGACATGGGGCCAGAGCGTTTCAGCGCGTATTCCAGACCGATCTTTGCCTTGCCGAACATTGTCGCGGCCATTGTGTTGAGCGTCAGGGCGCCCGTAACCTTGTAGGCACAGCGAATCTGCAGGTGATCCTGCAGGTTGCCGCCGACGCCGGGCATGTCGGCGCGCACCGTGATGCCATTCTGCTGCAGCAGATCGCCGGGGCCGATACCCGAAATCTGAAGAAGTTGCGGCGTTCCGATGGCACCGGTGGAAAGCACCACCTCGCGCCGGGCGGTGACAGTTCCGGTTTGGCCCTCGCGACGGATCAACACGCCGGTCGCGCGGGTGCCCTCGAAGGTTAAACGTTCGGCCTGGGCCTCGGTCATGACGGTGAGGTTCGAGCGTTCCATCGCTGGACGCAGGAACCCCTTGGCCGTGCTCCAGCGCCAGCCCTTGCGCTGGTTGACCTTGAAGTAGCCGACACCGAAATTGTCGCCGCGATTGAAATCATCGGTCTCGGGGATGCCGGCGGCCACGGCGGCCTGCTTCCAGGCATCAAGGATTTCCCAATGCAGGCGCTGTTCCTCGACACGCCATTCGCCGCCCGCGCCATGTGCGTCGTCCGCGCCGGAGAAGTAGTCCTCGGATTTGCGAAAATAGGGCAGCACGTCGTCCCAGCCCCAGCCTGCAAGGCCCATCTGCCGCCAGCCGTCGTAATCGGCGGCCTGACCTCGCAGGTAGAGCATGCCGTTGATCGAGGAGCAGCCGCCAAGCACCTTGCCGCGCGGATAAAGCAGGCTGCGTCCGTTCAGCCCCTCGCAGGGGGCGGTCTTGTAGCCCCAGTCGGTGCGCGGATTGCCAATGCAGTAGAGATAGCCGACGGGGATATGGATCCAGTGGTAGTTGTCGCGCTTGCCGGCCTCGAGCAGCAGGACGCGGGTGTCGCGATCCTCGCTGAGGCGATTGGCGAGCACGCAGCCGGCGCTGCCTGCGCCAACGATGACGTAATCGTAGGTTCCGTAGTCCTGCATCTTTCCTCCCTTGTCCCGCTCCTCATGGGACTTGCCCATGGTAGGGCCTCCGGGGCAGGATCAGGAATGAACGATTTCGCACTCCCGTTGCACAAATTCGTTCAGTCGGAGGGAAGATGGACCAGCAGTTCCACTGGAGCGACGTACGTGCCTTCCTCGAGGTGGCGCGGACGGGGCGGATGACGCAGGCGGCGCGTCGCATGGGGGTGAGTCACACCACCGTGGCACGGCGGCTGGCACGGCTTGAGGCGGTGCTGGGCGGGCGGCTCTTTGAGCCGGGAGATGCGGGGGCGAGTCCTACCGCTGCCGGTGTGGCTCTGATGCCGCTGGCCGAGGAGATGGAGGGCCGTGCCAAGGCCATTCTGGACCTGCTGCAACGGCCTGGAGAGCTGACCGGACGGGTACGGATCGGGGCGCCCGACGGCTTTGGCTCGGCATTCCTGGCACGGCTCCTGCCAGGGCTTATGGCGGCGGAGCCAGGGCTGGAGATCGAGCTGATCCCGTTGCCTGCCGCGCACAAGCTGTGGAACCGCGACGTGGACATCGCGATCAGTCTCGACAGACCGCAGACCGGGCGTTTGGTGATGCAGCGGCTGATGGACTACGATCTGCGCCTCTACGGTGCGCCGTCGCTGCTCGATGGCGCCGAACCGGAGGGGCCCGAGGCGCTGAGGGCCTATCCCTTTGTCGGCTATATCGACGAGTTACTCTTCTCCGAAGAATTGGATTTCAACAGACAGATCACGACCGGTCTTCGCACGCCTTATCGCGCGGCCACTGTCCAGGCACAGCGTGACGCGGTGCTGGCCGGTACGGGGCTGGGCGTGCTGCCCTGTTTCATGACACGGGGACGAGGCCTGATCCCTGTTTTGCCGGAGGAGATCGCCTTCATCCGCACCTACTGGCTGCTCTTTGCCGAGGAGGATCGGAACTTGGCCCGGATCCGTCGGGTGGCGGACTTCATCCGTGACGAGACCCAGGCGCGCGCTTCGGAGTTCCGTTTTGCGCCGGAGGGGCGCTAGCCCCACATTTGCCGCATTCGAGCGGCCACGTTGATGGGCGCAGGTGGGGTGGCCGTGGCCTGGCCTGGGGCGCGGAGGGGCGACCAGTGCTGTGTCTCGAAACGATCCAGGATCTCTCTCGGGATGAAACGGGTGCGCATCGCATAGATGTGGCGATCGCCGTTGCGCGCTTGCTGGGTGACGTAGAACCGCAGCGGCAGGCCTATGGTCAGGTGGTCTTTTGCCCTGGTCATTGCGACGTAGAGCAGGCGGCGCTCTTCCTCGATCTCGGCCGAGCTGCCGGTGCCCAGGTCCGAGGGCATGCAGCCATCGACGGCATTGAGCAGGAAGACCGATTTCCACTCCTGACCTTTGGCGGAATGGATTGTTGAGAGGATCAGGTAGTCCTCGTCCTTGAGCGGCACGCCGGCCTGGCAGCTGGTGGCATCGGGGGGATCCAGAGTGAGCTCGGTGAGGAAAGCCTCTGCGGAAGGGTAGGTCGCCGCGATCTGTTCTAGCTGAAGTAGATCTGCGCGGCGGGCCTCTGCATCCTCGTGCATCCGTTCCAGGTGGGGATCGTACCAGGCCCGGGCCTGCGAAAGCGCCCCGGGCCAACCGGTGCTGGCTGAAAGCGCGGCCACGAAATCGGGCCAGTCGGCGCCGGCGCGCGGGGGCGGGGCGATATCTGGCAGGGCAGCAAGGGGATCAGGCGCGAGATCGAGTGCGTCGAGAATGCGCCCGGCTGCCTTTGGTCCGATCCCGGGGATCAGCTGAAGCACGCGGAAGCCGGCGACCCGGTCGCGCGGGTTGCGGCCGAGGCGCAGGAAGGAGAGCAGATCCTTCACATGGGCGCTGTCGAGGAACTTGAGCCCTCCGAACTTCACGTAGGGCACGTTGCGCCGGGTCAACTCGGCTTCCAGCTGGGCAGAGTGACTTGATGTACGGAACAGAACCGCCTGATCCTTGAGACGGATGCCCGTCTCTCGGTCCTCGAGGATGCGGTCGGTGATATGGCGGGCCTGATCTGCCTCGGTGTCGAAGGTGACAAGCCGGGGTTTCGCGGCAGAGGTGCGCTCGGTCCACAGATCCTTCGAGTAACGCTCGCGGGCGAGACCGATGACGGCGTTGGCTGCCTCGAGGATCGTTTGGGTGGACCGATAGTTTCGGTCGAGGGTGATGACATCGGCGGCGGGCGAGAACTGGTCCGGGAAATCGAGGATGTTGCGTACGGTGGCGGCGCGGAAGGCATAGATCGACTGGGCATCATCGCCCACCACGGTAAGGCCACGGCCATCGGGGCACAGCGCCAGAAGGATGCGGGCCTGCAGGCGGTTTGTGTCCTGGTACTCGTCTATCAGCACGTAATCCCAGGCGGCTGCGATATGGGCGGCAAATTCGGCATCCGACATGACCTGGAACCAGGCCAGCAGCAGATCGTCGTAGTCGAGCACGTTCTGCGCCTGCTTGGCGGCGACATAAGCGCCGAAAAGCCGGCGCAGCTCGGCCTCCCAGCCGGCGCACCAAGGGTAGTGATCGCGAAGGACCTCGGCCAGGGGCGCCTCGGAATTGACGGTGCGGGAATAGATCGAGAGGCAGGTGCCCTTGGCGGGAAAGCGGCTGTCGGTCTGCGATAGGCCGAGGGCATGCCGGCAAAGGTTCATCAGGTCGGCGCTGTCTTCCCGGTCATGGATCGAGAAATCCGGGTGCAGCCCGATGGAGTGGGCATTCTCGCGCAGGATACGGGCACCGATGCCGTGGAAGGTGCCGGACCAGCCAAGGGCCTCGGCGGCGATTCCGTTGCCCATGGCCTGGGCGGTGATGCGCTCGACCCGACGGGTCAGCTCGGTGGCGGCACGGCGGGAGAAGGTCATCAGCAGGATGCGTTGTGGATCGGCGCCATTGACGAGCAGGTGGGCGACCCGGTGCGCGAGAGTGCTGGTCTTGCCCGAGCCGGCGCCCGCGACCACCAGCAGCGGCGGGGGCAGGTCGCTGCCGTCGATGCCATACTCCGCTGCGGCGCGCTGGTTGTCGTTCAGCTTGTCGAGATAGCCCGCCCGGGGCGTTATCGCCTGTTTCATATTTGGCCCGATGCCTGTCCTGCCCGTGGTGTGAGACTCTTCTTTTCGCCCAGATTAGCGCGACTGGAACATAAGGGGAACTTCTTTCCGGAAATCGAGCCGGCGCCATGCGATTGACTTAACTGTTCTCAATATAGGAAAATGATTTAAATTTAGATCCACTTAATGGATCAAATTTTGACTTTGCACAGTTCAGGCGCCACCACATCGGGCAACAAAAGACCTGAGCACATGAGGAACATCACATGGCATGGCGGATCGGCGTGGATTCCGGGGGCACATTTACGGACGTGTGCCTGTTCAACGAGGACGACGGCGAGGTCGTGATCTGGAAGGTCAGCTCGACGCCGGCAGATCCGTCGCAAGGGATCGCGCAGGCCTTCGAAGAGGGGATCGCGCAGGTGGGCGCAGCCCCGGGAGACGTGGGCTTCTTCGGACATGGCACGACCGTGGCCACCAATGCGCTGATCCAGCTGCGCGGTGTAAAGACCGGGCTGATCACGACGGAAGGTTTCCGCGATCTGCTGGCTATCGCGCGGCAGAAACGCCCCGACCTCTACGACCTGCAGGCCGACAAGCCCCAGGAGCTGGTGAGCCGAGAGTTGCGCATCGGGGTGCCGGAACGGCTGCGCCGGGACGGTAGCGTGGAAGTGCCGCTGGACGAGATGGCCGTGCGTGCCGCAGTACGCGAGCTGAAAGCCGAAGGCGTGAAGGCGATCGCTGTCTGCTTCCTTTATTCCTTCCTGTCGTCCGAGCACGAGAAACGTGCGGGTGAGATTGTGCGCGAGGAATTTCCCGGGGCTTTCCTGGCCCTTTCGCACGAGGTGGCGCCGGAGTTTCGCGAGTACGAACGCCTGTCGACCACGGTGGTCAACGCCTATCTCGGGCCGGTAATGCGTGGCTACGTCCATGCGCTCAAGGGCAAGCTGAGCAATGCCGGCCTGCCGGTTGCGCCGCAGCTGACGCAATCGAACGGTGGGGTAACGGGCTTTGATGTGGCGGCAGAGATGCCGGTGCGCACGGTGCTGTCGGGCCCCTCGACAGGCGTGGTCGCGGCGCAGGCCATCGGCGCCATGACGGGGATCGGCAACCTGATTACCTTCGACATGGGCGGCACGAGTTCGGACGTGGCCTTGCTGAGCGACGGCACCTGCCGGATGGTGAGCGAGGCCGAGGTGCATGGCTATCCGCTGAAGACGCCGATGCTGGATATCCACACCGTGGGGGCGGGGGGCGGTTCCATCGCCTATGTCGACAACGGCGGTCTGCTGAAGGTGGGGCCGCGCAGCGCCGGCGCCAACCCGGGGCCTGCCTGCTATGGCCTCGGCAACGACGAGCCGACGGTGACAGATGCAAACGTGGTTCTGCAGACGCAGAACCCCGTGGCCCTGCTGAACGGGCGCATGCCCATCGACCGTGGCCTGGCCGAAGCGGCGGTGCGGCGGCTGGCCGACAGGCTGGGCATGGGCGTGATGGAGACCGCGGACGGGATCCTCGACATCGTGACGGCCAATACGGCCAAGGCGATCCGGCTGATCAGCGTGCAGCGCGGTCATGACCCGCGCGACTATGCCATGGTGGCCTTTGGCGGCGCCGGGCCGGTACATGCGGCGCGGCTTGCCCGCGAGTTGGAGATGGACCGTATCATCATTCCGCGCACGCCTGGCGTTCTCTGCGCGCTGGGCCTGCTGATGACCGATCTGCGCACCGATTACAGTGCCACTCAGATCATGTTGCTCGAAGAGGCGCCGGCGAGCGATGTTGCCGCGATCTTCGACGGGCTGCGCGCCCAGGCCGAGGCCTGGTTTGCGCACGAGGGCATCGCGCCCGAGGCGCGGCAGCTGAGCGCGGTCGTAGATTTGCGTTATGCGGGCCAGAACTACGAGATCGCCACCGATCTGCCCGAGGGCCCGATCACGGCGGAAAGCTTCGAGGCGCTGCGCGAGGGCTTCCTGGCGCATCATCAGCGGCTCTATGGTTTCGTGGCCGAGGGCGAGCCGATCCAGATGGTGACCTATCGCCTGTCGGCAGCCGGGCAGGTGCCAAAGGCCAGGCTCTCTGCCTTCCCCGATGCCGGGCCGGATGCCAGCGCCGCGCAGTCCGGCAGCCGCGAGGTCTGGATGCGCGAGGCAGGCGGCTTCGTGGAAACTCCGATCTATGATCGGGACCTGCTGCAGCCGGGCAACGTGATCACGGGACCCGCGATCATCGACCAGATGGATACCACCACGGTCCTGCCGCCGGACATGACCGCGCGCGTGGACAGCTACAAGACCCTCATCCTGGAGCGCCTGTGATGACAAAAGAGACCGATCTGAACCCCGTCACCGTCGAGGTCATCGGCAGTGCCTTTGCCTCGGCCGTAGACGAGATGGGCGAGGCGCTGGTACGCGCCAGCTATTCGACCAACATCAAGGAGCGACGCGACTGCTCGACGGCGCTCTGCGATGCGACTGGCGCGATCCTGTGCCAGGCCGAACATATCCCGATGCACCTCGGTAGCTTCCTGCAATTCGTGCCCAAGGTCCTGGAGGCCTATCCGGCAGAGAGCCTGCAACCGGGCGACGTGTTCATCGGCAACGATCCCTATGCCGGGGGCGGCACGCATCTGCCCGACATCGTGATGGCCGAACCGATCCTTGAAGGGGGGCGGCTGATCGGCTGGGCGATCAACACCGCGCACCACTCGGATTTTGCCGATCGTGGCCATGCCCATATCTACCAGGAAGGCCTGCGCATCCCTCCGGTGCGGCTCTATCGTGGCGGAGAACGCCAGGAGGAGGTCATGCGCCTCTTCCTGCTGAACTGCCAAGTGCCGGGAGAGCGTGTTTCCGACCTGCGGGCGCAGATGGCGGCGAACCGCCTTGGGGTGATCCGGATGCAGGCGCTATGTGCCAAGTTCGGCACCGATGTCGTTCTGGCCGCCGGGGCGGCGCTGATGGATTACGCGGAGCGCAAGATGCGTGCCGGAATCGCGGCCATTCCCGACGGGACCTACCGCTTTGCCGATGTCTACGAGAGCGAGAGCCTCGACGGGCAAATGGATCTGTCGGTGGAGTTGACCGTGGCAGGCGACGCGATGACCCTGCGGTTCGACAGTCCGCCGCAGGTGCGCGCCGGGCTTAACGTGATCTACACCGGCTTGCTGGCTACGGTCTATTACGCAGTGAAGGCCGTGATCGACCCGACGATCCTGCCGAACGCCGGCCTTGCACGGCCGCTGACGGTAGAGGCCGAGACCGGCACGCTGCTGAACTGTGCGCATCCTGCCGCCGTGGATGGCCGCATCAGTGCGTGCCAGCGGGTGGTCGACCTCGTGCATGGTGCCCTGGCTCAGGTGGTACCGGAGCGGTTGACCGGGGCCAGCTGTGGTTCTGTCCACGTGGCGAGCTTCAACGGGACGCGCGCCGACGGCAGCCTGTGGGTCTACCTCGAGACCATCGCCGGCGGTTCCGGCGCCCGGGCCGGGAAGGATGGCCTCGACGCGGTGCAGGTGCACATGACGAACACGTCGAACCTTCCTCTGGAGGCGTTGGAGAACGAGTATCCCATCACCCTGCTGCGCTACGAGCTTGCTGGCGACAGTGGCGGCGACGGCACCTACCTTGGTGGCATGGGCGTACATAGGGTCTATCGAGCCGAGAGCGACTGCCGGGTCCAGATCATGGGCTCGCGCCTGAGTTCGCGGGCCTGGGGCCTTGCCGGTGGCATGCCGGGCAAGAGCGGCGCCTTCCTGATCAATGGTGATCCCCGGGCGATCGATCTCTCCGGTGCTGCCGATCTGCGCAGGGGTGATATTTTCGAGGTGATCACCCCCGGTGCCGGCGGCTATGGTGCACCGGAAGGGCGCCCAGCGGCGCTGAGGGAACTGGATGCGCGCGCGGGGCGGACCCCGGCGCGCTGAGAAGGAACGCGCAGTGTCAGAGAACGGCTCGGGCAGCAAGTCATCCTCCAATGCGGCACGGGCGGCACGAATTCTCGTGGCGCTCGGCGAGGCGGATGCCGATGGCCTGAGCCTCACCGGCCTTTCCGAGGCGCTTGGCGATGGCCGGACATCGGTGCATCGCGCGGTGACCGCACTTGCCGAATTCGGCCTCGTCGCCCAGGCAGGGCGGCGGGGCAATTATCACCTCGGTCCCGCGATCCCCGCGATGGCTGGACGGGCGCGGCGGGTCAGCGAATGCGTTGCCCTGTTTCGTCCGGTGCTTATCGAGGTGGCGGCCGAAACCGGCCTTGCGACCTATCTGATGGCGCGGGCCGGCTTCGACACGGTCTGCCTCGACTGGCAAAGTGGGTTCGCGACCGTGCCGGCCATGTTCGACGGGGTTGGCGGCCGCCTGCCGTTGGGCGTGGGCGTTGGCGGTATCGTGATGCTGGGACAGATGGATGCGGACAGCCGCGACCGCATCCTGTCTCATACCGCCCCGCGTTTCGCTGAATGGGGGCTGACCGAGGAGGGCGTGCGTGCCGAGCTGGATGCCTACCTGCATCATGGCTGGGCGCTTGTGTCGCGGCGCTCCGGTCATACAGAGGTGAGCAGCCTGGCAGTACCCGCCATGGCGCGTGGCCTGCGGGGCGGGGATCTGGCCATTTCGGTTCTTGCACCGGGACGGAGCATATCGCCCGCAACCCAAAGCGACATTCGCGCCAGCCTGAGCCGGCACATGCGCGAGTTGCTGAGCGTCCCCGGCAGGGCCTAGGCGCTCTTGGCCTCGCGGGCACGCAGAGCGGCGATCACGCGATCGGAGCCATCGTCTATGGCCTTGCCGATGGCTTCGCCGGCAGCCAGCGAGTCGCGGCGGCGCAAGGCTCCGATCAAGGCCGCGTAATTCGCATGTTCGGTAGGGCTGGCGCCGCGAGAGCCGGGATCCGGGAAGATGTAGTTGAAACCGGGGCCGGCGCGCAGCCAGAGCGTTTCGATCAGTTGCAGCAGTGTGGGCATGTCGGCGGCACTGTAGAGCGCAAAGCGAAGCTCCTTGTTCTCCTTCAGCGCCTCGTGCGGATCTCGCGTGATCTTGGCGTCGACATA
This sequence comes from Pseudooceanicola sp. DL12, assembly GCF_056270665.1. NCBI lineage: Bacteria > Pseudomonadati > Pseudomonadota > Alphaproteobacteria > Rhodobacterales > Paracoccaceae > Pseudooceanicola > Pseudooceanicola sp. DL12. Next base: position 457,626 of record NZ_CM149884.1, read on the forward strand.
GGCCGCCACGCGCCGTTCGAGATCGTCGATCTGGACCGAGGTGATCTTCTGCGCCGCGGTCTCCGTTGCGAGACCTTCCACGCGCTTGCGAATGGCGCCGAGTTCGCGAACGCGCTCTTCGGTCATGTATGGTACACGGAAAGAGCTTGCGGGTTCGGCGGTCAGTACCCCCGATGCCGCGAAACGGACGAGCGCCTCGCGCGCTGGAGTAATGCTGATGCCCAGAGAATCGGCAAGTTCCTTGGTGACAAGACGGGTGCCGGGTTCCAGGCGGCCCTCGATCAGGGCATCCCGAAGCTGTTGTTCGACGTGCGAAACAAGGCTTTTACGCGGCGCGGCGTTGAATGCTTTCATGCTCACCAGAATCTCCTCGCAATTTCTTAACACCTTTTAGCCGGGCGGAGCATCTTGTGAAGACATAATATATGATATATTGTGACGTAGGTCCCGTAGTGAAGGACACCCCTGAAGAGGCCCGGTCAGGGCTCATGATTTCCAGCAGGAGAACCCCCATGAAGACAATTTCCGCCCTCGCCTTCAGCCTTGCGCTGGCGCTGCCGGCGACGGTCGTCCACGCTCAGGAAGAGACCCTCGTGATCGGTCGTGCCGCCTCGACCAATGCGATGGACCCCGGCTTCCTCCGCGAAGCGGCCACCATCGTCGACAATATCTTCGACACGCTGGTGATGCGCGACGACGACATGAATCTGGTGCCTGGCCTGGCCACCGAATGGACGGCCGTGGACGACACTACCTGGGAATTCAAGCTGCGTGACGGCGTGACCTTCCACGACGGCGAGCCCTTCGACGCAGAAGCCGTGAAATTCTCGATCGACCGCGTTCTGAACCCCGACAACAACGCGCCGACGATCTCCTACATCCGTACCATCGAAAGCGTCGAGGTGGTCGATCCACTGACCGTTCGTATCAAGACCGACGGCCCGGATCCCCTGCTGCCGACCCGAATGAGCCGCTATCCCACCTATATCGTTCCGCCGAAGTACATCGAGGAACATGGCCGCGACTACTTTGCCAGCCACCCCGTTGGCACAGGCGCCTACAAGTTCGTCGACTTCGTGCCCGACGAGCGCGTGACGATGGAAGCCAACGAGGACTACTGGCGCGGCGCGCCGGAGATCAAGACTGTCACCTGGCGCCCGATCCCCGACAGCACCGCCCGGATCACCGCGCTGATGACCGGCGAGGTCGACCTGATCGAGGACGTGCCGGTGGACCTGGTTCCGCTGCTGCAGCAATCGCCGGATGCCGACCTCGTGCAGGTCAAGAACGGTGGCCTGACGATCTATCTCGGCCTGCGCATGGACAAGGCGCCGCTGGACAACGTCAAGGTGCGTCAGGCGCTTGATCACGCCATCGACCGCGAAAGCATCACGGCGAACCTGCTGCAGGGTCTGGCCACGCCGAAAGGCACACAGGTCGGCGCGGCCGACTTCGGCTACAAGGACGTTCCGGTTCCGACCTACGATCCGGAACTGGCAAAGCAGCTGCTTGCCGAGGCAGGCTATCCCGACGGGTTCGACATCACCATGCAGTCGTCATTCCGCTACATGAAAAACGCCGAAGTGGCGCAATTCATCGCGCAGGAATTCGAGGACATCGGCCTGAACGTGAACCAGGAAGTCATGGAATGGTCGGTCTACACCCAGAACGTGCCCTTTGAAGGCCCGATCTACATGCTGGGCTGGGGCTCGACCCAGACCCTCGACGCGGATGCGGCGATCTACGCGATCATGAAATCCGGCGAACCATACTCCGGTGCCGACATCCCCGAGCTGGATGCGCTGCTGGACGAAAGCCGATCGACGGTTGACCCGGACGCCCGCGAGGAAATCCTGTACAAGATCCAGGACCTGGCAACGGAACAGGTGCCGCTGATCACGCTCTACCAGGAGGACAAGCTGATGGGCAAAGCCCCCGATGTGCACTTTGAAGGCCGTCCGGATGCCCGGATCCCGGTCTTCGAGATCACGCGGGACTGATCCCTTGCTTGGACGTTTGCGCGGTAACGAAGACGCGGCCCTGGCAATCCTCTTCCTGGTCGGGGCCGTCCTGTTCTGTATCCTGGTGCCCCTTCTATGGCCGCTCGATCCGGTCAGGGGGGACATCACGGCAACGTTCAAACCTCCTATGAGCGTGGTGAACGGTACGCTTCATCCGCTGGGAACAGACCAGCTCGGGCGGGATCTGCTCGCCCGGCTGGGCCTCGGCACGATGATTTCCTTCGGGGTCGTCCTGCTGGCCGCGGCCATCTCCGTCGTCATCGGGACGGCGCTCGGGATGATCGCCGGGTACTACGGCGGCTGGGTGGATGCGGTGTTGATGCGGCTGGTCGATATTCAGCTTGCCGTGCCCTTCATTCTTTTGATCCTGCTCTTCGTGGCCGTTCTCGGCCCCAGTATGACCAACCTGATCGTCATCATGGGCCTGACAGGCTGGGCCATCTTTGCCCGGGTCGCCCGCGGGCGAACGCTGGAAGTGCGCGAACTTGAATACATCGATGCCTCAAGGGCCATTGGCCTGTCGGACATGGGCATCATCTTTCGTCACGTGCTGCCCAACATCATCGGCCCTCAGACAGTTCTTCTTACCCTCGATCTGCCGCGTCTGATCATCCTGGAGGCCTCCGTCGGCTTTCTCGGACTGGGCGTGCAACCACCCACGCCGACGCTGGGCAATCTGATCGGTGAGGGCCGCGCCTTCATCTTGATCGCGAACTGGCTCGTCCTCTATCCCGGGATCATCATCGGCATGCTGGTGATCGGCTGCAACCTGCTGGGCGACTGGCTCGTTCGCCGGGCGGAAAGCAAGGTATCCTGACGATGAAGGGTTTCAATTTCCTCCTCTCCCGTTTCGTGCAGGGCCTGATCGTGATGCTTGGCGTCTCGGCGCTGGTCTTCTTTGCCCTCTTCTTGACGGGGGACCCCGCAACGCTGATGATGGCCCCGGATTCCTCCGCCGAGGAGATCGCCAATTTCCGCGAGGCCATGGGCTTCAACGATCCGATCATCGTGCAGTACGGCCGCTTCCTCGGCAATGCGTTGCACGGCGACTTCGGCGACTCGCTGCGCTATCAGCGCCCCGCGATGGATCTGCTTTGGGAACGCATCGGCGCCACTGCGCTGCTGGCGCTCTCGGCCCTGGTGTGGTCCTCGCTTCTGGGCTTTCTGCTGGGGGCCATTGCCGCAGTTCGCAAGGATCGTCCGATCGATTTCGTGATCCGTGTCATCTCTCTCCTCGGGCAGGCAGTGCCGGTTTTCTGGCTGTCGCTGGTGCTGATCATCACCTTCTCGCTGAACCTGCGTTGGCTGCCGTCCAGCGGCTATGGCAGCTGGCAACAGCTGATCATGCCGTCGCTCGCCCTCGGGGCCTATTATCTCTCGGCGATCACCCGGCTTGTCCGGTCCAGCCTGATCGACGTGCTGGGAGAGAACTACATCCGCACGGCGCGGGCCAAGGGCCTGACGGAATGGCGTATCGTGGTGCGTCACGGCCTGCGCAACGCGATGATCCCGGTGATCACGCTGCAGGGCATGTACCTGGCCTCGCTGCTGGGCGGCGCACTGGTGACCGAGATCATCTTTGCCTGGCCCGGTATCGGGCGACTTGCGGTCGAAGCGATCCAGAACCGCGACTTCCCGGTCGTGCAGGCGGTCGTTCTCTTTTCGGCGGCGGTATTCGTGGTGGCGAACTTCCTCGTCGATGTGGCCTATATGTGGCTGAACCCGCGTATCCGCCTGTAAGGAGCCAGCCGTGACAGCCCTGGATGATGCCCTTGCCCTGACGGCGCGCTGGTGCGCCATCCCGTCCCATGACGGCAATGCCGAGGGGATCGCGATGCAGGTCGACGACCTGCTGGGCTGGCTGGCCCGTGTGCTTGGCGCAGAGATCATCGCACCTGCCGGGCGCGGCCCCTATGCGAGACCGCCGGTGATCCATGCCAGACTTGACGTCGGCGCGGCCCAGACCGTGATCCTCTACAACATGTACGACGTCATGCCGGCCTCGGCTGAGGGGTGGCGTGTCGATCCCTGGCAGGGCGGCTTCAGCACCATGGAGGGCATCGGCGATGTCTTCGTGGCGCGTGGTGCCGAGAACAACAAGGGCCCGCTGGCCGGCATGCTGATCGCGCTACGCGACCTGCAGCGCAGGGAGCAGCTCGGTGTCAACGTGGAAATCCTGATCGACGGCGAGGAAGAAATCGGCTCGCCTGGCATGAGGGCCTATCTTGCGGCGCCGGATTGTCCCCTGCCGGCCTGCCGTGGCGGGCTCTTCCCGTCATTGTGCGAATATGGCGGCGGCGCACCGCGCGTCTATCTCGGTTTTTCCGGTATGGCCAAGGGGCGGATCTCCGTGCGGGGCGGTGCATGGGGCGGCCCGCAAACTGCCATTCATTCCAGCAACGCGCCCTGGATCGCGAACCCGGCCCGTGTGCTCGTGGATGCGCTTGCGCGTTTCGGAGGCGGCGCGACCGGCAAGCTCGATGAAATCGAGCTCGATGCAGAGGCCCTGGCGCTTGTCGCGACCCTGGCCCAGGGCTTCGATCCGGCCGCGGAGCTGCGCTTCCGGACGACCGAGCGCTATGCGGTTGCGGGGGACGCCGAGGCGCTCTTGCGCCGTGTCCTGCGGACGGCATCGGTGAATATCTCCTCGATCCGCACAGAGCCTTGCGGCAGCAGTGCGGTGATCCCACCCGGGGCCGAGGCAATCTTTGATCTCCGGACGCCGCCGGGGCTGAGCCCGGAGAGTTACCTCGATGCCTTCCGCCGGGAGATTGCCTCGGATCCGGCGCTGGCAGGCGTAAGCCTGGAGCAGGGCGCGATCTCGCATGGGGTGCGCTTCCCGCTGGCGAGTGCCGGCGCCACGGCATTGCTCAGCGCTTATGGGCAAACGTCCGAGGCGCCGCAGGTCTGGCCCTGGGCCATCGGGTCTGCCCCCGGCCATGCCTTCGCGCCCCATGCGGAGAGCTTCCTGATCGGTGGCGCGGGGCGGGGCGGCAATGCCCACGGCATCGACGAATTCCTGACGGTGGAGGGGTTTGGCCGCTTCATCCGTTCGGTGGATATCTGGCTCAGGGAGATGGCGACATGACCGGGATCTACCTGACCGCAAAGGACCTGATACGCGCGGGTGCCATGGACTGGGACGCGGCGCTGGCCGATGTGCATGACGCGATTGCCCTGCTACGCAGCGGAGCGGCCGAGATGGTCGCGGAGAGCGTGCTGCCCTTGGGCGAGGATCCGCGCGCAAAGGGCTACGGCTTGCCGGCCCGTGTCGACGGGCGTTTCGCGGCGGCCGGGATCAAGTGGACGGTCCATCGCCCCGAGGCGCCCGAAGGCGGCGAGGCAATCACGTCCCGCACCGTGCTTGATGATCTGACAACGGGTCTGCCCATGGGCATCGCCGACTCCGCGATGTTGACGCGGGTCCGCACGGCGGCCGTATCGGGGGCGGTCATGCGGGCTTTCTGCCCCGATGTTCGGCGGGTGGCAATCCTGGGCAGCGGGGCGCAGGCCCGGATGCACCTGGCGATGTGCCTGGCCTTGTTTCCCGGCTTGCGTGAGCTGCATCTGTGGTCCCGCTCGGGTACCTCCTTGCCCGACGTGGCTGGGCTGAAACTGCCGGAGGCGCTGCAGGTGGTGCATCACGCAAGTGCCGGCGATGCCGCACGGGCCGCGCAGGCGGTTCTCGCCTGCACCTCGGCGCCTCAGCCGGTGCTCTTCGACGATGCGATCTGGCCAGGGCAGCTGGTGCTGCAGATCGGCTTCCACGAGGTCTCCTTCGACGCCATCGAAGCCTTCGATCACGTCACCTGCGACCTCTGGGGCGCCTTTGCCGAAACCAGCGCCAAGAGCCTGTTCCAGATGTACCGGGCGGGCCGCTTCGCGCCGGACCGCGTGGCCGCCGATCTGCCGGCAATCCTGCTGGACGGCTGGCGCCCGGAGGCCGGCGCCTCGATCTATTTCTCAAGCTTCGGGCTGAATATCTTCGACATCGCACTGGCCGCGCGGCTGATGCGTCGCGCGCAGGAAATGGGCCTGGGGCTGAGCCTCTGAAGGACGAAAGGACAGTCATGAGCATCCTCATCACGGCGCAGGAACTGCGGGCACGTATCGGCGAGGAGGGCCTCGTCGTGGTCGACACGCGGCTGGAGCCCGCCTATCGCGAGGGAACGATTCCCGGGGCGATCTTCATGAACGTCTACGACTACTTCGTTCCCGACAGCACCGACGAAGGCTATGCGGGCATGGCTGCCGGCGCCTGGAAGGCCTTCACCGCGGCTGGCCTGACCGAGGCAAGCACGATTGTCTGGTTCGAAGAGGAAACCGGCATGCGCTCTCCGCGCGGGCTGTGGTTCCAGGAGCTCTTGGGCCTGCCCGGCGGTCTGATCCTCGATGGCGGTCTCGCCGCATGGAAGGTTGCTGGCGGCGACGTGCTGCCGGGCACCGGCGAGACCTTCGCGATCACGCATTCCGAAGATACGCCACCGGATGGTTTTGCCCCGCAAATGGCGGCCACGCGCGAGGCGGTTCTGCACGCAGGCGCGGACATGGACATTTTCGACGTGCGGCGGCCGAGCGAGTTCGACGGCAGTTTCAAGCATGATTGCTGCGCCCGGGCAGGGCGCGTGCCGGGGGCCCATTTCATGTTCTACGAGGACATGCTGCGCGACGGGAAATACCGCCCGGCAGAGGAGATCCGCAGCGCGGTGCTGGCCGCCGGTGTCGATCCCGACCATGAGGTCGTAACCTATTGCCACCGTGGCGCCCGGGCTGCGACCGCGCTCTACGGACTGCGGCTTGCCGGTTTCGACAAGGTAAGGATCTACGTGGGGTCCTGGCACGAATGGGCCGGCCACCCCGAGCTGCCTCTGGAAACCGGCCCCGCCACCTAAGCGGGGCCGCACCTCACAGCCAGGATTGCATGTGGATCTTGGTGCCGTCGGAAAAACGCGAAAAGCGCAATTCCGACGGATCCACGTGGGGCGTCGCACCGCGCGCCAGCTCGGCGAGCAGGCGCCCGGCCGCGGGCCCTATGCCAAAGCCATGACCAGAGAAGCCGGTGCCGATGATCAACCCGGGCCGGCTCTCGACCTGTGAAATCACCGGTATGACATCCGGCAGCACATCGATCATGCCGCCCCAGGCCTGTGCTCGGCCCAGGCTCGCGAGATCGGGCAGGGCCCTTGCCACTGCGTGATCCACCTGAGAAAGGGCGCGCATGTCCGGTGTCGGATCCAGGATACGTTCCGATTTCAGGCTCTGGTGAAACCTCTTGCGGCTGAATTCCCAGCCAAGTTCCCTGCGGGACATTTCGCCCAGACGCAGTTTCATCCCGCTGGCCATGCTGCGCAGGCCGGGCAGGAAGGCCACCGCGTGGCGAAAGCTGTCGGGCACGATCTGCGAAACCGCGCTGGAGGAACTGGCCAGGGTCACGCCCTGATCAAGACGGTGGCGTATGGCGAAATCCCCGAACGACATCGCGGGCGCAAAGGCGGCCGTGGCCACCTCGGAGAGGGGCTCCGTCCGATAGGCCGACGAGAGGACCTTGAGCTGCGGCAGGCGCACGCCTGCGCCGCGCAGCAGGGGGCTGCTCCAGGCACCACCGGCAACGATCACGGTCGAGGCTTCGACAGGTCCCGCCTCTGTCTGAAGGCCCGAGACGCGGCCACCGCTCGTTTCAACCTCGAGCACCGCGCAACCTTGCCGCAGGTGCGCGCCCGCGGCGATCGCGGCGCGTGCGATCAGCGAGGTGGCGGCCTGGGGTTCCGCATGTCCGTCCCTCGGCAGGTAGAGCGCACCCTGCACGTCACGGTGCAGGCCTGGAGCGAGGCTCGCCAGCTCCTGCGGTCCGATCAGCCGGGCGTCGATGTCGAGATCATGTGCCCTTGCGGCCCAGTCCTGATGCCGCTCGGCCTGGGCCTCGCTGCGCTGTGCATAGATTATGCCGCATTCTCGATAGCCCAGCTCGGGTCCGAATTCGGCGGCCAGCTCCCGCCAGAGGGTCTTGGCGGAAAGCGCAAGCGGCAGCTCGCGCAGGTCACGCCCGGCCACGCGCACCCAGCCCCAGTTGCGGCTGGATTGTTCGCCGCCGACGATCCCCTTTTCAAACAGCGCGACGGAATGGCCGGCGCGTGCAAGATCGAGAGCGGTGGAGGCGCCGATGATGCCGGCCCCCACGATCGCCACGTCGACGCGAGCGGGCAGGGCGGCCGGGCTGTCGGCAACTTCCAGCGGGGCCGGACCCCGGTTTGCGGCCCGGCTCTCGGCAATGGTGCTCATTTCAGAAGCAATCCTCTACGGTCCAATGTACCGGGATCTCGGCGATGCTGGCAGAGGAGGGCAGCTCCAGTACAAGCCTGACGATACGCCCGATGTCTTGTGGTTGCGTCAGGTCTTCGGCCGGCGTTGCCGAGGCGCCTGCAGCCATCTCGGTGGCCACGAAGCTCGGGCAGATCGCGGTAGAGCGCACGCCACTTTCCTTGCCCGCTTGGCGCAGCGCATGGGCGAGGCCCACAACGGCGAACTTGCTCATGGAATAGAGGCCGGAATGTGCCGATTTGACGCGCTTGCCGGAGAGCGAGGCGATGGTCACGATCCGGCCCGGCCCCTCTTCGCCGCCCGCAAGCAGCGGCCAGGCTGCGCGGGCCACCCGGAAGGGTGACTTGACGTTGACGCCGAAGATCTGGTCGAACTCGTCGTCGGTGGCCTCCAGAACGGACTTCTGGATCAGGATGCCGGCATTCTGCACAAGGCCATCGAGCCTGCCGAAGCGTTCGGCCGTGGCCGCTACCCAGTCCAGCTCGCTTTGCGGATCCAGGGCATCGAAATGGCTGATCATGACGCCTTCGCCGGCCGGCAGGGGGCTCTTCGCCGGGTCTCTCAGGCCCAGGCTGACCGCCCAGCCGTTGGCGTGAAGCTCCTGCGCGATGGCCGCGCCGATCCCCCGGCTGGCGCCGGAAATCATTGCAACGGGTGCCGACATGTCTGTTCCTTTCAGCTGGCGAGGGCGGTTTCGGCGTCCCATTCGGGGCCCGGGACCTGCACCATGTGACCGGGACTGACGGTACGCCAGTCCCGGCGTGGCGGTTCGTATCCCGCAGGCTTGACCGGGCTCTTCAGCTCTTTCACGTCAAGTCCCCGGCGCAGCCCGCGGCGCGACGGATCGGGCAGCGGCACAGCGGACATCAGCCGCCGGGTATAGGGATGCTGCGGGTTCTCGAAGATCGCGGCGCGGGGGCCAATCTCGACGATCTCGCCCAGGTACATCACGCCGATGCGGTGGCTCATGCGCTCGACCACGGCCATGTCGTGGCTGATGAACAGATAGGACAGGCCAAAGTCCTCCTGGAGGTCCAGCATCAGGTTGATCACCTGTGCCTTGATCGAGACGTCGAGCGCGGAGACCGCCTCGTCCGCCACCAGCAGCTTTGGCGTCATGCCGAGCGCCCGCGCAATGCAGAGGCGCTGTCGCTGGCCACCGGAAAACTCGTTGGGATAGCGCTTGGCCATGTCGGGTTGCAGGCCGACGCGCTTGAGCAGTTCCGCCACGCGGTCGGGTACCTCGGAGCGCGGCGCCACGTTGTGGGTCAGCATCGGCTCGGCGATGGCGTCCCCGACGCGGCGGCGCGGGTCGAGGCTGGCAAAGGGATCCTGGAAGATCATCTGCACCTTTCTGCGGTGCGGCCGCATCTGCGACCGCGACAACCCGAGAAGTTCCTCTCCGGCCAGTTTAACCGAACCGCCCTGGGCCGGCGTCAGCCCCAGGATCGAGCGCCCGGCCGAGGATTTGCCGCAACCGCTTTCGCCCACCAGGGCCAGCGTCTCGCCGGCGCGGATGTCGAAACTGATGCCCTCGACCGCATGCACCCGCCCCGAGACACGGCCCAGGAAGCCGCCGGAAATGTCGTAGCGGGTGGTCAGATCACGCACCTGGAGCAGCGGCGCCTCGTCCTTGCGCACCGTATCGGCCACCGGGCGCGCCTCGACCGGCATTCCGGTCTCGACATCGATCAACGGAAAGCGCGCGGGCTCCACCGTGCCCTGCATCGAGCCGAGGTGCGGCACCGCCGAGAGCAGCGCACGGGTATAGGCCTGCTGCGGATTGGCAAAGATCTCCTCGGTGGCGCCGGTTTCCACCGCGCGCCCCTTGTACATTACCACGGTGCGGTCGGCGATCTCTGCCACCACGCCCATGTCATGGGTGATGAAGAGAACGGCCATGTCCTCCTCGGCCTGCAGCACCTTGATCAACTCCAGGATCTGCGCCTGGATGGTCACGTCGAGGGCTGTGGTCGGTTCGTCCGCGATCAGCAGCTTGGGCCGGCAGGCCAGGGCCATGGCGATCATGAAGCGCTGCCGCATGCCGCCTGAGGACTGGTGCGGGTATTCCCCGAGCCGCTGCCTGGCCGAGGGGATCCGGACACGCTCGAGCAGTCGGACGGATTCGGCCAGCGCATCGGATTTCGACATGCCCTGGTGCGCAATCAGCACCTCCGAGAGCTGCTCGCCGATCTTCAGCGAGGGGTTCAGCGAGGTCATCGGTTCCTGGAAGATCATCGCCATGTCGTTGCCGCGAACCCGCCGCATCTCGGCGTCGGACAGGCTCAGCAGGTCGCGGCCCTGCAGGCGGATGCTGCCGCCGATGCGGCTGCTCTCCGCGTCGAGCAGGCGCATCGAGGCCAGCGAGCTGACACTCTTGCCTGAGCCGCTCTCTCCCACCAGGGCGAGGGTCTCCCCGGCATGGATGTCGAAGGACACGTCATGAACGACGGGCTTCCAGCCGGATCGGCCGCGAAAGCTGACTTCGAGATCGGTGACGGAAAAGACTGGTTCGCTCATGCGTGGCATCCCGGTTGGTGGCCATGATGACAGCATAGGCCCGGCGCAGGAACTTGACGAGAGGCCGGGCTGCAGAGAGCATGCTTGCCATTCATAATATATCATATATTCTACCGGTGATTTCGGGCCGTGCAAGGTAAAATTGCCGTCGCAGGCCCCTGTGCATTCAAAGACAGGACAGATCATGCAACTTGACGATATTCCCCGCCTTTCCCTCGGTTTCCTGGGCACGCCCGTCGAGGCGCTGGACACGCTGAGCAAGGAGCTGGGCATTTCGCTGTCGATGAAGCGCGACGATTTCACCGGCTTCGGTGGCGGCGGCAACAAGGTGCGCAAGCTTGAGTTCCTGATGGCGGAGGCCGTCAACCAGGGCGTCAAGGTGGTGATCACCACCGGCGGCCATCAGTCGAACCACGCCCGCATGACTGCGGCCGCCGCCCGGAAATTCGGCATGAAGCCGATCCTGGTGCTGCGCGGCGACAGCCCCGAGGTGCTGCAGGGCAACCTGTTGCTGGACCACCTTCTGGGGGCTCAGGTCGATTTCCTCGACCCCGATGCCTATTTCGAGCAGGTCGGCCCCCAGATGCAGAAACGCGCCGACGAGGCCGAGGCCCGCGGCGAAAAGGCCTATATCATTCCGCTCGGCGGCGCCTCGGCGCTGGGTGCCATGGGCTATGTCAACGCAGTGCGCGAACTTGCCGACCAATACAAGGACGCCGGCCGCAAGGCGCCCGATTTCATCTGCGCGCCCGTCGGCTCCGGCGGCACTCTGGCCGGGCTGACCGTCGGCTGTTCCATCTGGTGGCCGGACACCAAGGTAATGGGCATCGCCGTGACCGGCACTGCCGTGCCCTTCAACGAGCGGATTTCGGTCATGGCCAACGATGCCGCCGAGCTGCTGGGGCTGGAACAGCGCTTCACCCCCGAGGACATCCTGATCGAGAACGACTATGTCGGCCCCGGTTATTCCATTCCCTCCGAGGCCGGCAATGCCACGATCAAGCGCGTCGCCCGCACCGAAGGCGTGTTCCTTGATCCCGTCTACACCGGCAAGGCCGTGGCAGGCATCATCGGCTCGGTCGAGAATGGCGTGATCCCGCAGGGCTCGGACGTGCTCTTCGTGCACTGCGGGGGCACCCCGGCACTCTTCCCGTTCAACACGGAATTGACGGAAGATCGCGAAGTCTGATCTTTCGGAGCGGATCTCGCAAGGCGAGACCTCGGGGCGGGCGCGGGCAGAAATGCCTGCGCCCGTTTCGCATCTGGGATGCCGGTTGCGATGGTCTTCGCAGGCCGCAGCCTGTATGGCAGGCGCCGAGAGCGGACGGCCGGGAGGGCCCCATGGAAAAGATCGCAATGCCCGAGCGGCCGGGCTGGCGCGCAGAGGCCGAAGAGCTTGGCTTTACCTTTGCCGACATGCATGGCGAACCCTATTGGGACGAGACCTCGGCTTACCGTTTCACGCTGGAGGAGGTGGAGACCCGCATCGAGGATCCCTCGACCGAGTTGCACGCCATGTGCCGCGAGGCCGTGGCCCGTATCGTCGACAGCGAAGAACTGATGGCGCGACTGGCGATCCCGGAGGCGCACCGCGATCTCGTCCGCGACAGCTGGCGCCGCGCCGATCCCGAGCTCTATGGCCGCTTCGACCTGGCCTATGACGGGCAGGGGCCTGCCAAGCTGCTGGAATACAACGCCGATACCCCGACCTCGCTTTACGAGAGCGCCTCCTTCCAGTGGCTCTGGCTGGAAGGGCAGATGCAATACGGCGAGCTGCAGGCGGGCGACGATCAGTTCAACGGCATCCACGAAGCCCTGGTCGAGCGCTTTGCAGAGCTCTTCCTTCCCGACACCGAGATCCACTTTACCGCCGTCGGCGGTCAGCCCGAGGATTACGCCACTGTCGAGATGCTCGGCTGGGCCGCGCGCGAGGCCGGCATGGGTGCGCATTACTGCGACCTCGAGCAGATCGGGCTGAGCACCGAGGGGCAATTCCTCGATGACGAGAGCCGGGTGATCGGCATGCTTTTCAAGCTCTACCCCTGGGAGGATCTCTTCCAGGACGAATACGCGGCGCATATCGCCACGGCGCAGGTGCAGATGATCGAGCCCGCCTGGAAGGCGCTGCTCTCGAACAAGGGCATCCTGCCGGTGCTCTGGCAGATGTTCGAAGGCCATCCGAACCTGCTGCCGGCCTGGTTCGAGGGCGAGGCGCCCGACGCCCTGCCGGAGCGCTTGGTGCGCAAGCCGCTGTTCTCGCGAGAGGGCGCGTCGGTCACAATTTCCGAAAACGGGCAGGTCATCGAGGCCTCGCCCGATGACAGTTACGCCATGCATCCCCATATCGTGCAGCAATACCATGCGCTGCCCGTAATGGACGGGTTCCGCCCGGTGATCGGCGCCTGGATCGTGGGAGAGCGCTGTGTCGGCATGGGCCTGCGCGAGGACCGCTCGCGGATCACTCAGGATCTGTCGCGGTTCAAGCCGCATTTCATCAGGGGATAGGAGGCCCGCCACATGAGAAAACGTTCCAGGACCGTCGCGATCAGCATTCTCGGGGCCGCTTCCTTTGCGCTGGCAGGCTGCAAGGAAGAGCAGGTCGATGCCCAGGCCTTCCCCGACCTGGCGAGCTGCAAGGCCGCGGCGCAGAGCCAGGGCCTCGTCACCGATGCGGAATGTCAGGACGCCTTCTTCGAGGCGCAGGAGCTGCACGTGGAATCCGCCCCGCGCTACGACAGCCTGCAACTCTGCGAGCAGGAACACGGCGAGGGCGCCTGCGGCAACGAACAGCAGGTGGCCGGCACCGGGTCGGGCAGCATCTTCATGCCGCTGATGATGGGCTACCTGATCGGCAACATGATGGGCGGGCGCGGGGGCTATGCCGCGGCGCAGCCGCTCTATCGCACCGCCAACGGCAGCTATACCAACGCCGCCGGCACCGCAGCCTATTCCGGCAACTCGGGCCGCGCCAAGCTGAGCGAGAGCCAGTTCCGCAAGCCCCCAACCACCATGGGCAAGGCGCCCCTGACCCCGGCCACCCTGGCTTCGCGCGGGGGCTTCGGTTCTTCCGGCGGGCTGCGTGGCTACGGTGGCTGACGCGCCCCTGCACGAAAGCTGACCGGCACCGCCCCGGCGCCGGAAACTTGGGCGGCCAGCTGCCGATCCGCATCTCGGCCCTTGGCAGAAAGGCCTTTGCAAGGCAAGATTCCGCCAAGAGCAGTTCGTGACGGCAACAGGATCCACCTGTGGTTTCATCCGCGGCCAAGGATCCGGCCAGTTGCGTTGAAATTTCGAGGCAGGGAGGCGGGATCTGATGAAGGAACGCAACGTGAGGCGTGCGGCCATGGCCCTCGGGCTGGCCTGCACCATGCTGCTGGCCGCCTGTGGCGGCGGCGGGCACACCAAGGTCGGCAAGATGCACTCGCCCGGCACGCTCGAGGCCGCGGATTACCGCGCAAGGGGCATCCCGCGGCAGTTCGGCGATACCAAGCCGCATGAATGGGAATGGCTCTCACCGGCCCGCTACGAGGTGCATGGCATCGACGCCTCGCGCTACCAGGGCGAGATCGACTGGTTCCGGGCGCGCTCGGCCGGCATCAGCTTTGCCTGGCTCAAGGCCACCGAGGGCGGCGATTATCTTGATCCGGGTCTGTCCCGGAACATGCCCGCGGCGCGTGCGGCCGGCATGCCCGTCGGCGCCTATCACTTCTACTACTTCTGCCGCACCGCCCGCGAACAGGCCGAGTGGTTCATCGACAATGTGCCCAAGAGGGTAGGGGACCTGCCGCCGGTGCTCGACATGGAATGGAACCATACCTCGCGCACCTGCCGCCTGCGCCCGCCCGCCGACCAGGTGCGCGCCGACATCCGGCAGTTCGCCAGCATGATCGAACGTCACTACGGCACCCGCCCGGTGATCTACACCACGCCGGATTTCTACGCCGAGAACGGCCTGGGTACCCTCGGCGGCTATGATTTCTGGCTGCGATCGGTCACCGCGCATCCCTCCGAGCGCTACCCCGACGAACGCTGGAGCTTCTGGCAGTACAGCGGCACCGGCGTGGTGCCGGGGGTCAAGGGCAAGGTCGACCTGAACGCCTTCGGCGGCTCGCCGGGGCAATGGCAGAGCTGGTACCTCCAGCGGATGCAGCGCTAGGCCCGCCGATACGCCACGGAACAGGGGGCATTGCTTGCCTGTCCGGGCGGATCATCCTAGTGGGGGCGCAACCTCGCCTCCAATGAACGGTACCCTGCCCATGTCCCCTCGCTATCTCGTCACCCATTCCGGCGGTTTCCACGCCGACGAGGTGCTCTCGAGCGTCATCCTCACCCGTCTCTTCCCCGAGGCCGAGATCGTCCGCAGCCGCGATGCCGATTGGCTGACCCCCGGCGAGGATCGCGTGATCTACGACGTCGGCGGTGCCTACGATCCCGAGGCAGCCATATTCGATCACCATCAGCGTGGCGCGCCCGAGCGCGAGGACGGCAATCCCTACAGCTCCTTCGGGCTGATCTGGAAGCACTTCGGCCATGACTACCTGCGTGCCAGCGGCGTCCCCGAGGAACACCTGGACAAGGTCCATGCCTCCTTCGACCGCGGCTTCGTCCTGCCCGTCGACCAGGTCGACAACGGCGCCGTCAGCCTCTCCGAGGCCGGCCCGCTCTCCTCGCTCACCCTGCCGGGGCTGATCGAATCGCTGAAACCCGTCTTCGACGAGAAGGACCCCGCCGCCGAGCGCCGTGCCTTCGACACCGCGATCACCATCGCCCGCAACTTCGTCGAGGCCCGCGTCGCCCGTAGCGCCGCCAAGCTGCGCGCCGAGGTCCTGGTGGAAACCGCCATCGCGGACGCCGGCGACGGCCGCATTCTGGTGCTGCCCATGGGCATGCCCTTCCGCCCCGCAGTGGTAAAGGCCGGAGCCGATCACCTGCTCTTCGTGGTCACCCCGCGCGACGATGGCTGGACCATCGGCGGCATCCGCCTGCACGACGAGGGTTTTGCCCAGCGGGCTGACCTGCCCGCCGCCTGGGGCGGGCTGACCGGTGCCGCGCTCGAGGAGGTCAGCGGCGTGCCCGGCGCCACCTTCTGCCACAAGGGGCTCTTCATCGCCGCCGCGAAGACCCGCGAGGCGATCATGGAAATGGCGCGCCTGGCGGTCGAGGAAGCCCTGCGCAACATGCCCGTGGAAGCGGCGGAAGCCGCACCTCAAACCGGGGCCTGACCGCGTTTCGGGGGCGCCTGTCGCGGCGCCTCCGACAGTACGCCGGGGTATCCATGCTACACGGAATGGTTGTATTCACGACCTTGTGAGCGGATAGTGACATTGGGGAAGATTCGGCCTTGTCCGCTTCTCCTTGCGTCGCCGTCAGCCAGCAAGGTCACATGATGCCCCTCTTGTTTCGCCCGCTCCGCACGCCCGCCATGCTCCTGTCGCTGGCGCTCTCCCTTGCTCTCCCGGCCCATCAGGCGCTGTCGCAGAGCTGTCCGGCGGAACAGCCGGCGCCCCTGCTGCCCACCGACCCGCAGATGTGCCACGACATGCTGGAGACTATCCGCAATCCCGGCGCCCTGCCGCTCGAGGAGTACGAGACGCAGCTGGGCGTCTTCCTGCGAAACTTCTGTCACCGCGACCGCGCGGCCGGCTGGATTGCCGACAAGTCGGTGCGCGATACCGGCCCCTTCACCGCACGCCTGGATGGGGGCGAATGGCTGGGCAAGGATTTCGGCACCCATTCCCCGGTGGTGATCTGGTATTCGCCCGAGATGGCCGGTTGGATCCGCCAGAATCGCGGCGCCGCCACCAAGGGCGACAGCGGCGATCTGTCCGCGGTGCCTGCCGGCGCCATCATGATTAAGGAAATGTACCCTTCTCCGGCGGCGAAATGCGCCGCGGTCGATGTCACGAAGCTCCTGCCCAGTTCCGGTGCGGCGGTCATGGTACGCGCGCCCGAAGTGTCGCAGGACGGCTGGTTCTGGGGCTGGTTCGGCTGGAGCGGCTGGGATCCCGACTATCCCGCCAGCAATGCCAGCAACCGTCTGCCCTACATGGGCTTTGGTCAGTACTGCCTGAACTGTCACGCCTCCGCACGCGAGAATTTCACCTTTGCCGATGTCGCCAACCTCGAGGGCGAGCCGGGCGCGCCGCTGACGTTCCTGTCACAGCATTTCGACCTGCCGAACCCGGTCACGCCGCACCACCGCGTCGTCACCATGCCCGGGGATGACGCCGACGAGATCGGTCAGCCGCTGATGGCGGGGCTTGCCGCCGCGACCGAGGCTTGGCTGCAGGGGATCGAGGTGCCGGAATGGGGAGATCTGTCGATCATGATGCCCTCGCAAACATACGATAACGTCTGGATGCCTGCCGGTGTGCCCGATGATCACGCCATGTACCTGACCTCGGATCAGTGCATCGGCTGTCACGACGCGGGCAGCACCGGCCTGCAGTTCGACATGACCCGCCCGGCCATGGGCGAAAACGCCGGCCTGCTTTGGAACACGTCCCCCTATGGCACCTGGCGCAGCTCGCCGATGGGGCTTGCCGGGCGCGATCCGATCTTCTTCGCCCAGCTCTCCAGCGAGACCGAAACCTTCCATCCAGACATGTCCGACGTGGTCCAGGACACCTGCCTCGGCTGTCACGGCATCATGGGGCAGCGGCAGTTCGGCATCGACAACGTGGTAAACGGGCGGGCCTGCGGCACCTTCACCCGCGAGATGGTCGATGCCACCCAGGTCAGCCATCCCGAGGGCGCGGGGTTCGGGGCGCTGGCACGCGACGGCATCTCCTGCCTCGCCTGTCACCGCATGGACCTCACCATTTCCGCGACCGCAGATGACCCGGCCAATGCCTGCGTGCTCAAGCGTCAGGATTTCCTCAATCCCGATGCCACCGGCTTTGCCCGTACCTTTACCGGCTCCTTCCCGGTGGGCGCGGCGGATGCGGTCTTCGGGCCTTTCAAAGACGTTCGGACAACCCCGATGCAGGCTGCCCTCGGCCTGATGCCACAGCATAACACCACGATCTCCAGCTCCGAGATGTGCGGCTCCTGTCACACCGTGCACTTGCCCGTGCTGCAGGATGGCAAGGTGCTGGGCCATGTCTACGAACAGCTGACCTATCCCGAATGGGCCTTCAGCGACTTCCGCACCGGCAGCACGCCCGAGGGCGATGCGCTGCCCCATGGCCAGGGGGCGCAATGGACCTCCTGCCAGGGGTGCCACCTGCCCGACAGCGATGCCGCCGGCAACAAGGTCACGAGCAAGATCGCCTCGATCCAGGAGCGGAGCAATTTCCCGCAGGCGGATTTCGCCCGCGCCGCCGATCTGATCGACCTGCCGCTGCGCGAGGGCTTCTCGCGCCACGTGCTGGTCGGGCTGAACGTCTTCCTGATCAAGATGGCCCAGCAGTTCCCCGAGGTGCTGGGCATCCGAACCCAGGATCCGATGCTGGTCTCGCTGGGGGTGGATCCGCTGATCGCCACCGAGCAGGCGATGCTCGATCAGGCCAGCACCTCCACGGCCAGGCTCGCCCTGGGCAAGGTCACCCGCAGTGCCGATACCCTCAGCGCCGAGGTCACCGTGCAGAACCTCGTCGGGCACAAGCTGCCCTCCGGCGTGGGCTTCCGCCGCATGTTCGTCAGCTTCGAGGTGCTCGACCCGCTGGGCGCCGTGATCTGGTCGAGCGGCGCCACCGACAGCCTCGGCCGCATCGTCGACGGCAGCGGCACGCCGATCACCGGCGAGGAATGGTGGACCCCCGATTGCAGCGCCCGGATCGAACCGGAGAAGCGCCTGCATCAGCCGCATTTCCAGACCATCACCGCCCAGGGCCAGGCCCAGATCTACCAGGAGCTCGTCTCCACCCCGCCGGCCAGTGGCGCGGTCTGCGGCCATGACGCCACGCCCGAGGGGCAGCTGACGACCTCCTTCCTGTCGATCTGCGCCGAGGTGAAGGACAACCGCCTGCCGCCGCAGGGCTACCTGCCGGTGGCAGAGCGGATCGAGATCGCCCAGGCGCTCGGGGCCGGTGCCGACATGGCCGAGGACGCGGGCTTTACCGCCGTGGGCGACGATCCGGATTACACCATCGCCGCCGGCGGTACCTCGCCCGGGCGCGACAGCCTGACCTACGCGGTGCCGCTCGCCGAGATCACCGGCACCCCGGCGCAGATCCGCGTGCGGCTCTACTATCAGGCCACGCCGCCCTTCTTCCTGCAGGATCGCTTCTGCACCGCGAAGGGCAGCGACCGCGACCGCCTCGCCTTCATCGTCAGCCGCCTGAACCTCGACGGGACCCAGGCGCAGGACTGGAAGCTGCAGGTGGCGGCGACGCAGATGGTCCCGGTGCCGGCGGCCGACTAGTCGCCCCGCGCGCCGAGATCAGCCAGAGCCCGGCCAGCGTCAGGGCGATCCCGGCCAGATGCCCCGGGGTCACCGCCTCCCCGGCAAAGGCCACGCCCAGCAGAAAGCCCAGCGGCGGCACCAGGTAGGCATAGCTCGAGGCAAACCCCGGCCCCGCCCGGTCGATCAGGGTGAAGTAGGCCAGGAAGGCAAGCCCGGTGCTGATCAGCCCCGAGGCCGCCAGCGAGGCCATGGCCCGCCCCCCGGGCCAGGCCGGCAGCCCCTCCGCCGCAAGCGCCCATCCCGAGAGCACGATGCCCGCCACCAGCAGCAGCCAGAAGGTCAGCGAGGGCGTGTCCAGGTCGCGGCCCGCCACCGACATCAGGATGCCGTTCACCGCAAAGACCGCGCCCCCCGACATCATGATCGCAACATGGGTCAGCTCGGCGCGCTCCGCCGTCAGCGCCTCAAGCCCGACAAAGACCGCCATGCCGGCCAGCGCCACCAGCACCCCGAGCGCCCGGCGATGGGAATAGCGCTCCTGCCGCGTCACGAAGATCGCCAGCAGCATCGTCAGGATCGGCACCGTGGTGCCCACCAGCGCGGCCATGGCCGCCGGCACCTTTTCCTCGGCAATGCTGGTGCTCAGGTTCGGCAGCGCCACCGCCGTCAACGCCGTGACCAGCGGCAGCCAGGGCCGCCTGCGCAGCGTCGCCCGGAGCGGCCGTTTCGTCAGCACCGCGAACAGCCCCACCGCCAGCGCGCCCAGCAAGGTCTGCCCGGCGGTCACCTGCAGCGGGCTCAGCGCCGCATCGGCCCAGGCGATGAACAGGTAGCCCCCGGCCCAGCACCCCGAGGCCAGCACCAGCAACATCAGGTTGGTCGCCGCGGATCCCCCTCCGGGCCTCTGCTCCGCCTCCATGCCGTCTCTCCTCCCGGCCGTCGTCGCCGCATCACCCTAACTCCGGGGCGCCACATTGGGAACACGCCCACCCTTCCGCGTCAGGGCAGAACCTGCCATTCTCGGCGCTGTCCCAACTGGATCCCCACGATGGATTTTCTGCCCTCTTTGCTCACCTACGCCCTTGCCCTCGGGATCGCCGCGGCGATCCCCGGCCCCGGTGTCACCGCCCTGGTGGGGCAGGCGCTGGCCGGCGGCATGCGGCCCGCGGCTGCATTCGTGCTCGGGATGGTGCTGGGGGATCTGGTCTATCTCACCCTCGCGGTGGCCGGCCTCGCCGCCCTGGCCGAGCTGTTCGCCGGCGCGCTGCTGGCCATCAAGGTGCTGGGCGGGGTCTACCTGATCTACCTGGCGATCCGGCTCTGGCGCGCCGGGCCCGCAGTGGTCCGGCTCGAAGGTGGCGGCCAGCGCGGGCTGATCGCCACCACCCTGGCCGGCTTCACCCTGACTCTCGGCAATCCGAAATCCATCATCTTCTACATGGCGCTTCTGCCCACGGTGGTCGATCTCGGCGGCATCGGGGTGACGCAATGGCTGATGCTCTGCCTGGCCACCGTTCTGGTGCTGCTCGTCACGCTGGTGCCCTATGCCTTTCTCGCCCATCGCGCGCGGCGGATGTTCGGCCAGTCCTCCGCGCTGGTCCGGCTCAACCGCTGGGCGGCGGGGTTCATCGGCGCCGCCGGGGTGCTGATCCTCGGAGAGGCCGCCACGGCAGTGGCCCGCAGAAGCTGACAGATGGTAAAGGGCGCCGTCTTCATAATTTGAAAAGTCCATGAAATAATGGTATTTTTAAATTAATAAACAACAGGTTAATTCAAATTTGGGGCGTAAAACCTTCCCCGCGGGGAAGGTTCCGGTTGTGCACCCCTATCCCGCCACACCCTTTCTGCTATCATCGCCTCCGGATCCGGGTTGATCCACCTCTCGGGCGGCGCAACCCGGCCAGGTTCCACGGCGCCGTCCGGCGCACACCCCGCAGTGCCTGCCATCCTCCCCGGGCCGGTGCCGCGGCATCAACAGGTTTGGGCCGCGGCCCGGGGGAGGGACAATGATAGAAGGGCTCAGGCCGTTTTCCTTCGAGGCGCCGGGCGCCATGCTAGTGGAGTGGGGCGCGGCCCGGCGGCTGGGAGAGCTGCTCTCCGGCTGGACCGCGGCGCGGCGTCTGCTGATCGTCACTGATCGCTTCCTCGTCGAATCCGGCGTGCTCGACCGGGCGCTGGCATCCCTGCGGGGAAGTGGCTTTGCCCTCACCCTTTTCGACGAGGTCGTGGCCGATCCGCCGGAAGAGGTGCTTGTCGCCTGTGTCGAAGAGGCGCGCGAAGCGGGCTGCAACCTCGTCATGGGGCTGGGCGGCGGCTCCTCCATGGATATCGCCAAACTCGCGGCGGTCATGCTCTGCTCGGATCAGCCGCTCTCGGCCCTTTACGGGATCGGCAAGGTCGCGGGGCCGCGCCTGCCGCTGATCCAGGTGCCCACCACGGCCGGCACCGGCTCAGAGGCCACGAATATCACCATCCTCACCACCACGACGCCCGAGGGAGAGCCCACCAAGATGGGCATCGTCGCGCCGCAGCTCTTTGCCGACAGGGTGCTGCTCGATGCCGAGCTGACCCTGCGCCTGCCGTCCCGGCAGACCGCCGCAACCGGCATCGATGCCATGGTGCACGCGATCGAGGCCTATACCGGCCGGCACCGCAAGAACCCGATGTCCGATGCCCTCGCAAGAGAGGCGCTGCGGCTCCTGTCCTCTGCCCTGATCCCGGCCTGCGAACAGCCCGGCGACCGTGCCGCGCGAGAGGCCATGCTGCTCGGCGCCAACCTGGCCGGTCAGGCCTTTGCCAACAGCCCGGTGGCGGCGGTGCATGCGCTCGCCTATCCGCTTGGCGGGCATTATCACCTGCCGCATGGGCTGACCAATGCGCTGATGCTGGGCCCCGTGCTGCGGTTCAACATGGCCGCCGCCGCGCCGCTCTACGCCGAGCTTGCCGGGGTCATCTCCGCTCCCGGGCGTGGCAAGGGGGCCGCGGCCCGCGCCGGGGCCTTCGTCACGATGATGGAGGATCTGATGGATCGCTCCGGTGCGCCGCGCCATCTGCGCGATGTCGAGGTGCCACGGGAGGATCTGCCACTGCTGGCGCGCGACGCCATGCTGCAGACCCGCCTGCTGATCAACAATCCGGTCGAGGTGACCGAGGCCTGCGCCCTGCGCCTCTATACCGAGGCCTGGTGACCTTCCCCGTGGAGAGGGACGGCGCTTCCTCCTTTCGCAAGGGCAGGGGGGGCTTTCGGCCCGCGGCCTTGCACAGTCGCGTCATATTCACGATACCGGTGGCAGAGGCCGTTTCCCGACCCGAGGAGCCCGCGCGGGGCCATCTGCTCCGCCGGAGGGAAGCGCGCGGAGGTGAGGGAAGGCGGCTGAGCGCGATGAAACGAGATTACGTGACCCTGAGCGATGTGGCTGCCGCCGCGGGGGTCTCGCGCTCCCAGACCTCCCGGGCCCTGCGCGGCGATCCCGGTGTGCGGGAAGATGTTCGCGCCCGGGTGCAGGCCAAGGCGGACGAGCTCGGCTATCAAGTCAATGTCGCCGCGCGTCAGCTGGCCAGCGGCCGCGCCACCGGCATCGGCGTGGTGATCGGCGAGCCGATGAACCCCTACCACATGATGATGGCCTCCGAGATCTCGGACGCCCTGTTGGCCGAGGGCCTGGATCCGGTGATCAACCTCGGCCGCGCCGGGCTCGAGGTGACCTATGACCGGATCGAGGTGCTGTCGCGGCACCGGGTGGCGGCGGTCGTGCTGATCGGCTCGCCCAAGGATCAGAAGCACCTGGTCGAGATCAACCGCCACATGCCCTGCGTCTACATCGGCGAGGACGTGACCGCGCTCGGGATCCGCTGTGTGGTGGGCGACGACATCCGCGGCGCGCGCCTGGCCACCGAGCACCTGATCGCCCTCGGGCACCGCCATATCGCCCACATCTCCGGTGGCGACGGCGCCGGCGCCGGTGGCCGCGCCGAGGGCTACCGGCAGGCGATGGAGGAGGCCGGGCTGGAGCCGGTGATCCATCGTGGCTGGTTCGACCTCGATGGCGGGCAGGTGGGCGCCGATGCCCTGATGGCCCGCCGGGTGCGGCCCACGGCGATCTTCGCCGCCAGCGACCGCATTGCCATGGGCGCCATGAGCCGTCTGCTGCACCTCGGCTACCGGGTGCCCGAGGATGTCTCGGTCGTCGGGTTCGACGACGCGATTGATTCGGGCAGCGAAACCATCTCCCTGAGCTCGGTCCGCCAGTCCTCGGTCCTCTTCGGGCGTTTCACGACCGAACTCGCGCTCGCGATCCTTTCCAACCGTGAAGGTGACCTCAAGCGCACGGTCCCGGTCGAGCTGATGGTCCGCGGATCCTCTGCCGCGGCCGCCTCCTGAAAATACAAGTAAATCAAAGTCATCATTCCTCCGCCGGGTGTGCGTGGCCGCGGCGGGCTCAATAGCGAGCCGGACACAGTCATTGGGATCGCTCCCAATTTGGTTGACTTTTCCTATTGTCTATCGTCTTGGCCTGCGTCAGAAAGACGCCATGTGTACCGCTGTACGCAAATCTATTGGCCCGGCACGCTTCCCAATTGCCGGCCCCGCAATACCAGGAGCCACTCGCCATGAGACCGAGAAGCCGTCGGGGTGTGACCGCCGATCGCCCCATGATTTCTGACAGTAAAGTGCTGACAAGAAGACATTTTCTGATTGGCACGACCATCCTCGCCGGTGCCGCCGCAGGGCTTGGGAATGTCTCGGCCGCTTTTGCGGCAGATAGCAGCATGAACAATCAACTCACCTCCGTGATCAGCCTCTTGGCTGGCAAGGACGTGGACCCGGCCCTTGCCGCACGCGCTGGGAGCGCTCTCGAAATTACCGAAGAGAACTTTGCGGATGACTTCGCGGCTCTCGCGGATTTCATCGCCTCCAACGATATCGCCGACGCAACCGCCCTGGGCGCCGCCGCCGGTTTCGAAGGGCCGCTTCAGGAGACCGCGAAGAAGCTGCTGAAGGCCGTCTACCTGGGCTACACCGGTGAGCCGAAAGCGCATGCTGCCCATGACAACGTGCAGTTCGTCACCTTCTCGCAGGCCCTGAGCTATCAGGTGACCTCGGCCTATACGCCCATTCCCAGCTATTCGCGCTGGGGCACCGGCTACTGGACCGCGCTTCCCGACAACACCTGATCCGACTTCCCCGGAAAGAATTGTCTCGGACAATATCAACCAAGGACAAGAACATGGCTCAAGAATACGACGCAGACGTGATCGTCGTGGGCTCGGGGGTCGTCGGATCGAACACGGCCTACGAACTCGCCAAGCAAGGAAAATCTGTCATCCTCCTGGAAGCCGGCCCGAGTGTGCCGCGCTGGAAGCTGCTGGAGAATTTCCGGAATTCCGGTCGCCACTACGACCACAACGACCCTTATCCCAACAATCCCTGGGCACCGACCTCCTATCAGGAAGGCTATATCCAGAATACCGGCTCCTTCGACATGATGCCGGGGATGCTTAAGCTCGTCGGCGGCACCACCTGGCACTGGGGCGGTGCCACCTGGCGCTATATCCCGAACGACTTCAAGCTGCAGACGCTTTATGGCAAGGGCCGCGACTGGCCCATGACCTATGAGGATCTGGAGCCCTATTATACCAAGGCGGAATACGAGCTGGGCATCGCCGGTTCGGACACCGAGGACCAGTCGGGCACGCACCCCGGCGAAGCCTATCCGCCGCGCTCCAAGCCCTATCCGGTAGATGCCGAGGGTTGGGTCTACAGCTCGACGGCGATGAAGGAAGCCCTCGAGCCTTCCGGCTACAAGATCGTACGTGAGCCCACCGTTCGGACGCACAAGCCCTATGACGGCCGCCCGGCCTGCCAGGGCAACAACAACTGTGACCAGGTCTGCCCGATCGGTACGCTCTACAACGGCTCGATCCACGCCGACAAATGTCAGCGCGCCGGTGTCCAGCTGATCACGGAAGCCGTGGTGCACAAGATCACGACCGGCGAAGGCAACAAGATCACCTCGATCAGCTACCTGACCCCGGAGAAGGAAGAGCACACGCTGACCGCCAAGGTCTACGTGATCGCGGCGCACAGTTTCGAGACCGCCAAGCTGCTCTTGATGAACGACGTGGCCAACTCCTCCGACATGGTCGGGCGCAACATGATGGACCACATCGGGATCTCGATGAGCTTCCTGGCGGGCGATACCATGTGGTCGGGCCGCGGCCCGGTGCAGCAGGCGACGATCATGGACTGGCGCGACGGTCCGTTCCGGTCCGAGTTCTCGGCCAACAAGTCGGCGCTGGCCAACCCCAACGCCACGGTCGACATGGCGCGTGCCGCGATCGAAAGTGGCCTGATGGGGGCTGAGCTTGATGCCAAGATCAAGGATGACGCCAGCCGCTGGATGTACATCTACAGCTTCTTCGAACAGCTGCCCGATCCGGCCAACCGCCTGGTCCCGAACAAGGACTGGACCGACAGCATCGGCATGCCGGGGCTGAAGATCCACTTCGACGTCGACGATTACGTGAAGGCCGGCGCCGTACGTGCCCGCGGCATGTACCGCGATATCGCCGAGAAGATGAACGGCGAGATCCTGAGCATCAGCGGCTTCGAGAACCACGACCACCTGATGGGCACGATGATCATGGGCGCAGACGCCAGCGATTCCGTCGTGAACCACGAGGGCCGTACCTTCGACCACGAGAACCTGTTCATCGCATCGGTGGGGGTCATCCCGGCCGCCGGCGTGGTCAATCCCACCCTGACGGCCGTGGCGCTTGGCATCCGGTCCGCCGACATTATCGCGAAGGAGGTGTGACATGACGCTTTCGGCAAAACATCTCGGCGCGGTGCTCGGACTGGCGCTGACCACGGCAAGCAGCGCGGCATTTGCGCAGGACGACGACCTGGTCACCCGCGGAGAGTACATCGCCCGCGCGGGTGACTGCGCGGCCTGTCACACCACCAGCGACGGGGCCGAATTCGGCGGCGGCTATGCCTTCCATATGCCGATGGGCACGATCTATTCGTCGAACATCTCGCCCTCCAAGGAGTTCGGGATCGGTGACTGGACCGAAGAGGAATTCGCCCGTGCCGTGCGCAAGGGCGTGCGGCCGGACGGCACGCACCTCTATCCGGCGATGCCATATACCGCCTATGCGACGGTTACCGACGAGGACATGAAGGCGCTCTATGCCTACTTCATGGACAAGGTCGAGCCGGTCGATGCGGCGCCGGCACAGAAGACGGAACTCGAGTTTCCGTTCAACATGCCGGGCACCATGGCGGCCTGGAACCTGCTGTTTGCCCATGGCAAGCCCTTTACGCCGGATCCCGATCTGACCGACGAGCAGAACCGCGGCAAGTACCTGGCCAATGGCCTGGCGCACTGCTCCACTTGCCATACGCCGCGCAATGCGTTGATGGCCGAGGACAGCGGCCAGTACCTGGGCGGGGGAACGGTCGATGGCTGGTTCGCGCCGAACATCACCTCGGACAAGGTAAGCGGCATCGGCGGCTGGGACGACGCGGATATCGTGTCCTACCTGCGTGACGGTCACGCCACCGACAAGGCACAAGCCGGTGGTCCGATGGCGGATGCCGTCGAGAACAGCTTCCGCTTCCTGACCGAGGAGGATGCCCACGCGATTGCGGCCTACCTGAAGACGGTGCCGGCGATCCGGGTGAAGGGGCAGACCACGCCCGACTACTCGGTGACCGAGGCGCAGCCGGTGGACTGGACCTCCTTCGAGAGCAGCCCGACCGCGAGCGACACTCCGGCTCATATCGACACGGCCACGACCGATGGTGCGTTGCTCTACAACGTGAACTGCGCGGCCTGCCACGGCATTGACGGGGACGGGTCGCTGGACGGCTACTTCCCCTCGCTGACGCAGAACACGGCCGTGGGCGCGGAGACGCCGCAGAACCTGGTCATGGCGATGGTCGACGGGATCCATCGTGAAGGTGCCGACGGCAAGGCGGTCATGCCGGCCTTTTCCGCCGATCACCAGGTGATCCACACCAGCCTGAACAACGACCAGATCGCGGCGGTGGCCAACTACGTGACCGCCACGTTCGGCAAGGGCGATGCCGGTCTGAGCGGAGCGGATGTGAACAGCATCCGGACCGGGGGCGAGCCGGCTTTCCTGATCAAGAACGCCAAGCTTCTGGCCATCGTCGGCTTTGTCGTGGCGGGGCTGGTGGTTCTGCTGATCATCGGCTGGCTGATTGCACGGTCGCGTCGCAAGGCGGCCTGATCCAAGCGATCCCGCAGGATCCCGAGGCACCCGCGGCTTTTGTCGCGGGTGCTTTTTCATGTGCGGATCAGCCGGGCGCGGAGGCTGCGAAGATCTCCTCGACCCAGCCGAGGAAGACATCTAGGCGCCGCGACATCCGCCGGTTGCCCGGGTAGATCGCGTTGAGCGGCATGGGCGGGGGAGGCATATCCGGCAGGACCTCGACCAGGGCACCGGTGCGCAGGCTGTCGGCAAAGCGGTAGCGTGGGGCCTGGATCAGGCCGAGGCCGCGCAGGGCGAGGTCGGCCGCGGTGTCGGAATTGTCGGTCATCACGCGGGCCGGCAGCCGGATGCTCTCGGTGCCTGCAGCGCTTGTGAATTCCAGCGCCAGTGCCTCTCAGGTGCGCGAGGAGACGAAGCCCACCATCTGGTGCCCGGGCAGGTCCTGCAGCCTGGCCGGTGTACCATGTGCGGCAAGATAGGCGGGGCTGGCGCAGGTGATCTCGGGCAGGGTGGTGACACGGCGCATCATGAGGCTGCTGTCGTCGGGCTCGCCCGCGCGCAGCACGCAGTCGATGCCCTCACGGACGAGGTCGACGTAGCGATCCGTCTGCCCCAGCTGCACGGACAGCTCCGGGTAGCGGTCGAGAAAGGCCGGCAGGTTCGGCGTGAGAAAGCTTCGCGTCAGAAGTCCCGGGGCATCAATGCGCAGGCGGCCGCGTGGTGTTCCCGATCGCAGGCTATCGTGCGCTTCCTGGAAGGCGGCAAGCAGCTGCTGCGCGCTGGCATAGAAGTCCTCGCCCTCCGGGGTGGTCGACACATGGCGGGTGGTGCGGACCAGCAACCGTGTGCCTGTCTCTTCTTCCAGGGCGCGAATGGCCTCGGTGGCGGTGGAGCGTGCCACGCCGAGGTCGCGCGCGGCACGTACGAAGCTGCCGCCCTCGACGATGCGGGAAAAGAGGGTCAGTCTGTCGATACGGTCCATGCCTGTTCGTCCATTCCGAATTGTCTGAAGCAAGGCTATGTCATTATTCGGAATTCGTCGCCGTTCCTTTCGGGAAAAATGGCAGAAATCGCTGATCCGTTGGCTGCTGGCTGTAACTTCCGGGCATGCAAGAGAAGCATGCCCGGCGTCCTTCCGAACGCGGATTTGTCAACCAAATTGGGCGCAGACGTTTACACAGCGACAGCGCAGGGCTATGTGCCGGGAGGGTTGCGGGGCCGTCCAGGTGCTGGTCCGGGTGGCCTGTGTCACCACCGTGCAAGTGAGAGATCGATGCGTTTTACCCTGCGACAGATCGAGTATTTCATCGCAACGGCCGAAAGCGGCTCGATCACCCTTGCCTCGGAGCGGATCAACATTTCCCAGCCCTCGATTTCGACGGCGATCTCCCAGCTCGAGGCCGAACTTGGGGCGCAGTTGTTCCTGCGCCGTCATGCGCAGGGACTGTCCCTGACGCCGGTCGGAAGGGAGCTTTTGGCCGAGGCGAAACAGCTGATCGACTCTGCACAGCGCCTCTACCTGACGGCGTCGGAGGCAACGGAGGTCGTACAGGGGACATTGTCGCTGGGCTGCCTGGTGACATTTGCCCCGATGGTGCTGCCCCAGGTGGCCCACAGTTTCACGGCTGATCATCCGAGGGTCAGGGTGCTGCCCGAAGTGGCGGACCAGGAAATACTCTTGTCCAAGTTGGAGCGGGCCGAGCTTGATGTCGCGCTGAGCTATGACCTGCAGGTTCCAGAGGGGTTCGAGTTTACGCCGCTCGCCGAATTGCCGCCCTATGCCATGGTGGCGCAAACCGATCCGTTGGCAGGACAAAGTGCCGTTACTCTGGAGGAGTTGGCCGAGAAGGACCTGATCCTGCTCGATCTGCCGCTGTCACGCGATTACTTCATGGGGCTGTTTGCGCGCGCCGGGCTGACGCCGAAGGTCACGGCCAGGCTGCAGCAGCAGGACGTGATCCGCACCATGGTGGCAAACCATTTCGGCTATACGATCGCGAACGTGCGCCCGCGCAGTTCCACTGCCTTGGACGGTCGCGATGTGGTCAAGCTGCGCATCGCGGGAGACCAGATGCCGATGTCGCTCGGGCTGCTGCGCGTGGCCCGGCAGAGCCCGACGCGGCTGGTCAGTACCTTCATGGAGCACTGTGCCTCGTTGATTTCGAACAGCTATGTGCCCGGCATGGAAGCGCCGGACATGGTGGCGAAGCGGGTTTCCTGAACCCATCGGCTTCCTGGTTCGGCTGAGCCTAATCAGCGGATCGCAACATCATATTTCCGCTTTGTCCGACGGTCTGAGAAACTGCGGCCGATTTTACGTTTGTCCGCGTCTGCCACGCGGCGTGCCCCCGGAGAGCTCCCTTGCCCGATAGCAAAATGACCGAGACCCTATCTCATGCCGAGATCGTGGATCAACTGACCCTGCAGGAGAAAACCGATCTGCTGTCGGGGTTCGGCATGTGGAAGACGGCAGCGCTTGAACGCTTCGGCATCCCCCCGGTCGTGATGACCGATGGTACCTACGGAGTGCGATATTCCATCCCTCAGATCGACGGCGACGAAAAGGGCGGCGAGGATCTCGACGCCTTTCTTAACGTGGTCGGCCAGAGGGCCAGCGACATTGCCGTGGCCTGGGGCGAGATGAAGGCAGCGACCTGCTTCCCCAACGGGTCGGCCATGGGAAACAGCTGGGACATCGGGCTGATGGAAGAGCTGGGCCAGTTGCTGGGCCGGGAATGTCGCGACATGGGCGTGCAGATCCTGCTCGGGCCGGGCATCAACATCCGTCGCACGCCTCTGGCCGGCAGGTCCTATGAATATTATTCCGAGGATCCTTTCCTCACGGGCCATCTCTCGGCCTCCGTCATCACCGGGATCCAGGCGCAGGGCGTCGGGACCTCGCTGAAGCACTTTGCCTGCAACAACTCGGAGATCGAGCGTACCAGCATGGACAGCGTCGTCGAGGAACGGGCGCTTCGCGAGATCTACCTGAAGGGCTTTGAGATCGCGGTTAAGGCGGCGCAGCCCTGGACTGTGATGTCCTCCTACAACCGGTTGAACGGGGTGCAGACCTCGCAGGATCCCTGGCTTCTGGACGAGGTGCTTCGCGGCGATTGGGGCTATGCGGGAGTTGTCGTATCCGACTGGCACGGCATCAAGGACCGACCGGCGTCGCTGCTGGCCGGTGGCGATCTGGACATGCCGGAGAGCCCGCGCCGCAAGTCCGAGCTGCTGGCAGCACTGGAGGCCGGCAGCCTGCCGGACGAGGTCGTGGATCGGTCGTGTCATCGTATGCTCGACCTGATAGCAAAGGCGCGCGCCGGTGCGGAAGAGCCCGCGGCCCCGGTCGATCATGTGGCACACCACGCCCGGGCCCGTGCCATGGCAGCAGCGTCGATGGTCCTGGTCAGGAACGAGGGTGCGTTGCCGGTGCGGCAGGATGCGAAGCGCCTGCTTGTGGTCGGGCGGGATGCCGAAACGCCGGTGATCCAGGGCTCCGGCTGTGCCACGACGATCCCCACGATGGTCGACGCCCCTCTCGAAGCCCTCGCCGAAGCCCTGCCGGCGGTCGAGATCCTGCACCGCATGGAGGCCGACGCGGAGACACTCGCCCTGGCCGCGACTGCGGACGTGGTGCTGGCCTTCGTTTCGACCGAAGGCGCCTATGACGGCGAGGGATCTGATCGGACGACACTGGCCCTGGGGCCCGGACAGGACGATATGATTTCCGCCCTGGCGGCGACGGGCCGCCCGGTGGCGGTGGCCGTGGCCTGCCCGGATGCGGTTGAAATGCCCTGGATCGAGGAGGTGGACGCGGTACTTGTCAGCTTCTACTCCGGCCAGGCCATGGGCGGCGCGGTGGCAGACCTGATCAGCGGCAAGGTCGTGCCCTCGGGCAAGCTGTCGGTGACATTCCCGCAGAAGCTCGAAGACGTACCTGGCCATCTGTCCTACCCCGGCGAACTTGGGCGCCACGTCTATTCCGAGGGGATTCACGTGGGCTATCGCGGCTATGCCGCGCGGCGCATGGAGCCCTTGTTTCCCTTTGGTCACGGGCTGAGCTACACGCGCTTTGCCTATTCCGACCTGAGCCTTTCCGTGGCTGAGGTCGGGCTCGAGGAGACGCTCGAGGTCTCCTTTACCGTCACCAATACCGGTGATGTCGCGGGGGCCGAGATCAGCCAGGTCTACCTTGCAGGTAAGGGCGTGCAGCTGTCGCGCAGCCCGATCGAGCTGAAAGGCTTCGAGAAGACCATGCTGGCTCCGGGAGAGAGCCGGCGGGTTACGATCGGTATCGCAGGGCATGACTTGGCGGTCTGGAATCCGGTCTATGGGCGCTGGGTGCTGGAGGACGAGGCGGTTCG
Source organism: Pseudooceanicola sp. DL12 (assembly GCF_056270665.1). Taxonomy (NCBI): domain Bacteria; kingdom Pseudomonadati; phylum Pseudomonadota; class Alphaproteobacteria; order Rhodobacterales; family Paracoccaceae; genus Pseudooceanicola; species Pseudooceanicola sp. DL12. Next base: position 489,437 of record NZ_CM149884.1, read on the forward strand.
TCTGCTGGTCGGCGCATCGTCCCGGGATATCCGCCTGGACGCCCCGCTGAAGCTGAAGCCTTCGATGCTGCCATGGCGGCGTGTGGCCTATGATACGCAGCCGGCCTATGTCCTGCCCAACCCTCATGCCCGTGCAATCCTGCGCCGTTACCTGGCCGAGCGCTGCGCCATCCCGGAAGAGAGCGCGGAACGCGCACTGGTGCACTGCGAAAATTCGTTCTTCGGGATCTTCACGACCCTTGAGCGACGCCTGCGGATTTCGATCACCGAGGAGCAAGCTGCGGCCGTGATTGCCGAAATCAACGCGGCCATGGATGCGGCGGAGGCGGCGCTGTGACCCACCTGGACTGGCTTGCGCGGCTGATCGCCCACCCGACCGTCAGTGCCGACGGCAATCTGGCCCTGGTGGAGGAGCTGCGCGCGGCGATGGTTGCCAAAGGTGCGCACTGCGAGACTTTTCCCGATGCATCGGGGCAAAAGGCCGCGCTTCTGGCGCGTTTCGGGCCCGAAGGGGATGGCGGTCTGATGCTCTCCGCCCATTTGGACGTCGTGCCCGTGGCTGGACAGACCTGGAGTGTGCCGGCCTTCGAGATGACGCAGAAGGGCAGTCGGATCTACGGTCGCGGCAGTACCGACATGAAAGGTTTCGTGGCCTGTGTCATGGCCATGGTCGAAGACCTCGACACCGAGGCGTTGACCTCTCCATTGTGGATCGCCCTGTCCTACGACGAGGAAATCGGTTGTGTCGGCGCTCGTCCCATGCTGAGCGAAATGGCGGTCCGGCGCATGGCACCCGAGCTCGTCGTCGTGGGAGAGCCGACGAGCATGCAGATCGGTTTGGGCCACAAGGGAAAGATCGGCTATCGAGCCGATTGCAGCGGCGTGGCGCGTCATTCGGCCGAGGCCCCATTGGCGTTGAACGCGCTTCACCTGGCGACGGACATGATCATGGGGCTGCGCAAGCTGCAGGACGAGTTGCAGGAAAACGGAGCGCGTGAGGATGGCTATTCCGTGCCTTGGGCCACGGTTCATGCCGGGATCCTACGCGGCGGGACAGCTGTGAATGTCGTGCCGTCGACCGCGGAACTGGTCTTTGAAACCCGGTTCCCGGCGAGTGAGGACCACGCCGATCTCGACGCCCGTATCCGAGCGTTGGCCGCTGAACTGTCTGACGAGGCGAAGCAGGTGTTTCCCCAAGCCGGCATAAGGCTGACAGAGACCTTGGCCTATCCGGGGCTCACGGCGGATCCGGAAAATGCCGCGCTCAAGGCATTCTCGGGCTGTTTACCCGAATCGACCGGGCCGTGCTGGCTGAGCTTCGGCACCGAAGGAGGGCTTTTCGCGGAGCAGCTCGGAGTGCCGGTGGTGGTCTGTGGCCCGGGCGACATGGCCCAGGGGCACCAGCCTGACGAGTTCATCGAGGCAGAGCAACTGACCCAGTGCAACGACATGCTTGAAGTCGTCGTGGCGCGGTTTTGCAAGGCCCGCTGAAGGGATCCAACCAAGGCTTCTTAAGAAAAGACAAAGCCGCGTAGCGGAAAATCATAATTTATCCGAAGCGCGATCCAACGAATTATGCATACCGTCCACACATAATGAGGAAATCCATGCAACAGGGCAAGAAAACGGCGCTCTCCCGCCGCAGCTTCATCAAGTCGTCGACCGGTCTCGGCATCGCGCTGGCCGCTCCAGCCATCCTGAAGGGAACCCGTGTCTTTGCAGGCGAAACGCTGACCGTTCGCGATATGGGCGGTTCCTTCTATGAAGGTTTCAAGGCGGGCTTTTACGACAGCTTCACCGAGGCGACCGGTGTCACGATCCAGACCAACACCAATGAGCCGGACCCGATCCCGCAGTACAAGATGGCCGTCGATACCGATACCAAGCTGTTCGACGTGGCACTGATGACCCCCGAGCACGTGCTGCGCCTGCGTCAGTTCGGTGACCAGTACATGCTGCCGATGAACATCGAGGTAGATAATCCCGAAGATTTCACGCCGAATACCATCCAGGACGACTTTGTCGGTGTGGCGATCTATGCTCTGGCGATGGCCTATCGCAAGGATACCTTTGGCGAGAACGGCCCGCAGAGCTGGCCCGATTTCTGGGATGTCGAGAAGTTCAAGGGCCGTCGTGGCCTGTGGCGCAGCCCGGTAACGACCATGGAGATGGCCCTGCTGGCGGACGGCGTGCCGCTCGATCAGATCTATCCGCTGGACGTCGATCGCGCATTCGCCAGCCTCGACAAGATCAAGGATCATATCGACCTGTGGTGGACCTCTGGGGCGCAGAATACGCAAACGATGCAGAACGGCGAAGTCGATCTGACCTCGGCATGGTCGACCCGGGCCCAGACCGCGATCAACGCCGGCGCCCCGCTGGAGCTGGTCTGGAACGGTGGTCTCTACAACATCGATGGCTGGACCATTGCGGGCAACACAGACAAGCCGGAACTTGCCCGTGAGTTCGTGAAGTGGTGCCTCGATGCACAGCGTCAGGCGGCGTACACGGAATTCCTGGCCTGCGGCCCGACCAACATGAAAGCCTATGACTACATTGACCCGGCTCTGGCCAATGTCCTGCCCACCACGCCGGAGCATATCAGCGGGCTGGCCCTGCTTGGCGCCGGCTACTGGGCAGAGAACCAGGACGCGCTGACCGAGCGTTTCGAACAGTGGATCCTGAGCTGACCGATCCATCAGGGAGGGCAGTTCCGACTGCCCTCCCAACCTGACCCGGACGCCAGGGGCCTCGAAGAGCTTCAGCCGACGGGAAATGCTCCTCACGCGAACCGAGATTTGAATGACTGACACCTCTGCCGCCACATCTGCCGCGCATCCCGCCACCGCCTCTACCCGGCGCCGCCTTGCCCGGCCTGATACGATCTGGCTGTCGGCACCGGGGCTGGTCTATCTCGCTCTGCTGCTGGTCATTCCGGCCGGGGCGCTGATCCTGCTGTCCTTCCGCGACCCGTCCACCGGAACCTTCGACCTGTCGGTCTACCGTCAGATGTTCTCGGCCGGAGTCTATGTAAAGACGCTCATCAATACCTTTGTGATCTCCTTCGAGGTCACGCTTGTCTGCCTGCTGGCGGGCTATCCCGTGGCGGTCTGGCTGGCGGGGATGAGCCCGCATCGCCGACGCCTGGCCATGTGGCTCGTGCTGCTGCCGTTCTGGGTCAGCCCGCTGCTGAAGAACTTTGCTTGGATCGTGCTTCTGGCCCGCAAGGGGATCGTGGCGCAGATCCTGTCGGGCATGGGATACGAAGGCGGGATCGATCTGCTTTATGGCCGTGGCGCGGTGATCTTCGGCATGGCACACGCGATGCTGCCCATCGCAATCCTGACGATGTTGCCGACGATGCTGACAATCGATCCGCGGCTGCGGCCCGCCGCCCAGACCATGGGGGCAAGCCGGGGTCAGGCCTTCTGGCGCATTTTCCTGCCGCTCTCGATGCCGGGGGTGACGGCCGCCGGGCTGTTGATCTTCGTCATGGGGCTCGGCTTCTTCATCACCCCCGCGCTGCTCGGCTCGCCGCGTGAAACGGTGATCGGCCAGATGCTGATCACGCAGGTGCAAAAACTCTTCAACATGCGCCTTGCCGGGGCTCTCGCCAGCCTGCTGCTGATCGTGACCCTGATTACCATCGCCATCTACGACCGCATTTTCGGGATGTCCGCTGTCTCGGGAGAGGGTGGGGCGACCCATCGCCCCGACCGCCTGTCGGCCCGGTTCGGCAACGCCATCATCAATGTGGGCGCGGCCGTCACCGACGCTCTTGCCCGCCTCATCCCACAGCGGGCAGGCTCTGGCGCATTGACCATTTTCGTCTGGATCATCCTCTTCCTGCTAATCGTTCCGGTCCTGGCATTCCCGCCGATGGCCTTCTCCGGGTCCAGCTTTCTCGAGTTTCCGCCAACCTCCTTCTCGCTCAAGTGGTTCCATACCTACCTGACCTCGGCTCAATGGACGGGGGCCACGATCCGTTCGGCAGTCATCGCGGTTTCGGCCGGCGTGCTGGCCACGCTGATCGCATCGCTGGCGGCCTATGGCCTGGCGCGGAGTCACAAGAAGACGACGAGCCTGATCTTCCTGGCCTTCCTGCTGCCAATGATTGTTCCGAACATCGTCATTGCGGTGGCGCTTTTCTACGTCTTTGCGAAAGTCGGACTGATCGCCACGAACCTCGGCATCGTTTTGGGCCATACCCTGACAGCCTTGCCTATCGTCTTCGTCATCCTGCTGACAACCTTCCGAAGCGTCGACTGGCGGCTGATGCAGGCCGCCGCGACCATGGGCGCAACGCGCTGGAAGCAGGTCAGGCTGATCCTGCTGCCCCTGGTTAAGGGGGGCGCAATCGCCGCTTTCCTTTTCGGGGTCCTGCATTCTTTCGAAGAGCTGACCATCGCCATCTTCGTCGGCGCGGGCGTCAAGCAGACGCTGCCCAAGCAGATGTGGGACGATATCCTGCTCAGCATCACGCCGACCCTGGCTGCGGCCTCCGTTTTCGTGGTGGTCGTGGTAACTTTGCTCTTCGTCGTTGCGGAAAAGAGCCGCCCGCGCTGAGGGGAGATACAAACATGAAAACCGTTCGCCCGACCGAACTTACCCAAACAGGAGGCGCAGTCATGTCGACGAGCCCTAAGCCGGCAGCTCCCGCCGGTGAAGCCCAGATGAAACTGCAGGTGCGTGGCCTGGCCAAGATCTATGGCCCGACCGTGGCGCTCGACCATGTCGATCTCGATGTCCGCGAGGGCGAGCTTCTGACGCTGTTGGGGCCATCGGGGTCCGGCAAGACCACCCTTCTGCAACTTATCGCGGGCCTTACCGAACCAAGCGCAGGCCAGGTTCTCATCGGAGGCGTCGATCAGACCCATGCGCCTGTGAATAAGCGCGGCATCGGTGTCGTATTCCAGAACTATGCGCTCTTTCCGCATATGACGGTGGCACAGAACGTGGCATTCCCCCTGAAAATGCGTGGTATGCCGGCGGCCGAGATCACGCCGAAGGTCGAGCGGGTTCTGGAAACCGTGGGGCTGGGGCACGCGCTTGATCGCTTCCCGACACAGCTCTCGGGGGGGCAGCAGCAGCGTGTAGCGCTGGCGCGTTGTCTGGTTTATGATCCCTCCATCATCCTGATGGACGAGCCGCTGGGCGCGCTCGACGCCAAGCTGCGAGAGATCATGCAGATCGAAATCAAGCGGATCCACCGCGAAACCGGTGCCACGATCATCTTCGTGACCCACGATCAGGAAGAGGCCTTGGCCCTGTCTGATCGCATCTGCCTGATGTCGAACGGCAAGATCGCACAGATCGACACGCCGCGCGCAATCTACTCCCGACCCAACAGCCTGTTCGTGGCCGATTTCATCGGTCAGTCGACCCTGCTGAAGGGCAAGGTGAATGGCGACTGCGTCGAAACGGTCCTTGGTCCTATCCCTCATGGGACGGCCGGGCTGAGCGATGGCGCAGCGGGGGCGATGGTGATCCGCCCCGAAGACATCACGCTTGGCGAGGGCGCCTACGAGGGCGTCGTCAGCGAGACAGTCTATGCCGGCTCGGATCTTCGCGTGATCCTGACTGCCGGTGGCTCTGAAATCGTCACGCGTGCACCTGCCACCGTCGATCCCCGGATCGGCGAGACGATCCGTTTCGGATGGGCCGAGGGCAGTGCCCGCTTTGTTCCTGACGACGAGGCAAAATGACTTTTCCCCTTCCCGTGCTCCTGGATTGCGATCCGGGTGTCGATGACGCCATTGCGATCCTGTGGCTGCTGGCCCACCCCGAGCGTTTTGATCTGCGTGCGATCACATGCGCCGCCGGAAATGTTGGGCTTGAACATACCTGCCCCAACGCGCGCCGCGTGCTGGACCTTGCGGGGCGGAACGATGTGCCTGTCCATGCCGGGGCCCATCGCCCGATCATGAAGGCACGGGGGCGGACATCATCGGTGCATGGTGGTGACGGGCTTGGCGACATCGGGCTGCCCCCCGCATCGCGCGGGCCCGAGGGGACCAGTGGGGCGCAAGCCATCGTGGACCATGCGCACGCACTTGGTGGCAGGCTGCATCTTTTGGCGACGGGGCCGCTGACGAACGTGGCGATGGCTCTGCTTCTCGACCCGGAGCTGGCTTCGCTGATTTCCGAGATCACGCTGATGGGCGGCGCGGCGCAGGTTCCCGGGAATACGACCCCAAGGGCCGAGTTCAATTTCCACGTCGATCCCCATGCCGCCGCGATTGTCTTCGAGAGCGGTATTCCGATCACGATGGCAGGTCTCGATGTGACCCGGCAGGCTGTCCTGTCTCGTGAGGCGATTGCTGCGCTCGGGGCATTGGGCGATCCCATAGGAAGCACGACGGTCGCTCTGCTCAAGGGGTATACAGACCCCTGTCTCCATGATCCTGCCATCGTTGCCTGGCTCTTGCAGCCGGAGTTGTTCAAAACCGTCGAAGCGCATGTCAGTATCGATACGCAGGATGGCGATACGGCTGGCCAGTGCATCACGGCGATAAGCGAGAAGCATCTGCGCGGGAGAGCCCCGAACACCCGCGTGATCATGGGCCTCGATCAGCCGGCTTTCGAGGCGCTATTCCTGTCGTCCATAGCGACGTTGCAATCACGCCTCTGAGAGATCGTCAGCGCATGAAAAGAGCCGGGCAATGCCCGGCTCTCTTGCTTTTCCGGATGTGGCTCACTCGTCTCCGGGCACGCCATAGGAGGGCGCCTCGCGCGGGTCGAGAGCACGCTGTACATAGGCCTCGAGCTGAGGCTTGTAGATCTCCCATGCCGTGGCGATTTCTTTGACCGGGTTGCCCTCGGTCCAGTCCGAGCGCAGCTCTGCCACCGGCCAGGCGACCTTGTCCACGATCAGAAGGCCGGCTGAATGTATCGGGCCCGCTTCACCGCCCGCGGCAAGGCCGGCTCGCATGGCGGCAATCAGTCTGTCGCCGATATGGCCAGTGGTGGCCAGGTAGCCTTCGACTATGGCACGGGGCACGCCGGCATTGGCCAGCAGGTTTCCTGCCGAAACGACATTCTCGCCCGCTGCCTGTGTCCAGATTCCGAGCGAATTTGGACCGGAGTGGATGGCGGTATTGCCGTCCTTGTCGACCGCGAGAACCTGCCGGTATTCGATGAACTTGCCGCGCTTCTGGACCTCTGCGATGGCTTCGACAGCAGAAGCGCCGGACTCCATCAGGTCGAGTGCAAGCGGGCCGAGCGTCGGGTCGGTGACGTTTTGGGAGCTGACCGCGCCCACGCCGGCGCGCGCATAGGCACAGCGCGCGGCCACCGCAGGCGAGGACGAGGCGATCGCCATGCCGAACATGCCGGTGTCGGGGCAGCGGGCCACGAGGGAAAAGGTCATGCGATCACTCCGGAATGACAGCGGTTGCCTCGATCTCGACGAGCCAATCGGGGCGCGCGAGCGCGGTGACGACAAGCCCGGTGGAAACAGGGTGCACGCCCTTGATGTACTCGCCCATGGTCCGATAGACGGCCTCGCGGTTGCGCACGTCGGTCAGAAAGACCTGCACGCGGCAGACATGCTCCATCCCGCCGCCGCACTCTTCCATCAGCTGCTTGATATTCTGCATGACCTTGTGGGTCTGTTCGACGGGATCGTGGCTCTCGATGTTCTTGGCGTCGTCGAGGTTTTGCGGGCATTGGCCGCGCAGAAAGACCATCTTGCCCTGTGCTACGACGGCCTGGCACAGGTCATTGTCGAGGTTCTGCTCGGGGTAGGTGTCCTTGGTGTTGAACTTGCGGATGCGTGTATGTGCCATTTCGGCCTCCATTCTATCGCAAAGGGCGGCCCGTTTGAGGGGCCGCCCGATTGGTTCTGTCGCTTTGGATCAGGCATCGACCGGTGCTTCAGTCTTCGCGCTGCGGATCCGTGCGGCCTCGTTGTATTCGAGGTATTTCGCCTGGGTCACGATCTGGTCGGCGATGTGCTTGGCATCATGCCAGCAGCCCCAGATGAAGCTGGACCCGCGGCGGGATTGCCAGGGCAGCCCGAGGAAGAAGACGCCGGGCACTTCCGAGATCCCGCGCTTGTGACGGGGGCGGCCGTTGCCGTCGAAGGTGTCGACCTTCAGCCAGCCGTAGTCGGCGCCGAAGCCGGTCGCCCAGATCACCGTGGTGATGCCGGCGGCCTTCAGATCGAGATCCAGGATCGGATTTGTCATGCACTCGGGTGCGGGGGCGATGACATGCGCGTCCTTCTCTTCGGGCAGGTCCAGGCCATTTTCGGCCACATAGGCATCCGCGGCCCGCAGGAGCGAAAGATAGTTCTCGTCGCCGCCTTCGATATTCCGTGTCAGGTCGCCGGCAAGGGTGACATGGCCACCGGCAAAGCTCTCGGTCCGGCCGAGCAAGGTGATGCCTTCGTTCGCAAGGCGGCGGAAGTCGATGGTTTCGCCTCCACGGGCCCCGCTGACGGCGATGGTCGTGTGCTCGGTGCCGGGCGCCGGGGTTTCCATGTTCCAAAGGCCCAGAACACCCAGCCACCAGACGAAATCGCGGCCACGATAGCTCCGTGGAGGGCGGTCGTGCGGACCGACAGAAAGATACACCTTGCGCCCTGCGCGGTTCAGTTCGTCGGCGATCTGCACGCCCGAAGAACCTGCGCCGACGACGAGGATCGCGCCGTCTGCCAGTTGTGCGGGATTGCGATAGGCACTGGAGTGCATCTGCGCGAAGCCAGCGTCTTCCGGGATGACGGACGGAATGGCCGGCGTCTGGAACGGACCGGTTGCGGCAACCACGTTCATGGCCTCCACCGTGCCTTCAGAGGTCTCGATGGTAAAGCCGGGGCGGCCCTCGTTGCGCAGAACGGATGTCACCTCGACACCTGTGCGGATCGGTGCGTCGAGCATCCTGGCATAATCCACGAAGTAATCGGCGACGTCTTCCTTGGCCACGAAGGCGTCGGGATCTGCCTTGAATTCCATGTTCGGAAAACGATCATGCCAAGCTGGGCCATTGGCAACAAGAGAGTCCCAGCGCTCGCTCCGCCAGCGCTCGGCGATGCGTGCCCGTTCCAGCACGAGGTGCGACACGCCAGCCTTGCCGAGATGCTCGCTCATGGCCAGCCCGGCCTGCCCGGCCCCCACGACGAGCGTATCTACTTTTTCAACTGACATAGGCGGATCCTTTCTGACGCACCGGCAAAGCTGACTCTCCGGAGGAAGTTTCACCTTGGTCTAGCGGAGGCCTGGCTTCGCGAAAATTATGATTTCATTCAGCATTGGTTAGGCTGACCCTATGAATGTCCCGAGGCTGTAATCAGGGTAGTCATTTGGGATGCGAAGCTGCAACGGTGCGGCCGGGTGCCGGGGGTACGCATGACATTCCTGCCTGAAACGGCAGCAAAAAAATCAGGGCGCGTGGCCTATCGACCGCGCGCCCGTCATGATGGTTTTCGAATTCGAAGGAGGTGATGACCTCGTGAGGCTTTGCCGCGGTTGGATCTGGGCCAAACCCGTCCCGGTTCCGTCAGGTGCCGATCGTTAGGTCCAGGAAGTCGCGGATGGTTTTCCAGACCGGTGCTGTCCTCTGCACCGGGGCGGAGGTGTTAGGGGTATCTGCCTGACTGATCCAGCAGGTCATCTTGCGGGGCCCAGCATCGTCCATGTCGGTCCGGTTGAGAAAACCGTGGCCAAGGCCGGCAATGCAGATCAATTCGGCCCGGGCGCCGGCGGTGTTCAGCGCGTCGAACAGGAGGCTGCTTTGCGCAAAGGGGATCGCCGAGTCGAAATCGCCATGCAGGATCAGGAAGGGTGGTGCATCAGCGCGGGCCCGGGTGCTGGGATCGGCCCTTGCAACGACCTCCGGAACGCTGTCGACGGTGCCGCCGATAAAGAGGCATTCAAGGGCTTCGGGATCTGTCAAGGGGCGCGGCGGCGGCAAATGGGCGGACTCGGGGTCCGTGCCCGGCAGGGCGTCAGGATCTCGTTGCTCGTCGATCCGGGCAAAGTTGATCGGCCCATAGCCGTCGATCACCGCAGCAACGGCCGAGGACACATCTGGCCATTCGTCGGACAGGAATTCATCGGGTGCAAGGCTGGCGAGGCTCGCCAGGTGCCCGCCGGCGGAAGATCCCATCAGGGCAATGCGCTCCGGGTCCACGCCATAGTCAGGGGCATGGCTGCGCAGCCACCGGACGGCCGTCAGGGTGTCGATGACAGGTGCGGGAAAGATCGCTTCGCTGCTGAGGCGATAGTCGATCGAAACCATGACATAGCCACTCTCCGCGAAATGCCGCGACAGGTCGGGTGCCAGGCGCCGGTCTCCGAAGCGCCAGCCGCCCCCGTGCAGGAAGATGACGGCCGGGTGAGGGCCGGGGCCAGCGGGCAGGTAGACATCTGCCAGGCGGTCCCGCCCTCCGACCTTCGAGAAGACCTGATCAGCCATGAGGCGCACGCCGGGGCGCACGACCGGCAGTTCCGCTGTCTCCGCTGAACTCATGCCCCGGCCTCGCCGGGCTTGCCGAGCGGCACGATGTCGAGCTGGTCGAGCTTGGCCAGAACGCGGTCAAAGCGGAACGCCGGTGGGTTCTGCGGATAGACCGTCATGTCGGTTGGATCACCGAGGGTATAGAAGAACTCCTCGAAGACGCCGGGTACGAGCCAGCCGATGATCTTGGTGTAGGGTTCCAGAAACTGGAAGGCATGCGGCGTGCCCCGGGGTACGAAAAGGAAATCGCCCGGTCCGAGTTCGAGGGTTTCGTCTCCGGCCTTCATGCGAATGCGCCCGGCACCGCAAAAGAAGGTCTCGTCGTGCTTGAGGTGCTTGTGCGGCGGAATCATCGGTCCCTCCGGTCCCTCTGTCAGCAGGGTGAGGAAGCGGTTGTCCGTCTGTGCGTTTGCACCCGAGAAGGTGAAAAGCTGATCGGCGACCACCAGATGCGTGCCGCATCCGGCCTCGAGCACATAAGGAACGGGTGCCTCGGGCATGTCTTGCAGAGGAGCACGCACCTCTGCATCCTCTGGAAGGGCGCCCAGAACCTCGGTGTCGCATCCATCGACTGTCAAAGCCATCAGGTCCGTCCATGTGCCGGGATCCTGCTCGGGCTGCACGTAGCCTTCGTAAGGGGTGCCAAGGGTCGGGGCGAGTGCGCAGGCCTCGGCGCCGGTGTGAAAGAACATCGCCCGGTTGCGCAGGCGCGTCATCCTCAGACCGTAAGGCGTTCCGGGCGGCACGGAGGCATAGTCGCCCCCGGTCATCCGCCAGCAGGCGCCTTCCATGTACAGTTCGACCTCACCTTCCAGAACCTGCAGGGCCATGTGGCTGTCCGCATGCCGGATCATCGGCAGCCCGGCGTCGCGGCCGCCCGTGAGCATGGACAGGCCAAAGTTTCCGCTGGTTTCCGCCCCGGTGGCGTACGTGGACACGACCATGCCGCCCAGCAGGTGGCGAGGGCCCATCGCGGCGCGGATACCGTAGGGGGCAGGTGCACCTGGCAATTCATTGAAACGCATATTTTCTCTTCCAGTCTTGGCCGAATGGCCGTTTCAGGGAGCACTATCGTCCAGATGCTGAAGATGCGGAAATTGATTGTTCCCGGACATGTCAATCAGTTTGGTGAATGTTTGATCCAAGTTGGCTTCGGCATTCATGAGGGGCTCAGGCCGAGGACAAGGTCACGGAGCCAACGAATTCCTGCATCGCCATCCGCATGTCGCCCCCATTGCAGCACTAGCTGGTTTTCCGGGATGTCGAAGGGCAGCGGGCGTACTTTCAGTGGCAGAACCTCTGAAAACTGAAGCGCCGTCTGTCGCGGCAGGGTGCCGAGGCGCTCGGTGCCCAGGATATGCCAGGGAACGGCGGAATGCCCTGAGACGGTGATGCTGCCGCTGAGGGGCCCATGCACCTGTTCGATCAGGATGCGGTCGACAGGTGTCTTGCGGTCCGGCCCGAGTTCGAGAAGGACATGATCAGCCGCAATATAGGTGTCAGCATCCATCGGGGAACGGGCGATGGCGGCCTCTTTCCAGCAGATCACGACAAAGGGTTCGGTGCTGAGCGTCGCCTTCGGATGTTCCCTGCTTGCGTATTGCAGCGGAATTGCCAGAAGGTCGATCTCCGCCCGGTCGAGCTGTGCCTGGGGATTGCTGCCGAGAGGGCGTATGGCCAGCTCAAGCTTGGGTGCCAGTTCGGCAACCTTCCGACCGACCTCTGCCAGAAAGCCGAGCGACATGGCCTCCGCTGCCATGATGGTGATCCGCCGATCCTGGGCCGAAGGGTCAAATTCGTCCCGGGTCAGCAGGCGCGCGTCGATCCGGCGCAGGATGTCGCTCACTTCGCCATGCAGGAGGCGCCCGCGATCGGTGCGCACCATTTGGCGGCCGACGCGCACCAGAAGATCATCCTGGAAATGCTCGCGAAGTCGGGCCAGGGCATTGCTGGTGGCCGCCTGGCTGAGGTTGAGGCGCCGTGCAGCGCCCGTAACACTGCTCTCGTCGAGCAGGGCCTCGAGCGCGACAAGGAGGTTCAGATCGAGACGGCGAAAGCGCATTGGAGGCTCCGGAGAGACGGCTGGGAGACGGATCGCCCCATGCTGCACCCTGTGCTGGGGCGGTGCAATGCGGCGAGCGTCCGCAGGAGAGGCGCGAAATGCGAAGGTTGCCTTGGCGACGTCCGGAAAATTTGCCTTTCCCCCCGCAAAGCGTGCAGAACAAGGCAGGGCAAATCGAACGGGAACGCGCGTGATCAAGATCCTGCATACGGCTGATGTACACCTCGATTCTCCGCTTCGGTCCCTTGCGGCACGCGATCCGGACCTGCATGCGGTCGTCGAGGTTGCGACCCGTGCGGCGCTCCGGCGGATCGTGGATGTCGCGCTGGAGGAAGAGGTTGCCGCGGTGCTGATCGCAGGGGATCTGTTCGACGGTGCCGAGCGCAGCGCCCGGACGGGCGCCTATCTGACTGCAGAGCTGGATCGCCTGAACTTGGAGGGGATCCGCGTGTTTTACATTCGCGGAAACCATGATGCCGAAAACCCGGTCTCCGGTCAGGTCGAGATGCCGTCCAACGTCCATGTCTTTGACGGTCGCGGTGGCAAGGTCCAGCTTCGGGACGGTGTCTGGATCCATGGTGTCAGTTTCTCGGGCCGTCACGCCAGCGAGAGCCTTCTGCCCCGGTTTTCCGCGCCGGAACCCGGTGCGACCAACATCGCGATGTTGCATACCTCGCTCGCAGGCGCGGCGGGGCACGACGTCTATGCGCCGTGCTCCGTGGCCCAGCTTGCAGAGATGGGCTTTGACTATTGGGCTCTGGGTCACATTCACCGGCGGCAGGTGCATTCCGATGCGCCATGGATCGTCATGCCCGGTATGCCACAGGGGCGCGATATCGGCGAGGCGGGGGCCAAATCGGCCTCGCTCCTCATGCTGTCGGAGGGGACGATCTCGGTGCAGGAAGTGCCAACGGCCTCGGTGGAGTTCTCGGTCGCGACACTCGACGTAACTCCGCTCGAAACGGATGACGCGATCCGGCGCGCGGTCCGTGAGCATTTCCGCGACCTGTCCGACGGGTTGCAGGCGCCCGTCGGCGTGCTGCGCCTGACCTTGATCGGCACGCCCGCGCGCCATTGGCAGATCCTGAGAGATCGTGCCCTCTGGTCTGAACAGATTGCGACCATCGCGCGAGAAATGGGCAACCTGTGGCTCGACAAGCTGGTTCTTGATCTCGCTGCCCCGAAGGAGAGCGAACAGGGCTCTGGTGCTGTCGAGGAATTGGCGGAGATCATGCAGAAAATTCGCCATGAGCCTGGTTACGAAGCAGAGGCCATGGCCGATATGGAAGCGGTTCTGGCCGACCTTCCACCAGGCCTTCGCGCCGAACTCATGCCGTATGAAGGGCAGGCTCGGATGCTCGCCGAGGCGCTTGCCGAAGCCGGTGCTGAACGCATGCTGGCGCGGATGAAAGGGGCGAAAAACTGATGCGTCTCCGCGAACTTGATCTTCATCGTTTCGGCCGTTTCACCGACCGCCATTTCGATTTCGGGGTTGCAGGTACCACACCGGATTTTCACATCGTCTACGGACGGAACGAAGCGGGCAAGACGACAACGATGGAGGCGGTGCTTCGCCTCTTCTATGGGTTCCGCCATCAGGAGCCCTATGCCTTCAAGCACCAGCGCAGCAATCTGCGTGTCTCGGGGCTGCTCGAATTCGATGATACCTCGCGCCGGCTGACCCGCCTTCCTACGCGCAATGGCTCACTGGTCGATGATGCGGGCATGGCTGTGCCGGAGGCCGCTCTTGCCGGTCATCTTGCCGGACTGTCGGAGGAAGATTATCGCAATTTGCTTTGCCTCGACGATGACACAATCGAACGCGGAGGCGAGGAAATTGCCCACGCCGGCGGCGATCTGGGCCGGTTGCTGTTTTCTGCCGCCGCGGGTGTTACCGATCTGACCAGTGTGCTGGACGTCGCCCGGTCAGAGGCCGATGCGCTCTGGCGGAAACGTGCAAGCAAAACACGCATGGCCGAGCTGAAGCGTGACCTGGCGCAGGTCGATCGCGAAATTCGCGAGCTTGACGTCTCTGCGAGTGCCTGGCGCAGCCTGCGCAAGTCCTTAAATGATGCCCGAGAGCGGGAAGCGGAAGCCCGGAGTGCCCTGACGGAACTGCGGACGCGCATGGCCATTATCGGTGCCCGACAAAGGGCTTTGCCAGTTCTGACCGAGATCGAAACTCTTGATGCTGAAATCGCTCCTTTTGACTCCTTTCCGGACCGCCTGGATTTCGACCCGGAAACACTGGTGCCGCTGCTTGCCGAGGAAACGACACTGCGCGACCGGCAAGAGAGCCTGTCCGCCAAGATCGCCGAGCAGGAAGAGCTGCTGAAGGCCATCACCCCGGCGCAGTCCCATCTCGATCTGGCGGAGCACCTAGCGGCCCTGGAAGACCTGCACAGCCGCAACGTCACCGCGGGCCTGGACCTCGACCGGCGGCGCGGACGCATGGCTGAGGCTTCCACACTCATGCGCCGTGCGGCGGATGACCTCGGAGTGTCTTCGTCGAAGGATGTTGCAACGCTGGTTCTCTCGCCGGCACAGTTGTCACAACTGGAGGAGGCCCGCGAAATGCTACGGCGGGCCGAAGGAGATGTCCGCGCATCGCAGCAGGATCTTTCCGAGCTTGATGGGAGGCTGCAGGAACGCGGCTCGGACGAGACCTGCGCGGCTCCTGCCGGCTCTTCGGTGGCGACAGTCCTTGCACGTCACGACGTCGATCGTCTTGCCCCGGCGCATGCCCGCGCCAGACAGTCGATCGAGCATGCGGAAAGCGATTTCGCTGTGGCACTCGAGGCGTTGGCGCGCGGCACCCGACAGTTCGCGACCTTGCCGGTGTGCCCGCAAACCACGGATCAGGCACGGGCTCTGAACGCAGAGCACGAGAACCTCGCTCTCCGGCTTTCGGAAAATGAACGTCTGCTCGCGAAACATCGAGAGGAGCTTGCGGTACGCAGGGCTGAGGCCGAAACGCTTGCCGAGGCAAGCGGCATCGTGCCGGACAGTGAAGCGGCCGAGCTGAAGGCAAGTCGCGATGCCCTGTGGCGGGATCATCTCGAGCAGCTTTCCGAGAGCACTGCCGTCCGTTTTGGCGAGGCAATGCATCGGCATGACCGCGTTTCAGATACGCGGCTCGCTCAGGCTGCAGAGCTGGGACGCCTGCGGCAGGTCGAGCTGGCCCGCGCCGAGGCCGAGGCGCGTCTGAAGGTTGCCGAGCGGGAGGTCGAAGACCTCGGGAAGGCCCTTGCCGAGTGCCGCGCGACGGTCGACGGGCATGCCGCCTTCCTTGGTCTTCCGGTGCCGTTTCCGCCCAAGGCGTGGTGCGACTGGCTCGTACTGGCCGAGACCGCACAGCAACGCGAACGGGAACTGACCCGCGTGCGGGAGCAGAACCGCCTCACGCTCTTGCAGGCAGATGCCCTGCTGGCAGAGCTTGCCCCGGTCATGGACCTGCAATTCTCCCAGTTCGATGCCGCGCTCAAGCGCGCGCGCGAGTTTGCGGAACAGGAGCAGCAGGCTGCCCTGCAAAAGGAGAATGCACGCCGGGCCAGGGAGGCCCTGGAACAGGAACAGAAGCGCCGGCAGGCGCGGCTCGATCAGCTCCGGCAGGCCGAAACGTCCTTGCGAGAGGGGTGGAGAGCCCTCGTTGCGGAGTTCTTGCCAGATGTTGCTCCGGCCACGCTGCTGGCGTCGCTAGCCCCCTTGCGCGACCTGCGCGAGCAACATGGTCACTGGGCCGAAGCGGCACGGCGCGTCACCGCCATGGAGGCGGATCAGGCGCAATTTGGCAGGCTGGTTAACGAGCTTGCACGCGCGCATGGGGGCGAGGTTTCAGGTAATCCGGCAGATGTCTTTGCCGCACTTCAATCTCTGGCGCGCAAGGCCGACGCGGCGCGCCTGCGGTCCGAGGAGATCAGACGGGGCCTTGCAGACATGCAGGCTCGGCAGCAGTCGGTGGGCAATCGCCTGAAGGAGATAGCGTCCGAGGTCCGCGTCATGGCCAACCTCTTGCCGGGAAGTGCAGATGATGGCGGGCAGGGTATAGAGGCGCTGCGGCAGCGCTCGCGCAGGGCGCAGGCTGTGATCGCCGCACGGTCGAGCCGTGCCGATCTGGTGCGTAGCGTGCTGGCGGACCTGGCGGTGAGTGATCTTGCTGCTGCGCGAAGCCTCCTCGACGGTGCGGATCCGGCCACGCTCACTGCCGAGGCTCAGACTTTGTCGGAGGAGGTCGAACGGGCGGAGGGGGATCTGACCCGTGCCACCGAGGCACGGGTCTCTGCCGCTCAGGCCCTGAGCCAGGTGACCGGGGATGCAGATATTGCGCTGTTGTCGCAAAAGAAAACAACGCTTGAGCTGGAAATGCGCGAGGCAGCCCTCGAGCATCTCGAACTCTCTCTTGGCCTGAAACTGGCCGAGGCTGCAATCCGTCGGTATCGCGACAGTCACCGCAGCGACATGATGCAGGCGACCGAACGCAGTTTCACCATGCTGACGCAGGGCGCCTATACTGGGCTGACCAGCCAGCCAGAGGGGGAGGGCGAAGTGTTGCTGGCGCTGGATGCCTCCGGCGCGGCAAAGCGGGCCTCGGAAATGTCGAAGGGCACGCGGTTCCAGCTCTATCTGGCGCTGCGGGCCGCCGCACATGAACAGCTGGTGACGCAAGGAACGCGGCTGCCCTTCTTCTGCGATGATATCTTCGAGACTTTTGACGAGGAGCGTACCTCGGCGGCCTGCCGTGTGATGGAGCAGATCGGCCGCACCGGGCAGGCGATCTATCTCACCCACCATCGGCACGTCGTTGAAATCGCACAACGGGTCTGTGACGTGCCCCCGACGGTGCATGAAATAAGCTGAGCGTACGGCAGGGGGCCGCCGCCGGCCCGAGAGGCGCATTGCGCTGTCACGAAGTTGCATTACTCTGGGTGGCAAACCGAAAACGGGGAGGCAGCAGAATGGCAGTGATCAACCGACGAATCTTTACATTGGGCGCGGGTGCGCTCTGGCTCGGAGCCTGCAGCGGTGCAGCCACGACGCCGGGGCGTCCGGCTGGCAGCTCGGGGCTGCCGAATGACCTGAAACCGGTAGCGAATCCCCGCTACGATGCCTGGGTGCTGTCCTTCCGCGACCGCGCGGCAGGTCAGGGTATTTCGCAATCCACGCTGAACGCAGCCTTCCGCTCTTCCGGGTATCTGCCCGGCGTGGTGACTCGCGACCGCAACCAGCCGGAAAGCTCGCGCACCCTGGAAGATTACCTGTCCATCGCGGCCTCCGACGAGCGTGTCTCGAAGGGGCGGGCCGCCTTTGCCCGCCACCGTGGGACGCTGCGGGACCTCGAGAACCACTACGGCGTCGATGCCGAGATCATTGCGGCGATCTGGGGATTGGAGAGCTTCTTCGGTGAACGACGGGGCGAGGTGCCCGTGGTCTCTGCCACCTCCACGCTGGCATATGACGGCCGGCGTGGCAGCTTCTTCGAGAAGCAGCTCGTGGCGGCGTTGAAGATCCTTCAGAGCGGCGACGTTACGCCGGGCGGAATGACGGGCAGCTGGGCTGGTGCCATGGGACACACCCAGTTCATTCCGACGTCCTACCTGGCCTTCGCCGTCGACTATACCGGGGACGGCCGTCGCGACATCTGGTCGTCAGACCCGACGGATGCACTTGCCTCGACCGCGGCCTACCTGTCCCGAAGCGGCTGGACCCGTGGTGTGAAATGGGGCGGAGAGGTGGGCAATGGCGCTCCCTCCGGTACCATCATCCAGCCCCAGGCCTGGGGGCCGCAATTCGCGGTTACCGGCAATTTCCGTGCCATCAAGCGCTACAACAATTCGGATCTTTACGCGATCGGCGTCGGGCACCTGGCGGACCGTATCGCCGGCGCCGGGCCGCTCAAGGGCAATTTTCCCCCGGATGCCAACGGGATGACCAAGGATGACCGGATCGCCCTTCAAAAGCGCCTTACCGCCCGTGGCTATGACACGGGCGGTGCGGATGGCGTGATCGGCAGGAAGACCGAAGAGGCGATCCGTGCGTATCAGGCAGCGAATGGACAGACGCCCAGCGGGCAGCCGTCGCTCGCGCTGTTGCGCAGCCTCTAGGCTGCAGTGGCGGCCTCGGCGCCGCCAAAGCCATCGGCGAAGCTTTCGGCGATCGCCATGACGGCCGCGTGCACAGGGCCGCAGGTGATAGCCGGGATGACCGAGCTGTCGACGATCCAGAGGTTGTCGACACCGTTCATCTTGAGGTCGGCGTCCGTGATCGCGCCCTCGTCGGCCCCCATGCGGCAGGTGGCCACGGGATGATGGTGCGTGATCACGCAGCGGGCGATGAAATCGTCCATGTCGGCCTCGCTGGAAACATCTGGGCCCGGCAGGACCTCCTCGGCGATCCAGCCGGACAGAGCGTCGCTGCGGCCGATGGCGCGCGCGCGCTCGAGCGCGACGCGGAACATCCGGCGGTCATGGTCGGTCTGCAGGTATTTCGGATCGATCACCGGCCGGTCCGAGATCCCGGGGCCGGTGATGTGCAGTGCGCCGCGGCTGGTGGGGTGGGTCACGCCGAAGAGGAAGGTGAAGGCCTCGCCCGGCTCGGGGGTGTTCAGCCCCTCCGCCGCACTGGGACCCACCACGCAGCCCACGACGATGTCCGGCTTGCCCGTGGTTTGGGTCGGGTCCGCAGCCTGGTAACTCAACGATTCCGACAGTTGCAGCTGCGACGGCGCCACCGGGCGCGAAGAGCGGTAGACATTGCCGGCGCCCAGCAGGTGGTCGTGCAGGTTGCGGCCCATTTCGGGGCGCGACAGGCGGCATTCCACGCCGGCGGCCTTCAGGATTTCAGGATCGCCGAAACCGGACCGCATCAGCAGCAGCGGGCTGCCGATCGCGCCGAGCGACAGGATCACCCGGTCAGCCAGCATTTTCTGGTCCTGTCCGTTGCGCGTCACCTCGGCCCCGGCGATCCGGGTGCCTTCGACGACAAGGCGGTGCACCACCGTATTGTCACAAAGCGTAAGGTTGGGCCGTGACAGCACCTCGTGGGTCAGCCAGGCATCGGCCACGCTGACGCGCTTGCCGCCACGGATCATCAGCGAGTTCGGCGCCGTGCCAATAACCTCGCGGCCATTGTGGTCGCGCAGGCGCGGCATGCGGAGCTCGGTCCAGCCGCGGATGTAATCCTTGACCAGCGGATGGCTCTGCGCGTCGGGCAGCAGAACGGGCATCGGGCCACTGCCGCCGTGCAGGTCGTCTGCACCGGTGGAGCAGGCCTCTGTCATGCGAAAGAAGGGCAGCAGCCCTTCATAGGACCATCGGGTAGAGCCGGTCAGCCGAGCCCATTCATCGTAATCTTGCGGATGGCCGCGCACGTGGGCCATGGCATGCAGGTTGCTCGATCCGCCGAGCGCCTTGCCGCGGGCCCAGTGATGCCTGCGTCCCGCGGTGCCGGGCTGGGGTTCGGTCACGAAGTCCCAGTCGTAGTCGCGGCCCTGGATGAAGGGCCACATGGCGGGCTTTGCGATATCCGGGTCCGTCGGCGTGGTGCCGGCCTCTACCATGGTCACGTTGCAGGTCGGGTCCTGCGAAAGGCGGGCGGCGAGGATGCATCCGGCAGAGCCGGCGCCGAGGATCAGAATATCGGTCATGTCACTTCTTCATGCTGCGTCTGTGGATCTGGAGCCCAACCGCCCGGTCAGCTTGCGCTGGGTCCGTTCGAGGTGGTCGTACATTGCCTGTTCGGCGCGGTCGGGATTTCGCTCGGCAATCGCCTCGGCGATCTTGCTGTGTTCGGAGTCGCGTTCTCGCACGCGTTCGCCGGTCGTATTGCTGTCGCTGTCACTGTCCGTGAACCGCAGGCGGGCGTCGTTCTGAACGCGGTGCAGCAGGATGTGCAGCTCGGAGGCGAGCGAGTTCCTGGACCCCGCAGCCACGGCCCGGTGAAATTCCTGGTCGGCCTGGCTGGGCGACATGCCCGCCGGAGAGCTGGAGGTCTGCAGGATGCGCGCAATCTCGTCCGGAGAGGCGCGCAGGGCGGCGAGGCGGGCCAGCGAGGGCTCGATCATCAGGCGCATTTCCATGACTTCCAGCGGATTGGTCGACTGCACAAGCCGCGCGCTGGGCGACGCCTTGTCGCTCGAGGCGCGCCTGCCGCTCTTGGCAGGCTCCAGTTCGCCCGAGCTGCGCAGGACCTTCAATGCCTTGCGCAGCGTGTGACGTGACACGTCGAGCTGTTCCGAGAGCGTGCGCTCCGGCGGGATCTGCGGGCTTTCCGACAGCAGCTGCCGCAGATGCGTCAGAACGGCATCCAGCTTGTTGTCGTGTCCGCGTCCCGTGGCTTGCTCTGCTGCGGAACCCGTCCCGGCATCCGGTGCATGCTCTTGATCACTCATTCCTACCTCGTCTCTCCCTGCGCTGGCAGTCCGCCGCCCGCGCTTCGGTCGGCTCTTGCATGGCGGGCCCGCGCCGGCGGATCATCCGGTCGGTTTGCGGTCGATGCCCGGGGCTTCCGCTCATGCATGGTCCGGGGCTTCGGTTGCGACGTCCCGGGCCTTCTGCCTCAAGTTTCAGTTGAGTCTGAGAGATATGACATTTTGATGCAACCAAAAAGTCAAAATTGGTGACATATTGGTTGCGACACCGGTTGGGCTGTGGTTGGCTTTGGTCAATGCTCGGGGCGTGCTCGCCTTCGCGTGCACAGGGATATGCCCCGCAGGGCCCCCACTGGCACCGGGCCGAACCACGATCAGATCCAACAGGACTAGACAGATGAAAGACAGCATCGCCGCCGTCGAGGCTCCCGCCCTTTTCACGCTGACCACCGGACCGGTGAACTGCTATCCCGAGGTGCTCTCGGCGATCGGCAAGCCGGTGCTCTACGACTACGACCCCGCCTTCCAGGCGCACTACGAGGCCGTTGTCGGCAAGTTGCAGAAGGCCCTGCGCATCTCCACCGTGCCGGTGATCCTGCAGGGAGAGCCGGTGCTCGGGCTCGAGGCGGCAGCGCATTCTGTTGTGGCGCCCAGCGATACGGTCCTGAACCTTGCGTCCGGCGTCTACGGCGCCGGATACGGGGAATGGCTGAAACCCCGCGCGGGCAGCTTCCACGAGATCCGCGTGGATTACGACAGCGTAATCGATCCCGAGACCGTGCGCAGCTTCCTGGCGGATCATCCTGAAACCGCGGTCGTGGCCGTGTGCCATCACGATACGCCCTCGGGCACGATCAATCCCATCGCAGAGATCGGCGCGGTGGTCCGGGCGCATGGCGCGCTCTTCGTCGTGGATGCGGTGTCGTCCTGGGCGGGTATCGGTATCGATATCGAGGCAATCGGGGCCGATCTTCTGGTCACCGGGCCGAACAAGTGCCTGGGGTGTCCGCCGGCGCTGTCGATCCTCGCCGTGTCCGACCGTGCCTGGGCGAAAATGGAGGCAAATTCTGCCGCGCCCCGCGCGTCGATCCTGTCGATCCTCGATTGGAAGAATGCCTGGAAGGCCGGCGAGCCCTTCCCCTTCACGCCCTCTGTGGCCGAGATAAATGCCCTGGATGCCGGGCTCGACCGATACCTTTCCGAAACGCCCGAGGCCGTCTGGGCGCGTCATGCGAAAACGGCAGAGGCCATGCGGGCGGGTGTGCTTGCCATGGGACTGGAGCTCTGGGCCGCGCAAGAGCGCTTTGCCTCGCCTACCTGCACGGCCGTCAAACTGCCGGAAGGGGTCGATGAGACCCTGCTGCGTGATCGCATGAAACAGGACTACGGGGTCGTGATTTCCTCGGGCAAGTCCGAGACATTCAACAAGCTGGTACGCATCGGGCACATGGGGCCCACGGCCTATCCGCTCTATACGGTTCTTGCGCTGACGGCCCTGGGCGGGGCGATGAGCAGCTTGACGGGCAGGACCTTCGACATCGGCGCCGGCGTGACGGCCGCGAACAGGGTGATCCAGGGCTGAACAGCCCCCCTTGCGCAAGGCGCCCCGGACAGGAACGGGCGGCCCGACGGGGCCGCCCCTTTTCTCTCCGGAGGCCGTGCCACCTTCACTCATGCACGATCTTTCCGTCCCGGGTCATCGGCATGCCATCCAGCGACAGCGAGCAGCCGCGCAGCGGGATGTCCAGGTGGCAGGGCGTGTCGCGGCTGCCGCCGGCCTCGGTGTTCGGGCCGGTCGAGAACAGGAAGTTCCCCTCGAAACAGCGCGCATCCATGAAGAGCGCGGCCTCGCGGTCATAGAGGCCCATCGTGGTCCAGTGCGCGCGCGGATCGAGGCCCCAGCCCACATGCGCCATGGCATAGGCGTCGGGATCATCGAAACTGTCCATGAAAGCGCGGATGTACTCCGCCGTCACGCCGCCTTCGACCTTTTTCACCCAGCCCTTCTCGATGGTCAGCGTGACCTTCTCGGTGGCGTAGCGCTTGAAGGGCAAAAGGATGTCGCCCTCGTCGATGACGATGGTGCCCTCGCAGCTGCCTTCATCGGGCCAGCGGGCAATCATGCAGCTCGGCCAGTGGTCCCAGCGGCCGGGTTCGTCGGCCAGGCCGTATTGCATCAGCACCGGGTACTGCCCCAGGGCGCAGCGGAAATCGGTTCCGGCCGCCGAGGTGACGGTCATCTCGCGGGCAGGTTCCATGAAGGCATTCGCGGCATGGACCCGGGCCTTGAAGTCCTGCGTCGGCATCATGCGCATCATCGTTTCCGGCGGCTCGACGGCCAGCAGCATCTTGGCACCCTTCTTCAGGATTTCCTCCTGCTCGGGCGAAAACAGCAGCTGCATGGTGTCGATGATCATGTCGGCGCCTTCCAGCGCCTTCATCGCGACGGTGTTGAAGGCCAGGGGCGTCTTGCCGACATAGCCAGACTTGTCGCGCGACAGGGCCTTCTCGCCGTTGATCGGCGGCATCGAGATGACGGTCAGCACGCCCCCGATCAGGCCCGTGGCGATGCGGGCGCAGTTGACGATCTGGGGATTGCTGTCATCCGAGGTCAGGATGGCGACCTGGTCGCCGGCCTTGACCTGGCATTGTTCCAGCACGTCCTTCCACGCGAGGATGAAGTCCGCGTCACTGATGGCCATGGTTCTCTTGCTCCTTTTCAGGGAAATCGGTCACTTTCGGGCGCCCAGCTGGTGAAAGCCCCGGTTGTAATGCAGCAGCGGCCTGCGGTCGGGATCGACGGCGACCTCCTCGACCCGGCCGATGAAGATCGAATGGCTGCCTGCGACCACGGACTCTTCGAGGGTGCAGGCGATATGGGCGAGGGCGAAAGCATAGGCCGGCGCGCCGACGCGCGTTTCGATCCATTCAAAGCTTTCGAACTGGTCCGCGCCGGTCCGTCCCGTCATCCCGGCAAAGCTCGCCGCGACGTCCTGCGAGGCGTCGCAGAGGATATTGACGCAGAAGTGGCCAGCGTCCTCGATCGCGGCGTGGCTCTCGCCGTTGCGGTTGACGCAAACCAGCACGGTCGGCGGTTCCATCGTGACCGAGGAAAACGCCGTTGCCGTCAGCCCGCGTCGCGCGCTGCCCCGGCCTGCGGTGATCACGGTGACGCCAGAGGCGAAATGGCGCATCGCCGTCTTCAGGCCGTCTACGGTTTCCGGTCGGGGAAAGATCATGGGCATGGTCATGCTCATCTCCTGGAGGACAAGGGGGAGGAGGCCGCGCCGTTCCAGATCGGCAGCCGGCCAAGGCGGTCGACGATCAGGGGGCCGAAGAGGACGACGGTGAACATCCGCACCGTCTGGAAGGCCAGTACGGCGGCCACGTTGGCATTGGTGGAAATCGCCACGAGGGCAACGGTCTCGATGCTGCCCGGTGCGGTGGCCAGCAACGCGGTCTTGAGGTCGAGGTCGGTCGCGGTCGAAAGCATCACGCCGAAGATGGCGCTGATGCCGATCAGGGCCATGGTCGAGAGCAGAACTGCCGGCACCAGTCGCATCACCTTGCCCAGCACGTCGCGGGTGAACTTCAGACCAACCTCGAGGCCGATAACGCCGAAGGTGACGAAGAGGATCGTAGCGGGCATCGCCAGGTGCATGAAGCCGCCGGCCTCGATCACCGCGCCGATGATCATCGGGATGAGCATGCCGGCGGCGGGCACCATCCTCAGGCGGGCCGCCAGAAGTGAGCTCGCCGCGATGGCGAGGGCCACGACAGAGGAGAAGGGCGTGACCTCGCGCATGATGACCTCCTGTCCCGGGGTCGAGGGCAGCAGGCTGGCCAGTATCGAGACGGAGACGATCACGCCGGCAAGGCGGACGTATTGCATCAGCGCCACAACCCGGGCATCTGCGCCACGCTCGGTGGCGATGACCACCATGGCGCCGGACATGCCGGGCAGGCTGCCATAGATCGCCACGTCACGGTCGATGCCGGTTCGTCTGTTCATCGCCCATCCGATGGCAAAGGCCGCGGCCAGGGTCAGGACCGTCATCAGCAGCAGAAGCGGCCAGTCCCGGATCATGTCGACGAGGATGGCAGGGGTCATGGCCGTGGCGATGAAGACCCCGGCACAGCCCTGGGCGAGTATGTAGATCGGGCGCGGCACGCGCAGCGGGCTGCCGCCGGCGCCAAAGGCGATCCCGGCGATCATGGCGCCCAGCAGCGGGGCTGCCGGAAAATGGATGACGGTGAGAACCAGTGCCAGGGCCGCCGCCGTGCCCAGCATCGCCGCCCATTGCAGGGCGCCCCGCACGCCTTCGGTGCGGGTCAGGTCAAGGCGCGGCGCGGCGGTCATGCAAGGCCTTTCGGAGCGTCCAGCTGTGCCTCGATCCAGGCTGCCGCGGCAAGCGTCTCGGCATCCTGTCCGACGCGACCGATGACCTGCACGCCCACGGGCAGGCCGCCTGTCATGATCGCCGGCACCGAGAGCGCCGGCATGTGCAGCAGGGTCCAGGGCGTGTTGAACTCGGGCGAGCCGGTGCTGGCCAGCCCCTCAGGTGCGGTGCCGGGGGCGGCTGGAGCCAGCAGGACGTCGACATCCTCCATCGCCGCGGCGAGGGCGCGGCGTATTCCGGGCAGGGCACGCAGGGCGGCGTCGTATTCCTCGACGGTGACCTTTGCCTTTTCGGCAAGGAAGTCCTGCGTGACCGGTGTCAGCCTGTTGCCCAGGATCAGCCTTTCGTGCGACAGCGCGCGAGAGACCTCCCAGCCCATGACTGCGGCATGAAGCGCATGGGTGCTGATGAAGTCCTCCGGCGGGGTGATCTCGGTAATGCGGGCACCGGCCGCGGTCAGCCGCGCGATGGCGTGCTCAAGCGCGGCTTCGGTCGTTGCATCTGCCGCATCAAAGGGCGGCGTCCGGAAGAAGCCGATCCGTGGCGCGGCGTCGGGTTGGCCGTTCAGTGCCAGGTTCGGGCGGCCGCCCAGTACCGAGGCAATAAGGGCGGCATCGCCAACGGTCCGGGTGATCAGGCCAAGCGTGTCCAGCGAATGCGCCAGCACCTTCACCTCGGCAGGTTCGAGCAGCCCGAAACTCGGCTTGTAGCCGACCACACCGCAAAAGGACGCGGGTCGGATGATGGAGCCGGCGGTCTGGGTGCCGAAGCCCATCAGGGCCATGCCGGCGGCCACTGCGGCGCAGGAGCCGGAGGAGGAGCCGCCGGGGGTATGTGCCGGGTTCCAGGGGTTGCGGGTCTTGCCGGGGCTGGCCATGGCGAATTCGGTCGAGACCGTCTTGCCCATGATCATGCCGCCCGCAAGCTTGGTTTGCGTCACGCAGGGGGCGTCCCAGACGGGTTGTGCCGCGCCATATGCGGCAGAGCCGTATCCGGTGGGCATGTCGCAGGTGTCGATGACATCCTTGATGCCGACGGGCAGCCCTGCCAACGGCCCGGTGTCGCCTGCCGCGTCGCGGGCATCGGCAGCCGCACGGACCATGGCGGGATCGTGAAACACATAGGCACCGACCGTTGGCTCCTTCTCGGCGATGCGCTCGAGATAGGCCTCGGTCACGGCGCGATGGCTCAGGGCGCCGGCGCGGACCTCTGCGGTCAGTGTGCAGGCGTCGAGGGAGAGGATGTCTTTGGTCATGCGGCGATCTCTGTCAGGCTGGGGCGGCGATGCGCCCAGGGGGCTGCGCGTTCGATCTGGCCGGCAAGCGAGAACAGCAGGTTGTCCTGCCCGAAGCCGGCGCCGAAATGCACCCCGATGGGCAATCCGCCTTCAGACAGCCCGAAGGGCAGGTTCATCGCAGGGCATCCGGAGGAATTGAACACGCAGGTAAAGGGGCTATGGCTCCAGAACCGGTCATAAAAGGCATCGAGATCGGTCGGGCTATTGCCACTCGCACTCGACATCTCGCCGATCCGGGGCGGCAGTTCGCCACTGCCGGGGGTTAGCAAGATATCGTAGCGGGCAAAGAACCGGCCCATGTCGCGGGACGTGCGGTGCAGCTGGTTGACCGAGGCCAGATAGTCCATTCCGGTCAGGCCCATACCCTCGCGGATCCAGGCCTCGTTGACCGGCTCCAGTTCGGCCGCCGGATCGGTCAGGCCAAGGGCGGCGCCACGGGCGCGCACGGCGGTTGCGACGTTGACGCCGGGAATTACCCGCCACGCGGTCTTGAGTGCATGGGCGTCGTAGCCGGCATTGTCGATCTCCTCGACGTGATGGCCGAGGCTTTCCACCAGGCGCGCGGCTTCGACACAGCGGGCGCGGATCTCCGGATCGACCTTCGTGCCCAGGGGGGAATTCAGCGTCATGCCGATGCGCAGCGGTGCGGGATCACGCGCGACCGAGGCGAGGAAGCTCTCGGTCTGCGCGGGTGCCGCCCACGGATCGCCCAGATCTGCACCGGAGGTCACGTCGAGCAACGCGGCGCTGTCCCTCACGGAACGTGTCAGGGCATGGGGCGTGGACATGCCGGCAATCCCCTCGGCCACCACAGGGCCGAGGGGATTGCGCATGCGGCTTGGCTTGAAGCCGAAAAGGCCGGTGTGGCTGGCGGGCAGGCGGGTGGAACCGGCGCCGTCGGAGGAATTCGCAAAGGGCACGAGGCCCGCGGCCACGGCAGCGGCAGAGCCGCCCGAAGAGCCACCCGGGCCGTGCTCGAGGTTCCAGGGGTTGCGTGTCGGGCCGTATTCGCGCGGCTCGGTGGCGAAGCTCAGCGCGAATTCGGGGGTGTTGGACTTGCCCAGCATGACCAGCCCGGCGCGACGGTACCGGGCTGCAATGGTGCTGTCTGCCGTATCGGTCACGCCCTTGAACAGCCGGCAGCCGGTGGCAAGCTCCATGCCGGCCACGGCGATGCCGGTGTTCTTGATCAGAAAGGGCACGCCGGTAAAGGGGCCCTCGGGCAGGCCGCGTTCGATGTCCGCCTCGGCCAGGTCGAAATGACGATGCACGATTGTATTGAGCGCGGGCTCGTGCCGGGTGATGCGGTCCATGGCGGTCTCGAAGACCTCGGCCGGCGTCACCTCCCTGCGGCGTACAAGGTCGGCAAGGCCCGTGGCGTCCAGCGTATCGTATTCTGTAATCATGATGTCAGCCGATCTGGGCGAGAAACGCGCCCTTGTCCCAGTAGTCGCGCGTGCCTTCGATCCGGTCTCCGCGGATCTTGAACAGGTGCAACCCGTCGAGCGCGATGTGGCGCGCGGGGGCAGGGGGCTCGCCCTCTCTCCCGCGCGGCGTGAAGGTACCCGTCATGCGGTAATCGACGGCAAGCCAGTCGGCGGACCGGATCGTGCGCCCGGTTTCAAAGGTCACGTCGGGCAGCATCCGGAACAGCCCGGCCAGGCCGCTGGCCAGGTCTTCGGTGCCGTCGCGGCGGCTGCTCATCGCAATTTCCTCGTGCCAGCCATCGGCGTGATAGAGGGCCGCGGCGGCGGTGGCGTCGTGACCATTGTAGGCGGCGTAGAACGCCTCCAGGAGCGGGTGATCCAGCATGTCGGGAAAATGTCCGGGCGTCGGGTATTGAAAGGCAGGGTGGGCCCGTGCCGCCGGCGGGGCGGCACGGGCAAAGGACCTGGTTACCAGTCCATTCCGGCGATGGTCTTGACCTGATCGACGAAGGCCTCGCGCTTGACCTCGTCGAAGAGACGGGCGCGCAGGCGCGGCGCGGGCGAGGAGTTGACGTTCTCGAAGAGGGCCACGCGGCCGGCGAGCGAGCCGCTGGTCATGTCCCAGATGAAGTTCATCAGCAGTTCCTTCTGCATGGCGGAAACGCCATGGCCCGGCAGCAGGTCGTTCAGGTAATGGCCGATGTCGGGGTTCTCGAAGGCATCCTTGCCGAAGCGCATGACAAGGCCCTGGCCGCACATTTCCTGCAGGGTGTGGATGATGCGGGGGTATTCCTCGATCGAGTAGAGGCGCCCGGCCGTCAGCATGGACACATCCGGGGTCATCACGCCCGAGGGCAGCGTCGTCGCCTTGGCCTCGGCCGCGACGACGAAGGCGCGCAGGGTCTGGGCATACTGGATCAGCTCGCCCAACATCTGCTGCACGGCGGGGATCTTGCCTGTGCCCAGGACGTCCAGCACCATGTGGCCGGCGCCGACGAAAAGCTCGGCCTTGACGGCCATGCGGGTCAGGACGTGCCAGTGGGCAAACACCGTGACGCGGCCATACCAGGACATGCCGTCCGGGTCGCCGAGGTTGAAGATCTTTTCCTTGGGGACAAAGACGTTGTCGAAGATGATGAACTGGTCGGCCTCTTCGCCCATGGACGACACCGGGTGGTCGAACTTGTCACTGCCCGGCTGGCTGACCATCTCGCGCGAGATCATCTTGATGCCGTTGGCGTTGATCGGCACGGCACCCCAGACGCAGGCCTCGGGCGGGGTGGTGGTTAGGCCGCCGAGGTTGGTGAAGAAGATGTCGTTGGCCTGGGCGGCGATCGAGCCCACAGTCTTGGCGCCGGAGACGTAGATGCCGTCCTTCTCCGCCTTGGTCACCCGGAGAAAGGCCATTTCGGCGGCCTTGGGGTTCGAGCGGTCGGTCTGCGGGCCGGCAAGGCTCTCGGAGGCGGTCAGGTTGTTGTTGCGGCCGAAATCCATGTAGGCTTCGATGTTTTCGGCGAAATCCGGATCGCAGCCGTCGATCATGGATTTCTTTTCCTTGAAGACATCCTGGTAGGCCATCAGGCCCGCCACGATGGCAGGCGACAGGTCCGGCGGACGGCCGAAGGTGCCGGCGGTCTTCAGGCTGGTGTACTCGATCATCTTGCGGCGATCAGAGAGTTCCTGCGGGGTCTTGGGCAGCTGCCAGGCGCGGCTGACCACCTCTCCGCTGGCGGGATCGGTATATGTGGTGGCCTCGGCGAACTCGGGCTTGAACTGGTCGTCGAACATCTCGGCGATCAGCTCGACACCTGCGGCAAGGGCCGGCTCGTCGGTGACCTTGTCGAGCTTCTTGCCGCCGATCCAGATCTGGCGACCATCGTCGAGAGAGGCCTTGAACTCGGCGCCTGTCTTCAGGCGATGTGCCGGTTTCACGGCGTCCGGCGTGGTTTCTTGCACAGTCATTGGGGTCTCCTGAAACTTCCCTGTCGGTGGAGCGAAGGCGCGGCTCCGCGCGCTCTTCTTCTCGGTATGCAGCCCGCAAGCGGGGCGCAACCTGGTACGAGTCGAGGCTATGGTTGCCGACCGTATTATTGCAACCAAAAAGAATGGTTGTGGTTGGATTCTGTTTCTCAAGGCCTGAAATTTGCGCGCTGCACAGATGTGACGGGTGCTCAACATTCCTTAATTGCGGAAAAAGTGTAGATAAAACGCAATTTGGACGGGTGATCGCACAAAGTCAGGGCGTTTTCCGGTTTTGTGCGCAAGAAGTGCATGTTCAACCATTTAAACGGTTGAGATGTGTTGACGGACCATTTGGGCTGGATATGGTTTGACTCGCAGCGATTGGTTGAAGCCCCCTCGACCATTGCAAATCACAAAGGACACCCCGCGGACAACGCGGGCGGCAGGAGGCTGCCGTCCGTGCGCGGGAGAGGTGCGAACGGAGAAGACCATGCGGCCCTGCCCCCTGCCATCCCAAAGCAAAACCCCGACCGAATGGGCCGGGGTTGCGGGGCGTTTCGAGGGGCGGATCGCGGGGGGTCAGAAGGCCGTGCAGGCCGTCTTCTCGACCGCGTCCGGCACCGAATCTGCCGGTTCGGTATCGCAGCGGTATTGCATCGGCATCTCGTCGGTGCCCGCCAGGCGTTTCAGCGGCATCTCGAAACGGGTGTCCCAGCTGTGCCCTTCGGCCCCGCACCAGACCCGTTCGACCGGCATCTGGTCCTGCACGGGGTTCAGCAGGAAGACCTCTCCGGTTTCGGGGTTGGACCAGAACGTCGAGGAAAGCGTGACGCCGAAGGCGGCCGTGCCGATCTCGAAGGAATACCAATGCGCCAGCTTCACCTCGCAGGTCAGCGGCACCGTGCCGGTGTTCTCGACCTCGAAGGGCAGCTCGACCAGCCCCTCGGTGCCACGTTTCGGTGCCGGTGCATGGGCCTCCTGCGACAGGGCCGGGGTGGCAAGGGCAAGGGCGGCGCAAAGGGCCAGGGCGGAACGGATGGGGAGTGCGGACACGGCAAGCCTCGTCTGAATGCGGAAAGAAATGCGGGCATCGCCGGTTGGGCGGGGGCCGCAAGCTCGAGAAACGAAAACCAAACGAGCTGAATGTCAACACAGGGAGACAAAGATGAAAAAAACCTGGAATGGAAAACTGACCCGAATGGTCTCTGCCGCGGCACTTTCCGTCGCGCTGGGCCTGCCGGCCGTGGCCGAGGACATCTCGGCCATCGCCATCCTGACGCCGGAAGCGGGCACCGACTTCGGCTGGAACCAGCAGGGCATCGACGGCGCCAAGGCGGCCGGCGAGGCCGAGGGTGTCGACGTGATCGTGGCCGAGAACCTCGGCTATGGCGACGTGCGCCCGACACTGCGCGAACTGTCGGAGGAAAACCCCGGCCTGATCATCGCCCATGCCAGCGGCTATAACACCGCGGCCCCGGAAATCGGCGCCGAGACCGGCGTGAAGGTGGCCATCACCGACAGCCCGGATTCGCTGAAGGAAGGCGCCGTGGCCGACTATACCTCCTCCGGGCACGAGGGCGCCTACCTGGCCGGTGTGCTGGCCGCCAAGATGACCCGTTCGGGCACCGTCGGCATCGTCACCTCGGGCGAGCCGCCCAGCTGGAACTCGCAATCCGCCGGCTTTGCCGAGGGCGTTCATGCCACCAATCCCGATATCACCGTGCGTTACGCGGTGATCGGCCCGGCTGCCTATTCCGACGCCGCCGGCGGCAAGCGCGTAACCGAGTCGCTCATCGCCTCGGGCGCCGACATCATCTTTGGCCAGGGCAACGGCTCGTCCTTCGGTATGCTGCAGGCGGTGGAAACCACCCCGGCCGCCGATGGCGGCAAGGTGCTCTTCATCGACGTGATCGGCGACAAGAGCCCCATCGACAAGGGTTACCTGCTCAGCTCGGTGCTCTGGAACCTGGCCCCGGTCTATGAAGAGATGATCGAGGACATCAAGGCGGACAAGTTCGGCACCCACAACTACGGCATCAAGCTGGAGGACGGCTCCGTCGCCCTGCTGAAGACTCCGCAGATCCCCGACGACGTCTGGGATGAAGTGATGGCGGTCAAGGATCAGATCATCGCCGGCGATATCGTCGTCGAGCCCAAGTTCGATGCGCAATCCGTGCACGACCTGGTGACCGGCGGCTGAGGCTGCAGAGGTTTCCGACGACAGACATGCGGGCCCTGCCGGGGCCCGCATTTCCCAATACTTCCGGAGGTCCGACATGCCGGACGGACAGCAATTTCCCACCGCCGCGCAGCCGGCCCGGAGCGGCACGCCGCTCGTGCGGCTGGAGGGTGTGACCAAGCGCTACCCCGGGATCATCGCCAATGATTCCATCGACATGGAATTCCATGCCGGCGAGGTGCACGTGCTGCTGGGCGAAAACGGTGCCGGCAAATCGACGCTGGTTTCCATGCTTTCCGGGCTGCAACAGCCCGATGACGGCCGCATCCTGATCGACGGGGCGCCCCGCCCCGTGGGTTCGCCCGCCGAGGCGCTCGAGATCGGGATCAGCACCGTGTTCCAGCACTCGATGCTGGTGCCCAGCCTGACGCTGGTCGAAAATGCCACCCTGGGGCGCGGCTGGTTCCGGCGCCCCGACCGCGAAGGTACCGCCGCCGAGATGGCCGAGGTGGCCGAACGCATCGGCGTGAAGATCCACCCGATGGCGGTGACCAGCGACCTGTCGCTGGGCGAACGCCAGCAGGCCGAGATCGTCCGCGCCCTGATGCGCGGCGCGCGCTTCCTGATCCTCGACGAGGCGACCGCAATGCTGACGCCCCGCGATGCCGCGCGTCTGGGCGAGCTGATGCAGCGCCTTGCGGCCTCCGGCGTTGCAGTCGTCTTCATCACCCACAAGCTGAACGAGGCCGTGGCCTATGGTGACCGGATCTCGGTGCTGCGGCTGGGCAAGAAGGTGGGCGGCATCGCCCCCGAGGCCCTCAGCGCCATGGCGCCGCAGGAGGCCACGGCCGAGGTGGTGCGCCTTATGTTCGGCACCTCCGACATGACCAAGGCCGAGGTGGCGCGCCCTGATCCCTCCACGGTGGACAAGGCCGCCGCCCCGGTGCTCGAAGTGCAGGCGCTCTATGCCGCCGAGGCGCACGTGCCGCTGGAGAACATCGACTTCAAGGTCTGGCCCGGAGAGATCCTTGGCATCGCCGGCATCGACGGCAACGGCCAGAAACAGCTTGCCGAGGCGCTGGCGGGCCAGGCGCCGCTCAGCGACGGGCGGATCCGCCTCGATGGTCAGTTCATCGACGGGCTCAGCATCGGCCAGCGCCGCGCACGCGGGCTGCGTTATGTCAGCGACGACCGGTTGGGCGAGGGCACCGTGGGGGCCTTTCCCGTCTCCATCAACCTGTTGCTGAAGCAGATCGGCGAGGCGCCCTACTGGTCGGGCGGTCTTGAACGGCCCGCGGCCATCGCCGAGAACGCGCGCACCAAGGTGCGCGAATTCGACATCCGCACCCCCTCGATCGAGACGCCCACCGGCAAGCTCTCCGGCGGCAACATCCAGAAGGTGCTTCTGGCGCGGGAACTGACCGGCAACGCCCGGGCGGTGATCTTCAACAAGCCGACCTATGGCCTCGACCTTGCCAATATCTCGGCCACCCGGGCGCGGATCCGCGAGACGGCAGAGGGCGGTGCCGCGGTGCTGCTGATCTCGACCGAGCTGGACGAGATCCTGGAGCTGAGCCACCGCGTGGTGGTGATGGACCAGGGCCGCGTGGCGGGAATCGTGGCGAATGATGCCGATGCGCGGACGCGGATCGGGGAACTGATGAGCGGAGTGAGCAAATGAGTGCTGGATCCATGGCAGACCTCGGCCCCGGGGACGACAGCGGAGGCCGCCTGAAGGAGCTGGCGACCGTCGTGCTGATGAGCGTCGGGCCGGTCATCATCGCGCTGGTGCTCTCGGGCCTCATCCTGCTGATGATGAAGGTCAATCCCTTCGACTATTACGGCTATGTCTTCGGGCGCGGGTTGCTTTCGCCCACCGGCGTGCAGGCCACGCTGACGCGCATGGGGCCGCTCCTGCTGATCGCGGCCAGCCTGATCGTGGCCTTTCGGGCCGGTATCTGGAACCTGGGCGGCGACGCGCAGTTCCTGATGGGCGCGGTCTTTGCCGCCGCCTGGACGCCGCTGATGGTGCCGCACATGCCCGTGGTCCTGGCCCTGGTCGCGGGGCTCGGTGTCTCCTTCGTCTTCGGGGCGGTCTGGGGGCTGATCCCGGCGGTGCTGCGCGCCTACCAGGGGGTGAACGAGATCATCACCACGCTGATGATGAACTTCCTCGGCATCTCCTTTGCCAGCGTGCTGGTCAAGCTGGTCTACTTCGACCCGAACACAACCGTGCCCCAGACCCGCACCCTGCCCGTGGAGGACCGCCTGCCGACGCTGGGCAACACCACGATCTCGAGCGGGCTGATCATCGGCCTGGCCGCCATCCTGATCGTGCATTTCGTGATGACACGCACCGCCTTCGGGCTGCGCCTGCGCGTGGTGGGGGCCAACCCCGGCGCCGCCGTGCACGCTGGCCTTGCTGTGCCCGCCCTCACGGTCGCGGTCTTTGCCCTGTCGGCCGGTCTCGGCGGCCTCTCGGGCGGGGTGGCGATCCTTGGCCAATACGGCAACGTACGGGCAGACTGGAACCCGGCCTATTCGCTTTCCATCGTGCCGCTGGTCTTCCTGGCGCGGTTCAACGGCTTTGCCTCCATCGCCTTCGTGGCGCTCTTCTCGATCATGTCGATCGGCTCCGAGAGCGCGGCCCGGCGCATGGGGGTGCCGAACTACTTCACCCTCGTCACGGTGGCGATCCTGCTGATCGTGCTGGGGCTGACCGAATACCTGAGCGCCCGCCGGCGCCAAAGGGCAGGAGCCTGACATGTCGCTCTTTACCGATACCTTCCTGATCGCCCTCTTCGTCGGCGCCATATCGGCGGGCATCCCGCTGCTGCTGGCCGGCCTCGGCGAACAGCTCTCCGAAAAGGCCGGCGTGCTGAACGTGGGCATCGAGGGGATGATGCTGACCGGGGCCTATGCCGGATTCTGGGCCGCCTGGGCCAGCGAGAGCATCGGCCTCGGATTCCTGGGTGGCGTGCTCGGCGGCATGGCCGTGGCGGCGCTCATGGTGATCTTCTGCGTGCGGCTCGGCCTGAATCAGATCGTCATCGGGATCGCGCTGACGCTGGGGGCAGAGGGCGCCACGGCGCTGCTGCACTATGTCCAGTTCAGCCGCCTCTATCCGCGCCTGCCGCAGGTGCCTACCTGGCGTATTCCCGGCCTGGCAGACATCCCGATCCTCGGCCCGGCGCTCTTTGATCGCGAGCCGGTGGTCTATCTCGCCATCCTGCTGGTGCCCTTCTTCGTCTGGCTCTATCGCCGCACCCATCTCGGGCTGGCGATCCAGGCGGCGGGCGACAAGCCGGCGGCGCTCGATACCGCGGGCGAAAGCGTTCTGGCCATCCGCACCCTGGCGGTGCTGGGCTGCGGCGCGCTCGTCGGCCTCGGCGGGGCCTTCATGTCGATCGTCGCGGCGGGGGTCTTCGTGCCCTTCATGACCCATGGCAACGGCTTCATCGGCATCGTCCTGGCGATGCTGGCGCGCGGGCGTCCGCTCTGGGTGCTGCTCGGGGCGCTGCTCTTCGGGGCCTGCCTGTCGGCGGCCACGGCGCTGCAGGTTGCGGGTGTCGATATTCCAACGGATGTGGTGCAGATGCTGCCCTATGCGGTGGTGATGATGGTTCTGCTGATCGCGGGCCGGAACGCAAAGCTGCCCTCGGCGCTGGGCGCGGCCTACGTGCGCGGCGAACGCTGACACGCACCATGGGCAAGAAAGGGGCCTCCGCCACCGGCGGGGGCCTTTGGCATTTGGCACCTAGGGCGCCACCATGCGCCGCAGCATTCCGAGCCCGTCGCGGTTCAGCCGCAGGGCCTCCTCCGGCGAGAGCTCGGTCCAATGCGACGCAAACCACTGGTCGAGGGCCCGCGCCGCGGCAAAGAGCATGTCGGAGAGCAGTGGTCGGGGGATGTCGGTCCGGATCGCGCCAAGCGCCTGCCCAAGGGAAATCGCCTGATCCATACGCTGTCGCATGGCGCCGAGCGGGGCCGCAAGCGCGGCGCTCTCGGCGGGCCCGTCGTGTATCCGCCGGGCAAGGTCGGCCAGTCGCGCATCCTGAGACAGCACCTGGCTGACCCGGGCAAAGATCGCCTCGATCTGGGCCCAGAAGGTCTCTGCATCCCGCGGGGCAAAGGCCTCTGGCGCCGCGCGGGTCATCAGACGCTCCAACGCGCGTTCGATCACGGCGCGATAGAGCTCGGCCTTGTCCGAAATATAGTAATAGGCCTGTCCCTTGCTCATACCGGCGGCCGCCAGGATCGCGTTCAGCGAGGCCCCCTGAAAGCCCTTGTCGGCGAATTCCGTCTCTGCCGGGTCCAGCAGCACCGCCTGCCGCTCGGGGGGCAGGGCCATCAGGCGGTCGCGGGGTGTCTCGTCTGTCTTGCGCATGACAACAGCCATTATCCTGCGGCTCGCCGCCTGTAAACCAGTGGTCTAAATTTTCTATAGACCGCTGGTCTGATTTCTGCCACTCCGGGGGCGTATCAACGGACAGGAGGGGAAGAATGCGCTGGCGCGGGATCAATCACGTGGAATTTTCGGTGCTGGACTACGACCGTTCCGTGGCCTTCTATGACCGGATGTTCGGCTGGCTCGGCTACAAGAGCTTCTGGACGATGGATATCGGCTATCACTCCACCTACTACATGGCGCGCTTTCCGGTGCCGCATTCCTACATCGGTATCCAGCCGGCGAAATCGGGCGCGGCGATGGATCACGATGCCCGGCCGGTGGGCCTGCACCACATCGCTCTCTGGGCCCGCAACAGGCGGGAAATCGACAGGTTCCACGACGACTTCCTGCTGCCGGAAGGGCTGACCGTCACCGAGGCACCGGCAGAGTACCCGCTCTATGCGCCGGGCTATTACGCCGTGTTCTTCGATGATCCGCTGAACGGGTTCCACTGGGAGCTGGCGCATATTCCGCGCATTCCCTCCCTTGGGGCCTATCGGCGCTTCAGCCAGGCCTGGAAGCAGGCGACCGGCGATCAATCCGGAGGGCAGGGCGGGTCGATGGCCGAGGCGATGCGCCCGCTGCCGGGGCGCAAATCCTAGCGGAAATCCGCCCCTCACAAGTGCTTGACTATTTTAGTCGGAAATCTCCTTGCAAAGGCAGGCCGCATCACTATGGTCCGCCGCACACCGGCGCGGGCCATTGATCCCGATACGGTGACCGCGCGCATTCTCCCCTGCCGCGGTGAATTGCGACAGGAATTCGGACAGACGCATGGCACAGCCCTCCTTGGCGCAGGCCCCCGGCCCTTTGACACGCGCGGATGATGCCCTGGCCCGCTACGAGACCGGTCTTGCCGCGGTGCTGCTGGGCGGGGTGTTCGTCCTGCTGCTGGCAGGCGCGGCGTTCCGCACCCTCGGGCATCCGCTGCTCTGGTCGGACGAGCTTGCAGTACTGATGATGTGCTGCGCGGGCTTCTTCGGGGCCTCGGCGGCGCTGGCCCGGCGGCGTCACATCGCGGTCGACCTGTTGGTCACCAGGCTTCCCGCCCGAGGCGCGCAGATGGTGCAGGTCGCGGTTCAGCTCATCCTGCTGGCGGGGCTGGCCGGGTTTGCCGTGATGCTCTGGGCCTGGTTCGATCCGGTCGGTCTGATCCGCTACGGCTCGGCACAGGCGCTGTCGCAGGCCACCTTCAACTTCATCTACCAGGAGCCGACGGTGACGCTCGGCGTTCCCAAGTTCTGGGCCTGGCTGGTGCTGATCCCCTTCTGCGCCGGCTGCCTCTTCCACATCCTTGCGCGACTGGTGCAGCTTCTCCGCGGGGGAGGCGCCCCATGATCAGCCTGCTCTGCTTTGCCGTGATGATCGTGCTGGGCCTGCCCATCGCCTTTGCCATGGCCTTTGCCGCCGTGCTTCAGATCCTGCTCTCGGGCAATTTCGTGCTGCTGCTTTCGGCGCCGCAGCAACTCTTCGGCGGCGTCGAGAGCTATGGCCTTCTGGCGCTGCCGGTCTTCATCTTCCTGGGCGAGGTGATGAATGCCTCGGGCGCCGGCCGCCGGCTGATCGCCCTCGCGGCCCTGGCCGTGGGCGGCGTGCGCGGCGGGCTGGCCCAGGTCAACCTGCTGGCCAATGCGATGATGGCGGCGGTGCTCGGCTCGACCGTGGCGCAGATCACCCTTATGTCGCGCCTCGCGGTGCCGGAAATGGAGCGCGCCGGGTATCGCCGCGACATGGCCGCCGCGATCACCGCGGCGGGCGGCCTGCTGGCGCCTGTGGTGCCGCCCTCGATGATGCTGATCGTCTTCGGCGTCATCGCCCAGCTGCCGATCGGAGACCTCTTCATGGCGGGCCTGCTGCCGGGGCTGATCCTGCTCCTCGTCTTCA
This sequence comes from Pseudooceanicola sp. DL12, assembly GCF_056270665.1. Lineage (NCBI taxonomy): Bacteria > Pseudomonadati > Pseudomonadota > Alphaproteobacteria > Rhodobacterales > Paracoccaceae > Pseudooceanicola > Pseudooceanicola sp. DL12. Next base: position 527,921 of record NZ_CM149884.1, read on the forward strand.
TGGGCATCACCTGGGGGCTGGCACGGCGGCACGACTTCCCCACGGGGAAGGTAAGTGACGTGCACGTAAGTTCACCCGCCCGCACCCTGGCCGAGGCCCTGCCGGCCCTGGCCGTGCCCGCGGCGATGATCGCGGCGATCCTGGGCGGCATCGCCACCCCGACCGAGGCGGGCGTGGTGGCCGCGCTGGCGGTGGTGATCATCGGCCGCTGGGTGTACCGGGAGCTCTCGCTGGCAGATCTCTGGCCGGCCCTGAAGAGCACGGCGATTTCCAGCGCCTCGATCCTCTTCCTGATCGCCGCGGCGGGCCTCTATGCCTGGGTCGCCGCCTGGGAGAACCTGCCCGCCACCGTGGCGGCCTGGATGGCCGGGGTCACCGACAACCCGCTGGTCTTCCTGCTGATGCTGAACCTGCTGCTGCTGCTGATGGGCATGGTCACCGATCCGCTGCCGGCGCTGATCCTGGTGGTGCCGGTTCTGCTGCCGGTGGCGACCGACCACTACGGCATCGACCCTCTGCAATTCGGCCTGATCGCCTGCCTCAACCTGGCCGCGGGGTTGCTGACGCCGCCCGTGGGCTCGGGCCTCTTTACCGCCTCGATGCTGAACGACGTGCCGGCCGAGCGCCTGGCCCGGCTGCTGCTGCCCTACCTGGGCGGCGTGGCGCTGGTGCTGGCGGCGCTCTGCCTCTGGCCCGGGCTGACCACCTGGCTGGGCCATCTATCGCAATGATTTCCTACGACAGGGAGTGAGATCCATGAAACGTATCGCCCTAGCGCTGGCCGCGCTGATGATCGGAACCGCGGCCCAGGCCGCCGATTACCGGCTGGGCCTGATCACGCCGCCGCCGCACCAGTGGACCAAGACCGCCCAGGAGATGGCGGCAGAGATCAAGGACGAGACCGACGGCCGGGTGAACATCCTGGTCTTTCCCTCGGGCCAGCTCGGCAACGAGGCGCAGATGCTGCAGCAACTGCAGACCGGCGCCATTGATTTCGCCATGCTGACGGCGGGCGAGTTTGCCAACCGCAACCCCGATTACGGCATCTTCCAGGCGCCCTACCTGGCCCGCGATCACGCCCAGGCGCAGCGACTGCTGAACGGCAAGACCGCGCATGAGCTGCTGGACGGGATGAGCCAGTTCGGGCTGAAGGGCCTGGCCTGGGGCATGGCCGGCTTCCGCCAGATCGTGCTGGCCGATGACGCGACCGATGCCGCGGCGCTGAAGGGGCAGAAGATCCGCACCGTGCCCATGGCCTCCTCGATGGACTTCTGGTCGGATCTCGGGGCGGCGCCCACGCCGATGCCCTTGCCGGCGCTCTACGATGCCTTTGCCAACGGTCAGATCGACGGCATGCAGATCGACCACGAGGGCACCTGGAACTCGGGCTACTGGCGCAACGCGGGCGTGATCATCAATTCCAACCACATGATGTTCCCCATGGCCGCCGTGGCCTCGGGCCGCAAGTGGCAGGGCATGAGCGAGGAGGACCGCGCCGTGGTCGAGCGGGTCTTCTCCGAGAAGGTGGACGAGATGGTCGGCCTCTACGGCGAGATCGACGCGAAGTATCTCGACGAGCTGCAGGGCACCGACGTGCCGGTGGTGACCGTGGGCCGCGACTGGTTCGGGCCGGCGATCGAGCAATGGTACAGCGACTGGCGCGAAAAGGCGCCGATGCTGGCGCAGCTCGAGGAAGAGGCCGCAGCGGATTCCGCCGCGCACCAGGGCCAATGAGGCGGCGCGCGCTGCTGGCCGGCACCGCGGCCCTGATCGCGCTGGGCGCAGGGGGCGCATTCGCCCAGCCCTCGGGCGCACCGCTGCACCGGGGGATCCTCGACAGTGGATCCGACATCTACGACGCGCAGCAGTTCACCCTGCCGGCGCCAGAGGGCGACATCCCCACGCCCTATCTGGTCACCGTACTGGTGCCGAAGGGGCCGGCACCCGCCTCCGGGTTCCCGGTGCTCTATGCGCTCGACGGCAAGGCCGTGGTGGAGCGGCTGACCGAGCAGGTGCTCGCGGCGCTGCCGGGCGAGCGCCCGGTGATCGTGGCCATCGGCTATGACAGCGACCAGCGCTTTGCCGGCGCCGAACGCTCGCGCGATTACACGCCGCCGCTCGCCGACGCGGCGCAGCAGGATGGCCGCGGCCGGCCCGCGGGCGGTTTCGCGCCCTTCTATCAGCGGGTGGTGACGCAGATCCTGCCCCGGGCCGAGGCCCTGGCGCCCATCGATCCGGCGCGGCGCTGGCTCTGGGGGCATTCCTACGGCGGGCTCTTCGTGCTGCAGGCCGCGATGGAGCAGGGCGATCAGCCCTTCAGCCATTTCGTGGCCGCCAGCCCCTCGCTCTGGTGGGACGAGGGGCGGTACTTCTATGGCCTGATGGCGGCGCTGGCCGGGGGCGCGCGGCCGGCGGCCGTGCTGGATATCGAGCGGGGCAGCAACGAGCACCGTCGCGGCGGTGGGCCGGGGCCGCGGCCCGGCGATCAGGGGGCGCCAGATGGAGCGGGGAAACCCGCCGACCGCCCACCGTCGCCCGGCCGCGCCGCGATGCCCCCCGAGGCCCTGCCTGAGCTGGAGGCCGCCCTGAAAGCGGCCGGAAATACCGGAAATATAACGGTTTTCGATGGTCTTTCCCATGGCGAGACCTTTGGGCGCTCGTTGCAAAAGACCCTGTCCGAGATCTCATCCGAACGTGATCGCTGAGGGGGCTCTCAAATAGTTGACTGTCCTTATCAGGATTATTAAGCCTCTCGGTAAGGACGAACCGCCCGCCACTTTCGGCGCCCGGTTCAGCGCAGGCGGGGTATGCCTTGGCCCCGCCCGTCCGGCCCCCGGACGACCAGCCACAGCCACGCTGCAGCGGACAAGGCTCATGAACAGACGGGGCCGCGCGCCCCGAAGCAGCGAAAGGCGGAGTGGATGAGGATTTCCGAGGGACGGGTCAGCCGGCACGGATGGATGATGGCGACCGCGCTTGTGGGGGCATTGGCGCTCGCGGGTGCGGCACAGGCGCAGACCGCGCCCTTTACCGAACTGGGCAGCTTCAACGGCCGGGTCATGGCCAGCGGGCCGGACCGGGCGCCGATCGTGCCCGGCGGCACCGTCACCATCGCGGGCAGCGGGATGCTGCCGGGACAGAAGGTGATGCTGCGCCAGGCCGGCACCGCGCTGAACGGCGGGCAGCCTTTCGTCGCCGACGACAAGGGCGATTTCTCGGCAACCGTGCAGATTCCCGCGAATGCCGCCACCGGCACCTATCCCGTCGTGGCGGAATTCCAGGATCCCCCCGCCGTGAGCCTGATCGACGTCAAGGTCTCGCCCGAGCTGGGAGAGATCGGCACCGAGAACTTCACGCTGAAGGCCAACCACCTTGCCTCGGGCCTCTACCAGGTGGCCGAGGCTCCGAAGATGGGCGCGCTCTTCGTCACCTCCGCCGTGGGGCGCCCGCCGGTCTCCGAGAGCACCCTGATGAAGGTCGACCCGGAGACTCTGGAGGTGCTGGCCTCGGTCACGCCGCAGGAGGCGCCCGATGTCGGCGACCGTGACGGTGGCGTCTTTGCCGTCTACGGCGTGGGCGTCGACGAGGGCCGCGGGCAGGTCTGGGTCACCAACACCCGGCAGAACACCGTGGCCGTCTACAGCACCGATGACCTCAGCCTGATCAAGCAGTTCCCGGTGGATACCGTCAGCCATCCGCGCGACGTGACGCTGGTCAACGGCAAGGCCTATGTCAGCTCGACCTTCACCCCCGAGATCTACGTCTTCGATGCCGACGACCTGAAGCAGACCGGCGTGATCGAGCTTCAGTCGGGCAAGCGTCGGGCCGAGTTCGGCACCGCCAGCATGTCGGCCGATCCCGAGGACAACCGCCTGGTCGTGGCCAGCCTGACGAGCGACGAGGTGGCCGTGGTCGATACCACCACCGACGAACAGGTCGCCGTCTACCCGGTGCCGGGCTCCGCGAACACCATCGGCGTGGCCTATGATCCGGCGCGCAACCTGATCTACACGGCCGGCCAGGGCAGCGACAGCCTGTCGATCCTGGATGCCGAGAGCGGCGCGCTGCTGAAATCGGTGCCGGTGGGGGCCAACCCGCTGAACATCGCCGTCGATCCGGAAAGCGGCCTGGCCTATACCGCCGTCCGCGCCTCGGGCACCCTGGTGGTGACCGACCCCGAGGGCAACGTGGTGGCGAACCTTGCCATCGGGTCCTTCCCGAACCACCTGATCGCGGACGGGCAGGGCGGCGTCTATGTCGTCAACAAGTCCATGGGCCCCGACGATGCCACCGGTGATCGTCTGACCCACGTGGTTCCGGCCAAGTGAAACACCTCCGGCCGCGGCGCGGGTCGCGGCCGGACCCAATTCAAGAGGGCACCCCATGAAAGAGCTTTCCCAGACCTGGCCCGAGGACCTGGCCGCCCGCTACAAGGAACGCGGCTACTGGAGGGGAGAGACCTTTCCCGCCCTGATGCGCGAACGCGCCGAGCGCTTCGGCGACCGCACCGCGCTGGTGCATGGCGACACCCGCATCACCTATGCCGAGCTGAACGAACGCGCCCGCCGCTTTGGCGCCGGCCTGCTGGCGCTGGGTCTGAAGCCGGGCGACCGCGCCCTGATCCAGCTGGGCAACACGCCCGAGTTCTTCATTGCCGCCTTCGGCCTCTTTGCTGCCGGCATGATCCCGGTCTATGCGCTGCCGGCCCATCGCCGCACCGAGATCGAGCACCTGCTGACCCGCTCCGAGGCCGGCACGCTGATCATTCCCGACCGGCTGGAGCGCTTCGACTATCGCGAGCTGGCGCAGGAGCTTCAGGGCGTCTTGCCGGGCCTCGAACGGGTGATCGTGGCGGGCGAGCCGGGCCCCTTCCTCGCGATGGCCGATGTCGACGGCGATCCTTCGACGCTGCCAGCCGATCCCGATCCGCAGTCGGTGGCCTTCCTGCAGATCTCCGGCGGGTCCACCGGCCTGTCCAAGCTGATCCCCCGCACCCACGACGACTATATCTATACCCTGCGCGAGAGCGCCCGGATCTGCGGCCTGACGCCCGAGAGCGTCTTTCTCGCCGTGCTGCCCGTGGGCCATAATTTCACCATGTCGAGCCCGGGCACCTATGGCGCCTTCTATGCCGGTTCGACCGTGGTTCTGGGCCAGTCGCCGGTGCCCGACGCGGCCTTCCCGCTGATCGCGAAGGAGGGGGTGACCATCACCGCCCTCGTGCCGCCGCTGGCGCTGCTCTGGCTGGACGCGGCCGAGCGGACAAAGCCCGAGCTGCCGAGCCTCGAGGTGCTGCAGGTGGGCGGGGCCAAGTTCCTGCCCGAGAGCGCGCGCCGGGTGAAGCCGGTGCTGGGCTGCACCCTGCAGCAGGTCTTCGGCATGGCCGAGGGGCTGGTGAACTATACCCGCCTCGATGATGACGAGGAAACCATCGTCACCACCCAGGGCCGCCCGATCAGCCCCGATGACGAGGTGCTGCTGCTCGATGATGCGGGAAATCCGGTGCCCGATGGCACTCCGGGCCATATCCTCGTGCGCGGGCCCTACACGATCAACAATTACCACGACGAACCGGCGGCCAATGCCCGCAGCTTCGAGGGTGGCTTCTACCGCCCCGGCGACATCGCGATCCGCCGCTCCGACGGCTACCTGACCGTGCAGGGCCGGGCAGGCGACCACATCAACCGCGCCGGCGAGAAGATCAGCGCCGAGGAGGTCGAGGATCACCTGCTGGCCCATCCCGCGGTCTTCGATGCCGTGGTGGTCTCGATCCCCGATGCGCATCTCGGCGAACGCATCTGTGCCTTCATCAAGCCGAAGGAGGGCGAGAGCCCCCGCGCCGTCGACATCCGCAAGTTCATGCGCGCCCGACAGATCGCCGCCTTCAAGATCCCCGACGAGATCCGCTTTGTCGAAGGCTTCGGCATCACCGCCGTGGGCAAGATCTCGCGCCGTCACCTGCGTGCCCAGCTGCGCGAAGACGTGCTGGCTGCAGAGGCCGCCGAGGCGGCGGCGGACACCGACCAACCGAAGAGCGAAACGGAAAACACATGACCCAGGAAGCACTTGCCCTGTCCCATGACCAGATGCGTGCCGATATCGCCGAGGCGATCGGCATCCCGGTGGCAGAGGTCGAACCGCAAGAGAGCCTTGTCGACCTGGGCCTCGATTCCATCCAGGTGATGAACCTGCTGATGAAATGGGGCGAGGTGATCGAGGGTCTCGATTTCTCGCGCTTCATGGAGGCGGAGACGCTGGAAGACTGGTGGGCCATCGCCAAAGAGGCGCAGGGCGCCTGATGCTGACGGTTCGGCCCCGCCCCGAGGGAGGCCCGGCAGGGGCCCTGGCCCTCTGCGAAGCCCAGCAGGGCATCTGGTACGCCCAGCGGCGCGACATGGGCAGCCCGGTCTTCATGACCGGCCAGGCCCTGACCATGGTGGGGCCGCTCGACGTGGCGGCCCTGGCCCGGGCCGTCGATCACGTGGGCGCCGAGGCCGAATGCCTCTCGCTCCGCTTTGCCGAGACAGACTGCGGCCCGGTGCAATGGATGGAGCCGGGCGGTGCCCCCGCGCTGGAGCTGCGCGACCTTTCCGATGCGTCCGATCCCGAGGCCGCGGCCCGCGCCGCCATCCTGGCCGAAGCACGGCAGCCCGCCGACCTGCGGGCGGGGCCGATCGCCGGTTTCACCCTGTGGAAACTGGCCGCGGACCGTCACATCCTCTCCGAACGGATCCACCACCTGGCCGCCGACGGCTATGCCATGGTGCTGATCACCAACCGCATTGCCGAGCTCTACAATGCCGCCGTAACCGGCCGCGCGCCGGGCCCCGGCTTCCCGCCCTATGCCCAGGCCATCGAGGCCGAGCAGAAATTCCTCTCCGGTCCGAAACCGGAAAAGGAGCTGGCCTTCTGGCGCGAGGAACTCTCCGGCCTCGGCCCGGTCGAGGGGCTGGCCCAGGGCGAGGCGGTTTCGGCCCATTGGTTCCACCGTGCCGAGGTGCCGCTGGATCCGGCCGCGCGGACGCGGCTGCATGATCTCTCTGCCCGGCTGCGCATTGCCTGGCCCGACGTGCTGACCGCGCTGACCGGGGCCTATGTCGCCCGGTGCACGCCTCAGCTGATCGAGGGAGAGGACCAGGGCGAAACCGTGTTGGGCCTGCCGCTGATGAACCGCATGGGGACAAAGGCCGCCCGGGTGCCCTGCACCCTGGTCAACGTGCTGCCGCTGCGCCTGTCCGTGGACGAGGATGCGCCGCTCGACGACTGGCTGGCGGGCGCGGCCGCCCGCATGGCGCAGATCCGCCGCAACGGCCGCTATCGCGGCGAGGAACTGCGCCGCGAGATGGGCCGCATCGGGGCCGGGCGCCGGCTGCACGGGCCGCTGGTCAACGTGCTGCCCTTCGACGCCACGCCCGCCATGGAGGGGCTCTCGACCGAGCTTCAGATCCTCGGCGCCGGCTCCGTCGACGATCTCACCTTCTGTTTCCGCGGCGACGGGCAGAAGGGGCTGCTGGTGCAGGCCGACAGCAACACCAACCTCTATGACGCGGACACCACCCGGGGCCATGCGGCGCGGCTGGCGGCGTTTCTTGCCGCGGCGCTGTCGGCGGAACGCCTCGCCGATGTGCCCACGCTCACGCCAGCGGAACTGACGGCCCATGTCAGTACCCGCAACGCCACCGATCACCCGGTGCCCGAAACCACGCTGGTCGATCTGACCCGCGCGCAGATCGCCGCGACGCCCGAGGCCGAGGCGCTGGTCTTCGGCGACGAGCGCCTCAGCTATGCCGATCTCGATACCCGCAGCGCGGGCCTTGCCCGCCGCCTGGCCGGGCGGGGGATCGGGCCGGGCGACGTGGTCGCCGTGGCGCTGCCCCGCTCGACCGAGCTGATCGTGGCGCTGCAGGCGGTCATCCGCGCCGGCGCCGCCTATGTGCCGCTCGACCCGGATGATCATTCCGACCGCCGTGCCGACATGCTCGAGCGCGCCGCGCCGAAGCTGATCCTGGCCCGTGAGGATTTCGAGGCCGCCGGGGCAGTGCCCGTGCTGGCGCCCGCGCAATGGGCGACCGGCCCCGAGGCCGAGCCGCAGGCGCCCGCGCCCGATGATCCCGCCTATGTCCTCTTCACCTCCGGCTCCACCGGCCGACCCAAGGGCGTGGTCATCGAACACCGCGCCATCGTGAACCGCCTGCTCTGGATGCAGGAGGCCTACGGCTTCGGCCCCGGCGACCGCATCCTGCAGAAGACGCCGGCCACCTTCGATGTCTCGGTCTGGGAATTCTTCCTGCCGTTCCTCTCGGGCGCCACGCTTGTCGTCGCCCCGCCCGAGGCGCATCGCGACCCTTCCGCGCTGGCGGCGCTGATCCGCGAGCACGCCATCACCACGCTGCATTTCGTGCCCTCGATGCTGGCGCTCTTTCTGGCTGCGCCCGCCTCCGAAGGTCTTGAGATTCCAAAGGTCTTTGCCAGCGGCGAGGCCCTGCCCACGGCACTGGCCCGGCAGTTCCATGACCGGATCACCGGCCGGCTGCACAATCTCTACGGGCCGACCGAGGCCGCGGTGGACGTCACCTTCCAGGAGGCTACCGGGCAGGAGCCGGGGGCCTCGGTTCCCATCGGCCTGCCGGTCTGGAACACCCGCTGCTACCTGCTCGATCCGCGCGGCCGCCCGGTGCCCGACGGCGTCAACGGGCGGCTCTTCCTCGCCGGGCGTCAGCTCGCGCGGGGCTACCTGGGCCAGCCCGAGCTGACGGCAGAGCGCTTCCCGCCCGATCCCTTCCACCCCGGCGCGCGGATGTACGACACCGGCGATCTGGCCGTGGCAGCCCCCGATGGCACGATCACCTATTCCGGCCGCGCCGATCACCAGGTCAAGATCCGCGGCGTGCGGATCGAGCTGGGCGAGGTCGAGGCCGCCTTCGAGGCCTCCGGGCTGATCCGGCAGGTCGCCGTGCTGGCGCCGCCCGATCCCTCGGGGCAGGCGCGCCTCGTGGCCTACGTGGTGCCGCGGGAAGGGGCCACGCCCGAGCAGATCCGGGGTGCCGTTGCGCACCGGCTGCCGGCGATGATGATGCCCGCCGCCATTGTCCCGCTCGAGGCCTTCCCGCTGAACCCCAGCGGCAAGCTCGACCGCAAGGCGCTGCCGGCGCCCGCGCTGCATGCGGGCGCCCCCGCGCGCCGCCTGCAGCCCGGCACCGAGCAGATGCTGGGACGGCTCTTCTCCGAGCTGCTGGGCACGCCCGCCGCCCCCGATACCGATTTCTTCGCCGCCGGCGGCGACAGCCTGATGGCCGTGCGCCTGACCCTGGCGATCGAGGAGGAGATCGGCCGCGACCCGGGGCTCGGCACGCTTTTCGAGGCGCCGGTGCTGCAGGATCTTGCCCGCCGCATCGACGCCGAGGCCTGCCACGACGACGGCCTGGGGCCGATGGTGCGCCTCTCGCCGGAGGGGAGCGGGCCGCTGCTCTTTGCCGTCCACCCGGCGGGCGGCATCTCCTGGTGCTACCGGGCGCTGGCGCGGGCGCTGCCCGACTGGCAGGTCATCGGGGTGCAATCGCCGCTTCTCGATCCCGCGGCGCCGCTGCCCGACGACCTGGCGGCCCTGGCCCGCGACTACTGCGACCGGATCGAGGCCATGGCTCCGGAGGGGCCGCTGCAGCTGCTGGGCTGGTCGCTGGGCGGCATCATCGCCCATGCCGTCGCCGCCGAGGCCGAGGCCCGTGGCCGCGAGGTGGGCAAGCTGGTGCTGCTCGATGCCTATCCCTCGCAATGCTGGCGCGACGAGCCGGAACCCGACGAGACCGAGGCCATCCGCGCCCTGCTGGCCATTGCCGGGCATGATCCCGATGCCCATCCCGAGTTGGTCAGCCGTGCCGAGATCCTCGCCTTCCTGCGCCAGGCTGGTCATCCCTTGGGCCATCTGCCCGACGCGGTACAGCAGGGGGTCGTGCGCTCGGTCCAGCAGACCAACCGCCTGGTGCGCGGCCACCGCGAGCGGCAGGTGCGTGCGCCGCTCTGCCATGTCCATGCCGCGCTCGATCACGAGGGCACCGGGCGCAGCCCCGCGCTCTGGGCGCCTCTTGCCGGGCCGCTCTCGGTGCTCGATCTGCCTTGCCATCACGCCGACCTGACCGCGCCGGCACAGGTCGCCGCTTTCGCCGCGAAGTTCCTTTCCCCGGCACCCGCCGGGCGGGAAAGCGTGCCCGCTTCGCAACATTGCGACAAATTGACGACGATCTGAGGGGGAAAGATACCCGACAGATTTACTTGGTTATCCCCGCGGCATAGGCATGCCGCGGGGTAACGCACACCCATCCAGCATGTGTCCCGCACGGTCCGGCCAGACAGACAGACGCGCCCCAATATCAGTCAGTCAAACCCTTGGGGGAACACATGAACAGCTGGAACCGGCGCTCCCGCCGGATCAGTGCGCTGTTGGCCGCGACCGTGATGGTCTCTGCCGCCGCGCCCGTCCTGGCGCAGGAGACGGAGGCCACAGCCTCCGCCGATCAGGTCTACGAATACACCACGGAAACCGGCGACGTGATCCTGCTAGATCCGATCGTGGTCCAGGCAGCTTCCGAACAGCTCAAGCAATCTCTCGGCGTCTCGGTGATCTCTGCCGAGGACCTGCAGGAGCGTCCTGTGGTCAACGACCTGAAGGATGCCGTGCGCCGCATGCCCGGCGTCAACCTGACCGGGGCCACCTCCACCGGCCAGCGCGGCAACCAGCGTCAGATCGACATCCGCGGCATGGGCCCGGAAAACACCCTGATCCTTATCGACGGCAAACCGGTGCTGTCGCGCGACTCGATCAAGATGGGCCGCTCCGGCGAGCGCGACACCCGCGGCGACAGCAACTGGGTGCCCGCCGAGATGGTCGATCATATCGAGGTCATCCGGGGCCCGGCCGCGGCCCGCTACGGCTCTGGTGCCGCCGGCGGCGTGGTGAACATCGTCACCAAGAAGCCCGAGACCGATACCTTCACGCTCAACCTGCAGTACAACCAGCCGGAAAGCGACCTCGAGGGCAATTCCTATCGCGGCAACTTCCTCTGGGCCAAGCCGCTCAGCGACAATCTCTCCTTCCGGCTGACCGGCAGCTACAACCGGTCGAACCCCGATGACCCGGAGATCAACGCCTCGGTCACCGACGAGGATACCGATGCCGCGGCCGGCGTCGAGGGCGTGATCAACAAGGATGTCAGCGGCCTGGTCCGCTGGGAGCCCGACGATTTCAACCGGATCGACTTCGAGCTGGGCTACAGCCGCCAGGAGAACCTCTATACCGGCGACCGACAGCTCACCTCCGGCAGTGACCTGACCGAGGAACTGGCCGCGGAGGAGGCGACCACCAACAAGATGCAGCGCACGACGGCCGCGATCACCCACCACGGTGAATATTCCTTCGGCGATCTCGAGAGCTACATCCAGTACGAGCACACCGACAACACGCGCCTGAGCGAAGGCGCCAGCGGTGGCGGCGAGGGCCGGATCAACTCCGACAGCGAATGGGGCACCGTCCTGCTCGACAACCTCTCGGCCAAGAGCGAGCTGAACCTGCCCGGCACCGCCTTCGGCCGCGAGGCCACCTGGACGCTGGGCGGCGAGGCCCGCTACGAGCGCATGGATGATCCCGTCTCGATCGCCGCGCGCGGCGACCTCGATTTCACCTACGGCGATACCCAGGCCAATGCAGCGGACCGTGATCCGGTCTCCAGCCAGACGCTCCTCGGGGTCTACGGCGAAGGCAACATCCTGGCGACCGATGCGCTGACCATAACGCCTCAGATCCGTGCCGATTATGCCGATACCTTCGGCTTCAACCTCTCCGGCGGCATCAGCGCCACCTACGAGGTCAACTCGGACTGGACGATCAAGGCCGGCAGCGCCCGGGCCTTCAAGGCGCCGAACCTCTATCAGCTCAACCCGAACTACATCTACGTCACCCGCGGTCGGGGCTGCCCCTCGATCTACTACGGTGACGGGCCGTGCTACGTGCTGGGCAACGAGGACCTGAAGCCGGAAACCAGCTGGAACAGCGAAGTCGGCGTGGCCTACTCCGGGCCGCAGGGCATCGATGCGACGCTGACCGCCTTCTACAACGACTACCGCAACAAGATCCAATCCGGTCTCGACCAGGTGGCCATGATCACCAGCGGCGATTCCACCTATCGCGTGTTCCAGTGGGAAAACGTGCCGCGTGCCGTGGTGTCCGGGGTCGAAGGCAGCTTCAACGCCGAGCTGAGCGAGGACGTGAAGCTGGTCACCAACTTCACCTGGATGATCAAGTCCGAGGACAAGCAGACCGGTGCGCCGCTCTCGCTGGTGCCCAAGTACACGATCAACGCCTCGCTGGAATGGCAGGCAACCGAAAAGCTGCGGGTCATCCCCTCGCTTACCCACTACGGCGAGATCGAGGCCGCCACGATCAACTCCAGCACCGGCATCGAATACGACGATACCACGTCGCGGGCGCCCTACACCCTGGTGGACCTGGCGGCAAACTACGAGGTCGCCGAGGATTTCAACATCCGCTTCGGGGTCACCAACGTCTTCAACAAGACGATCCTGCGCTCGGGTGACGGGGCCAATACCTACAACGAACCGGGCCGCGCCTACTACGTCGGCCTCAGCAAGACCTTCTGAGGGAAGCAGGGTCCTGCCATGCAACCCAGGGGCCCCCGGAGCACTGCTCCGGGGGCCTTTTACGTCTGCGACAAAGAAATCTGCCGGATTTGGGAAAATTCCTTCCTATAATGTCAGATGACTGCGACGGAATTTGGATAGGCCATCGTACTACCCTGATCCGTACGGTCCGCTGGCCTCCCCGACGCGGGCCCGAAAAGAATTTTTTGATGGAGACTGCATGTTGCCCAGAACGATCGCCAAACGTGCCGCCATGGTTCTTCCGGCCATGGTGCTTGCCGTTGCAGCCACTGCCCTGTCGTCGCGGGTCAGCTTCGCTCAGGATGCGTCCGGTGGCATGCCGCCGACCTCGGTCGGGGTCATCACGCTGCAGCCCGAGGCGGTGCCCTATTCCGTCACCCTGCCGGGCCGTGCCGTCGCCCACGAGGAAACCGAGATCCGCCCCCGCGTCGAGGGGGTGATCAAGGAAATCGCCTATGTGCCCGGCACCAAGGTCAAGGCCGGCGACCTGTTGTTCAAGCTCGACAGTGCCACCTACGAGGTGAACCTCTCCGCCGCCCAGGCCGCCAAGGACAGCGCCGAGGCCACGCTCTCGGCCGCCCAGGCCACTGTCGACCGCTATTCCCGCCTCTCCGGCGTCAGCAGCATCACCCAGGCCGATCTCGACAGCGCCGAGGCCGACCTCGCCTCGGCCCGCGCCAGCGTCGCCTCCGCCGATGCCGACCTGCAATCGGCCGAGCTCGACCTCGACCGCACCGAGATCCGCAGCCCCATCGACGGCATCGTCGACATCCCCGAATTCTCCGTCGGCGCCCTGGTCACCGCCAACCAGAGCGACGCGCTCACCACCGTGACCCAGCTCGACCCGATCTTCGTCGACGTCCAGGAAGCCTCGGCGCAGATGCTGCGTCACCGCGAGATGATCGACAGCGGCGTTCTGGTGCCGCAGGATACCCTCGGCATCTCCCTCACGCTTGAAACCGGCGAGACCTACAAGGGCGCGGGAGAGCTGGTCAGCCCCCGCACCTCGGTCTCCACCACCACCGGCACCATCGATTTCCGCATCATCTTCGACAACGAGGACAGGCTGATCCTGCCCGGCCAGTTCCTGCGCGTCGCCCTGACGCTGGGCACCACCGAGGCGATCCTGGTGCCCCAGCGCGCCACCACGCGCAATTCCGACGGCACTCTGACGGCCTTCGTGGTCGATGACGGCATGGCCCGCGAGGCCACGCTCACCTACACCGGCACCTACGACAATTCCTGGGTGGTCACCGATGGGGTGGAACCGGGCGACGAGCTGATCGTCGACGGGCTGAACGACCTCAAGGCCGGCACCCAGGTCTCGCCGGTGCCGGTCTACATCGACGACGAGGGCATCGTGCAGGATGTCGACGGCGCCACCGATCCCGATCAGGAGTCCGGCGACAACGACGTGGATACGGACAACATCAACGACACGGACTCCGGGGAATAACGGGTCATGGTCAATTTCTTCATCCATCGCCCCGTGTTCGCATGGGTGCTGGCCATCGTCACGATGCTGGCCGGCGCCTTCTCCTTTACCCAGTTGCCGGTGTCGCAATACCCCGACATCGCCCCCACCACGATCCGCATTTCCGCCACCTATTCCGGCGCCACGGCCGATGCCGTGCAGAACTCCGTCACCACGGTGATCGAGGACAGCCTGACCGGCATCGACGGCATGCTCTACATGACCTCGACCTCGCGCGAGGGCAGCTCCTCGATCAGCCTGACCTTCGACGAGAGCGTCAACGCGGTCGATGCCCAGAACGAGGTCCAATCCAAGGTCAGCCAGATCGAGAGCCAGCTGCCCGACGCGGTGCAGACCGCCGGCGTCACCGTCACCCGGTCGTCCTCCTCGATCCTGATGGTGGGCGCGCTGGTCTCGCCCGATGGCCGCTATTCCACGATCCAGCTCGGTGACATCCTCGACAACATGGTCTCGGGTCCGGTCAAGCGGACCGAGGGCGTGGGCGGCATCAACAGCTTCGGCTCGGGCTATGCCATGCGCATCTGGCTCGATCCGCTGGCCCTGCAGCAGTATCAGCTCACCCCCACCGACGTGACCTCTGCCGTCACCGCGCAGAATACCACCGTCTCCGTGGGCTCGCTGGGTGATCTGCCCACCACCCAGGGGCAGCAGTTCACCGCCACCATCACCGCCCAGAGCCAGCTGACCTCGGCCGAACAGTTCGAGGGCATCCTGCTCAAGACCGAGGAGGACGGCTCTGCCGTCTATCTCGGCGATGTCGCCCGGGTCGAGATCGGCCAGGAAGACTACGGCGTGAACTCCTTCTTCAACGGGGAAAACGCCTCGGGCTTCGGTGTGAACCTGGCCACCGGCGCCAATGCCGTGGATACCGCCGCGGCGGTGCGTGCCACCCTCTCCGGGCTGGAGAACGCCCTGCCCGAAGGGGTCGAGATCCGCTATGCCTACGACACCTCGCCCTTCGTCGAGCTGTCCATCGAAAAGGTCTATCACACGCTGATAGAGGCCGTGTTCCTCGTCTTCCTGGTGATCCTGGTCTTCCTGCAGAAATGGCGTGCCACGCTGATCCCGATCATCGCCGTGCCGGTGGTGCTCATGGGCACCTTCACCGTGCTGGCGGTCGCGGGCTATTCGATCAACACGCTCACCATGTTCGCCATGGTTCTGGCCATCGGCCTGCTGGTCGATGACGCCATCGTGGTGGTGGAAAACGTCGAACGGGTGATGGAAGAGGACGATCTCGGGCCGCTCGAGGCCACGATCAAGTCCATGGGCCAGATCACCGGCGCGCTGATCGGCATCGCCCTGGTGCTCTCGGCGGTCTTCCTGCCGATGGCCTTCTTCGGCGGTTCCACCGGGGTGATCTACCGTCAGTTCTCGGTCACGATCATCACCGCCATGGTGCTCTCGGCGCTGGTCGCACTGATCCTGTCGCCGGCGCTCTGCGCCTCGCTCCTGCGCAAGGCCCATGGCGAGAGCATCGCGCCCGCACGCTGGTTCAACCGCACCTTCGACCGGGTCAACCACGGGTATTCCGCCATGGTCACCCGGCTGGTCAAGGTGCCGGTGGTGATGCTGGTCGCCCTGGTCGTGATCACCGGCAGCGCCGGCTGGATCTTCACCCGGCTGCCGTCCTCTTTCCTGCCGACCGAGGACCAGGGCGTGGTCATGGCCATGGTCAGCCTGACCGAGGGCTCGACCACGGCACAGACGCAATCCGTGGTGAACGAGATCAACGACTACCTGCTGAACGACCAGGGCGAGGCGGTGGAAACCGTCTTCGGCACCCTCGGCTTCAGTTTCGGCGGCACCGGTCAGAACAACGCCATGCTCTTCATCAAGCTGCGCGATTTCGATGAACGCGAGGCCCCCGGCCTGTCGGCCACGGACGTGGTCAACAATGCCAACGCGCATTTCTTCGGGTTGCGCGCAGGGCAGGTCTTCTTCATGCAGCCGCCGGCCATTCCCGGCCTCGGCAATACCTCGGGCTTCTCGATGTATCTCGTCGACCAGGCCAACAACGGCACCGCCGCCATGCGCGAGGCCGCGGCCCAGCTCGAGCAGGCCGCCAATGCCACCGGGCAGGTCGACAACATCCGCGTCTCCGGCGACGAGGACGAGGCCGTGCTGCGCATCAACATCGACCAGCAGAAGGCCGAGAGCTTCGGTGTCACCCTGTCGTCGGTCAACTCGCTGCTCTCGGTGATCTTCGGTGGCTCCACGGTCAACGACTTCAACATGAACGGCAACCTGCGGCCGGTGATCGTGCAGGGGGATGCGCCCTACCGGATGCAGCCCGAGGACATCGACAAGTGGTTCGCCACCAATTCCGACGGCGAGATGGTGCCCTTCGGCGCCTTCATGAACACCAGCTGGGAGAGCTCTTCTCCCTCGCTGGCCCGCTATGGCGGCACCTCCGCCATGAGCATCTCCGGCTCGCCCACCTCGGGCACCTCCTCGGGCGAGGCCATGGACCTCATGGAACAGCTCACCGCGGACCTGCCGGGGGGCTACGGCGTGGCCTGGACGGACCTGTCCTACCAGGAACGCCAGTCGGGCAACCAGGCGCCCTATCTCTACGCGCTCTCGGTGCTCGTCGTCTTCCTGTCGCTGGCCGCCCTTTACGAGAGCTGGTCGATCCCCTTCTCCGTCATGCTCGCCGTGCCGGTGGGCGTGCTGGGGGCGGTGGTCGCCGCCTCTCTCGCGGGGCAGGCCAACGACGTCTACTTCAAGGTGGGGATCCTCACGACAATCGGCCTGGCGGCCAAGAACGCCATCCTGATCGTCGAGTTCGCCAAGGATCTCGAGGCCGAGGGCAAGAAGCTCATCCAGGCCACGGTCGAGGCCGCGCGGATGCGGTTGCGTCCGATCCTGATGACCTCCTTCGCCTTCATGCTGGGCGTCGTGCCGCTGGCCACTGCCACCGGGGCCGGGGCCGCGGCCCAGAACGCCATCGGCATCGGGGTGCTGGGGGGCATGATGGCCGCCACCTTCATCGGCATCTTCATGGTGCCCAGCTTCTATGTGCTGGTGCGCCGGGTGACCGACAAGTCGGCCCGGAAATCGGTGCAGGGCGAGTGATCGCCCGCCCCAGCGGGGGCCTCGAATGACAAAAGGGGCGGCGCCATCTCGCGCCGCCCCTTTTTCGCGTCTCCGCCCCGGCCCCGCGGTGCCGGGGGGATCAGAAATCGAAGATCTCTTCCAGGATCGATTTCCGCTTCTTTTTCTTCTTCTTGTAGTAGCGCGGATCGTGGTGATAGCCGCCGTACTGCGTCTCGTGGCGCGGGTCATAGCGCTGCGCCTCGTGATAGGGCGTCTCGCGCGGCGTGGCCGGGCGCGCCACCTGCTGGCGCGGAGCGGGCGCGGCGGTCTCCTCCGCCGAGCGGTCGATGATCTTGTCCAGCTCGCCGCGATCAAGCCAGATGCCCCGGCAGCTCGGGCAGTAGTCGATCTCGACCCCCTGCCGCTCGGTCATCCTCAGCTCGGCTCCGTCCACGGGACATTTCATCGGCAGCGCTCCTCTTGCTCATCCGGTTTCCCCCCAGATGGGCAGGGCAAGGCATCCTGGCAAGGTTGTATTAACCAAGCGATTGAAAAGACGCTCAAATATACTTTCGTATAGGTGCACCGGCGCGGTAAATGCCGTATGAAAGAGAGGCGCGGAAAATTGTGCCTGACGGGACGTCAACCTTCCCGGTTCCATCCCGGCCCCTTCCTTTCTGCGCAGGGCGGCAAAGCTGCCATTCCCCGAAAAACGTGATCGACGGTGTGGGCCGCATTCGCCCTCCGTCGGCGTTTGTCCCTCCCTTCCGTCGTTCCCCGCAGAACAGGAGTGAATGCGGATGCGCCTGCTTGTGACCGATACCACCTGGAACATCGCCGGCCTGGCCCATGCCATGCGCGAGCAGGGCTTCTATGTGTCCGATGCGGCCAATGCTGCCGAAACACTGGAATATGCCTCCTCGGCCGAGCAGAACGCCATTCTCATAGATCCCGACCTGCCCGACATGCCCGCCTCCGAGCTGGTCAGCCGCCTGCGGGCCGAATTCCCGCGCCTGGTGATCTGTGTCGTTTCCCGCAAGGTCGACGAGGACATGCGCCGCGATTTCCTCTTCCGTGGCGCCGATGACGTGATGGAATGGCCGGCCAAGCCCGCCATCATGGCCGCCCGCCTGCGCGCCTTCGTGCGCCGGGCCGCGGGCTTTGCCCTTCCGGTGCTGCAGACCGGCCCCCTGGCCCTCGACATCGACGCCCGCACCCTGCACCACCACGACATGCCCGTGCATCTCACCCGCCTGGAATACGAGATGATGGAGATGCTGATCCTGCGCCGGGGCGCCATGGTGACCCGCGATCAGATCATGACCCAGCTCTATGCCTGGACGGATGAACCCGACCCCAAGATCCTCGATGTCTACATCTGCCGCATCCGCGCCAAGCTGGCCGCCATCGGTGCGCAGGAGGACCTGATCGTCACCAACTTCGGCCAGGGCATCCGCATCCCCGAGCTGCGCCCCGAGCGCATCGTCATGGGCCCCCTGCCGGCGGCCCCCGCCGCCTCGGCGGAACAGCTGGCCGAGGACGAGGATCTGGAAAAGATCGCCGCCGCCTGATCCCGGCCCGGAAATCGCAACTTTCCCCCAAGGGGCACCACCCGCCGATGCCATGCATCCGGCGGGTGTTATCCATTCATTAACCATCCTTGTCCCAAATGGTTAATGCCCTTCGGGGCCGGGAATGGAGGAATGGATGCGCCCAGGCGCGAACAGGCGAGGGCTCCTCAGGGGGCGGGCGGCCCGGTGGTTAGCCCGGTGGTTAGCCCGGTTTTCGATCAGGTATCCGATCCGATATTCGATCCGGTGGCCCACCCGGCGGCCCGTTTTTCGGCCCGCCGGCGCCCGAATCCTGCTGCTCCTGCTTCTGATCGCGCTGCCTCAGCCCCTGCTGGCCGGGGCCTGGGCGCGCGGCAAGGGGCATCACTTCTCCGCCGGGGCCTACCGCCTGAACCTCGACCTGCAGGGCAATTCCACGCCCGCCTATACCTATTACCACGAATTCGGGCTGACCGATGACTGGACGCTGGGCCTCGACCTCGGCGGGGCCATCTCGGGGTTCGACAAGGCGGTGATCTTCGCCTCGCGGGCCTATCAGCCGATCCATGGCATCCATGTCGCCACCGATCTCGGATTTGGCCGCATCGCCGGCGCAGATGTCATCCGCCCCGGCTTTGCCATCGGCCGCAGCCTGGCCCGGCCGCAGGGCTGGCTCTCCCTTGAAGGGGCCACGGAATTCTTTCCCGATACCCTCGCGACCGACTGGAAGATCGACGCCACCTGGGGCTTTGCCCCCGGCGAGCGGACGAAATACTACATGCAGCTGCAGACCGGTCAGCACCACGGCGATGGCCCCTTTGCCCGGCTGGCGGGCTCGGCGGCCTGGCGGCTCCGCGACGGGCTCTACCTCGATCTGGGCGCCGCCATCAAGCTCAAGAACTCCGATCCCCTGCGCCTGAAATTCGGTTTCTGGTGGGAGCGCTGACGTCGCGCCAGCCGTGGTGCCGGGGCAGTGGCGCCGCCCGCCGCGCGGCGCTATCCTCGCCCCATGACAGATCCGATCCGCCCCACCGATGACGAGGCCCGCGCCCTGGCGCAGGAGCTGATCGCCGCGGCCCGCCACGGCGCCCTGGCCACCCTGATCGACGGGGGCGGCGAAGGCCCCGTGCCCATGGTCACGCGCATTGCCCTGGCCCGCGATCCACAGGGGCTGCCGCTGACCCTGGTCTCGCGGCTGGCCGCCCATACCGCGCCGCTTCTGGCCGGTGGCCCGGTCTCGCTGCTGATCGGAGAGCCGGGGGGCAGGGGCGATCCGCTCACCCATCCCCGGCTGACGCTTCAGGCCCGGCCAGAGCCGGTGCCGCGCGATGCCCCGGGCTTTGGCGATCTGGCCGCCCACTACGTGGCCCAGCGGCCAAAGTCCAAGCTCTACGTGGATTTTGCCGATTTCCTGCTGGTGCGTTTCCGGCCGCAGGGCGCCTTTCTCAACGGCGGCTTCGGCAAGGCCTTCCGCCTCACCCCGCAGGATCTGCAGCCCGCCGGCTGAACGGGGCAGCCGCTGACCACCTGCCGTCCGGTTCGGCCGGACCCGCGCGTTCCTCTGCCGTGCGGCGTGGCAAGGGGCCCGTGCCTGCGCAACGGGCCCCCGTCTGTCTTGCTCCTGTCTTGCCGGTCTGCCCTCGGGCTCAGAACCGCCAGCTCAGCGAGACGCTGAGGAAGGGCACCACCGGGAAATCCGACAGTGAATCGTTGATGCTCTGCACCTCGCTGGCCACGTCCTGCTGGCCCTGCGGGGTCAGCGCCTCGGTGCCGCTGACCGAAACCTCGTAGGTCGCGATTCGCGCACCCGCCTCCAGGTTCACGCTCATGCCGGTCATGGTGGCATGGCGATAGCCCAGCGAGAATTGCGGTGCCACGTCGTTCTTCTGTTCCATCTTCACGCCGAATGCGCCGCTGTAGGTGTTGCCCTCGGCGGTGATCTGCGTGGTGTTGCCCGAGAAGTCGTAGCCGCCAAATGCCAGGCCGCCGGAAACGAAGAAGCCGGTCGAGGTGGGATAGTAATCCAGCGCGATCACGCCGCTGAAGGATTCGATCTTGCCGTCGACCTTGTTGCCGTCGTCTTCCAGGTCGGTGTCGAAGGAGCCGTAGTAGATCGGCGCGCGCAGGGTCATCTGGTCGTTGATGGAATAGGAGGGCTCGATGAAGACACCGAGGGTCGAGACACCGCCGCCGACGGCGTAATCCTGGGCCGAGGCCTGGCCCGCGGACAGGCCGAGCACCAGGGCCGGCGCCGCGGCAGCGGTGCATTGCAGAAGGGTAAGGAGAGGGGAGCGCTTGGAAGCCATGGAGGCAAATCTTTCTCGAATTGGAATCGGGGGGCTGAACAAAACGCGGACAGGTCGCCCGACTGAAGGCGAAGCGGTCGGATCGCGATAGGGCCGTGCCGTAACGCAGCGCAGTTCGCGAGGACCGTGTGACTGTCGTAACCGGTTACCCTTCCAGGTTACGTAACGGTACGGTGAAGCCACAAGGGCCGGCCGGAAAAATGGCCTTCCGGAGCAGAAGTGTTGCATTCCTGCCGGTATGGTCCGTGCACGCACCGGCCTGTCTTTGGCCCCCGTCGTCACGGCGGTGCGGGAAACACGAAAAAAGGCGCCCCAAGAGGCGCCCTTTTCCTTGATTTCATTTCCGTTTCTCGGCTCAGGCGAACTTTCCGGCCAGCGCCTCGTCGATCAGGTCGGCGGTCTCGGTCACACCATACAGCGCGATGAACCCGCCAAAACGCGGCCCCTGGCTCGCGCCGAGCAGCACCTCGTAGAGCGCCTTGAACCAGTCGCGCAGCGGCTCGAACCGCTCGCGGCCCACGTCATAGACGATCCCCTGCAGGGCCTCGTCCTCGACCGGGCCGTCCCAGGCGCGCAGCTTGTCGCGCAGCTCTTCCAGGGCCTCGCGTTCCAGCTCGCTGGGCGCGCGGAACACCTTCGTCGGCTTCACGAAGTCGTTGTAGTAGCGCACCGCAAAGCCCACGGCCTGGTCCATCTGCGGGTTGGTCTCGGGGCTGGCCTCCGGCGCATAGCGCGCGATGAAGCCCCAGAGCGTTTCCTTGTCCTCGGCGCCCGAGACGCTCGCCAGGTTCAGCAGCATCGAGAAGGGCACCACCAGGTCGCTGGCCGGCACGTCGTGGCCGTGGATGTGGAACACCGGGTTGGCCAGGCGCTGCTTGGCGTCCTGGTCGGCATAGGCGCGCAGCTGCTGGTGATATTCGTCCATCGCCCGCGGGATCACGTCGAAGTACATCCGCTTCGCCGTCTTCGGCTTCTGGTACATGAAGTAGCTCAGGCTCTCGGTGCTGGCATAGGTCAGCCATTCGTCGATCGAGATGCCGTTGCCCGAGCTCTTCGAGATCTTCTGGCCCTTGTCGTCCAGGAACAGCTCATAGGTGAAATGCTCCGGCTTCTTGCCGCCCAGGATCTCGCAGATCCGGTCGTAGATCGGCGTGTTGGTGCTGTGGTCCTTGCCGTACATCTCGAAGTCGACACCGAGCGCCGCCCAGCGGGCGCCGAAATCGGGCTTCCACTGCAGTTTCACCTGGCCGCCGGTCACGGGCAGGGTCCATTCGCGGCCGTCCTCGTCGTCGAAGGTGATCGTGTAATCATCCTTGTTGACCGACTTCATCGGCACATAGAGCACGCGGCCGGTCTCGGGGTGGATCGGCAGGAAGATCGAATAGGTCGCGGCACGTTCCTCGCGCAGCGATTTCAGCATCACCTTCATCACGTCGTCGTATTTCTCGACGGCGCGTTTCAGCACCTCGTCGAACTGGCCCGAGCGGTAGAATTCCGTGGCCGAATAGAACTCGTACTCGAAGCCAAAGGTATCCAGGAAGCGGCGCAGCATGGCGTTGTTGTGGTGGCCAAAGCTCTCGAATTCCTCGAAGGGGTCGAAAACGCTGGTCAGCGGCTTCTGGATGTCTTCCTTCAGGCGCTCCTGGTTCGGCACGTTGCCGGGGATCTTGCGCATCCCGTCCATGTCGTCGCTGAAGCAGATCAGCCGCGTCGGGATGTCGCTGATCACCTCGAAGGCGCGGCGGATCATCGTGGTGCGCAGCACCTCGCCGAAGGTGCCGATATGGGGCAGGCCGGAGGGGCCATAGCCCGTCTCGAACAGCACGTAACCCTTTTCCGGCGCCTGTTTCTCGTACCGTTTGGCGAGGCGGCGGGCCTCTTCGAAAGGCCAGGCTTTCGATTCCAATGCGGCTTGGCGCAGGTCGGACATGTCACACTCCATCGGTTGATCCCCTTCACCGGGGCCAGCGCTTCCTATTGCCCGCACCGGCATAGGTCAATAATCTGACCACAGGATACACAGGCATTTCCCCCGGCAAAGGCAGGCTTTCCGCCTTTTCCGCGCCCATTTTCAAGCAAGGTGACAGGCAGACATGGTCAACGACATTTCCCACGCGCTCTCGCCCCAGGATTGCCTGGTGCTCATGATGATCGCCGTTTCGGTCTCTGACGAGGACATCCGTACCGCCGAGCTGATCAAGATCGAGAGCCAGGTCAACACGCTGCCGATCTTCGCCGATTACGACGATGCGAGGATCAAGCAGATGTCCTCCATCGTCTTCGATCTCTTCTCCGAGGAGGACGGCCTCGATGCGCTCTTCGGCCTGATCCGCGAGAACCTGCCCGCCCGCCTCTTCGAGACCGCCTATGCGCTCTGCTGCGATGTCGCCGCCGCCGATGGCACCCTGCGCGAGACCGAGCTGCGCCTGCTCGAGGAAATGCGCTACGAGCTCGACCTCGACCGGCTGCATGCCGCGGCCATCGAACGCGGTGCCCGCGCCCGTCACCTGACGGTCTAAAATGCCCGTCACCTGACGGTATGACCTGCCCGTCACCTGACGGTATGGCTGTCTGATGGCCCGTTCCGGCGCTCGCCGGTAACGGGCGCCGGGCGGTTCTGAAACAATCCGAAACGACCGCGCGCCAGTTTTTGCCAATGGCGGGCACAGCCTTGCGCAAAAGGGCCGTTGCAAATATTTGCAGGTCCGTTTTCCGGCAGAGAGGCGCAAACTTCGCTCATGAGATAACGACTCACAGCGAAAGCCGCACCGATGAACCGTATTGTCCTTTTCGCAGGACTTGGCCTGCTCTGCCTCATGCCCGTGGTGGGCGTCATCACCAACCGCGCAGAGATCGGATCACCCGGCGCGCAGAGCGTGCGTGCGGCGCACACCGGCTACGACGCGCCGCTGCCCCAGCGGTTCTGACCGCCCGTTCCTTCCGGCCCATTTCCTCCGAAATGAAGCGGCGCCTTCGGCCGTGCCGGGCCTCAGCCCGGAACGGTCGTGCTCGCCTTGGCACTCACCGGGCTGATTTCGCGTGGCAGCGGCGGCAGCGGTCCCCGGCCATATAGGTTTGCCCAGCGGTGCAGAAGCCGCTGCTGCAGGTATTTCGCCTGGGTGTTCCAGCCGTGTCCGCCCGGCGGGCTCTCTCGCTGTTCCATCGGCAGCCCGTCGCGCCGTGCGATGTCGCCCGACAGCACCGCAAAGGCCAGCTCGCGGCCGTCCTCGACCTCGACATATCCCGCCAGCCCGCTGACGAAGTTCAGCGTGCCGGTCTTGGCGTGGATCGACATCGGCACGTTGGGCCCGTCGAACTTCTGGATGTGGATTTCCTTCAACAGCGGCTGCAGCTCGGTCTGCGCCGGGGCGCTGGCCATCATGTGCACCAGGTCGCGGGTCGAGATCCGCGAATCGTCGCCAAGGCCCGAATGGTCCTCCATCGCCACGTCCTGCAGGCCCAGCTCGGCGCGGGCCCAGGCGCTCATTGCCTCGGCGCTCTCCTTCAGGCTCTTCGGCGCCAGGCCGCGCTTGGTGCTGGCGGTCAGCCCGACGATCTCGGCGGTGGGGTTGGTGGAATAGAACAGCATCAGCCGCAGCACCTCGTGCAGCGGGCGGCTGTCGAACCGCGCGATCTGCCAGGCGTCGGGCAGGGTCTCGATCGGCTCCGGCGTCTTCAGCACGATCCCGTGCGAGCGTACCAGTGTCTGGAAGACCTCGGCGGTATAGGCCCCCGGGCGCCGCACCGGTAGCCAGCGCGCGCCGCCATTGCCGAGCGCCGCATCCGCCACCGTCCAGCTGTCGATGCCGTCGCGGTCCTCGTAGGTATAGGTCGGGCCGGCCCGGTCGACCACCTCCATCCGGGAGGTCTGCACATCGGGGCGGTACTGGTCGGTGCGCGCGTCCATGGTCACGGTCCAGCGGCCGTTTTCCTTCTTCCACTCGAAGTGGACGCGGTTGTAGTTCAGGTTCAGCCCGCCGATCCCGGGGTTGTAACTCACGTGCTGGGGCTGGTTCGGGTCGATCTGGCGCAGCTCCGGCAGGTAGGCCGCGTGGTAGAGGAACCGCCCGGCCACTTCCGTCACGCCGCTCGCCTTCAGCTGCGCGGCCAGCCGGCCAAGGTCGTTGGTGTCCAGCATCGGATCGCCGCCGCCGGCCAGGATCAGGTCGCCGGTCAGCTTGCCGCCCTGCAGCTCTCCGGTGGCCAGGATCCGGGTCTGGAACTGGTAATCGGCGCCCAGGAAATGCAGCGCATAGAGCGAGGTCAGCGTCTTGGCCACGCTGGCGGGGGGCAGGGCGGTGCTGTCCTCCACATGTTCCAGCATGCGGCCGGTCTCGATATCGAGCAGCGCATAGGTCGTCTCGCCGGTGATGTTGACGCTCCGGATCAGGGCGCTGGCATCGTTGGGGTGCACCTTGCCCAGGTCGCCGGGCCGCAGGCGGGGGCGCAGCGACGTGCCCGGCGCACCGGCAAGCGCCGGGCCGGCCAGGGCCGCGCCTGCGGTGCCGGCCAGCAGTGCGGTCAGGAAATTGCGTCGGGACAGGGGGCGGGCCCGGGACGGGTCCTGGGAAGGGGCTTGGGTCATGGGGCGCAATCTACAGCGCCGCGCGGCTGCCGCCAAGCGGGGGCAGGGGCCGCAGGCGGCTCTCAGTCTTCACTTTGTCGCCAGTCGCCTTGACCGCCCCCTTGACCGTCCCCGCCGCCGTTCTGGGCGCCGCTCCAGCCCCCCTTGCGGCGCAGCTCGGTCGAGGAGATCGGGATCATCGGCATGTTGGCAAAGCACCAGGCGGGCGCCTCGGCCCCGCCCAGCAGGTGGCTCTCGTCGTCGCGCAGGCGGGCGGCGCGAAAGATCCGCGCGGCGCGGCTCTCGCGGGCCGAGAGCCGATCGCCCGGCCGGGCCAGCACGCCCACCGGCACGTTGTTCAGGATCCAGCGCCATTCCTGCCAGCGGTCCAGCTGCGCCAGGTTGTCGGCGCCCATCAGCCAGGTGAACCGGACACCGGGATAGAGGCCGCGCAGCGCGCGCAGCGTTCCCGCGGTATAGCGGGTGCCGGTGCGGGCCTCGATTCCGGTGACGGTGACGCGCGGATGCCGCATGAGCGCCCGGCTCGCCGCCAGCCGCTCCCCGAGCGGCGCAGGCCCGCGGGTCTTCAGCGGGTTGCCGGGGCTGACCAGCCACCAGACCCCGTCGAGGCCGAAACGTTTCAGCGCCTCGAGGGTGACATGCACGTGCCCCTCGTGCGGCGGATCAAAGGATCCGCCCAGCAGGCCGATGCGCTGACCTGCCCTGGCATATGGGCGTCGATGGACCAAGTCCGCTCCCTCTCCGGTGGCCGCTTGTCGGCGCACCGCGGGAGGTTCTGACGCAAGCTGCGAAAATGTCAAATGTTTCCGCTATTTTGCCGGTTGCGACAGGGGCGCATGGCCCTGGGTTGGGCCCTGGCCGGGCAGCGGGCGTGCCATGTCGGGCGGGGCCGGCGCGGCGGTGGGCCGTCGCGACAACCGGGTCGTGGCGGTCTGGCGCATCCTGCGGCGACGGCTGCGACGGCTTGGCGGGCGGGCGCCATCGAGGAAGCTGCCGATGACCTTCAGCCCGGGAATGTTGTCGCAGAAGACCTTGAGGAACACCAGGAAGGGCACCGCCAGCAGCGCCCCCGCCGCGCCCCAGAGCCAGGCCCAGAAGACCACCGCCACGAAGACGGCGGGCGTGTTCAGCCGCAGGTGCCGCCCCACCAGCCAGGGCGTGATCAGCTGTCCCTCGAGAGAGGTCAGCGCGAAGTAGCTGAGCGGGATCAGCAGCGCCTGCCCGAAGGTGTCGAAGGTCACCAGCGCCACGGCGCCCGCGGCGGCGGTGCCGGCAATGGCGCCCATGTAGGGCACGAAGTTCAGCAGAAAGGCCGCCACCCCCCAGAGCAGCGCATAGGGCATGCCCAGCAGGTGCAGCGTGCCGCCGATCGCGATGCCCAGGCCCGCGTTGATCACCGTGATCGCCGCCAGGTAGCGCGAGATCTGCCGCTCGATGTCGCGGCTGATGCGATGGGCGCGGCGCTTGTCGGAGAACTGCGGAAAGGCCTCGATCAGGCGGCGCTGGAACATGTCGCCCGAAGAGAGCAGGAACATCGCCAGCAGCATGGCGATCACCAGCGAAGAGCCCATGCCGGCCACCGAGGTCAGCGCCACCTGCATCAGGTTCAC
Source organism: Pseudooceanicola sp. DL12 (assembly GCF_056270665.1). Lineage (NCBI taxonomy): Bacteria > Pseudomonadati > Pseudomonadota > Alphaproteobacteria > Rhodobacterales > Paracoccaceae > Pseudooceanicola > Pseudooceanicola sp. DL12. The sequence continues at coordinate 555,178 of NZ_CM149884.1, forward strand.
GCCGTCCTGCACCACCACGGTATCGCCGTTCTGGCCCTTGTCGCCGCCCGAGGCCAGCTGCTGCATCTGTTCCGAGGCCTCGCGGATGCGCTCGAAATTCTGCGCCACGTCCCAGAGCTTCAGCCGCAGCTCGCGCTGGATCGAGGGGGCCTCCTGCATCAGCATCTGCGCCGGGTAGCGCAGCATGTAGAGCCCGTAGAAGGTGATGCAGCCGATGCCCAGGATCAGCACCACGGCGGTGACCGGCGCGGGGATGCCGCGCCGTTTCAGCCAACGCACGAGGGGGGTGAGGGTCAGCGAGATCAGCAGGCCCAGCATCAGTGGCAGGATCACCACCTTGGCCAGCGAGACCGACCAGATCAGCATCAGCACGAAGAGGCCGGCCAGGAAATACTGGATCCGGCGCAGGATCGCGCGGCGTTCCTCGGATTCGGGCAGGGGCGCGGGATCGTCCCCGGCGCCAAGTTGCGCGGTCGCACCCTTGGGGGCGCGGCCCTGGTCGGCGTCGCCCGGTGTCGTCTCGTCCCGGGCCGCCCCTCCTCGGGCCGCCCCTCTTCGGGCCGCCTTGTCCTCTGTCGTTCCCCTGCCGCCGTCCTGTGTCATCCTGCCCCGCTGTCTGACCCCCGCCTATCCTGGGCCCCTGCCTATCGCGGGTCGTCCCGCGCTTCAGTCAGGGTTCAACGCGCTGCCGGGCGCGGCGGTTCCTCTGTCCGGAAGGGGACGGCGGCAGGGGAAGGGGCGCGACGGGGCCCCGGTGGCCCGATGGGCGCAGGCCCGCGATGGGCGCAGGAGTGGACATGGGGGACGTGGACATGGGGGATGAGGGCCGGGGGGACGTGGACATGGGGGATGAGGTCAGGGGGGGATGAGGTCAGGGGCCGGCTCGGGCCCTCAACCCACGGGCCTTCCGTGGCACAGATCCCATATGTGGGGCCCGCACGGCATGGGCTCTATACACGGGCCTCAAATGCACGGGCCCCGCATCGTTCAGATCCCATACGCGGGCCCCGCAGGGCGAACCCCGGCAGCTGGCACCATGGCCGGACCGCCGGGCCTCGGCCCGTCAGCCGTAGCGGCGGCTTCCGGCGGATCCGCCCTGGTTGCCGCCCTGCAGTCGGAATTGCTGCACCAGTCCGCTCAGCACCTGGGCCTGGTCGCGCAGGCGCACGGCCTCGGCGGTGGTTTCCTCGGCCATCGAGGCGTTCTGCTGGGTCAGGTCGCTGCTGTGCGAAACCTCGCGGTTCACGTTGCCGATGCTCTCGGCCTGGGCCTCGGCGGATTTCGTGATCGTGGCCAGCAGGGCGTCGATCTCGGCCACCTTCTCGCGCGCGGTGTTCAGCGCGCTGCTGGTCTCGTCCACCAGCTTCTCGCCCTTCTGCACCTGTTGCGCGCTCTGGTCGATCAGGTCGCGAATGGTCTTTGCCGCCTCGGCCGAGCGCTGGGCCAGCGAGCGCACCTCGGTGGCCACCACGGCAAAGCCGCGGCCGGCCTCGCCCGCGCGGGCGGCCTCGACGCCGGCGTTCAGCGCCAGCAGGTTGGTCTGCATGGCGATCGTGTCGATGACCGAGACGATCTGGCTGATCTCGCGCGAGGAATTCGAGATCTCCTGCATCGCCGACTGGGTCTGCTGCATCACCTCGGTGGAACGCGTGACCATGCCGCGCGCCTCCGAGGCCGCCCCGGCGGCCTGTTTCGCACCGGAGTTGGTATCCTTGACCGTGCCGCTGATATCGCCGAGCGCACCGTTCGAGCGGTCGAGCGCCGCGGCCTGCTGCTCGGTGCGCTTGGCCAGCGCCTCGATCGCCGAGGCGATGTGATGGCTGCCGGTCTGCACGTCCTCGGCGGCGCCGTAGATCTCGTTCATGGCGGCGTGCAGCGTGGTCGTCGCCTCGTTGTAGTCTTCCTTGGCGCGGGCCATCTTGCGCGGGGCCTCGTCGCCGATGCGATAGGTCAGGTCGCCCTTGGCCAGGCTGGTCAGCGCCGTGGTCAGCACCTCCATGCCCTTCACGTCGGCCTCGGCCTCGACGCGGAAGAAATGGTGCATGGCAACGGCCACGTCGGAAAAGATGCCGGCCATGAGGGTCTTCATGAGCGCGCTGCGCTTCGCCTCCGACTGGTTCTTCGACGCCGCGCTCACGGCAGACATCAGCTCGCCGGCATAGATCGCATAGCCCTGCAGATAGGTGGGAAAGGTGATCTGCTTGGCGATGTTCTCCGCGATTTCCGCCTGTTCATTGAAATAGCCCTGCGAGAAGTCGCCGGTCGAGATGGAATTGAACTTGCGCAGTTCCTTCTGGAAGAGCGACTCTTCCAGTTTGACCCCGGGCGTGACGACGGCATAGGCCTTGTCCAGGATGGAGCGGAGATCGGCCGCGACCAGAGAGTTCAACTCCCTGCCGATTTTCTTCTCCTCGGGGGTCCACTGGCGGATGTCCTGTTCGATCGTCACGTTTGGCCTCACTCACCTGTTCGCGCTGTCCATGCGCAGTCGAGGCGACCCTAGCCGGGAAAAAATGAGCGTGAGGTAAACGACGGGGGAAAATCGCCGGTAAAATGCCGCGCAGTTTCCGCGCCGCAGCACCAACGCGCTTCCCCTGTCGCCCCGTCGCGCCCCGTCGCGCGGCCATCCTGATTGCCCCGGGCGGCGGCCTTCTGTATCTAGCGCCAAAGCGCATCACCCCAGAGGAGGAGCATCCATGGCTGCCTACCAGTACGTCTACCACATGTCCGGGGTCTCCAAGACCTATCCGGGCGGCAAGAAATGCTTCGAAAACATCCACCTGAACTTCCTGCCGGGGGTCAAGATCGGTGTTGTCGGCGTCAACGGCGCGGGTAAATCCACCCTGCTGAAGATCATGGCCGGCTGGGACAAGGACTTCCAGGGCGAGGCCTGGCATGCCGAGGGCGCCAAGGTCGGCTATCTCCCGCAGGAGCCCGAGCTCGACCCCTCGCTCGACGTGCGCGGCAACGTCATGCTTGGCGTGGCCGAGAAGAAGGCCAAGCTCGACCGGTTCAACGAGCTGGCGATGAACTATTCCGACGAGACCGCCGACGAGATGGCGCAGCTCCAGGACGAGATCGACAGCCAGAACCTCTGGGATCTCGACAGCCAGGTCGACGTCTCGATGGAGGCGCTCCGCTGCCCGCCGGACGATGCCGACGTCACCACCCTCTCGGGCGGTGAAAAGCGCCGCGTGGCGCTCTGCAAGCTGCTGCTCGAAGCGCCCGACATGCTGCTCCTCGACGAACCGACCAACCACCTCGACGCCGAGACCATCGCCTGGCTGCAGCAGCACCTGATCGACTACAAGGGCACCATCCTCGTCGTCACCCACGACCGTTACTTCCTCGACGACATCACCGGCTGGATCCTCGAGCTCGACCGTGGCCGCGGCATCCCCTACGAGGGCAATTACTCCTCCTGGCTGGAGCAGAAGGCCAAGCGGCTGGAGCAGGAAGCCCGCGAGGACAAGGCCAAGCAGAAGACCCTGTCGCGCGAGCTTGAATGGATCCGCCAGGGTGCCAAGGCCCGCCAGGCGAAATCCAAGGCCCGGATCAACGCCTATAACGAGATGGCGAACCAGTCCGAGCGCGAGAAGCTGGCCAATGCCCAGATCATCATCCCGAACGGCCCCCGTCTCGGCTCCAAGGTGATCGAGGTTTCCAACCTGAAGAAGGCCATGGGCGACAAGCTCCTGGTCGAGGGGCTCTCCTTCGACCTGCCGCCGGGCGGCATCGTCGGCGTGATCGGCCCCAACGGCGCCGGTAAAACCACGCTCTTCAAGATGCTCACCGGCCAGGAACAGCCCGACGAGGGCTCGGTGGAGTTCGGCGATACCGTCAAGCTCTCCTACGTCGACCAGTCGCGCGACGATCTCGACCCCAACGCCAACGTCTGGGAGGCCATCGCCGACGGCCAGGACATCATCAAGCTGGGCGATGCCGAGGTGAACGCGCGGGCCTATTGCTCGGCCTTCAACTTCAAGGGCGGCGACCAGCAGAAGAAGGTCTCGCTGCTGTCGGGCGGCGAGCGCAACCGCGTGCACATGGCGCGCCTGCTGCGCTCGGGCGGCAACGTGCTGCTGCTCGACGAACCGACCAACGATTTGGACGTGGAAACCCTCCGCGCGCTGGAAGACGCCCTCGTCGATTTCGCCGGCTGCGCCGTGGTGATCTCGCACGACCGTTTCTTCCTCGACCGGATCTGTACCCACATCCTGGCCTTCGAGGGCGATGCCCACGTGGAATGGTTCGAGGGCAACTTCGAGGATTACGAGGAAGACAAGAAACGTCGCCTCGGCCCCGATGCGCTGGAACCCAAGCGGATCAAGTACAAGAAGTTCACGCGGTAATACTTGCTACTGCAAATCCCTTGAATGAAAGTGAGAGATCCCCCAAACTCTAACGGAGTTTGGGGGATTTTTGATTTGAGGAACTTGATAATTGTTGGAAATGGCCTTTCGCTGGCCGCGGACCCAGAGTTCTTCTCCTTAGAGGCCGCGATGGGAAAGGCTTGGGAAAGCGAAGTCCTAACAGAAGAGGAAAAGGCGCTCGTTATCAGGTGTTTGCCTGCTGAGTGTGACCAGCCGGCTAACGAGGGGCAATTGGGCGACCTTCAGCGTGTCGTAGATTCTTGCGAGACTATTCTACGGTTTCAAGGTGCTGACAAAACGGGGTTAGCATGGCTGTCAGATACCGGCGTTGGCTTTCCTAATGCCATTCGAAAATACCTCCATGCAGTGGCTTCGGCGTTTCACCCGGCGGTCCATGACGTGGATCTAGAGCCTTCGAGCGAATTTATGGATGCCTTGAACGAAAACTTGTTCACTTCAGGCTCTTCAGTGGCCACTACAAATTATGACGGCGCGCTGTATCGTGGACTGAATGATCGCTCAGCATTCCAGCAATACAGGACACTGGATGGGTTTCAAGGTCATGGAACTCCCGCCTTTGCAAGATCTAATTTAAATCGTTTTGACGTAGGAAAGGGGTTTTATTTCCATTTGCATGGTTCGCCCTTGTTTGTAGATAACGGCGGTTCTGTTGTGAAAATTTCGCCAGAAGTTTTGCGGGGAGGCCATGTTGCTCCATCAAGACACATAGTTCTCACGGATGTTGATTTTAAAACTCAAGTGATAAAATCGTCAGAGGTTCTTAACTCATATTGGCATCGTTTGAGCCAGATATCTGGCGAAATTGAGCGCGTGGTGATCTTGGGCCATGGAGGTCAGGATCACCATCTCAATAGGTTTATTGCTCGGTATTATCCCTCGCAACCTATCTTGGTGGTGGAGTGGGAAGGGGCTGGGAGTAATGTAGAGAGATCGAACTACTGGGGAGACAAGTTTACTGCAGATCGGGTAACTCTTCATCAGATGGCGGATATTTCTGACTTTGCTGACTGGTGAAGGGCAGGTGGAGCAGTTCGTACGCGCATTCTGGATCAGTCAAAAAGGCCTTCAGTCCCGGCCCCGGGCCGGGCGGCGCCCGACCCTCCCCCCGGGAGGGCGCCTTGGCGACGTCCCCAGCAGAACACCCGACATCGCCCCTTGAGGGCGCCCGCGCCGGCCACAGGCCCCACATGCGCCCACCCAGGGTCGGGCGCCGCCCTTCTCTCTGAAACGCCCCCCGGGGCTCCGCCCGTTCGCCATTCGAAAGCTCCACCGGAGCTTTCGCCGCGTTGCGGGCCATGGCTCACCCCTCCCCCCGGGAGGGCGCCCGCGCTGGCCACAGGCCCCGCATACGCCCCCCCAGGGTCGGGCGCCGCCCTTCTCTCTGCCCCCCGGGGCTCCGCCCGTTCGGCCCTCGGTCCGTCCCCCGGACGGCCCGCCGCTGCGCGGACCGGGCCTCACCCCCAAACAAAAACACCGCCCCAAACGGAGCGGTGCCTCGCAATCTCTCGCGGTCCCGGGTGCGCCCGGGCCGGTCTCACTTCTGCCGGGCTGACAGCCGGTTCATGTAGCGCTCGGCCGAGACCCGGATCGCCATGTCGCGTTCCACGGCGCGGTCGATGCGGTTGTAGATGCCGGGGTCCATCTGGTTGACCTGGGCGGTGGCTTCTTCCACCGTTGCGCCATCTTCCACCAGCAGCCGCGCCTGGGCGTAATGCTTCATCTGCGAGCGGGTAAAGCCGGCCTCGGCATAGGCCGGGCCATCGTTGCCCGGGATATACACCCGGTCTGCCATCGCGGGGGCTGCGGCAGAGAGGGCGACCGCCGTCGCCAGGGCCAGGGCCATGGTGCTTCGGGCGGATTTCGGAACGTCGGTCATTGTCTTTCCGTGTTGTCGGCCGTTGATCGGTCTCGTCGGGGCCGGTTCTGGCCCCTCCACCTCAACATGGGCCCTGCGGGATGCAATTTCAAACCCGGGGCGGCAGATTGATCGGCTGCTGATCCACACGATCGCGCGATCGGCCTGTTCCCGCCCGCTCCGGAAACCGTCCCCCACCCAGAGCCCTTGGCCACTGGCCGCAGGCCGGACCCGTGCAAGGGGATGAGAGCCGGGCCGGGCAAGGTGGGGGAGCGGCTGGTGCCGGACGGGCATGGAGATCGCCCGTCCGGCACGGCGGCTGTGGGGATCAGCCGTCGTTGGCGCTGCTGCCTGCGGCCCCATCCGTGGCCCCGCCCTGCGGCGCGGCAGAGGGCATCCGCTCACGGATCAGCATCGAGATCTTCTGGCCCAGCTCGGGGTCGCTCTGGGCGTTCTGGCCGATCTCGGTATAGGTCTGTAGGTCCATGCCGTCGGTGGATTCCACCGCCTGCACCATCTCGCTCTGGGCCTGTTTCTGCAGCTGCTGCACCTCGGTATCGCTGCCGGCAGCCTCGATCTTGGGCATGTACTGGTCACGCACCTCGGCCACGTCCATGGCGGCATCCACGAAATGCTCCAGCTGCTCGTCGGAATAGCTGGCGGTGGCCTGGGCCGGGGCCTCGGCGGGGGCGGTGGCCTCGGGCGTCTCGCTGGGCGCGGCGGTCTGGGCCATCACCGGGGCCAGCGGTGCGGCGCTCAGGCCCAGGGCGGCGATGGTCACGGCAAGTTTCTTCTTCAGCGGTTGCTTGGTCAGGCTCATGTCAGGTCCTTTCTGGAGAGGGATCCCGGCGACAGGTGGGGCACGCGCGGCGCTCCTTCTGCCGTCATCTGCTGGCGCGCCCTGCGAAACGCATGCTGTTGGGCGCATCTGGCTGGATCACGGTGTCTCTCGTCTTGCTCTCTTTGCTCTCGGCCGGGGCAGGGGGCCTGCGCCGGTCGCGGGTTGGGGGCGGGGCCACCGCCGGGAGTCGAAGTGCAGCGGCCCGCCTTGCCTCAAACCTGTGCCTGCCGGGCCGGCTCTGCAATGCGCGGAGCCCCGCTGGGCGCAGCCCCGCCCAAACCCCGCCCGGGGGCCAGCGGAACTCCGCCCGGAAAGGGGTGCGCGGCGCGCGCGGCCCGGTTTTCCCGCAGGCCCCGGCGGAACCGGACTCCCGCCGGACATCCTTCGTCCGCCCATCTTCCGCCCTGTGGCCCGGATGCCGCGCCTGCGCCCCGGCGCGCCAGGGGGGGCAGGCGCTCCGCGCTTTTCCCTCTTTCGTCGAATCAGGCCATCTGCGATAAAGAAGGGGCTACGCGACCTCTATCGACCAATCTGTTTCTCTACGGCGACAGTCATCGATCAGACGACACGACGCCGGGCTGTCGCAATCCTGCGGACAGCAAAGAAACAGGAGACCCACGGCATGGCTAACGGCACCGTGAAATGGTTCAACACCACCAAAGGCTACGGCTTCATCGCCCCCGAGGGCGGCAGCAAGGACGTCTTCGTCCACATCTCCGCAGTCGAGCGCTCGGGCCTGACCGGCCTGCAGGACGGCGCGAAGGTGACCTTCGACATCGAAGCCGGCCGTGACGGCCGCGAAAGCGCCGTCAACCTCGCCCTGGCCTGAGCCAGCGGCAGCCGGGCCCGGCCCGGCGGCACAGAATTCCGGTCAACGCCCCGTGCCCCGCGCGGGGCGTTTTCCATTCCGCCCTCCCGCACCCCGCCGATCCGTCCCTGACGCGACGGCGCAGGCCGCGCCCGGCGCGCTCGGCTCTTCCCTCCCGGCGCGCCCGCGACTATCCCTGCCTCAGCGCCACCGGAGAGCCCGATGAAACGTGTCCTGATCGTCTTCCTTCTGCTGATCGCAGCCGGCTTCACCGGTTATGTCTTCTGGCCCAAGGCGCCCCGGGGCCCGGGCATCGAGGAGGTGCGGGCGGGGCAGGCGGTCTATGCCGCCCATTGCGCCTCCTGCCACGGCGCCGATCTCGGCGGTCAGCCCGACTGGCAGGCCCCCGGCCCCGACGGCTTCCTGCCCGCGCCGCCGCTCAACCACCTGGGCCATGGCTATGCCCATCCCGAACCGGCGCTGGTCTCGATGGTGCTCGATGGCTATGCCCCCGGCATCTGCGCCCCGGGCGAGGGAAAGATGCCCGCCTTCCGCGGCCGGCTGAGCGAGGAGGAGATCGCCAACGTGGTGCTCTTCGTGAAATCGAACTGGACCGCGGGGCAGCGCAAGTACCAGCGCGAGCAGACCGAGTTCTATGAACAGTTCGGCCTGCCCGGCAGCGGCGATCCCGATGGCGCCGCCGCCGCGGCCCTGCCCGCCGACGGCTGAGCGCTCATCCCTCTCCCGGGGCCTCTCCTCATCCCTCTCCCCGGGCCTCTCCCCGCGCCTCCGCCTGCCATTCCGGCAGCGGGAAGACCCGGTCATAGGCCCAGTTGAAGACCAGCGTATAGACCACGTAGAAGAGCGCAAAGCTCGCGTCCATCAGCAGCGCCTGGCCCAGTGATATGCCCAGGTACCAGGCCATGAAGGGCATCAGCAGCACCAGCATCCCCACCTCGAAGAGCACCGCGTGCAGCATCCGCGCCCGCAGGCCCTTGGCAGTGCTGCCGGTCATCCGCCGCAGGCCCAGGTCGAACAGCAGGTTATAGGCGATGTTCCACAGCGCGGCGATGCTGGCGCTGACCACGCTGACCACCCCGATGTCGCCCATCGGCATGTGGAACAGCAGCGCGCCCAGCGGCACGACAAGCAGCAGGGCGAAGATTTCGAAACTCATGGCGTGGCGAAGACGGTCGAGCGGCGAGCGCATGGCGGTAACCTCATGGTTCATGCCGGGTCGTCCCGGCCCCCATTTTCCCGGCTCCCATTCTGCGGGCTCTCCGGGAAAGGCCCCGCAACCTGCCGCGTGCAGGCCCGGGGGTGAGGTCGTCCTCGCGCGCCACACTAGGACATCGCCGGCGCGCAGTTCAAGGGCGTCGCCCCTTGATCGCATGCCCCCGTGATCACCCGTCTTCGTCGCGCCCCGTCGCCCCGCGATCGAAACCGCCACCGAAACCCGCATCGAAACCCGCATCGAAACCGCCGCCGATGCCGTCACTGATCCGGGCATCCGCATCCAGCAGTTCGGCGATCTTCATCTGCGCCCAGGTGCCCAGCAGGCGGTTGATCCGGGCGTGGTATCCCGGCCCCATGGCGCGATAGAAGCGCGCTACCGAGTAATCCAGGTAGAGCGTCACCTTTTCCTTCTTCTCGTCCACGTCGATGTCCTGCTCCAGCGTGTGCCAGGCCTCGGGCACCATCTCGCGGATCATGTCCATGTCCAGGTAGTCGCGGCTCTGCTCCCAGGCGTAGCGGAACAGCCGGTCCTGGGCCAGGCGCTGGCTCTTGGTCAGCCGTCGCCCGGAAGTGCGGGCAGAGGTCCGGGGCAGGGTACTGTCGGGCATGGCGGGCTCCTGTCGGGGCGGGGGACGATCCCGGCACTCTGCCGCGGCGCGGTTAACCTTTCCGGTAGGCGCCGCGCGCACCGTCGCGATACCGACGCGATACCGACGTGATACCGACGTTGGAATCCGGCGATTTCAACACGTTAGGATTTGTTAACATCTGGGCCGGTCCGGGCCGTTCGGGCGGGTAAGCATAGGGCAAGTCTGGCGCCGTTCGGGCGGGGCCTGTGGGCCGACCCGCGCGAATTTCGCTTGCCGCAGGCGTTTTTGCCGCGGCCCGTCGCCCATGCGAAAACACCCTGCCGGGGCAGGGTGATCGAGCATCATTCGGGGGATGTGACGGGCCGCGCCGGGCTCAGCAGGCGGCGCCGGCCGGCTTGCAGAAGAGCTTGTAAAGAAGGGCGATGATCTCGCTCGTGCTCTCGTCTGCCAGGCTGTAGTAGATCACCTTGCCGTCGCGGCGCGGGGTCACGAAGCCTTCTTCGCGCAGCCGCGCCAGCATCTGGCTGACGGCCGCCTGTCGCATGTTCAGCAGTTCTTCCAGCTCGCTCACCGACTTCTCGCCCGAGCCGAGGTGACACAGGATCATCAGCCGGCCTTCGTGGGCCAGGGCCTTGAGGAATGCAGCAGCGCTCTGCGCGTTATCCGCCATCTCGGCGGGGGGTGCGGGCAAGTCCTTCATGTCGTTCACAATTTCAGGTCCGGTTGATGTCAATTCAAAGGTTTATCACAAACTCAGGACATTTGCACGCCTACGTTTGCGAATTTGCAAGAGGCGGGGCACCCCCCGCAAAGCCGTTCTCGGCATCGTATCGGTAGGGCGCTTCCTGCATTTCAAGGTGCAGCGCCCCTCCCTCGTATAGATGGGTGCGGGCAAGCGTTTCGTCCAGATCTATCCCAAGGCCGGGGCCCTCGGGCGGGCGGACAAAGCCGTCCTCGACCGTGATGCTGCCTTTGATCAGGTCGGAATGGTAAGCTGTTTCAATGGTTTCCGCTATCATCAGGTTGGGGATCGCGGCGCTCAGGTGCAGGTTCGCGGCCCATTCCACCGGCCCGGCATAGAGGTGCGGTGCCAGCTGCGCGCCGTGGGCCTGGGCCAGGGCGGCGATCTTGCGCCCCTCCCAGAGGCCGCCTGCGCGGCCCAGGGCCGGCTGCAGGATCTGCGCCCCGGCTTCCAGCGCTGCCCGGAATTCGGGCAGGGTGGTCAGCCGCTCACCCGTTGCCACCGGCAGCGTCGTGCCCGCGCAGACCCGCTTCAGCCCGCTCAGGTCATCCGGTGGCACCGGCTCTTCGAACCACGCGATATCAAAGGGTTGGATGGCATTTGCCAGCCTCAGGGCGCCCGCGGCATTCAGCTGTCCGTGGGTGCCGAAGAGCAGGTCGGCGCGGGGGCCCACCGCCTCGCGCACCGCGGCGCAGGTCCGTCGGCTCAGGTCGATGTCATGCAGCGAGGGCATGTGCCCGCCCCGGATCGTATAGGGCCCGGCCGGGTCGAATTTCACCGCCGTATAGCCCCGCTCCACCAGGTCGAGTGCGCTTTCCGCCGCCTGGTCCGGGCGGCTCCAGAACCCGGAAATATCGTGGTGTTGCAGCGGGTAAAGGTAAGAGTAGGCCCGGATGCGCTCGTTGACCTTGCCGCCGAGCAGCGCCCAGACGGGCCGGTCGCGGGCCTTGCCCAGGATGTCCCAGCAGGCGATCTCCAGCCCCGAGAAGGCGCCCATCACCGTCAGGTCCGGCCGCTGGGTAAAGCCCGCGGAATAGGCGCGGCGGAACATCAGCTCGATGTTCTCGGGGGTTTCCCCTGCCATGTGCCGTTCGAAGACATCGCGGATCACCGCGCCCATCGCCACGGGCCCCACGCTGGCGGCATAGACCTCGCCCCAGCCGGTGATGCCGCAGGCCGTCGTGACCTTGACCAGGATCCAGTACCGCCCGCCCCATCCGGGAGCGGGCGGTGCGGTAACGATTATGTCGAGGTCGGCAAGCCTCATTCGAACAGGATCACGTTTCGTCTGGCGCTCCCCGAGAGCGTGTCCGCAATCGCCTCGTTGATCTCTTCGAGCTTCCAAGTCCTTGAAATCAATTCATCTAATTTCAGGCGGCCCTGGCCGTACAGGTCGACCATCCAGGGGATGTCGCGCTTTACCACCACGTTGCCCATCTTCGAGCCCACGATCCCCTGTCCCGCATCCGCCATGATCAACGGAGAGTAGCTCGACACCTTGTCCCCATGCGGCATCCCCACCATCACGATGCGTCCGCCCCGCGCCAGGTAGCGCGGCGCCATGTCGTAGACGGGCGCGGCCCCCACGGTCACCAGCACCGCATCGGCCCCGCGGCCCAGGATCTTCTTGACCTCGTTCCAGGGCTTGCCCTCGGCCAGAACGCCGTCGGTGGCGCCAAATTCCTTCGCTGCTTCAAGTTTTTGCGGCAGCGTGTCCACCGCCACGATGCGCCGCGCTCCGGCAATCCGCGCGCCCTGGATGGCGTTCAGACCCACGCCGCCGGCGCCGATCACCACCACGTCCTGTCCGGCGTGGATGCCGCTGGCATAGACCGCGGCGCCCACCCCGGTGATCACCCCGCAGGAGATCAGCGAGGCCGAGGCCATCGGCACACTGTCGGGAATGGCCACCACCTGGCTCTGGTCCACCACCATGGCCTCGGCGAAGGCACCCGAGGCCATGGCCTGCATCACCGGCGCGCCCTCCGGCGTGCTCAGCGGGCTCTGCGCCACGGGATCAAAGGGCGTTTCGCAGATCGTCGGGTGGCCACTGCCGCAGCAATCGCAATGCCCGCAGGCGCGTATCAGCGTCACGCAGACCTTGTCGCCCACCTTCAATCCCTGCACGCCCTCGCCGATGGCGGTGACATGGCCCGCGGCTTCGTGCCCGTAGACCGCCGGCAGATGCCCGCCAAATCCGCCCTGCCAGAAGGAGATGTCCGAGTGGCAGATCGCCACTGCCTCGACCTTTACCGCGACTTCGCCCATCTGCGGCGGGCGCAGCAAGACCTCCTCGATGGTGATCGGTGCGTTGAATTCCCGGCAGACCGCCGCCTTGATCTTCTGCATGTGCTCCCCCTCTGCCAGTGCAGCAGATTTGCGAAATAATTTTCCTCAGATCGAAATTAGGCGGCTTGCCTCCGCGCGAAAAGGGTAAAAATCAGCAGCGCCGGGATCAGTGCCAGGGCCGCGGCCCCAAAGGGGGCGCCCGGCAGCCAGAGCGGTGCATCCTCTGCCGTGAAGAGCCGGAAGATGCCCGTCAGCACGATGGGCGAGATAATCGCCGTCAGCGCCTGGATCGAGGCCAGCACGCCCTGCAGTTCGCCCTGGGCGTCGGCAGGTGCCGCGTTCGAGGCGATGTTGACCAGAGCGGGCTGTGCCACCTCGCCGATGGCCGAGAAGGGCGTGAGGACCAGCGTGGCCGTCCCGCTGCGGATCACCGAGAGCGTCGCCAGGAACCCGAAGTTCGCCACCAGGCCGAAGATCACCGTCCGCGTCTCGCCCAGCCAGCGATGCAGCGGACGGAAGATGAGCGCCTGCACCAGCACCAGCGAGATGCCGTAGATTGCAAGTGAAATGCCCACCAGCCGGGTATCCCAGCCGAACTGGGCCTGCCCGAAATAGGCCCAGACCACCGCGTAGACCTGCATCGAGAAGACGTACAGCATGAAGACGACCAGCAGCATCTTGAGGCCGGGCAGGCGCCCCACGGCGAGGATCGAACTGAAGGGATTGGCTCGGCGCCAGTGGAAGGGGCGGCGGCGCTCGACCGGGTTGCTTTCCGGCAGGAGCAGGATCACCAGAACCATGTTCAGGCCTGCCAGTGCCGCCGCCGCCCAGAAAGGCGCGCGCAGGTCTAGGCCCCCCAGAAGCCCGCCCAGGATCGGCCCGATGACGAAGCCGAGGCCGAAGGCCGCCGCGACATAGCCGAAGTTCGCGGCCTTGTCGCCGGGGCTGGAAATATCGGCCATGTAGGCACTTGCGGTGGAATGGGTCGCCGCGGCGATCCCGCCGATCAGCCGCGCCACCAGCAAAAGCCAGACGGTGCCGGCCAGGGCCGTGACCACGTAATCGGCACACATGACGACAAGCGAGATCAGGATCACCGGCTTGCGACCGTAGGCGTCGGAGATATTGCCGATGATCGGGCCGAAGACGAATTGCATCGCCGAAAAGGCCGAGACCAGGAAACCGCCCCAGACCGCCGCCTGCGAGAGCGTGCCGCCCAGCAGGCCGGCGATCAGCCCGGGCATCACCGGAAAGATCAGCCCGATGCCCATGGCGTCGATCACCACGGTCAGCAGGATGATGAGCCTCGGCAGATGCAGAGGGGGCATGGTGGTCTGGGCTGTCATGGGCGCTCCGCGTGATGCGCCCATGGCGCCGGGCCAGCTAGGCAAGCCCGGACGCTGCTGTCAATCGCCGGTTGCGCAGCCCGTCAGAGCGCGGCGACCGCGGCGGCGAAATTGCGCGCGGTGGTCGGTGCGTCGCCCATCTGGCTGGCCGGATCGAAGAGGCCTTCCATGTCGAGCTCCGGGAAGGCTTCCCGTGCCAGTTCCCCCAGGGGCCGTCCGCTGGCGTTGACCTCCTTGGCCAGCTCCTTGACCCGGGCCTGCGCTTCGGGCCGGGGCATGATGGCGGTCAGCCGGAAGGAGAGCGCCTCGGCATGGAGCAGGCCGTGCGAGCCGGTGAAGGCCTCGTACATCCGGTCCCCCTGCGGGGTCAGCCCGGGCACCATCGCATTGGCCGTCGTCAGGGCGGCAGCGGCCGAGAGGCAGAGCTGCGGCAGGTTCAGCCATTCGGTGAACCAGGCCGCGCCGTCGCGTTCCTGGCGGGGCATGCCGGCGCCCTGCAGAATGGCGTAGAGGCCCGTAACCTGCCGGGCCAGCGCCAGCAGCACGGAAGGCTGCACCGGGTTCTGCTTCTGCGGCATGGTCGATGAGCCGCCGGAGGCGCCGAGGCGTACCTCTGCGGCGCTCGATTGCGCCATCAGGATCAGGTCGTCGCCCATCTTGCCCAGGCATTGTGCCAGCCGCGCCAGCCAGCCGGTGATGCGCAGCACCGGGCCACGATCCGCGTGCCAGCTGCGTCCCGGGTCCGTCAGGCCGAGGCCTTCGGCCAGTGCCGCGCGCAGCTCCGTGCCCTTGCCGCCGAACTCGGCGCCCGTACCGGCCGCACCCGAGAGCGAGACCCAGAGCGAGGTCTCGCGGACGTGCTTCAGATCGGCCAGCAGATCCAGCAGCGGAAAGCCCCAGCCGGCCACGTGGCTGCCAAAGCTGACGGGCGTGGCGAACTGGCCATAGGTGCGGCCTGCCATGGGCAGGTCGGCGTGATCCGAGGCCAGCCTTGCCAGGGCTTGCAGCAGTGTCTTCAGCCCATCCTCGCAGAGCACGAGCAACTGTCGCAGGCGCAGCATCTGGCCGCTGTCCATGATGTCCTGCGAGGTCGCGCCCCAGTGGACATATTGCGCGTGCTCCGGCGCTTCCATCGCCTTGCGGAAGGCCGCGACGAGGCCGGGCACCGGCACGCCGTTCTTGCCGGCGCCCTCGGCCAGCGCGCCGGGGTCCAGCGGGATCTCGAGGCTGGCGCGGTGAATGTAGGCGGCGCTGACCTCTGGAATGATGCCCAGGGCGCCCTGGGCCTTTGCCAGTGCGCCCTCGACGATCAGCATCGAGCGCACCTCGGCGCTGTCGGTAAACAGAGGTCCGGCATCGCCGGCAGGGAAGAGCCGCGAATAGAGCTGGCTGTCGTGCACGGATCCGGCCATCACATGCCCTCCGCGATGCGGCTCAGCAGGGCGGCAAGGCCCGCGGGATCGGCGAGAAAGGGAGAATGGCTGGTCGGCATGTCGTATCTGTCCTCCGGGGCAAAGGTGCGGGCCATCTCCGCCTGGTATTCCGGCGGGATGGTCCGGTCGTCGGTGCAGCGGATATAGCAGCGCGGCACGGATTGATAGGCATCGGTCAGGTGGATGGGCGTGGCCTGCGGCGCGATCGGCTCGGCGCAGAGCTGCCCGATGGCCCAGTCGGCGGTCGCCGGATCGACGTCGTTGTAAAATTGCGCCCGGGCGCGCTCGGGGTCGGCGGTATAGGCCAGGCCGTCGTCGGTTTTCCGCACGGCGCCGGCCAGAGGCTGACGTGTCTGCTCGCGGCGCATGTCGACCATCGACTGGCCATCGCGCGGTGCATAGGCACAAAGGTAATAAAGTTTGGCGATCTTGCCTGGTGCGGCTTCTGCAGCGGCGGCGATCGGAAAGCCTCCGGCGGAATGCCCCAGAAGATGGACAGGCCCTTGCCCAAGCGCATCCAGAATGGATGTCGCGGCAAGGGCCAGCGTCATCTCCTCCCGGGCGCGCGTGTCATCGGCCCGCCCCGGAAGGTCGAGCGCCCGGGCCGTATGGCCCAGGCGCGTCAGTTCGGGGATGAGCTTCTGCCAGCACCACGCCCCGTGGCATGAGCCGTGGATCAGCAGAAAGTCAGCCATCAGATATCCAGGAATACGGTCTCGCCTTCGCCCTGCAGGACGATGTTGAACGTATACTGGCCCTCGCCGGTCTTCTTGGCAATCAGAGTGTCGACGCGGGGCCGCTGTTCGATCCGGGCCAGCAGCGGGTCGGCGCTGTTGTCCTCGTCGTCGAAATACACGCGGGTCTGCAGGCCGATGTTGATGCCGCGGGCCACCAGCCAGAGCGAGATATGCGGGGCCTGGGTGGCGCCACCTCGGGCCGGCGTGCTGCCCGGCTTGACGGTGCGGATGGTAAACTTGCCGCTGTCGAAATCGGCGGCTACGCGTGAGAAACCGATGACTTTCGGGTCTGCGCCCTCCTGGCCGGGGTACTTGCCTGCGGCATCCGCCTGCCAGGTTTCCAGCATCACGTCGCGCAGCGCCCAGCCGGTGCCGTCAAAGACTTCGCCGGTGATCTCGATGATTTCGCCGGCAGCACCGTCCTCGATCGGGCTCTCGCCGATCTCGATGTCATAGGCGCCCGCGTTGCCCGCGTAGGTGGGCATGCAGCCGATGTGCACATAGGGGCCTGCCGTCTGCGACGGGGTTTCCACGAGGGTGTCGAGTTTCTGGACCATGAGTTACATCCCTTCCAGCTTGTTTTCGAACATTGTCTGGCGGCGGCCGCGCAGCACGATGTCGAACTTGTAGGCGAGGAAGTCCATCGGACGGGCCTTGGACATGTCGAGGGCGGAGACCAGCGTATCGAGCTGGCTGCGGCTCTTGATGGTGGCGGCGATCGGGCACATGTCGATCAGCGGGTCACCTTCGAAGTACATCTGGCTGATCAGGCGCTGGCCGAAGCTGTGGCCGAAGACCGAGAAGTGGATGTGCATCGGGCGCCAGTCGTTCCCGCGGTTGCCCCAGGGGTATGCACCCGGGCGGATCGTCAGGAATTCGTAATAGCCGTTCTCGTCGGTGATGGTCCGGCCGCAGCCCCCGAAGTTCGGGTCAAGCGGCGCGAAATACACGTCCTTTTTGTGACGGTACCGGCCACCTGCGTTGGCCTGCCAGATCTCGACCAGCGTGTTCGGGACGGGGCGGTTGTTCTCGTCCAGGACGCGACCGTGTACCAGGATGCGCTCGCCCACGGCGGGCGCCTTGCCGCGCGTCCAATTCAGGATCAGGTTGTTGTCATATTCGCCCAGTAGCGAATGGCCGAAGGTCGGGCCGGTCTCTTCGGAGGGCGAACTCTCCATCGACAGGAGCGGCCAGTTCGGTGAACGGGTCACGGATGTCTTGTAGTTGGGATCGTAAGCTGGCGGTTGCGCGTCGCGATTGCGCGGGATCAGCGGGCCGAGATCTTTCATTCCTGGTTCTCCTCCATTTCGGCATAGGTCGCCTTGGCAAGCTTCAGCGCATGGTTCGCCTTCGGCACGCCGGCATAGATGGCGACGTGCTGGAAGGCTTCCTGCACGTCCTGTTTCGTCGCGCCGGTACGGGCCGTGGCGCGGATATGCATCGGGATCTCCTCGAAGTTCCCGGTGGCCGCCAGCAGGGCCAGCGTCAGCATCGAGCGTTCGCGGCGGCTGATGCCGTCACTTGCCCAGACGGTGCCCCAGGCACCTTCGGTGATCAGGGCCTGGAAGGGCTCGTCGAACTCGGTCTTGTTGGCTTCGGCGCGGTCGACATGGGCGTCACCCAGTACCGAGCGGCGCACTTCCATGCCTTTGTCGAAACGGTCAGACATGTCCGGTCTCCTTGATGAAATCATTGAGAATACGTGCGTACTCCTCGGGCTTCTCGACGCAGGGCAGGTGGCCCGCGCCGCGTATCAGCTCGAACTTGGATCCCGGCACCAGGTCGATCGTCTCGCGGACCAGGTCCGGCGGGGTCGAGCCGTCCTCGCTCCCGGCGATGCCGAGGCAGGCCAGGCGCAACCCCGAGGTAGGGGTGTAGAAATCGGTACCGGCGATAGCCGAGCAGCAGCCGGTGTAGCCTTCCAGGTCCTGCCGGATCAGCATGTTGCGCCAGGCCTCGAGTTCGTCGGTGGCGCGGAAGGCCTTGCCGAACCAGCGCTCCATCGTGGTGTCGGCGATGCTCTCGATACCATCCTTGCGGATCGCCTCGATACGGGTATTCCACATGTCCGCGGTGCCGATCTTTGCGGCCGAGTTCGAGATCACCAGCGAACGGACGAGGTCCATCCGCTTGACGGCGAGCCCCTGAGCGATCATTCCGCCAATCGAGAGGCCGACGAAGAGAGCGTCCTTTACCTCAAGATAATCAAGCAGTTGCTCGGCGTCGCGCACCAACGTGCCCATGGAGTAGGGACCGGGCGTCGCCTGGGTCAGGCCATGGCCGCGCTTGTCGTAGCGGATCAGCCGCAGCCCCTTTGGCAGGAGCGGGACCAGCTTGTCCCAGAGGCGCAGGTCGGTGCCGAGCGAGTTGGCAAAGACCACGGGCGCGCCCTGCGGGTCGCCTTCGTCGGTATAGTTGACCTTCAGGTTTTCGAGAGGTGCAATCAGCATCAGTAGGGGAGCCCAACATAGTTTTCAGCCAGCGCCGCCTGCGCGCGAGTCGAGTGCTGAAGGTAGTCCAGCTCGGCCTCCTGCATGCGGCGCTCGAAGTCTGAACTCTCGGGGAAATTATGCAACATGGTCGTCATCGACCACGAGAAGCGCTCCGATTTCCAGACCCGCGCGAGGGCTTTTTCGGAATACTTATCAATACCTTCGTCGTCGCCCTGATAATGCTGCACAAGCCCGTGATAGAGGTAGTGCACGTCGGACACGGCAAGGTTCAGCCCCTTGGCGCCGGTCGGCGGCACGATGTGCGCGGCGTCGCCGACGAGGAACAGGCGGCCCCAGCGCATCGGTTCCGCCACGAAGGAGCGGAGCGGCGCGATGCTCTTCTCGATGGTCGGGCCGGTCACGAGGCGGGCGGCGGCGTCTTCGGGGATGCGGCGCTTGAGTTCGTCCCAGAAAATCTGGTCGGTCCAGGCGTCGAGCTTGTCGGTGAGGGGGCATTGCACGTAGTAGCGTGACAGGTTGGCGTTGCGCATGGAACAGAGCGCGAAGCCGCGCTTGTTCTGGCAATAGATCAGCTCGTCGGAGACGGGAGGCGTTTCGGCGAGGACGCCGAGCCAGCCGAATGGATACACGCGCTCGTATTCCTTGAGCACCGTATCGGGGATCGCCTGCCGCGAGGGGCCGTGGAAACCGTCGCATCCGGCGATGTAATCGCAGTCGATACGATGCTCGGTGCCGTCCTTCACATAGGTGACCCAGGGCGCCGCGCTGTCGGCGTCGTGGATGGTCACGCCCTCGGCCTCGTGGATCACCACACCGTCCATGGCGGCGCGCGCCTCGTAGAGGTCGCGGGTGACTTCGGTCTGCCCGTAGACCATGACCTTCTTGCCGACAAGGTCTTGAAAATCAATGCGGAAACCCTGATTCCTGACGGCGAGATAAGTTCCGTCGTGGGGGAAGCCCTCGGCGTCCATCCGGGCAGAGACACCGGCCTCGCGAAGCATCTCGACAGAGCCCCATTCCAGCACGCCGGCCCGGATCCGGGAGAGCACGTAGTCGCGCGAGCGGCGCTCGAGCACGACCGTGTCGATACCGGCACGGTGCAACAACTGGGACAGCAGCAGACCCGATGGTCCGCCGCCGATAATGGCGACCTGTGTACGCATGAGAACCTCCCTGTTCGCAGGGGAGTCGTGCCAAAAGTAATTGTCTATGTCAATCACAATCGTTGTGATTCAAATGTACCAAAGCGGTGAAAAAGCATGATGATGCAAATGAATCGACGCGAGAAACGACGTCGGTATTCCGAAAGGTGAATGTAATTAACACTCTGGAATCGTTGAATTCCAACGTCGGTATTACGTCGGTATCGCGTCGGTATCGCGACGGTGCGAAAACGCCCGCCCGGAAAGGTTAAAATCCGGACGGGGCGGGGCCTTGCTGCCGGCTCAGAGGGTCTGATCGGGCAGGGTGATGACGAGGCGGGAGTCGCCCGCCGGCCGGGCCCAGGCTTCGGCGACCTCTTCGAGGGGGGCAGTCTCGATAGCGGAGGTCAGACCGGCGGCAGGGGCGGCGGCAATCAGGTTGCGGATCCCCTGCATCATCTGCCGGGGTGCCACGCTGCCGAGGCCGCTGCCCATGAGATTGAGCGCGCGGGAGCGCAGGGCGGCGGCGGGCAACGGGAGGCTGTCGCCGGCCATCGAGCCGATCTGGACGAACTGCAGCGGCTGGGAGGGATCGGGGGCGGCCCCGCTGGCGGCGATCACCGCCGCAGCCGGCGCGCCCCAGAGGTAATCGAGCACCACGTCGACACCATCGGCAAAGGCGGCGGCGAGCTCGGCGTGAAGCGCCTCTTCCGGCTGGGCGAGGGAGATCACCTGATCGGCGCCGAGCGCGGTGAGCGCCTGAAGCGCGGCGGGGTTGCGGCCGGTGGCGATGATGCGCGCCGCGCCGAGATGGCGGGCAACCTGGACGGCGAGGCGGCCGGAGGCGCCGGTGGCGCCATTGATCAGCACGGTCTCGCCGGGGGCAAGGGCGGCGCGCTCGGTGAGGGCGATCCAGGAGGACATGGCGGGGTTGACCATGGCCGCGGCCATGACGGGATCGAGCCCCGCGGGCAGGGGAACGACCTGAGGCGCGCGCACAGTGACGATTTCGGCCATGGCGCCCTGAGGGGCTTCGGGGAAGGCGAAATAGGCGGGGGTGCCATCGGGCATCAGCCCGACGCCATCGACACCGGCCACGAAGGGGAAGCCCCCGGCGGAACTGTAGTGGGTGCCGGCGGCGCGGGCACGGGTGAGCTGGGAGACGGCAGAGGCGAGCACGCGGAGCGTGACATGACCCTCGGTCGCGACGGGTTCGGGGAATTCGGCGCAAACGGGCAGGGCGCCCGCCGCGGTAACGACGGCAGCTTTCATGGAAGTGGCTCTTTCGAATCTGGATTAAGTGTGTAATATGCACATAAACGCGAAAAGAGGCGCCGTCAATGAATAATGTGCAAAATACACGCTTCTCGGGCCAGTTCCGCGAATTGCATGATGCGGTTCTGGATATCGTGGCCATCATGAACCGCCCGCAGCGCGACGAGCTGATGGTGCGGGCGGCGGGCATACCGCTGGACCGGGCGCTGTTTCCGCTGCTGGTGACGGTGGGGCGATTCGGGCCGATCGGAGTGGTCGAACTGGCCGACAGGGCCGGGCGGGATCACACCACGGTCAGCCGGCAGGTGGCCAAGCTGGAGGAGATGGGCCTGATCGAGCGCCGCCCCGGCGCGCGGGACCGGCGCGTGCGTCAGGCGGAGATCACCGACAAGGGCCGCGAGATGACCGACATGATCGACGCCGCGCGCGAGAAGATCGCGCGCGAGGCCTTTGCCGATTGGGACGAGGGGGATTTCGACCAGCTTGTCCGGCTGATGCGGCGCTATGCGGATTCCATGGCGGAAGTGCCGGAGAAATAGCGCGCCAGGGGGCGCGGCATCAGAGCGTGCCGAGCGCCCGGGTGAACATGGCCGGATCGACATTGCCGCCGGAGACCACGGCGATGACGGTATCGCCCTCGAGCTGATCGGCGCGCCAGAGGGCCGCGGCCAGCGCCACGGCGCCGCCCGGCTCTGCCACGATCTTGAGCCGCAGGAAGGCCTGGGCCACGGCGCCGAGGGCCTCTTCCTCGGAGACGGTGAGGCCGGGGCCGCAGAGCGCCTTGAGGATCGGGAAGGTAATCTTGCCCGGCGCCGGCGTGATGATCGCATCGCAGATATTGCCGGAGAGCGCGGCGTTGTGCTCGATCTTGCCGGAGACGAGAGAGCGGGCGACATCGTCGAAGCCCTCGGGCTCGACCGGGCGGACGCGGAAGCCGGGGGCGGCCGTCTCCAGCGCCAGGGCGATGCCGGAGGTGAGGCCGCCGCCACCGCAGCAGACCAGCACCTCGGCCTCGGAAATGCCGAGGGCGGTGGCGTCATGGGCGATTTCCAGCCCGCATGTGCCCTGGCCTGCGATGACCTGGGGTTCGTCGAAGGGCTTGATCAGGGTGAGGCCGCGCTCTTCGGCGAGCCGGGCGCCGATCTCGTCGCGGTCCTGTGTCGCGCGGTCGTAGGTCACCACCTCGGCACCATAGGCGCGGGTATTGGCGAGCTTCAGCGCCGGGGCATCGGCGGGCATGACGATGACGGCGGGGATGCCGTGCCGGCGGGCGGCGAGGGCGATGCCCTGGGCGTGGTTGCCGGAGGAAAAGGCGATGACGCCCTTCTCGCGGGTCTCGGGGGGCAGGGCCGAGATGGCGGACCAGGCGCCGCGGAACTTGAAGCTGCCGGTGTGCTGCAGGCATTCCGGCTTCACCAGCACGCGGCGGCCGGCGATCTCGTCGAGGAAGGGCGAGGAGAGGAGGGGGGTATGGCGGGCATGGCCCGCGAGGCGCGTTGCCGCGGCCTCGATCATGTCGAAATTCATTGCATCTGGTCCAGCCATTGGGAAAGGGCGGCGAGCGCCTCGGGCTCGTCCAGATAGGGAGTATGGCCGCGGTCGGGGACGGTTGCAACGATGAGACCGGGGTGGCGGGCGCGCATGGCCTCCACCGTCTCGGGCGACAGCAGGTTGGAATTGGCGCCGCGGATGAGCGCGACGGGCAGGCCGGCCATGGCATCGTAGCAATTCCAGAGCAGGTCGGGATCGGCGGCGGCAGCGGCGGCCTGGGCGGCCTCGCCGAAGGTGGCCTCTCTCAGCTCGGGGTCATAGAGGATCTGCAGGCCCTCGGGGGTTTCGCGGTTGGTATGGGCGAGCATGGCGCGGCGGCGTTCGAAGGGCACGCCGGGAAAGGCGGGGTCCGTGGCCGCGGCGGCGTCATCGAGGCTGGCGAAGGGCGGATCAAGGCCGAGGTAGCTGGCAATATGCGCCAGCCCGCCGGTTTCCAGCGCCGGGCCCACGTCGTTTAGCGCCACGCCGAGGACGCGGGCGGGATGGGCGGCGGCCATCAGCATGCCGATCAGCCCGCCGCGCGAGGTGCCGAGGATCGCCGCGCGGTCGATGCCGAGGTGATCGAGCAGGGCGATGGCATCGGCCATCTCGTTGGGCAGGGTATAGCTGCCGGCGCCGGTGTAGTCCGAGCGGCCCCGACCGCGGTAGTCCATCCGGATCAGACGGGTACGGGCCAGGTGCGGCGCGACGAAGTCGAAATCGCGCCCGTTGCGGGTGAGCCCGGAGAGGGCCAGAACCGGCAGGCCGCCGCCCGCCTCCTCGTACCAGAGGAAGGCGCCGTCGGGCGCGGTGAAATGCGGCATCAGAAGATCTCCAGCTCCGGCAGGGCGTCGAGGGTGCGCAGGTAATGGTCGGGCCGGCCGGGCAGATGGTCGAGCGGCATCTCGGTGCGGTCGAGCCAGACGGTGGCGAAACCGTAGCTGGCGGTGGCGGTGGCCTCCCAGCCGTTGGCGGTGACCATGGCGACCTCGTCGGGCTCGCAGGAGAGCCGCTCGCAGGCCTTCTCGTAGACCAGCGGCGAGGGCTTGAAGGCGCCCACCGTCTCGGCGGAGATGACGGCGGTGATCGCATGGCCCAGGCCCGAGGCCGCGACGGCATTCTCGAGCATGTCCTGCGAGCCGTTCGACACGATGGCGCAGGTCAGCCCCTTTTCCTTCAGCCGCGCGAGGGCGGGGGCGACATCGTCAAAGGCCTCGAGGCGCCAGTAGAGCGCCAGGAGGCGTTCGCGCAGCTCGGCATCCTGGAAGCCCTCGGCCTCGAGGACCCAGTCGAGTGCATCGCGGGTGACCTCCCAGAAATTGCAGGGCAGGTTGCGGATCGTCAGCTGCCAGGAATATTCCAGCTGCTTGCGTCGCCAGAGGCCGGCGATCGCGGACCAGTAGGTCGCGAGATCCTCGTAACCGGGCTCCTCCGAGGCACGACGGGCCGCGGCGGTGACGTCGAACAGGGTTCCGTAGGCGTCGAACAGGCAGGTCCGTATCGCCATAAAAGCTCCTCCCCTTGCTTTCATGTCGCGCGCGCTTGTCGCAATCCCGGCCCCAGCCTGCCACGGGAAGGCCCGCAAGAAAAGAGCGGTTTGCGCCCGGCAGCGGCCTGCGGTAGGCTGGGGGCAGTTGAGACGGGCACCCGGCACCCAGAGGCAGCCGGCCCCGAAATTCACCCCCCCACATGATTGGACAGGCTATGAGCACAGCCAAGACGGGCGACACCGTTCGCATTCACTATACCGGTACCCTCACCGACGGCACCACCTTCGACAGCTCCCAGGGCCGCGAGCCGCTGGAATTCACCGTGGGTTCGGGCCAGATCATCCCCGGCCTCGACACTGCGATCCCCGGCATGGCCGTGGGCGACCAGAAGAAAGTCGAGATCCCTGCGGACCAGGCCTATGGCCCCCGCGACCCCAACGCGATGCAGGCCGTGCCGCGCAGCGCCATCCCCGACGAGATCCCGCTGGAAGTGGGCCTGCAGCTGCAGATGAGCTCTCCGCAGGGGCAGGTGATCCCGGTGACCGTGGCCGAGATCAAGGAAGAGGAAGTCCTGCTGGACGCCAACCACATGCTGGCCGGCAAGGACCTGATCTTTGACGTCGAGATGGTGGAAATCGTCGCCGCCTGATCGCGACGGATCGAAAAGACCGGAAGGGGCCTGCCATGCGGCGGGCCCCTTTTTTCGTGCGCGGCTGGAGGATTGCGGCTGGAGGATTGCGGGTGCCGGGTGGCGGCGAAGCCACGCCAGAATGATCCCGGCTATGCCCCCGGCAGCGAGCAATGACGCGACCGGGGCCGCTCATGCTAGGCTTGGCCGCAATGTCAGGACGGGGCCGGGGAGAGGATGATGACCGACCGCATCGACGCGCTGAAGGCGCGGATCAGCGAGCTGCACGAGCAGCTGGAACAGGAATACGCGGAACGGCGGGCGCTGCTGCGCTATCGGCTCGTGAACGGCCGGATCGTCTGGGAGGAGGAGGTGCGGCGCCGGCACGCGGCCCTGCGCAGCGGCCTGCTCGGTTTCCTGGCCAACAGCCCGGTGATGCACCTGGTGACCGCGCCGGTGATCTATGCGCTGATCTTGCCCTTTGCCCTGCTCGATCTTTTCGTCAGCGTCTATCAGGCGATCTGCTTTCCGGTTTACGGCATCCCGAAGGTGAAACGGGGCGAATACATCAGGATCGACAGGCACACGCTGGCCTATCTGAACGGGATCGAAAAGCTGAACTGCGTCTACTGCGGCTATTGCAACGGGCTGATCGCCTATGTGCAGGAGGTGGCCGGGCGCACCGAGGCCTTCTGGTGCCCGATCAAGCACGCCGCCCGGACGAAGGGCCACCACAGGCACTACGACGGCTTTGCCGAGTTCGGCGCGGCAGAGACCTTCCGCGCGGACTGGGATGCCTCGCGCCGCCGGGTGCGCGCCTGCGAGGGCTGCGAGGGCTGTGGCGGCGGTGGGGACAAGGAGCCCGGGGACAGCAAGGACGGCTGACCCCGGCAAAGCCGTATTTGGGGAAAGATGAAGGCAGGGGGGGGCGCCCGGGGTCATCCCTGCCGAAACCACGGCAGCGGACGCAGGGATAGCGTGGCGGCCGGGCCGCGGATGTCCATGGGCGGCACGGGAGGCTTGCGCGCAGTGCGGCGTGCCCCGCCCGCGGCCTGGGCGGCGGGGGTGAAGCGCGCGGGGTGAGTCGGGGGAAGCGGAGTGCTGGGGTACAGGAGGATGCGGCAGGAGGGGCCGGCCAGGCGCGACCGCGGGGCATCCCGTCTGCGAGACCCGGACTCGGATCCGGAAGGGGTCCGGACGGGGGCCCGTATTCGCGCGGGCGCCTGTCTTCTCAGTTCTTGCGGCGGAGGCGGATCACCACGTCGACCTTGGAGACCTCGGCGCCCTCGGGCGCGCGGGGCAGGCGGGCGATCTCGAGTTCCTCGTCGGGGGCATCGGTCAGCTCGCCGTTGTCTTCCCAGAAGAAATGCGGGTGGTCGTGCATGTTGGTGTCGAAGTAGCTGCGCGAGCCGTCGACCGTGATCTCACGCATCAGGCCCACGTCGCAGAAGGCGCGCAGGGTGTTGTAGACCGTGGCCAGCGAGACGGGCTGGCCGGTGTCCTTTGCAGCGGCAAAGAGGCTCTCTGCGGTGACATGGCGGTTGTTGCCATCACCGACCAGAAGGGTCGCCAGACCCAGTCGCTGCCGTGTCGGCCGCAGCCCTGCTGTGGATAGCCAGGCGGCGCCGCGTTCGGTTGCCGTGGAACTCATGCTGTTCTTGTATCCCGTTGCTCACCCGACAATATAGGGAAAAACCCCGGCGGGACGCAACAGCGCAACGGAAAATGGGCCCGACGGGCCCGTATGACGGCGCGGAAGCAACAGGGCCGGGGCGGGACGGGGGCAGGATGGGCGGCAAGGCCCGCCTGCCGAGAGAGCAGGGAACGGGCCGAAAGGGCCGCTCCGCGAGGACACGAAGCCCCGCCGCGGGGGGCGCCTGCACTTGCATGGCGCGTTCGCGCGGTGATAGAGGGGGCAGAACCTGAAGACGACATGAAAGGGGCGGAGCCTTAATGGCCGATTATCCCACCAGCTTTGACCGGGAAGATCTTCTGAAATGCGCGCGTGGCGAGCTGTTTGGCGCAGGCAATGCGCAGCTCCCCGAGCCGCCGATGCTGATGATGGATCGCATCACCGACATCAGCGCCGATGGCGGACCGCACGGCAAGGGCCACGTGGTCGCCGAATTCGACATCCGTCCCGACCTGTGGTTCTTCGACTGCCATTTTCCGGGCAACCCGATCATGCCGGGCTGCCTTGGCCTCGACGGGCTGTGGCAGCTGACCGGTTTCAACCTGGGCTGGCGCGGCTGGCAGGGTCGCGGCTATGCTCTGGGCGTTGGCGAAGTGAAGCTGACGGGCATGGTGCGTCCCGACCGCAAGATGCTGACCTACTACGTCGATTTCACCAAGGCCGTGCAGACGCGGCGCCTGACAATGGGCGTGGCCGATGGCCGGGTGGAAGCGGATGGCGAGGTCATCTACCAGGTCAAGGACATGAAAGTTGCCCTGTCTGAAAGCTAATTCCTGAGGAAGGAGGGCTCCATGCGCCGAGTCGTGGTCACCGGGTTGGGGATTGTATCCTCGATCGGGAACAATGCTGAAGAGGTCACCACCTCTCTGAAAACCGGAACATCCGGTATCGTCGCTTCGCCGGAAATGGCCGAGCACGGGTTCCGCAGCCGGGTTGCGGGCACGCTGAAGATCGACGTGGCCGAACATGTCGAGAAGCGTACCCTGCGCTTCATGGGGCCTGGGGCGGCCTATGCCCATATCGCCCTGAGCCAGGCCATCGCGGATGCGGGCCTGGAGGAGAGCGACGTGGTGAACCCGCGCACGGGCCTTGTGGCCGGTTCCGGCGGCCCCTCGACCAGCGCCATGTTCGCGGCGCACCAGACGGTGCTGTCGACGGGCGCCACCAAGCGGATCGGGCCCTTCGCGGTGCCGAAATGCATGAGCTCGACGATCTCGGCCAACCTGGCCACCGCCTTCAAGATCAAGGGCATCAACTATTCGATCACCTCGGCCTGCTCGACCTCGCTGCACTGCATCGGGAACGCGGCCGAACAGATCATGATGGGCAAGCAGGACGTGATGTTTGCCGGCGGCGGCGAGGAGCTCGACTGGACGCTGTCGTGCCTGTTCGACGCCATGGGCGCCATGTCCTCGAAGTTCAACGACACGCCCGAGAAGGCCAGCCGTGCCTTTGACGCCGATCACGACGGCTTCGTGATCTCCGGCGGCGGCGGCATGGTGGTGCTGGAAGAGCTCGAGCACGCCAAGGCGCGTGGCGCCAAGATCTATGCCGAGGTCACCGGCTTTGCCGCGACCTCCGATGGGGTCGACATGGTCGCGCCCTCCGGCGAGGGGGCGCAGCGCGCCATGGAGCTTGCCATGTCGACGCTGCCCGAGGGCCGCAAGGTCTCCTACATCAACGCCCACGGCACCTCGACGGCGGCCGGTGACGGCACCGAGGTCGACGCGGTGCGTCGCGTCTTCGGCGAAGGAGAGGTGCCGCCGATCAGCTCGACCAAGTCGATGACCGGCCATGCCCAGGGGGCGGCCGGGGCGCTCGAGGCGATCTTCTGCCTGCTGGCGCTGCGGGATGATTTCATCATCCCGTCGATCAACGTGGACACGCTGCTCGAGGGTATCCTGCCGGGCGAAATCGCGACTTCTCTGGTCGAAAATGCCGGGCTCGATACCGTCATGACCAATTCCTTCGGCTTTGGCGGCACGAACGGCTCGATGCTGCTGTCGCGTTACAACGGATGATCTGACGATGACGGGATTGATGCAGGGCAAACGTGGCCTGATCATGGGCGTGGCGAACGAACGTTCGATCGCCTGGGGGATCGCCAAGGCGATGCACGAGGCGGGGGCAGAGCTGGCCTTCACCTACCAGGGGGAAACCTTCGGCAAGCGCGTGGCACCGCTGGGCGAGCAACTCGGGGTAGAGCTGATGCTCGATTCCGACGTCACCGACGATGCCTCGATGGATGCCGCCTTCGAGAAGATCAAGGAGCAGTGGGGCAGCCTCGACTTCGTGGTGCATGCCATTGCCTTCTCGAACAAGGACGAGCTTTCGGGGCGGTTCATCAACACCAGCCGCGAGAACTTCAAGAACTCGCTGGATATCTCCTGCTACTCGCTGATCGACGTGGCGCGCCGGGCGCGCCCGCTGATGAAGGATGGCGGCACGATCCTGACGATGACCTACCAGGGCTCGAACCGGGTGACACCCTTCTACAACGTCATGGGCGTGGCCAAGGCGGCGCTGGAATCGGCGGTGCGGTACCTGGCCAACGATCTCGGCCCCGAGGGGATCCGCGTCAACGCCATCTCGCCCGGTCCGATGAAGACGCTGGCCGGGGCGGCCATCGGTGGGGCGCGCAAGACCTTCCGTCAGACCGAGGCCAATGCCCCGATGCGGGCCAACGCAACGCTGGAAGCCATTGGCGGCACGGCGGTCTACCTGGCCTCCGATGCGGGGGCCTGCACCAGCGGCGAGATCATCCGCGTGGATGGCGGCTATCACGTGCTGGGCATGCCACAGCCAGAAAACCTCTGAAGCATCGGACGTGGCGCCCCTTGCCGGCGCCGCGCCTGCCTCCGGCGGGGATATTTGGAACAGGGAAACGGAAGCTGCCGCGCGCGGCTTAACCGTTTGTTATCCAAGATCTGTCAGCCAGGTTTCGCGGTACAGGGAGGGATCCCGATGACCGCACAGGGAAACACCCTTCTGTTCGGCCGGGCCGCCAGAAGGGTGTTTTTTCTTGTTTCCCTGTAGAAAAATATCCCCGCCGGAGGCTTCGTGCCGCTTGCGGCGCGAAACCCCTCTCAGAGTTTCCGGAAGGTCAGGTAATGCGGTGTGCGGTCTTCGCGCAGCGCCTTCTGCTCGTAGCGGGTGGAGATCCAGTCGTCCCAGGGCGCGCGCCAGTCCGTCGGGCCTTCGGCCAGCCATTCGAAGCCCTGTTTCGGCACTTCCTGCAGGGTCTGGCGGACGTAGTCCGGGATGTCGGTGGCCACCCGGAAGATCGCACCCGGCTTGAGCTTGCGCGAGAGCGGTTCGAGGTGGTCAGGCGTCACGAAGCGGCGGCGGTGGTGGCGTTTCTTGGGCCATGGGTCGGGGTAGAGCAGGAAGGCGCGGGAGAGCGAACCGTCCGGCAGGACGTCGAAGAGGTCGCGCGCGTCGCCCGGGTGCACGGCGAGGTTCTCCACGCCGGCCTCGCGGATCTTGCCGAGCAGCATGGCGACGCCGTTGATGTAGGGTTCCGCGCCGATGATGCCGACGTTCGGGTTGTTCGCCGCCTGGTGCACCAGGTGTTCGCCGCCGCCGAAGCCGATCTCGAGCCAGACGTCGCGCTCCCCGAAGAGCGCCTTGAGGTCGAGCGGGGTGCGTTCCGGGTTTTCCTCCCAGCCGACGGCGCCGGGGGAGAGACGGCCCAGGTCCTCGTCGAGGTAGACCTCCTGCGAGGGGCGCAGGCCCTTGCCCTTGAAGCGGCCGTAGAAGTTGCGCCAGGGGGCGCCGGAGGGGTGGGTGTCGCGGGTCATGCTCTCGGGTCTCTGCTCGGGTCGGGTGGCGTTGTGGGCCTTCGGCCGTCTCGGGTCAAGCGTCAGCCTTGGCCTCAGCCGCGACCACGGTAGGGCGGCACGCCCTGGTCCGGGATCCAGAGGCCTTCGGGGGCGGGGCCGGTGGCCCAGAAGACGTCGATCGGGATGCCGCCGCGGGGATACCAGTAGGCGCCGATGCGCAGCCATTCCGGCTCCAGCAGGTCGGCCAGGCGGCGGCCGATCGTGACGGTGCATTCCTCGTGGAAGGCGCCGTGATTGCGGAAGGAGCCGAGGAAGAGCTTGAGCGACTTGCTCTCGACCAGCCAGTCGCGGGGGACGTAGTCGATCATGATATGGGCGAAGTCGGGCTGTCCGGTCATCGGGCAGAGCGAGGTGAACTCGGGCGCGGTAAAGCGCACGTTGTAGCGTTCGCCGGGTGTCGGCTGGGGCACGCGTTCGAGCACGGCCTCTTCGGGGGAGGCGGGCAGGGCGGTGGCCTGTCCGAGCTGGGTCAGTCCGGTGGTGTCGGTCATGTGGCGCTCCTGTGGCGAGGAAGGCCGCGTCCTAGCATGGCCGGCGCGGCCTGGCCAGCGGTGAGGGCAGGATGCGAAAAGGCCCCGCCGAAGCGGGGCCCTGTCGTGCGGTCAGGCTGTGATCCTGGCGCGGATGCCGTCTCTCAGATGGCCTTCTTCAGGGCGTCGACCAGGTCGGTCTTTTCCCAGGAGAAGCCGCCGTCCGCATCGGGCGCGCGGCCGAAGTGGCCGTAGGCTGCGGTGCGGGAGTAGATCGGCTTGTTCAGCTGCAGATGCTCGCGGATGCCGCGGGGCGTGAGGTTCATCACCTGTGCCACGGCGCGCTCGATCTCGGCCTCGTCCACCTCGCCCGTGCCGTAGGTGTCGGCATAGATCGAGAGCGGCTTGGAGATGCCGATCGCGTAGGAGAGCTGGATCGTGCACTTCTTGGCCATGCCGGCGGCGACGACGTTTTTCGCCAGGTAGCGCGCGGCATAGGCGGCGGAACGGTCGACCTTGGTCGGATCCTTGCCGGAGAAGGCCCCGCCGCCATGGGGCGCGGCCCCGCCGTAGGTGTCGACGATGATCTTGCGGCCGGTCAGGCCGGCGTCGCCGTCAGGGCCGCCGATGACGAACTTGCCGGTGGGGTTGACCCACCATTCGGTGTTGTCGGTCAGCCAGCCGTCGGGGAGCACCTCGCGGATGTAGGGCTCGACGATGGCCCGGATGTCGGCGCTGGTCTGCGCCTCGTTCGCGTGCTGGGTCGAGAGCACCAGCTGGGTCACCTCTACGGGGACGCCGTTTTCGTAGCGCAGCGAGAGCTGGCTCTTGGCGTCGGGGCGCAGGGTGGGTTCCGTGCCGTCCTTGCGGACCTCTGCGAGGCGTTTGAGGATGCCGTGGGCATAGTGGATGGGGGCCGGCATGAGTTCCGGCGTCTCGTCCGTGGCATAGCCGAACATGATGCCCTGGTCGCCCGCGCCCTCGTCCTTCTCGTTGGACGAGTTCACGCCCTGGGCGATATGCGCCGACTGTTCGTGCAGCAGGTTGGTGATTTCCACCGTCTCGTGGTGGAACTTGTCCTGCTCGTACCCGATGTCCTTGATGCAGGCACGGGCGATGTCCTCGATCGAGTCCATGTACTCGTGCAGCTTGTCCTGGTCAGCGAGGCCGATTTCTCCACCGATCACGACGCGGTTGGTCGTGGCGAAGGTCTCGCAGGCCACGCGGGCCTCGGGCTCCTCGGAAATGAGGGCGTCGAGAACCGCATCCGAGATACGGTCGCAGACCTTATCCGGATGGCCCTCTGAAACGGATTCAGAGGTGAAGATGTAGCTCTGTCTTGTCATGTGAATGTGCTCCGATGATTGCTTACCAACCCCGTCAGGAAGCCGTTGGGGTGGCGGTCCCAATGGGGTACGCCCCGGGCCTGCAATGGTCAATCGGTTTGTTTCCGACTGGTCAAGGACTGATGAACAGCCGGTATTGCAGCAATGCACATGAGGATAAAGGCAAGCAATATCAGAGGTATATCACCTGATTTGGAATAGGGTGTCGGCGCCGCGGCGGGGGGCAGGGAGACGTCGAGATAGCCTTCGACCCCCAGCGGGAGCGATGAAATAACCTGACCATCTGCTGAAATCAGGGCAGAAATCCCGGTATTCGCGACCCGGATCATCGGAATTCCCTGTTCGATTGCACGCAGGCGGGCCTGGGCCAGGTGCTGATAGGGGCCGGAGAAGGTGCCGAACCAGGCATCGTTGGTGATCTGCAACAGCAGCGAGGGCCGCGAGGGCGCGGCGCGGATGTCGCGGGGGAAGACGGCCTCGTAGCAGATCAGCGGCAGGGCGGTGCCGATGCCGGGCAGGTCGATCAGATGTGCGCCGGGCCCGGCCGAGAAGCCCCTGCCCAGGTTCGAGGCAAAGGCGGTGATGCCGATCCGCGCGAGCTGATCGCCGAAGGGGATGTATTCGCCGAAGGGCACCAGGTGGTGCTTGTCATAGACATCGGCCACCTCGGGAAAGCCATCGGCGCCGTCTTCGACCACGGCGAGGGAGTTGTAGATCAGCGGGCCATCGGTGCGGCGCACGCCAAAGACCACGGGCACGCCGCCGGAGGCATCGAGCAGCACACCGGGAATGCCGGGGCTTTCGTTCAGCAGGTAGGGAATGGCGGTCTCGGGCCAGACGACGAGGTCGGGCCGGGGCCCGGCGGCGGAATAGTCGAGCTGGCGCCGGAAGAAGAGCGAGATGTTCTCGGGCTTCCATTTCTCGCGCTGCGCGGCGTTGGGCTGAACCAGGCGGATGACGGGCGCATCGGGGCCGGCGGGCAGGGCCTCGGGGCGGAAGGCGGGCGCGGCCAGCGCCAGCACGGCCAGAAGCGCCACGCCGGTGAGGGCGGGCAGGGCGCTGTGGCCCGACCAGCGGTGCAGGGCGGTGCCGAAGGCGCAGGCGGGCAGCAGGAGGGCAACCGTGAGCAGCAGCGGGCCGCCGAGGGCGGCGAGGGGCAACAGGGGGCTGTCGATCAGCCCGTGGCCGATCAGCGCCCAGGGGAAGCCGGTGAAGATCCAGCCACGCAGGGCCTCGGCCAGGGCAAGCGCCCCGGTGAAGGCCAGGGCCTGGGCCCAGGCGGGGCCGGGGGCGATCCGCTTGGCCAGGCCGGTGGCCAGCATCCAGAAGAGCGCCAGCCCGCAGCACATGAAAAACATGGCAAAGGGCGCCATCCAGAGATCGCGGGCCGGATCGACCATGAAGGGCTCGACCAGCCAGGCCAGCGCCGCGAGGAAATAGCCCGACCCGAAGGCCCAGCCGTTGAAGGCGGCGGCGCGCACGGTGGGCGCGCGCAGCTGCGCGAGAAAGAGCAGGGAAAAGCCCGCCAGGGCCAGGACCCAGAGGGAAACGGGTGCCTGGCCACCGGCAGCGAGGATCCCCGCCGCAAGGGGCCACCACGCGCGCAGGCGCGGAAGTCGCGGACGGGGAAGTCTCTTCATGATTTAGCTGTCGGCCTGTTCCGGGGTACGGACGTTGAGACGGACACGCAGGCGCTTGATCCGGCGGGGATCGGCATCGACCACCTCGAAATCATGGCCGGCGGGATGTTCCACCACCTCGCCCCGCGCGGGCACGCGGCCCGAGAGCATGAAGACGAGGCCGCCGAGGGTGTCGATCTCTTCCTCGTCGACGCTCTCGTCATCGGTGAGGGACATGCCGATCTCGTCCTCGAACTCGTCGAGCGGGGCCTTGGCGAGCACCAGGTAGGAGCCGGAGGGCTCCTTCGTCCAGAGGGCGTCCTCCTCGACGTCGTGCTCGTCCTCGATCTCGCCGATGACCTGTTCGATGAGGTCCTCGATGGTGACGAGGCCGTCGACCCCGCCGTATTCGTCGATCACCAGCGCCATGTGCCGGCGTTCGGTCTGCATCTTTTGCAGCAGCACGCCGATGGGCATCGACGGCGGCACGAAGAGCAGCGGCCGCAGCAGCGCCTTGAGCGAGAAGCGCCCGCCGCCGGCCCAGCCGTGTTTCAGGGCAAAGTCCTTCAGGTGGACGAGGCCGATCGGGGTGTCGAGCGTGCCGGTATAGACCGGCAGGCGGGTCATGCCGCTCTCGCGGAAGACATCGACCAGCTCGGCCTGGGTGATGGTGGAGGGCACCGCGACGATCTCGGCCTTGGGGATGGCGACATCCTCGACCCGCATGCGGCGCAGATTCAGCAGCGAGTGCGGGCGGTGGTGATGCTCGTTCGACTGGGGGGCCGGATCGCCGGTGGCACTGCTCTCGTCGGTCTCTTCCTCGCCGTCGGCGCCGGTGAAGACCCGACGCAGCCAGCCGCCAAAGCCGCCGGAACTGCCGTTCTGGCGGTCTTCGTCTTCATCGCTGTCACGAGAGTAGCCCTCGGACCCGTTTACGGGGCCATCGGTGCCGCTGTTGGTGCCGCTGTCGGTGCCGGGACGCTGGGCGGTGCCGTTGAGCGGGGTGCTGGCCCCCGCCGTCGCGCCGCCGGCCGGCTGAAGTGCCGCTGGCTGCGTGGCCGCCTGGCCGGTTCCGTTCATGTTCACCACGACGCCCCCTGCGGGAGCGGCGGTTTCTGGGGTCTGGGACCGCGCGCGTTGCGCTGCGTTAGAAGACCCGTCCGTGCTGTCGCCCATCGTACCTTTCCAATAGCCGCGGGGTTACACCCCGCCATCCCGATTATATGGGTCAGCGATACCCAGTTTGCCAAGTATTTCCACCTCGGTTCCCTCCATCAATGTCGCATCGCCGTCGCGAATGTGGTCGTAGCCCAGAAGATGGAGGATTCCGTGAACAACCAGATGGGTCACGTGATCATCGAAGGCGAGGCCGGATTCGGTCGCCTCGCGGGCGCAGGTATCGAAGGAAATGGCGATATCGCCCAGTTCGGCGGCCCCGAAGTGGGGATCGGCCTGCGGCAGATCGGGCGCGTCGCCCTCGGTTTCCGGGGCCAGCTCCTCGGCCGGCCAGGAGAGCACGTTCGTCGGCGAAGGTTTGCCGCGGAACTCGGTGTTGAGCTCGGCGATGCGGGAATCATCGCAGCCCATGACGCAGATCTCGAAGTCCGCCGGCGTCAGGCCGAGATGCGCAAGGGTGGCGCGGGCCGCAGATTCGGAGAGCGCGGCAAGGCCGGTCTCCTCCCAGCGGGGGTCCTCGATGAGGCAGTCGGTGATCTGGATGTCGTCTGTCATGGGCGGGCCATAGCATCAGCCGGCGGGCGGCGCCATCGGGGATGCGGCGGGGGTTGTCCGCCGCCGCATCCGCTCTCGGGGGCGCGGATCAGCCCTTGGCCTCGTCCTCTTCGTAGGCCTCGATGATCTTGGCGACCAGCGGGTGGCGCACGACGTCCTTCGAGGTGAAGTAGTTGAAGGAGATGTCGGGGATATGGGCGAGCAGGCGTTCGGCATCGCGCAGGCCCGATTGCACCCCGCGCGGCAAGTCGACCTGGGAACGGTCGCCGGTGATCACCATGCGAGAGCCCTCGCCCAGGCGGGTGAGGAACATCTTCATCTGCATCGAGGTGGCGTTCTGCGCCTCGTCGAGCACCACGAAGGCATTGGCCAGCGTGCGGCCCCGCATGAAGGCCAGCGGCGCGATCTCGATGCGCTTTTCCTCGATCAGCTTGGCGGCCTGCTTGCCCGGCAGGAAGTCGTTCAGCGCGTCGTAGAGCGGCTGCATGTAGGGGTCGACCTTGTCCTTCATGTCGCCGGGCAGGTAGCCGAGCTTTTCGCCGGCCTCGACCGCGGGGCGGGACAGGATGATGCGATCGACGTGGCCCTCGATGAACATCGACACGCCTACGGCCACGGCCAGGTAGGTCTTGCCGGTGCCGGCCGGGCCGATGCCGAAGCCGAGCTCGTGGTTGAAGAGGTTCTGGACATAGGCCTTCTGCGCCTCGGTGCGCGGTTCGACCATCTTCTTGCGGGTCTTGATCTCGACCCGGCCGCCCTTGAACATCTCGAGCTGGTCGCCGGTGTCCTCCGGATCGGGGGCTCTGCTGGCGCTGACGGAGGTGCCGTTCATGCGCAGCTCGCGGTCGATGTCGGCATGGCCGACCTCGCGGCCGGCCTCGAGCCGGGCGTAGAGGGCCTTGAGGACATCTATGGTTTCCTTCGCTGCCTCGGGGCTGCCCATGGCGACAAGATGGTTGCCGCGGCGCAGGATCTGCGTGCCAAGTTTCTGTTCCAGCTGGGCGAGGTTGCGGTCGTATTCGCCGCAGAGTTCGATCAGCAGGAAGTTGTCGGGGAATTCGACGGCAACTTCGGCCAGGGTCGTGTCGTCATTTTGCGGGGGCAGCAGGCTTGTGGCCAAGTAGGACTCCTTCAAGAGATGTCATCCGCCCGCCGGGGCGGTTCCTGAACTCAGCGTGGCAGGGCGGAGCCGATCCGGCAAGTCAAGAATTCCGCATCGCGGCGGGTGATGGCTCACGAAATTGCAAATGGGATTGAAACGGGAGGTGCCCGGAACGGTAATTGGCGGGGCAAAAGGTCTGCAAGACTGACCTTGACGAATGGTAAAAGACTCGTTCTCGGAGGGTTTGGAGGTGGGCGGAAAAGGCGGCAAAAACGGCCGCGAAGTCGCCCGGAAGGACCTATCCCTTCGGATAGGCAAAACTGCCCAAACGGGCTGTTTTGGGCCAATTAGAGCCCAAATTCGAGAAAATATGAGCGAAAAGTGTGTGTTTTGGGTGACGCGACGTCGACTTGTTAAGGTTGTTTGATTCCGCTCTGGAAACGAATCAATTCCTCACATATGTAGCCCTCACTTTCAAAATGAAGAAAATCTAAAGGGTGAACTGGCATCAAAAAGCCGGACCCCGCTCAGGACCCGCTTGAAAGGTTGTGGTAGAATGAAGAAAATCGTCATGCTGGTGGCTGCTGCCACCGCCGGCTTCTTGCCGGCTGTTGCTGCACAAGCTGTTACCCCCGAAAACGTTCCTGTTGTCGTGTCGTGTTTCCGCGGCCCTTGGAAATCCGTGATCTGGGATCACCCGAACGAAGATTTCGTCGAGTCCCTGATGGCAAATGGCTTTTCCTACTCGCGCGCCATCGAGATCGGCGAGCGGGTCTGCCGTGACGCCTATCTGGTGGACCACAGCGAGCTGATGGTTTCGCGCACCCAGGAACTGATCGACTCCACCCCGCGCAACTGAGATGTCCGACGGACGGCAGGCTGAACCGGGGGCGACCATGCGGCCGCCCCAGTAGAACCGCTTTGTCCAAGGTTATCAAAAAGTTGCCCGTAGGGGCGCGGCGGTCAACGTGATCGACAAATTGCTGCCTTACAGAACGCGCCGGCCCTCCGTGACCAGGCGCGTTTTGTCCGTTGGATTTGATGAAAAATCAGGCGAATGTGCGGCAGATGCCGGGACAGCGCGTCGGCAAGGGGCTGTCGGGGGCCGTCAAGTTGCTGCCTGGCCCTGCCTGCTGCGGGGTCAGGGCCGGGTCAGGCGAGGGCGCCGGCAAGGGAGTTCTTGCCGCTGTCGGTGATCCGCACGCGGCGGATGTCGCCGGGCTGAAGCCCCTCGGCGGTGACATGGACGGCATGCAGGTACTCGGATTTGCCCACCATCTGGCCCGGCAGGCGGCCGCCCTTTTCGAACAGCACCGAAACCTCGCGGCCGACCATGGCATCCTGAAGCCTGCGCTGCTGTTCCGTCAGCAGGGCCTGCAGGGCCTGAAGCCGGTCCGAGGCGACGGCGGGATCCACCATCTTGTCGCCCTTTTCCGCCGCCGGCGTGCCGGGGCGGGCGGAATACTTGAAGGAATAGGCGGTGCCGTATTCGACGCGGCGCACCAGGTCCATCGTGTCCTCGAAATCCTGATCGGTCTCGCCGGGGAAGCCGACGATGAAGTCGCCGGAGAGGTGGATGTCGGGGCGGGCGGCGCGAATGCGGTCGATCAGGCGGAAGTAGTCGTCGCGCGTGTGCTTGCGGTTCATCGCCTTGAGGATGCGATCGGAGCCGGACTGCACCGGCAGGTGCAGGTAGGGCATCAGCTTTGCACAGGTGCCATGGGCCGCGATCAGGTCATCCTGCATGTCGTTCGGGTGCGAGGTGGTGAAACGCAGGCGCTCGAGCCCGTCGATCTCGGACAGTTCCTCGATCAGCCGGGCGAGCGACCAGTCGCCGCCATCCGGCCCGATGCCGTGGTAGGCGTTGACGTTCTGGCCCAGCATGGTGATCTCGCGCACGCCGCGCGAAACGAGATCGCGGGCCTCGTCGAGGATGCGCGGGACCGGGCGCGAGACCTCGGCGCCGCGGGTATAGGGTACGACGCAGAAGGCACAGAACTTGTCGCAGCCCTCCTGCACCGTGAGGAAGGCGGTGGGCGCGCGCCGGGCCTTGGGGCCGCGGGTCTTGAGCACCTCGAACTTGTCTTCCTCGGGGAAATCGGTGTCGAGCACCTTCTCGCCCTGGCCGGCCCTGGCCTCCATCTCGGGAAGGCGGTGATAGGACTGCGGGCCGACGACCAGGTCGACGAGGGGCTGACGGCGCATGATCTCCTCGCCTTCGGCCTGGGCGACGCAACCGGCGACGCCGATCTTGAGATCGGGCTTGCCGGCCTTGAGCTCCTTGTAGCGACCGAGCTCGGAATAGACCTTTTCGGCGGCCTTTTCCCGGATATGGCAGGTATTGAGCAGGATCATGTCGGCCTGATCGGGGGAAGACACCTCTTCGTAACCGGAGCCGCCAAGGGCCTCGGCCATGCGCTCGCTGTCGTAGACGTTCATCTGACAGCCATAGGTCTTGATAAAGAGCTTCTTCGTGTTCCCGGACATGATCGCGCGCCTTTTCGGGGGAAGGGTCAGGGGCTGTCACTACACCACAATGGCGCATGCTTGCAATGCAGGGCAAAGCGGGCTTTTCTGCCGCGACCAAGACCCGGAGCGACATCCATTGCATTTCGACAGCCTGCAACACTTCCTGAGGGGCGAACAGCCCCTTTTGGCCAAGGGGCCCGTGGCGATGATCTTTGCCGAGGACGAGGTGGAACTGGACGCCACGCTGCGCCATCACCGCGACGTGGGATTCCGGCAGGTTCTGCTGTTTGCCCCGGACCGCTTCGAGCTGGCCGACGACCTGAAACAGATCATTCCACGCATCCGCTATTCGATGGCCGAGGACAATGCGCTGACCCGGGCGGTGAATGCGGTCAACGATGCGGCGCCGGCGGGCACGTGGCTTTATTACTGCTACAACGCCGAGTTCCTGTACTATCCCTTTTGCGAGGGACGGACGGTGGGCGAACTTCTGGCCTTTCACACCGAGGAACGCCGCGATGCCATGCTGAGCTATGTCATCGACATCTACGCCGACGACCTGGAGGCGCATCCCGACGCGGTGTCGATGGAGCACGCCTATCTTGACCGGTCGGGGTATTATGCGCTGGCCCGCAAGGACGAGAACGACCAGCCACGGGAGCGGCAGCTGGATTTCTTTGGCGGGCTGCGCTGGCGCTACGAGGAGCACGTCCCCCCGGCGCGGCGCAAGATCGACCGGATCGCGCTGTTCCGGTCGCGCAAGGGGCTGAGATTGCGGGAGGATCACACCTTCGACGAGCAGGAGCGCAACACCTATTCCTGCCCCTGGCACCACAACCTGACCGCCTGCATCTGTTCCTTCCGCACCGCCAAGGCGCTGAAGAAGAACCCCGGGTCGCGCTACGACATCAGCAGTTACTTCTGGTTCAACTCGGAGAAGTTCGAGTGGAGTTCCAGGCAGTTGATGGACCTGGGCCTGATGGAGCCGGGGCAGTGGTTCTGAGCGGTCAGCCGGGGATCAGGGCGCCGCGGGCGGCCTGACGGATGGCGCGTGTCAGCGGTGCGAGCGCCGGGGCCATCAGGCGCGAGATCTGCCAGTAGAGCGGTACGTCGAGCGGGCGGCCGGGCAGCAGCTCGACCAGCTGACCGCTGGCCAGGGCATCGCGGATCAGGGCCTCGGGGTTCATGCCCCAGCCGAGGCCGGCGCGGCCCGCATCCGCGAACCCCCGGGTCGAGGGCAGGCGATGGGCGGGCGGGGCCTTGCCATTGCCGAATTCCCGCGCAAGCCACTGTGACTGAAGCGTATCCTTGGCATTGTAGACGAGCATCGGCGCACGGCGGAGGCTGTCGTCATCGGGGCCGTCCGGGAAATGGCGCGCCATGAAGGCCGGGCTTGTGGTGGCGAGATAGCGCATGGCGCCCAAGGGCTGAACGTCGCAGCCGCGCACGGGCGCGGCGCTGGCGGTGATCGCCGCGCTGACACGCCCCTGTCGGAGCCAGTCGGCGGAATGGTCCTGATCGTCGACCTCGATATCGAAGAGCGTCTCTCCCATCTCCTGCCCGGCCAGGGCCAGGGCGGGGATGATCCAGGTGGCGAGGCTGTCGGCGTTGACGGCCACGGCCAGGCGGCCACCACCGGCGGACAGGCCAATCTGGCGCAGCACCTGTGCCTCCATCAGCGCGACCTGCTCGGCGTGACGGGCGAGTTGCAGGCCGGCGTCGGTGCCGCTGGCCGGTGGGCCGCGCCGCACCAGTGGCGTGCCGGCGCGCTCTTCCAGCGCCCGAAGGCGCTGGGACACCGCGGATTGGGTGATGCCGAGCTCTTCGGCCGCGGCCTCGAAGGAGCCGAGGCGCAGGATGGCGGCGAGGGCGGCAAGCTGGGCCGGATCGAAGGTCATAAGAGAAACTAATCCAGATGCAGAATTATGAATTGGATACATGGGGCACGCGCGGCTAGGCAAGCGGGAGGTGAGCGGAAAGGGGTGTGACGTATGGCGGAGGCCTGTCTGGCGGGGTTCGGGCTCGGGCTGTCGCTGATCCTGGCGATCGGGGCGCAGAACGCCTTTGTGCTGCGGCAGGGGTTGCTGCGGCAGCACGTGGGCGCGGTGGTGCTGACCTGTGCGCTGTCGGACGCGGTGCTGATCGCGGCGGGCGTTGCGGGTTTTGGTGGGCTGAGCCGGGCCGCACCCTGGCTGGCCGAAGTGATGCGGATCGGCGGCGCGCTCTTCCTGCTGGTCTATGGCGCCATGGCGCTGCGCTCGGCCTGGCGGGGCGGGGCGGTGATGACGCCGGCAGAGGCCGCGCCGCAGCCGCGGGGGCGGGTGCTGGCGATCTGCCTGGCGCTGACCTGGGGCAATCCGCATGTCTATCTCGATACGGTGGTGCTCCTGGGCGCGGTCTCGGCGGATTACACCGAGAAGGCCGCCTTTGCAGCAGGCGCGATGTGCGCCTCGGCGGTCTTCTTCGTGATGCTGGGCTACGGCGCGCGTCTGCTGGCGCCGGTGTTTCGCCGGCCGGCGGCCTGGCGGGTGCTGGACCTGTCGGTGGCAATGGTGATGTGGAGCGTCGCGCTGTCGCTTCTGGTCGCGCTCTAGTGCGGCGGTCTTGTGCGTCGCGCGGGATCAGCTTAGGGGTGCATGCATGACCGAAGCACGTAAAATGCAGCCCGTCGTGGGCGTCTTCTGGATGGTGATCACGGGGCTGCTCTTCGTAGGCGTCAACGGCCTTGTGAAGAGCCTCGGCACCTCGCTGCCGGCGACCGAGGCGGCCTTCCTGCGGTTCGGCCTGGGGCTGGTGCTGTTCCTGCCGTTGCTGAAGCGGCTCTTTCGCACGCCGATCTCGCCGCGGCACTGGCGGCTGTTCATCGCGCGGGGCGTGGTGCACACGGTGGGCGTGAGTCTGTGGTTCTATGCCATGGCGCGGATCCCGATCGCGGACGTGACGGCGATGAACTATCTTTCGCCGATCCTGATCACCATCGGCGCGGCGGTCTTCCTGGGGGAAAAGCTGGCGGCGCGGCGGATCGCGGCGGTGCTGATCGGCCTGCTCGGGGCCTTGATCATCCTGCGGCCGG
This sequence comes from Pseudooceanicola sp. DL12, assembly GCF_056270665.1. Taxonomy (NCBI): domain Bacteria; kingdom Pseudomonadati; phylum Pseudomonadota; class Alphaproteobacteria; order Rhodobacterales; family Paracoccaceae; genus Pseudooceanicola; species Pseudooceanicola sp. DL12. The sequence continues at coordinate 597,312 of NZ_CM149884.1, forward strand.
GGATGCGCGAGATCAGCACGGGCCACTTTGCGATGCTGGGCACGGCCACCTGTTTCGCGGTGTCCTACATGATCAGCAAGCGCCTGTCGGACGACATGGATCCGCTGGTGATCGTGGCGATGTTGTCGGTGACGGTGACCATCGGCCTGCTGCCGGCGGCGCTGCCGGTCTGGGTGGCGCCGAGCGCGCTGCAGCTTGGCGCGCTCTTCATGGTGGCGGTGCTGGCGACGCTTGGACATTACTGCATGACGCTGGCCTTCCGCGTGGCGCCGATGACGGTGACGCAGCCGGTGACCTTCCTGCAACTGGTCTGGGCGGTACTGCTGGGCGCGCTGGTCTTCGGCGAGCCGGTGGATCCCTTCGTGATCCTGGGCGGCATTCTGATCCTGGGCTCGGTGAGCTTCATCACCTGGCGCGAGGCGGTGCTGAAGCGGCGCCAGATCACGCCGGTGTCGGTTGCCACCAAGGTGTGAAGTCGCGCTGCGCCGCACAAGCGGGGCGTGCGATTTGATCCCTGTCAAATCCCTGCTCGGGAATCGCCGCTAAGGTGCATCCATCAGACAGGAAAGGGAACCGACATGTCCAAGAAACCGCACGAGCTTCACGAATCCTTCCCGGCCTATGCCGACGCCCTTGATGCGCTGCAGGCCGAGGACAAGCACTTTGCCAAGCTGGTCGCCGAATACGACGAGGTGAACCACAAGATCTTCCGCGCCGAGAACAATCTCGACCCGATGGAAGATCTGGCGATGATCGAGATGCGCAAGGAACGCGGTCTGCTCCGCGACCAGATCTTTGCCGCGCTCAAGGCCGCGCAGCCGGCCGACTGAGCCACGCAGGCCTGCCCTTTAACCAACCTCGTAGGGCAGGGCGCCGCGGGAGTTGACGTCGATCGTCAACTTCCGCTCCAGTGGCGGGACGGAGCGCTGATGGCAATGCTCGCGCTCGCAGATCCTGCAGGAGATCCCGATGGGCTCGAAGGCCCGCGGATTGTCGATGTCGAGCCCGTCTGCAAAGACAAGGCTGTCGGCATAGGTCACCTCGCAGCCGAGGCTGATCGCATAGCGGCGCACGGGCGCTCCGAACCGACCGCCCGGTTTCGACACATCCCTGGCCAGGTTGACATAGCGGACCCCGTCGGGGGTTTCCGCCAGCTGGCGCAGGAAACGGCCCGGCGTCTCGAAGGCGCGGTGGACGTTCCAGAGCGGGCAGGCCCCGCCAAAGCGGGCGAACTGCAGCCGGGTGGCCGAGTGCCGCTTGGTGATCGTGCCCGCCTGGTCGACGCGCACGAAGAAGAAGGGGATGCCCTTGGCGCCGGGGCGCTGCATGGTCGACAGGCGATGCGCGACCATCTCGATCGAGGCCCCGAACCGCATGGCCAGGACCTCCAGATCGTGGCGGGCCTCCTGTGCGGATTTCAGGAACCGAGTGTAGGGCATCAGCGCGGCGCCGGCGAAATAATTCGCCAGTCCGATCTTGGCGATGTTGCGGGCGGCTTCCGATTGGAACCGGGCGAGATCGAGGGTGGCCTCGAGCAGCTTGTCCTGCTCGAGCAGGGCGACCTGATGCAAGAGCTGGAAGGTCTGGGTTTCCGGGGCGGCGCGTAGCGAGAGGGTGAGTTTGCGGGTCTCGGGATCGTAGGTGCGCAGCGGGTCGACATCGGCGAAATCCACCCGCACGCCGCAATTGCCCAGGGCCGCCACGGCACGGACACGGATGTTGTCCTCGTTGCGGACGGGGGCGGCGAAGTTCTCGGCCGCGCGGTCGACGGCGTCGATGTAATTGTCGCAGTAGTGGAAGAAGTCGCGCACCTCGTCCCAGGGCGAAGGAGTGGCGCGGGCATCCTCGCGGCCGAGCGCCTCGTCGAGCGAAGCAAGGCGTTCGTGGGTCTGCCGGTAGGCGCGGTGCAGGTGCAGGAAGGCGCGGGCGAGGGCCGGGGCGTTGGCCGCTGTCAGGCGCAGGTCGGCCAGCGGCACCGCGGCCTCGGCCAGGACGGGATCTGCCATGGCCTCTCTCATGTCGGAGACGAGGCGTTCGCTGTCGCCGGTGGACAGCTCCGTCACGTCAAAGCCGAATTCCTGCGCGAGCGACAGCACGACCGAGGTCGAAACCGGCCGGTTGTTGTTCTCCATCTGGTTCAGATAGGGCAGGGAGACCCCGAGCTTGGCCGCGAATTCCTTTTGTGTCAGCCCCAGTTTCTGCCGCGTTTCCCGTAACTTGGCCCCGGCATAGAGTTTCTGTGCGGCCATTCCCCCACCTGTCAGCGATTTGCAGCTTTACCTGCCCCGAGGCTAACTTTGCAAATCGTGGTTAACAAGGCGTAAGCGCAACCGCCTCTTATCCGGGCTGCCGCGAAAGTTGTTTCTCACGTCGCATTACGCCCAGGATGGCGAGGATGCCCACCGAGGCGCTGCAGATGATCAGGATCAGAAGGGGGGCCTCGCCCGTCTCGGGGTCGAGAAGGGTGCCGGCGAAGGTGGCGAGCACTGCGCCGCCGCCGATCATGATCGCCCCGCCGAGGCCGGAGGCGGTGCCGGCAAGATGCGGCCGCACCGAGAGCATGCCGGCATTGGCCGAGGGCAGGGCCATGCCGTTGCCGAAGCCGATGAAGAAGGTGAAAGCGAAGAAGATCGTCGGCCCGCCATGGTGCGACAGTGTGGTGGCGAGCGAGAGACACATGCCGGCAGCCATGGTGACGAGGCCCGCCAGGATCATCCGGTTGGTGCCGACGCGGGTGGCAAAGCGGCCGGTGACGAAGTTTCCGGAGAAATAGCCGAAGGCCGGGAAGGCGGTGTAGAGGCCGAACTGTGCCGGGGTCAGGCCGAATACGGCGCTGGCCACGTAGGGTGCGCCGCCGAGGTAGGAGTAGTAGCCGCCTGCACAGCAGCCTGCGGCGAGGCAATAGCCCCAGAAGCGGCGAGCCATCATCAGCTCGGGGTACTGGCCGAACTGCCGGGCGAGGGTCAGGCCGCTGGGGTGGGCGGTTTCGCCCATGTCGAACCAGGTCAGCAGGAAGATCGCGACACCGCCGACGAACAGAAGCCAGAAGGAGGCCTGCCAGCCAAAGAGCTCGTCGAGCCCGCCGCCGAGCGCCGGGGCGATCATGGGCACCATGGACACGCCCATGGTGACATAGGCCATGGCAGAGGCCGCATTCTCGGTGGAATTGGTGTCGCGGACCACGGCGCGGGTCAGCACCATGAAGATGCCGGAGGAGGCCTGAAGGATACGGAAGGCGAGGAAGGTGCCGAAACTCTCGGCCAGGATGCAGCCGAGCGTCGCCACCAGGAAGATCGCCATGCCGGCGAGCATCACCGGGCGGCGGCCGAACTTGTCCGAGATCGGACCGATGAAGATCTGGAGGATGCCGTTTGCGGCCAGGAAGGCGGTGACCGAGAGCTGCACCACCTGATAGGGTTGGTCGAAGTAGGTTGCGATATGCGGCAGGGAGGGCAGGAAGATGTTCACCGCCATGGCTGCCAGCCCCATCAGCAGGATGAGGGTGGAGATATGCGGGGCCGTGGACCGGTCGAGATAGCGCTGCCGCGTCGGTTGTGTCATGGAGATCTGCTATTCGTGTGTCGATTGCATGTCCATGTGCTTTGCACGCATTTTGCAGTTTTGCAATTTGCAACAGAACCCCTGCCAATAGTTTGCAAATTTGCGGTATTTCCCTTTGTCCCGCTGCTGTGACAGCCTATGGTCAACCGAGGAATCCGGAGGCCAGGCCTTCGGCTCTACCCGCATGGGAGAGGCAAGGAGGGCGACATGAAAGACATCCTGCAGGAATTGAACGCGCGGCGCGCCACGGCGCGCCTGGGCGGTGGCGAGAAGCGGATCGAGGCGCAGCATGCCAAGGGCAAGCTGACGGCCCGCGAGCGGATCGAGCTGCTGCTGGACGCGGACAGTTTCGAAGAATTCGACATGTTCGTCGCCCACCGCTGCACCGACTTCGGGATGGAGAAGCAGCGCCCCTACGGCGACGGCGTGGTGACCGGCTGGGGCACGATCAACGGTCGCATGGTCTATGTCTTCAGTCAGGATTTCACCGTGTTCGGGGGCTCGCTCTCGGAAACCCACGCCCAGAAGATCTGCAAGATCATGGATATGGCCGTACAGAACGGCGCGCCGGTGATCGGGCTGAACGATTCGGGCGGTGCCCGGATCCAGGAGGGCGTCGCCTCTCTCGCGGGCTATGCGGACGTGTTCCAGCGTAACATCATGGCCTCGGGCGTGGTGCCGCAGATCAGCGTGATCATGGGGCCCTGTGCCGGTGGTGCCGTCTACAGCCCGGCCATGACCGACTTCATCTTCATGGTGAAGGACTCGAGCTACATGTTCGTGACCGGGCCCGACGTGGTGAAGACGGTGACCAACGAGGTGGTGACGGCCGAGGAGCTTGGTGGGGCGAGCACTCATACCAGGAAATCCAGCGTGGCCGACGGCGCCTTCGAGAACGACGTCGAGGCGATGGCGGAGGTACGTCGGCTGGTCGACTTCCTGCCGCTGAACAACCGCGAAAAGCCCCCCGTGCGGCCCTTCTTCGATGACGTCAACCGGATCGAGAACAGCCTGGACACGCTGATTCCGGAGAATGCCAACAGCCCCTACGACATGAAGGAACTGATCCTGAAGGTCGCGGACGAGGCGGATTTCTACGAGATTCAGGAAGATTTCGCCAAGAACATCATCACCGGCTTCATTCGCCTTGAAGGGCAGACGGTGGGCGTGGTGGCGAACCAGCCAATGGTGCTGGCGGGCTGCCTTGATATCGACTCTAGCCGCAAGGCCGCGCGCTTCGTGCGTTTCTGCGACGCCTTCGAAATTCCGATCCTGACCTTTGTCGACGTGCCGGGCTTCCTGCCGGGGACGGGCCAGGAATACGGCGGCGTCATCAAGCACGGCGCCAAGCTGCTGTTCGCCTATGGCGAGGCGACGGTGCCCAAGGTGACGGTGATCACCCGCAAGGCCTATGGCGGCGCCTATGACGTGATGGCCTCGAAGCACCTGCGCGGTGATTTCAACTATGCCTGGCCCACGGCCGAGATCGCCGTGATGGGCGCCAAGGGCGCGACCGAGATCATCCACCGCGCCGATCTGGGCGACCCGGCGAAAATTGCGCAGCACACGAAGGACTACGAAGATCGCTTTGCGAACCCCTTCGTGGCGGCCGAGCGCGGCTTCATCGACGAGGTGATCCAGCCGCGGTCGACCCGCCGTCGGGTAGCGCGGGCCTTTGCCAGCCTGCGCAACAAGAAGCTGCAGAACCCCTGGAAGAAACACGACAACATTCCGCTCTGATCAGAGCGGTACGGAGGAGGACACATGGCGCGCAAGAGCTGGCACAGGCTGAGGGAGGAAGGTGCGGTCACCATCGCACGTCGCCTGCCGGTGCGTTTCGATCTGACGGTCGAGACGCGCCTGCCCTGCGCGCGCCCGGTCAGCCTGACCGCGGTGGCCCAGCAGGTGCGCCAGGACATGTGGCGCCGGCTGCAGGGGATCCGCGGTTTTGCCCCCGCGGTGCGTGTCGAGGAGGAAGATGGCGCACTGCGGGTGACGGCCGGGGGAGAGGTCGCCGGACATCGTCCGACCGGCGCGGCCGAGGCGGCGCTGGCCGAGCTGCTGGAGAGCCCGGCGCATCGCCAGCGCTGGCTGGCCCATGCCGGGAGGCGCGGAGATGCAGGCTGATTCATCCGGTGGCGGGCGCCGCGGCTGCACGCGTGTTGCGGCACCTGGGCCAAACGCCTATGAGCAAGGGATTTTAAGCCAAATGGAGGCTAACGTGATCCCCCTCGCTCCTGCCGCGGCACAGGTTATGTGTCGCGACGTTTTACTCGCCGTATGCGGGAATCCGCCGGTATCGGCGCTGTCGTTCGGCTGGCCCTTGCCAGCCGGTCAGGCGGATATCCCTATGGTTGTATCTGGTTCCGATACAAGGAGACACCCATGGGACAGACATCCTTCATCCGACTGCTCGCGGCATCCGGCGTTGCCGGGTTGCTCGCAGCCTGCACCCCTCCGCCGCCGCCAGAGCCGCCAATGCTATCTCCGACGCCGAGCTTCAACAAGATGGGACAGCTTGTCTCCTGTGGTGCGGGCTACTCGGTGCGGGGCAATGAATGCGTGCCATACGACCGTCCTGACGAGCCTGGCTGTATCGATGCCACCGGCGCGCCCTCGGATTGCGAGCCCGGTCGCGATGACCAGCCCGGCCGCGACCCCGACGATCCGACCGGCATGCCCGACCCGCAGTAACGCGGCCATCCTGCGCCGGCTTTCGAACCGGGGGGGCATGGCATGCTGAAGCATCGCGGTTTCCCCGGTCGCCTGCCCGGTACCGATTTCCAGTTCACCATCCGGCGCGCCAATCCCAAGGGTGCGACACCGCTGACACGGCGCGAGAGGTTCCGTGACCGGCGTGCCCCCGACAAGCGGGCCGACGAAGCCTTCATGGCGGCGCTCTGGGAGCAGTTCGGCGACCAGCCCTTCGAGCGCGGCAACCTGGATGCCGGGCGGCTGAGCTGGCTGTTCGGGCGCGAGGTCGTGGCGGCAGAAGACCCCTTTGACCCAACAAGTTACGAAGCACTTCTCGTGATCGACGAGGCTGCCGCCCGTGCATCCTTCCCCGCAGCATTCGAGGAGGAAGACTGGGCGTGAACTTGCCGAGACACATCACGATTGCGCGAATTTCAGCTCATGCGTGTGCTCTTGCAACTGCGCGCTTTGCGCGGGTGCGGCCTGCGGGCAGCATGGTGTCTGTCGTGTCGCGGGAATTACATTCGCGTGGCGCGATGTGTCAGTACCGTTACCCTTCCCCTGAGGGGCGGTCGGTTGTCCCCAATCGCCGACCGCCCCTTTTTTCCCGGAATGCAGACAACGGATCCAACGCCTTCGAGGGGCTGGATCTTTCGTCGTGCCCGGGGGGCCGCTCGGGCAGTGCGGCAAGGGAAAGCTTGCCTACGTTGGCGTATGGGGTATTCGGTGTTGGTCACGAAATCGTGGAACCTGCGTGCGCGTTGCGCGTTGGCTTTCGCAGAAGCGATCAAAACAAGGGTGTTCAATCATGCTCAGCAACAAGAAGAACTGGATCATCGCGGCCGTGCTCTGCACCGGTCTCGCAGCCTGCGGTCAGACCCTCGGCGAACAGGCCGTCGTCGGTGGCGCAGCGGGCGCAGGTGTCGGCGTCCTCACCGGTGGCAACCCGGTCACGGGTGCCGTTGTCGGTGGCGCTGCCAACGTGGCCTACTGCCAGACCAACCCGAGCGCCTGCTGAGGCGTTCAAAGCCATTCCGACCGTCGCCGGGCTGACCGGCGATGTCGCATCATTTCGGCCCCTCGCAGCGGTGACCCCGCGGCGAGGGGTTTTTCGTGTTTGCCGCATGCCACGTGCATGACGCGCCACAAGGAACGCCCACAGGAACCGGGGAAGGGACACGCATGTTCAAGAAGATCCTGATTGCCAACCGAGGTGAAATCGCCTGCCGCGTCATCAAGACGGCGCGCAAGATGGGCATTGCCACCGTGGCGATCTATTCCGATGCCGACCGCAATGCCCTGCACGTGGCGATGGCCGACGAGGCGGTGCATATCGGGCCGCCACCGGCGAACCAGTCCTATATCGTGATCGACAAGGTGATGCAGGCGATCCGCGACACCGGCGCCGACGCGGTGCATCCCGGTTACGGCTTCCTGTCGGAGAACCCGAAATTTGCCCAGGCGCTTGAGGCCGAGGGCGTGGCCTTTGTCGGCCCGCCGGTGGGCGCCATCGAGGCCATGGGCGACAAGATCACCTCGAAGAAGATCGCGCAGGAGGCCGAGGTCTCGACCGTGCCGGGCTACATGGGCCTGATCGAGGACGCGGACGAGGCGGTGAAGATCAGCGGAGAGATCGGCTATCCGGTGATGATCAAGGCCAGTGCCGGCGGCGGCGGCAAGGGCATGCGGATCGCCTGGACCGACGAGGAGGCCCGCGAAGGCTTCCAGAGCTCGAAGAACGAGGCGGCCAATTCCTTTGGCGATGACCGGATATTCATCGAGAAATTCGTGACCCAGCCGCGCCACATCGAGATCCAGGTGCTGTGTGATGCCCATGGCAACGGCATCTACCTCGGCGAGCGCGAATGCTCGATCCAGCGGCGGAACCAGAAGGTGGTGGAAGAGGCGCCGAGCCCCTTCCTCGACGAGGCGACCCGCAAGGCGATGGGCGAGCAGGCCGTGGCCCTGGCCAAGGCCGTGGGATACGCCAGCGCAGGGACGGTGGAATTCATCGTAGACGGAGCGAAGAACTTCTACTTCCTGGAAATGAACACCCGCCTTCAGGTGGAACACCCGGTGACCGAACTGATCACCGGTGTCGACCTGGTGGAACAGATGATCCGCGTTGCCAATGGCGAGCCGCTGACCATCACCCAGGACGACGTGAAGCTGACCGGCTGGGCCATCGAGAACCGCCTCTATGCCGAGGATCCCTATCGCAACTTCCTGCCCTCGATCGGGCGGCTGGTGAAGTACAACCCGCCGGCGGAAGTGGCCGCGGGGCCGCTGCTTGTGAACGGCAAGTGGCAGGGGGAGGCGCCCGAGGGCGTGACGGCGGTGCGCAACGACACCGGCGTCTACGAGGGCGGCGAGATCAGCATGTACTATGACCCGATGATCGCCAAGCTGTGTACCTGGGCGCCGACCCGCGCCGAGGCCATCGAGGCGATGCGCGTGGCGCTCGACAGTTTCGAGGTGGAAGGGATCGGGCATAACCTGCCGTTCCTGAGCGCCGTGATGGATCACCCCGTCTTCGTGGCCGGCGAAATGACCACCGCCTTCATCGCCGAGCAGTATCCCGAGGGCTTTGACGGGGTGAACCTGCCGGGCGACGACCTGCGCCGGATCGCCGCCGCCTGTGCCGCCATGCACCGCGTGGGCGAGATCCGCCGCACCCGGATCTCGGGGCGGATGGACAACCACGAGCGCAAAGTGGGTACCGATTGGGTGGTGAGCCTGCAGGGCGAACGTTTCGAGGTGTCGATTGATGCCTTCCAGGGCGGGGCCAACGTGAAATTCGCGGATGGCCCGACGCTCAAGGTCGAGGGCGGCTGGACCCCGGGCGACACGCTGGCAGACATGCTGGTGGAGGGGGCGCCGCTGGTGCTGAAGGTCGGCAAGATCTCGGGTGGGTTCCGCATCCGTAACCGGGGCGCCGACATGAAGGTGCATGTGCGCAACCCGGTGCAGGCACGTCTGGCCGAGCTGATGCCCGAGAAGATGCCGCCGGATACCTCGAAGATGCTGCTCTGCCCGATGCCGGGCCTGGTCGTGAAGATCGACGTGGAGGAGGGGCAGGAAGTGCAGGAGGGCCAGGCCCTCTGCACCATCGAGGCCATGAAGATGGAAAACATCCTGCGGGCCGAGAAGAAGGCCGTAGTGACCAAGGTCAATGCCGCCGCCGGCGACAGCCTGGCCGTGGATGAAGTGATCATGGAATTCGAATGAGGCGCCCGGCCTGCCTGCCAAGTGGTGGGCGGGCCAACGACGCGAGGGCCGGACGGCACGTCCGGAGGGGAAGACAAGGGAAAACGCCAATGACATCGAAGACGGACGCATGGGCCAAGCTCGCCGAGAAGGAACTTCGCGGGCGGCCGCTGGAAGACCTGACCTGGCACACGCTGGAAGAGATCGACGTCAAGCCACTCTACACCGAAGAGGACACGGCGGAGCTGCCCCACATGGGTAGCCTGCCGGGGTTTGGCCCCTTCACCCGGGGCGTGAAGGCAACGATGTATGCCGGCCGGCCCTGGACGATCCGGCAGTACGCCGGGTTCTCGACCGCGGAGGAGAGCAACGCCTTCTACCGGCGCAACCTGGCGGCGGGGCAGCAGGGCGTTTCGGTGGCGTTCGACCTGGCGACGCACCGCGGCTATGACAGCGACCACCCGCGGGTGGTTGGCGATGTCGGCAAGGCCGGCGTGGCCATCGACAGCGTCGAGGACATGAAGATCCTGTTCGACGGCATCCCGCTCGACAAGGTCTCCGTCTCGATGACGATGAACGGCGCGGTGATCCCGATCCTGGCGAGCTTCATCGTGGCGGGCGAGGAGCAGGGGCATGACAAGGCGCTGCTGTCGGGCACGATCCAGAACGACATCCTGAAAGAGTTCATGGTGCGGAACACCTACATCTATCCGCCCGAACCCTCGATGCGCATCATCTCGGACATCATCGAGTACACCTCGAACGAGATGCCCAAGTTCAACTCGATCTCGATCTCCGGCTACCACATGCAGGAAGCGGGCGCGAACCTGGTGCAGGAGCTGGCCTATACGCTGGCCGATGGCAGGGAGTACGTGCGCGCGGCCACCAATGCGGGGATGGACGTGGACAAGTTTGCCGGGCGGCTGAGCTTCTTCTTTGCCATCGGCATGAACTTCTTCATGGAGATCGCCAAGCTGCGCGCGGCGCGTACGCTGTGGCACCGGGTGATGACCGAGTTCGGGGCGCAGAGCGAGCGCTCGAAGATGCTTCGGACCCACTGCCAGACCTCGGGCGTGTCGCTGCAGGAACAGGATCCCTACAACAACGTCATCCGCACCGCCTACGAGGCGATGAGCGCGGTTCTGGGGGGAACGCAGTCGCTGCACACCAATGCGCTGGACGAGGCCATCGCCCTGCCCACGGATTTCAGCGCGCGGATCGCCCGCAACACCCAGCTGGTATTGCAGGAAGAGACCGGCGTGACCAACGTGGTCGATCCGCTGGCGGGCTCCTACTATATCGAGAGCCTGACCAACGAGCTGATCGAGAAGGCCTGGGCGCTGATGCAGGAGGTCGAGGAGATGGGCGGCATGACCAAGGCCGTGGCCTCTGGAATGCCCAAGCTGCGCATCGAGGAGAGCGCGGCCAAGCGGCAGGCGATGATCGACCGCGGAGAGGAAGTGATCGTCGGCGTCAACAAGTACCGCAAGGACAAGGAAGACCCGATCGATATCCTGGACGTGGACAACGTGAAGGTCCGCGCCAGCCAGATCGCCCGGCTCGAGAAGATCCGCGCCGAGCGGGACGAAGACGCCTGCACCGTTGCGCTGGACGAGCTGACCCGGCGCGCGAAGGAAGGCGGCAACCTGCTGGAAGCGGCGGTGGAAGCCGCGCGCGCCCGCGCCTCTGTCGGAGAGATCAGCATGGCAATGGAGAAGGAATTCGGCCGTCACCGGGCCGAGGTTAAGACTCTCGCCGGTGTCTACGGGGCCGCCTACGAAGGGGATGAGGGCTTTGCCGCCATCCAGAAGGACGTGGAGAAATTCGCCGAGGAGGAGGGCCGCCGGCCGCGCCTGCTCGTGGTGAAGATGGGGCAGGACGGTCACGACCGCGGAGCGAAGGTGATCGCCACGGCCTTTGCCGACATCGGGTTCGACGTGGACGTGGGCCCGCTGTTCCAGACGCCCGAAGAGGCCGCGCAGGACGCCATCGACAACGACGTGCACGTCGTGGGCATCAGCAGTCAGGCGGCGGGGCACAAGACCCTGGCGCCGCAGCTGATCCAGGCCCTGAAGGACAAGGACGCCGGCGACATCCTCGTGATCTGCGGCGGCGTGATCCCCCACCAGGACTACGAGTTCCTGGAAAAGGCCGGGGTAAAGGCGATCTTTGGCCCGGGCACCAACATCCCTGCGGCTGCCTCCGAAATCCTGAAACTGATCCGCGCTGCGCGCGACTGATCTGGCGATATGGGGCCGGGCGTCCAGCCCGGCCCTGCCAGCGTCCATCCGTCGAATGTGAAGGCGGGGGAGACCACGCAGGAGACCAGTGCCCAGCCCCGCTCGGCAGAGGCCGACTGCCACATCTGGCGCGGGATGCAATGGCTGGGCCGCTTGCCTGCCGTCACGTCGAGGCAGAGCCAGTTGTCGACCGGCCCGTCGGCGTCACCCGCCGCGACGGAGCAGCGCAGCGGATGCCCGGCGTGGAAATACCACGTCTTGTCGCAATCGATGCGGTGCCAGTGGCAGCTCTGACCTTCTTCCAGCAGGTAATAGATCGCGGAAACGCCTGGGCGTTGGACGCCGGTCCACTCGGGCTGCCAGGTGTCGCTGTGCCAGCCGCCCTCGGGGTACGGCGTGAGGTTGAGCGCGTCGATCATGTCGCGGGCGGTGGTCAAGGCGGCCTCGTGTTGTCGCGCGGTATGGTTTCACCGATCAGACGGGATTGACCAGAGCCTGCGCCCCCCGAGAAGGCCCGTGGTGCCCGGGCAATCTGTGCATGACGTGGGCAGAACCGGCCGCAAAGGTGCGCGAGAGCATATTGCCATTTTGGCGCAAGAGGCAAAAATACCGCGCAAAAATGGAGATCCCCATGCCGCTGACCATCCGACCCGTGGAGCCGCGCGATTATCCCCGGGTGCTGGAAATCTGGCAGCCGGTCTATCGAGAGACGACGATTACCTTCGCCTCGGAGGAAAAGACCGCTGAAAGCCTGCCTGTCTACGTCGAGACCCGTAGGGCTGCCGGGCGCGAAACGTTTGTGGCAGAGGAGGCCGGTGAAGTCCTGGGCTTTGCCTCCTATGACCAGTTTCGCGGAGGCGATGGCTATGTGCACGCGATGGAACACACGATCATCCTTGCCCCGGACGGGCGGGGCAGGGGCGCAGGGCGCGCCCTGATGGCCGCAGTGGAAGATCACGCGCGAGAGCGCGGAGCGCATGTCATGGTGGCAGGGGTTTCGGGCGAAAATGCCGGCGGCGTCGCCTTTCACGCGGCGGTTGGCTATGAAACCGTGGGGACAATGCCGCAGGTCGGGCGCAAGTTCGGCCGCTGGCTCGACCTCGTGCTGATGCAGAAGATCCTTTGACCCGAGAGACGCGCCGATGACCTTACCGATCTACATCGTGAACCTTGACCGACGTCAGGACAGGCTCTCGGCTCTGGGACAGCAATTGGATGGGATGGGCCTGAAATGGCACCGGGCCTCCGCGGTTGACGCCAAGGCGATGCCGGCGGGGCGGTTGCATCCTCGGGTGGCCGACCGCGGGCATATCATCCCGATGGGGCGGGGCAGCCAGGGGCGGGCAAGCTCGCTGCTGCGGCTCTGCGAGACGATCCTGGCCGAGCCGGGCGACCCCGACGACGGGGTGATCATGCTGGAGGACGATGCCACGCTGGCGCAGGACTTTGCCGTCTTTTGCCGGGACGACAGCTGGATTCCCGATGACATCGGTCTGGTGCAGCTTGAGAAGCGGGTGGAGAACAAGCCGAAGAAGCTGATGAGCGAGCCAATCGCAGAATTGCCGGGCGCCAGGGTGCCGCGGCAACTGCGCCGGCTCTACCTGCGCACCGGGGGCTCGGCAGCCTTCTATATCCGCCGCCGGGTGATGCAGCTGATCCTGGACAGCGATTTCCTGATCCGGTTTCCCACCGATCACCTGCTCTTTTCCCCGAATGTCTCGCCGATCTACCGGCAGATGGGCGTGGGCATGATGACCCCGGGCCTTGCGGTGCAGAACCTGCAGCTGGACAGCGACCTTGACGGCGACAGGGGGCGGCACCGTACCCTGAAGGCGGAATTGCGACGCGCGGTCACCGAGGTGCGCTGCGTTCCGTGGCAACTGGGGCTGCTGATGACCGGCAAGGCGCGACTTATGGACCCCGGCTATGCCGAGTGACGCCAATACGCGGGACTTCCCGAAACGGTCACGCTAAAGTATCCGCATGTCCATCTGGTCCCGCATATCCGAAGCGCTTCAGGCACTTGCAAAAGGCGAGTCACTCTCGGCCGTCTTTGACAGGCTGCGGGCGCCGCCCGAGCGCAGCATCGCCTTTACCATTGCCGTCATTGCCCTGGGCGCGAAGATGGCCAAGGCCGATGGCCTTGTGACCCGCAACGAGGTGACCGCCTTTCGCGAGGTCTTCCAGATCCCGCCGGCGGAGGAAGACAACGCCGCCAAGGTCTTCAACATGGCGCGGCAGGACGTGGCCGGCTACGAGGAATATGCCCGCCGCATCGCGAAGATGTTCGGCCCGGAGAGCCCGGTGCTCTGCGACCTGATGGAGGGGCTGTTCCATATCGCGGTGGCGGATGGCACCTATCACGAGGCGGAAGATGAGTTCCTGCTGAACGTGGCGGCGATCTTTGGCCTGCAGGAGAGCCAGTTCCGACGGTTGCGGGCGCGTTTCGTGCCGGATGCGGAGCCGGATCCCTATGCCGTGCTTGGTGTGCCCGACGGGGCCTCGCTCGAGGAGGCCAAGGCGGCCTGGAGGCAGGCGGTGCGCGACAGCCACCCCGACCGGATGATCGCGAGGGGGCTGCCCGAAGAGGCGGTGAAGATGGCCGAGAAGCGGATGATCGACATCAACCGTGCCTGGGAAGAGATCCAGGCGGCTGCCTGAGGCGTGGCGATGCGCCTGGCAACCTACAACGTGGAATGGTTCGACGCGCTCTTCGACGATGAGGGCGTGTTGGTGATGGATGGCGGCTGGTCGCGGCGCCGCGACGTGACCCATGCGGCGCAGGCAGAGGCTCTGGGCCTGGTGTTCACCGCGATGGACGCGGACGCGGTGATGGTGATCGAGGCGCCCGACACCGGCACCCGGCGCTCTACAGTGCGGGCGCTGCGGAATTTCGCCCGGGCCTTCGGCCTGCGCACGACCGAAGTCGCCATCGGCTTTGCGAACGAGACCCAGCAGGAGATTGCGCTGCTCTACGATCCGGCGCGGCTGACGGTGCGCCATGATCCCGAGGAGAGCGACGGGGCGCCGCGCTTTGACCGGACATTCGAGATCGACCTGGACGTGGATGCCCACAAGGACCGGGTGAGCTTTTCCAAGCCGCCGCTGGAGCTGGCGGTGACCACGGCGGAGGGGCAGCAGATCCGCCTGATCGGTGCGCATCTGAAATCCAAGGCGCCGCATGGCGCGACGAACCCGCAGCAGGTGATGCGCCTGGCCATTGCGAACCGGCGCAAGCAGCTGGCTCAGGCGATCTGGCTGCGGCGGCGGGTCGAGGGGCACCTGGCGGCAGGCGAGAGCGTGATCGTGGCAGGGGACCTGAACGACGGACCGGGCCTGGATGAATATGAGCATCTATTCGGACGGTCCTCGGTGGAGATCCTCCTGGGCGAGCCGCCTGAGCCCTGTCTCTATGACCCGAACGCGGCACAGGCCTTCCGCAGCCGGCTGAGCGCACCGCCCACAACGGCACGGTTTCATATCCCGCAGCAGGATCGGTATCTGCAGGCGCTGCTGGATTACATCATGGTCTCGCCGGACCTTGCCGCACTGAAGCCGCAGTGGCGGATCTGGCATCCATTCGACAACCCGGCCTGTTGGGACACGCCCGAGTTGCATGAGGCGCTACTTCTCGCGTCAGATCACTTCCCGGTGACGATCGACATTCCGCTGCCTGCACGCCTTTGAGCTGTCATCTTTGCGGCCTATATCTGACTGCATGAAACGGATGATGCTTGCCCTGACCCTTGCGCTGCCGCTGGCCGCGCCGCTGCCCCTGATGGCGCAGCAGGAAACCATGCCGCCCGCCAATGGCAGCGAGGCCCCGCAGACCGCGCCCGAGACCGACGAGGGCCTGGGCGACCTGGCCGATCGTTTCGGAGAGGCCCTGAAGCAATTCCAGCAGCGCCTGCCGGGTCTGATGGACGAGAGCGGCGACCAGTTCGCCGAGCTGGCCGACCGTGCCGGCCCCGCGCTGCGCAGCTTCATCGATCAGATGGGGCCGGCCCTTGCCGGGATCATGGAACAGATCAAGGATTTCTCGAACTACGAGGCCCCGCAGGTGCTGCCGAACGGCGATATCCTGATCCGCCGCAAGGACGAGGCGCCGCAATACATGCCGCCGGTGCCCGGACAGAACCCCGACGGCTCCGTCGACCTGTAGACGCCACTCAGCCGCGGTTCGGGCCGAGCTTGAGCGAAATCTCTGCGTCGAGGGAATTTGCCAGAGACTTGAAGCGGGCCTCGGCAACTTCGCCGAAGAGCGGCCAGGCCTGTTCGGGCAGCTTCAGCTCGATGATCTTCTTCTTCGGGAACCACTTCAGCTCGCCGATTTCGGCGTCGCGCTCGGGCCAGAGCATGGCCCCGAAGCGCATCGCCTTGCCCAGGATCTCGGCCTGGCGAAGGTCGTCCTCGGTGAGCAGCTCGTAGAGGTTCTCGAAATGGGTGCCGTTGCGCTTGTTGCGGTAGCGGTGCAGCAGGGCGACACCCAGGAAGACCCGCTCGGAATGCTTGAGGCCGCCGAGGTTGGCGCGGGTGGCATTGTCGAAACAGGCCTCGCCCCGGTAGTCGGGGTGGGCACGCCATGTCACGTCATGCAACAGGCAGGCGGCCTTGATCAGGCGCTTGCGGTCGGGCCGCGCGGATTTGAACAGCGGCTGGATGAATTGATAGAGCGTGCGGCCGAAGCCGGGCTGGCGGGCATCCTTCTGCTCGGCGAAGCGGCAGCTCTCGATCAGCGGATCGCGGTCGCGGAGCTTCTGCGGCATCTGCTCGTAGAGCAGCCCCTCGCGAATCCCGTAGGAGGAAATGGCGATGTCGTGCGGTTTGAACCTACGCACGACTTCGAGCAGCACCTCGGAGGCCAGGGGCACCAGGTTCATCCGGGTGGAGGACAGGCTGCAACGCTTGCGCAGCACGTCGAGATCCTGTTCCTCGATGAACTTTGCCGTCTCGCGGATGGAGCGTGCGGACATGCGGTATTCGTGCAGCACGTGCAGCGGATAGCCACGGCGTTCCATGTCGATCCGGGCGATGGCCCGCCACGAGCCACCGACCAGGAACAGGCGGTTGCGGTCGGTGCCGATTGCATCGAAGAGCTTCTCGACCTCGTCTCGGATATATGTCTTGCGGCCCTTCTTGCCGCCCTTGACGTCCTGCAGCTTGAGCGGGCCGAGGGCTGAGGTCTCGCGCTCGCGCACGGTACCATCGGCGATCCGGGCGATCTCCATCGAGGATCCGCCGATGTCGCAGATCAGCCCGTAGGAGCCTGGCCAGCCCAGCAGCACGCCCTGGGCCGAGAGCCGGGCCTCTTCCTTGCCGTCGATGACATAGAGCTTGAGTCCGGTCTGACGCTCGACCTGGGCGGCGAAATCGGCGCCGTCGTCGGCCTCGCGCACGGCGGCAGTTGCCACGGCAGAGAGCGGCGTGGCCCCCATGCCCTGGGCCAGAAGCTGGAAGCGGTGGATCGCGGCTAGGGCGCGGCGGCGCCCCTCCGGGTTCAGCTTGCCGGTTTCCGACAGGCCGGCGCCGAGGCCGCACATGATCTTCTCGTTGTAGAAATAGGCCGGGCTGCGCGCGGCGCCGTCGAAGACGACGAGGCGCACGGAGTTCGAGCCCACGTCGACCACGCCCACGCGGGACAGGGCCCGCGCCTCGGGGTCATCGAAGAGGGGACGGCCGAAAGGCCCCCAATCCGCGGAATTCTGCAGGTTGTCCCCATCCATGAGCGAAGACCCTTGGCTGTCTCTGACTTGTTATGAGCGGAGCGGAACGCCGGGTCAACCGGCCGTGAGCTCATGCGTCAGCTGTGGCACGTCCGCCGCGCCGGCCGATCCGCGACCGGAGAGCGACGGGTTCTCCATGAAGAACCTGTGGCAGTTGAATGCGGTTCCATCCGCCGGCAGATCGGCCCGGAGGAAGTGGCCGTCGGGCTGCATCACCCAGCTCTGGGCCTGGTCGTGCAGGTTGGCGGCCATGATCTGACGCACGATCTGATCCTTCACGGTCTGGTTCTTGCATTCCACCAGGGTTTCGACCCGGCGGTTCAGGTTGCGGCCCATCCAGTCGGCAGAGGAGAAGAAGACCCGCGCCTTGTTCGAGGGCAGGCCATGGCCATTGCCGAAACAGACGATGCGGGAGTGTTCGAGGAACCGCCCGACGATGCTCTTGACCCGGATGTTGGGCGAGAGGCCGGCAATGCCGGGGCGAAGGCCGCAGATGCCGCGGATCACCAGGTCGATGCGCACACCGGCCTGGCCGGCCCTGTAGAGCGCGTCGATCACGTCCGGCTCGATCAGCGAGTTCATCTTGGCCCAGATTGCGGCGGGGCGGCCGGCGCGGGCGTGGTCTGCCTCCTCGCCGATCATGCGGATCAGGTCGGCCTTCATGCTGAGCGGCGAGATCGAGAGGTTCTCGAGCTTCTCGGGCTGGGCATAGCCGGAGAGATAGTTGAACACCCGCGTGGCGTCGCGCCCCAGTTCCTCGTCGCAGGTGAAGAAGCTGAGGTCCGTGTAGATGCGCGCGGTGATCGGGTGATAATTGCCTGTGCCATAGTGGGTATAAGTCACCAGGTTGTCGCCTTCGCGGCGCACCACGGAGGAAATCTTGGCGTGGGTCTTCCAGTCGACGAAGCCATAGACCACGTGGGCACCGGCCCGTTCCAGGCGGCGCGACTGGTGGATGTTGGCGGCCTCGTCGAAACGGGCCTTCAGCTCGACCAGCGCGGTGACGGATTTGCCATCCTCGGCGGCCTCGCAGAGGGCCTCGACGATGGGCGAGTTCCTGGAGGTGCGATAGAGCGTCTGCTTGATCGCCACCACGTCGGGATCGCGGGCGGCCTGCTGCAGGAAGCGGATCACCATGTCGAAGGTCTCGTAGGGGTGGTGCAGCAGCATGTCCTTTTGCCGGATCGCCGCGAACATGTCGCCGTCGTGGTCCTGCACCCGTTCGGGCACGCGGGGCGTGAACTTGGGCCAGAGCAGATCCGGGCGCTCGTCGATCACCAGTTCGGACAGGGCAGAGATGCCGATCAGCCCGTCGACCTCGATGACCTCGTCGCCCCAGACACGCAGCTCGCGCATGATGACGGATTTGAGGGGTTCAGGCGCGGAGGAGGAGATCTTGAGCCGGACGACTTCACCACGGCGGCGGCGCTTCAGCGCGGTCTCGAATTCGCGCACCAGGTCCTCGGCCTCTTCCTCGACCTCGAGATCGCTGTCGCGCAGCACACGGAAGGTGCAGGAGCCGGTGGCGCGGTAGCCGGGAAAGAGCCGCTCCAGGTGCACCATCAACAGCTCTTCCAGCGGCAGGAAACGCTGACGCTGTGCGCCCTCGGTGGGCAGCGAGACAAAGCGTGCGATCTGATGCGGGATGGGCAGCAGAGCCTGCAGCGGGCGCCGGTCGCGCTTGCGCTCGAGCTGAAGCGCGAGGGAAAAGCCGCCGTTGGGGATGAAGGGGAAGGGGTGCGCCGGGTCGATGGCCAGCGGGGAGAGCACCGGAAAGACGCGGTGCAGGAAGACATCGCCGAGATAGTCGAGATCGGCCTCGGTCAGGTCGTCGCGTTGCAGGATCGAAATGCCGGCCTGATCCATCAGCTTGCGCAACTCGCCCAGCACCTGCTGCTGATGGCCCATCAGCTTGCGGGCATCCTCGTTGATCTTGACCAGCTGCTCGGCCGCGGTCATGCCGTCGGCGGCGGGGTTGGTGTTGCCGGCCTTTGCCAGCTCGCGCAGGCCGGCCACGCGCACGGTGTAGAACTCGTCGAGGTTGGTGGCGCTGATCGAGAGAAAGCGCAGCCGCTCGAGAAGCGGCACGGCAGAGTTCTCGGCCTCTTCCAGCACGCGCCAGTTGAACCCCAGCCAGCTGAGCTCTCGGTTGTAGAACCGGGCCGGGCCGTCGCGGTCGAGATCGGGAAGATCCACCGCGGGGGGGATGGGCGTGTTGAGAAAGTCGGCGTTGATCATGGCACCTGTCTACGGACTGCGGGTAACGGTTTTGCGTTGCTTGGTTTGAAGTTGTGCGCTGAATCTACAGCGCTCAGCGCCAATCTTCCAGTTGATCCATCACGCGCATGGCCATTGTGCGTGTCACCGGGCGCTTCTCGGCCAGCGATTGTTCATCGAGGGCCGCGGCCATGTCGCGGGCTGCGGTGAAGGACCGCTCGATCCGGGGCAGCAGGTAGGGGATCACGTCGGGGTTCGGCATGATCTGCCGGTCGGTGAAGAACTTGATCAGCAGTGCCCCGAGCAGGGCGTCATCGGGCTTTTGCAAGGTGACGGAGGGGCTGGCCTCCATGCGACTGGCGAGGTCCGGCAGGATCAGCCCCCAGCGCGCGGCGGGCCGCGCGGCGGTGACCAGCAGGGAGTTGCCCTCGGCCAGCAGCAGGTTGTGGAGGTGGAAGAGCGCCTCCTCGGCGGCGCGGTGGCCGGCGATGTCGGGCACGTCCTCGACGACCAGGTGCCCGGTGGCCAGCGCGGGGATATCGGCCAGCAGGAGCTCTCGGGCCGGCAGGATGGTGCCACCGCTGCGCTCGGTCCAGATATGGGCTAGATGGGTCTTGCCGGACCCTTCCGGGCCGATCAGGGCGAGCTTGGGGCCGCCCCAGCCGCCGGGCCAGCTGTCGACCATGGCAAAGGCGACCTGATTGCTGGCGCCGAGGATGAATTCATCGCGCCCCATAGCATCCCTCTGTGACAGCAGGGGAAGACTTTGCTGGCGGTCATCCATGCATCAGTCCGACGCGTGGCCGTCGTCTGCCGGTCTGTGCTCGAAGCGCGAATCGTAGAAGGGGCTGTCCTTGTACTTTCCGATCAGGAACCGGGCGAGGACGCCGATGCAGGCGGCCAGGGGAACGGCGGCGAGCATGCCGACAAAGCCGAAGAGCGACCCGAAGACGGAGAGGGCGAAGATCAGCCAGACCGGGTGCAACCCGATGGAATCGCCCACGAGTTTGGGGGTGATGAAATTGCCCTCGGCGGCCTGGCCGGCAAAGAAGAGCACGGCGATCAGGGCGATATGGAACCAGTCGCCCCAGAACTGGAAGACCGCCATGCCGATGGCGAGGATGGCGCCCAGGGTGGCGCCGACATAGGGGATGAAGGTCACGAAGCCGGCGAAGGCGCCGATGAAGAGACCGTAGTGCAGCCCGGCGGCGATCAGCACGATGGAGTAGTAAGTGCCCAGGATCAGGCAGACGGTGCCCATGCCGCGGACGTAGCCCGACAGGGTCTGGTCAATCTCGCGGGCGAGGCGGCGGATCACCTCGAGGTGGTCGCGGGGCATGACGCTGTCGACGGCGGCGATCATGCGATCCCAGTCGAGCAGCAGGTAGATGGCCACGGCCGGGACGATGATGAAGAGCATGATCAGGCTGATCAGCGAGCCGAAGGAGGTGAGGAGCCCCTCGACCAGTTTCACGCCCTTCTGCTCGATCGTGCGCCCGAGGGCATCGAGGGACTGACGCAGGAAGGAATCCGAATCCGCCATCTGCGGGAAATGCTGCATGAGGAATTCATGCAGTTCCTTGAAGGCGTTGGGCAGAGCTTCGAGCAGTTCGATGGCCTGGCTGAACAGTGCCGGGATCAGGAGCAAGAAGGCCAGGACGAAGATGATGATGGCCCCGAGAGAGATGATCGCCGTGGCCAGGGCCCGGGACAGGCCGGCACGCTGGAGCCGGTCGGCGAGCGGATCGAGGAAATAGGCGATGGCCGCTCCGATGAGGAAGGGCATGAGCACCGAGTCCAGCCAGAGGAGGGTTGCGAAGATGGCAACCACCGCGATGGTCCAGAAGGTGAACTGCTGACGGAAGGTTAGGCGCACGGATATTCCCCCTGATTGATTCACTTCTCGGCGGAAGCGGTACGGATTTCAAGCATGAAGGGGGATGGCCGCGTGCCTGTGTCGCGGAATTGCCATTGCTGCTTGCAGCCGCCTTTTATAAACCGGGCGCAATCCAAGCTGAAAAGGCCCGAGACATGCGTCTGTCCCGTTACTTCCTGCCCGTGCTCAAGGAAACGCCCGCCGAGGCGCAGATCGTCAGCCACCGCCTGATGCTGCGTGCCGGGATGATCAAGCAGGCGAGCGCCGGTATCTATTCCTGGTTGCCGCTGGGCTACAAGGTTCTGAAGAACATCGAGAATATCGTCCACGAGGAGCAAAGGCGCGCGGGCCACATCCCGATGCTGATGCCGACGCTGCAATCGGCGGACCTGTGGAAGGAAAGCGGCCGCTACGATGCCTACGGCCCCGAGATGCTGCGCATCCGCGACCGCCAGGACCGCGACATGCTCTATGGTCCGACGAACGAGGAAATGTTCACCGACGTCTTCCGGACCTACGTCAAATCCTACAAGGACCTGCCGCTGACCCTCTACCAGATCCAGTGGAAGTTCCGCGACGAGATCCGCCCCCGTTTCGGCGTGATGCGGGGCCGCGAGTTCCTGATGAAGGACGGCTACAACTTTGATTTGACGAAGGAAGATGCCCTTCATGCCTACAACCGCCACCTGGTGAGCTACCTGCGCACCTACGAGCGGATGGGCCTGCAGGCGATCCCGATGCGCGCCGACAGCGGTCCGATCGGCGGCGACGACACCCATGAATTCCTGGTGCTGGCCGAAACCGGCGAGAGCGAGGTCTTCTATGACAGCCAGATCACCGAGCTGAAGTTTGGCGACCGCGAGATCGACTATGATTCGGTCGAACAGTGCCAGGCCGTGCTGGAGGAATTCACCAGCCGCTATGCCCGCACCGACGAGACCCACGACGAGGCGATCTTCAACGAGGTGCCCGAGGAACGGCGCCGCGTCGCCCGGGGGATCGAGGTGGGGCAGATCTTCTACTTCGGCACCAAGTATTCCGACGCCATGGGCGCCACGGTGCAGGGCCCGGACGGCAAGCAGATCCCGGTGCACATGGGCAGCCACGGCATCGGTGTCAGCCGCCTGCTGGGTGCGATTATCGAGGCATCCCATGACGATAAGGGCATCATCTGGCCCGAGGGCGTGACGCCCTTCCACGTCGGTATCATCAACCTGAAGGTGGGGGACGACGAGGCCGACGCGGCCTGCGAGGCGCTCTATGCCAGCTTCGAGGCCCTGGGGCTCGACCCGCTCTACGACGACACCAACGAGCGCGCCGGCGGCAAGTTCGCCACCATGGACCTGATCGGCCTGCCCTGGCGGATCACCGTGGGCCCGCGCGGGCTGAAGAACGGCGTGGTCGAGCTGACCTGCCGCCGCACCGGCGAGAGCGAGGAGCTGTCGCCCGAGCAGGCGGTGGCGAAGGTTTCGGCGATCTACGGCAAGGCCTGAAGATCGCGTTGACCCTGCGGGCGGGAGCCTCCGGCGGGGATATTTGAAACAAGAAAATGGGTCCGTGAAGGCCCGCAGATGGGACGCGCAGGGGCGCGTCCCATTTCATTTCCGGAATATGATTAACCCGTTGAAATCGCCCGATGCCAACGTCGGTATTACGTCGGTATCTTGTCGGTATCTTGTCGGTATCACGTCGGTGCGAAATCGCCCGGGAAGGGCGGGTTAACGGGTTCCGGAGGTGTTAACCCTTCAGTAACCGCGGGATCGGTCGACCTCGAAGAGGAAGGGCTCGCCGGCCTCGCCGCGGCGCACGTTCTCGGCCACCACCTCGGAGGCGGTGCTCTCGCGGGTGTCCGAGGCGATATGCGGACAGACCGTGACGCCGGGATGCGCCCAGAAGGGATGCGTGGGGGGCAGGGGTTCCTCGCGGAAGACGTCGAGGGTGGCATGGCGCAACCGGCCGCTGTCGAGCGCGGCGATCAGCGCGTCGTCGACGATGAGCGGGCCGCGCCCGGGATTCAGGATCACGGCGCCCTCCGGCAGAAGGGCCAGGCGGGCGGCATCCATCAGGTCGGTGGTCTCGGGCGTCAGCGGCAGGAGCAGCACCAGGATCTCTGCGGTCGAGAGAGCGGTGTTTAGCCCCTCGGGCCCGGAGAGGCAGGTGATCCCCTCGATCTGCTTCTGGCTGCGGCTCCAGCCGGTCACCGGAAAGCCGAGAGCGGCGAGCGCGCTGGCGCAGGCGGTGCCGAGCTCGCCCAGGCCCAGCACGGTGACGGGCCGGTCCTGGGCCAGCGGCGGCACCTTGGGCTGCCAGCGGCCATCCTGCCGGGCGAGGAAATAGTCGATGTCGAGGTGATGGCGCAGCACGTGGCCGGTGACCCATTCCACCATGCCACGCTCGAGCCCGTGATCCACCATGCGGCAGAGCGGCTGCGTCAGGGTCTCGTTGCCGACGATCTTCTCGACCCCTGCCCAGAGGTTCAGCACCGCCTTCGTCCGGGTGTAGGGGGTGAAATCGCGCAGCGCGGAATCGGGCTCGTAGATGATGTAGTCGACCTCTTCGGGCGCAAATTCGGTGCGCAGGTCGACCGCGAGGCCCGCGGCCTCGAAGGCCTTGCGCAGCAGCGGCTCGTAGCTGGCCCAGTTTGAGGATTTCGCGGCGAAGAGGACGTTGATCATGAAGGCTCCCGTGGCTTTGCCAGGAGGCTAGCAGGGGCGCGCCCGGGTTCCAACCGGAAGGCGGGAGGATGGGGCAGGAGCCTCCGGCGGGGATATTTCGAACAGGGAAACGACAGGGCGTTCTGCCTGTTTCCCTGTTTCGAAATATCCCGGGGGAGTCGCGAAGCGACGGGGGCAGCGCCCCCTCTTCGTCCCGGTTTCAGCGCGGCTTGTGGACGTGGGCGCTCTGCACCAGGCCGAAGCCCACCATCAGCACCAGCATGGCCGAGCCGCCGTAGCTGACCAGCGGCAGCGGCACGCCGACCACCGGCGCAAGGCCCATGACCATCGACATGTTCACCGAGAAGAACAGGAAGAAGGTGGTGGCGATCCCGAGGGTCAGCAGCGCCCCGTAGCGGTTGGGGTTGTTCATCGCCGAGGTCACGCAGAAGACGATGATCAGGGCGTAGAGCACCAGCAGGGAGATGCCGCCGATGAAGCCGAATTCCTCGGCGAGCGTGGTGAAGATGAAGTCGGTGTGCTTTTCCGGCAGGAAGTTCAGCCGCGACTGGGTGCCCTGCATGTAGCCGCGCCCGGCCCAGCCGCCGGAGCCGAGGGCGATCTTGGACTGGGTGATGTGATAGCCGGCGCCGAGCGGGTCCTGGGAGGGATCGAGGAAGGTGTCGATGCGGCGGAACTGGTAATCCTTGATCAGCTGCCAGTCTGTGCCGCGGCTTTCGAAGACCGCCGCCACGAGGCCCACGCCGCCGGCGATGACGGCGGCGAAATAGGCCCAGTGGACACCGGCCATGAACATCACCGCGCCGCCGCCCGTGAGCAGCAGGATCGCGGTGCCCAGGTCGGGCTGCTTCAGCACCAGGAAGGTGGGCGCGAGGATGATGACCACCGGGATCAGCACCCAGAGCGGATGCGAGGCCTTGCGCACCGGCAGCCAGTCGTAATAGGCGGCGAGGAACATCACCAGGGCGATCTTCATCAGCTCGGAGGGTTGCAGCCTGAGCGGCCCGATGTCGATCCAGCGCTGTGCGCCCATGCCGATGGTGCCGAAGAGCTCCACGGCCACCAGCAGGACAAGCGAGACGGCATAGAGCAGCCCCGAGATGTTGCGCCAGAACCAGATCGGCACCATGGCGATGATGAACATGATGCACAGGCCGAGGATGAAGCGCTTGATCTGCGGTTCGGCCCAGGGCGTGAAGCTGCCGCCGGCGACCGAGTAGAGCATGAGAAAGCCGACCGAGGCCACGCAGCTGAGCAGGATCATCAGGCCCCAGTTGAAGTAGAGCACCTTGCGCAGCCCGGTGGGGACGGTCTTTACGGAATATTCGAGATAGCTCATGCGCGGCTCTTGTGATCACGGTCGACCTGCGGGCGCAGGGCGCGCAGGCGTTCCTGCTGCTCGGCGATGGCGTCACGGTCCTTGGCGGGATAGACGTCGAGCGGCGGGTCGCCGTTGTAGAGCGCCTGCAGGGTGATGTCTCGGGCGATGGGCGCCGCGGTGCCGGAGCCGGAGGAGCCGTGTTCCACGACCACGGCCACGGCGACCTTGGGGTTGTCGTAGGGGGCGAAGTCGATCCAGAGCGCGTGGTCGCGCCGTTCCCAGGGCAGGTCGGCGTTGGAGGTGACACCCGCCGCGCGTTCGGCGGCGGTGATGTTGCGCACCTGGCTGGTGCCCGACTTGCCCGCCATGCGCATGTTGTCCCCGATGATCCGGGAGCGGTAGCCGGTGCCGCGACGGTTGTTGGAGACCTCGAACATGCCCTTGCGGACCACGGCGAGGCTGCTGTCGGAGATGTCGAGGTGTTCGCCGGAGCCGGAGGGCTGTTCGACGCCGTTGACCGACTTGATCACCCGGGGCGTCACGTTGCGGCCGGTGGCGATGCGCGCGGTCATGATGGCGAGCTGCAGCGGCGAGGCCAGCACGTAGCCCTGGCCGATGGCCGAGTTGACGGTATCGCCGATCACCCATTCCTGCTCGCGGTTGGCGCGTTTCCATTCCTTGGTGGGGGCGAGGCCGGTGGCGACGGCCGAGAGCGGCAGGTCGTGGTGCACGCCCACGCCCATCTTCATCGCCATCTCGGAGATCTTCTCGATGCCGACCAGCATGGCGAGCTCGTAGTAGTAAACATCGCAGGAGTGCTGGAGCGATTCGACCATGTTGACGTGGCCGTGGCCGCCACGCTTCCAGCAGTGGAAGCGGCGGTTGGAGACCTCGAGGTAGCCGGGGCAGTAGAAGGTATCTTCCGGGCTGATCACCCCGGCCTCGAGCCCGGCCAGCGCCACCATCGTCTTGAAGGTGGAGCCGGGCGGGTAGATGCCCTGCACCGCCTTGGCGGCCAGCGGGCGGTGGTGGTTGTTCATCAGCGCGTTGTAGTCGGTGACGGAAATGCCGCGCACGAAGAGGTTGGGATCGAAGCTGGGCGCGGAGGCCACGGCCAGGAGATCGCCGTTCTCGCAGTCGATGACCACGGCGGCGGCGCTTTCCTCGCCGAGGCGGGCCTGGGCGTAGTTCTGCAGCATCACGTCGGTGGTCAGCTGCAGGTTCTCGCCCTGCTGGCCTTCCTGGCGATCGAGCTCGCGCATGACGCGGCCGACGGCGTTGACCTCGACCCGGCGCGCGCCGGCAGAGCCGCGCAGCTCGTCCTCCATCTTGGCCTCGATGCCGACCTTGCCGATCTGGAAGCGCGGGATGCGCAGCACCGGATCGGGATCCTCGATCTTGGACAGGTCGTAATCGGAGACCGGGCCGACATAGCCCACCACATGGGCAAAGTCCTGTCCGAGCGGGTAGGAGCGCGAGAGCCCCACCTCGGGCGTGATGCCGGGCAGGGCGGGGGTGTTCACGGCAATGCGGCTGACATCCTCCCAGGAGACGCGGTCGGCGAGGGTGATCGGCAGGAAGGGGGCGGAGCGCTCCATCTCGGTCATGGCGCGCTCGACGTCCTCCTTGGGCAGGGGCATCAGCTCGGACAGGCGGTGGATCACCCGGTCGACGTCGCCGGCGTCTTCCTCGACGATGGTGATGCGGTAGGAGGGTTCGTTGCGGGCGATGGCGATGCCGTTGCGATCGAAGATCTCGCCGCGGGCGGGCGGGATCAGGCGCACGTTGATGCGGTTTTCCTCGGCCAGCATGCGGAACTGATCGGCCTGATCGACCTGAAGATAGCGCATCCGTGCCGCCAGCACCCCCATGAAGGCCAGTTGCGAGCCACCGAGCAGCAGCGCCCGCCGCGAGATGCGTCGGGTGGAGAGGGCGGTATCCTTGGCAGTGCGTTTCATAGGCGATGCCCCAGGCTGTCGACCTCGCCCAGGGCGGCCCGGCGCAGGCCGAAGAGCAGCACCGAGATGCCGGCGAGGATCGGATAGACGAGAATGGTGGCGGCGAGCTGGCTGAGGGTGACCACGAAACCGGGCGCATCGAGCATGAAGAGCCCGAGCGCCAGGCGATAGCCGAGCAGGATGAGGGTGGTGGTGATGGCCGCGGCCAGCCATTCCGCCAGGAAGGTGCGGTCGCGCATCCCGCGCGACCGTCGTTTCAGGCGGTGCACGAAGAAGACCGCCATGGCGGCATAGAGGCCCGGCGGGCGCATGGTGAGCAGGTCCTCGAGGAGGAAGAGGACCGCCAGCAGGGGCGTGGGCACCAGCTCGGGGCGGCGGATCGCCCAGACCAGGGTAAGCGCCAGCGTCAGGTCGGGCCCGGCCAGCATGCGCGGCACGGTTTCCAGCGGCAGCAGGGCGAACATCACCAGCAGCAGGAAGAGGCCGGTGAAGACCAGCCTGAGGCCCCAGGTGCGGGGCATGGAGGCGCGGATCGCCTCAGCCATCCTGTCCCTCGCGGGCCTGGGTGGCGGGATCGGGCAGGCCGGGGGTGCCGGCGCCGTCGGTGGCGCCGGGCGCGGGCGGGCCCTGCACGGGGCCGGCGGGGATCTGTGGCGAGATCAGCCCACCGGGGCGGTGCAGGGTTTCGGCCCCGAGCTGACGCAGTACGCGCAGGAATTCGAGCCGTTCGTAATCGGCGGCCAGGCGCACCCGGAGGCGGCCGTTGGCATCCTCGGCCACCTGTCCCACCAGCAGGCCGGCGGGAAACACCCCGCCATCGCCGGAGGAGACGACCCGGTCGCCCGGGCGCACGAGATCCGGGTTCTCGATGAAATCGATGGGGGGCGCGGCGGAATTGTCGCCCATGATCATGGCGGTCTGCCCGGAGGGCTGGATCGTCACCGGCAGCCGCGAGGAGGTATCGGTGAGCAGCAGCACGCGGGAGATCTTGTCGCCGACGCCGGAGATGCGACCGACCAGGCCGATGCCGTCCATCGCGGCCCAGCCGTCGACGATGCCGTCACGGGCGCCGATGTTCAGCAGAACGGACTGACGGTAGGGCGAGCCGCTGTCGGCCATGACCACGCCGGTGATGTAGGTCAGCCGGGGATCGAGCTGGACGTTGTTGAGATCAAGCAGCCGGGCGTTTTCCTGTTCGAGCTGCAGCGCGGCCTCTTTCCAGGCCTTCATCTGCTGCAACTCGCGGCGCAGCTCGTTGTTCTGCTCGACGATGCGGGAGTAGCTCTGGAAGTCGCGGAGCAGGTTCACGGTGCCGGTGACCGGCGCCATGACCCAGTCCATCGAGGGCATCACATGATCGATCACCTGGGCGCGGAAGCGTTCCACCCGCGGGCTGTCGATGCGCCAGACCAGGAAGATGGCGATGAGCACCAGCACGACAATGCTGACCAGCAGCCGCCGGAGCGGGGTGAAATAGTCTTCTTCCTGTGAACGGTCCTTGGCCATGTGACCCCATCGGTCCTGTCAGAATGGGATGATCCGCCCCCCGGAAAGGTCCGGAGAGGCAGGACACTCACGGCACCAGAGTGGTAGGCTCAGCTGTCGTAGTCAATCGCGTGACGGAGTTGCTTTTCGTACTCCAGCGCCTTGCCCGTGCCAAGCGCCACGCAGTTCAAGCTTTCGTCAGCGATGGAGACGCCGAGGCCGGTCTGCTCGCGCAGGGCCAGGTCGAGGTCGCCGAGCAGCGCACCGCCGCCCGTCAGCATGACGCCACGATCGACGATGTCGGCGGCGAGATCCGGCGGCGTGGCTTCCAGCGCGGTCATCACGGCTTCGCAGATCTGCTGCACCGGTTCGGCGAGGGCCTCGGCCACCTGGGCCTGGGTCACCTCGATTTCCTTCGGCACGCCGTTCAGCAGGTCGCGGCCGCGCACCTGCATGGTGGCGCCGCGGCCATCGTCGGGCATGCGGGCGGTGCCGATGGTGGTCTTGATGCGCTCGGCGGTGGATTCACCGACCAGCAGGTTCTGCTGGCGGCGCAGGTAGGAGATGATCGCCTCGTCCATGCGGTCGCCGCCGACGCGGACGGAGCGGGCATAGACGATGTCGCCGAGGGACAGGACGGCGACCTCGGTGGTGCCGCCGCCGATGTCGACGACCATGTTGCCGGTGGGATCGGTGATGGGCATGCCCGCACCGATGGCCGCGGCGATGGGTTCGGCGATCAGGCCGGCGCGGCGGGCGCCTGCGGAGAGGACCGACTGACGGATCGCGCGTTTCTCAACCGGGGTGGCGCCGTGGGGGACGCAGACGATGATCTTGGGCTTGGAGAAGGTCGAGCGACGATGCACCTTGCGGATGAAGTGCTTGATCATCTCCTCGGCCACGTCGAAATCGGCGATGACGCCCTCGCGCATCGGGCGGATGGCCTCGATCGAGCCGGGCGTCCGGCCGAGCATCAGCTTGGCATCCTCGCCCACGGCCAGCACCTTCTTGACGCCGTCCTTGACGTGGTACGCGACCACCGAGGGCTCCGACAGGATAATACCCCGGCCCTTGACATAAACCAGTGTATTTGCCGTCCCGAGGTCGATCGCCATGTCCGAAGAGAACAGGCCCGGCATTCTGTCGAAAAGTCCCATGTAGTCGTTGTCCCGCTAACATACCCCAATTGGCCCGCGATTCCCCCGGGCTAAACCGTGTCGTCTTATAGGCAAGGGCCCCCGGCGTGGAAAGGGGGCGTTACTCGTCAGGTAAGCGCTGTTCCGCCGCGTTGAGGAGATATCTGGGAGATTGCCTGCGGCGCGGGCAGGGCGTATCGGGGAGGGATGCTGTCATATCAACACATCTATCACGCCGGAAATCCCGCCGACCTGCACAAGCACGCCCTTCTGGCGGTGATGCTGGAGCACATGGGCGAGAAGCCGAAACCGATGAGCTACCTCGAGACCCACGCGGGCCGGGGGCTCTATGATCTCGGCTCTGCCGAGGCGCAGAAGACCGGCGAGGCCGCCGCGGGGATCGGGGCCCATGGCGCCTGGTTTCCGCCCGACCACCCCTATGCGCGGGCGGTCGCGGCGGTGCGCGCGGTGCATGGCGAGGCGGCCTATCCCGGCTCTCCGCTGATCGCGGCGGAGCTGCTGCGGGCGGGCGACGGCATGGACCTGGCGGAGCTGCACCCGGGCGAGCACGAGGCGCTGCGCCTTGCCATGAAGGGGGCCACGAAGGGCAGCCGCGCGCGGCTGCACCGTCAGGACGGCTTCGAGATGGCGATGTCGGTCTGCCCGCCGGAGCCCCGCCGCGGGCTGATGGTGATCGATCCCTCCTACGAGGTGAAGGCGGATTACGGCTTCATTCCGGGCTTTGTGCGCAAGCTGCACCGGGCCTGGAACGTGGGCGTGATCGCGCTCTGGTATCCGCTGCTGAAGGACGGCCGCCATGGCGAGATGCTGGCGGCGCTGGAGGCGCTGGACCTGCCCAAGGTGCTGAAGAGCGAGGTGCATTTCCCGCCCGTGCGTCCCGGTCACGGGATGATCGGCAGCGGCATGTTCATCGTCAACGCGCCCTGGGGCACGGCAGAGGAGGCGGACCGGCTGAAGGCGCACTTTGGGCGGTGATCAAAGCTCTGTGAGGAGGGCCGGGACGTGAGCGAACTGAGGAAAATGCAGGCGGGCGAGTGGTACAACACCCTCGATGCCGGGTTGAACGACCTGCGGGTGGTCGCCCGGCGCGCGGTCTGGGAGCACAATACACTGCCGCCGGAGGCGCGCGAGGGCGCAGGCCCGGCGCTCCGGGCGCTTTTCGGCACATTCGCCGACGATGCCTTTGTCGAGGCGCCGTTCCACTGTTCCTACGGGTTCAACGTGCATATCGGGCCGGGCGTCTACCTGAACGCGGGCTGCGTGATCCTGGACGCGGGCGAGGTGCGGATCGGCGCGCGCAGCATGATGGGGCCGGGCGTGCAGATCCTGACGCCGGAACACCATCACGAGCCGAAGCCGCGCAGCGAGGGCCGCGAAGTGGCCCGCCCGGTGACACTGGGCGAGGATGTCTGGATCGGCGGCGGCGCCATCGTGATGGGCGGCGTGAGCATCGGCGACGGCGCCATCGTGGGCGCCGGAGCCGTGGTGACGAAGGACGTGCCGGCCGGTGGCAAGGTGGCGGGGGTGCCTGCGCGGCCGCTCTAGGCGCGGCTGCCGCAGGTTTTACCGCAGGTCATGCTTCGGTGGTGACGGGCGTGTCCACGGGCTTGTCCACGGGGCGCGGCTTGCCGTTCTCGTCGACGGCGACCATGGTGAAGCGGGCCTCGGTGACCTTTTCGCGCACGGCGGTGAAGGCACGGCGCGCCCAGGCCTCGATCTCGATGACCATGGAGGTACGGCCGACCTGGTCGACCTTGGTGTAGACGCAGAGCGTGTCACCCACGGCCACGGGTTTCTTGAAGACGATCTCGTTGGCGGCGATGGTGACGGTGCGGCCGTTGCAGCGCTCGGTCGAGCGGATGGCGGCGGCGAGGTCCATCTGCGACATGACCCAGCCCCCGAAGATATCGCCGGCGGCGTTGGTATCGGCGGGCATGGCCACGGTGCGCAGGGTCAGCTCCATTCCTTCGGGATGATCGGCGGGCATTGGTCTGTCTTTCTATCTGTCTCTATCCGTATGGACTGCGAGATAGGGACCGGCCAGGGAAAGGGAAACCCCTGCTGCAGTGCAGCAAAGCGGGCATGCACCAGGCGAAGGGCTGTGCGGCGGAACTGCCGATCTGTTGACCAGATGCTCGCCCCGCGGTTGCGGAACGGCCTATTTTCCGGGCGCATCGTGTATTTTCAGGCCGCGGTCGCCCCCGGGAACCGCGAGGGAGGCGGCGCCCGGGCCGCAGGGACATGGTGATCCGGAGGGCCTTGTCATTCCGCGCCGAGGGGCCTTTGCTGCGAAACAGCGAAACAGCGAAACAGCGAAACAGCGAAACAGCGAGCCGGAGGCGGTGATGAAGGGCGAGATCAGGCAGGATGGCACCCGGGTGGCCTATGAGAACAACTGGATGCGGGTGCGCGAGGACGAGGTGACCTTTCCCAACGGGCACAAGAGCATCTTTGGCGTGGTGGAGAAGGCGGATTTCGTCGCGGTGATCCCGGTCGACGATCAGGGCCGCATCCACATGGTCAGCCAGTACCGCTATGCCGTGGGCACGCGCACCTGGGAGATCGTGCAGGGCAGCTGGCCGCACCGGCCGGAGGCCAGCCCCGAGGAGGTGGCGCACGGCGAGCTGAAGGAGGAAACCGGCCTTGTTGCCCGCGAGATGGAGCTGATCGGGGCCCTGTTCCAGGCGCCGGGGCTGTCGACGCAGAGGTTTCATGCCTATCTGGCAAGGGGTCTGACAGCGGGCGAGGCCGAGCGCGAAGTGACCGAGAGCGACATGGAAGTGCAGGCCTTTACCATGGCCGAGATCCGCGAGATGGTGGCTGACGGGCGGCTGATGGACGGCACGACGCTGTCGGTCTTCGGCCTGCTGGCCATGCAGGGGCAGCTTGACGCGCTGGGATAGCGCGGAAGGGGGGGAGAATGAGCCGGAACATGCGCGTGGACACAGCCGGGATCCCGGTGCTGGCGCCGATCGCGGAGCTCGATTACTTCGACAGCCGCTCGGCGCCGCTGCCGGAGCCGATGACGGCGGTGGCGGCCTGGAACCTGGTGATGTCGAAGCCGGTGCCGCTGCTGGGGCTGGCCTTCCGCATCCGCGACGGCATCTCCTCGCTCTTCGGCGTGAAGAAGATCGGCGGGCTGAGCGGCAAGCCGGTGGGATTTGTCCAGCCGGGCGACAGGGTGGATTTCTTCCTGGTGGAACAGGTCGATGACGAGGTGCTGGTATTGACCGCACGCGACCGGCACCTGGACGTGATGACCACGATCACGACCCATGGCGGGATCCTGACGGTGACATCCTCGGTGAAGACGCACAACGCCTTCGGCAAGGCCTACATGCTGCCGGTGGGCCCGGCGCACAAGATGATCGTCAACCACATGATGAAGCAGCTGCCGCCGGCGGAGTGACCGGGGGCCGGCCAATGCGAAAAGGCCCCGGGCGATGCCGGGGCCTTGGTGTTTCGGGAGGCGGCAGGGATCAGCCGGCGTCCTTGTAGCTGATCTCGCGTTCGTCGCCGCCGGCGCCGACCTTGCCGCGGCGCACGATCAGGCGGTTGAGCGCGTGGATGTAGGCGCGCACCGAGGCGACCACGGTATCGGTATCGGCGTTGGAGCCGGTGACGATGCGGCCATCCTCGTTCAGGCGGACGGACACGGTGGCCTGGGCGTCGGTGCCCTTGGTCACGGCAGAGACCTGGTAGAGCTCGAGCTTGGCCTCGTGCGGGAAGATCTGCTTGACCGCGTTGAAGGCGGCATCGACCGGGCCGTCGCCGGTGGTCTTGGCGGTCTTTTCCTCGCCGTCGACGATCATTGTCATCTCGGCCGACTGGCCGCCGGTACCGCAGATCACGGTGAGATCCTTGAGCGCGAGGTGATCCGGGGTGGCATCCTCGGAGACGCGGACGAGGGCGAGGATGTCGTCGTCGTAGACTTCCTTCTTGCGGTCGGCGAGGGCCTTGAACCGCACGAAGACGTCCTGAAGCTGGTTGTCGGCCATCTCGACGCCGAGCTGGCGGAGCTTGTCGCGGAGCGCGGCGCGGCCGGAGTGCTTGCCCATGACGAGGTTGGTGGCGGCAAGGCCCACGTCCTCGGGCCGCATGATCTCGAAGGTCTCGGCATTCTTGAGCATGCCGTCCTGGTGGATGCCGCTCTCGTGCGCGAAGGCGTTCTTGCCCACGATGGCCTTGTTGAACTGAACCGGGAAGCCAGAGACGGCAGCGACGCGGCGCGAGATGTTCATGATCTTGCGGGTGTCGATGCCGGTGTCGTAGGGCATGATGTCGTGACGCACCTTGAGCGCCATCACGACTTCCTCGAGCGCGGTGTTGCCGGCGCGTTCGCCGAGGCCGTTGATGGTGCATTCCACCTGGCGCGCGCCCGCCTCGACGGCGGCAAGCGAGTTGGCCGTGGCCATGCCGAGGTCGTTGTGGCAGTGGGTGGCAAAGATGATCTCGTCGGCACCCGGCACCTTTTCGAGCAGCATCCGGATGAGGTCGGCGCTCTCGCGCGGGGCGGTATAGCCGACGGTATCGGGGATGTTGATCGTGGTGGCGCCGGCCTTGATGGCGATTTCCACCACGCGGCAGAGGTAATCATGCTCGGTGCGGGTGGCATCCATCGGCGACCACTGGACGTTGTCGCAGAGGTTGCGGGCGTGGGTGACCGTCTCGTGGATGCGCTGGGCCATCTCGTCCTGGTCGAGGTTGGGGATGGCGCGGTGCAGCGGCGAGGTGCCGATGAAGGTGTGGATCCGGGGCCGGGCGGCGTGTTTCACGGCCTCCCAGCAGCGGTCGATATCCTTGAAATTGGCACGGGAGAGACCGCAGATCACGGAGTTCTTCGAGTTCCTGGCGATCTCGGAGACGGCGGCGAAATCGCCCTCGGAGGCGATGGGGAAGCCGGCCTCGATGATGTCCACGCCCATCTCGTCGAGCATGGCGGCGATCTCGAGCTTTTCCTCGTGCGTCATGGTGGCGCCGGGCGATTGCTCGCCGTCACGGAGCGTGGTGTCGAAGATGAAGACGCGGTTCTTGTCTGCGGTGGTGATGGGGCTGGTCATGGGATGTCTCTTGCTGAGCTGGATGTGTCGTCTGCTGATGCCATGGCGCGAAAGGCTGGTATCCCCTCTGAGCGAGTCGCGCCGTTACGGCACGCTCAGAGGCGCGTTAGCAGTAGACCCAGCAGGCCAGCACGAAGACCGCCCAGCGGACGGTGTGCAGTGAGGATATGGGCCTGAGTCATCATGACCCGTGCCTAGCCGATCAAGACCCTGATGAAAAGGCGGAAAATACGCTGCACCTGCAAAGTGGCCGTCGCGGTGCCCGGAGCGGGGGAGGGGCGGTCGGCGCCCCCGGTCGAGACGTGGCCGTACGGTTTTCGCGAACATCCGGCGAACGTAAAGGAAATCCTCAGACTTTGATGAAAGGGATGAGCGCCAGGGATCACCGGCCAGAAAGGTTGTGAAGGATGACGACACCGCGCAAGCGTATCGCGCTGGTCACGGAGGAACTGAGCCTGTTTCCCCCGTCCGGCGGAATCGGGGCGGCCTTCCAGGAACTGGCGCTGTCGCTCGCGGGGCAGGGGCACAGCGTGGATATCCTGTTCGTGCCGACGAGCATCGAGGTCGCCGAGGCCGCGCGGGAGGGGCATTATGCGCTCTCCGGGGCCGGTGTGCGTCTGATCGTGCCCGACTTCGAGAAATACGTCTGGGAAGGCAGCGACTACTCCAAGAAGACCTACACGGTCTTCCGGACGCTCGAGGATGTCGGCTACGACTACGACTTCATCCATTTCCACGAGTACAAGGGCCTGGGCTTTGCCAGTGTCGAGGCCAAGCGCTGTGGCCTGGCCTTTGCCGGGACCGACATCGTGGTTCAGCTGCATGGCCCGACGGCCTGGACGATGGCGGCCAACAAGGCGATGTTCTCGCATCCCGACCAGCTGCGCATCGACCACATGGAGCGGCGCAGCATCGCGGGGGCTGACGTGGTCGTCTCGCCCAGCCGCTTCCTGCTGGACTGGATGGTGGAACAGGCCTTCGTCCTGCCGCCGGAGCCGCGCCGCAAGGTGATCAAGAACGTCATGAACCCGGTGCGCCGCGCCGAGACGGGAACCGGCGGACCGATCCACCCGCGCGAGATCATCATGTTCGGCCGCCACGAAGGGCGCAAAGGGCCGCTGCTCTTCGTCGATGCGATCCGCAAACTTGCCCGCGAGGGGCAGCTGGCGGGTGTCGGGGTGACGTTCCTGGGCGGTTTCGGCTCCATCAACGGGCGCCATTCCGGGCTGGTCCTGACCGAGATGCTGAAGGGCGAGGACATCCTGCCCACCTTCATCACCGACGCCGGGCGCACGGCGGCGCACGAGTACCTGCTGTCGCGGCCCGATGCACTTGTCGTGGTGCCGAGCCCGGAGGAAAACCTGCCCTACACGGTCTTCGAGGCGGTGTCGCTGGGCAAGCCGGTGCTGTCGTCGGAGCGCGGCGGCGGCCGCGAGATCATCGCTGCCGGGCAGCATGGCACGCATTTGTTCCGGCCGGATGTCGATGGCCTTGCCGCGGCCATCGCCGCGACGCTGGAGCACGGCATCGCCCCCAGCCTGTTGAGCGAGACCAAGGATGAGGTCGAGGCGCAATGGGCCCGCTTCCATGCCGCGCGACACGCGCCCGAGCGCCCGAAGGTGACGGAACTGCCGCGGGTCACGCTGGGCATCACCCACTACGAGCGCCCGCGCAAGCTGATGGATGCGCTCTGGAGCGCGATCCGGCAGGACTACGATAACCTGGAGATCATCGTGGTCGACGACGGCTCGCGCCAGCCCGCGACGCTGAAGACGCTTGAACAGGTGGAGCAGATCCTCGAGCGCTGCGGCGGGCGGCTGATCCGGCAGGAGAACGCCTACCTGGGTGCGGCGCGCAACACCGTGGTGCGCAACTCCACCTCCGAGTACCTGATCTTTCTCGACGATGATGACATCGCCTTTCCCGACATGGTCTCTCGCATGGTCACGGCGGCGGTGCATTCCGGGGCCGGGGTGATCAACTGTCCCAATCTCTTCATGCCCGAGGCGCGCCGTGCCGAGGCGCTGATCGAGGGCGAGCAGTTCGACCAGCAGCTCTCCTATTTCCCGCTCGGCGGGCCGCTCTCGGTCTGCACGCGGGAGAACTGGTTCGGCTCGGCCACGGCACTGATCGCGCGGCGGGTCTTCGACCAGGTCGGCGGCTATACCGAGGAGCGCGGGGTGGGCTTCGAGGATTACGAGTTCATGTTTCGCGTGGCCCAGGCCGGCCAGGAGATCGCGATCCTGCCGCGGCCGCTCTACCTCTACGAGGTCGACCGGCCCAGCATGATCTCGCGGACCTCGATGGTGGCCAATTACAGGCGTGTCTTCAACGCGATAGACCCGGCGCTCTGCGGCGGGGCGCTGCGCGACCTGCTGGGCGTCACGGTGGGGGAAAAGGCGCTGAAGGACCAGTTCGCGCGCATCCGCTGGGAAGAGGAGCGCGACCCGAACGCCGAGCTGCTGAAGGAGGTGCGCACGGCGGAAACCCCGCAGGACCTGCGCACGGCCCTGGCCGCCTATGCCCAGGCCATCGGCGCCGACAACGTGGCGCGCGCCTGGCTGGCGGATCCGCTGAGCGCGGCGCCCGAGCAGCCTGCCCGGCGCAGCAGTGCCCCGCGTCGCAACCGCCTGACCACAAGTGCCGGCGACACCGGTTTCTCGGACTTCACCGTGCTGCTGGCCCATGGCCGGCACGAGGACGCGGCCGCCCTGATGCTGCGTCATGCGGCGGAGAGCTTTGTCGTGCCGGAGGATACGGTGCTTGCGTTTTCGCACCTCTGCCGGGCCGCGCCGGAAGGGGCGGAGGCGCTGATCATGCGCACCGGTCTGAGCCTGCTGGACAGCGAAATGGAGATGGAGGGCGCTGCGGTCGTACTGGCCGAGCTGCTGCTGCGCGGTGCCGGCCGCGACAGGGCGGATCCGGGGCTGCTGCGGTATCTTTCGGACATCTACGCCGGCGAGGAGCTGTCCTATTGCAGCCGGTATCCCGAGGTGCACCAGGCGATTCACGTGAAGGGGATCCTGCCCGATGCGATGGAGCATTACCGCCGCCATGGCCGCGCAGAGGGGCGGGCGGGCTTCGAGCTGTTCGACCTGACGGCGGCGAAACTGTCGCGCCGGCAAGGCAGCATGGCGGCCTGGGATCTGCCGCGGCTGCTCGGCTTCGAGGAGTTCCGCGATATGGCCAGCCAGCGTGACGGAACCGCCCCGCAGCGGCAGACGGCCTGACGGGGAGGCGGAGACATGAGCATTCTGATCACGGGCGGGGCAGGGTTCATCGGGTCGCACATGGTGCACGCCCTGCTGGACGCGGGGCATCGCGACATCGTGGTGGTGGACAACCTGACGACGGGCTTTCGCGACGCGGTGCCCGAGGACGTGGCCTTTCACCTGGCCGACGTGGGCGACATGGCAGCGATGCGCGAGGTCATGGCGCAGCACAAGACAAGGGCCGTGCTGCATTTCGCCGGCTCGATCGTGGTTCCGGAGTCGGTGCGTGACCCGGTGAAATACTACCGCAACAACACCCTCAACACCTTCGCGCTGATCGCGGCCGCGGTCGACGCGGGGGTCGAGGCCTTCATCTTTTCCTCCACCGCCGCAGTCTATGACGCCAGCGCCGCGACCCAGGTGGACGAGGCCGGCGCGCTCGGTCCGATCTCTCCCTACGGGGCATCGAAGCTGATGTCGGAAGGGATGCTGCGCGACATCTGCGCCGCCTCGGGCATGCGCTACGGCGTGTTGCGCTATTTCAACGTGGCGGGGGCCGATCCGGCCGGGCGATGCGGGCAGCGGTCGCCCGATGCGACCCACCTGATCAAGCTCGCGTCGCTTGCCGCACTGGGCCGGCGCGACCGGCTGATGGTCTTCGGCTCGGATTTCGACACGCCGGACGGCACCGGGGTGCGCGATTACATCCATGTCTCGGACCTGGCCGAGGCGCACCGGCTGCTGCTCGGCCATCTGCTGGGCGGCGGGGCCTCGGTCACGCTGAACTGCGGCTATGGTCACGGCTACTCGGTGCTCGAGGTCGCGG
The DNA here is from genome assembly GCF_056270665.1 of Pseudooceanicola sp. DL12. NCBI lineage: Bacteria > Pseudomonadati > Pseudomonadota > Alphaproteobacteria > Rhodobacterales > Paracoccaceae > Pseudooceanicola > Pseudooceanicola sp. DL12. The sequence continues at coordinate 636,524 of NZ_CM149884.1, forward strand.
CGGCGGTGGGCCGGGCGGCAGGACACCGCATCTCTGTCGAGTTTCAGGAGCGCCGGCCGGGCGACCCCGGCATGCTGATCGCGGATTCGACCCGGCTCCGGGACCTGCTCGGCTGGCGCCCGCGCCATGCCGACCTGGACCGGATCGTGGCCGATGCCTACCGCTGGGAACTGCACATGTCGCAGCTGACCGCGTCTGTCCCGAGCCCCGCGAAGGTTTCGGCCCGCGCGGCGGCTGCCCGCCGGGCCGCCGGCTGACGCGAAGGGAGAGGAAAACCATGCCCCATACCGCCAATGTCACCGCGCCGATCACCCTGCTGGGGCTGGGCCGGTCCGGCACCACGCTGCTCTCGGCCTGTTTCGGCCAGCACCCCGAGTTTCACAGCTGTGGCGAGACCGGCGGCGTGATCTTCAGCATGTGGGAGGGTGCCAAGGCCACCTTCATGCCGGTGCCGCGCCCGGCCTTTCGCGACACCGACGAGAAATGTGCCTATTTCGTGCAGAGTGCCCTGATGGCCCTGTCACCTTCGGACCGGCCGCATTGGTTTCACAAGCCCGCTGGGCTGCCTGTCTGGCACTTGAACCTGGGCCGGCAGCAGGGCCAGCGCGGTGCGCTGTCGAATTTCCCGGTGGAATGGTACTGGGAGGTGATGTGCAAGTCATTTCCGGACGGGCATTTCATCACCGTGCTGCGCAACCCTTTCGATATCGCGATCTCGCGCAAGCAGCACACCGACTGGACCTTTGCCGCGGTGCTGAACGACGTGGTGACCTACTACGAGATCCTGGCCCACGGACAGGAGCATTTCAGCAAGATCCTGTTCTTCGAGGACCTAGTGGCGGACGTCGAGGGCAGTTTGCGCGGGATCTGCGAGGCCTGTGGCGTGCCCTTCCACGAGGCGATGCTGAAAGGCGCGCAAAAGAGCCAGGCCCCGGTCGAGGGGCGCGGCCCGCGCCGTGATCACCGCGACGACTGGGCGCTCTTCGAGGATTTCGAGCTGAGCGCGGACCGGCGCGACCTGCTGTTGAGTACCTGGGAAGGCCTTGGCCGCGAGCTGGCGATGCCGGAGGGGCTGAAGATCGCGTGAAGCGGAGCGCCGCGGGGGGCGCCGAAGCGAACAGTCGCAAAGAGCCGCCGAAATCCATCGTGAAGATCAGGTATCGAGACTCGGCGGGGAAATGGAGAGGGAGGGTGCGCCTCCGTTCTCCCACCCCGCGGGCCCGGTCCTGCCGGAAAATGCAGCAGCAGGACGGGCATGGGTTGCATCCGTCCATGGCATTGTCGCGATAAAGATGCGATTGGCCAAGCCTTTCTGGACGCAGGGTAAATCCGGACCATGTTGAGCCGGGCTGGCCACCGCGGGCGGAATTGACCCGGCGCGGCGGGCCGGCGCAGCGAACAATTCTGGATGCGCCATGCTCTCCGATATCCTCCTGATTCTCGCGGCGCTGATCGTGGGTGCCTCGAAGGGCGGTCTTGCCTCGGCCGCGGCGATTGCCGTGCCGATGCTGGCCCTCTTCATGAACCCGATCACCGCTGCGGCGACCCTGCTGCCTGTCTATATCGTCACCGACTGGATCGGTGTCTGGCTCTACCGCAGGCATTTCTCGAAACCGAACGTGCTGATCCTGACGCCCTCGATCGTGCTGGGCGTCGCGATCGCCACGGTGATCACCCCCTACACGCCGGAATATGCCCTGCTGATCTTCACCGGGCTGATCGGCCTGTGGTACTGCATCCGCGCCTGGATCAAGCGCGGCAACCTGGAAAAGCACGAGGCCCGCGTGGCACCGGGCATCTTCTGGGGCATGATCACGGGGATCGCCAGCTTCATCACCCATTCCGGCGCCCCGCCGGCGCAGGCCTACCTGTTGCCACAGAAGCTCGACAAGCTGGAGTTCGCGGGCACCGTGGCGATCAGCTTTGCCGTGGGCAACCTGGTCAAGCTGCCGGCCTATTACGCCATCGGACAGCTCGACGGGCTGAACTGGTGGCTGATCGCGGTGCTGGCCGTGGCCGGGATCGGCGGCACTTTCCTCGGGCGCTGGCTGACACATCTCTTGCCCCAGGCGCTCTACATGAAGATCATCCAGGTGATGCTCTTCATCCTGTCGGTGATCCTGCTGATCAAGGGCGGTCTGGAGATCTTTGGCGGCTGAGGAGGAGACGGCATGGAACGGGCCCTGGTCATCGGTGCAAGCGGCGGAATAGGCGCGGCCGTCACGGCGGCGCTTCGGGCGCGCGGGGCGGAGGTGACCACGCTGTCGCGGCGCGAAGACGGGCTGGACGTGACTCGGGAGGAGAGCGTCGCCGGCCTGCTGGGGCGCCTGTCGCCGGGGTTCGACCTGATCTTTTGTGCCACCGGGGCACTTGAGGGGGCGGGCCATCCGCCCGAAAAGGCCCTGAAGGAGCTGACGCCGGAGGCCATGGCAGCCCAGTTCGCGGTAAATGCCATCGGCCCCGCGATGGTGCTGAAACACGGGCTGCGCCTGCTGCCCCGTGACAGGCGTGCCGTGATCGCGGTGCTCTCCGCGCGGGTCGGCAGCATCGGCGACAACCGCCTGGGGGGCTGGCATTCCTATCGCGCGTCCAAGGCGGCGGTGAACCAGGTGGTGCATGGCGCGGCGATCGAGCTGGCGCGGAGCCACCGCGACGGGATCTGCGTGGCGCTGCATCCGGGCACGGTGGCCACGCCCTTTACCGCGGCCTATGCCGGGCGCCATCCGGTGGTGCCGCCCGGGGAGGCGGCGGCAAACCTGCTCTCGGTGATCGCGCGGCTGACGCCCGGCGACAGTGGGGGCTTTTTCGACTGGCGCGGCGAGAGGGTGCCTTGGTGAGCACGTTTAGCGCGTGACGCCTGCACGCGCCTGCGCTATCAGCGTCCGGCAATTTACCAGGAGATCCGCCATGTCTCATGCCGATACCGAAGCCGTACCGATGACCGCCAGCGCCTCTGGGGCGCTGAAGGGCGAGGCGCATGTGCCGGGCGACAAGTCGATCAGTCACCGGTCGCTGATCCTGGGCGCCCTGTCGGTGGGCGAGACACGGATCTCGGGGCTGCTTGAAGGGCAGGACGTGCTGGATACCGCCAAGGCGATGCGCGCCTTTGGTGCGCAGGTCGAGGACCTGGGCGGTGGCAACTGGCGCGTCAACGGCGTGGGCGTCGGCGGATTTGCCGAGCCGGGCAACGTGATCGACTGCGGCAACTCGGGCACCGGCGTGCGGCTGATCATGGGCGCCATGGCAACCTGTCCGATCAGCGCGACCTTTACCGGCGATGCCAGCCTGAACAAGCGCCCGATGGCAAGGGTCACAGACCCGCTGGCACTTTTTGGTGCACAGGCGGTGGGCCGCAGCGGCGGCCGCCTGCCGATGACCATCGTGGGCGCGGCCGATCCTGTGCCGGTGACCTACACGACGCCGGTGCCCTCGGCGCAGGTGAAATCGGCGGTGCTGCTGGCCGGGCTGAACGCCCCGGGTCAGACCGTTGTGATCGAGAAGGAGGCCACCCGCGACCATACCGAGCGGATGCTGGCGGGTTTCGGTGCAGAGATCACGGTGGAAGACACCGACGAGGGCCGGGTGATCACCCTGACGGGCCGCCCGGAACTGAAGGCGCAGACCATCGTGGTGCCACGGGATCCGTCGAGCGCGGCCTTTCCCGTCTGCGCGGCGCTTATCGTGCCGGGCAGCGATGTGCTGGTGCCGAACATCGGCCTGAACCCGACGCGCGCCGGTCTCTTCGACACGCTGATCGAGATGGGCGCCGACCTGACCTATGAGAACCCGCGGGAAGAGGGCGGCGAGCCGGTTGCCGACCTGCGCGCGCGCTATTCCCCAGACATGAAGGGGATCGAGGTGCCGCCCGAGCGGGCCGCCAGCATGATCGACGAATACCCGATCCTGTCGGTGGTGGCCGCAAATGCCACCGGCCAGACGGTGATGCGCGGCGTCAAGGAACTGCGGGTGAAGGAAAGCGACCGGATCGACGCAATGGCGACGGGGCTGATGGCGAACGGCGTGATGGTCGAGACCGGCGAGGACTGGTGGATCGTCGAGGGCTGCGGCGCCGGTGGCGTCGGCGGGGGCGCGACGGTGGAAACCCACCTCGATCACCGCATCGCCATGTCCTTCCTCTGCCTCGGCATGGCGTCGCAGGAGCCCGTCGAAGTGGATGACAGCGGCCCCATCGCGACCTCCTTCCCGGCCTTCGTGCCGCTGATGACGGAGCTGGGTGCCGACCTGCAGATCTGAGACCGATCCCTGCCGGTCTGGCCCGCAGGGGGCCGACGGGCTAGAACCCTGCCATGCAACGGAGAGAAACCATGAGCTTTACGGTTGCCATCGATGGGCCCGCCGCGGCGGGCAAGGGCACGATCAGCAAGGCCGTGGCGCAGCGCTTCGGCCTGGCGCACCTGGATACCGGGCTGCTCTATCGGGCGACCGGGGCCAAGGTGCTCGACGGGCTGACGCCGATCGAGGCGGCGCAGGCGCTGCACCCCGAGGACCTGACGCGCGACGACCTGCGCACCGGGGATGTGGCACGCGCGGCGAGCGAGGTTGCGGCGATTCCCGAGGTGCGCGCGGCGCTGGTGGATTTCCAGCGCGCCTTTGCCCGCCGTCAGGGCGGGGCGGTTCTTGACGGGCGCGACATCGGCACGGTGATCTGCCCCGAGGCCGAGGTGAAGCTCTATGTCACGGCGAACGACAATGTCCGGGCCGACCGCCGGTATCAGGAGATGAAGGCCGCCGGCCATGACGTGACGCCCGAGGGCGTTCTGGCCGACCTGCGCGAGCGTGACAGCCGGGATTCTGCCCGGGCGACGGCGCCTCTCAAGCCGGCGGAGGATGCGGTGGTGATCGACACCAGCGACCTGAATATCGAGGATGCCGTGGAGGCCGCGGCACGGGTCGTGGCCGCACGGATGGGCTGACGTCGCCCTTCGCAGGTGCACAGGGCGGCCTGCGCCAGAGCGCAGCCGACATGCAGTGACCTGAATTTGCGGTTAAATCTGGGGTGACAAAAGTGCGGCCCGACAGACGCTGCGCGTCTTGTGCCGCGCCGTGGCACAGCCATATGGGACCCAACGCAACCAACACGGAACGGTCCCTCCCATGTTTCTGGACAGATTGAGCTGGCGCTATGCGACCAAAAAGATGGACCCGGCCAAGCCGGTCTCCGAAGACAAGGTCGCCAGGATCGTCGAGGCGATACGCCTTGCCCCGACCTCGAGCGGGACGCAGCCCTTTCAGCTGCTGGTGATCCGCAATCCCGAGATCCGCGCGCAACTGCAGGAGGCGGCCTTTGGCCAGTCGCAGCTGACCGACGGCTCGCACCTGCTGGTCTTCGCGGCCTGGGACAATTACTCTGACGCGCGCATCGACGGCGTGCTGGAGCACCACGAGGCCGAGCGCGGTGCCAACGACGGGCTGAAGGCCTACTACGAGCGGCTGAAGGGCATGTACCTGCCGCGCACCGCCGAGCAGAACTTCGAACATGCCGCGCGCCAGGCCTATATCGGACTGGGCTTTGCCCTGGCGGCCGCGGCCGAGCTCGAGGTCGACAGCACGCCCATGGAGGGCTTTGATGCCGACCGGTTCGACGAGATCCTGGGCCTGCGGGAAAAGGGGCTGCGCAGCGTCGTGATCCTGCCGCTTGGCCATCGGGATGCCGCCAACGACTGGCTTGCTCCGATGAAGAAGGTGCGCCGCGCACACGAGATCATGGTGACCGAGATCGACTGATACCGCCCCGCGGGAAGGGCCGGGCCACCGGCCAGGCGGCGCGCATGAGGCATGTGCGCCGCTTTTTTCCTTGATTTGCTGGGGCAGGGCACGTATCTAGCGCGCGTCGACAAGGCGTAAACGCCGCGAATAGAGAGACGAGCAGGGGTCGGGAGTTGTCCGGCCCTCTTTGTTTTGCGGCGGCTCAGATGACCAATCCAAGACCGGCGGAGACAACCGCACGGCCAGTATAGCGAAAAGTTAGGACCCTAGAGACCACATGGCTCAAAACACATCGATGGAGGAATTCGAAGCCCTCCTGAACGAAAGCTTCGAAATGGACACCCCCGAAGAGGGTTCGGTTGTCAAAGGCAAGGTCATCGCGATCGAAGCGGGCCAGGCCATCATCGACGTCGGCTACAAGATGGAAGGCCGCGTCGAGCTCAAAGAATTCGCAAATCCCGGCGAAGCCCCTGAAATCGCTGTCGGTGACGAAGTCGAAGTCTACCTTCGTTCCGCCGAGAACGCCCGTGGCGAAGCCGTCATTTCCCGTGAAATGGCCCGCCGCGAAGAAGCCTGGGACCGCCTGGAAAAAGCCTATGCCGACGACGCACGCGTCGAAGGTGCGATCTTCGGTCGCGTCAAGGGCGGCTTCACTGTCGACCTCGGCGGTGCCGTTGCCTTCCTGCCCGGCAGCCAAGTTGACGTCCGCCCCGTGCGCGACGCCGGCCCGCTGATGGGTCTGAAGCAGCCCTTCCAGATCCTGAAAATGGACCGTCGCCGGGGCAACATCGTTGTGTCGCGTCGCGCCATCCTGGAAGAATCGCGTGCCGAACAGCGCGCCGAAGTCATCGCCAACCTGCACGAAGGTCAGGCGGTCGAAGGCGTGGTCAAGAACATCACCGAATACGGTGCATTCGTTGACCTGGGCGGCGTTGACGGCCTGCTGCACGTCACCGACATGGCATGGCGCCGTGTGAACCACCCCTCCGAGATCCTGTCGATCGGCGAAACCGTCAAGGTTCAGGTCATCAAGATCAACAAGGACTCGCACCGCATCAGCCTCGGCATGAAGCAGCTGCAGGAAGATCCGTGGGATCTGGTTGCTGCCAAGTACCCGCTGGGTTCGGTCCACGCCGGCCGCGTCACGAACATCACCGACTACGGTGCATTCGTCGAGCTGGAGCCCGGTGTCGAAGGTCTGGTCCACGTCTCCGAGATGTCCTGGACCAAGAAGAACGTGCATCCCGGCAAGATCGTCTCGACCTCGCAGGAAGTCGACGTCATGGTCCTGGAAATCGATCCCGCCAAGCGTCGCGTTTCGCTGGGCCTCAAGCAGACCATGCGCAACCCGTGGGAAGTCTTCTCCGAGACCCACCCCGAGGGCACCGTTGTCGAAGGCGAAGTCAAGAACATCACCGAATTCGGTCTGTTCGTCGGCCTGCCGGGCGACATCGACGGCATGGTTCACCTCTCCGACCTGTCCTGGGACGAGCGCGGTGAAGACGCCATCCAGAACTACCGCAAGGGCGACATGGTTCAGGCCATGGTCTCCGAAGTCGACATCGAGAAGGAGCGCATCTCGCTCTCCATCAAGAACGTCGGCGGCGACAAGTTCGCGGAAGCGGTTGGCGGCGTGAAGCGCGGCTCGATCGTGACCGTCGAAGTGACCGCGATCGAAGACGGCGGCATCGAAGTGGAATACGAAGGCATGAAGTCCTTCATCCGCCGCTCCGACCTGTCGCGTGACCGTGCAGAGCAGCGCCCTGAGCGCTTCTCGGTTGGCGACAAGGTCGACGTTCGCGTCACCAACGTCGACAGCAAGTCGCGTCGTCTGGGCCTGTCGATCAAGGCTCGCGAGATCGCAGAAGAGAAGGAAGCCGTCGAACAATACGGTTCCTCCGACTCCGGCGCATCGCTCGGCGACATCCTCGGTGCAGCCCTGAAGGGCGACAACTGAGGCTGAGCGCGCAAGCGCATCAGCATGAATTCATGGACGGCCCCGGAGAATTCCGGGGCCGTTTGCGTTGCAATTGCGCGGCGCTTGCTGCACTGCAGTAATCTACCGGGAACCCGGTAGTTCAGTTTATCGTAAGCGAATCAACCTGTTGCCCGAAGTCCGCCGCGTGCCGCCGGATCAGGGCGAATGCCCGCTGGCTGGGCGATTACGCAGGGTGATTTCGTGATTAATCGGCAAAATCTTGAGGATTCAGGGGCTTCCTTCAAATAGAGGATGTTCCCGTATCCGCAGAAAGCCCATATAGTCTGGTCAATTGGTGAACGAAAAACCAGTGCCTGGGGAGACAGCTAACAATGATCCGCTCGGAATTGATCCAGAAAATCGCGGACGAAAATCCGCATCTTTATCAGCGGGATGTGGAGCGGATCGTGAATACGATCTTCGAGGAAATCACCGAAGCCATGGCGCGCGGTCACCGCGTCGAGCTGCGCGGCTTTGGCGCCTTTTCGGTGAAGAGGCGCGAAGCCCGTACCGGCCGGAACCCGCGCACCGGTGACGCCGTTGAGGTTGAAGAGAAGCACGTTCCCTTCTTTAAGACGGGGAAGCTGCTGCGCGATCGACTGAACGGAAAGTGACATGAAATACATCCGCTGGGCCTTTCTGGCCATCCTGGCAATCGTCCTGATCTCGGTGGCCCTGGCCAACCGGGACATGGTGACCCTGACGCTGCTGCCCGAGGGGCTTGCAGAGATCTTCGGGATCAATCAGAGCATCGCGCTGCCGATGTTCATGGTGATCTTCCTGAGTATCGTCGTCGGGCTGCTGCTGGGGTTCTTCTGGGAGTGGATGCGCGAGCACAAGCATCGCTCCGAGGCGCGCAAGCAGACGGCGGAGGCGCAGAAGCTGAACCGTGAGCTGAAGCGCGAAAAGAAGAAGAGCAACGCGGAAAAAGGTCAGGATGACGTTCTGGCTCTGATCGACTGATCCGATGCCTGTCCTCATCCAGCCGAACCGCGCGCCCGGTGTGCGGGTCAAGATCTGCGGGCTGCGCAAGCCCGCAGACGTGACGGCCGCCGCAGAGGCCGGAGCCGTCTATGGCGGCTTCGTGTTCTTCCCGAAGTCCCCCCGCAACATCACCATCGAGGAGGCGCGTGCGCTGGCCGTCGAGGCGCCCATCGGGCTGGCCAAGGTGGCGCTGATGGTGAACCCCGATGATGCGCTGCTGCAGGCCGTCACCGATGCGGTGCCGCTCGACATGATCCAGCTGCACGGCAAGGAAAGCCCCGAGCGCGTGGCCGAGGTGCGGGCCATGACCGGCCTGCCGGTGATGAAGGCGGTGGGCGTGGCCGATGCCGAGGACCTGGCTGCGCTGGACCTGTACGAAGGGGTGGCGGATCAGATCCTGGTGGATGCCAAGGCCCCGAAACATGCCGACTTGCCGGGCGGCAACGGGCTGGCCTTTGACTGGCGGCTGATTGCCGGGCGCGAGTGGAAGACCCCCTGGATGCTGGCCGGTGGCTTGACGCCGGAGAACGTGGGCGAGGCCATCGCCCTGACCGGTGCGAAACAGGTTGACGTGTCCTCTGGCGTGGAATCCGCGCCGGGCGAGAAGGACCCGGCACGGATCGCGGCATTCGTTCAGGCCGCACTGGCCTGATCCACCCTACTCCGAACAGCTGAAGCTGCCCGCGTCATGCGGGTCGCTGCCGGTGAATCGCGCGAAGGCGGGGTAGGGACAGAGCGGGCGGTCAGAGCCCGCGTTGGCCGTGGCCTCCGGGTTGCCGGTGCGCACATGGGCGACGAGCGCCTCGGGCGCCTTTCCCTGTTCCACCCAGTCGATCAACGCGCCGAGCACATCGACCTGGTCTGCGGAATTGCCACCTGCACCGTGGGGCATGCCGGGAATGGCGTAGAGCCGCACGAAATCAGTGGCCTCGGGCTGGTTGTCCTGCAATTTGCCGTACCAGCGCGCGGTGTCGTTGAAGGAGAAGACCGGATCGGCCTGACCGTGGAAGATCAGGAGCTTGCCCCCGGCCTCGTGCAGGGCGTCGAGGCTGGGATCGTCGGAATTGGGCGGGGTCATCACCTGCATCGCGCTCTCGGGGAAGGCCTCGGTGGTGGCGTCGATCGCGGCGGCCTGCGTCTCGAGGTCGAACCCCATCAGGAAGGCCTCGAGCTCGGCCGGGGTGCCACCCACCGGGGTGGGCGGCGTGGTGAAGACCTGCGCCAGCGAGCCCGCCCCCATCACCGCGATGATCGGCTTGCGCTCCCAGGGCGGCACCGTGCTCTCGAGTTTCCAGAAGCGCCAGCCTCCACTGGCCATGCCGGGATCCCAGGGCCAGTCGGAATAGAGCGGCGTGCCGTCTGCAAGTGTCGGGCCCTGCTGGATCTTCTTCAAGGCCGCCGTCTGCTCCCGGGTGAGGCAATCCTCTGCCTGATCGGCGGTGCAGGTCAGCGTGGCGGGATCGAAGGCGGCCTGACAGCCCTGGACGTCGAAGACCATGCCATCCTGCAGCCCGTCGAGGGTATCGCAGGCGGCATTGATCCCGGCAGCGACGAGCTTCATGTCTTCGGGTGAGAAAGCCTCGGCCAGTGTGGCGCCGGCAGAGCGGAAGGCCTGCACGTCCCAGGCGTGTTGCAGGGCGGCACGGGGCAGGTTGAAACCGGGGTAGCCCGCCAGCAACCCGTCGAAGGCGTCGGGCATGCGCTCGGCGGCGACCATGGCATGGCGGCCGCCGTTCGAGGTGCCGGCACCGTAGACAAAGGCCGGGGCCGCGCCATAGTAGGCCTCGGTCAGGGCGAGGGCGGCAGGGTGCAGCATCTCGACCGCGCCATAGCCGTACATGCGGCGGGCCTCGAAATCCTCTCCGAAGACATTGCCGCCGGCCAGGCCTGCCTGCGGGTTGGCCTTGCCGTCGTGGCCGGCATCCGAGCTGACGACGGCCATGCCGCGGGCGAGCGCGCTGCTGCCGGCGGGCAGGTTGGACCAGTCTCCCAGGGCGGGCTTTACCTCGCCGTCGTTACCGCCGTTGAACTGATGCAGGAAACGGCCGGACCATGCGTCGGGCAGGCGCAGCTCGAAGCTGAGCTTGTAGGGGCGGCCGTCGGCGCCGGTCCGTGCGCCCATCTCGCCGCTCAGGATGCAATGCGCGGGCAGACCTTCGGCCGCCGGCTGCGCCACGGCGCCCGTCAGTGTCACGCCGGGCACCTGCAGATCGGTTGCGGTGGCGCAATCGGCGGCCTGTACCCCTTGCACATAGCCCGCCGCCAGCAGCCCCGCGGCTGCCAGTCTCTTGATATTCATGATTTTCCTCCCATTCGGCCTGAGCCTGATGCCATGCTTGCCCGGTTCCGTGCCCTTTTCAACACTTCTTCTCTACGGATCGGGGCGTTCGCCAGGGGGCAGGGAAATGCCCGGGTGGGCCGGGAAGTGCCCGCCGTCGGGCCGCCGCCGCTTGCCCGGGCCTGTGCGACCCGCTAAACCGGGCGGAACAGCCAAGGGGGCCGATATGGACGATCTCTTCAATTCCTTCATGAGCGGGCCCGATGAAAAGGGCCGCTTTGGCAAGTTCGGCGGGCGGTTCGTCAGCGAGACGCTGATGCCGCTGATCCTCGAGCTCGAGGCCGAATACGAAAAGGCCAAGACAGACGAGAGCTTCTGGGCCGAGATGGACGACCTGTGGAAGCACTACGTCGGCCGCCCGAGCCCGCTCTACTACGCCAGCCGGATGACCGAAGAGCTTGGTGGCGCGAAGATCTATCTGAAGCGCGACGAGCTGAACCACACCGGCGCGCACAAGATCAACAACGTGCTGGGCCAGATCATCCTTGCCCGCCGCATGGGCAAGACCCGGATCATCGCAGAGACCGGCGCCGGCCAGCACGGCGTGGCCACGGCAACCGTCTGTGCCAAGTTCGGCCTGAAATGCGTGGTCTACATGGGCGCGCATGACGTGAAACGCCAGGCACCCAATGTCTTCCGCATGCGCCTGCTGGGCGCCGAGGTGATCCCCGTGACCAGCGGCCGTGGCACCCTGAAGGACGCCATGAACGACGCGCTGCGCGACTGGGTGACCAACGTTTCCGATACCTTCTACTGCATCGGCACCGTGGCCGGGCCGCACCCCTATCCGGCGATGGTGCGCGATTTCCAGTCGATCATCGGCAAGGAAGTGCGCTGGCAGCTGCCCGAGCAGGAAGGCGAGGGCCGCCTGCCCGATACGGTGATCGCCGCCATCGGTGGCGGCTCGAACGCCATGGGCCTGTTCTATCCCTTCCTGGACGACAAGGACGTGCGCATCATCGGCGTGGAAGCGGCCGGCAAGGGCGTGGACGAGAAGATGGAGCACTGCGCCTCTCTGACGGGCGGGCGCCCCGGCGTGCTGCACGGCAACCGCACCTACCTGCTGCAGGACGAGAACGGACAGATCCTGGAAGGCTATTCGATCTCGGCCGGGCTCGACTATCCTGGCATCGGGCCGGAGCATTCCTGGCTGCACGACGTGGGCCGGGCGGAATATGTCTCGATCACCGACAAGGAGGCGCTGGAGGCGTTCCAGTTCTCCTGCCGCACCGAGGGGATCATCCCGGCGCTGGAACCCTGCCATGCCCTGGGCCACGTGATGAAGATCGCGCCGACCCTGCCGAAGGACCATATCATCGTGATGAACATGTGTGGCCGTGGCGACAAGGACATCTTCACGGTGGCCAAGTACCTGGGCTTTGACATGAGCGACACCGCCGAAGGGCGCGAAGTCGAGGAATGAGGGCGGAGCTGCGCCCTGCGCAGCCTGCCGAGCCTGTGCAGGTCCGGGCGATGACCCGGACCGCAACGGCACCACGTCCCGCGCGCTTTTGGCACATCGGGATGTGATCGACGCCGGGGGCGAGAGGTGCCCCGGCGGGGGCGCCCCTCGGGGAAGTCAGACTTCCTCGACGATCGTCTCGAAGAGTTCGACCTGCGGCGGTCCCATCAGGGCATCACGGGTGCCGCTGTTGCCGGCATTCTTGTGGGCATCGCGGAACTGTTCGGATTTGGTCCAGGCGGTGAAATCCTCGCGGCTGTTCCAGATCGTGTGGCTGGAGTAGAGGACATAGCCCTCTTCCTCGTTCACGGGGCCCTTGAGCAGGCGAAACTCGCGGAAGCCGTCGAGCTCCTTCAGGCGGCTTTCCCGGCCCTTCCAGACATTCTCGAAATCGGCTTCCTTGCCGGGTTTCACCTTGAAACGGTTCATGGCGATAAAGGTCATGCGGCGCTCTTTTCCTGTTTGTTTCCGGTAGGCTGGCAAGGAGCTGGCGGCTGGCGATACCAGACACCTTCCGCCTGTCCGGGTCAAGCGCCCGCGGTGCCGTCGCGCCCAGAGGCATAATGCTCCAGGACCTGCAGCGGAACGATTTCCAGGGCGCGCTGATGGGTGGCCTCGAGGTGGACGAGCGGCGCGCAGCCCTCGTCGTGGGCCTGCAGAAAGCGCGCGGCACAGAGGCACCAGCAATCGCCTGCCTTCAGCCCGGTGAAATTGAACTCCGGCCGGGGCGTCGACAGGTCGTTGCCGACATACTTGGAGAAGGCGAGGAATTCGTCCGTCATCACCGCGCAGACGGTGTGACTGCCGGTGTCCTGCTGGCAGGTGTTGCAATGGCCGTCGCGGAAATAGCCGGTCACCGGATTGGTGGAACAGGCCTGCAGCGGACCGCCCAGAACGTTGACGGGTGCAAAACGGTCTTCCATCTTCATGCCTCCCTCGACGTACCGAGGATAGCAATCCCGGCGCAGCTGTCGAGTGTCGCGTTGTCTCAGCCCGCGAGGTGTAGCCAGCGGCCGTGAAAATCCATGCGTCCCAGGGGGATGGTGAGGTTGCCGGGCCATATCCGCAGGGTCACCGGGGCGCCGGGAGAGGCACCGTCGCCCTCGAAGGCCAGCCAGGCGAAGGGGGCATCCGACGTGGCGCGGGCCGCCGCCCCGGCAATCGCCGCGCGGCAGGCGGCGATGGTTTCGGGCGGGAAATATTGCCAGGCGATGGTGTGATAGAGCAGGTCGATCTGTCCCGGCGCGGGGATGGCAAGGCGCCCGGTCAGCCAGGCCCCGGCATCGCCCCGGTCGGGGGCGGGGCCGGCGGCGGCGAGGGCCGCCCGTGTGCGCGCCATCCGCGCCGGCTGATCGGGCCAGATGTAGCTGCTCAGGCGCAGCACGTCGGCAGGATTGACAGGGTCCAGCGGGTTGAGATCCACCCCGCGGCGGTCTGCGATGGTGAATGGATGCGGCGCGGGCAGCGGGCCGGTGATCTCGGGGGAGAGCGTCAGGATCGGGTCGGCGGGCGTGTAGAAGCCCGAAAGGGCGTAGCGGTCGAAGTTCAGGTTGAGGCCGGCAGAGGTGCCGAGCTCGCTGATCCGCAGGGGCAGGCCTGAAAAGCGGGCGGCGAGTATCGACGCGCCGAGGATGAGCGCGGCGGCGCGGCGGACCTCGTTCGTCTTGGGGGGCATTGTCGAGCCAATGCAGGATGTGGGCCCGATGGGCCGTGAGGGCCGTGCTGACGGCCTGCCAGAGCGCCTCGTCGGGGGCGTCGTGGGGCGGATAGGCCGCCGCGAGGGCAGGGGCCTGCGCAGTGAGGACGAGCGCGTGCAGCGCGCCGGCCAGACGCAGGGCCACGGCATCCCCGGCAAGTTGATCCTCGGGCCATGCGAGGAGGCGGTCGGTGACCGGCGTGCCGGGGGCCATGTGGTCGGCCAGCAGGTTCAGCAGCCGCGCGGTGAAGGGAGAGCCCAGTCCGGCACAGGCGCGGGCCTGCGTGCGGAAGTGCCCGACGAGGGTCACCTGAACTTGTCCTTGAGCCTTTCGAGGGGCGAGCGGCCGTCGTCTTCGCCGGGTTTTTCCGTCGGTGTGGCAAGGGGTTGCGTGGCTTTCGCCGGACCGGCGGTACCGCCGCCGCTGCGGGGCGGGTTCACCCGGTGCGCCACGGCGTTGAGGAATTTCGCACCGTCGCCGGCGGCCAGGTCCGCGGCGCCGTCGGAGATGCCGCGCATCTCGTCGTCGAGCCAGCCCTGTTCGGCCTTTGCGAAATCGGCCAGGACATAGCCCGCCACGCGGTCCTTGTGGCCAGGATGGCCGATGCCGAGGCGCACGCGGGCATAATCGGGGCCGATGTGCTGATGGATCGAGCGCAGCCCGTTGTGGCCGGCATGTCCGCCGCCCTGCTTCAGGCGCACCTTGCCGGGGGCAAGGTCGAGCTCGTCGTGGAAAACGGTCACGTCATCGGGGGTCAGCTTGAAGAAGCGCATCGCCTCTCCCACCGACTGACCGGAAAGGTTCATGAAGGTCATCGGCTTGAGAAGCATCACCTTTTCCGAGCCGAGACGGCCCTCGGAGAGCTCGGCCTGGAACTTGGCCTTCCAAGGGGCGAAGCCATGATCAGAGGCGATCCGGTCGAGGGCCATGAAGCCGATGTTGTGACGGTTGCCGGCGTATTTGGCGCCGGGATTGCCGAGACCGACGAAGAGCTGCATGGGAACCTCCTGCTTGCAGCACAGGATGTAGCGGGTTCGGGCGGGACGGTCCAGCCGGGGGGCGAAAGTGCGCGACCGGTCCGGGGAAGCACGCTAGAAGGGAAGGGGACAAGGCGGAGCAGTGGTTTGGCACTATACGAGTTGAACGGCATCACGGTGGAGCTGCCCGAGGAGACGGCCTCGGAGAAGGTGCACCGGAAGCTGGCGAGCGGCGATTACGAGCGTCGCGAGGCCGAGGGGGTGCTGGCGCGGATCCGTCCGGGGATGCGGGTGCTGGAGCTGGGCGGGGGCCTGGGCTATGTCACGGCGCTCTGTGCCCGGCGGGCCGGCGCGCAGAATGTAACCTGTGTAGAGGCCAATCCGCAGGCCCTGCCGCTGTTGCGCAAGACATTGGAACTGAACGGTTACGACGCCGTCGATCTGCGCCATGGCGCGGTGGTGGGCGAGGCGCGCAAGGGGTCGGTCAGCTTTCGTATGGGCAAGGCGATCTGGGGGAGCAGCCTGGCCGAAGGGAGCGCGGCGGAGCGGGAAGGGCAGGGGGAAACCCTGGTAGAGGTGCCGGCCCTGCCGCTGCGCAAGCTGCTGCGCCAGGTCCGGCCGCAGGCAGTGGTCATGGACGTGGAGGGGGCGGAGGCGGAGCTGTTCCTGCAGCCCTGGCCGGGGCACGTGCGGGTGGTGCTGATGGAGCTGCATCCAAGGCTCTATGGCGACCGGATCGTGCAGCAGATCTTCGACTGCATGTCGGTGAGCGGGCTGACCTATGACCCCGCGGTTTCCTATCGCAGCTATGTGGGCTTTCGCCGGGTCAAGACCGGCTGAAGGGCCGCGCCGCAGGGCCGAAGGCGCCATGCAAAAGGGCCGGCGCATCGCTGCACCGGCCCCCGAGATCCAAGGTAAGATCTTGAAGCGCGTAAGGAATTACTCCTCGCCGCCCTCTTCTTCTTCCGCGTTGTCGGCCGATTGCAGGCCGGACGGTGCGGTGATGTTGGCGATGACGAAATCACGCTCGATGGTCGGCTTGACGCCTTCCGGCAGCTCGACTTCGCTGATGGTGATGGTGTCACCGATCTGCTTGCCGGTCAGGTCGACGTAGATGTGCTCGGGGATGTCACCGGCGATGACCGAGAGGTCGACGTCGGCGCGGACCACGGTCAGCACACCGCCACGCTTGAGGCCCGGGGCCGCGGCGTGGTTGATGAACTCGACGGGGATGTGCAGGTTGACGCGCGAGGTGCGCTTCAGACGCATCAGGTCGAGGTGGGTCGGCAGATCCTTGACGACATCACGCTGAACGCCGCGGCAGATGACGCGGACGTCCTCGTGGCCTTCGACCTTCAGGTTGAACAGGGTTGCCAGAAAACGGCCTGCTTTCAGTTGCTTGAGCAGAGCGTTAAAGGGAACCTGGATTGCAATCGGGTCAGCATCGCCACCGTAGACGACACCAGGAACCATGCCAGCACGACGTGCTGCGCGAGCGGCGCCCTTGCCCGTCCCCGCACGTTCCTGGGCCACGAGATCAGGAATTTCTCCAGCCATTTTCATTCTCCTAATGGGGCGGGCATCCTCCAAGGCTGTATGCCCGCGTTCAAGACCTGCGCCTTTACAGGGATTCCTGAGGATTGCAAAGGAAAAAGGGCCCGTATTCCGGGAAATCCGGGCGGGTTAAGGCTTTGTGCCGGCGGCGTGCGCCCACGTCGGTACTGCAGTGCAGCGAATCGGGTCGGAAACCCAGGTTAACAAGGCGATGGGGCCGAAAACGCCACGTCGGTATCACGTCGGTATTACGTCGGTATCGCGTCGGTGCGAGCCCCCCTGAAGGCCCCTGTTAACGCAGCGCCCGGAGGGCATCGGGACCGAACCCGGCGCCGAAGGGACCGATGCCCCGCGCCCCGGCGTACGGTGCCCCCGGGATCCAGGGGGCCACCCGGGCGTGCGGACAGGGGGTGGCGGTTCAAGGGATTGAAATAACGTGGGATTTGCCGCGAAAGACGGGTGTTGCGCACGACCCGATCCGTTCCTGTCAGCCCCTTGGCAACCATTCCCGGGCTCACCCGACAGGGAGGGGCTGGGTGGCGCAGTGGTTCGGACGCGGAAGGGACCCCGCGCCCGAAGGATCATGCCGCGCTCAGGAGAAGCGCAGGATCGGCTTGATCGCGGTGCCCTTCTCGGAGGCCTCGATGGCTTCGTTGATCTGATCGAAGGGGAAGAAGGTGATCAGCTTGTCGAAGGGGAAGCGGCCCTGCTGCCAGAGCGCGATCATGGTGGGGATGAAGATGTCGGGGTTCGACTCGCCCTCGACCACGCCCATCAGGCGGCGGCCACCGGACATGAAGTGCGTCTCGTTCAGCACCAGGTCGGCCTCGGGGGAGGAGGCGCCGACGATGGCGCAGGTGCCCTTGGGCGCCAGCAGCTCGACCGCCTGACGGATCACCTTGGCATTGCCGGTGGTGTCGAAGGCATAGTTCACGCCGTAGCCGGTGAGCTTCATGATCTCGGCCGAGACGTCATCGGTTTTCGCGTTGAAGGTATGCGTGGCGCCCAGCTCGCGCGCCAGCTCCAGCCGGCTGTCGACCATGTCGACGACGATGATCGTGGTGGCACCCTGCACCTGCGCTCCCATGACACCGGCAAGGCCCACGCCGCCGGCACCGAAGATCACGATGGATTTGCCGGGTTCGACCTTGAGCGCGTTCATCACCGTGCCGGCGCCGGTCTGGATGCCGCATCCGAGGGGGCCGAGCTTTTCAAGCTCGATGTCCTTGGACACCTTGACGATATTCGCCTCGTGGCAGACCGAATGGGTGGCATAGGAGGACTGGCCGAAGAAGTAGGAGCCGATGCGCTCGCCGTCCTTGGAGATGCCGCGGGTACCGTCGGCGCGCTGGGCCATGAAGTTCATCTGGTAGGTGTTGTGGCAATAGACATGGTCGTGGTTCATGCAGGCCGGGCAATGGCCGCAGTGATCCATGGACATGACAACGTGATCGCCGGGCTGAACCTTGGTGACGGCGCTGCCGACCTTCTCGACGATGCCGGCACCCTCGTGGCCCAGGACCACGGGAAACTCGGTACCCATGAGGCCGGCCATGACGGCCATGTCGGTGTGGCAGACGCCCGTCGCCACGAGGCGGACGAGGATTTCGTCATCGCGGGGATCGTCGAGTTCGACCTCCTCGATCGAGAGCGGCGCATTGACCTGACGCGCAACGGCAGCCTTGATTTTCATGCTGTGTCCTTTCTGAAAAGCGGGCGGCGGGGACCGACCGCACGGGGCATCCCGGAGGATGTCATGGGCAATGTATACATTTGTGTGCCCGGGAGCGGCAGTGCGACCATGAGCCACAGCCTGTGCATACATGCGCAGGCGGATGGTGCGGAGCGGGAAACGGCGAGGGGCCGTTGCCCCGCTTGTTTCCCAAATGCATCAGCATTGCAGTTTCCTGCAATGTGCGGCGGGGAAATATACGTATCGGTATTTCTTCATCCCGCGCTTTGCTCCTATCTTCCGGCCGGGGGCAGCCTGGCCGTGCGCGACGGCCCGGCCGCTTCGAATTGGGGCCGATCCGAGGGGACCGGAGCAGGGCCCCGTGGTACCTGGAGACGAGAAGATGACCACGAAACATGTTCGTGTTGTTCTCACCGGGGGTCCGGCGGCGACGCCCGCAAACGATCCGCGACTGAGAATGGAAATGCCGCCGGTTGGGGGGCGGTCGAAGAAACAGGCCCAGATGGACATGTGGCGCTCGGCCACACCGCTGCGCCACAAGGGGCCGGGCGGCGGGGGGCTGTCGCCGATGATCGCGGCCCAGATCACGCATGAAGCCGACGGCACCGCATATCTCTACGATTTCAAGCGCCGGGTCCTGCTGGCGCCGAGCGGCGGCATGGCGGAGCTGAAGAGCCTCTTCAACCGCCCGCGGGAACTGGAGATACGGCTGCAGCACGCGGACACGCCCGAGACGCTGCTGAACCTGCTGAAGCGGCACCTGAGCCAGAGATACCTGGTGGTGCCGCTCTATTTCGAAGACTGATGCGAAGCCGCCCCGCGGGGGCAAGGCCAGACTGCGTGATGCCACGCCGTCAGCCAGCCCCCGCCCGGCAGGCCCCGCCCGGCAGGCCCTGCCAGGCCCGGCGGACAGTCGTGGCCGTCAGGCCGTCCAGGTGCCCGAGAAGCCCTCGGGGATCTGCAGGTTGGAGCGGTCCATGTCCTTGATGTCGCGCTTGCCGCAGAGGGCCATGGAGATGTCGATCTCCTTTTGCAGTACTTCCAGCGCCTTGGTGACGCCGGCTTCGCCCATGGCGCCGAGCCCGTAGACGAAGGCGCGGCCGATGAAGCAGCCCTTGGCGCCCATGGAGACGGCCTTGAGGATGTCCTGGCCGTGGCGGATGCCGCTGTCGAGGTGGACCTCGACGTCGTCGCCCACCGCCTGAAGGATCGGATCGAGCGCGCGGATCGTGGAGATCGCACCATCGAGCTGACGGCCGCCGTGGTTGGAGACCAGGATGGCGTCGCAGCCGACCTTGGCCGCCATGACCGCATCCTCGGGATCCAGGATGCCCTTGAGGATCACCTTGCCGCCCCAGAGCTCCTTGATCTTCTCGATCTTCTTCCAGTCGAGCTTGGGGTCGAACTGTTCGGAGGTCCAGGACATCAGCGAGGAGGGATCGGTGATGCCCTGCACGTGACCGACGATATTGCCGAAGCTGCGGCGCTTGGTCTGCAGCATCTCGAGGCCCCAGGTCCATTTCGTGGCCAGGTTGGCGACGGTGGCGGGGGTCATCTTGGGCGGGGCGGAGAGGCCGTTCTTCAGGTCCTTGTGGCGCTGGCCCAGGATCTGCAGGTCGAGGGTGATCACCAGGGCGGAACAGTCGGCATCCTTGGCCCGCTGGATCAGCCGGCGGACGTAATCCTCGTCGCGCATGGTATAGAGCTGGAACCAGAAGGGCTTGGTGGTGTGCTCGGCCACGTCCTCGATCGAGCAGATCGACATGGTGGAGAGGGTGAAGGGCACGCCGAACTTCTCGGCGGCGCGGGCGGCCTTGATCTCGCCATCGGCGCGCTGCATGCCGGTGAGGCCGACGGGGGCGAGGGCCACGGGCATCGCCACCTTCTGGCCGATCATCTCGGTCTCGGTGGTGCGGTTGGACATGTCGACCGCGACGCGCTGCTTCAGCCGGATCTTCTCGAAATCTGAGGTGTTCTCGCGGAAGGTCTGTTCCGTGTAGGAGCCGCTCTCTGCGTAGTCGTAGAACATCTTGGGCGTGCGTCGCTTGTGCAGGCGCTTGAGGTCATCGATGCAGGTGATGACGGGCATTGGGACTCTCCCGGTGTGATCTGGTCAGGAATTGTTACCAATCCCAGTCGCCCGGGACAAGCCTGCGCCGGCATGTGGTCCGCCGCCGCCGCAGGAGTGCGGGAGAGGCGCCTGTTTCTGGGCAGGGTTGTACGTGTTGCGAATGATGCCGGGAGGCGATAGCACCGCCCCGGGGAGAGGCGTGCATTTGCATGGAAAGGGGAAGGCATGGCCGCCCCGGCCCGCGGGGCCACAAGGCCCGCCGGGCGCGCGCAAGATCCCGCAACAGGAGAGGAGACAGCCTTGGAAGCCGTGACCAATTTTTCCGTGAGAGTGGTGCAGAGATACCTGCCGAGCGCCTTTGTTCTGGCGTTGATCCTGACCTTCATCGTGTTCATCCTGGGCATGGTGATGGGGCACCAGACGCCCATGGCCATGGCCGGCTTCTGGGGCGACGGATTCTCCAGCCTGTTCAAGTTCGGCATGCAGATGGTGCTTGTGCTGCTGACGGGCTATGTCCTCGCGATGACGCCGGCGGTGCAGAAGATGCTGACCGGGCTGACGCATATGGCGCAGGGGCCGCAGCAGGCCATCGTGATCACGATCGTCACCAGCTTTGTCTGCTATTACCTGAACTGGGGCTTCGGCATGGTGGCCGGCGCCATCCTGGCGCGCGAGATGGGGCGCCGGGTGACGGTGCACTTTCCGCTGATCGTGGCCGCGGCCTATGGCGGCGAGCTGGTGCGGGGGCCGTCCTCTTCGATCCCGCTGGTGATCGCCACGCCGGGGCACTTCATGGAGGGTGCCATCGGCATCGTGCCGGTGAGCGAGACGCTCTATGCCCCCTGGAACATCGCCCTGACCGTGGCGCTGCTGGTGCTGCTGGTGGGCTTCTTCCTGCTGCAGAAGCAGCCCGCGGAGATCCATGCGCTGCATGTCGAGGACGAGGCGGCAGAGGACAAGAGGCCCGACCGCGCCACGATGACCCCCTCGGACCGGCTGGAGTACAGCCGCCTGCCCACGCTCCTGCTGGGGCTGCTGGCGCTGGCCTACCTGGGCGGTCAGGTCGTCTCGGGCAGCTTTGCCTTCACGCTGAATACCGTGATCATGATCTTCCTGATGCTGGGGCTGCTGCTGCATTCCAACTCGGCCGCCTACCTGGCCGCGGCGGAGAAGGCCGTGGGCGCGGCGCGGGGCATCATCGTGCAGTTCCCGCTCTATGCCGGGATCGCGGGCATGATGACGCATTCCGGCCTGGTGACGGAATTCTCTGAGGCGATCATCTCGGTTGCGACGCCCAATACCTTCCCGCTGCTGACCTTCCTCTCGGCGGGCGCGGTCAACTTCTTCATCCCCTCGGGTGGTGGCCAGTGGGCGATCCAGGGGCCGATCATGATGCAGGCGGCCCATGCGCTGGGCGCGAACCCGGCGCAGACGATCATGGCCTTTACCTGGGGTGACGGCTGGACCAACCAGATCCAGCCCTTCTGGGCGCTGCCGCTGCTGGGGGTTGCCGGCCTCTCGGCGCGCGACATCATGGGCTACCTGCTGATCTGGCTGCTGATCTCGGGCGTGGCCATCGCGGGCACCTTCGTGGCGCTGGCGGCCTTCGGCTGAGGCATCCGGAGCGCTGAAACGGAAAACGGCGGGCGCCCGGGCGACCCGCCGTTTTGCTGTCCGGGAGGGGCGAGGGGGGCTCTGCCCCCGACGGCCTGCGGCCGCCTCCCCCGGGATATTTATGGCCAGATGAAAGAGCCGGGCGCTCAGGCGGAATGGGCGCCGTCGGCGAGGGACTTCACGAAGGCGAGGACCTCGGCGGCGGATTTGCCGGAGGCGATCTCGTTCACGATGGCCGAGCCCACGACGCAGCCGTCGGCGATCCCGGCGATGGCCCGGGCGGTGCCGGGGGTTTTCACGCCGAAGCCGACGATGATCGGCAGGTCGGTTTTCGCCTTGATGCGGGCGACCTCGGGGGCGACGGCCTCGGCATTGGCCTCGGCCGAGCCGGTGATGCCGGTGATCGAGACGTAGTAGACGAAGCCGGAGGTGTTCTGCAGTACCTTGGGCAGGCGCCTGTCGTCGGTGGTGGGGGTGGCGAGGCGGATGAAGTTCAGCCCGGCCGCCTGGGCGGGAATGCAGAGCTCGTCGTCCTCCTCGGGGGGCAGGTCGACGACGATCAGCCCGTCGATGCCGGCCGCCTGCGCATCGGCCAGGAAGCTGTCGACGCCGCGGGAATAGATCGGGTTGTAGTAGCCCATGAGCACGATGGGGGTGGTGTCGTCCTCCTCGCGGAAGGCGCGGGCCATGGCGAGGGTCTTTTCCAGGGTCATGCCGCCCTCGAGCGCGCGCTGGCCAGCGAGCTGGATCGTGGGGCCGTCGGCCATGGGATCGGTGAAGGGCACGCCCAGTTCGATCACGTCGACGCCGGCGGCGGGCATGCCGCGCATGATCTCGAGCGAGCGCGCCTCGTCCGGATCGCCCGCCATGATGTAGGCGACGAAGCCCTTGCGGTTCTCGGATTTCAGCGCGGCGAATTTGGCGTCGATACGGCTCATCTTGGTCCCCCGGATTGTCCGGGGTTCGGTTTGGCGGAAATGGGGGGCTGTGGCAAGGGGGCTCTGGCCCCTCACGCCCGGAGGTCTCTGGCGAAAGCAGAAAAGGGCGCGCCGGGCTCTCTCATCTGGCCGGAAATATCCCCGCCGGAGGCTCCTGCGGGGGCCACCGGCGCGGCGCCGCCAGTCAGGCGGGGCAGTTGACCATCCAGGGCACGCCGAAACGGTCAGTGCAGCGACCGAAGCCGCGGGCCCAGAAGGTCGGGCCGAAGGGCATGCGGATCTCTCCGCCCTCGGCGAGCGCGTCGAAGAGGGCGCGGGCGCTGTCGGGATCCGCGCGGTCGACCTGCAGGGAAAAGCCCCGCATCTCGGTGGTGCCGGGCGGATCGAAGGTGTCGGAGACCATGAGGGTCTGGCCGTCGAAGCGCAGGAGCCCGTGCATGATGCGGTCCTTCATGCTCTCGGGCAGGGGTGGCTGGTCGTCGCCCGGCGGGATCTCGGCGAAGGACAGGGCGGAGACGATCTCGGCGCCGAGGACGCGGGTGTAAAAATCCATCGCCGCGCGGGCGGTGCCGTCGAAGAAGAGATAGGTGGCCATGGTCATCTCCGGTGTGGACGTGCCAGCATAGCATGCTTCGCCTTGCGGCGTCGCGCCCTTGCAATTATGACCCCCCGGAAGATTGCGCAGCTTTTGGCGCATGGACACAGAGGCGCCAGCGGCGCGCGGATTTGCGGGGAGCACCGGCATGGGATTCAAAATGGGCATCGTGGGCCTGCCGAACGTCGGCAAGTCGACGCTCTTCAACGCGCTGACCAGGACGGCAGCGGCGCAGGCGGCGAACTTTCCCTTCTGCACCATCGAGCCGAACGTCGGTGAGGTGAACGTGCCGGATGCGCGGCTGGACACCCTGGCCGAGATCGCCGGCAGCAAGCAGATCATCCCCACCCGGATGACCTTTGTCGACATCGCCGGCCTGGTGAAGGGCGCCAGCAAGGGCGAGGGCCTGGGCAACCAGTTCCTGGCCAACATCCGCGAGACCGATGCCATCGCCCATGTGCTGCGCTGTTTCGAGGATGGTGACGTGACCCACGTGGAGGGCCGCGTGGACCCGGTGGCCGATGCCGAGACCATCGAGACCGAGCTGATGCTGGCCGACCTCGAGAGCATCGAGAAGCGCCGCGCCAACCTGGTGCGCAAGCTGAAGGGCAACGACAAGGAAGCCCAGCAGCAGGATCGCCTGCTGGCCGCGGCCCAGGCCGCCATCGAGGACGGCAAGCCCGCCCGCGTGGTCGAGGTGGACGCCGAGGATGCCAAGGCCTGGAAGATGCTGCAGCTGCTGACCACCAAGCCGGTGCTCTATGTCTGCAACGTGGCCGAGAGCGAGGCCGCCACCGGCAACGCCCATTCCGAGGCCGTGGCCGCCATGGCCGCCGCGCAGGGCAATTCCCACGTCATCATCAGCGCGCAGATCGAGGAAGAGATCAGCCAGCTGGAAGACGAGGAAGCCGAGATGTTCCTGTCGGAAATGGGCCTGGAGGAGCCGGGGCTCGATCGCCTGATCCGTGCCGGCTACGAGCTGCTGCACCTGGAGACCTATTTCACCGTGGGGCCGAAGGAGGCCCGCGCCTGGACCATCCGCCAGGGCACCAGCGCGCCCCAGGCCGCGGGCGTGATCCACGGCGATTTCGAGAAGGGCTTCATCCGGGCCGAAACCATCGCCTATGACGATTTCGTCGCCTGCAAGGGCGAGCAGGGCGCCAAGGAAGCCGGCAAGATGCGGGCGGAAGGCAAGGGCTATGTCGTCAAGGACGGCGACGTGCTGCACTTCCTGTTCAACAACTGATGCCGTTCAACACTTGATGTTGGGCCCCGGACGTGGGCCGCGACTGAAAAGGCCCGCCCCCGAGAGGGAGCGGGCCTTTTTATTGCGCGTCTTTGCGTGCGCCTTTCCGTGTGGGGCGCGGGGCGACCGGAGCGGATCAGCCGCGGACGATGTCGACGATCTTGCGGTCCTGGTCGACGATGACCGGGGCACCGTTGACGTTCAGGTAGGTATAGTCGCTGTCGGGGATGGCGATCAGGTCGACATCGGCGGGGATGCCGGCGCCCTTGACCACTTCACCCTGCATGTAGATCGGGTCGACCGGGTTGGCCTCGACATAGGTCACGGTTTCCTCGGGCACGGCGGCCATGCCCACGGCACCACCGGCAACGGCACCGGCTGCGGCAGCGGCGGCCACGGCGCCGACGGGGCCGGCGACCAGCGAACCGGCCAGGATGCCGGCACCGATCCCGCCGGCGGTGGCGGCAGCGGTGCGCTCGGTCGAATTCACATCGACGGTCTTGACGTGGAGGGTCTGGATGTTGTCACGGACCACCACGGGCTCCTCGTCGACCATGGCGGTGAGATAGGGGGAGAAGGCCCAGCCTTCCTTGCCCTCGTAGTTCACCTTGCACCAGTCCAGCTCGGTGGCGCATTGCTCGACGTCGACACTCTCGTTGCCGGGGATCACGCCGACGATCTCGCCCATGGGGCCGGGATTTGCGCGGATGTTGAGGTCGGTGGTGGCGGTGGCGCTGGTATTGGCCATGGCGGAACCGGCGGTCAGGATGGCGGCGGCGCTGAGGCCTGCAATCTTGGCATACATCTTCTACACTCCTTGATCGTAAATCACTGATCTTCTTCGCTTTGGCCCGGCCCGGCGACTGTGCCGGATGCGGTGCCGTTCGGTGCAGGGACAACGGGCCGGAGCGCGATGGGTTCCCGCCCTTCTTGCCCGCCCGGGCGGCGATGATGCCGCCATGGGACATTTGAAATGTTTCGTGATGGGTGGTGTGAGTAATCTTCAAAATATTGAATTTGAACGGATATTTCGGCGGGGCCACAGTCATGACCCTGCGGGGCAGGGGGGCGGTGGGAGCGGCGGATCGGCAGGCTGTTGCCCGAAAAGAAATATTGCAGAGGCATCTTTTGATGCCGGAAAGCCACGAAAGGACCGGGGCGGAGTGGCTCTCCGGACGGGGGCGGATGGCCCTGCGGGGCGCCCGGCGGCATGAAATGGCCGGTGATAAGATGCAAATGAGATACTTATACGTAACACCTTGCGCTCCACCCAAGGATGCGCTGCACTGGATCCGCACGACAGCGGCCGGCCCCCGGACCTCCGGGATGTTCCGGCCGCCTCGCTGCCGTCTCTTGGGGTGCGGCGACCGGGGAAGCCCGCAAGGGATTCCGCGCCGGCGGCCCACCCGCCCGGGGCGGATACGAATTCAAGGAGACAAGACATGCAGACCCTGCCATCGAAATGGGACGTCGAAGCGGACGTCGTTGTAGTGGGTTACGGATTTGCGGGGGCGGCAACGGCCGTGACCGCGCATGATGCAGGCGCCAAGGTGCTGCTGATCGAGAAGGCGCCGGAGAAATACAAGGGCGGCAACAGCCGGGTTTCGGCCAACCTGGTGTTCTGGCCGAACGACGTGGAGAAGGCCAAGACCTACTTCCGGGCCATGGCGGGCCCCTACATGGACGACATCAGCGACGAGATGGTGGACACCTGGGCGCAGGAGATGTTCGACAACCGCGCCTGGCTGGAAGGCATGGGGCTGGACCCGCGGGAATACGACCTGATCGAGTTTCCCGAGCTGCCGGGATCGGACTGTGCCAAGACGCTGATGCACGGCCCCGGCAACGTGGGCGAGGAGCGCATGTGGAAACTGCTGGAGGGCCAGGTGGACGCGCGCGACATCGAGACCTGGTACGAGAGCCCGGCCATGCACCTGGTGCGCCACGGCGACGAGGTGCTGGGCGTGATCGTCGAGAAGGACGGCAAGGAGGTGGCCGTGCGCGCAAGGGGCGGCGTGGTACTGACCTGCGGCGGGTTCGAGGCCAATCCGAAGATGATCCGCGATTACCTCTACGGCCTGCCGGAATGCTACCCGCTGGGCACGCCCTACAACACCGGTGACGGGATCCGCATGGGTCTCGAGATCGGGGCCGACCTGTGGCACATGGGCAATGTCTCGGGGCCGCTGACCGCCTTCAAGGCGCCGGAGGTGCCGACCTGCCTGTGGCTGAACCTGCCCCATGCCAACAGCATGATCATCGTGGGCGCCGACGGCACGCGCTTCAACCTGGAGGCGCGGTTCTGCGTCGACAGCGACCGCCACGGCAAGGTGCTGCGCAAGGGCGTGTGGAAGCAGCAGGATCTGCCGATGCCGATGTACATGATCTTTGACGAGGATTTCCGCACCGCCGGATCGCTGGGCGCCACCACCGACAGCTGGGAGCACGTTACGGGCACCCGGTACGAATGGAGCGACGACAATTCGGCAGAGGTGGAGAAGGGCTGGATCAAGAAAGCCGACAGCATTGCCGCGCTGGCCGGCGAGATCGACCTGGACCCGGAGGTTCTGGAGGCCACGGTGGCGCGGTTCAACGCCGGTGCCGAGGCCGGCGAGGACCCGGAATGGGGCCGTGCCAGCGACCGGATGGTGCCGATCGCCAATGGCCCCTTCTATGCCCTGCCGCTGACGCCGGGCTTCGTGAACACCCAGGGCGGGCCGCGCCGCAACGTCGCCGCGCAGATCGTGGATACCGAGGGCAAGCCGATTGCCGGGCTTTATTCCGCGGGCGAGCTGGGTTCGATCTACAGCTTCCTCTATCAGGGCGGCGGGAACATCGGCGAATGCTTTGCCTTTGGCCGGATCGCCGGGCGCAACGCGGCCGCCGCGCGCTGAGCGGTCCGGAGGCGGACCTGGCGGCGCAGCGCGCCGCCAGGCCTGAGCGGGCGCGGAAACGGTACGGGGCCCGCGGCATCCTACGTGTCGGGAGCGGTGGAACAGGCCGAAAACAAGGGAAAACAGGGGGTCTGGCCGAAGTGTCAAAAAGTGAAAAAAGCGCCTTGTTTCTCGGATGCGCGCCTCATATACGGGTCAGCGGAGACGTGGCCGAGTGGTCGAAGGCGCTCCCCTGCTAAGGGAGTAGGCCCGGAAGGGTCTCGTGGGTTCGAATCCCATCGTCTCCGCCATACATCCTTTAAAATGAGTGATCGTGCGGCATGCCCCGCCAAGGCCCCGACAAGGGTCGTGGCAAGGGTCGTGACATGGGCATTGCCCGGGCGCGCCGCTGCCTGCGCGGGGCGGACGCCGCAGGGCGATTCTGATGCGGGCGAGACTCATGCGCGACGCCCGGTCCCGCCGGGCCCCTAGGCGGTCAGGCTGGCAAAGACCGGTTCGCTCTCGGCGCAGACCTTGGCGCAGATCTCCTCGGAGGTGCGGTCCGGGTCGCGCATGTATTCCAGGAAGTTCATGTTGACGTTGTTGAAGAGCAGGCGCCCCGCGGTGGTGGTGTCGGCATCGGCGCGCAGCAATCCGCGCGACTGCAGCACCGCAAGGCAGCGGCAGAGCTGATCGCTGAGCGTGTGGTCGATGGCGATGTACTTGCGGCAGAACTCGGCCTCGGGGTCGAGCATGGTGCGTGCCACGGCCATGCGCCAGACCTCTCTCGAGGTGTATTCGAAGGAGGTGTGGAAATAGACGCGCACCACCGCCGCGAAGGCCTCTCTCAGGCTGGCATGTGGGGCGTCGATGCAGGCGTCGACCGCGGAGAGCACAATGCTGGTCTCTTCCACTACCGTGGCCAGCAGCAGATCCGCCTTTGATCCGAAGTAGTTGTAGAAGGTCGCAACCGAGGTTTCGGCGCGCTCGGCGATGTCCTCGATGCGCGAGGCCTCGTAGCCGTCATCGCGGAACATCTGCGAGGCGCAGTCGAGGATCCGTTTCCGGGTTGCCGCTTTTTTCCGCTGTCTGAGGCCGGTCATTTCAAAATTCCTGTAGTCACTACAAAATTATATTGATTCCATTATTCGGCTGGTCAAGTTGAACAGGGTACAAAGAGAACAACTCTGAGATCAGGGAGCTGAAATGACCAAAAAAGTGCACATCTTCTGCCTCGCTCTGGCCGGGGGGCTGCTGTCCTCGACCAGCCTGCAGGCCGCCGACAGCCTGAACGCGCTGATCTGGTGCGATCATGCCGACCCGGAATTCCTGAAGCCCTTCGAGGAGGCCCACGACGTGCGGGTCAACACCAAGGAATACGAGGGTACGGCGGCCGGTCTGACCATCCTCGACCAGTCCCGCCCGGGCGACTGGGACGTGATGGTCATCGACGGGGTCGACGTGGCGCGCGCCGCCGAGGGCGGATACCTGGCACCGCTGCCGCTGGACCAGATCGACACCTCGAAGATCTTTCCCGAAGTGGCGCTGACCGACCAGATGTCGGTGGATGGTACCCCCTATGGCGTCACCGAGAAGTTCGGCTACAACACCATCGCCTACAACAAGGCCGACGTGGATCCGGCCGACATGGAGAGCCTGCAGGGCCTCTTCTCGGGCAAGTACGACGGCAAGATCGCCATCTATGACTACTACCTGCCGGTGCTGGGCCTGGTGGGCCTGTCGCAGGGCATCGATACCGCCGACCTGAACGCCGATGCAGTGGAAAGCCTGCGCGCCCCGCTGATGCAGCTGAAGGGCGCCGCACGGCAGGTTTCCGACGTTGTCGGCAGCCAGACGGCGCTGGCCACGGGCGAGGTCGACATCCTGGTGGGCGGCGGCGAGTGGCTGACCGCTGTGTTGAACCAGGAAAACCCGGATCTCGACTGGACGATCCCGGAAGAGGGCGGCCTGCTCTGGACCCAGGCGCTTGGCATCGTCGAGGGCACGGAGAAGCCGGACCTGGCGCTGGAGTTCATCAAGTACGTGCTGTCGCCGGAAGGCCAGGCCAAGCTGGCGACCTCGTCGTGCTACTGGGGCATGCCGGCAAGCTCGGCCGCGGGCGACGTGCTGAGCGATGAGCAGAAGGCCGTGCTGCGCTGGGATGACCAGACGGATTACCTGAGCCGCTCGCAGCTCTATCCGGTGCCGGATGCCGACACCGATGCCGCGATGCAGGATCTCTGGACCGACATGATGCAGAACTGACGGACATGAGCCTGGAGAGACGAGAAAAGGGGCAGGGGGCGGCACTGGTCGCCCCGGCCCTGCTATGGACGCTGTGCTTTTTCCTGCTGCCCTTCGTGGTGATGGCGGTGATGAGCCTTGGCCACATGGAGGGGCGCGCGATCGTGCCGGGCCCCGGGTTCGACAATTACATCCGCATCTTCACCGATCCCTCGCTGGCACGGGGCATCGTGGTGTCGCTGGAAATCACCGTGACGGTGACGGTGCTCTCGGTGCTGCTGGCCTGGCCGCTGGCCTGGATCATCGCCACGCGGGTGCCGCCGGAATGGCGGCGTCTGGCGCTGCTTGTGGCGGTGCTGCCGTTCTGGACGAGCTATGTGGTGCGCTCCTATTCCTGGGCGCTGGTGCTGGGCGAGAGCGGCGTGGTGATGCAGGTGCTGACCGGCCTCGGGATCCTGGACGAGCCGGTGCAGATCATGGCCACCCGAAGTGCCACGGTGATCGGCTTCGTGCATTTCTTCGTCATGCTGCTGACGCTGACGATCTATTCCAACCTGGTGCAGCTCTCGCCGAACTATGCCCGCGCGGCCGAGGACCTGGGGGCCTCGCGCTGGCAGGTGATCCGGCTGGTGATCCTGCCGCTGACCCTGCCGGGAGTGATGACCGGCGCCTTCCTGACCTTCGTGCTCTGCATCGGCGATTACATCACGCCGCAGATCCTGGGGGGCAACAACGAGCTGACCATGCCGCAGCTGATCATGCTGCAGCTGGGCCGGCGCGGCGACCTGCCGATGGCCTCGGCGCTGTCGCTGGTGCTGATGGTGATCGTGACGCTGGCCTACCTGGGCGCGGCGCGCTGGCTGAAGATGGACAGGGTATGACGCGATGACACGTTTTCTCTCATGGGCCTACCTGGTGGTCATGTTCACCTTCATCCTGCTGCCGGTGGTGGTGCTGGTGATCTTTTCCTTCCAGGACGGGCGCCTGCCGGTGCCGCCGTTCAAGGGCGTGACCTTCGACTGGTACGCCAAGGTGCTGACCGACCGCGACCTGATGGCGGCGCTGCGCAACTCGCTCGTCGTGGCGCTGCTGTCGTCCCTGGTGGCGCTGGTGCTGGGCTTCCTCGCCGCGGCGGGGCTGGCGCAGGCGCGGCTGCCGGGCTCGGCACTGATCCGCGGGCTGCTGATCGCGCCGATGACGGTCAGCTACCTGATCATCGGTCTCGGCCTGCTGCAGAGCCTGAACCACGTGGGCATCCGGCCCTCGCTGCTGGCCACGGGGATCGGCCACGTGGTGATCAACCTGCCGCTCTGCTTTGCCATCATCTATGCCGCCATTGGCGATCACCAGAAGAACATCCTGCGCGCCGCCCGCGACCTGGGCGCCGGAGAGATCCGGGTGCTGATGCTGGTGCTGGCGCCGATGCTGCTGCCCTCGCTGGCGGCGGCCTTCTTCCTCTCCTTCACCTTCAGCTGGGACGAATTCATCATCGCCTTCCTGCTGACCCGTTTCGACGTGACCCTGCCGGTGGAAATCTGGTCGATGCTGCGCTCGGGCCTGTCGCCCGAAACCAACGCCGTGGGCTCTCTCGTCTTCCTGGTCTCGATCCTGGTGGTCGTGACGCTGGAACTGACCCTGTTTCGAAAGGCCGCCAAATGAGTGCAGAGCTTTCCATCCGCGCCGTGCACCACCGCTTCGAGAGTTTCACCGCGCTGAAACGCATCGACCTGGAGATCGCGGGCGGCGAATTCATCGTGCTGCTGGGGCCGTCGGGCTGTGGCAAGACCACGCTGCTGTCGGTGATCGGCGGCTTTCTTCAACCCACCGAGGGGCAGCTGCTGATCGATGGGCAGGATATGACCCGGGTGCCCCCGCGCGAGCGTCCGACCACGACGATGTTCCAGGATTACGCGCTCTTTCCGCACATGACGCTGAAACAGAACGTGGGCTTTGGCCTGAAGATGCGCGGCGTCGCGGCAAGGGCGCGGGATGCCCGCGCCATGGAGATGCTGGACATGGTGGGGCTGGCGGACAAGGCCGGGCGCAAGCCGCATGCGCTCTCTGGCGGGCAACGCCAGCGCGTGGCGCTTGCCCGGGCGCTGGCCCCAGAGCCGCAGGTGCTGCTGCTCGACGAGCCTCTGGGCGCGCTCGACCTGAAGCTGCGGCGGCAGATGCAGGACGAGCTGAAGGAGATCCAGCGCCGCGTCGGCACCACCTTCGTGCACGTGACCCACGACCAGGAGGAGGCCATGGCCATCGCCGACCGGATCGTGGTGATGAATGCCGGTGCCATCGAGCATTGCGGCACGCCGGAAGAGGTCTACCTGAGGCCGAAGACCCTGTTCACCGCCGGGTTCATGGGCGAGCTGAACCGCCTCGATGTGCGCGCAGGGCAGACGGTGCTGGGCCCGGTGCCGGGGGCAGCGGAGGACGGCGTGCTCTGCCTGAGGCCCGAGAACGTCGGGCTGCAGGGGGCTTTCCCGCTCGGGCCGGCCCGGCTGACCGAGGTTGCCTTCTTCGGCGCCCACCACCGCTGTCATTTCGCCCCGCTGGCCGCGCCCGACATGCGCCTGGTCGCGCATCTGCCGCAGGGCGCGCATCCCGAACCGGGCAGCGAGGTGGAGCTCTTTGCCTCGAACCCGGTGATCCTGAAGGAGGCTGCCGCATGAGCGCCGCATCCGATCTGCCCCGTGTCGCCCCGAAGGACTGGTACCGCCTGCGCAGGATGGACGACGGGCTGACCTGGATCGACGAGCCCGCGATCCAGGAATTCTATCGCTGCAACATCTGGCACGTGCGCGGCCGCGACCGCGACATGATGGTCGACAGCGGCATGGGGGTGGTCTCGCTCCGGCAATGGGTGCCCCTGGTCAGCGAGCGCCCGCTGGACGCCGTGGCCAGCCACACGCATTTCGATCACGTCGGCTGTCACCATGAATTCCCGGACCGCCTGTGCCATGCCTGCGAGGCGGATATCCTGGCCCATCCGACGCGGGCGAATACCCTGGCCGATCCCTATGTGACCGACGAGATCTTCGATGCGCTGCCGGATGTGCCCTACCAATCGGCCACCTACGCGGTAAAGGGCGCGCCGGCCACGCGGATCCTGGAGGACGGCGACGTGATCGACCTGGGCGACCGGCATTTCGAGGTGATCCACACCCCCGGCCACAGCCCCGGCGGCATTGCCCTCTGGGAGGCGGCGACCGGCATCCTGATCTCCGGCGACATCATCTATGACGGGCCGCTGATCGAGGATACATATCACGCCGATGCCGAGGGCTATGTCCGCTCGATGAAACGGCTGGCCGAACTGCCGGTCCGGGTGGTGCACGGCGGGCATTTCCGCTCCTTCTCGGGCGAGAGGCTGCAGCGGATGATCGCGGACTGGCTGAAGGAAAAGGGCGCCTGATGGCGCCCTTTCATCTTTCCGGAAATATGGCGGGGGAGGCTCCCGTAGGGAGACGGGGGCAGAGCCCCCCCCTCGCGCCCGGGTCAGGGCGCGCAGTCTTCCCAGATCTGCTCGACCCAGCCCTTGATGGTCAGCGCCTCGTCCCAGCGGTTCGACATCTCGCGCCCGTCGGGGCCGGTGATGGCGTAATCCGGCGGGCCCAGCTCGCAGAGGAAGACACAGGTCTCGTCCCCGCCCGCGCGCCTGCGCCAGGAGGTGAACCCCTCGGCCCACCAGCCGCGGAACAGGTCGACCCACTTGCGGTTCTGGGGAAAGTCGAGCTGCAGCTGGATCTGCTGTCGCCCGGCAACGCGGCCCTGGAAACTGTCGGAGCGGGCCAGGATGCGGCTCATGTGCTGCATCTCGCGCTCGGGGATCGGCATCGTCATCTCTCGGCCCACGACGTAATGCGAGAGATCGGCGCAGATGCGCATCTCGGGCACCGCGTCGAGCAGGCAGAGCGTGCTGTAGAGATCGTTGGTGATGCAGTTGCGGTGGGTCTCGAAGAGGATCGGCATGCCCTCTTCCTCGGACATGGCGATCCAGGCACGGATCACCGGGATCATGCCGGCGACCGTCAACGGCATCACCTGTCCGATCACCACCACGAAGGGCGCGTCGTGATCCTTTGCCAGCTTGAGGATCGGGCGCAGCCCCTCCACGGTCTTTGGGAAATCCACGAAGAAGGGACGCAGGCCGGCCCGCGCCATCATCGGCAGGATGCGGTCGACCTCCTCCGGGCTGGCGGCGCCGAAATCGAGCGCCATGCCGGCATAGCCGGCGCCGGCCACCATTTCGACCACCTCTTCGTGGGGCAGCTTAACGCCCGTGGGGTCATGGGGCTGCATGGCCCATAGCGAGGTATAGACGTCGAGCTTCTGGGTCATTCCGCAGGCACCCGCACCGAGCCGCGGCCATGGGGAATCACCCAGACCTCGTTCATGGGATACTGGCTCTCGTCCTTCTGGCGCAGCTTGCCGATGACCTCGATCTGGAATTCGATCCAGCCCATCCGCCAGACCTCGCCGGCCTGTTTCTCGATCTTGTCGTTCAGGTCGCGCAGCTTCCAGAAGGGCACCGAGGGGAAGGTGTGGTGGGCGGTGTGATAGGGCATCTGCCAGCAGAGCCAGCGCATCAGGGCGTTGGTGCGGGTGGACCGGGTGTTCTCGAGGATGTTGTCCTCGTGGCTGAGGCCCAGGTGCTCGATCGTGTTCTGCAGCTGGTGCACGGGCTTGGTGATCACCATCGGCAGGATCCAGAAGGTCAGCCACCACCAGTTGCCGAAGGCCAGCGAAACCACGATGATCGCGGCATAGAGCGCCACGTGAATGCGGCTCTCGCGGATGATCTTGGCCTCTTCCTCGGGGCGGATGTAGGGCTCGACGATCACGCCGCGGGCCCGGCGGAGAAGGCCCACCACCCGGTTGCGCCAGTAGCTGACGCCGGAAAGCCAGAGCAGGTAGGATTTCAGCGTGTAGGGTTCACGCACCAGTTCGCCGTCACGCTCCCAGTCCTGGGTCCACTTGTGGTGGGCAAAATGCATGACCTGATCGAAATCGCGCGGGAAGATCATGAAGAAGCCGATGATCCGGCCCCATACCTCGTTCAGGCGCCGGCTGGCGAAGACGGTGGAATGCGACAGCTCGTGCTGCGCGGCATAGAGGAAGTTGATCAGCACGCCGAGGACAAAGCCGGTGAGCAGCACCCACCAGGTGCCCATGGCCATGGCATGCAGCGCGACCATCACGGCGATGGCGGCGAGATGGCTGCCGAGCTGCATCCAGCCGCGCGCGTCGGAGCGCTGATTCAGCTGTTTCAGTTCGGCGGGTTCCAGGAGTTTCCTGCGAGAGAAACTGGCGTCCATATCTGTCTCCTTGCTCCGGGACGGCCCTGTCGGGCTCTTCGGGTCCTGCGGGGAAGCTGGCTGAGGGATTCATCTTATGACGAGGATGATAATGATGAATCATTTTCACGACTATTGACATTTTCGGCGGTAAACGGTGCAAAAGATGCATGAATATTCCGCCGCTCGCCGCCATGGAAGTGCTCGATGCCCTGGATCGCACCGGATCGCTCCGGGCAGCGGCGGAAGAGGTGAACCTGAGCCAGAGCGCGGTGAGCCACAAGCTCAAGGCGCTGGAGGCCCGGCTCGGCTTTCCGCTGACCGAGGCGCGGGGCCGGGGGATCGTGCTGACGGGCGAGGCGCGCCGCTATGTCTCGGCGGTGCGGCCGGCGCTGGCCATGCTGCGCGACGCGCACCGGGGCATCGGCGCCACCAGAGGCGCGCTCGACGTGGCGGTGACATCGGGGTTGGCCGCGACATGGCTGGCCCCGCGCCTGCGCCGGTTCCTGAGCCTCTACCCGGAGATTTCGCTGACGCTGACGAGCCTGGCGGCGGGCGAGGAGGTGCCGGACTGCGATCTGTGGATCGCCTTTACCGATAGTCCGCCGCCCGGTGCCGAACGGCTGCTGGAGGTGCGCTTCTTTCCGGTCTGCAGCCCGGATTACCTCTATGAGGCGGGGGGGCTGACCCCCGCCGCGCTGACGTCGGACATGCTGTTGCACCTGGACGGCACGGCAGACTGGCAGCGCTGGCTGAACGCGGTGGGGCAGGCGGGCGATCCGGGGCCCGGCGGGCTTCAGTTTACCGGGCTGCTGGCGATGTACGCGGCCGCCGAGGCGGGGCTGGGCATCTGCCTGGGCGATGACCTGACCTGTGCGCGGGCCCTGAGCGCGGGGCGGTTGGTGCGACCCTTCGAGGAGGAATTGCCAGCGGCGGCCGGATACTGGATCACCCCGCCGCCGGGCGGGCTGAGCGCGCCTGCGGCGGCTTTTGCCGCCTGGATCAAGGAAGAGATGGCGGGCTGAGCGGCAAAGATTTTAGGTTGCGCGACAAACGGAATTCATCACCACTGTCCCGCAGCACCTGGAGAGGACGAATATCATGCGGCGGACCCCATCGACCCAGGCGCTGAGGGCGCTGGAGAGTTTCGCGCGTCTCGGCACCGTCTGGCAGGCGGCAGAGGAATTGAACCTGACCAAGAGCGCGGTGACCCATCAGCTGCGGCTGCTGGAGCGCGACCTTGGGTTTCCGATGATGACGCGGGCGGGCGCGCGGCTCGAGCTGACACCGCTGGGGCGCGGATTTGCCCGCGACGTGCGCAAGGCGCTGGACATGATCTCGGCCGCCGCGGCGCGCTCCGGGGCACAGAGCGTGAGCGGCGAGCTGGTGCTGAGCTGCCCGCCTGGGATCGCCAGCAACTGGCTCTGCACCTTCATCGACGGTTTTCGGCAGGCCTATCCCGACGTCATCCTGAATGTCACCACGCCGCGGCGCCTGAACGACGTCAGCAACCCCGAGGCCGATGTTTTCATTGCCTTCGGGCGGGAATTCCCGGCCGATGTCGAGGTGGAGCTGCTGAAGCGGATCGATTTCACCCCGGTCTGCAGTCCCTCCTATCTGAACCGGCACGACGGGTTCGCCGATGCCCGCGGCCTGCAGAATGCCACCCTGCTGCACCTGGGCAGCTTTGACGAATGGCAGGACTGGATGCGGCTGGTGGGGCTGCCGGAGGAAATGGCGCAGAGCGGGATCCGGTTTTCCGACATGAACCTGGTCTATTCGGCCGCGCTGGCGGGGCAGGGGCTGGCGCTGGGTGATGAATTCGTGTGCGGTGAGGCGATGGCGCGCGGTGCGCTGGTCCGTCCCTTCGATCTCTCGCTGCCGACCGAGAGCGCCTATTACATGGTCACGCCGGCAGATCGGGCGGAAAATCCCGTGGCTGCCGCATTCTTGGGCTGGTTGCGGACCGAGGTGCGCAGCCGGTACGCGTCTTGAAAAGATATTTCTGTGTGACAAATTTTGTTTGCGGAGACGGGCAAATAGTTTCATTTGTCTGACCGCCCGTCGACCGGCCTAATGACGCGAAGTATTTTTGCGCAACAGGACCGGTAGAGACGTGAGCACCAAGCCAGCAGCCATCGAAGCACTGTCCATCGGCAAGGATTTCGGCAGTTTCACCGCCCTGAACGATGTCTCGATGCGGATCCATCCGGGCGAGTTCGTCACCCTTCTGGGCCCCTCCGGATCGGGCAAGACGACCTTTCTGATGATCCTTGCGGGCTTTGAGGGGGCGACACGCGGCCAGCTGATGATCGACGGCTACGAGCGCACCGACAGCCCGGCCGAGGCGCGCGGCTTTGGCATGGTGTTCCAGGGCTATGCGCTGTTTCCGCACATGAGCGTCGAGGACAACATCGCCTTTCCCCTGAAGGTGCAGAAGCGCCCGGCGAAGGAGATCCGCGCCCGGGTGGCCGACATGATCGACCTGGTGGGCCTGTCGGGGCACGGCCACAAGAAGCCCTCCGGCCTGTCGGGGGGGCAGCAGCAGCGCGTCGCCCTGGCGCGTGCCCTGGCCTACGAGCCGCCGGTGCTGTTGCTGGACGAGCCTTTCTCGGCGCTGGACAAGAACCTGCGGGAGCAGATGCAGGACGAGCTGCGGCGGATCCACCGGCAAATGGGCACGACTTTTGTCTTTGTCACCCACGACCAGGGCGAGGCGCTGGCCCTGTCGAGCCGGATCGCGATCTTCGAGGCGGGCCATCTGCGCCAGATGGGCGCCCCGCAGGAGGTCTATGACCGGCCGGCGAACCGGTTCGTGGCCGAGTTCCTGGGCGACATCAACATTTTCCCTGCGCGGTTCAGCGGTGATCACGCCGAAGTGGCCGGCCAGAGCCTTGGCCTGCCCGAGAGCGTGCCCGCCGGCGCCGCGCACCTGGCCGTGCGGCCGGAGAAGATGCAGCTTCTGACCGATCCGCGCGCCGGCGCGATCCCCTGCCGGATGAGCGATCGCGTCTACATGGGCGCCAACACCCGCCTGCATCTGGAGGCGGGGCCGGAGGCCGCGCCGCTGGTCATGGACCTGCCCACATCGGAATTGCCCGACCTCGCCGAACCCGGACGTCAGATCTGGGTCGCGTGGGACCGGGCCGACAGCCTCGCTTTCTGAGGCCCCCAACAGAGAGGAACCAAGATGAATTCGCATTTCCAGAAAGACCGGATGCTGATCCTGGCCGAGCGGATGAAGGCCGGCAAGCTGTCGCGCCGGAGCTTTGTCCAGGGCATGTCGCTGCTGGCCGGCGCCTCGGCCCTGGGGCTGAATGCCGGCATGGCGCAGGCCGAAACCAAGGAGCTGATCTTCGTGAACTGGGGTGGCGACGCCATCGATGCCATGGCCGAGGCCTTTGGCGACAGCTTTACCGAGGAGACCGGGATCGTGATGCGCTATGACGGCACGGGCCCGACCGAGGGCGCGATCACCGCGCAGGCCGAGGGCGGCAACCCGACCTGGGACCTGGTGGACTGCGATCCCTTCTCGGGGCAGGCGCTGGGCCGCAAGGGCTTCATGCGCCCGATCGACTGGGACGTGGTGGATCCCGGCAAGATCCGCGACGGCTTCAAGTGGGAATACGCCGCGAACAGCTATCTCTACAGCTACATCATCGCCTGGGACAGCACCAAGTACGACGAGGCGCCGACCTCGATGGCGGACTTCTTCGACGTGGAGAAATTCCCCGGCAAACGGTCGCTCTACAAATGGGGCGTGGGCATGTGGGAGGCGGCACTGCTGGCCGATGGCGTGGCGCCTGAAGACCTCTATCCGCTGGACCTGGACCGCGCCCATGCCAAGATCGCGGCCTTCAAGGACAACGTGGGTGCCTACTGGGGTGGCGGTGCCGAGAGCCAGACGCTGCTGCTGAACGGCGATGTCTCGATGGCGCTGATCTGGAACACCCGCGCCATGCTGCTGGACCAGGACACCGAGGGCGAGATCAAGATGACCTGGGCGGAGGGCATCATCGCGCCCGGCTCCTCGGGGGTGCTGATGAACAACCCCGGCGGCGAGGAAGCGGCGATGCAGTACATCGCCTCGACCCAGGATCCGGCCAAGCAGGTGAAGCTCTTCGAACTGCTGGGCAACGGCCCGGCCAACCCGGCGGCAGACGAGATGATCCCCGAGGATCAGCGGTTCTACAACCCGGTGGATCCCGAGAACTTCTCGCAGCAGATCGCGCTCGACATGGACTGGTACGAGCAGAACTATGGTGCGGCCCTCGATACCTACCTGGGCGTCATCTCCTCCTGATCCCTGCATTTGCCACTGACCTGTCGCGGCCCGAGCCGCGGCAGGAAGGAGCCCCGACGTGAAATACCTGCTGCTTGCCCCCTTGCTTGCCTTCCTTGCGGTCACCTACCTGGTGCCGCTGGCGGGCATTCTGTTGCTGAGTGTGACCGACCCGGAACCGGGCCTTGGCAATTACACGGAGGCGCTCGGCGATCCGATGGTCTGGGGCGTGCTCTGGCAGACGGCGCGGGTCTGCGTGGCCTCGACCGTGCTTGCCGTGGTCTGTGCCTATCCGGTCACGCTGCTCTGGGTGCGGGGCGGGCGGGTCACCCGGCTGCTTGTCGAGCTCTGCATCATGATCCCCTTCTGGCTGTCGGTGCTGGCGCGGTCCTTCGGCTGGCTGTCGCTGCTGTCGAACCGGGGGCTGGCCAATACCTGGCTGGAGAACATCGGGCTGATCAGCGAGCCGCTGAGCATGACCCGAAACGAATTCGGGGTGATCCTGGGCATGGTCCAGTTCCTGATCCCCTTCGCGGCCTTTCCGCTGGCCAGTGCCATGCGCGAGGTAGATGACCGCGCGCTGATGGCCGCCCGTGGCATGGGCGCCTCGCCGCTGCGCATCTTCTGGCAGGTCTTCGTGCCGATGACTCGCGGCGGCATCGTGGGGGCGACGCTGCTCGTCTTCGTCTTTTCGCTGGGCTTCTACATCATTCCGGCGCTGCTGGGCGGCGGCCGCACGGTGATGATCGCCGAGCTGATCTATCTTCGCATCTTCCAGGTGCCGAACTGGGGCCTGGCGGCGGCGCTGTCGACCCTGATCATGCTGGCGGTCGGCGGGCTGCTGGTGATGCTGATCCGCCGCTCGGGAGTGACCCGCACATGACACGTTTCCGTCCCGGCCCGATCGCCAGCCTTGCCGGCGGCCTCGTCTCGATCTTCCTGCTGCTGCCGCTGCTGGCGGTGGTGCCCGTCAGCTTTACGCCGAAACGCTATCTGAGCGTGCCTGACGGAGAATGGTCGCTGCGCCATTACCGCAGCCTGATCGAGGATCCCGACTGGCTGCAGAGCGTGCTGCTGTCCCTGCAGGTGGGCGTTGTGGCCGCGGCGCTCGCGACGCTGCTGGCGCTGAGCTTCGCGCTGGGGCTCTGGATGAACAGGCCGCGCTATGGCGGGCTGCTGGCCGGGGTGGCCCTGCTGCCGATGGTGGCGCCGCCGGTTGTCTCTGCGCTCACGCTCTATTACTTCCTGCGCAAGGTGACCGAATGGAACAGCCTGATCGTCTATGATGGCTGGCTGGGCGTGGCGGTGGCCCATGCGGTGATGATCGTGCCCTACGGCGTGGTGATCATCATGGTGGCGCTTTCGCAGGTGGATCGTCGGATCGACCTTGCGGCGAAATCCATGGGGGCGGGTGTCTGGACCAGGATCCGGCACGTGATCCTGCCGAACATCCGGTTCGGCGTGGCGGGGGCCTTCCTGCTCGGGTTCGTGCTGTCCTGGGACGAGATCGGCGTGACGCTGTTCATCACCTCCGTCAGGGCGGTCACCCTGCCGCGGCGCATGTGGATGCAGCTGCGTGACAATATCGATCCTGCGGTGGCGGCGGTCTCGGTGATCCTGATCCTGCTGGTGACTCTGGTGATCCTGGCCCGGGCGCTTCTGCAGCTCAAGAAAGACAAGGCGCAAGAATGACCCAGAAACTCGGAACGCTCCTGCCCGCGCTGCTTGCCGCACGCGGGGTCGAGATGGTGTTCGGCATTCCCGGGGTGCATACGGTGGAAATGTACCGCGGCCTGCCCGGCAGCGGCATCCGCCACGTGACGCCCCGACACGAACAGGGCGCGGGATTCATGGCCGATGGCTATGCCCGGGTCAGCGGCAAGCCGGGGGTCTGCTTCATCATCACCGGGCCCGGCATGACCAACATCATGACCGCCATGGGGCAGGCCCATGGCGATTCGATCCCGATGCTTGTGATCTCCACGGTGAACCCGCGCGGGCGCATGGGCAGCGGCGCCGGCTGGCTGCACGAGATGCCGGACCAGAGCGGAACGGTCGCGGGCGTCGCGGCCTTCAGCCGGACGGTGCTGACGCCCAGGGAGCTGGAGCCCGCGCTCGACGCGGCCTTTGCGGTCTTCTCCTCGGCGCGGCCGCGGCCGGTGCATATCGAGATTCCGGTGGATGTGCTGCAGGAAGAGATGACGCCGCGCGGCGCGCCGGTGCCACGGATTGCGCCCCCCGCGGCAGATGCCGGTGTTCTGGGCGAGGCGCTCTCGGCACTGCAGGCGGCCGAGCACCCGCTGATCCTTGCGGGCGGGGGCGCTCGAAGGGCGGAGGTGGCGGCCCTGGCCGAGCTGCTGGATGCGCCGGTGGTGACGACGACCAACGGGCGTGGCGTGATGCCGGTGGGCCATCCGCTCTCGGTGCCGGTCAGCCCGTCCCTGCCGGAGGTGCGGGCACTGGCGGCGGCGGCCGATGTGGTGCTGGCGCTTGGCACGGAGTTCGGCTCGACCGACTATGATTTCAACGAGGACGGCGGCTTTGCCCTCACCGGGCGGCTGATCCGGGTGGACATCGACCCGACCCAGATTGCGCGACAGGCCTGGGGCGCCGAGGTGACAGGCGTGACCGGCGATGCGGCGGCAGTGGCCGCGGCGCTGACGGCGATGCTGAGCCCGAAGACGGGTGACGGGGCCGCGCGGGCGGCCCGGGCGCGGGCGGCCATCGCGGGGTTCCCGCCGGAAATGCAGGCCGATCTGCGCCTGCTGGAGGCGCTGCGCGAGCGCTTTCCCGGCACGCCCATCGTGGGCGACAGCACCCAGATCATCTATTCCGGCAATTGCGCCTTCGAGCCGGACCGGCCGGGCGGCTATTTCAACTCGGCCACGGGGTTCGGTACGCTGGGCTATGGCCTGCCGGCGGCAATCGGCGCGGCACTGGCCGGCAAGGGCCGGGCGATCGCGATCACCGGCGACGGCGGCCTGCAATTCTGCCTGGGAGAGCTGGCCTCTGCCGTGGAGGCCAAGGCGCGGGTGGTGATGCTCCTGCACGACAACAGCGGCTACGGCGAGATCCGCAGCTACATGGAGGCGCGGGACATCCCCACCATCGGCGTGGACATCCACACGCCGGATCTGGGCGCGGTAGCGCAGGCCTGCGGGTGGCAGGTGATCCGTGCCGCCGAGACCGGCCTGGATGCCGCTTTGCAGGCCGCCGGGGCCGCCGAGGGCCCGGTGATGATCCATCTCGACGAGGCGACGCGCCGGGCGATCTGATCGCAGCGCCAGACATGAAAAAAGGCCCCGGGAGCACGTCCCGGGGCCTTTCGCATTGCAGGCAGTCGGCCTCAGTCGAGGCGGGTGACGAGCCGGGTGTCGAGATAGGCCTCGATCGCCTCGGAGCCGCCTTCGGTGCCGATGCCGGAATCCATGATCCCGCCGAAGGGGATCTCGGGCAGGGCGAGGCCCAGGTGGTTCATCGACAACATGCCGGCACGCACCTCGTTCTGCAGGCGGCGGGCGGTCTCGGCGGAGGCGGTGAAGGCATAGGAGGCCAGGCCGAAGGGCAGGCGGTTGGCCTCGGCCAGCGCATCATCGGTGCTGGAGAAGCGGTTGATGATGGCAACCGGACCGAAGGGCTCGTCGTTCATGATCCGGGCGGAGGTGGGCACGTCGGCCAGTACGGTGGGTTCGTAGAACCAGCCCTGGTTGCCGATGCGCTGGCCGCCGGTGGTCAGGCGCGCGCCCTGTTCAACGGCATCGTCGACCATGGCCTGGATCGCGGGAATGCGGCGGTCATTGGCAAGCGGGCCCATGGCCACGCCCTCGTCCATGCCGTTGCCGACCTTCACGGCCTTTGCGGCCTCGGTGAAGCCCTCGATGAAGCGGTCGGCGACGCTGTCCTGGATCAGGAAGCGGGTGGGCGAGACGCAGACCTGACCGGCATTGCGGAACTTGTGCGTGGCCATCATGTCGATGGTGCTGTCGATGTCGGCATCTTCGAAGACCAGCACGGGAGCATGGCCGCCCAGCTCCATCGTGGCCTTCTTCATGTGGGCGCCGGCCAGGGCGGCAAGCTGCTTGCCCACCGGGGTGGAGCCGGTGAAGGAGATCTTGCGGATGACCGGATGCGGGATCAGGTAGGCCGAGATCTCGGCCGGGTCGCCGTAGACCAGGTTGACCACGCCGGTGGGAATACCGGCATCGGCAAAGCAGCGGATCAGCTCGGCGGGCGAGGCGGGGGTTTCCTCTGGGGCCTTGACGATGATCGAGCAGCCGGCGGCCAGGGCCGCGGAGAGCTTGCGCACCACCTGGTTGATCGGGAAGTTCCAGGGTGTGAAGGCCGCGACGGGGCCCACGGGCTGCTTGATGGTCAGCTGGGTAACGCCGGCGGACCGGGCCGGGATGACCTGACCATAGGTGCGGCGGGCCTCCTCGGCGAACCAGTCGATGGTGTCGGCGCCGCCGAGGATCTCCATCTTCGATTGCGCGAGCGGCTTGCCCTGTTCGGCGGTCATCATCACGGCGATGTCGTCGGCGCGTTCACGCAGCAGGTCGGCGGCGCGGCGCATCAGCTTGTAGCGTTCGAAGGCGCCCTTTGCGGACCAGACGCCAAAGCCGCGATCGGCCGCGGCCAGGGCCTCGTCCAGGTCTGCGATGGCGGCATGGGCAACGGTGCCGATCTCTTCCTCGGTGGCCGGATTGAGCACCGGGATCGTGCGCCCGTCGAGAGCGGGGCGCCAGGTGCCGTCGATGAAGAGCAGCGTGTCGGGATAGCTCATGATCACTCCTTGATCAGTCGTGCGGTAGGGGGCACCGGGGGAGCCGGTGCCGGGACTCTCATAGATATGGGGGCGTGCAGGCGGATATGAAAATCGTCCGGCCCTCGTGGGCGACACGAAACCCGTGCGGCTGACGAGAGTCAAACAGGTAGGATGCACCCGGGTGCCATCGCGGGCAGGGCGCGGGCCTGAGCGGATGGTGAGGCGCTGGTGTGCCGTCAGGCCGCGGCCGTGCCGCCCAGGTTCAAGTGCCCGATCCAGGTGCCCGATCCAGGTGCCTGGTGCAAGGCGCACGCACGGGCGGGCCGGCGGGGCGCCGCGCGTCTGACAATGGAATCGGTCTCCACTGGAGGGATACTAGGCGCCGGTCACCGGTGCCGCAGAGCGCCCCGCCGCGCGGCGGATCATCCCCGGCGCTCAACCCTGGGGCGCTTTCGAACGCGGGGCGGCTGCTGGTGGAGGAATTATCCCCCCGGAACCGGGGGAGGCGAGGGGGCGACGGCGGGAAATTTCCTGCCACGGGCTGCCCGGACATCTCATGGCTGTTGCCAGAAGAGGCCCCGCGCGGGTATTGCGCTCTGCAATCCGGGTCACTT
The DNA here is from genome assembly GCF_056270665.1 of Pseudooceanicola sp. DL12. Taxonomy (NCBI): domain Bacteria; kingdom Pseudomonadati; phylum Pseudomonadota; class Alphaproteobacteria; order Rhodobacterales; family Paracoccaceae; genus Pseudooceanicola; species Pseudooceanicola sp. DL12. The sequence goes on from NZ_CM149884.1 coordinate 681,467, forward strand.
GTCGCGCCCGGAAAAATCCCGTGATCGGGCCCGTTTCGGGAAGCATTTGGCAGGCTGTGCCCTATATGCTGGCAGAACGGCCCGCCATGAGTGGCCGTCAGGACAAGAACAACGAGCACAGGGACTTTTCACGCCGAATGGAGATCGTCGCCCTTACGACAATCGTCGCCACCTTGTTTCTGGTTGTCGGTCTTGCAGAGCCGCTGGCGGACAGGCTGAGGCTGCCGTTCAGCGTGATCCTGGCGCTTGTCGGCATCTTGATCGGGCTGGGGTCCGGCGTGTTCCTGACGATGAATTTCGCGAACTCGCTGAATTTCATCGCCGAGAACATCAAGGACCTTCCGATCAAGGCGAATGCCTTCCTCTACGTGTTCCTGCCAACGCTGCTGTTCCAGGTGACCCTGGCGATGGATATCCGGCGGATGATGGACGACTGGGTGCCGGTAATCCTGCTGGCGGTGGTGGCCGTCGTGCTGTCGACGCTGGTGATCGGCTTCGCGCTCAGTTCCTTTGGCGTGGTTTCTCTTGCGACCGGCCTGCTGGTCGGCTCGGTCGTCTCCACCACCGATCCGTCGGCGGTGGCGGATATCTTCAAGTCGCTCTCGGCGCCCAAGCGCCTGGGCCGGATCATCGAGGGCGAAAGCCTGCTGAACGATGCCGCGGCCATCGCGCTCTTCGGTCTCTTCATCACCTTCACGATGGAGGGGACGCCCGATCCGACCGTGCGCAGCGCCCTCGAGCAGTTTCCCTACCTGGTGCTTGCCGGCGCCGCGGTGGGCCTGGTGATGGCCCAGGTCGGTGTCTGGATCCTGGCGGCGCTGAACCGGTTCGAGCTGGCGCAGGTCAGTGCCTCGATCGCTCTGCCATACCTCTCCTATATCATCACCGAACAGTTCGTGGAGGCCTCCGGCGTGATCTCGGTGGTGACATGTGGCCTGGTTCTGAACTTCTACGGCCCGGGCAAGATCAACCCGGGCGGCTGGCAGAAGCTGCGCGAAGTCTGGGAGATCCTGGCCCATTGGGCGGGGGCGCTGATCTTCGTGCTGGCTGCGATCCTGATCCCGCGGCTGATGGCCACGGCAACCTGGATCGATGCGCTCTACGTGCTGCTGGTGGCCGTGGCTGCAATTGCGGCGCGGGCCGTGGTGCTCTTCGTTCTGTTGCCGGCGCTGACCCTGGCCAAGCTCTCGCCGCGGGTTGAACGCCCCTACAAGATCGCGATCCTCTGGGGTGGCCTGCGCGGGGCGGTGACGCTGGCGCTGGCACTGGCGGTCACGGAAAACCCCTTCGTTCCGCCGGAAACCAAGCATGCCGTGGGCATCCTTGCCACCGGGTTCACCCTGTTCACCCTGATGGTGCAGGGCACGACCCTGCGCTGGGTTATCAACAAGCTGAAGCTGGACGAGCTCTCTCCGATCGACATGGCGCTGTCGAAACAGGTGGTTGCGGTCGCGCTTCAGAGTGTGCGCGAGCGGGTCGCCGGGGCCAGCGAGGAATACGCCCTGAGCAAGGAGATCGCACGTTCGGAGGCCAAGGTCTTTGGCGAGCGCCTGGACCAGGCGGTGGAAGAGGCCGAGAACGAGGAGGGAATTCAGGACCGCGACCGCATTACCCTCGGGCTGATCGCGCTCGCCGGATACGAGCTTGACCTGGTTGATCGTGGCTTCGAGGGCGCGCTGATGTCGGCCAAGATCTACGAGCAGGCGCGGGTGTTGTCGGAACGGGTGCTGGAAGCGACGCGCACCGGCGGACGCTCGGGGTATCGCTCGGCCTATCGCAAGGCGCTCGGTTTCAACCGGGCGTTCCGCATTGCCGTCTTTCTGGACAATCGCACCCGGATTTCGCGACCCCTGGCCGTGATGACGGCCGACCGTTTCGAGTTCCTGCTGTCGCAGCGGCTGGTTCTGAAGGGGCTGCACGAATTCATCGATACGAGGATCCGCCGGATTCACCGCCGGCGGGTGGCCGACCTTCTTCACGAGCTGGTCGATCGCCGGATCGAGGCGGTGGAACAGGCCTTCGAGGCGCTGCGGCTGCAATACCCCGGCTATGCGGAAGAGCTCGAGCGCCGGTTCATCCGCCGCATGTCGCTGCGGCTGGAAGAGCAGGAAATGGACGAGCTGCTGGAAGAGGGGCTGATCGGGCCGGAGGTCCACCAGACCCTTGCACATGCCATCGAGGAGAAGCTGGCCCGCGAGAGACGGCGGCCGAAGCTCGACCTTGCGGTGCGCCGGGTCGATCTGACGCGGCAGGTGCCGCTGTTCGCCGATCTGGACGAGCCGACGATCAAGCGCCTCTCGAAGGCGCTTGTGACGCAATACGCCGGCCCCGGTGAAACCATCCGCCGGCGCCGGGATGCACCGCATTCGGTCTTCTTCATCGCCAGTGGTGCGGTCGAGGTGCGCTCTCCGAAGGAGACCTACCGGCTGGGGCGTGGCGAGATGTTCGGGCAGGTGGCCATGCTGACGGGGCGTGGCGTGCGTGGTGACGTGCATGCGATCTCGCCGACGACGCTTCTGGTCCTGGACGAACTGCGCTTCAAGCGGGTGCTGCGCAAGCATCGCAGCGTGCGCGACGCCATCCTGGACATGGCCGAGGAGCGCGCGCTGAGCGAGGCGCAGATGGAAATCATCCGGGAGGCCGTGGGCGCCGAACCCTGACCGGTTGCCATCGGTCGGACTGGTGGCCCCGGGGCGCGGCGCCGTCGCGGATTGCGTGAATTGGCATGTTTGCATGCTTGCGACTTTTGGGTTGATACCTGTATACAGGATGCGGAGAGAGCGTTTCTCCCTTTTCCGACAGGTATCCCGCCATGTGCATGGTCGAACCGCACAAGACCGAATCCCGAAAGCGCAACGATCTGAGGGCGCTTGAAACGAGCATCCGCGCGGCGGTGCCCGCGCCGGAAGGCGGGCGGATCGTCACGATGGGCTTTCCGGGGCTGACCTATGGCCATGACGGACGCGCCTATATCGATCCCGAACGGCTTGAGGCGACGCTGGGCCACGAGGCGCTGGAAGGCGGGCGGCTGCTGGTGGTTCTGGTCGAGCCGCAGGAAGTGCCCTGCGATGCGATGGATCTGCTGGACGGGGCCTGTGCCGCACGCGGGATGCGCCTGTGCCACCTGCCGATCGAGGACTACAAGGTGCCCGGTGATGCCTTTCACGCGGGCTGGTCCGAGGTGGCGGACCTGATCCGCGAAACGATGAGGGAGGGCGGCGCGCTTGGCCTGTCCTGTCACTATGGCGCGGGACGGTCCGGGATGATCGCGGCCGGGCTGTTGATCGATCAGGGGGTGCCCCCGGGCGAGGCCATCCTGACGCTGCGCGCGCAGTTTCCCGAGTCGATCGAGAGTGAAATGCAGCTTGCCTGGCTGAAGGCAAGGGGCGCGGCACGCGGCGCTCAGGCCGGATGATCGCCCTGCTTCGGGCATGAAAAAAGGGGCGCCGCCACATGGACGCGCCCCTTTCACGTGAATGGCCGGTGTTACTTGTAGCCGTCGATCAGGCCGCGCATCATCTCGATCTCTTCGGGGGTCAGATCGGTGAGCGGCGCGCGGACCGGGCCGGTCTCGAACCCACGCAGGGCGACCCCTGCCTTGATGGCGGAGACGGCATAACCCGTTTTGCGGTCGCGGATTTTCGCGAAGGGATAGTAGAAATCCTTCAGCATCTGCTCGCAGGTGGCATCATCGCCCGCCAGGAAGGCCTGATGGAACTTGAGCGCCGTTTCCGGCACGAAGTTGAAAACCGCCGAGGAGTAGGTCGGCATGCCGGCGCCCTTGTAGGCCTGGGCAAAGAGCTCGTGGGTGGGCATGCCGCCGATGTAGGACAGGCGGTCGCCCAGCTTGACCGTGACACGGCGCACGGTGTCGATGTCGCCGGTGCCATCCTTGAAGCCGATCAGGTTCGGGCATTCGTCGGCCAGCTGTTCCAGCACTTCGGCCGAGACACGCGCCTGACCGCGGTTGTAGACGATGACGCCCATGTTGGTGGCGTTGCAGACGGCGCGAATGCGGTTTGCCACGCCCTCCTGGGGGCCTTCGGTCAGGTAGTGGGGCAGCAGCAGGATGCCGTCGCCGCCCGCGGCCTCGATGTCGCGGGCCAGGTCACAGGCCATGCGGGTGCCATAGCCGCAGCCGGCGATGACGGGGGCATCGCCCGAGATCTCCTTGGTGGCGCGCACCACCTCGACGATTTCGGAGGGCGCGAGCGAGAACATCTCGCCCGTGCCGCCGGCCACGATCAGGCCGGCCACCGGGTATTGCGACAGCCAGTCGAGGTGCGCCTGGAAGGGCGCCTTGGCAAACTTGTCCTCTGCGTCGAAGGGCGTGACGGGGAAGGACAGCAGGCCGTTGCGAATGATCTCGCGCAGGTCATTGGGTGCAATCATCTGTAAAAGCTCCAGTTTATTCTTATTTCTGGCTGTTTCGGATCAGGCAAGATCGGCGGGCAGCACATCTGCGGGGATGCCCTGATAGCAGACCGGACGCAGGAAGCGGCGGATCGACAGGGTGCCCACGGAGGTGGCGCCGAAATTGGTGGAGGCGGGGTAGGGGCCGCCGTGGACCATGCTGTCGCAGACCTCGACGCCGGTGGGGAAACCGTTGACCAGCAGGCGGCCGGCCTTGCGTTCCAGCACCGGCAGGAGCTGACGGGCGAGCGGCGCATCGGCAGCGTCCATGTGGATGGTTGCCGTCAGCTGACCCTCAAACCCCTTGGCCAGCGTCAGCATCTCCTCGGTATCGGAGACACGCACCACGAGGCCGAGCGGGCCGAAGACTTCCTCGCCGAGCGCATGGTCCTGAAGGTAGGCGTCCGCGTCGGTTTCATAGAGGTTCGGCAGCGCGTTGCGGTCGGAACTTTCCGTTGTGAGCAGGGGCTTTACGGCGTTGCGCCCGTCGAACCGGTCCTTGCCGTCACGATAGGCCTTGGCGATGCCGTCGGTCAGCATGACCTGGGCGCCGGTCTCGGCCAGGCCGTCGCGGGCGGCGGAGACGAAAGCGTCACCCTCGGGGCCCTTGGGGACGACCGCGATGCCGGGGTTGGTGCAGAACTGACCCGCACCCATGGTGAGCGACCCGGCCCAGCCGGAGCCGATTTCCGCGGCGCGGGCGGCTAGGGCCTCAGGCAGCAGGAACATCGGGTTCACGGAGCCCAGCTCGCCGAAGAAGGGGATGGGCTCGGGGCGCGCGGCACAGAGGTCGAAAAGGGCGCGACCGCCGCCGAGAGAGCCGGTGAAACCGACCGCCTTGATCAGCGGATGCTGCACCACGGCCTGTCCGACCTGCCGGTTTCCGCCCTGGATCAGGGAGAAGGTGCCGGCGGGCATGCCGCATTTTTTGATAGCCGCATCAATGGCTTCGGCGATGATTTCGCCGGTGCCGGGGTGTGCGGAATGGCCCTTGACGACGACGGGGCAGCCGGCGGCGAGGGCGGCGGCGGTGTCACCGCCGGCGGTGGAGAAGGCCAGCGGGAAGTTCGAGGCGCCGAAGACGGCCACGGGCCCGATGGGCCGCATCATCATGCGCAGGTCGGGACGCGGCGCAGGCTGACGGTCGGGCAGGGCCTCGTCGTGGCGGATGTCGAGGTACTCGCCCTTGAGAATATGCGAGGCGAAGAGGCGCAGCTGGCCGGTGGTGCGGCCGCGTTCGCCCACCAGACGCCCCTCGGGGAGACCGGATTCGGAGGTGCCGATCTGCGTGACGGCATCGCCGCGGGCATCGATCTCGTCGGCTATGGTGTTGAGAAAGTTGGCCCTTTCCTCGCGCGAGGTATAGCCATAGGTCCAGAAGGCCTCCTCGGCCGCCTGGCAGGCGCGGTCAACCAGCTCGACGCTGCCGACGGCAAAGTCGAAGGAGGGGCCAGAGGCCGGTTCAGAGGCGAAAGTGCTGTCGCCGGCGACCCATTCGCCCGCGATCAGGTGCTTGCCATGAGGTGTGAAACTGCCGGATGTGCCGTCCATGATAGGCTCCTCTTCCTGTCAAAAACAACGTCGGTATTCCGCTTTTCGCATGTGACCAAGTCACTGAAATCGCCGGATTCCAACGTCGGTATTACGTCGGTATTACGTCGGTATCGCGTCGGTGCGATTCCGCGCCGTCCGGAGCCTGCGAAAGCGGCCCGATCACCGCCCCCAAGGCCCCCGAGACACCGCGGCCCAGGGCCCGCCCAACGGCGCGCCCGAAGGTTCCTCTGTCTGCGGCCTCAAGACATACACTAATATTTTAGTTTTAAAAGGGGTCAATTTCCGCGAAATTGCCGCTATGCAATTTCAACCCCCTGTCCGGGGCCCGTCCCGCCGAGCGCGGTACCGGGGCCCGCCGGATTTCGGCGGGGTGGCTCCTGATGCCGGTTTGACCAACTGCAAGGACAGCCACCCGGAGGAGGGGAGGAGAGACACGAACCCGGGCCGGGAGACGCCGGCCGGAGAAGACAGGAACCGCCAGATGGACATGTCCGTACAAGCCGCCCTTGACCTGCTGCGCCACAGCGAGCCGACCCGACGCATGTCGGCCTCGGCCCGGATCTATGACGACCTGCGGCAGCGGATCCTGTCGCTTGAGCTGCCACCGGGCACCAGCCTGCTGCGCGCGGAACTGGCGGATAAATACGAGGTGAGCCAGACCCCGCTGCGCGACGCGCTGCAGCGGCTGGAGCAGGACGGCCTGGTGCAGATCTTTCCGCAGTCGCGGACCCTGGTGACGCGAATCGACATCCCGAAGATCCACGAGGCGCATTTCCTGCGCGTGGCGCTGGAGACGGAGGTGGTGCGGCACCTGGCGCGGCTTGACCCGGCGCAGCGCGACCACACGGTGGCGCGGGCGCGCTCGGTGATCGGGATGCAGCGCGCGGTGACGGGCGAGCCGGACCAGCTGCGGCTGTTCCAGGAACTGGACGAATATTTCCACCGGGTGCTCTTCGAGGCGCTGGACCGTGACAGCCTGCACAGCCTGATCCGGAGCCGCTCCGGGCACCTGGACCGGGTGCGGCGGCTGCAGGTGCATTCGGCGGGCAAGATCGAATCGATCCTGGCCGGTCACGAGGCGATTCTGGACGCGGTGGCGCTGGGCGACGAGGCCGGGGCCATGGAGGCGATGCGCGGCCACCTGCGCAAGGCGCCCAACTGGGTGAACGAGTTCCGCGCCTCGCATGGCGATTACTTTGAGTAAATTCGCTTGAGAAATCAGGGGGCGCTGTGCCGGAGGACGGGGGCGCCCCGGGGGGCAAGACAGGCCGGGCCCGGCCCCGAGGCGACCCCGAGAAGGGCCGGGACGGGGCCCGGAAGGGGATGGGGAGCGGGTGCGCAGGCGGGGCGGACAGGCGACGGCATCCCCCGGCAAGGCCCGGCTGATCCCGGCGGAACGATCCCGTGAACGGGGGCGGGAAAAGGGCCGGAACAGGCCCGGAAGTGTATGTGCAAGGTGCTGAAATTACGTTGATTTTACGCAATTTCGGGGGTGACGCCGTAAGGGACTTGCCAGAGCGGAAAGTATTCATATAGTAATGTATCAGTTGAAACGCGGAGGCCGTTTCAGCGCTTTTTCCCCGGTTCGATGTGCCAGGATGCGGTGCCCGGACGGGGAGGGCCAGACCCGACAGCCACCCGGGAGGGGCGGCGGGGATCGCGGGCCTGCAAAACGCGCGGCCTGACGCGCAGAGGAGGAAAACATGATCAGACGGACATTTCTTGGGGCGGCCGTGGCTGTCACCGCATTGCTGCCCATCGCGGCACTGGCCGATTACCCGGAGCGCGACATCCGCGTGATCGTGCCCTGGGGCGCCGGCGGCGGCACCGACGGCATCGTGCGCAAGATCACGACCATCGCCGAGGACAAGATGCCCGGCGACGCGTCCATGTACGTGGAAAACGTGGAAGGCGGCATCAGCGCCACCGGCGTCGGCCAGCTGATGAGCGCCCGCCCGGACGGCTATACCATCGGCGCGCTGACCTATGACAGCGTGGTCACCATCCCGTGGCAGAACATGCTGCCGACCTACAAGATGGACAAGCTGAAGCTGATCGGCCGCATCACCAGCGAACCCGATGCGCTGATCGCGGCCAGCAACAGCGATTACAAGTCGCTGCAGGACGTGCTCGATGCGGCCAAGGCCAACCCGGGCAAGGTGCGCATCGGCATCCAGAACCTGGGCGGCCGGATCCACCTGACGCTGCTGCAGCTGGAAGACCTGACCGACACCGATTTCAAGGTGATCTCCTATCCCGGTGGCGCCGCCCCGCAGAAGGAGGCCATCCTGTCCGGCGAGGTTGACCTGGTGATCACCAGCCTTGGCGATTTCGCCAACCTGCTGGACGACGGCACGGTGCAGGGCCTGGTGGAATTCGGCGGGACGCCGAACCCGACCTATGACGTGCCGCTGGCCAAGGACGAGGGCGTGGACCTGGAAAACGGGTCGTTCATCGTGATCGCCGCCCCGGCCAAGACGCCGGACGAGGACGTTGCCGCCATCGAGGCCGCCTACAAGGCCGCCTATGACAGCGACGAGTTCCAGGAGTGGGTGGCCAAGGTTGGCGTGACGCCCGACTGGCTGGGCGCGGACGAAGTGACGGAATGGGCCGACGAGACGTCGGGCCAGCTGTTCGAGAAGATGAACGCCCTGGCCGAGGCCGGCGTTCTGTCGAAGTAACCTGACAGGTCGCACAGCGTGGGCACCGGGGCGTGAAAACGGCCCGGTGCCTGCCGGTCGGATGCCTGTCACGGGAGGAAATACATGAGCGGAAAGAACGGGTTATTGAGGATCGGGGTGGTGTTCCCCCTGTTCCTTCTGGTGGTGAACACGATCTATTTTGCGGCCTGTTTCAGCATCACGGCCAACTTCACCCCGGCGGGCGAAATGGGCCCGCAGCACATCCCGATGCTGGTATCGGGGCTGATGTACGTGGCACTGATCGTGGTTCTGACGCAGGAGCTGCGCAACCCGATGGAGAACGAGGGCATGGCGGGTTTCCTGCGGCCCTTCCTGGTGATGGTGGCCACGGGCGCCTTCATCGGGCTGTTCCCGCTGCTGGGCTATGTCATCGCGACGCTGCTCTTCGTGGCCGCGCTCTTCGTGATCTTTGAATTCGAGACGAAACGTCCGCTGTTCTTCGCGCTCTACGCGGTGGCGGTGACGGCCGTCTTCTACGGGCTGTTCGCAGGTATCTTCGGCGTGCGCCTGCCGTCGCTGACCGGAGGCATCATCTGATGGATACCCTGAGCACATTCATGGGCGGTTTCGCCCAGCTGGCCGACCCGACGATCCTGCTGTTCATGATCGTGGGCTTCCTGATCGGCACCTTCTTCGGGGCCATGCCGGGGCTGACGTCGGTGCTGGCCATGGCGCTGCTGCTGCCGATCACCTATTCGATCGACGTGGTGCCGGCGCTGGTGATGAGCGCGGCGATCTTCATGTCGGGGATGTACTCCGGCTCGATCACGGCGACGACGATCAACATTCCGGGCGCGCCATCGAGCATGATGACCGCCATCGAGGGCAATGCGCTGATGAAGCAGGGCAAGGGCGCGAACGCGCTCGGCCATGCGGCGCTCGGCTCGATGGTGGGGGGCTCTGTCGGGGCGATCCTGCTGATGCTGTTCATGCCGCTGGCGGGCTCGCTGGCGCTGATGATCCAGACGCCGGGGAAATTCTCGCTGGTGCTCTTCGCGCTGGTGGTGATCGTGCTGGTGGACGGCGGCAATATCGCCAAGGGCGCGGTGGCCACGCTGATGGGCATCATGATCGCGACGGTGGGCATCGACGTGCTGCAGCCGGTGCCGCGCTTCAACTTCGGCACCGAGACGCTGGTGGAGGGGATCGACCTGATGCCCATCATCATCGGCGCCTTTGCCGTAAGCGAGGTGCTGATCCAGGCGCAGAACTGGAAGGATGACGCGGCCAAGGCGCTTGGCGAACAGGCGCGCAAGATCATGATCCGGCGTCGTGATTTCATTCCGCCGATGTCCGAGATCCGCGAGATCGGCTTTTTCACCTACCTCAAGAGCGCGATCATCGGCTATGGCATCGGCATCCTGCCCGGCGCGGGCGGGTCGATGGCGGCCTTTGTCAGCTATGCCACCGCACGCAGCAGCAGCCGGAAGCCCGAGGAATACGGCCAGGGCAGCCGCCAGGGCATCGCGGCGGCGGAATCCGGCAACAACGCCATGTGCGGCGGCGCCTTCGTGCCGATGCTGATGTTCGGCATCCCGGGCGATCCGACCACCGCGGTTGTGCTGGGCGTGCTGGTGATCAACGGGCTGCAGCCGGGGCCGCGCCTGCTTGAAAACCAGGCCGATCTGCTGGCCCCGATGATCGCCTCGCTCTTCATCTCGGCGCTGATCCTGATCCCGCTGACGCTCTACCTGCTGGGGCCGCTCTTCATCAAGATCGTCTCGATCCCCAAGGGCCTGCTCTATACCTCGATCGCCGTGGTGGCGCTGGTGGGCAGCTATGTCGCGACCTACTCGATGTTCCAGATGTCGCTGGCGCTGCTCTTCGGGGTGCTCGCGTTCTTCATGCGCAAGCTGAACTACTCGACGGTCTCGTTGTTGCTTGGCTTTATCCTGGGGCCGGACCTGGAACAGTACCTAAGGCGAAGCCTGTCGCTCTCGGACGGCAACCCGCTGACCTTCCTCACGAGCCCGGACAGCCTGTTCTTCCTCGCCCTGACCGCGGTCTTTGTCTACATGCTGATGTTCCGAAAGAAGAAATTGCCCGACGTCCCGGCCTGATCCCGGGGGGCGGACATGAAAGAGGCCCCCGCGAGAGGATCGCGGGGGCCTTTGCCTTTCTCGCCGCTCGCGGGGGCGTAGCGCTCAGGCGAGGGTGTCGAAATCGGGCCGCGTCTTTGGGTCGAAGAAGGGCGCGGGGGTCAGGATCGTGTTGACCTGGGAGGTGAGATAGCCGGCCTCGGCGGAAAGTTTCAGGTAGGCCTGCCACGCGGGATCGGCGGCCAGGGCAGCGCGTTTCGCGGCGCGGTCCGCGGCCGAGGCATAGACCCAGATGTGGACATAGGAATTGACGTCGCCGGTTTCGACCGCGCCATAGACCGCCGGATAGCCGAGGTGTTTCGACTGCACGGCCCAGCCGCTCTCCTCGTAGAGCTTCATGTGCTTTTTGATGGTGCCGGGGCGGCAGGTATAGGTGCGGTGGTCGTAGATCATGGTCTCTCCTCCCGGAGTATGGTGAACTGATATATCAGTTGATGGCATAAGTCAGGTTGTCAGACAAGTGCCGTCGGGCTAGCATGAGGCGGAAAGCGGAGGAGCGGACCATGGCGGAGATCGCAGCGACGGGTGAAGCGACGGAAGCGGGGCGCGCAAGGCCCCGCTTTGCCCCCGTGGCCCGGCCCCGGCGCCTGCCCGACGAGGTGGCCGAGGCGCTGATCGCCGAGATCGAGCGCGGGGCGCTGCGCCCGGGCGACAGGCTGCCGACCGAGGCGGCGCTGTCGCAGCAGTTCGGCGTGGCGCGGACGGTGGTGCGCGAGGCGGTCTCGCTGCTGCGCTTCGACGGGATCATCGAGAGCCGGCGCGGCGTGGGCGCCTTTGTGGCCGATCCGGAGCGGCGCGCGTCGTTCCGCATCAGCCCGGCCTGTTTCGCCAAACGCCGGCAGATCGTGCAGCTGCTGCAGCTGCGCACCGAGGTGCAGGCCGGGGCATCGGCCCTGGCCGCGGAGGCCCGCAGCGCCGACGACATGGCCGAGATCCGGGCGCTGTTCGAAGCCATGGAAGCGGCGGACCGCGCCGGGCCCGGTACGGCGCTGGAGGCGCGCGTCGAGGCGGAGCTGGCGCTCTATCGCCGGATCAGCATGGCCAGCGGCAACAGCTATTTCACCGAGGTGGTGCAGATGATCGAGCTGAACATCCAGACGCATCTGCGGTCGGCCTTTCTGAAGAATGCGGCGGCCTGCGAGTTTGGCCCTGCAATCATGGACGAGCACCGCGCGGTGCTGCTAGCCCTTGAGGCGGGCGATGCGGTGGCGGCGCGGGCGGCCACCCAGGCGCGTTTCGACGCGGCGGCGGCACGGCTGGCCGCGCGGGGCGATTTCGCATGAATGCCGCCCGGGCGACCGGGCAGGAGATGGGGCCCCGAGGGGCGGACAAGGGAGTGAGAAAGATGAAGGATGGCAACACCATGCATGGCGGTGCCCTGCTGACGGAATGCCTTGCGGCGCAGGGCGTGGAGCGGGTGTTCTGCATTCCAGGCGAGAGCTATCTGGCGGCGCTGGACGGGCTCCGCGACAGCGAGATCGACGTGGTGGTGGCGCGCCAGGAGGGCGGCGCGGCGATCATGGCCGAGGCCACCGGCAAGCTGACCGGCAAGCCGGGCGTGGCCTTCGTGACCCGCGGGCCCGGCGCCACCAATGCCAGCGCCGGGGTGCATATCGCGCATCAGGACAGCACGCCGATGGTGCTGTTCATCGGGCAGGTGGCCAGCGACCAGCGCGACCGCGAGGCCTTCCAGGAGGTGGACTATCGCAAGATGTTCGGCCCGCTGGCGAAATGGGTGGGCGAGATCGACCGCGCCGACCGGATCCCGGAATACGTCAGCCATGCCTTTCACGTGGCCCAGAACGGCCGCCCCGGGCCGGTGGTCCTGGCGCTGCCGGAAGACATGCTCTCGGGCCCGGCGGTGGGCGAGGCCGTGGCGCCGGCGGTGGTGACATCCGGCAAGGCGGCGGATGACGATGTGAACGCGGTGGTGGCGCGGCTGGCCGGGGCCGAGCGGCCCATGGTGATCCTGGGCGGGGGCGGATGGTCTGCCGCCGCGGCCGAGGCGGTGGGCAGTTTTGCCGCCACGATGGGGATGCCGGTGGGGGCCTCGTTCCGCTGTCAGGATTACCTGGACAACCGGCATCCGAACTACATCGGCGACGTGGGTATCGGCATCAACCCGAAGCTGGCGCAGCGGGTGCGCGAGGCCGACGTGATCCTGTCGCTCGGCGCGCGGCTGGGCGAGATGACGACCTCGGGCTATACGCTGCTGACGCCGCCGGTGCCGCAACAGGCGCTGATCCACGTGCATGCGGATCCGAGCGAGATTGGCCGGGTCTATCGCCCGGAGATCGGCGTGGTGGCGCGGCCGGGGCCCTTTGCCGAACAGCTGGCCGGGGCCGCCGTGGCGCGGGCCGGGGCCGAATGGCTGAGCGGTGCGCAGGCGGATTACGCCGCCTGGCGGGTGCCGCAGGAGACGCCCGGCGCGCTGAAGATGGAAAACGTGATCATGCACCTGAACGAGGTGCTGGATGATCGTGCGGTGCTGACCAACGGGGCGGGGAATTACTCGGCCTGGCTGCACCGCTATTACACCTATCGCGGCTGGCGCTCGCAGCTGGCGCCCACCAGCGGGTCGATGGGATATGGCCTGCCGGCGGCGATTGCGGCCAAGCTGCAGCAGCCCGAGCACGAGGCGATCTGTCTGGCCGGCGACGGCTGTTTCCAGATGGTGAGCCAGGAGTTCGGCACCGCCTGCGAATACGGCGCCAATGTGATCGTCATCCTCTGCGACAACGGCATGTACGGCACGATCCGGATGCACCAGCAGAACAAGTACCCAATGCGGCCCTCGGGCACCTCGATGAAGAACCCCGATTTTGCCGCGCTGGCGCGGGCCTATGGCGGGTTCGGCGCGACGGTGACCAGCGACGCGGAGTTTGCCCCCGCCCTTGCCGAGGCGCGGGCGGCGGGGGTGCCGGCGATCCTGCACCTGAAGATGGACCCCAAGGCGCTGTCACCGAAGCTGTTGCTGGAGGGCTGAGGCCGGCGATTTGAAGGGAGGGGCCGCCGCTGGGGCGGCCCTTTTCATTGGGCGGCGAGAAGCCGGGCGCGGATGGCCGTGGCCACCCAGTGGGCGACCATCTCGTCCATCTCCTCGGTCAGGCCGGCGCAGCCCACGGCGAGGCCGTCGAGATAGGCCGAGCCGGTCCATTCGCTGTCGCCTTCGCGCGCCATCAGGGCGGGGGCCTGCGAGCCCGCGCATTTCGCACGCAGGGAGAGCGCGCATTTCTGCCGGGCAATCTGATCGTTCGGATAGGGATTGGCGGAGAGATCGCCGACGGTGAAATCGCCGAGATCGAGGCCGCCCTCGGCCCGGATGCAGAGGGCGAGGCCCATGCGGTCGATCGCGGGCTGATCGAGCAGCGCCAGCAGGGCGGGGGTGATCATGGTGATCGTCTCGGCCACGAGGGTGGGGGTGAGATGGGTCATGCGGAGGTCTCCGTGGTTTGCAGCGCCTTGGCCAGGGGCACGGCGGGATCGGCGGCAAGCGCGAGGTCGAGCGGTGTGCGGGCGGCGATCAGGCGGCGCGAGGCCATGTGGTCGCCGGCGCGGTTGACGGAGAAGGCGGCGAGAAGCCGGTCGCCCTGCAGGTGCAGCACCGAGAAGGCACCGTCCTCTGGCGTGCCGCGCAGCAGGGTTTGCGCAGCGGGGGTGACAAGGCCGGTCATCTGCAGCTTGAGCGCATATTGATCGGACCAGAACCAGGGCGGCACGGAATGGGGCGTCATGTCTTCGGCGCGACCGGCGATGGCATGAGCCACGGCATTGGCCTGATCGCCGGCGGCCTGCACGGATTCAAGGCGGATCCAGCCCCCGGCGTGGGGGTTCTGCTGGGTGGCGCAATCGCCGATGGCGTAGATGTCGGGGGCGGAGGTGCGCCCATGGCTGTCGACCTGGATGCCGCCCAGATGGGTGGCGAGGCCCGCCTGTTCGGCCAGTTCCAGCCGCGCGGTGGAGCCGATGCCGACAAGCAGGTGATCGGCGGTGAGACGCTCGCCGGTGGTGAGGCGCACGGCCTGCACCCGGCCGTTCGGCGCGTCGATCCCCTCGACGCCGGTGTCGAGGCGGATGTCGACGCCCATCTGCCGGTGATGGGCCAGCAGCATGTCGGAGACCTCGGGCGGCAGGGCACGCCGGAGCAGGGCGGGCAGGGGCTCGATCACGGTGACGGCGAGGCCCGCGAGCACGGCCGAGGCCGCGACCTCGAGCCCGATGAAGCCGCCGCCGATGATGACGAGGCGGCCCGAAGAGGCGAGCACCCCGCGCAGGCCTTCGGCATCGGAAAGATCGCGCAGCGTGGAGAGGCCGGAGGTGATGCCTTCGGTGCCGGGCAGCGGGCGGGCGCGGGCGCCGGTGGCCAGGACCACGGCGCCATAGGGCTGAGCCGCGCCGTCGAGGGTGACGGTGCGGGCCGAGGGATCGAGGCCGGTGGCCCGGGTGCCGCGCAGGAGGGTTATGTCATTGTCGCTATAGAATTTCTCGCCGCGGAGCGCGATCTGCTCGGGGGTCTTCTCGCCCTTGAGATAGGCCTTTGACAGGGGCGGGCGGTGATAGGGCAGGGCCTGCTCGGCGGAGACCAGCAGGATGGGCGCCTGATGCCCGGCCTTGCGCAGGGCGCCGGCGGCGGTGACGCCCGCATGGGAGGCGCCGATGATGACGGTGGGTTTGTCGGACATGTGCAATCTCCGGAAAGAGGCCCGCCACGGCAGCTGCCGGGCGGGCCGTTGAAGGGGCGCGGGCGGAGGGCGGCCTCAGGCGGCCTCGCCCTCGTCGCTGGCGCCGATCTTGCGCAGGAAGGATTTCGTGCGGTCCTTCTGCGGGTTGTCGAGCACCTGCTCGGGGGTGCCCTGTTCGACGATCTCGCCCTCGTCGAAGAAGACGACACGGTCGGCGACCTCGCGGGCGAAATCCATCTCGTGGGTGACGACGACCATGGTCATGCCGGCCTCGGCCAGGGTGCGCATGACGGCGAGCACCTCGCCCACCAGTTCGGGATCAAGGGCGGAGGTGGGTTCGTCGAAGAGCATCAGGCGGGGACGGACGGCAAGGGCACGGGCGATGCCGACACGCTGTTGCTGGCCGCCGGAGAGGCGGTGCGGCAGGTGATCGGCATGGGTGGAGAGACCCACGACCTTGAGCAGTTCCAGAGCCATCTCGCGGGCCTCGGCCTCGGAGACGCCATAGACCTGCATGGGGGCCTCCATGATGTTTTCCAGCACGGTGAGGTTGGCGAAGAGATTGAAGTTCTGGAACACCATCGAAACGCCGACCTGCGCCCGGGCGCGGGAGACGCGGGAGCCGGAGAGGGGCACGAACCTGCCGTTGCCCTTTTCATAGCCCACGTGGCGACCGCCGACGAGGATCTCGCCATCGTCCATCGGTTCGAGGTGGTTCATCATCCGCAGCAAGGTGGACTTGCCCGAGCCGGACGGGCCGAGCACGGCCACGACCTCTCCGGGGTTCACGTCGAGGTAGATGCCCTTGAGGATCTCGCGGTCGCCATAGCTCTTCCAGACCCGGCGGCAGACCACGAAGGGGCCGTCCTGCTTCAGGGGCTCATCGGAATAGTGTTTCGACAGGATGGAGCGGACGATCCCGGTGCGCTCGGCGGCGGGCAGGCGCTTGGCCACCACGGGGGCTGGCACATCGGATTTATCCGCCTGCGCCGCGGGCCTGGGAAGGAGACGGCCCAGGCCCATGCGGCGCAGGAAGATCACGAACACGCCCTGGGAGCGGTCGCGATCGGGGTTCATGTAGAATTCGAGGAAGGCCTGTACGGCGGAGACCACCGAACACATCACCAGGTAGATCAGGCCGGCGGCGGTGAAGACGGTGAAGAATTCGAAGGTCTGGCCGACGATCTGCTGCGAGCGGAAGGTGAGCTCGTTCACGAAGATGACCGAGGCGACGGAGGTCATCTGAAGCAGGATGATGGCGAAACCCGCGAGGCCCGGCAGGATCGAGCGCAGCGCCTGGGGCATGATGATGCGGCGCAGGGTCTGCGGATCCGTCATGCCGAGCGAGGCGGAGGCGACACCCTGCTGGCGGTCCACCGACAGGATGCCGCCGCGGATGATCTCGGCCGTATAGGCGGCGGCGGTCAGCGAGAAGGCGATGACCGCGGTGGTGAAGGAATTGAATTTCAGTCCGATGGCGGGCAGGGCATCGAAGATGAAGACCAGCTGCAGCAGCTGTGGCGTGCCGCGCAGCACCCAGATGTAGATCCAGGAGCCGCCGCGCAGGGCCGGGTTGCGGGCCATGCGCGCCAGCGCGAGCAGCAGGCCGCCGACGCAGCCGAGCGCCAGCGAGAGCACGGTGATCTGGATGGCGAGCCAGGCGCCTTTCCACAGGAATTCGGAGGTGAAGTAGCCGAGAACCTCTGCGAGCCAGTCTTGCATATGTCGTCTTTCCGATCTGGCCGGGCGGGGAAGCGCACCCGGAAAAGGGCCGGCCGGGCGGAAGGGGAGCACCCGGCCGGTCAGGGGCGGGCAGGCCCGGCACCAGCCGGAACCGCCCGCGGCAGTGGCTTACTCGGTCAGGTATTCGGCCGGTGCCATCAGCTCGGGTTCGATGCCGTACTTGGCAAAGATCTCGGCCTGGGTGCCGTTGTCCTGGACGATCTTCATCGCCTCGTAGATGGCGGCACCAAGGGGGTTGTCGTTGGCCACGACAGCGCCGATCTGCCAGTCGGTCAGCTTTTCATAGGCGATCTCGTATTTGTCGGGGTTGTTCTTGACCATCATGTTCAGCAGCGGCAGGTCGGAGACCATGCCATCGGCGCGACCCGAGGAGATCAGGCGGAAGCCGGCGGCGGCATCGGTGTTGGTCATCACGGTGATCGCGTCCTTGCCCGCGGCCACGCATTCCTCGGACCAGCCCTGGGCCTGCTTCTCCTCGACGGTGCCCATGCCGGCGGTCAGGGTCTTGCCGCAGAGATCGTCCTGCGAGGTGATGCCGGCGGGGTTGCCCTTGGCCACGATCGCGCCGGAGCCGGCGGTCATGTAGGGGATGAAGTCGCCCTGCTCGGCGCGGGTGGGGTTGTAGTAGAGGTAGAACATCGTGTCGATCTGGCCCGAGACGACGGCGGGGAAGAGGCCCGGCCAGGCCCCCGGCTTGACCTCGAAGTCGACGCCCATGCAATCGAAGACGGCCTGGGCCAGCTCGATGTCGGAGCCCAGGATCTGTTCGGGGTCGTCGGGGTTGATCATGGCATAGGGCGGCGTGTTGGGCGAGGCGCCCATGATCACGGTCTTGCCCTCGAGGTCGGGGTACTTTGTGGCGAAGGCGGCGGGATCGCAGGTGGTGATGTCATCCGCCATGGCGGCGGGGGCGAAGGCGGCGCCGGCCAGCAGGGCGGCAAGGCCCAGGGCGGCGGTGCGGTGCATGGTGGTCATGGGATCTCCTGTTGGATGGAGGGGCACGCCGGGGCGGCGGCCCGCGATCTGTTTTTTCTTCTTGCGGGCGCCGGGAGAGAGGATCGGCAGCTCCGAAGGCATAGATGCGCAGGCGGCGGAAAATTTCTAGAAAATATTTTCCTACAGGAAAAACTTTCCGTAAGATGGCCTGTGAAAGGGGTGGTCTGGATAAAAATTAGGCGTGAACATTTGTTTTGCAGGCCTTTGAGGGTGGGGTTTCGGGGCGAAATCCTGCCGGGCGGCAAGGATTGCGATTTCGGGAAAAATTCGGAAAGACAGCGGATGATTCCCGGGCTGTGTCGCCTGAAAAATGGCCGAATTCAGGACTGGTCGACGCTTGCTGGTTGAAAAGGAGTGGGTTTTCAGGAAAATTGGCGGAAACGCGGGTGGCTGTGCACCGGCAAGGCCTGCTCGAGGGAGACAGACAATGAGTGCAAAACATGGTCCCGCGCTTGGCCCTGTTCTTGGTCCGGATGCCGAGATGGATGTCATCGGGCGGCAGCTGAAGGAGATGCGCCGGCAGCAGCGGATGACGATTTCCGACCTGTCGAAACAGACCGGCGTCTCTGTCTCCTATATCTCGAAGATCGAGAACGGCCAGGCGACGCCCTCCTATGACGTGATCAAGCGGATCTCGGATTCGCTGAACCTGGGCTTTGAGGACGTGGTGCAGCCGGGGGAGAAGCCGAACCTGACCGGCCGCAAGACTGTGACCCGGAAAACCGAGGGCGTGATGTTCACTTCGGGGCAGTACGATTACCGCGCACACGGCACCGAGCTTGCCCATAAAGGTATGTGTCCATTGGAGATTGTTGTGCACGCGCGCGACGTTGAAGAATTCGATCACTGGTCGAAGCACAATGGCGAGGAGTTCATCTATATCCTGTCTGGCGCCATCGAGGTGCATACCGAGCACTATGCGCCCTTCCGCCTGGGCGAGGGGGACAGCAGCTATTTCGACAGCTCGATGGCGCATGTCTATGTCTCGGTCAGCGAGGAGGACGCCCATGTCCTGTCGATCTCGCACGACCCGGCCACGGCGGTGACGACGAAGATCGGACGCTTCCTGCTGCCCAATGCCCGCACGGCCGAGGCCGACGAGGTGCCGGCCTTTGCCGGGAAAGACTAATTTCTGCCCGGACCTGTCCGGAATTTTCCCAAAATTTCCCACAGGAAACTTTTTTGATTGACGACCCCGCCGCCGTGCATAACGTGGCCCTGAAAACGGCGTTTGCCGTGACGAATTTCCGGGCAAAGGACGGGTCATGAAAATCACGAAAATCGAGGCGTTCCCCCTGCGCCTTCCGGCACGGCGCGACTTCAAGTGGGCGGGCCTGCGGGAGAACCTTGGCGGTTTCGTCGTTGTCCGGGTGGAAACCGAAGGCGGGATCACCGGCTGGGGCGAGGCGACGCCGCTGCCCGACTGGGGTGGTGCCGCGGGCCGGCGGGCCGGCGAGACCCAGGCGACGGTCGTGGCGATGGTGCGAGACGTCCTGGCGCCGGTGCTGATCGGCATGGACGTGCGCGACGTGACCGCCGCGCGGCTGAAGATGGACCAGGCAGCCATCGGCAATTCCTATGCCAAGCTCTCGCTCGACATCGCGCTGCACGATGCCTGGGGCAAGATCGCGGGCGAGCCGATCTGGCGGCTGCTTGGCGGCAAGGTGCGCGAGAGCGTGCAATTTGCCCACATGGTTGGCCTGATGAGCCATGAGGACGCCATGGAAGAGGCACTGGGCGCGGTGGCCGACGGCAACACGGCGCTGCAGATCAAGGGCGGCGTGGACGCGGAACGCGACATCAAACTGATCCGCGAGCTGCGCAAGGAAGTGGGCGATGACGTCTTTCTGCGGCTTGACGCCAACCAGGGCTATCGCAGCGGGCGCACCGGCATCGAGATCGTGACGCGCCTGAAGGAAGCCGGCGCCAACGGCTGTGAACAGCCCGGCGCGAACCTGAGCGCCATGGCGGCGATCACCCAGCGGGGGCCACTGCCGGTGATGGCCGACGAGAGCTGCTGGGATGCGGTGGACGCCATGGAAGTGGTGGGCGCCGGCGCGGCGGACTGGATCTCGATCTACCTGGCCAAGGCCGGCGGGTTCGTGGGGGCGCGCAAGGTTGCGGCCATTGCCGAGACGATGAACATGCCCTGCGACGTGAACGGATCCATCGAGAGCGCCATCGGCAACGCGGCCAACGTGCATTTCGCCCTGGCGATGCCCTCGGTCACGCTGCCCTGCGTGATCCCGGTGAATGCGCCGGCCGGGCAGCACCCCTGCAAGGTGGCCGGCAATTATTACACTGACGACATCATCACCGCGCCGATGCAGGTGAGGGGCAGCGATATCGTGGCGCTGGATGGCCCGGGCCTTGGCATCGAGATCGACGAGGACAAGATCGCGCATTACCGGCAGGACACGAAATGACCGGGGCGAAGGAGACCTCTGGCGTTCGCATCGCGGCGGACATCGGCGGCACCTTCACCGATATCGCCTGCCTGTCGCCCGACGGCACGCTGGTGACGCGCAAGGTGCCCTCGACCCCCGAGGATTATGCAACGGCGATTATCGAGGCGATGCTGGATGTGGCGGCGGACGTGTCGGAGGCGGGCGGCGACCTGACCTATGACGAGATCCTGCATGCCTCGACCGTGGCGACGAATGCCATCCTGGAGGGCAAGGGCGCCAGGACGGCGCTGATTACCACCGAAGGGTTCCGCGACGTGCTGGAGCTGCGCCGGATCCGGGTGCCACGCCTTTACGAGCCGCTGTATGAAAAGCCTGCGCCGCTGGTGCCGCGACGGCTGCGCTTCGAGCTCTCGGAGCGGCTGGATGCGCGGGGCAACGTGCTGAAGGCGCTGGACATGGCGCAGGTGGATGCGTTGATCGACCACCTGAAGGGCTTGGACATCGAGGCGGTGTCGGTCTGTTTCCTGCATTCGCACGTGAACCCGGCGCATGAAGAGGCCCTGGGCGCGCGGCTGCGCGAGCGGATGCCCGATCATTTCATCTCGCTTTCCCATGAGGTGCTGCCGGAGATCCGCGAATACGAGCGGACCTCGACCACGGTGGCCAATGCCTATATCGGCCCGCCGGTGGCGCGCTACCTGCGGTCGCTGGCCGCGCGGCTGAAGCAATCCGGACAGGACGGGCGGCTGCTGATGATGCAGAGCTCGGGCGGGGTGCAGGACGTGGAGAGCATCATCGCCAAGCCCGCAACGGTCGTGGAAAGCGGCCCGGCGGCGGGTGTCGTGGGCGCGGCGCAGCTGGGCGCGCGCGCGGGCTATGACAATATCATCACCTTCGACATGGGCGGCACCACCGCCAAGGCCGCGATGATCGAGAACGGCCGCATCACCTCGACCGACGAATACGAGGTGGGGGGCGGCATTTCGCTGTCCTCGCGCCTGGTGAAGGGCGGGGGCTATGCGCTGAAACTACCGGTGATCGATGTGTCCGAAGTGGGCGCGGGCGGTGGATCCATCGTGCGGACGGATGCCGCGGGCGTGCTGCGCGTGGGCCCGCAGAGCGCGGGGGCCTTTCCGGGGCCGCTGTGCTACGACGCGGGCGGCGAGGCGCCGACGGTGACCGATGCCAACGTGGTGCTGGGCTACCTGAACGGCGATGCGCTGGCCGGGGGCACGGTGCCGATCAAGGCAGAGGCCGCACGGGTGGCCTTCCGCGACGAGATCGCGCCGGTGCTGGGCGTGGAGGCCGAGGAGGCCGCCTATGGTGTGCACCAGCTGGCCAATATCACCATGATGCGGGCGGTGAAGGCGGTTTCGACCTATCGCGGCCGCGACCCGCGGGATTTCACGCTCTTCGCCTTTGGCGGCAATGGCGGCATCCACGCGGCGATGATCGCGCAGGAGCTGGAGATGGGGCGCGTGGTGGTTCCGCCGGCGGCGGGGGTGTTTTCCGCCGTGGGGCTGCTCTTTGCCGATTTCGAGGTGGCGCGTTCGGCGGCCTTCCTGTCGGTGCTGGATGCCGAGCGGGCCGGGGCCGCCGAAGCGGTGCTGAAGCGGCTGGAGGCCGAGGTGCTGGCCGAGCTGGACCGGCCGGGGGCCGAGATCCGCTGGAGCGCCGATCTGCGCTACGAGGGGCAGGCCTTCGAGCTGCCCGTGGACCTGCCGCGGGACGTGCCGCTCTGCGAGGCGATGGACGAGATCACGGCGCGGTTCGAGGCCGAGCACAAGCGTTCCTACGGGCATCTTCTGGAGGGCAAGCGGATCCAGGCGGTGAACCTGCGCGTGCTGGGGGCCATCGCGCCCGCGGGTGTGAGCGAGATGCACCTGGAGCCCCGCAACCCGCCGGCGGCAGGCACCACGCGTCGGGCCTATTTCGGCAGGGCGCACGGGGTACAGGAGGTGCCGGTGATCCGGCGTCACGACCTGACCGCGACCCGCGTGCCGGGGCCGCTGATCGTGGAGGAATACGAGGGCACCACCGTGGTGCCGCCGGATGCCGATGTCTGGCGCGACCGCTTCGACAATATCGTCATCGACCTTGGGAAAGGGGCCGCGAAATGACCACCGCAGACGATCCCATCCTGCTGGAAGTGCTGAAGAACGGCTTCGAGGCGATTGCCGACGAGATGGCGCTGATCCTGATGCGCACGGCGCATTCGCCGATCGTGCGGGACGCGATGGATTACTCCACCGCGATCTGCAACGCGCGTGGAGAGACCATCGCGCAGGGCCTGACCACGCCGATGCACCTGGGCAGCTTTTACGATGCGATGAACCACCTGGTGACGCAGTTCGCCGGTGACATCCACGAGGGCGACGTCTTCATCGGCAACGACCCCTACCTGATCCAGGGCCAGCACCTGCCCGATATCTACGTGATCGCGCCGATCTTTGCCGGTGACAGGCTGTGCGCCTGGGCCACCACCATCGCGCACCACGCCGATGTGGGCGGGCTGGTGCCCGGCTCGAACTCCATCGGGGCGACGGAGATCCACCAGGAGGGGCTGCGCCTGCCGTTCCTGAAGCTGTGTGACCGGGGTGTCGAGAACAGGATGCTGCTGGAGATCGTGGCGGCCAACGTGCGGGTACCGGACCAGGTGATCGGCGACCTGCATGCCCAGACCGCCGCCGCGCGCGCCGGGGTGCGGGGGTTCTCGGCGCTGCTGGAGCGCTATGGCCCCGACCGGGTGGAGGCCTATGCCGAGGCGCTGCAGGACCAGGCCGAGGTGCTGGCGCGCAAGGCCATCGAGGAGATCCCGGACGGCACCTATTGCTTTGTCGATCATATCGACGGGCTGGGCGCCGAGGGCGATCCGATCGAGCTGCATGTGACGCTGACGGTCAGCGGCAGCGAGATCGCTGCCGACTGGACGGGCACGAGCAGGCAGGTGAAGGGCGGGATCAACGCGCCGCTGTCGTTCTGCAAGTCCAACGTCTATGCCGCGCTGCGCTCGATCATGCCGGGCGAGGTTCCGAACTGTCACGGCTATACCCGGCCGATCACGGTGACGGCGCCGGCGGGCACTCTGGTGAACGCCGTCTACCCGGCGCCCTGCGGGGCGCGCGGCATCACCGGCTATCGCATCATCGACTGCATCTTCGGCGCGCTGGCCGAGGCCCTGCCCGAACAGGTCGCGGCCGATGGCACCGGCGGCTCCACCCTGCCGAGTTTCGGCGGGATGACCGGCGGCAAGAGCTTCGTCTTTTCCGAATGCGTGATGGGGGTCTGGGGCGCGACCTCGGCCCATGACGGGCAGTCGGGCGTGCCGCACATGGGCTCGAACCAGTCGAACGTGCCGGTGGAGATGATCGAGGCGGATTACCCTCTTATGATCGACCGTTACGGTTACGTGGCCGATACCGGCGGCGCCGGCGAATACCGCGGCGGCGTGTCGATCCTGCGGGAGTGGCGCGCGCTTGGCGACGACATGTATTTCGGCGTGCGCTCCGACAAGGGCAAGTTCCCGCCGCACGGCCTGTTCGGCGGGGCCACGGGATCGCCCGCCCAGACCGAGATCCTGTCTGGCAACAGCACAAGGGTTCTGCCCGTTTTGCCAACGACACCCGAAACGCTGAACACCGGGGACGTGGTGCGCCACGTCATGGCCGGTGGCGGCGGATATGGCGACCCGCTGACGCGCAGCGTCGAGAGGGTGGCCGACGACCTGCTGGACGGGCTGATTACCCCTGATCATGCCCGGACGGTTTACGGTGTGATCTTTGCCGACCTGGCAAAGGGCACGCCGGATATCGAGGCCACGGAAGCGCTCCGGTCCGAATTGCGCGCCGAGGCACGGGCACGGGCACCGGGGTGACCCCCGGGTGCCATGCCCCCCAACCGACTGCCTCTGCCCGGCACCTTCGAAACCTCTAGAAAGATCCGAGAGCACAATGCCAAACCGCGTCACATCACAGCTTGACCCGTTCTCCGAGGAGTTCCGCAGCGATCCCTATTCCGCCTATGCCGAGCTGCGCGCCGCGGGGCCCATCGTCTGGCTGGAAAAGCACGGCTGCTGGGCCGTCTCGCATTACGATGCCTGCAAGACGATCCTGACCGACTACGAGACCTACTCCAACGCGGGTGGCGGCGGACTTGCCAACTATTTCGAGACGCCGCCCTGGCGGAAGCCCTCGATCATCCTGGAGGTCGATCCGCCGGAGCACACACGCACCCGTACGGTGCTGAGCCGGGCGCTGAACCCCAAGGTTCTGCGCCAGATCCGCGGCCGCTTCGAGGAAGACGCCGAGAAGATGGTGTCCGAGGTCAAGCACGACGGCACCATCGAGGCGGTCGAGGCGCTGACCAAGCGCTATCCGCTGAAGGTGTTCCCCGACAGCGTGGGCCTGATGGAGGATGATCGCGAGAACCTGCTCGTCTATGGCGCGATGGTCTTCGGTTCCTTCGGACCGATCATTCCCTGGTACGAGAAGTTCATGGCCGACAACGCCCATGTCCCGGACTGGATCATGGAGCGCTGCCAGCGCGATCGCCTGGCACCCGGGGGCGTGGGCCAGATGATCTATGCCGCTGCCGACGAGGGGCAGATCACCGAGGAGGAGGCGATGATGCTGGTGCGGACCTTCCTGTCTGCTGGCGTCGACACCACGGTGGACAGCATCGGGCTGTGCCTGCGGCTGCTGGCCGAGCACCCGGATCAATACGCATTGCTGCGCGATGATCCGAGCCTGGCGCGTGCGGCCTTCGAGGAGGCGACGCGGCTGGACAGTTCCTCTCAGAGCCTGTTCCGCACGACGCTGAAGGAGACCGAGTTCGCCGGCCAGAAGATCGGCAAGCACGAGAAGGTCATGATCTTCATCGGCTCTGCCGGTCGGGATCCCGATGTCTGGGAGGCGCCCGAGAGCTTCGACATCACCCGCAACATCCGCGGCACCCAGCTGGGCTATGGCGTGGGCGTGCACGGCTGTGTCGGCCAGATGTTCGCACGGCTGGAGGCCGAGTGCTTCTTCCAGGCCTTTGCGCGGCAGATCGAGGCCGTCGAAGTGGCCGGCCCCAGCGAAGTGCGCCTGAACCCCGGCCTGCGCGGCCTGACGAAACTGCCGCTGAAACTGACGCCGAAAGCGGCGTGAGAGGCGGGGCGGCACGGAGGCGCGCCGCCCGACCCAACCAAGGATTTCTGACCTATGCCCAGTGTGACCTTTATCGCCCCCGATGGCACCGAGACCCGGGTCGACGTGGCCGTCGGCACCTCTGTCATGGAGGCCGCGATCATGAACAATGTCGACGGGATCGTCGGCGAATGCGGCGGGGCGATCAACTGTGCCACCTGCCATGTCTACGTGCAGAACGGCGACGGTTTCGTGCTGCCCGAGGTGAGCCCGGTGGAGGAGGAGATGCTGGACGCGACGGCCAGTGAACGCCTGCCCGAGAGCCGCCTGTCCTGCCAGCTGATCATGACCGAGGCCATGGATGGGCTGATCGTGCGCCTGCCGGAAGAGCAATACTGATGGTGCCTGCGCCGGGCGCGCTCTCTGCCCTGGCGCTGGCCCGGAGCGGGCTGGAGGCCGATGCGATCGCGGCGGCGAACCGGGCGCGACTGGCGCAGGTGAACCCGGCGCTGGAGGCCGTCTGCGAGACATTCGACCCGCCCCTGAGGGGGGCGGCAGAGGGCGTTTTGCGGGGCGTGCCGGTGCTGGTCAAGGACCTGCACATGCCCCTGGCCGGGCGGCCCACGGTGAACGGCAGCGACTTTCCCGCGGCCCCGGCACGGGCCAATGCGGTGATCGTCGATCGCTACCTGCAGGCCGGGGCGCAGATCGTCGGGCTGAGCCATTCGCCCGAGCTGGGCGGGAGCTCGAGCTGTGAGAGCCGCCGCTGGGGCATGGTCACCCGCAATCCATACGATACCGAATTGTCCGCCGGCGGGTCGAGCGGCGGTGCGGCGGTGGCGGTGGCCACCGGCGTGGTGCCCATCGCGCTGGCCAGTGACGCGGGCGGGTCGATCACGATCCCTGCCGCGCTCTGCGGGCTGGTCGGGCTGAAACCGACGCACGGCCTGGTGCCGCTGGGCCCGGAGCGGATCGAGGGCGCTGCTGGATTTGCCGCGCAGAATGCCCTGACGCGGGGCGTGGCGGATCAGGCGCTGGCGCTTTCGGTTGGTGCCGCGCGGCCCGACCTGGCCGGGGTGGTGCCATGCGCGCGGCCGCTGCGGATCGGACGGATCACGCGGGCCGCGGATGGCGGACCGACCGATGCGGCGATCCTGTCGCGGCTGGAGGGCGTGGCCGATGTTCTGCGCAGGCTGGGGCACGAGATGCTGCCGGCCAGCCTGCCGGAGATCGGGCCCGAGCTGGCCGCGGCGGAACGTGATCTGCGGCTGGCCTCGATGGCGGAGACCGTGGCGGCGATGGAAGAGGCCGCCGGCATTCCCGCCTGCCCGGAGCATTTCGAAGCGGCGACCTGGGCCCGGGTTATGGCGGGGCGCGGGGTGAGCGGAGCGGCGGTGCTGCGGGCGCGAAACGTGGTGCTGCGCTGGCGCGCGGAGATGGCGCGGCTCTGGGACGATTTCGATGTGCTGATGCAGCCGGCGCTGAACGCGGGGGCGCCGGCGCATGGCGCGCTGTCGCTGGGCCGGCCGGATTGCGAGACGATGGCGCTGAACCGGCACTATACCTGCTTCACGCGCCCCTGGAACCTGAGCGGGGCGCCGAGCCTCTGCCTGCCGCTTCTGCGGGATGGGCGGAACATGCCCGAGGGCGTGCTCTTCGGTGCGGCGCCGGGGAGCGAGGCGCTGTTGCTGGGGCTGGGCGCACAGCTTGAAGCGCGGGTGGGTTGGACCCATGACCACCTGCAAACAGAGAATTTCACGACGAAAGGGACGAACCCATGACCAGAACGCTGATTGCAGGGGGAGCCACCGGGATCGGGGCCGCCGTGGCCCTGGCCTTTGCCGCCGAGGGCCACGACGTGGTGGTCTGTGACGTGAACGCAGCGGGCCTTGCCGCGCTGGAGGAAAAGGCCGGGGCGCTGGCCGGTCGGGTGGCGACGCTCGAGCTGGATCTCGTGCCGACTGAGGCACCGGCCGCAGCCGTGGCCTTTGCGGTGGAGCGGCTGGGCGGCATCGACTGCGTCTTTGTCAATGCGGCGACGCTGGTCTCGGCCAAGCTGGAAGACTGGACGGTGGAGATGTGGGAGGCCTCGATGGCGCTGAACCTGCGGCTGCCCTTTCTGATCACCCAGGCCGCGGCGCCGCACCTGCGCGCCTCGGGCAACCCGAGCATCATCTTCACCTCCTCGACCGGGGCGATGCGGGGCCATGCGGGCATGCCCGCCTATCACGCCACCAAGGCCGGGGTGATCGGCCTGGTGCGCGCGCTCTGCGACGAGCTGGCGCCGGACGGCATCCGGGTGAACGCCCTGCTGCCCGGCTGGGTCGACACGCCCTTCAACGATGCCTTCTGGGAGCACCAGGAAGATCCGGCGGCGGTGCGTGCGCAGATCGACGGTGGTATCCCAATGCGGCGCCACGGTACTGCGGAGGAAGTGGCGGGCTCGGTGCTCTACCTGGCGTCGGAGGCCGCGCGCTATGTCACAGGCACCTCGCTGGTGGTAGACGGTGGGTTCACGGCAGTCTGAGGAGGACGCGATGTTCAACTTTTCCGACGGGTATTCCTCGGCCGAGCGGCCGGTGATCACGGGGATCACCGGCACGATCGCGGCGGCGCATCCGCTGGCGGTCTCGGCCGGGCAGCGGGCCTTCATGCTGGGCGGCACGGCGGCCGATGCGATGATCGCGGCGCAGGCGGTGCTGGCCGTGGTGGCGCCGGATGCCTGCGGTCTGGGGGGTGACATGCTGGCGCTGGTCCATGCGGGCGGCGAGGTGATGGCGATAAACGGCACCGGCAAGGCGCCGATGGCCTATGCGGGCCAGGCGCTGGAAGGCGCGAACGCGATCACCGTGCCGGGGCTGGTCAGCGCCTGGGCCGCCACCCACGCGCGGTTTGGACGGGTGGCCATGACCGAGCTGCTGGCCCCCGCGATTGCCCTGGCCGAGGGCGGTTTCCATGTGTCGAGCAACCTGGGCGAGGCGCTGCAGATCCAGCGCGACCGGCTGGTCGCAGGCGGGGCCGAGAGCGGCGAATGGCCGCTCTTCGATCAGCCCGTCGGGGCAAGGGTGCGCTTGCCGCAGCTTGGCGCGCTGCTGCGGCGGATCACCGTGGAGGGCGAGGCGGCCTTCTACGAAGGGGCGATCCCCGAGGCGGTGGAACATGCGGTGCGGGCCCTGGGCGGTTGCCTGACGGCGAGTGATTTCGTGACCCACGAGACGGATGTGAGGGCGCCGAATGCAAGCGACTGGGCCGGGTGCCGGCTGCATACCCAGCCGCCGGCGACACAGGGCATCCTGCTGAACATGTCGATGCGGGCGCTGGAAGCGGCGGCGCCGGAGGCGGGGGCTGCGAGCGACCATGCAGGCATCGAGCTGACCGAGGCGGCATTCGCCTATCGCGCGCGGGCCGCCGAGGGCGAGAGCCTGATGGCCGAAGAGCTGAGCTTTGATCCGAAGCGCGCGCTGCTCAGGGGCGGGCCGCGGGCCTATCTGCATACTGCCGGCGTGGCCTGTGCCGATGCCGAGGGCATGGTGGTGTCCTCGCTGGTGAGCGTCTTCGACGATTTCGGATCGGCGGTCTATGTGCCCGAGGGCGGATTTACCCTGAACGACCGGGCAGCAGGGTTCGGCCCGGCACCGAACGATGCCGCCCCGGGCAAGCGGCCGGTGCACACGCTTGCGCCGGCGCTGCTGACCGAGGTAGAGACCGGGGCCGTCTGGGCCATGGCGACGCCGGGCGCGGACGGCCAGGTGCAGACGCTGCTGCAGGTGCTGCAGAAGGCGCGGGTGGAGGGCATGGACCTGGCGAAGGCCGTGGCCGCGCCGCGCTGGCGTTCGGAAAACGGCGCGGTGCTGATCGAGGAGGGCCATCCCCAAGCGGAGGCGCTCGCCGCGCTGGGGCACGACCTGCGGATGCTTCCGGCGGGCGACACGCGGCTGGGTGCGGTGGTGGTGGCCGGCGTGCAGGGCGGCGTGCCCCATGCGCTGCCCGACTGGCGGCGGCTGACGGCCAGCGGCGCCGTCTGACCTCAGGCGCCCAGTTCGGCGCGGATCGCGTCGATGGCACGGAAGGTGTCGAGCGTGTAGGAGCGGATCACGTAGTCCGGCCAGGTCGAGAGCTTGACCACCAGCAACTCGCTGGCCGGATCGGCATAGAGGAGCTGGCCGAAGACGCCGCGGGCGCAGACGTCGCCTCGGGCATTGTCGCGGATCCACCAGAAGCGGCGATAGGCGCCGCCGGGCGTGATCTGATCGTAGGGCGCGCCGAATTTGGCGGCCTCGCCATGGCGCAGGCCGTCGATCCAGCTGGCGGGCAGCACTTGGCGCCCCATGGCCCGGCCGCCGGTCATCACCAGCCGGGCGAGGCGCGCGTAGTCGCGCAGCGTGGCGTTGAAGCCGCCATCGGCCAGCGCGGTGCCGGCCCCGTCGACGGTGAAGAAGGCGTCGCGCTCGGCGCCGATGTGCTGCCAGATGCGGGCGCTGACCAGATCGGCCAGGGGCGCGCCCGCGACGCGTTCCAGCACCCAGGCGATCACGTCGGTCTCGATCGAGCGGTACTCGAAACGCTGCCCGTGCGGACGGATGCGCGGCAGCGTGAGGATGACATCGCGGATCGTCGGCCGCGGACCTGGGCGACGGGTTGGGCGCCAGCCGGAGGCGATGTCGATCCGGGTCATGTCGCTGTCGGGGGCGTTGTAATCCTCGGTGAAGCGGACGCCACTCTGCATGTCCAGGACCTGATCGGCGGTGGCATCGCCGAAGCCGCAGGCGGCCAGCTCTGGCACGATGTCTGAGAGCGGCGCCGAGAGATCGAGCAGGCCGTCCGCGTGGAGGATGCCCGCGAGCAGGCCGACGACGGATTTCGCCACCGATTGCGACAGGTGCGGCGTGTCGGGCGCCATGTCGTTGGCATAGGATTCATGCACGATCCGGTCGCGGTGGAGGACCAGGAAGCCGTCGGTGTAGGAGGCCAGCAGGAAATCGTCGAGCCGCATCCGCTGTCCGCCGGCGGTTTGGAAGGTGATGCCGCCGAGATCCTGCGGGGCCGTGGGAATATCATCCACCGGGCCGCTGCCGCGCTGGACGTCGACGGTGGGAAAGAGGCTGCGGATGTGCTGGAAGCTCCAGCGGTTGAAGGGCGGCAGATCCCAGTTCTCGAGCGTGGGGCGTTTTTCCGGCGGTGGCGGAAAACCCTGCATGATCCCCATCTCGCGGGCGGTGCGGGGCGCCGGCGCAGGGAAGGTGATCGTGCTGTCGGACATGCGGGAGAGCCTTTCGGAGAGTGCGCGCCTTGCTCGGCTCCGGCGCCACGAGGGGGCGCCGGAACCTGTCACGGGCCGGGGCGGATGATGGGGATCAGGCCCCGCGGGCCGTGATCACTGTTTCAGGCGGGTCCAGATCTTGTTGTACATGTCGACCACGTCCTGCGGGCAGGGCGGCACGAAATCGGGGGCGGGCGCATCGGCCGGCATCACGATCTCGGGCGCGTCGAGCATATCGGGATCCATGAATTCCTCGGAACCCTTGATGCCGTTGGCATAGCGGGCAAAGTTCGAGGTGAGCGCGGCGTTCTCCGGCTCCATCATGAAGTTCATGAAGAGCTTGGCGTTGTCCATGTCGGGCGCATCGGAGAGCACGGCGACGTTGTCCATCCAGCCACTGAAACCCTGCTTGGGATAGGCATAGGCCAGGTCCGGACGTTCCTTGCGGGCGCGCAGGGCGGCACCGTTCCAGGTTTGCGACAGGTCGACATCGCCGGAGGTCAGCTTCTCGATGGTGGAATAATCCATGGTGCGCCAGTACTGCTTGGCGTTCAGCAGCAGCTCGGTGACGTCCTTGAGCTGTTCGCGGTTGTCATTGCAGCGGTCATAGCCCTTGTAGCGCAGCCCGGCGTTGATCACGTCGTTCATGTCGTTGAGCATGTTGATCCGGCCCTTGAGCTCTTCGGGCGGGTTGAAGAGCAGGTCGAGGGTGTCGATGTCGCCCTCGTAGACGGTGGTATCGACGGAGAATCCGGTGGTGCCCCACTGGTAGGGGATCGAGTATTCGCGACCCGGATCCCAGTAGACGTCGACCCACTTGGGATCCATGTTCCCGAAGTTGGACATCTTGTTGGGCTCGACCTTGGCCAGCAGCCCCTGTTCGATCATCACGGCGATCATGTAGTCGCCGGGCACCACGATGTCGTAGCCGGTGTTGCCGGACTGGACCTTGGCCAGCATGGTCTCGTTGGAATCGTAGCTGTCGAGGGTGACGTCGACATCGTATTCCTTGGAGAATTTCTCGATCAGGTCGGGGTTGGTGTAATTGCCCCAGTTGTAGATGTGCAGTTCGCCCTCGGCCGCCGCCGCGGTGGCGAGCAGCGAGAGAGACGTGGCCGCGAGCAGCGCAGTCCTGAGTGAGGTCATGAGGTGGATACTCCCTGTTTTATATGCCGTTTACCGGCGATTTGAGCGCTTCTGGATGAAGAAGAACGCTGTGACGAGCAGGCCCGAGAGCGCCACCAGGATGGTGGAGGCGGCGTTGATCTCGGGGGTGATGCCACGACGGATGGCGCCGAGGATGTAGAGCGGCAGGGTGGTCTCGCCGGGGCCGGCGACCATCAGCGTGATGATCACGTCATCGAGCGAGACGACGAAGGCGAGCATGGCGCCGGCCACGATGCCGGGCATGACCAGCGGCAGCGTGACATAGCGGAAGGTGCGGAACGGCGTGGCGTAGAGATCGCCCGCGGCCTGTTCCAGCACCAGGGTCATGTCCTGCAGCCGGGCGCGGATGGGCATGAAGGCGAAGGGGATGCAGAAGGCCACATGGGCCGCCATCAGGTAGCCGATGCCGTTGATGCCGGTAAGCTTCTTGACCAAAGAGAAGAGCGAGAGCGTGGCGATGGCGGTGACGATTTCGGGGATCATCAGCGGCTGGTTGATGATGCCGAAGACGATGTTCATGCCGCGGTAGGGCGTCACACGGGTGGTCGCCAAGGCCGCCATCGTGGCGAAGGTGGTGGCGAAGAGGGTGGCCACGAAGGCGATCTGGATCGACATCCAGGCGGCGTTCTGCATGCCGCTGTCGTGCCAGACCTCAATGTACCAGCGGAAGGAGAATTCCGTCCAGCGGACGACGGAGCGGTTGTCGTTGAAGGAGAAGATGATCAGCACGACGACGGGCGCATAGAGGCAGATCAGGCAGAAATAGGCGATGGCGTTGAAGCCCGGCTGCCGGCGCAGGTCGATGGTCTTGTACTTGGGTTTCTTCGCGGAGGTCTCGGCCATCGGATTACTCCTTGTCGCGCGCGAGGCGCAGGTTGATCCAGAGGGCGATGATCACAAGCGCCATGAGGATGAGGGCCGCGGCCGAGCCGAAGGGCCAGTTGCGCGAGCTGCCGAACTGCAGTGCGATCATGTTGCCGATCATCAGCTTCTTGCCGCCGCCGAGCAGTTCCGGCGTGATGTAGGAGCCGAGGCAGGGAATGAAGACCAGGATGGAGCCGGCGATGATGCCGGGCTTGGCCAGTGGCAGGATTACCTCCTTCAGGACCTTCAGGCGCGAGGCATAGAGATCGTAGGCGGCCTCGATCAGGCGGAAGTCGAGCTTTTCCAGGCTGGCGTAGAGCGGCAGCACCATGAAGGGCAGGAAGCTGTAGATCAGCCCGATGAAGACGGCGGTGTCGGTGTAGAGGATCTGCAGCGGAGTCTCGATCAGCCCGAGCTTCATCAGGGCCATGTTGATGATGCCGTCGTCACGGATGATCAGCAGCATCGCGAAGGTGCGGATCAGCAGGTTGGTCCAGAAGGGCAGGGTGACGAGAAAGAGCCAGAAGTTGCGGTTCTCGCGCGGCTTCGTCGCGATGAAATAGGCAGTGGGAAAGCCCAGGATCAGGGCGCCCACCGTGGCGCCGAGAGCAAGGCCGATTGAGCGCAGGTAGATCGAGAGGTAGGACGGGTTGAACGAGAGCGTGTCGTCGAAGATGTCGCGCTCGAAGAGGAACTGGATGTAGGCATCGGGGCTGAATTCCCAGACGACGCCGCCATAGGTGCCGGGTTTCAGGAAGGAATAGACCACGGTGATCGCCAGCGGCAGGATCGAGATGACCATGATCGTCAGGATCGCCGGCACCAGCAGGCCGGTGCGATTGGCTGTGGCACGCTTGCGGTTCTGCCGGCGGGCCGCGTCAAGCGCGGGCGTTTCGCCGGATATCTCTGCGGGGGAGGAGGCGTTGACCTGGCTCATCCGGCAAGCACCTGGGCATTGGCGCCGCTGAGGTCGATGGCGGCGGGGCCGCCGATGTGGATGTTGGCCGCCGGAGGCAGGCGCCCGGCCCAGCGGACGACAAAGCGCTGACCATCCGGCAGGGCGATGTGCAGATTGGTGGCGGCGCCGAAGTAGACGATGTTCTCGATGGTGCCGGCGAGGGTGCCGGGGGTGCCGCCGGGGGCCAGGGTGGCATCCTCGGGGCGGATCGCCACGGGCACGCGGGCGGCGTTTTCACCGGCCGTGGTCAGGCGGGCCGCGATGGTGCAGCCGGGGGCGAGCTCGACCTGGCCAAGGGTGCCGTTCACCTGCGAAAGCGTGCCGTTCAGGATGTTGATGTCGCCGATGAAGTCGGCCACGAAACGGTGCGCGGGCCGTTCATAGATGTCCTCGGGCGCGCCGACCTGCAGGACCTCGCCGGATTTCATCACGGCGATGCGGTCGGACATGGTCAGCGCCTCTTCCTGGTCATGGGTGACGAAGATGAAGGTGATGCCGGTCTCGCTCTGCAGGCGCTTCAGCTCCAGCTGCATTTCCTTGCGCAGCTTCAGGTCGAGGGCGGCGAGCGGTTCATCGAGCAGCAGCACCTTGGGCGAGGGGGCAAGAGCCCGGGCCAGTGCCACGCGCTGCTGCTGGCCGCCGGACATCTGGTCGGTGCGACGGTTGGCCATCGGCTCGAGCTGGACAAGGGCGAGCATGCGGGCGGTGATCTCGGCGATCTCGGCCCTGGGGCGGCCCAGCATCTTTAGGCCGAAGCCGATGTTCTCGGCCACGGTCATGTGCGGAAAGAGCGCGTAGCTCTGGAAGACTGTGTTCACGGGGCGCTTGTGCGGGGGCAGGGCGGTGATGTCCCGGCCGGAGAGGTAGATCGTGCCCTCGGTGGGCAGCTCGAAGCCCGCGATCATCCGCAGGAGCGTGGTCTTGCCACAGCCCGAGGGGCCGAGGAGCGTGAAGAACTCGTTCTCGCGGATGTCGAGGGAGACAGTCTTGAGCGCCTGGACGGCGGCTTCTCCCTGGCCGAAGGTCTTGACGATGGAACGCGCCGAAATGGCGGGTTCCGGCTGCTTGGACGGGCCGGGCTGGGCCATGGTTTACACCCCCTGTAGTTCACGTCTTGCCGCGTTGAAGGCAAGCCTAGGGGGCGAGTCGGAAAAGCGTAAATATCCCCTTGGGGATAGATGGACCGGTTCCGCGGCATCCACGCCACGTCACCCTGGATGGGCGCCGTCATCTGCTGAAATTCGCGCCGCCGGCGAGGATTTCAGCCCAGCATCGTCTGCAGGAAGCGGGCGAAGAGCTCGGACTGGGAGGAGATGCCGAGCTTGCGGTAGAGGTTCTTGCGATGGATCTTGACCGTGCCCGCGGCGGCGCCGGTGCGGGAAGAGATCGAGGCAGTGGAGTGACCGCGCAGGATCATCGCGGCGACCTCCTGCTCCCGCGCCGTCAAGATGCCTTCGCCAAAGCGTTCCAGGGCGCCGGCGAGGGTCTCGGCGGCAATGTCGGCGGGATCGGCACGAGGCGTGTGCAGCAGGTGCTTCTGCGTCAGCGAGGCGATCACGCAGAGCTGCTCCTCGAAGGCCTGCACACTGCGGGCGCCGAACCGCGGGGCATCTCCGACCCGGCCGATGGAGTAGAAGATCGCGGAGCCGTCGGGCATGTCGATCAGCAGCCCCAGTTCGTCGCGCAGCCCCAGCAGGCCATAGTAATGCTTGTAGTAGGTCGAGCGGGTGAAGCGGTCTGGGGCCACGTCGCGCAGGCGGTTGACCGAGTGGATGCTGCCCGCGAGGTAGGCGTTGAAGAAGGGGTCGAGCAGGTAGGCGGTGTCGAGGTACTGATCGACCACATGCGCGCGGCTTTCGGCACGGACGTTGTCATAGAGGTGCTGTGGCGGTTTCGACGCGTGCAGGCGGCTGACGAAAATGCCGGAAAAGGCCGTGAGGCTCTGCAGGTAGCGTGTCATCTCGGGGAAGAAATCGGCACTGTGCAGCGCCAGAATCGTGTCGGCGAGGTGCAGGCGCGTGGTCTGCTCCGGGCCGTCGGGCTTGTCCGGCAATGACATGTCGATCGGTTCGTGCATGGTCTGCACTCTTTCTTGTTCTTGCTTCTGCCCAATCCGGGGATCTTGCGCGAGTGGGGCGACAGTCGCAACAGACACCCCTGCGGAAAGTGGCGCGGACGGGCCGGGCGGGCAGGTTCGCGCGGGGCTGCACATGGCGCTGCATAGGAGCTGTGCAGAAAACGCAGGTGTTGTCGGCTTGCCAAACGGGATCGGGGAATTTAGGTAGCACGCTAACGATTAGGGGGCTACCTGTTATCCCATGTCACAAGAAACCGATGCCAACCCGACCATATTCTTTCGCGACATCTCGACGATGACTCGCAAGCTGCGCACGCGTTTCGATGCGCGGGCGGCAAACCTTGGCGTTACCCAGTCGCGGGCGCGCCTGCTGCTTGTCCTGGCGCGCAACGACGGCGCCAGCCAGGCGGCGCTGGCCGAAATGACCGATGTGGAACGCCCTACGATGGCGCGCATGATCGACGGCCTGGAAGAATGCGGAATGGTGCACCGGGAGATCTCGCAGGAAGACCGGCGGCAACGCCATGTCTACCTGACCGAGGCTGCGCGATCACATGTGGAGACGATTCTTAATCTAACAGAAAGCCTGCGCGAGGAAGTTGTTTCGGGTATTGCGCCCGAGGACCTCGACCTCGCGCACAGGGTCATCCTGCAGATGATCGACAACCTTGTGAAGCTGGACCAATCATGA
This sequence comes from Pseudooceanicola sp. DL12, assembly GCF_056270665.1. NCBI lineage: Bacteria > Pseudomonadati > Pseudomonadota > Alphaproteobacteria > Rhodobacterales > Paracoccaceae > Pseudooceanicola > Pseudooceanicola sp. DL12. The sequence goes on from NZ_CM149884.1 coordinate 718,207, forward strand.
CGACCCCCTCCCCAGATGGGCAGACACGCCCCGACAACACAGAAAAGGCGCCGGCAGACGCCGTGGCCCCGGGGGAGGGGACCACGGAGCAGCGCCCTGCCGAACCGGAGGCCCCGGCCGCAGAGGATGACCGCGAGGCGGCCGCCGGCGATGAGGGTGCCCCCGAGCCGGCCGAAGCCCCCGCGAAACCGCAGGGCGGAGCGCCGGCCATGCCGCCCTTCACGCCGATGCACCCGCTGCGCGCCGCCGCCTATTTCCTGACCGCAGCCATGCTCGCCCTGTCGCAATCCTTCAGCCAGAGCGTCGTCTCCTCGAACATGACGCAGCTGCAGGGCGCCTTTGGGGCGACCCAGTACGAGACCATGTGGCTCTTTGCGGCCTACATGGCGCCGAACGTTTCGCTGACGCTGGCACTGATCAAGATCCGGGCGCAATACGGCCTGCGCCACTTTGCTGAATGGTCAATCATGCTCTTCCTGCTGGCGGGGCTGCTGAACTACACCGCGGACGGGCTGATCTCGAACGTGGCGGTGCGTTTCATCTGCGGCTGTGCGGCCGCGCCGATGACTTCGCTGGCCTTCCTCTACACGCTGGAGCCCCTGCCGCCCCAGAAAAAGCTGAACATCGGTGTCGCCTTTGCCCTGACGCTGATCTTCATCGGCTCACCGCTGACGCGCCTGATCTCGCCCTACCTGATCGAGACCGGTGGCTGGCACGGGCTGACGGCGCTCGAGGCCTCCATGGCCGCGGTGGCGCTCGGGCTGATCTACCTGTTGCCGCTGGCCCCGCAGCCGCGGGAAAAGGTGATCCACCCGGCCGATGTGATCTCGTTCTCCTTTATCTTCATAGGCTTCGGCTGTCTCGCCGTGGTCTTTACCCTGGCGGCCTCCTACTGGTGGACGGAACACGCCTGGATCGGCTGGACTCTGGCCCTGGGGATCGGCTGCCTGGCCGCTTCGGTGGCAATGGAACTGAACCGTGAATCGCCGTTGATCGACGTGCGCTGGATCCTGAGCCCGGCCATCATGCATTTCGCCGGTGCGCTTCTGCTCTTCCGCCTTCTGCTGAGCGAGCAGACCTCGGGCGTGGCCGGCCTGATGCGCATCCTGGGCTATCAGAACCAGGAGATGATGGGCCTTTGGGCAATCGTCCTGGCGATGACGATCCTGGGCGGGGTGATCTGTGCGGTGACGATCAAGCCGGGGCGCGAACCCTACTTCCATGGCGTGGCCCTGGTGATGATCGTCATTGGCGCCCTGCTCGACAGCCGTGTGACCTCCGATTTCATTCCGGCACAGTTCTACGTCTCGCAGGGGCTGATCGGCCTGGCTTCGGCGCTTTTCCTGCCGCCTGCGATGCTCAAGGGCTTCATGGCGGCGCTGATGAAGGGACGGCAATATATCCTGAGTTTCATCATCGTCTTCCTGGTAACACAGAAAGTGGGGGCGCTGCTCGGCAGTGCCGTCTTCCAGACCTTCGTCAAGATCCGCCAGCAGGTCCATCTGCAGGACCTCTACGCGGCAATGTCAAAAACCGATCCGCTGGTGACACAAAGCCTGAGCCAGCTCGTGAAACTCTATGCTCCGACCATTTCGGATTCGACCCAGCGCAGCGCGCAGGCCGTCAAGCAGCTGGCCACGCAGGCCAGCACGCAGGCCTACGTCATGGCCTATGCCGATGCCTTCAAGCTGACCGCGGTGCTGGCCGTGCTGACCCTTGGCCTTCTGCTGGGCCATGTGGCGCTGGACGCGCTGCGGGCCGGCCTGGCCGCGAAACGCGCCGAATCCGATCCTGAAACGCAACCTGCCTGAACCGAGTGATAGTCATGCTCTCCAAATTTTCCCGTCATATTGCCACGGTCCTGGCCATCGTCATCGGTGTGCTGGGCGTGGCCGGCATCCTCTATGCCTGGCGCCTGCCACCCTTTACCTCTTCCACGCGCATGACCGATGACGCCTATGTCAAAGGTCAGGTCACTTTCCTCGCGCCGCAGCTTTCCGGCCTGGTCGAGGATGTCGCGGTGCAGGACTACCAGCGCGTCAAGGCCGGCGACCTGCTGGTACAGCTCGATGCGCGGACCTATCGCGAGAACCTGGCTTCGGCCAAGGCGGCGCTCGAATCCGCGCAGGCCTCTCTCGACAGTTCCGAGCAGGACCGCCGCTCGGCCGAGGCGAGCCTGGCCTCGGCGAAGGCCGGTGTGGTCTCTGCCCAGGCCAGCCTGGCCCAGGAGGAAGCCGACCTGAACCGCTCGAAGGAGCTGAAGGAGCGGGGAGTCATCACCGCCCAGGACCTGGAGGAGGAACAGCTGGCCTATGAAAAGGCCAAGGCCTCGCTGCAGCAGGCCGAGGCCAGCGTCGAAACGGCGCAGCAGAGCCTGGCGTCCGTGATCACCAGCCGCAAGTCGCTGGAGGCCAGCGTGGACCAGGCCGAGGCGGCGGTGCGCCTTGCGCAGATCAACCTCGACAACACCACGATCACCGCGCCGGTGGACGGGCGGCTTGGGGAGGTTTCGGCTCGGGTGGGACAGTATGTTTCGGCGGGGACGAACCTGGCGACCATCGTGCCGGATCGGATCTGGGTGGTGGCCAACTTCAAGGAAACCCAGCTTGAGGGGATGCACCTGGGCCAGCCGGTAAGCTTTACCGTCGATGCCCTTGGCGGCGCGAGACTGACCGGCCGGGTGGAGCGTTTTGCGCCTGCGACAGGCTCGGAATTCAGCGTCATGGGCACCTCGAACGCCACCGGCAACTTCATCAAGATCGCCCATCGCCTGCCGGTCCGGGTGGCGATCGACGCCGGACAACCGCTTGCAGATCAACTGGTTCCGGGGATGTCGGTGGTGGCGCGGGTGGATACTGCCGCGGCGGCGCTGCCGGAGGAGAACCAATCTGCCCGCGAGGAGCTGCCGCCCTCGGGCGCCGAGCTTGGCTGGCCCACGGCAGACCATGCGGAAGAGGAAAGCGACCCCTCCTGAACGCGCCTTTCCGCTCGGTTCGAACAGATGCCGGCGCCCCGGAAACGGGCGTCGGCATCTTGTTTTTGGAATATGATTAACCTGTTGAAATCGCGCAATTCCAACGTCGGTATTACGTCGGTATCCTGTCGGTAAGGCGTCGGTGCGAAACCGGGCTCGAAGAATGGTTAATCTGCGCGGGTCAGGGGCTCTGCCCCCGCGCCTGCGGCGCTCCCCCGGGATATTTCGGGCCAGATGACAGGGAGCGATGGCGCTCTTTCATCTGGCCGTAAATATCCCCGCCGGAGGCTTCTGAATGTGGCGCCGGGACTGCCGCTGCAGGCGAGGCTTGGCGGGTTTGAGCTTGTCTTTGACCGCGGGGGCCGGATCGCTACCATGGCGGCAGTGGAGATGGGCCGGCAGAGTGGGAGAACGACATGAAGGTGGGAATCGTGGGTGCGGGCATGGTGGGCTCGGCGGCGGGATACGCGATGGTGCTGCAGGCCAGCGCCAGCGAGGTGGTCCTGGTGGATCACAACCCCGACATGGCGCGGGCCCAGGCCGAGGACATCGCCCATGCGGTGCCCTTTGCAGCCCCCTGCCAGGTGCGGGCGGGCGACTATGCGGCGCTGGCCGGGGCGCAGGTGGTGGTGATCGCCGCCGGGGTGGCGCAGAAGCCGGGCGAGAGCCGGCTGAGCCTGCTGAGCCGCAATGCCGATGTCTTTGGTCAGGTGATCGGCGAGATCGGCCGATACGCCCCGGAGGCCATCCTGCTGATTGCCTCGAACCCCGTCGACATCATGACGGAGGTGGCACTGCGGGCGTCCGGCCTGCCGCGGGCGCAGGTGATCGGATCGGGCACCGTGCTGGACACCGCGCGGTTCCGCTATCTCCTCGGCCGGCATCTGAACATCGCGGCGGAATCGGTGCAGGCCTGGGTGCTGGGCGAGCATGGCGACAGCGAGGTTCTGGCCTGGTCCTCGGCCAGGGCGGGATCGGAGGCCGCGGGCGAGTTCGCCGAGCAGGTGGGCCGGCCCGTCACGGAGGCGGTGCGCGGCGAGATCGACCAGCTGGTGCGCCGGGCGGCCTATCGGATCATCGATGGCAAGGGCGCGACCTGGTACGGGATCGGCGCCGGGCTGGCGCGGATCGTGCGCGCGATCCGGGATGACCAGCGCGCGGTTCTGACCGTCTCGATGACGGTCGAGGAGATCGAGGGCGTGCGCGACGTGGCGCTGAGCCTGCCGCGGGTGATCGGCGCCGGTGGCGCGGTCGAGACGCTGATCCCGCAGCTGAACTATGCCGAAAGCCATGCCCTGCGCCGCTCTGCCGAGATGCTGAAGGAGACCGCGCTGCAGCTGGCCTGAGCGCGGCGGCGGGGTGGGGCGGGCCCGTGCCCGCCTCCATTCCCTGAGCGAACCGTCGGTGTCCTGCTAAACCTCAGTCATTCCTCACGAAATTGCGAAGGCGAGGAGCGCGGGGCGGGCGGTTTTCCGCCGTGCGGCCGCCGGACCTGTGCTGCAAGGGCCGGGGGCGTCGCCCGGACCTGTCGGGCGCGTCGCGGGGCGGCCCGGGGCGGTCGTGACCGGGTGCGGCGGCCTTGTCTGCGGGCCGAGCGTGCCTATCCTGAAGGGGATCCCGATGTTCCGGGCCGGGCGCTGCCGCGCCTGTCCCGGGCCGGGCAAGCAAGACTGGAGAGACCCGAGATGAAACAGATGGTTCTAACCCTCGCCGCGCTGCCGGTGCTATTCCTCGGCGCAGGCCAGGCCGGCGCCGTCACCACCCAGAGCGTGCTGGAGGATCAGGACGTGGCCACGGTGGTGGCGGCCGCAGAGGAGGCCATGGCGGCGCGCGACGTGAAGGGCTGCGTGGCGGTGGCCAATGCCGAGGGATCGGTGATCTTCTTCGAGCGCCAGCAGGGCGCCTATGCCAGCTGCGACGCCTCGGCCATCGCCAAGGCGAAGACCGCGGCGCTGTTCCATGCCGATTCCGACGATTTCCTGAAGATGCTGAACGAGGGGGGCGCCAGCAACCTGCTGGCCGTGCCGGGCCTGGCGCCGATGCCCGGGGGCGCCAAGCTCTCGGCCGATGGTGTCGACCTGGGCGGCGTGGGCGTCTCGACCCCGGATGGCGCCATCGACACGCCGGTGGCCCAGGCCGCGGCCAAGGCGCTGTCGGGCGACAGCTCGGACGGCTGAGCATAACCCGCGCGCACGAAAAAGCCGCCGTCGGAGCGATCCGGCGGCGGCTTTGATGTTTCCGGCGGGGGCGGGCCGCCTGTCAGTGGCCCGCCGTTCCGTGCCCTGCCGTTCAGCCGATGATCGAGATCAGCGTGGCGGAGGGGCGCATCACCGCGGTGACCTTTTCCGGGTCGCCGTGGTAGTAGCCGCCGAGATCCGCGGGCTTGCCCTGGACCGCCGCCAGTTCCGACAGGATCAGCTCTTCGCCCTCGGCCAGCTTTTGCGCGATGGGCGCGAAATAGGCCGCCAGCTCTGCGTCTGCGGTCTGGGCCGCGAGTGCCTCGGCCCAGTAGCGGGCGAACCAGTAGTGGCTGTCGCGGTTGTCGGGCTCGCCGGCCTTGCGCGAGGGCGAGCGGTTGTTGTCGAGGATGCCCTGCGTGGCCTTGTCGACGGCCTCGCCCAGGACCTTGGCCTTGGGGTTGGATTTCGACGCGGCGAGGAACTTGAAGCTCTCGCCCAGGGCACAGAATTCGCCCAGGGAGTCCCAGCGCAGGTGGTTTTCCTCGATCAGCTGCTGCACGTGCTTGGGGGCCGAGCCGCCGGCGCCGGTCTCGAAGAGGCCGCCGCCGTTCATCAGTTTCACGATCGAGAGCATCTTGGCCGAGGTGGCGAGCTCGAGGATCGGGAAGAGGTCGGTCAGGTAGTCGCGCAGCACGTTGCCGGTGATGGCAATGGTGTTCTCGCCCTTGGTGATGGTCTCCAGGCTGGCGATGGTCGCTTCGCGGGGGGCCATGATCTCGAACTTGTCGGCGACGCCCTTGGCCTCGAGGATCGGCTTGACGTATTCGATCAGCTCGGCGTCATGGGCGCGGGCGGCATCGAGCCAGAAGATGGCACGGAAACCGGTGTCGGCCTGACGCTCGATGGCCAGGTTGACCCAGTCCTCGATCGGGGCCTTGCGGGCAGAGGCGGAGCGCCAGATGTCGCCGGCCTCGACGGCATGCGAATGGATCACGGTGCCGTCTTCGAGGATCATCTTGACGGTGCCCGCCGCGGGGATCTCGAAGGTGGTGGGGTGGGAGCCGTATTCCTCGGCCTTCTGCGCCATCAGGCCGATGTTCTGAACGGTGCCGGCGGTGGCCGGGTTCAGCTTGCCGTTGGCCTTGAAGAATTCGACCGTGGCATCATAGACCGGGGCATAGGAATTGTCGGGGATCACGCAGTTGGTGTCGTGTTCCTTGCCGTCCGGGCCCCAGCCCTTGCCGCCGGCGCGGATCAGCGCGGGCATGGAGGCGTCGATGATGACGTCGGAGGGGACGTGCAGGTTGGTGATGCCCTTGTCGGAGTTCACCATGTACATCGGCGGGCGCAGCTCGCGCACTTCCTCGATGGCGGCCATGATCTCGGGCTCGCCCGCGACGCGTTCCAGCAGGGCACCGAGGCCGCCGTTGGGGTTCACGCCCAGTTCGGCCATCTTGTCGCCGTACTTCTCGAAGACGGGGGCCAGCCAGGCCTTGACCGCGTGGCCGAAGATGATCGGGTCGGAGACCTTCATCATGGTGGCCTTCATGTGCAGCGAGAAGAGCGTGCCTTCGGCCTTGGTCTTCTCGATTTCCTCGGCGAGAAAGGCGTCGAGCGCGGCGGCGGACATGTAGGTGGCATCGACCACGGTGCCGGCGGGGTAGGAGACGGCCTCTTTCAGGACGGTCTCGCCCTCAGGCGTTTCCAGCACGATTTTCGCGGTGGCGGCCTCCTTCAGGGTGACGGACTTCTCGTTGGAGAAGAAATCGCCGCCCGACATGGCGGAGACGCGGGTCTTGCTGTCGGCGGTCCACTCACCCATGCGGTGCGGGTTGGCCATGGCATAGTTCTTGACCGCGACGGCGGCGCGGCGGTCGGAGTTGCCCTCGCGCAGCACGGGGTTCACGGCGGAGCCCTTGATGGTGTCGTACTTGGCGCGGACGGCCTTTTCCTCGTCGGTGGACGGGGAATAGGGGTAGTCGGGCAGGGCGTAGCCCTGGGCCTGAAGCTCCTTCACCGCGGCAACGAGCTGGGGCTCGGAGGCAGAGATGTTGGGCAGCTTGATGACGTTGGCATCGGGCGTCTTCACCAGCTCGCCCAGCAGGGCGAGATCGTCGGGCTGCTGCTGTTCGGCGGGCAGCACGTCGGAGAAGGTGGCGATGATGCGGCCGGCGAGCGAGATGTCCTTGGTGCCGAAGGTGACACCGGCGGAGGCGGCAAAGGCCTGGATGATGGGCAGGAGCGAGGCCGAGGCGAGCTCGGGCGCTTCGTCTACCTTTGTATACACAATATCGGGCTGCTTGGGATCTGCCATGTTTCTTCCCCCTTTTCCAAATCAGGAATCTTGGGCCGCGTGGCGGGCGGCGGTGAACGCAAGGACGGGCGTCCGGAGGCCGGATCCGAACCGGGCTCTGCCATGGACGCAGGAAAATTCGTCAGAACTCACCTAGATTGTGATCGCGCCGATAGCAACAGTGGAGCGCGTCTTGCCCGCCGCTGCAGGCAAGGGCGCGCTTGAAATGTTGCGCTGCGGCCCGAAAACGGCGCCGGGCGCGATGGCCCCGGGGGCGCCGGAGCGCGCGGCCGGGGCAGGCGCGCGACGTGGGGCGCGAGGGGCACGGATCGGCCGGAAATGGCCGATCCCAGAGGGGATTGATCTGAGTCAAAACCGGGTTTTGAACGAGGAGTATCGTCCGGGCAGTTGGTACGTATTCCGATGAAAAAGGAGGAAAGACCATGACTGCTTCCGTGAAATCCGTCGTTCCGGACAAATGGGACGAAGAGGTGGACATCGTGATCATCGGCAGCGGCTTTGCCGGGCTCTCGGCCGCGATCGAGGCGGTGGATGCCGGCGCCCGGGTGAAGATCTACGAGAAGATGGACACCTATGGCGGCAACTCGATGATCAATGGCGGGCAGGTCGCCGCGGCCTGTTCGGAATGGCAGGAAAAGGCGGGGGTCAAGGATTCCCCCGAACTGATGCTGCAGGACATGCAGGCGGCGGGCCTGGGGCTGAACAACGTCGAGCTGGCCCGCACGGTGGCCGAGCTGTCGAACGACACGGTGGTCTGGACGCAGGAGCGCCTGGGCGCGGAATATGCCGACCGGGTGAACATCATGGGCGGCCACTCGGTGGCGCGGACCCTGCAGACGAAGAACGGCCACGGGTCTGAGATCGTGAACCGGCAGGTCGAGAAGCTGAAGGAGCTGGGCGTCGAGATCAATTTCAACTGCAAGCTGGAGGCTCTTCTGCAGGATGCCCAGGGCGCGGTGCAGGGCGTGGCGATCCGGGAAAACTATGAATTCCCCGACGATCACAGCGGTACGCTGGAGTATGTGAAGGCCGGGGCGGTGATCCTGGCCTCGGGCGGGTTCTCTCGCGACCTGGCGTTCCGGACGGCGCAGGATCCGCGGCTGACCGATGCCTTTGATTCCACCAACCATGCGGGGGCCACCGGCGAGGGGCTGAAGGCGGCGCTGCGCATCGGCGCCAACCCGGTGCAGCTGAGCTGGATCCAGCTGGGCCCCTGGGCCAGCCCGGACGAAAAGGGCATGGGCACCGGGCCGGGCTTTGCCGGCGGATCGGTCTTTCCCTATGGCATCATGGTGGACCCGACCACGGGCAAGCGCTTTGTCGACGAGCTGGCCGACCGCAAGATCCGCGCCGATGCGGAAGTGGCCACGGGCCATCCCGCCGTGGGGATCTGTGACAACTACGGCATCAAGTTCATCTGGTGGGGCCTGCGCAAGGACCTTGAAACCGGGCTGGTGAAGACCTTTGACACGATTGCCGATCTGGCAAGGGCCTATGACATGCCGGTGGAGGCGCTGGAGGCGCAGGTGGCGCGCTATAACGGCTATGTCGAGGCGCGCAATGACGAGGAATTCGGCAAGACCTTCCTCGACAACGTCAAGCCGATGGTCGAGCCGCCGTTCTATGCCATGCACATCTGGCCCAAGATCCACCACACAATGGGCGGGGTGCAGATCAATGGCCGCGCGCAGGTGATCGACATCGACAACGAGGTGATCCCGAACCTCTATGCCGCGGGCGAGGTGACGGGGGGCGTGCATGGCGCCAGCCGCCTTGGCAGTGTCGCCATCATCGATTGCCTGGTCTTTGGCCGGGTGGCCGGCAAAACCGCCGCGGCGGCGGTGAAGAAGGTGTCCCAGGCCGCCCGCTGAGGCGGAGCCTGCAGGAACGGGAGGGCCCCTCGCCACGGCGGGGGGCTTTCTTGTTGCGCGGGGGGAGGCCGGCAAGGGCCCGTTCGACGGGACGAAATCGCCTGTTTCCCGGGCAGTTGCCGGCGGGGAGCCGCCGTGGGGCGGCCGCGGCGCATGTGGCATTGGGCGATTCTGCCCTGCCATATTAGCGTGCGGCCATGATCAGTTCGGGGCGCCGGGCCGCAAGGCCGGGCCTGTTTGCCGCCCCGGCCGGAGCCCGTATCGCCCCGCAGGCCCGCAACGGGAACGACCTGCACCGCCTGCTGGCGGTGCCGCGAGACGCGCAGGTTTGTCGAAAGGAACGATCATGCCGAGCGATCCGACGAGAGACATGGGCGGGGCCGGTGGCCTCGGGCCCTGGTATCCCGTCGCCGCGTCGGAGGACCTGGAGGTGGGGGCACCGATCCGGGCGGTGCTGCTGGGCCAGGAGATGGTGCTGTGGCGGGCCGAGGGCGCGGGCGGCGGCATCCGGGCGCGGGCCGCACGCTGTCCGGTCGGGGGCGCGCCGCTGCTGGAGGGGGCGCATGTCTCGGGCGAGGCGCTGGTCTGTGCCTGCCACCGGGTGGCGCTGAAGGGCTATGGCGAGGGCGATCCGGAGACCTTTCCGGCGGCCGAGGGGGCCGGGCTGATCTGGGCCGCGCCGGAGCCGGCGCCGGCCTTTGACGTGCCGGAGGTGCTGAGTGGCGCGCGATGGCTGTCGCTGTCGGAACAGCCGGTGGCCGCGCCGCCGGCGCTGTGCCTGAAGCTGTCGGCGGGGTTCACGATGGCGCGCACGCCGGTGGCGCGGTTCGAGACCGCCGGGGCCTATCTGCATTTCCGGGTGGGCGAGGAGGAGATGGTGCTCTTCGTGCAGCCGCAGGAGGCCGGGCGCAGCGTGCTGCGGGCGGTGCGGCTGGGCGTGCATGCGCCGGCAGATGCGGCGGAGATTGCCGGGATCCGGGCGCGCTACGGCGCCGCGCTGGCGGCGATGGCGGCGGCGATCGAGGCGGCGGCCGCCGAGGGCGGTGCCGGCCTCTAGGCCGTGGCTTCCTCGGTGGGAAGGTTCTCGCGCAGGACGATGTCGAGCTTGACCGGGGCGACGGGGTGATCCGGCTGACGGATGGCGGCGAGGGCGCGGTCGATCAGCGTGGCGGGATCGGAATTGAGCACCACGTCCATGGCGCCGCCCAGGAGGGCGCGCCGGGTGTCGGGGGTGAGCCCGTGACCGACGAAGACGATGTCGCCGCGGTTCTGCTCCGAGAGCGCCCGGGCGATGCCGCCGGAGGAGCCGCCGACGTTGTAGATGCCCACCAGGTCGGGGTGCTGCCCGAGCAGGTCGAGGGTGTGGCGATAGTTCTGCGAGCTGTCGTCATGCCCCTCGTGCAGGCCTATGACACCGAGATGGGGAAAGAGCTCTTCGCGGATCGAGAGAAAGCCGGCCTCGCGCTCGGTATGGGCGCGGTAGTGGCGCGAGCCCGCGACCAGGGCGACGGCGCCGGCCTCGGCCCGGATCAGCCGGCCCAGCAGGTAGCCGGCGGTGCGGCCGACGGCGCGGTTCTCCATGCCGACATAGGCCGAGATGCCCGGGTGCCCGAGATCGGAGACGATGGTGACGAGGCGGGTGCCGCCGCGGGCGAGGTCGGAGACGGTTTCTCGCACCTCGGGGTGATCGAGGCCGAAGAAGACGATGCCGTCGGCCCATTTCGCGTTGCGGCGCAGGGCCTCGGCCAGGGCGGCGGGATCGAACCCCTCGATGAAGAAGCAGCGCAGCTCCGGCGCGCCCTGTTGCGCGGTGGCGACGCGGGCGCGCACCATCTCGCCCAGCAGCCGCAGGTAGGGATTCGAACCCGCCGGCAGCAGGAAGGCGATGTTGGGCGGGCGCGGCGCCGTGAGGCGGGCCAGTTCGACCGGGTCGAGCAGGCCGATCTCCTCGGCCACGGCGAGAACATGGCGGCGGGTGCGCTCCTTGACGCCCTTGCGGCGGTTGATCACCCGGTCGACGGTGGCCAGCGAGACCCCGGAGCGTGCGGCAAGATCGCGGAGCTGCGGCTTGCCGGATTGATCGGAACCCTCAGACACCTCAAAAACCCTCATTTCAAACATTTTGACTTAGGGTGCGCGGAAACCTAGCCTCGGTCAATAGCTGGCATGTTTGCTGTTTTGCCGTATCGCCGTGACGCTTGATGTAGCGATCTTCGTCATGCTGCGCTGCGGAATTGTGACGAGTGCGCCGGCCCGGGGTGGGCGGTTGGGAGAGGCCGTCAGAACACCTCATTTTTGTCAGGGAGGACATCATGAAGATCAAAGGGACAATCAACCGCCGTTCGGCGCTGGGCATCCTGGGAGCGGCGACGCTGGCCACCGGCCTGTCGGGTCTGCCGGAGGCCGCGAGTGCCAAGACGACGCTGCGTTATGGCCACAACAACGAGCCGGCCTCGGTGGCCGGGGCGCAGGCCGACTGGTTCGCAGAGGCGCTGGCCGAGACCAGCGACGGCGACATCGAGGTGCAGGTCTTTCCGGCCGGGCAGCTGGGCAAGCTGCAGGAGATGGCCGAGGCGGTTTCGCTCGGAACGATCGCCTTTTCGCACAACACCGCCGGCGCACTGGGCTCGCTCTATGGTCCCTTCGGGGCGCTCGACACGCCCTATCTCTACCGCTCGGTCGAGCACCTGATGAACGTCACCGACGTGAATTCCCCGGTGATGCAGAAGCTGAACGAGGGGCTGATCGAGAACGCCGGCGTGCGGGTGATCTATGCGCATTACTTCGGCGCGCGGAACCTGACCGCGAACGAGGAGATCCTGAGCCCCGCGGACCTGGCGGGCGTGAAGATCCGCGCCGTGCCCTTCCCGATGTACACCACCGCCGTCGAGGGCATGGGCGCCGTTGCCGTGCCGGTCGACTGGTCGGAAGTGCCCACGGCGCTGGCCACGGGCGTGGTGCAGGGGCAGGAAAACCCGGTGAACGTGGTGCTGAACGTCAAGCTGAACGAGATCCAGGACTACCTGATGCTGACGCAGCACATGACCAACGCCGAGATGGTGGTGATGAACGAGAGCGTCTGGCAGGGCCTGAGCGAGACGCAGCAGGCCGCGATCATGGAGGCCGCCGAGATGACCCGGCAGAAGGCCACCGCCGCGATCCTGGACAACGAGGCCTCGGAAACCCAGCAGCTGCGCGACCTGGGCATGACGGTGATCGGCCCGGAGGAGGGGCTGAAGGTGGATGAATTCCGCGCCTCGGTCAGCGAGCTGGTGAACGAGCGTTTCGGCGAGGAATACGGCGAGCTCTACGACATGATCGACCAGATCCCGGGCTGAGCCGATGAAGACCGGACCGATGAACATGGCCCGCGTGACCCTTGGCGCCCTGACGGCGGCGGGTGTCTGGCTGGCGGTGGGGCTGCTGGCGCTGATGGCGGTGCTGGTGGTGTCGCAGGTGGTGGCGCGCAACCTCTATGACCTGGGCCTGCCCTGGGCGGACGAGCTTGCGCGGTTCTGCGGCATCGGGCTGGTCTTTGTCACCGTGCCGAGCCTGGCAGCCCGGCGGCTGCTGGTCTCGGTCACCATGGTGCCCGACATGCTGGGCGCGGGCGCGCAGAAGATCTCGGCCTTCGTCTCGGACATCTCGACGCTGGCCTGTGCGGGGCTGTTCCTCTGGGGCTTTGCGGAGTTCCTGCCCAAGGCGGGCAAGTTCCTGACCCCGGCGATGCAGATGCCCAATACATTCTATTACTCGCTGGCACTGGCCGGCACGGTGCTGCTGGCGCTGGTGATGGCCTTCCGCATGGCGGAATGGGCCACCGGCCAGGCCCATGACCTTCACACGGACCCGACGGACATACCGCAATGAGCCTGATCCTTTTGTGCCTGTTCCTGGGGCTGCTGGTCCTCGGAGCGCCGGTGGCGGTGTGCCTGGCGCTGCCCTCGGGCATGGTGATCCTGATGCAGGGGCTGCCGGTCTCGGTGCTGGCGCAGCGCAGCCTGAATTCGCTCGACAGCTCGCCGCTGCTGGCGGTGCCGCTCTTCATCCTGGCGGCCAGCCTGCTGAGCGCGATCGGGGTGACGACGCATCTGTTCGACCTGGTGCGCATGATCCTCGGCCGGTTCCGGGGCGCGGTGGCGCAGGTCAGCATCCTGGTCAGCCTGATCTTTTCCGGCATCTCGGGCGCGGCGCTGGCCGACATCGGGGCGCTGGGCAAGATCCAGATCGACGAGATGGTGAAGCAGGGCTATCGCAAGGATTTTGCCGCCGGGCTGACCGTGGCCGCGGCCACCATCGGGCCGATCTTTCCGCCCTCGATCCCGATCATCATCTATGCCAGCGTCGCCAACGTGAGCGCGGTGAAGCTGCTGCTGGCGGGCATCGTGCCGGCGCTGCTGCTGACGGTGCTGCTGATGGCGCAGGTGGGCGTGATGGCGCGGATGAAGGACCTGCCGCGCGACACGATCCCGACCAGCGGCAAGGTGATCGGCCGGCAGTTCGTGATCTCGTTTCCGGCGCTTCTCGCCCCGGTGCTGCTGATCGGCGGGCTGATGAGCGGGCTGTTCGGCCCGACGGAAGTGGCCGGCGTGACCGTGGGCTATGCCCTGCTGATCGGCATCTTCATCTATCGCAGCCTGACCCCGGCCAAGGTGATCGGCGCCCTGCGCGAAACGGTGGAATCCACCGCCAACATCCTGTTCATCGTGGCCGGTGCGGCGCTGTTTGCCTGGGTGCTGACACTGGACATGGTGCCGATGCGGGCCTCGGCCTTCCTGCTGGGGCTGAGTGACAACCCGCTGGTGCTGCTGCTGCTGGTGAACCTGCTGCTGCTGGCCGTCGGCATGGTGCTGGAGAGCATCGCGGCGATCCTGATCATCGCGCCGATCATCGCACCGGCGCTGGTGCAGGCGGGGGTGGATCCGCTGCAGCTGGGCATCGTCTTCGTGCTGAACCTGATGATCGGGCTGCTGACGCCGCCGGTGGGCATGAGCCTCTACATGATCTCGATCATCACCAAGATGCCGGTGAACACCGTCATCCGGGGCGTTCTGCCCTTTTTCATCCCCCTGATCCTGGCGCTAGTCGTCGTGTCCGCCGTTCCGGCGATCTCGACCTGGCTGCCCAACCAACTCATGAAATGAGGATCCTGCCATGAGCATTCTTCTGGGCCCCATCCGCCAGCTTGGCTATGTCGTCGACGATATCGAGGCGGGCATGAAATACTGGTCCGAGGTCATGGGCGTGGGCCCGTGGTTCTACAATCCCAAGGTGCCGATCGAGAACTATTACTTCGACGGGGTGCAATACGAGCCGCATAATTCCGTGGCGCTGGCCAACAGCGGCGAGATGCAGGTCGAGCTGATCCAGTGCCGCAACGACGTGCCCTCGATGTACCGCGATTTCATGCAGCGCGGCCTGCGCGGGCTACAGCACGTGGCCTTCTGGACGAAGGATTACGAGGGTGACCTGGAGCGGATGCTGCAACGCGGGTTCCACGTGCAGATGTCGGGCGAGGTGGGCACCAACGGGCGGTTTGCCTATTTCGCCGAGGAGCATCACCCGGGCACGGTGATCGAACTGTCGGAGGTGCTGGGGCCAAAGGGCGTGATGTTCGACATGATCCGCGAGGCGAGCGTGGGCTGGGACGGCAGCGACCCGGTGCGGCCCTTCCCGGACCTGTCGACGCTCTGAGGACATGGCAATGGAACGGGTGATCGCGGAATACCTGGTGGAAACGCCGGTAGAGGTGGAGAAGGTCGCCGCCATGATGGCGGGCGAGCAGTCGAGCGGCACCTTCGTGCGCGTCGAGGGCGAGACCGACGAGCTGCGGGCGCGCTCGGCGGCGGAGGTGCTGTCGGTGGAGGTGCTGGAGGAGGGCGCCGCGCCGACGCTGCATTCGGCCTACCTGGAGCGGAAGCGGGCCTGCGGGCCCTGGCGCTTCGCGCGGGTGCGCATCGCCTATCCCACAGGGAACATCGGCCGAAACCTTGCGACGCTGGCGGCGACCGTTTCGGGCAACCTTTACGACCTGGGCGAGGTGACGGGGCTGAAGCTGATGACCCTCGAGGTGCCGGCAAGCTACCGGGCGCGCTATCCGCTGCCCGCGCAGGGCATCGCCGGCAGCCGCGCCAGCATGGGCGTGGAGGGGCGGCCCGTCTTCGGCACGATCATCAAGCCCAACGTCGGCCTGCGCCCCGAGGAGATCGCGGCGCTTGTCGATCGCCTCTGCGCGGCGGGGGTGGATTTCATCAAGGATGACGAGGTCTGCGCCAACCCCGACTGGGCGCCGCTCTCCGAGCGGATTCCGGCGGTGATGGCGGTGATCCGCAAATGGCGCGAGAAGACCGGGCGGCAGGTGATGATGGCCTTCAACATCACCGACGAGACCGATGCGATGAAGCGCCACGCCGACCTGGTGGAGGCCGAGGGCGGCAGCTGTGTCATGGCCAGCCTGAACTGGTGCGGGCTGTCGGGGATGGAGACCCTGCGCGCCCACACCGGCCTGGCGATCCACGCCCATCGCAACGGGTTCGGCGCCATGAGCCGGCATCCGCGCCTTGGCATGGGGTTCCAGGCCTATCACGCGCTCTATCGCCTGGCGGGCATCGACCACATGCATGTGCATGGCATCGGCGGCAAGTTCGTGGACACGAAGGACGAGGTGACCGAGGCCGCGCGCGCCTGCCTGATGCCGCTGAGCGCGGGCGGGCCGGATGACCGGGTGATGCCGGCCTTTTCCAGCGGCCAATGGGCCGGCACGTTGCCCGCGACTCTGGAGGCGGCGGGATCGCCCGACCTGATGTTCATGTGCGGCGGGGGCATCCTGGCCCATCCGGGCGGCGCCGAGGCCGGGATCGAGAGCCTGCGCCAGGCCTACGACGCCTGTGAGGCGGGCGTGCCCCTGGCCGAGGCCGCGGCGGATCACCCGGCGCTGGCCGAGGCGATGCGGTTCTTCGGAGACAAATGATGGCGGTGGGCGCCCCTCCGGTCGTCTTTGTCGGCGACGATTTCACCGGCGCCTCGGACACGCTGGCGACATTCGCGCGGGCGGGCTGGCGGGCGCGGCTGTTCCTGCGGCCGCCCGCGCCCGAGGAGGCGGCGGGGCTGCAGGCGGTGGGCCTGGCCACGGCGCTGCGGGCGCAGGGCCCGGAGGAGGCGCGGCGCGAGATCGCCGAGGCCTGGCCGGCGCTGGCGGCGCTGGGCCCCGAGGTGGTGCACCTGAAGGTCTGCTCGACCTTCGACAGCCACCCCGAGATCGGCTCGATCGGGGCCGCGGCGCTGGCGCTCGAGGCGCTGCATGGCCCGCAGGTGACGGCGGTGATCGGCGGCCAGCCGAGCCTGGGCCGCTATGCCGTGTTCGGCACGCTCTTCGCGCGCGGGCCCGACGGCGTGGTCTATCGCATCGACCGGCACCCGATCATGCGCGATCACCCGGTGACGCCCATGCACGAGGCCGACCTGCTGCGCCACCTGGGGGCGCAGGGGCTGGCGCTGAGCCTGGTGGCGGCACCGCAGTTCGGCGAGCTGCGGACGCGGCTGGAGGGGCGGGTGTTTCTCGATGCGCTGTCGCAGGAGCACGTGGCGCAGATCGGCACGGCCCTGCGGGCGCGGGGCGGACGGCAGCTTCTGATCGGCGCAAGCTCGGTTGCCGAGGCGCTGAGCGCGGGCCGCGAGGGCGTGCCGGTGACCCCGGAGGGCGCGGCGGCGCCCAATGAAAGGGTGCTGATCTTTGCCGGCAGCCGGTCCGCGCTGACCCGGGCACAGGTGGCGGCGGCGGAGGGCTTTGACCGCATTCCGGTGGGCCCCGGCGCGCTGTGCAGCCCGCGGGCCACGGAGGAGGCCGCGGTGGCGGCGCTGGCCCGGGGCGCGCGGGTGCTGATGCACCTGGACCCGGAGGCGGACTACGCCATGCCGCCCGAGCGGCTGGCGGCACTGACCAGCGCGATGCTGGCGCGGGTGCTGGGGCGGGCGCCGGTGGGCTGGCTGGGCATCGCCGGGGGCGACACCAGCAGCCGGATCTGTGCCGCGCTGGAGCTGGGCGCGATCGACTATCTCGCGCCGCTGGCGCCGGGGGTGGGCCTCTGCCGGGCGCTGCATGCCGATCCGGCACGCAACGGCCTGAGGCTGATGCTGAAGGGCGGGCAGATGGGCGGCGAGGACCTGTTTGCCCGGTTCGCGGCGCTCGCAGGTTAGGGGGCAGGCAGTTCCACCGCAGGCTTTTCGGCGCCGGGCCGGCAGATCCGGTCGAGCAGGTCGAGAAAGGCGCGGATCTTGGGCGAGATCAGGCGGCGGCTGGGATAGACCACCGAGAGCTGCGAGATCGCCGGGTTGAAGGTGATGTGGGAACAGACCTCGACCAGCCCTTCGCCGATCATCTGCGGGCGGCAGTAGAATTCGGGGATCGGCGAGATCCCGGCCCCGTTCATCACCGCGGTGCGCACGGCGAGCGGATCGTTCACGTGGGTGATGCCGCTGGAGAGGTCGATCTCGCTGGCGTGGCCATGGATGCGCACGGGCATGCGGCGCTGCCCATAGCGTTTTTCGCAGATCTGCACATGCGGCCGGGGATCGACCAGCGCCTCGGGCCCGCCGATCCGGTCGAGGTAGCGGCGGCTGGTGACCCAGCGTAGCGTGCCGGAGACGAGATTGCGCTGGATCAGCTCTGAATCATCCTGCGGCCCGACCACGATTGCCACGTCGACACGGTCTCGAATCATGTCGACCGCGCGGCTGGTCACCACCAGCTCGAGCTCGATCGCCGGGTAGGCACAGCGGAAGTCCGCGAGGGTCGGCGCGAGGATCTCGTTGCAGAAAGCGGGGGGCAGGGCGACCGAGAGGCGGCCCGCCGGCACCGAGGTCAACTCGGACATCGCAGCGTCAGTTTCCTGAACCTGCTCCATGATTCGGAGCGCCTGCCGGTAGAATGTCTCGCCCTCTCCCGTGACCCGGAGGTTGCGGGAGTTTCGGTCCATCAGGCGCAGGCCAAGCCCTTGCTCAAGGCGCGTAAGTGCAGCTGATACCGTGCTTTTCGGCATTCCGAGCTCTCTCGCTGCGGCGGTGATGCCCTGTGTCTCGACCACGGCGATGAACACCGGGACATCGTCAATATTCCAGTTCATGCGAAACCTCTATCGTTCAGATTTCTGAACGGAATGTCCAATTAGCATAAATTGCTACGGAAACTAACCTTTGTATTATCAGCGGTCATGGAGGCGTGGCTGCCGGCCCGGACCCGCAGGGGAAGGGCAGGGCGCCGCGGTAGAGGCGAGGAGAGGTTTCATGACAGGACCGATGTACAGCGCGAAAGCCCTGATGCCGTCTTCGGCCCGGTCAGGCCGCAACCGGCCCGCTGGGGGCCGGCCGCTTTCGCGGAACTGACGCGCAGCTCCACCAAGGTATTCAACGGATCCGCCTGCTGCCAGGGCGGATGCCGCAACCCCCAGGGAGGATTTCATGGGAATTCAGAAGACGATCACGGCGAGCCTGCTTGCCCTCGGCCTGACGGCAGGTGCCGCCGGCGCCGAAGAGCTGAAGTTCGCGAACTTCCTGGCCGCCGGTCACCCCTATACCTCGGGTGCCTTCGAGCCCTTTGCCGAAATGGTCGCCGAGAACTCGGACGGGGACGTGACCGTGCGCCTGTACAACGGCGGCGAATTGGGCCCGGGCCCGGTGGAGCAATACAGCCGTGCCGTTGACGGCGTTTCCGACCTGTCGGTTTCGCTGGCCGGCTATACCGCCTCGACCTTCCCGATGACGCTGCTGGCCGAACTGCCCGGCGTGCTGGACGAGGAAACCGGCACCGAGACGATCTGGAACAACATCGACCTCTTCGCGCCGGAATTCCGCCGCGTGCAGCTGGTCTCGCTCTGGTCCTCGGCCAAGAACCTGCTCTACAGCGCCGACAAGCCGGTGCGCAGCCTGGCGGACGTCAAGGGCATGAAGATCCGCGTGCCCTCGCGCAACACCGGCCTGATGGTCGAGGCCTGGGGCGCGACGCCGGTGTCGATGCCCGTGTCGGACATCTACAACTCGCTGCAGACCGGCGTGATCGACGCCGCCCTGATCGACGGCACCGGCACCGATGCCTTCAACCTGGGCGAGGTGGCCGATTACCTGACCGTGGGCTTTGACAGCACCAACTCTCCCTTCTTCATCGTGATGAACCGCGATGCCTTCCGCAGCCTGTCCGACGAGGATCAGGAAGCGGTGCTGAAGGCGGGCAAGGACGCTTCCCTGCTGGGCCAGCAGGTGCAGCTGACCGAGGCCGCGAAGGGCATCGATTCGTTTGCCGCCATGCCCGGCCACGAGGTGATCGTGCTGGAAGGTGACGCGCTGGCCGAGTTCAACGCCGCCTCTGACAGCATCGTTCCCGGCATCGTCGCGGACCTGGAGGCCGAGGGCAAGGATGCCCAGACGATGATCGACACGCTGAAGGGCGAGTGATCCTTTGAGCGCTGCAAAGACAGTTCGTGCCCTGTCGGTTGTCACCGACAGGGCCACGACGGTTCTGGCCGTCGCCGCAGGCGTCCTGCTGCTGGCGATGGTCGTCGTCCTGGCCGTCGGGGTGGGGGCTCGGTATTTCTTCGGCAGCCCGATCCTCGGGATCAACGAGATCGTGCAGCTGAACGCCGTGGCGCTGGTGATGCTGGCGCTGCCCAATACCACGGCCCGCGGCGTGCACGTGCGCGCCGACATCTTCGATCAGCTGATCGGGAAATGGGGCCGCTTTGCCGGAGACGTGCTGACGCGCGTGCTCTCGGTGGTGGTGCTCTACTACATGGTCGATCGCGCCTGGTACAAGGCGATGGACGCCCGTGAATTCGAAGACACGACGAACATGCTGGGCCTGCCGCTCTGGCCCTTCTATGCGCTGATCGCGCTCGGCATGGCGCTGACCATCGCGGTGTTCGTGGTGCAACTGATTGAAATCATTGCCACGGGAGAGCCGGCAGATGAGTGATCTGACAATCGGTATCCTGGGGTTCGTGGCCCTTTTCGGGCTGATGATCCTGCGCACGCCGGTGGCCTTTGCAATGCTGATGGTGGGCTTTTTCGGGACCTGGTGGATCGAGGGGCTGCGCCGTGCCGGCGCGATCATGATCACCGAGACCTATGGCGCGGTGGCGAACTATTCGCTGATCGTGATCCCGATGTTCATCCTGCTGGGCAACGTCAGCTCGGAAAGCGGGTTCAGCCGGGGGCTCTATGATGCGGCCTATGCCTGGGTCGGGCGGTTCCGCGGTGGGCTGGCAACGGCCTCGGTCATGGGCTGTGCGGCCTTTTCCGCGGTCTCCGGGTCCTCGGTGGCAACGGCCGTGACCATCGGCAAGGTGGCCCTGCCCGAGATGAAGCGCCTGGGCTATGGCGACGGGCTCTCGACCGGGTCGATCGCGGCGGGCGGCACGCTGGGCTTCCTCATCCCGCCGTCGACCGGTTTCGTGATCTACGCGATCTTGACCGAAGAGAGCATCGGACGGCTGTTCATGGCGGGGATCCTGCCGGGCATGCTGATGATGGCGCTGTTCATCGGGGCGATCTGGCTGGTGACGCTGCGCGACCCCTCGGCCGGACCCAAGGGCGAGTCGCTGCCGATGCGCGAGCGGTTCGCCACGCTGTTCCGGGCCATGCCGCTGCTGGCGGTGATCCTGATCTCGATCGGTGGCATCTATCTCGGTGTCTTCACCCCGGTCGAGGCCTCGGGGATCGGCGCGGCGCTGATCGTCATCCTGGCCTTCGCCAGCCGGGCGCTGAACTTTGCCGGCTTCAGCCGCGCGGTGATGGACACGGTGCGGACCTCGGCAATGCTCTACATGATCGTCATCGGGGCCAACGTGCTGAACCCCTTCCTGGCGCTGACGAACATCCCGACGGCGCTCGGCGACGGGCTGGCCTGGCTGGGCCTGGGCACCTATGGCACGCTGATCATCATCCTGCTCAGCTACGTCGTGCTGGGCATGTTCCTTGATGGTCTGGCGATGCTGGTGATCACGGTGCCGATCTACTACCCGGTGATCATGGCCCTGGGCTTCGACCCGATATGGTTCGGCGTGATCGCGGTGATCGTGATCGAGATGGGGATGATCACACCGCCGGTCGGGCTGAACGTCTTCGTGGTGCGCAACGTCGCCAAGACGGTGCCGCTCTCGACGGTCTTCAGCGGGGTGACGCCCTTCCTGATGGCGATGATCCTCTGCATCGTGCTGATCATCGTGTTCCCGCAGATCGCCCTGATGATCCCGAACTCGATGTACAACTGATCGGGCATAGCCCGGTTGCAGGGGCGTGATCCAAAGGAAAAC
Source organism: Pseudooceanicola sp. DL12 (assembly GCF_056270665.1). Lineage (NCBI taxonomy): Bacteria > Pseudomonadati > Pseudomonadota > Alphaproteobacteria > Rhodobacterales > Paracoccaceae > Pseudooceanicola > Pseudooceanicola sp. DL12. The sequence goes on from NZ_CM149884.1 coordinate 739,848, forward strand.
CCGGGCCATAGGCCCGGGTTTGTCGTTTTCAGGTGGCGCTGTGCGCTGGCGGGTGCCTGTGGTGCATGTCAGGCGACATCCGTCCAGTCGTCCCTGGAGGAATGGGAGGCCGCAGGTGCCGTCATTTGCCCATGCAGCTGTATGTTGCGTGGCAGCTTGAAGCGGGACACCTCGCCGAAGAGGGTCTTGGCCTCGCTCGAGAGCGAGTTGGTGGCGGCGGTCGTTTCCTCGTAGCTGGCCGCGTTCTGCTGGGTGGCACGGTCAAGCTGGCTTGCGACGTTGTTGATCTCGCTCAGGCCGGTTGATTGTTCCCGCGCGGCCGAGGCGATGCCCACGACATTGTCGGAGATCATGTTGATCGAATTGACGAGCGCGGAGAGGAAATCGCCGGTCTGACCGACCAGGTCCACGCCGCTCTTGACGTGTTCGGAGCTCTCGTTGATGAGCTGGCCGATCTCCTTGGCGGCATCCGAGGATCGTTGGGCAAGTTCGCGGACCTCGGAGGCCACCACGGCAAAACCGCGACCGGTCTCGCCCGCGCGGGCGGCCTCGACCCCGGCGTTGAGGGCCAGCAGATTGGTCTGGAAGGCGATGTCGTCGATGACGCTGACAATCCGCGAGACGCTGTCGGAGGATTGGACGATCCGCTGCATGGCGGCGACGGCCTCCTGCACCACCTTGCCGGATTTTTGCGCATCGTTGCGGGTGGTGGTGACGATCTGACCGGATTCGTCAGCGCGGTCAGAGGCGGACTTCACCGAGACGGTCAGTTCTTCCAGCGCGGCGGCAGTTTCCTCCAGAGAGGCGGCCGAGCTTTCGGTGCGACGCGCGACCGCGGTCGAGGCGCTGCTGATCTCGCCGGCAGTCTCCATCACAAGGCGGGCGCTTTCCGAGATGGTCGCGATGGTCTGTGCGAGGTTGGTGACGGTGGCGTTGAAGTCGCTGCGCAGCTGCTCGTAGGCCTCCGGGAAGGGGCTGTCGAGCTGGTGGGTCAGGTCGCCGCTCTTGAGATGGTCGAGGCCGGTAGCCAACTGTGCCACCACTTCGGCCTGGCTCTTGGCCTTGGCGCGGGCTTCCTCCTCGAGTTCCTCGTTCTTGCGCATGTTGTCGCGGAAGATGGCAAGGGCATCGACCATTTCGCCGATCTCGCCGCCGGTTTTCGGCGCGCTGTCGAGGGCAGAGAGATCACCCTCGGAGAGGCGGCGGGTGGACGCGGTCACAGCCTGGAGTGGCTTGACCAGAAGGAAGCGCACCCCGACCTGGACCGCGATGAGCAGGCCCACGGCGGCGATCGCGATGGCGATCATCTGAGTGCGCGCGGAGGCGATGTGATTGCTGAGACCGGCGGCGGCACGTTCGATATCCTGCGTGGCCTCTGATCCGAGCGCGAGCGCCTTGGATGCGGCGACCTGGAGGTCGGAGCCCGCTTCGCGTTCGGCGGTAATCGCATTGTCATAGGCCTGCAGCATCTCGCGACGCAGGGCGACGATACCGGTCTCGGGATCCCCGAAGGCCATGAGCTGATCCATCCGGCCGGCCAGACCGGGTGCGGCGGCCGTCACGGCTTCGGCCAGCCCATCGCCGGCGGCAACGAGATCTGCCTGGGCGGCGGTGAGCTGGCTGTCATTGCTGGCTACCGCGCCCTTGAACCCGGCGACGACGAAATCCGAGACGCTGGTGGACAGGTGGCTGAGCTCGAGAATGCGGGCGACGTCGATGTCGATGAGGTGTCGGATCTGGGTGGAGTTCTTGTCGGACGCCGCGTTTGAGGTCTGGGTCAGGTTCCAGGACAGGCGCGTGATGGCGCTGTTGATGGCATTGACGCTGTCGGAGCGCAGTTTCAGGAGCTGATCCGGGCGACGGCTGACGGTGTTGCCGCCGGAGAGGGAGGTCTTGGCGACCAAGAGAGCTGTTTGCAATGGCACCGGATCGACCTCGGGCACGGCCAGGAGATCGGGAAGGTAGCGCTCGAAATCGGCGAGGGCGGAGGTTCCCATGTCCTGCGCCTGGGCGCGCAGGTCCTCGTCCTGAAGGGCGGAGAGGGAGAGGACGGAGCCGGTGACCATGTTGAGGTCGGCCTTGAGCTGAACGGCGGTGCGCAGGACCCGGAAATCGTTCAGGATGATATCCTTGAGGGTCTGGTCAACGTTCTTGATCGTCTGGTTGGCGCCGTATTGCATCTGGACCAGGCTGAGCTTGCCCAGGTTGGAAAGCTCGGCGGAGATCCAGGAGTCGAGGTTGCCCAGGTCCTGCACGGCGAAGGTGATGCGGCGGTCCGTCTCGAATTCGTGACGGCGGATCTCGGCGAGATCCTCGATGCTGACGCGCATCTCGTTGGTGGCCCGGGCCAGGTCGGCGGCCTCTGCCGGTGGCAGGTTTGCTGCGGCCTCGGCAAAGTGGTCAAGCTCGGTCGAGGCCTGGATGACGGCCTCTTCAAGGCCCTCGGGGTTGCGGGCCAGCACCAACTCGGCAAAGGCATCCTTCAGATGGCCGCTCTGGGTCACGACTTCGGCGCTGGCGGCCAGTTCCGGCACGGTCTTTGACGTCAGGAAGTCGATCTGCTTGGAAAAGCTGTTGAAAACGAAGAAGGCGACGGCAATGGCACCGACGGTCGACAGGCCCATCAGCCCGACCGCCGCGCCGACCTTGACCGCTGTCTTACCCCAAATTGATCCGGGTTTCTTGCTCATGGAGCGCCTTTCTTGCCTTGGCGAAATGGCAGGGTGCGGCCCGGCGGATGTACCGGCGGGCCGCCTTTAAGTGCGAGGTCAGCGGTAGTTGGACATGTTCGAGGGGGTCACGAGTTCGAAGGGAACCCAGACCTGGCTCTCGACTGGTTCGCCGTTGATCAGCTTTATCGCCACGTCGACCGAGGTATCCGCCTGACCGACGGCGTTCTGGAAGATCGTGACATCGAGATCGCCGGCCGCCATGGCGTCGAGCGCATCGGAGGTTGCATCGACCCCCGCGACGATGATCGAGTCCATCGCGATGCCGCGGGCCTTCAGCGCCTTGATCGCGCCCATGGCCATGGCATCGTTGTTCGCGACGATGGCATCGACGGAGACGCCGGCATTCAGCCAGTCACGCACCATTGCCTCGCCCTGGTCGGGTTCCCAGTTGGCCTGGCCCTCGCGGGTGACGGAGATGCCCGAGCAATCGGGGGTGTCGAGCACGTCGTGCACCGCCTGGGTCCGCATCCGGGCGGCGGTGGTATCGACGTTGCCGACCAGAATGGCGATGGTGCCCTTGCCACCCATCAGGCGGCAGACTTCCTTCATCTCCAGCGTGCCCGAGACATTCTCGTTCGAGCCGACATACACTTGGGTCGGCGGCAGCATCATGGAGTTGATCGGCTCCTGGTTGACGAAGACCATCGGCAGGTCGCCGGCGGCCATTGTCATGGTGATCCCCTCGTCGGGCTGGATCGGGTTGACGATGATCGCATCGACGCCGTCGGCCACGAACTGATTGACCTGATCGAGCTGCTTGGCCCCGTCGCCCGCGGCATCGACGACGACGATCTCGACGTCGGTGCGGGCCTCGTAGGCGGCCTGCAGGCTCTGGACAAAGGCGAAACTTGCGTTGGCGAGGGTGACCCCGATGGTGGTGGCCTGAGCCGCCGGACTTGCGGCGAGCAGGATTGCTGCGGCGATGCCGAGACTGCGCTTCATTCCCGTTTCCTTCTCCTACACAGGCAGCTGTGCACCCTCTCGCGGTGCGGCTGCATCGGAGCCATCGGTACGGGCCAAGAGCTAACAGGTGCCTAATCGGCGCCGGGAAAACGTCTAAACTGCAGGGTATTGCGAGCACGAGCCTAGGGCCAGGCGGCATAGGAGGGCGCGTGATGCGCGGCATCGGCGGGGGCGTCGCGGCGGAAGCGCCCGGGCGACGTCCCCTCGTTGCGGGTGAAGAAACGGTTGAAATAGGCCGGGTCCTGGAAGCCGAGGCGAAAGGCCACCTCGGCGATCTGCAGGCGCGAATGCGAGAGCAGGTCGCGGGCGTCGGCCATCATCTCGCGGTGGATGAAGGCGCGGGGCGAAAGACCGGTGGCCTGCTGCACGACGCGGCCAAGCCGTTCGCGCGTGGTGCCGATGGCGGTGGCGTAGTCGCCCACGCTCCAATGCTCGCGCCGGTGCTGCGCCACCAGCAGCACGAAGCGGTCGAGCAGGGGCTGCGGCTGGCCGGTGGCGCCGAGCGCCCCGGCCTGACCGGCGCGCCAGAGCCGTACCAGGATCACCGAGACGAGGCCTGCCATGATCACCTCGGTGCCGGGCGCGGGGGTACGGGTTTCGGTGGCGATCACGTCTAGGTGGCGGAAGATCTCGGCCCGGTCCTGCTCGGGCAGCGAGAGCTGCAGCGGCTGCGCCAGCAGGCCCCGGAGGCGCAGGTTCAGCGCCCCGGTCGGCAGGGCATGGGCCAGGCCGACCTCGTTAAGGCGCAGGTGCGCGCCCCGCCCGCCGGCGGCCATGCGCAGGCGCGCCGCCGGCCCCGGCGGCAGCCAGATCAGCCGCGGTGGCTCGACCAGGTGGCTGCGCCCGTCGCGCTCCAGCGTCAGGGGCCCGGCGGCCGGGATCACCAGGTGCGACAGGCCCGCGTCGAGCCGCGTTTCGACCGGATGCAGGCTGGTCTGCAACTGCCGGGCCTCGATGGTCAGGCTGCGGCGCTTCATCACGTTCGACGGGCGGTCTGGCACGGTTCCTCCTGCACAAGTGCAATAATCGGCGACACTAGTGCATTTTAAACGCCCGTGTCACTGGTATCTTGCCTGTCAAGGTCAACCGGGAGTTGGAGGAGCCCCCGGTGCGCACCGAACGGGAGGAGACCAAAATGACACTTGCGACGCGCAGGACGCTGTTCTGCATGATCTCGGGACTTGCCCTGAGCGCGGGCCTGAGCGCCCCGGTTCTGGCCGAGGGCGATACCGTCACCATCGGATATGCGATCTCGAAGAGCGGCCCCAATGCCACCGGCGCCGGCATCTCGACGCTGCCCAACTATCAGCTCTGGGTGAAGGAGGTGAACGACGCCGGCGGGCTGACCCTGCCCGATGGCAGCCAGAAGAAGATCGAGGTGATCGAATACGACGACCGCTCCAGCGCCGAGGACGTGGTGCGGGCGGTCGAGCGCCTGGCCACCCAGGACAAGGTGGACATCATCCTGCCGCCCTGGGGCACCGGCTTCAACCTGGCGGTGGCGCCGCTGATGGACCGCTTCGGCTATCCGCAGCTGGCCGCGACCTCGGTCACCGACATGGCGCCCGAGTTTGCCAAGCGCTGGGAGCGGAGCTTCTGGCTGCTGGGCGGCGGGCATGATTACGCGACCGAGCTGGCCAAAATGCTCTCGGGCCTGAAGGAAGCAGGCGAGATCAACGACAAGGTCGCCGTGATCTCGGTGGCCGACGGCTTTGGCATCGACCTGATCAAGGCGGCGCGCCCGGCTCTGGAAGAGGCGGGCTTCGACCTCGCCTATGACAAGACCTATCCGGCCGGCACCTCGGATTTCGCACCGATGGTGAGTGCCGCGGCCGACAGCGGTGCCGATACCTTCATCGCCTTTTCCTATCCGCCGGGCAGCTTCGGCGTGACGAAACAGGCGCAGACTGCGGGCTATAACCCCAAGGTCTTCTATGTCGGCGTCGGCGGGGCCTTTCCGATCTATCCCAAGGTCACCGGCGGCATCGAATCCGGCGTTATGTCGATCGGCGGTGTCGATGCAGCCAGCCCGGCGGTGCAGGAGTATTTCCAGAAACACGAGGCGGCCACCGGCCAGGTGCCCGACAGCTGGGCCAGCGCGGTGACCTACGCCAGCCTGGAGATGCTGGAACAGGCGATCTCGCGCGTGGGGCTCGACCATGAGGCGCTGGCGGGCGAGCTCTCCTCCGGCACCTTCGACACGGTGCTGGGCGAGGTGAAGCTGGAGGACAACCAGCTGCGCAATCTCTGGCTGACGGGGCAGTGGCAGAACGGCCAGTTCGTGGCCGTGGCGCCCGCCGACCGCCCCGGCGCCGTGGCGCCCGTGGTGCCGAAACCCGACTGGGACTGACCCAGACCCGAGGGAGGGGGCCCAGCAGGGCCCTCTCCTGTCCGAATACCTGCAGAACGCCGGAGTATAACCCTTGCTTGTCTCGACACTCGTCTTCGGGCTGGTGCTGGGGGGCAGCTATGCGCTCATCGCGCTTGGCCTGTCGCTTCAGTACGGCATCGCCCGGATCATGAACCTTGCCTACGGAGAGCTGCTGATCTGCGCCGCCTTCGCCACCTTCATGCTGGTGCAGGCGCTGGGCATCTCACCGCTTGTGGCGCTGATCGTGCTGGTGCCGCTGGGCTATCTGATCAGCTGGACCGTCTACCAGGTGATGATGCGGCCGCTGGTGGCGCGCTCGGGCGACAGCGGGCGGCTCGAGGTCGACAGCATCCTGGCCACCTTCGGGCTGCTCTTCGTGGTGCAGGGGGTGCTGCTGGTGATCTTCGGCGGCAACCTGCAGAGCTATCCCTATCTGTCACAGGGCGTCGACATCCTTGGCACCACCGTGGCGCTGAACCGGCTGATCGCCTTCGGGCTCTCGGTGCTGATCGGCGGCGGGCTCTACCTGGTGCTCACCCAGAGCCGCTGGGGCCTGACGCTCCGCGCCGTGGCGCTGACGCCGGGGTCGGCGCCGCTGGTCGGGATCGACGTCAACCGCGTGGCCCGGGCGGGCTTTGCCCTGGGTGGCGCGCTGGCCGTCGCCGGCGGCGTCGTGATCTCCATGTACCAGACCTTTTCGGCCTCGATGGGCGTGCTCTTTACCATGAAGGCGCTGGTGATCGTGATCATGGGCGGCGTGGGCAACCTGATGGGCGCGCTGATCGCCGGGCTGCTGCTGGGCGTGATCGAGACGCTGGTCTCGGTCTATGTCGACCCGGGTCTGACGCTGGCGGCGACCTATGCGCTCTTCCTGCTGGTGCTGCTCTGGCGGCCGCAGGGCCTCTTCGGCGGAGGTGCGGCATGAGACAGGACGTGATTGCCCTTGGCATTCTTGCCATCCTGGCCTGTGCCCCCCTGGTGGTCGAAGCCTATGGCGTGGGCCTGCTGATCGGCCTGGTCAGCTATGGCATCCTGGCGACGAGCTGGGCGATGTTCTCCGGCCCGACGCGCTATATCTCACTGGCCACGGCGGCCTTCTTCGGGGTGGGCGCCTATGCGGTGGCGGTACTGAGCGAGCTGATGGCCTGGCCGCTGGTGCTGCTCTCGGCGGGGGGCATCGGGGCGGTGCTGGCGCTGCTGGTGGGCCTGTCGACGCTGCGGCTGGCCGGCATCTACTTCGTGATCTTCAGCTTCGGCCTGACCGAGCTGATCCGGCAGCTGATCACCTGGTTCGAGGTCAATGTCACCGGCACGCTGGGCCGCTACATCTTCCTCGACATCACGCCCGAGATGGTGCTCTGGCAGCTGCTGGGCCTCGCCGCGGTGGTGGTGCTGCTCACCGGCTGGATCCACCGCTCGCGCATCGGCCTGGCGCTCAAGGTCATCGGCGACGACGAGCTGGTGGCGGCGCATGCGGGCATTCCGCTGGCACGCACCAAGCTGATCCTCTTCGTGCTCTCGGCCACGCTGATCACCCTCACCGGCGCGATCCAGTCGGTGCGCTGGGTCTATATCGAGCCGGCGATCGTCTTCAATCCGCAGGTCAGCTTCCTGACCGTGATCATGGCGCTGCTGGGCGGGGCCACCCGCCGCTGGGGGCCGGTGCTGGGCGCGGTGCCGCTGTTCCTGCTCTTCGAATGGCTCTCGGCGCGCTTCCCCGATCATTTCTCGATCCTGCTGGGGCTGCTCTTCATCGGCGTGGTTTTTGCCCTGCCCGATGGCGTGCTGGCGGCACTGGAGAAACTGCGGCTGCGGCGCAACAGGGAGGCCAAGGCATGAGCGCACTTCTGGAACTCGAGGGCGTCGGCAAGCGCTTCGGCGGCGTGCGGGCGGTGGACGGGATGAGCTTTGCCATCGCGCCGGGCGAGGTGGTGGGGCTGCTGGGGCCGAACGGATCCGGCAAGACCACGCTGATGAACCTGATCTCGGGGGCGCTGAAACCCAGCGCCGGGCAGATCCGCTTTGACGGCGCGGTGATCACCGGCAGGCGCCCCGACGTGATCGCCCGGGCGGGCATCGCGCGGACCTTCCAGCTGGTGCGGGTGCTGCCGAGCCTGTCGATCACCGAGAACGTCATGGTGCCCGCGGCCTTTGGGCGAAACCGCATGTGGGGGCCGGATGCAGAGGATCACGCCCGCGCCTGCCTGCGCGCCGTGGGGCTGACCCCGGCGCCGGGCGTGCTGGCCGGAGAGCTGACCTACATCGACCAGAAGCGGCTGGAGCTGGCGCGGGCCCTGGCGGCCGAGCCGCGGCTGCTGCTGCTCGACGAATGGCTGGCGGGGCTGAACCCGAGCGAGCTGCAGCAGGGGATCGAGCTGATCCGAAGCCTGGCCAGCGGCGGGCTGACCATCCTGCTGGTCGAACACATCATGGATGCGGTGCGTGCGCTCTGCCCGCGCTGCGTGGTCATGGCCGCCGGCCGCAAGATCGCCGACGGGCCGACGGCAGAGGTGCTCTCGGATCCGCATGTGGTGGCCGCCTACCTGGGAGAGGAAGATGCCTGAGGACAGGAAAACCGGGATCTGCGTCGAGGCGCTGACGATCCGCTATGGCAAGCACCTGGCGCTCGACGCGGTGTCGCTGAATGTCGCCCCGGGCGAAACGGTGGCGTTGCTGGGCGCCAATGGCGCGGGCAAGTCCTCGCTGCTGAAGGCCATGGGCGGCATGGTTCGGGCCTCGGGCGGCGCGGTGCGGCTGAACGGCGCGCAGCTGACCGGCCAGCCGGCGCATCAGATCGTGGGACAGGGCATCGCGCTCGTGCCCGAGGGGCGGGGGATCTTTCCGCGCCTGACGGTCGAGGAGAACCTGAAGCTGGGCGCCAACCCGGCCCGCGCGCGGGAGGGCGAGGAGGCAACCCGGGAGCGGGTGCTGGCGCTGTTTCCCAAGCTGGCAGAGCGGCGACGGCAGATTGCCGGCACGATGTCGGGGGGCGAACAGCAGATGGTGGCAATTGCCCGGGCGCTGATGTCGGCTCCCGACTACCTGCTGCTCGACGAGCCGAGCCTTGGCCTTGCGCCGATCGTGACCAAGGAGCTCTTTGCCACCTTGGGGCGGGTGCGGGAGACGGGGCTGGCGATCCTGCTGGTGGAGCAGAACGTGCGCGAGAGCCTCGCGCTGGCCGATCGCGGCTACCTGCTCGAGGCAGGGCGGATCGTGGGCGAGGGCGCGGCGGCGGACCTGGCCACCGATCCCGCCGTGCGCCACGCCTTCCTGGGCGGCACCACGGCACAGATAGATCTGGAGGAGACATGCTAGGAGGCGGAGGTCTCATGGAGACGACGGAGCTTTTCATCGGCGGCGCCTATCGCGCGGCCTCGGACGGGCGGCGCTTCGAGCGGGCCAACCCGGTGACGGGCAAGCCGGTGACCTCGGCGGCGGCCTGCTCGCTGGCCGATGCAGAGGCCGCGGCGGATGCGGCGGCGGCGGCCTTTCCGGAATGGTCTGCGACCACGGCGGCAGAGCGGCGGGGCTACCTGCTGGCGGCGGCAGGGCGCCTGCGCGAGGCCGGCCCGCAGATCGTGGCGGCCATGAAGGACGAGATCGGCGCCACCGAGGCCTGGGCCGGGTTCAACGTGCACCTGGCCGCCGACATGCTGGTCGAGGCGGCCAGCCTGACCACCCAGATCAAGGGCGAGGTCATCCCCTCGAACCGTCCCGGCACCACGGCGCTGGCGCTCAGGCAGCCGGTTGGCGTGGTGCTGGCCATGGCGCCCTGGAACGCGCCGGTAATCCTGGGTGTGCGCTCGGTGGCCACGCCGCTGGCCTGCGGCAACACGGTGGTGATGAAGACCTCCGAGCTTTGCCCGCGCACCCATGCGCTGATCATCGAGGCCATCGCGGGCGCGGGCCTGCCCGCGGGCGTGGTCAACGCGGTCTCCAACGCGCCCAGCGATGCCGCCGGCGTTGTCGAGACGCTGATTGCCCACCGCGCGGTGCGGCGGGTGAATTTCACCGGCTCCACCCGCGTCGGGCGCATCATCGCCGAGGCGGCGGGACGCCACCTGAAACCCGCGCTGCTGGAACTGGGCGGCAAGGCGCCCTTCATCGTTCTCGATGATGCGGATGTCGAGGCGGCGGTCAGCGCGGCGGCCTTCGGCGCCTACATGAACCAGGGTCAGATCTGCATGTCGACGGAGCGTATCATTGTGACCGAGGGCGTGGCCGATGCCTTTTCGGCCGCCTTCGCCGACAAGGTCGCGACGCTCACCGCGGGGGATCCGCTGGCGGGACAGGCGCCGCTCGGCAGCCTGGTGAGCGCCGAGGCCGCGGCCCGCGTGCGTGCCCTGACCGAGGATGCACTCGCGAAGGGAGCACAGCTGATCGCGGGCGGCGGCGGCACGGGCACGATGCTCGATGCCATCGCCCTCGACAATGTCACCCCGGCCATGCGCCTCTACGAGGAAGAGAGCTTCGGCCCGGTTGCGGCGATCATCCGCGTGGCGGGAGAGGACGAGGCCGTGAGCGTCGCCAATGCCTCCGACTTCGGCCTCTCCGCCGCAGTCTTCACCCGTGACCAGGCCCGCGGCCTGGCGGTGGCGCGCCGCATCGAGAGCGGGATCTGCCATGTCAACGGCCCCACGGTGCACGACGAGGCGCAGATGCCCTTCGGCGGGCTCAAGGGGTCGGGCTATGGCCGGTTCGGCGGTACGGCGGGCATCGCCGAATTTACCGAGCTGCGCTGGGTCACCCTGCAGGACGGCCCGCTGCATTACCCGATCTGAGGGGATCCCCCCTGCGGGCAGAGCCTCCAAGGGCCCCGGCCCTCTCTCAGCCGCCGAAGCTGAGGCGCATCCGGTTGCGATAGAGCCGGCCCGCGGGGACCAGGGGCGAGGGGAAGGTGCGCCGGTTCGGCGCGTCGGGCCATTCCTGGGTCTCGAGCGCCAGCCCGGCGCGCTTGCCGTAGCGGATGCCGTCGAGGCCGTGCAGGCCGGTGGCGCCGGTGTCGCCGAGGTGGGCCGCATCGTAGACCTGAAGGCCCGGCGCATCGGTTTCCACGGTCATCGAGAGCCCCGAGGTGCCGAGCAGGCGCGCCACGGGGCGCATCTCGCCGCGGGGCAGGGGCAGGCAGAAGTTGTGATCGTAGCCATGGGTGCCGATGGGGCGCAGCGCCTCGAAATCGAAGGGCGTGCCGGTGACCGGCGCGATCTCTCCGGTGGGCAGGGTCTCGGCGTCGACAGGCAGGTAGTTCTCTGCCGCGATCGACAGCAGGTGGTCCTTCACGTCGCCGCCGCCGTCGAGGTTGAAATAGGAGTGATGGGCCAGCGAGATCGGGCAATCCTTGTCGCAGGTGGCCGTCATCTCGATCTCGAGCGCGCGGCCCGCGACGCGGTAGCTGACCCGCGCGCGCAGGGTGCCGGGAAAGCCCATGTGGCCATCGGGCAGGACCAGAGTGAAGGCCGCCTGGTCGCCCTCGGCCCCCTCCAGCGCCCAATTGTGGAAGGCCATACCGTCAGAGCCGCCGTGCAGGCATGTCCGGTCGTTCTCGTTGCGGTCGACGGCGTGGCTCTTGCCGGCGAGGCTGAAGCGCCCGCCGGCCAGCCGGTTGGCATAGCGCCCCACGGTGGCCCCGAAGTAATCCATCGGGCCCAGGTAGGGCGCAAGCGTTTCGGCGCCCAGCACCAGCGGATGGGAAACGCCCTCGAGGCGCAGGTCCTGGAGCCGCGCGCCATAGCCCAGCACCGAGGCGGCCAGCCCCTCGCCCTGCAGCACGACCTTCTGCACGGTCTCGCCGGAAGGCAGGGTGCCGAAGGGGTGCACCATCACCATGTCACAGCACCACGCGGTGCTCGGCCTGGCCGCGCACGCCGGCCTCGCAGTGATAGAGCAGCCCCTGCGCCGCATCGGGATCCTCGATGTCCTCGAGCGCGGTGGTGACGTAGAGCGTGGTCAGGTCTGGCCCGCCGAATGCCGGGCAGGAGGCATGGCGCCCGCCCACCGAGACCGCGCGGTCGAAGCTGCCGTCGGGGGCATAGCGCGCCACCCGTCCGGCGCCCCATTGCGCGTTCCACAAGTAGCCTTCGGAATCCACCACCGCGCCGTCGGGGTTCTTGTTCTCGGAGCGCAGGTCGATGAACAGCTCGGGCTGTCCCGCGGGCCAGCCCTCGGCATCGAGCGGCTGGCGCAGGATGTGCCGGGTCGGCGTATCGGCAAAATAGGCGGTGCGTCCGTCGGGGGCAAAGCAGATCGCGTTGGGGATGGTGATGCCGAGGAAGATCGGCGTCACTCGGCCCTGGTAGAAGCGGTAGATCGCGCCGGCCTCGCGCTCGGCCTGCTTGCCCATGGTGCCGATCCAGAAGCCGCCCATCGGGTCGGCCCGCCCGTCGTTCGAGCGTGTATGGGGGCGCTCGGCCTCCAGCGGCAGGACCTGATCGCGCGCACCACTGGCGATGTCGAAGCGCCAGAGCCCGGTTTCGGAGGCCAGCAGCAGGGTATCCTCGTCCACCCAGCCGGCGGCGGAATGGTGTTCGGTGAACTGCCATTCCAGCGCCGTGCCGCGGCCCGGATCCTGAGACAGCAGGCGCTTGCCGTTGATGTCGAACCAGAAGAGCTGTCGCCGCTCGGGATGCCAGAGGACGCCCTCGCCGAGGTGGCAGGGCCGTGCATCGTGGATCCGGGCCTCGGCCTGGGCCGTGGGTGCGCTCATGCGGGGGCCTCTTCGTCGTATCGGGCCACGATTGTCGCCGCCCGTTCACCGACAGTATCGGCGCTGTCGCCGGGCCGGTAAAGGGCCGTGCCGATGCCGAAGCCGGAAATGCCGGCGGCGAACCATTCGGCAAAGTTCTCGGGGCCTGCGCCGCCGACGGCCAGCACCTCTGTCTCGGGGGGCAGCACGGCACGGACCGCCTTGACGCCCGCCGGGCCGATCAGGCTGCCGGGAAAGAACTTAAGCCCGTCGGCGCCTGCGCGCAGTGCGGCAAAGCACTCCGTCGGCGTCATCACCCCGGGATAGGAGGCCATGTTGCAGGTCTTGGTGGCGCGGATCACCTCGGGGTTCATGTCGGGCGAGACGATCAGCCGGCCGCCGGCCTGCTGCACGTCGGCCACGGCGCGCACGCTCAGCACGGTGCCGGCCCCGATCAGCGCCTGGTCACCGAATTCCCGGGCCATCGCGGCGATCGAGACCAGCGGCTGCGGCGAGTTCAGCGGCACCTCGATCCTGGTGATGCCGGCGGCGATCAGGGCCTCGGTGACGGGCAGGGCATCCTCGGGCGGCAGGCCGCGCAGGATGGCGATGATGTTGCGGGTCATGTGTTCGGGTCTTTCCGGCAGCTGTCTCAGGCGGGGGTCATGCTGGCATGGGCGGCGCGCAGGCCCTGCAAGGCCAGTGCGGGGGTATCGCTGATGGTGGCAGTGCCACCGAAGTGCCGCAGCGCCTGAAGATAGCGCGCGGCGATGGCGGGGGCGCCGACGATGGCCACCGGCAGCCCCTCCCAGAAGGCGCGGGTGGCGGCCACTTCCGAGCCGATCAGCAGCCCCGAGAGGCGCGCACGCCCGGCCTCGGGCGCGGTGCCCGAGAGCAGCGAGGCGGGACGGATCGAGAAGAGCTCGAGCGGCATGGCCTCGGGGCGGGTGGCGGCCACCTCCAGCCCGGCGGTAAAGGCGCTCTCGGAGAAGCCTTCCTCCGATACCGAATGCTTCAGCACCGAGTGCTGCGAGATCAGCGCGAACAGCTCTCCGGTCATGGCGGTGCGAAAGTGCTGCACCGCGCCGCCCTGCACCCGCACCCATTTGCAATGGGTGCCGGGCAGGCAGAGCGTGCCGTCGAACTCGGGCTGACCGGCCAGGAACCCCGCGATCTGGGTCTCTTCGCCACGCATGACGTCGTCGGGATCCGATTGCGACAGGCCGGGCAGGATGCGCACCGACAGGCGCGGATCCCGGGCGGGGGCCCGCACGGTCTGCCGGCTGGCCGGCACGCAGGGCACCGGCTTGTAGGGCGCCTCGATCCAGCCCTGACGGGCGCCCGCCATGCCGCAGATCAGCACCTCGGTGCGGCGCGCGGGATCGAGCAGGTCGTCGCAGAGCGCCAGCAGCGCCGGCTCGAACCGGGAGGGCGCGAGCGTGCCCATCCCGTCGCCGGAGCTGCGTTCGGCCAGAACCTCTCCGCCCCGGCCGATGGCCCAGAGGCGGAGGTTCGACGTGCCCCAGTCCACTGCGATCCACTCGGCGGTGATGCGAAGAGGCTGCTGCATGGCTCAGAGATCCTTCAGATCATCGGGCAGCAGGGCCTCGGGCAGGTTCTGATAGCTGACCGGGCGCAGGAAGCGGCGGATCGCCATCGTGCCCACCGAGGTGGCGCCGAAGTTGGTGGAGGCCGGGTAGGGGCCGCCATGCACCATGGCATCGCAGACCTCGACGCCGGTGGGATAGCCGTTGACCAGCAGCCGGCCGGCCTTGCGCTCCAGCACCGGCAGCAGAACCTGCGCCAGCGAGGTATCGCCGTCGTCCATCATCAGCGTGGTGGTCAGCTGCCCTTCGAGGCTGTGGGCCACGGCGACCATCTGGTCGGTGTCCTTCACCTTGACGATCACGCCGAGCGGCCCGAAGACCTCGTGCCCGAGCGCGGCATTCGACAGCCAGTCATCGCCGCTGGTGACAAAGACATAGGGCGTGGCATTGCGCAGGTCGCACATGGAGGTCAGCACCTCCTGCACGCCGGCCTGGGCGGCAATGGTCTCGCGGCCCTTGCGATAGGCGTCGGCGATGCCCTCGGTCAGCATGGCCTGCGGCCCGACCTTGTCGAGCGCGGCGGTGGCCACGGCGGTAAAGCTCTCGGCCTGGTCCTCCAGCACGACGAGCACGCCGGGGTTGGTGCAGAACTGCCCCGCGCCCATGGTCAGCGACCCGGCCCAGCCGGCGGCGATCTCGTCGGAACGCGCGGCCATGGCCTCGGGCAGCAGGAACATCGGGTTCACCGAGCCCAGCTCGCCGAAGAAGGGGATCGGCTCGGGGCGTGCGGCGCAGAGATCGAAGAGCGCCTTGCCGCCACGCAGGCTGCCGGTGAAGCCGACGGCCTTGATCAGCGGATGCTGCACCAGCGCGCCGCCCACCTCGTAGCTGCCGCCGTGGATCATCGAGAAGGTGCCGGGATGCATCCCGCAGGAGCGGATCGCGGCATGGATCGCCTCGGCGACGATCTCGGCAGTGCCGGGATGCGCCTCGTGGCCCTTGACCACGACCGGGCACCCGGCGGCCAGGGCGCTGGCGGTGTCGCCGCCGGCAGTGGAAAACGCCAGCGGGAAGTTCGAGGCGCCGAAGACGGCCACCGGGCCGATGGGCCGCTGCATCAGCCGGATGTCCGGGCGGGGCAGGGGCTGACGGTCGGGCAGGGCCACGTCATGGCGCCGGTCGAGGTATTCGCCCTTGAGGATATGCGTCGCGAACAGGCGCAGCTGGCCGGTGGTACGACCGCGCTCGCCCTCGAGGCGCCCGGCGGGCAGGCCGGTTTCGGCGGTGCCGATGGCGGTGATGCTCTCGCCGCGCGCCTCGATCTCGTCGGCTATGGCGTTCAGAAAGGCCGCGCGCGTCTCGCGCGAGGAATAGCCGTATTCCCAGAAGGCCTCCTCGGCGGCCAGCACGGCCGCGTTCACCAGATCGGCATTGCCGACGGAAAAGCTCTCGGCCTCGCCGGTGACGGGTTTCGAGGTGAATTTTGCATCCGTGGCGACCCAGTCGCCGGCAATCAGATGCTTGCCATGGGGTTTGAAGGTCATGGGTGGTACCTCTCTCACTTGCCCCAGCGCAGCGCCATGATGTCTAGGTCACCGGCAAGCTGGAGGAGCCGGTCCTTCGTGCGCGGGGACATGGGTTTCAGGGGATGGCGGACATAATCGGATCCGATCACGCCCCCGGCGGCATAGACCGTCTTGCAGGCGCGCAACCCGCACTGACGGTTCTCGTGGTTGATCAGCGGCATGCAGAGCTTCCACTGTTCCAGCGCGGCGTCCTTGTCGCCGGCCAGGTAGTGGGTAACGATAGGGCGGATCATCTCGGGGAACATCCCCGATGTCATCGTGCCCGTGCAACCCGCGTCCAGGTCGGCCAGCAGCGTCACCGCCTCCTCGCCGTCGAAGGGCCCGACGATGTGGTCGCCACCGGCCTCGATCAGCGCCGCCAGCTTGTCTGCGGCAAAGGGCGTCTCGATCTTGAAATAGCTCACCTGCTCCAGCTCGCTCGCCATCTTGACCAGCAGCGGCACCGGCAGGGTCACCCCCGAGAGCGGCGCGTCCTGGATCATGATCGGGATGCTGATCGCCTCCGATACGGCGGCGAAATGCTCGAAGATTCCCTCGGCCGCCGGCACCAGGCCCACGCCGTGATAGGGCGGCATCATCATCACCATGGCGCCGCCCAGGCTCTCGACGTATTTCGCCCGCTCCACCACGATGGCGGTCGAGAAATGGCTGATCGTCACGATCACCGGCACCCGGCCCGCGACATGTTCGATAGAGATCCGCGTCAGCAGGGCGCGTTCCTCGTCCGACAGCACGAATTGCTCGGAGTAATTGGCCAGGATGCAGATGGCATCCACGCCCTGGTCGATCAGCAGGTCGAGCACGCGGCGCATGCCGTCTTCGTCGACGCGGCCATCGGCGTGGAAGGGGGTGGGGGCGACGGGCAGGATGCCGGTAAGGGGCGTTTTCACTGTCGGTCCTTTCTCAAAACTCGAAGGGGTCTGTCGTCTCGCGACGACCAAGCAGGAAGGCATCGGCCACGTGGCGCATGGGGGCGAGGTCGACCTCGCTCTGCCCTGCACGCACGAGGGCGGCCATGTTGGCGTAAAGGCGGGGGTATTCGCCGGAGAGCCCGTCCTCGGACTGGCCCTGTTCGACGCCGTCGATGAACATCTTGGCACCGCCGTGGGTCAGCAGCATCGTGCCGGCCTCTGTCACCGCCTCGATCGACCAGGTCTGTTCGCCCTCCTGCAGGAAGTCGAAGACCGCCGTCACATCCGCCCCACCGGGGTGGAAAAAGGCAAGATCGGCGGCAATCGGCGCCTGCCGGTTTTCCGGGAAATGCAGCGCCGCGGCCTCCAGGTGGATCGGATCGGGCAGGATCTTGGTGACGATGGAGAGCGCGTTGATGCCGGGATCGAATACGCCCAGGCCGCCGGCCTCGAAGATCCAGTCCTGGCCCGGGTGCCAGCGCCGCACGTCTTCCTTCCAGGTGACCGTCAGCGATTTCAGTGCCTTGTCCGCCAGCCAGTCGCGCGCGGCATCGACCTTGTCGGCCTCGCGCGAGTGCCAGGTGGCATAGAGCGTGACGCCCGCCGCCGCGGCCATGTCGCTGAGGGCCTGGACCTCCGAGAGGGTGGCGCCCGGCGGCTTTTCCAGCATCACGTGACGCCCGGCCGCGATGGCCTTTGCCGCGTAGTCGAACCGCGGCACCGGCGGCAGGCAGAGCGAGACCGTGCCGATATCGGGGTTCTCGGCCAGCATGGCGTCGAAATCCGAATAGGCGGGCACACCCTCGACCGTGCCGTGGCGAGAGACCGTCGCAGAGAGCTCCCAGTCCGCCGAGGCGGCGAGGCTGGGCACGTGCTGATCCACCGCGATCTTGCCAATTCCAACAAGCGCGAGTTTCATCAGTGCGCGTCCTTTCCGACCGCATTGCCGCGGCACCCCTTCAGGAAATCGAGGTCGGCGCCGGTATCCGCGCCTTGCACGTGCTGCTGGTGCAGCCAGCCATAGCCGCTCTCGAACTGGTCGTGGCTGGGCGTCCATTCCGCCAGGCGCGCGGCCAGCTCCTCTTCGGAGATATCGAGGTGGATCGACCGCCCCGGCACGTCGAGCTCGATCATGTCGCCATTGCGCACCACGGCCAGCGGGCCCCCGGCAGCGGCCTCGGGCGAGGTGTGCAGCACCACGGTGCCATAGGCCGTGCCAGACATCCGCGCATCCGAGATCCGCACCATGTCGGTGATCCCCTTCTGCAGCACCTTCGGCGGCAGGCCCATGTTGCCCACCTCCGACATGCCCGGATAGCCCTTGGGCCCGCAGTTCTTCAGGACCATCACGCAGGTCTCGTCGATGTCCAGGTCGGGATCGTTGATCTTGGCCTTGTAGTCGTCGATGTCCTCGAAGACGACGGCGCGGCCCCGGTGCTGCATCAGGTGTTCCGAGGCGGCAGAGGGTTTCAGCACCGCGCCCAGCGGCGCCAGGTTGCCCTTCAGCACGGCGATGCCGCCATGCTGCGTCAGCCCCTTGCCCACCGGCAGGATCACGTCGTCATTGTGGTTCATGACGTCCTTCACCTCGTCCCAGATCGTCTCGCCGGAGACGGTCAGGGCGTCCTTGTGCAACAGGCCGGCCTCGCCCAGGCGCTTGATCACCACGGGCAGGCCACCGGCATAGAAGAACTCTTCCATCAGGTACTTGCCCGAGGGCATCAGGTTCACGATGGTCTCCACGTCGCGGCCGCAGCGGTCCCAGTCGTCGAGCGTCAGGTCGACGCCCTGCACCCGGCCCGCGATGGCCAGCAGGTGGATCACTGCATTGGTCGAACCGCCGATGGCGCCATTGGTGCGGATCGCGTTTTCAAAGGCCTCCTTCGTCATGATGTCGGAGGGCTTCATGTCGTCCTTGACCATCTGCACGATGCGCCGGCCCGACATCTGCGCCATCACGCGGCGGCGCGAGTCGACCGCCGGGATCGCGGCATTGCCCGAGAGCGCCATGCCGAGCGCCTCGGCCATCGAGGCCATGGTGCTGGCCGTGCCCATGGTGTTGCAGGTGCCGGTCGAGCGCGACATGCCCGCCTCGGCCTCGAGGAATTCCTCCTGGGTCATCTCGCCGGCCTTCACCGCCTCCGAGAACTTCCAGAGGTGGGTGCCCGAGCCCACGCGTTCGCCGCGGAAATAGCCGTTCAGCATCGGCCCGCCGGTGACGACGATGGAGGGTACGTCGCAGCTGGCCGCCGCCATCAACAGGCTGGGGGTGGTCTTGTCGCAGCCCACCATCAGCACGCAGCCGTCGATGGGCTGGCCGCGCATCTGTTCCTCGATCGACAGGGCGGCGAGGTTGCGGAACATCATCGCCGTGGGGCGGAAGGTGTTTTCCGAGGCCGAGAAGACGGGCACCTCGACGGGGAAGCCGCCGGCCTCCCAGATGCCGGCCTTCACCTTTTCGGCCAGTTCGCGCAGGTGGCCGTTGCAGGGTGTCAGGTCGGACCAGGTGTTCATGATGCCGATGATAGGCCGCCCGTCGAACAGATCATGCGGATAGCCCTGGTTCTTCATCCAGCCGCGGTGATAGATCGTGTCGCGCGAATTGCCGCCATACCATTCCTGCGAACGCAGCTTGCGGGGCCATTGGGCGGGTTTGAACGTCATTTTGGTGTACCTTGATACCTTGGGACTTGCGGGGAAGGGCGTGGTGCCCTCTCCGCGGCGGATGCCGCGAGGAGGGCCGGGCACGTCCTAGCCCTTGTTCTTCTGATAGACGTCGAAGAAGACGGCGGCGAGCAGCACCAGACCCTTGATGATCTGCTGATAGTCGATGCCGATCCCCATGATCGACATGCCGTTGTTCATCACGCCCATGATGAAGGCGCCGACCACCGCGCCGACGATCTTGCCCGATCCGCCCGACATCGAGGCGCCGCCGATGAAGACCGCCGCGATCACGTCGAGCTCGACCGCGAAACCGGCCTTGGGGGTGGCGGTGTTCAGCCGCGCGGCAAAGATCAGCCCCGCCAGCGCCGCCAGCAGCCCCATGTTGACGAAGCTGAGGAAGGTCAGCCGCTCGGTCTTGATGCCCGAGAGCTTTGCGGCCTTCTCGTTGCCGCCCAGGGCATAGATCCGGCGGCCCAGCACGGTGCTCTGGGTGATGAAGGCATAGACGACCGTCAGCAGCACCATCGAGATCAGCACGTTGGGCAGGCCGCGGAACCAGGCCAGCTTCCAGGTGACGTAGAGCAGCGCGCCGCAGATGATGAAGTTGCGGATCACGAAGAAGATCATCGGCTCGTCCTCGGTGCCGAACTTCGCGTTGCGGGCGCGCTGGCGCAGGCCCATCCACAGGATCAGCACGGCGGCGATCACCCCGGCGGCCAGGGCGGTGCCATTGGGCCGCCCGGTGCCGAAGAAATCGGGGATGAAGCCGGTGGAGAGCGACTGGAAGCTGCGCGGGAAGGGGCCCACGGACTGGCCTTCCAGCAGCCACAGCGACAGGCCGCGGAACACCAGCATGCCCGCCAGTGTCACGATGAAGGCCGGGATCTTCCAGTAGGCAACCCAGTAGCCCTGCCAGGCGCCGATGGCCACGCCCATGACCAGGCAGGCGGGGATGGTGGCCCAGACCGGCCAGCCCCAGTTGACGATCATCACGGCGGCCAGCGCGCCGACAAAGCCCATGACGGAGCCGACCGACAGGTCGATATGGCCCGCCACGATGACGATCAGCATGCCGAGCGCCATGATGATGATATAGCTGTTCTGCAGGAACAGGTTGGTGATGTTGACAGGTTTCAGCAGCGTGCCGTCGGTGACGACCTGGAAAAACAGCATGATGGCGATCAGCGCCACCAGCAGCCCGTATTCCCTCAGGTGGCCGGCCAGGTATTCGCCCAGGCCCTTGCCGCCGCTCTCGTTGTTCTTCTCAGCGAGTTCCACGTTTCCCACTCCCTATTCCGCTGCGCCCATGGCGGGCTCGTCGACGTGCTCGTCGACCACATCGGTCACGATCATCGACATGATCTTTTCCTGGCTGGCCTCTGCGGCGGTCAGTTCGCCGACCAGGGCCCCCTCGTTCATCACGTAGATCCGGTCGCACATGCCCAGCAGTTCGGGCATCTCGGAGCTGATCATCAGCACCCCCTTGCCCTGTGCGCTCAGGTCATTGATGATCCCGTAGATCTCGAATTTCGCGCCCACGTCGATGCCGCGCGTCGGCTCGTCGAGGATCAGCACCTCGGGCTCCGCGAACAGCCATTTCGACAGCACGACCTTCTGCTGGTTGCCGCCCGAGAGGTTCATCACCTTCTGGAAAACGCTGGGCGTACGGATATTCATCGCCCGCCGATAGCCCTCGGCCACCTCGGTTTCCTTCGTCTCGTCCAGCACGCCGCGCTTCGACACACCCTCCAGGTGTGCCAGCGTGGTGTTCTTCACGATGGTCTCTTCCAGCACCAGGCCAAGGCTCTTGCGGTCCTCGGTCACATAGGCCAGGCCCGCATCGATGGCGCGGCCCACGTCCGACACGTTCACCGACTGGCCGTGCATCCTGACCTCGCCGCTGATGTTGCGGCCATAGCTCTGGCCGAAGATCGACATGGCAAGCTCGGTGCGCCCCGAGCCCATCAGCCCGGCGATGCCCACCACCTCGCCCGCACGGACGTTGAAGCTGGCGTTGCGGATCACCTGCCGGTCGGCGTGATCGGGGTGCCAGACGTTCCAGCCCTCGACCTCCATGATCATCTCGCCGGCGCGTGCCTCGCGCGGGGGATAGCGGTCGGACATGTCGCGGCCCACCATGTCGCGCACGATGCGGTCCTCGGTGATGTCGTCGCTGCGGGTGTTCATGCTGCTGACGGTCGAGCCGTCGCGGATCACCGTCACGCTGTCGGCCACGCGGCGCACCTCGTTCAGCTTGTGGCTGATGATGATCTGCGTCACGCCCTGGGCCTTCAGCTCCAGCATCAGGTCCAGCAGGGCCTGGCTGTCATGCTCGGACAGGGCTGCGGTCGGCTCGTCCAGGATCAGCAGGCGCACGTCCTTCGACAGCGCCTTGGCGATCTCGACCAGCTGCTGCTTGCCCACGCCCAGGCTGTCGACCAGCGTGCCGGGGCTCTCGGTCAGGCCGACCTTCTTCAGCAGCTCGCCGGTGCGGCTGAAGGTCTCGCGCCAGTCGATGACGCCGCGGTGGGCGCGCTCGTTGCCGAGAAAGATGTTCTCGGCGATCGACAGCAGCGGCACCAGCGCCAGCTCCTGGTGGATGATGATGATGCCACGGTGTTCGCTGTCGGAAATGTTCGCGAACTCGGCCAGCTTGCCGTCATAGTGGATTTCGCCGTCATAGGTGCCGGCGGGGTAGACGCCGGAGAGCACTTTCATCAGCGTGGATTTCCCGGCGCCGTTCTCGCCGCAGATCGCGTGGATCTCGCCCTCGGCCACCGTCAGGTTGACGTTGTCGAGCGCCTTCACGCCGGGGAATTCCTTGGTGATGGAGCGCATTTCAAGCAAAGAAGTCATGGCTTTGCCTTTTGCATTCTTGGGGAGGATGGGATCCGCCGCGCGGTGCCCCGGCCTGTGGCCCAGGGGGCAGGGCGGCGGATCATGGCGGGCCGAAAGGATCTCCGGCCGCGCCTGTTCATGCCTGCGGGATCAGAACTGGTCGGGGCTGTAGTAGCCGCTTTCGACCACGATCTCTTTCCAGTTGCTGCCGTCGACGGTGACGGGCTCAAGCAGGTAGGACGGCACGATCTTCTTGCCGTTGTCGTAGGTCTCGGTGTCGTTGATCTCGGGCTCCGAGTCTTCCAGCAGGGCCTGCACCATGCCCACGGTCACGCGGGCCAGTTCACGGGTATCCTTGAAGATGCTGGAGTACTGTTCGCCGGCGATGATCGACTTGATCGAGGGCAGCTCGGCGTCCTGGCCGGTGACGATCGGCATCGGCATGTCGCCAGAGCCGTAGCCCACGCCCTTGAGAGAGCTGAGGATGCCGATGGACAAACCGTCGTAGGGCGACAGCACGCCATGCACCGGCTTGTCGGTGTAGTTCGCCGACAGCAGGTTATCCATGCGGGCCTGTGCCACGGCACCGTCCCAGCGCAGGGTACCGACCTGGTCCATGCCCTCCTGCCCGGAGACCACGGTGATCTTGCCGCTGTCGATCAGCGGTTGCAGCACCGACATCGCGCCGTTGTAGAAGAAGTAGGCGTTGTTGTCGTCCGGGCTGCCGCCGAACAGTTCGACGTTCCAGGTTTCCGCGTCGGGGAAGCGCTCTTCCAGGCCCTTCACCAGCGAGTTCGCCTGCAGGACGCCGACCTGGAAGTTGTCGAAGGTGGCGTAGTAGCTGACATGCTCGCTGTCGCGGATCAGGCGGTCATAGGCCACCACCGGGATATCCGCGTAATAGGCGTTCTCCAGCGCGTTGGTCAGGGTGGTGCCGTCGATGGACGCGATCACCAGGACGTCGACGCCGCGGGTGATCATGTTCTCGATCTGGGCCAGCTGGTTCGGAATGTCGTCCTCTGCGTACTGCAGGATGGTGTCATAGCCCGCATCCTGGAACTGCTTCACCATCGAGTCGCCGTCGGAAATCCAGCGGGCGGACGATTTGGTGGGCATCGAAATCCCGACAAGCTCGGCGGCCGCGGGGCCGACAGAGCACATGAGAGCGACGGCCGAAATGGCCGCAAGTTTCTTGAAGATCATGATCTCCTCCACGTTGTGCGCCGGACCGGACCGGGCATCTGTGCTCCGGTGCGTCAGTCACGGCTGGTCTCCTCAACCAGCTCTTGCGTACTCAAAGATATACATATCTGTAAAATTCTATTATCAGAGATTAACATACCAAATATGTTATGGAGATTGTGATGGACCTGCCCCGCCGCATGAAGCCGATGCACCTGCGGCTGATCTTCGAGATCGCCCGGCTGCAAAAGCTGCAACTCGCCGCCGATGCCCTGGCCATCTCCCAGCCCGCGGCCTCGCGGATGCTGGCCGAGATCGAATCCGAGGCCGGGGCACCGCTTTTCATCCGCCATCCCCGCTGGATGGAGCCGACCCCGGTGGGGCAGGTTTTTCTGCGTCATGTCAGGGTGATACTGTCAGAGCTCGACGATCTTCAGACCGAGGTCTCGAACCTGAACATCGGCAGCTCGGGCGAGATCCGGGTGGGTGCCGTCACCGGGCCCGCCATGGGCATCCTGATGCCCGCCATCCGCAAGGTAAAGGAAGAGAGCCCAGACATCGAGGCCACGATCGAGGTCAGCCCCTCGGTCACCCTGGTGCGCGGCCTCAGCGAGGGGCGCTTCGACTTCGTCATCGCGCGGCTGACGCAGGATCACGACAGTTCCGAGTTCGATGTCTATCCCGCCCGCACCGAGGATGTCGCCATGCTGGTGCGCGAATCGCACCCGCTTGCCGGGCAGAGGGGCCTCACGCTCGAGGCGCTCACGCCCTATGAATGGGTGGTGCAGGAACGCGGCTCGCCGATCCGCCAGGCGGTGGAAACCGCCTTTCTCGACAGCGCCACCCCGGTGCCGCGCAACGTCAACAACAGCTCTTCGCTGCTGATCGTGCTCTCGCTGCTGGCACGCTCGGATGTGATCTCGCCGCAGTCCGAGGAAGTGGCCGAGGTGCTGACCTCCGACAATCTCGGCGCCCGGCTCTCGGTGCTCGACCTGCAGCAGAAGATCACCGTCTCGCCCTATTACGTGCTGGCCAACCGCGGCCGAGAGCTGCCCCGCGCCTCGGACCGGGTGCTGAAGGAGGTGCTGCGGCGGATCTGAGCCCGTCGCAGCCCGTCACGGGATGCCTTCAGACAATGCCGATCACACGATGCCGCCGCCCGCGCCGCTGACCGGGGGCCGGATGCCGGCGACCTGCGCCCGGTAGCCGCTGGCGCGATAGGCCATGACCGGGTCGATGGCGCCGCCCGCCTCCAGCCGCGCCATGGCCAGGATCGGCTCGACATCGGTGCGGAAGGCCGCGCGCAGGGTGGCCGAGGCCATCAGCGCGTCGTTCTCCTCCTGGTAGCCGGCCAGCGCCACCCGGTCGACCAGGCTTGCCTGCACATAGGCGCGCTGGATCTCCATCGCCGAGACCATCAGGCTCTCGATCGGGTCGGTCACGTTGTGGCTCTGGTCGATCATGTGGCTCAGGTCGAGGCCGGGGGTGCCCTCGGCATCCACCAGCTCGTTCCAGACCAGGAACAGCCGGTAGGGCTCGATCGTGCCGCTGTCGAGGTCGTCGTCGCCGTACTTGCTGTCGTTGAAATGGAACCCGCCGAGGCGGCCGGCGCGGATCAGCCGGCTGACGATCATCTCGATGTTCACGTTGGGCGCGTGGTGGCCCAGATCCACCAGGCAGGCGGCCTTTTCGCCCAGTTCCTGCGCGATCATCAGGCTGGTGCCCCAGTCCTGCACCACGGTGGAATAGAAGGCCGGCTCGTAGATCTTGTGCTCGGAGAAGATCCGCCAGTCCTCGGGCAGGCCGGCATAGATCTCCTTCATCGAGGCGAGGTAACGGTCGAACTGCCTGCCCATGTGGGTCTGGCCGGGGAAATTGGCGCCATCCCCGATCCAGACCGTCAGGGCCTTCGATCCCAGCGCAGTGCCGATCTCGATGGTCTCGAGGTTGTGCTCCACCGCCTGGGCGCGCGTCGCCGCGTCTACATGCGAGAGCGAGCCGTACTTGTAGCTATGCGCCTGGTCCGGCTGATCCTGGAAGGTGTTGGAATTCATCGCGTCGAAGGTGATGCCCACCTCTTCGGCCTTGGCCAGCAGGTCGCCCACCGGCGCCCTGTCCCAGGGGATGTGCAGGCTGACCGAAGGCGTGGCGCGGGTCAGCGCCTGGATCACCCCGCAGTCGTCGAGCTTGTCGAAGATGTGGCGCGGCTCGCCGGGGCCGGGAAAGCGCGCGAACCGCGTGCCCCCGGTGCCGGTGCCCCAGCTGGGCACGGCCACGGCAAAGCCCATGGCGCGCTCCTTGATCGCCTCGATCTCGATGCCGGTCCGGGCGAGCTTGTCGCCCAATGCATCGTAGTCGCGGCGCAGGGCCTCTTCGGCGGCGCCGTTGGAGGCGGCGATATTGTCCTGGTCGAACATGGTTTCTCCTCCCATGAATCAGGTCTCGTTGCCGGGGGCGGGGAGGGGGGCTCTGCCCCCGTCGCGCGGGGCGCGACTCCCCCGGGATATTTCTGGCCAGATGACGGGAGCGGCGGTGCGCTCCCCCCCCTGGGGCGCCTCAGCGGGTGAAGGCTTCCTTGTTGCCGGCATCGACGTTGAGGATGTTGCCGGTGGATTTTGCCGATTTCTCGGAGGCCAGGAAATAGGCCGCCTCGGCGATGTCCTCGGGCAGCACCGAGCGCTTCAGCATCGAGCGGTTGCGGTACATCTCCTCGAGGCCCTCCTTGTCGGTGCCATAGGTGCTGGCCCGCTGGTCGAGCCATTCGCCCTCCCAGATCTTCGAGCCGCGCAGCACCGCGTCGGGGTTCACCACGTTGACGCGGATGCCGGCCTCGGCGCCCTCGAGCGCCAGGCAGCGCGCCAGGTGCAGCTCGCTCGCCTTGGCGGTGCAATAGGCCGAGGCATTGGGGCTGGCCGCCAGGCCGTTCTTGGAGGCCACGAAGACAACCGCGCCGCCCATGGCCTGGGTGCGCATCAGCTTGAAGGCCTCGCGCGAAACCAGGAAGTAGCCGGTGGAGAGGATCGACATGTTGCGGTTCCAGAGCTCCAGCGAGGTCTCCTCGACGGGGGCCGAGGAGGCGATGCCGGCATTGGAGACCAGCACGTCGACGCCGCCGAATTCCACCGCGATCTCGCCGTAGGCGGCGGCAACGGCGGCCTCGTCGGTGACGTTCATCGCCACCGTGCGCACCACGTCGGCGGAATGGCGCCCCGCGAGCGCGGCCTTGGTGCTCTCGAGCGCGCCCTCGTCGATATCGGCCAGCATCACGCAGGCCCCCTCGGCGAGGTAGCGCGCGGCGGTGGCCGCGCCGATGCCGCCGGCGCCGCCGGTGACGAGCGCCACCCGCCCGGCCATGCTCTTGGGTGCCGGCATGCGCTGCAGCTTGGCCTCTTCGAGCAGCCAGTACTCGATGTCGAAGGCCTCCTGCTCGGGCAGGCCGCAGTATTCGCTGACGGCGGAGGCGCCGCGCATCACGTTGATGGCGTTGACGTAGAACTCGCCCGAGATCCGCGCCGTGGCCTTGTCCTTGGCAAAGGTGATCATGCCCACGCCCGGCACCAGGTAGACCACCGCGTTGGCGTCGCGCAGGGCCGGCGAATTGTCATGCCTGCAGCGTTCGTAATAGGCCGCGTAATCCTCGCGGTAGGCGGCGACCTGCGCCGGCAGGCCCGCGAGGACCTCGTCGATATTGCCCTTTGCCGGGTCGAAATCGACCACCAGCGGGCGGATCTTGGTGCGCAGGAAGTGATCGGGGCAGGAGGTGCCGAGCGCCGCCAGCGCGCCCATGTTGCGGGCATTGACGAATTCCAGCACCGCGGCGCTGTCCTCGAAATGGCCCACCATGTGCTGCTTGCCCGAGACCATGCCGCGGATCGCCGGCATCAGTTTCGCCGCAACGGCGCGGCGCTCGGCGGCCGGCAGGCTCTCGTGCACCGCGCCGCCAAAGGCCTCTATGCCCGAGGTTTCCTTTTCGAAGAACGCGATGGCGGTGTTGATGATGTCGAGCGTCAGGCCATAGCATTCCCTTGCGTCATCGGCCCAGGTGAAGAGGCCATGGCTTTCAAGCACCACGCCCTCGGCCTCGGGGTTCTCGAGGCAGAATTTCTCCAGCCAGAGCCCCAGCTCGTAGCCCGGCTTCTTCCAGGGCAGCCAGCCGATGCGATCGCCGAAGATCTGCTCGGTCAGCTCCTTCGAGTTCTTCGAGGCGGCAATGGCGATGATCGCGTCGGGGTGCATGTGATCGACGTGCTTTTTCGGCACATAGGCGTGCAGGGGCGTGTCGATCGAGGCCGCGCGCGGGTTCAGGTTGAAGGTGCAGTGGGGCAGGTAGCCCACCATCTCGTCCTCGAACTCCACCCCGCGATAGAGGCCCTTCAGCGCCTGCAGCTTGCTCATGTAGAGCGTCGAGAACCCGTCCATCCTGATCGAGCCCACATCACCGCCCGATCCCTTCACCCAGAGCACCTCGACCATCTCGCCCGTCAGCGGATCCTTCTCCATGGCCTTGGCCGAGGTATTGCCGCCACCGTAGTTGGTGATCCGCTTGTCCGAGCCGAGCAGGTTCGACCGGTAGAGCAGCTTTTCGGCTTCGCTCATCTCGCTGGCCCTGGCATCGTCCCACTTGGAGATGAGCCGCGTGGTTGCGGGGGTGTGAATTGTCATGCTGGTTCCTCCGACGCGTTCCTGACAGAACGGTTTCCATGGAAAAGGCTGTCAGGGGTTTGGCTCATTGTCAATCACAAACAATCATAACTGATCATACTGCGCTGCAGCATGAAAGTTTTGTATCATTTATGATTGACAATGATTGAACCTCTGCGAAAGTGATCGAAGAGAGAGGAGCCAGCATGCACGAGAAAGAGCGTCACAGGATCATCCTGTCTGCGGTGCAGGAACGCCCCGTGGTCACGGTTCCAGAGCTTTGCGCGCTGACCGGGGCCTCCGAGGCGACCGTCCGCCGGGATATCGCCGCGCTGCACGTGCAGAAGAAGCTGCGCCGGGTGCGCGGCGGGGCCGAGGCGCTGCATCCCACGCAGTTCCCGGGCTTGGCCGGGCGGCCCTTCACCGTGAACGAAACCGTCAGGATCGCTCAGAAACGCGCAATCGCGCGCGCCGCGGTCGAGCTCTGCGAGGATGGCGAGCCGATCATCATCAACGGCGGCACGACCACCTTCCAGATGGTGCATCCGCTGGCCTCGCGCCGGCTGCAGATCTTCACCAACAGCTTTCCCATCGCGGAGCATCTGCTGAAGCATTCCAAGAACACCATCCTGCTGTCGGGCGGTGTCATCTATCGCGAGCAGAACATCGTCCTGTCGCCTTTCGAAAATGACGTCACCCGCAATTTCTATGCCCGCCGCATGTTCATGGGCGCGCAGGGGGTCGGGCCGCTGGGCCTGATGGAGGCCGACCCGCTGCTGATCCAGGCCGAGCACAAGCTGATCGGGCAGGCCGACGAACTCGTCGTGCTGGCCGATTCCAGCAAGTTCGAGAACCGGTCCTCGCTGGTGCTCTGCCCGCTGGAGCGGGTGGACCGGCTGATCACCGACGACGGAATAACCGACCGTGCCGCCTCGATGCTCGAGGCCGCCGGCGTACAGCTGACCGTGGCCACGGCAAGTGCCACGCGACAGGAGGCCTCAGGGACGTAGACGCCCGCCATACCACCCGCAGAGGAGGCGGGCAGGGGGCCTGAAACACGACTATCCAATTGGGAGGAGAGACCATGGGTAATTTCACGAAAGTACTGCTCGGTGCCGTATCCGCGCTGGCGCTGGGCGCCGGCGCCGCCTCGGCCGAGGACCTGCGCATCGCGCTGGTGGCCAAGGCGCTGGGCATCGGCTTCTTCGAGGCCGCCGCCGATGGCGCCCAGCAGGCCGCCGACGAGCTCGGCAATGTCGAGATCATCTACACCGGCCCCACCGAGACCACGGCCGAGGGCCAGATCGAGGTGATCAACTCGCTGATCGCGCAGAACGTCGATGCCATCGCCGTTTCCGCCAATGACACCGATGCCCTGGTGCCGACGCTGAAAAAGGCGATGCAGCGCGGCATCACCGTGATCTCCTGGGATTCGGGCGTGGCGCCGGAGGGGCGTTCGGTGCACCTGAACCCCTCGTCGAACCCGCTGATCGGCAACATGATCATCAAGCTCGCCGCCGACAACATGCCCGAGGGCGGTGACGTCGCCGTGCTCTCGGCCACCACCACCTCGACGAACCAGAACATCTGGATCGAGGAGATGAACAAGGTCATGGACCAATACCCCGGCATCAATGTCGTGGGCACCGTCTATGGCGATGACCTGGCCGACAAGTCCTACCGCGAGGCCACCGGCCTGCTGCAGACCTACCCCGATCTCAAGGCGATCATCGCGCCCACCTCCGTGGGCATCGTGGCCGCCGCCCAGGCGGTCGAGGACGCCGGCAAGATCGGCGAGGTCAACGTGACCGGCCTCGGCCTGCCCTCGGAAATGGCCGGTGCCATCGAGAGCGGCGCGTCGAAATCCTTCGCGATCTGGAACCCGATCGACCTCGGCTATGCCGCCACGATGATCGCCTACGAGCTCGCCTCGGGCGAGGCAGAGGCCACCCCCGGCGGCACCATCCCGATGGGGCGCCTGGGCGAGCTGACGCTGGATGACGACCTCTCCGGCGCCATGGCCGATCCCTTCGTCTACGACTCGTCCAACATCGACGAGTTCAAGAGCATCTTCTGATCCTCTTCCGGGCGGCCTCCGGGCCGCCCGCACCCCCGGTTGAACTGCCCCGGCCGCATCCCGGCCGCACCGCTCCCGCACCCGAAATTTCCGGAGGCCTGCCAATGCCTTATGATTCCACATCCGCCAAGGGGCCGCCCGCCGATCAGCCGGTGCTGGCGCTGCGCGGCATCGAAAAGGTCTTTCCCGGCGTCAAGGCGCTGGATGGCGTGCAGCTCTCGCTCCACCCCGGCCAGGTCACTGCCCTCGTGGGCGAGAACGGCGCCGGCAAGTCGACCATCGTCAAGATCCTCACCGGCATCTATCAGCCCGACGGTGGGGAAATCCTGCTCGACGGTACGCCCACGTCCTTTCCCACCGCCCAGCACGCCGCCGGCGCCGGTGTCACCGCCATCCACCAGGAAACCGTCCTCTTCGACGAGCTGACGGTGGCCGAGAACATCTTTCTCGGCCATGCCCCGCGCAACCGCCTCGGCATGATCGACTGGCGGCGCATGCGCCGCGATGCGCAGGAGATCCTCACCGGCATCGGCGCGGATATCGACCCGGGCGTGCGCCTCGCCGATCTCGGCATCGCCTCGAAACACCTCGTCGCCATTTCCCGCGCCCTGTCCATCGACGCCCGCGTGGTGATCATGGACGAACCCACCGCCGCCCTCTCGCACAAGGAGATCCAGGAACTCTACGAGCTGGTCGATCAGCTCAAGGCCCAGGGCAAGGCGATCCTCTTCATCTCGCACAAGTTCGACGAGATCTTCCGCATCGCCGACCGCTTCACCGTCTTCCGCGACGGCCAGTTCGTGGGCGACGGCATGATCGCCGACATCTCCGAGGGGGAGCTGGTGCAGATGATGGTGGGCCGTTCCGTCGATCAGGTCTTTCCGGCGCGGGTAAAGGCCCCCGGAGAGGAGATCCTGCGCGTCGCCGGCTATGCCCACCCGACCGAGTTCGAGGACATCAACTTTTCCCTCCGCCGGGGCGAGATCCTGGGTTTCTACGGCCTTGTCGGCGCCGGGCGGTCGGAGTTCATGCAATCGCTGATCGGCATCACCCGGCCCTCCAAGGGCGCGATCCGCATCGGCGGCGACCTGCGGCTGATCCGCTCGCCCGCCGACGCGATCCGCGAGGGCATCGTCTATGTCCCCGAGGATCGCGGCAAGCAGGGCGCCATCACCGCCATGCCGATCTTCCAGAACGTCACCCTGCCGTCGCTGAACCAGACCAGCCGCGACGGCTTCATCCGCCTGTCGGAGGAATTCGCGCTGGCGCGGAAATACACCGAGCGGCTCGAGCTGCGCGCGGCCTCCCTCGACACACCCGTCGGCAGCCTCTCGGGCGGCAACCAGCAGAAGGTGGTGATCGCCAAGTGGCTGGCCACCCAACCCCGGGTAATCATCCTCGACGAGCCCACCAAGGGCATCGACATCGGCTCCAAGGCCGCGGTGCATGATTTCATGGCCGAGCTTGCCGCCGAGGGTCTCGCCGTCATCATGGTCAGCTCCGAGATCCCCGAGATCCTGGGCATGTCCGACCGGGTCATCGTGATGCGCGAGGGGCGCATCGCCGCCGAGCTCTCGGGCGATGACCTCACCCCCGAAACCCTCGTCCGCCATGCCGCCGGCATCGGCGCCGACCTGCCCACGGAGGACGCCGCATGACCCAGATCGGACGCCACTTCAAACTCACCCGGGAAATGCTCCTGGCGCTCGCGCTGGTGCTGCTGCTGGCCCTCGTCGCCACCCGTTTCCCCGGCTTCATCGCACCCTCGAACCTCGCCGCGGTCTTCAACGACACCTCGGCGCTGATCATCCTGGCGCTGGGGCAGTTCATGGTGATCCTCACCCGCTGCATCGACCTCTCGGTGGCGGCGAACCTCGCCCTCACCGGCATGGTCTGCGCCCTGCTGAACATCGCGGCGCCTGACCTGCCCATCGTCTTCACCCTGATGCTGGCGCTCGCCATGGGGGCCTTCCTCGGCGCCATCAACGGCTTCTTCGTGTGGAAGATGGCGATTCCGCCCATCGTCGTCACGCTGGGCACCATGACCATCTTCCGCGGCATCATCTTCCTGATTTCCGACGGCAAATGGGTGAACGCGCACGAGATGAGCAAGACCTTCACCGGCTTCCCCCGGCTCGAGGTCCTGGGCTTTCCCATGCTCACCTGGTGCGCCGTGCTGGTGATCATCGGGGCCTTCCTGCTGGTCACCCGCACCGCCCTCGGCCGCGCCTTCTTTGCCGTGGGCGGCAACCCGCACGCCGCCGTCTACACAGGCATCGACGTGGGCCGCACGCAGTTCCTCGCCTTCACCCTCTCGGGGATGCTGGCGGGGCTGGCGGGCTATCTCTGGGTCTCGCGCTATGCCGTGGCCTATGTCGACATCGCCGGCGGGTTCGAGCTCGACGTGGTCGCCGCCTGCGTCATCGGCGGCGCGGCCATCGCGGGGGGCTCCGGCTCTGTCGCGGGCATCGTCCTCGGCGCGCTCTTTCTCGGCGTGATCAAGAACGCCCTGCCGGTGGTCAACATCTCGCCCTTCTGGCAGCTCGCCATTTCCGGCGCCGCGATCATCATCGCCGTGGCGCTCAATGCCCGCGCCGGCCGCACCAGGGGCCGCATCATCCTGCGCAAAGCGGAGCACGCACATGAGCCTGTCTGAAACCGTCTCCACCCCCGCCCGGGCCCAGCCCGCAGGCCCCCGCCACATCCCCGACCGGCTCACCACCCGCGGCCAGCGCGTTCTGAAGAGCTGGGAGGCGCTGCTGCTCCTCGTGGGCGTCGCGATCTTCATCGCCAATTGCTTCGCCTCGCCCTATTTCCTCTCGCCCTGGTCGCTCTCCGACGCCACCTTCAACTTCACCGAAAAGGCCATGATCGCCTTCGCCATGGCGCTGCTGATCATCGCCGGAGAGATCGACCTCTCGGTCGCCGCCATCATCGCGCTGGCCTCCACCGCCATGGGGGCTGCGGCCACCGCCGGTTTCGGCACCCCGTCGCTGGTGCTGATCGGCCTTGCCACCGGGCTGCTCTGCGGCGCCTTCAACGGCGTGCTTGTCACCCGCATGGGCCTGCCCTCGATCGTGGTCACCATCGGCACCATGAGCCTCTTCCGCGGCATCTCCTACATCGTGCTGGGCGATGGCGCCTTCCGCGGCTACCCCGACAGTTTCGCCTTCTTCGGGCAGGGCTATGTCTTCTGGGTGATTTCCTTCGAATTCGTGCTCTTCTGCGTCCTCGCCGTGATCTTCTCGGTGCTCCTGCACAAGACGAATTTCGGCCGCCATGTCTTCACGATCGGCAACAACGACACCGCCGCGCTCTTCTCCGGTGTCCGCGTGCCGCGGGTCAAGATGATGCTCTTCCTGCTCACCGGGCTGATGTCGGGCGTCGCCGCCATCTGCCTCACCTCGCGGCTGGGCTCCACCCGCCCCTCCATCGCCACCGGGATGGAGCTCGAGGTGGTCACCATGGTGGTGCTCGGCGGCATCTCGATCCTCGGCGGCTCCGGCTCGATCCCCGGCGTGGTCATCGCGGCCTTCGTTCTCGGGCTGCTCACCTTCGGCCTCGGGCTGCTGAACGTGCCCGGCATCGTCATCTCGATCTTCACCGGCGTGCTGCTGATCGGCGTCATCGCCCTGCCGCGCCTGATCTCCCAGTGGCGCAGGCGGGCATGATGCAGAAACACGCCTTCAAGATGCGCCTCAACCCCGGCTGCCGCGCCGAGTATCAGCGCCGGCACGACGAGATCTGGCCCGAGCTCTCGGCGCTCCTCCACGAGGCCGGCGTCTCCGATTACTCGATCCACCTCGACGAGGAGACCGACACGCTCTTTGCCGTGCTCTGGCGCCGCGACGATCACACCATGGATGCGCTGCCCGACCACCCGGTGATGCAGCGCTGGTGGGCCCATATGGCCGACATCATGGCGACCCACCCCGACAATGCGCCGGTCACCACCGACCTGCCGCTGCTCTTTCACATGGAGTGACCGGCCATGCCCGCCCCGCGCCATATCGCCGTGATCGACCTGGGCAAGACCAACGCGAAACTCGCGCTGGTCGACCCCGCCACCATGGAGGAGATCGCCGTCGTCACCCGGCCCAACCGGGTGCTGCCCGGCCCGCCCTTTCCGCATTTCGATCTCGAGGGGCACTGGGCCTTCTTCCTCGACCACCTCGCGCGCTTTCACGACAGCCACGGCGTCGATGCCATCTCCGTCACCACCCATGGCGCGGCGGCGGTGCTGCTCGACCGGGCTGGGGGCCTTGCCGCCCCGATGCTGGATTACGAGTTCACCGGCCCCGACGGCATGGCCGAGGCCTATGACCGCCTGCGCCCCGATTTCGCCGAAACCGGCTCGCCGCGCCTGCCCATGGGCCTCAACCTCGGGGCACAGCTGCACTGGCTCTTCGCCTCCGATGCCGCCCTGCGCGCCCGCACCGCCCATATCGTCACCTACCCGCAATACTGGGGCTTCCGCCTCACCGGGCAGATCGCGTCGGACGTCACCTCGCTCGGCTGCCACACCGATCTCTGGAACCCCTGGGAGGAGCGCTTCTCCTCCCTTGTCGACCGCCTCGGCATCCGCGACATCATGGCCCCGGCGCTGCACTCGGGCGATACGCTGGGCAGGGTCACCGCCGATGTCGCCGCCCGCACCGGCCTCGCGCCCGACACGCCGGTGATGTGCGGCATCCATGATTCCAATGCTTCGCTCTATCCGCATGTGGCCGGGCGCTCCGGCGCCTTCTCGGTGGTCTCCACCGGCACCTGGGTCGTCGCCATGGCCATCGGCGGCGACAATGTCGCCCTCGATCCCGCCCGCGACACCCTCGCCAATGTCAACGCGCTGGGCCACCCGGTGCCCTCGGCGCGCTTCATGGGCGGGCGCGAATACGAGCTGATCCGGCCCGCTGATACGCCCCCCGACACCGCAAAGGCCCGTACCGAGGTCCTCTCTTCCGGCCCGATGCTCCTGCCCGCGGTCGAGCCCAGCTCCGGCCCCTTTCAGCGCCGGC
Source organism: Pseudooceanicola sp. DL12 (assembly GCF_056270665.1). NCBI lineage: Bacteria > Pseudomonadati > Pseudomonadota > Alphaproteobacteria > Rhodobacterales > Paracoccaceae > Pseudooceanicola > Pseudooceanicola sp. DL12. Next base: position 775,060 of record NZ_CM149884.1, read on the forward strand.
AGATGCAATGGATCGAAGACGAGCCGCAGGGCGGCGCCCGCGCCGTGGCGCTCTCCTTCTACCTCGCGCTGATGACGGAAACCTGCCTCTCCCTCGTCGGTGCGCGCGGCCCGGCGATCATCGAGGGGCCCTTTGCCCGCAATCCCGATTACCTCGCCATGCTCGCAGCACTCCGCCCCGAGGGCGTCGAGGTCGCGGGCTCGGCCACCGGCACCTCCGCGGGCGCGGCGCTGCTGGCGCAATGCGATGCGCCGCTGGCACCCACCCGCGCGGTGCCGCTGCCCGAAGATGCCGATCTGCTCAGGGCCTATGCCCGCCGCTGGCGGGCCCGTGTCGCGGCCGAACCGGCTGTGCAATCCGCGCCCGCCTAGGCCCGGCCGACTTCGCGCCGCAGCGCCGTCAGAGCACGCCGAGATGCGTCAGCAGGATGCCGAGGCCCATCACGATCAGCGCCACGCCGCCCGCGCCCTCGGCGATCCGGCCGAACCGCAGGCCAAGCTGCCGCCCGGCCAGCTGGCCCAGCGTCGCCATCATCGTGGTGGCCAGGCCCACCGCCAGCGCCACCACCCAGATGCTCACGTTGACAAAGGCCAGCGAGACCCCCACCGCCATGGCATCCACCGAGGTGCCGAGGGCCGTGGCCACCAGCGTCATCACCCCGCGCCGGCCGGTCCGTTTCTCCGGGCTGTCCTCGCGGCTCTCAAGCGCGCCCAGCACCATGCGCCCGCCGACGAATCCCAGCAGCGCAAAGGCGATCCAGTGATCCACCACGGCGACATAGCGGCTCGCCGCCATGCCCAGCGCCCAGCCCACGACCGGGGTCAGCGCCTCGATCAGGCCAAAGACCGCGCCGGTGCGCAGGGCAGGGCCCACGCCGATCCGGTCCCGGGTGCCCGCAGAACGCCCCAGCGCGGCCACGAAGGCGTCGACGGACAGGCTCAGGGCCAGAATGCCTATGGCAACCGGGGTCATGGGATCTTCCTTCAGGTCTGGTCCGGCCCTGTCACATCCTGCGCCACCACGGGAAAATCCCCTGGCGGCCATCTGACCGGTCCGGGGGATCTAGGGTTGCCGAGAGAAAGTGTCAACAATATCAATTAATTGGATATTGAGTGTCATTTGCAACTGGGCCTCAGGGGTTGAACGGCGCCGCCCGTCTTCACCCCCGTCGCAGGGCATCTGCCCGGCACCCGTCCCGCCAAGTCGCTGAAATCCGGGCCAAAGCGCTCACCCGTGCAAATCTGTCCACAGGCCCGCCGCATCCGCGCAGGGGCCCCGCAGATGGCAGATCGGCGAGAGCGGCACTTCGCCACTCCCGCCGTTTTTCACTTCACGCTGTCCAGCAGCTTCAGCACATGCTCCGGCCCGGTGGGGCGGATGCCCGTGGGGTTCAGCGCCTTGATCGAGTAGTAGCCGCGGGTGATGTGATCCATGTTCACCGTCTCCCGCACGCCCGGCAGCCGCAGCACGGCCTCCATCAGCGCCTGCACCTTGGGATAATCCGCGATGCGCTTGCGGTTGGTCTTGAACAGCCCGTGATAGGCCGCGTCGAATCGGATCAGGGTGACAAAGGTGCGGATATCCGTCTCGGTCACGCTGTCCCCGAACAGGAACGGCCCCGCGATGCGCCCTTCCAGCTCCTCGAGCATGGCGAAGACGCCCTCCACGGCCTCGTCATAGGCCTCCTGGGTGCTGGCGAACCCGGCCTTGTAGACGCCGTTGTTCAGCAGGTCGTAGATCCGCGGGTTCAGCGCGTCGATCTCCTCGCGCAGCGGGGCAGGGTAGAGGTCCACCTTGCCCGGCACCAGGTGCTCGAAGGCGGTGTTGAACATCCGCACGATATCCGCGCTCTCGTTGTTCACCGCCACGCCCAGCTTGGTGTCCCAGAGCAGCGGCACCGTGGCCCGGCCGTTGTAATGCGGGTCGGCGCGGGAATAGAGCTCGTGCAGGTAGCTCGCCCCGAAGAGCGGGTCCTCGTCCGCGCCGGGATAGCCGCCAAAGGACCAGCCCTCGTCGGTCAGCGCCGGGTTCACCACGGTCACCTCGATGAAGTCTTCCAGCCCCTTCAGCTTGCGCGCGATCAGCGTGCGCGAGGCCCAGGGACAGATCAGCGCCACGTAGAGGCGATAGCGCCCCGCCTCGGCCTTGAACCCGCCCTCACCGGTGGGCCCCGCCGATCCGTCGGCAGTGATCCAGTTGCGGAAGGAGGAGACCTGCCGCACGAAACGGCCCTTTTCGTCCTTGGCCTGCACCGGGGTCCAGTCCTTCGTCCATTTGCCATCAACCAGCATCGTCGTTCTCCTTGTCCGTGCAACCGGGCTGCAAGCGGGACACGTCCCGGCTGTTTCCCTGTTCGAAATATCCCGGGGGAATCGCGCCCCGTCCACGGGGTGCGATGGGGGCAGCGCCCCCATCCCCCTGCCTGCTTATTTCCCGATCAGCTTCGAGGTCGGGAAGAGCGCCCACTTGCCGTCGCCCAGGCCGGCCAGGGCCAGCATCACGGCCGCCCACATCACCGGGTATTCCCAGCCGCCGCCGGCGTTGTTGAAGGCAAAGCCGTTGGCGGCATGGCCGAACCATGCGGCCCCAAGCAGGGTAAAGGTCAGCACGAAGGCAAAGACGCGGCTGGCCACGCCGGTGATCAGCGCCAGGCCCCCGACGATCTCCAGCACCATCGTGATGATGCCCAGCCAGCCGGGCAGGCCCAGCGACTGGAAGTAGCCCATGGTGCCGGCGGGGGTGAAGACGAAGAACTTCGTCAGCCCGTGCACCACGAAATAGATCCCCGTGACGACGCGCAGCAGGAAGATGGCGTAGGGGGCGGTTCTCAGATCGGTCATTTTCTTCTCCATGGCGTCGGGATCCGCGTGTCGCATGTCTCGTGCAGGGTCCCGGAGGCGCCGTTCCGGCCGGGCGTCTCCGGCCCGGCACTGTTGTCGTGATGGGGGCAATATGGCCTCTTCCCTTGCTCCATGATACGGCGTATGTGTTCCATCACTTTCCTCAACATGTGGAGAATTGGCCGATGGACTTCCTCGACGGCATGCGCGTCTTCGTCACGGCGGTGGAAACCGGCTCCTTCACCGGGGCCGGCGAACGGCTCGGCATCTCCGGCAAGCTCGCCTCGAAATACATGGGCGAGCTCGAGGACCGCCTCGGCACCCGCCTGCTGCAGCGCACCACCCGGCGCCTCGGCATGACCGCGGCGGGCGAACGGCTCTATGCCCGCGCCCCCGACTGGCTGGGCGAGCTCGAGGAGATCACCGCCGCCGTCAAGGAGCCCGGCGCCGGGCTCACCGGCACCCTCCGCATCTCCGCGCCCGTCACCTTCGGAGAGATGTTCCTGGCCGAGCTCACGCGGCAGTTCCGCGCCCCCCATCCCGACCTGGTGATCGACCTGCGCCTCTCCGATGCCCATGTCGACCTCGCGCCGCAGGGCATCGACGTGGCGATCCGCATCGGGGCGCTGGCCGATTCCGCGCTGATGTCGCGCCGCCTGGCCGTGCTCGACCTCGGCCTCGTGGCCGCGCCGGACTACATCGCCCGTCACGGCATGCCCGCGGCCCTCGACGATCTCGCCCGCCATGCCTGCATCCGCGACACCAACCTGCGCGGGCAGGGGGGCTGGATGCTGACCGAGGGCGGGCAGGAGCGCCGCGTCGCCGTCACCGGGCCCTTCCTGGTCAATTCGGCCCGCGCCGCCCTCGATCTCGCGCTCGCGGGCGAGGGCATCGCCTTCTCGCCCGGCTTCATGACCCGCAGCGCCCTGGAGGAGGGGCGGCTCGTCCGGGTGCTGCCCTCGGTCTCCTCGCGCCCGCTCGAGGTGCACGCCGTCTATCTCTCGGGGCGCCGCATGTCGCGGCGCCTGCGGGCATTCCTGGATTTTCTCGGTCACAATCGTGCGGCTTTCGAGGGGGCGCCGCGCTGAGCCCCTTGCACAGGTCGGGAAAATTCGTGCGGATGTTTCGACCCTTACGCGATCTTTCCCCGGCGGGAGTAGCGGACATTGCCAGAAAGCCCTGTGGATGCTATCTGCGGCCCTCACCCGCCCGTCCGTTCCAGCCTCGGCTGGGGCGTTCTCTCAACCCGCAGCCCGGAGACCGGCCATGCTTCAGACCTTCTGGAACACTCTCATCGTTCCGATCATCCGTCGCCCGTCGCGGTTTCAGGCGGCGGCGCTCTGCTGGCGTCCGGCCGAGGGGGCCGGGCTGACCGGGATCGAGGTGCTGCTGATCACCTCGCGCGATACCGGGCGCTGGGTGCTGCCAAAGGGCTGGCCAAAGCGCGGCTATGATGCCGGCGGCACCGCCGCCGAGGAGGCCTGGGAAGAGGCCGGGGTGAAACCGGCCAGCCACGTCTATACCCGCATCGGCCGCTATTCCTACGACAAGCGGCTGTCGGGCGGGGTGCCCGTGCCCACCGACGTCGAGGTCTTCGCGATCCGCGTGGCCAAGCTGCACGACGAATTTCCCGAGCGCGCCGAACGCCGGCGTGAATGGATGACCCCCGAACAGGCCGCGGCCGCGGTGGTCGAACCCGAGCTGAAGAAACTCCTGCGCAACCTGCCGGCCGACCTGGTCGCCGGCACAAGGGGGGTTCCCGGCTGATCTGTCGCGCCCGCGCCGCGGCGGCCTGCGTGCCGCGCGGTGCTCCGGATCGCGGCCAGTAACGGAATGAGTGACGTGTCCGAACAATCCAACGAGCGCCAGTGGGAGACCCTCGACAGGGACCTCAACCGCTTCTCGCGCGTCGAATATGCCACGATGTACGTCTCGCGCCCGCTGGTGGGTGTCGGCGTCTCGATGGTCTTCATCATCCTCGCGGGTCTCGCCGCCGCCCTGATCATGGGGCAGGAGCCGGGCTCGCTGATCGTGGTGGCCGCCGCCGCCATCGGCGCCTACATGGCGCTCAACATCGGCGCCAACGACGTGGCCAACAACATGGGCCCGGCCGTGGGGGCCAATGCGCTCTCCATGGTGGGCGCCATCGCCATTGCCGCCATCTGCGAGAGCGCCGGCGCGCTCCTGGCCGGTGGCGACGTGGTCTCGACCATTTCCAAGGGCATCATCGATCCCTCCGCCGTGGCCTCGGCACAGGTCTTCGTCTGGGCGATGATGTCGGCGCTGCTCTCCGCCGCCATCTGGGTGAACCTTGCCACCTGGATCGGCGCCCCGGTCTCCACCACCCATGCGGTGGTGGGCGGGGTGATGGGCGCGGGCATTGCCGCCGCGGGCTTTGCCGCGGTGCAATGGGGCACCATGGGGGCCATTGCCCTCTCCTGGGTGATCTCGCCGCTGCTGGGGGGCGTGATCGCCGCCGCCATGCTCGCCTTCATCAAGTGGAAGATCATCTACACCGAGGACAAGATCGCCGCCGCCCGCACCTGGGTGCCGGTGCTGATCGGGGTGATGACCGCGGCCTTCGGCACCTACCTGGCGCTCAAGGGGCTGAAGCACCTGATCCACATCGACATGGGCCGCGCCCTGCTGATCGGCATCGGCGCCGGCGTGCTGGCCTGGCTGATCGCCATTCCCGCCATCCGCCGGCAGTCGCAGGGCATGGAGAACCGCAACCGCTCGCTCAAGGCGCTCTTCGGCTTCCCGCTGGTGGTCTCGGCCGGTCTGCTGTCCTTTGCCCATGGCGCCAACGACGTGGCCAATGCCGTGGGTCCGCTCGCGGCCATCGTCTATGTCCAGCAGGCGGGCTCGGTCACCGGCGAGGTGGCGATTCCCTCCTGGGTCATGGTCATCGGCGCCTTCGGCATCTCCTTCGGCCTGATCCTCTTCGGCCCCAAGCTGATCAAGATGGTCGGCAATCAGATCACCAAGCTGAACCCGATGCGCGCCTATTGCGTCTCGCTCTCGGCCGCCGTCACCGTGATCCTCGCCTCCTGGCTGGGCCTGCCGGTCTCCTCCACCCATATCGCCGTGGGGGCGGTCTTCGGCGTGGGCTTCTTCCGCGAATGGTACATGGGCCGGCGCGCGCGCAAGTTCTCCCTCACGCTGCCCCAGGCCAAGCGCCTGCCGGCCGAGGAACGCCGCCGCCGCAAGCTGGTGCGCCGCTCGCACTTCATGACCATCATCGCCGCCTGGGTCATCACCGTGCCCGCCGCGGCGCTGCTCTCGGCCGTGATGTTCCTGGTGCTGAACATGGCGCTCTCCTGAGGCAGTCCTTACGCGGCTGACGCCGTGGCTGCCGCTTCCGCGGCCCGACCCGTGCAAATCGCGCGCCATTTCGCGCCTTTCAGCCCCGGCCGCCGCGCCGGGGCTTTTCTTGTCCGCCCCGCGCGTTAGGCTCGCTCCGATGCCCCATCGCCCGAGGTCCCCATGCACCTGCCCGACAGCCTCAGCCCGCTTCTCCTGGTCTATCTCTCCTACGTCATCGCCGTGGCCAGCCCCGGGCCCTCGAACATGGCGATCATGGGCGTGGCCATGGGGCAGGGGCGCCGCGCCGGTCTGGCGCTCGCCACCGGCGTGCTCACCGGCAGCTACATCTGGGCGCTGGCCGCCGCCGCCGGCCTCTCGGCGCTGCTCACCGCCTGGGCCGGCGCGCTCGTCCTGCTCAAGATCGCCGGCGGCCTCTACCTGCTCTGGCTGGCGGTGAAATCCGCCCGCGCCGCCGCCCGCCCGGATCCGGGCCCGTCCACCCCCGCCGCTCTCGTGCCCCTCGGCCGCCTCTACCGCCGCGGCGTGCTCCTGCACCTGACAAACCCCAAGGCCGTGCTCGGCTGGATGGCCATCATGTCCCTCGGCCTCGCCCCCGCCTCGGGGACCCCGGCGCAGCTGCCCGCGCTCCTCGGCGGCTGCGCGCTCCTCGGCGTGGTGATCTTCCCGGGCTACGCGCTGCTCTTCTCCACCGCCCCCATGGTGCGCGGCTACCGCCAGGCCCGCCGCTGGATCGAGGGGCTCATGGCCGCCGTCTTCGGCGCCGCCGGCCTGCGGCTGCTGCTCTCCCGCCCCTGATCCGCCGTTAACCCTGCCGCCGCTCCGGCCCGATCCCCCCTTTGCCGCGCGCCGCAAAACCTATAGATGTGTCTGCGAGTGAAATGCCCCCCCGGAGGCTGTCATGACGCAGTCGCGCGACTACATGCCCCAGACGGACCAGCCCGAGCGCCCCCTGCGCCCGGCGCTCCGCAACGGGCTGCGCCGCCGCTGCCCGCGCTGCGGCACCGGCGCGGTCTTCGACGGCTATCTCAAGGTGCGCCCCGCCTGTCCCGACTGCGGCCTCGACTATACCCCCCAGCGCGCCGACGACGGCCCGGCCTATGTCACCATCCTGCTGGTGGGCCACGTGGGCATCTTCCTGCTGCCGGTCGTCTACCCGATGCTGCACGACACCCCGCTGATCATGGCCCTCGTGCTCTCGGTGATCTGCGTCGCCCTGGCGCTGGCCATGCTGCCCCCGGTCAAGGGCGGCTTTGTCGCCGTGCAATGGGCCAAGCGGATGTACGGCTTCTGAGCCGCGCTCACGCAACACCCCCGCCGCTTTGAGGGGGCGTGACCCGCATTCGCCTTCCGCACCGCCGGCCCGCGTGTAAACTCTTCCCGACACAGAGGAGATTTTCCATGACCAGACGTCTTTCCGCCCGTTTTGACTTCCGCCTGTCCCTGCTGCCCGCCGCGGCCCTGCTGGCCCTCGCGGGCTGCGTGGACATGGGCCCCGAGATGGGCGCCCAGGTCGACAGCCAGCCCACCGGCCTGGCCAACCCCGCCTCGGAATACTGCGTCTCCATCGGCGGCACGGTCGTCATGCGCGACACGCCCGAAGGCCAGGCCGGCGACTGCCACCTCGCCGATGGCCGCGTGGTGGACGAATGGACGCTGTTCCGCGAGGCGAAGGGGTAGGGCTAGTCCTCTTCGGAGAGCTTGCATTCTGCCGCTACATTGCTGCTTCGGTGCCTTCATTTTGAAAGTCGCTTCCAGCCGCATCGAGTGAGAAGACTGCCACATGCAAGGCCTCGCCCGGGCTGGTTGAAAATTAATCGCCTGAATGCTCGTTTGTATTTGGTCGTATCAATCGGGCTTTGATAATTGGCCCCCCGAAACTTTCGATGCTTCCATATTGGACGTGTTGTGAGGGGGCGGCTATGTTGTGTTACGTCGAAAGCATGGACTTGTCGAAGCTGGCAGATTGCCCGGCCGGCACACCAGAGGTCACGATCTTTGGGGTTTCTTTGGCGGTAATGGGGCCATTTGCGATTGCCTGTGCGACGCTGGTCGCCAGTGCCATTCTAGCTTGGTACAATTGGGCGAAGCAGAAGGATGACCGGAACGCTGCATTGGCTGCAATGCATCGGGAGTTCTGGGTTGATCATGACTTTTTATTTGTTAGAAATGTCATGCTCGTCGACAGTTGCTACAGCGCGGTCCAAGGCGCACTTGCGAGACGTCTTACAAACAGGTCGTCCGTTCGGGAAAGCGACTACGCGGCACTCGACAAGATCGACAAGTACGTGAATTTCGTAATTCGTGTCGATGCCGTGACGAGGCGCTACAGGGGGATAATACACAAAATTCTGCGGCGCCAAGATAGCTTTGTCGAAAATATACTGTTTGAATATTGGTTGCGTCAGGTCGTGGTGCGCGGGCGCTACGAGCTTTTTGCCTACATTGCGATTTTCTATTACATTGTGCCGGTTTACAGAAATGGGTCTTCCGGCAGAAAGTCGAAAGAAAGCAAGGCGGCGCACAAATTCATTCGTGGACAGCTTTCAATCGAAGATTCCGATCTCCTTGGGGAACAGCTTTCAGCGGATGAATTTTCCGATTTGACGCTGTTGTATCTGTCTTTCCGAAAGCAGGTCGCTATGACAGCCGAACTTTTCGAGATCGTCAATGACTTCAATCCAAAAGCCGTGGATGTGAGCATAGGCATTTTGTCACGCCTTCGCGGTAGCCGGTACGTCGAGGCAAAGAAGAGGGAAATCTTAGAACAAAGGATTGAGGGTTTGCGTAAGAAATATATCCGGATAAAAAGAGAAACGAGCTTCCCGGCGTTCTCTTGGGACGAAACCTCAAGGAGGAAGCATTGATTTAATTCGGCTCTAACCCCCCCTCAACACCCCAACATCCGCTCCACCAGCTCCGGCAGCTCCCCGAAATCCCCGAAGCGCCCGGCGCTCCTGATCGTCGCCACGTCGCCCTTGGGATAGCCCTCGGTGAACAGCAGAAAGGGCACGCCCGCGCCTGCCGCCGTGGCGGCATCCGTCTCGCTGTCGCCCACATAGAGCGCCATGCCGCGCCCCATCCGGTTCAGCACCGTGGTCAGCGGCAGCGGGTCGGGCTTGCGCCGCGCCACGCGGTCGCCGCCCAGGATCTCGTCGAACCCCGCGTCGAGGCCCAGATGCGCCAGCACCGCGCGCGCCGCCCCCTCGGGCTTGTTGGTGCAGACGGCCAGGCTGTGCCCCGCGCGGCGCAGTGCGGCCAGCGCGCCGGGCACGCCGGGATAGGTCACCGTCAGGTCCACCGCCGTCTCGTAGCGCGACAGCAGCGCCGCGTGCATCGCCTCCTGCAGCGCCGGGTCCAGCTCCCGCGCCGCGATCATCCGCTCGATCAGCTTCACCGTGCCCTCGCCCACGAAACTGCGGGTCTCGGCCCGGCTCAGCGGCGGCGCGCCCAGGTCGGCCAGCACCGCGTTGGCGATGGCGCGGATATCCTCGATGCTGTCGATCAGCGTGCCGTCGAGGTCAAAGACGATGCGGGCCATGGGGCATTTTCCTTCGCTTCCTCCACCTGTGCCCGGGGTCTCCGGGCGGATCTGGCTGCCGGGGCAGGGGCCCCCGCAGCCTCCCTTGTCGCAGAGCCGTGCCGCTCCGCAAAGGATTAACAGGGCCTTTCCGGCCTGCCGTGCCGTTAAGGTTTCGCCCGCCCCCGGCGGCGCCGGTTTCGCACCGACGTGATACCGACGCGATACCGACGTAATACCGACGTTGGAATTGGCCGAAATCAACACGTTAGGATTTTGCCATTTTCGCCGTTCCGGCCCCGTTTCCGGGCCCCGAAACCGCGCGTTTCAGGCCCCCAAACGTTAACGCCCCGGCCGATGGCCGGGGCGCTCACTGTCAAAGGCGTTTTCGCCGAACTTCGGCCTGAAATCAGCCCGCCAGCATCTTCTGCACGGCGTAGTAGCTCTCCTTCGGGGTCCGCTCCATGGTGTCGAAATCGACGTGGATCAGGCCAAAGCGCTTCTCGTAGCCGAGCGCCCATTCGTAGTTGTCCATCAGCGACCACAGGAAGTAACCCTGCACCGGCGCGCCCTCGTCGATGGCCTCTTTCACCGCGGCAAGGTGTTGATTTACATAGTCGATCCGCTCCGGGTCGCTGACCTTGCCATTGCTGATCACGTCGGCATTGGCCATGCCGTTCTCGGTCACCAGCAGGGGCAGGTCGCCGGTGTATTCCTTGGCGGTGCGCACCAGGAACTTCTTCAGCCCCTCGGGATAGATTTCCCAGTCCATGAAGGTCTTTGGCAGCGGGCCTTCCTGTTCCTCGTGGTGCGGCCAGGGGCCGTCGTTGGGCTTCATCAGCTTGCGCGTGTAGTAGTTCACGCCGACCCAGTCGAGCGGCTGGGCGATGGTGTCGAAATCGTGCTGCCAGCCCTCGGGCATATGCGGGCCGAAACCTTCCATCACGTTGTCGGGATAGGATTTCTTGAACATCCCCGACAGGAAGAACCGGTTGTAATAGGCGTCGTAAAGCTCCGCCGATTTCAGCGCTTCGGGGCTGTCGTCCACCGGGTCGGACCACTCCATGTTGACCACGGCGCCCAGGTTGGACATGCCCAGCCCGCGCATCCGCTCGATCGCGGTGCCATGGGCCAGCAGCACGTGGTGCATCGCCCGGGCGGTGGCGCGGATGTCGCGCAGCCCCGGCGCATGGTGGCCCAGGAAGTGGCTCAGCCAGCCGACGCACCAGGGTTCGTTAATGGGCGCGACGGAATACATCCGGTCACCGATTCGGCCCATGATGACCTCGGTGAAATCGCCGAACCACTTGGCCACGTCGCGATTTCTCCACCCCCCCAGATCCGCCAGCGCACTCGGCAGTTCCCAATGGTAGAGCGTGGCGCAGGGCTTGATCCCGCGCTCCAGCATGGCGTCGGTCAAACGGTCATAGAAATCAAGGCCTTCCGGGTTCGGCTTGCCCCGGCCCTCGGGAATGACACGGGCCCAGGAGGTCGAGAAACGATAGCAGTCGAAGCCCGCCGCGGCGACCAGGTCGAGGTCGCTTTCGTAGCGGTGGTAGTGGTCACAGCCGCAGTCGCCGTTCTCGGCGCGCACCACGTTGCCCGGGGTCTGGGCAAAGGTGTCCCAGTGGGTGCTGCCGGCACCACCAAAGGCATGGCCTTCGATCTGATAGGCCGAGGTGGCCGTGCCAAAGAGGAAGTCCTTTGGGAAATCCTTGCGGGTGAAATTCATGGTCAGGTCCTTCTGGGGGCTATGCGTCCGGAAACGCTAGGCTTTGTTGGGGGCAGGGCCCGTGGAGCGGCCGACCACGAGGTCGGCTTCCAGCATCTTCTGAATCGGCGCGGCACCCGGATCGTCGATCAGCCGCACCAGGTTTTCGGCCAGCAGCTCGCCGGCGTGCCGGACGGAAGAGCGCGTGGCGGTGAAGATCGGTACATCGGTGCCGTTCTTCAGGTAGGACAGGTCATCGTCATGGGTGATCACCGAGACGTCGCGGCCCATCTTCAGGCCCAGGTCCTGCAGCGCCCGGCGCACGCCGATGGCAGCGATCATCGAGGCGCAGAGGATCGCCGTGGGCGGGTTCTCGCCGTGCAGCAGTTCCATCGTTTCGCGGTGACCATAGTCCTCGGTCATCTCGGCCGAGCGCATCAGCCGCGGATCCGGGGCGATGCCCGCCGCCTCCAGGGCGAGCACGTAGCCACGCCGCCGACGCCAGGCAAAATCCATGTTTTCCAAGCCGTTGATCAGCGCGATCCGGCGGTGCCCAAGGTCGAGCAGAAACTCCGTGGCGTGCTGGAACGAGCGGCGGTTGTTCACGTCGACCCAGCTGTAGGTCTCGCTCACGCCGGAAGAGCGCCCGTGCACGATGAAGGGCAGGTTGATCGCGTTCAGCAGGCTGATCCGGCGGTCCTCCACCGAGGGGCCCTGCAGGATCACTCCGTCGACCACGCCGCGGGCGCGGAATTCCTGGTAGATCCTCATTTCCGCGTCGTCCGCGACGCGGGTGATCACCATGTCATAGCCATGCCCTGCCAGCGCCTGCGAGGCGCCTGCCACGAAATCGCCAAAGACGGGGTTTACCATCTCGTGACGCAGGGTGGTTGGAATCACCTGCCCGATCATCATCGTGCGCCCGGTCGCCAGGCCCTTGGCGCGGCTGTTGGGTGTGTAATTGAACTTGCGCGCAGCCTCCTGCACGCGCTGCCGCGTGGCCTCGCTGACTTCCGGGTAACCGTTCAGGGCCCGGCTGACCGTTGTCTGTGACAGTCCCAGCATCTCTGCCAGGGACTTCAAGTTCATGGACATTCCAAAGCGCTTTCAAATTCGGCGGCAATTTATGTGTGGAGGCAAAGAACTCTCACGTCAATGGCCTTTGCCCCGCCTCCCAGACTACGCATATAGCCCATGAAATATGAGCGTTTTTTGTCCCGAAGGTTGACAGGTCGCCGCGCGATGCTCTCTAACCTTTTGCACCCAAAGCGCTTTGAAATTCGATTCGCTAGATTTTGAAAACGGCGTGATAACGTCGATCGAGGGGAGGACCAGAAATGAAGAAATCACTCTTTACCGGTGCCGCAATCGTGGCTCTGTCGGCGGGCATGGCACACGCCGATCAGGTCACTGTTTTCGGCCCGTGGCTCGGCCCGGACCAGGAGGACGTGGAAGCTGTTCTCGACGGGTTCACCGCCGCCACCGGGATCGATTATTCCTATGTCGGTTCCGACAGTTTCGAACAGCAGATCATGATCGATGCCGAGGCCGGTTCGGCCCCGAACATCGCGATCTTCCCGCAGCCCGGCCTTGCCTCCGACATGGCCCGCAACGGTTTCCTGACGCCCCTTGCCGACGGCACCGCAGAGTTCGTCGCCGAGAATTACGCGGCCGGCGACTCCTGGGTCGACCTGGGCACCTACACCGGCCCCGACGGCACCGATGCCTTCTACACCTTCCCCTACAAGGTCGATGTGAAGTCGCTGGTGTGGTACGTCCCCGAGAACTTCTATGACATGGGGTACGAAGTGCCCACGACCATGGAAGAGCTCAAGGCCCTGACCGACCAGATCGTCGAGGACGGCGGCACGCCCTGGTGCATCGGTCTCGGCTCCGGCGGTGCCACCGGCTGGCCGGCCACCGACTGGGTCGAGGACATGCTGCTGCGCACGCAGCCGCCCGAGGTCTATGACGGCTGGGTCACCAACGAGATCCCCTTCAACGATCCGCGCATCGTCGAGGCGATCGAGGAGTTCGGCTATTTCGCCAAGAACGACGACTACGTCTCCGGTGGCTCCGGCGCCGTGGCCTCGACCGACTTCCGCGACAGCCCGAAGGGTCTCTTCACCTCGCCGCCGCAGTGCTACCTGCACCACCAGGCCTCCTTCATTCCCAGCTTCTTCCCGGACGGGACGGTGATGGGCGAGGATGCCGATTTCTTCTACATGCCGGCCTACGAGAGCAAGGATCTGGGTACCCCGGTCCTGGGCGCCGGCACCCTCTGGGGCATCACCAACGACAGCCCCGAGGCGGAAGCGCTGATCAAGTACCTGCAGACCAACGAGGCGCATGAGATCTGGATGGCCCGCACCGGCTTCCTGACCCCGCTCAAGACGGTCGACACGTCCAAGTTCGGTGACCCGACGATGAAGAAGATGAACGACATCCTGCTGGAGTCGACCACCTTCCGCTTCGACGGCTCGGACATGATGCCCGGTGCCATAGGGGCAGGGGCCTTCTGGACCGGCATGGTCGACTACGTGGGCGGCAAATCCGCCCAGGACGTCGGCGATCAGATCCAGTCTGCCTGGGACGGCATCAAGTAAGCCGCTTTCCTTTTCTGGAAATCAGCACAGATTTCGGGGCAATCCGGTCGGTGACCGGGTTGCCCGTACCTCGATTTAACTGAAGAATTGCCGGGAGCCCCACTATGAATCCAGTGCTGCAGGGATTGATCACGATCCTGATCGGTCTGGGCGGATGTATCGGATATTTCTATCTGTCCAACCTGATCCTCGACCGGGTTCTCTTTCCCGCGCGGGGGCCTAACATCGGCCGCAACATCAACCGCGCCAACCTGGTTCGCCCCTGGCTCTTCCTCTTCCCCGCCATCTTCGCGCTCGGCCTCTACCTGGTGTACCCGGTCTTCGAGACCCTGCGTCTCTCGGTGACCCAGCGCGTGCCCGGCGGCGGCTATGAATTCGTCGGCCTGCAGAACTATTCGCGGCTGATGGGGGATCCCAAGTTCTGGGAAGCCATCATCAACAATGCGCTCTGGCTGATCGTCGTGCCGGCCTTCTCCACCGCCATCGGCCTGCTGGCGGCCCAGCTGACCGACCGCATCAAGTGGGGTGGCCTGGCCAAGTCGATGATCTTCATGCCGATGGCGATCTCCTTTGTCGGGGCCGCGGTGATCTGGAAGCTGATCTACGATGCCCGCCCCGTGGACGTGGCCCAGATCGGCATTCTCAACGCGGTCTACATGGCGCTCGGCGGCGAGAACCCGCAGCAGTGGCTGACGATCCCGTTCTGGAACAACTTCTTCCTCATGGCGGTGCTGGTCTGGATCCAGACCGGTTTCGCCATGGTGATCCTCTCCGCCGCCCTGCGCGGTATCCCCGAGGAAACCATCGAGGCCGCCATCGTCGACGGCGCCAACCCGATGCAGATCTTCTTCAAGATCAAGGTGCCGCAGATCTATTCCACCATCCTGGTGGTCTGGACCACGATCACCATCATCGTGCTCAAGGTCTTCGATATCGTCTTTGCCATGACCAACGGCCAATGGGGCACGCAGGTGCTTGCGAACTACATGTTCGACAAGCTCTTCCGGGCCAACGACTGGGGCCTCGGCTCTGCTGCCGCCATCATCATCATGGTGCTGGTGCTGCCGATCCTGGTCTGGAACGTGCGCAATGCGCGCCGTGAAATGAAGAACTGAGGGAGCCCGCAGAATGGACAATATCGCAGGCAGGAAATCCGCCCTCAGCTGGGTCGTGAACCTCTCGGTCGCGCTGCTGGTGATCCTCTGGATCATTCCCACGCTCGGCCTTTTCATCTCCTCCTTCCGCACCGCCGACCAGATCGCCTCGAGCGGCTGGTGGAAGGCGATGTTCCCAACGGAACAGAACATGACGCTGCGCACCGGCGATCCCGACAGCCAGCAGCAGGTCGACGGCATGTACGTGATCGAGGGCAACCTCTTCGACGAAGGCCAGGCGCCGGCGCCGATCTCGGCCTGGGGCGTCACCTCGCGCGACATCAGCGCCTATGAACCCGGTGACACCGCAGAGCTGCCCCGCGGAGGCGAGATCACCGTGGACGAAGACGGCAACTACACCCTGCGGAACAACGAGCCCTTCGAGGGCAGCCGCGGCCAGCGCATCTTCGCCACGGCCAAGCTGCCGCCCTCGCTGACGCTGGAAAACTACCGCCACGTGCTCTTCGACAAGAGCAACGTCAACGGCATGGGGCGCGCCTTCCTCAACACGCTGACGGTCACCATCCCGGCCACCGTGATCCCGATCGTCATCGCCGCCTTCGCCGCCTATGCGCTCGCCTGGATGGACTTCAAGGGCCGCGCCTTCCTGATCGCCTGCGTCGTGGCCCTTCTGGTTGTCCCGCTGCAGCTGGCGCTCATTCCGCTGCTCAAGCTTCACCTGAACATCGGCATCGGCAAGGGCTACCTCGGCGTCTGGCTGGCACACACCGGCTTCGGCCTGCCAATGGCCATCTACCTGTTGCGCAACTACATGGCCGGGCTGCCGCGCGACATCATCGAGAACGCGCGGGTGGACGGGGCAACGGAATTCCAGATCTTCATGAAGATCATCCTGCCGCTCTCCTTCCCGGCGCTCGCTTCCTTCGCCATCTTCCAGTTCCTGTGGACCTGGAACGACCTCCTCGTGGCCAAGGTCTTCCTGATCGACGCCACCGGTCAGACCACCGTGATGACGGCGCAGATCGTCGAGCTGATGGGCTCCCGCGGTGGCGACTGGGAAATTCTCGCCACGGCCGCGTTCATTTCGATCGTCGTGCCGCTGATCGTCTTCTTTGCCATGCAGAAATACCTGGTGCGCGGTCTCCTGGCCGGCTCCGTCAAATAGGATAGTCCCATGAACGAAACCCTGGCTCCCAAAACCGGAAACCACCTCGTGAAAGATGCCGACTGGTGGCGCGGCGGCGTGATCTATCAGATCTATCCGCGCTCCTACCAGGACAGCAACGGCGACGGCATCGGCGACCTCGCGGGCATCACCAAGCGTCTCGATCACATTGCCTCGCTGGGCGTCGACGCGGTCTGGATCTCGCCCTTCTTCACCTCGCCGATGAAGGACTTCGGCTACGACGTCAGCGATTACTGCGACGTCGATCCGATGTTCGGCACGCTCGATGACTTCAACGACATGCTGGCCCGCGCGCACGAGCTGAACCTGAAGATCATGATCGACCTGGTGCTGTCGCATACCTCCGACCAGCACCCTTGGTTCGTCGAGAGCCGCACCGGGCCGGACAGCCCCCGGAGCGACTGGTACGTCTGGTCCGACCCCAAGCCCGACGGCACGCCGCCCAACAACTGGCTGTCGATGTTCGGCGGTTCCGCCTGGCAGTGGGATGCCCACCGCCAGCAGTACTACCTGCACAACTTCCTGGCCTCGCAGCCCGACCTCAACTTCCACAACCCGGAAGTGCAGGACGAACTGCTGAAGGTCGCCAAGTTCTGGCTCGACCTGGGCGTCGATGGCTTCCGCCTCGACACGGTCAACTTCTACACCCACGACGTCGAGCTGCGGGACAACCCGCCGGTTACCGGCGAGCGCACCGCGCGCACCGCGCCTGCCGTGAACCCCTACACCTGGCAGGAGCACATCTACGACAAGTCCCGCCCGGAAAACATCGATTTCCTCAAGAAGCTGCGTGCCGTCATGAAGCCCTACAACGCCGCCGCCGTCGGCGAGGTGGGTGACGAACAGCACGGCCTCGAGATTCTCGGGCAGTACACTGCCGGCGATGACCTGATGAACATGTGCTATGCCTTCGAGCTGCTCTCCGGCGATACGCCCACGGCAGGCTTCATCAAGGAGGTCATGGACGATATCGACCGTGTCGCGGCCGACGGCTGGGCCTGCTGGGCCTATTCCAACCACGATGTGGTGCGTCACGCCTCGCGCTGGAACCTCGACGCTGCCGGCCTGCGCATGTTCAACGTGCTGTTGATGGCCCTGCGCGGCTCGGTCTGCATCTACCAGGGCGAGGAGCTCGGTCTCGAGGAGGCCGACGTGGCCTACGAGGACTTGCAGGATCCCTACGGCATCGACTTCTGGCCCGATTTCAAGGGCCGCGACGGCTGCCGTACCCCCATGGTCTGGGAGAGCCGCTCGCCCCATGCCGGTTTCGGCACCGGGCGTCCCTGGCTGCCGGTCAGCGGCACCCAGGCCTCGATTGCCGTCGACCTGCAGGAAAACGATCCCGACTCGCTGCTGAACTTCTACCGCAAGGCCATCGCCCTGCGGCAGTCGCACGAGGCGCTGCGCACCGGCACCCAGACGCCGCTTCAGGCCGAGGGCAGCGTGCTCAGCTTTACCCGCAGCGGTGCCGGCGAGACGATCCACTGCGTCTTCAACCTCGGCGCCGAGGCCGCGACGGCAGAGGTGCCTGCGGGTCCCTGGACCGATCTCGCCGCGGATCTCGCCGGTGCCGTGGCGCCGGGCGATGGCGGTACGCTCTCGCTGCCGGCCTGGGGTTATGCAATCCTGAGCAAGAAGGACTGAACCACCACATGGCAGATCTCAAACTCAGTAACGTCAGCAAGTCCTACGGTGGCGCGGTCAATGTCCTCAACGACATCAACCTCGACATCAAGGCAGGCGAGCTTGTCGTCTTCGTCGGCCCCTCGGGCTGCGGCAAGTCCACCCTGCTGCGGATGATAGCGGGCCTGGAAAAGATCACCGGCGGCGACCTGACCATCGGGGATGTGCGGATGAACGACGTGCCCCCGGCACAGCGTGGCATCGCCATGGTCTTCCAGTCCTACGCGCTCTACCCGCACATGACCGTGCGCGAGAACATGTCCTTCGCGCTGAAACTGGCCAAGAAATCGAAGAAGGAGATCGAGGAGGCGGTGAACAACGCCGCCCGGATCCTCCAGCTCGAGGATTACCTCGACCGCCTGCCAAAGGCGCTTTCGGGCGGTCAGCGTCAACGGGTGGCCATCGGCCGTTCGATCGTGCGCGATCCCCAGATCTACCTCTTCGACGAGCCGCTCTCGAACCTCGACGCGGCGCTGCGCGTCGCCACCCGGCTCGAGATCGCCAAGCTCAAGGAATCGATGCCCGACAGCACGATGATCTACGTCACCCACGACCAGGTCGAGGCGATGACGCTGGCGGACCGCATCGTGGTGCTGGCCAACAAGGGCATCGCCCAGGTCGGCAGCCCGCTGGAGCTCTACGAGCGGCCCGCGAACGAGCTGGTCGCACAGTTCATCGGCTCACCGGCCATGAACCTTCTCCCGGGCGAGATCATCGCCACCGGCGAGCAGACCACCGTGCGCCTCTCCGATGGCTGCACCGCCGTCTCCGGCGTGCCCACGACCGAGGCCGACATGGGCAAGCAGGTCAATATCGGCGTCCGCCCCGAGCATCTGGCCCCCTCCGACAGCAGCGATGCGCTCTATCTCGGCAAGGTCGACATCACCGAGGCCCTGGGCGAGGTGACGCTGGTCTACTTCGAGCTGCGCCCCGGCGAGAAGGAAGCCATGATCGCCAAGCTGCCGGGGGTCCACAAGGGCCTGCGCGGCCAGGATGTCTGGCTCACCGCCGCGCCCTCGAACGTGCACCTCTTCCACGAGGGCCTGTCGATGGGCCCGGCCGCCTGAGGCCCTTCGCGCCTGTCATGAAAAAGGCCCCGGCGCAGTGTTGCGCCGGGGCCTTTTCACATCTGTCGTCCCAGGATCAGCCGCCAAAGGCCGGCGGCGCCTCATAGACCGGTTCCAGCGGCAGGGTCGAGAAGAGCTCGTGGGTCATGTCGGTGACCATCTGAAGCACCTTCGGTCGCTCGACTTCGGCTTCCCATTGGTCGGCGAACTCCTGCAGGCGGTTGCTGTAGGCGCTCACGAGCGAATCATAGCTCGCCACCCCGGCGCTGGTCAGCAGCACCTCCTCGCCCTCCAGCGTGACCTCGCCGCTCTCGGTGACCCGCCGGGCGAGGTCGGTCACCGTGGCCACGTCCGACCCGCCCTGAGCGGCCAGGGTCGCCACGCTGGCCCGGCCCCGGTCGGCGCCCAGCCGCAGGATCAGCCACAGCCCGTCAGGGGGCAGGTCGATGGTGTTCACCTTGGCCAGCTTCAGGATCGCCGGCCACTGGTTCTCGCGGTCGGTAATCCGTGCCACGATGGTCTGCAACTCGTCGAGCGAAGTCGCGTCGCGGGGCATCAGGAAGCCCGCGGCGATGTCCTCGGCGCTGATCCCGGTGCGCAGGGGTACCTCCTTCAGCAGCCAGGTCAGCAGGAACCCGGCGAGCGAGATCGCCGCCGCCATCAGGAAGACCGGCTGCAGCGCATCGGCAAAGCTCGCCAGGTAGGGCGCCTGTTCCGCCGCCGGCAGGGCGGCCACCGCGATCGCGTCGCTCGCCGCGGGCAGCGGCGTGCCGGGCATCGCCGCCTCCCAGTTCTGCACCAGCCGCGCATTGAAGATCGCGCCACAGGCCGAGACGCCCACGGAGCCGCCGATCGAGCGGAACATCGTCGCGCTCGAGGTGGCAACCCCCAACAGCGCATAGTCGACGGCGTTCTGCACCGCCAGGATGATAACCTGCATCACCAGGCCCATGCCGAAGCCCATGACCAGCATCGCGAAGCCGGCATAGATCAGCCCGGTGCCTACCGTCTGCAGCGACAGCAGCAGCAGTCCCACCACCATCAGGCCCATGCCGACTATGGGATAGATCCGGTACCGGCCCAGCTTGGTGATCAGCGCTCCGCTGCCCACCGAGGCCACCAGTACGCCGAGCATCATCGGGGTCATCAGCAGGCCCGCACCCGAGGGGCTCTGCCCGTGCACCACCTGCAGGAAGGCGGGCATGTAGGTGATCACCCCGAACATGCCCACGCCGACGATGAAACCGACGCCCGCCGCCACCAGGAAGTTGCGGTTGCGGAACAGCGACAGCGGCATGATCGGCTCCCGCGCGCGGCTTTCCACCCAGACAAAGGCCAGCAGGCCCAGCACCGCGATGACCTCCATCGCGTGGGCAAGCGTCGAATCCCAGGAGATCGAGGTGCCGCCCAGGCTGGTCAGCAGCACCGCCGAGGAGAGCGTCACCGCCAGCAGCGCCGCCCCCAGGTAGTCGATGGTGACCTTCTCGCGCTCGCTGCTGGCCTTGAAGGCGATGCCCAGCACCACCAGCGCCACCGCACCCACGGGCAGGTTGACGTAGAAGATCCAGCGCCAGCTCAGGTGATCCACCAGGAAGCCGCCGATCAGCGGCCCGATCACCGTCGCCACGCCGAAGACGGCGCCGAAATAGCCCTGGTACTTGCCGCGCTCGCGCGGGCTGACGATGTCGCCGATGGCCGCCGTGGCCACCACGATCAGCCCACCGCCGCCCAGGCCCTGCAGCGCCCGAAAGGCGATCAGCTCGCCCATGCTCTGCGACTGTCCGCACAGGCCAGAGCCAAGCAGGAACAGCACGATGGCCACCTGCATCACGATCTTGCGGCCATAGAGGTCGCCCAGCTTGCCGTAGAGCGGCGTCACGATGGTGGTCGCCAGCATGTAGCCGGTCACCACCCAGGACAGGTGCTGCATGCCGCCCAGGTCACCCACGATGGTGGGCAGGGCAGTGGCGACGATCGTCTGGTCCAGCGCCGCGATCAGCATCACCAGCATCAGGGCGGCAAAGACGATCCGTACCTCGGATTTAGACGCCGGGGCGCCGGCGGCGGCCGGGGGGGGCGGTGTTTGAGCGGACTGTTTCGCGGCGTCCTGTGTCATGTGGTCTGTTCCATTCTGGATCTCTCCCTGCGCGCCCGTGCTGCCGGCCCTTGCGGGCGGCATGGGCTGCCTGAATGCCCCTTCGACGGGCCTTCCCGTCAAATAGCCACCTTTCGATGCCCCGATCCAGCCTCAACCGTCTGGCAAGCCGTTGGAAATCATGCCGTTGCGGCCTGTTTCCCTCAGTCCGTACAGATGACGACACAAAAGCCGCGGGCCCGTGCCCCGCGAATGGCCATGAAAAAGGGCCCGTCCTTGCGGCGGGCCCTTACTCGGATCGATCCGGTCCTGGCGCTCAGAGGCCGAGGCACCAGCGCATAACGGCCTTCTGGGCGTGCAGCCGGTTCTCGGCCTCGTCGAAGATCACCGATTGCGGCCCGTCCATGACCGAGGAGGTCACTTCCTCGCCCCGGTGCGCCGGCAGGCAGTGCATGAAGAGCGCCTGTTCGCCGGCCGCCGCCATCAGCGCGTCGTTCACCTGGTAGGGGCGCAGCATGTTGTGGCGCCGCTCGCGGGTGGATTGCGCGTCATGCATGCTGACCCAGGTGTCGGCCACCACAAGGTCGGCGCCCTCGACGGCGCGCATCGGGTCGCGCTCGACGGTGACGCTCACGCCCTGGTCGCGGGCAAAGCCCATGGCCTTGGGATCGGGATCAAGCTGCATCGGTCCGCAGAAGGTGAAATCGAAGCCGAACTGCCCCGCCGCGTGCAGCAGGCTGGCACAGACATTGTTGCCGTCGCCGGTCCAGACCACCTTCTTGCCCTTGATGGGCCCGCGGTGCTCCTCGAAGGTCATGATGTCGGCCATGATCTGGCAGGGGTGGCTCTCGTTGGTCAGCCCGTTGATCACCGGCACGCTGGCATATTCCGCCAGCTCGTGCAGGATCGCCTCCTCGTTGGTCCGGATCATGATCATGTCGACATAGCGGCTCAGTACCCGGGCGGTATCGGCGATGCTCTCGCCGTGGCCCAGCTGCATCTCGCCGCCCGACAGTACCATCGACTGACCGCCCAGCTGGCGCACGCCCACGTCGAAGCTGACGCGCGTCCGGGTCGAGGGCTTTTCGAAGATCAGCGCCACTATGCGGCCCGCAAGGGCCTGCTCGTCGTCGGGCATGCCCTTCGGGCGGCCCTCGCGGGCGGTCTTCATGGCCCGGGCATGGTCGATGATCTGCCGCAGCTCGCCGGCATCGGTGGTGTGAAGGTCAAGGAAGTGGTTCATCGGAACGTCGTCTCTCTCGTGTCCGGGGCAGGGCGGCCGCATGGCGGCCCCGCGCCCGGGTGTCGGTGCTGATCGCGTGCGGGCCTCAGCCCCCGGTCACCGCGGTTGCGGCGGCGTCGAGCCGGGTTGCGGCCTCGGCGATCTCTTCATCGGTTATGTTCAGCGGCGGCAGCAGGCGCACCACGTTGTCGGCGGCGGGTACGGTGATCACCTCGGCGCCATATCCGGCCTTGACGAAATCGCCGGCGGCGACGGCAGGGGTGCACTTCAGCCCGATCATCAGGCCCTGGCCCCGCACCGCCTCGAAGACATCGGGATGCGCGGCGATCAGTCCTTCCAGCTTCTGGCGCAGCAGCGCGGCCTTTCGGTTCACCTCGTCGAGGAAGGCGGGCTGGGCCACCTGCTTCATCACCGCGATCCCCACGGCACAGCCCAGCGGGTTGCCGCCATAGGTCGAGCCATGGGTGCCCGCGACCATGCCGCTCGCGGCCTCCTCGGTGGCCAGCACGGCCCCGAGGGGGAAGCCCCCGCCGATGCCCTTTGCCACCATCATGATGTCCGGCGTGATGCCGGCCCACTCATGCGCGAATAGCTTGCCGGTCCGGCCCACGCCGCATTGCACCTCGTCGAGGATCAGCAGGCAGCCCTTGTCGTCCGCGATCTTGCGCAGCCGCTTCAGCGCGGCATCGGGCAGGGGGCGGATGCCGCCTTCGCCCTGCACCGGTTCGATCATGATCGCACAGGTCTTGTCGTCCACCATGGCCTCGAGCGCGTCCCAGTCTCCCCATTTGGCCTGCTTGAAGCCGGTCAGCAGCGGGCCGAAGCCCTTGACCATCTTCTCGGTGGGAACGGCCGCAATGGCGGCGCTCGACCGGCCGTGGAAGGCCCCGTCGAAGGTGATGATCTCCACCTTCTCGGGAAGGCCCTTCTCGTACCAGTACTTCCGCGCCATCTTGACGGCCAGCTCGCAGGCCTCGGTGCCGGAGTTGGTGAAAAAGACGGTATCGGCAAAGGTCGCATCCACCAGCCGCCGGGCCAGCTCTTCCTGCTGCGGGATCTCGTAGAGGTTCGACAGGTGCCAGACCTTGCCGGCCTGTTCGGTCAGCGCTTCGACCAGCGCCGGGTTGCTGTGGCCGAGGCAGTTCACCGCGATGCCGGCGCCAAGGTCGAGGAAACGGCGGCCGTCCTCCTCGATCAGCCAGGAGCCTTCGCCCTTCACGAAGTGAAGCGGCGCACGGGAATAGGTCGGCAGAACAGGAGGGATCATTCTCGGTCCTCTGGTATCGGAAGCCCTGAAAGAGCACGCGCTCGCAGGGCAAGTCAAGTTTTCAAGGGGTGGTTTTGTGCGGCCTCTTGTGGCGCGCGGATCGGCTGCCCGTTCCCTTGGGAACGGTCTTACGCGCGTCGGCGTCGAAGTGCGATATGCAGCTTTGCGATCATGGCGCCGTCTTTACGCCCATCCGTGCCGCTTGCATAGTCCCAATTCATATATGCCGCACCGCCGCTGGCGGATGTTGCATGCCTCCGGCGGGGATATTTTTGGCCAGATGAAAGAGCCGGTCTCTTCCGAGAGGGGCCGGCCGTGTCGACGGGCCCGTCATCTGGCCGGAAATATCCCGGGGGAGTCGGCCTCTGGCCGATGGGGGCAGAGCCCCCCACTGCCCTCAGGCCCCGCGCAGGGCGGCGAGCATTTCCTCGGCAGCGAGCGCCGGGGTCTTCTTGCCGCTGGCCACCGCATCGGCGAGGGTTTCCATTCGGGCCTTCGCCGCGCCGGTCTCCAGCTGCGCCAACAGCCCCTGTTTCACGTCCTCGCGGAACCAGTAGCGCGCCTGGGCCGCCCGGGCGGTGTCGAAATGGCCCTCGGCACGGCGCCAGTCTGCCAGGGCTTCCATCTCGGTCCAGGCCGCCTCCAGCCCCTGTTCCTCAATCGAGGAGACCATCATCGCCTTCGGGAAGCCTTCCGGATCCTGCGGGCGCTTGCGCAGCAGGCGCAGGGCGCCGGCATAGTCAGAGCAGGTCCGCGTGGCGGCTGGCTTCAGGTCGCCGTCGGCCTTGTTCACCAGGATCATGTCGGCCATCTCCATGATGCCGCGCTTGACCCCCTGAAGCTCGTCGCCGCCCGCCGGTGCCAGCAGCAGCAGGAAAAGGTCGCTGATCTCGGCCACTACCGTTTCCGACTGGCCCACGCCAACCGTCTCGATCAGCACCACGTCGAAGCCTGCGGCCTCGCAGAGCGCCACCGCCTCGCGCGAGCGCCGGGCCACGCCGCCCAGTTGCGACTGGCTCGGCGAGGGGCGGATGAACGCCATCGGGTCGCGCGAAAGGCGCTCCATCCGGGTCTTGTCACCCAGGATCGAGCCGCCGGAGCGTGCCGAGGAGGGATCCACCGCCAGCACCGCCACCCTCAGCCCGCGCGCCGTCAGCATCATGCCGAAGGCCTCGATGAAGGTCGACTTGCCCACGCCCGGCGTACCCGAGAGGCCGACGCGCAGGGCCTGGCGTCCGGCACCGGCCACCCGCTGGATCAGCTGCACCGCCTGTTCGCGGTGATCGGCGCGGCTGCTCTCCACCAGGGTGATCGCCCGGCTCAGCGCCCGCCGGTCGCCCGCCAGCAGCTTTTCCGCCATCGTCTCGAGTTCCATGGGCCCTCCCGTCATTCCGCCGAGAGGTGTAGCGCGCTCTGGCCGGGCCCGTCCAGAGCGCGCGGGCGCCACGACGGCATGGACAGGGCCTGCAGCGCCGCGCATACTTCGCCACGAAGCGCCGTCAGGCCCAAGGGGGAGGGGAGCATGGCAGAGGCATCCGAACCGGATCCGCGCATCGCGGCCTTCTTCGCGGAGGAGGCCCTCTGGCGCGAGGAGCTGAACAGCCTGCGGGCCATCGTGCGCACCTGTCCGGTCACCGAGGGGTTCAAATGGCGCGGGCCCGTCTACATGGCGGGAACGGCGCCGGGTGGTGGGAATGTCGCCACCCTCTGGCGGATGAAGGAGAGCTGCGGCCTTTCCTTCTTCAAGGGCGTGCTGCTGCCCGATCCCGCCGGCATCCTCGAAGCGCCGGGGGCCAACTCCCGCTCCGTCCGCTACGTGCGGTTCACCGCCGCCGATCAGATCCCGCCGCTTGCCGATACCCTGCGCGCCTACATCGCGGAGGCGGTGCGGAACGAGCATGCCGGTCGCCGGGTCGAGATGGCGAAGGATGATCTCGACATGCCGGAGGAGTTGCTCTCCGCGCTCGAGGCCGACCCGGAACTGCAGCAGGCCTTCGAGGGCCTCACTCCGGGGCGCCAGCGCGGCTGGATCCTGCACATCGGCCAAGCGAAGCAGAGCGCCACCCGCAGCGCCCGCCTTGAAAAGGCCCGCCCCCGCATCCTCGCGGGCCAGGGGATGCACGACCGCTGAGCCCGATGGACGCGCCTGCGCGGATCGGGGATAAGCGTGCCATGATCCGCCTTCCCATAGATGACGCCCTGCCAGACCTGATCACCGCCCTTCGCGCCGGGGGGCGCGCCGTGCTGCAGGCCCCGCCCGGCGCCGGCAAGACCACCCGCGTGCCGCTCGCCATGCGTGACGCCGGACTGACCGCGGGGCGCATCCTGATGCTCGAGCCGCGTCGCCTCGCCGCCCGCGCCGCCGCCGAACGCATGGCCGAAACCCTGGGCGAGGCGCCCGGTCAGACCGTCGGCTACCGCGTGCGCGGCGAGAGCAAGGTCTCGAAAGCCACCCGCATCGAGGTGGTGACCGAGGGCATCCTCACCCGCATGATCCAGACCGACCCCGAGCTTTCGGGCATCGGCGCGGTGATCTTCGACGAATTCCACGAACGCTCGCTCAACGCCGACCTCGGCCTTGCCCTCTGCCTCGAGATCGCCGGCGCCCTGCGTGACGACCTGATCCTGCTGGCCATGTCGGCCACGCTCGATGCCGGCCCCGTGGCTGCGCTCATGGGGGACGTGCCGGTGATCACCTCCGAGGGGCGCGCCTATCCGGTCGAGGTCGTCCATGCCGACCGCCCGCTGCCAAAGGGGCGCGACACCTGGCCGGCGCTCGCCGATCTCGTCATCCGCGTGGCGAAGGAAACAGATGGCGGCGTCCTCGTCTTCCTGCCCGGCGCCGGAGAGATCAACCGGCTCGAGACCGCACTAAAGGGCCGGCTGCCGGGCGATTGCCACATCCGCCCCCTCTATGGTGCGATGAAATTCGCCGATCAGCAGGCCGCCCTGCGCCCGCCCGCACGGGGGCGCAACCTGGTGCTGGCCACCTCCATCGCCGAGACCTCGCTGACCATTCCCGAGGTGCGCGCGGTAGTCGATGCCGGCCAGTCCCGCCGCGCCCGCTTCGATCCCGGCTCCGGCATGTCGCGGCTGGTCACCGAGAAGGTCTCCCGCGCCGAGGCCGATCAGCGCGCCGGTCGTGCGGGCCGTGTCGCGCCCGGTCGCGCCTACCGCGCCTGGACGCGCGGAGAGGAGGGCGCCCTGCCGGCCTATCCCCCGGCCGAGATCGAGGCCGCCGATCTCTCCGGCCTCGCGCTGGAGCTCGCGCTCTGGGGCGCGGGCCCGGATCAGCTCGCCTTTCTCACGCCGCCGCCAGAGGGCGCCTATGCCGAGGCGCAGGCGCTCCTGCGCATGCTGGGCGCGCTCGATCACATGGGGCTGATCACCGAACATGGCCGCCGCCTGGCCGGCCTGCCACTACACCCGCGCCTCGCTCACATGCTGGCGGTTGCGGGCCGCGATGCCGCGCCGCTGGCCGCCCTGCTGGCCGACCGCGATCCGATGTCGCGCGGCGCGCCCGTCGATCTCACCCTGCGGCTGCGGGCGCTTTCGGGCGACCGTGACAGCCGCGCCGATCCCGGCGCGCTGGCCCGCATCCGGAAAGAGGCGCAGCGCCTTGCCCGGGATGCCGGGGCCGCCCGCGCCCTCTCGGCGGCCGAGATGGCCGCGCTCGCCTATCCCGACCGCGTCGGGTTGCGCCGCCCTGGGGATTTGCCGCGCTACCTGCTCTCGGGGGGCAAGGGCGCGGCGCTGCCGGATCAGGATCCGCTCGCCGGTGCCCGGCTGATCGTCACCACCGATACCGATGGCGACCCGCGCGAGGCCCGCATCCGACAGGCCGCCCAGATTACCGAGGGCGAGATCCGCGCCCTCTTCGCGGACCAGATCGAGGAGGTCTCCTTCTGCGAATGGTCCCGCCGCGAGCGTCGCGTGGTGGCCCGGCAGCAGGAGCGCTTTGGCCAGATCCCCCTGAGCGACCGCACCTGGAAGGACGCCCCGGCAGAGGACGTCGCCCGCGCCATGCTCGACGGCGTGCGCGAGCTGGGCCTGCTGCCCTCAGAGCCCGCGCGCCTCTTCCTGGCCCGCGTCCGCCTTGCCGCTGCCCGCCATGACGACCTGCCGGATTTCTCCGACGATGCCCTGATGGAGAGCCTCGAAGACTGGCTCTTGCCGCATCTCGGCAATGTTCGCAGCGCCGGAGACTGGAAAGGGTTCGATATCCTGCCAGCCCTGCGCGCGCGCCTCGACTATCATCAGCAACAGCTCGTCGACCGCGAGGCGCCGGGGCATTTCACCACCCCGCTCGGGCGCCGCATTCCCATCGACTATTCCGGAGAATCCCCCGCGATCTCCCTCCGCGTCCAGGAGATGTTCGGCCAGACGACCCACCCCACCGTGGCGGGCCGTCCGCTGGTGGTCACGCTGCTCTCGCCGGCCGGTCGCCCGGTGCAGGTCACCCAGGACATTCCCGGCTTCTGGACCAATTCCTATCCGGACGTGCGCAAGGACATGCGCGCCAGCTATCCCCGCCATCCCTGGCCCGAGGATCCGACGCAGGCGGATCCGACCCTGCGCGCCAAGCGCAGGGGAACGTAGCGGATCCGACCCTGCACGGCAGGCGCAGAGGTCCGTGATGAGCCGCGCCACGGGGTCGCTTGTGTGCGGGTCGCAACCGGGATAGGGCTGGGGCAGGATCCGTTGGCCCCGTGCCGGCTGCGGGCAAAAGGGGTAAAACCCTGCGTCCCGCGCCAAATGCCCGCATCTCAGGCTTGACCTTTCCGGCGTCCCCGCCTAAAGACGCCGGACGAGATTCAGGGTGCTGCTGCGCGCGGCGCCCGTTTGCATTGAACGGGGCGCGACCCGCCCTTCAGATGAGACGAGGAAGATGACATGTCGCGCCGTTGCGAACTGACTGGTAAAGGCCCGATGACTGGCAACAATGTCAGCCACGCCAACAACAAGACCCGCCGCCGTTTCCTGCCCAACCTGAACGACGTTTCCCTGCGTTCGGAGATCCTGGGCCGGAACATCAAGATGCGCATCTCGGCTTCGGCCCTGCGCTCGGTCGACCACCGCGGCGGCCTGGACAAGTTCCTGGAAAAGGCGAAAGACACCGATCTTTCTGCCAACGCACTGAAAGTTAAGAAAGAAATCGCAAAGGCTCAGACCGCAGAGGCCTGATCCCTTCGATCTTTCGACGTGCTACGGACAGCCCCGCCCTTTGGCGGGGTTGTTTGCGTTTGGTGGTTGGGCCTGTCCGTCCTATAGCTGGGCCAAGAGCTGGGCCTTTGGCTTGGGATGGGTGCGCGTCCGCCTGTGGCCCGGCCGGAGGCCGCCTGCAACGCCCCTGTCCGAGGGCTCCAGACACGACACCCGGAGACCGCCATGCCCCGTCTGCTCCCGATCCTGGCCGCCGTTCCGATGCTCGCCTTGCTGCCCCTGGCCGCCGCGGCAGAGATTCGAATCGAGGGTCCCCATGCCCTTGTGCTCAGCCCCGTGGCCCGCTCGGGCGCGATCTACTTCGCGCTGCGGAACACAGGGCCGGGCGATGACCGGCTGATCGCGGTAGAGACCCCGGCGGCGAAAAGGAGCGCCCTGCACGGCCACCAGCAGGGGGCTGATGGCGTGATGAAGATGCGCGCCATAGAGGGCGGCATCGCGGTGCCGGCGGGCGGCGGCGCCCTGCTGCAGCGGGGCGGTGATCACGTCATGCTGATGGGGCTGACCGGGGCGCTCACGCAAGGCGACAGTTTCCCCCTCACGCTGACCTTCGAACAGGCCGGAGAGATTACCGTCGAGGTGCCGGTGAACCCTGAGCGCTAGGCGTCCGCCTCGGCCAGAAGCTCCTCGACCCAGGTCGGCACCGTCTGCGTGGCCGGCCCCTGCCGTGCCTCGCCAAAGGCCGACACCCCAACCGAGGGCTCCAGGTTCAGCTCCACCGTATGGGCGCCGATGCGGTCGGCCTCCTGCACGAATCCCGCGGCCGGATAGACCTGCCCCGAGGTGCCGATGGCCGCAAAGAGCGTGCAGCCCGCCAGGTGGTCATAGATCTCCTCCATGCGATAGGGCATCTCGCCGAACCACACGATATCGGGCCGCCCGGCCGGGGCCGCGCAGGCGGGGCAGGGCTCTCCCACCTGCATCTCCATCGGCGCCGGCCAGCGGTGGCCGCAGCGAAAGCACAGCGCCTGGTCCAGCTGCCCGTGCATGTGGATCACCGAAGGCGAGCCGCCCGCCTCGTGCAGCCCGTCGACGTTCTGCGTCACCAGGACCACCTCGCCCGGATAGTCCCGCTGCAGCCGTGCCAGCGCCCTGTGGGCGGCATTGGGGCGGGCGTCGGCGGCGGCCTTGCGGCGGGCGTTGTAGAAGCGCTGCACCAGCCCGGGATCGCGCGCAAACCCCTCGGGCGTCGCCACGTCCTCGATGCGGTGCTGCTCCCAGAGCCCCCCGGCATCGCGAAAGGTGCCCAGCCCGCTTTCGGCCGAAATGCCCGCACCCGTCAGGATCACGATCTTTTCCATCTGCCTGCACTCCCTTCCGTGCTTTTCCTCGCCCCGACCCCGCGCTAGGTCTGGGGGACACCCCGAAACCTGCACGAAAGGGATCGCCGTGACCACCGCGATGACCACATCCATCCTCTTCGTCTGCCTCGGCAACATCTGCCGCTCGCCCTCGGCCGAGGCGGTGACCCGCGCTGCAGCCTCCGAACTGGCGCCGGACCTCACCCTCGACAGCGCCGGCACCGGCGGCTGGCACGCCGGAGAGCCGCCATATGGCCCGATGCAGGCCGCCGCCCGCGCCCGGGGCATCGACATGTCGGACCTGCGCGCGCGCCAGTTCACCCGTGCCGATTTCGACCGATTCGACCTGATCCTGGCCATGGACGGCAGCAACCTCGCCGATATCGAGGCCCAGCGTCCGGCGGGCAATGCCACCCCCGTGCGCCTCTTCACCGACTACCTGCCCGAGGGCTCGGCCCATGCCGGGGCGACCGAGGTGCCCGATCCCTGGTATACCCGCGATTTCGATGGCGCGCTGGACCTGATCGAGGAGTGCACCCGCGGCTTGCTGGCCCGGATCGAGGCCTGACGACAACCGGAACAGGCAACAAAAAACGGCGCCGGGAGAGGCTCCGGCGCCGTTTTGCATGTCATGCCCGGGGGGCGTGATTACGAGCAGTTGGCCGTGGCCATGTCGCCGAAGGC
The DNA here is from genome assembly GCF_056270665.1 of Pseudooceanicola sp. DL12. Taxonomy (NCBI): domain Bacteria; kingdom Pseudomonadati; phylum Pseudomonadota; class Alphaproteobacteria; order Rhodobacterales; family Paracoccaceae; genus Pseudooceanicola; species Pseudooceanicola sp. DL12. The sequence continues at coordinate 805,925 of NZ_CM149884.1, forward strand.
CACGTATTTGCTCCAGAATTCCTCGTCGCGACGAGAGCTCGACATGCGCACTTCCTGCGCCAGGTCGGGCTTGCTGAACATCTTCGCGGCCTTGCGCTGGTCGCGCTTGCTCAGGGTGATGTCCGCCGCCTGCTGCAGGCAGCTGCACAGCGCCCGGCTGGCCGCCGCGCGGTCCGAGCTCAGGCAGGCGCTGCTGATCGGGCCTGCGAAACTGATGGTGGGGGTCAGGCCCGTGAGCATCACTGCTGTCATGGCCGCCGCTGCGATCGGTCGTACTCGTTTCATGAAATCTGCCTCTGTCCCATGCCGGTTTGGTCGGATCACACCACTGCCCGCGGTACGTTCCTGTCCGGCTTTGTGCCGGAAACATGGCAAATTTTTGGTAAATTCTCAAGCCTCTTGTACGTATTGCCATGGCTCCGGCAGGCGCCGAGAGCCCTTCACAGCCTGGCTTTGCGCCGCTCGCGCCTGCCATCGAGAGCAAGGGTCACGGGTTTTTGAGCAGGCCGTGCGCGCCGCAACGGGCTCCACCCCGGAACAGCCGAAAGGGGGCCGCCGGGCCCCCTTCCGCCGGTTCGTCCCGGTGCGCCGTGGCTCAGGCGGGGTACCAGCCGCCCATCACCACCTCGGTTGGGGCGCCGGCCTCGCTCAACAGGCTGGCGAATTTCTCCGGGTCGCTTCCGCGGTAATGATAGGGATAGACCACCTTGGGGGCAAAGGCCCCAACGCCCTCGGCGGCCTGCTCCTCGGTCATCGTGTAGGGCAGGTTGAAGGGCACGAAGGCGATGTCGATATCCTCCATCCCGCGCAGTTCCGGCGTGTCCTCGGTGTCGCCCGCGATATAGACGCGCAGGCCGTCCACCGTCACCATATAGCCGTTGTCGCGGCCCTTGGGGTGATACTGCAGCCGGTCCTCGGTCATGTTGTAGGCAGGCACCGCCTCGATGGGCAGGCCAAGCAACTCGCCGCTGTCGCCGTTCGCCATCACCGTGGCCAGTGCCGCCAGCTCCGACGGCAGGGCCTCTGCCACGGTGGGGTTCACGATCATCGGTACGCCCCCGCCCGCGCGCTCCTGCAGCGCGGCCAGGGTCTCGGGATCGAAATGATCGCCGTGGTGGTGGGTGATCAGGATCGCGGCCGCCGCCGGCAGCGCCTCGTAGGCCGCGCCGCCGCCCACCGGGTCCACGTGTATGACGCCCGCGGGCGTGTCCATGACAAAGCTGGCGTGCTGCACCGGATGGATGCTCAGCTTGTCGCCCCCGGCGGTGTCATAGCTGTCGCCGGTCAGGTTCTGGGCCATGGCGGCGAAGGGGCGCAGCAACGGTGCGGTGGCAGCCCCTGCCAGGGCGGTCATCAATAGCCTTCTGCGGTTCATCGGAATCCCTCCCAGGTTGATCTGGGCAAAGGGTAGGATGGTTTCGCTCCCGGTCCACTTCACGAAGACGTCAGCAGCCCGGCCCGCCGGGTGTTCGCCGCCCGGGGCCCCGAGATCGCGTCACGCGGCGCAGCGCCCCGCCGCTGGCCTCACGGCTCTGGTCGCGTCACGCGCTGGCGTATCCCGGCGAGATCACTCCCGCGGCGCGGGACGAATCGCGCCACCATTGGGCTTTTCTCGGGGCGGGCCCCTGTGGGCGCCGGCCCGGGTGGGCATGGCGGGCGCCCTGCCGGTCAGCGCTGTGGCAAATGGTCCGTCTGAAATGAATATACGGTAAAACTCCCGGCAATGGCGTTCTGCGGGCTTGTCTGACGGGTAAACCCCGCGCAATCTGTACGTGAACTTGATTTTTCAGAATGAGGAACGGCAGAATGTCGGAACCCACCGCACCCACAGAGCTCGTGATCATCGGTTTCGAGGGCAACACCTTCAACGGTCAGGTCGCCCCGGCCTTCATGGACCTGGTCGACAAGGGCCTGATCCGGGTCATCGACCTGGCCGTGGTCACCAAGGACGCCGAGGGCGATGTTGCCATGCTCGAGGTCACCGATTTCAAGGATGACATCTCCGAGGCGATGATCAAGCTCACCGGCGAGGAATTCGGCATGCTCTCCGACGAGGATCTGGCCGAGCTGGCCGAGGAAGTGCCGCTGAACAGCACCTGCCTGATCGTCATGTTCGAGCACCTCTGGTCGGCGGATTTCGCTAAGGCCGTCGTCGCTTCCGGTGGGTCCCTGCTGATGTCCGAACGCATTCCCGGCGCCGTGATCGATGCCGCCCGCGAGACCCTGCTGGCCATCGCCGACGAGGTCTGATCCCGTCCCGAACCCGGCCGTGCCCCGCGCGCGGCTCAAGGAATTTCCCCGGAGCCGTGAGGCAGAACGCCGCGTGCTGCCCGGGACAACGTGAAGAAGGAGACAGAACATGCCCCTCGGAGGTTCCCGCCGCGGTCGCCCCGGCCTCATCGGAGGTGCCGTGCGCACCGCCGGCCGCACCGCCATCATCGTCGGCACCGCCAATGCCACCGCCGGTGCCATGAACAACCGCCGCGCCAACAAGGCCGCCGCCCAGCAGGCGCAGGCCGCCGAGGCGGCAGCTCCAGTGGCCGCCGCCGAACCCGCCGCCGTTTACGAGGCCCCGGCTCCTGCCGCGCCTCCCGCCGCGGGCGGGCTCGACGATGCCGGCATCGCGCGGCTCAAGGAACTGGCCGCCCTCAAGGAGCAGGGCATCCTCAGCGAAGAGGAATTCCAGACCCAGAAGGCCAGGATCCTCGGCCTCTGATGCCGCGGCGAGCCGCGCAAGCGCAAATGCCCCCGGTTCTGCCCGCCAGAGCCGGGGTTCTGCTTTGACCGCAAGGGTTTGCCGCACGGGGCCGCCGGGCCGCGCCACGGCGCCCCCGGCCCCCCCTGGTCACGAAATCTCGACCGGATGAAACTTCCGGGGCGGTGACACGTTCTCTTTTCACGACACACGCAACGAAAGGCGGACGTCATGAAAGACCTGAACACCCAGATCACCACCATCAATCCGGCCACCGACAAACCCCTCGACGATTACGTGATGATGAGCGCGACCGAGGCCAAGGCGGCCGTCCAGGCCTGCCACGAGGCCTTCCTCGACTGGCGCCTGGTCTCCCTCGAGGACCGCGCAAAGGTCGTCCGGGCCATCGGCAAGGAGCTGCAGAACAGCAAGGAGGAGCTGGCGCAGCTGATGACCGCCGAGGTGGGCAAGCTGATCGGCGACAGCCGGCAGGAGGTCGACCTCTGCACAGCGATCTGCGATTTCACCGCCGAGAACGGCCCCAGCGACCTTGCCGACGAAGAGCGCAAGATCCCCGGCGGCACCGGCGTCATCACCTATTCCCCCCTGGGCGTGATCTACGGGATCCAGCCCTGGAACTTCCCCTCCTACCAGGTCGTCCGCTATGCCGTGGCCAACCTGATGGCGGGCAACGGCGTACTGCTGAAACACGCCTCGAGCTGCACCGGCTCCGGCCTCTTCCTGCGCGACCTCTTCGAGCGCGCCGGCCTGCCCAAGAACCTCTTCACCGTGCTGGTCATCGACCACGAGACCTCCGACGGCGTGATCGAGAACCCGCTGGTGCGTGGCATCACCCTGACCGGCAGCGACCCGGCCGGCCGCGCCGTGGCCGAGAAGGCCGGCAAGCTGGTCAAGAAGACCGTGCTGGAGCTCGGCTCGAACGACGCCCACCTGGTGCTCGACGATGCCGATCTCGACCGCGCCGTCGAGGGGTGCCTGCAGGGGCGGCTCTACAACAACGGCCAGACCTGCGTGAACGCCAAGCGCTTCGTGGTGACCGACAGGAACTACGACGAGTTCCTGCGCCGCATCACCGAGAAGTTCGCCGCCATCGAGCCGGGTGATCCCACCCGCGACGGCACGAAGCTCGGCCCGATGTCGCGCACCGAACTGCGCGACGAGCTGCACAAGCAGGTGACCGAGAGCGTGAAGAAGGGCGCCCGCGTCCTCGCCGGCGGCGAGGTGCCCGACCGCCCCGGCGCCTGGTACCCGGCCACGGTTCTGGTGGATGTCGCCCCGGGTCAGCCCGCCTATGACGACGAGCTCTTCGGTCCGGTGGCCTCGGTGATCCGCGCCCGCGACGACGAGGATGCGATGCGCATCGCCAACGACAGCCGCTTTGGCCTGGGCGGCGGGATCTATTCCCGCGACGTCAAACGCGCCCGCGAGCTGGCCTCGAAGTATTTCGACACCGGCATGGTCTCGATCAACGGCTACAACGTGGCGATCCCCAACATGCCCTTCGGCGGGGTCAAGGATTCCGGCTATGGCCGCGAGCACGGCGGCTTCGGGATGAAGGAATTCGTCAACGCCAAGTCGCTCTACATCGTGGATTGATCGCTTCGATCCCGCGCCCGGGCCCGCCGCCCGGGTCGATGTCAGCCCCGTCCGGATCTACCGGGCGGGGTTTCGCGTTTGGGGTGGCGCCGGTGCGGGCCATCGAGGCCCACCCCGCCGCCCCCGCCCCATGGGCGGGGGCGCCCAAGCGGCACCGTCACGCCCGGCGGCACGCCGGGCCGCGCCGGACCCTCCCCCTCGGGAGGGCGCATTGGCGATGTCATGACAAGCGGGCCGGGCAGGCGGGCGTGCGTCGCGGAAGTGGAGGCGCGCATTCCATTGCGGGCCGGACACACTGCTGACGCAAGATTGCTTGCCGATGTTGCGTTAGCCGCCCCCTCGGGGCCTGAATAGGCAAGGGCAACAAGCTGCCTGGGAGCCATTCGATGTTGAACTCAATTCTGCACGCGAAAGCTGGGCGGTTTCAGGGCGCTGAAGACCGCGTTGCCTGGAGAGAGACCTTTCGAACTATTGAAGACCACATAACGGCGACGATTTTCGAACGCCTGTCCTACCTCTCGCCATCTCTCGCAATGCGAATTCTTTTCAACGCGACGAAACACCAAGGGCGAAGCGATGCGGAGACAATGTTCAATTGGAAGCTCGTGTCACTCGAGAATATCGAGTTCTGGCCACGCTGGGGTTTCTCCGATGATGGCCGCAAATTTGTCGAGCCGGATGTTTACACGGAGTGGAGCCTCGGCGATCCGGAACGCAGCATGCACATGATTGTGGAAGCGAAGCTTGGACATGCGTCTCAACATTCTGCTCAGTGGAAGTCTCAGCTAAGTGCCTATGTGGTGCAACGCGAGCAAGAGGGTGCCGGCGCCCCCGATATTCTGGGGTTCCTGGCGATAGGCGGCAAGATCAGTTCCCTGCAAGCTTTCGTGGCCGAGGCCCGCTCCGTGAGCAAAGAGGTGCAGGTCGCGTCTTGCGGCTGGCAGGATCTGGCACGTGCCCTCTCCAAGGAGCTGGACGAATGTACCATAGCTCCGGACAGGCGAATTCTTCAGGACATGGTCTATGCCCTCAACCTCTTCGGGTACCTCCATGTGCCCTTCGACAGCGCCCTTCGAAAAATGCCTTTGCTCTCTTTGGATGCGGCGACGGGCTTAGAGGAGTGGAAATGACGGATCGAACTTGGGACGAGAGCTTGGTCAATCTGCGGGTCGCCTATCGTGTGGTCGCGGCCTATCAGAAGCGGGTCCAGTCAATGATGCAAATTGCATCGAGGGAACTGAAGCCTCTGGAGTTCGCCAACTGGTGTGCGACCGAGCATGCGATGGCGCCTCAAAGGAACACCAACCCCAGTGAGAAGTGGGTCTGGGATTTCTTGCCGATGAACAGCTGTATGGTCTGCCTGAACCAAAGCGGGCAGCGGCGTTGGACGGTCCGTAAGGGCGAATGTATCGTTTTCCTCTGGTTTTGTGCCGATCATGCATTCGTGGAGGCAGCGCGCGAAACACCTGGCAAGTCTCCCGACCCACTGACACTTGCTCCGGCCAAATCATCCGAAACGTGCGTGAGCCTTTATGCCTTTCAGTGGCAGGCAGAGCCGCGTGAAATTGATTGCTGGGATGATCTTTGGAACATCGACGACCCTGTAGGCAACGACGCTGGCCCGATGATGAATGCGGACGGTACATGGCGCAGCTTTATGCGTGAGGAAGACCTTTCCAAATTGGAAACGGAGAAACAGTTCACTGACTTCTTGAAGGCTTTCCGCGCCGACATTTCAGCGTTGTTTGGGGACGCCGGCATGAACTGAGGCGTTCTGTCACTGCCTCGCGGGATTTGAGGGGCGAATGCCTTGCCGCGGAAAGTGGAGCGCCTTTCAACAAAAGGTGGTGCCCACGGCATTGGAGCCCCCTCACACCCACTTGCCAAACGCCCCTTTCCCCCGCATATGCTGCGCATCATGACCGATCTTGCGCATATCCGTAACTTCTCCATCGTCGCCCATATCGACCACGGGAAATCCACCCTGGCCGACCGGCTGATTCAATCCACGAACACCGTCTCGGAACGCGAGATGAAGGAGCAGCTGCTCGACGCGATGGATATCGAGCGGGAACGCGGGATCACCATCAAGGCGAACACCGTGCGCATCGAGTATATCGCCGACAACGGCGAGCTCTACGTGCTCAACCTGATCGACACCCCCGGGCACGTCGACTTTGCCTACGAGGTCTCCCGCTCCATGCACGCGGTCGAGGGTTCTCTGCTGGTCGTCGACAGCACCCAGGGCGTCGAGGCCCAGACGCTGGCCAACGTCTACCAGGCGATCGACGCCGACCACGAGATCGTGCCGGTTCTGAACAAGATCGACCTGCCGGCCTCCGAGCCCGAGCGCGTGGCCGAGCAGATCGAGGATGTCATCGGCATCGATGCCTCCGACGCGCTGCTGGTTTCGGCGAAATCGGGCATCGGCATCCACGAGACGCTGGAGGCCATCGTGCACCGGCTGCCCGCGCCCACCGGCGACCGCGACGCGCCGCTCAAGGCGATGCTGGTCGACAGCTGGTACGACCCCTACCTGGGCGTCGTCGTCCTCGTCCGGATCATGGACGGGGTGATGAAGAAGAACGACCGCGTGAAGTTCATGCGCAACGGCACGATCCACCAGATCGACCGCATCGGCGTCTTCCGCCCCGCGATGCAGAACGTCGACGAACTGGGCCCGGGCGAGATCGGCTTCATCACCGCCTCGATCAAGCAGGTGCGCGACACCAAGGTGGGCGACACGATCACCCACGAGAAGAAGGGCGCCGAGACGCCGCTTCCGGGCTTCAAACCCTCGATCCCCGTGGTCTTCTGCGGCCTCTTCCCGGTGGACAGTGCCGAGTTCGAGGACCTCCGCGACGCGATCGAGAAGCTGGCGCTCAACGACGCCTCCTTCAGCTACGAGATGGAAACCTCGGCGGCGCTGGGCTTCGGCTTCCGCTGCGGCTTCCTCGGCCTGCTGCACCTCGAGGTGATCCGCGACCGGCTGGAACGCGAATACGATATCGAGCTGATCACCACGGCGCCCTCGGTGGTCTACCACGTCTACATGAAGGACGGGTCGATGCAGGAGCTGCACAACCCCGCCGACATGCCCGACCTGACCTATGTCGACCACATCGAGGAACCGCGGATCAAGGCCACCATCATGGTGCCCGACGAATACCTCGGCGACGTGCTCAAGCTCTGCCAGGATCGCCGCGGCATCCAGGAAGAGCTGACCTATGCCGGCACCCGCCCGCTGGTGGTCTACGACCTGCCGCTCAACGAGGTGGTCTTCGACTTCTACGACCGGCTGAAATCGGTCACCAAGGGCTATGCCTCCTTCGATTACCACCTGACCGGCTATCGTCAGGACAACCTGGTCAAGATGCAGATCCTGGTGAACGACGAACCCGTCGATGCGCTCTCGATGATGGTGCACCGCGACCGGGCGGAAATGCGCGGCCGGGCGATGTGCGAGAAGCTGAAAGAGCTGATCCCCCGCCACATGTTCAAGATCCCGATCCAGGCGGCCATCGGCGGCAAGGTCATCGCCCGCGAGACCCTCTCGGCCATGCGCAAGGACGTGACGGCGAAGTGCTATGGTGGCGACGCGACGCGGAAACGCAAGCTGCTGGACAAGCAGAAGGCGGGCAAGAAGAAGATGCGGCAGTTCGGCAAGGTCGACATCCCGCAGGAGGCTTTCATCTCCGCCCTGAAGATGGACAATTGATCGTAACTAGCTGGAGGAGCTACGAATTCTGCTCTTCCAGTATGATTGAGATCTGACCATCGGTGCCGGTTGCGATGCCGAAATCTGTGATCCTTTGTGGCGCCACCTCTTCGGTCGGGGGGAAGGTAGGCGGCTGCGTAAATTGGTCTTGTTCGGTAATTTCGGTCGGTACCGATATGGTGCCTTCGTATCCAAGGTCCGTTGCGGTAACGTCATAGAGTGCGCCAATCACCTTCCGATCCGTATTGTATACGGGGATTGCTCGACCAGATGCAAAATCAGCGAGGTTGAAGGGGCCCTCGGGCGATCTGTCACAGGAATCTTTTGACTTTATGAGGGTTTCAATCACGACTTTCGCAGTGGTTCCGTCGCAAAACCGGAAATTTTCAGCATCCGGTTTTGTGCTTGCAGGCGTGATCAGTGTCCCGATCCGAGGACGGTCCGGGTCTGCCAGCCTGTAATGGGTTGTGCCTTTGCTGAGAAAGGTGATCGGAGTTTCTATTACCGCTGTAACAGTAGCCTGCTCTGCTCTCAGTAGCTGAGGGGCTATCATGAGATTTGCGGAAAATATCAGTCCTGATAAGCCCTTAAGGATGTAGTGGCTTCTTTTGGTACGCGTATTACCCATCGGTCCTCTCCGTTTTCGTAAGTTAGCAACAGGAAATGCATGTCTTTTGTTGATATAATGTGGTGTAGCTGCTGCGTCCCTGTGTTCAGATTTAACCGGCTATCCTCTTTGGTCGTCAACTTCACAAGATTGAGGGATCCAATCTGACTTTCGGCGCGCTCTTTTCCGATTTTTGCCGCAGTGAGCCATGTGAAAGTCACGAAACACGCTGACAATGCGAATATGAGTGCTGCAGACCAGGTGAGGGGTCTTGTCGGGATTGTTCGTGTTTGTACCGTTCGCCCTAAAATCAAAATCAGTATAAGAAACAGGAGTACGTTGATTAGCTGGTTCGTTGGATTTTTATAAACATCTGCCAGAACCGTCTTGATGGGAGGTGCGCTATGTACAAATATGTCTTGTATTGAATAGCCAAGTTCCGGGACTTCGATTTCGAATGTCGCATAGTATCCATCAAGGTATGTGTACCCCGTCAAGTATATGAGGGATATTACAGAGGTGAATGCGACGGCGACAAAAGGGGCCATTCGTTAAATCCCGGCGGAATCAGGGTTGTTAATGCAGCTTACAATTGTGGTTCGCTAAAATCACCAAGCACATCCCCGATGACCCCCCAATAAAAAACCGGAGGCTTTCGCCCCCGGCTCGTCACTCACTACCGAAACCCTCGGATCACATCTGCGGCGGCGGGGTCTGGGCCCGCTGCTCGGCTTGGGTCTGTTGCGCTTCGCCCTCGATGGCTTGGCCGGCGTTCTGCATGTCGCGGCCTGCGCCCTCGACCGTTTCGCATGCGCTCAGGGCCATCACGCCCAGCAGGGCCACGGCGGGCAGGAATACCTTTTTCATCTCGTCCTCCGAAAAACGTCTTGTGTTTCAAGGAGTAAACGCCCTGGCCCCCGGCGGGGTTCCATGCGGGTTCCATGCAGATTGCCCGCGGCGCGGCTTTTGGGCCATATCGGCAGTTTTCCGCGAGCAATCCGCGACGGAAGCCCGCAGGCCGGGCGTATGATCTCGAAAGGCGCGCGCAAAAGCCAACAGAGGAACAGCCAATGCCCACCCAATATTCCAGGGCCCAGATCATGCTGCACTGGGCCGTCGTCATCCTTCTTGCCGTACAGTTCATATTTGCCGATGCCATGAGCCATGCCTGGCATGTCAACATGGACAGCGGCATTTTCACCCCCACCGGCGGCGCGATCTTCCATGTTGTCGTCGGCGTGCTGATCGGGTTGCTCGCGCTCTGGCGCGTGCTGCTGCGCTTCACCCATGGCGTGCCCGCCCTGCCGGCGGAAGAGCCCGCCTGGCAGCAGGTGATTGCCCATCTGACGCACTGGGCGCTCTACGCGCTGCTGGTGCTGATGCCGGTGTCGGGCGCCGTGGCCTGGTTCGGCATGGTCGGCCCTGCCGGTGCCGCGCACGAGCTCTTCAAGGTGCTGCTCATCGCGCTGGTGGTGCTGCACGTGGCGGCGGCGATCTATCACCAGCTGGTGCTCAAGACCAACCTGCTGGCCCGGATGCGCCCCGGCGCCTGAGCCGTGCCCCCGGCGATCATCCGGGGCAGAGGCAAGGCGAGCGGCCACCGCACCGGCCGGAAGAGAGGGCCGCCCCGAGGCGGCCCTTTTCCCGTCGGCAATCCTGGCGGGGCAGGGGCCCTGGCTCACGCGGTCTCCAGCACGGCCCTCATCCCGGCCGCGCAAAAGCGGATCAGATCCTGCGGCGCGCGGTCCTGCACGTCACGATCGCCGGCCAGGGCCTCGATCCGCCAGCGGGCGGTTGCCAGCGAGAGCGCGGCGGAGATCGTGTAGACATAGGCGGTTGCCACCGCCTCGCGAGGGGCCTGCGGATAGAGCGCCGAGAGCGCCTCGATGAAGGGCCCGGCCGTCGGGTCGAAACAGGCCTCGCTCATCTCGCGCCAGCGTTCCTCGGTCGAAACGATCGCCACCAGCCGCACATAGGCCATCCACTGGGGGCCGCCGGTCAGCGCCCGTTCGATCATCGGCAGCAGGCAGGCGGCGAGCACCTCGTCGACATCTGCCTGCACTTCTTGCTGCAGGGCGCGGTCCAGCGCCTGCAGGCGCAACGCCATCATCTCGTCGGCGCGCCGCATCACCACCGCGTGGAACAGCTCCTGCTTTGATTCGCCGTGAAACAGCACAGAGGCCGCGGTCGTCTCGGCCTCGCCGGCGATGTCGCGGATCGAAGTGCCGTCAAATCCGTTGAAGGCAAAGAGCAGTTCCGCCGCGTCAAATATCCTCGCGCGTGCCGCAAGTGCCCGTTTTGACAGGGCTCTTTGTCGCTCTTCCGGTTTCGGTGAAACATGTGCCATGAATTTACCTTGCTTTAGGTTGAACGATTGGTCAAGTTAAAGATCCGGAAGAGTTGGGAGGCTCTTCCCATCTCTGGGAGGAGGATCGCGACGTGACGAACGCGACAGCAACGGGCCTGCGCCCGGCCGATCCGGCACAGGATCCGGCCCGAAACGAGGCCTCCGACGCGGGGCGGGGCGCAGAGACTGGATTGGTCCGGACCGAGGGGGAACGGACCGAGGGGCCCCGGACAGGAAAGGCCCGGACGGGCGTGGCACGGGGAGCGCCGCAACCGTCCTGGCCGTCCCTGGCCGAACCGGACCCGGCAGAGGCGCTACCGGAAGACGCCCTGCCGGGTCGGGGCACCACCGCGGGTGCCGCGCAGAAGGAGGAGCTGCGCCGCGTCGCGGTGATCGGAGCGGGGCCGATGGGCTTGGCGGCGGCCAAGACGCTGGCCGAACAGGGCGTGCCCTTCCGGGGGTTCGAACTGCACGGCGATGTCGGCGGTCTCTGGGACATCGACGCGCCCCGCTCCACCATGTACGAGACCGCGCATCTGATCTCCTCGCGGCGGATGACGGAATTTGCCGATTTCCCGATGGAAGACAGCCTGGCCGATTATCCGTCGCACCGCGAGCTCAAGCGTTATTTCCGCGCCTTCGCCGATCACTTCGGCCTGCGCGATCACTACCGCTTCAATGCCGAGGTGCTCTCCTGCGTGCCGCTGGGCGCGCCGGGCGAGGGCTGGCGCGTCACCTGGCGCGAGGAGGGCGAGGAGCACAGCGCGCTCTTCGGCACGGTGATGATCTGCAACGGCACGCTCTCCGAGCCGAACCTGCCGCGCTTTCCCGGCGATTTCTGCGGCGAGCTGATCCATTCGAGCCAGTATCGCCATGCCCATCAGTTCGAGGGCAAGCGGGTGCTGATCGTGGGTGCCGGCAACTCCGGCTGCGATATCGCGGTGGATGCGGTGCATCACGCCGAGGCCGTCGACCTGTCGATGCGGCGGGGCTATTACTTCGTGCCGAAATACGTCTTCGGGCGGCCCACCGACACGCTGGGCGGCGCGATCCGCCTGCCGATGTGGCTGAAACGCCGGGTCGATGGTGCCATCCTGCGGGCCTTCACCGGCCGGCCCGAGCGCCTCGGCTTTCCAAAACCCGATTATGCCCTCTACGAGAGCCACCCGGTGGTGAATTCCCTGGTGACCTTCCACGCAGGGCACGGCGACATCGGCATCCGGCCGGATATCGCCGACATCTCCGGGCAGACGGTCACCTTCACCGACGGCACCACCGGCAGCTACGACATGATCCTGGCGGCCACCGGCTACCGGCTGCACTATCCGTTCATCGACCGCGAGCTGCTCAACTGGCAGGGCCACGCGCCGCATCTCTTCCTCAACTGCATGCACCCCGCGCGCGATGATCTCTTCGTCATGGGCATGGTCGAGGCCTCCGGCCTCGGCTGGCAGGGCCGCCACGAGCAGGCCGAGATGGTCGCCCGCTACATCGCGGGCCTGCGTAGCGGCAACGTCGCCGCCCGCGCGATCCACGACGAAAAGGCCCGCGGCTTCACCCGCGCCACCGGCGGCATGTCCTACATCGACCTGCCCCGCATGGCCTATTACGTCGACAAGGCCACCTATCGCCGCGCCGTCACCCGCCGCATCGACGCGCTGAAACAGGCGGCTCCATGACCGATCTCGATCTCATCCGCCTGAACTTCAGCCCCGGCTCGCTCGCCCTGCTCAACGGCGTCCTCGCCGTGGTCATGTTCGCCATCGCCCTCGACATCGACCCCCGCGCCTTCCGGCAGCTGGCGCGCCGCCCGCGCCCGGTCATCGCCGGCATGATCTCCCAGTTCATCGTTCTGCCGGTGCTCACCTTCGCGCTGATCCTGCTGGTGCAGCCGCGCCCTTCCATCGCCCTCGGCCTCATCCTCGTGGCCGCCTGCCCGGGCGGCAACATCTCCAATTTCCTCACCCACCGCGCCGGCGGCAATACCGCGCTCTCGGTCTCCATGACCGCCATCGCCACCATGGCCGCGGTGGTGATGACCCCGCTCAACATCTCCTTCTGGGGCGGCCTCTATCCCCCCACCAGAGAGCTGCTGCAGATCATCCACATCGACCCGATGCGCATGGCCCTGATCGTCTTCTTCATGCTGCTGCTGCCGCTCGCCGCCGGCATGGCGCTGGCCGCCCGCGCGCCCCGGCTCGCCGCCCGCCTGCGCCGCCCTTTGCAGACGCTTTCGATGGTGATCTTCCTCGCCTTCATCGTCATCGCTCTGGCCGGCAACTTCTCCTTCTTCCTGCATTACGCCTGGATGGTTGCGGGCCTCGTCGTGGCCCATAACGCGCTCGCCTTCTCCGGCGGCTTCGGCACGGCAACCCTCTTCCGCCTGTCCGCCTTCGACCGCCGCGCCATCACCATGGAAACCGGGATCCAGAACTCGGGCCTGGGCCTGATCCTGATCTTCTCCTTCTTCGGCGGCCTCGGCGGCATGGCCGTGGTCGCGGCCTTCTGGGGCATGTGGCATGCCGTTGCTGGCCTCGCCCTCGCCACCCTCTGGCGCCGCCGCCCGCTGCCCCGCCCGGTAAAGCGCGAGGTGACCGCATGAGCAATAATCGCACCACCGAACGCCGCCCGCTGCCGGCCTCGCTCGGGCGCGCCCTGCAGGGCAATCCCGATGGCGGCATCCTGATCACCGGCGCCGCCGGCATGGTGGGGCAGGCGCTGCTCGACCAGATCGGCAGCCTCGGCCTCTCGAACACTGTCCAGGGTCCCGTCCACGCCACCGACATCCGTGCGCCGCTGGTGCTGCCGCAGGGCTCGGCCTTCCACACGCTCGATGTCACCGGCGGCGATGCCGATCGCGTCATCGCGCGCCTGCGGCCGCGGGTGGTGGTGCACCTGGCCTCCATCGTCACCCCGCCAAAGGGCTCGACCCGCGCCTGGGAATACCAGGTGGATGTCGAGGGCACCCGCCGCGTGCTGACCGCCTGCATCGCCCATGGCGTCGAACGGCTCGTGGTCACCTCCTCGGGGGCGGCCTATGGCTATCACGCCGACAACCCCGTGCCCCTCACCGAGGGCTGCGCCCTGCGCGGCAACCCGGAGTTTGCCTATTCCGATCACAAGCGCCAGGTCGAGGAGCTGCTCGCCCGCGCCCGTAAGAACGCGCCGCAGCTCGAACAGGTGGTGCTGCGCGTGGGCACGGTGCTGGGCGCCGGGGTTGAAAACCAGATCACCGCGCTCTTCCACAAGCCGCGCCTGCTCGCCATCCGCGGCAGCGACAGCCCCTTCGTCTTCATCTGGACGGAAGACCTCGCCCGGATCCTGCTGCGCGCGGCCACCGACGGGCCGTCGGGCATCTACAACGTCGCCGCCGACGGGCGCATGACCATGGCCGACCTGGCGCGCGCCATGGGCAAGCCGCTGGTGCGCCTGCCCGCGGGCGTGCTGCGCCGGGGGCTGGCGCTGGCCCGGCCGCTGCGCCTGTCGCGCTACGGGCCGGAGCAGGTGGGCTTCCTGCAATACCGCCCCGTGCTCGACAACACCGCCCTGAAACGCGACTTCGGCTATCAGCCAGAGCTCGACGCCGCCGCCGTCTTCGACCTCTGGCGCCGTGCCGCCCTGCCGTGACGCCACCCCATTTCCACACCAGTACCAGTGACCCTTTTGATGCCAGCCTCCATGACCCACAGCTCCGCCGATCATTCCGAACATGCCGCTGACCGGCGCGGTACGGCCCCTCGCCACGGGCGCACCGCCGTGATCACCGGCGGCGCCGGCGGCCTCGGTCGTGCGCTGGCCGCGGGGCTGATCGAACGGGGCTGGCATTGCGCCCTGGTCGACCTGCCGGGCGCGGCGCTCGACAACGCCGCCAGCCCCCATATCGGCCCCGATATCAGTCTCTGGCCCTGCGACCTGACCGATGCCGCCGCCCTCCACGCGAGCTGCGCCGCGATCCGCGCCGCGCGGCCCTCGATCGACATGGTGATCTACAACGCCGGGGTCACGATGATCGCCGATTTCGCCGACAGCGACCCCGCCGCCCATCGCCGGCTGTTCGAGGTCAACTACTTCGCCGCCGTCGCCATGGCCGCGGCCTTCCTGCCCGACCTGCGCGCGGCCGGCGGCATCCACCTGGCAATCTCCTCGGTGGCGGGGTTCTCGCCGCTGACCCGGCGCACCGCCTATGCCGCCTCGAAACATGCGCTCGAAGGGTTCTTCCATTCCCTGCGGTCCGAGGAGGCGCCCCATGGCGTGCGCGTGGTCATCGCCGCGCCTTCCTTCGTGGCCACCAATCCCGATGCCGCGGATCCCGGCGCGGGGCAGGGCGGCATCGGCCGCCCCGGCGCCGCCGCCGACGGCATGGACTACATGAGCCCCGCCGCCGCCGCCCGGGTGATCCTGCGCGGCCTTTCCCATGATGTGACGATGATCCCCGTGGGCCGCGTGGCGCGGCTCGCCTGGTATCTCCAGCGTCTTTCGCCCCGGTTGATGGAGCGGGCCATGGTCCGCAACATCCGCCGTGCCGCGCCGCGCTCCGCCGCGCGCTAGGGCCCCCATCCGGCAGGCTCCACCTGGGGAGGTGAGCGGCGGCGGCGCCCTGATCGCGCCCCCGCTCAGGAGTCGCCGGCCAGGCGCCGGGCAGGGCAGGTTGCGCCCGCCCGGCGCCGAATCTTCCCGCGTCCGCCGCGCCTTTCCCGGTCGCTTTCGCCGATCGCGCTTCCGGGGCGCTCTTTCGGGGCGCTCTTTCGGGGTGTCGTCAGTCGCCCTTGTACAGCATGGCCAGGCTCTCGGCCTCGGTCAGGTCCTCGCTGCCATAGGGCACCCAGGCCACGTATTCCATTTTCGCCTTGGCGCGTTTCCAGGTCTGGTAATCGCGTTCCTGCTTGCGGGCATATTCCTCGGTGTCCCAGCGCAGCAGAGTTTCCAGCGCCTTCACCTGGCTCATCGGGATCACCGCGCCCACGTGGCGCCCGTGCCGGGTCAGCCAGATGTGGCCGCCCATGTCGTTCATCCAGCGCAGCTCTTTATTTGCGGTTTCGCGAAATTTTGTCACCGACATGGTCTTCAGATGGGGCAATTGCACGGGTGGCTCTCCGGTTGCTCTGGGCCGGGTCGGGGCTTCGGTCCCGCAATCGGGCGAAAAAGGACCGATGCCCCGATTCCGGGCGTTTTCGGGCCCGTTTCGGGGGTAGGGGATCGGCCCCGTTTCCCCCCCGATTCGGTCCTGATCCATCCTGGCCGCTGCGTCGGTTCAGGGGCTTAAGGCCCCGTGCGGCGCCTTCGGATTAACTCTTTCAAAGATGAGTCGCCGGTGCGAAATCTGATCCTGATCAAGGTTAATCGCGGCTGCGGGGCCTAGACTAGGGACATAGGAAAGGAGGCTCCCCATGCAAATTCCCGAAGCGCCGCTCTTCATCCTGATGGCCGTCGCCCTGTCCAGCGGCCTTGAAACGGCCCTGTTTTCAACAGGTTACGCGAACGTGCCGGCCTTCGTTCTGGCCTATGCCGGCTCTTTCGCCCTGGCCCGTCCGCTGGCGCGGCAGGCGATCCGCGTGGTCGAGCGAGACGGTTAACTCTCGGCCTTGTCCCCGTGGCGGAGGTATTCCGCCACGATGGCCTCGAACTCCCGCGGCTTCTCCGCATGCAGCCAGTGCCCCGCGCCGGGGATTTTCGCGAACCGGGCGTTGGGGAACAACTCTTTGATATGGCTGCGATATTCCGGCTTCATATAGCGGCTTTCCCCGCCTGAAAGGAACAGGGTGGGGCCCTCGTAGGGGCCTTTTAGATCCTCCGGAAAGCCGGTGATCAGGTCCATCTGGTCTTCCAGCACATCCAGGTTCAGGCGCCATTTTTTCTCTTGGACATCAAGGCTTTGCGTGAAAAAGCTCTGCAATGCGCGTTCAACGCTCGCCGCAGCCAGCTGCTGTTCCGCATCCGAGCGTCTGTTAACCTTCTGCAGGTCCACGCTTTTCATCGCATCAATAAATTCCTGCTGCGAATGCCGGTACGTCACCGGCGCGATGTCCGCCACCACCAACCGCGCCACCTTCTCCGGGTAGAGCATCGCCAGCACCATCGACGCCTTCCCTCCCATCGAGTGCCCCAGCACGTCGCATGGTCGCCCTTCCGTGTCGATCACCTCGGCCAGATCGGCGGCCATGTCCGGGTAGGATTGCGAGGGATTCCTGAAGGAATTCCCATGGTTGCGCATGTCCACGCAGATGACTTGCCGCTCCGAGGAGAGCCGTTTCGCGATCACGCCCCAGTTCCGCCCAGAGCCGAAGAGGCCATGGACGATCACGAGGGGGGCAGGTGCGGCGGGGCCGTCATGGCGGATCACGTTCAGCATGATGCAGGAATAGCCAAGCCGGCGGATCGCCACCAGAGGTATTGCCGCTGATATTGGCCCCGCCGCCGCGCTGCGCTAGATTGCCCGCCAGGGTCCGGGAGTTAACGATGTTCGACGAAGCTCAGTTTCGCACCGAAGTGGAAAAGCTGGAGCGCAACCTCCGCAAGAAGCTGAACCGCAAGGACGGCAGCTTTGCTGAACTGGTTGCACAGGCCGGGCGCCGGTTGCCCCGCTATGCACGCAGTTCCGCGGAAAAGATCATTGAAGCACAGACGCTTGATGAGCATCCGAAGCTGTCGCGACAGGTTGATCACAGCAAGCTGAAGGCCCCAGTTCGGAAGATGGGTGTCGCGGTGGACGCCTATGATCCACGCGATCGTAAGATCGGACTGACGCTCGACGTGCTTTCCTCGATCGCCTTTAACCTTCTGCTGCTTGCGGTCCTGCTTGTGGTGATGACCCGCTACGTGATCCCGGGCTGAAGGGCGCGTGGCGCAGGGCGTCGCGCAGGACCAGCGTGACGGTTGTGAAGCTGACGAAGAAGAGCAGGTACCAAGAGCCCATTTTCTGCAGGGACACGAACTGGAACCGATCCTGTCCGGGATAGGCCCAGGTGCCGGTGACCGTGCCGATGTTCTCAGCGATCCAGAGCGCGACCGCGATGGCGAGCGCCGCGAGCGGGAAGGGCATCCAGAGCCACTTCTCTCCGATGCGGAACCACATCCGTGTGCGCAGGAAAAGCAGCAGGCTCGCCGCGAAGAGCGCCAGCCGGATGTCCGGCAAATAGTTGTTCGCCATGAAGTTGCCATAGATGGCCACGGCCAGCACGACGCTTGTCCAATAGGGCGGATAGGGGGCAAAGACGGCGTCGAAGGAACGGGTGACCCGGGCAATGTAGCTGCCGACCGAGGCATACATGAAGCCGGTAAAGAGCGGCACGTTGAACACCTTGAAAACCCCCGCTTCGGGATAATGCCAGCTGCCGTGGTTGACCTTGAACCACTCCATCGCCGTGCCGGTAAAGTGAAACAACAGGATAACCAGGGCCTCCTGCGGGGTTTCCAGCCTGGTTGCCAGCAGGATGATTTGGGTGGTTACGGCGATCAGGAACAATGCGTCGTAGCGCGCCAGGGGCCAGTCGGGCTGCCAGATGGCACGGGAGATCAGGATCGACCCGAGGATGATAATGGCAAAAAGCGCGGCCCAGAGCTGCTTGGCGACAAAGATCGTAAGGCCGGCCCAGAAAGGCGGCAGAAGAGTGCGAACCCGTCGGGCGGCACGCTGTGAAAAGGCATCAGGGGCTAGATCCGTCATGCCCCGCTTTTCGCTGCCGCACCGGCCTCTGTCCAGCGTTTCAGGCGGGCTCAGTCGAACTTGGCAGAGGGCGCCAGGACCGTGGCCTCTCCGATCAGCACCTTCTTGCCGTCGACCATGCACCTGCAATCGAGTTGCACACGGCGCTTGCCATGGTCGATGCCGATCACCTCGACCTCTGCGGTAACCATGTCGCCCGGGCGAACCGGGGCTAGGAATTTCAGCGATTGCCCCATGTAGACCGTGCCATGTCCGGGCAGCTGTTCGCCGATCACGGCGGAAACGAGCCCTGCGGTCAGCATACCATGGGCGATCCGGCCACCGAAGATCGTGTCGCGGGCATAGTCGTCATCGAGGTGAACCGGGTTCCTGTCCGTCGAGACCTTCGAGAACATTTCGATGTCCTCGTCGGTCACGACTTTTCTCAGGTGACGGGTCATGCCCATCTCGATGTCTTCGATGCAGATCGTACCGCGCGGGAAGTTATCCAACATCCGCCCCTCCATGAAATCGAGAGAGTAATATTGCGGCGAATGAATCGCCTTTAGCGTAACAATATTACTTTGCGGACGCAGAAAGCAACCCTGCTTTCGTCTTATCTCAGCTTGCCTATGGAGAAGGTAGGCTCGATTCGTTCCTGTTTGATGAACGCCGCGAGCGCTTCCGGGTCGGGCTGCTCCTCGGTGCGGGTTTCTTCGGCCGCCAGGCCCCCGGTGATGAAGAGTGAGTCGATCCCCTCTCCAATCGCGCCCTCGATGTCGGTGTGAATCCCGTCGCCGATGGCCAGGATCCGGGCGTTCTTCGCATCGGCGTGGATCTCTGACAGGCGAATGTGTGCCAGATCGTAGATCGGCGGATGCGGCTTGCCGAAATAGAGGCTCTCGCCCCCCATCTCGGAATAGAGCTGCGCCACAGCGCCGGCACACCATTCGCGGTGATCTCCGCGGTCGACGACGATATCCGGGTTGGCGCAGAGCAGTTTCAGCCCGCGGGTCTTGGCCAGCAGCAGTTGCGGGCGCAGCACAGAAGGATCTGCCATGGCATCGAAGGGGCCGGTGCAGACGATGCCCTCGGCCTCTTCCAGGGGCACGATGGTGATTTCGTCCGGGTTTTCCTGGATGTTGAGGGGCTTGAAGAAGGTCTTTTCCTGCTCAACGCCGATGAAATAGACCTTGTCGCCCACGGCTCCGTCATAGAGTGCGGCCCGGGCACTGTCACCGGAAGTGGCAATCATGTCCCAGGCATCACGGGCCACGCCGAAATCTTCGGTGATCTGGGCTTCGACCTGTGCCCGCGGCCGGGGGGAGTTGGTGACGAGAACGACCTTCTTGCCCTCGGACCGGACCTTTTGCAGGGCTGCGACGGCCTCGGGCAGGGCGTGGACGCCGTTGTGCACGCAGCCCCAGAGATCGACGAAGAAGGCGTCGTAGTCGTCAGAGATTTCGGCGAGGGAGGAAACGATCCGGGTCATGAAATATCCTTGGGGCAAAGGGCCTGATGCGGGGCTGCCGCGGGTTGCGCAGGGTATGCCGGATCAAACGGCGCGGGGCCAGTGGAAGTTCCGGCCCCGCAGAGGATCAGGCGATCAGCTGGTGGCTGCCGACAGCGCCTGATCAAGGTCCGCGATCAGGTCTGCGGCGTCCTCGGTTCCGATGGACAGCCGCACCACCTCCGGTGCAGCGCCGGCAGCGCGTTGCTGCTCTTCGGTCAGCTGGCGGTGCGTTGTCGATGCGGAGTGGATGATCAGCGAGCGGGTATCCCCGAGATTGGCCACGTGGCTGAAGAGCTTGAGATTTTCGACCAGCTTGACGCAGGCGTCATAGCCGCCCTTGACCGCCACCGTGAAGAGGGCGCCGGCCCCCTTGGGCGTGATCGTCTTGCCGCGGGCGTGGTAAGGGCTGCTTTCCAGACCCGGGTAGGTGACCGCATCGATGCGCGGATCGGCCTCCAGCCATCGGGCGATCTCCGTGGCATTCTCCACGTGTTTCGCCATGCGCAGCGAGAGCGTCTCGATGCCCATAAGCGTGTAGTGCGCGGCCTGCGGATTCAGCGTCATGCCCAGGTCGCGCAGACCGATGGCGATGGAATGGAAGGTGAAGGCAGCGGGGCCGAAGGTCTCCTGGAACTTCAGCCCGTGATAGGCGGGCTCGGGGTCGGAGAGCGAGGGGAACTTGCCTGAAGCCCCCCAGTCGAAGGTGCCGGAATCCACCACGCAACCGCCGGTAACGGTGCCATTGCCGGTCAGGTATTTCGTCATCGAATGCACCACCAGCGTGGCGCCCAGCTCGATGGGGCGGCAGAGGGCGGGCGTGGCCGAGGTATTGTCGACGATCAGCGGAATGCCGGAGGCATCAGCGATCTTCGCCATGGCGGGAATATCGGTGACATAGCCGCCGGGGTTTGCGATCGTCTCGCAGAAGATGGCGCGGGTGTTCGCGTCGATGGCCGCCTTGACCGCCTCCTCGTCGTCCATGTCGACAAAGGTGCAGGACCACCCGAAGCGTTTGAAGGTCTGGGAAAACTGCGTGATGGTACCGCCATAGAGGCGGTTCGAGGCCACGATGTTCAATCCTGGGCCCATCAGCGGAAAGAGCGCCATGATCTGTGCCCCATGCCCCGAGGAGCAGCAAACCGCACCGGCGCCCCCTTCCAGTGCCGCGATGCGGTTCTGCAGCGCGACCACGGTTGGGTTGGTGAGGCGGGAGTAGATATATCCCACCTCCTGCAGATTGAAGAGCGCCGCCGCGTGATCGGCATCGCGGAAAACGTATGCCGTGGTCTGGTAGATCGGGACCTGACGGGCGCCGGTGGCAGGATCGGGCGCGCTGCCGGCATGGATTTGCAGGGTGTCGAAACCTTGGGTCATTCTGAAACTCCTCCGTGAAATGGCTTCACGAGGTAGATCAGGTTTGGTCGTGGGGGGAAAGGCGACGTGTTGAACGGCCCCTAGGGCCGTGCCTCCGGCAGGGATATTTCGAACAGGGAAACGGGGGGGGTATCCGCTTGTTTCCCTGTTCGAAATATCCGGGGGGCGTCGCGGAGCGGCGGCGGGGGCAGAGCCCCCCGGTTGCCAAAGAAAAAGGGCGCCCTGGTGGGCGCCCTTTCCGATAGGGAGTGCGGTGCAGATCAGAGCTTGAGGTTCGGGATGATCTGCTTTTTCCGGGACATGATACCGGGCAGGACGACGGTGTCGCCCTCGACAGTGGCATCGAAGCTCTTCTCGGCAACGGTCTTGACCAGGTCGTTCGGCACGAAGAGGGTGGCTTCCTCGTTCAGGATGTCGACCACGAAGAGCAGCACCTCGTCGACGCCATCTTCGGCGGCGACAGTCTTGAAGCTCTCCATCAGCGAGGCCTTGCGGTCGAGCACGATCTTGGGTGCGGTGGTTTCCAGCACGGAGACGCGGAACTTGGTGCCTTCGACCGCGTATTCCTTGGAATCCATCCGGATCAGTTCGGCATCGGAGAAGGCCGAGACGTCGGATTTTGCTTCAAACATTTCAGAAGCGTAGGTGCCGATCTCGATGTTCAGCTCGGAGGCGAGCTTCTCGGCCAGGGCCTTGTCGATGTCGGTGGTGGTGGGCGAGCGGAACTCCAGCGTGTCCGAAAGGATGCACGAGAGCACCAGGCCCTTGACGTTGTCGGGCAGCTTGGAGGTGGCCTCGCCCATCAGGTCGTACATGATGGTGGCGGTGCAGGCGAGCGGCTTGATCGTGATGTCGATCGGGCCCTTGGTTTCAAGGCCGCCGACCAGCTTGTGGTGGTCGATGATCTGGATGACGTTGGCGTCGTTGATCGCTGCCGGCAGCTCGGCCGGGTTGTTGGTGTCGACGATGACGACATCATCCTCGGCGGTCACTTCGGAGATGATCTCGGGCTTGGAGAAACCCCATTTTTCAAGCACATAGGCGGCTTCGGTATTGGGCTCGCCCAGCAGCTTGGCCTCGGCCGGCGTGCCGGCGACCTCGTTGAGGTACCAGGCCCAGATGAGCGCGGAGCCCGCGGAATCGGTGTCGGGGGACTTGTGGCCAAAAACCTTGATCGTCATGCTATCAGAGTTCCTTTGAAATATGGGTCTTTGCGCGCCCTTATAGGAGCGCTCCGGCGCCTTGTCACCCATGGAACGCTGGGTTTTCCGCGCGGGGCCGGGGAGGGGGTAATCGGGTTGCGGAATGCCTACCGGGTACGCACGCCACGTCGGTACTGCACTGCAGCGAATCGCCCGGATTTGCACGGGTTAACAGGGCAGATCGGCCGAAATCGCAACGTCGGTATCACGTCGGTATCACGTCGGTATCGCGTCGGTGCGGATCCGCCGAGGTGCACGGGTTAACGCAGCGCGCGCTTAACGGCGCGGGCGCTGCGGCAGGCAAATCCTCATCCTTCGCTTTCATGCTCTTCGGCCCTTCGCAGCGGGGCCGGCGCGCGCTATCAGCATCTCATGGCAGGCAAGATGGCAGAGACGGATCTCTATGCGCCCGTGAAGGCCTTTCTCGAGGGGCAGGGCTATGAGGTGAAGGCGGAGGTGCGGGGCGCCGACGTGGTGGCCCTGCGTGACGACGATCCGCAGCCCGTGATCGTGGAGCTGAAGCGCGGCATGAACCTGACCCTGGTGCAGCAGGGAGTGGACCGGCAGACGATGAGCGATTTCGTCTACCTGGCCATTCCGGCGCTGCGCGGTCGCAAGCAGCTGGCCGCACATGTTGGGCTGTGCCGCCGCCTTGGCCTTGGGCTGATCACGGTGCGGGTGCGGGACGGCTTTGTCGAGGTGCATTGCGACCCGGGCCCCTACCAGCCCCGGCAGAACCGGCAGCGGCAGGGAAAGCTCCTGCGGGAATTTCAGCGCCGGGAAGGCGATCCGAACCAGGGCGGTTCGACCCGGGTGACGCTGATGACGGCCTATCGGCAGGACGCGATCCGCTGTGCCCGGCACCTGGCGTTGGAAGGGCCGAGCAAGGGCGCCGCGGTGGCGAAGGCCACCGGCGTGCCGCGGGCCACCACGATCATGCGCGACGATCACTATGGCTGGTTCGAGCGGGTGGCGACGGGCACCTATGCCCTGACGCCGAAGGGCCGGGCCGCACCGGAAGTCGGCTGAAACAGGCGGGGCGGGCGAGGCGGCGCGGCGACAGGAGCCCGGCGACCGGGCGCCATGGCCCCGGCAGGGGCTTGCAAGCGGAGGCCGGGCCATCCACCATGGGGAGAGCTGCCGCGGGCCGGGCAGGGACCGGGCAGCCTGCCCGGTGCCGTGCCGATGGGCCGGGGCCACGGAGGATGACAGATGCGCCAGCCCCTTGCCCCTTTCCAGACGATGATCCGCAGCTTGCCGCTTGCCGCCATGATGCTGATCGCCTGCATGGTCCTGCCGCTCTGGCCCGCCGCGGCGCGGGCCGAGCCGGTCGAGGTGTCCGTCGGGATATTCATCACCTCAATTTCCGACGTGGAACCCGCCGATGGCAGCTTCCGCATCGGCGGCTATGCCTGGTTCGTGGATCCGTCGGGCCAGTTGGACCCGATGACCGATACGCAGATCATCGCACGGTCGGTACAGGTGACGGACTATCGTCAGACGGAGCTGCCGGACGGAGCTGGGCGGTACTCTGCGATCAGTTTCGTGGCACAGATCGACCACGGCTTCGACATTCGGAACTATCCCTTCGACACGCAGAGGTTGGTGGTGCGCCTGGAGGCTGCGGACACAGTGGAGCAAGTCCGCCTCGTGCCGGATCCGGACGGCGTGGTGATGGCGGATTTCGTGGAGTTGCCGGGATGGCGGGTGACCGAACTCGGGTTGGGCGCATTCGACCACACCTATGGCACGCGGTTCGGTCATCACGATGTCGCGCCGACCTTTTCGCAGCTGATCATCAGCGTTGAAATCGCGAGGGATATCTCGCCGGTGCTCTTCGAGAAGTTCTCGGGGTTCTTCATGGCGCTGGCGATTTCCATGCTGGTGATCTTTGTGCCGATCGAGGAATTCGGGACGCGGGTGGGGATGACCACCGGCTCGATCTTTGCGGCGGTCTTCAACCGCTACAGGCTTGAAGATGCCATCGGTTACGATGCCGTCTTCGGCGTGGCGGACAAGCTGAGCGTTCTGACCTTTGGCGCGATCCTGTCCGTGCTGATGCTGTCGCTGCTCGTCTTTCGGATGCGCCGGGTGCGCAGCCATGCCTTTGCCGTGCGGCTGAACTTCATCGCCGGGCCGGCGATCATGGCGGTCTACCTGGTGCTGATCTGGCTGGTCTTCTGGAACGCGTTGCACTGAGACCTTGCCCCAGACCCTTGCCCTTGGGCGGAGACAGGCGCGGGCGCTGGGCCGGTCACAGCACCCCGGGGCGATCGAGATAGCGCAGAAAGCCGTCCATCATCGCCTCGGTGCCGCCGAGACGGCCGCTGATGTCGGCCTCGGTGAAGGTGCCCTGTTCGGTGAAGACGAGGTGGGTGCCGTTGCCGTCGGGGCGGAATTCGACCGTGGCGACGGAGGCCGAGATATGGGCGCCGTCGAGCGTCATCCAGTAGGCATAGACGAAGAGCTCTCCGGGGACGACGACGCAATGGCGGGTGTCATTGGTGATGACAACCTGCGAGCCGGGCGGCGAGACCCGCATGTATTCGCGGGCGCCGGGGGCGGGATCGGTGGCCGGTTCGTAGTCGTGCAGGATCCAGCCGTCCTCGACATGGATGTACCAGATCCTGCGCGCCTCGGGGTCGAGGAAATGGCGGAAGCAATGGGCGGGGGAGGCCGGGTAGCGGCGCTCGACGGTGAACTGATGGTGAAAGACGGGGGTGGTCACGGGGTGTCCTCCTCTGGGGGCGCCGGGGAGGGCGGATCCTCCTCCGGGTGGGCGGCGAGATGGGCGCCGAAACGGTCGAGGCGTTTCTCGGCCAACAGGCGCTGACGGGTGAGCCACTGATCGGCGCGGGCGAGGGCATCGGGCTGCAGGGTGCAGATCCGGGTGCGCCCGGTCTTTTCGCTGCGCACGATGCCGGCGTCTTCCAGCACGCGCAGGTGCTGCATCACCCCCGGCAGGCTGATCGGCAGGCCGGCGGCAAGGGCGCTGACCGGGGCGGGGCCGCGGGCGAGGTGTTCGACCATGGCGCGGCGGGTGGCATCGCCCAGGGCATGAAAAAGCGTGGCGGCGGGGTCGGGGGGCTCTGTTTCGGGATGGTCAAGCATTCACTTAACCTTCCGGATCGGGCGAGTCGGGTCAAGAAAATACTTCGGTGGCGGCTTAACTATTGGCGGGCTCTGGCCGGTTTCCGCTGAGCCGTTTGGCGCCCTGTGGCGGGCCCCTTATCTGAAAGGCGTCGCAGGGCGGCGGCTGTCCTTTGGGCGGAGAGCCGGGAGGCATCGCGCGGGAGCGGTGCGAGGCCCGATTTTTTCGCCACGGATTGCTTGACAGGCTATCGGAGCTTGCCTAGCTATGCGGCGTTAGCACTCACTACAGGTGAGTGATAACGCCCTCCGTTCGGGAGGGTGTGAGGGAGAAACTTTGAGCCAAGGAGCCTCAGAGATGGCATTCAAACCGCTGCATGACCGTGTGCTTGTGGAACGCGTCGAAAGCGAAGAGAAGACCAAGGGTGGTCTGATCATCCCCGACAGCGCCAAGGAAAAACCCGCAGAGGGCATGATCGTCGCCGTTGGCGAAGGCGCCCGCAAGGACAACGGCGAACTGATCGCCCTGTCCGTCAAGGAAGGCGACAAGGTCCTGTTCGGCAAATGGTCGGGCACCGAGATCACGCTGGACGGCAAAGAGCTGCTGATCATGAAGGAAAGCGACATCATGGGGATCATCTCCTAAGTCGCTTCACTGCATTTCGCATGAATTTCAACGAATAGTCAGGAGACACGCGCATGTCTGCCAAGGACGTCAAATTCAACACCGAAGCCCGCAACAAGATGCTGAAGGGTGTGAACATCCTCGCCGACGCGGTGAAGGTGACCCTGGGCCCGAAAGGCCGCAACGTTGTGCTCGAGAAATCCTTCGGCGCGCCCCGCATCACCAAGGACGGTGTGTCGGTCGCCAAGGAAATCGAACTGGAAGACAAGTTCGAGAACATGGGCGCACAGATGGTGAAGGAAGTTGCTTCCCGCACCAACGACGAAGCCGGTGACGGTACCACCACCGCAACCGTGCTGGCGCAAGCCATCGTGAAAGAAGGCACCAAGGCCGTGGCCGCGGGCATGAACCCGATGGACCTGAAGCGCGGCATCGACCTGGCAACCGCCAAGGTCGTCGAAGCCATCAAGGCCGCTTCGCGCCCCGTGAACGACACCGCAGAAGTTGCTCAGGTCGGCACCATCTCCGCCAACGGCGAAGAGGAAATCGGCCGCGAGATCGCGGAAGCCATGCAGAAGGTCGGCAACGACGGTGTCATCACCGTTGAAGAAAACAAGGGCATGGAAACCGAAGTCGAAGTCGTCGAAGGCATGCAGTTCGACCGCGGCTACCTGTCGCCCTACTTCGTGACCAACGCCGACAAGATGACCACCGAGCTGGAAGACGTCGTCATCCTGCTGCACGAGAAGAAGCTCTCGTCGCTGCAGCCGATGGTTCCGCTGCTCGAGTCGGTGATCCAGTCGCAAAAGCCGCTGCTGATCATCGCGGAAGACGTGGAAGGCGAAGCGCTGGCCACCCTCGTGGTCAACAAGCTGCGCGGCGGTCTGAAGATCGCAGCCGTCAAGGCACCGGGCTTCGGCGATCGCCGCAAGGCCATGCTGCAGGACATCGCCATCCTGACCGGCGGTCAGGTGATCAGCGAAGACCTGGGCATGAAGCTCGAGTCCGTGACCATGGACATGCTGGGTTCGGCCAAGAAGGTCTCCATCACCAAAGACGAAACCACCATCGTTGACGGTGCCGGCGACAAGGCCGAGATCGAAGCCCGCGTGGCCCAGATCCGCAACCAGATCGAGGAAACCTCCTCGGACTACGACCGCGAGAAGCTGCAGGAACGCGTTGCCAAGCTGGCAGGCGGCGTTGCCGTGATCCGCGTCGGCGGCCTGACCGAAGTGGAAGTGAAAGAGCGCAAGGACCGCGTCGATGACGCCCTGAACGCAACCCGCGCTGCCGTGCAAGAAGGCATCGTCGTGGGTGGTGGTGTTGCCCTGGTTCAGGCCGGCAAGGTCCTCGAAGGCCTGACCGGTGCGAACTCCGACCAGGAAGCCGGGATCGCCATCGTGCGCAAGGCCCTGGAAGCACCGCTGCGCCAGATCGCCGAGAACGCAGGCGTCGACGGCGCCGTCGTGGCCGGCAAGGTCCGCGAAAGCACCGACCTGAAGTTCGGCTTCAACGCTCAGACCGAAGAATACGGCGACATGTTCGCCTTCGGTGTGATCGACCCCGCCAAGGTGACCCGCACCGCGCTGGAAGATGCAGCCTCGATCGCAGGCCTGCTGATCACCACCGAGGCAATGGTTGCCGACAAGCCCTCCAAGGATGGCGGTGCCGGTGGCGGCATGCCCGACATGGGCGGCATGGGCGGCATGGGCGGCATGATGTAATCTGCCGATCCAACCGGATCTTTCGCCCCCGGGCGGAAAGGGAAAGGAGGCCTTCGGGCCTCCTTTTTCGTTTGAGGGCAGACGGTTCCCGGTCGTCGACGTCGGCCTTTTGGTCGGAAAAACAGCATTTGGGGAACTGTTGAGGAATTTTTTTCCACCTTGCGCCAAAGTCATGATGCAGCCCCGGAGCGAGTAGTTAGACTGCTCAGGAACCGGCATCCGCCGCTTCGAAAGACAGGATTCCCATGGCCCGTAAGTCTCAGATCTCGCTACGTCTCTATGCTCCCGGCGATGATATCGCGGTGAGCAACGTCCTGACGCTTGCCTATGATACGCCGACCGAGGCGCGTCTGGTGGCCTCGCTGCGGGAAGCGGGAGACATGGCGGTGGAACTGCTGGCCTTTGATTCGGAGCGCTGCGTCGGCTACGCCGGGTTCTCTCGGATGATCGCACCGCGCGACTGGCTGGCGCTGTCGACGCTGGCGGTGCTGCCGCAGGTGCGCAGCCACGGGATCGGCAACGAGCTGATCCGCTACGGGCTCGACTATGCGCGCCGTGCCCATGCCAAGGCGATCACGGTGCTGGGCGACGGGCGCTACTACCAGCGCTTCGGCTTTACCTACAAGGCGGCGCAGAACCTCAAGACGCCCTATTCGATCGCGGATACGCTGCTCTACCCGATCGCGGCGGGCACGGCCTTTGCCGAGGAGGAGCTGGTCTATGCCCGCGCCTACTCGGTGTTCGACACGGCGCCGACGGGCTGAGGCGCCGGGCGGCCGCCCGGGCGGTCCGCATGCAGGGCCGCTGCCGGGGCTTTTCCCGGGGGCGCAGGGCCGCTAACAGGGCGTCATGAGACCCTTTCACATCATCGGGGCGCAGGTGCTGCGCCCGGGCGGCTGGAGTGCCGATGTCCTCGGCATATCCGGGGGGCGCCTGTGCGACGAGCGGCCGGGACGGGCGGTCGACCTGGCAGGCTGGCAGGTGCTGCCGGGTATCGTGGATGCCCATGGCGACGGCTTCGAACGGCACCTGGCGCCGCGCCGCGGGGCGCTCCTCGACATGGGCGAGGGGCTGTCGATGGCCGCGGCCGAGCTGGCGGTGAACGGGATCACGACGGCGATGCTGGCGCAGTTCTACTCCTGGGAAGGCGGGATGCGGGGGCCGGATTTCGCAGCGCGGATGCTGGCGGCCCATGCGGAGGTGGCGCCGCGCGAGGCGGTGGACCTGCGGGTGCAGCTGCGCCTGGAGACCCACCTGACCGATCATTTCGACGCCGTGGCGGCGCTGGTGGCGCGCCATGGCATCTCCTACGTCGTCTTCAACGACCACGTGCCCCACGCCGCGCTGGAGAAGGGCAAGCGCCCGCCGCGGCTGACCGGGCAGGCGCTGAAGAGCGGGCGTTCGCCCGAGGCGCACCTGGCGCTGCTGCAGGAGCTGCACGGGCGGCGAGGGGAGGTGCCGGCGGCATTGCGCGCGCTGATCGCGCAGCTGCCCGGGGTGCGCTTTGGCAGTCATGACGACAGCACCGCGGAGATGCGGCGCGACTGGCGCACCATGGGGGTGACGGTTTCGGAATTTCCCGAGACGCGGGAGGCGGCGGAAGAGGCCCGCGCGGGCGGCGATGCGGTGGTGCTGGGCGCGCCCAACGTGGTGCGGGGCGGCTCGCACACTGGCAATGCCTCCGCGGCGGAGCTGGTGGAGGCGGGGCTCTGCGATGCCCTGGCCTCGGACTATCACTACCCGGCGCCGCGGCAGGCGGCCCTGAAGCTGGCCGAAAGCCTCGGGATGGAACGCGCCTGGGCGCTGGTCTCGGAGGAGCCGGCCCGTGTGCTGGGGCTGGGCGACCGGGGGCGTATCGAGGCCGGGCTGAGGGCGGATCTCGTGGTGCTGAACCCGGAAACGGGGCGCCTGGGCGCGACGATTGCCGGCGGGCGGCTGGCCTGGCTGGGCGCGGAGCTGGCCGAGCAGTTCATCGGCTGAGGGCGGGCAGGGGGCGCTGCGCCCGTCCTGCGCATTCCCCCGGGATATTTGTCACAAGAAAATGGGCGCAGGGAATGGGCGCGCGGAATGGGCGCGCGCGGGCGCCGCCATGACAGGGGCCGGGGCGCCCCGTGCCTTGGCCGCTCAGGAGAGGGGCGTGACCAGGTTGACGTGGCCCATCTTGCGGCCCGGGCGGGTCTCGGCCTTGCCGTAGAGATGCAGGGCGGCGCCGGGGCGGGCGGCCAGTTCGGGCACGCGGTCCATATCGTCGCCGATCAGGTTTTCCATCACCACGTCGGAATGGCGCTGGCCATCGCCGAGGGGCCAGCCGGTAACCGCGCGGATGTGCTGTTCGAACTGGTCTACGGTGCAGCCGTTCTGGGTCCAGTGGCCGGAATTGTGCACCCGGGGGGCGATCTCGTTGACGATGAGACCATGGGGGGTGACGAAGAGCTCGACCCCCATGACGCCCACGTAGTCGAGCGCGTTGAGGATGCGGCCGGCGAGCAGCACGGCATCCATGCGCAGGGCGGCGGGGATCTGGCTGGGCACGGTGGTGGTGCGCAGGATGCCGTCGCTGTGGACATTGGTGCCGGGATCGAAACAGGCCACGGCGCCGTCCATGGCGCGGGCGCCGATGATCGAGATCTCGGCGGAGAAGTCGATGAAACCCTCGAGGATCGCCGGGGCGCCGGCCATGTCGGCGATGGCCTGCGGTGCATCCGCGGGGGAGGTGAGCCGGGCCTGGCCCTTGCCGTCATAGCCGAAGCGGCGCGTCTTCAGGATGGCGGGGGTGCCGAGGGCAGCGATGGCGGCCTCGAGCGCCGCGGCATCGGGGATATCGGCATAGGGGGCGGTCTTCAGGCCGAGGCCGGTGAGGAAATCCTTCTCCGTCAGCCGGTCCTGGGAGATGCGCAGGGCCTCGCGGCCGGGGCGGATGGGCACGATGCTCTCGATCAGGTCGAGCGCGGAGGTGGGGACGTTCTCGAATTCGTAGGTCACCACGTCGACCGCCCGGGCAAAGGCGGTGAGGGCGGTCTCGTCCTCGTAGGGGGCGGTGGTGACGGCATGGGCCACGTCCGCCGCGGGCGGATTGGCAGAAGGTTCGTAGATATGGGTGCGGAAGCCCAGGCGGGAGGCCGCGACCGAGAGCATGCGGCCGAGCTGACCGCCGCCGAGGATGCCGATGGTGGAACCGGTGGGCAGGGTATCAGTCATCGGAGGGCTCGTCGGGGATGGAGGCGGAGAGGGCCTCGCGCCAGGCGTCGAGGCGGGCGGCGAGGGCGGGATCGGAGATCGCCAGGATGCCGGCGGCCATGAGGCCCGCGTTGGCGGCACCCGCGGCGCCGATGGCCATGGTGGCCACGGGAAAGCCCTTGGGCATCTGGACGATGGAATAGAGGCTGTCGACACCGGAGAGGGCGCGGGTTTGCACCGGCACGCCGATCACCGGCACGCGGGTCTTGGAGGCCATCATGCCGGGGAGGTGGGCAGCGCCGCCGGCCCCCGCGATGATCACGTGCAGGCCGCGGTCGGCGGCCGTCTTGCCGTAGGACCAGAGCCGGTCGGGAGTGCGGTGGGCGGAGACGATCTTTTTCTCGTAGGGCACGCCGAGCTCTTCGAGCACGCTCGCGGCCTCGCGCATGGTGGGCCAGTCGGACTGGCTGCCCATGATGATCCCTACCTTCACGTCACTCATCGCCGGGTCCTCCGTAGCGGGTCAGGAGTGCCTGCTTATAAAGGATCGCGCCACGGGAGCAATCGGGGCAATGGCGGGGTTCGGAAAATCGCGCGAGGTGATGCCGGGATGGCGCCGGACGGGGCGGGTGGGCATGGTCGGGCAGGCACGCTCAGGCGATGATGTCGGGGGTCAGCCGGTCCTCGATCAGGGCGATGCGGTCCTTGAGGTGCAGCTTCTTCTTTTTCAGGCGCTGCAGGGTCAGCTGATCGGAGGTGCCGCGCTCCTGCATGGCGGTGATCGCCTCGTCGAGGTCGCGGTGCTCGCGGCGGAACACCTCCAGTTCGACCCTCAGCACATCATCCGTTTTCATCGAAATGTCTGTCGGGGCGTTCATGGGTGATTCTACCTTTGGTGCCTGGGAGGTCAGGATAGGCGGAAAGTCCAAATGCGCAAAGCCCCGGGGGGGACTGCCGGCCAAGATGCACGGTGATCAGGGACTTGTGCCGCATCAGGGACTTGCACGGGGCCGGGGCGGTGACCATATTGAGGGAAGCCGGGTTCGCCGCCTGCGGGAGCCCGTCATCAGACGTCGCTTTTCATGCAAGGACGCGCAAGACATGAGCAAAATGACCCTGGGGTCTCACCCCTATCTTCTTGGGTTCGAACAGCTGGAACGGTTGCTGGAGCGCAGCGCCAAGTCCGGAAACGAGGGCTATCCGCCCTTCAACATCGAGCAGACCTCCGAGAATTCCTATCGCATCACCCTGGCCGTCGCCGGCTTTGCCGAAGACGACCTGGCCATCACGCTGGAAGACCGCCAGCTGGTGATCCGGGGTCGCCAGGCCGAGGATGGCGAGGGCCGCGTCTTTCTGCATCGCGGGATCGCCGCTAGACAGTTCCAGCGCAGCTTCGTGCTCGCTGAGGGTGTCGAGGTAGGGGAAGCCGTCATGGAAAACGGCCTGTTGCACGTCGACCTGAGCCGGGCCGAGCCCGAGCGGGTGGTGCAGCGCATTTCGATCAAGAGGGGGTAATCCCATGGACCACAAGTACGAATTCAGCGAAGACGGTGCCATCGCAGCCGAGCGCATCGTCTATGTCCGGCCCGTCGACGCGGCCGAGCTGCCCGAGGAAGTGCGCGAGCAGATCCCCGGCGTGAAGCAGATCTTTGCCGTGCACGATGCCAACGGCGAGCGCCTGGCGCTGGTCAAGGACCGCGACATGGCCTTTATCCTGGCCCGGCAGAACGACCTGGCGCCGGTGACGGTGCACTGACCAGGGCAGTTTGCGAAAGCCCGGGAATGAAGCGGGATCGAAGCGGCCGGGAAATGACATCCGGGGCGTCACGGCGGAAGCCGTGGCGCCCCTTGCCGTCTGCGGGGTGGCAGTTGAGCGTGGACAATCCCCGCCGCGCCTTTTACCCCGGTGAGACCAAATTGCAGGACCCACCCGATGACCGAAACCACGCCGGCCATTGCCATCGCGCCCTACGGCACCCGCCTGAAGGGCCGTTACGACCAGATCCCCTGCGACGGGATGATCTGGCCGCTGGGCCAGCCCGAGCGGCTGAAGGGCGCCACCCTGGGCGACATGGGGCGCGAGGATCACCTGATCCTCTATCCCCGCAACGAATGGCACCTGCGGCTGTTTCACCGGCTGAAGGCGAAGGTCTCGATCATGGTGCAGGAGCCGCGGGTGATCCACGCGCGGCACCGACGCTGGCTTAAACTGACCCATCGCAAGTTCTTTCGCGTCTTCAGCCATGATCGCGAACTGGTCGATGCGCTGCCCAACGGGGTCTTCGTGCCCTTCGGCACCACCTGGGTGCCCGACTGGGAGAGCCGCGACCTGACCAAGGCGAAGATGTGCAGCCTGATCGCCTCGGCCAAGAGAAGCCAGGTGGGCCACAGGCTGCGCCACGACATCGCCGACTGGAGCGCGGCGGAAGGCATCGAGCTGGACGTGATGGGCGGCGGCTATGCCCCCTTCGACGAGAAGGCCGACGGGCTGGCGCCCTATCGCTATTCCGTGGTGATCGAGAACTCGCGCGAGGCGGATTACTTCAGCGAGAAGCTGCTGGATGCGCTCTTCTGCCTGGCGGTGCCGATCTACTGGGGCTGCCCGAACATCGGCGATTACATCGACACCAGCGGGCTGATCATCTGCGAGAGCGAGGCCGAGATCCAGGCCGCCCTGCGCGCCATGTCGGAAGAGGATTACGCCGCGAGGGTTCCGGCGCTGGAGCGGGCGCGCGCGCAGATGCGCCCCTATGCGAACCTGGAGCTGCGCACGGCCGAGGCAATGGCAGCCTCGCTCTAGGTCGGTCTAGGCTTCCTGCCAGATCCCGTAGCGCTCCTGCAGGTAGCGGACGCAGCCGATATTGGCCTGCAGCCGGTCGAGCCCCTCGATCACCGCGTTCACCAGCGCGCTGTCGCCGGCGCCGGGCTGTTCCACCGGCACCGGGGTGGCGAAACTGGACCGGATGCCGATGCCGCGGGTCTCCAGCATGCCGGAGAGCCAGATGTCGTCGACGCTCCAGAGCTTGTCCGGCACCTCGAAGACCCGTTCATCGAAGAACTCCGGGCGCACGAGGACGCCGCCGCAGCCCTCGAGAATGTCGAGAAACCCCTCGCGGCCGCCGACGCGGGGGCGTGAGGGTTTCACGGTCTTGCGGGCGCCGAGCGCCTCGCGGGTCTGTTGGCGCAGCCGGGCGAGGCGATAGGAGAGGTCCTTGGCGGGGCGTGGCTGTTCGGCGCGGGGCTGATGCGGATGCGCGAGGGTGAGGCCAAGATCCTGCAGGTGAAATCCGCTGGCAGCCACGGCGCAGCCCGGATTGGCGTGCCCGGTGGCGAGCAGGCTTTCGGCCCAGTCGGGGGCATGGATGCGGTCATCGTCGCAGAAGATGATCTCAACGTCCTCGCGACCGCGGTAATCGGCCAGCGCCGGCAGCACCTTGGTGGCGGGGCCGTAGTCGATGGGGCCGACGTGGAGCTCTACGCCCTCGGGCAGGTCGGGCCGGGTGAAGGCATGTTCGGGGAAGCGGCGGTAGCTCTCGGGGATATTGACGCGGATCACGTCGATCTGCGCGCGCTGCGCCAGCAGGGAGCGCAGGGTGGCGCCCAGCATGTCGAAGCGCGGCGGAATGGTGGACAGCGAAACGACGAGCATCCGGATCTCCCTCCTTGGGCTGTTCGCTGAGGTAGGCGCTGAGTGGCGGAATGTCAAAGCGCGGCGAAACGGAGGCGGGTGGCGATATGCCCTGTCGGCGATGCCTCCGGCGGGGATATTTCCGACAGGAAAGTGAGGCGGCGGTATATCGACAAGAGAAAAGGGCCCGCTTTTGGGCGGGCCCTTTGGTGTCCTGGTGTGAACGGTAGCTCAGTTGCCGTTGATCAGGCCCATTGCTTCGAGCTTGAGCAGCACCTGATGGGCGCAGTTGTCCACGTCGGTGCCCTCGGTCTCCAGGCGCAGCTCGGGGTTCTCGGGCACGTCGTAGGGATCGGAGATGCCGGTGAACTCCTTGATCTTGCCTTCCCGCGCCAGCTTGTAGAGCCCCTTGCGGTCGCGGCGTTCGCATTCCTCGATCGTCGTGGCCACGTGCACCTCGACGAAGGCGCCGAACTGTTCGATGCCTTCGCGCACGATGCGGCGGGTGGCGGCATAGGGTGCGATCGGGGCACAGATGGCGATACCGCCGTTCTTGGTGATCTCGGAGGCGACGTAGCCGATCCGCTGGATGTTCAGGTCACGGTGCTCCTTGGAGAAGCCCAGCTCGGAGCTGAGGTTCTTGCGCACGATGTCGCCGTCGAGCAGCGTCACGGGGCGGCCGCCCTGTTCCATCAGCTTGACCATCAGCGCGTTGGCGATGGTCGACTTGCCCGAGCCGGAGAAGCCGGTGAAGAACACGGTGAAGCCCTGCTTGGCCCGCGGCGGCTTGGTCTTGCGCAGCTCGGCGACCACCTCGGGGAAGGAGAACCACTCGGGGATCTCCAGGCCTTCCGCCAGGCGGCGGCGCAGCTCGGTGCCCGAGATGTTCAGGATGGTGACCTTGTCCTTGTCGGCGATCTCGTCGTTGGGCTCGTACTGGGCGCGCTCCTCGACGTAGACCATGTGTTTGAAGGGCACCATCTTGATGCCCATCTCTTCCTCGTGCTCCTGGAAGAGCTCCTGGGCGTCATAGGGGCCATAGAAGTCCTCGCCGGCGGAGTTCTTGCCGGGGCCGGCGTGGTCGCGGCCGACGATGAAGTGGGTCACGCCGAAGTTCTTGCGGATCAGGCCGTGCCAGACAGCCTCGCGCGGGCCGGCCATGCGCATGGCGAGCGGCAGGAGCGACATCGCGGTGGTCGAGGCCGGGTACTTGTCGAGCACCGCCTCGTAGCAGCGCACGCGGGTGAAGTGATCGACGTCACCGGGCTTGGTCATGCCGACGACCGGATGGATCAGCAGGTTGGCCTCGGCTTCGCGCGCGGCGCGGAAGGTCAGTTCCTGGTGGGCGCGGTGCAGCGGGTTGCGGGTCTGGAAGGCCACGACCTTGCGCCAGCCCATCTTGCGGAAGTGGGCACGCAGCTCGTTCGGGGTGTCGCGGCGGGCCTTGAAGTCGTAGTGCACGGGCTGCTGGATGCCGGTGACGGGGCCACCGAGATAGACCTTGCCCGCGACATTGTGCAGGTAGTGCACGGCCGGGTGGGCCAGGTCATCGGCGCCGAAGACCTTCTCGGCTTCCTTCGACTTGTTCGGAACCCAGTTGTCGGTGACGGTCATGGTGGCGAGGATGACGCCTTCCTGGTCGCGCAGCGCGATGTCCTGACCGGCTTCGAGCTTCGAGGCGAAAGCCTCGGAGACGTCGAGGGTGATCGGCATCGGCCAGAGCGAGCCGTCGGCCATGCGCATGGTCTCGACCACGCCGTCGTAATCGGCTTCGGTCAGGAAGCCCTTCAGCGGCGCGAAGCCACCGTTCATCAGCAGTTCCAGATCGCAGATCTGCCGCGGGGTCAGATCCCAGCTGACGAGGTCCGCCGCCTCGACCTTGAGTTTTTGTGCTGAATCGTAAGAAACGAATAGTTCGGGCACAGGGGCAAAAATTGGCGTGTTCATCGATTAATCCCTGAATTCGGAATGGCGTGACGCAGGAAATATGCGCTGAAATTCCTAGACCCGTCGGCCGGGCAAGGGCAAGCCGGCGCTGAACATTCGACGGGGCTGGACGCAGGAAAGTGCCACAAAGGGTCCGGTGAGGGCAGAACGTGGTTGTGCCGAGCGGGAAAGGAGCGGGAAAACTGCCGGCGCGACGAGGCCCTTGGCGTGCACCTGTCCTTTTCGGCCCGCCGGGCGCCCCGCCGCGTCGGAGAGAGGCATCGGGGCAGCGTGGCGGAATGGACGGGGCGGGCACGAAAACTCCGGCAGGAGGGAGCCCCTGCCGGAGTCATGACATGGTTTGGGGCAGTCGAAGCCGCCCAGGGCCAGGTCAGCCGATCTCGGCAACTTCGCCGGGCTGGACCTCGGCGATGCCTTCGGCGGCCAGGAAATGCTCGGCATCCAGTGCCGCCATGCAGCCCATGCCTGCCGAGGTCACAGCCTGACGGTACTTGTGATCGGTCAGGTCGCCGGCGGCAAAGACGCCGGGCACGGAGGTGGCGGTGGAGCCGGGCTGGACCTTGACGTAGCCGCCGTTGTGCAGCTCGAGCTGATCCTTGACCAGTTCCGAGGCGGGCGCATGGCCGATCGCCACGAAGACGCCCTTGGCGTCGAGTTCGGTTACGGCGCCGGAGCGGACGTCACGGACCTTGATGCCGCTCACGCCCTTGGGGTTGTCCTCGCCCACGACCTCGACCAGCTCGTGGAACCAGAGCGGCTCGATCTTGGGGTTCTTGTTCATGCGGTCGATCAGGATCTTCTCGGCGCGCAACTCGTCGCGACGGTGGATCAGCGTGACCTTGGAGGCGAAGTTGGTGAGGAAGAGCGCCTCTTCCACGGCGGTGTTGCCGCCACCGATCACCACGATTTCCTGGCCGCGGTAGAAGAAGCCGTCGCAGGTGGCGCAGGCGGAAACGCCGAAGCCCTTGAAGGCCTCCTCTGATTCGAGACCGAGCCACTTGGCGCGGGCGCCGGTGGCCAGGATCACCGCGTCGGCGACATATTCGGTGCCGCTGTCACCCTTGGCGACGAAGGGGCGCTTCGACAGGTCGAGGTCGGTGATGATGTCGGAGACGATCTCGGTGCCCATGGCGCGGGCGTGGGACTCCATGTTGACCATGAGGTCGGGGCCCTGGATCTCGGTCTGGCCGGGCCAGTTCTCGACCTCGGTGGTGGTGGTCAGCTGACCACCGGGTTCGATGCCCTGTACGAGGATCGGTTCGAGCATGGCGCGGCTGGCGTAGACGCCGGCGGTATAGCCCGCGGGGCCGGAACCGATGATCAGGACCTTGGTTTTGCGCTGTTCGGCCATCTTGGACCCTTTCATGTCTGGTTGCAGCCTACTTAAGGATGTGTCCCTGTCGGTGCAAGCGGCGGCGGCAGGGATGGTGCCGGGGAGGGCCTGCGGAATAATGTGGCCGTGAGCATGGGGCATGACAGGTGAAATCTTGCGCAGTTGTGAAACATTATTGCGCAGGCGAAGGGTGCTGTTATAAGAAACGCAATCTCGGAGAATACAGGCATGCCAGGCACCAGACTCGACCCCATCGACCGGAAGATCCTAGCGGAGCTTCAGGCCGACGGCAGAATGACCAACGTGGAACTTGCAAAACGCGTGGGAATCTCTGCGCCGCCCTGCCTGAGGCGGGTGCGCACGCTGGAGGAGGCGGGCTATATCCGGGGCTATCACGCCAGCGTCGACGAGCGCGAACTGGGCTTCGAGGTGCAGGTCTTTGCCATGGTCGGGCTGCAGAGCCAGGCCGAGGCCGACCTGGTGGCCTTCGAGAACCGCTGCCGCAGCTGGCCGCTCGTGCGGGAGTGCCACATGCTGAACGGCGAGGTGGATTTCATCCTGAAATGCGTGGCGCCGGACCTGAGCACCTTCCAGAGCTTCCTGACCGGAGAGCTGACCTCGGCCGAGAACGTGGCGAGCGTGAAGACCTCGCTGGTGATCCGCTGTGCCAAGGACGAGCCGGGCGTGCCCTTCGACGTGCTGGAGGACCGGCTGGCGCGCGACGCCTGAGCCGGTCGGTCCGCAAGGCAGAGCCTGCACGCAGCGCCCCTACAGGCGAATGGCGGAGATGAGCCGGCCGTAGTCGGCCTGTCCGTCGTGGCAGGTCCGGCGGTAGGAGAAGAAGCGCTCGGGATCGGAATAGGTGCAATGGCCGATCCATTCCGCCTGTTTCACCCCGGCGGAGCGCAGCCGGTGCAGCCCGTAGCCCGGCAGGTCGAAATGGAAGCGGTCGTCGTTGCCATTGGCGAAGAAGCGGCTGTTCTCGGGATCCTCTGCGAGGAAATCATCCAGGAACTCGGGGCCGACCTCGTAGGCCCGCTGGCTGATCGTCGGGCCGATGACGGCGGTGATGTTGCCGCGGCTGGCGCCGGTTTCGACCATGACGTCGATCGTGGCTTCGAGCACGCCATCGATGGCGCCACGCCAGCCCGCGTGGGCGGCGGCGATCACGCCGGCATCCGGATCGGCGAGCAGTACCGGCTGACAATCCGCGGTAAGCACGGAAAGCACCACGCCGGGGGTGGCCGTCACGATGCCGTCGGCCTCGGGCGGGGTCTCGAAGGGCGCGTCGAGCGCCACGGCGCGGGCGGAATGCACCTGGCGGACGGAGGCGAGGGCGGCGGGCGTCGCACCCATGGCCTCGGCCACGCGGGCCCGGTTGATCGACACGATCTCGGCCTGATCCGAGGAGCCGGTGCCGCAGTTGAGCCCGGCAAAGATGCCGGAGGAGGCTCCGCCCTTGCGGGTGAAGAAACCATGCGTCAGCGGACGGAGAGACGGGGACGTGAGGATTTCGAGTGTCATGCGCTCTTTCGCGGAGGGCTTTCCAGGCCGGGAGGGGGGCTTTGGTCGGTTGGATAGATGGCCAGAATCTTGAAGAGCGTCCCCATTTCCGCGGGGTGGGTCAAGCGGCGATGTGCGGCGACATGGGCATCGAGCGCGTCGCCCTGCAGCGATTGCGCCAGGGCCTGGGCCCGTGCGGTGATGCCGAGACGCTCCAGGAAGACGCCCTGGGTGGTCAGCAGGCTGTGCGCGGCGGGATGCGCGGCCTTCGCGAGGGTTTCGAAGTCGACATGGGCGGTCAGGTCGGCCTGACCGGGGGCTTCGAAGGGGTCGGCGAATTCGTGCTGGCGCAGGGCCTGGAAGGTATCGCCCTGCGAGCGCCAGTCGCCGTAGTCGACGATAAGGGCGACGCCGCCATGGGCCGCCACCTGGGCGCCGATCCGGGCGGCAAAGGCCGCCGCGGCGGCGGAGACCTCGATCAGGTCGCCGGGGGCGGTATCGGCGAGGCGGTCGTCGAGCGCGGGGATCGGCACGGCCCCGGCAAGGCCAGGCACCAGCCGGCCGTCCTGCGCGGCGACGCGCCGCTCCTGCCAGAGGTCGCCCTCGGCGCGGACGAACTGCCGGATCGGCAGCGCATCGAAGAATTCGTTGGCCACCAGGAAGAGCGGCAGCGGCGGCAGGGCCTCGAGGCTGTCGATCCATTCCGGGGCATGACCGGCAAGCGTGGTACGCTGGACCTCACGCAGGGTGGGCGAGGCCTCGAGCAGCATCACGCGCGCGGCGGCGTGAAAACCGGGCACGGCGCGGGTGGCCCGCAGGATATCGGCCATGAGGGTGCCACGGCCGGGCCCGAGCTCGGCCAGGACGAAGGCCGGGGGGCGGCCCTGATCGAGCCAGGTCTGGGCCAGCGCGAGGCCCAGCATCTCGCCGAACATCTGGCTGATCTCGGGGGCGGTGGTGAAATCTCCGGCGGCGCCCAGCGGATCGCGCGTGGTGTAATAGCCGAACTGCGGATGCAGCAGGCAGTCGGCCATGTAGTCGCTGATCCGCATCGGCCCGTCATGGGCGATCCGGGTGAGCAGGTATTCCGTCAGGTCGGTCATGCGGGTGCGGTGGAGTTGCGGCGGAAGGACCAGAGGATGAAGAAGAGGCCGACGAGGATCATCGGCAGCGAGAGCGTCTGTCCCATTGTCAGGCCGAGGGTCTGGGTGAACTGGATGACATGGCCGTGCGGATTGGTCGAGGTGATGAACTGTGCATCGGCAAGGCGGAAGAACTCCACCACGAACCGCGCAATGCCGTAGCCCATGATGAAGGTGCCCATCAGCCGCCCGGGGTGCTTCAGCACGCGGGTGTTGAAGGCGATGAAGATCAGCAGCAACCCGAGGATCAGCCCTTCGAGGCCGGCCTCGTAGAGCTGGGAGGGGTGGCGGGCGCAGG
Organism: Pseudooceanicola sp. DL12; assembly: GCF_056270665.1. Taxonomy (NCBI): domain Bacteria; kingdom Pseudomonadati; phylum Pseudomonadota; class Alphaproteobacteria; order Rhodobacterales; family Paracoccaceae; genus Pseudooceanicola; species Pseudooceanicola sp. DL12. The sequence continues at coordinate 847,107 of NZ_CM149884.1, forward strand.
GCGCCAGATCGGTGGCACAGCTCTGCGCCGCGTAGCCGGGGAAGATCACACCCCAGGGCATGTCGGTCGGCCGGCCCCAGAGCTCTCCGTTGATGAAATTGGCGATGCGGCCGAGCAGCAGGCCCGGCGGCGTGGCCAAGGCCAGCATGTCGCCGACAGAGAGATAGATGAGGGCATGTTTGCGGCAGAAGATCAGCGCGGCGATGACCACGCCGAGGAAGCCGCCGTGGAAAGACATGCCGCCATTCCAGATCTCGAAGATCTCGAGCGGATGCTGCAGGTAGTAGGACGGTTCGTAGAAGAGCACGAAGCCGAGCCGCCCGCCGATGATCACCCCGAGAATCAGCCAGGTGAGGAAGGCGTCGAGCTGTTCGCGGTTCATGGCCGGGCGATTGCCGGGCCAGAGCCCGTCGCGGCGGATCGCGGCGCGGGCCAGCAGGAAGCCGAGCAGGATGCCCACCAGATAGGCGAGGGCATACCAGCGCAGGGAAAAGGTGACGCTGCCGAGGTGGAGCGTGAAGATCTCTGGCGAGACGGGGGGAAAGGGGATCGCGGCCTTCATCGGGGGTATCTGCCTGCGCCCGAGATCCAAAGTCAAGCGGCGGTGCAGGGTTGAGCCTGCGCGCTGCCCGGCCCATATAGGGGGCAAGTGAAACACTTATGTGTGAGAGACCCAGATGCAGACCCGCTCCAAGTTCTTCGACGACATGTCCCAGCTGATGACGAACGCCATGGGCGTGGCGCAGGGCGCAAAGGACGAAGCCGAAACCGCCTTCAACAGCATGATTGACCGCTGGCTGGCCGACCGTGATTTCGTGACCCGCGAGGAATTCGACGCGGTGCGCGCCATGGCCGTGAAGGCGCGCGAGGAGAACGAGGCCCTGAAGGCCCGTCTCGACGCGCTGGAAGCCGCCGCCAAGTAATGAGCGTTGCCCTTCGGGGCCTTCGTAAATGAGAAAGGCGCCTGCCGCGAAGCAGGCGCCTTTCTTGTTTGTGGTTCTGCAGGCGGAATCAGCTGCCGCAGGTGTTGTCCTTGCTCTCCAGCGTGACGGTGCCGGTGCCGCCCTGCGGGAACTTCGACATGATCGCAGCCAGCAGCGGCTGGGCGACGGGGCTGAAGGAGGGGCATTCGCCCTTGGATACGCCGGTGCCCTGGAAGACCTGCTTGCCGGTGGTGGTATCGGTCACGCTGACGGTGGCGCGGCGGGTATAGATCGTGTCGGTCACCAGGCGGTCGTTGAAGCCCACGGTGCCATAGATCGGCTTTTGGATGGTCTTGCCCTCGGTCGGATTGCCGACGGGGACGGTCTCGTAGCCGACAACACCCTGGATCGGCACGGATTCGGTGCGGGTCTGTTGCTTGCCGCCATCGACGGAATACCCGAGCGAGGCAGAGAGGCGAGCGCGTGAGGCGGGAACGGTGGCATAGCCCTTTTCGGCAAAGAGGCCGGCCAGGATCGTGGCGTTGTTCTGCCAGGCAAGGGAATTGCCGTCCATCCCGGGGGCGGGCTTGATGGCGACGGTGGCCGGCTGAACGCCGTTGGGAATGGTCGAGAAGCTCTCGACCTCGGTGCTGACATAGGTACAGGCCGACAGCATCGCCGTGGCGGCAACAATCACAAGATTACGCAGCAGTTTCATTTGATCCGTCCTTCGCGAGATCGTTCTTGATTGTGAAGACGTTACCCAAGCGTCACGTTCCTGTGAACGTCTCCGGGACAGGAAGTTCGAAGCTGTTGCGCGCCTGCGCCGCCAGGGCGCGGAAGGCACAGCCCTCGGCGTGGTCATTCACCAGGCCCATGGCCTGCATGAAGGCGAAGACGGTGGTGGGGCCGACGAATTTCCAGCCGCGTTTCTTCAGCTCCTTCGAGAGCGCCTTTGATGCGTCGGAGACGGACACGCTTTGTGGCGCGTCGGGCGTGGCGGGTTCATAGCGCCAGAAGAAGGCCGCGAGGGCCCCCTCGGCCTCGACCATCTCGCAGGCGCGGGCGGCGTTGTTGATCACCGCCTCGATCTTGCCGCGGTGGCGGACGATGCCGGCATCGGCCAGCAGCCGGGTGACGTCGGCCTCGCCATAGGTGGCGACCTGTCGGAAGTCGAAACTGTCGAACGCGGCGCGGAAGTTCTCGCGCTTGTTCAGGATGGTGCGCCAGCTGAGGCCGGACTGGAAGCTCTCCAGGCAGAGCTTCTCGAATAGCCGCCTGTCATCGGCCACCGGATAGCCCCATTCGTCGTCGTGATAGGGCAGGAATTCCGGCGCGCCACCGCACCAGCCGCAGCGGGGCAGGCCATCGGGGCCAGTGAAAAGGGACATGGCAAACCTCGCGCGTCGGGGACGGATGCAGTCTGCCTGATTGCCCGGATTGCGCAAGGGGTAAAACATGAACACCCGCCGGTGGGCGGGTGTTCGGGTGTGTGTCGCTGCGAATGCTCAGAGGCTCTCGAGCAGCACCGGCTTGAGGTTTTCCGCGGTCAGCGTCACCGGGTTGCCGCCGCAGGAGGGATCCTGCAGCGCCATTTCGACGATCTCGTCCTCGCGGCCGGCGGTGACGCCGAGTGCCGAGAGCTTGCGCGGGATGCCGAGGCGGTCGTTGAAGCGCTGGACGAAGTCGCAGAAGCCATCAAAGCCGTCCTCGATCCCGAGGTAGGGCGCGGCGCGGTCGAAGCGGGCGCGGATCGCATCCGCGTTGAGCTTCAGCACGGCGGGCATGAAGACCGCGTTGGTGGTGCCATGGTGGGTGTTGTAGACGGCGCCGATCGGGTGCGACAGCGCGTGGATGGCGCCAAGGCCCTTCTGGAAGGCGGTGGCGCCCATCATGGCGGCCGACATCATCTGGGCCCGGGCGGTGATGTCCGAACCATCCTCGTAGGCGCGGGGCAGGAAGTCGATCACCAGGCGCATGCCTTCCAGCGCGATGCCCTGGGACATCGGGTGGTAGTGCGGAGAGGAGAAGGCCTCGACGCAATGGGCAAAGGCATCGAGCCCGGTGCCGGCGGTGATGAACTGCGGCATGCCCACGGTCAGTTCCGGATCGCAGATGACGACGGTGGGCAGGACCTTGGGGTGGAAGATGATCTTCTTCACGTGGGTTTCGGAGTTGGTGATGACGCTGGCGCGGCCGACCTCGGAGCCGGTGCCGGCGGTGGTGGGGACGGCCACGATGGGCGCGATGCCGGCGGGGTCGGCGCGGGTCCACCAGTCGCCGATATCCTCGAAATCCCAGAGCGGGCGGGTCTGGCCGGCCATGAAGGCCACCATCTTGGCCAGGTCGAGACCAGAGCCGCCGCCAAAGGCGATCACGCCGTCATGGCCGCCCTCGCGGTAGACCTTCAGGCCCTCGTCGAGGTTCTTTTCGGTGGGGTTCGCGTCGACGCCCGAGAAGATACCCCGGCCGAGGCCGCCGGCGACCATCAGGTCGAGGGTCTTCCGGGTGATTTCCATCTCGGCCAGGCCGCGGTCGGTGACCAGCAGCGGCTTGCGGATGTTGGCCGCGGCGCAGGCCTCGGCGATCTCGGCGATGCGACCGGCGCCGAAGCGGATCGCGGTGGGGTAGGACCAGTTTCCGGTGAGGCTCATGGGTATTCCCTCAGGCTTTGCGATAGTGATGCGATTTCGGCCGGGTCAGGGCGTGGAAGCCCAGGACCGAGAGACCAGCGCCATGGCCGGTACTCTTGCAGCCGGTCCAGCAGAGCGCCGGGTCGAGGTAATCGCAGCGGTTCATGAAGACGGTGCCGGTTTGCAGCCGGGGCGCGATAATGTCCATGGCGGCGGCATCCTTGGTAAACACGGCCGCGGTCAGGCCGTACTTGCAATCGTTCATCAGGGCGATGGCTTCCTCGTCGCCCGAGACGGGCATGATGCCGACAACCGGGCCGAAGCTCTCCTCGCGCATCACCTCCATGTCGTGGGTGACGCCGGTGAGAACCTGCGGCGTCAGGTAGGCGCCGCCGTCGTCGGCGCGGTCGGTGGGGATATGTGCGGTGGCGCCGGCGGCCACGGCGGCGTCGATCTGGGCGCGGACGGTATGGGCAAAGCGCACGTTGGCCATCGGGCCGAGGGTGCTGTCCGCCTCCAGCGGATTGCCGAGCTTCTGTGCCCTGACCCAGGCCACGGCCTTTTCGACGAAGGCGTCGTAGAGGCTCTCGTGCACGTAGATCCGTTCGATCCCGCAGCAGCACTGACCGGCGTTGAAGATCGCACCGTCCATCAGGCCGTCGACGGCGGCATCGAGATCGGCATCGGCGCGGACATAGCCCGGATCCTTGCCGCCCAGCTCGGTGGCGACGGGGGTGAAGGTGCCGGCGGCATCGCGCTCGACCTGCTGGCCGCCGGCGACGGAGCCGGTGAAGTTGATGAAATCGAAGAGGTTATCCGAGACCAGCGCCGAGCTGACGTCATGTGTGATGACGATGTTCTGGAACACATCCGCAGGCACGCCGGCGGCATGGAAGGCCTCGGCCAGGTGTTCACCCACCTTAAGCGTCTGCAGCGCGTGTTTCAGCACCACGGTGTTGCCGGCGATCAGGGCCGGGGCGATGGTGTTGATCGCTGTCATGTAGGGATAGTTCCAGGGCGCGATCACGTAGACGACGCCATGGGGTTCGCGGGTGATCTTGCGGGTGAAGGCGTCGCTCTCCTCGATCACCAGCGGGGCGAGGGCGCTCTCGGCGATGTCGGCCATGTAGCTGGCGCGTTCGTTGAAGCCGCCGAATTCGCCGCCGTAGCGCACCGGGCGGCCCATCTGGTGGGCCAGTTCGGTCGCCATGCGATCGGTCTGTTCGCCGATGATCGCGACGGCCCTGCGGACAAGCGCGATGCGGTCGGCCATGGGGCGGGCAGCCCATTCGGGCTGCGCCGCGCGGGCGGCCTCTACGGCCGCGCGGGCGGCCGACTCGTCCAGGTAGGGGCGCTCGAGGTAGATCGATCCGTCGATCGGCGAGATGAGTTTTGCTGTCTGCGGCATGGTCAGGCTCTTTCGAATCCGCGTTGCAGTTCCCAGTCGGTGACGACTGCGTCAAAGGCTTCCTGCTCCCAGTCGGCGGCGCGGGTGTAATGGTCGATCACCGCGTCGCCGAAGGTGTCCCGCAGGAAGGTGGAATTGGTCATGGTCTCGCGCGCGGCGCGCAGGGTGGCGGGAACTTCCAGCCCCTCGCTCTTGTCATAGACATCACCCGTGACCGGGGCCTTGAGCGTCAGCCCTTCCTCGATGCCGCGGATCCCGGCGGCAAGCTGGACCGCCATGCCGAGGTAGGGGTTCATGTCGGAGCCGCCAATACGGCATTCCATGCGCACCGACTTCGATCCGGCGCCGCAGAGGCGGAAGCCCGCGGTGCGGTTGTCGACCGACCAGACGGCCTTGGTGGGGGCGAAGGTGCCGGCCTGGAACCGCTTGTAGCTGTTGATGTTGGGCGCGAGGAAATATGTATATTCCGGCGAGTACTTGATCAGGCCGGCGCAGTAGCTCTTCATCATCGCGGACATGCCGTACTGATCGGCCGGGTCGAAGAAGGCATTGCCGTCGTCGTTCCACATCGACTGATGCACGTGGGTCGAGTTGCCGACCCGGTCGCGGTGCCATTTCGGCAGGAAGCTGGCGGCATGGCCCTTCATCAGCGCCACGTCCTTGACCACCTGCTTGGCGATCGTGTGGTAGTCGGCGCAGTCGAGCGCCCGGGCGTACATGATGTTCAGCTCTTCCTGACCCACCTCGGCCTCGCCCTTGGTGTTCTCTACCGGGATGCCCGCGGCGTAGAGCGCGTTGCGCACCGGGCGCAGCACCACCTCGTCGCGCAGGCTGAGCTGGATCGAGTAATCCTCGTTGTAGGGCGAAAGCGTCGCGAGATCGGTGAAGCCGGAGGCGCGGATCTGGTCATAGCTCTTCTCGAAGAGATTGAACTCCAGTTCCGTCGCCATCATCGGTGTCAGCCCCATCTCGGCCAGGCGCGCGATCTGTGCCTTTAGCATGGCGCGGGGCGAATGGGGGACCGGTTCGTGGTGGTGGTGATCAAGGATGTCGCAGAGCACCATGGCGGTGCCCTCGAGCCAGGGGGCAGGGCGCAGCGTGTCGAGGTCGGGCTTCATCACGTAGTCGCCGTAGCCGCCGGCCCAGGAGGTCGCGGCATAGCCCTCGACCGTGTACATCTCGAGGTCGGTGGCCAGCAGGTAGTTACAGCAGTGGCTCTCTTCCCAGGCGTTGTTCACGAAGTGGGCAGCATGGAAACGCTTGCCCATCAGGCGGCCCTGCATGTCCACGATGCAGGCCAGGACGGTATCCACCTCTCCCGAATCCACGTGCGCCTTCAGTTTCTCGAATGTCAGTGCTGCCATGTCGTCCTTCCTCCTGACCTGCGAGGGGGCGGCCCGACAGGCCGCCCCGCTCCATAGCTGTACTTTTCGATGTGGCTCAGCCGAAGGTATACGGCGGGCCAGCCTTGGAAATCACGTCGTTGTAGTCGCGGAAGATCTTGACGATCTTCGCCTCCGTCTCACCCATTTCGGCCATTTCGTCCCAGAAGGTAAGGGCAGCTTCCTCTACGTTCTTCCATTCATCGGCGGGAATCGACGTCAGCTCAAGCTTGTCGCCCTGGGCGCGAAGACGCGCCTCGCCGCCCCAGTACCACTGGTTGCGGTAGGTGTGGCTGGCTTCGATGGCGTTGGAGACGATGGTCTTCAGGTGCTCCGGCAGGTCGGCCCATTGCTTCTGGTTCACGAAGAACGAGCCGATCCAGGCACCGGAGATGTTGTTGGTGAGGAAGTAGTTGGTCACGTCGGCCCAGCCGACGGTGTAATCCTCGGTGATGCCCGACCAGGCCATGCCGTCGAGCTCGCCGGTCTGCACGGCCACCTGGGCATCCTCGTAGGGGATGTTCATCGGCACGACGCCGAACTGCGCCAGGAACTGACCTGCTGTCGGGAAGGTGTAGAGACGCAGCCCTTCCATGTCCGAGAGCGAGCGGATCGGGTTGACGGTGTTGAAGTTGCACGGATCCTGGCCTGCGGCGGAGAGCCACTTGACGCCGACCTTGGCGTATTCCTCGTCCCAGATCTCGGCCAGGCCGTACTGGTTGAAGAGCACGGGCACGTCGAGCGAGTGCTTGGTGGCCAGCGGGAAGTAGCCGCCGAAGTTGCGCACCGGGGTGGGCGAGGCCATGGAGTCGTCGTCCGAGTGCACGCCGTCGATGGTGCCACGCTGCAGCGCCTGGAAAAGCTCGCCGGTGGGCACGATCTGGTCGGCGTAGTAGAGCTCGATCTCCAGCTCGCCCTGGGCGGCGGCATTGATGGCGTCGATCGCGGGCTTGGTCACCTCCTGGCCGAGCGCGGAGCCGGCGTAGGTCTGGAAGCGCCAGCGGATCGGCTCCTGCGCGCGGGCGATGCCGGGGGCAGCCAGGGCGGCGGGAGCGGCCATGGCCGCGCCCTTCAGAAAGGATCGTCTGTTCGTCGGTCTATTGGTCATTGTGTTTACTCCCTAACGGTTGGTTGAAATGCCCTGCTTTGGCAGGGTTCTGCTGTTTATTTCCGGTAGACTGCATCCGGCAGCCAGGTGGCCAGCTGCGGGAAGATCATGACGATGACGAGGGCCAGGATCATCACCGCCACGAAGGGAGCGATGGAGCCGTAGATGTCCTTGAGCGAGATCTCGGGCGGGGCCATGGCGCGCATCAGGAATAGGTTGTAGCCGAAGGGCGGCGTCATGTAGGCGATCTGGCAGGTGATCGTGTAGAGCACGCCGTACCAGACCAGGTCGAAGCCCAGCTCTCCCACCAGCGGCACGTAGAGTGGCGCCACGATGACAAGCATTGCGGTATCGTCGAGGAAGCTGCCCATGACGAGGAAACTGAGCTGCATCAGGATGAGGATCATCCAGGGGCTGAGGCCCAGGTCCTCGGTGAAGAAGCTCTCGATCGCCTTGACCGCGCCCAGCCCGTCGAAGACCGCGCCGAAGGCCAGGGCGGCGAGGATGATCCACATGAACATGCAGGAGATGCCCAGGGTCTGGCGCGTCGCGCTCTCGAAGACGCGCCAGGACATGCGGCCCTTGAGCACGGCGGCGAGGAAGGCGGCCACCGCACCGATGGCGGAGGCCTCGACCAGCGAGGTCCAGCCCTTGACGAAGGGCACCATCATGACGGCGAAGATCGCCACGGGCAGCAGGCCGGCGCGCAGCAGGCGCAGCTTTTCCGCCATGGTGATCTCGGCCCGTTCCTCGGCCGTCAGCGATGGTCCGAGGGAGGGGTTCATGGCGCAGCGGATGACGATGTAGATGATGAAGAGCGCGGCCATCATCAGGCCCGGGCCGACACCGGCCAGCCAGAGTTGCCCCACCGGCTGCCGCGCGATCATCGCGTAGAGCACCAGCACCACGGAGGGCGGCACGAGGATGCCGAGCGAGGAGCCGGCCTGGATCACCCCGGTGACCATTTTCTTGTCGTAGCCGCGCTTCAGCAGTTCCGGCAGGGCAATGGTGGAGCCGATGGCCATGCCGGCAACCGAGAGACCGTTCATGGCCGAGACAAGGACCATAAGGCCGATGGTGCCGATGGCGAGCCCGCCGCGCAACCCGCCCATCCAGACGTGGAACATGCGGTAGAGATCGTCGGCGATTTTCGATTCGGACAGCACGTAGCCCATGAAGACGAACATGGGCAGCGTCAGCATCGGGTACCATTTCATCAGCTTCATCAGGGCGCCATAGCCGAGGTCGTAGCCGCCCCGGTCTCCCCAGAGGAAGAGCGCGGCGACAACCGCGACAAAGCCGATGGCGCCGAATACGCGCTGCCCGGTGAGCAGCATCAGCATCATTGAGCTGAACATCAGGAGGCCGATCATTTCATAGGACATGTCAGATCGTCTCTCCGCGAATGCGCATGATATCCTTGCAGAATTCGGACAGAACCTGGAGCAGCATCAGGAACAGCCCGATCACCGTCACCAGTTTGATCGGCCACATCACGGGCCGCCAGGAGGAGGGGGATTGCTCCATGTATCCGAGCACCTCGGAGGCGGCATCGGGGCCGCCGGTGACATAGGCGTGGACGAGGGCAGGGAAGAAATTCCAGAAGTCGCCGGTGAAATTGCCCAGCGAATAGGACAGCGAGGCGAGCCCGCCCCAGATCAGCACCACGAGGTAGAAGATCAGACAGAAGACAGTGATCGCGTCGATCCAGGCTTTGCGATGGTCCGAGAGCTCGGCATAGATCAGGTCCATCCGGACGTTGGTGCCGAGCTGGATCGAATAGGGCCCGCCGAGAATGTAGTAGGCCACCATGATGAACTGGGCCATTTCAAGCGTCCACATGGAGGGGGTGAAGAACACCTTGGACACGCTGGACCAGAGCAGCACGCCCATCAGGGCAAAGAGCCCGAACATGGCGATGCGCCCCAGCCCGTAGTTGAAGCTGTCGACGATGCGGATGTAGCCGCGCAGGACTTTCATGCGGTGTTCCCCGCGGATTGATCGATCGATGTGGGGGCGAGGCGCGCCAGGGCCCCAAGGAGCGCGGTGCAGAGCTGTTCGGCCACGGCGGCGACGGCGTCCTCGTCTTCCAGAAGGTCGTTGCGGACCTCGATCATCACGTTGAGCCGGCCGCGCGGCAGGGCGTCGGTGGCGAGGGTGTGGGTGACGCCATCGGTGGAGGAATAGGGCGCGTTCAGTTCGGCCCGGAGCGGACCCGGCCAGTGCTCCATCATCGCGAGCGCCAGGCGCGGATCGGCATCATGAAGCAGGCCGACCTCGGTCGGCCGCGCCGTGCCGAACCAGGTCGGCGTGAAGGAATGCACGGTGACCAGGGCGCCAGGGTGCTGATCGAGCGTCCGGGCCAGGGTATCGCGAAAGGGGACGTAGACCTCTCGTGTGCGGACGGAGCGTTGCATGGCGCTCAGGCCGTGGTTGCCGGGCACGTCGATCCTCTCGGTCTTTTCCGGCATGGCGGCCGCGGCCTCGGGCGGGCGATTGCAATCGTAGACCAGGCGCGACACCCGTGCCGCGACGAGCGGCGCCCTGAGATGGTCCGACATTGAAGTGGCCAGGGCCAGCGCTCCGGGATCCCAGACAGCGTGGCTGAAGCGGTCTGCGGGCAAGAGCCCGAGATCGCCCAGGGCCTCCGGAATAAAGGCGCTGGCATGCTCGCAGCACAGCACGACGGGACCGATCCCGCCGGGGTTGATTACCTCGGCGGCGGGTTGCTCGCGCATTGAAAGAATAGATGTATCAATCCCCACCATGCCGGCAGAGAAACGGCAGTTGCTCAACCTGTCAACGCATTTCTGTAGACATGGCTACAGGGTGCGAATAATTTGTACAGATAATTACAGGGGGAGGGCAGCGGATGCAGGGCGCGGCCGGCCAGCAGGTGAAAACGCGGATCCAGGAGGCCGGAAACCGGCTGACCGCATCGGAGCGACGGGTGACCGAGGTGCTCTTGCGCGACTACCCGATGGCGGGGCTTCAGTCTGTGACCAAACTGGCAGAAATGGCTGGGGTTTCAACGCCTACGGTGATCCGTATGGCGCGGAAACTGGGCTATGAGGGCTTTCCCGAGATGCAGAACGCCCTGCGCGGCGAGGTGGCCGAGCGGATCAAGGCGCCGGCGCTGAAGGGCGATGCGCGTATGGGCGGCGGAGAGCGCCACGTGATTCACCGTTTTGCCGATGCGGTGATCGCAAATCTGCGGCGTTCGATGGAGGAAGTGGACACTGCCGTCTTTGACCGGGTGGCGGACCTGCTGTCTGACATCGACCGCCCTGCCTATTTCGTGGGCGGCAGGATCACCCGCTCCATTGCCTCCTATTTCCACAATCACATGCAGATCATCCGCGCCGACGTGACGCTTCTGAGCCAGACACCGAACGTCTGGCCGCACTACCTGCTCGACATGGACGAGCGATCCGTCCTCGTGGTCTTTGATATCCGCCGGTACGAAAAGGACCTGCAGAAACTGGCGGAACTGGCACACCAGCGGGGGGCGACGATCGTGTTGTTTACCGACCAGTGGAGTTCTCCTATCGCGAAGGTGGCGGAGAACGTCTTCCACCTGCAGGTCGAAGCGCCGTCGAACTGGGATTCCACCATCGCGATCATGGCCGTGGTCGAAGCGCTGATTGCCGAGGTCCAGGCCAAGCGCTGGGACGAGAGCCGGGAGCGGCTGGACGAGCTGGAGGCGATGTTCTCGAGCACGCTGGTGTTCCGCAGTTTCACCTGAGGGGGCGGCGCCCCTGGAAGTTAACCAATGCTTAAACTTGCGCTGGTGGTCCCCTGGTTAAAGGCAGATATCGGCGGGATCAGAACCGGTAGGCCATCCGGGTCAGAAGACCCGTGCGGAGAAACCGTTCATGCAGCCCGAAGCTGCTGGCCTGTCAGAAATTCTCGGCCGCGCCGTGTCATGACCGCCACGGGACCCTCCTCGTTGGTGGCGAAAGTACCATTAGTACCGGAGATCATGCCGTCTTTGCCCTGCCAGCTGTCCGGTGGGAAAAGGCGGAGCGGTGACTGAAGCCCTGCGGATTTTGTGCAGGGGCCGTGCCAGGGTTGCCGGTCCGGAGGCAGCTGAGTGTCCTCCACGCTCCCCTTCCCTTAGAGTGAACGCCGGCAACTGCCCCCTTCCGCGCTGCGGGAGGGGGCATTCCCATAGGTGGTCAGGCCTTGAGCAGAACGTCCATGCGGCGCAGGGCGAGCTGATAGCCCTGGGTTCCGAAACCCGCGATAACCCCTTCTGCACGCAGGGAAACATAGGAGTGGTGGCGAAAGCTCTCTCGCTGGTGGACGTTGGAGATATGGACCTCGAGGACGGGGCCGTCGAAGGCCTTGAGCGCATCGAGGATCGCCACGGAGGTGTGGGTGAAGGCACCGGGGTTGATGATGATGCCATCATGTGTGTCGCGGGCCGCGTGGATGCAGTCGATGATGCCGCCTTCGTGGTTCGATTGGTAGAAATCGACGCCAAGGGCGAGTTCGGCGGCCAATGCGATGCAATCTGCGGCGATGTCGTCGAGGGTTTCATGCCCGTAGATCTCTGGCTGGCGTTTGCCTAGCAGGTTGAGGTTCGGACCGTTGATGATCTGGATCTGGCGCGCCATGTGGCCCCTCCGTGTATGAATGTCTTGCGGCCCTCTTTACGCAGAACCCGCCGGAAACGCTAGGAAAACAAGGGCGGTGCCGGATCAGTCGCGGCGCAGGGCGCGGCGTGCGGTCATCGGGTCGAACGCAAGCCCCATGGCATCGCAGACGGGCTCGAGGCCGGAGACATCGCCGGCGGCGATGGCGTCGGCGTCTGCGGTGAAGACGGAGCAGGGGCTGGCGCGGAGGGCGGACAGACGGGTGTCATAGGTGGCGCAGAAGGGCTTCCAGAACTCGGTGCTGGTGGAATGGCGCTTGAGAAAGCTGGCTTTTGTCATGGAATTCAGCACCTTGTCCCGATCCCGGCGGAGGATCAGCCAGGTGGCCTGGGGGAAGGCGCGGGCAAAGAGCGGCCAGAGCAGCGTCAGCTTGGGATCCTTGTAACCCCATGGAATCGTTCCATCATATCCCTCTTCGCGGAGGGCGGAGAGGAGTCGGCGGGACAGATCGGGGAAAGGCGGCAGAGCCTCGGTCCGGGGCAGGGGCGCGACCCCGCGCGGATCGGCGCCAAGCGCCCGCAAAATCGGCTTGAGATGGTTCTCGCGGATCCGGCGATTCTCGTAGTAACCGTTTGGATTATCTGCATTTCCAGGGATCGTCTCGCCCAGGAAGAGGCCATGGGCGGCAAGGATGCGCATGGTCATCGAGGTGCCGGAACGGGGCAATCCGCAGACGAAGAGCGGACGCTCTGACAGGTCGGAATCCGAGCGTCGGTATCGCGTCGGTATCACGTCGGTATCGCGTCGGTGCCATTCGGCGGTGGCGCCATCGACCCAGGCGGCGATGGCAGGGGCGGAGAGATCCTCCTTTCGCAGGGTTGTGGCGGTGGGGAAGACCGAGGCGGCATCGGCCCGCGGCCCCCAGAACCAATGCGCGGTACGGTTCATCAGCGCCAGCAGCGGCACGCCGGAGAACCCCGCCATGTGCCAGTTGGCACTGTCGACCGAGATCACGCCGGCCAGCGGGCGGATCATGTCGATCGTCTGCGCCGGATCGCGGGTGAGGTCGGCAAGCGGCACCGCACAGCGCGGATCGGCGGTGAGCAGGCGGCGTTCCTCGTCGGTCAGATCGTATTGCAGCGAGAGATAGCGTGCCCCCATCGGCAGCATGTCGAGCAGGAAGGGCAGCGGGATGTAGCGTTCCTCGCGGCGGTTCTGACCCGATCCGCCGCGCCAGCAGAGGCCGAAGACCGGAAGGTCGAAAGGGTGGCGGGCGGGATGGTCGAGCATGTGAGCCGGCGCGAGGCTGCCGGTGCGGCGATGGGCGCGGGCAATGAAATCGGCGCCGAGGTGGGCAGCGGGTGCCGCCTGCCCGACCGGCACAAGGGGCAGGTCGCCGGCGGCGACGAACCGCCCGCGCGGAAAGTAGCGCCGCACCAGTGAGCCGTATTTCGCAAGGCCCGTGAAGGTGGCGGCCTCGTGCCCGCCGGCGGCGCGGATGTGGGCGAGCTGGAAGAGCACCTCGCCCAGGCCCTGTTCGACCACGATGAGTTGGGCATCCTGCGCGGGATCCTCGGGCAGGGGCGCATGGGCGACGCGATCAGGCAGGACACGGGGGAAATTGATCGCCTGCCAGCGGTGGGCATAGAGCGGAAACCCGGTGCGATAGCGATGGGCCCAGATCTCGTGCAGGCCGGCGGTGGTGCGGAAATCGGCCAGCTCGCGCGGGCCGTTGCCGGGATGCCTGCGCAGGCGCCGGGCGGTGGCCGGATCGCACAGGCGCAGCGACAGGCGATAGCGCATCGTCGTCCAGAGGGCAGCGGGCAGGCGGGCATTGAGTGCCTGTGCGGCATCGAGATCGCCCTGGCCATACAGCGCGCAGCCGAGCTGGAGGTAGTGAAGGGCCTCCTGCTGGCGAAGGGAGGGCAGCGGGGGGTAATCGAGCAGCGGCGCGATCAGCGACCAGCACTGTGATATCTGGCCCGACTGGAAGGCGCCCCGGGCCTGCTCCAGCCGTCCGGCGATGTCCTCGGAGGAGAGGACAGGCCTGTCTGGGGGGCTGCTTTCGGGATGGCGGGGCGCCGGCTGTGCGCGATGGCCGTCGCCGGCGGCGGCGAGGGGGGCGGCGCCGGCGGGGCTGCCTGCCCGGGGGCCGCCGCCGGTGCTCACGTTTCGCGGGCCTTCAGGAGCTTGTCGGGACGCACGCGTTCGGCGGCCTCGAAGAGCGAGAAGGTCTGGCTGACGTAGTTCACCGCGCCGGAGATGTGTTCCATGTAGTCGCGCAGCTCGGGCGTCATCTGGGCCTCGATCATCTGAACGCTGCGGTCGGGGCCATCGGCCTCGAACTGGCAATAGAAGAGCGGATCGCCCCGTTTCAGCACGATGGGCTTTTCCGTGTCATGCCATTCGAAGGCCCACATCAGCGGTCGCGGCCAGAGGTTGATCGGGAAGCGCCCGCCAAAGATCGTGCCGGGCAGGGGCGTGGGCCTGTAGTGCAGGTAGGCGTCAAGCTGGGTCATGTAGACCGGCTCGTCTGTGATGAAGAGGTAGGGCAGCTTGAGCTGGATGATCGGCCGGTCGGGGTAGCGCCATTCCTTCTCGTTCACGATCACCATTCGCTTGCCCAGGGTGGAGGCGCGGATGGCGCTCTTGTCGCCCGAGAGGTTGATCAGGTTCGGCTTGCCATCGGCGTTGCGGGCAAAGCCGATGTGGATGTCGAACGGGCAGGCGATCTCGAAGTAGCGGGACTCGAGGCCGAGCACGGCGGGACAGCGAGAGGCGGACTTGGCATGGGCGCGGCGTGCGTCGCGGGAGTTTACCCGGCGAGGCGGGTCGTAGATGACGGGGCTGTCGGTCTTGTCGAGCAGCCAGCCGATGCGGACGGGCCCCGAGCCGGGGTCTGTCGGGCCGCGCTGATAGGTCACCGAGATTTCCATGCGATCTTTCCCTCGAATTGAGAAAGGGGTAGCGCCAAAGCGCAGGGCAGGCAAGATTTTCGGCGGTGGGGACCGGGGGCAGACGTCGCCCTTATGGCAGGACGGCGAGCCAGAACCACATGGTAAAGAGGCAGACGCCGGTGGCGATCAGCAGCGAGGAGGCGGCCGAGCGCTTGCCGCGGTCATAGAGGTTGGCAAAGACATAGGTGTTGACGCCAGGGGCGCAGGCGGCGGTGAGCACGGCCGAGCGGAAGGCGGCGGTGTCGAGATGGGTGACGGTGCCCAGGCCCCAGGTGATCGAGGGGTGCACCGCGAGGGTGAGCACGCAGATCATGGAGATCAGGCGCCAGTCGCCCTCCAGCTTGTACTGCACCAGAACGCCGCCGACGGCGAAGAGCGCGCAGGGCAGGGCGGCCCGGGCGATCATGTCGAGCGCGTCGCCCAGGGGCACCGGCAGGGTGAGGCCCGAGAGGTTGACCGCGAAGCCCAGCATCAGCGCCACCACAAGCGGATTGCGGAAGATCTGGCGCAGGATGCGGCGGGCGAGGGCGAACTTGTCGAGGCCGCCGCCCCCGGCGCGGACCATCTCCATCGAGACGATGCCGAGGGTGTAGCAGATCGGGGCGTGGATGGAGATGATGGCGAAGTTGGCCCCGAGCGCATCGAGGCCGAAGGCGCGTTCGGTGATCGGCACGCCGAGCATCATGGAGTTGGAGAAGAGGCAGCAGAAGCCGATGACGACGCTGTCTTCGGCGTCGCGGCCGAGAAGGCGGGCGCCGAGCATGCCCAGGACAAAGCAGGCGATGGCGGCGGCATAGAAGCTGAAGAGCAGGGGGAAGTGGAATTCCGCGCCGATGTCGAAGGTGCTGACCGCGCGGAAGAGCAGGCAGGGGAAGGCCACTGATTGCGTGAAGGACATCAGCCCTTCGACGGTGGCGAGCGAGACGAGCCGCGCCCGGGTGGCGATGTAGCCGGCCCCCAGCACAAGGAAGACCGGCAGGATGATCGTGAAGAGCGAGCTCATTCGCCGCTGTGCCTGGCGGGATCAGATCTCATAGGTGATCTGCATCCCGTCGTAGGCCGGCACGATGTGGTCGGGGGTTTCCGCGGCCAGGGTCTCGTAGTCGAGATCGATGTGCATGTTGGTCATCACCGCGCGGTCGGGTGCGGCGCGTTCGATCCAGGCCAGCGATTGCTCGAGGTGCGAGTGCGTGGGGTGCGGATCGCGGCGCAGGGTGTCGAGGATCCAGCAGTCGAGGCCGGCGCAGGCCTCCCAGGCCTCGTCCGACATCCTGGCGACATCGGGCAGGTAGGCGAGGTTTCGGACCCGGAAGCCGAGGGCGTCGATCGAGCCATGGTTCACCCGGAAGGGCACCAGGGTGACGGGGCCACCGGCGCCGTCGATGGTGAAGGCGCCGGTGATCGTGTGCATCTCGAGGATCGGCGGATAGGGCGAGCCCTCGGGCTGGATGAAGGCATAGCCGAAGCGGTTGAACAGGCTTTCCTGGGTGTCGCCATCTGCCCAGACGGCCAGGCGCTTGCGGGTGTTGAAGACCACCTGCCGCAGGTCGTCGATGCCGTGGACGTGGTCGGCGTGCGAGTGGGTATAGGCCACCGCGTCCAGCTCTCCGATGCCGGCGTCGATCAGCTGGGCGCGCATGTCGGGCGAGGTATCGATCAGCACCCGGGTGGTGCCGCCGTCACGCTCCTGCTCGACCAGGAGCGAGCAGCGCCGGCGCGTGTTCTTCGGGTTCGAGGGATCGCAGTCGCCCCATTGCCCGCCGAGGCGCGGAACGCCGCCGGAAGAGCCGCAGCCGAGGATGGTGAAACGCAGCTGTGCCATCAGGCGGCCTCCTGTCCGGACCAAGCGGCGGCCTTTGCGAAGAGGCGGTCGAAATTGGCCTGTGTCTGTGCCGCGAAGGCGGGGTAGTCCATGCCGAAGACCTCTGCGCCGACGCGGGCGGTGAGGGCGGTATAGGCGGGTTCGTTGCGCTTGCCGCGGTGGGGCGGCGGCGCGAGGTAGGGGCTGTCGGTCTCCACCAGGATCCGCTCGACGGGCGCAGAGGCGAAGATGTCGCGGATCTCCTGGCTCTTCTTGAATGTCGCGATGCCGGACATCGAGAGGTAGAAGCCGAGATCCAGCGCCGCGCGGGCCAGCTCGGGCCCGGAGGAGAAGCAGTGCAGCACGCAGGAATAGGCCCCGTTGGCATGTTCCTCGGACAGGATGCGGATCATGTCCTCGTCGGCGTCGCGGGCGTGGATCACCAGCGGCAGGCCGGTCTGATGCGCGGCGGCGCAATGCACGCGCAGGCTCTGCTGCTGTTTCTCGGCGCTTTCGGCGGTGTAATGGTAATCGAGGCCGGTCTCGCCGATGGCGACGAATTTCGGGTGCTGCGCCAGCGCGACCAGCTCGTCGACCGTGGCCATGGGCTCTTCGGCGACGGACATCGGGTGCGTGGCGGCGGCATAGAAGACCGGCGCGTGGGCCTCGGCGATGGCGCGCACGGTGGGTTCATTGCGAAGGCGCGTGCAGATCGAGACCATGCGGGTGACGCCGGCCTCGGCCGCGCGGGCAATCACCTGATCCAGCTCGCCTTCGAAATCCGGGAAATCGAGATGGCAGTGGCTGTCGGTGATCGTGGGGAGGTCTGTCATGATTGTCCTGCTCGGCGCCGGACAGGAAGGGTGAAGGGGCTCACTCGCCGGCGGCGGTTTTCTGTAGTCTGAAAACCGTATCTAGGATGAGCGCGGCAGGGTCAAGGTTGACCGCCAGCCCATGGCGCAGACGGCTGCCGATATCCTGTGCTTCTGCCGCCCAGACACGCGCCATGTGCGGATCGGGCGCCAATCGGGCGAAAACCTCGGCCTCGCCTGGCACCGCCTCGGGGAAGGGGGGCTGGCCGGTGGCGCCGCTGATGGCGAGCCGGGCCAGCGCCACGTCCAGCAGAGAGACGAGGAGCGCGCGGCGTTCCTCGGCGCCGCGGGCGGCGGCGGCATCGGCCAGGGCCTGTGCGCGGTTGCGGTCGAGCCGGGGCAGCGAGGCGAGGATCGCGATCCACTGTCCGTAGAGCGCCAGCCCGTCGAGATTGGCAAGGCGCACGGCAGCGCCCACCGACCCTTCGGCCAGGGCCGCGAGCTGTTCGGCGTGATCGGTCTGAACGCCGGCCTGTTCGAGGGCGCGGGTCATGTCCTCTGGCGAAAGGGCGCGCAGGCGCAGAACGCGGCAGCGCGAGCGGATCGTGGGCAGCAGGCCGGAGGGCTGGTGGGTGACGAGCAGCAGGGTGGCGCGCGCGGGCGGCTCTTCCAGCAGCTTGAGGATGGCGTTGGCGGCCGAGGTGTTCAGCTCGTCCGTGGCATCGACGATCACGACGCGGCGGCCGCCATCGGCGGAGGACAGCGAGAAGAAGGCCTTGAGCTTGCGCGCCTCGTCGACGGTGATCTGATCCTTGAGCTTGCCGGTCTTTTCGTTCCAGCCGCGGCGCAGCACGAAAAGCCCCTGTTCCGAGCCGGCGGCCATGCGGCGCGCCACGGGATGCTCGGGCGAGACGGCGAGCGTGTCGACTCGGGCGGGCGCCAGCGCATCGCCGAACATGCCGCCGGCGTCCTCTTCGGGGTCGGGCGTGGCCAGCAGGAAGCGCGCGATGGACCAGGCCAGCGTCGCCTTGCCGGAGCCGCGCGGCCCGGTGATCATCCAGCCGTGATGCAGGCGGCCCGAGTTGAAGGCCTCGAGGAATTCCTCCTCGGCGGCCTGCTGGCCGATCAGGCGGCGGGTGTCACGGGGGTGCGGTGCACCCTCGATGCGGTCCGGTTCCGGGCGGGTTTCGTCGCTCATGCGGTCCTCATGCGGAGGCGTCCGCGAAGAATTCCGGCAGGGCGGCGGTGAGACGGTCAAAGACCTGATCGACGGTGCCGGCGCCATCGACCACGCGGAAGCGCGGTGCCTGGGCGGCAAGCTCGAGGAACCCGGCGCGCATCTTCTGCTGCAGGTCCTCTCCGAAACCCTCGAAGCGGGTGTCGGTGCCGTCACGGCCAAGGGCGCGGGAGAGGCCCTCGCCCGGGTCCATGTCTATCAGCATAGTGATGTCGGGCTCCTGCCCGATCATAAGTGCGTGCAGCTTGTCGACGATGTCGCGCAGGTCGCCGCGCGACAGGCCCTGGTACATGCGGGTGCTGTCGGCAAAGCGGTCGCAGATCACCACGGCGCCCCGGGCGAGGGCCGGTCGGATCGTCCGCTCGAGGTGGTCGCGGCGGGCGGCGGTGAAGAGCAGGATCTCGGTCTCGGCCGACCAGCGGTCGGGATCGCCGTTGAGCACGAGGGCGCGGATCTCCTCGGCGCCGGGCGAGCCGCCGGGTTCGCGGGTCAGCACGACCTCGCGGCCCTGCGCGCGCAGGGCCGCGGCCAGGCGCCGTGCCTGGGTGGACTTGCCGGATCCGTCGATGCCTTCGAAGGAGAGGAAGAGGCCCTCGGCCATGGTCGGGGAGCCTTGATCAGGAGGAGGCGTCTGCCGGGGCGGCCTCGGTGGCGGGAGCCTCCTCCGGGCCGTCGTTCAGGCGGCGCACGAGGTATTTGACGGCCGATTGCACCTTGGCGCTGAAGCCGCCGTCGGCGACGGCCTGAGCGGCAACCAGGGGCACGCGCTTCTCGGGCAGGCCCTCCGGTTTCAGCACCAGTTCGCCGAGCTTCTGGCCGGCGGCGATGGGCGCCGAGATCGGGCTGTCGTAGACCGCTTCGGCGTTGATGCCGGAGGAGCTGGCGGCGAGCGCCGGCACCAGGGTGACCAGGTCATCGGCGACGGTCAGGCCGACCGCGTTTGCCGCGCCCTGGAAGACCGGCGCGGTGGCGACGATCTGACCGGCGGGCACGAGGGTGGTTTCACGGAACTGCCGGAAGGCCCAGTTGACGATGGCGCGGCTCTGTTCGGCGCGCTGCTGTTCGCTGTCGAGGCCGAAGATCACGAAGACGATGCGGCGGCCGTCCTGCTGGGCGGACCCCACGAGACCATAGCCGGCCTCCTGGGTGTGGCCGGTCTTGAGCCCGTCGGCGCCGATGCCGAGGCCGAGGAGGGGATTTCGGTTGTGGATGTTCTGCGGTGCCCGGCCGTCGAACTTGTACTCCTGCTCGGAGAAGAGCGGGTAGAATTCGGGGAAGTCGGTGATGATGTGCTCGGCCAGGATGGCGAGGTCATGCACGGACATCCGCTGGTTCGGATCGGGCCAGCCGTTGGAGTTGGCAAAGGTCGAGTTCTTCATGCCGAGCTGGTGAGCGCGTTCGGTCATGTAGCGGGCAAAGCCGGCCTCGGTGCCGTCGGGCGAGAGCGCCTCGGCGATCACGGCACAGGCATCGTTGCCCGAGAGCACGATGATGCCCTGCAGCAGGTCCTCGACCTTCACGTGGTCGGTGGTGTCGAGGAACATGGTCGAGCCGCCGTAGTTCATGGCGTGCTGCGAGACGGGCAGCTCCTCGTCGAGGCGCAGGCGGCCGTCTCGGATGGCCTCGAAGGCGACGTAGAGCGTCATCAGCTTGGACATCGAGGCCGGGGGCATGGGCGTGTCGGGGTTCTTCGACAGCAGCGTGGTGCCGGTGGTGGTATCGACGACATAGGCGGCGCGCGCATTGGTGTCGAAGGCCTGGGCCGGCAGGGCCGCGAGGATCAGAACGGCAGCGGCCAGCAGGCCGAATCCGGTACGTAGGGGGGCGAGCGGCATGGGTCGAGTTCACTCCTGCTTGTCGAACTGGCCTGCTTTTCGAACGGGCCTGCTTTGCGCAGTTCAGCGCGAATGCGCCATCGTTCTAGCATAAACCTGCCGGTTGGTAACCGGAATGCCGCCCAAAAGACCAGCCCCGCCCGGAAATGTGAACAGCCGATGACGCAATGGCGCTGCGTCACGGCGAGGGTGGGTGTGGGGCGGGGGGAGACGGGTGGCAAAAGTTGCGGCGCGGGGTTTCGAGCTCTCTTTCAGAATCGCGCGGCACGGGCTAGGAGCTTCGGACCGGAGGAGTGGCAGAGTGGTCGATTGCACCGGTCTTGAAAACCGGCGTGCGTGAAAGCGTACCGTGGGTTCGAATCCCACCTCCTCCGCCACGCAGCTTCTGCAAACCCGAAAACAGGTCCCTCGCGGGGCCTTTTTCTTTATGTGCCAAAGGGGTTTGCAAAGACCATCCGCCCTTCGGAGACTGACCTGCCGCGCGAGTTCGGTTTCCGAACGCCCGCCGTCTCTTTCCACCCGCCCCTCGCTCTGGGCAAGACGGATTCAAAACCCCCATATATTTCAGAGAACTGACCGGATCGCGCTGCGCCCCTGTTTCGCTGGTTCCGGCTTGTCTCAAAGCAGATGGCGACGCGACACGGGCGGCGTTGTGGTTGGTATGTCTTGGGAGGCTTGCGCGAAGTCACTGATGACAAACGCAGTTTCGGCCCCTAGCCTGGCGCGATGTCAAGCGGGCCCTGGACAGATCAAGAGAACGACCTGATCGTCGCGGATTACTTCGCGATGCTGGCCGACGACGTATCCGGCCGCCCTTACAACAAGGCCGAGCACCGGCGCAGGCTTTTGCCGCTGTTGAATGATCGGTCTGAGGGATCGGTCGAATTCAAGCACCAGAACATCAGCGCCGTGCTGAAGGGGCTGGGTGAGGACTGGATCCCGGGCTACAAGCCTGCCTTCAATTTCCAGATGACGCTGATGGATGCCGTGGCGCGTTGGCTGGCGCTGAACTCGGCGTGGCTCGGCCGCCATTCGGGTACAGGAGCGCCGACTGGCCTGGCGGAGGCACGGCCGATCTGGATCGGGCCGCCGCCTACGCTGTCGAACCAGCCGCCGCCACAGGAGCTGGAGCAGATGCTGCACATCGCCCGCAAATTCGATGTCGCGGCGAGAGACGAGCGAAACCGCGCCCTCGGCCGTGCCGGTGAGGAGCGCGTCCTGGCGCATGAACATGCAGCCCTTATATCAGCGGGGCGCGACGATCTTGCACGCAAGGTCCGGTGGGTGTCGGAGGAGGATGGCGATGGTGCCGGCTACGATATCGCGAGCTTCGCGACGGATGGCCGCCCGCGCCTGATCGAGGTGAAAACGACGAATGGTTGGGAACGCACACCCTTCCACATCAGCCGCAACGAGCTGGCCGTGGCCGAGGAGCGGCGCTCGGAATGGTCTCTGTTCTGGCTCTGGAACTTCGCGCGCGAGCCCAAGGCGTTCGAGCTGTGCCCGCCGCTGGACGCGCATGTATCGCTGACCGCGACGTCCTTTCAGGCGAGTTTTCATTGAAACAGGCGGCACCCGAAACCGCGTATCAAATCGCGCGGATGATCTTGGCAAAGCCTGAGAAGTCATTTGCCAGTTCGGAGAGATTGCCTTTCTTGAGAAGCCTGAGGGCTTCGGCGAAGGTGCGAGATTGGCATTTCACATGAGAAGGCGCGCTCATGCGCCGGCCTCTCGGATGACGTAGCTGCAGCGGCGGCCGCCGCTGACGATATGTTCATCGCGTTCGATCACCGTCCCGGCCCCCAGCGCACCCTGGAAGACGGATTGCTCGGCACGGCAGAAACCCTGGCAGAAGGTGGCGGCGGCGCAGATCGGGCAATGTGTCTCGATCAGGCGCAAGGTTCCGTCTGGCTCCTCTTCGATACTGGCCATGTAGCCCTCGGCGCTGCGCAGCGCTGCCAGCCGTTCCAGCCGCGCTCGGGTCGTGTCGCAGTCCTGCATGGCGCGGCGATATTGGGCCAGGGTGGCGCTCTCCCGGGCCGAGATGATGCGGTCGAGCGCCTCTTGGCCCAGCACGTCGGAGATGCTGCGCAGGATGTCGACGGTCAGCGCGGCATGGGTATCGGGAAAGCGGGTCTGCCCCTTTTCCGTCAGATGCCAGTAGGTCGAGGGACGGCCGCGACCGGCACTGCGGCGCTCTTCGGCTACCAGCCCCTCTTCGGACAGGCGCAGGAGCTGTTGCCGGGCGGCCTCGCCGGTGATGCGCTGACGGCGGCCGACCTCGGCCGAGGTTTGGGGGCCGTGCATCTTGAGCGTCATCAGCAGCCGCTCGCCCGGGGCGCGGGGCGACCACACTTCTTTTTCCAAGTCGTCGCTTGACATATTCGCTCCGGTGTTTTTCAAAGCTAATGCTTTTTTAATTAACGAAACGGGCCGCGGCGTGCAAGCGTCGGCCCGAAAGGAGATCCGAGATGACCTTTGAACTTCCCGCCCTGGGCTATTCCCATTCCGCCCTCGCCGAACGTGGCATGAGCCAGGAAACCCTGGAGCTGCACCATGACAAGCACCACCAGGCCTATGTCACGGCGCTGAACGGCTTTGTGGAGAAGGACGCCGCCCTGCAGGGCAAGACGCTGGAGGAGATCGTTGCGCTGACCTATGGCGACGAGGCCCGCGCGGGCGTGTTCAACCAGGCCGGCCAGCACTGGAATCACATCCACTTCTGGAACGCCCTGTCGCCGAACGGTGGCGGCATCCCCGGCGCGCTGGAGGCCAAGCTGATCGAGAGCTTCGGCTCTGTCGATGACTTCAAGGCTGCTTTCAAAACTGCAGCGACCACGCAGTTCGGCTCCGGCTGGGCCTGGCTGATCCAGAAGTCTGACGGCAGCCTGGGCGTGACCAAGACGCCGAACGGGGTGAACCCGCTGGCGACCGGCGAGGGCACCGCGCTGCTGGGGCTCGATGTCTGGGAGCACAGCTACTACGTCGATTTCCGCAACCGTCGCCCGGACTACGTGAGCAACTTCCTCGACAAGCTGGCGAACTATGAGTTTGCCGAGGCAAACCTCGCCTGAACGGCGTGACCCGGCCCCGTCGCGGCTTGTCGCGCCGGGGTCAGCCGGCCGCCGTGTCGATGGCGCGGGTCAGGCCGGCAACCACGCGGCGGCCAATCTCGTCGCGCAGGTCGCGCCGTGCGAGCAGAGCGCAGAGCGCCCGTGCCGCTTCGGCCATCTGGCGGCAGTCGGCGTCATGGGACAGACACCAGTCGATCCGCTCCTCCAGGTCCGCGAGGTCGCGGCGGAAGGGCACGTAGTGCTGCCACGGGCGGAAGTGCCCGGAGGCAAAGGTTTCGAAGACCCCCTCCATCACCAGGGCAAGGCTGCCGCTGTTCATCGTCCAGTAAAAGGACGAGCCTACGTCCATGCCCGGCAACACCAGGATGTAGCGGAAGAGGCGGGCCTCCTGCTGGCTCAGTCTCGGGCGGAGGTAGGGCGGCATGAAGGGAAAATCCTCCAGGGCGCCACGGTCGGCCCCGGTAAAGCCGATGTCGAACCGCGGGTCGTCGATGTAGCGATGCATCAGGCGGTGACGGGGGAATTGCTCGAGGGTGCGGCGGGCCTTTCGCTCAGAGATCTCACCACTCTTGTACTTGCGCATCAGCGGCCCGAGGCGCAGCCCTTCGCGCCGGACCTCACCGTGCCAGTCGGCCCGGCCGTTGAGGTTGCCGCGCCAGGCGATGCGGGGCGCCTTTTTCGCCCAGGCGACATCGGTCCAGTCGGCGGGGCCGAGAAAGCCGGGGCTGCCGATGTCATGGTAGCCGGGCAGGGGCCAGAGCACGCGGCCGGGATCGCCCACCGCGCGGTTGAAGGCAAAGACCGGATGCAGGCGCCCATCGGGCAGTGCCACTTCGCGCAACCGTCGATCCTGCATGTCGACGATCAGGTCACTGCCCGCTCCGGCGGCCAGGAGGCCACGCAGGGCGCCCAGGGGCTTGTCGAGGGTGGCGAAGCGGTTGGTGTTGAAGACGGCCTGCGGATCACCGGGAGCGGCGCCCTTCTCGTAGCGCCACCCGTTGTCGGGATAGGGGCGCCCCTTTGCAGTGTTCCAGGCGAGGGCGGAGCCGCTGCTTCCCGCCAGGGCGCGGCTGCGTGTCTCCTCTGTCAGGGCGAGGGGCTGATCCGGTACGAGCCCCAGCTGCAGCTGCACGGAGGCCTCTATGAACCGCGCGTCATCCACCGGGCTCAGCCGAAATAGCCGATCTTCTCGGCCAGGGCATTGCCAGCCTCGGTCTGAAGGATGCGGGTGACCTTTTCCTGATGCGTGGCGACGGCATGGGCGTGCCATTCGGCCAGTTCCGGATCGGCGCCGAGGCTATCGCGGATCTGACGTGCGGCGAGAGAGAGGCCGGCATAGCGGGTATCGTCGTCGCCCGGCCGGTTGTACCCTTCCCAGTAGCCGAGTGATTGTTCCAGCCGGGTGGTGCCGGCCACGTCGCCGCGGTCGACCTTGACCAAATAGGCGGCGGCGCTGCGGATGGCATAATGGTTCAACTGGGCGTAGGCGACGCTGGTCAGGGAATCGAGTGCCTTGATCTTGGTGTCAGTGTACTCGGGCGGCAGGACGTGGCCCGAGCCGTCGCGCCAGACGTGGCCGGCCGCGGAAAAACGCTCCATCAGCGGGCGGTGATTGCGCCGGATGCGGAAAGGCACGTCGTTGCGGTAGAGCGTCTTGACGGCGTTCAGCACCGGCTTGCCCTGTTCGGCGAGGGCGGCATAGGGCTTGTTCCGCTGGGTGAACTGCGCGGTTACGGGCCGATCGACAAGCTCCCTCTGCCCGTTGCTGTTGTAGGGCACGGAGGTGAAGGAGACCGCGTCGCTCTCTCCGACCTGTGCCAGGAAACCGTCGAGCGTGGCATCCTCGGTATTGAACTGCAGGTATTCGTCGACGTCGGAATGCAAAATCCATTCGGCATCGCGGTAGGCGTTGAAGAGCTTGGCGTACCGCAGGGCCATGACCTGCCATTGACCTTCGTTGCGGCGCAGCATCTTGGGGTTGGGCGCATGGGTGACATGGCCCAGTTCCGCCAGCCGGTCGAGGATGCGATCGGTGCCATCGTCGCAGTCGTTGGTGACAACGATGAAATGGCCGAAGCCTATGGCCAGGTGATGGGCCATCCAGTCGAGGATATAGGGCCCCTCGTTCTTCATCGCCGTCACATGCAGGTATTTCACCCGTTTCGCCATGGTTCGTCTTTCCGTCTGAGCTTTGTCGTCACTTATCACGTTCCGCGCGCGGCGGTACCACCGTGGAAGCGACCGCATCGATTTCCGTGGCGCCCTGCAGGATCACACAGCTGGCCCCCAGCCGGATCTGCACGCCTTCTGGCACGGCAGTGATTTCAGGCGCGACGGGCCATTCGGAAAGGTCGAGCGCGACACCGGCGTGCCAGTCGGTGATCCGAGTCAGCCCGCCGTAGGCGATCACGTAGCGGGTGCTGCCCGACCCGCCGGTGATCGTGTTCTCGCCGGTGCCGACGGTGATGATGTCGTCGCCCTCCTCGGAGATCACCCGGTTGTTGCCCGGCCCGGTGTCGATCCGAGAGGTGCCCGGCCCGTCGTGGATCACGTCGTTGCCGTGGCCGCCGACAATGGTGTTGTTGCCGCCGTTGCCGTGGATCACGTCATTGCCGGTGCCGCCATCGAGCAGGTCGCTGCTCTCTCCGCCCCAGAGGTAATCATCGCCCGAGCCGCCGAAGAAGCGGTTGCGATCCTTGCGCCGCTTGGAGCGGGCAATCAGCCGGTCGTTGCCGGCGCCGCCATGGAATTCCGCCCCGGCGTATTTGGGCCCGATCATCACGTCGTCGCCCAGCGATCCGCGTACCTCGATGGTGACCCGCTCGGAGGTTTCGAACTCGATCGGGCTGTCGGGATGCGCGATGATGCGCAGGCGCTTGCCGTCCCGGCTGCCGTCGGGATTGGCGCTCTCGTTGCGCGAGACGACGGTGGCGATGCGGATCTTCTCGATATTTGCGGGGGCATGAAGGACGTAGTCGTCGGGGCCGGCCATGTACCAAAGGGTATCGGTGCCGCCGTCCTTTTCCTCGACGATCTTCTCGGCATCGGAGCCATAGGCCCAATAGTCGTTGTTGCCGCGCCCGCCGGCCATCACGACGGTGCCATCGACCGCCATCATCGCGTTGACCCCATCGGCGGGGTTCTCGAAGCCGCGCAGGTCGAGCCCGAGGTCGAGAGCGCCGGCGACGAGCTCGTCGCGCAGGGTCTGAAGGGGGGCAGTCGCGACGATGTTCGTCGTCTCGCCGGGATCCGCGACCACATCGTAGACATGCTCTTCGCCGTTCGGATAGCGGAAGTAGCGGAACTGGCTGAGCCCTTGGACGGAGGGGCGCACGCTGAGGGTGCCAAAGACACAGGTCACGGGCGATTTCGTGGCGTCGAAATCACCGAAGCTGTCATCAATCAGCGGTAGCAGGCTTTGCCCGGTCACCCAGTCGGGGCGATAGGGCAGGCCGGCCAGGTCCATGATCGTCTTGGGCAGGTTGCCCAAGGACACTGGCAGGGCCACATCGCTGTGCCGATCCATCCGGGCGGACCAGATGCCCAGCGGGACGTGGGCGGCGCTGTCCCACTGGCTCATCTTGTGAAAACTGTCGTGATTGCCGAGGTTGAATCCGTTGTCCGACAGCAGCAGCACGGTGGTGTTGCCGGCGATGGGAGAGGCGGCGAGCGCATCCAGGAAGCGGCCGATCTCGTGGTCGACATGGGAGCAGGCGGCGAAATAGGCCCGAACCACCTGCCGCCAGCCCTCGTCGCCGGCCTTCTCGGGGGTCCACTGGCCGTTAACGATATAGGCGAGCTCGTAGACCGCCATTCCGGGCTGCGGACCGTGGTAATCCTCTTCCGCAGCGATCTCGGGCCAGGTGATCTTTTCGACATCGTACATCTGGTAGAAGCGGTCGGGGGTCACGAGGTTGTAATGCGGGTGCTTGAAGCCGAGCTGGATCAGGTGTCGGCGTGCGGGGTCGATGCGACCGAGATGGTCGATGGCATTCTGGGCCACCCAGTAATCGTAGAACTTGTCGTCCTGGGAGCCGTCATCATTCGGGTGATTGACACCGGCCACGCCCGGCCCCTTTCCGTCGAGGTAGTCGTGCACGCCCTTGCGGCCGCCCTTGTCGCTGGCCTCGACGTCATGATGGAAGAGAATGCGCCGGTAGTCTTCGGGCATTGGCTTGTAGTTGCCGTCGGTCTTGCCGGTGGTGAATGTCTCGAAGCCGGCCCGACGCAGGTCGTACTGCCAACCGGCCGTGGGGGGCAGGACGTCGCGCCAGAGCCGGTTGAGATCGACCAGCCCGGTACGGAAAGGCGAGAGACCGGTGGCGAGTTCTGCGCGGCAGGGGGCGCAGAGCGGCACTGTCGCATAGGCATTCCGGAACTGCGCCCCGCTCGCCATCAGCCGGTCGATGTTGGGGGTCTTGATCTCTATTCCGAAGGCATTCCGCCAAGTGAAGATGTCGATCATGTCATCGATCCAGATGACGGCAATGTTGTCGTCGCGCGTGCTCTCGCGATCAAAGCCCATGACCGGCCTCCTGTTGCCAATGCGCGACCAGCTCGGGGTAGGGGCCGCCGGCAAAGATATCGCGATCCGGCCAGAGCCAGACCGTGGCGATCTTCGCCTCTCCAAGTGTCTTGACGATACCGGCCCGGTCGCTGCGGCAGGCGATGAAGAGGCCATGCGCGCCGGGCGCGAGGGAGAATGCACCGGTAAGGCCCTGGGGGGGCTCACCGTTCACGGCCAGCTTTATCTCGGGCCCGGCGACCGCGCCGCAGATCAGTGACAGGGCAGTATCCTGCGCGACAGGGCGGGTCAGTCCGGTATCATCGTCGCGGTATTTGAGCTCGGCCTGGCCGTCGGCGGCGCTGAGAAACAGGTAGTTGCGGCCCTCGCTCGGGTTCAGGGTGAGCAGGGTGCCGGGCCTTCCGAGCGGTGCCGCGAACATCACCGCGAAGCTGAGGCTGCTGCTGGCCAGGGCAAGCGCATCGAGCGCGAAGCCGCAGTTGACCCCGGCGCGGGTCTGCAGGACCGGGCGCCCGGCCAGCGTGGCCTTGCGGGCATGGCCCAGGTTCGGGGCGGCCGGGCGGGCGAGATGGGTGCCGGAGAGGTCCTGCCAGCCGGTGATGCCGTCGTCCGCGGCGACGAGGCCCGCGGCATCGAAGGCGATGGCGCCGGGCACGGAAAGGCGCCGAGCAGGGATGGGCGCGTCGTCCAGCAGGGCGCCGCGGGGCAGGTCCATGTCGATAAAGAGCATCAGCCGTGCACCTCGAGGCTTGCGGGCAAGGCCCAGCGGTGGATGGGCGGGCCGGCGGATGCGACCCAGTCGTCGCGGATTGCGCCGGGCCCGTCCCATGCATAGCTAAGGGTCAGGCCGGAGGTGGGGGCGGGGCCCTCGGTTTCGATGAGCAGGTCGCGCGGTTCTTCGGGGTCCGTCCGGACGCTGCGGATGGCGATGGGACCCTGCGTCGTCTCGAGCCGCAGGCCATGGGCGGGGCCGGCGCCGAAAGGATCGGTCGGGTCTATCCTAAGCGCGGCCAGGGCATTGGATTTTAGGCGGATCAGATCCGTGCCTTCGCGCTCGGCGAGCAGGAAGAGAGGGCACTGCCAATCGCGCCCGGCCTCGATCTCGGCCAGGGCGGCGGCCTCGATCATGGCGCGGTGGCGCATGCCCTGATCGGTAAGCCGGTCGAGGGCATCGGTGTCGAGTGCATAGCCCGGTACGGCAAAGAGCGGCCCCATGTCGGAGCGGTGCAGGGCCAGGTGCCATTGTGCCTGGCGGAAACGAAGGGCGCGGGTATCGAAGACCATCAGCGCGGGTGCCGGGGGCAGGTCGCAGGCCCAGAGCCGGCGGGCCAGCTGAGTGAGCAGGCCGCGCATCGCGGCCGTGAAATCCTCTGGCGGGGTGGTGATGTCTTCCAGGGCGAAGTCGACGGAAAGCGCGGCGAGTTTCGCCGGCCTGCCGAGGCTGTCTGCCAGGGCCGTCAGGTTGCGGGCAGCCTGCACAAGATTATCCATGGCGGGGCCTCTCGCCAGGTCGGCGATCGAGGCGGAGCGGTCGGTTTCGGCCCGCACGTAAAACAGCGGAAGCGCACGCCCGGCCTGCTGGCGCAGATGCAGGATCGCTTCGGCGAGAAGGGCATCGGAGGTCTGCTCGCGCAGCTGGCCGGCAAGATCGGTGGCACCGGCACTCTCGATCCCGGCCACGCCGACCGCGCCGATGTCGTCTGCGGCAGAGATGACGTGATGGGGAAAGCCCGTCGGGCCGGGCAGGGCACGGGCGCGGCGCGCCCCGCCAAGGCTGAGCACGCCCTGAACCGGCCCGGTTGTCTCGGCGAGTATGGCGCCGCCGGCGGTGCGGCGACGGTAGCCACGGGGGGCGGACATGCCGGGCAGGTTGGCCTCGAAGCAGATCCAGTCGCCGCGGGTGCGCAGGTTCCAGGCGTCGATGTCGCCCAGGATCGCGGGGTCCGGATCGGGGTGCAGGCGGCTTCGGATATCGTCGACGACACGATCGGAGAGCTTCAGGATCAGCCCGGTTTCATCGAAACGGATGACGTCGCCGTTGCGGGCACGCAAGAGCACGTTGCCATCGCCGTCCTGCCAGATCTGCCTGTCGTCGTCGGAAGACATTGCCTGTCCCTGCCTGATGTTCTGATGGATGATAGTCTGGAAAGTTGACGGAGGTTGCAACAGGTACGGGTGTCAGGAAGGACCCGTCGCTGCGATCAGTCGGGCCGCCCTGGCCTGCAGGATGTCGATGGTGGCGGCAAAGCTCTCGGGTGTGACCGCAAGCGGCGGGTTGGGCCGGAACTGAAGCCTTTGCCAGGGAAATGCCCTTGCCTGGCTGGCCAGCCTGTCGCGACGTTTGGGGCGCATGGCGGCCGGGTCGGAATTGGCCGGAAGCTCGATCAGGGCCTTCATGAAGCGGGCCTGGCCGTCCCGGAGGGCGTTGGCTTGGCGCAGCACCTCTGCCTGGCTGTCAGTAAGCGAGGGGTTCACCGAGAGGCGGCGGCCTTTGCCGAGATGCGGCCAGCCAATGCCCTTGCAGAAGGCTTCGACCACGTCGCGACCGCGGGTGAAAGGCAAGACGAGAGTCTCGCGCGCGCCGAAAGTTCCTGTCATCGACCGCTGCATCGCCTCGAAGTCGAGCAGCTGCCTGCAATAGGGCTGATCGAAAAATTCGGCGTAGCTCTTGCTGGTTTGCCACAGGTGACGCGCGGAGTGCTGCTCGGCACCGCCACCGGGGCGGCGGTTCTGGATTGATTGCAGGTAGAAGCTGCGCATCCAGGCATTCTTGTCACGCTCGAAGAGCACCAGCGTGACATCATAGCCTTCGAGCGCGCCGGACAGGGCGGAGACTGAGGCCTCGCTCAGCCCCGGCATTTCGACGAAGAGGCTTTCGTCGGAAAGGAAGACGGTTTTGCAGCCTGCGGGCCGGGCCGCAAGGGTGGCACCTAGCTGTTCGACGGAGGAATCCCGCAGCGCCCGGGAAAACCATGCATGGTTCAGGTCCCTGGGGTCTGCCCCCTCGGTCGGATAGTGGATGCCCTCTGCCCGGTAGGCCTCGGCGTGGCCGTGGAAATAGGCCTGGAGCGAGCTCGTGCCGGTTTTCGGCAGGCCGCAATGGATCACCAGGCGCGGGCGGGAGGCCGGCAGGGCCGCCCGGAGCTTCTCGCTCATGCGCGGGTGGCCGGCGGCGCGAAGCGCGCGGGGATAATCATAGAGTGTGGTATGCCCCTTTCCCGCGGCTTTGCGGCCCATGCGGCGCAGGTAACCCGCCGTACCGGCGCGCTGATCACGGACCGTTTTCCGAAGATGCGCCGGGCTGGCCTGACGGGCGAGCAGGGCGGCCAGCGCGTTGCGGGTCTCCTCGCTGCGCGTCAGCATTTCCACCACGCCATGTCCCGTGCCGTAGACCGGAAGGCGCCGGACGGGGTGGCTCTGTTCGATCCGGGCGAGGTGCCGACGGTCGAGGGTATGGGTGGGGTCGCAGGCGATGACATAGGTGCATACTGGGGTAACCTCGGCCGCCAGATCGTACCGGAAGGGCCCGATACGGGCGGCTTCGTCGTTGAAACGGCGTTCGAATGGAGCAACTGTCGGGTCGATGGAGACCTGCGGTGCGAGGGCGACACAGAGATCGGCGCCGAGGGTGCGGGAGGCCAGCAGGGCGCCATAGGCGCCCATCGAGGAGCCATAGGAGGTGACGGGCCGATCCGGACCGAGCGCCGCGCGGCAGCTGCGCAGGGCGTCAAAGAAGTCGGGCGACTGATACCAGTCGACCTCGGTGACCGCGAGGTAGATGGCAGAGATCCCGCGTTTGGTCAGGAAGGACTCTGCCCAGCCCGGGGTCTCGGGGCCGGTGGGATGGACGCGATCGGGAAAGGAGACCACCACGCGCTGACTGCCCGCCTCGACCAGACGGGCCGAGAGGCGGGGGCTCCGGTAGATCATCTGTCCGGGCCGCATCTTGTCAGGCTCCGGGCGGGGCGGCTGTGCGGTCGAAGACGATCATGCCACGGTCCTGCCAGTCTTCGTTGCGCTGAAATCCGATTCCGGCGAGCGCCTCTGCATAGTCCGACTCCGGGGCGCTTTCGCAGAAAAGTTCCTGAGGCAGGATGATGCGGCGCAGGCGGCCGACAGGCATGGCAGCCAGCGTGCCGGGAGTGATGTCGCGGTCACAGACGCGCAGCACGGAGGGCCGAAAATCTCCAACGAGGGCCATGAAGCCACCGGCTTCGTCCTCTCCGTCAGAGGGAAACACGAGGGGGCCATCGGTTATCTTGAGGCGTGAGGTGTCGCTGAGGCCATTGGATCGTGCAATCCCCTCCGATACGCGGGCCAGATCAGGGCGGCTGTTCTGCGACAGAGCCACAAGGCCCGGAAGGGTGGAAAGGGCCTGCAGGACGACCACGCCGGCCTCGCCGCCGATATTGAGAAACCGGTCGCTGTCCGCCAGCTGTCCGGTGATATGGCGCATGTGGCGGCGAGCATATTTGCCGGCGGCGATCTGGTCCAGGGCATCGGGGCCGAAGACGGCGGCGTCTGCCGGGATCATGATGTCGTGGTTCTTGATCACCTCGACATGGGAATTGTCCTGCAGGGCGACCGGTGCCGGCAGGAAATCATCCTGCCAACCGTCAACGACCGGGTTGCGGCGCTCTTTTTTCGGCTTGTCGGAGGCGGCCTTTTCGACCTCGCTCATCAGGGCGGCGATCTTGGCGGGGTCGCGGGCCTGGGGCGGCTTGGCGACGACCTTGTTGATCGGCACCTTTCCGGCCTCGATCAGCCCGGCCTTCATCTCGGCATAGGCCTCGGTCTGCTTGTACTCGTTCAGGCGGGTCTCGACACGTTCCAGTGCGGCAAAGTGCAGCCGGTTCAGGATGGGGTCCTTCAGCAGCTCGTCGAAGATCTCTGCACGCCTTTCGGCATGGCGCAGGATCGCCTCGTCGCGGACCTCGTTGCGGTCCTGCAGGGCCCAGTAGTCGGCGTTGTACTTGTCTTTCTTGTTGTTCACGTTGCCGCGGAACTTGCGGATGGCGTAGGCGTCGATCCCCTTGACGGCATAGTGGTTCATCTGTGCCCAGTCATAGCCCAGGGTACGGCGGATCGAACGCCAGCCGCGGAACTTGAAGTAGTCCTCCATCGGTTCGCCGGAGCCGTTGAGCCAGTGCACGGTCTCGGGAAACCCGTCCTTGAGATGCTTGTTCTTGATCTTGGGACGGTGGATCCCGAGCTTCCAGTACTCGGGATCGAACTTGAATAGCGTCTTGACGCCCCAGCCCTTGTTCCACAGGCGCGGCGCTGCATAGAGGTACTGTTCGGTCACCGGCGCGCGCGACCATTCCTCGACGTAGCCCGAACCGAAGATACGCCAGGTGATGACGATGCCGTTGGCGCCCCTTGCCTCGGCCTCGGTGATCATGCCGTCGAGCGTGCCGTCGCCGTGCCTGATGCAGAGGAATTCATCGGCGTCGAAGACGAGCACCCAGTCGGCGGCGCCGACCAGCGGTTCGGCCTGGGCATAGTTCAGCGCCGAGGGCTGCGGCTTGATCCCCTCTGTAATGTCGTTGCGTCGGTGATAGCCCAGGCCCAGTTCCTCGAGCCGGATCAACATGTCATCGGTGCCGTCGCTGCAGTCGTTGGTATAGACGAGGATGTCGGTGAAGCCGACGGCGAGGTGATGGGCGAACCATTCCAGAAGGTATGGCGCCTCGTCCTTCATCATCGACACGGCCATGATGGTGCCGTGCGGACTTGCATGCTTTTTCAACGCCATGGCGCCCCGCTATTCCAGTGCCAGCGACGGGTCGATGCCCACCTCCTTGCACATGCGATCGGCATAGGAATTCTCCAGCGGCACGTTCTTGCGCCACCAGGGTTTGGTGCCGTTGGTATAGAGGTGGACGCTGACGGTATTCTCGGTGAACCAGCCTTCGACCCGGCCGTAGGGATCATAGAAGATGTCGTTGAGCTGGAACGGCACGGGATAGAGCACGTCGTTGGTCATCGCGCGCTCGATATCGCCGGTCTGCTGGGCGAAATAGGTAAAGGCCTGCGGTCCGAAGGCGGTGCGCTCGGTCTTGTAGATCCGCACCGGCAAGGGGATCTTGGGGTCGAGGCGGTCCATCTTCTTGCGCTGGTTCTTGTTCCACCAGGCGGGATAGTCCGGCAAGTTCTCGTAGTAATCGAGCAGCCGATCCATCAGTTCGCCCTTTTGGGGGATCCCGACGACACCGCAGTTCAGCGCGCCGCGCATCCCGTGCCCTGCATAGATATGCTCCCATTCATCGGGAAAGGGCTTGTGGCAGAAGGCGTCGCAGTCGATCCAGATCGCGCCGGTCTTCTGGATCATCTTGTAGCGGAAGACGTTGGAGAGGAAGGAGGCGGAGGTGTTCTCAACCACGGACATGTCGATGTCCATGATCTCGGACGCCGGGCGGATGTCGACACCCTCGGGGGCATTTGTGACCTCGTCGGTGCAGTAGAGCGTGGTCGGGTGACCATGGCGCAGATGCGACTTGAGGCAAAGCTGATTGAGATATTGCAGCTTGTCCCCGATCCACAACGAGGCGACGGGGCGGCGGTTCAGATCCATGGGAGTCTAATCTCTATCCAGGTGGTCACGGGGCATTCGCGGCCCCATTTTTCTGCGAGACTATCGCCGGTATGGGGTCCTGTCCATCGGACAGCACGCTGACGGGTCAAAAGCATTTGACAGGCGTCTTTGGTACCACAGCCGGCCGGCATGGGGCGATGTGGCAGGGCGGTATCAGGGAGCACAGGCACCTTGCGGCGAGGCCCCCCGAGCGCTTAGGGATGGTACGTTCTGGAGAGGAGTTGTGCGGTGACATTCTCGGTAGCGGCCCTGACGATGTGCGCGCCCAGCGACGTCGTCTACCTGGATCTCTGGCTATCGCACTATGCCGGGCAACTGGGCGGCGCGGGCCATCTCTATGTCATCGTCGACGGGGCCGGGACGGGCATCGGCGCACATGTCGCGCAGACGGCGCCGGGGGCGTCGGTAATCGAGATTGCCGTGGGCCGTAGGGAAGCGGTCTTCGAGAAGCGGCGCTGGTGGATCCTGCAGCATTTCAGCGAGATCCTGGCCATGGGATACGATGCGGTTATCTGCGGCGACGTTGACGAGCTGATTGTGCCGGCACCGGACCTGGGTGCGAGTTTGCCCGACTATCTTGAGCGGGAGGGCCGCGGATCGGATCACATTTGCCCGATCGGCTTTGAGATCATCCAGATGCCCGAGGAGACCGCTCCCTTTGATCCGGCACGCAGGATCCTGTCGCAGCGGCACTTCGGCAGGCTGCACAGCAAGTATGCGAAGCCGAGCATCCGCATGGACGCCTTTGCGCGCAAGCTGAAGCCGGGGGGCCATATCTGGCACAACGGCGCCTGGGACATCCGCCCCGAGCTGGTGCTGTTTCATCTCAAGGCACTGGACGAGACCCTGGCCGGGCAGATTGCCGTCAGCCGGATGGAGCGGGTCCAGGCCATGGAAGATGACGGGGCCACCAAGGATGATCACGGGGTTCGCGGCTGGCAGGCCGGTGTGGCGCAGATCCGCGAAATGCAGGACTGGATGACAGAGCGCCGCGGGCGCATGATGCCCTTCGAGGAGCTGGATATGACAGCGCTTCTGGCGAAATACGAGGCGCGGCGCGCCAAGATCAAGCGCTGCCCTTCGATCCAGACCGGGCCGTTGCGCCTCGGGCAGGCTTGGGCTGACCTGATCTGAGGCGCCTTGTCGCCCGGAAAAACAACCACTGCGTCTGGAAAAATGCAGACGCATATATATCTTGGAATGTGAAGGGCTCCGCACCTGCGGTTGTCCGCAAGCGAGCGAGAAGGAGGACTCCCATGAGCTATACGATCGACCGGATTTTCGAAGCAGGTGATTTCGCGGACATCGACGCGCGCACCCGCAAGGCTCTGGCCGACAACGGGTTCGGCGTGCTGACCGAGATCGACGTCGCCGCGACCATGAAAAAGAAGCTCGACAAGGACATGGCGCCCTATGTCATCCTTGGTGCCTGCAACCCGACCATGGCCTATCAGGCGATCGGGATGGAGCCGCGGGTGGGCGCAATGTTGCCCTGCAACGTGATCCTACGGGCGACGGATGCCGGTGTGGAGGTCAGCGCAGTGGATCCCGAGGCCTCGATGCAGGCCATCGACAATGCAGAGCTGACGGCGGTGGCCGGCAAGGTGCGTGCCATGCTTGAAACCGTGGTTGCTGCGATCTGAGGCCCTGCCCATGCCGGGCGCCCCGCCCAGGCGATGAAACAAACGGGCCCATCGGCCCTCGGACACCCGTGGCGATGCTGCGGGTGTTTTCGTTTTGCGCAGGCTTTCATCGCAACCGGGAGGGAAGGGATGATTGGACGTCCCCGAATAGATATTTCCCTTGAGGAAAAAAATTTCTTGAAAGTATATTTGGGGGGGCTCGGAACGAGAACCGGCGGCCTTCGAACCAAGGCGCCCATGGTAAGGGGACTGAAGATGGGCTATGCCACCGCGCGCCGGACCGAAGCCGAAGAGATCCCGGTTATCGACATCACGCCGCTGCGCGAC
Organism: Pseudooceanicola sp. DL12; assembly: GCF_056270665.1. NCBI lineage: Bacteria > Pseudomonadati > Pseudomonadota > Alphaproteobacteria > Rhodobacterales > Paracoccaceae > Pseudooceanicola > Pseudooceanicola sp. DL12. The sequence goes on from NZ_CM149884.1 coordinate 883,965, forward strand.
GGGTCTGCTCCGGTCGCCGTCGCGCATGCCCTCCATGCGGCGAGCCAGGGGCTCGGCTTTATCTACGTGCGCGGTCACGGCATTCCGGAGGCGGAGATCGAGGCTGCACGGGAGGCGGCCTATGCCTTCTTCCATGCCGACCCGGCGCTAAAGGAGACGGTGCGCGTGTCGCCGCAGCATCGCGGCTGGCTGGCGCAGGGCGGTGCCAGGATGCAGGACGATGCGCGGGCTGATCTGAAGGAGAGCTTCATCTGGGGCTTTCAGGATGCCGATGGCGTCACTCCGGACGATCATTCGCTGCGGGGCCGGAACCGCTGGCCCGCGTTTCAGCCCGAACTGGAGCAGCTCGCCATGAGCTATTTCGTTCACGCGCACGAGGTGGCCCACCACCTGCTGCGTGGCTTTGCCCTCGGGTTGGATCTGCCGGAAGATTTCTTTCTGAAAACCGCGGCGAAACCGTTGTCGCGTTGCTCCTTCGTCTACTACCCGCCGCAGGACGCCGACCTTGGCGAGGATCAGTTCGGAGTCGGGCCGCATACGGATTTCGGCGTGTTGACCGTGCTCTGCCAGGACGACGTTGGCGGGTTGCAGGTGGAAGACGCAAAAGGCGAATGGATAGAGGCGCCGCCTATCCCCGGCACGCTTCTGGTCAACGTGGCTGATCTTCTCGCCCGGTGGACGGATGGGGCCTACAAGTCGACACCGCACCGTGTGGTGAATACCTCGGGTCGGGAGCGCATGTCGCTGGTCCTTGCCTTTGATCCCGACCCCGAGACGATGATCGATGCCAGGGACGTTTTTGGGCCCGGGCACGAAGCGCAGGAGCCGCCGATCCGATGCGGTGACTACCTGAACTGGCGCTTCGCGCGGGCCTTTGCACATCGCAAGGCGTGACTATGGAGGATGCTTCACGGATCGCTGTCCGGAACCTGCTTGAGAACTGCGCAGGGCTGAAACCGGGAGACGATGTCATCATCTGTCACGAGGACCCGGCCCATGGCTGGTACGATGCAGAGGTGACCGAGGTGATCGCGGCGGAGGCGGACCGTATAGGCATTCGCGTACGGCGTTTCGAGGCGGGGCCACCCGATGGCGTACAATCCCCCGAGGTTGTCGAATTGCTGGCCTCTGGCGCGAATATCGTCTTCCTGGCGCGGATCGGCGACCAGGGCCGGTTTGATGGATTGGGGCAGGGGCATCGGGTGATGGTCTATGCCCGCAGCGCCGAGGCACTCGCCTCGGATTTCGGATGTGTACCGCATCCGGCGATGCAGGCCCTGAAGCACGCGGTGGACCGGCAGATCGTGACGGCGGAGCGGATCAGGATCATCTGTCCGCGTGGAACGGACATGGCCGGCACCGCGCGCGTGCAGGTGCCCGGCGATAGGACCGCAGCGGTCGGCATGATGGCGGATGTGACCACCAAGCGGTTTCCGCTCGGGGTCCCGGCGCCGGTTCCGGCGGAAGCCTTCTCGGGACATGTGGTGGTGGATGTGGCGCTGACGCCAACCGGGAACCGAAGTTATGATCCCGCCGTGCTGCCGCTGAAGGGCAAGGTCATGGCGCAGATCGAAGCCGGCCGTATCGTGGCCTTCGAGGGGTTGCAGGAAGATGTCTCAGCCGTCCGTGCGCACTATCTGCAGGTCGCCGAACGGTTCGCGCTCGACCCTTTCGTCGTGCACAGCTGGCACGCGGGGCTGCATCCCGGCTGCCGTTACTTCGAACCGGCGGGGCAAGATCTGGACTATTGGTCGAACACGGTGTTCTCCAGCCCCCGGGTGCTGCATTTTCACACCTGCGGGACCGCTGCGCCGGGGGAAATCAGCTGGAACCTGGTGGACGCGACCGTGACGCTGGACGGCGTCGCCCTGTGGGACGCAGGGCGCCTCGACCCATGGGCCTTTCCCGGACTTGCGGCCTGTGTTGCGGCCTCTGCAGAGCTGTCGGCCCTGTTTCCGCGCTAGAGCTTCCGGGCCGGGGCGAGCCAGGCTTCGAGCATGCGTCGCAGGTCTGCCAGCATTTCGGGGTCGCCCGTACCGTCCTTGCGGAAAGCCTCTTTCAGTACACCGTCGGCGGCAAAGAAGATCGTCCGGGCGCGCAGCTGTGCGAGATCAGGCGAGACGAGCCCCCGGGCCCGAAGCACCTGTGCCAAGATCCCGGCCATGGTGTCCTTGTGCACCCGCGAGGCCTCGGTCTCGGCACCTAGGCGAAGGCTGCGGGTGGTGGCCTCGTCACGATAGATGGCCACGACGGCATCAAGCAAGGTGCCGATGCCCTGCTCCTCCGGGGCCTGTGTCAGCAGCTCGCGCATCAGGGCCTCGAGACGCAGGTAGTAGCGCGCTGCCATCACGCCGCGTATCGCCTCGCGATCGGGAAGGTATTGGTGCAGTGCGCCCACGGTGACGCCGGCGGCCTGGGCCACTTGCGTGAGGTTCAGGGCTTCGGGGCCGCGTTCGTCGAGCAGGCGATCTGCGGCCTCAAGGGCGCGTGTCACCTTTTCGCGTGAACGGGTCTGGGCGGGCAGGCGACGCAGCGGAAGGTCGTCGAGAGGGGCATTCATGCTAAAACCAAACTTGACTCTGATTTTGTTTGAGCGTCATCCTGCGGCATGAGCGAGGAAATGACCATAGAGGAGTTGCGCGAGGCGGTCGCGCTGGCAGCGCGACGGGTGGCGGCGCGGGGCCTGGTTGATGGTACGTCCGGAAATGTCAGTGCGCGGCAGCGGGATCTGGTTGCGGTGACCGCGACGGGCCTGGAGCTGGCCGAGGCAACGGCGGAAACCGTGACGGTGGTGGACCTGTCGGGACAGGTCGTCGAGGGCAGTTTTGCCCCGACCTCCGAGATCGACCTGCACCTGGGCGTCTATCGCAGCGCAACTTGTGCCGCGGTGGTACATTGTCATGCGCCCTACGCAACGGCCGCGGGCTGCGTGCTGAGCGAATTGCCTGTGATCCATTACGAGCAGATCGCCCTGGGAGGGGCGATCCGCGTGGCGCCCTTTGCGGTGTTCGGGACGCCGGAACTGGCTGCGAACGTGGCCGGTGCACTGAAGGGCCGCAAGGCGGCATTGATGGCCAACCACGGCGCGGTGGCCCATGGCAAGGATCTGGATGCGGCCGTGAAGCATGCCCTTCTGCTGGAGTGGCTGTGCAAGCTTCATGCCGATGCGAAGGCCTTTGGCGACCCTCGCGCGCTGAGCCTGGAGGAGCAGGTGGCGGTGGTCGAGCATGCCTTTCGCACCGGATACGGAACGACGAGGAAGACCTGAGGTAACCAGGAGGAGAGGGGCGCGATGCTTGGGGAGGAGATCGCGGGCAAGGTGCTGGCCACGGGGCGGACGAGCGAGATCGTCGACCTGGGCGGGGGCCATGTCCTGAAAGTGTTCGGAGCGGATGTGAGCGCGGATCTTGTTGAGCGCGAAATCCGGAACTCCGAAGAGGCTTATGCCATTGGCGCCACCGTGATAGCCTGTCACGGGGGAAGGGCAATCGAGGGGCGGCCGGGTATCGAGTTCGACGCGCTGACCGGCGCCTCGCTGACCCGGATGGCCGAGCAGAACCTGCTGAAGCTGAAGGAAAGTGGCCGGATTCTGGCCCGGTGTCATGCAGAGCTGCACGCCTGCGAGAGCCAGGTGTTTCCCGAGGCCCGGCAAGAGGTCACGGCGCTGCTGTCACGACAGGCGATGGGCTTTCTGACCGAGGGACAGAAGCGCGACGCACTGCGGCTTATCGCTGCTCTGCCGGGGGGCAGCACAGTGCTGCATATGGATTTTCATACCAACAACGTTTTCCGTCATCGCGGTGGATACGCCACGATCGACTGGCAGACGACCCTGCGGGGCGCCCCACAGGCGGACGTGGCGATGACGCTTTTTCTGCTGGCTGATGCCGAACTCTGGCCGGGAATCTCGCTGGCGCAGAAGCTGCTCTACAACACCGTGCGACGTATCCTGCGGCGTGCCTACCTGCTTGAGTATCGGCGGCTGACCGGCATGGATCAGGATGCCATAGACGCCTGGCGCCTGCCGGTAGTGATCCTGCGTCTGGCGGAATGGGATATCGCCAGCGAACGCGCGGCGCTGCGTGCGGAAATCCTGGAACTGCTCGGAGGCGAAGGGTGAGCCTGCAGATGAAACGAGGCCTGGAACCGGGCAAGGATCGTGACCTGCTGATCATCGGGGCCGGCATCACGGGATGCGCCATGGCCTACGAGGCGGCGGCGCAGGGGTTGTCGGTGGCACTGGTCGACAAGGGAGATATCGGCGGGGCGACGTCGGCTGCGACCGGTAAGCTGATCCATGGGGGGCTGCGCTATCTCAAGAACCTGGAGCTTGGCCTGGTGCGCGAGGCCCTGGCCGAACGTCGGGTCCTGTCGAACATCGCGCCGGGGCTGGTGTGCCCGATCGCCATGGTCCTGCCCGAGCCGGAGCTGATCGCCCGCATTGGCCTGGTGGCCTATGACCTGCTGTCCTTTGACCGAAACTGCGTGATCGACCCGGCACAACGTATTCCCGCCCATCGGCGGCTGGCGGCTGCGGAGCTTGCGGACATGGGGTTGCCGCAAATTCGCAGCGGCGTCCTTTTCCACGATTGCATGATGCCGCATCCGGAACGGCTGACGCTGGCCTTTGCGCGCTCGGCACAGGCCGAGGGAGCCGAGCTGCTGACCCATGCGCGTGTTCGCAAACTTATCCTGACCGGAAGACAGGTGACCGGAGCCGAGATCCTCGACAGCGTCAACGGGCAGCTCAACACGGTACGTGCCCGGATGGTGGTGAACGCGACCGGGCCCTGGGCACATGAGCTGCTCTCGCGAACGCCGGAGACAGCGGGGCTGCTCGGGCCGCCTCCGGCCACGCGATCCGAAGGGATCTACCTGGTTACCCGAAAGCTGACCGACGTTATGGTGCTGCAGGTCTCGGAGCACGGACATTTCAGCTTTGCCCCCTGGCGCGGCAGAACACTTATCGGCCCGACGGAGACGCCCTATGCCGGCCCCGTCGATGACTGGCACGTGACGGCCGAGGCGGTCGAGACCTTCATCGCGCAGATCAACGCTATGGGAACCCTGCCAGAACCCCTTTCGATCGCGGATGTCGAGGCCGTCTATGGCGGCTTGCGTCCCTTGGTCGAGAGCGAGGGCGACAGTTACAACGCGTCACGCACATCGGAACTGGTCGATCATGCCCCGTCAGGCGTGACCGGACTGATGACGGCGACAGGGGGCAAATACACAACCAGCCGCGCCTTTGCGGCAAAGGCCGTGAAGCGCATCCTGAAGGCATTGGACAGGTGCGGAAGCGGTGCGCGCACCGATCAGCATGCGCTGGAGGGACATGGAATCGGGATCCTCTCCGAGGCCACCGCGTCGCTGGCCGAGGCACATCCGGAGCTGGGCGAGGCCACGATAGGTCACCTTGTGAGGTTTTATGGCGAGGCGGCTGAAGATGTCCTGTCTCTCGTGCAGGAACGGCCATCGCTTCGGCAGGTTCTTGATGCAGACGGAGAGATCCTTGCACAGGCAGTGTATGCGCTGCGCATGGAAGCGGCGGTGACGCTGGAGGATGTCGTCATGCGCCGGATGGGGCTTGGGACACTGGGCGACGTTTCGCCGGAGACACTGGCCCGGGTGGCAGACGTAGTGGCTGAGGAGGCCGGATGGGATGAGGAACGCCGAAGGGCGGAACTGACGGCGCTGACGGCGCGGTTGCAAGTCCCGACGCCGGCGCATCCGGCGGCCGTCAATGGCTAATCCCGCCGCGCCTGTCGCAGGATCATCTGGTTCAGGAGTCCCCCGAAGATGGCCGTCCCCAGCATGAAGCGCAGGGCCGGCACGACACGCGCCTCTGCGGTCGTCCGATAGACGGCACGTGGTTTCCGCGCCGTCGCTGCTTGCAGCATGGCCCGCGCTGTTCGTTCCGGCCCCGGGGCAGAGGCATAGCTTCGGGCCATGAAACGCCGTGCACCGCGGAGGATCTCTTGGTAATCCTCGGGGGTGGCCCGGCGATCCATGGCGTCGAGGGCCACCTTCTCGAAGCCGGTTTGCACGGGGCCGGGCTCTATCTGGATCACCTTGATCCCGAGCGGTGCAAGTTCGCCGCGCATCGCGTCGGCAAGGGCGTGCACCGCGTGCTTCGTGGCGGAATACCAGCCCTGGCCCGGGGGACTGACATGGCTGGCAAGGGAGCTTGTCAGGATCAGGCGGCCGGAGCGTTGCGCGCGCATGTGGGGCAGGACCGCGTTGTTCACCCGAGCGAGGCCGAAGAGGTTGACGTCGAACTGGCGCTGCGCCTCGTTCAGAGGCACTACCTCGACCGCGCCATAGGCGCCATATCCAGCGTTGTTCAGCACGATGTCGATCCGCCCTGCCTCTTCGATGATCCGGGCCACGCCCGCGTCGGTCGAGGCCGTATCGGTCACGTCCATTTCCACCAGGTGCGCGCCCTTTTCCGCGAGCGGTGCCATCGGGCCGGGGCGGCGGGCGGCGGCATAGACGGTCAGACCCTCTTCCAGCAGCATGGAGGCCGCCAGGAAGCCGAACCCGGACGAGGCGCCGACAACGAGAGCAACAGGTGCCGTCACGCGTGCACCTGCTGCCTGTCATTGAGCCAGGGGTTGTTCTTCGCGACGATCCGGAAGGCCTCGCGTGCTACCTCGTGAGTGCGGTCGATGTCACCTTGTGTAAGGGCGGTGTTGATGAAGAGGTTGTGGTGATTGGTGAAAAAGACTCCTCGGCGCACGCATTCGGCAACCCATTGCTGGTGCAGCGCAAGGCTGTCGTCGTCGTTGATGCGCATGTACCACATCGAGGGTTCACCGCTGATGACGAGAGAGAACCCCTCGTCGCTGGCAATCTCGGCGAGACCCGCGGTGACCTGCCGGCCAAGGTCAGAGCAGATCTGGTCGGCGCCGATCTCGCGCATCTTGGAGATGGCTGCCACGCCGGCTGCAAAAGGGACCGCGGAGAGCCAGTATGAGCCTGTGTAGAAGACGCTCGATACCGCGTCCTTGAGCGCATCGTTGCCGCAGAGGGCAGAAAAGTTGTGGCCGTTTCCCAGTGCCTTGCAGAGGCACAGCAGGTCGGCGCGGAATCCGTAGTGGTGGTCGGATCCGCGCAGGTCGAGCCGGAAGCCGCAGCGCACGTCATCGATGGCCAGGACAATGCCATGATCATCACAGAGCTTGCGCACCTTCTGCCAATAGTCCGGAGCGGGCAGCTCGTTGTCCTGGAAGGCGGGGTGCCAGTATGGCGTGGACAGGAAGCAGGCGATTTCACCGGGGTGTGCTTTGACAAGCGCCTCTAGCCCGTCGAAATCGTTCCATTCGACGAAGAGGTTGTTTGCGACATCCTGGGTCGCCACGCCGGGAGAGCCGCTCTTTTGCGTCCATGGCGCTACGCCATGGTAATTGCCCTTCACGAGGATGACCTTCGAGCGCCCGGTCGCTGCCCGGGCGGTCATTAGGGCGAGGCTGGTCACGTCGCCGCCATTCTTGGCGAAAAAGGCCCAGTCGGCCATGGCGACCGTATCGACCAGCTGTTCCGCCGCATCTATCATCGCCGTGAAGGGGACCGTGGCACAGTCGCCCTGAGCCCGTTGCGCGGCTGCTGCCGCTTCCACGTCGGGATCGTTGTAGCCCAGGATGTTGGGGCCATAGGCGCACATGTAGTCTATGAAGCGATTGCCATCGAGATCCCAGAAATAGGCGCCTTCGGTGCGTGACGCGAAACGGGGAAAGGCCGAGGGGGGGATGGCACAGCCCTCCACCGGCCCGAGGTGCCCGTAGATGCCGGTCGGGATGACTTTCATCGCCCGGTCAAAGGCTGCCTTGGATTTCGGATAACTGTATGGCTCCACTGTGATCCTCCTTCAGGTCAGGTAGGCGCCGGCCCGGATCAGCAACTTGTCGAGGGCGTCGAGCATGGGAATGAACCCGGAGAGAGACAGACGTTCGGCGGCAATGGCAGAGAAGCTGTCGCTGCGGCCTGTCAGCACATCGAATGCGGCATCCATGTCCCGAAACTGCATCCGTGCGCGGGGCGCCGTGGGCATGCCGCGCGCGAAGGTCAACCGTCCGTTTTGCCTGGTAACGGAGAGGGCCGGGCCGTCGACGACCGTAAGGGCAATGGTACCGTCGGGCATGGCGGCTGCCCAATCCTGCAGTTCGGGATCATGGTTGCCGACCTCGACCAGTGCGGCACCGGCCACATGCAACAGCATCTCGGTGTGCAGGGCGCGGAATACTCGGTCCTGCAGCTCTTCCGGAGGTGGAGACATGACCGCTTCCATTCGTTTGGTCAGCCGTTCAAAGGGGCCGGTCAGGATCCTCAGGTGGCGGAAGCCACGCAATGGTATTGGTGTTGCCTGCCCGCGCATCAGCGCATTCAGACGATCCGGAGAATGCAGGTAGAGGCGGATCTGCCCGTGTCGCGCGCCCTGTTCCATGCGGCAGCTGCCGCGGTCGAAGGTCAGTGTGCCGGTGGGGCCCCGTCGCGTCACGAACGTGATGGAAGTGTCTGTTTCGGTGATCTGGGACCGAGCCTCGACGTCCAGCCGGCAGAGATCCTGCAGGGCGCCGAGGACGGCAAAGAGGTTGATATGGGAAAGGGTCGTCGCGTCCATCAGGAGGCTTCCTCCGATCGGCCATGGGCGGTGCGCGGATGGAGCGGCACGAAGATGATCAGCCCGATCAGCCCCGTGAAGAGGGTCAAAGCCACGAAGACCATGCTGAAACCACCGGGGCCGAGACTGCTGAGCAACAAGCCGGCCAGCGCCGTGCCTGCAGCCGCACCGACAAGTGCGATGACCAGGGCTCGCGACATCAGGCTGCCGTCGCGATCATGTTCGGTCAGCAGGCCTGTCAGGAAGGGCGTGACGATGTAGAAGCCGATGTTCAGGGCCACCTGCGCACCGACGAAATAGAGTGCGCCAAAGTGATTGAAAAAGACATGCAGCGAGAGGGCCATGAGTAGCAGGCCGGTTGCTATGGCGGGAAGGCGGAGGGATTTGCGACGGGTGAGGGCGGGGACGGCCGCACCTGCAAACCCCAGAACGGAAGAGAGCGCGAGGTAAAACCCGACGTCGGCCGGTGGAAGATGACTGAGCTGGCCGATGAAACCGCAGATCGCCCATTGTCCGGCCTGAACCGCATAGATCAGCAGCACCATCGCCAATGTCAGCGCCAGTCGGAGCGGCGCCATGGGGCGGGCATCCTGTGTCTGCGCTGACGCGGGTTTGCCGCGTGTCAGGGCGGGCAGCAGGGGCAACATGAGCACGATGAAAATTGCGATGCAGAGGAAGACAGCACGGTAGCCAGCCTCGGCCGGCAGGGCAGAAACCACGAAGAGCAGCAGGCCCATGGCCACGCCGCCAATCAGGTTGATCGCGCCCCAGATGCGTTCGGCGTCGGGGGCCGAGGCGATCCGCATGGTGACCAGGCCGAATATCGCGCCTTCTCCGAGACCGGCCAGGAACCGGGCCGAGGCCAGAGCGGCCGGCATGGTGAGAAAGAGGCTGGCCAACTGACCGGCCAGAACGGCGAGGAGCGCCGGAATCAAGATGGGGCGACGGGACGTCGTGCCCCATTTGGCCAGAAGCAGACCGTAAACCGCGATACCGGCGAGTTCGGCACTGGCTACGGCGGTGGCGAGGGCTTCGTCATATCCGGGCAGGCGACTGAGGGTCAGCACGATGGCCGGCATCACCATCGTGCCATTAAGGGCGATGGCAAAGGCGGCACTGAGGCTGAGGATCCATGTCTTCAAGGCGGCACTCACGGGTGGATCACCCTTGTGACAGGGCGATGGGGGCAGATGTGCGATAACGCCACCGAGGCTAAAGGATGCCGGAACCATCGCAATGGCGCCTCGGGCCAGAAAAGTGCCCTTGTCGGCCATACGGGTGACCGAACGGGGGAATTCCCTTGACCACCCGTCCCGCTGGGCGATGAATTGTTGCTGGAAAGGGCGAAGCAGTCGACGGGAGAAGGGCGTGGAGCCAGCAATGCAGGACCCGGAGTATCTCAAGGCGAATACGCCTGTCTTCCTGCTGCGCAGTCTCTACATGACCATGCTGGACCTCGATCTGCCGGTCGATCGCCTGCTCCTGGGGCTTGGCTTTTCGGTGCAGGACCTGGATGATCCCGGCTGCCGCATCTCCTATCGGCAGGGGCGCGAGATGATCCTGCGGGCGCTCAGGGTCGATGGGGGCAGCGCGCTCGGGCTTGAAACCGGCGTGCGCGAAACGGTGACCTCGATCGGTCTCGTGGGCTATGCGATGACGACCTGTGATACGGTCGGCGCGGCCATCGCGCTCGGGCTGCAGCTGCAACGCGATGCCGGCTCGATGCTGTCCTTTCAGATCGAGACGGAGGCGCAGGCGGCGCAGGTCGCGGCCCGCAGCCGTTTTCCAGATCCGGCGATCCATCGTTTCCTTGTCGAGGAGGCCTTTGCCAGTTTCTTGCAGATCGGACGGGACCTGATCGGTTCGGGGTTCTGCCCGACGAGGGTGGAGCTGTCCTATCCGGCGCCGCCGCATGCGCAGGACTATGCCCGGATCTTTGGCTGCGATGTGCGTTTCGCCCAGCTCTGCAGCACTTTTGTTTATGACATGGATTGGCACGGTTACCCCCTGCGCACGGCAAACCGGCTGAACCATCGACAGGTGCTCGCGGTGCTGGAGGAGGGGCGGAGAAATGGCCGCGAAAGCGACGAGATCATCGAGACGGTGGAACGGGCCCTGCGCGCGCGATTAGCGGCACGCCCCTCTGCCGGAGATGTCGCCGAGGCACTTTGCCTGAGCGAAAGGACGTTGCGGCGCAGGCTGGCCGAGAACGGGGCGTCCTTTTCGACGCTGCTGGACCGCACCCGGCAGGACCGGGCACGCGAACTGCTTGGAAATCGTGCGCTCGGTCTCGAGCAGATTGCCCATGCGGTGGGCTTTTCAGACGCTCATGCCTTTCATCGCGCTTTCCGGCGCTGGACAGGCAAGACGCCCGGGCGACTGCGGCGGGAGTTGCTCGAGGCATGGCCGGCGGAGAACTGAGCTCCGGACCTATCGCAACAGGATCTTCAGGATGGCATCTGTCATCCGGCCGAAGGGAGGGCGCAGCAGCAGGGTGGAATTGAAGCGACCCTGTTCATAGATCCCCTTCGCGTGACTGAAGGTGCGGAACCCTTCGATGCCGTGGTAGGCGCCGATGCCGCTTGCGCCCACGCCCCCGAAGGGTAGGGCATCCTGCGCCACGTGCATGATGGTCCCGTTGAGGGTGACATTGCCGGAAACGGTGCGGTCAAGAACCTTCCTCCGCGCCTGTCTGTCCGCGCCGAAATAGTAGAGGGCGAGAGGGCGAGGCCCGCTGTTGATGCGTCCTATGGCGTCCTCCAGACCCTCGTAGCCCATAACCGGGAGCAGGGGCCCGAAGATCTCCTCCTGCATCACGCGCATGTCGGGGGTGACGTTCAGCAGCAGCATGGGCTGCATCTTGCGGGGCGATGCCGAGGCGCCGGCCGGCTGACCGAGTGGGCGAAGGATCGCGCCCTTTTCACGCGCGTCATGGATCAGCCCGTCGAGACGTGCAAAGTGCTGATCGCTGATGATCGACGTGTAGTCCCGGCTGTCCACGCCAGCGGGATAGGCTTTGGCTACAGCCCGTTCATAGGCACTCGCAAAGGCTTCGATATCTGCGGAGTGCAAAAGGGCGTAATCAGGTGCGATGCAGGTCTGGCCCGCGCTGACCAGCTTGCCGAAAGCGATGCCGGCGGCCGCGTGATTTAGATCGTAACCCCGTTCGACGATGACCGGAGACTTGCCGCCAAGTTCGAGCGTGACCGGCACCAGATTGGCCGCTGCGGCCTGCATGACCTTGCGGCCTACCGCGGTGCTGCCGGTGAAGAGCAGGTGATCGAAGGGGAGTGCGGCAAACTCGGCGCCGACGGCTGCATCGCCCTCGACCACGGCGACCGTTTCGGCAGGAAAGATCGCGGCCAGCATTTCGCTCAGTACCGCGTTGGTGTGCGGTGTGAATTCGGAGGGTTTCACCATCACGCGGTTGCCGGCCGCGAGCGCGGTGGCGAGCGGCATCAGGGAGAGCGCCAGGGGATAGTTCCAGGGCGCCATCACGCCAACCACGCCGAGGGGCTGATACTCCACACGGGCTCTTCCCATCTGGGTATAGATCCCGACGGGGCGCCGCTCCGGCCGCATGAAACGGCGCAGGTTCCGATGCAGGTAGTCGATGCCCAGAACCAGCCCGGACAGCTCCATGATGTCTGTTTCGTGCCGGGAGCGATGCCCGAAATCTGCGCTTAGCGACGCCTGAAAGGCCGCGCGTCGCGCGAGCATCGCGGCCTTGAGGCCCCTGAGTGTTTGTCGCCGGTCCTTGAGGGAGGGTACGGGCGCATTCAGAAACGCCTTTCTCTGGTGGTCCAGTATCGCACGCATGTCGGGTTCGTTCCGTTGAATGTTCATGGCAGCGCCTCCCGCTTGGGGCGCCTTGCATGATCTCGCGTGCCGCCCCGCTGCAATTCAGCGCGCATGTGTGGGCAAGGGCAATCTTTCCGATGTGCTCGATTGGCATGACGTTGCGACCGGTGCGGCCCGATCCGTCAGGGCAGCGCGTCCCTGAGTTGCGGTTCCACCTCGGCCACCAGACGCAAGCCGCGCTCGATCTCGTCTTCGCGAAAGGCCGAGAAGCCCAGGATCAGGCCCCGCTTGCGGGCGCGGGATACAAAATAGGGTGAAAGCGGGCGAAGGATAAGGCCGATGTCGGAGACCACGCGACACAGTCGCTCATCCGGCGCCTCGTCATGCAGGGGGATCACCAGGTTGGTGCCGCTGGTGCCGGAATCCCGCCAGACAGGGCCACCAAAGATGTCGGCAAGGCCGCTACGCAACTGATCTCGGCGCGCCTGGTAGAGCTTTCTCATGCGGCGCATGTGCGAGACGAAGAGCCCCCGGTGCATGAATTCCGAGAGGACCATCTGCTCGATCAGCGAGGCGTGCCTGTCCACAACGGCGCGCGCCTTGGAAAAGGCCTCGGCCATATCGCGCGGCACGACGATATAGCCAAGCCGGAACGAGGGCAGCAGTATCTTGGAGAAGGTGCCCATGTGAATGGTGCGGTTTTCCTGGTCCATGGCAAAGACCGCGGAGTGCTGGGGGGCGTCATAGATGAACTCGTAGTCGTAGTCATCTTCGACCACCCAGGAACCACAGCGCCTCGCCACGGCCACCAGAGCCTCTCGCCGCTCTCCCGACATTGGCGCGCCGCGCGGGTAATGGCACGAAGGTGAACAGAAGATCATACGTGGCACCGGGTGATCCTCTAGGGCGCGGTCGACCTGTATCCCCTCGGCATCAACCGGCACGGGATAGAGGGTGCCGCCATTCGCACGCACCACGGAATGTGCGCCGATATAGCCGGGATCCTCGAGCCAGACCGGGTCGCCGGCGTCGAGCAGCATTCGACAGATCAGGTCCAGCCCCTGCTGCGATCCGGTAGTGATGATGATCTGCGACGAGTCGCAGTTCATCCCGCGCGAGGCGTTCAGGTGCTGGGCAATGGCGCGCCGCAGCGGTTCATAGCCGGCGTTCGTGGTCTCGGCGAGGATCTGGCCCGTCAGCCGCCCGGAGGTCTCGTTCAGCAGCCGCATCCAGGTCTTGATCGGGAATTCGCGCAGATCCGGCAGATCCGGCATGAAGCCCGTCGGACGTTCCGAGAAGGCACCGCTTGCCGAGGCAACGAGGTTCTTGCCGCGCCGGGAGAGCGATCGGAACGGGGCCGCCCTGGCCGTCTCCGCGCTCTCGGGAATGACGACGGGTGGTTCCAGCCGCATCAGCCGCACGGGTTCGGCCACATAGGTGCCCGCGCCTGTCTGGCTGTCCAGGAGACCCTCTTCCTTCAGGATCTCGAAGACCTGGATCACCGTGTTGCGGGAGACCTCCATTTCCTCGGCAAAGACGCGGGTCGAGGGCAGGCGGGTGCCGGTGGCCAGCCGGCCTGTCAGGATCGCCTCTCTCAGGGCATCGAGTACCTGGCGGTAGATTGGCACCGTGCCGGTTCGGTCGATCTCCATGGCGATCAGGTGGCCCGCGCGGGCAGTCTTTGGCATGTCGGCTATCCTGGGAAGGCTAGGTCTTGGAGCAAGGGTGTTGGCCCAAGTCTTGCCCAGCCATGCCGCGGGGAAAAGGGCAACGGGACCAATTCGCGATTGGTGCCCCCGGTTATTTTCAAAATGGTTCTACCGGCATCGCACCGGTCGAACCTAGTCTCGCTTTATCGAACAAAAGGCATGGTGCCCTTACGTTGGCCGGTCTGGCCGATGCCGCGGAAAATGCGGTTCCGCGAACGGGAAAGTCGTGTCTGAACAAAGGTTTCCCGGTGCAGATCCCCCTGCGCCGGGAGCGGACAACAGGGAAAAGAGACATGAGAAAAAATCGGAACGAAATTCTTGATACCGTTGACAAGATGGACAGTGGCTCGCTGAGCCGGCGGAGCTTCATCAAAAAGATGGGTGCCCTTGGGATCACGGGCGCGGTGGCTGAAGCGGTGGCCCTCTCGCCGCTGGGCGCGCGCAAGGCCTGGGCGGCGATCTCGGGACCGGAGGAACGCGCCTGGGCCCTTGCCCAACAGGCGGCCGCCAATGCGCCGAAGAGCACGCTGACGCTGCTGATCCCCACTGGCTCCATTGGCAACATGACCCCCTACGCCGATTTCTGGAAGAACGAGCTCGGGATCGATCTGGTCTTCATCGAGGAGCCCGACGAGGTGGTCCACACCAAGGGCATGCAGGAAGCCGTCGCCAAGACGGGCAACTACGACGTGATGATGCCGACGGCGATGTCCTATCCCGACTGGATCGACAGCGGCGTGATCTTCGACCTGACCGACTATGTAGACAAGTACGATCCAGAGATCTTCGATCCGTCCTGGGGCGTCGTCTTTCCGGCCAGTCACCATGCCCAGCTCTACAATGGTCGCGTCGCGGGCCTGCTGAATGACGGCGACCAGATCACGCTGCTTTGCCGATCCGACTACCTTGCCAATCCCGAAAAGGCGAAGGCGTACGAGGACAAGTTCGGCATGGCGCTTTCCACGCCGAACACCTGGGAGGAATACCACAACCTCGCCAGCTTCATGCATGACCCGGCGAACAACTTCTACGGCTCCCTGGAATATCGCTCGCGTTACTACGTGAAATGGATGTTCATGCAGCGGCTGGTGTCCAAGGGCGTGCTCTACTTCGATCGCGACATGAACCCCACCTTCAACTCGCCCGAGGGCCTGCAGGTTCTCGACGACATGCTGGCCATGAACGAGTTCCTGCACCCCGATGCCTTCTCCTTCACCTGGTCGTCGAACTACAACGCCTTCGGTCGCGGCGAGGGCTTCATGAACATCGCCTGGCCTTCGGGGTTCAAGTACTCCATGGCGCCTTCGACCGGGCCGGCGACCTCTGGCAATATCGCGGCCACCGTGATGCCGGCGGACAAGCTCAAGGACGGATCGCTGCTTTACGCAGGCTTGTTCTGCTGGGGCTACGGTTATGCGGTATCGAAGTATTCGGCCAACCCGGATCTGGCCTATGCCTATGCACAGTGGATGACCTCACCCACGATCTCGATGGACGCGATTCCATATCTTGGTGGCTATTCCGACCCCTATCGCGTGACCCACATGAAGGAGCCGTCGCAGCGGATGCTGGATACCTACACCCAGCCGTACCTGAACACGCTCTATGACAACATGGTCAACACGGTGCCTGACTTCTGCATTCCCGGCGGGTTCGAATATCAGGACGCGCTCGACAAGGAGATCCACGCCTGCATGACCGGCGAAAAGGGCAAGCAGGAGGCCTTGGACGATGCCGCCCGCAGCTTCGAGCGGATCACGCGGCGCATCGGCAAGGACAAGGTTCAGCAAAGCTGGCTTGCCCTGACCGAGAACCTGGCCGAGCCGATCAAGAAGGCCTCCGGCGCCGATACCTGGCTCTGACAGGCTCCCCCGGGGCCGCATCTCCCCGTGGTGCGGCCCGCCCTTTCACTGACAAACAAAGGACACGCTTCACATGACAGACGTGCTCCAGACAGACGCGCCGGTTCAAACGGCGCCGGCGCAGGGCCGCTCCCGTCCGCGCAAACCGGCTCTCCGTTTCCTCGTCCTGCCGGGGCAGATCATTTCGGTACTGGTGCTGATCGTGCCGCTGGCCGTGGCGCTCTACATGAGCTTTACCGACTGGTCACCGACCCGCGGTTCGTTGCTCGATGCCAGTTTCATGGGGCTCTTCAACTACGAGGAGCTGATCATCTACGACAACCGCTTTGTCGAGGCCGTGTTTCGCACGCTCTTCATCTCGGTGATCTGCCTCAGCCTGGAATTCATGCTTGGCCTGGGGCTCGCGCTCTTGTTCCTGCGCGATTTCCGAAGCAAATCCCTGCTCTTCTCGGCGTTCCTGACGCCGATGATGATCCTTCCCGTGGTCGTTGGCTACACTTTTTGGATGCTGTTCCAGTCGAATGGGCCGATCAACCAGATCCTTGGCTTCTTCATTGGTTCCGATGCAACGCCGGAATGGTTCCGGTCCGCTCCCTTAGCCGTGGCGGCAGTGATCGTTACCGAGGTCTGGCACTGGACGCCGCTCTTTTTCCTGATCCTGCTCTCGGGGCTGAACGCGATCCCCGAGAACCCGGTGCGTGCCGCCACGATCCTGGGGGCCTCTCCGCGACAGATCTTCTTCCGCGTGGTGCTGCCGATGATGCTTCCGGTGATCATCGTGGCCTTCGTAATCCGCGCCATGGAGGTGGTGAAGCTCTTCGACGAAGTCTTCATGCTGACCCGCGGCGGGCCCGGTTCCTCCACCGAGACAATCAGCCTCTACATCTACAAGCTCGCCTTCAACGACTTCCAGCTGGCCTATGGTGCCGCGGCCGCCTTCCTGGTGCTGGTGGGCACCCTCCTCATCATCAACTTCATGCTCCTGCCAGTGCGGGACCAACTTCTGAAAGGATAGGGCATGCCCAGCCGCAAACTCTCTCCGCTCCTGGCGTTGGTGCTAGCCGGGGCCCTGGTGATAACGTTGTTTCCGGTGTTCTGGATCATCATGACGGCACTGAAGCCGCCGACCGACTGGAACGCAGCGCCGGCGATCTGGATCCCCGATGATCCGTCGCTTGTGAACTTCAAGACGCTCTTCGATCCCTCGGCAATCGAGGAATACGGCGTCGGCGGGGTCTCGCAGTCAGCCACCCGGTCGATCATGGGGTCCATCATCGCGTCGGTCAGTTCGACTGCATTGTCGATCCTGATCGGCCTGGCCTCGGCCATCGGGCTGTCGCGCTATTCCAAGCTCTCGAAATGGACGCCGCTTGTGATCCTCTCGGGGCGGATGTTCCCGCCGGCGGCGATTGCCGTGCCCTTCGTGATCATTTTCTCGGCCGTTGGCCTGATCGACACCTACCGCGGGCTGATTGCCATCTACGTTGCCGTGACGCTGCCCTTCTCGACCTGGATGCTGAAGAGCTTTGTCGACGAATTGCCGGTAGAGATCGAGCAGGCTGCCATGCTGGACGGGCGCTCGCGGATCATGGCGCATCTCACGGTGACCATCCCCCTGATCAAAGGCGGTCTTTTCGCCACTACGATGTTCATCTTCATCCTGAACTGGTCCGAATTCATGTTCGCCCTGGTTCTGTCCTACACCCATGTCACGACGATTCCGGTGCAACTGGCGAAATACGTCACGGCCACGGCGGGCACGCTCTACGGCGTGCAGGCAGCGCTGGCCGTGGTGGCCATGCTGCCGCTGATCCTGGCCGGCTACGCCATCCAGTCGCATCTCGCACGTGGCATGACCTTTGGAGCGGTAAAACGATGACCGAGCCGAAACTGCAGCTGAAATCGCTGATCAAGACATACCCGGGAAGCGAAGTGCGTGCCGTGAACGAGATCGACCTGACGGTCGCAGCCGGCAAGACTCTTGCACTGCTCGGGCCCTCCGGGTGCGGCAAGTCCACGACGTTGAACATGATCGTCGGCCTCGAGGAACCGACCTCTGGCGATATCCTGATCGACGGCCGATCTGTGGTCGGCGTGGCGCCGGGGAAACGCAACATTGGTCTTGTTTTTCAGGACTATGCTGTCTTCACTTCGATGTCTGTCCGTCAGAATCTGGCCTTTGGTTTGAAGGTGCGCGGCATGTCCAGGGCCGAGATTGCACGGGCGGTCGACGAGGTGGCCGAGCTGCTGGGCATGTCCGACCGGCTGAATGCGCGGGCGCGGGATCTGGGCGGATCCGAAATGCAGCGGGTGGCCATCGGGCGCACGCTCGTGACACGTCCGGCGATCCTGTTGCTGGATGAACCGTTGTCGAACCTGGAGAGCGGGGCGCGCCTTGCCATGCGGCGAGAGTTGCGACGCTTGCAGGGCGAGATCGGGCTGACCATCCTCTATGTGACCCATGATCAGATCGAGGCACTCTCGCTGGCCGACCGGATCGCGGTGATGAACGCGGGATCCCTGCGACAGGTCGAGGTGTCGACGCGCATCCTGGAACGGCCGGCGCATACCTTCGTGGCCTCCTTCCTTGGGGATCCGCCGATGAACCTGATTCAAGGCTCTGTTTCTGCAGGGATTTTCCGAAACGGTGACTTCGCCCTTTCGCTGGGCGAGGAGATGCCGGAGGGCCGGGTGACCCTCGGACTGCGGCCACAGGGCGTGACTCTGGTGCCGGCGGGGCAGGGGCGGCTGACGGCGCGAGTGAGCCGTGCCGAGCCGCGCGGGCCCGAGGCGGTGTTGACCCTCATGGCCGGTGGCCATGCGGTGAAAGTGCTGGTGCGGACCGCTCAGATGCCCCCGGTCGGTACCACCGTGGATCTCTCCTTTGGCCCCGAGGCACTGCTGTTCTTTGACGCAGATACCAACATGAGCCGCGACCTGATGCCCGGTCCGATGGAGGCTGCGGAATGAAAAATGTAACGGAAACAAAGGCCTGGATGCCTGCTTTGCGCCTTACGGGGCTGAGCAGGAGCTATGGAGACACCAGCGCCGTCGATGGGCTGACGCTCGACGTGCCCGCGGGATCGCTGACGGTCCTGCTCGGCGCTGCAGGGGCGGGGAAGACGACGACGCTGAAGCTGATCGCCGGGCTGGAGATCGCCGAGGCGGGGAGCGTGGAAATCGCGGGGCGGGATCTGACCCATGCGGAACCGCGAGCGCGGAACGTGGCGATGATCTTTGATAGCCTTGCACTTTATCCCGACAAGAGCGGTTTCGAGAATATCGCCTATCCGCTGAAACTGGCAAAAGTGCCCAAGGTGAAGATCGAGGAAAAGGTCAAAATCCTCGCCGCGCAGCTGAGAATCTCACATGTTCTCAATCGCTTGCCGCGCACGATGAGCGGGGGTGAACGGCAGCGGGTGGCGCTGGGACGTGCGCTGGTGCGCGATCCTGCGGTGTTTTTGCTGGATGAGCCGCTGTCCTCGCTGGACGCGATGTTGCGGATCGAGCTGCGGGCCGAGCTGAAGCGCCTGCAGGTCGAGCAAGGTCACAGTTTTTTCCTTGCCACGCCTGACTTTAGCGAGGCGATGGCGGTGGCGGACCGGATCGTGATGCTGCGGGAGGGCCGGGTGGTCCAGGTGGATACGCCGCAAAATCTGTATGATTTTCCGGCAGATGTGGCCACCGCGCGCTTTGTCGGGGCGCCGGAAATCAACATCCTGCCGGCCGAAATCGAGGGGGATCAGATCTTTTTCGCCGGTCTGGCGGTCCCGATCCCCACCCTCCGAAAACCCGCCGAAAAGGCCTTCAAACTGGGTATCAGACCCGAACACCTCGAAATAAGGACCGATGGCCCCCTGCGGGGCGAAGTTCTCGACCTGGAGCCGCTGGGACACCTGACGGCGGTCACCCTGCGCCTGGGCGAGGCCGAGCTGCGGCTGACCGCGCCGGTGGGCGAGGTGGCGCATCTGAGCCCGGGCGATCCGCTGAACCTGTCGCTGGATGGCGCGGGGCTGCTGGCCTTTTCGGCAGAGGACGACCGCCTGCTGACCCCGCGCCCGGACCAAGCCGTGACACCTGACCTGCCAAAGTGAGTGGAGCCAATATGCGCATTCTCGTATTTCAACATCTGCCCGTCGAACACCCGGGCACCTTCCGCGACTTCTGGCGCGAGGCCGGGCACGTCTGGGACGTGGTCGAACTGGAGGAAGGGGAGCCGATCCCCGACCTGGAGCCCTATGACCTGCTGGTTGCCATGGGCGGGCCGCAGGACCTGTGGCAGAAGGACGAGCTGCCCTGGATGCAGCCCGAGATCGACGCCATCCGCACCTGGGTGGTGGAGATGGGCCGCCCCTACCTGGGCATCTGCCTGGGCCATCAGCTGCTGGTGGAGGCCACGGGCGGCAAGGTGACGCAGATGACCGGCGCGCCGGAGGTGGGCCCGGTCATGGTGACCAAGACCGACGCGGGCCGCGCCGACCCGCTGTTCGCGGGGCTTGCCGAGCCGATGCTGACCTTCCAGTGGCACGGCGCCGAGGCCAGCACCCTGGCCCCCGGCACGGTGGTCCTGGCCGAGAACCCGGCCTGCGCCACCCAGGCGGTGCGCTGGGGCCGGCATGCCTATGGCCTGCAGTACCACGTGGAGATCACGCCGCAGACCGTGCCGGAATGGCAGGACGTGCCCGCCTATGCCGAGAGCCTGCGCGCTGCGCTGGGCGAGGAGGCCGCGCGCACCCTGGCCGGCACGGTTGCCGCCCGCCTGCCCGAATACCGCGCTACCGCGCGCCTGCTGCACGACAATTTCGCTTCGATCCTGGCCGCCAGCGCGGCCTGAGACTTGCGCGACAGACACCTTGGGATTCCGAATATGCAAATGATCACCGACCCGACGAAATTCGACGCCATTCCGCCCCTGCGCACGGCCACCCGCGAGGAGGCCGAGGCCTTTGTCGCGCTGCTGCGCGAGCAGGGGTACGACTACCTTCGCTTCGAGCTTGCCGACATGGCGGGCATGAGCCGTGGCAAGACCATCCCGGTGGAGCACGTCGCCGGCTACATGGTTTCGGGGCTGAACCTCTATGGCGGCACCGTCGCGCTCGACAGCGGCTCGGTGCCGGTGCGGGGCTCGGGCTATAACGAGGAGATGAATTACCAGGACGGGATCATGATCCCGGATGTCACCACGCTGACCCCGGTGTCCTGGCTGGAACGCACGGGCCGGGTGATCTGTGACACCATGTGGTATGACGGCAAGGTCCAGCTGGCCTCGCCGCGGATGCTGCTGAAGAAGATGCTGATGATCGCCGACCAGATGGGCTACAAGGCGATGATGGGCCACGAGTACGAGTTCTACGTGGTCGACGCCGAGACCCGCGAGCCGCTGTTCCCCGGCCAGCCGATCTTTGCCACCGCGCGCACCCACCAGCACCCGGCGATCGACGGCCTGATCCGCACCTGCAAGGACCAGGGCATCGACATCATCACCTACAACGTCGAGCACGGCCCCGGGCAGATCGAGATCAACTACTCCGCCGAGGTGGGGGTCGCGGCCTCTGACACCGGGTTCGTGTTCAAGAACACGGTGAAGGAATACCTGGCCACCAAGGGGCTGCTGGCGACCTTCATGACCAAGCCCTACAAGGGCCTGTCGGGCAGCTGTTCGCATTTCCACATCTCGCTGCTGGAGAAGGACACGGGCAACAATGCCTTCCTCGACCTGGAGGACCCTGACGGCATGTCGGCGACCTTCCGCAGCTTTATCCAGGGGGTGCTGGACCATACCCGCGGCGCCATGGCGGTATGGAACCCGACGCCGAACTGCTATCGCCGGATCCGGCCGCGCACCTATGCGCCCTCGAACATCTCCTGGGGGATCCAGGACCGTTCCGCCTCGGTGCGGGTGAAGGCCAGCAAGGACAAGGCCACACACATGGAGGTGCGGGTGCCCTCAGCCATGGGCAACCCCTATCTGATCGCCGCCTCGACCATCGCCGCGGGCCTGCTGGGCATCCTGCAGAAACGCGAGCTGATGCCCTCCGGGCAGGGGCCGAAGGAGGACGACAGCAGCTATGCCAAGCTGCCCACCGAGTTTTCCGACGCGATGGATGCGCTGGAGGCCGATGGCGCGCTCTGCGAGCTGCTGGGCGAGGAATTCGTGAATGTCTACCTGGCGATGAAATGGCAGGAGAACGCGCGGCTGCGCGACGAGATACCGGCGGCGGAGACCAATGAATATTTCGAGCTCTACTGACCGCCGGGCGGTGCCCGTGGATTTCGCCTATGCCGGCGTGGCCGAGCTGACGGCGGGCTATGGCGCCGGCGCCTTCAGCCCGGTGGACGTGGCGCGCGGGCTGCTGGCGCGGATCGAGGCGCTGAACGGGCAGGTGAACGCGGTGGTGGACTTGGCGCCGGAGAGGACGCTCGCCATGGCAGAGGCCTCGGCCGCGCGCTGGCGGGCGCGGGCGCCGCTCTCGGCGCTGGATGGCGTGCCGGTGACGATCAAGGACCTCTCGGCGGTGGCCGGCTGGCCGCGCTGGCGCGGCGGGCGGATCGCCGGGGATGCGCCGATGGCCGAGGACACGCCCGCGGTGGCGCGGCTGCGCGAGGCGGGGGCGGTGGTCCTGGCGCGCACGGCGACGCCGGAGGGGGGCTGCAAGGTGGTGACGCGCTCGCCGCGCTATGGCGAGACGCTGAACCCCTGGGACCTGACGCGCACGCCGGGCGGCAGCTCGGGGGGCGCGGCGGCGGCGCTGGCCATGGGCTTTGGTCCGCTGGCGCTGGGGTCTGACGGGGCCGGATCGCTGCGGATCCCGGCCAGCCACAGCAACGTAGTGGGGGTGAAGCCCGGCTTCGGCCGGGTGCCCGCCTTTCCGCCCGATACCGACATGCCGCATTCCGTGGTCGGGCCGATGGCGCGCCGGGTGCGCGATGCGGCGCTGATGCTGAAGGTGATGGCGGGGCCCGAGCCGCGCGATCCGCATGCCTGGCCGGTGCCCTGCGAGGGCGGGTTGCCCGAGGGGGATGTGACGCGGCTGAGGGTGGCCTTTTCGCCGCGCATGGGCTGCCGGGCGCCGCTGGTCGATCCGGAGGTCGATGCGTTGGTGGCGGAGGCGGTGCTGCTGTTGCAGGCGGCGGGGGCGGGCGTGGAAGAGGCCGCGCCGCGCTGGCCGGTGGATCCGCTGGGCCCCTTCGAGGTGTTCTGGCGCGCGGGCTGTGCCGAGACGGTGCGGAAGACGCCCGAAGCCCGGCGCGCCCTGCTCGATCCGCTGATCCTGGCGGTGGCGGAGGAGGCCGCGGGCATCGGCCTGGCGGAGTACCAGGACGCCATGGGCGACAGGCTGGCGATCGGGGCCGCGGCGAAGGATTTCTTCAACCACTTCGACCTGCTGGTGGGTCCGGTGATGCCGGTGCCGGCCTATGCGGCGGGGCAGGACACGCCCGACGGCTTCGGCGAAACCGACTGGAGCTGGTGCCCCTATACCTATCCCTGGAACATGACCGGGCAGCCGGCCGCCTCGGTGCCGATCGGATTTACCGCCGCCGGGCTGCCGGTGGGGGTGCAGATCGTCGGGCCGATGGGCGGCGAGGCGCGGGTGCTGCAGGCGGCCGAGGCCATCGAGCGGGCGCGGCCACTCTGGCGCAGGCGCCCGAAGATTGCCCTCTGACAAGGCAAAAAGGGCCGCCGCGTGGGGAACGCGGCGGCCCTTTCCGGTGCGGCGGTGGCGTTCAGCGCAGGCCGGCGTAGCGGAAGGCCCGGACGAAATCGGGCATCTCGGTGCCCTCGCGCAGCTCTGGCGCGGGCACGGGGGCGTCCTGGACCATGCGGAGCGGTACGTGGCCGGCCCAGCGGTCGCTGGCGAGATCGGGCGCGTCCTCCTCGGGCAGGCCGTCGGCAACCTTGGCGGAGACCTCGTCGAGCTTCATGCGCACCACCTTGGAGGCCTTCCATTCCTGGTCGGCGGGGACGCGGGCATAATCCCACAGGCCCGGCGCGAGACGGTCGGTGAAGACCCGAAGCACCTCGCGCTTGTCTTCCTCGGAGACCAGCTCGGCCTCGCCGAAGGCGATGACGGAACGGTACTGGATGTTGTGGTTGAAGGAGGCACGGGAGAAGACGACGCCGTCGAGGTGGGTGACGGTGAAGCAGACCTTGATGCCCTTCTGCTGGGCCTTCAGCATGCGGCTGGCCGAGGAGCCGTGCCAGTAGATGTATTCGCCGATGCGCCAGTGGCAGGTGGGGGTGACATAGGGCTCGCCGTCGATCACGTAGCCGACCTGGCAGACGATGCCGGCGTCGATGATGTCGTGGATCGTGTCGCGGTCGTATTTCGCAAGCCAGTTGTAGCGCCGCAGGCGCGTGCGATCAGTGGGCGCCTGTGCGGCCCCGGGAGTGGAATCAGGCAAGAAGGTCTCCATCGTCTTGGAATTGGGTCTGTTTCCAAGCTAGTCGGAGCGCAGGCGGCGCCGAGAGAGCCATTTACCGATTGGGTGCAGGACCATTCGCCGGCAGGGGGGCCGATTGGCCTCCCCTCAGCGGGAGGACCCGGGGCGGGCGGCCCGGTCGCAGGGCATCGATGGCCTGTGCCAGCCGCGCGATGCCGGGGGCGATGCGGGCGGTGTCGATGGCGCCGAAACCAAGCCGCAGCCGGTCACGGGGCGGATCGGGACGCAGGTAGTGCACGGTGCCGGTTTCCACCAGCACCCCGCGGGCCTCGGCCTCGCGCTGGACGGCAACGGCCTCGATCCCCGGCGGCAGTCGCAGCCAGATGCCAGAGCCGCCCGTGGTCATCGTGGCGTGGCTGTCGGGTAGCCGGCGGTCGATCTCGGCCATGATGGCACGCCACTTGGCCGACATCAGCCGCCGGTGCCGGCGAATATGGGCATCGTAGTGCCCTTCGGAGAGAAACAGCGCCATGGCGCGCTGGGCCAGCGCCGACGGGTGGCGGTACATCAGCCGGCGCAGCCGCCGCAGCTCGGCCACCACGCAGCGGTCGGCGGCGATGAAGCCGAGGCGGATGCCGGGAAAGATCGGTTTCGTCAGCGAGCCGGCGTGGATCACCCGCCCTGTCTCGTCCAGCGCCTTGAGCGTGGGATGCTGGGCCCCGACGAAATTCAGCTCGTGCTCGTAGTCGTCCTCGAGCACGAGGAAGTCGTGCCGGTTCGCGGCCTCGAGCAGGGCCAGCCGCCGCTCCATGCTCATGGTCACGTTGGTGGGGGCCTGGTGGCCGGGGGTGACATAGACCAGGTCGGCGGTGGCGAGCGAAGGGCAGGGGCGCAGCCCGTTGGCATCGATGGGGCAGGGCACAACCCCGGCGCCATGGGCCTCGAAGATGTTGCGGGCATCGACATAGCCCGGATCCTCGACATGGGCCTGGCAGCCAGGGCCGAGAAACAGCGAGGCGACCATCCAGATGGCGTTCTGGGCGCCGACGGTCACGATCAGCTCGTCGGGATCGGCGCGAAAGCCGCGGTGCGGCAGGATGCGCCGGGCAATCTGTTCGAGCAGCATCGGATCGTCGCTGTCGATCATGTCGTCGGCCCAGGTGGCGACGTGGCGCGAGGTGCCGGCGCGGCGCAGGCAGTCGCGCCAGCGCGCCACGGAGACCTCGTCTCGGGTGACCTGGCCATAGTGGAAGGGATAGGGGAAGCTGCGCCAGTCCAGCCGCTTGTCGATATTGCTCTGGCGATCGAGGCGGCGCTGCATCTTGGCGGCGAAATCGGGGCGGGCGGCGGCATCGGCGCCGCGGGCGCGGGGCGGCCGCACGGCGAGCTGTTCGCGCAGGAAGGTCTCGTCGATGAAATATCCCCGCCGCGGGCGGGCCTGCAGGAAGCCGTCCTGGCAGAGGCGTTCGTAGACGATGGAGACGGTGTTGCGCGAGACGCCGAGCGATTCGGCAAAGGCGCGGCTGGGCGGCAGGGGATCGACGGGCGAGAGGGCGCCGCCGAGGATGGCGTCGATCAACCTCTGCTGGATCTGCTCCTGCAGCGAGCTGCCTGTTTCGAAAGGCGCTTCGAAGAAATGTTCCAGCATGGCCTCACCGAACGTCCGGCGCCCCAGGGGCGCGAAATGCCGCCACGACAGCCCCGCCGGCGCTGTCTGCACGGCAAAGTAGAACGCCACTCGTTTGTGCAAATCCAAGCAAAAATGGCCGGAATGCCCTCTGGCACCATAGTTCGGGTGCTCTGGCTCTAAATTGTGTCACGCGGTGGTCAATAGGCTGGCACAGGGCCTGCCGGCGGAGCGGGGCAGCTGCGGTGCGAGGCGTCGCGGCACAACGCATCGGCGAGCGGCCTGGATAACAAGTCCACGGGGAAAACCATGACCAAACTCTATTCTTCCAGTGCCGGCGGGCGGATGCTGCTGCCCCGCCGCAGCTTTCTGAAGGGCTCGGCCGCCCTTGTCGGCGGCCTGGCCGCACCCGCCATCGTCAGCCGCCAGGCGCTCGCCTCCTCGGGCGAGATCAACGTGATGATGTGGTCCGACTACCTGCCGCCCAGCTTTGTCGAGGCCTTCGAGGGATCGACCGGCATCAAGCTGAACTTTACCGGCATCGGGTCGAACGACGAGATCATCAACAAGCTGAAGGCGACGAACGGCGAAGGCTTCGATATCGTCTCGCCGACCGTGAACCGCAACCTGCTCTGGGCCGAGCTGGACCTGCTGCAGCCCTTCGACATGTCCAGGATCGACCTGAGCAAGGTGAATCCGGCGATGGCCGTGGGCGACAAGTTCTGGAGCTTCGACGGCGAGGGCACCTACTGGGTGCCGCATATCTGGGGCACCGAGGGCGTGGCCTGGCGCACCGACCAGTTCGTGCCCGAAGGCCAGTTCCCGAGCTACTACGACGTCTGGGACGACGCCAATGCCGGCAAGACGATGGGCCGTGGCCACTCGATGCTGCTGGGCCTGGGCCTGGGCATGGAGCGCCTTGGGCTGATGGAGCCGGGCTCTGTCTGGGCGGCCTATGGCGACCCGGAGACGATGACCGACGTCTGGACCAAGATCACCGACCACGCCATCGAGAAGAAGGGCAACATCAAGCTGATCTGGAACGATGCCGACACCCAGAAGAACGGCCTGCTGAACGAGGGCGTCATCGTCGGCCAGACCTGGGACGGCCCGCCGATCGCGCTGAAGAACGAGGGCGAGCCGGTGATGTACCGGGCGCCCGTCGAGGGCGCGATGGCCTGGATCGACGGCATGGCAATGCCCACCGGCGCCAAGAACATCGATCAGGTCTATGCCTTCATCGAGGCGGCCTACAACCCCGAGTGGGCGGGCGAGGCGATCAAGAGCCACGGCTACAACAGCCCGGTGATCGGCGCCGATGCCTATGGCGGCGAGATCTATGCCCAGAACTTTGCCGATGCCTATCCGGGCGACGCGCTGGCCAACCTGAACGCCTGGCCGGCCGAGGCGCCCTGGTACTCGGAGATGCGCACCGAGTTCACCAACAAGTTCCTGTCTTCCTGACCCTGAGCGCGGCGCCGCCCCGGGGCGATCCGGGGCGGCGCCTTTTTCGTACCGTCAGGTTCCCTTCGTCCGACACATTCCGTCAGGCTTCCCATTGCCAGGCCCTCATCCAGAAGAAGTCCTCCGCATGAAAGACAGAACCGTCACGCTGGATCACGTCACGATCCGCTTCGGCAGCTATACCGCCGTCGACAATGCCAACCTCAACATCCGCTCCGGCGAATTCTTCTCCTTCCTGGGGCCTTCGGGCTGCGGGAAGACGACGCTGCTGCGCTGCATCTCGGGGTTCTCCGAGCCGACCGAGGGCAAGGTGCTGATCGGGGGCAAGGACATGGCGGGCGTGGGGCCGAACAAGCGGCCGACGGCACTGATCTTCCAGCACCTGGCGCTGTTTCCGCTGATGAGCGTGGCCGACAACATCGCCTTTCCGCTGGAGGTGCGGGGCGAGTCGAAGAAGGAACGCCGGAAAAAGGCCGACGAACTGCTGGAGATGATCGCCCTGCCGGGGATCGGCGACAAGAAGGTCTCGGAGCTGTCGGGCGGGCAGAAGCAGCGGGTGGCGATTGCCC
This sequence comes from Pseudooceanicola sp. DL12, assembly GCF_056270665.1. Classification (NCBI taxonomy): domain Bacteria; kingdom Pseudomonadati; phylum Pseudomonadota; class Alphaproteobacteria; order Rhodobacterales; family Paracoccaceae; genus Pseudooceanicola; species Pseudooceanicola sp. DL12. The sequence continues at coordinate 911,999 of NZ_CM149884.1, forward strand.
GTGCGCTGGCGGTGCAGCCGGACATCCTGCTGCTCGACGAGCCGCTCTCGGCGCTGGACCTGAAGCTGCGCCAGCACATGCGCACCGAACTGCGGGCGATCCAGCAGCAGGTGGGCGTGACCTTCATCTACATCACCCACGACCAGGGCGAGGCGCTGACCATGAGCGACCGCGTGGCGGTGATGAGCCGCGGCGTGATCGAGCAGGTGGAAAGCCCGGAAGTGATCTACAACCGCCCGCGCTCGGCCTTCGTGGCCTCCTTCGTGGGCGAGAACAACGCCTTCAGGGGCCGCGTGGCCGCGCAGCAGGGCGAGATGGTGACGATGGACACCGCCCTGGGCCAGTTCACCGCGCGTTCAGGCGGTGGGCGCCGCTATGCCCGCGGCGACGAGGCGCTTGTCTTCGTGCGGCCCGAGCAGCTGGTGCCGGGCATGGAGGTGAACAGTTTCGACAGCATCCTGACGCGGCAGGAATTCGAGGGCTCGACCAACCATGTCTTTGCCCGTGCGGGCACGGAGGAGCTGCGGCTGTCGCTGGTCAATACCGGGGGCGGCGTGGCCCTGCCGGGCATGGGCAAGGCGCTGAGCCTGGGCTTTGCCCCCGAGACCGCCACCGTCCTGCCCCTCGGACACATGGCCTCTGAATCATGAGCGTGCTGCGCAATTTCTACGGCTCGCTGTCGCGCCGGCATGGCGTGGGCGCCGCGCTCTTCGTCTGCATCGCCATCACTGCCTGGCTGATCCTCTTCATCACCCTGCCGCAGCTGTCGATGCTGGATTATTCCTTCCGCTTCAACCTGCCGGCAGACCAGATCGGCACAGATGCCGACCATTATACCATCGAGAACTACAAGGCCTTCCTGTTCGACCGCGAAGGCAACCTGAACACGCTCGACATCACGATCCTGCTGCGCACGCTGGTGGCGGCGGTCTTCGTGACGATCCTCGACGTGATGATCTGTTACCCGGTGGCCTATATCCTCGCCCATTCGGCAACGCCCATGGGCGCGCGGCTGATGGTGATCGGGCTGATCATTCCCTACTGGGTCAACGAGATCCTGCGCGCCTTTGCCTTTCGCATCCTGTTCGGCACCACCGGCGTGGTCAATTCCATCGGCAATGCGCTGGGGCTCTGGGACCTGCCGATCGACTTTGTCCGGGCGGATGTGGCGCTCTATTGCGGGCTGGCCTATGCCTATATCCTGCTGATGATCTTTCCGATCTACAACGCCGTCGAGGCGCTGGACCATGCCCAGGTAGAGGCCGCCCGCGACATGGGCGCGCCCACCTGGCGGGTGCACTGGCGGGTGGTGCTGCCGGTGGCGAAACCGGGCATCGCCTCTGGCGCGACGATGGTCTTCATGCTGACCGCCGGTGCGCTGGCCGCGCCGCAGATCCTTGGCGGGCCGTCCAGCCTGTGGTTCACCCAGGTTATCTTCCAGTGGTTCAACGAGAGCTCGAACTGGCCGCGCGGTGCCGCCTATGCGGTGATCCTGCTGGTGACCTGCGTGACCTTCGTGCTGCTGATGATGCGGGTCTTCAAGGTCTCGGTCGGGGAGATCGGCAAATGAAGGCGCGCGGATCGATCTTCAGCCTGCTCTACACGCTGGCCTTCTTTACCTTCCTGTTCGGCCCGCTGATCATCATGGTGATCACGGCCTTCAACTCCTCGCGCTTTCCGCGCGTGGTGCCCTGGGAATGCTTTACCACCGACTGGTTCGGGGTGCTCTTTGCCAACCAGCGGCTGATGACGGGGCTGCTGAACTCGCTCTTCATCGGGATCGGCGTGGTGCTGCTTGCGGTACCGATCGGCCTTGCCGGGGCGCTGGCGCTGTCGGAGCTGCCGTCAAAGCTCCGCGCCGCTCTCTATACCGCCTTCATCGTGCCGATCCTGATCCCCGGTGTGGTGCTGGGCATCTCGACCATCGTGCTCTGGGGGCAGGTGGCACGCGGGGTGGGGGGCACCTTCCAGTTCTTCTTCTACAACGGCTTCTTCCTGACCATCGTCGGGCAGATCACCTTCATCTCGGCCTATGCGATGCTGGTCTTCATCTCGCGGCTGCAGCGCTTCGACGCCACCCAGACCGAGGCGGCGCTCGACCTGGGTGCGACCCCGGGGCAGGCCTTCCGCAAGATCCTGCTGCCCTTCCTGGCGCCGGCCATCGGCTCGGCCGCCTTCATCACGCTGCTGGCCAGCTTCGAGAACTACAACACCACCGTCTTTACCATCCTCTCGGAGAGCACCTTTACCACCGCGCTGGCCTCGAAGGTGCGGTTGGGCACCGATCCCTCGCTCTCGGCGCTGGCGGTGATCATCATCGTGATCACACTGATGGGGGCGCTGACCCACGAGGCCTGGCTGCGCCGCAAGGAGGCGCGCAACGGTGGCCGCGCCTCGCGCTCGCCGATGTACCTGAACCCGGTGATGCGCACGCTGACCCACCCCGGTACGGTCTTTGCCATCCTGCTGATCATCATCGGCGTGCTGAGCTGGATCGGGGCCAACCATGACAGCTCGCAGTGCCAGGCGGACATCATGCAGGAGAAGCGCGAGCGCCAGCAGGAGCTGCTGCAGCAACAGCGCGACAGCCGCGAGGAGCAGGGCGCGACCCAGGGTGGGACTGAAGGCGGGGTCACGCTGCCGAAGTCGAACTCGGCCTTCGGCAATGCCTTCGGCTCCGGCGGCCTGGCACCCTCATCCGAGGCGCCGGCCCCGTCGGAAGCCGCACCGGAGGAAGGCGCGGCCAAGCCCGCCAGTCCCTCGGCCTTTGGCGGTGCCTTTGCGCCGGGGGCCCTTGCGCCCGGCAGCACGCCCGGCAGTGCGGAGGAGACCGGGGAGTGATCCCGCGTGCCATCGCGTGACGGGAAAGGGGCCCGGTCCGGCAGGACCGGGCCCCTTGCGTCCGGGGGGCAGGCGCCGCGCTTCCGTCTTGACCTTCCGGCGGGGGCGGCCAAGGTGGCGGCAACCCTGAAGCCAAGCCAAGTCACGCCACGCGAAGCCACAGCCAAGCCAGACCGGGAGATCGCCATGACCTATCATTCCGCCCATGACGAGCAGCATTTCGTCAACCGCACAGGGTGGCTGCGTGCCGCGGTGCTGGGGGCCAACGACGGCATCGTCTCGGTGGCCTCGCTGATCGTCGGGGTGGCGGCGGCGGATCCCACGCCGCAGACGGTGCTGATCTCGGGCGTCGCCGGGCTTGCGGCCGGCGCAATGTCGATGGCGGCGGGAGAATACGTCTCGGTCAGCTCGCAGAGCGACAGCGAGCGCGCCGATATCCGCCGCGAGAGCCACGAGCTCACGGTGAACCCCGAGGCAGAGGAACGCGAGCTGGTCTCGATCTACGAAGCGCGCGGGCTGAGCCCGGAGACCGCTGCCCTTGTGGCGCGGGAACTGACGGAGAAGGATGCGCTCGGCGCCCATGTCCGCGACGAACTGGGCCTGAGCGAGGTGCACAGTGCCCGACCGTTGCAGGCCGCCTTCACCTCGGGTGTGACCTTCTCGGTGGCGGCGGCGGTGCCGGTGGCGGCGGCCTTCCTGGCGCCGCCCGCGCATATCCTGCCGGTGGTCGTGGTGGTGACGCTTCTGGCGCTCTGCATGCTGGGGCTGCTGGGGGCACAGGCGGGCGGCGCGCCGCGGCTGCGCGCGATGCTGCGGGTGGCCTTCTGGGGCGCGGCGGCCATGGTGGTGACATCGGCGATCGGACTGCTCTTCGACATCAGCGTCTGAAACCTTCGTCAGAACGTCATGTCCCTGACACGGGAGTGACAGATCAACGGGTCATGAACCGGGAAAGGTTCGGATGATCCGGGGGTCGGCATGGGCGAGAGCAACTGGGAAATGGCGCGCGACTGGATCCGTGCGGAGATCGCGGCGGGGGCCTGGGCGCCCGGGGACCGGCTGCCGACGGAGCAGGACTTGCAGGCGCGCATCGGCGTCGGGCGGCATTCGCTGCGCCGGGCGGTGGCGGCGCTTGCGGCCGAGGGCGCGCTGAGCGTGGAGCAGGGCCGTGGCACCTTCGTGGGCCGGTCGCTCTGCTATGACCTGCGGATCGGGCCGGAGATCGACGCACAGCTGGCCGCGCAGGGGGCGCGGCTGAGCCTCGACGTTGTCGAGACGCGACCGGCGCCGCAGGACGGGGCGGGCGACGATTTCGCCGGCGACGGGCGGCTGGATCTGGGCCGGGTCTTTGGCGCGGGGGCGGCGCTCCGGCGGGTGATTTCCTGCGGGCGGGTGGCCGGGCGGGGGCTGATGCTGCGGTTCCACGACGCGCCGGAACCTGCGCAGGTGGCCGATGCGCCGATCGCCGGGCAGGCGGTGCTGCAGGCGCGGCTGCCGCTGAAATGGGAGGCCCGGCTGCTCGAGCAACCCGCCAACCAGCCGGTGCTGATCAGCGCCTACCTGTGCCACGACAGCCACGGCGCGCCGCTCTGCCGGATCGAGGAGGTCTGGGCTGCGGGACGGGTGCGCATCGATACCGGTGTCGACGGCGCCACGGCGGCGATTGCGCATCAGGCGGCGGGCGGCTGACCTTCGGGGCCGGTGATGCGACCGGCGATACGGCTGCGGCCCTCGTTGATGACCACCTGCATGGCGAGATCGGCAGCCTCCGGATCGCGGGCGGCGATGGCCTCGGCGATGGCCCGGTGATGATCGACGGTATTGCGCCGCTGGTCGCGGTCCTCGGAGGTGGAGAGGGCAAAGCTGATCGAGAGCGCGGCCTCGATCAGGTTGCCGACGGAATGCATGAAGGGGTTCTTGGAAGCGGTGAGGATCGCCCGGTGAAAGGCCAGGTCGGCGAAGGCGAAGCTCTCGTTGTCGTCTGTCGGGCGCATGGCATCGGCGGCGGTCAGGATGCCGGCGATGTCGGCCTCGGTCGCGTGCAGCGCGGCCATGCGGGCGGCGGCGGGTTCGAAGGCCAGGCGCATGTCGCGCACGTGGTCGAGGAAACTGCGGTCGATCCCGGTTTCGAAATGCCAGCGCAGCACATCGGCATCGAAGAGGTTCCAGTTGTCGCGCTCGGTGACGCGGGTGCCGACGCGGGTGCGGGCCACGACCATCCCCTTGGCGGCCAGGGTCTTCATCGCTTCGCGCAGGACCGTGCGCGAGACGTCGAAACGTTCGGCCAGCTCGGGATCGCTGGGCAGGGTGGCGCCCACGGCAAAACCGCCTTCGACGATGGCGCGGCCCACTTCGTCGACCACGAGCGCGTGGCTGTTGCGACGGAGCGGGCCGGAGATGGCCGAGCGAAGGAGGCGGTCGGGGCTGTTCATGAGGGATGGGTCACGGTGAAGCTGTCATGCCGATGCCCGCAGCCCCTCTGCCTGACGGGCCGATTGCCGCGCGGTCTGCCGTTCGGTGATCAGCACGAGGCCCTTCTGAAGCAGGATGAAGGCAAAGAGCAGCACGCCAATGACGATCTTCGTCCACCAGCTCGACAGGGTGCCGTCCCAGATGATGTAGGTCTGGATCAATCCCATGATCATGACCCCGATCAGTGTGCCTGCCACGAACCCGCGCCCTCCTGTCAGCAGCGTTCCCCCGATGACCACCGCCGCGATGGCGTCGAGCTCGACGCCCACGGTGGCCAGGGAGTACCCGGCAGAAGTGTAGATCGAGAAGACGATGCCGGAAAGCCCTGCAAGGAACCCGGAGAGCGCATAGATCAGAACTGTCGTGCGGCCGACCGGAACGCCCATCAGGCGGGCAGCCTGCATGCCGCCGCCGAGGGCATAGACATTTGTGCCGAAGCGGGTGCGGTGCGCCAGCAGCATGCCGCCCAGCACCACCAGCAGCATCATGCCACCCATCAGGGTCAGCCGCCCCTTGCCGGGCATCAGCCAGTAGAGCCCCTGGAGACGGTCATAGAAGCCGTGATCGATCGGCACCGAGTCGATCGAGAGCACATAGGCCAGGCCGCGGGCCATGAACATGCCGGCCAGCGTGACGATGAAGGCGGGCATCTCCAGCAGGTGGATCAGCCCGCCCATGACGGCGCCGAAAAGCGTGGTGATCACCAGCAGCAGCGCAAAGACCGCGAGCGGATGCAGCCCGGTATCGCGCAGCATGACGGCGATGAAGACGCCGGAGAAGGCGATGACCGATCCCACCGAGAGATCGATGCCGCCGGAGATGATCACGAAGGTCATGCCCACCGCGACGATGCCGAGAAAGGCGTTGTCGGTGAGCAGGTTGCCCACGACCCGGGTGGAGAGCATGGCGGGGAACTGCAGGATGCAGATACCGTAGGCCAGCAGGAAGATGGCGAGGGTGGCCGCGAGCGGCAGGAAACGCGGGTTCATTCTGCGGGGGTCTCCTCTTTCACGCGATGGGTGCCGTTGCGGCGGCCGTCGTTGCGGGGGGCGTCTCTGTCGCGACGGCGTTCGTTCCAGCGGGCGATGGCGGCGGCGACGCGGGGCGATTGCAGCACCAGGATCACGACGATGATCGTAGCCTTGATCACCAGGTTGAATTCCGGCGGAAAGCCCGAGAGCAGGATGCCGGTATTGACCGACTGGATGATCATCGCGCCCAGCACCGAGGCCACGATGGAGAACCGCCCGCCCAGCAGGGAGGTGCCGCCGATGACCACGGCCAGGATCGCGTCGAGCTCCAGCCAGAGGCCGGCGTTGTTGGCATCGGCGCCGCGGATGTCGCCGGTGACGATGATGCCCGCCAGCGCCGCGCAGAGGCCGGAGGTGGCATAGACCGCGATGATCAGCACCCGCGTGTTGACGCCGGACAGGCGGCTGGCGCGGGCATTGATGCCGATGGCCTCGATCAGCAGGCCGAGGGCCGAGCGCCGCACCAGCAGGGTGATCACCGCGGCGGTGACGATCCAGATCACCACCGGCACGGGGATGGAGAAGAGCGTGCCGGAGCCGAGCCAGGTGAGCGCAGCATTGGTGAAGGTCAGGATCTTGCCCTGGGTGATCAGCTGCGCGATGCCGCGCCCGGCCACCATCAGGATCAGCGTGGCGATGATGGGCTGAATGTTCAGAATCGCCACCAGCATGCCGTTCCAGAGGCCCGCGACGAGGCCCGCCGCGAGAGCGAGGGTCACGGCAGCGCCGGCGCCGTAGCCCTGGGAGATTGTCCAGGCGGCGACGGCGCCGCAGATCGCCATGACGGCGCCGACCGAAAGGTCGATGCCCTTGGTGGCGATCACCAGCGTCATGCCGATGGCCAGCAGCGCCACCGGTGCGCCGCGGTTGAGAATGTCGATGGGACTACCGAAGAGGCGCCCGTTGGCCAGCGCGATATCGAAGAAGCCGGGGTTGAGCGCCCCGATCAGCGCCAGAACGGCGGCTAGGGTGAGAAGCTGCGGCGCGATGCGGCGCAGGAAGGAGCCGTGGGTAAGCCTCATGCGCTGGCCCTTTCCGCTTGCGGCTGTGCGGGCTCTGCCGCGGGGGAACGGGCGGCGATGGCCGCCACCATGGTGTCGGTGGTGATGTCCTGGGTCAGCTCGGCCACGTGACGGCGGTCGCGCAGAACGATCACGCGGTGGCTGTAGGTCACCAGTTCTTCCAGTTCGGAGGAGATGACGAGGAGCGACATGCCCTGGGCGCAGAGCTCCTCGATCAGGCGGATGATCTCGGCATGGGCGCCCACGTCGATGCCCCGGGTCGGCTCGTCGAGGATGAGAAAGCGCGGGTTCATCGCCAGCCAGCGGGCCAGGATGACCTTTTGCTGGTTGCCGCCCGAGAGCAGGCCCACGGGCTTTTCGGCATCCGGGGTGCGGATGTCGAGGCGCGCGATATAGCGCTCGGCCAGCTCGGCCTGTTCGCGGCGCGGCACCGGCCGGGCCCAGCCGCGCCGGGCCTGCAGGGCGAGGATGATGTTCTCTCTCACCGAGAGCTCGCCGACGATGCCGTCGATCTTGCGGTCCTCGGGACAGAAGCCGAAGCCCGCGGCGATGGCCTCGCGCGGGGAAGAGAGCGAGAGCGGTTTGTCCTCTGAGGTGGCGCTGCCGCTGTCGTGGGGGCGGACGCCGAAGAGCGTCTCGGCGGTCTCGGTGCGGCCCGAGCCGAGCAGGCCTGCCATGCCCACGACCTCGCCGGCCCGGATCGACAGGTCGAAGGGCGCAATGGCGCCGCGACGGCCGAACTGTTCGAAGTCGAGCACCGGCGGGCCCTCCGGTGCCGGGCCGGCGCCGCCCTCATGGGTTTCCGCGCCAAGTTCGCGGCCGAGCATCAGGTTGATCAGCTCAAGCTGGGGCGTCTCTGCGGCGGCGACGGTGGCCACGTGGCGGCCGTTGCGCAGAACGGTAAGGCGGTCGCTGATCTCGTAGACCTGGTCGAGGAAATGCGAGATGAAGACGATCCCGAGGCCGCGCGCCTGAAGCCCGCGTACCACGTCGAAGAGCATCTCGACCTCGCGGGTGTCGAGGCTGGCGGTGGGTTCGTCGAGGATCAGCACCTTGCCCGAGAGCGAGGCGGCGCGGGCGATGGCGATGATCTGCTGGATGGCCACGGAATAGCTTTCGAGCGTGCGGTTCGGATCGACGTCGAGGCCGTAGGAGGCGAGGATCTCTGCGGCCTCGCGCCGCATGGCGCGGCTGCGGATCAGCCCGAGGCGCCGGGGCTGACGGCCCAGCATCAGGTTCTCGGCGACGGTCAGGTTCGGCAGCAGGTTGACCTCCTGGTAGACGGTGCCGATGCCGAGAGCCTGGGCGTGCTGGGTGTCGCGCGGGCTGATCGGCCGGCCGTCGAGGAAGATCGCACCGCCGTCGCGCTGATAGGCGCCGGTCAGGCACTTGATGAGAGTGGATTTTCCGGCTCCGTTTTCGCCCAGCAGGGCATGGACCTCGCCGGCGCGCAGGTCGAAATCGACCTCGTCGAGGGCGCGGGTGCCGGGAAAGATCTTGCTGAGGGCGCGGGCAGAGAGAAGGGGCGGGGTGCTGGCATCGGCCAAGGCGGGCCTCCCTTTGACTGGCGTTCCGTTCGGTGGGGCGCCCCCGGCGGCCGGGGGCGGAGTGGCGGGCCCGCGCGGGGCCCGCCGGGCCTGGCTCAGTAGCCCAGGTCCTTCTTCATCTCGTAGACCGCCATCGGGTCGTCATCCTGGGTGTAGAGCTTGGACTCGGTCTGGATGAACTTCTCGGGGGCGGTGCCGTCCTTCCAGTAGGCCTCGAGCGCGTCGAAGCCGGGGCCGGCCATGTTCGGCGTCAGCTCGACGGTGGCATTGGCCTCGCCGGCGGCCATGGCCTGGAAGATGTCGGGCACGGCGTCGATGGAGACCACGAGGATGTCGCTGCCCGGTTTCAGGCCGGCTTCCTTGATGGCCTGGATCGCGCCCACGGCCATGTCGTCGTTATGGGCATAGAGCGCGCAGATGTCGGCGCCGCCATCCTCGGCCTTGAGGAAGCTCTCCATCACTTCCTTGCCCTTGGTGCGGGTGAAATCGCCGGTCTGGCTGCGGATGATCTTGATGTTGTCGTGATCGGCGATGGCCTGCTCGAAGCCGGTCTTGCGGTCAATGGCGGGCGAGGAGCCGGTGGTGCCCTGAAGCTCGACCACGTTGCAATCCGCGCCTGCGACGGCCTCGACCAGCCAGTCGCCGGCCACTTCGCCCTCGTGCACCAGGTCGGAGCCCACGGCGGTGAGGTAGAGATCATCGGAACTGTCGACCTGACGGTCGAGCAGGACCACCGGGATCTCGGCCTCGCGGGCCTCCTGCAGCACGTTGTCCCAGCCGGTGGCTACGACCGGCGCCAGCATGATCGCATCCACGCCCTGGGCGATGAAGGAGCGGATAGCGCGGATCTGGTTTTCCTGCTTCTGCTGGGCGTCCGAGAATTTCAGGTCGATGCCGCGGTTCTCGGCCTCCTGCTGGGTCAGCGTGGTTTCTGCCGCGCGCCAGCCACTCTCGGATCCGATCTGCGAAAAGCCGACGGTCTGGGCCCAGGCTGTGCCGCTCATGGCGGCGAGAGACGCGGCAACGGCCGCGCCAAGCACGTATTTACGGTTCATGATTTCCTCCCTTGCGTGAGCCTCCCGCTCACGACTCGAAATTAGTCATATTATACTATTTATGTCCATGTTTGATTGTGAAGTCGTTGTGGGGTACAACCAAAAAGGGCGCAGCGAGAGGTTCGCAGCGCCCTTTGGTAACCGAAATTATCGTTGTGTTATCAGGATTTCGGGCGCCGCGGCCGGGCGTCGGGGCCACGCAGGGATTTGCTTGGATCCTGAGCGTTGGACATGCCGGATCGGGCCTTGTTCTTCTTGCTGTTGGGCTTGCCCGCGGGCGGCGGCGGGCCCTTCGGCTTGTAGGACTTGCCCTTGGGCTTGTCGTCGGAGCCGTATTTCGCGGGTTTGTCCTTGGCATAAGCAGGCTTGCCAGCGGGTTTGCCTGTAGGGGCGCCAGCCTTGGAATGACGCGGCTTGTCGGCCCGGCTTTTCTCGTAGGGCTTGTCACCCGAGGGTTTGCCATAGGGCTTTGCCCCGGGCTTGCCGGCCTTCTTGTAGGACTGGTGCACCTCGGGGTCGCGTTCCTTGCGCTCGGCGTCCTGGGGGCGCGGGCGGGCAGGACGCTCGCTGCGATCCTCTCGGTCACCACGGTCCGGGCGAGGGCCACGATCCGGACGATCCCCACGATCAGGGCGGGGGCCGCGATCCGGACGGGGGCCGCGATCCGGACGGGGACCGCGCTCTGGGCGCGGGCCGCGCTCGGGGCGCTGGGTGGCGGCGGCGGGGGGCGTGTCGAGCACGGTGACCGCGGCGCCTTCCTCCAGAATCATGGCGGTGCCCAGGGCCGCGACGAAACCGTCGATGCTCGCTTGCCGGATTTCGACGAAGCTCTCGTTGCCCTGCACGCGGATCGCGCCGATATCGTCCTTGGTCAGGTCGCCGGCGCGGCAGATCATCGGCAGCAGGCGGCGCGGTTCGGCGCCCTGGTCACGGCCGAGCGAGACCGAGACCCAGGTGCTGGGGCCGAATTCGCGGCGTTCCTTCTGCGGGCGCTCGCCGGGGGCGGAGAGCTCCTCGGGCGCGGAATGCGCTGTGTGGTAGAGCCGCAGGTAGGCGGCGGCGATCTGTTCGGGGCTGAACTCAGCCTGCAGCTTGGCGATGCTCTCGGCCTCGGCGGGCGTGATCTCTTCCTGCCAGGCGGGATCGGCCAGCATGCGCTCTTCGTCGCGCGCCGTGACCTCTTCGACGGAGGGGGCAGGGCCCCAGTCGGCGTTCAGCTTGGCCCATTTCAGCAGGCGCTGCGCCTTCTTGAAGCTGGCGGGCGGCACGACCAGGGCAGAGACGCCCTTGCGCCCGGCGCGGCCGGTCCGGCCGGACCGGTGCAGCAGGGTTTCCGAGTTCGACGGCAGCTCGGCGTGGATCACCAGCTCGAGGTTGGGCAGGTCGATGCCGCGGGCGGCCACGTCGGTGGCCACGCAGACGCGGGCGCGGCCGTCGCGCATGGCCTGAAGCGCGTGCGAACGCTCCGATTGCGACAGCTCGCCAGAGAGCGCCACGACGGCAAAGCCACGGTTCGACAGGCGGGTGGTCAGCCGGTTCACCATGGCCCGGGTGTTGCAGAAGATGATCGCGTTGGGCGCCTCGTAGAAGCGCAGAAGGTTCACGATGGCATTGTCGCCGTCATGGGGCGCAACCGAGAGGGCGCGGTATTCGATGTCGCTGTGCTGGCTGGACTCGGCGGCGGTCTGCACGCGCACGGCATCGCGCTGATAGCTCTTGGCCAGGCTGCCGATCGAGGGCGGCACGGTGGCGGAGAAGAGCAGCGTCTGACGGTCTTCGGGCGCTTCGCCCAGGATGAACTCGAGGTCCTCGCGGAAGCCCAGGTCGAGCATCTCGTCGGCCTCGTCCAGCACCACGGCGCGCACGTCCTGCAGGTCGATCGTGCCGCGCGACAGGTGATCGCGCAGGCGGCCGGGCGTGGCCACCACGATATGGGCGCCGCGTTCCAGGGCACGGCGTTCGTCGCGCATGTCCATGCCGCCCACGCAGGAGGCCAGGACCGCGCCGGCATCGGCATAGAGCCAGGCCAGCTCGCGCTTGACCTGCAGCGCCAGTTCGCGGGTCGGTGCGATGATCAGGGCCAGCGGCGTGGAGGCGGCGGGGAAACGATCCTCCTCGCCCAGCACGGTGGGGGCGATGGCCAGGCCAAAGCCCACGGTCTTGCCGGAGCCGGTCTGGGCCGAGACGAGCAGGTCGGCGCCGGCCAGCTCGGGCGCGGTGACGGCCTGCTGGACCTGGGTGAGGGTTTCATATCCACGGCGTTCGAGGGCCGCTGCAAGGGTCTGTTTCAAGAGGTGATCTGCTTTTCTGGAAGGCGGGCGGCCGGGCGGCCCCGGACGGGCCGGCGCGGCAGGAAGGTAGGAGGGGCGAAAGGCTGGCGCCTAACGCATTCCGTGCGTCTTGTATAGCAGAGTTTTGCCGGAAGCCCAGAAATCCTGTGTTGTGCGGCAGCTCAGCTGCCCGAACGGTAGTGCGCCCAGGAGGCATCCATGAATTCGCGCATCGCGGCCACGCCGCCGGCGGCATCGTGGCGCCCACAGGCTTCGACGACGCGCTGATGGTACTCGATCGTCAGGGCGCGGTTCAGCGGATCGGACAGGGTGACAAGGCGCAATTGCTGCACCTGGTCGTCCATCAGCCGCATCATCGAGGCCATGCGACGGTTGCCGCAGGCATCGAGCAGGGTGCCGCGAAACACCCCGTTGGCGGTGATGAAGGCGGGCACATCCTCGGCTTCATGCGCCTTGATCTCGGCGTCGAGCGTGGCGCGTATGGCCTCGCAGAAACTGTCGCCCGCGCGTTCGATGGCCAGGCCCACCACCTCGGGTTCGATGATCCGGCGCAGTTCGAAGATCTCGCGGCGGTCCGTCTTGTCGAGCTTGGGCAGGTGATAGCCGCGGCCACGCTTGACCAGAACGCCTTCGCGGCAAAGCTGGAACAGAGCCTCGCGCACCGGGGTGCGCGACACCTGCAGTGTTTCGGAGAGGTCGAGCTCTACCACGCCATTGGGCGGAAAGGAGCCGTCGCTGATCTGGCGGCGGAGGGCCTGGTAGACCTGGTCACGCAAGCTGGGTGCACGCTGCGGCAGTTCGAATGGCTCCACCTGGGTTCTCCTGTTGCGTTGGCGTCGGTCCGCTTGGCCGTTGTCTGTGGCGGTTCTGCCACAGGCCCGACGGGGGCGCGGGCCGGGTTGAAAGGCATCTTCTCAGATTGAAGCGGTGGAAAGAAACCTTTCCCTTGTGTCACCAAGTTCGCCACCAAGGTCAACCCACGGGATTGTCGCAGGATTTTTCCGCAGCGGCACGGCCCGCGTCGTGATGGGCGCGTCGACGGAGGTGTCACAGGTCGCGCCAATGTGATGCGCGGGTGATTCTGTCGGGATGGGGCCCGCAGGGCGTCTCCGCCTCAGAGGCTGCGCTGCAGACGGACGAGCGCATTGGCCAGAAGGGCAGAGGCGGCGACGCCCTCGATCAGCGGCAGCGGGGAATTCGCGGCCAGCTCGGCCTTCAGGTGCGCCATGCCGGCACAGCCCAGCACCACGGTGCCGGCGCCCTCGCCGCGGGCGGCAAGGATCTCCTGGCCCAGGCGGGCCATCACCTCGGGGCCCCCGGCCTCGACGGTCAATACCGCCAGGTTCGAGGGCCGGACCGAGGTGCAATGGCCGGCGAACCCGTAACCGGTGATGTTTTCCTCGATCACCGGGACCGAGACGGGCAGGGTTGTCACCACCGAGAAATCGCCGCCCAGCAGGCTGGCCATGTGAAAGGCGGCCTGGCCGATGCCGATCACCGGGCAATGGGCCCGGGCGCGCAGCTCGGCCAGGCCGGTGTCGTCGAAACAGGCGATGATGATCGCATCGGCGCCCTCTGCCCGGGCCCGGGGCAGCAGCGCACGCAGGCCGGGCAGCGCGGCGGCGCCATCCTCGGGGCCCTGGATGGCGGGCGGGCCGTCGCGGTTGGTCCAGCCGATTACCTCGGCCTCGGGCAGGATGGCCTGGGCGGCGGCCACCACGCTCTCGGTCACGGCCTCGGTCGAGTTGGGGTTGATGAAGAGCAGCCGCATCCTAGACACCCTTGCCGGCATCCGAGCCGAGCCGCGCCCGGCGGCGCCCGGTGGACCAGACCACGAAGATGAAGAGCGCGATGATCGCAAAGGAGAAAAGCGTGGTCATCGTGCCGAGCGCATAGATCACCGGGGTGGTCACATTGGTGGTCATCCCGAAGATTTCCAGCGGCAGGGTATTGTAGCTGCCGGCGGTCAGCAGGGTGCGGGCGAACTCGTCGTAGGACAGGGTGAAGCCGAAGAGCGCGACTCCGATCAGCGAGGGCGCGATGATCGGCAGGATCACGTGCCGCACCACCTGCCAGTTGCTGGCGCCCTGGTCGCGGGCGGCCTCTTCGTAGCTGGGATCGAAACGGTTGAAGACGGCAAAGACGATCAGCAGGCCGAAGGGCAGCGTCCAGGTCAGTTGCGAGCCGAAGCCGGAGGTGGCCCAGTGGATCTTGAGGCCAAGCTGGTTGAAGATCAGCCCGACACCGAGGGAGATCAGGATCGAGGGGATCACAAGCGAAGTGATTGCGAGATAGAACAAAAAGGCCGACCCGGCGAAACGCTTGCGGAAGGCGAGACCGGCCAGAACGGAGATGACCACGGTGGCGATCATCACCATGATGCCGAGGGCCAATGAGCGGCGGAAGGCGCCCCAGATGTCGCCGACGGCTTGTTCCTGGAAGAGATCGCGGAACCAGTAGAGCGAGACGCCGCGCATCGGGAAGGTCAGCCCGCCTTCGGGCCCCTGGAAGCTGAGAATGCCGATGGTGAGCGTGGGGCCGTAGAGGAACAGCACGAAGAGCACGAAGAAGGCGGTGAGAAACCAGAAGCTGCGGGGGCGCTTTTCCATGGCTCAGAGCTCCTTGCGGATGTTGACGAAGCGCAGCAGGATCCCGATGACGATCAGCACCGTCAGCAGCAGGACCACCGCCGTGGCGCAGGCCGAGGGGTATTGCAACAGCCCGATATCATTGGAAATCAGCCGGCCGACATTGGCGCGCTGCGACCCTGACATGAAGCGCACGGTGATGAAGTCGCCCATCACCAGCGTCAGCACGAAGATGGTGCCGATCATGATGCCTGGCTTGGTCAGCGGGATGATCACGTGCACCAGGGTCTGGAAACCGGAAGCGCCGTTGTCGCGGGCGGCCTCGAGCAGGGAATGGTCGATCCGCATCATGGTGTTGAAGATCGGGACTACCATGAAGAGCGTGTAGAGATGCACGAAGGCCAGGATGACGGAGAAGTCGGAATAGAGAAGCCATTCCAGCGGCTGGTCGATAAGTCCCAGATCGATAAGGGTTTTATTGGCGATCCCGTTGCGGCCCAGGAAGGGGATCCAGGAGATCATGCGGATGATGTTCGAGGTCCAGAACGGGATGGTGCAGAGCAGGAAGAGCGCGATCTGCACCGACTGGCTGCGGATGTGAAAGGCCAGGTAATAGGCCACCGTGAAGCCGATGGTGAGCGTCAGCGCCCAGGTGATGAAGGCATAGCGGAAGGTGGCCCAGAACACCTTGTAGGTCACCGGCGAGGAGAAGAGGAACTGGTAATTCTCCAGGCTGAAGGCCGGGATGATCGAAAATTCCGTGGCTTGCCAGAAGCTTACGATCACGATTGTGATGATCGGCAGGATCAGGAAGAAGACCAGGACCAGCGTCAGCGGCAGGGCCTGGAGCCAGCCCACGACATGGCGCCCGAGACGGCGCCCCTCGCGCGGGGGCGGGGCCTTGGCCGTGGCGGCAGAGGGGGCCTGGACAGTGGTTTCGGACATCGGAAGCGGCCTTTCGGCTAGAGGTTCGGAACGTCGGTGCGGTGATCTGCGCCGAATTGCACCGCACCGCAGCAAGTCAATGGGATCATGGCCAAAAACGCGTGCTGTATCGCGTCGGTATTACGTCGGTATCACGTCGGTACTGCAGTGCAGCATCGGCGCTGCGGCCCGGGGGGGTCCGGGCACCGCCCGAGAAGGGGATCGGACGGTGCAGGGACGGGCACTGGCGCAGGAAGAACCGCCGCCCGACGATCACGCCCGGCCCGGGGATCCAATGGTCCCGGGCGGAGGCGAGGGGGCCGGCCCGCCCTGGGAGCACGCGGGCCGACCTGTGCCGGGGCGGATGCCACTCTTGCCCCGGCGTCGTTCGATCAGCGCCGGATCAGGAGGCGATGAACTCGTTCCACTTGCGCACCATGTACTGGTTCTGGTCCATGACCGAGTTCCAGCAGGCCACGCGGCCCATCCGCTCGTAGAAGTCGCCGCCGTCGCGCACGTCGCCGGCCTCGGCCAGCTTGTCGCCGGTCGGGCTGGTGATGGTGTCGGTGGCGGGCTTGCCCTCGAACCAGTAGCCCCATTCGTTCTCGGTCATGTAGTCCTTGGAGGTCTGTGGCACGGCCGAGTAGTAGCCCTGGCGCATCAGGTAGCCGCCGACCCAGCCGGAGAGATACCAGTTGATGTAGTCGTAGGCGGCATCGAGCTCCATGCCCGAGAGCCCCTTGGAGAGGCCGAGACCGCCGCCCCAGGAGCGATAGCCCTCCTTCAGCGGCTGGTAGACGCAGGGGATGCCCCGGGATTTCACCGCGGTGATGGCGGGCGACCACATCGACTGGATCACCACCTCGCCCGAGGCCATCAGGTTGACGCTCTCGTCGAAGGTCTTCCAGAAGGCACGGAACTGGCCGTTCTTCTTGGCCTCGGTGAAGATCGCGATGGTCTTGTCGATCTCCTCCTTGGTCATGTTGCCCTTGTCGCCGTACTGGACCTCGCCCATGGCCTCGCAGACCATGGCCATGTCCATGATGCCGATCGAGGAGATGTCGAGGATCGAGGCCTTGCCCTTGTAGGCGGGGTTCAGCAGCTCGGCCCAGCTGTCGATCGGGCCCTCGACCAGGTCGGGGCGGATGCCAAGGGTATCGGCGTTGTAGATCGTGGGGATCAGCGTCATCCAGTTGGTCTCTTCACTGGCGAAGCTCTTGGCGCCCGGCTCTTCGATGAAGCTGACGGTATGGGGCGCGGTGCCCTGGGCGATATCGGTCTCGGGGGTCAGCTTGCCGTTCTTGAACAGCGGCACGATCTTGTCGTAGTTCGAGATCTTCGAGACATCCATGGCCTGCAGGTTGCCGGTGGGCCAGACCTTCTTGCAGATCCAGTACTCGATGTCGGCGATGTCGAAGCTGTCGGGCTGGGTGGCGGCACGCTGGGTGACGGCATCGGAATCGAGCGCGGTCATCTCCAGGGTAAAGCCGAGGTCCTCCTTCACCTTCGTGGCGACATCGTTCAGGTTCGACACGCCGGTGCCGAACTGGCGCAGGGTGATGTCCTTGATCTCCTGGGCCCAGACCATGGGAGCGGGCAGGGCAGAGGCGGCGACGGCGGCGCCCCCGGCTTTCAGGATCGAGCGGCGGCTGTAGCGCATCTTGCTCATGGCAGTTTCCTCACTGTTGGATCGTTGGATGGTGGCCCGGGGTCAGGCCTGAAGGCGGTGCAGCCGCCCTTCGTCCCAGGCGAGGCCGACGGCATCGCCCGGATTCTTGGGATCCGCGAAGAAGGTCTCCTCGGGGATCAGGGCCAGCACCTCGGTCTCGCCCGCGCCGGCGGGCATGGAGGAGGTGACGGCAACATGGGCGCCCTGGTATTCGACGCTGCGGATCGTGGCGCTGTGGGCGGGCTTGCCCGCATCGGCAAAGCGGACGTCGTCGGCGCGCAGGGCATAGCGGGCCCCGTTCAGGTCGATCACGTTGTGACCGCCCATGAAACGGGCCACGAACTCGGTGCGGGGATGGGCAAAGATCTCTCTTGCCGGGCCGGCCTGTTCGATCACGGCGTTGTTCATCACCACCATCTCGTCGGCGAGCGCCAGGGCCTCGTCCTGGCCGTGGGTGACATGGATGAAGGAGATGCCCAGCTCGCGCTGCAGCCGCTTCAGCTCGGCACGGACACGGATGCGCAGGAAGGGATCGAGGGCCGAGAGCGGCTCGTCGAGGAGCAGCACCCTCGGTTTCGTCACAAGGGCGCGGGCCAGGGCCACGCGCTGCTGCTGGCCGCCCGAGAGCTGGGCGGGCAGGCGCTCGGCCAGGTGGGTCATGTCGACCAGGTCGAGCATCTCCATCGCCGCCTTCAGGCGGGTCGCCTTGTCGGTGCCCTTCATCTTCAGCGAGAAGGCGACGTTGTCCTTGACCGAGAGATGCGGAAAGA
This sequence comes from Pseudooceanicola sp. DL12, assembly GCF_056270665.1. Lineage (NCBI taxonomy): Bacteria > Pseudomonadati > Pseudomonadota > Alphaproteobacteria > Rhodobacterales > Paracoccaceae > Pseudooceanicola > Pseudooceanicola sp. DL12. The sequence continues at coordinate 930,209 of NZ_CM149884.1, forward strand.
GCGCATAGCTCTGGAACATCATGGCGGTGCCGCGTTTCGCCGGCGGCAGGTGCGAGACATCCTTGCCGTCGAGCAGGATCGAGCCCTCGGAGATCGTCTCGTGACCGGCGATCATGCGCAGGGTGGTCGACTTGCCACAGCCCGACGGGCCGAGCAGGCAGACGTAGGTGCCATTGGGAAAGACGTGGTTGATGTCGTTCACCGCGACGGTACTTCCGTAGCGTTTGGTGACATGGGAAAGTTCGAGATCCAGTCCTGTGCGCATGCCGCGTCTCCCCGTGGTGTGCCCTTACCCTGCGAGAGGCCGGCCGCGCGGCGGCAGGGAAAATTGCCGGATCACGGGTGAGAAACATGAAGTGATCATTCTCGCGGCGGTTGTCGGGCGCTCGTGCACAATTTTACAGACAATTTTAAAAACATGATCGTATACAATCCTGTTTGGAATTGCTGCGGCGCCCGCCAGACCCCTTTGATAGGGTTGCGAAGAGAATCATGACGGCCAGCGAGAGGTGGTTCAGATGCGGGCAGACAAACCGGCGGGGGATCCCGCGAGCGAGCGGGTGGCGGGGCAACTGGCCCTGGCGATCCACGAGCATCGCCTGCAACCGGGCGCCAAGCTGAGCGAGGACGAGGTGGGCACCATCTATGGTGTCAGCCGCACGGTGGTGCGCGCGGCGCTGCAGCAGCTGGCCCATGACCGGCTGGTCGAGCTGCGCCGCAACCGGGGGGCCTATGTGGCGCGGCCCTCTGTGCGCGAGGCGCGCGAGGTCTTCGAGGCGCGGGCGCTGCTGGAGCCGCGGACGGCGAAATCCGCGGCCGAGCGGATGACCGATGCGGACCTGGCGCTGCTCAAGGGGCATATCGCCGATGAACATGCCGCCATGCACGCGGGCGAGGTGGGGCGGTCGCTCTATCTCTCGGGGCAGTTCCACATCGAGATCGCGCGGATCGCCGACCAGGCCACGATCGAGGAATTCGTGCGGCAGCTGATCGCGCGCTCGTCGCTGATCATCGCGCTCTACTGGCAGCGGCGCACGGCGCTCTGCGAGAGCAATGCCCACCATGCGCTGCTGGACGCGCTGGGCGCCGGCGACGGGGGGCTGGCCGAGGAACTGATGAAGAGCCACCTGCTCGATCTCGTTACCTCGCTCGACCTGCGCAACAGCACCTCGGCGCCGCGGACGCTGAAGGAGGCGCTGGGCGGATGAGCATGAGAGTTGCCACGGCGGAGGATGTCGCGCTGCTGCTCGACTGGGCGGCGGCAGAGGGCTGGAACCCCGGTCTCGGCGATGCCGCGGCCTTTCTCGCCGCCGATCCGCAGGGGTTTTTCGTGGCCGAGCGCGCGGGCCGCGTGGTGGCGGGCATCAGCGTGGTGAACCATTGCGAGAGCCTCGCCTTCCTCGGCCTCTACCTCTGTCATCCCGACTGGCGCGGACAGGGCATCGGTCATGCCCTGTGGCGCCATGCGCTGGACCATGCTGGAACGCGCACGGTGGGCCTCGACGGGGTGGCGGCGCAACAGGCGAACTATGCCAGGTCGGGTTTCGTGCGCGCCGGTGCCACCCGGCGCCATGCCGGGCGGATCGCGCCCGCGCGGAGCGGGGGGCTGCGCGACGTGACGGCGGCGGACATCCCGGCGCTGATCGCGCTCGACGCGGCGGCGGGCGGGGCGGAGCGGGCGGGTTTCCTGTCGGGCTGGCTGATGCCGGGGCCGACGCGGCAGAGCGTGGCGCAGGCGGACCTGCAGGGCTTTGCCACCATCCGGGCCTGCCGCGAGGGCGCCAAGATCGGCCCGGTGATCGCGGCGGATGCCGGCGCCGCCATGGCCCTGATCCGGCAGGCTGCGGCGATCTTTCCCGAGGGGCCCTTCCTGATCGACCTGCCCGAGGCCAATGACGCCCTGCGCGACAGGCTGACCGCGGAGGGCTTTGAAATGACATTCGAGACCGCGCGGATGTACCGCGGGCCCGCCCCGGCGACAGACGCCCGGGTGCAGGCCATTGCCACGATGGAGCTGGGCTGATGCGCGCGCCCGCACGGCCATGAAACATTCATCCCCTTGAGCCGAGCCGCGGTTGGGCGCAGGATGGCGGCATGACACAGAAATCGCCCCTGCCGCATCACGATGGCCCCCACGACGCTCCCGACGACGCCCCCGCCATGGATCCTGGGCGCCTGGGCGCCATCCTGAGCTTTCTTCAGGCCGCCGAGGCGCTGAAGGACACGCTGCGCAGCGGTGTGACCGGGCAGGGCAGGCCCGAGAGCACCGCCGAGCATAGCTGGCGGCTCTGCCTGATGGTGCTGCTCTTCGAGCGCGAGATGCCGGGCGTGGACCTGACACGCCTGCTGAAGCTCTGCATCCTGCATGACCTGGGCGAGGCGATCAGCGGCGACATCCCGGCCACCGACCAGAGCGCGGACGACGGCCGCGCGGCCCGCGAGCGCGCGGACCTGATCACCCTCTGCGCCCCTCTGCCGCAGGACCTGCGCGCCGAGATCCTGGCCCTCTGGGATGAATATGCCGCGGGGCAGACGCCCGAGGCGGTGATGGCCAAGGGCTTCGACAAGCTGGAGACCATGCTGCAGCACCAGAAGGGCCGTAACCCGCCGGGTTTCGACTATGCCTTCAACCTGGGCTATGGCCGCGAGCGCACCGACCGGCACCCGCTGTTGCGGCAGATCCGCGAAGTGGTGGATGCGGGCACCCGGGCGGCAGGGGCGGCGGCCCGGACCTGAGCAGGCTCAGGCGGAGACGGGCGCCGGATCGCCGGGCAGGCGGTACCGCCCGGCGTGGCGCATCAGCCAGAGCGCCCAGAGTCCGTTCGGCAGCACGAAGAGCAGCAGCGGCAGGGCCAGCTGATCCTCAATCGGCTGATCGGGCATGGGTACCCCCTGCTGCACCATCAGCAGCGAGAAATCCCACAGCGCGTGGTAGAGCATCGAGACCCAGAGCGCGCCCGTGCGCAGCAGAAGCGCGGTGAGCAGCAGCCCCGAGATCATCGCCGCGATGGCCTGGGTGGTGGCCAGCAGCACGTAGCCGGTCATCAGCGCGTTCAGCACGTGGATCGCCCCGAAGAGCGCCGCGCCGATCACGACGGCGGGCCAGACCGAGAGATGCCGGCGCAGCGCCGGAAAGACCAGCCCGCGAAACATCAGCTCCTCTGAAAAGCCGACGAAGAGGCAATTGAGCGCCAGGATCGCCGTGGTCTGCAGCGGCGGCAGGCCGGTGGCGATGGCGCCGCCCAGCAGAACCAGGATGTAGAGCATCGGGAACCAGGCCAGCCGCAGGCTGCGCGGGGCGGGGCGGCCGAGGATCGGGCTGCGCCAGCGGGCCAGCCGCGCCACCAGCAGCGCGAAGAGCCCGGCGGTGAGAATCTGCCAGGCGGGCGCGCGACCGATCTCCTCGAGCGGATTGGTGCCCGGAGGCAGGATCACGAGCCCCATCAGGAGCGTAATGGAGGCCCAGATCACCAGCGTCAGCAGGGTCAGGCCCAGCGGGGGCAGGCGGGTTTGCATCGGCGCTCCTTTCGGGTTCCGCCGAGGTTATCGCGACAGCAACAGTGGCGCCAGCACCGAAGCGATGGCCCAGAGGCCGAAGCCGGTCAGGATCGCCGCCGAGGCCCGGGCCGTCCAGGTTGCGAAGGCGGGCGGCAGCCGGTGCCGGGCCAGGGCCACGCCCCCCGAGAGCAGCACCCACCAGGCGAGCGAGCCGAGGAAGACGCCGAGGGTCACCAGCGCGGCATTGCCAGCGCCGGGGCTGTTCGCCAGGCCGAGGCCCGCGAAGATCGCGGCAAAGGTCAGGATGGTCGCCGGGTTCGCCAGGGTCAGCAGGAAGGTGGTGGCAGCGGTGCCCAGGAGCGCGCGGTTCGGCGCCCGGGCCGCGGGTGCGGTGGAGGGGCGCAGGCTGCGCAGCCCCAGCCAGATCAGCGCCGCGCCGCCCAGCAGGCGCAGCGGCAGGTCGATCGCCTGAAGCGCCGCGGCGAAGGCCGCGAACCCGGCGGCGGCCACGGCGGCATAGAGCGCATCGGCCAGTGCCGTGCCGACACCGCCGGCCAGACCCGCGGCAAGGCCCCGCTCCAGCGTGCGGGTAATGCAAAGAGCACCGATGGGGCCCAGCGGCGCCGCCACGGCGAGGCCCATCAGCAGCGCCTTTGGCAAGAGTGCGGGATCAGTCATGGTCAGTCATGGCGGTGGCGTTTTCGGCGCATAGGGGCCGGGGACGGGCGAGGAAAGCGCGATCATCGTTTCGCTGCGCGCCAGCAGGCGGTGCGATTTCAGCTCGTCGAGAAAGGCCTCGACGCCCGCCAGCGAGGCGACGTGGATCTGCACCAGGTAATTCCAGGCGCCGGTCACGTGGTGGCATTCCGAGATCGCCGGGTGGCTCTCGGCCAGGGCGCGAAAGGCGCCTTCCTCGGCCTCGGGGGCCAGTGCCACCCAGACGAAGGCGCGCACCGGCAGGCCGAGCGCCTCCGGGTCGGCGTCGACGGTAAGTCGGCGGATCGCGCCGCTGGCGGTCAGTCGGCGGATGCGTTCGTTCACCGCCGAGGCCGAGAGGCCCGCCGTGGTGCCGATATCGGCCAGGGATCGGCGTGCGTCCTGTGCAAGAAGGGTGATGATTATGCGGTCAATATCGTCCATTACCGCAATATGTGTGGTTTGGTTTTGATTTGCAAGAAAATCAGCAGATTCGCGGCAGGGGATCCTCTTCCAGCTCCTGGATCACCCGGGTGCCGCCCAGGGCCGTGGTCAGCGTGACGCGCGCCGGGCCCGGTGCCATGTGACCGACCAATGCCGCGTCCTGTCCGGTGTCGAGGCCGCGCCAGAGCGCCAGGGCCTCCTCGGCCGCATCGGCGGCGACAATCGCCACCACGCGGCCCTCGCAGGCCAGGAACAGCGGGTCATAGCCCAGCATCTCGCAGACGGTGCGGGTGGCGGCGCGCACCGGCAGGGCCTCCTCTCTCAGCTGCGGGTTCAGGCCGGTTTCCGCGGCGACCTCGTGCAGCACGGTGGCCAGCCCGCCGCGCGTCGGATCGCGCATGAAGCGCAGGCCGGGCAGGGTTCGGATGGCGCGGGTCAGGGGCAGCACGCTGTCGGCATCCGAGCGCAACTCTCCCGACAGGCCGAAATCCTCGCGTGCCAGCAGCACCGCGGTGCCGTGATCGCCCAGGGGGCCGGAGACCAGGATCGCGTCGCCGGGCTGTATGTGCGCCGTGCCGAGGGCGAGGCCGGGGGCCCGCACCCCCACGCCGGTAGTGGCGAAGTAGACCCCGCCGCCATGACCGCGCGGCAGCACCTTGGTATCGCCGGCCAGCACCTGCACCCCGGCATGGCGCGCGGCCCGGCCCATGGAGGCCGTGAGGCGGCGCAGCAGGTCTATCTCGGTGCCCTCCTCGATGAAGGCATCGAGCGTCAGCGCCACCGGATCGGCGCCTGAAACGGCGAGGTCGTTGACCGTGCCATGCACCGCCAGCGCGCCGATGTCGCCGCCCGGGAATTCCAGTGGCTGAACGGTGAAGCCGTCGGTGGTGATCACCGGCTGGCCCGGCGGCATGGCGAAGGGGGCGGCGTCATCCGTGCTCTCGGGGGCGGCGGCGCCCAGGCCCTGGCGAAAGACCTCCTCGATCAGGGCGCGCATGCGGCGGCCGCCGTTGCCATGGGCGAGGGTGATGTGGCGGTCTGTCATCGCGGGTTTCTCCACTGTGTCTCGACAAGCTGTCCGAAGCTGAGGCCGCCGTCATTGACCGGCATCAAGCGGGGCAGGTGAACCTCCATTTCGCCCGCGAGGTCGTTGCGGATCAAGCGGGTCAGGCGGCGGTTCTGAAACACGCCGCCGGTCAGGCCGAGGCGCAGTGGGCCGTGCTCGCGGGTGATGGCGCGGGCCTGCTCGGCCAAGGCGCGGGCAAGGCTGGCGTGGAAGATCGCGGCGCGCTCCCCCACCGGCAGGCCCGAGTGCAGGCCCGAGTGCAATACCGGCAGCAGGGGCGACCAGTCGGTGACGTATGTTCCGCCCTTGCGGCTGAGCGGCAGGGCCACCGGATCTGCGGGGCCGGTGCAGGCGGCCTCCAGTGCCATGGCGCCCTGGCCCTCGAAACTCGCCGTGCGGCAGAGCCCCGTCAGCCCGGCGGCAGCATCGAAGAGGCGCCCGGCAGAGGAGCTGCGCGGCGCATTGATCCCACGCGCCCATGCGGCGTGCAGCAGGCCCGCCGGATCCTCGGGCGGGTGGTGATCCGCGCCCGTCTCCCAGAGTAGCGCGGCGGCCGCGCGCCAGGGCGCGCGGGCCACGGTGTCTCCGCCCGGCAGGGCAAATTGGCGCAGGGTTCCGGCGCGGGTCCAGGCGCCGGGGCGGCCCAGCAGGGCCTCACCGCCCCATACGGTTCCGTCCGGACCGAGGCCCGTGCCATCCCAGGTGAAGATCAGCCAGGGCGCGTCTGCTTCATCATCGCAGGCTCCATGCTCTCCGGCCAGCGCTGCGGCATGGGCATGGTGGTGCCATGCGGGCGTGACCGGCAGGCCGAAGCCCTCTGCCAGCCGGCTGGTGGCATAGCCCGGATGGGCATCGCGGATCACCTCTTCGGCCCGCACACCGTAAAGCGTCTGAAGGTCCTCTGCCGTGCGCAAGAGCAGGTCCTGCGCGGCGGCGCTCTCCATGTCGCCCAGGTGCTGGGAGACAATTGCGCGGCGCCCGAAGGCCAGGGTGAGCGTGACCTTTTGTTGCCCGCCGAGCGCCAGCACCGGGTGGTCGAGGGCAAAGGGCAGGTCGAGCTCGACCGGGGCCGTGCCGCGGCCGTGACGAAGGGGGCGGAGCCTGCCGCCGAGGGGGCGAAACACCGGATCGTCGACGGGGCGCAGAATAGGGCGGTCATGGTGCAGGAAACCGTCGGCAATGCTGCCAAGCCGCTCTTCTGCCTCGCTTTCCGTGATGCAGATCGGCTCGCCCGAGACATTGCCGGAGGTGGCCACGAGGGGCGCGCCGAAGCCCTCGGCCAGCAGCAGGTGCAGCGGCGAAGGGGGCAGCATCACGCCCAGATCGCCAAGGCCCGGCGCGATGCCGGGGGCGAGCGGCGCGCCCTCGCGCCTCGTCAGCAGCAGGATGGGCCGGGCAGGGCCCGTGAGCAGGGCCTCTTCCTCGGGTGTCGCAGCCACGCAGGCGGCAAGCGCGGCCATGTCCGAAGCCATGACGGCGAAGGGTTTCGCGGGGCGGTGCTTGCGCGCGCGCAGGCGGGCGACGGCGGAGGCATCCCCCGCATCGCAGAGCAGGAGATAGCCGCCCAAGCCCTTCATGGCGAGGATGCCGCCCGCCCGCAGCAGGGCCAGCGCGGCCTGCAGGGCATGCTCTCCCACCGCATCGCCCATGCGGATCTGCGGCCCGCAGGCGGGGCAGGCGAGCGGTTCGGCGTGAAAGCGGCGATCGGTAATGTCGTGGTATTCGGCGTCGCAATCGGGGCAGAGCGGGAACCCCGCCATGGCGGTGCGGGCGCGGTCATAGGGCAGGGCGCGGATGATCGTGTAGCGCGGCCCGCACTGGGTGCAGGTGACGAAGGGATAGCGGTGCCGACGGGCGCCGGGATCGGCAAGCTCGGCCAGGCAGTCGGGGCAGCAGAAACTGTCGGGCGGCAGGTGGATTTCTGCCGGGCCAGCGGTGCTCTCGCGGATTTCGAAGCCCTTGGGGATCTCCGCCGCGGCCTCTACCCCGAGCAGTTCGGGCCGGGCCAGCGGCGGGGCCTGATGGATCAATGCGGCGGCGAAAACGTCCAGCACATCAGGCGCGCCACGGGCCAGCACCTCGACGCTGCCCATGCGGTTGCGCACCCAGCCCGAGAGGGCAAGTCGCGCCGCGAGGCGCGCCACAAAGGGGCGATAGCCCACGCCCTGCACGCGCCCGCCGATCCGCCAGAGCCGGGTTTCGCTCACTTTGCCGCCAGCGCGGGACGCGCGCCCGATTGCCACCAGATGCGGCAGGCGCCCTCGTCGGAGACCATGCAGGGCCCGACCGGATTGCCCGGGGTGCAGGCGCGGCCATAGAGGCGGCAGTCGCTGGGCCGGATGCGGCCCAGGACGACGCCGGCGCAATCGCAGCCCGGGGGCATTTCACCAAGACGGCGACGGGTCTCGTCGCGCGTCATGTCGAAGCGGGCATGGGCGTCGAACGCGGGGTCGCGCAGCGCATAGCCCGAGGCGGCAATGGCGCCGATGCCGCGCCAGGGGGCGTCGGTGATCTGCATCTGGCTGTCGATCATGCGGCGGGCGGCGGGGTTGCCATCTTCGCGCACGATGGCGGGATAGCAATTGTCGAGGAAACAGCGCCCCTCGCTGATCTGCCGCAGCACCGAGTAGATCGCCACCAGCAGCGCCGTGGCGGAAAACCCGCCAACGGCGGTGGGGATCAGGTAAGCCTCTGGCACGAAACGCCATTCCGCCGCCCCCATCACCGTGGCCACATGGCCGGGGGCGATCAGCGCGTCGAAATTGGCCTCGCCGGAGGCAAGCAGCATCTCGACCGCGGGCCAGGTCAGCCGCCCCGAGAGCAGCATCGAGAGATTGTCGGGCAGCCCCTCGGCCATGAGCGCCGCAACGGGCGCCATGGTGGTCTCGAACCCGGCGGCAAAGAAGACCACGGCGCGATCGGGGTTGGCCTCGGCGATGCGCCGCGCCTCGGCGGGCGAGGCGATGGGGCGGATGTCGGCACCGGCGGCGCGGGCCTGTTCGAGCGAGCGCGGGCCGCTCTTCGGCGCGTTCACCGGCACCCGCAGCATGTCGCCGAAGGCCACCAGGATCACGTCGTGGTCGAGCGCCAGCCGCATGGCGTCGTAGATGTCCTCCTCGGGGCAGACGCAGACCGGACAGCCCGGCCCAGCGATCAGCTCCACCCCCTCGGGCAGGACGGAGCGGATGCCGGCCATGGCGATGGTGCGCTCGTGCCCGCCGCAGACGTTCATGATCCGCACGCGGTCCGGCAGGGACAGGGCGCGGATGCGTTCCAGCCAGAGTTTCGGGTCTTCGCTCTTCATTCGGCGGCTTTCGCGGCGGCGGTCATGCCGTCGATCCAGTCGAGCCAGGCCGAGAGGGCGCCCGTGCGTGCGGCCACGGGCAGCACCGGCGCGGGATTGGCCAGCGCCCTCAGGTAGCCCTCGGCGCGGGTATTCTCGAAATCGGGGAAATGCTCGGCCAGGTCGCTTTTCGTCAGCAGCAGCAGGTCGGCCGCGCGGAACATCACCGGGTATTTCGCCGGCTTGTCGTCGCCCTCCGTCACCGAGAGCAGCACCACGTTGGCATGCTGGCCCAGGTCGAAGCCCGCCGGGCAGACCAGGTTGCCGACATTCTCGATGAACAGCAGGTCGACCTGGCTCAGGTCGATCCGGTGCAGCGCCTCGTGCACCATGTGGGCATCGAGGTGGCAGGCCGATCCGGTGGTGATCTGCACGGCCTCGGCGCCCTGGGCGCGGATCCGGGCGGCATCGTTCTCGGTTTCCAGGTCGCCCTCGATCACCGCGATGCGCAGATCGGGGCGGGCGCGGATCGTGGCCTCGAGCAGGGCGGTCTTGCCCGAGCCGGGCGAGGACATCAGGTTGATCACCCGCAGGCCATGGGCGTCGAAATGGGCGCGGTTGTGGGCGGCGGCCCGGTCGTTGGCGTCCATCAACCCGCTCAGCACCTCGACGGCGCTGGTGCCATGGGCATGGGAATGGTCATGGGCCAGTTGGGCATTGCCCGGGGTCACGTTGCATCCGCAGCTGTCACACATTGTCTGTCTCCTTCATCTGCGGCGCCGCTTCGGTCAGCTCGACCGAGAGCAGCGTCATCTCGTCTCCGCCGGTCACGCTGCAGTGCCAGTCGCCGCAGGCGGGGCAGAGCAGACGGTTGGGCGGCACCTCGCCCGTCGCGCCACAGCTGCGGCAGCGGATCCGGACGGGGGGTGTTTCCATCTCGAGGCGGGCGCCCGCCGCGCGGCTGCCGGCGGCGGCCAAAGGAAAGGCGCGGGAGAGAAGCGCCGGTTCGACGCCCGAGAGCGGCCCGATGGAGAGGCGCAGGGCGCTCACCCGGCCGGCCTCCGGCAGCGCCTCGAGCTGGGCGATCAGCGCCTGGCAGATCGAGAGCTCATGCACCGCTGGTCTCTCTGGCGGCTTCGTCCCGGGCGGTGTCCTCGGCCGCCAGCATCGCATCGAAGAGCTCCCAGCTCGTCTGCGCCTCCTCGGCCGAGACCCGCTGGATCGCATAGCCCACGTGCACCAGCACGTAATCCCCCACCGTCACGGGCTCCTCCTGCATCAGGAAAAGGCTGACATCGCGTTCCACGCCCTGCATGGCGCAGCGCGCGGTGAACCCGTCGATACGGGTGATCTGCATGGGGATGGCGAGGCACATCGGCGGTTTTCGTCCTGCGGTTGAGGCGGAATTTCGCTTGCGTCACTATGCTTTAGGACATTTCATACGGATACACCATATTTCGCGTGCTAGCCTCTGCCCATCGGCCGGATTCTGCTTTGACCCAGATCAACGTATCCTCTCGCCACAGTGCTAGCCTTGCCGGAGCCGCAGGCGCATCCGGGGCCTCTTGCCCCCTGCACCCGGAGCCACAGTCACAGTCCCGAAGGAGACAATCGTGCGCACGATTGCTCATTTTTCCGCCCCTCTCCCGTGTCGACGGGGGCAGGGGCCGAAGGGGTTCTCCTTATGCTTGCGCGGCAGTGCCCTCGTGATCGGAGGGCGTGTGGCATGAGCGTGACGGTCATCGGAATCGGCAATACCCTTCTGCGCGACGATGGTATCGGGGTGCGCGTCACCGAGGCGCTGCGCGCGGCCGACCTGCCGGGGATGACGCCCGTGGACGGCGGCACCATGGGCTTTCGTCTGGCCGGGCTGATCGCCGGTCAGCGCGCCTGCATCCTCGTCGACGCGGCCGACCTGGGCGCTGCGCCCGGCACGGTGCGCACCCTCTTGCCGCAGGACCTGCAGCGCTGGTTCGAGGGGGGCGGGCGCAGCTCGGCCCACGAGGCCGGGCTGATCGACCTGCTGGGCATGGTGCGGCTGGAGGGCGCCCTGCCGGCGCGCCTGGCCATCGTGGCGGTGCAGCCCGGCAATACCGACTGGGGCGAGAGTCTGACCGATCCGGTGGCCGCCGCCATTCCGCAGGCCGTGACAGAGATCGTCCGCCTGGTCAGCGAGTGGGGCGCCGAGGGCCAGGCCGAAGGCGCCAGCCTGCCCAGGCCTTCCCCCAAGGTTTCACAGAATGCTCCCCGGCAAGAAACGATGAAGGACCCTGCCCATGGATGAGATGACGCCCACCGCCCTGCACGGCAAGCCGCCGATGGTGCGCGCCCTGATGATGGAGGCCGGGCTGTTGCTGAAGAACTGCCTGCGCGAGGGCAAGCGCGGCAGCATCGACCTGATGCGCCTGCCGATGTCGCAGGACGACCTCTCGGCGCTGGATCAGGCACTGGGCCGTGGAGAGATCACCATCACCCTGCAGATCGACGGCGAGAGCATGATCCGCGAGACCGCCCACCCGGGCCTCTGGCTGATCGAGCACCGCGATCGCAGCGGGCGCATGGTGGCGCGGCTGATCGAGGCGGCGGCGGTGCCCGGCATCGTCATGGCCGCCGAGACGGACATGGAAGACACGGTGGTGCGGCTGACCGGGCCGGCCAGCGGGAAAGGACTGTGATGGATCGCGAGCCGCTCCGGAAAGACGTGAATGCTACGTGCAGTGACAAAAGCGGGGAAACCCTCGGCGCCCACCTGGCGCGCCGGGGCATCAGCCGGCGCAGCCTGCTGAAATTCGCCGCCGCCATGGCCACCAGCCTGGCGCTGCCGCCCGGCATGGCCCCGGCGATTGCCGAGGGGCTCTCGCAGGCCCGTCGCCAGTCGCTGATCTGGCTGTCCTTCCAGGAATGCACCGGCTGCCTCGAGGCGCTGCTGCGCAGCGAGGCGCCCAGCATCGACCGGCTGATCTTCGAGTTCATCTCGCTCGATTATCAGGAAACCCTGATGGCCGCCGCGGGCGAAGCCGCCGAGCAGACCCTGCGCGAGGCCGCCGCCGCCAATCACGGGAAATACCTGCTGGCCATCGACGGCTCCGTACCGGTGATGGACAACGGCGTCTACTCGATGTCGGGCGGACGCAGCAATATCGACATGCTGGCCGAGCTGGCCGAAGGCGCGGCGGCGGTGCTGGCCATCGGCACCTGTGCGGCCTACGGCGGGCTGCCAAAGGCCGCGCCCAATCCCACCGGCGCCGTCAGCGTCGTGGACCTGGTGCAGGGCAAGCCCATCGTCAACATCCCCGGCTGTCCGCCGATCCCCGAGGTGCTGACCGGCGTTCTGGTGAACTATCTCACCTTCAACAAGCTGCCGGACCTGGATCAATTTGGCCGTCCGCTGGCCTATTTCGGCACCTCGATCCACGATCAATGCTATCGCCGGCCCTATTACGATCAGGGCAAGTTCGCGCATTCCTTCGACGACGAGGGGGCCCAGCAGGGCTGGTGCCTGTTCGAACTGGGCTGCAAGGGCCCCACCACGCACAACGCCTGTGCCAGCCTGAAATGGAACGGCGGCACCTCCTTTCCGATCCAGTCCGGGCACGGCTGCCTTGGCTGTTCCGAGCCGGATTTCTGGGATCAGGGCAGCTTTTACACCTCGCTCTCGGGCGGCGAGGGGCCGCCCTGGGGCGCGGTGGGGGCGGCGGCGGCCGTGGGCGTGGGCATCGGCGGGGCCGCGGCCTTTGCCGCCCGGCGCGCCCGGGCCAGCGTCGACCGGCAGCTGGCGCTGGAATGGAAGGCGGAGAAAGAGGGGGGCAAGGAATGACCCTGCTGGAGTTTGCGCGCGGGCCGGCGCTCTACTGGTCCACCCTGATCATGATCTGCGGCTTGCTCTGGCGGATCACCGGCGTGCTGCTGCTGCCGCGCCGGCCCGATCTCTCTGCGCCGGGAGCGGGCAGCCGCGGCCGTTTCGGCGGCGCGGTGAACGAGATCTTCACCCGCTCCATCCCGCGCCGGGCCTTCGTGGGCCGCACCTTCGTGACCGTCTTCATCGGCTATGCGATGCACCTCGGGCTGATGATCATCCTGCTCGGCGGGGCGCCCCACATCCTGCTGGTGGAACAGGCCACGGGCCTCGGCTGGCCCTCGCTGCCAAAGGGGATCGTGGCAATCGCCAGCGCGGTTACGCTGGTCACGCTGCTTCTCGTCTTCATCCGCCGCTTCACCCACCCGGTGCTGCGGCTCCTGTCGAACTTCGATGACTACCTCAGCATCCTGCTGACGCTCCTGCCGGTGCTGACGGGCATCCTGCTGGCCGAGGAGACCATCGTCTCCTACACCACGCTGCTGACCTGGCACATCCTGACGGTCGAGGCGCTGATGATCTGGCTGCCCTTCGGCAAGCTGTCGCATGTGGTCTTCGTCTTTGCGGGCCGGGCCGTCTCCGGTGCCAAGCTGGGCAAGAGGGGGGCGACCACATGAGCAGCCACATGCCACCGTCCATCGCGCCGAACATCGGCAGCGGCACCCGACGGATCAAGGAGAGCCGCGAGCAGGAGGACCAGACCCGCCTCGATGCCGCGATGCGCGGCTTCATTTCGGATTTCGGGCCGGAGGCGGCCACCTACATGGAGGCCTGCCTGCACTGCGGCCAATGCGCCGAGGCCTGCCAGTTCTATGTCGAGACCGGCGATCCGAAATACACCCCGATCTGGAAGATCGAGCCCTTCAAGCAGGCCTACAACCGGCAGATGGGGCCCTTTGCGCCCTTCTTCCGCCTGTTCGGCCTGACGCCCAAGGTCTCGCTGGCACAGCTCGAGGAGTGGCAGGAACTGCTCTACGACAGCTGCAACATGTGCGGGCGCTGCTCGCTCGTCTGCCCGGCGGGGATCGACATCGCCGACCTGGTGGAAAAGGCGCGCCACGGGATGTTCGACGCGGGCCTCGTGCCCTCCGATTACCTGGGCGCCCTGGCCGAGGGCGAGCGCGAGACCGGCAGCCCCTACCGGATCACCACCGACGGCTTCCACGAGATGCTGGCCGGCATCGCCGAGAAATACGCCGTCGAGATCCCGGTGGACCTGGACCAGGCCGAGGTGGTGCCAACGATCTCCTCCATCGACGTCAAGATGTACCCCGAGTCCATCGCTGCCACGGCGAAGGTGCTGAACCATATCGGCGTGTCCTGGTGTTTCCGCACTGACGGCTTCGACGCCGACAACGCCTCGCTCACCGCCGGTGACCGGGTGGGCCAGCAGCTGGTGACCGAAGCCATCGTCGAGGCCGCCACGAGGGTGGGGGCCAAGGTGCTGATCATGCCGGAATGCGGCCACTCCTATACCGAGATGCGCTGGGAGGCCGCGAATACCGTCGGCCACGAGCTGCCCTTCCGGGTGCTGCACATGTCGGAATACCTGGCCGAATGCCTGGCCGACGGCAGCCTGAAGGTGCATCCGGTCGATGCCGACAAGCGCGGCCCCATCACCTTCCACGACCCATGCCAGGTGTCGCGCCGCTCCGGGCGCTCGGATGCGCCGCGCACGATCATGAAGGCGCTGGGCCTCGATCTGCACGAGCTGGCCGACCACGGCCCCGACAGCTGGTGCTGCGGCGGGGGCGGCGGCGTGGCGCTGATCGGGCGGGCGAAACCGTTGCGCGCCCATGCCTTTGCCATCAAGGAACGGCAGGTGAAGGAGACCGGCGCCGAGACGGTCTATGTTACCTGCACCGGCTGCCGCCAGACCTTCCAGCACGGCTTCAAGGACGCCGGCACCGACACCGGCGTCGGCAGCCTGCTCGACCTGGTGGCCGAACAGCTTGACGAGAAAGAGACCACATGAGCAGGACCATCACCATCGATCCCCTGACCCGGATCGAGGGGCACCTGAGGATCGAGACCGGCGTCGACGACGCGGGCCGCGTCACCTCGGCGCTCAGCTCCGGCACCCAGGTGCGCGGCATCGAGATCATCCTCAAGGGCCGCGACCCCCGCGATGCCTGGGCCTTTGCCCAGCGGATCTGCGGCGTCTGCACCCTGGTCCACGGGCTGGCCTCCGTCCGCGCGGTCGAGGACGCGCTGAGCCTCACCATCCCCGAGAACGCAGAGCTGATCCGCAACCTGATGGCCGGCTGCCAGCTGGTGCAGGACCACGTGATCCACTTCTACCACCTGCAGGGGCTCGACTGGATCAACCCGGTCTCGGCGCTGGATGCCGACCCCGCGCAGGCCGCCGCCATCGCCGCCGCGCAGGATTATCCGGCGAGTTCCCTCAGCCATTTCAAGGCCGTCCAGGCCCAGATCCGTGATCTGGTCACCTCCGGTCAGCTCGGCATCTTTGCCAATGGCTACTGGGATCACCCGGGCTACAAGCTGCCGGCCGAGGTCAACCTGATCGCCGTTTCGCATTACCTCGATGCGCTGAAATGGCAGCGCGAGGTGGGCAAGATCATGACCGTCTTCGGCGGCAAGGACCCGCACCCGAACCTTGTCGTGGGCGGCGTGCCCTGTGCCATTTCCGCCGGCGAGGGCGACCTGCCCGGCGGCGGCGATGGCACCGCCGTCAACCTGACCATGCTGGAAAAGGTGCAGCAGCTGATCACCCAGATGAGCGATTTCGTCTCGCGGGTCTACCTGCCGGACCTGCAGCTCATCGCCTCCTATTACCCGGAGTGGTTCACCCGCGGCGAGGGCACGCGCAACTTCCTCGCCTATGGCGATTTCGGCGGCACGATCGACAACGGCTTCGGCGTACCGCGCGGCGTGGTGCTCGATCGTGATCTTTCCACCATCCATCCCATCGACCTGGGCGCAGAGGACCAGATCAGGGAGTACATCTCCAACGGCTGGTACAGCTATACCGAGGGCAAGGATGCAGGCCTGCATCCCTGGAAGGGCGAGACGACCTTCTCCTACGACGGGCCGCAGCCGCCGTTCCAGAACCTGGATCCCGAGAAGGGCTATTCCTGGCTGAAGACGCCGCGCTGGCGTGAAAAGCCGATGGAGGTGGGCCCGCTGGCCCGCATCGTGCTGATGCGCGCGGGCGGCAACGAGAAGGCGCAGAAGGTGACCGATGCGGTGCTCGAACCGCTCGGGCTGACCTTTAATGCCATGTATTCCACCATGGGCCGGATCCTGGCCCGGGGGATCGAGGCCCGGATGATGGCCGACCGGATGCAGGACTGGCTGACGAAACTCCTCGCCAATATCGCCGCCGGCGATGTCAGCACGTTCAACGGCCGCGCCTGGCGCCCCGCCGACTGGCCCGAAAGCGCCCAGGGCGTGGGCTATGTCGAGGCGCCGCGCGGCGCGTTGGCGCACTGGATCACCTTCGACGGCGCAAAGATCACCAATTATCAGGCCGTGGTGCCCACCACCTGGAACGCCGGGCCCATCGACCCGATGGGGCAGCACGGGCCCTACGAGGCGGCGCTGCTCGATGATCATACGCTGGAAATACCCGATCAGCCGCTCGAGGTGCTGCGCACCATCCACAGCTTCGATCCCTGCATGGCCTGTGCCGCCCATGTGCTGGGCGCCGACAGCCAGGAGATCGTGCGCGTCAAGCTGGTCTGACCGCTTTCCATCCGGTGTCCGTTTCCCTTTCGGCCGGATGCGAAAACCCCCGCCGGATCGCTCCGGCGGGGGTCTTTTTCTGTCTCGCCACAGGGGCCTGCCACAGGGGCCTGCCACAGGGGCTTGCCACAGGGACCGGCCACAGGGGGCCCGGATCACTTCGCGGCGGCGGATACCTTGCTGGTCGTCTGCTCGATGATCTGCTGGGCTGCCATCCGGCCGCCGTTGACGGCAAAGCCGAAGCTGGTGCCCGAGGCCGCGCCGAGCGTGTAGCTGTCGCGGGCCGAGATGCCGCCGGCGTCGTTGCCGGTGACCCAGACGCCCTCGATCACCGTGGCATCGGGTTTCACGGGCTGCAGGAACTTGTTGATCCGGATGCCGCCCACCGTGGTCAGGATGCCGTAGGTCATGCGGAAGGCATAGAGCTTGCCGCCGGTTTCCAGCTTGGTCAGGTAGCGTTCGTCCTTGGCAAATCCGCTGTCCTTGTTGTGGTCGACGTCATAGTTGTAGGTCTCGAAGGTGTCCTTCAGCGCGGCGAGCGGCATGCCCGTCTGTTTCGCCAGGTCCTCGAGGCCATCGGCCACCACCACGGCGCCCTCGGCATTCTTCAGGCCATAGTCGACGAATTTGTCGAAATCCCCGACCTTGGTCGTGGCCGGCACCAGAACGCCAAGGCCCACGTCGAGCCCCTTGTTCATCAGGTAGTCGCGGGTGGCCTCGTCCATGATGGTCCAGGAGTGTTTCACCCGGTGCACGGCATTGCCGGCATGGATGAAATCCACGGCCACGTCCTCGGCGGTAAAGCGTTCGCCCTGCAGGTCGACCCAGATTGCCCGCGGCTGCCAGCCCAGGATGCAGAGGTTCATCTGCTCCCAGCCCATCTTGGCCACGTGCTGATCCAGCGCCGGCAGCAGCATTGTGGCGCCGATGGAATCGAGGTCTGCGCCCAGAGCCTGCACCATGTTGATGCCGTCACCCTCGGATCCGATGGGGGCATATTGCACCGGGTTCGGGGCCTCGGTGTATTTCGCCATCATCTCGGGGTTGTTGGCAAAGCCGCCGGTGGCCACGATCACGCCTTCGGGCGCGGTCACGACCATCTCGTCGCCGTCCTTGGTATAGGCCTTGGCCCCAACAACGCGGCCGGCGTCATCGGTGATCAGCTCCTTGGCCGAGATGTTGCGGATCAGCTCGGCGTTGGGGAAGGTCTCCAGCCGTTCAAAGAGCTTCTTGCAGAGCTCGCGGCCGTGGCCCTTGGCGATGTGCCAGGTGCGGTTGGCCGTCCATTCGATGGTTTCCGGGCCTTCGAATTCCACGCCCTGTTCCATCAGCCAGTCGATCGTCTCGGCCGACTTGTTGTGGAAGCGGCGCACCAGCGGCGCATTGGCCGACCAGCGGGTTTCTTCCATTTCCTCGCGATAGGTTTCGTCGCGCTTCAGGTTCACCCAGTTCTCGCGCTGCATTTCGGTTTCCACGCCGAACACGCCCTCGGCGTAATTCGCACGTCCGCCGGTGACCGGTGTCTTTTCCAGCACCAGGACTTTCTTGCCGGCAATGGCCAGCGTCAGCGCGGCGGCAAGGCCGCCCGCACCGGCGCCCAGAACCAGGACATCACAGGTTCTCGTTTCGCTAGCCATATCCTCACTCCTTCGATGAATATCGGTATATGAGATGAATGATACGCGCTGTGACGGAGTGCTGCCTTGATCTGGCGCAATCGATTGCAGGCATCGCCGCAGAAGGGCGTCGCCCAGGGAGGCGTCGGCCATTTCCGGCCGAGCGATGCTGCACTGCAGTACCGACGTGATACCGACGTGATACCGACGCGATACCGCAAGGGGTTTTCGCCGCTTTTTCAGACTCTTGCTGCGCTGCGGCGCAAAGTGGCCTCAGCGCGGCAGATGGGCCACCGCCTCGACCTCGATCTTCAGCCTGGGATCAATGAATCCACTGACCTGCAACATGGTCGCGGCGGGCAGGGGGGCCTGGGTGAAAGCCTCCCTCCGGGCCTCGGCCACGGCGGCACGATCGGCCATGTCGGTGACGTAGACGGTGATCTTGACGATCCGGGCACTGCCTGCGGCCTCGGCCAGATCCGTTACCCTTTTCAAGGCGATACGGGCCTGGGCGCCGATGTCCTCGGGCACCTCGGCGCCACCTGCATGCATCCCGGAGATATAGACGATCCCGTCCACCTCGATGGCATTGGTGAACAGCCCCGGCACCGCGCCGGGCACCGTCTCGGCGGTGATCTCCCTCATTTCGCGGCCTCCTTGCGCGCCGCATCCTCGCGTCCCAGGCGCTCTCTCACCGGCACGAAATCATAGGTCGGATAGAACTCCGTCTCGAAGACTCCCCAGGCCCGTCTTTCCAGCTCGACGTTCACTTTCGGCAAAATCTCCGGCGCCATCCGCAGCGTCACCACTTGCCCGATGCCCATCACCACGTTCCAGCTCAGAATTTCGGCACCCTCGGGCGGGAAGGATTGCCACCAATCCTGCTCGGACAGATGGCTCTGAATTTGCTCAAGATTCTTGGATTGATCGTGTTTCAGGAACACGGTGAGCATCACGGTTTCGGACATGGGGCCTCCTGCTTTTTGAGCGGCTCGCTCGGAAAGTTCTTGCCAACGATAGCCTGAATCGGATTAATTTCAAATAGGAACACAGTGGTCTATATTGAACAGTTTAAGCTGTCGGCCACGGGAACACGCTCAAATTGACGGGGGAGCGACATGCAGGATCCTGCACTGAAGGGGCAATCCAAGGGCCGCCCGCTGACCGAGGCCGAGGCCACCTTCGCCGAAGCACTGGAACGCATTTACGAAACCGGCTGCCATGACTTCGCAGAGGTCGTGGAAAAGCTGAACGCACGCGGCGATGCCCGCCCCTCGGGAGAGGCCGGCGCCTGGACGCTCGCGGTGTTCGAGGCAGAGCTGAAGGCAATCAACGCCAGCCACGACGCGGCCCATGCCGAACACGGGATAGGCGCCTGAGCGCCAGCCATACCAAGCAAGCCATACCAAGCAAGCCATACCGAGACAGGGCGGGGCTGACGACGGCGCCGGGGCCTGAACCAGGGAGACAGCACGATGGAAGCAGCAACCGGATCGCGCGACCGCGTGGACGAGTGCATCAACAAGGGTTTGCGGGGTTTCTGGACGCCTGTTGCGACCTCTGTTCAGGTCAAGACAGGCAAGCCGCTGGCGCGCAAGATCGCGGGCGAAAACCTTGTCATGTGGCGCGACGGTGCCGGCAAGGTGCGCTGCGTCGAGGATTTCTGCCCCCACCGCGGCGCCAAGCTGAGCCTGGGTGTCGTGCAGGAGGGCAATATCGCCTGTCGCTATCACGGCGTGATGGTCGATGGCGAGGGCACCGTGGCCCGCGTGCCCGCCATGCCCGATTGCGCGCTGGAAGGCCGAAAGGCGCTGACCTCCTACGAGACGGCCGAGGCCGGCGGTGCGATCTTCATCTACCTGCCCTCTGCCGACCGCCCCGAGGCGCCCGAGTTCGTGCCGCCGGTCGAGTTCACCAACGGCGAATGGGAGGTCTTTCCCTGCATGGTGAAATGGGACTGCTCCTATCGCTTCAGCCTCGACAACGCGGCCGACCCGATGCACGCGATCTACCTGCATTCCGACAGCTTCACGCTTCAGTACGGCGCCAAGCAGGACACGATGAACCTGGAACGCACCGAGAAGGGCTTCCGCATCGAGCGCATGGGTCAGAAGGGCGTGAACCTCGATGAGACCGAGGTCGTGATGGACGAGGGCGTGATGTATTTCCGCCTCGACATTCCCTATCCCGACGGGGCCGGTCCGGGTGGTCCCTTCCGCATCATCGGCTTTGCCACGGCAATCGACGAGGATACGCATCACTCCTTCTTCTGGCGCTGCCGGCAGGTGAAGGGGCTGGCCGCCGAGAGCTGGCGTTTCCTGTATCGCGCCTTCCTGGAAGACCGTCACTGGTTCGTCCTGGAGCAGGACCGCGTGATGCTGGAGAGCATTCCCGCCGACGCACGGCGCCGCGAGATGCTCTATCAGCACGACATCGGCGTCAGCCGTCAGCGGCAGATGATGGTGCGCCGCGCCAAGGAGCATTTCAAGGCGCTGGATGCGGGCGAGGCGGCAGGAAAGAAAACCGCCTGATGGCACGCGACGGCCTGAAAGACCTGTCCCCCGAGGCCCTGATCGAGGCGATATCCGCTCCGTTTCAGGCCGGTCGGGCGGTGGACCTGACGGGCAGCCGGGTGACCGGGGCGCTCGACCTCTCGGGGCGGGAACCTTGCGGTTTCGACCTGACGGGTTCGGTCTTCGAGGGACCGGTCAAGCTGGAAGCGGCAGTGTTCCGGGGGCTGACCTGGTTCCGCGACTGCCGCTTCACCGCGCCTGTGCAGGCGCGCGAGGCGCTCTTTGCCCATGATGCCCGTTTCGACGGCGCCGAGTTTGCCGGTGAACTGACACTGACGCGGGCCGAGAGCCGCGGCACGCTGGTGCTGGATGCCGCCACCTGCCACGGACCGGCCTGGCTGGACCGGGTGCAGGTGCTGGGCAGTTTCTCGATGGCCGGCGCCCGGTTCGAAGGACCGGTCTCGCTCGATGGCACCGAGGCCTATGGCGGCTTCTGGGGCGACGGGGCGGCCTTCCTCGGCCGGGTCTCGGCCAAGGGCATGGAAGTTCACGGGCGCAACTGGCTGCGCGGCATCACTGTCGCGCCCGCCGGCCCCTCCGCGCCGCCGGCCCAGCCGCTGGCGCGCCAGATCCGCAGCTTCGGATACGTCTGGAATTGACGGAACCCCAACATGAAAAGGGCGGTACAACAATGACATCCAGTCTCGAACTGAAGAATATCACCAAGGTCTTTACCGACCACAAGACCGGCCATTCCGTGACCGCCGTGACCGACATGTCCTTTTCGGTGGCGCCGGGGGAACTGGTCGCGGTGGTGGGGCCTTCGGGCTGTGGCAAGTCGACGATCCTCAACATGGTCTCGGGGCTCTACGGGCCGACCGAGGGCGAGGTGCGCATCGATGGCGAGCTGGTCACCGGCACCCGCCCAGAGGTGGGCTTCATGCTTCAGAAGGACCTGCTCCTGCCCTGGCGCACGATCGTCAAGAACGTGGAATTCGGCCTTGAGGAGAAGAAGTTCAACCGCACCGAGCGTCGCCGGCGTGCCATGGCCGAGCTGGAGCGGATGCACCTGTCGGACTTTGCCGAAAGCTATCCGCACCAGCTCTCGGGCGGTATGCGTCAACGGGCGGCCCTGGCCCGGACGCTGGCGATCGAGCCCGAGCTGGTGCTGCTCGATGAGCCGTTCAGTGCGCTGGACGCGCAGACGAAGCTGCGCCTGCAAGGCCACTTTGCCCGTATCATCGCTGAGGCCGGCGTGACCAGCGTGCTGATCACCCACGACCTGAACGAGGCGGTGATCATGTCGGATCGCGTGGTGGTCCTGTCGGGCCGTCCGGGGAGGGTGATCGACGAGTTCGCCATCGACCTGCCGCACCGCACGGATCCGCTGAAACGCAGCCTGGAACCGCAGGCGGGCGTCTACGTTAAACGGCTCTTCGATGCGCTGCATCTGGAAAACGAAGACGCCTGAGACCCGAAGACCAGAAGAAGAAAAACCAACAGAGAACACACAGGGAGTTCCTCCGAAATGAAAATGACTTTCATCAAGGCAGCCGCCGTGGCCGCTCTGACCTCGCTGGCGGTCGTGCCGGCGGCGCAGGCCCAGGAGCTGGAGAAGATGACCTATCTCTTCCCGGCGCCCGACTTCCTGCCGGCCTTCACGCCGTTCCAGGTGGCCCGCGCCAAGGGCTATTATGAAGATGCGGGCCTCGACGTGGACTGGGTGATCGGCAAGGGCGGCGCGGACGTGGCCAAGCAGGTTGCCGTGGGCAACGCGGACCTCGGCGGCGGCATTGGCGACACGCCGATCATCGTGCGCGCCAATGGCCTGCCGGTCGAGGGCGTCCTGCTGCTGGGGGGCAAGGCCCTGACGCAGATGCTGATCCGCAACGACAGCGGAGCCACCGACATGAAGAGCCTGGCCGGCAAGAAGATCGGCGTTCTGGCCTACCAGGACACCACTTACTACAACCTGCTGGCAGCCCTGGCGGCCAACGGCATGTCCAAGGATGACGTCGACATCGAGGCCGTGGGCGCCGGCGGCATGGTACAGCTTATGATCTCGGGCGATCTCGACGCGATCTCGGGCACCCCGGACTGGGCCGCCTCGATCGAGGGGGCTGGCGTCGACCTGACGACGATTTCGATCAACGAGATGTTCCCGGCCATGGCACAGGCCGTGCTGACCTCGGAGAAGACCGCAGAGGAACGCCCGGAAGTCGTCGGTGGCTTTGTTCAGGCCACTTTGCATGGCCTGCAGGACGTGATGACCGACCCCGAGGGTTCGGCCAAGCTTCTGGCGGAAACCATGCCGCAGTTCGAAGGCAAGGAAGCTTTCCTGACCGACGTTATGAAGCGCTATGGCACGCAGGTCTATGCCGTCGACGACATGTCGATGCTGGGCCAGTTCGACCCCGCGCGGGTCAAGGCCGTATCCGAGTTCTACCTGCAGCACGACATCGTCGGCTCGATCGAGGATCCGGAAGACTACTATGACAACACCTTCGTGACGGCAGCAGAGTAATGAGCGTTACCGCGGAAGAAACCCTGAGCACGGAGCGGCCCGTGGGGCGCTCCTCCAAGACCTCCAAAAAGGACAGAAGCGTGAGTACCAACGCGACCAATCCCGCGGCCCGCCGCAGATCCGGCTCCTCTCTCGAGATCGGTCTGATGGTCGGCTTCGGCCTGATCTTTCTGGCGATCTGGCAGTTCCTTCCGCCCGCTCTGGGAATTCCGCGGTACATCATCCCCACCTTTACACAATGCATGGAAGAATTCGGCCGCATGTGGCGGCAGGACAGCCTGCTTGCGAATTTCATGTCGACGCTGGTCTCGGCCATCATCGGCTTTGCCCTCGGCAGCATTCTCGGCGCCGTCTCGGGCTACCTGCTGGGCATGTCCCGGCTCTGGGAGCGCGTGCTCTCGCCCTATATCCTTGCGCTTCAGATCGCGCCCAAGGTGGCCTTTGCGCCGCTGTTCATCATGTGGTTCGGCTATACCGCCATCCCCAAGTTGCTGGTCACCGTGCTGATCGTCTTCTTCCCGATCCTGGTGAACGTGCTGCAGAGCATGAAGACGGTCGACAAGGACCTGGTGAACCTTGCCAAGGTCTATTCCATGAGCCGCTGGAAGATCTTCCTGAAGATCGAGATGCCCTGGTCGCTGCCCAACCTCTTTGCCGGTCTGCGGATCTCTTCGACGCTGGCCGTGATCGGGGTGACGGTGGGCGAACTGGTGGGCGGCAACAGCGGCCTCGGCTTCCTGCTGACCTATGGCGAAGGCCAGGCAAACACGGCGATGGTCTTCGACTCGATCATCCTGCTGACCATCATCGGCATCCTGCTCTACTTCGTGGTCGCCTATATCGAAAAGCGGGTGCTGCACTACCTTGACCGGGGCGATCAGTGATGGCCGTCACGGCCACATATCCCACGGTGTTCGAGACCGGCAAGGCGGCGCGTATCACCTACCTGCGCCGCCGGGGCCCGGGGCGGGCGCTGGTCTGCCTGCACGGCATCGGATCGCGCGGCGAGAGTTTCGCGCCCATGCTGCCCCATCTGCCGGGCGACTGGGACGTGATCGCCTGGAACGCGCCGGGCTATGCCGGATCCGATCCGCTCGCCGCCGAATGGCCGGAGGAGGGCGCCTATGCCGCGGCGCTGCTGGCGCTGCTTGATGCGCTGGCGCTGAAACGGGTCACCCTGCTGGGTCATTCGCTCGGCACGCTGATGGCGGCACGTTTCGCGGCCGAGAACCCCGAGCGGGTCGAGGCACTGATCCTCGGCGCGGCGGCCTGTGGTCATGGGTTCCCCGTCGGGGGCCCGTTGTCCGACGCGGCGGCCGACCGGCTCGAGGCGCTGGACCGTGAGGGGGCCGCGGCCTTTGCCGCCGCCCGCGCGCCGCGCCTGGTGGCCGAAAAGGACGCCCATCCGGAGGCCCTGCCGCGCGTGCAGGCCGCGATGGCGGCCGTGACTATGCCGGGCTACGGTCAGGCGGTGCGCATGCTGGCCTCGGGCCGGCTGGAACAGAGCCTGCAGCAGGTCACCGCGCCGGCGGGCGTGATCTGGGGGGCTGGCGACGTGGTCACACCGCGCGCCCAGACCGACCGCGCGCTGGCGGCCCTGAAAGGGGCGCCTCTCCGGGTGATCCCGGGTGCGGGCCACGCACTGCACGCCGAAGCGCCGGAGGCATTCGCCGCCGCGCTGATAGAAATCCTGTCCGAGTTGGACACCGAGAAGACCGAAGGAAAGACGAGGGCCTCATGAGTGATATTGTCAGGGCAGGTCATCTGCGCAGCGTCGTGATGCGCGCGCCGGGCATGACCAACACGGTGAAATTCTACGAGACAAGCTGGGGCCTGAGTGTCGCCAAGCAGGCCGACGGCATCATCTATATGCGGGGCACCGGGACCGAACCCTTCATCTATGCGCTGAAGGACGGCAAGGACTATGGCATCGAATACATCCACCTCGGCATGCCCGACCGCGGCAGCATGGATGCGCTGCATGCGCAGGTCACGGCCAAGGGTGCCCATGTGCTGAGCGCGCCGGGCATGTTCGACGACGTGATCGGCGGTTATGGCTTCGAGATGCTGGACCCGGATTTCCGCCGGCTTCGTTTCACCTGCGATCTCGAGATGCTGGAGAAGCAGGACAAGTACGCCCATCCCCAGAAGATCACACACTGCGTGCTGAACACCCCCGACATGGAGGGCGTGCAGGCCTGGTATGAAGACGTCCTGGGCTTCCGCGTCAGCGATTACTCCGCCGACCAGATGGTGTTCCTGCGCGCAGCGGCGGACGTGGAAGAGGGGGCTGATCACCATTGCATCGCGCTCGTCCGCGCGCCCTATGCCAGCGTCAACCACGTGGCCTTTGAGACCGGCGACATCAACGAGTACATGCGTTCGATCGGGCGGATGCGGCAGAACGGCGTGGTGCCAACCTGGGGACCGGGCCGCCACGGGCCGGGCGACAACTGCTTTGCCTATTTCGTCTCGCCCTCAGGCTTCGTGATCGAGTTCACTTCCGAAGTGCAGAAGATCGACGAGGTGACCCACGAGCCGCAGGTCTGGTCGCGCGACGATCCCGAGAAGATGGACCAATGGATGACCGCCGGCCCGCCGACCGCGGCGCAGCGTGCCTGCATGATGGGCCGGCCCGATCCGGGTTTTCCGCCCGAGAGCGCGGAGTGAGCCTGTGGATCTTGGATTGACCGACAAGACCGTCGTGGTCACGGGGGCTTCCTCTGGCATCGGTCTCGCGACCGCATGGCAGCTGCTTGCTGAGGGCGCCAACGTTGCGCTCTGTGCCCGCGGCGCCCAGCGGCTCGAGGCGGTGGCCGAGGCGATGGCGGATGCCCATGGCGCCGAGCGTGTGCTGCACCGGCCCGTCGATGTGCTGAAGGCGGAGGAGGTGAGTGCCTTTGCAGCCGCCGTCGAGGATCGGTTCGGCGGTGCCGTGGCGCTGATCAACAACGCTGGCCAGGGCAGGGTGTCTACCTTTGCCGATACCGATGACCAAGCCTGGCGCGATGAACTCGAGCTGAAGTACTTCAGTCAGATCCGCCCTGTGCGGGCCTTTCAGGGGATGCTGAAGGCCAGCGGCGCGGGCGCGATCGTCGCCACCAATTCGCTGCTGGCCTATCAGCCGGAGCCGCACATGGTCTGCACCTCCTCTGCGCGGGCCGGGGTGCAGAGCCTGCTGAAATCGCTCTCGGTCGAACTGGCGCCGGATATCCGGGTCAATTCCATCCTCGTCGGTCTGGTGGACAGCAACCAGTGGCAGCGCCGGTTCGAAGCGCGCGAAGATCAGGGCCAGAGCCGCGAGGACTGGTTCGCGGCTCTTGCCGCAAAGAAGAAAATCCCTCTTGGCCGTCTTGGCAAGCCGGAAGAAGCAGCGCGTACGCTGGTCTTCCTGGCCTCGCCGGCCGCGTCCTATATCACAGGAGCTCAAGTTGAAATCTCTGGCGGCGTTTCAAGATACATCTGAGGTGGCGGCGATGCCTGCCGCAGCACCGGCCCTGCCCGAGACCGTGGGCGACCTGATCGCGACGGCTCTGGCGGATCTCGGCGTGACGACCCTGTTCGGGGTCATCTCGATCCACAACATGCCCATCCTCGATGCGGTTGCGCGGCAGGGGCGGATCCGCTTCGTGCCGGCGCGTGGCGAGGCGGGGGCGATGAACATGGCCGATGCCTTTGCCCGTGTCTCGGGTGGCCTTGGCGTGGTGATGACATCGACCGGAACCGCGGCGGGCTATGCGGCCGGCGGCCAGGTCGAGGCGCTGACGGCAGGCAGCCGCGTTCTGCACATCACCAGCCAGGTCGACACCAAGTTTGCCGACCGCGACCGCGCGCCGATCCATGACGTGCCGACCCAGCGCGAGATGCTGAAAGGTGTCAGCAAGGCGACCTTCCGCATCTGGGACGCCCACGCGGCCCTCGGCGTGATCAAGGCCGCCGTCAGCTCCGCGCTCTCCGCGCCCTCCGGTCCGGTCAGCCTCGAGGTGCCGGTGGACGTTCAGCGCAGCCCGCTGGCAGGCGGCGCGAAGATCGGCACGCCTGCGGTGGTGAGGCCCATCGCGGACCAGTCCGAGATCGAGGCGCTGGCCGAGGCGATAAAGGGCGCGAAACGCCCGATGATCTGGCTGGGCGGCGGCGCGCGCGGGGCAGAGGCACCGGCAACCGAACTGGTGGACCGCGGCATGGGTGCCGTGACCTCGACCAACGGTCGCGGTGTGGTGCCCGAGACGCACAAGGCCACCCTTGGCGCCTTCAACATGACGCCCCAGGCGATCCGTCTCTATGAAACCTGCGACCTGATGGTCGTCGTCGGGTCGCGCCTGCGCGGCAACGAGACCAAGGACAACCTGATGCCGCTGCCGCCGATATGGCAGATCGACGCGGAAGCCAGCCAGGGCGGCCGGAACTACCCTGTCGAGGCGATGATCCACGGTGATGCCTGCGATACGCTGACCCGCCTGCTGGCGTTGCTGCCGGCAAAGCTCGACACGGATCCGAACCTTTCGCACGAAATCGCCGTGGCGCGCGCCACGGCCGAGGGCGAACTGCGCGCCATGCTTGGCCCGTACCGCCAGGTGGCCGATGTGCTGCACCAGCGGGTTTTGAACGGCGCCCACCCCTGGGTGCGCGACGTGACGATCTCCAATTCCACTTTCGGCAACCGCTACGTGCAGATCGCCGAACCGCGCCTGGGCGTCCATGCCCTTGGCGGCGGGATCGGCCAGGGCATCGCCATGGGGATCGGTGCGGCGCTCGCCTCTGACGGTCCCAAGGCGGTGACGCTGGTGGGGGACGGTGGTGCGATGCTGGGCATCGCCGAGCTGATCACTGCCGTGCAGGAAGAGGCGCCGCTGGTCTACGTGTTGATGAACGACAGCGCATACGGCGTGATCCAGAACATCCAGGATGCGCAATACGAGGGGCGGCGGCACTATTCGGCACTGAACACGCCCTGCTTCGAGACACTCTGTGCCTCTGTTGGCATGCCGCACATGAAGGTCGCCGCGATCGAGGACTTCGAGGCACATTTCGATGCGGCCGTCGCGCGACCCGGCCCGGTTGTGCTCGAGGTCGACATGACTGCCATCGGGCCCTTTGCCCGCGCCTTTGCCGGTCCGCCGGCCGGTGCTGCAGGCAAGGCGGAGTAGGCCATGCACCTGGGATTGATCGGATACGGCAACATCGCCACCACGCTGCTCAAGGTGCTGGACGCAGAGGGGGAGCCGCCGGCACGTGTCGATGTGCTGGCGCGCCCCGGTCGGGGCGACGTGGCGCGGGCGGCCTTTGACACGGTCGCGGGCGAGCTGCCGGTAAAGGTGCATGAGGATGTGAAGAGCTTCCTCGCTTCCCGCCCGGCCCTGGTGGTCGAGGCGGCCACCCATGCCGCGGTGCGCAGCTCGGTGCTGGATTGCCTGAAGGCCGGCCGGCCCGTGCTCATCGTCTCGGTTGGTGCCTTGGCCGATCCCGAGACGGTTGCCCGGGTGCGCGAGGCCGCACGACAGGGGGGCACACAGGCGCATCTCAGCTCCGGCGCCGTCGGCGGTATCGACATGCTCGCCGCCGCGCGGCTCTCCGGCATCGACAGCGTGGAATACACCTCGCGCAAGCCGCCGATGGCCTGGAAGGGCACCCCGGCCGAAAAACTGCTGGACCTGGACGCCCTGAGCGAGGCGACCACCTTCTACGAGGGCACGGCCCGCGAGGCCGCCACTGATTATCCCAAGAACGCCAATGTTGCGGCCACCATCGCCCTGGCCGGCGCCGGGTTTTCGGCCACTCGGGTGCGCATGGTCGCGGACCCGGACGTTTCGGCCAATATTCACGAATTCACGGTGCGCTCGGGGGCGCTGGATTTCTCGGTGACGCTGGAGGGCAAGCCCTCTCCGGACAATCCCAAGACATCCGTGTCCACGGTCTATGCCCTGGCGCGGAACGTGCTGAACCACGTCACCCCGATCACCGTATGAGGACGTCATGAAGGATATGGATCATCAACTGCCCGACGGCCGCCTCTTCATCGGGGGCGTGTGGGAAACCGGCGAGGGGGCCGAGATCACCTCGGTTTACCCGCATGACGGATCGGTCAACCTGGTGCTGAAAGGCGCCTCGCGCAGCGATGGCGAACGGGCCATCGCCCGCGCCAGGGCGGCGCAGCAGGACCCGGCCTGGCGTGACATGCTGCCCCATCAGCGGGCGCGCCTGTTACATGCCATTGCCGATGGTATCGAGGCGAACATCGCGCGGATTTCCCACGTCCAGAGCCGCGATACAGGCAAGACCCGCGGCGAGACTGCCGCGCTGGCGGCCAGTGCCGCGGGCACCTTCCGTTATTTTGCCGCCGTGCTGGAAACCGCGGACGACGAGCTGACGGTTCAGCGTGCCACCGCGATGACGGCGAGCCTGCATGAACCGATCGGTGTCGTCGCGGCGATCACGCCATGGAATTCCCCCATCGCCTCTGATGCGCAGAAGGTCGCGCCTGCCTTGGCTGCAGGCAATGCCGTGTTGCTGAAACCCTCGAGCTGGTCGCCGATGGTCTCGCTCGTCCTTGCCGAGATCTGCGAGGAGGCGGGCCTGCCCAAGGGGTTGCTCTCGGTGCTGCCGGGGGCAGGGCGCGAGGTAGGCAGCCTGCTGGTCGAACACCGTGACATCGGTCGCGTGGCCTTTACCGGTGGAACGGTCACGGGGCGCCGGCTGGCCGCCCAGGCGGGCGAGAAGCTGATGCCCATGAGCCTCGAGCTGGGCGGCAAATCTCCGACCATCGTCTTTGACGATTGCGACCGCGACCTGGCCCTTGCCGGGATCCTCTTCGGCATCTTCTCCTCGTCGGGGCAGAGCTGCATCGCCGGCTCGCGCCTCTTCGTGCAGAAGAGCATCTATGACAGCTTCGTTGCGGACCTGGTGGCCGCGACCGAGAAGCTGGTCGTGGGCGCGCCCGACGATCCGGCAACCCAGGTGGCGCCACTGATCTGCGAAGAACACCGTGCCAACGTCGAGAGCTATATCGCAACGGCCCGCGAAGAGGGTGGCCAGATCCTGACCGGCGGCACCCGCCCCGAGGGCCCGGCCTTCGACAAGGGCAGTTACCTGCGCCCCACGATCATCGCCGGCCTTGGCAATGACGCCCGGACCTGCCGCGAGGAGATCTTTGGTCCGGTCCTCGTGGTGCTGCCCTTCGAGGACGAGGCCGACGTGATCGCGCAGGGCAACGACAACGACTATGGCCTGGCTTGCGGTATCTGGACGAAGGATTTCCCCCGGGCCTGGCGCATTGCGCGCGCGATCCGCGCCGGCACCGTATGGATCAACACCTATAAGCAGTTCTCGATCTCCACGCCTTTCGGCGGCGATGGGGCCTCCGGCATGGGCCGGGAAAAGGGCCGCGAGGGCCTGAGGGCCTGGCAGCGGCAGAAGGGCATCTACGCGGATCTGACCGGCGAACCGCATCCATGGGCGAGGATCGTGAAATGAACCTGACCGGACGCAACATCCTCGTTACCGGTGCCGGGGGCGGCCTTGGCCGTGACATCGTATTGGCCTGTGCCCGGCAGGGTGCGTATGTGATCCTGTCGGATTTCAACCAAGAGCTGGGGCAGGCGAGCCTCGATGCACTGACGGCGGCGGGCGGTAGAGGCGAGCTGCGGCTGGCCGACCTGTCGGATCCGGCCTCCATCGCGGCCCTTGGCTCAGGGCTGACCATGCCCCTGCACGGGCTGATCAACAATGGCGCCATTGCCACGGGGATCGGCGGTATCGGGTTCCGCGATATCGACATCGCCACCTGGGACAAGGTCATGCAGGTCAACGTGCGCGGCACCTGGCTGATGATCCGGGCCTGCGCCGACGCGCTGATCGCCAGCGGCTCGGGGCGGGTCGTGAACCTCGCCTCCGATACCGCTCTCTGGGGCGCGCCGAACCTGCTCAGCTATACCAGCTCCAAGGGCGCCGTGATGGCGATGACCCGTTCGCTGGCGCGCGAGCTCGGGCCGGAGGGCGTGGGCGTCACCGCCATCGCGCCCGGCATCCTGACGACGGAGAGCACCGACTACGTGCCCGCCGAACGACATGAGCTTTATGAGACACGCCGCGCCGTTCCCGGCAAGCAAGGCACCGGCGAGGTGGCGGATGTCGCAGCCTTTCTGGTAACGGAGTCCGCAATCACGCTGACCGGTCAGATACTGCCGGTCGATCACGGATTCCACCTGAGATAGGGAGTAGACATGGCCAAGATCGCGATCGTAGGTTCGGGGCCGTCGGGCTGTTACGTGGCACAATCGCTGCGCAAGCTGGACAAGCACGTTGAGATCGACATCATCGATCGCCTGCCGGTGCCCTATGGCCTCGTCCGCTATGGCGTGGCGCCCGATCACCAGGGTACCAAGGGTGTGACCCGTCAGTTCGCGCGCCTGTTCGAGAAGCAGGGCGTGCGCTTCATCGGCAACGTCATGTTGGGTGACGAGGGGCTGCCTCTGGAGGACCTGCGCGCGGCCTATGACGTCGTTGTCCTGGCGCTTGGCCTGTCCAGGGACCGGGTGCCGGATGTGCCCGGCGCGGACCTTGCCGGTGTCATCGGTGCCGGCCAGCTGACCCGTCACTGGAACGACCATCCTGACGAGGTCGGCGCGTTGCCCGAATTGGGCGAGCGCGTGGCGATCGTGGGGCAGGGCAACGTCGCGATGGACGTGCTGCGCATCCTGTCCAAGCGGGAACCCGATTTCCACGGCTCCGACCTGCACCAGCGCCACAGCGATCATATCGCCAATTCCGGCGTCCAGCAGATCGACATCTTCGGCCGCTCGCCGGCTCACCTGGCCAAGTTCGACCCGGTCATGGTCAAGGAGCTGGCCAGGCTGCCGCACGTCTCCTTTGCCATGGAGGGGCTGGAGCTCTCTGCGGGGCAAGAGGATCCTCGGCTCGAGGCGCTGGCATCGTTGCCTGCGGATGTCGCCGATGCAAGCCATCGTGTCACCTTCCACTTCGGCTGGACGCCAGAGCGGTTCGTCGAGGAGCAGGGCCGGGTGGCCGGTGCCGATTTCCGGCGTGGCGACGAGACCCTGAGCCTCGGCTGCGACACGGTCGTCACGGCCATCGGCTTCGAGGCCCATGCGCCGGGCGTGCGCGATGCGCTGCTCTCGCGTTCGCAGGACGCCAATGCCGGTGTGGTAGAGACGGGCCTCTACCTGACGGGCTGGTTCTGTCGCGGACCGCGCGGCACCATTCCGGAGAACCGGCAGGCGGCACAGCTTCTGGCGGACCGGATCATGAGCGATCTTGCCGCCATGCCGAAGGCCGAGCATGCGGGGCACAAGGCCCTGGAGGCCCGTTTCCCGAACCTGACGGACTACGAAGGCTGGCTGCGGATCGACGCCGCAGAGAATAAAGCCGGCCCGCCCGGCCGGGTACGCGCCAAGTTGACCGACCTGAAAGAGATGCTGGCCCATGCCCTGGGCCAAATGGAGAAGAGCTGAGATGAAAGTCCAACTGCTGTATGGAACCGAAACCGGCAATGCCGAGATGCTCTGCGAGGATATCGAGGCGCACCTGCAGGGTGACCACGTGGTCAGCATGGCAAACCTCGAAGACACCGATCCGGCAGACCTGACACCGGAAACCTTCTATCTCGTGGTCTGCTCTACCTATGGCGACGGCGACCTGCCTGCCTCGGCCCAGCCCTTTGCCGATGCGGCAGAGGCGGCCAAGCCCGACTGGAGCGAAGTGCGCTTCGCGATTTTCGGGCTCGGCGACAGCAGCTACGAGACCTACAACGAGGGATCGGAGAAGATGGCCGCCCTGCTCACCCGTTTCGGCGCCACCCAGGTGGGTGCGCGCGCGGTCCACGACGCCATGGGCAGCGACATGGCCGAAGACCTGGCGCTGCCCTGGGCCGATGCGCGCCTGGCGGAAGCCGAAGCGCTCTTTGCCGAGAGCTGAGACGAGAAGCTGATCGGGAGGAGCGCCATGACCGACCACGACGAAGACAGCAGCCCGACCTACAGCGTCCCGCCCGTCGTGCGGGCGATCAAGGTACTGCGTCACATCGGCGAAGGCCATGGCTGCACCAACATCTCTCAGACGTCCAAGGCCCTTGGTATCAACCGGACGACGCTGATCCGCCTGCTGCACACGCTGGCGGACGAGCGCATGATCGAGTGGCAGGGCGAGGGCAAGGGGTATGCACTGGGCGTCGGCCTTCTCGGTCTTGCCGTGGGTGCCCTTTCGAACCGGGACGTGTTGCGGGCCGCCCGACCGCGGCTGGCCGAGCTTGCACATGAGACGCATCTGTCGGCGCATCTCGGGGTGCTCGACGGGCGCGACGTGGTCTACATGCTGCGCGAGGTTCCGCGCGCCCGGCTTGTCAGCAACGTCCAGGAAGGGTCGCGTTTGCCGGCCCATGCCACGACCATGGGGCGGATGCTGCTGGCCTATCTCCCGCTCGAGCAGGTGGTGGAGATGTATGCGGATCAGACCCTGGCAGAATATTCCTCGGTCACGGCCACCACGCTTCAGGATCTGCTGAGCCAGTTGGGCGAGGACCGGGCGCGCGGCATCGTCTGGAGCGACGGCAACTTCGAGCCCATGATCGGATCCTGCGCGGTGCCGATCCACGATCACACCGGTACGGTCATCGCCTCGATCAACCTGTCGGGGTCAAACACCGATTTCACCGTCGGAACAGAGCAGGCGCGTCAGACGGAGGCCGCGATCCGGGCCTGCGCGGCGGCCATCTCCGGCGATCTCGGCTGGAGCGGGTTTCAGAGCGCCGCCCGCTGAGCCTCAGCCCGCCACGTGGCTGAGCAGCAGGCAGGTTTCGCTGTTGGCCACACCCGGGACCTCGCGGATTTCCCTCAGCACCTGATCGAAGCGCGCCAGGCTGTCGGTGCGGATCTCCACCACAAGGTCCCAGGCACCGTTTGTCGAGTACATCGTCGCGACCTCTGGAATGCGCGACAGAGTGCGCGTGACATTCCGCGACAGGCTGCCCTGCAGCTCGATCAGCGATATTGCCCTGACCTCGCCCTCCACGTCCACATCGGTTTCCACGGTGAACCGCCGGATGCGTCCCTCGGCCACGAGCAGGCCGAGCCGGTTGCGCACAGTGCTGCGCGAGAGGCCGAGCTGATGCGACAACTCGGTCACCGAGGCGCGTGCATTGGCCCGAAGTGCGCCGATCAGGGCCCGGTCGGTCTGTGTCAGTTCACTTGCCATATTGATAAATCAATCCGCCACTATGGATGAATTAAGGCTCAATAAGAGCAATATAGCACGCGAAATCGCCATTCTCCAAAGGCATTCTTGGGTGAAACCTGCCCAGAGGAGAGACGATGACCCGAAGCTGTTGCCTGATCGGCGCTCCCGTGGAAACCGGAGCCTCGCAGCGTGGCTGCGTCATGGGGCCCGCGAGCCTGCGCACCGCGGAATTGCCCGAGGCCCTTACGGGGCTCGGCTGGCAGGTGGCCGACCTCGGCGATCTGTCGATCAATCCCCAGGCGCCGCAAGGCCACGCCAACCCGGCGCTGCATCATCTGGCAGAAACCCGGGCCTGGATCGAGGTGCTGGAGCGTGCCGCCTTCGAGGCCGCCACCGCGCATGACCTGCCGGTATTCCTCGGCGGCGATCACTCGATGTCGGCCGGTACCGTGGCCGGCATGTCGCGCTATGCCGCGGGGCAGGGGCGGCCGCTTTTCGTGCTCTGGCTGGACGCGCATCCCGATCTGCACAGTCCCGAGAGCACCGAGAGTGGCAACCTGCACGGTACGCCAGTGGCCTATTTCACCGGGCGGCCCGGCTGCGAGGCCTATCCGCCGCTGGTCCAGCCGGTGGACCCGGCTCAGATCTGCATGATGGGGATCCGCAGCGTCGATCCGGCCGAGGCCCTGGTGATCCGCGACAGCGGGATCGAGGTGCACGACATGCGCCGCATCGACGAGACCGGCGTACTGCCCCCGCTCGAAGCCTTCCTTGCGCGGGTGCGCGCCGCCAACGGGCTGCTCCACGTCAGTTTCGATGTGGATTTCCTCGATCCCGAGATCGCGCCGGCCGTCGGAACCACGGTGCCCGGTGGCGCAACCTTCCGCGAGGCGCATCTGATCATGGAGACGCTTTGCGACAGCGGCCTTGTCCGCTCGCTCGACCTGGTCGAGCTGAACCCCTTCCTCGACGATCGGGGCCGCACAGCGCGGCTGATGTGCGACCTCACTGCGAGCCTCTTCGGCCGTCGCGTGCTTGATCGAATCACCCGCAGTTACTGACCAAAGGATATTGCCATGAAGGACGAGATGATGACCGCAACCGACCGCCCCGCGCCCTCTGCCCTGGCCTATGTGCCCTTCGTCAGCGTCGACAACATGATGCGGCTTGTGCTCTCGACCGGCATCGAGGACTTCATGAAAGGCCTCGCTGGCTATATCGAAGCCGATTTCAAGCGCTGGCCCGAGTTCGACAAGACCCCCCGCATCGCGAGTCATTCGCGCGACGGGGTGATCGAGCTGATGCCCACCGCCGATGCCGAAAACTATGGTTTCAAGTACGTCAACGGCCATCCCAAGAACATGCGCGAGGGCTATCAGACCGTCACCGCTTTCGGCGTGCTGTCCTCGGTCGCCAACGGCTATCCGGTGCTGTTGTCCGAGATGACGGTGCTTACGGCGCTGCGCACCGCAGCCACCTCTGCGCTGGTGGCGCAATACCTCGCGCCGCGCGATGCCCAGGTCATGGCACTGATCGGCAATGGCGCCCAGTGCGAGTTCCAGGCGCTGGCGTTTCGGGCCCTCTGTGGCATCAACCGGCTGCGCCTGAACGACATCGATCCGGCCGCCACGGAAAAGGCCCGGCGCAACCTCTTGGCGCAGGGCTTCGAGGTCACGGCCTGTGCCTCTGCTGCCGAGGCGGTCGAAGGTTCGCAGATCATCACCACCTGTACCGCCGACAAGCGCAATGCCACCATCCTGAC
The DNA here is from genome assembly GCF_056270665.1 of Pseudooceanicola sp. DL12. Classification (NCBI taxonomy): domain Bacteria; kingdom Pseudomonadati; phylum Pseudomonadota; class Alphaproteobacteria; order Rhodobacterales; family Paracoccaceae; genus Pseudooceanicola; species Pseudooceanicola sp. DL12. Next base: position 966,362 of record NZ_CM149884.1, read on the forward strand.
CGACAACATGGTGGGGCAGGGCGTGCACGTGAATGCCATCGGGGGGGATTGCCCGGGCAAGACCGAGCTGCATCCCGACATCCTGCACCGGGCCTCGATCTTCGTGGAATACCCCGAGCAGACCCGCATCGAAGGCGAGATCCAGCAGCTTGCGCCGGATCATCCGGTGACCGAGCTCTGGCAGGTGATGCGGGGCGAGGCAGAGGGGCGGTTTCGTCCGGAGCAGATAACGCTCTTCGACTCGGTGGGCTTTGCCATCGAGGATTTCTCGGCGCTGCGTTTCGTCCTCGACCGGGTCGCAGGCACGGGCTTTGCCCAGCCGCTCGACATGCTGGCTGATCCCGATGATCCGCGCGACCTCTTCGGGATGTTGATGCGCAGCGCCTGACGGGTATTTCCCGACGGGGGCCTTGCCGCGGTGTCAGGGCTGGCCTCAAGCCCTTCTCTGCCCTAGACTTGGCTCGGGGAAAGCGAGTGCCGGAGGGCCCATGAAACGCATTTTGCTCATGGAGGACGACGCCGATCAGGCCGAGCTCCTGGGCGCAATCCTGATCCGCGAGGGCTTTGACGTCACGCGGGCCGGTGACGCGGACGAGGCGATGACGCTGGTCGGGGCGCAGTCCTTCGACCTGATCATCACCGACCTGTTCGTGCGTCGCAGCGAGGTGCTCGTGGCCAACGGCGGGCTGCGGCTGATCGGCTTTATTCGCAACGGCAAGCGCAGCGGCAGCGAGGCCACCGCCTTCGACGTGCCCGTGATTGCGGTCTCCGGCGTATTGGGTGGGCCGTCCGACGGCCATTTCCTCAAGCTGGCCGGCGAACTTGGCGCGGATCTGCGCCTGCGCAAGCCGCTCGATCCGATGTTCCTGGCTGAACAGATCAATCGCCTCATTGCCGAGCATGAGTAAGGGTTTGCGGCGGTAAATCAGCGTTATCAATAAGTTAAGAGCTTTCGCTTCATTGTTCCGGAATGACGTTCGGGCGATGCGACGGAGAGGACATGAAGAAGATCCTGCTGATGGAAGATGACCAGGAGCTGGCCTGGTTGATCAGGGAATGCCTCAGGGCAGAGGGGCGCGAAATCACCATCGCGCGAAACGCGGACATCGCAATGCAGGTGATCGCCGAGGTGGCCTTCGACCTGGTCATCAGCGATATCTTCGTCAGGGATAACGGCGTTTTTAGCACGAACGGGGGGCTGCGCTTGATCGGGCATCTGCGCAACCGCCTGGCGCCGCCGCAGGGCGGCACGGCGCGGGATGTGCCGGTGATCGCCATATCGGGCTTCAATCTGGTCGCGGGCGCAGGACAGGGCCATTTCCTGCAGATCGCCTAAGGGATCGGGGCCGACCTCTGCCTGTCCAAGCCGGTGGCGCCCGATCTGCTGCGCGCGCATGTCGCTGGCATGATGGGCGAGGAGCCGGCACAGGGCACACCCGGACAGGCCCCCAAGGGCCAAGCGATCCCTTGGCTGGCCGGCAGTTGATCACAGGTTTCAGGCTCAGCCCCTGCGGCGCTGCTGTCCGGCCATGTCTTCTGCCTCGCTCGCCTGAGCTTCCCCCTTCAGCGCGCGGGCAATCTCCGCGGCAAGCCTGTCCGGCGGGCAGGGCTTTCGAAGCACCGGGGCCTGCACCTTGACGTGCGCGCCGAGGTTCGGGCCGGCATTCCCGGTCAGGTAGAGGATCGGCAGGCCGGGATGCATCTCGCGGAGTTTGCGCGCCAGCTCGAACCCGTCGATCCGGCCCGGCATCACCACATCGGTCAGCAGCAGGTCGACCCTCTCTCCACGCTTTGCGCGCTGCAGCGCCTCAACCCCGTCAGCAGCCTCCAGTACCTCGTAACCCATCTGCTGGAGCGAAGCGGAGAGCATCTTGCGCAGGCCCTCTTGGTCCTCGGCAAGCAGGATGCGCCGGCCCTTGCCCGCGATCTTTCCGGGGCTTGTCCGGGGTCCAGCTTTCGCCACCGAGCCGCTGGGCTCTGTGCTCTGCCGGGCGCTGCCGCGGGGCAGGATCAGCCGCACCGCACAGCCGGCCCCCTCGCTGGTCAGGATCTGCATCTCGCCGCCCGAGGCGCGGGCAAAGCCATAGACGATCGACATGCCCAGCCCGGTGCCGGAATGCGCCGCCTTGGTGGTGAAGAAGGGCTCGAGCGCGCGGCGGCGCACTTCTTCCGGCATGCCGGGGCCGTCATCTTCGACCGCAAGCAGCGCGAAATGCGATTCGTGCTGCTCCATCGCCCGCCGTCCCGACTGGGTGGAGTGCCCCGCCTGCGACAGGCCTTCCCGGCCGGCACTGCGCAAATCGGCCCTGGCAAAGAGGCGCCCGGACAGGGTGATTTGATGGCCGGTGCCGGAGTGGGTAATCGCGTCGCGGCTGTTCAACACCAGGTTCAGCAGCGCATTTTCCAGTTGCGACTGATCGCAATGCACCGTCAGCCCGGGTTTCTCCAGGCGGATTGACAGTGTCACGTCCGGGCCGAGCTGCGGCTCTGCCAGCCCGAGGACATTCTGGAAGATCTCCTCGACCAGCAGGACCTGCGGATCTCCGGGCTGTGGCCGGGCAAAGCTGAGCAGCCGCGAGGTCAGGTCGCGGCCCCGGTCGATCGCGCGCTTTGCGCTGTTCAGAAAGGTCCGCGAGGTCTCCGGAAGATCGTCGCCCAGGGTCAGGTCGACCGCGTAATAGATCGTGGCCAGCATGTTGTTGACGTCATGGGCAATGCCCGAGGTCAGCTGTCCGAGAGAGGCCAGGCGATTGTTCAGCTCATAGGCCTGCCGCTCGCGCTCGCGCTCTGCCATGTAGGTGACGAGCAGGAAGACGATCCCGCCGGCTGCGACCAGGAAGAGCATGGCCGAGAGCCCCGCCATCTGCAGCTGGGCCCGTCGGTTGTCTTTCGCAAGCCAGTCCTGCAGGGCATCGCCCACCTCGGCGTGGATTCCCTCCAGGGCGAGCGTCGCGTCCTCGTCGGGAATGCGCACCAATTCGTCGACCGCATGGATCGAAAGGCCATCAAGGGCGGCCTGCCGTGCCACGTCGAGGTTGCGGCGGTAATTCTCAAGGGTCTGGCGCAGTGATGTAAAGGTGAGATCGCGGCCCAGCACGCCGACCAGCCCCGCGATTTCGTCCAGCGAAGCGACGGCGGTATCGTAGTTGGCTGCGGCTGCCTCGTAATACTTGATCTCGTCCGGGCGCAGGACCGCGTTCTTGAAGTTGTGGATCAGCCCGGAATAGCCCAGCGACCGCTCCAGCCGTTGCAGGGCGTCCGGCAGCTGCTGGGCGGCCACCTGGCCCTCGCTCTGCTGGCTGCGCGTCAGCAGGTTCAGCGCCGGAATGGCCAGCACGCAGATCAGGGCCAGAGTCAGAAGCACCGCACGCATCCAACGCGCCTGCAACAGCTGCAGGATCCGGAGCGGCGGCTCCTCTTGCGTCAGGTCGTCCTCCGGATGGGGATGGCTCAACGGTTGTCCTTTCCTCCTGCGCCTATTGCCCCGGGGCATCGTGCGATGCTCCCGGGGCAGATCGTGGTCCCCTTGCGGCGTCTCTCGCACGCGCAAGGTCCTCCCGGACCACGCTTCCGCTTTCAGGCATAACACGCAAAAGGTTGCCAGCAAATTATTCCCGTGTGGCCCTGTCCTCAGGCCCCGGCGCTCTGCGGCAGCAGGAAAAGCCCCCCGGGCGGACTGACGCCCACCTGCACCGGGCAGTCGTAGGCGCGGCTCAGCAGGGTATCTGTCAGCACCTCCCGGGGGTGTCCGTCCCCCAGAACCCGGCCCTCTTGCAGCAGGGTGATGCGATCGGCGAACATGGCTGTAAGGTTCAGGTCGTGCATGACCGCCACCACGCCGCCGCCCTCGTCGGCGAACCGGCGGGCCAGCCGCATCACCTGCAACTGGTGGCCGATATCGAGCGCCGAGACGGGCTCGTCGAGAAAAAGCCAGCGCGCCTGTCCGTCCTCCACCGGCCGCGGCACCTGTGCCAGCACCCGGGCAAGTTGCACCCGCTGCTGCTCACCACCCGAGAGTTCCTGATAGAACCGCTCCTCGTAGCCCTGCAGCCCGACCCGGGCCAGCGCACGCGCGGGCAGGGCGGGATCGTGGCCGGGGGCACAGCCGATGCGCACCACCTCGGCCACGTTGAAGGGGAAGGCCAGCGGTGTCGCCTGGGGCAGCACGCCCCGCATCTCGGCCAGCAGCCATGGCGGTGTCTCTTCGACCACTGCGCCTTCCAGCGTGATCCGTCCGCTATCGGGGCGCATCTCTCCTGTCAGTGCCCGCAACAGCGTCGTCTTGCCAGAGCCGTTCGGGCCGACGATGGCAGTGACCTCGCCGGCCTGGGCCGCGAAATCGACGCCGTGCAGGATCTGCTTGCGGCGCCGGGTAACGGTTATCTCCTCTCCGATCAGGCTCACAGGTCCACCACTCCGCGTTGCCGCAACAGGATCCACAGGAAGAACGGGCCACCGATCACCGCCGTCACGATGCCGATTGGCAGCTCTGCCGGGGCGATGATCGTGCGGGCGATCATGTCGGCCACCAGCAACAGCGTGGCGCCCAGCAAGGCCGAGTTGAAGAGCAGGTGCTTGTGATCGGGGCCTGACATCAGCCGCAACAGATGCGGCACCACGATGCCGACAAAGCCGATGCCGCCGGACATCGCAACGGCTGCACCGGTGGCGGCCGCCACGGTCAGGATGGCGATGTTCTTGGTGCGCTGCACCGGGATCCCGAGGTGAAACGCGGCCGCTTCGCCCAGGGCCAGCGCGTTCAGCCCACGCGCGAGAAAGGGCGCCGCAACCAGAGCCGGAAGCATCAGCGGCAGCCCGGCAAGCACCTTGGGCCAGGTCGCGCCGGCCAGCGAGCCGAGGCTCCAGAAGGTCAGGTCGCGCAGCTGCTTGTCGTCTGCCATGTAGACCAGGATCCCCGAGAGCGCGCCGGTCAGCGCGCCGAGGGCGATCCCCGCCAGCAGCATCACCGCCACTGAGGTGCGCCCGGCCCGTGTGGCGACCCGGTAGAGAACCATGGTGCTGGCCCAGCCGCCGATGAAGGCCGCGACGGGGATCAGGTAATAGCCGAGCATCCCGGTCAAGGTGACGGGCAGCAGCCCGCCCAGCACGATGGCGACGATGGCCCCCAGGCCTGCCCCGGCACTGACCCCGATCAGCCCGGGATCGGCCAGCGGATTGCGGAAGAGGCCCTGCATGATCGCCCCCGAGACCGCCAGTGCTGCCCCCACGCCCATGCCCATCAGCATGCGCGGGGCCCGGATCTGCCAGAGCACGATCCGATCGGCCAGCGTTACCTGGTCGCTGCCCGTCAGTACCGCCCAGAGAGAGGTGCCGGCGGCCCCCACCGTCAGGCTCAGAAGGCCGGTGACCAGCAACACGGCGAGCAGGCCCCAGGTCACCCGTCGCGCGCGCTGCGATCGGTCTCCACTTTGCGGCATCTGTTCGGTCATCGCCACCATGGCTCAGCCGCCCGCCTGTTGCAGGGCGGCGCTCAGGTCTCGCACCGCATCCGCCGTTCGTACCGAAAAGCCCAGCAGGTACATGGCATCCATGCGGATCACCGCGCGGTTCTTGGCCGCCGGAGTGGTGGCGATGGCGGGGCTGGCGATCAGCTCGTCGATAGCCGTGTCATGGTCGCTGCCGGCGCCGCTCATCATCAGGATGACATCGGGTGCCGCCTCCGCGATCGCCTCGTCGGTCAGGATCTTGTAGCCGGGGAAATCGGGAAAGGCGTTCTCGGCCCCGGCCATCCGGATGATGCCGTCGGCGGCGGTGCCGGTGCCCGAGGCCATGATACGCCCGCCCTGGTTCGACAGGATGAACATCACCTTCAGCCCGGTATCGCCCGCGGCAGCCTGGGCGTCGGACAGCTCGGCGTCGATCCGGTCGGCCAGCGCCCGGGCGTCGTCCTCCACCCCCAGGGCCGCGCCAACGGTGGTGATCTTGTCCAGGATCGCCTGCGCGTCATAGCCCTGAGGCACCGTCACGAAGGGAATGCCCGCATGATCGAGCAGGTCCACCGTCTCGGGCGGGCCGGCGCCCTCTTCGGCCAGGATCAGGTCGGGGCTGACCGAGAGCACGCCTTCGGGCGACAGTTGCCGGATATAGCCCACGTCGGGCAGCAGCTCCGCCTCGGGCGGATAGGTCGAGGTGGTGTCGCGCGCGGCCAGCCTGTGCTGCTGGTCGAGGGCAAAGACGATCTCGGTCACCGCGCCGCCGATCGAGACGATCCGCTGCGGCTGCTCCTGGGCCTGGGCGGGCAGGGCCGTGAGGGCCGCGATCAGGGCCGCGGCAAGGCGAATGCCCCCTTTCATTCCGCCGCCTCCAGGTCGAGTTCGGGTAGCTTTGCCACGAGGTCCATCCAGGCGGCATTGTGATCCACCTCCAGCGTCCGGTGCCCAAAGACCTGGGCCATCAGCGCGCCGCGCCGGTCGAACATCTCGAGGGAAACGGCGGGGCCGCGGTTGGTGGGCTTTGTCACGGCCCAGACCTCGGCCACGTGATCGCCGCGCAGGTGCATGTCAAAGCCGGGGTCGAGCACGTTCAGCCAGGGGCCCATGGTCTTGATCGGGCCGATCTGCCCGGAGAAGATCTGGATGCAACCGCGGTTGCCCACGAAGATCATCCCCGGTGTCCCGGTATCGCCCATCCGGTGCAGCGCTTCCGAGGCAGCCGAAATCGCCAGCCGCCGTGCCCGCGGCGCCCCCACCATGTGATAGGCGCCCAGTCGGTTGATCTCGTAGGAGGTGATCAGCGCGTTGAACTTGTGGGTGTCGAACATCCGGTCCCAGTCGGCAGCAAGGGCCTCGGCCCTCTCCGGGCGGATGATCGGACCCTCGATCATCGGACGCGGAGCACAGGCCAGGGCGTCGGACTGATCCGGCAATTTCAGCTGGTCACGCAGCGCCTCCCAGGGGGCGGCATCGGCTCCCAGCGGCAGGTAGACCTTGTGAACGGCGTCCCCGGCCGCATCGAAGACCTGGACCGACAGGCGCGGGCCGGCCTTGGTGTGCGCCACCACAGCAAAGGCATGAACCCAGTGGGCCCGGAAGATCCGCAGGTCGATCCGGGGCCCGAAGACACCACCGGCCCGGTCGCCCGGGCGATAGTCCTGGTACCGGCCCGTCACCTCGGAGACCACGGAGTCGTTGCGGGTCAGCGCCATCAGATCGCCCATCTGCTCGAAGGCGGGGATCAGCTGGTCGGGGTCCGCCTCGATCCGGGTGACCTCCGCGCCGACGCGGGCCGCCAGCAGGGCGGCTTCGCCCACGCCCAGCGTCTCGGCCAGGTCACGAGGCCGCAGGGTGGTATCGGCCAGCGCCGTGCGGATCATCTCCGGGCTGGGGGCGGATATCGGGGTCTTGTCCATTTTCTGGTCCTTCTGTGGCGGCCGGATCTGGGAGAACTCTGGCTGGCCGATGCAGAAGGGCATCGCTGGCACGATTTATGTGCCGCGGTGCGGCGATATAGTTGACAGATTTAATTGGTTATTTTACGCGGCGCAAGAGATGAGACGCGTCGAAAGGCTGCGTCTCCGTCAGATTGCCAGCGCATCTGCCAGCATCGCCCCCAAAAAAGACAAAACCGAAGGAACGGACATGCCTGCACGCAGACCCCTGCGCGCGTTGCTCCTGAGCAGTGCGGCAATGACGCTGGCACCCCTGATGATGGCCCCCCAGATGGCCCGGGCACAGGACAGCGACGATATCATCCTGCTCGACCCGATCGTGGTCGACAGCAAACGAGAGGTACAGACGGATACGGCCAATGCCGTGACCGTCGTCGACATCGAGGAAATCCGCGACCGTCAGGCGGGCTCGATCGCTCAGCTGGTCGAGAGCGCGCCGGGCGTGAATCTGGTCAACGGTGACAGCCCCATCGGCGGCGGGATCTCGATCCGCGGCTTCGGTGCCACCAACACCTACGGCAGCAACCAGAAGCTCGGGATCAGCTTCGGTGGCGCCACCAAGGGCAGCGAGGAGATCTATCGTCTCTCGACACAGCTCTATACCGACCCGATGCTCTTCCGCGAGGTCAAGGTCACCCGCGGTACCGGCGGTACCTTCGAATACGGCACCGGCATGATCGGCGGCCTGATCGAGCTCGAGCCGATCAATGCCTCGGACATCACCAATGGTGAACCCGGCTTTGCCGGCCGGCAGACGCTGCAATATTCCAGCAATGGCAAGGGTTTCACCACCTCCACCATCCTCGGCTGGCAGCTTGACGAGCAGTTCGAAGTGCTCGCCAACTACACTTGGCGCACCGAGGATCAGACCAAGGACGGCAACGGCGACTATCGCACCGACAATGGCTACACGCTGCCCTCCTGGCTGGTGAATGCGCGCTACACCTTCGGTGACAACAACGAGCACGCCATCAGCCTGATGTACTCGCATACCGAAGAGGCCGCCTTCGACGTGCCCTTCAACATGTTCAGCGGCTCGGTCGATTTCTTCGGCAACGTGAACCGCTGGGTCGACGACGATACCACGGTGCTGCGCTATACCTACGACAGCCCCACCACCGACCTGATCAACATCACCGCGGACGTGGCCTATTCCGATCAGACCAAGCAGATCGAATCGACCTCGGGCCTCACCTACGACTTCCTCAACTCGACCCACGAGTACGAGACGACCACCTACACCGCCCGCAACCAGGCGCTCTTTGCCACCGGCGGCGTCGATCACGACCTGCGCACCGGCGTACAGTTCATCGACCGCAAGCGCGCCGATGCCGACAGCGCCTCGCCGGGCGGGCGCGACAAGCGCTGGGCGATCTATCTGGTCGACGACATGTCGATCGGAAACCTCACCCTGTCGCCGCAGATCCGCTACGAGGATCAGCACCTGAACGGGGCGGACAGTAGCGATCCCGATTACCACAACACCGCGCTCGTCGGTGGCCTCTCGGCGCATTACACCTTCGACAACGGCTTCGCGCTCTTCGGTGGTGCCTACTACAACGAAAGCCTGCCGATCATCGACGACTACGATACGCCGGCCTTCATGACCCAGCCGGAAAAGGCGCAGGATTTCGAGCTGGGCGTTGCCTATGACGGCGAGAACCTGTTCTCGGACGGCGATGCGATGGCCCTGAAGGTCACCGCCTACAAGACCTATATCTGGGATCTGACCAGTGCCGTCGGCTACAGCAGTGCCGAGATGGAAGGGATCGAGATCGAGGGCGCATATTCCATGGCGAACGGCTTCTATGTCGATGCCAATGCGAACTTCATCGACGACATCGGTACCACCTCGAGCGGCACCGAGGAGCAATGGTCCTATCGTCCGCAGGACGATGTCCGGGTCACACTCGGCTATCGCTGGAACGAGCAGCTCGATCTCAGCTGGGAAACTGTTCATGCCTTCGATCTGACGCTGGATGATACCGATTATCCCGCCTATACGGTCAACAACCTGCGAGCCACGTACAAGCCGCAGCTTGGCGGCATTTATGACGGTCTGGAAGTGCGTGTCGGGGTGGAGAACCTCTTCGATGTCACCTACAAGCCCGCCATGGCGACCTATAACGCCAAGGGGCGTAATTTCGTCTTCACTCTGGCGAAATCCTTCTGACGATTTCGCACATGTGTGATCGGGCCCGGCTTCCCCTCGGTGGCCGGGCCCTCCTGTTTCCGGGGGGCATTCTTCCGGTCGCCTTCGGCAGGGCAGGTCTCAGGCCTGGGCCATCTGCCGCAGGATCGCCTCTGCCGCTTGCCGCGTGCCCGGATGCGCCTTCATCCGCGAAGAGATCCCGGCCAGGCGCGCCCGCATCTCCTCGTCGTCCAGCAGTTGCAGCACCGCGCTCCTCAGGCTGTCCGCATCCCATTTCGCCCGGTCCAGCCGTAGCCCGGTGCCCGTGGCCTCGGCACGCCGGGCATTGTCGTGCCCGTCCCAGCAATAGGGCATCACCAGGCTCGGCACCCCGTGATAGAGCGCCTCGCAGAAGGAATTGTTGCCGCCATGGTGGATAAACAGCGCGCTCTGCGCCACCACCGACGGCTGCGGAAACCAGCTCTCAAGGTAGACGTTGTCGGGCACGTGGTCATAGGCCTCCAGGAAACCGCCCACGTTCACCAGGAACCGCGCGGGCAGGGTGGCAAAGACCTCCAGCAACCGCCGCGTCAGGTCGGTGTCGATGGCGCCCAGGCTGCCGAAGCCCATGTAGACCAGCGGCCCGTCATCGCGGGGCAGGGCGGGCGGATCATATCGCGTCTCCTCGCGCACGCAGCCATCGAGGTAGCTGAACCGCGCCGGGTCCAGCGGCTCTGCACGGTCGTAGCGCACCGCCTCGGGTGACAGCAGCAGGTTCAGGTGGTCGCTCGCCTCAAGGAAGATCCCCTCGGGCAGAGGGCTCAGCCCCTGTTGCCGGCGAAAGGTGTTGTAGCGCCGGTGTGCGCCCTCGGTCGCCCGGCGATAGGCCGCCTCGAAGGCCGGACGCTCCGGTGCGCCGGGGGCCAGCCCCGAGAGGTAGGGCGGCACCGCAGGATCGGGGATCTCGGTCTCGGCACAGCTGACGATCCGCACCCAGGGGCATCCGGCGCGCGCGATTGCGGGAAACATGATCACGTTGTCCAGCACGATCAGGTCGGGACGGATCTGTTCCAGCAGCGCCTGAAGTCCCGGCTCCGCGGCGATCGCCGTGTCCACGATCGCCTCCCAGGTGGGCGCCACGTAGGTTTCCAGCTGCGCCTGGGGAGACAGGTCGAAATGCGGCAGATGGGTGTTGATGAAGGCCTGCCAGTAATCCTCGCTGGCCTGCGCATTGGCCTGCGCGCTTCCGCCGGGCGCCTCGGGCAGGTGGTATTCCTTGAAGCCGTAATCGGCAAAGACCCCGGTGAACCCCGGATGGCAGAGGAAGACCGGCACCGCCCCCATCCGCGCCAGCTCCTGCGCGATGCCTACGCAGTTCAGCGCGGCCCCGAAGCTCGCCTCGGGAAAGAAGGCCACCACCGGCCCGCTCATGCGCCGGGCCCCCGCATCAGGGGCATGATGCCCCGGTTGGCGGCCTGCGGACGGCGGGTGCGCGAGCGGCGCAGGTGCAGCCGCATCAGGTCGGCCGCGATGTCGTATTGCTGGCGCTCCAGCGCATCGAGGATGTCGAGGTGTTCTTCAAGGGATTGCCGCAATCTGAAATCCGGGATCGAGGTGTCTTTCTGGGTCGCGCGCCTCAGGTTGTGATGGGCCATGAGCACGCCGCGCGCAAACCGGTTTCCGCTGCATTCCGCGATCAGCCCGTGAAACTCGCAGTCGAGCCGCATGAAGCTGCCGCTGCCGATGCGTCCCTCGGCCATTTCCAGCGCCGCCTGCATCTGGCTGCGTAAAAGTCCGGCTTTCTTGGCCTCCAGCGCAAAGCCCGGCGCCTCGATGGCCTGCGGTTCCAGGAACAGGCGGAAGGAGAGGCTCTCCTCGATGGCCTTCGGGGTGTCCAGGATCGGCTGAAAGGCCCAGGACCGACCCGGCAGTTGGGTCACGATTCCATCCCGGGATAGTATTTTTAGTGAATTTAGTACCGTCGTGCGCGAAGTGCCGTATCTTCGCACAAGCGCACTGACCGACTGTACGTCACTGATCCGCCGGGCGGCGCGATCTGCCAGGATCCGCGTGGCAAGGCTGTCTTCCAGGCCTTCCAACCGTTGCGCCGCCTCGCTCAGCCCCTCGCTCTCGCCCATGTCGAGGAAATAGCCCTCCTCTTCGCGGTGCTCCAGAATCTCATTCTCTTCCAGTATCTTGAATGCAGATCGGATCGGCGTGCGCGACACGCCGCAGGCCTCGGAGAAGGCCTGTTCCGGCAGGTGCTCGCCCGGCTTCATGCCACGCTCCAGCGCGATGGCGATCACCTGTTTCGCCAGGGCCAGGTGGTTCTGGCGGGCATTCTTGCGTGGCTCGGCCATCGGCATGTGTCCTGAGGGTGAAATCCCGGCACCTGTCCGGGGTGGGTGAGAAAGAACAGCGAATACAGATTGACGTATTTTTGCACCGAAGAATACTGACGTCCATAGCGGTCAACAAGAACCGCACCCATAAAACGCCGCCCTGGTCATCGTGCCGGGCAGCGATCCAACAGTTCAACAGGAGGACATCTCGATGCTCCGTACCACGTCCCTTGCGGCCCTCGCCGCGGGCCTGACGCTTGCCGCCGGCGTCGCCCAGGCCGAAGAGCTGGTCATCTCCAACTGGGATGGCTACATGGCGCCCGACGCCATCGATGCCTTCAATGCCGCCTCCGGCAACGAGGCCGAGCTGGTGCTGCATGCCACCAACGAAGAGATCATGGGCAAGCTGATCGCCTCCAAGGGCGCGGGCTATGACGTGGTCTTCGTCTCGGCCCCCTTCGCGCAGGTGCTCTCCAAGCTCGGCATCGCCGAGGAGCTCGACCATTCCAAGCTGCCGAACCTGGCCAACCTCTACCCCGCCGCGACCGAGCTTGAATACGACCCCGGCAATGCTTTCTCCGTGCCCTACGCCTGGGGTACCACCGGTCTCTGCTATCGCTCCGATCTGCTGGCCGATGCGCCCGACAGCTGGTGGGACCTTCTGACGCCCGCCGACGACCTCAAGGGCAAGACCACCATGCTGGCCACCGACCGCTGGCTGCTCGCCGCCGCTCAGCTGGCCGAGGGCTTTTCGGTCAACACGACCGATCCCGACGAGCTGGAGAAGGTCAAGCAGGACCTGATCGCGGCCAAGGAGACGCTGCTCTCCTACGACGACACCACCTTCTACGCCAAGCTGGTCTCCGGCGAGGCCGAGATGGTGCAGGCCTGGGATGGCTGGTGCAACTACGGCATCGCCGAGAATACCGACATCAAGTACGTGATCCCGAAAGAGGGCTCCGACCTCTGGGTCGACACGATGGTCATCATCAAGAACTCCGAGCACAAGGACGCGGCCTACGACTTCGTCAACTGGATGCTGGAGCCCGAGAACCACGCCTGGGCAGCCGAAAACATCCTCTACAAGGTGCCGAACAAGCCCGCGATGGAGAGCCTCGACCCTACGCTGATCGAGAGCTTCCCCAACATGGGCATCACGCCGGAGGAGCTCACCTCCTACGAGGAGCTTCTCGACGTGGGCGAGGGCCAGCGCGCCTATGCCCGCACCGTTTCCGAGATCAAGGCAAACTGATCATCCGCCCGGGCGTCCCTTCCGCCCGGGTCACGCCGCCCCGCGCCCAAGGCGGGGCGGCAAAAGGCCTCCCATGAAAGACCGCAGACCGCTCCTCCTCATGACGCCCGCGCTGGCATGGCTCACGGCCTTCATGGTCGTGCCCTGTCTGCTGATCCTCGCGCTCGCCTTCTTCCGGCGCGGGCTCTACGGCGGTATCGAATACACCTTCACGCCGGAAAACCTGCGGCTCGTCTTCGACCCGCTCTATGGTCGGATCTTCCTGAAATCGGCCTGGATCGCCGGTATCGCGGCCCTGCTGGCCTGTATCCTGGGCTATGCCGCGGCCTTTGCCATCGCCGCCATGCCGCGCCGGCGTCAGCCGCTGCTGCTCTTCTTCGCGGTGCTGCCCTTCTGGTCAAATTACCTGGTGCGCACCTATGCCTGGATGGTGCTGCTGAACCGCGAGGGGCTGATCGTGCACCTGGCCCGCGCCATGGGCTACGAGGGCGAGCTGCCGCAGATGCTCTATACCGAAACCGCCGTGGTCATCGGCCTCGTGTACAATTACCTGCCCTTCGTCATTCTGGCCTGCTACGCGCCGCTCTCGCGCCTGAACCCAGAGGTGACCGAAGCCAGCCGCGATCTCGGCGCCCCGGCCTGGACGACCTTCCGCCGGGTGATCCTGCCGATCACCTTTCCCGGCATCGCCGTGGGCTTCGTCTTCGTCTTCGTGCTGTCGATCGGCAATTTCGTCACCCCGGCACTGCTCGGCGGCGGCCAGTTCCAGATGATCGGCAACCTGATCTATGCCCAGTTCCTCACGGCGAACGACTGGCCCTTCGGCGCCGCGCTCTCGATGTTCCTGATCGCCATCATGATGGGCCTGCTGACGCTTCAGACCTTCGCCACCGAACGGGCCGGGGGAGGGCGCCCTGATGCGTAACGCCCCCATGCCGCTCATGTTGATGATCCTCGGCCTGACCTTCGCCTTCCTCTACATCCCCATCTCCGTCCTCGTCGCCCTCAGCTTCAACGAGGGCGGCATGCCCACCGCCTGGACGGGCTTTTCCACGAAATGGTACGGCGAGCTCGCCCGCAACGGCGACATCATCCATGCCGCTGTCAACACGCTGATCGTGGCCCTGGTCTCCACCGTGGTCGCCACCGCCCTCGGCACGCTTCTGGCCATCGGGGTAGAGATCCGCCGCCGCAAGGGGCGCTTCCTCGAAACCATCATCTTCGCGCCGATGATCATCCCCGACATCGTGCTGGCCATCGCGCTGCTCAGCTTCTTCTCGCTGCTCGGCGTCACGATGGGGCTGCACACGATCATCCTCGCCCACGTGGTCTTCAACCTGGCCTTCGTCTGCTCGGTGGTCCGTGCCCGGCTGATGAGCTTCGACTGGTCCATCGTCGAGGCCTCCTCGGATCTCGGCGCACCCACCTTCACCACCCTGCGCCGGGTGGTGATCCCGGTGCTGATGCCGGCGATCATCGCCGGGGCGCTGCTGGCCTTCACCCTCTCGGTGGACGAATTCATCATCGCCTTCTTTACCGCCGGGGCCGGGCGCGCCTCGATCACCCTGCCGATGCAGATCTTTGCCATGATCCGTTTCGGCGTGACCCCTGAAATCAACGCGCTGGCCACCCTGGTCATGGTCGTCTCGGTCGTGGCCCTCACGCTCTCCCAGCGCCTCAACAAGGGGGGGCTTCCCGGCCAATGAGCACCCTGCTGTCCATCCGCGACCTGCAAAAGGACTTCGGCAAGATGCGCGCCGTCGACGGGGTCTCCCTCGACATCGCCGAGAACGAGTTCTTTGCCCTCCTCGGCGCCTCCGGCTCCGGCAAGACGACGCTGCTGCGCATGCTGGCGGGCTTCGAGATGCCCACGGGCGGGCAGATCCTGCTCGACGGGCAGGACATCGCCCGCACGCCGCCGCATCGCCGCCCCGTCAACCTGATGTTCCAGAGCTACGCGCTCTTCCCGCACATGTCGGTGGCAAAGAACATCGCCTACGGGCTGGAAATGGAGAAGCTGCCGAAATCCGAGATCGCCGCCCGCGTCGCAGAGATCCTCTCCACGATCCAGCTCTCGCACCTCGCCTCGCGCAAGCCCGATCAGCTCTCCGGCGGCCAGCGTCAGCGCGTGGCGCTGGCCCGTGCGCTGGTCAAACGCCCGCGCCTCCTGCTGCTCGACGAGCCGCTCGGCGCGCTCGACAAGAAGCTGCGCTCGGACATGCAGCTCGAGCTGAAGCGGATCCAGGCGAAGTTCGGCATCACCTTCATCGTCGTCACTCACGATCAGGAAGAGGCCCTCGTCATGGCCGACCGCATCGCCATTCTGAAAGACGGTGGCCTCCTGCAGGTCGGCACGCCGCACCAGATCTACGAGCATCCCGCCAGCCGCTTTGCCGCGGATTTCATCGGCGTGATGAACTTCCTGCCGGTGCGCAACTCGGCCGGCACCCTGCTGGCCGGCGACGGCACCGCCATCGTGGCGCCCCTGCCCGCAGAGCTGCCGGAGGCAGCGGTGGCCGCCATCCGCCCCGAGCGCCTGCGGCTCAACGATTACGCCGCCGAAAACGCGCTGACCGGCCGCATCGCGGCCATGGCCTATCACGGGCTCGATCTTCAGTTGCACGTGGAAACGCCGCTCTCGCCGCAGCCGGTGCTGGTGCGTGTCACCGCCGATCTGGCCGAGGGGCAAAGGCTCGCCCCCGGCGATACCGTCACCCTCGGCTGGCACGCCCGCGACACCCGCGTCTTTGCCGCCTGAGCCCCCCGACCATCAGCCTCCGCCAGAGAGGCATCCCGACAGAGGAGATCGACCATGGAACAGAAAACCTTCGCCTTCTTCCCCGAAGCGGCCTTCGGCCCCGCCCTCAACTCCGTCGGCATCGCCCAGGCGGTCGAGCGGATGGGTCACAAGGCCGTCTTCCTCTCCGATCCCGGCTTTGTCGAGGTCTACCAGGGCTACGGCTTCGAGGCGCACCCGGTGAACCTGTCAGAGCCGATGCCGCCCGAGCAGATGGCTAAGTTCTGGGAAGATTTCATCAACGGCCACATCCCCAACTTCCGCAAGGCGCCGATCGACCAGATCGACAACTACGTCAAGGAGTGCTGGGAGGCGATCGTCGACAGCGCCAAATGGGCCGAGAAGGACCTGCCCGCCATCCTGGCCAAGATCAAGCCGGACGTGATCTCCGTCGACAACGTCATCCTCTTCCCGGCGATCAAGCAATTCGGCGTGCCCTGGGTCCGCATCATCTCCTGCTCGGAGAACGAGATCGAGGATGACGACATCCCGCCGCATCTGTCGGGCATGTCCGAGACCGATACCGCAGGACACGCCGCCTTCCGCGCGAAGTTCGAGGAGGTCATCAAGCCGATCCACGATGATTTCAACGCCTTCCTCGCCACCACCGGCGAAGACCCGTACCCCCTCGGCCAGTTCTTCGAGGCCTCGCCCTTCATGAACCTGCTGCTCTACCCCGAGCAGGTGAAATACACCCGCTCCGCACCGCTGGATCCGGCCCAATTCCAGTACCTCGAAGGCTGCGTTCGTCAGGACGCCCCCTACGAGGTGCCGACCTTCAAGGCCAACAACGACGGCCCGCTGCTCTATGTCTCCTTCGGCTCTCTCGGGGCCGGCGATACCGACCTGCTGAAGCGCCTGATCGCGCTCATCGGCAAGACCCGCTACCGCGCGCTGGTCAATGTCGGCGACTACAAGGACGAATACAGCGACATCCCCGACAACGTGATCATCGACAGCTGGTTCCCGCAGCCTTCGGTCATCCCGCAGGTCGATGCCGTCATCCATCACGGCGGCAACAACTCCTTCACCGAATGCCTCTACTTCGGCAAGCCGGCGATCATCATGTCCTATGTTTGGGACGGTCACGACAACGCCATGCGGGTGCAGGAAACCGGCCACGGCTTCCGCTCGGAGCGCTATGACTGGACCGACGAGGAGATGATCGAAAAGATCGAGGCCTGCCTGAGCGATCAGGACATGGCCGCGCGCCTCGCCGCCACCTCCGCGCACATGCAATCGCAGAACGGCCAGGAAAAGGCCGCCAAGATCCTCGTGGGCCTCGCCGAATGACCCTGGACAGCTCCGCCCCCCATATCCACGGCGCAACCACCTTCGACGACCTCCTCGACTGGGGCGATCAGCCTCAGATGATCGAGGGCCAGTCGAAAAACACCGGCCGGCTCCTCTTCAAGGGGCCGGGCAATATCCCCGAAACCGGAATCTGGGTCTGCACCCCCGGGCGCTGGCGTCTCTCGATCCCGCGCGACGAGTTCTGTCATTTCGTGGCCGGCCAAGCGACCTACCTCTCCGACGCGGGCGAGGTGATCGAGGTCACCGCCGGCACCTGCGTGCTCTTCCCCGCCGGCTGGTCGGGCGAATGCACGATCCACGATACCATCCGCAACATCTACATGCTGAGCTGATCCCATGCCCACACCCGTCATGACAAAGCCCCTCGAGATCACCGAGACCACCGACTGGGGGATCATCCCCACGATGATCGAGGGCGAGAGCCACACCTCCGGCAAGCTGCTCTACAAGGGCCCCGAGGGGCAGAGCGAATGCGGCCTCTGGATCTGCACCCCCGGCAAATGGAACTGCCACGTCACCCGCGACGAGTTCTGCCACTTCCTCGAAGGGCGCTGCACCTATGTCCACGAGAGCGGCGAGGTGATCGAGATCACCCCCGATACCGCCGCCTTCTTTCCGCAGGACTGGAAGGGCGTCTGCACCGTCCACGAGACCGTCAAGAAGGTCTACATGATCCGATGAGCTATTACCTGACACCGGGCCTGCACCCCTCGCAGGGCGAGCGGCACGACGTGATCGACCCGGCCACGCTGGGTATCGTCGGCCAGCGCGCCGAGGTCACGCCCGAGGAGCTGACGCGGGTGCTCACCCGCGTCAATGCCGCGCAAAAGGGCTGGGCCGCGCTCGATGCGAAATCCCGCGCCCAGGCGCTGCATCAGCTCGCCAACCGCATCGACGCCGCCGATTTCACCGAATGCGCCATCCTGATGAGCCGCGAGATGGGCAAGCCCTATCCTGATGCCATCGGTGAGATCGCCAATGTCGCCCCGGTCTTTCGCTACTATGCCGAGATGGCGCGCGACGACGCGGGCAAGATCGGCGGCACGACGCAGGCCGGCAGCTTCCAGTACGCGCGCTACGAGCCCGTGGGGGTTTCGGCCCATATCATGCCCTTCAACTTCCCCGTGCTGCTGATGTGCTGGACGGTCGCGGCCTCGCTGGCTGCGGGCAACGGCTGCGTGGTGAAACCGGCCGAGGTCACCACGCTCTCGACGCTGGAATTCATGAAGGTCTTCGACGGGCTGCCCGAGGGACTCGTGGCCTGCCTGCCCGGCGGGGCCGAGGTGGGCCGCGCGCTGGTCGACAGCGAGTTGACCCACGCCGTGGCCTTCACCGGCTCGGTCGCGGGCGGGCGCGCCGTGGCCTCGGCTGCTGGCGCCCGGATGAAACCCGCGGTGATCGAGGCCGGCGGCTCCGACCCGATGATCATCACTGCAAGCGCCCCGCTCGAAGTGGCCGCCGCTGGCGCCGTCACCGGCTGCTTCCACCTGACGGGGCAGGTCTGCACCTCCACCGAGCGGCTCTACGTGGTCGATGCGGTGCACGACGCATTCGTCGAGGAGTTCCGCCGCCAGACGGTGGCGCTGCGCGTCGGCAACGGGCTCGAGAAATCCGAGATCGGCCCGCTTGTGTCGCAGGCTGCCTGGGACAAGGTCGAACGCCTGGTCTCCGATGCGCTGGCCAAGGGCGCCACGCTGGTCTGCGGCGGCGGCATGCCCGAAGGTCTGACCAGCGGCTATTTCTACGCCCCCACTATCCTCACCGATTGCACGCCCGAGATGGACATCCTGCACGAGGAATGCTTCGGCCCCGTCGCCGCGATCAGCAGGGTGGCGGATTTCGACTCCGCCATCGCGGGCGCCAACGACAGCGCCTTCGGTCTCGGCGCCTCGATCTTCACCACTGACCTGGCCGAGGCCCAGGAGGCTACCGAACGGCTGCAGGCCGGCATGGTCTGGGTCAACAACCCGATGATCGACAACGACGCGCTGCCCTTCGGCGGCTGGAAGGCCTCGGGCATGGGCCGCGAGCTCTCGCGCCTGGGCCTCGACGCCTTCCGCCGGTCGAAGATGGTGATCATGGATCACAGGCCGGTGCGGCAGGACTGGTGGTATCCCTATCCCGACGAATGGTTCCTGCAGTCGGGCGGGCGGAAACACGTCTGAGGGGGGAGGGGGCTCTGCCCCCGCCGCGCGTGCCGCGCGTCTCCCCCGGGATATTTCTGGCCAGATGACGGGGCCGGCTAACCGGGAAGCGGGGCGGCTCTCTCATCTGGCCGTAAATATCCCCGCCGGAGGCTCCCGCAGCCTCAGCCGCTGGTCTCGTCGCCCATTTCCTCGCGCCAGTGCCGCCGGCACAGGGAAACATAGGTTTCGTTGCCGCCGATCTGGATCTGGTTGCCGCCGCGCATCGCCTTTCCGTCGGGCCCGCGGCGCACCACCATGGTTGCCTTGCGTCCGCAATGGCAGATGGTGCGGACCTCGCGCATCTCGTCGGCCAGAGCCAGCAGCGTGGCCGAGCCCTCGAAGAGCTCGCCCAGGAAATCCACTCTCAGGCCGTAGCACATCACCGGGATGCGCAGGTCGTCCACGGCCCGCGCCAGCTGCCAGACCTGGTCGCGCGTCAGGAACTGCGCCTCGTCGATGAAGACGCAGGCAAAGGGCCCCTCGGCCAGCCGCGCCTCGATCCGGGCAAAGAGGTCATCGCCCTCGGCAAAGGTATCCGCGTCGGCACCGATCCCGATGCGCGAGCCGATCCGCCCCTCGCCGGCGCGGTTGTCGAATTGCGCGGTCAGCAGATAGGTCTGCATCCCGCGTTCGCGGTAGTTGTGCGACGCCTGCAGCAGCACCGTCGACTTGCCCGCATTCATGGTGGAATAGTGGAAATAGAGCTTGGCCATGGCGCCAGATAGCCCGCCCCCGGGCAGGGGGGCAAGACCCCGGGGGGCGCTTTCGCCGCCCCGTGTGTGGCGCGGTTGCATCCCCCCGATCCGGGGGGATTGTGCCGGGGCCCTGCCTCTGCGTAATCTTTGCCCGGTTCCCCGTGGACGGGCCCTTTCTCGAAACATGGCCCCGCGAGAGGGCCCCTCAACAGGTAGACCCCTATGAACGCTCCCCTGGGCACCCTCGTGCCGGCTCTTGCCCTTGCCCTCGCGGCACAGGCCTTCACCGCTCCTGCCGCCCTGGCCGACGATCCGATGCTCGACGAGTCGGTTCTCTTTACCGGTCAGATCTTTTCCATGGCCGCCGGCGTGCCCGGCGTGGTCATCGGCGCCTATCGCGACGGCAATGTCTCGGTCGAGGGCTTCGGCGTCACCGGCGAGGGGGGCAGCGAACCGGACGGCGATACCGTCTTCCGGATTGGCTCCATCACCAAGGTCTTCGCCGGCGAGATGTTTGCCCGCGCGGTGGCCGACGGGCAGATGGGCTTCACCGACAGCGTCACCTCGCACATGACCGGCGACCTGGCCACCGCCACCGCCGATCACCCCGAGATGCAGATGATCAACCTGGTCACCCATTCCGCCGGCCTGCCGCGAGAGGCGATCGAGGACTGGGGCCCGGCCGAGGATCCCTTCTCGGTGATCACCGAGGCGGCCTTCACCGACTGGCTGACCACCCATCCGCTGCTCTTCACGCCGGGCAGCGCCATCGCCTATTCGAACTTCGGCTTCGACCTGCTGGCGCTCGGCATCTCCAATGCCGCCGGTGCCCCCTATGCCGAGCTGCTCCAGGGCAGCATCCTCGATCCGCTCGAGATGACCCATACCGGTTATGAACTGAGCGACGAGATGCGCGCCAACATGATGACCGGCCACCTGCCGGACGGCACGGCGATGGACGTGGTGCCCACCGGCGACATGATCCTGGGCTCCGGCGGGCTCTACTCCTCGGCCAACGACCTGCTGAAATGGCTGGGCTGGCACCTCGACCGCAGCGCCGGCGAAGAGGAAGTGCGCTTCCTCGATCACGGCGTCTACATGCAGCGCGAGGGCAAGAGCACCGTGCTCAGCATGGACGAATCGGGCTACATGGATGCCATGGGCCTGGGCTGGGTGGTGATGAACCCGACCACGGAACAGCCCTTCGTGCTGCAAAAGGCCGGTGCGCTGCAGGGCGAGATGTCCTATGTCGCCTTCGCGCCCGAGCGTGGCACCGCCGTGGTGATCACCATCAACCAGTACAATTTCACCGCCGCCGAGGGCATGGCCGTGACCGCCAACGCCCTGCTGGCCGAGATCAGCGGCTACTGAGCGCGCTCATCTCCGACATGCAGAAGGGCGCCCCGGGGGGGGGCGCCCTTCTTGCATCTGCAGTCCGGATCAGACCAGCGGCACCAGCGGCACGTCGCAGGCCGAGAGCAGCATCAGCGCGCCGAGGGCGGACAGTTTCAGGGCCAGTTTCATCCCGGTCTCCTCATGCGAAAGGGGCGCGCCGTTGCCGGCACGCCCCTTGTTAACCTTTTCACGCCTTGCTGTCAGCCTCAGCTGTCCTGCAGCGCGGTCACCTCGATGTCCCCTTCCTCGCGGGCCTTCATGGCCTGCACGGCGGCCACGGCACCGGCGGCCGTGGTGTAATAGGGGATCTTGTCATAGAGCGCGACCGAGCGGATCTCGCGGCTGTCAGAGACGGATTGCGCGCCCTCGGTGGTGTTCAGCACCAGGGCGATCTGCCCGTCCTTCAGCTGGTCGACGATGTTCGGCCGGCCCTCGTAGACCTTGTTGACGATCTCGCAGGCCACGCCGGCCTCCTTCAGCCAGGCGACTGTGCCGGTGGTCGCCACGATGGTAAAGCCCATCTCGACCAGGGTGCGTGCCGCATCCAGCATCGGCGCGGCCTTGTCGGTGTCGCGGATCGAGACGAAGACGCGGCCTTCCTTCGGCAGGTCGGTGCCGGCGCCCAGCTGCGCCTTCAGGAAGGCGCGGGCAAAGCTGCGGTCATAGCCCATGACCTCGCCGGTCGAGCGCATTTCCGGCCCCAGGATCGTGTCGACACCCGGGAAGCGGGCGAAGGGCAGCACGGCTTCCTTCACCGCAAAACCCTCGATCTGCGGATCGACCAGGTCGAAGGTCGACAGCTTCTCGCCCGCCATGACACGCGCCGCGATCGAGGCGATCGGGCTGTTCACGGCCTTGGCGACGAAGGGCACCGTGCGGCTGGCGCGCGGGTTCACCTCGATCAGGTAGATGACGTCCTTGCCGTTCTCGGTCTTGACCGCGAACTGCACGTTCATCAGGCCGACAACGCCCAGCTCCAGCGCCAGCGCCTTCGATTGCACCTTCAGCTCGGCGATCACCTCGGCCGAGAGCGAGTAGGGCGGCAGCGAGCAGGCGCTGTCGCCCGAGTGCACGCCGGCTTCCTCGATGTGCTGCATGATGCCCGCCACGTGCACCTGTTCACCGTCGCAGAGCGCGTCTACGTCGATTTCCGTGGCACCCGAGAGGTAGCTGTCGAGCAGCACCGGGCTGTCGCCCGAGACCACCACGGCGTCGCGGATGTAACGCTTCAGTCCTTCCATCTCGCGCACGATTTCCATCGCGCGGCCACCCAGCACGTAGCTGGGACGGATCACCAGCGGGAAGCCGATGTCTTCCGCGATGGCAAAGGCTTCCTCGTCGGAATGGGCGATGCCGTTCTTGGGCTGCTTCAGGCCAAGCCGGTTCACCAGGTCCTGGAAGCGCTCGCGGTCCTCGGCCAGGTCGATGGCGTCGGGCGTGGTGCCCAGGATCGGGATGCCCGCATCCTGCAGGTCGTTGGCCAGCTTCAGCGGCGTCTGGCCGCCGAACTGCACGATCACCCCGTGCAGCGTGCCCTTCGACTGTTCGACGCGCAGGATTTCCATCACGCTCTCGAAGGTCAGCGGCTCGAAGTACAGACGATCCGAGGTGTCGTAGTCGGTCGAGACGGTCTCGGGGTTGCAGTTGACCATGATCGTCTCATAGCCCTGCTCGGTCAGCGCGAAACAGGCGTGGCAGCAGCAATAGTCGAACTCGATGCCCTGGCCGATCCGGTTCGGACCGCCGCCCAGGATGACCACCTTCTTGCGGTCGCTGGGCCGTGCCTCGCATTCCACCTCGCCCATCATCGGCGCCTCGTAGGTGGAGTACATGTAGGGGGTCTGGGCCTCGAACTCGGCGGCGCAGGTGTCGATCCGCTTGAACACGGCCGTGACGCCCAGGTTGTGCCGCGCCCGGCGCACCTGGTCCTCGGCGCGGGCCGAGAGCGTGGCAAGCCGCGCGTCGGTAAAGCCCATCATCTTCAGCTTGCGCAGGCCGTCCTCGGTGACGGGCAGGCCATTGGCGCGGACCTCTTCCTCGGCCTCGATGATCTCGCGGATCCGGGCCAGGAACCAGGGGTCATAGCTCGTCACGTGCTGGATCTCGACGTCCGAGAGCCCTTCGCGCATCGCCTGGGCGATCACGCGGATGCGGTCCGGCGTCTGGGCCGTCAGCGCCTTGGTGATGGCGGCCTTGTCGGGCGCGCCGCCGTCGGCACCGGGGATCTCGATCTCGTCCAGGCCGGTCAGCCCGGTTTCCATCGATCCCAGGGCCTTCTGCAGGCTCTCGTGGAAGGTCCGGCCGATGGCCATGACCTCGCCCACCGATTTCATCGCGGTGGTCAGGTGCGGCTGCGAGCCGGGGAATTTCTCGAAGGCAAAGCGCGGGATCTTGGTCACGACATAGTCGATGGTCGGCTCGAAGGAGGCCGGCGTCACCTTGGTGATGTCGTTGTCGAGTTCGTCGAGCGTGTACCCCACGGCCAGTTTCGCGGCGATCTTGGCGATGGGGAAGCCCGTCGCCTTCGACGCCAGCGCCGAGGACCGCGACACCCGCGGGTTCATCTCGATCACCACCATGCGGCCGTCTTCGGGGTTGATGGCCCATTGCACGTTCGAGCCGCCGGTCTCCACGCCGATCTCGCGCAGCACGGCGATCGAGGCCGCGCGCATGGCCTGGTATTCCTTGTCGGTCAGCGTCAGGGCAGGGGCCACGGTCATCGAGTCGCCGGTGTGCACGCCCATCGGGTCGACGTTCTCGATCGAGCAGACGATGATCGCGTTGTCCGCCTTGTCGCGGACCACCTCCATCTCGTATTCCTTCCAGCCCAGCAGGCTCTCGTCCACCAGGATCTGGCCCACGGGCGAGGCTTCCATGCCGCTCCGGCAGTAGTACTCGTAATCGTCGCGGTTATAGGCCACGCCACCGCCGGTGCCGCCCAGGGTAAAGGCGGGGCGGATGATGGCGGGCAGGCCGATGTGCTCCAGCGCCTCCATGGCGATCCGCAGGCCCTCGGCGATGTCGCGCTTGCCATTGGGCAGCTTCGGCGCGGTCACGATGTCGGCCTTGGGGTTCTCAAGGCCGATGCGCGTCATCGCCTCGCGGAATAGGGCGCGGTCCTCGGCCATCTCGATGGCCTCGCGCTTGGCGCCGATCATCTCGATGCCGAATTTCTCCAGCACGCCCATCTCTTCGAGCGCCAGCGAGGTGTTCAGCCCGGTCTGGCCGCCCATGGTGGGCAGCAGCGCGTCGGGACGTTCCTTCTCGATGATCTTGGCCACGATCTCGGGGGTGATCGGCTCGATGTAGGTGGCATCGGCCATATCCGGGTCGGTCATGATCGTCGCAGGGTTCGAGTTCACCAGGATCACCCGGTACCCTTCCTCGCGCAGGGCCTTGCAGGCCTGTGCACCGGAATAGTCGAACTCGCAGGCCTGCCCGATGATGATGGGCCCGGCTCCGATGATCATGATGGACTTGATATCGGTTCTTTTCGGCATGGCAGACCCCTCGGCAGAGCAAACGGGCCGGGGAAAAACTCACCCGGCGCAAATTGTCGTGCGTTATATCCATGAGTCGTCCGGGTTCAACCCCCGTCGGCTCCGGAACCCGCAATTGCACGGGCGTGCCCCCGGCGCCAGTCTTTTCTGGGACGGCCCCCGGCCGGGGGCGCCCATGCAAAAGGGCCCCGCGGGGCCCCTTCATCTTTCCTGAAATATGGCGGGGATGAATGGCGCGCAGCGCCAGAAGGGGCAGCGCCCCTTTTCCCCTCCGGATCACTCCGCGGCGGTTGCCCGCTGCTCCTCCTCTTCCGCTTCCGGCTCGCGCGACACGATGCCCATGCGCTCGTCGGCGCGATAGATGTAGTCGCGGGTCAGCGGCACGGCGTCCTGCTTGTGGGTCAGCTGGAACTGGAACACCACCTGCTTGTTCAGACGGAAGGTCATCTCGCAGGCGATCAGGTACAGCCGCCACATGCGCACGAACTTGTCGTCGTAGATCTCGCGCGCCTTGTCCTCGTTCTCCATGAAGCGGTCGTACCAGTGCTTCAGGGTCTCGGCGTAATGCAGGCGCCAGACCTCCACGTCGGTGGCATAGAGGTCTTCCTTCTCCACCGCAGACATAGCTTCCGACATCGCCGGCACATAGCCGCCCGGGAAGATGTACTTGGTGATGAAGCTCGCCGTGGTACCCGGCGGATCCGACCGGCCGATGGTGTGGATCAGGGCCACGCCGTCTTCCTTCAGGAACTTGTGCACGTGGCGCATGTACTCGCGGTAATGCGGTACGCCCACGTGTTCGAACATGCCGACCGAGACGATGCGGTCGAAGGTCTCGTTCACGTGGCGATAGTCCTGCAGGCGGAACTCCACCTTGTCTTCCAGGCCCATGTCCTTGGCGCGCTGCACCGCGATCGCGTGCTGCTCCTTGGAAAGGGTCACGCCCACCACGCTGGCGCCGTATTCCTTGGCCAGCGTCAGCGCCATGCCGCCCCAGCCACAGCCGATGTCCAGGATCTTCATGCCGGGCTCGATGCACAGCTTGTTGGCGATGTGGCGCTTCTTGGCCAGCTGCGCCTCTTCCAGGGTCATGTCGGGCCGGGCGAAATAGGCACAGCTGTACTGCCGGTCCTCGTCCAGGAACAGGTCATAGAGTTCGCCGGACAGGTCGTAGTGGTGCGCCACGTTTTCCTGGGCCTTGCCCACCGGGTTGAACTGGGCCATCCGGCGCAGCCCCTGGCGCGCCATGGCCATCGGCTTCTGCCACCAGGCCGGATCGGCAAAGCGCAGGTTGTCGATGCCGAGGGTGATGATGCCGTAGAGGTCGTCGTCCTTCAGCGTCAGCCGGCCGTCGATATAGGCTTCGCAAAAGGCCAGCTCGAAGTCGTAGATCATTTTCCGGGGCAGGTCCGGATCGAGCAGCGTCACGCCGACATGGGGTCCGCCCGTGCCCGGGCCGAAGCTCTGCGTCGTGCCGTTCGCATAGGTGACGTCCACCTTGCCTTTGGTAATCGCCCGCTCAAGGAACGTATTGATCAGATTTTCCCACATGTCACTTCCCATCAGGGTTCTTGTCTTGAGGACCGATGCGGGGGATGTGCGGCGCCTGGCGAATATCCAGGGCCACTCCTCCCCATCGGCTTCGCTGTTCAGATTTTGCTAAACAAGAATTGTATTGTAAATCGCTGAGATGCAGATTCCCCTGTGCCATCGCGCACCAAGGATGGTTAAACTGCTGATTTTTGCATCATCAAACGACCATGACGGGTATTTTGTGGTGGGAACAGGCACTTGGACGGCCGAATCCTGCCGGTCCAGGGGCTCAACTCGGGCGTGCGGCCTGCTCTCGCGGCGCGGGAAGGCTCCCCCCGGCGGCCGCCCCGATGGCCCGGACCCGCGCATCATGGCCGGCGCACGGGCCGCCTTTTGCCTGTGCAAAAGGCTCTTCTCCCGCGCCGTCCCTTGACTTTCCGGCAGCTTCCATGTGATCCGGCGCAGGCCTTTATTCCGCCCGAAACCCCAAAGGACATAAGAGATATGCATCAGTATCGCAGCCACACCTGCGCCGGTCTGAACAAGGACCATGTCGGCGAAACCGTTCGCCTCTCCGGCTGGGTCCACCGGGTGCGAGATCACGGCGGCATCCTCTTCATCGACCTGCGTGACCACTACGGCATCACCCAGGTGCTCTGCGACCCCGACAGCGCGGCCTTTGCCGCGGTAGAGAAGGTCCGCTCCGAATGGTGCATCCGCATCGACGGCGAGGTGAAGGCACGCGCTCCCGAGCTGGTAAACCCCAAGCTTCCGACCGGCGAGATCGAGGTCTTCGTGCGCGACATCGAGGTGCTCGGTGCCGCCAAGGAACTGCCGCTGATGGTCTTCGGTGATCAGGAATACCCCGAGGAAACCCGCCTGCGCTATCGCTACCTCGACCTGCGCCGCGAAGAGATGCAGCGCAACATGACCCTGCGCTCCGACGTGGTCTCCTCGATCCGCAAGCGGATGTGGGCGCAGAACTTCCGCGAGTACCAGACACCGATCATAACCGCCTCCTCGCCCGAAGGCGCGCGCGACTTCCTCGTGCCCTCGCGCCTGCACCCGGGCAAGTTCTACGCGCTGCCCCAGGCGCCGCAGCAGTTCAAGCAGCTGCTGATGGTCTCGGGCTTCGACAAGTACTTCCAGATCGCCCCCTGCTTCCGCGACGAGGACCCCCGCGCCGACCGTTCGCCCACCGACTTCTACCAGCTCGACATGGAGATGAGCTTCGTCACCCAGCAGGACGTCTTCGACACCGTCTCGCCGGTACTGGCGGGCATCTTCGAGGAATTCGGCAACGGCAAGAAGGTCGACGCGCCGGCCGAATGGCCGCAGATCTCCTACAAGGATGCGGCGCTGAAGTACGGCTCGGACAAGCCCGACCTGCGCAACCCGATCGAGATGCAGGTGGTCTCCGAGCATTTCGCCGGCTCCGGCTTCGCGATCTTCGCCAAGCTGCTGGAGCAGGAGGGCACCGAGATCCGCGCCATTCCCGCGCCCACCGGCGGCTCGCGCAAGTTCTGCGACCGCATGAACGCCTTCGCCCAGAAGGAAGGTCTGCCCGGCATGGGCTACATCTTCTGGCGGGAGGGGGCCGACGGCATGGAAGCGGCCGGTCCGCTGGCCAAGAACATCGGCCCCGAGCGCACCGAAGCCATCCGACAGCAGCTCGGCCTCGGCGTCGGCGATGCGGCCTTCTTCCTGGGCGGCAAGCCCAAGTCCTTCGAGGCCGTTGCCGGCCGCGCCCGCAACGTCATCGGCGAAGAGCTCGGCCTCACCGACAAGGACCGTTTCGCCTTTGCCTGGATCGTCGATTTCCCGATCTACGAAAAGGACGAGGAAACCGGCAAGCTCGACTTCGAGCACAATCCCTTCTCGATGCCCCAGGGCGGCATGGAAGCGCTCGAGGGTGATCCGCTCGACGTCCGCGGCTTCCAGTATGACCTGGCCTGCAACGGCTACGAGCTGGTCTCCGGCGCGATCCGGAACCACAAGCCCGAGATCATGTTCAAGGCCTTCGAACTGGCCGGCTATCCGAAAGAGGAAGTGCTCAAGCGCTTCGGCGGCATGGTCAACGCCTTCCAGTACGGCGCGCCGCCGCACGGTGGCTGCGCCGCCGGCATCGACCGGATCGTCATGCTTCTGGCCGAAGAGCAGAACATCCGCGAGGTCATCCTCTTCCCGATGAACCAGCGGGCCGAGGACCTGATGATGAACGCCCCCAGCGAGCCCACTGCGGAGCAGCTGATGGAGCTGAACCTGCGGGTCATCCCGCAGGAGTGATCCCGGCCTCCGGACCAACGACAAGGGCGCCCCTTCGCGGGCGCCCTTTTTTCATGCCCGGTCCCGGCGTTTCGGGTCACCGTTTCAGGGGCGTACCCGGGGCCATCTGGCTGTTCCAATAGGTGTGATCGTCGGTGTCATCGGCATATTGCCAGCCCATCAGCCCGCCGAACCCCTGCGGATAATCCTGCATCAGCGGCTCCAGGATCTCGCGACGCACCTTCTCCGGCGTCATGTGCCCGCTGCTGGCATCGGCGTGATAGATCGGCTTGCCCACAACGATCTTCTCCACCGGCACCGCCACGCCACCGGCGCCCGCCACCAGGCCGGCCACCGAACTGTCGGGCGGGGTCTCGATCCGGCCCAGCAGGTTATGGGCCACCGGACTGTCGAAATCGGGATTGTTGTAGTACTGCACCTGGATCCAGTCGATTTCGTCGCCCACGGCCTGCAGCACGTCGAGGTAGGGCCCGCCATGCCAGTGCCGGCTCAGGTAGGGCGATTGCGGCGCGTGGCTGATCAGGCTGCCCTCGGGCAGAGCCACCTTCAGCGCATGGGTCAGCGCGATCAGCATCTGCCGCCCGTCAAAGGGCTGGTCCCGGCCGCCCTCGAAGGCCTTCGAGATCTCGAAATCGATGCCCACGCCGTCCAGTCCCCGGTCCCTGACCATCTGCGCCACGAGCCCGGCCAGCTCGGTCTCGCGGCCGGCCACGCGGGTCCAGGCCTCGGCAGTCATGGTGCCGCCGCCCAACGACAGCAGCACCAGCTTGCCGGCCTGCTGCAACAGTGGCACCGCGGCCCATTGGCCGGCCAGGTTGCCGGGGGCATCCAGCGTCAGCGCCGCGGCCCCGCCGGTGGCAGGTACCGTGGCAAAGGCCAGGTAGACATGGCTGAAATCGCTCGGCTGCACGCCGGCCAGGGGGCTGACCCGGGCATTGTAGTAGACGATGTAGCGCGGCACGCGGTCGAGGCTGCGGGGCAGGCGAAGGCTCGGCGCGGCGGTTGGCATGGTGGCCGGCATGACGGGCTGCCTGTCGGACTGCCTGTCGGCCGGGACGGGCGAGAGTGAAGCCGGGGCCTCGGTGCCGGCCAGGGCCTGCGCCTGCGCGGCGCCGACCGGCGACAGGACCATCAGGCCGATTGTCAGCAGCGCACCCAGGCCGATGCGCCATTGCGCGCGCTTGGCAGACGCCGCCCATGGCGGGCCGCGCCGACAGGACGGCCCGGGGGGGCGGTGGGGGGCACCGTGCTCCTTGTCGCGTCGATCCGTCATTTCTCTACCTGCCGTCAAGCTGCCGGTATCTGCTGCGGGTCCATGTTGCAGGCGCAAGCCTGCGGTGTTCTCTGTGCCCTGTCATCCCGACAGTTCTACGCGGTCGCCTGGATTTGGCCTGGCCGCGCGCTTTTTCGCGTTGGTCGCGCAGGTCCGCCCGGGCGGGGTGGCGCCCTCACGGTGGTCCCGCAGGATCCTCTGCACGGTGCAGGCACCTCGCAGCGTCGCGCGGGCGCGGCCGGCGCGAGACGGGGGTATGTCAGGCCCTGCGCGACGCAGGGCGGGCGCCCCCTGCGGACCAGCCGCCGCCCTCGCCGGTGCGGAAGACCGAGATGCTCTCGCGCAGGGTCGCGGTATTCTGGGCCAGGCCCCGGCTCGCCTCGTTCGAGGAGACGACCATGGCGGCGTTTCGCTGGGTCACCTGGTCGAGCTGGTTTATGGCGGAATTGATCTCGCCCAGGGTCGTCGTCTGCTCGCCCAGGGCCCGGGCCACGTCGCCGATACGGTCCGAGATCTTGCCGACGCCCTCGAAGATCGTCTTCAGCTCGGTGCTGGTACGCTCCACCAGGATCACGCCCTTGCCGACGTGATCAGAGCTCTGCTCGATCAGCGTCTTCACCTCGTTGGCCGAATCCGCCGTGCGCGCGGCCAGCGAGCGCACCTCCGAGGCGACCACCGCAAAGCCGAGGCCCGCCTCGCCGGCGCGGGCGGCCTCGACGCCGGCGTTCAGCGCCAGCAAGTTGGTCTGGAAGGCAATGTCGTCGATCACGCTGATGATCTGCGAGATCGCGTCCGAGGAGCCCTCGATGCGCTTCATCGCGTCGGTCACGTCCTGCACCAGCTGCCGGCTGCCCTCCGCGGCGTTGCGGGTGTTGTTGGCGTCGGTGCCCACTTCCCGCGCGTTGCTGGCGGCGGATTGGGCGTTGGAGTTCAGTTCCTCGATGGCGGCGGCGGTTTCCTCCAGGGTGGCAGCCTGGGTCTCCGTGCGCTGCGACAGGTCATCGGAGGTCGCACTGATCTGGCCGGCGACATTCTCGATGGTGCCGGCAACGCCCTGCACGTGGGTGATCATCTGCGTCAGGTTGTCGACAGAGGTGTTGAAGGCATCCCCCAGCAGGTCGAGGTCATCGATCCCGAAGCTTTCCACGCGCTCCTTCAGGTCGCCCTGGCTCAGGGCTTGCAGGGCAGCGGTGATGCGCTTGATGGCCGTGCGCCGCCGGGTGACATTCGAGGCGATCTTGGTGACCCGCACGACATTGTTGTTGGCGTCGAAGACCGGCGCATAGGTCGCCTGAATCCAGACAACGTCGCCGTTCTTGCACACGCGCGGAAACTGGTCGGAATTGGCCTTGCCGGCTTTCAGGTCCGCCCAGAACTGTCTGTACTTCTCGCTCTGGGAATAATTCTTGTAGACGAACATCGAGTGATGCTTGCCCTGAACCTCCTCTGCGGAATAGCCGAGGGTATCCAGGAAATTCTTGTTGGCGCTCAGGATCACACCGTCCGGGGTGAAGTGAATGATTGCCTGCGTCTGATCGGCCGCCTGCAGAACGGCCTCCGCGTCGCTGATTGCCTTGGTGCCGGCCTGTTTCGAACTGGACCAGAATTTCATCGCATGTCCTTCATATCGGAATCCGGCTCGTACGCCGCACGGTTGCCTCCTCTATGCCCGGCGAGGCCTTACTGCGGGGTAAAGTGAAGAGAGAAAGTACGTCGAATTGCAGATGTCGTGCCCCGGCAGCGTGCGCTGCCTTAACGGGGCGGTTTTCGCGGGTCCGCACCGACGCGATACCGACGTGATACCGACGTGATACCGACGTGGCGATTTCGGCCAAATCGCCTTGTTAACCAGGGATTTTCCGCTGATTCGCGGCGGGGGCGTGTTGCGCGGGCCGCCATCCCGAAAGCTCTCGTTAACCGCGGGCCTTCGACCCTTTCGCGGCGGCGGCCGATCGCCTAACCTCCTGCGGATCGCAGACGCCGAGGACCGCAGATGACACAGACCCGCCCCGTTGGCCCGCTTGTCGAGGGCTGGACGCCGCCCGTGGCCCCGCCGGGGGATCTGATGCTAGAGGGCCGTCATGTCCGGCTCGAGCCGCTGCGCGCCGATGCCCATGCCGGGCTGCTCTTCGACAGTTTCGCGGGGCATGATTGGCTCTGGGATTACATGGGCAACGGCCCCTTCCACAGCGCCGCCCAGTACCACCGCTGGGTGCGCTCCGTCGAAGGCGGCGAGGGTGCTGTTTTCCTTGCGATTTTCGACAAGGCGGGGGGCGAGTACACCGGGGTTGCCAGCTATCTCAACATCGTGCCCGCCCATGGTGTGATCGAGGTGGGCAACATCTGCTTCGGCCCCGCGCTGCAGGGTACGATCGCCGCGACCGAGGCCATGGTACTGATGATGCAATGGGCCTTCCGCGCCGGCTATCGCCGCTATGAATGGAAGTGCAACGCCCTGAACCTGTCCTCGCGGCGGGCGGCACAGCGGCTGGGCTTCAGCTTCGAGGGGGTGTTCCGCAACCACATGGTGATCAAGGGCCGCAACCGCGATACCGCCTGGTTCGCCGTGACCGATGACCAGTGGCCGGCGCTGGAACAGGCCTATGGCATCTGGCTCTCGCCCGGGAATTTCAACGCCGAAGGCCTGCAGGCAGAGCGCCTGAGCGAGCTGACCCAGCTGGTGCGCATCGCCTCCGATCCGGCGCTGAAGGAGGCATGAAAAAGGCCCCGGGCAATCTGCCAGGGGCCTGATCCGAAAGGGGAATTGCGGCGCTTACAGCGTCATGTCGCTCTTGGCCCAATCCCAGTAGAGCTCGCGCACGCGGCGGGTCATCGGGTTGTCGCCATAGCTGACCTCGTCGAAGGCCTTGACCGGGGTGACCTTGTTCTGGTTGCCCGAGAGGAAGACCTCGTCGGCGCCCTCGAAATCCTCGTAGCTCAGAACAGCCTCATGCACGGTATAGCCGTCGGCCCGCAGGTTCGCGATATGGCGCTTGCGTGTCAGGCCCGACAGGAAGGTGCCGTTGGCGATCGGGGTAAAGAACTCGCCGTCCTTCACCATGAAAACGTTCGCGGTGGCGGTTTCCGCCACATTGCCGGCGATATCCGTAACCAGCGCATTGCCGAAGCCCTTGGCGCGGGCCTCGCCCAGCATCCGTCCGTTGTTGGGATAGAGGCTACCGGTCTTGGCATTGGTCAGGGCACAGTCCAGCGTCGGCCGGCGGAAGCGCGTGCGGGTCAGCGTGGTGGCGGCATCGGGGGCCGACATCGGCATGGCCTCCAGCGCGATGCAGAACCCGGTGCCCAGCCCATAACCCGGCTGCACCACGGTCTCGTTGCCTTCCAGTGCCCAGTACATCGGGCGGATATATACGGCCTCGTCTTGGCTGAACTTCTTCAGCCCCTCGCGGACAAGCTCGATCATGTCATCCACCTCGCAGGAGGGCTTGATCATCAGCGCCTCGGCCGAGCGGTTCACACGCTCCAGGTGGGGGCGCAGATCCGGGATCATGCCGTCGACGTAACGGGCGCCGTCAAACACGGTGCTGCCAAGCCAGGCGCCGTGGTCGCCGGCCTTCATCACGGGCACGTCGCCCTGGTGCCAGCTGCCTTCGAAATAGGTGTGGATCTCTCCGCCCGCCATGATCTGTTCCTTCCTTGCGTCACGTCTGCATCACTTGCCCCCGTGCCTTATTCCATTGACCCGCAAGAGGAAAGGGGGCGTGCCTCACGGGGAAAACCCCCGGCGTGGTGCCGGGGGGAACTTGGTGCTGAAAAGGGCTGGGGGGGATAATCCTCAAGATCCGGATCGGCCCCTGCCTGGGCGACGGGCCGACGCCCCGAACCCTAGGCCCGCCATGCGACACTCTTGTGACCGGTCGGAAACATCACGGTGACAATTGCCTGTCGGACGGGCGCCCGTCTTCAGCTGGTCTCGCTCAGCAGGGCCTCGACATCGAGCGGCGAGTTGTACATCGCCAGGCTGCCGTCCGCCAGCCGCGGCCAGTCCTCTTCGGGCCGGTCACGATAGAGCTCGATCCCGTTGTCGTCGGGGTCGCGCAGGTAGACTGCCTCGCTCACGCCGTGGTCCCAGGCACCTTCCAGCGGGATCTCTGCGGTCTGCACCCGGCGGATCGCATCGGCGAGCGCCGCCCGGTCGGGATAGACGAAGGCCACATGGTAAAGGCCCGTCTGGTTGCGTGCAGGCGGGTGACCGCCCTTGGTACGCCAGGTGTTCAGGCCGATATGGTGGTGATAGCCGCCCGCCGAGAGGAAGGCGGCGTCGTTGTTGCAGCGCATCTGCAGCTCAAAGCCCAGAACGCCGGAATAGAAGTCGATTGCGCGGTCCAGGTCGGCCACCTTCAGGTGAACATGCCCGACGCGCGTGTCAGGATGCACGGGGTTCATCATCTTGCCGCTCCTTTCGCTTGGTTGATCCCAATCTAGGAGCGCGCGGCAAGGCCCGAAAGACCGAGGAGCGCACCGCCGATGTGCAACGATGCGCTCCTATCGCCAAAGTTGAACGAAATGTCCGTCTGAGTCCGGGGGCCTCAGCTGCGGATCATCCCCACGATTTCATAAGTCTTTTTCAGGATCGGCTCGGCGATTTCGCGGGCGGATTCGGCGCCCTTGCCGATGATCCGGTCAATCTCGTCAGGGGTTTCCATCAGCCGCGCCATCTCAGAGGAAATCGGCGAGAGCTTGGCCACGGCCAGATCGGCCAGCATCGGCTTGAACTCCGAGAACTGCTTGCCGCCCACGTCCTTCAGCACGCTGTCCACGTCCATGCCCGCCAGGGCGGCGTAGATGTTGACCAGGTTGCGGGCCTCGGGCCGCTCGTCCAGGCCCTTGGCCTCGGACGGCAGGGCGTCGGGGTCCGTGCGGGCCTTGCGGATCTTGCCGGCAATGGCCTCCGCGTCGTCGGTCATGTTGATCCGCGCCATGTCCGAAGGGTCGGATTTCGACATCTTCTTTGAGCCGTCGCGCAGCGACATCACGCGGGTGGCCGCGCCCTCGATCACCGGATCGGTCATCGGGAAGAAGTCGACACCGTAGTCATGGTTGAACTTCGCCGCGATGTCGCGGGTCAGTTCCACATGCTGCTTCTGGTCCTCGCCCACGGGTACGTGTGTGGCGTGATAGATCAGGATGTCGGCGGCCATCAGCGCCGGATAGGCGAACAGGCCGAGAGAGGCGTTCTGGGTGTTCTTGCCCGCCTTGTCCTTCCACTGGGTCATCCGCTGCATCCAGCCCATGCGGGCAACGCAGTTGAAGATCCAGGCCAGCTGAGCGTGCTCGGGCACCTGGCTCTGGTTGAACAGGATGGATTTCTCCGGGTCGAGGCCACTGGCGATATAGCCGGCGGCCAGTTCCCGGGTCTGGCGCTTCAGCGCCTCGGGATCCTGCCAGACGGTGATCGCGTGCAGGTCGACCATGCAGAAGATCGTCTCGAAACCTTCGGCCAGACCGCGCTCCTGCCACTCGACGAACCGCCGCATTGCACCGAGGTAGTTGCCGAGGGTCAGCCCGCCAGAGGGCTGGATCCCGGAAAAGACCCGGGGCTGGAATTCGGTCTTGCTGGGCTCGATCACGTCGGACATTAGTCCTTCTCCTGCGAGGCGTCTGGAAATTTGGTCTGCGCTGGCTTACCCATGGCCCGGCGGGCCGTCAACCGCCGCCGCTCAGGCGAAACTGCCGCAAACACCGTATTTAGCAAGGACCAAGCATGCGCCAGCCCCTCAGAACGCCCCCCTCGCAGGGCCCGGTCAACCAGGTGCCGCCTGCCGTCGTGGTGCTCTTCCTCGGTGTCGTCGCGGTCGAGGGGATCTTTGCCCTCGGCAAGGCGGGCCTGATCGGCGGTCCCGCCGCGGTCGGCTGGCGCCTCTCCGCGCTGCAGGATTACGCCTATTTCCCGGCGTTTCTCGATTTCATGCTGCAGACCGGCGACATCTCCCTGAACGCGCTCAAGCGTTTCGTCACCTATCCCTTCGTGCATGCCTCCTTCATGAACGCCGTCATTGCGGGCGTGATGATGCTGGCGCTCGGCAAGTTCGTGGGCGAGGTCATGCATGGCGCGGCCCTGATCGTGCTCTTCTTCGCCTCGGCGATCATGGGCGCGCTGGTCTTCTCGCTCTTTGCCCCGGCCCAGGCGCCGCTCTACGGCGCCTATCCTCCGACCTACGGCTTCATCGGCGCCTACAGCTACATGCTCTGGGTTTACCTGCGGCACGTGGGCGAACGTCAGGTCATGGCCTTCCGCATGATCGGCGTGCTGATGGGAATCCAGCTGCTCTTCAGCCTGTTCTTCGATGTCGGCATGATGTGGATCGCCGAACTGGCGGCCTTTGCCACCGGCTTTCTGCTGGCGCCGGTGCTTCTGCCCGGGGGTCTTGCACGCTTGCGCGACAGGCTGCGTCAGCGCTGAGCGGTCAGAACATGTCCGCCGGCAGGATCGGGAAGGGCCGCGCAAAGCGGCGGTTCCGCTCCTCTGGATAGGGCAGGATGTAGGCCTGCCGCCGTTCCGGGGGCAGGGCCGCTGTTTCTGTCGCGATCCGGTTCCACTC
Organism: Pseudooceanicola sp. DL12; assembly: GCF_056270665.1. NCBI lineage: Bacteria > Pseudomonadati > Pseudomonadota > Alphaproteobacteria > Rhodobacterales > Paracoccaceae > Pseudooceanicola > Pseudooceanicola sp. DL12. The sequence continues at coordinate 1,003,037 of NZ_CM149884.1, forward strand.
GCTTGCCCGGTCGACGGCCACGTGAGGCCGCAGGTCGCGCAGCCAGGTCGCGGACAGGCGCTCGCGCAGCTCCCGGATCTGGTCGGCGTCCTGAAACTGTACCGAGGCCTCGGTGTCCCAGCGCATGGACCGTCCGTTGAGGTTGGCCGAGCCGACGATGCCCAGCAGATCATCCACCAGCGTGACCTTGGAGTGGAGGTAGACGATACCAGCCCCATGCAGCGGCATCGGCGTGTGCCTGGGGGCAGGGCGCGGCTGTGCCGGCGACACCACCGCCATGCGATCACCAAAGGCCTGGCGCATCACGCCCAGGCACCTCAGCTGCAGCGCCTGGGCGTGGCGCGAGTCCAGCCCGTCGTGCCCCTCGAAGATCACGCGCTCGGGCTCCGAGGGCATAACGAGGATCAGCTGCAGCTCCGGCGCACGCTCGGCCGCCCGCGCCAGGCTCCGTGCAAGGGGCATGTGGCGGAAGAACTGCGTCTCGACGTAGACCAGCCGCTCGGCGCTCTCGAAGGCGGCGATATGGGCCTCCTCGTGTTCGGTCACCTGTGGACGTGGCCCAAGCCGCAGGGCGCTGTCGGGATCGCAGGAGATCGTCCGCAGCAGCCGCGGACCGGTGGCGGAATACAGCTTGTCCGGCAGGGCCTCTGTCTCGGATACGGGCGTGGGATCCGCGCCGAAACTCGCGGCACCTGCGGCGATGGCCCTGTCCCAGCAATCGGCGAAATGGCGGCGCAGGTCGCCCACGACCGGGCCGTTGATCTGCAGGCTCACGTCGTGCCAGGTCTCCTCGGCGCGGCGCTCGTGGTCCTCGTCGTCATAGCGCCGCTCGTTCACGTCGATCCCGCCGATGATCGCGTCCTTGCCGTCGGATACCGCGAATTTCTGGTGCAGGGTCACGGGGTGCAAGTTGATCTCGCCCTGGGTGGCGCGCAGTTGCAACGGAGTCAGCTGGTCTGGCGAATATTGCTTCAGAGCTTCGATCTGCTCCCTGATCTTCGGCCGGAACAGGGTCTTCCACATCGGAGCGCTGCGGCATTCGTGAAGCGCACAGAGGATTTCCGCGTTCAGCAACAGGCGATGCCCGAAACGGCGGGCGCTCGCCCAGGCGTCGCGGTGCAGGTCGGCGGTAAAGACCGGGTCGAAATCCGCGATCAGCAGGCGGAGCGTCACCCCGCGTCCGACCACATGGGCCAGCAGGTCCGCCCAGGTCTCCAGCCCAAGCTCCAGCGCCTCCTCGGACCGCAGCCGGGTTAGGGGGTCGATGATCCGGAACGACATCAGAAGCTCGTCCCGCGTCTCCAGGCAGAGCCGCTCCAGCGCCGGAAACATTTCGGCTGCCGTGATCAGGGGCGCAAAGCGCGCCGAGCACTCCTTGTCCTGAGGCAGGTCAGGACACGGTTCCGGGGGCGCGACGGGGGGAAGCGGCGTGTGTGACATGCCGATCCAACGCCCCGTTGGCCCCATTGGTTCACCGGGGCCGGTCGTTTTGTTGTCCTGTCAGCGGCCCTGGTGGCCGCGCCGCACCGAGGATTTCAGATCTGCCGGCGTAAAGGCGCCGAGCAGGTAGCCACTCACGAAGTAGACCACGCAGCCCCACAGGATCAGCAGCGCCAGTGCCGCATACCGGATGAAGTCGGCGTGCAGCCAGGTGTCCATCACCACGGAGGTCGGCCAGAGCGCGGCGCCCATGATCAGCGAGGCCAGCACGATCCGCGGCGCCCGCTTGCGGAACCGCGCGTCAAAGCTCGCGATCTCGCCCATCGGGCGTGCACCGCGAAGCAGCAGGGCCACCATGACCCAGCCGGCAGCCGTGGTGGCCACGGCGGCGGCGATCCAGCCGATCACGAAGGCGAGGCCAACGGCGAGCGCCGCGTTAACCACCATGGCAACCAATGCATAGTAGAAGGGAGTACGGGTGTTCTCCCGTGCAAAGAACAGCGGTTGCAGAACCTTCTGCAGAACAAAGGCCGGAAGACCCGCACCATAGACCGCAACGGCAAGCGCAATCGCTTGGCTGTCCGATGCTGTGGCCGCACCGCGCTGGAACAGGACCGAGACGATCGGCAGCGGAATGACGACCAATGCCACCGCGCAGGGCACCGTCAGGGTCAGGGCAAGTTCGCCCGCGCGCGAGAAGGCATTGCGCGATCCGGCCTCGTCTTTGGCCTTCAGCCGGCGCGACAGATCCGGCAGCAGCACGACACCGATCGCGATGCCCACGACGCCCAGCGGCAGCTGGTAGAGCCGGTCCGCTGTAAAGAGCCAGCCGACGGCGCGGTCGAAGTAGCTCGCCACCTGCTGGCCCACCAGCAGATTGATCTGCACCACGCCCCCGGCCATTGCCGCGGGAATGGCGATCCGGATCAGGCGGCGCATGTCCTTGTTCAGCCGCGGGCGCACCAAGCGGATGGCGAAACCCGCGCGGGAGGCCGCGATCCACAGCAGGCCCATCTGGCCGATCCCGGCGACGGGCACGGCCCAGGTCACGGCATAGCCCGCATCCACACCGAAAACGTGCGAGATCAGCAGGGCCGAGACCAGCAGCACGTTCAGGATCACCGGGGCAGCGGCCGCGGCGGTGAAGCGGCCGGTGGCGTTCAGCACCCCCGAGAGCAGCGCCGCGATGGAAATGAACAGGATGTAGGGAAAGGCGATCCGGCCATATGTCACGGCCAGGGAGTACTGCTCCTGCCCCTTGAACCCCGAGGCCAGCGCCAGGATCAGCCAGGGCATCACGGCCTGCGCCACGAGCGTCAGGATGATCAGCACCGTGGCCAGGCCGGCAAAGGCCTCGTCCATGAACCTGCGCGCATCGGCGTGGCTCTCGTCTCCCCCCTCGAGTTTCTTCGAGAACAGCGGCACGAAGGCCATGTTGAAGGCACCCTCCGCAAAGAAGCGGCGGAACATGTTGGGCAGGCGGAAGGCCACGATGAAGGCCTCGTACACCGGGCCCGTGCCCAGCGTCGCCAGCAGCAGGATATCACGCGCCAGCCCGAGAACCCGGCTCAGCAGGGTCCAGACGCCAACGGTGAAGATACCCGAAACGAGCCGGATGGGCGTCAAGATCGCGCCCTTTCCTGGCCAGCCTGGATCGCGTCACGCAGCTTGGCTTCCAGGGCCTTCTGCTTGCTTTCGGAGTAGAGCTTCAGTCCGAACATGTCTTTCACATAGAAGGTGTCGACCACCTGTTCGCCGTATGTGGCGATGACGGCACTGGCGAGCTGCACGTTCGACGCGGCAAGGGTCCGCGTGAGATCGTGCAGAAGTCCGGGGCGGTCGCGGGTATCGACTTCGATTATGGTATAGATTTCAGAACCTTCGTTGTCGAAGGCGACCGAGGTGTTGACCTTGAAGGCGCGCTCGCGCTTCTTGATCTTGTCGCGGTCCTGCATGGCCTCGCGGGCCACCACCTCGCCCTTCAGGGTCTTGTGGATCATCTGCGTCAGGCGGGGCAGGCGCGAGGGTTCATAGGGCCGTCCCTCGGAATCCTGCACCCAGAAGGCCGCTGTGGCATAGCCGTCCTTGGTGGTATAGGTCCGCGCGTCGACCACGTTCGCCCCTACCAGCGCCAGCGCACCGGAGAGGCGGGCAAAGATGCCCGGGTGGTCGGACATGGCAAAGAGCGCCCGCGTGGCATCGCGGTCCTCGTCCAGGTGCAGGTCGATGCGGATCTCGTCGACCGGCAGATCGCGCAGCATCTCTGCAAAGAGCGCATGGGTCGAGACGTGCAGTCCCTGCCAGTAGGGCGGGTAGTGCCGCCGCATTTCGCGGTCGAGGTCCGCCTTGGACCAGCCGGTCAGCACGCTGCGCAGGTTGGCCTTGGCCTCGCGGCCGCGATGGGTGCGGTTGAGCTCCTCCAGCCCGGTTTCCATCGCGCGGCGGGTCTGCCGGTAGAGCGCGCGCAGCAGCGCGGCCTTCCAGTTGTTCCAGGTGCCCGGTCCGACGCCGCGGATGTCGCAGACCGTCAGCACCGTCAGCAGGTCGAGCCGCTCGCGCGTCCGTACGGCCTTGGCGAAATCGCGCACCGTGCGCGGATCGGCAATGTCGCGTTTCTGCGCCATGTCCGACATCAGCAGGTGATAACGCACCAGCCATTCCACCGTATCGCATTCGTCGGGTGTCAGGCCGAGGCGCGGCGCGACCTTGCGGGCGATCTTGGCGCCCAGCACCGAGTGATCTTCCTCGCGGCCCTTGCCGATGTCGTGCAGCAGAAGCGCCACGTAGAGCACCCGCCGGTTCACGCCTTCCTTCAGGATGGTCGAGGCGATCGGCAGCTCTTCTTCGAGGTCGCCATGCTCGATCAGGGCCAGGTTGCGGATGCACTGGATGGTGTGTTCGTCCACCGTGTAGTGGTGGTACATGTTGAACTGCATCATCGCCACGATGGGCTCGAACTCGGGGATGAAGGCGGCCAGCATGCCCAGCTCGTTCATCCGCCGCAGGGCGCGCTCGGGGTTGCCGTGCTTCAGCAACGTCCCGAGGAAGATCTTGGCGGCTTCCGGATCCTGCCGCATCTGGTCGTCTATCAGCTTCAGCCGGGCATGGATCAGCCGCATGGCGTCCGGGTGGATCAGCATGCCGGTGCGCAGCGCCTCGTCGAAAATGCGCAGCATGTTGATCTTGTCGTCGAAGAAGGTCTCGGGGTCCGCAATGTCGATGCGGTTCTGCTCGACCTTGTAGATTCCGCCCACCTTGGGCCGGCGCCGGAACACGCGATCCAGCATAGGCTCGTTCTTGACGTGCGAGGCCTCGAGCTTGTTCAGGAAGATCCGCGTCAGATCACCGACAGAAGTCGCATGGCGGAAATAGGCCTGCATGAAGACCTCGACCGCGCGCATGCCGCCGCGATCCTTGTAGCCCATGCGTTCGGCCACCTGGACCTGCATGTCGAAGGTCAGCTGGTCCATGGGCCGTCCTGCCAGCAGGTGCAGGTGGCATCGCACGGCCCAGAGGAAATCCTCGGCCTTCAGGAACATGTCGTATTCCTCGGGGGTGAACACCCCGAGCTTCACCAGTTCCTGGGTCGACTGCACCCCATGCACATACTTGCCGATCCAGTAGAGCGACTGCAGGTCGCGCAGTCCGCCCTTGCCCTCCTTCACGTTGGGTTCGACCACGTAGCGCTGGCCACCCTGCTTGCGGTGACGCTCCTGGCGCTCCTTCAGCTTGGCCTCGATGAAATCCTGCTCGGTGCCCTTGAACAGGTCGGACCAGAGCCGCGTGTTCAGGTCCTGCGCCAGGGTCTGATCGCCCGCCAGGTAGCGGTTTTCCATCATCGCGGTGCGGATGGTGTAATCTTCGGCGCCGAGCTTCAGGCATTCCTTCACCGTGCGGCTGGAATGACCCACCTTCAGGTGCAGGTCCCAGAGCACGTAGAGCATGTTCTCGATCAGCGCTTCCAGCCCCGTCGAAATGCGGCCTTTTGCTAGGAACAGCAGGTCGACGTCGGAATAGGGGGCCATTTCGCCACGGCCATAGCCGCCCACGGCACAGACGGCAAAGGTGCCGAGCGACTTGGCGTCCTTGTCGGACAGGGTCGACTGGCCATAGGCCAGCACCGCCTCGATCAGGCAATCTGTCAGGTAGGTATAGGCACGGGTCGTTCTGCGCGCGGCAAAGGGCTCGGCGGTAAAGGCTTCGGCGATCACGTCAAAGCCCTTGCTGCGAGCGGCGTTCAAAACGGCCACCACGCGGATGCGGCTTTCGCCGGCCGGCCCGGCGACCACGGCCTCCGCGATGTCACGTTCAAGCTGGATTGGGTCGAGGATTTCGGCTGCCGGGCGGATCAGGTCGTCCGGCAGCGTGCGTGTCTGTGTCATGTCACGTCCGATAGGATGTCGGGGCCCCGCGCGGGGCCCCCGTCTCAGAACCCGGCAAAGCTGGTCGGCGCGGGGTCGATCACCACTACCTGATGATTGTTGATGCTTGCAACTGCCATGCCGCGTTCATTGGTCCCATCGGGCAGGAAACGGAACACGCCGCCCACACCCTGGAACCCCGCGGGCTGTGTCAGGGCGCCGGTGCTCAGCGCGTCGCCCTCCCGCACCAGTGCGCCCACTGCGGCGACACCATCAAAGGCGAGCCCGCCGATGGGGTGCGGGGCACTGCCATATGCGGCCTGGTACCGGGCGTTGAACTGAGCGGTCATGTTGGGATCGGGCAGGGCGAACCAGCCGCCTTGCAGGCCGGGCAGGTCCAGTGTCTGCGAGGGCACGTCCCAGCGGGTCAGGCCGATGTACTGGATCGCGTCGCCGCCCAGGCCGTTGTCCCCCAGCATCTGGGAGTAGAGCGGCAGGGCGCCGGCGGTATTGGCCGTCAGGAACAGCGCATCGGCATTGCCGTTGCCGGCAGCAGAGGTGATCTGCGGCAGCGAGTCGACCACGCCCTGCTGCGAGAACTGGTAGGGCACCGAGGCGGTGATCGTCGCGCCATAGCTGTTCGCGGCCTGCTGGATGGCGGCGTTGCCTGCCTCGCCCTCCGCGTTGTCGCTGCGCACCACGACGATGCGGTTCTTGTTCTGCGACACGGCATAGCTGGTCATGCGGTTTGCGGTATTCTGGAAGGTCGGGCCCAGGATGAAGACGTTGCCGCCCGCGATACTGGGGTTGTTCGAGAAGGCAAGCACGTTGATGCGGTGCTGCGCGGCCACGCGGCCGGCGGCATTGGCGTTAGCGGCATAGACTGGGCCGAGGATGATCTTGGCACCTTCGGCGATGGCGGCCTGGGTGACGTTCGCCGTCTCCTGCGGATCACCCTTGGTGTCGTAGATGCGCAGGTCGATCTGCACGCCGTTCAGCTCTGCTGCGGCCAGGCGGGCCGAGTTGATCAGGCTGGTTGACAGTACCGCGTCACCGGAGTTGCCGGAGCCCTGCGGAACCAGCAGGGCAACAGGAACCGGTTTGCTGGCGTCGACGGAGGGGCCACCGCCGCCAGTGGTCATCGGCTGGCAGGCGGCAACCAGGCCTGCGGCGGGCAGGGCCAGCAGCATACGGCGACGGGCGCTGTCGTGACGGGCGCTGCTGTGACGGGCGCTGTCGTGGCGGGCGCCCGCTGCGGGGGCTGCGGTCGTCGTGGTGCCGGTCAGCGCCTTGCGGGCGGCGCTCAAAAGAGCGAACATGGACGTCTCCTCGGTTCAGGCCACCGGCGACTGCCCTCAGTGGCATCTGTCCGGCAGGGCTTCGCTTCCCGGGAAATAATAGACGCATCGTTTGAAGGGTCCACCCATGATTGCCGAAAGCACGAAACTGGCGGCCGGCCTCTACCTTGTGGCCGTGCCCATCGGCACCGCCCGTGACATCACGCTGAGGGCTCTCGATACGCTTGCAAGTGCGGATGTGCTGGCCGCCGAGGACACACGCTCGCTGCGCCGCCTCATGGAAATTCATGGAATTCCGATCGGCGACCGGCCGCTGGTGGCCTACCATGATCACAACGGGGGCAAGGTGCGGCCGCGTCTGCTGCGTGATATCGCCGCCGGAAAATCCGTCGCCTATGCCTCCGAAGCAGGCACGCCCCTGATCGCCGATCCCGGCTATGACCTCGCTCATGACGTGCGCGAAGCCGGCCTGCCCGTCACCTCGGCGCCCGGGCCTTCTGCCGTGATCACCGCGCTTTCGATCGGCGGCCTGCCCACTGATCGCTTCCATTTCGCCGGCTTCCTGCCGAATGCCGGGGGCACGCGGCGCAGTTTCCTGCTGGAACTCAAAGATATCCCGGCCACGCTGGTGCTCTACGAATCCCCGAACCGTGTGGCGGCGGCCCTGCAGGCGGCGGCGGACATCCTTGGCGCCGATCGTCCCGCGGCGCTCTGCCGCGAACTGACCAAACGCTTCGAGGAGGTCCGGCGCGGCACCCTGGCTGAACTCGCGGCCTCCTGCGAGACGGATCCCCCCCGGGGCGAGATCGTGCTGCTGATCGGCCGCGCATCTAAGTCGGATATTAGCGAATCGGACCTAGAAGGGCACCTGAAACAGGCACTCGGGCGGCTGTCCGTGCGCGATGCCTCGGACGAGGTTGCCGCCGAATTCGGATTGCCGCGGCGCAAGGTCTACCAGATGGCGCTCAAGATGGGAAAGGACGGCTGATGCCGGCAGGGGGCAGAGAGACGCAGACGCCCCGGCAGCATCGGGGCCGCACGGCCTATCAGTCCGGCCTGGCCGCGGAAGGTTCCGTGGAGCGGCACTATACCCGGCTCGGCTGGAGCCTCGCCGACAGCCGTTGGCGTGGCGCAAATGCCGAGGTCGATCTCATCTTCACGCGCGACGGCGGGTTTCTCTTTGTCGAGGTCAAGGCCGCGCGCACCCATGATCTCGCCGCGCAGCGCGTGGGCTGGGACCAGCTGCACAGGGTCATGCGCGCCGGTGAACTCTACGCGGCCCAGAAGGCACCGGGGGCCCTTGTCGAGATGCGTTTCGACGTGGCCCTGGTGGACGGGCAGGGCATCGTGCAGGTGATCGAGAATGTGAGCATGACCGCCTGACCGGCCATTGCACCCGGGCGCCGGATGGGCCATCACCAAGGGCAAGACGGCTTCCAGGAGTTCCCTGTCATGAAAATCGCCTTTCAGATGGACCCCATCGGGCCCATCAACATCAACGCCGACAGCACTTTCCGTATCGCGGAAGAGGCACAGGCGCGTGGTCATGAGCTATTCTACTACACGCCCGACAAGCTCTCCTACCAGGAAGGCCGGATCATGGCCCGCGGTCAGTCCCTCAAGGTGCAGCGGGTCGAGGGCAACCACGCGATCCTCGGCGAGGAGGTCGAGGTCGACCTGCAGGATTTCGACGTGGTCTGGCTCCGCCAGGACCCACCCTTCGACATGTTCTACATCACCACCACGCATCTGCTGGAGCGGATCCATCCCAAGACACTCGTGGTCAACGATCCCTTCTGGGTGCGTAACTTTCCCGAAAAGCTGCTGGTCCTGAACTTCCCGCAGTTGACGCCGCCCACGACCATCGCGCGCGACCTGGCGACGATCCGTGCCTTCAAGGACCGCCATGGCGACGTAATCCTGAAACCGCTCTACGGCAACGGCGGGGCCGGTGTCTTCCGCCTGACCGAGGCGGACCGCAACCTGTCGTCGTTGCATGAACTCTTCACGGGGTTCTCGCGTGAGCCGCTGATCGTGCAGAAGTACCTGCCGGCGGTGACGAAGGGCGACAAGCGTGTCATCCTCGTCGACGGCGAACCTGTCGGTGCAATCAACCGCGTGCCGGCCGAGGGCGAGACACGATCGAACATGCATGTCGGCGGCCGTCCCGAGAAGGTCGCCCTGACCGAGCGCGATCTCGAGATCTGCGCCACGATCGGCCCGATCCTCAAGGAACGCGGACAGGTCTTCGTCGGCATCGACGTAATCGGCGACTACCTGACCGAGATCAACGTGACTTCGCCCACCGGCATCCAGGAGCTCGAGCGCTTCGACGACGTGAACATCGCCGCAAGGATATGGGAAGCCATCGAGGCAAAGCGCGCCTGAGGCCTTTGGTCTAGGCCATCTGCAAGCTCACGATACGATAGCTCAGCGCCTCCGCCACATGGGGGCGCTGGATCTCCGGGCTCTCGGCGAGATCGGCAATGGTGCGCGCCACGCGCAGGATCCGGTGAAAGCCCCGTGCAGACAGTCCCCAGCGATCCGCTGCCTGGCCCAGCATCTCGCGGCCCGCCTCGTCTGGCCGGGCGAAGGTCTCCAGGATCCGGCCATGCAGGTCGGCATTCAGCGCCACCCCCTCGATCCCCTCATAGCGCCGCGCCTGCAGGTTCCGTGCCCGGGTCACACGGGCGCGCACGGTCTCCGAGCTGTCCCCCGATGGCGGCATAGAAAGATCCCGGTGCGACAGTTCCGGCACCTCGATCCGTAGATCGAAGCGGTCCATCATCGGGCCTGAAATCTTGCCCAGGTACTTCTGGCTGCAGCGTGGCGCTTGGCTGCAGGCGCGGCTGGCATCGGCCAGGTACCCGCAGCGACAGGGATTGGCGGCCGCCAGCAGAAGGAAACGGCAGGGGTAGCTGACGTGGGCATTGGCCCGGGAGACCATCACCTCGCCAGTTTCCATGGGTTGGCGCAGGGTTTCCAGGACTGCGGGGGCGAACTCGGGCAATTCGTCCATGAAGAGCACACCGTTATGCGCAAGGCTCGCCTCTCCCGGCAGGGCCGCGCGGCCGCCGCCCACGATGGCCGCGGTCGAGGCGGTGTGGTGCGGTTCGCGGAATGGTCTCTCGCGACTGATGCCATTGCCTTTCAACAGCCCCGAGACGGAATGGATCATCGCGGTTTCAAGCGCTTCCCGGGCCGTCAGGTCGGGCAGCAACCCCGGCATCCGTTTCGCCAGCATCGATTTTCCCGTGCCCGGCGCGCCGCTCATCAGCAGGTGGTGACGGCCGGCGGCGGCAATCTCCAGCACGCGCTTGGCGCGCTCCTGCCCCTTGACGTCGCGCAGGCATCTGGTGTCGCGCCGCGCGCCAATTTCGCCCGGGATGGCGGGCGACAGCGGGAATTGACCGGTCAGGTGTCGCACCAGCTCCGAGAGCGTCGCCGCGCCGATCACGCTCGTGGCTTCGACCCAGGCGGCCTCGGCGGCGCTGCCGGACGGGCAGAGCAGGCCACGTCCCTCGGTCGCGGCGGCCACCGCCGCCGGCAGGGCCCCGGCAACGGGCACCAGTTTGCCGTCCAGCGACAGCTCGCCGAGCGCGGTGTGCTCCTCGGCCGCGTCCGCCGGGATAACCTTCAGCGCTGCCAGGATGGACAGGGCGATGGGCAGGTCATAGTGGCTGCCCGCCTTCGGCATGTCCGCAGGCGAAAGATTGATCGTGATGCGTTGCGACGGCAGCGCGATGCGCATGGTCGCGAGGGCGGCGCGCACCCGTTCCTTTGCCTCCGACACGGCTTTGTCGGCCAGGCCGACGATCGAAATGCCCGGCACCCCAGGTGACAGGGCGCATTGTACTTCAACCGGCGCCGCTTCGGCTCCGTGAAAGGCCACCGTGTAGGTCCGAAGAACCATGCTCCTGCTCTCCCTGCATGAAGAGCATGGTTAACGGCAGAGGTCTTACCCGTCGGTTAACGCGGCCCATCAGGCCCCGAGCAACTGCATGACCTGTGGCCATGCGGCGGCATCGTTCACCGTCTTGTCCCGGCAGGTCGGGTTGCAGAAGCCGATGACCTTGCCATCGATATCGGCCAGGTCAGTGATCGCCTTGCCGGAATAGGGACAGGCTGGGTTGATCGCCGTCCCGCTGGCGACTGCGCGGGCGGGCAGGGCGGCAGGCCCGGGCCAGGCGCGCCGCGGCAGATCGCGCACATAGGGCACGGGATCATAGCTGACCGTCAGGCCGAGTGCGCGCCAGCGCCGGAAAGCGGTATCTGCCAGTGTCAGCTTCGTGTAGCGTTCCAGCCGTGGGCTGACCTGCAGGTCATAGCCTGCGATACGCGCCGCGACCGGGGCATAGAAAACGTCGGCCAGGGAATATCGGCCGAACAGCCAGGGGCCGTCCTCTGTCCGATTGCGTTCGGCATGGGCAAACAGGTCGTCGATGCGCGCCAGGTCCGCCTGCACGTCGGCCGTGGTTTCGAACCCGTCGTATTGCCAGAGAAGCTGCATCGGGCAGGTCCCGCGCAAGGCAGAGAACCCCGCGTGCATTTCCGAGACGAGCCACCGCGCGGCAGCGCGTGCGCCCGCTGCTTGCGGCCAAAGACCGGCTTCAGGGTGTCGCTCGGCAAGCGTCTCTGCGATGGCCAGTGTCTCGCCAATCACGATCCCTTCCGGGGTGCGGATCACGGGCACCAGCCGGGCCGGCTCGAGCCCGGCAAGAGACCCGAGGAAATCGCCGCCGTAGAGGGCAGTCATATGTGTCTTGACCGGAAGACCGAATTTCTCGAACATCAGCCAGCCGCGCAACGACCAGCTGGAAAAGGCTCGGTCACCGATGAACAGGTCGTAGGTCATTCTGCACCTCCTGGCAGGATCGGATCTTGCTCGAGGTTAGCAAAATAAAAATATCAAAATAAATGATATTTCGTACAAAATACATCACAAAATTTGATTTATTGTGCTGACCCTGCGATCGCGCTCGGACACTTCCAGCGTCGTGACGGAGAGCGGTTCGATCTTGTGGCAGAGCACCTCGCGCGGCGGTACCCCCTGTGCTCGGGCAATCTGAGACAGGATGACCGCGAAATGGGCCACAACAATCAGGTCCTCGTCCGCATTCGCCAGCCGCTCGAGCGTTTCGGAGACGCGGTCGGCCATCTGGTCCCAGCTTTCGCCGCCCGGCGCGGCTACAGGGCCGGGATCCGTCCAGAAGGCACGCGAAGTATCGGGATGGCTCAGCTCGATATCCGCGGCCGTCTTCAGCTCCCAGTCGCCGAAATGGATCTCCCTCAGGCCGGGCTGGTCCGGCAGCCGCCGGTGCCCGGGGCCTTGCAGGGCATCCGCGGTGCTCCGCGTGCGGATCAGATCCGAGGAGACGAGGCGCGCATTTGCCGGCAGATGCGCGCAGAGCGCCGCTATGCGGGCGCTGTCGGTCAGATCGGCCGGCACGTCCGACCAGCCGACCATGGCCTTGGCGTGGGTCGGTCCATGGCGGATCAGGAACAGGCGGCTCATGGCAGATCTCCTTTCAGCACGTTGGGCAACCCGGCAATGACCTGCACGACGCAATCCGCCTGCCGGGCCAGCGCGATGTTCAGGCGTCCCTGCGCTTCGCGGAACTGCCGCGACAGGGCATGTTCCGGCACGATCCCCTGGCCGACCTCGTTGGTCACCGTCACGACCGGTCCCGGACAGGCATCGATCGCGGCCAGCAGAGCTTCCTGAGCCGCGGCAAGGTCGGAGCCGGCCAGCAGATGATTGGTCAGCCACATCGTGGCGCAATCGAACAGGACAGGCAATGGGTCCTGCAGCGCAGCCGACGGATCGAGCGGCGCCTCTATGACGCGCCACCCTTTCCCGCGGCGTGCGGCGTGCACGCGCACCTTTTCCCGCATTTCGGCGTCACGAGCCTCTGCGCTCGCAAGGTAGAGGCGCTCGGAGCCCATGTTTTCAACGATGTTCTCGGCAAACTCCGACTTGCCCGAAGCCGCCCCGCCGAGGACGAGCACCCTGAACCGATCCATCTTTTTTCGTCCTCCCATGAAACCCAAACGGGGTCTCGCGCGTATAGCTCATGAAAAAGCCAAATCAAATGGTGCGGTCCACGCCCATGCGAGACGTTCAGGCGCGATTTAAACGGGGAAATTTTGATGGCATATTCCGATCAATCCGGCAGCACCATGACGCGACGCGCGATGAAGGCAGAGCTTCTCGACGCCGAGACGGAGCTGGCCCTTGCCTACGCCTGGCGCGATCAGCGCGACACCCAGGCCCTGCATCGGCTGGTGAACGCCTACATGCGGCTGGCCATATCCATGGCCTCCAAGTATCGGCGCTACGGCGCCCCGATGAACGACCTGATCCAGGAAGCGGGGCTCGGCCTGATGAAGGCCGCCGACAAGTTCGATCCGGATCGCGGCGTCCGCTTCTCGACCTATGCGGTCTGGTGGATCAAGGCCTCTATCCAAGATTATGTCATGCGCAACTGGTCTCTTGTCCGGACGGGGTCGACCTCGGCGCAAAAATCGCTCTTCTTCAACATGCGCCGCGTGCAGGCGCGCCTTGAGCGCGAGGCCTCCAGCCGTGGCGAACAGCTCGACGGCGATCAGCTGCGTCAGCTGATCGCGATGGAGATCGGCGTGCCGCTTCGGGATGTCGAGATGATGGAGGGGCGTCTTTCGGGCTCCGACTACTCTCTCAACGCCACGCAGTCGACCGACGAGGAAGGCCGCGAGTGGATCGAAACGCTGGAAGACGATGGTCCCGGCACCGAGGAACGCGTGGCCGAGGACCACGACGTGACCGCGCTTCGCAAGTGGCTCGCCTCGGCTCTGTCTTCTCTCAATGACCGCGAGCAGATGATCGTGCGCGAACGCAAGTTGCGGGACCGCCCGCGGACCCTCGAAAGCCTCGGCTCCGAGCTGGGTCTTTCGAAGGAGCGCGTGCGTCAGCTCGAGGCCGCTGCATTCCTCAAGATGCGCAAGACCCTTCAGGCGCAGGGCGCGGAGGCCGAAGCGCTGCTTCACTGACACCGGTCCGTTTCGCCATCGCTTGTGCCCCCGGCGCTGGCGCTCTAGTCTCTGCCGGACGAAACGGCGCGGAAGAGGGCGGCCATGCTGGCGGGCAAACGTATCTTGCTGATCATCGGTGGCGGGATCGCCGCCTACAAGTGCCCCGCCCTGATCCGCCTGCTGCGGTCGCGCGGGGCCGCCGTGACGCCGGTGATGACATTGGCTGCCACGCAATTCGTGACCCCTCTGACGGTCTCCTCCCTTGCGGGGGAAAAGGTCTATACCGATCTTTTCGATCTGACGGACGAGGCCGAGATGGGTCACATCCAGCTTTCCCGGTCTGCCGATCTGATCGTTGTGGCGCCGGCCACGGCCAACCTGATGGCGCGCATGGCCGGTGGGCTGGCCGATGATCTTGCCTCCACGCTTCTGCTGGCGACCGACACGCCGGTTCTGCTTGCGCCGGCAATGAACGTGCGCATGTGGCTGAACCCGGCGACGCAGCGCAACGCAGACCAGCTGCGTGACGACGGCATCCTGTTCATCGGTCCCGATCAGGGTGACATGGCCTGTGGCGAACATGGCCCCGGGCGCATGTCGGAACCGGAACAGATCCTGGCCGCCATCGAAATGCACTTTGCAGAGGGCCCGCTCAAGGGGCGTCACGTGCTGGTCACCTCCGGGCCGACCCATGAACCCATCGATCCGGTGCGCTATATCGCCAACCGCTCCTCCGGGGCGCAGGGTACGGCGATCGCCGGCGCTCTGGCGCGTCTCGGTGCCGAGGTGACCTTCGTCACCGGGCCTGCGGATGTGCCGCCTCCCGAGGGCGTAGAGGTTGTTGCCGTTGAGACGGCGCAACAGATGCTCGAGGCCGTGCAGGCGGCACTTCCGGCAGACGCCGCGGTCTTCGCTGCCGCCGTGGCCGACTGGCGCGTGGCAAGTGCCAGCGGATCCAAGATCAAGAAGCAGAAAGGCGCGCTGCCGGTCCTGGAGTTCGCCGAGAACCCTGACATCCTGGCGAGTGTGTCACAGATGGAGAGTGGGCGCCCGGGTCTGGTCGTGGGCTTTGCCGCCGAGACGGACGACGTGATCGCCCATGCCACCGCGAAACGGACCCGCAAGGGATGCGACTGGATCGTTGCGAACGACGTCAGCCCTGCGACCGGGATCATGGGTGGCAGCGAGAACGCGGTGACGTTGATCTCGGACACCGGGGCAGAGGATTGGCCGCGCATGTCCAAGGGCGAGGTCGCGACCCGTCTGGCGGCACGCATCGCCGAGGCGCTGCGCCGGGGCTGAGGGCCGGGCCATGTGTATTTTGGGAAAGATGAAAGGAAGCCGATGATTCCGATCCGGATGATCTGGGACGAGGGCGCCGATCCTGCGCTCGGCCTGCCGCGCTATGAAAGCAGCGGCGCGGCGGGGGCGGACCTGCGGGCGAATTTCACCGACCGCGGTTCGGTGACGCTGGAGCCGGGCGGGCGGGTGCTGATCCCGACCGGGCTGCGCATGGCGATCCCCGAAGGCTACGAGGTGCAGGTGCGCCCGCGCTCGGGGCTTGCGCTCAAGCATGGCATCACCTTGCCGAATTCTCCCGGCACCATCGACAGCGACTATCGTGGTCCGCTCGGCATCATCGTCCTGAATGCCGGTGCCGAGGCCTTTGCCATTGCGCACGGTGACCGCATCGCCCAGATGCTCGTGGCGCCCGTCATTCAGGCGCGCTTCGATCTGGTCGAGAGCCTGGATGCCACCGAACGGGGCGAGGGCGGTTTCGGATCGACCGGGCGGCGGTGACGGGCGGGATGGGCTGGGTCCTCCTCTTCGCGGTGGCGCTCTGGTGGATCGGGGGGCGCATGGGCGTGTCCCGGCAGGCCCGGGCGCTGGTTCTGCTGGCGGGCTATGTGCTCATCCTGACCGGTCAGTTCGCCCTGCCACCGGGCACTCCGGTGCGCGGCGCGCTCGGGGGCGGGCCGGCGCCCTGGCTGATCCTCGGCGGGGCTGTGGCGTTGGTGTTGCTCTATCGCCAGGGGCTTCAGCTCCTGCGCCATCGTGCCGCCGCGCTGCCAGCCAGAGATGCTGGGGATGCCGCCGGTGCTCTTCTCTTCTCGGATTCCGAACTGGGCCGTTACTCGCGCCATATAATGCTGCGGGAATTGGGCGGGCCGGGACAAAAGGCGCTGAAGGAGGCGCGGGTGCTGGTGGTCGGGGCAGGGGGGCTGGGCTCGCCCGCGTTGCTCTATCTCGCGGCCGCCGGCGTTGGCACCATCGGTGTGATCGACGACGACACCGTCGAGGGCTCGAACCTGCAGCGCCAGGTGATCCATGGCGACGCCGACATCGGTCGTCCCAAGGTGCAATCCGCCGCCGAGGCCATGCTGGCGCAGAACCCCTTCATCACCGTCCGTCCCTATAAGCGACGCCTGAGCGAGGAAATCGCGGCCGACCTTTTCGAGGATTACGACGTGATCCTCGATGGCACCGACAATTTCGAGACGCGCTACCTCTCCAATGCCACGGCCGTGGCCGCGGGAAAGCCGCTCGTCAGCGGAGCCCTGTCGCAGTGGGAGGGACAGGTGTCGGTCTTTCATCCCCTGAAAGGCACCCCATGTTATCAGTGCATCTTTCCACAGGCACCGGCGCCGGGCCTTGCGCCCAGCTGTGCCGAGGCGGGGGTGCTCTCGCCCCTGCCCGGGGTGATCGGCACGATGATGGCGGTCGAGGCCGTCAAGCTGATCACCGGCGCCGGCCAGCCGCTGCTGGGGGAGATGATGATCTATGACGCGCTCTGGGGCGAGACCCGCAAGATCGCGATGAAACCGCGCCCCGACTGCCCAGTCTGCGGCGCAAGCCACGAGGTAAACGCATGACAAACCCGCTTCTGTCCGAGTGGAACACTCCCTTTGACCTGCCGCCCTTCGACCGGATCAGCGACGAGGATTTCGCCCCGGCACTCGATGAGGCGCTGAAGAGCCACTCGGCCGAGATCGCAGCGATTGCCGACAATCCCGAGGCGCCCAACTTCGAGAACACCATCCTCGCCTACGAGGGGTCGGGCGAGGACCTTGAGAAGGTCCTGGCGCCCTTCTTTGCCCTTGCCGGCGCCGACAGCACGCCCGCCCGCGAAGCCCTGCAACGGGAGTTCTCGCCGAAACTCGCCGCACATTTTTCCGACATTCATGCCAACAAGGCGCTCTTTGCCCGTATTTCCCAACTCTGGGAGACGCGGGAGAGCCTCGGCCTCGACGCCGACCAGATGCGCGTGCTCTATCTCGCGCATCGAGGCTTCGTGCGGGCCGGTGCGGCGCTCGAAGGCGATCAGGCCGCGCGGATGAAGCAGATCATGGGCCGCTTGGCCGAACTTGGGACCCAGTTCACCCAGCACCTGCTGGCCGACGAGCGGGACTGGTTCATGGAGCTGACCGAGGATCAGCTCGAGGGGCTGCCCGAGTTCCTGGTCAACGCGGCCCGCGCGGCCGGCGAGGAGCGCGGCAAGGGCCCGGTGATTACCCTGTCGCGGTCGCTGATCGTACCCTTCCTGCAATTCTCGCCTGATCGTGCCCTGCGCGAAATGGCCTTCTCTGCCTGGGCCAGCCGGGGCGAGATGGGGGGCGAGACCGACAACCGCGCCATCGTTAAGGAAATCCTCGACCTGCGCGAGGAGCGGGCAAAGCTCCTGGGCTATTCCAACTTTGCTGCCTTCAAGCTCGAAACCGAGATGGCCGGTACGCCCGACAAGGTGCGCGAGCTGCTGATGCAGGTCTGGGCCCCGGCCCGCGCCGCTGCCCTTGCCGATCAGGACGCCCTGCAGAAGATGCTCTCGGCCGATGGTTACAACGGAGCCTTCAAGCCCTGGGACTGGCGTTATTATTCCGAGAAGCGCCGCAAGGAACTGCATGACATCGACGAGACGGCGCTGAAGCCCTATCTGCAGCTCGACCGGATGATCGAGGCGGCCTTCGACTGCGCCAACCGGCTCTTCGGCCTCGAATTCACGCCGGTCGAGGTGGCCAATTACCACCCCGACTGCCGCACCTGGGAGGTCACGCGCGACGGCGCCCATGTGGCGCTCTTCATTGGCGATTACTTCGCCCGCGGCTCGAAACGGTCCGGCGCCTGGTGTTCTGCCATCCGGTCGCAGGCCCGCCTGCCCAGGGTCCAGGCTCCCATCGTGGTGAACGTCTGCAACTTCTCCAAACCCGCGCCGGGAAAGCCCGCTCTGCTCTCCTATGATGATGCGCGCACCCTTTTCCACGAGTTCGGTCATGCCCTGCACCAGATGCTCTCGGATGTGACCTTCGAGCGCGTGTCGGGCACCTCGGTCAGCCGCGATTTCGTGGAGCTGCCCAGCCAGCTCTACGAGCACTGGCTGGAAGTGCCCGAGGTGCTCCAGAAATTCGCGACCCATGTCGAGACGGGCGAGCCGATGCCCGAGGAAATGCTGAACAAGGTTCTGGGTGCCGCGACCTACGACATGGGGTTCCAGACGGTGGAATACGTGGCCTCGGCGCTGGTCGATCTGGAATTTCACGATGGCCCGGCGCCGGTGGACCCGATGCAGAAGCAGGACGAGATCCTGCAGGGCCTCGGCATGCCCGAAGCCATCGTCATGCGTCATGCCACGCCGCATTTCGCCCATGTCTTCTCGGGCGACGGCTATTCCTCCGGGTACTACAGCTACATGTGGTCAGAGGTGATGGACGCCGACGCCTTCGAGGCCTTCGAGGAGGCCGGCAGCGCCTTTGACCCTGCCACCGCCAAATCCCTGGAGGAGAACATCCTCTCGAAGGGCGGCTCGGTCGAGGCGGATGAGCTCTATACCCGGTTCCGCGGACGCATGCCCGGGGTCGGTGCCCTGCTCAAGGGCCGGGGTCTTGCCGCAAGCTGACACGCATCAGGTATGCCTGAAACGAAGAGGGCCCGCAGATGCGGGCCCTCTTTCCGTTCGCAGCAGTCCGGATCAGCCCGAGACCTGTTCTCTCAGGATCGCGCCGGTCAGCGAGATCATCAGGTAGATGCCGGACATGATCAGAAAGACCATCATCGTGTTCTCGAAGGCCTTGGGATAGCTCGGATCCTCCGAGGGCACCGGGCGCACCGAGGTGGTCAGGTAGCGGACCTGCCGGTTCGCCTCCAGCTCGGTCTGCTTCTCGTTGGTCAGGGCCGACTGCAGGAACAGGTCTGCCGTGGCCACATCGGCCTGGGCCATCTGGATCTGCGCGGTCTTCTCCGCCAGCGAGACATCGTCGGACTGTGCGTCGTTCATCCGCGAGTTCAGCGAGGAGAGCAGAGTGTTCAGGCGGTCGATGTCGGCCTGGACGCCGGCAACGCGTGCCTCGTTCGGCCGGGCATTGTCCTGCAACGCCGCAAGTTCCAGCTCCTTCTGGTTCAGCTGGGTTTCCACCGTGGCGATCTGGCTGCGCATCGATCCGATCACGCCCTCGGGGTCAACCATCGTGCCTTCCTGCAGGCGAACTAGGCGTTCCTGGGCCTCGCGTCGCTCCTGCTTGGCCAGTTCCAGGCTTTCGCGGGCGGCGCTCACGGCATCCTCGCGCTTGCGGCGCGACAGGTCGTCGATGCGTTCCTCCGCGTATTTGATCAGGTGGTTCGAATACTCGGTCGCGATGGCAGGGTCCGGGGCCACGACCTCCATCTGGATCACACCCTCGGTCGGGTCATAGCCGATCTGCACGTATTTCTGGTAGGCCTTGTAGGCCTGTTCGTTGGTCGGGTCTTCCGGCAGGCGCTGGATCGGGTCGATCGAGGGCTGCGAGAACTCCGACTTGAACCCCACGTCCTGATCCAGGCGCAGCATGGCATCCTTCGACTGCAGGTAGGATTGCACCGCGATCGAATCCTGGTTGGTCGCGAATTGCGTGCCGGAGAGCAGCCCGCCCAGCGGCGTGGCAGCCGTGGCGTCGGCCTGCAGGATCAGGAATTCGCTGTCGGTCGAATACATCGGCGTCGCGACACGGTAGTAGTACCAGCCCGCCAGCAGCGTCGGCAGCAGGACGAAGAAGGATAGCCGGAAGAACAGCTGCATCGTCCGGCGCCGGCGGCGGCGCACGATGTCGCGCTGGATGTCCATTATCTCACGCTGGCGCCGCTCCGAGGAGTTCAGCGCCGGTGCCGGGGATGTCCGACCGGGAGCCGCGGCCGTGCCCGGCTGGGCACCGGAGGGCGTGGTCTGGGGCAGGGTCTCGGCCGTGCCGGGGGCGGTGGCGGGGATCCCGGCGGCGGCTGTCTGCGGTACGCTGGGCGCGGCCTGGAACGGGTCGATCCCGCGGGCGCGCAGCTGCCGTACCGCGTCGAAGTCAGAGGCGGGCTGCAGCCCGTTCTTCAGGGCGATCCGGCGTGCCATACGCAATTGCCGGCCGGTCAGTCCCTCGCGGCGGATGCTGTCGAGCTCGGCCTCGGCGGCCGCTCCCTCCGCTGCGGCGACCCGCGCGGCAGAGGCCGCCTCCGGCGCGCCGGTATCGGCCCGGTCCGTGGGATCGGTTGCGGGCTTTTCGCGGTCGGAGGCCCGGCGACGCATCCGCATGCTGCGCGAGGCGGTCGCATGCTGCGCCAGCATGTCCATCTGCTCCGCTTCGCCTGGCTCGGCACGTGGCCCGGCATGTGGCCCGGCATGTGGCTCGTCCGCCGCCGGCTCCCGGGCGGCCGGTTCCGATGCCTTCGCAGCGGCCTTTGCGTCTGCGGGCATGTTTTCCTCAGCGGCCTCACGGCCGCCTGCAGGGGCTGCGGCGAGTGACTCCGATGGGGCCGGGGCCGGTGCCCCGGCTGCTTTCTCGGTATCCGGCAGCGTCAGGTCATTGGCCTGCGAATTGCTGTGGATCCGGTATTTCCTAGCCCTGGGCTTCGTAGTCATACATCTGCTTCGCTTCTTCCAAGGTGTCGAACATGTACAGCTTGCCGTCCTTCAGTACCGCCGCCTCACGGACGAAACGGGACAGAATCTTGGGCTGGTGCGACACGATAACGATCGTCGTGGTCTCCAGCCGCTCCCGCAGGATGTCGCCGGCCTTGCGGTTGAATTCCACGTCGGTGGAGTTGGGCATGCCCTCGTCGATCAGGTACATGTCGAAATCCAGCGCCAGCAGCAACGCAAAGCTGAAGCGCGCGCGCATGCCGGTGGAATAGGTGCCCAGGGGCTGGTCGAAATATTCGCCCAGGCCACAGAGCCAGCGGCAGAAGGCTTCCACGTAGTCCGGGTCGAGGCCGTAGAGCCGGGCGATGTAGCGCGAGTTCTCCATGGCAGAATGGCGCTTGATCACGCCACCCATGAAGCCCAGCGGAAAGGAGATGTTGCACAGGCGCCGGATCTCGCCCTCGTCGGGCTTTTCCAGCCCCGACATCATGTTGATCAGCGTCGTCTTGCCGGTGCCGTTGGGCGCCAGGATGCCCAGCGACCGGCCCAGTTCCACGCGAAAGGACACCTGGTCGAGGATCACCTTCCTGTGGCTGCCCGTCCAGAAGGACTTGCTGACGTTGTCGAATTCGAGCATCTGCGCTCCGTTCTGCTCTGAAACGGCGGTCGGGCCGTGCCGACACTATGACGTAAGTCTTTCTGTAGTGCCAAGTTTTGGACGACAAATCGTTAAATCTTTCCGTGATCTGTCGCAAAAAGAAGACCCGGCGGTGGGCCGCCGGGTCTTCCTGTCCATTTCAGTGCCCCGTCGGGCGCCTCGGGGTGCCGGATCGGCTCAGCCGTAGACCTTCTGCACCCGGCAGGTCTTGCCCGCGATCCAGGCAACGATGGCGGCGGAGAAGCTGAAGAGGGCGCCCATCTTGGCCGCATCCTGCAGCTCGCCGGCGGGGAAGGCGACCGAGGCGATGAAGAGCGAGACCGTGAAGCCGATGGCCGCGACACAGCCCACGACAAACAGGTCGATGGTACGCATGCCCTGCGGCAGGCCCAGGCGCAGGATATGCGCGCCCGTGGCCCCGAAGACGAAGATCCCGAGCGGCTTGCCCACCAGAAGGCCCAGCAGGACCAGCCAGGTCGGCTCGCTGATGGCGCTGAACTCGACGCCCGCGTTCACCAGCCCGAAGAAGAACAGGATGATCTCCACCGGGTATTTCAGCGCGTGTTCCAACATGTTCAGCAGGTCGGTCAGGTATTCCTCGGCCTGGCTGAAGATGCCGAAGGCGCGGTCGGCGTGGGGGATTGCCGGAACGATGGGCAGCAGGCCCAGGGCCGGGTGGATGCCCGCCCGCATGAAGCCGTACCAGCTGAAGCCGCCGGCGATCAGATACGGCCAGAAGCTCAGTTTCTGCCGCACCCAGGTCGAGTTCGGTCGGTCCTGGTTATGCTTGTCCATCCGGCGCGGCAGGTAGTTGAACAGCGCAAAGACCAGCACGGCGGCGCCCAGCGACAGCAGCAGCCACTGCGGCTCCAGCGGTGCGGAGGGATAGAAGATCGCCAGGATGATCAGCCCGGCCGCGTCATCGGCGATGGCCAGCAGCAGCAGGAAGCGCACTGCCGGGTGCCCGGCCCCGAAGACGAGCCGCCCCACCAGGTAGGAAAAGGCGATGTCGGTGGCGGCGGGGATGGCCCAGCCGTTGCTGACCTCGCCAAAGTTGGTCGGCGTCAGGAAATAGGCCAGGCCGAGGTAGACGGCCACCGGGCCCAGCATGCCGCCGAGCGTGGCCACCAGCGGCGTCGCCGCCTTCTTCCCGCGCAGCGAGCCTTCCTTCAGGATCACCGCTTCCCAGACTTCCTTGGCCGCGATGGCAAAGAAGAAGGCCATCAGCATGTCGTTGATCAGGTAGTGCAGCGTCAGTTCGCGTTCACCGTTGTCTTCCAGCACCCCGAACGGCGCATCCTGCCAGATCACGAAGTGGATCAAGTGGTGATAGCTTTCGGGACTGACGTTCGCCCAGATCAGCGCCAGGACGGCGCCCATGATCAGAAGAAGCGAATAGTTGGTAATGAAATTCCAGACGCGATACATGTCGCCGCTCACCCGTTTCCCGTTCTTGTTCCTGCGGGGTTAAGGGATTTGGCGGGGCTGGGCAACCGCTGGCACGGGGCCTCTGGCGCCTTTGCGCCCGCTGTTTGCGCTGACGGACATCCTGCCGCACAGCCTGCGGAAATGCGCAGCGCTTTCTGCTCTCGCCTGGGCTGTGTGCGGCCGGGCGCCGAGACTCAGGAGGGCAGGGTCTCGGCCACCCAGATCCCCCAGGCTATCCCGGCCAGGATCGCACCGGTTACCGCCAGGCCCAGGTAGGCCGCAAAGACCCGCGGTTTCACCAGTGCCCAGACGGCGATGGCTGCCGGGATACAGCTGACCCCGCCCGCGATGACAAAGGACATCGCCGCCCCCGGGGCCATGCCCTGGTCCAGCAGCGCCTGCACCAGCGGCACCGCTGCGTAGCCGTTCAGATAGGCCGGCGCGCCGACGAGCGCCGCCAGCACGACGGGCTTCAGCCCGCTGCCGCCCAGCAGCCCGGCAATCCACTCCGCCGGCACATAGCTCAGCATCACCGCTTCCAGCAGATAGGCCAGCACCAGCCATTTCGTCAGGAACAGCAGGTTCTCCAGGCTGGCCTCGCGAAAGGTCTCCCGCCGTGCCGGTTCGCGCCAGAATGCCCAGACGGGCTTGCCCCGGAAGGGCGTCCTGACACCACAGCAGCCCCCCACCTGCGGACGTTCCCGCAGCGGATCGGCAAACACCGGTGTGGTCTTCATCGCCATCACCACGGCGCCGCCCATCAGGCCCAGCCCCACGGCGGCCAGCGTCTTGCCCAGGGCAAAGTCGAGCCCGAGCGTGCCCGCGGTGATCGAGAACATCGCCGGATCCATCAGCGGCGAGGCCAGCCAGAAGGCCATGACCGCGCTCAGGGGCGCGCCCACGGCCAGCAGCGCCGCAATGAAGGGGATCACCTCGCAGGAGCAGAAGGGCGAGAGGCCGCCCAGCAGGGCCGCCATCACGATCATCCGCCCCTCGCGCCCCTCGAAGGCCTTCGCCAGAAGGGTTTCTGCCCCCGTCGCCTTGAGATAGCCGATCGCCAGCACTGCAAACAGGATGAAGGGCAGGGTGCCCAGATAGGCGCGCCCGGCAAAGACGATCGTCGGCACCACCTGGCCGCTGTCGAACAGCGCGATCAGCAGCAGGATCAGCCCGGAACTCACCCAGGCCCCGTCCAGATGGGCGGCAAGGCTGCGATAGCGGCTCAGGATCATCTCGGTCATGTCACGGTGCCTCGGGCAGGTTCAGGCCGCATGGCGCATCGGCACAGCAGTTTTCGAGCAGGAAATCCGCCAGCGACTTCAGGTCGCCATAGGCCACCGCGGCGCAGATCACGCTGCGGCCCTGCTTCTTCTGCGTCACCAGGCCCGCCTGGGCCAGGATCTTCACGTGGTGGGTCAGGGTCGACCCGCTCACGCCGGCTCGTTCTCCAAGCTCCCCGATCCGGAGCCCCTCCGGCCCCGCCCGCACCAGGGTGCGCAGGACGGACAGGCGCTGCTCGCTTCCGAGCGCGGCAAAGCGCGAAGCGGCGATCTCGAGGGGCAGGTCGGGTTGGTTAAATGCTTTCATGATTCTAGAAATATCGAATTCAGGACGGCTCGTCCATGACGTTTCTACAATCGTCGAAATGTTGGGCGCCGCTTTTCGCCTTGCCGAGGGTGCTGGCGCCACCCACATTGGCACCATGGACGCCCTCTTTCATGACATCCGCGCCTGTACCCTCTGCGCCTCCCGCTTTGCAGCCACCCGCACCCGGCACCGTCCCGCGCCGGTGGTCTGGCTCGATCCGGCCGCGCGGATCCTGATCGCGGGGCAGGCGCCAGGCCTGCAGGCACACGAGAAACAGCGTCCCTTTGACGACCGCTCCGGCGACCGCCTGCGCGACTGGATGGGCGTCAGCCGCGCCGAATTCTACGACCTCTCCACCATGGCCTTCCTGCCTGCAGCCTTCTGCTTCCCGGGCTATGATGCCAGGGGCTCCGACCTGCCGCCGCCGCGGCTCTGTGCCGAGACATGGCATGCCCGGATCCTGCAGGCGCTACCGAACCTGCGCCTTCGCCTGGTCATCGGCGGCTATTCCCAGCGCTTCCACCTTGGCACCCGCGCCTCTCTGACGGAAACCGTGCAGCACTGGCGCGACCACCTGCCGGGCACGATCCCCTTGCCACATCCCTCCTGGCGCAATACGGCATGGCTGCGGCGCAACCCCTGGTTCGAAACCGATCTTCTCCCGGTGCTCCGCGCCGAAGTGCGAAAGGCGATGACATGACTAATCTCACCCCCCTCGATACCGCCCATGCCGCGATGGAGGCGGCCCCCGGTGACGATGCCGTCCGCCTGCGCTTCTACGAGCGTCTCGCCGACAGCGAGCTCTACCTGCTGCTCACCTCCGAGGCCGAGGACGGCAATGCCTCGCCGGAGCTCTTCCCCGTGGAGGATCAGCAGTTCGTCCTGCTCTTCGATCGCGAGGAACGCCTGGCCGATTTCGTCGGCCGCCCGGCGCCCTATGCCGCGCTCTCTGGCCGGGTGATCGCCGATCAGCTGGCCGGGCAGGGGGTGGGCCTCGCGGTCAACCTCGAAACCCCCTCCGCCATCCTGATCCCACCCGAGGCCGTCGACTGGCTCTCCGAAACCGTCGCCCATTCCCCCGACGAGGTCGAGGCCCGGATCGAGGCCTTCCATCCGCCGCACGGGCTGCCCGAGGTGCTGATCACCGCCATCGACACCAAGCTCGCCACCGCCGTGGGCCTCGCCGATTGCGCCTTTCTCGCCGGGACCGAGGATGACCAGGGCCGCCGCTCGCATATCCTGGCCTTCATCGACGCCATCCCCGGCGCCGAACCCTCCCTGGCCAAGGCTGCCTCCGAGGCGCTCACCTTCTCCGGCATCGAGGCCGGGCAGATGGACGTGGGCTTCTTCAACGCCGCCGACCACCGCGCCGGCGCCCTTGCCAAGGTCGGTCTGCGGTTTGATCTGCCAGAGCCGGAAAAACCGCAGGAGGTCACCCGCATCGCGCCCGGCTCGGAACCCGACAGCCCGCCGATCCTGCGCTAGGACTTCATCTTTCCGGCAAATACTCCCGCCGGAGGCGGCGATCCCCCGCCGCCTTCACGACATTGCCATCGACGCGCCCCGTGGCTGCCCTTGACGGCCCCCATGCCCCGGTCCACCTTCCGCCCGGTATCATACAGGACCTCAGACAGGACCATTGACCTTGAGCAGATCCGCGCCCCCCTTTGCCCGCTTCGAATGGATGATCGCCTGGCGCTACCTGCGTGCCCGCCGCGCCGAGGGAGGCGTCTCGGTGATGACCTGGATCTCGCTGATCGGCATCGCCCTGGCGGTCTTTGCCCTGATCGCCACGCTCTCGGTCCGTGCCGGTTTCCGCGCCGAATTCGTCGACACGATCCTGGGCGCCAATGCCCATGTCACCGTCTACAATGCCGCCGAGCGTGACGACAGCGGCCGGCTGGTCCGCGGCATCCCGGATTACACCGAGATGGCTGCGCGCATTGCCGAGGTCCCCGGCGTGGCCCGCACCGCGCCCCTGATCAAGGGCCAGGTCATGGCCTCGGCCAACAGCCGCAACGCCGGCGTCGAGGTCTTCGGCATCAGTGCAGAGGATCTTGCCGGCATCCCCCGTATTGCCCATCCCGAGCAGAGCGAGGGCGACATCGCCGATTTCGACAACGGCATCGCCATCGGTTCCGGCGTCGCGCGCGAGCTCGGGCTCTCCGTGGGCGACACGGTCAAGCTGATCTCGCCCGACGGGGTCAAGACCGCCTTCGGCACCTCGCCGCGGGTCACCACCTATCCCGTCACCTACATCTTCACCGCCGGGCGCTACGACATCGACCGCACCCGCGTCTACCTGCCCTTCGAGGAGGCCCAGTCCTTCTTCAACCGCGAGGGTTACGCCGACGAGATCGAGGTGATGGTCGACGACCCCGACCGGGTCGACGAGATGGAGAACCAGCTGCTCGATGCCGCCGGCGACCGCGCCATGACCTGGACCTGGCGCGATGCCTCCGGCAGCTTCCTGCGCGCGCTCACGGTCGAGGACAACGTGATGTTCGTCATCATGTCGATCCTGGTGCTGATCGCCGCGATGAATATCGTCTCGGGGCTGATCATGCTGGTCAAGAACAAGGGCCGCGACATCGGCATCCTGCGCACCATGGGCCTGACAGAGGGCTCGATCCTGCGCGTCTTTTTCATCTGCGGCGCCTTCACGGGCATCATCGGCACCGCCGCCGGCGTGATCCTCGGCTGCCTCTTCGCGATCTACATCGATCCGATCTTCTCGGTGGTGAACTACTTCTCCGGCGGCGGCGTCTGGGATCCCTCGATCCGCGGCATCTACAATCTCCCGGCCAAGCTTCAGCTGCACGATGTGCTCTCCGCGATCTTCCTGTCGCTCTTCCTCAGCTTCGTCGTCACGATCTTTCCCGCCCGCCGCGCGGCGCGGATGAACCCGGTGGAGGCCCTGCGCTATGAGTGATCCCGTTCTCGAGCTTCGCGGCCTTTCCAAGGGCTACAACCACGGCAAGCCGAACCAGATCACCGTCCTGCGCGAGGCCTCGCTTACCCTCGCGCGCGGAGAGGTCGTGGCCCTCGTGGCGCCGTCGGGCTCGGGCAAGTCGACGCTGCTGCATATCGCGGGGCTGCTCGATCAGCCCGACAGCGGCCAGGTGCTGATCCGTGGCGAGGCGATGCAGGATCTCTCCGACCGCCGCCGCACCGCCGTCCGGCGCGAGGAGGTGGGCTTCGTCTACCAGTTCCACCACCTGCTGCCGGAGTTCTCGGCCGAGGAGAACATCATCCTGCCGCAGCTTGCCGCCGGCGCCTCCAAGAGGGAGGCCGCGGCCCGCGCGCAGGACCTGCTGGCCCGCGTCGGCCTGACCGGGCGCGCCGATCACCGCCCGGCGGCGCTCTCGGGCGGCGAACAGCAGCGGGTCGCCTTCTGCCGCGCGCTGGCCAATGCGCCGGGGTTGCTGCTGGCGGACGAACCCACAGGCAACCTCGATCCCACCACCTCCGATACGGTCTTCAACGCGCTCATGGCGCTGGTGCGCGAAACCGGCCTCTCGGCGCTCATCGCCACGCACAACCTCGAGCTCGCTTCCCGCATGGACCGGGTGCTGCACCTCGACGAGGGGCGCCTGACCTGATCCCCGGAGCGATCCGGCCGTTCCGCGTATCAATCCCGCGAAATGCAGAACGGCCCGCCGAAAGGCGGGCCGTTTGCCGTCTGTCCTGTCCGACGCGGGCTGTCGCACCGGGAAAGGGCCCGTCAGTTGCTCAGCAGGTTGGCAACCAGGCCCACCGTGGCGGCCACGGCGGCGGTCTGCACCGCGATCTTGAAGATCTCGCCGTTGTACTGCGCATAGCGATAGCCGTTGCCAGGCGCCGGCAGGCCGTACTTATGGTAATCGCTGATCACGCGATAGCCGTCGGGCAGGTGGTCGCCCTGGCGATAGATCTTCTTCTGATGGCCCGGGGGCACGTTGCCAACACCCCAGCCGTTGCCGTTGTTGTGGCCGTTTCCGTTGCCGTTGCCATGCCCGTTGTTGGCATAGGCGGCACCCGACATCATCGTGGTGGCTGCGAGAGCGGCGATAATGATGCGCTTCATGGCTGTCTCCTTCGTTGCTTCATCAGGATAACGTCCTGAACGACGGAGGGGTTCATTTCTGTGGCGGGGCGGATCCGGCACAGCCGGCCGCGCCACGGTACGGGGGGCGTGGTCCTCGCTGGCAGACCTTCGCAAGTACCTGCAAGAATTCGGAAAATGTGATGTTTTCCGCTCAGGGACCCTGTTCCGGCAGGTTCGGCGTGCTGAGCGGCTTTCCGCCATCCGCTGCCGCAGGGCGCGTGGCACCGCCCGAAGGCGCCGGCAGGAAGGGGCCGGCCTTCGACAGCGGCACCACCCGCCGCACCCGCCCCGTGAACTTGCGCGCGATCGAGGCCCGCAGCTTGCCCAGCCGTCCGGCAATGGTCTCGTCCGAGCGGTCGGGCTCCACCGGGCTGTGCGCGATGGATGAGACGAAGGTCGGTGTCTCCATCGCCTCTTCCCAGCCACAGCCGGCCGGCCAGACGCTCTCGTGCAGCCGGTCCGACTGCACCACCACCGCAGGCCAGACCACGGCCTGTTTCAGCCCCTTCGGTATCGGATGGGCAAAGAACTGCAGGTCGATGGGCTCGTCGAGCCGCAGGCCGGCATTCAGCATGTCCTGCACCGCGCGGCGATGGATCATGTAGCCGGCCGCGCCGACCGCGCCACCGTGGAAGCCGAAGAGGGCAAAGCCCTTGTAGGGCGCGCCCGCCGCGGAAAACCCGACGCCGTGGCTGGGCCTGCGGTCGACGATGCAGCGCGTCCGGCCAAAGGTCTCCAGCCGCACCAGCCCGGCATCGGAATGTTGCGCGATCGTCTCGATGGCCGCCTTGGCGTCCTTCGACAGGAAGACATCGTCCTCCATCACCACGGCCCAGTCGCGCCCGCTGTCGAGCAGCGCCTTCCAGGCCACCACGTGGCTGGTGAACACGGCGCGCTCGGTGCCGCTCCAGATCTCGCGGTCGCCCAGGTCGAAACCGATCTCGGCGGCGATGGGCTCGCAGGTCGCCGGCGTGGTCGCCTCGATCCGGGTCATCGGCAGGTCGAGCGCCGCTAGGCAGGTGGCCATATGGGCCAGCCGCGCGGTCTCCGCGGGCATGTTGATCACGTAGATCTCGTAGGTGGGGGCCACGATCTTTCCTCCTGCGGCGGGCATCCGCCCCCGCCCGATACCCGTCCGGCCCATTGCCGTTTCGGGCGGGCGCGCCGCGCCTTGCGTCACTGCCGCAACCCGGGCCGGGGCCCGGGTGCCTCGCTCCTCAAACGTCCAGGTCCTCGACGAACTTGGCGTTCTCCTGGATATACTCGAAGCGCAACTCCGGCTTCTTGCCCATCAGGCGCTGCACCAGGTCGCCGGTCTCGCCGGGTTCGTCCTCGTCGATGGTCACCCGGATCAGCTTGCGGCTGTTGGGATCCATCGTGGTGGCCTTCAGGTCGCGCGCGTCCATCTCGCCCAGGCCCTTGAAGCGGCTGACGTCGATCTTGCCGCGCCCGCCAAGGCCCTTTTCCAGCCAGTAGTCGCGTTCGGTCTCGTCCTGCACGTATTTCTGCAACGTCCCCTGCTGCAGCCGGAACAGCGGCGGGCAGGCAAGGTACAGGTGCCCGTGGTCGATCAGCGGCCGCATCTGGGTAAAGAAGAAGGTCATCAGCAGGCTGGCGATATGGGCGCCGTCGACGTCTGCATCGGTCATGATGATGACCTTGTCATAGCGCAGGTCGTCGATGTTGAACTTCGTGCCCAGGCCCACGCCGAGGGCCTGGCACATGTCGGCGATTTCCTGGTTGGCGCCGATCTTGTTGCCGGCCGCGCCCAGCACGTTCAGGATCTTGCCGCGCAGGGGCAGCAGGGCCTGGGTCTTGCGGTTGCGGGCCATCTTGGCGCTGCCGCCGGCCGAGTCACCCTCGACCAGGAACAGTTCGGTGCCCTCGCGGGTGGCATGCGAGCAATCGGTCAGCTTGCCGGGCAGGCGCAGGCGCTTCGTGGCGCTCTTGCGCTGGGTTTCCTTCTCCTGCCGGCGCCGCAGCCGTTCCTCGGCCCGCAGGATGAGGAAGTCGAGGATCGCGCCCGCGCTCTTGGTATCCGCGGCCAGCCAGTTGTCGAAGTGGTCGCGCACCGCGCCTTCCACCAGCTTGGCGGCTTCGGTGGTGGCCAGGCGGTCCTTGGTCTGGCCCACGAATTCCGGCTCGCGAATGAAACAGCTGACCAGCGCGCAGCCACCGGTCACCAGGTCGTCGCGGTTGATCTGGCTGGCCTTCTTGTTGTTGACCAGCTCGCCGTAGGCGCGGATGCCCTTCAGGATCGCTGCCCAGAAGCCCTGCTCGTGGGTGCCGCCCTCGGGGGTGGGCACGGTGTTGCAGTAGCTCTGGATGAAGCCATCGCGCGAGGGCGTCCAGTTGATCGCCCATTCCACGCGCCCCGGCACGCCGAAGCGCTCCTGGAAATCGACCCGCCCGCCAAAGGGCTGATCGGCATAGGTGCTGGCCTTGTCGAGCGTTTCCTTCAGGTAATCCGACAGGCCGCCGGGAAAGTGGAAGACCGCCTCGGTGGGCGTCTCGCCATCCTCGATCGCGCTCTTCCAGCGGATTTCCACGCCCGAGAACAGATAGGCCTTGGACCGGATCGACTTGAACAGCCGCGCCGGCTTGAACCGGTGGCTGCCAAAGATCTCGGCGTCGGGATGGAAGGTGGTGGTGGTGCCGCGCCGATTGGGCGCCGCGCCGATCTCCGCCACCGGGCCCTGCGGGATGCCGCGGCTGAAGCGCTGCTCGACCAGCTTGCGGTCGCGCGCCACCTGGACCACCATGGAATCCGACAGCGCGTTGACCACCGAGGCGCCCACGCCATGCAGGCCGCCCGAGGTCTCATAGGCCTTGCCGCTGAACTTGCCGCCCGCGTGCAGGGTGCACAGGATCACCTCCAGCGCGCTCTTGCCGGGAAACTTCGGGTGCGGGTCAAACGGCATGCCCCGGCCGTTGTCGCGGATCGTGATCGAATAATCCGAATGCAGCTCGACCTCGATGCGGTTGGCATGGCCCGCCACCGCTTCGTCCATCGAGTTGTCGAGGATCTCGGCCACCATGTGGTGCAGGGCGCGTTCGTCCGTGCCGCCGATGTACATGCCCGGGCGCTTGCGAACCGGTTCCAGCCCCTCCAGCACCTCGATGGAGGATGCGTCATAGGTTTCAGGGGCGGTGCCGTTCAGAAGATCGTCTGCCATTCGCTGCTCTCGGTGTTCTTGGTTCCGGCCATTATGACAGCAGCGGCTGTCCGGGGAAAGAGCCGAGGCGTGTCGGGCAGGGGTAAACATTTGCTAAGGGGGATGCGGTAGCCCGGGGGGCAGGGAGTATCTCCTTTCAGGACCGCACATGACCGACGAACGCATCAGGCAGCAGGCCAGTTTCCAGTTGAACGGGCAGAATCTCGACCTGCTGAGGGAGGCGGGCAAACTGCTGATCCCGGATCTGGATACCGTGCTCGCGGGCTTCTATGCACGCGCCGCCACGGATCCGGAGGCGGCCAGTTACTTCAAATCCTCCGAAAGCATCAATGCGGCGCGCAATGCGCAGAAACGCCACTGGCAACAATTGCTCTCCGGCGATCTCGGGCCCGAGTATGTCGCCTCCACCGACCGGATCGGCCGGGTGCATGCCCGCATCGACCTTCCGCTCGATCTCTACATGTCCTCCTATGCGCTGGCCGCCTCGCATCTCACCGACATCCTGCTGCGTCGCCTCGGCCGCCGGCTGGCGGGGCCCCGCGCCGCGCGCTACCGGGCGATGGTCTCCGTCATCTCGCGGGCCTTTTCCTACGACATCGCCCAGGTGACCGCTGTCACCTTCCGTGTCTGGGGCGAGGAACAGACCCGCGCCTTCCAGCACATCAACCGCGCCATCGAGGAACTGTCAGAGGGCAATCTCGGCCACCGCATCCCCGATCCGGCAGAGAGCGACTATCCCCGCCGCTACGAGGACGTGCGCCGCAAGATGAACGCCGCCGCGGGCAAGCTGGGCGGGCTGTTCCGCAATGTCTACGAGTCCATGGGCGGGCTTCAGCAGATCGTCCAGGGGGTCTCGCATTCGGTCTTCGACCTCTCCAGCCGCACCAGTGACCAGGCCAATTCGCTGCATCAGACCACCGCCGCGATGGAAGAGATCACCCGGAGCGTCGACAGCTCCGCCCGCAAGACCGGAGAGGCCGATCGCCTCGCCCAGCAGGCCGCCGGCGAAATGCGCGACAGCGCCGCGCTGGTCGCCCGCACCACCGACGCCATCCGCCAGATCAAGGCATCCTCCGACAAGATCGCCAAGATCACCGTGCTGATCGACGATATCGCGGTTCAGACCAACCTGCTGGCGCTGAACGCCGGGGTCGAGGCCGCGCGGGCCGGCGATGCCGGGCGCGGCTTTGCCATCGTCGCCGGCGAGGTCCGCATGCTCGCCGGCAATTCCTCCCAGGCGGCCAGGGACATCAACGCGCTGATCTCGGCCAGCGGCCTGCAGGTCGCGGAGGGGGTCAAGCTGGTGGGCACCGCCCAGAGCGCGCTCGACGACGTTTTCCGCCTCTTCACCGAGGTGTCGGAGTATTCCGCCCAGGTGGCCACCGCCTCGTCCGAGCAGTCGCGCGTGCTGCTCGAGGCGAACCAGACCGTCGGCAGCCTGGAGGCCATCACCCAGAGCAATGCCGCCATGGTCCAGCAGACCTCCGCGGCAATGCGGCAGATCCTCGATACTGCCGGCGGCATCGTCTCCCAGCTCGAGGACCTGCGCTTCGGCCCCCCGGATCACGACAGCGCCGCGGGCCAGGCCGCGCGCCGCACCGGCTGACGGGGCCTCGGGCGGCCTCCATCGCCGCGCGGATCACCTGTCGTGCCGACCCCTTCAGCCGCGCCGCACCGTCAACCTCGCAGGCCCGGTGCTCCGCGCGGGTGCGCTCCCGCGACTGGCTGCGGCCGAACGCCTGCCTCCGGTCGCATGCCTCTCCTCGCCCCGCTTCGGTGTTGCCTTGCCGTCGCCGCTCGCGCGATCCCTGCTCCGGCAGCCCGGCGGGGCAGGGGGGATCTGCCATCGTGCCGCCAGGGCCGGGCCATTTCCGAACACCTCCGAACACGATTGCACAAAAACCCGCAGGCGATGTGCGCTTCGCCGTGGCTCGCGTCAGGCTTGCTCAGCCGGGCAACCCATCGTATGGCCTCGGTATGATCCCCGCGATGACATACCCCCAGCACATCCGTGCCCTGCTCGCCCTGGGCCTGCCGCTGGCGGGGTCACAGCTCGCCGGCATCGCCCTGCAGACGATCGATACGCTGATGCTGGGCTGGTACTCGCCCACCGCGCTCGCCGGCGTGGTGCTGGGCGGCTCGCTCTTCCTGCTGCTGCTCCTGATGGGCTCCGGCTTTGCCAATGCCGTGGCGCCGCTGGTCTCTGCCGCCGAGGGGCAGGGCGACACTACCAAGGCCCGCCGGGTCACCCGCATGGCCATGTGGCTGTCGATGCTGGCCGGCGTCGTCAGCCTGCCGGTCCTGCTCTCGGGCGAACGGATCTTCCTCGCGCTGGGCCAGCAGCCCGAGATCGCCGCGCTGGCAGGGCAATATCTCGACGTGCTGGCCTGGGCGCTGTTTCCCGCCCATGCGGTCAACGTGCTCAAGAGCCACCTCGCCGCGATGGAGCGGACCCGCACCGTTCTCTACGTCATGCTGGCCGCCGTGGCGGTCAACGCGGCGGGCAACTGGGTTCTGATCTTCGGCAACCTCGGCGCCCCGGAACTCGGCGTGACCGGCGCCGCCCTGGCCTCGCTGCTGATGCATTGCGCCACGCTGGTCTTCCTGCTGGTCTACGTCACCCGTGCCCTGCCCGAGCACGAGCTCTTCGTGCGCTTCTGGCGCCCCGACTGGGAGGCCTTTGCCGAGGTCTTCCACCTGGGCTGGCCCATCGGCCTGACCCTTGTGGCCGAGATCGGCCTCTTTTCCTTCTCCTCGGTGATGATGGGCTGGCTGGGAGAGGCACAGCTCGTCGCCCATGGCATCGCGCTGCAGATCACCGCCATCACCTTCATGCTGCACCTGGGCTTCAGCCAGGCCGCCACCGTGCGGGCCGGCCGTGCCCATGGCCGCGGCACGATCACCGATCTCAAGCGCGGCGCCCGGGTGGCCATCGCCATCTCCGCGCTCACCGTCGTGGCCACCATGGTGGTCTTCTTCTCGATCCCCGAGGTGCTGGTGGGCTTCTTCATCGAACCCGACGCCCCGGGGCGCGGCGACATCATCGCGGTGGGCACCTCGCTGCTGATCGCCTCGGCCTTCTTCCAGTTCGGCGATGCCTTCCAGGTGATGGGCATGGGCCTCTTGCGCGGCCTTCAGGACACCCGCCGCCCGATGATCATCGCCGGCGTGGCCTACTGGATCATCGGCGCGCCGATGGCCTACAGCCTCGGGTTCGTGTTCGATTTCGGGGGCGTGGGGGTCTGGATCGGGCTCGCGTCCGGCCTCGTGGTGGCGGCAACCCTGCTGATGTACCGCTTCTGGTTCCGCGTCATTCCCGCGGTCACGAGGGAGGTCTCGGCCCGGCTCGGCATCGCGGCTGGCACCGCCCGCCCGGCGGGCGCCTGACAGGCAGGGATCAGCCCTTTCCGGGCGTCCCGGCGGCCTTCTCCGCCGCTTCCTGGGCCTTCAGCAGCACGTCGGCCCGCTTGCGCACCAGCACCGTGCGCAGGTCGTGCATCGCCAGCAGCAGCAGGTCCGTCACCTCGTCCAGTTGCGCCTCGGTGGCCCGGCTCTGGGCCCATTGCGCGGTGATGTTCAGCTGTTCGGCGGTGCGGCGGATGTCGTCCATCTCGCGGCTGGCCAGCGTCGCCTGACGGTCGCGCATCCAGTCGCGGATCGCCGTCACGTCCTCTTCCGTCAGCGCCCGGTCGCCATGCGGGCGAACCTCGCCGTTGCGGATGTTGACCACGGCGATCTGGTCCATCTCGGTGCGCCGCTGGCGGTTCTCCCGGTCGACGCGAAACACGAAGGCCCCGTTGTCGCGGATGCGAAAGTAATACGGCGGCAGTTCACCGGTCATGGCTCTCTTCCCCTGTGTCGCGCGGCCGCCCGGGCCCGTGCGGGCGGGGCGGCGGCACCTGTCGTGATCGCGTGGCGCGGGCCCCTCAGCCCAGCCCGTTGCAGAAGCCCTGGATGCGCGTGCAGGCATCCTTCAGCGCCTCGTCCGAGGTGGCATAGCTGATGCGGAAGTTCGGGCTCAGGCCAAAGGCCGCGCCGAACACCACCGCCACGCCGGTTTCGGCCAGCAGCGCCTTGGCAAAGGTCTCGTCGTCCTTGATCACGGTGCCTTCGGCGCTGGTCTTGCCGATCAGCCCGGCGATCGAGGGATAGACGTAGAAGGCGCCTTCCGGCACCGGGCAGGTGATGCCCTCGACGGCGTTCAGCATCTCGCAGACCATGTCGCGGCGGCGCTTGAAGATCGCGTTGTTGGTCGCGATGAAATCCTGCGTGCCGTTCAGCGCCTCCACGGCGGCCCACTGGCTGATCGAGCAGGGGTTCGAGGTGCTCTGGCTCTGGATCTTCCGCATGGCGGCGATCACCTCGACGGGGCCGGCCGCATAGCCGATCCGCCAGCCGGTCATCGCATAGGCCTTGGACACGCCGTTGACCGTCAGCGTGCGGTCGTAAAGGCGCGGCTCGACCTCTGCCGGGGTGCAGAACTCGAAATCGCCATAGGTCAGGTGCTCGTACATGTCGTCCGTCATCACCCAGACGTGCGGATGCTTCATCAGCACGTCGGTCAGCGCCTTCAGCTCGTCCCAGCTGTAGCCCGCACCGGTCGGGTTCGAGGGCGAATTGAAGATCAGCCACTTGGTCTTTTCGGTGATCGCCGCGTCAAGCTGCTCGGGCGTGATCTTGAAGTTGTTCTCCAGCGTCGCGGCCACGGTCACGGGCGTGCCGCCGGCCAGCAGCACCATGTCGGGATAGCTCACCCAGTAGGGCGCCGGGATCAGCACCTCGTCGCCCGGGTTCAGCGTCGCCATCAGCGCGTTGTAGAGCACCTGCTTGCCGCCGGTGCCCACGCTCACCTGCTTGGGCTCGTAGTCGAGGCCGTTGTCGCGCTTCAGCTTGGCACAGATCGCCTGCTTCAGCTCTACGATGCCGTCGACGCCGGTGTACTTCGTTTTCCCCGCATTGATTGCCGCAATCGCGGCCTGCTTGATGTTCTCGGGCGTGTCAAAGTCGGGTTCACCGGCACTCAGTCCGATGACGTCCTTTCCCTCGGCCTTCAGGTCCGCCGCAAGGTTGGTCATCGCGATCGTGGGCGAGGGTTTCACGCGGGCGAGCGTGTCGGACAGGAAAGCCATTGGCCGGACTCCGGTTTGTAATTGTGTATGACCCGTCTTAGGCTGCACCCGGCAGCCGTTCAAGACGGATCGGCAGGAAGGAAGGACCCCCCAATGTCGGATGATTGGTACAGCGCGGAAAATGCAACCTTCGGAGACCGGATCGAGGCCGCCCGAAACGCCTCCGGGATGACCCAGGGCCAGCTCGCGAAACGGCTGGGCATAAAGCTCGGCACCCTGCGCTCCTGGGAGCAGGATCTTTCCGAACCCCGGGCGAACAAGCTGCAGATGCTGGCGGGTCTGCTCAATGTCTCCTTCACCTGGCTCCTGACCGGAGAGGGAGAGGGGGTCGCGCCCCCGGACGAGCCCGCCCCCGATGCCGGGGCCCTCGCCACGTTGCAGGAAATCCGCGAGATCCGCATCGCGATGTCTGGAATGACCGAGCGTCTGGCGCTATTGGAAAAGCGTCTCAGAACGGCATTGAAGGAAAACGCGGAATGACCGAACCGGTCCCCCAGGGCGAACCACGCGAGACCCGGCTGAAACGGCTGCACATGCGCTCCATGCGCCGCGGCATCAAGGAAATGGACATCATCATGATCCGTTTCTCCCGCCATCTCGACGAACTCTCGGATACCGAGCTCGACGCCTATGACGCCGTGCTGGCCCAGAACGACCAGGACCTCCTGCAATGGGTCACCGGCCAGAAGGACGCGCCCGCCAACCTCGCGCCGATGCTCGAGCGCATCATGCAGGTCAACGCGGCCGAGATCCGCGCCGAGAGCCTCTGATCTTCCATCCCCGGCCCGGCAACGCGTCCCGGCCGGGTGCACCCGGAGCACGCCATGAGCGATTACATCCGCCGTTTCAACGCCGCAATGGCCGAGCTTGACCGTGCAGGCCTGCTGCGCGTGGGTCCCGAAGAGGCCGGCCAGGCCCCCCAGGTGCCGGCGCTCTACTCGAAATTCGGTATTCAGGTCCGCCCCATGCCCTATGCCTCGCTGTCGCAGATCCTGCTGACGCTCGGCCTGGGCTTCACCGTCTTCTTCGGCGTGGTGATGTGGATCGTGGTCTGGCAGGCGCGGGGGCTTCCCGGCACCGTGGCCCTGCTGATCTCGCTCCTCGCGGGGCTGATCTTCGGCATCGGCACCTTCCTCAACTACCGCCGCATGCGTCGCAAGAACGACCTCTCCGACTGGGACGACCTCTGATCGTCCCCCCGGACAGCCGTTCCGCGGCGGGGCAGCCTATCGGGCGCCGGGCGCCCGGATCCGCTCAACCCAGCACGATCACCATGCCCACCGCCGCCGCAAGGCTGGCCAGGATGAAGGCCGCCCGCCGCAGGCCGCGGCCGGCATGGTCGCGCACGATGCTCTCGATCACCGGAAAGACCAGCAGCGCGGCAAGGTAGATCCGCCAGTCGCGCGCCATCTCGGCCTGCAGCCGCCCGGTGCCGCCCAGAGAGCGGCCGATCAGACCCAGCGCCGGGTCGAGCACCAGCAGGATCAGCGTGAAGCCGCTCAGGAACCCCAGCAGGAAGGCCAGCGCGCTGAACAGCGCCGTGATCAGCTCGTCGCAGCGCCGGTTCAGTCCCGACAGGCCAAAGCTCGCCAGGTAGACCGCCAGCAGCATCAGCACGGCCTCCGAGCCCACCACGTCCAGTGCCCGCGCGGCGGGGCCGGAGGGCGCAAAGCCGCGCCCTTCCACCAGGGCGGCGCCCCAGAGCACCGCAAGCGCAATGGCGCTGGCGGCGAGGCCGAAGAGGGCGGTGACCAGGCCCGGCAGGATGATGGCCCAGGCAGAGGAAAGGCGATGGCTCAATGACATGCGGCCTTACTGCGGCCTGTCGCGCCAAAGCGCAAGATGCCGCGCGCCGCGTGTCGCCGGGCCGGTGCGGCGACGCTCAGCCCGGCATGCCGGGCAGCTGCGCAATGGTCTCGAAATCATGATCCCAGTTCGCGCGGTCGTCACAGCACAGGTGCGCCTGGGGCAGGATCGGCGCCGGCTGGTCCAGGCTGCCGGCGGGTACCTTCACCATCGGGCTGCCGTCGCGGGCCGTGGGCACGGGCGATCCGCAGCAGCGGCAAAAGCTGCGGATGTGCCGCGTGCCCTCCACCAGGAAATCCGTCACCAGATCGGCGCCCGACAGCCATTCGAGCCTCCCTTCCGGTGCAAAGAGATTGGCCGCGTGGGCCGATCCGGTGCCCTTCTGGCAGCGGCTGCAATGGCACAGGAAGAATCGTTTGATCTCCCCGCTCACCCGGTATGTCACGCCACCGCACAGGCAGCTTCCCTCGAGCCTGTCGTTCATCGTCGTGGTCCTC
Organism: Pseudooceanicola sp. DL12; assembly: GCF_056270665.1. Taxonomy (NCBI): domain Bacteria; kingdom Pseudomonadati; phylum Pseudomonadota; class Alphaproteobacteria; order Rhodobacterales; family Paracoccaceae; genus Pseudooceanicola; species Pseudooceanicola sp. DL12. Next base: position 1,042,386 of record NZ_CM149884.1, read on the forward strand.
CCTTGCCGGCCCTCTGATCCGGTCTCTGACACGGCGCTCTTCCCGTGGTTCGGTTATCTGTCTTCAGGACGGTAAATGCTGACCCGTCGGTGACAAGATATCATTAACCACGGAACGGTCTATCCATTTGGAATTAACCCAATTTTCGGGAATTTGCGTCAGTTTCCCACCCGAGCAGTTTTGGACGGAGACTTTAATGAGCATTCAGAACGCGATCGGGCCGCGCAACGCGCCGCAGGGCTTCATGTCCTGCTACCTGGAATCGCTGGCACTGGTCGAGCGTTTGCATCGGCTTCTGCTGGACGTGATCAAGGACGAGTTCGAGCGGGTCGGTGTGCTGGACATCAACGCGGTGCAGGCGCTCCTGCTCTTCAACATCGGCGAGAACGAGGTGACCGCCGGCGAGCTGAAGAGCCGCGGCTACTACCAGGGCAGCAATGTCAGCTACAACCTCAAGAAGCTGGTCGAGATGGGCTACATGCACCACGAGCGCTGCGACATCGACCGCCGCTCGGTGCGCGTCCGCCTGACGCAAAAGGGGCGCGACATCCGCCGGATCGTCAACGAACTTTTCGAGCGCCACGCCGATGGTCTGGAAACCCGCGGTGTCATCGACTTTTCCGGCCTCGACGAGATCAACGGCGCCCTGCGCAAGATCGAGCGTTTCTGGTCCGATCAGATCCGCTACATCTACTGACGCAGGGGGCCGCACCGGTCCCCCGTGTTGCTGTCCCCCCTGCGCCCCGCCGGCATGCTCCGCGGGGCCGTTTCTGCCCCTGCCGGCCCGCTGCGGGGCAGGGGTCTTCCGTCAAGGGGGCTGTTCACCCCGGTGAGCGCGTCCCGGTTGCGGCGTCCCGGCCCAGTTGCAGCTCCTTCAACTCGCGATAGAGCTTCTTCGCCATGGCCTTCTCGAAATCCTCGAACCCCGTTGCCACGATGACAAAGGATCCCGGCCCCCGGCGTATCTCGTCGTTGTAGAACTCAAGCACCCCGGCATCCGGCCCCAGGATCGCCAGCCCGTTCACCACCACCCCGTCGAAGGGAAAGTTGGCATAGGCCAGCGCCGGGCCGAAGCCCTCGTTGTTGATGCCGTCGCCCGACATGTCGATGACCCGCCGTTCGCAGGGCGGTGCATTCCGCATCAGCCCCGCGCCGTACCCAAGCGCATAGCCCGTCGCCGTGGGAAAGCCGCTGTGGCTGCGCCGGGCCGCCGCGATCTCTGCCGCTGCCGCCCGGATGTCCGCCTCGCTGCGCAGCAGCCGCCAGGGCAGAACCACCGCCTGCTGCTGCCGCCCGCTCCATTCATAGGCCGAGAGCGCGACCGTACCGGACCCGTCCAGGATCGCCTCGCGCACTTCCGGGGCCAGCAGCGCGGCGGCCAGCCCGTCGCGCTGCAGTTCGTATTCCTCCGCATCGACCGAGGCCGAGACGTCGAGCGCCAGCAGCAGCGCCATCCGGCAGTACCCCTGCGCCTGCGCTGCCAGTGGCGTCAGCGCGCAGAGGGCCGCCAGCCCGAGGGCCGGCATGGGATGGCGCCACCGCCCTACCAATGGCCCGTGTTTTCCATGCTGGCCCAGGGTTCGGCCGGTTCCAGCGCCTCGCCGATCTGCAACAGCTCGACCGAGACGTTGTCGGGGCTGCGCACAAAGGCCATGTGCCCGTCGCGCGGTGGCCGGTTGATCGTCACCCCCGCGTCCATCAGGCGCTGGCACATCGCATAGATGTCGCCCACCCCATAGGCCAGGTGGCCGAAATGCCGGCTGTCGCTCGGCAGCCCCTCGTCGCCGTCCCAGTTGTAGGTCAGCTCGACCGGGCATTGCTCCTGCCCCTCCGGCGCCATGAAGACCAGCGTGAAACGCCCGCCCTCGTTGTCGATCCGCCGGGTTTCCTTCAGGCCCAGCAGCTCGAAGAAGGCCATGGTCTTCTCCAGGTCCTTCACCCGTACCATCGTATGCAGGTATTCCACCTTCATCGCACGTTCCTTTCTTGGTCTTTCCCCTCGAGACGTAGCAGCCCCGCGGCCCCTGTCGACCGGAAATGCGCTCTCGCCTCTCCCTCGATGTAGCGGTTCCGCGCTGCCACCTTACCAGATAAAGTGGGCCCAAACCCGCCAAAAAGGATTCGCCCCATGTCCCTCTCGCCCGAGCAACTGTCCGAGATCGAAGAGCTGCGCAGCACCACCACGCCGACCCTGCGCGCCACCGTTCCGGGGATGGAGGCGCATCTCTACCGGGCCTACCCGGTGCTCGATCACGGCTTCGTCCGCGTCGTCGACTATATGGGCGACGATGCCGCGATCTGCCAGGCGGCGCGCGTCTCCTATGGTCGCGGCACCAAGTCGGTGCAGAACGACGAGGGGTTGATCCGCTACCTGATGCGGCACTGGCATTCGACCCCCTTCGAGATGTGCGAGCTGAAACTGCACGTCAAGCTGCCCGTCTTCGTCGCGCGGCAGTGGATTCGCCACCGCACCGCGAACGTCAACGAATACTCTGCACGCTACTCGATTCTCGACCGCGAATTCTACATCCCCGCGCCGGAAAACCTGAATGCGCAGTCCGTGGTCAACAATCAGGGCCGCGGTGACCTGCTTGAGGGCGAGGAAGCCGCCCGCGTGCTGGAATACCTCAAGGCCGACAGCGCCCGCGCCTATGACCATTATTCCGAGATGATCTCGCAGGAGAACGACCAGCAGGGCCTGGCCCGCGAACTGGCGCGCATGAACCTGCCCGCCAACATCTATACCCAGTGGTACTGGAAGGTGGATCTGCACAACCTGCTGCATTTCCTGCGCCTGCGCGCCGATGCCCATGCGCAATACGAGATCCGCGTCTATGCCGAGGAAATCTGCAAGCTCGTCGCCGACTGGGTGCCCTTTGCCTACAAGGCCTTCGAGGATTACCGCCTCGGCGCCGTGACGATGTCGGCCCAGATGGTCGAGTGCCTGCGCAAGATGATTGCCGGCGAAGAGGTCACGGAAGAGAATTGCGGCATGAGCAAACGCGAATGGCGGGAGTTCATGGGGGTATTGGATGGTTGAGAAGGTTATCTATGTTCCGAGCAAGCTCCATCTAGCTGAAAACGTATATAACTTGAAGTTGGATGCGCTGAATCTCTCGGGAGTGGATGAGGTGCGGGTCGATTTTAGGCATTGTCACTATGGTGAGCCAATGCCGATGCTTCTCTTTGCCGCGAAGTTCCGTGCTCTGGTAAACCGAAATCCGACCGTGAAGTATATGTTGTTGCCGGGCGCCACGAAATTTTCCTCATTTGCGAAGCACATTGGCTTCTTCAAATACATGGGCTGGCCGGTAGGAAATTATCCTGGGCAGGCGCGTTCAACATCTGGGTTTATTCCAATTAAGGTATTCTCAATCGCTGATGTTCAGAAGAGCGCGAACGGTCGGCCTTTAGGGTCTGGACCCATTAATCGGCTTGCGACCACCTTGCGGGCGTGATTCACGCTCCCGAACTGATGGGGGCATGATGAGCAATCTTTTCTGGCTGAGCGACGAGCAGATGGCGCGGCTGCGGCCGTTCTTTCCAAAGAGCCATGGCAAGCCGAGGGTCGATGATCGGCGGGTCTTAAGTGGGATAGTCTTCATCAATCGTAATGGCTTGCGTTGGTCTGATGCGCCATCGGCATATGGTCCACCGAAGACGCTCTACAACCGGTGGAAACGCTGGAGCGACATGGGTGTTTTTGCCCGAATAATGGAGGGGCTCGCTTCCGAGGCCGCCGACCGGAAGACAGTGATGATCGACGCCACTTATCTCAAGGCGCACCGTACGGCTTCGAGCCTGCGGTTAAAAAGGGGGGCGTGGCAGGCTGATTGGGCGGACGAAGGGTGGCATGAACACGAAGTTGCATGCCGTCACGGACGCGAACGGCCGCCCGATCAAGTTCTTCATGAGCGCCGGCCAGGTAAGCGACTATACCGGTGCTGCGGCCCTGCTGAGCAGCCTGCCCGAGACCGAATGGCTGTTGGCCGATCGGGGCTATGACGCCGACTGGTATCGTGAAGCCTTGCAGGACAAGGGCATCAGGCCCTGCATCCCGGGCCGGAAGTCCCGAAACAAGCCCGTCAAATACGACAAGCGCCGCTACAAGCGGCGCAATCTTATCGAGATCATGTTCGGCAAGCTCAAGGACTGGCGCCGCGTCGCAACCCGTTATGACAGATGCCCGAAAGTCTTCATGTCCGCTGTAGCCCTCGCCGCAACTGTCATCTTCTGGCTTTGAGAATTAACGAGTCTGGAGCCTAGGGGAGGTGATAAACGAAGAAGCAGATCGCCTTGTTGGTGTTTTGTCTCAAAAGGAATCCGGAGACCTCTTCGATGTGCTGCAGTACGCTATTCGGGAAATGTTGCGAAATGCCTTCGAACATAGCCAAGGTAAGAAGGTAACCTTATCTGCTCAGTACTGGCCCTCTAAAAATTTAGCGGAGATTGTCATCTTTGATGATGAGATTGGCATCCCCGAGAACCTATATGACAACGAGTACATTGACTGTCACAATAGTATGGAGGCGCTTAAATTCGCGATGCTTCCCGGCGTTTCGGGTGTTTCTTTGGAGGACCGGATTTCGCAGGATGCCTATTGGGGAAATTCAGGGTTTGGGCTTTATGCCACTAGTCGGCTCTGCTCGAAGAATGGAGTTTTTCGCGTGATAAGTGACCAGCAGGGTTTGACTTTGGCTGGGGGCAAGCAGATTGAACATATGTGGCCTCTTAAAGGTACCTGCGTTCAGATGAAGTTGCGAACGGAACACCCTCACAACGTCAAAGACCAGATCGCCCAAATTATTGAGGAAGGAGAGCAAATGAGGCACGATCTTTTGACTGATTTCCCGATCCAGGCGTCTGCAGCATCGAAGATGCTTGCATCTCAATATAAGAAGGAAGTCGTCGGTACCTAACCCATATGGTTTCGGAGTAACTTTTTGAAGATGATTTTCTGTTGCATATTAATTGTCCTCGATATTCATTTTGGGCTTCTCTTTACGGCGTCGCTTTAAAGTATGAGCAGTGGCCCCCGGCCTCCCCGTCATCTGGCCCGAAATATCCCGGGGGAGCCGAAGGCGGGGGCAGAGCCCCCTTCCTCCCTCGCCCCTGCCGACCCCGGGCAGATCCTGCGCCACAGCCCCGGCCACGCCCCGTGGAAAAGGCTTTACCCGCGCAAATTGCCCCCACCTCGTAGTAAATCGCCGGATCCGGTCCGTGAACACCGGATCTGCGAACTGCCTCAACAGCTTGCCGTTTTCGCACCGACGCAATACCGACGCGATACCGACGTAATACCGACATTCAATTTTGCTATAGTGACCTGCAGTGCAGGTCTCAGAGTGATCTGCCGCAGGGCCCCGGTCGTATCCCTGTAAATAACCCGGAGCCACCATGCAGACCGCAGCCCTCTACCTGATCACGGCAGCCCTTTTCCTCGGCCTCGATGCCGTCATGCTGAAACTCGTCATGCGTCCTCTCTTCGAGACGCGGTTGCAGGGGCAACTGCTTGAAGATCCGCGTTTCATCCCCGCCGGCATCTTCTATCTCTTCTATGTCGCGGGGCTGCTCTGGTTCGTCTCGTTGCCGGCCTTGTCCAACGGCAGCCCGGGCCAGGCGCTTCTGAACGGGGCGCTTCTCGGTGCCATCGCCTATGGCACCTTCGAGTTCACCAACTATGCCGTTCTGCGTGCCTGGGACGCCCGGATGGTCGCCACGGACCTGATCTGGGGCACCTGCCTCACCGGCGTCGCCGCTGCCCTGGGTGTCTGGCTGGTCATCCGGATCTTTCCCGGCTAACGAGCTGAAAATCCATCCGAAACCGAGCGCCCCGACCAAGGTCTCGGGGCGCGCCTTCGGTTTTCGGTAAGCGGATCGTCATCTTTCTGTTACAATCAGGGCAGAGCAGACGAGAGGACGCCTTGCCCCGCATCCCGATCTCCGCAGCCGTGCCGCTCACGGCACTGGCGCTTGCCCTTGTGCTTGCCGTGGCGCCCACCGCGCGCGCCGCCAGCCCCATTGCAGAGGTGCTCTGCGAGCCGAAACCGCGCATGGAACAGCGCCTGACCACCCGCCTGAACGCCACCCGTCAGGCCATGGGCCTTCGCGGCCCGGAACAGGTGGTCGAACTCTGGACAGACCCGCAGGGCGACTGGACCATGGTCATCAGCTATGCCAGCGGGCAATCCTGCATCGTCGCCATGGGCGAGGCCTGGCAAGGCCTGTCCGTCCCCGAACAGGATCCTGCCTGACGGGGCAAGTGCCTGAAAAAGCCCGGAAACAATGTTCCCGGGGCTCAAGGTCGGTTGATCTGATCGAATGATCTTTCCGGTGTTCGGGCGCCTGGAAAGGCGTCTGGGCTGACACCGGCACTGTCTGTCTCTGGCTTACAGCAGTTTCAGATCTCCGGCCATCTTCCGGCCGTCGCGGCCTTCCGTCAGCTCATAGCCGACCTTTTGATTGTCCGCGAGCCCGGTCAGCCCCGATCTCTCCACGGCCGAGATGTGAACGAACACGTCCTTGCCGCCTTCTTCGGGTTCGATGAATCCGTAACCCTTCGTCGTATTGAACCACTTTACGGTGCCTACAGGCATTCCGTCTCTCCTTTTGCCGTTCCGCCCCGCGCCACGGGGCATTTGTTACACGGCACTCAAGTTCCTATAAGAACGGGACTTAACTACCTTGCCACATCCTCAGGATTGCATCGCTTTTGTAAAAAGCAAGCAAAACAGGGAGCGAGGCATCCAATCAGCACAGGATTTGAGCGAATGACGGCGAAGAATGCAGAAACCACCGTATACGGGATCAAGACCTGCGACACCTGTCGCAAGGCGCTGAAAGCGCTGCCCAATCCCGAATTCGTGGATATTCGCAATGAAGGCCTGCCGGAAAGCCTTCTGACCCGCGCTGCCGAAACTTTCGGCGCGGCCCTCCTGAATACCCGTTCAACAACGTGGCGCGGTCTTGCCGAGGCGGAGCGGGATCGTCCGATGCTTGATTTGCTGCGCGATCACCCGCTTCTGATGAAACGCCCCCTTATCGTGAGCGGCGAGGATCTCTATCTGGGGTGGACGGATACGACACGCGGCGCCCTGTTGGGCTGAAGGCCGCAGCAGAGAAGGAGCGAGAAGGTGCGCAATGCCGCGTTGATCCTGGGCCTGATCGGGGGCCTGATGGGGCTGATGATCAGCTTCGTGGGCTATGGATATACCGCCATGATCGAGAGCTGGGGCGAGATGCCGGGCCTCTTCGAACAGGTCTCCGACGTCCAGACATTCCGCCTCGTGGCGCTGCTCTCCCCGATCCTGGCGATCGCCGGGGCGGGCATGTCGCTCTCGCGCGCCCTCTGGGGCGGGCTCCTGATGCTGGCCTCTGCGCTCGGCATGTATTTCGGCTATGGCGTCAACGTCTTCACGCTCTTCCCGATCGCCTTCATCGGCGCCGCCGGCATCATCGCGCTGGCTGCGGGCCGGCCGGACGAGGCAAAGAGCCACTTCTGAACAGCACCTGGTCAAGGGCGGGCCAGCCCCCGCCCATGACCCCCGGCACCGCCAGCAGGAAGACCCACAACGCCCGCTGATCCAGGATCACGCCGTCCGGGCTGCGGTCGAACCAGGCGCCCAGCGTCGCCGCATGGGCGATCCCGCCGTGGCCATAGAGGTCGGTCAGGCTCTGCACCACGATGAAGCCGATCATCCCTACCGCCGCTAGCCGCGTCAGCAGGCCCAGCACCAGCAGCAGCGGCAGCACGAACTCGGCCCAGGTGCCCGCGACCGTCACTGCCCATTGCATCCAGCTCATCGCGGCGGTGTCATAGCTCGCGGCCTCGAAGGCGCGCGGAAAGATCTGGGCATAGGCCCCCGCCGAAGGCTGCAGAATCCCCAACGGCCCGTCGCCCAGTTTCGTCAGCGCCGAGGCCCAGAAGTAGGGCAGCAGCACCGCGGCAAAGATCAGCCGCGCCAGCACCGGCAGGCCGGGGGCAAGGCGAGCAAGGGGCTGTGTCGGGTCCGTCATCGGGAAATCTCCACGGTTGCAATGGATTGCGTCTGCAGCAGCAGCGTCAGCAGGGCGCTCAGCTCCGCCTCGCTCAGCCCGGCTTCCTCGCTGGCCTGCTGCAGGGTCTGCCCCCGGCAGAGCGCCTGGACGAACAAGAGCCCCCCGGCCGTCAGCGGAGAGGGGCTTGGGGTGTAGTCGGGGCGGGTGATCAGGATCGCCTGCGCCTCGGGGCCCGGCGCAGGGGCCCCGGCCTCCCGGGCCTTGCGCCAGATGTCGTAAAGCGGCCAGCGCGAGGGCAGCAGGGCCAAGGCCGGCACGAAGGTCACCCGTACCCCGGGCAGCGCCTTGGCGGGCAGGGCGGCGATCTCTTCCGCCGTTACCGGCGCGGCGTCGGCGGCGTGATAGGCGCGGCGCAGCGCCAGGTCGAGCCGCGCGATATCCGGCAGGAAGGGCATGTGGGAAAGGGGGGCAAACCCCTCAAGAAACACCGGCATCGCGGCGCCATAGAGGAACATCACAGGGCTGTCGGGCGGATGGGCGCGCAGGAAGGCCCCTGCGATCCGGCGCAGGTTCTCCTCGCCGATCAGCCGCGCTAGGGTCGGAAACCCCTCCACCACGGCCTCGCTCAGCCCCACCGCCACGTTGTTGCGATAGACGGCAAAGCGGCGCTCTGCCAGGCCGCCACGGCCGTCGTGCAGCCCCTCGGGCACCGGCAGATCGGGGGCCAGAAGCGCCGCGCGAAAGGGGGCCTGGGCCGTCATGCGGGCACCCGCGCGGACAGGGCCCGCTCGGCGCGCGCGGCCTCGGCGGCCAGCACCGGCCACTCCGGCACGTCTGTGTCCCACTCGATCAGCAGGGGCAGCGGCTCGCTCCGCGCCAGAACGCGGTCAAGCAGCGCCCAGACCGGATCGGCCACCTCGCGCCCGTGGCTATCGATCAGAAGCGGCCGTCCGGCATCGTCGGCATCCTCGTCATGGCCGCCGAGGTGGATCTCGCCCACCCGGTCCAGGGGGAAGTCATCGACATAGGCGCGCGGATCGAGCCCGAGGTTCACCGCCGAGACGAAGACGTTGTTCACGTCGAGCAGCAGGCCACAGCCCGTCCGCCGGCTGACCTCGCGCAGAAAGTCGACCTCGCCCATCTCGCTCTCGGCAAAGGCCAGGTAGCTTGAGGGGTTCTCCAGCAGCATCTGCCGGCCCAGCACCTCCTGCACCTGGGTCACATGCCGCGCCACGCGGGTCAGCGTCGCCTCGGTATAGGGCAGGGGCAGCAGGTCATTCAAAAAAGCTTGGTCGTGGCTCGACCAGGCAAGATGCTCGGAAAAGCACGCCGGCTGCAGCCAGTCGCAGAGGCTGCGCAGCCGGTCCAGGTGCGCACGGTCCAGATCGGCCTCGCCGCCGATCGACAGGCCCACCCCGTGCACGGAAATCGGAAAGCGTTCGGCCAGGTGGCGCAGTTGCGCCAGCGGGCGGCCGCCATCGCCCATGTAGTTCTCCGCATGGATTTCCAGCCAGCCGACCGGCGCGGGATCGCGGATCAGCTCGGCATAGTGCTGCGGCTTGTAGCCGACACCGGGCCGGGCGGGAAGGGTGCAGGACTGGTCGAACATGGGCTCTCTCCTTCGGATGATGCCGGCGCCCTCCGGGGACGGGGGGAGGGCGCCGGGCGATGGGACAGCGGGGGGATCAGCCGTCCATCGGCAGGTCGCGGTCGAGCGCTTCGAGAGAGCCCATCCGCGCGTGCCCGTCTGCCATCGCCGGCAGCTCGATATCCATGCAGGTGCCGGCATCCACCAGCGTCCAGGCATTGCCCTGGTAGTCGACCTTGGAGGTGCCGGCGCAGGTGGTGCCGGGGCCCGCGGCGCAATCGTTCTCGCCGGCCATGGCCACGCCAAAGCATTTCTCCTTGGCCATCTCGTCGGCCTGGGCGGGGGCGACATGGGCGGTGAGGGCGGCGGCAAAGGCACTGGCGATGGCGGCGGTTTTCAGTTTCGTGGTCATCGTTGGTCTCCCGGTTGGGTCAGAAAGGTTGCGGCGCCTCCATGGCGTCCGTGCCTTACCCTTCGCCGGGGGCGGCGCATTCGTTACGCCCCTCACGCTCACGTGAATGAATTTCGAATTTTCGCCATCTGGCTGTAACGTTTCCCCCTGTCCCCGCGAATGGAGAGGGGAATGACGGACCGTAACGATCACTGGGGCGATCTCCTCAGGCGTTCCATCCGTGGCGACGGCGCGGCCTATGGCCTCTTCCTGCGCGAGGTGACACCGGTGATCCGGAACATCGCCCGCGCGCGTCTCGTCCACGGCAGCGCCGAGGAGGTCGAGGACATCACACAGGAAGCGCTGCTGGCGCTTCATGCCAAGCGCCATACCTGGCGCGAGGACAGCCCCGTTACGCCCTGGCTCTATGCCATTGCGCGCTACAAGACCGCGGATGCCGCACGTCGCCGCGGTACTGTTGCGGTGCCGATCGACGACCTGGCGGATATCCTGCCCGATGACGGCATCGGAGAGATCACCGCCGCCCGCGATCTCTCGCGCCTTCTCGCGGGCATCGACGACCGCTCTGCCGGCATCGTCCGGGCCCTGGGCGTCGAGGGCGAGAGCGCCGGCGACGTGGGCGCGCGCCTCGGCATGACCGAGGGCGCCGTCCGGGTTGCCTATCACCGTGCGCTGCAGAAGCTGCGCAGACAGGCCGGCGCGCCGGAGGACACCTCCGCGCCCGCGGCCCGCACGAAAGAGGAAAGCGAATGAACACCGACGACCTGATCGCCTCGCTGGCCGCGGATCCGGCCCCCGCGCCCGATGCCCGCCCCGAACGCGCCCTGCCGCTTGCCCTGCTCGCGGGCGGCGCGGTGGCGCTGGTGATGTTCTTCCTCGCCTGGGGCCCGCGGCCGGATATCGGCGCGGCCCTGTCCAGCCCCGTCACCCTTGCGAAAACCCTGCTGCCGCTGGCGCTCGCAGCGCTGGCCCTGCCGCTGGCCCTGCGCTCGGCACGGCCTGGCGCCCCCCTCGGGGCGCCGCGCCGGCTGATCTGGATCGTTCCGGGCATCGCGGCGGCGCTCCTGCTGGGGGCCTTCCTGGCCACGGCGCCCGGTCAGCGGCTCGTGCTCTTCCTGGGCCACTCGATCCCGGTCTGCCTGCCCTCCATCGTGCTGCTCTCGCTGCCGATCCTGGCCGGGCTGATCCGGGCCCTTCGGCGCGGTGCCCCGATGCATCCGGCGGCCTGCGGGGCTCTGGCGGGCCTTGCCGCGGCGGGGCTGGCCACCACGCTCTACTCGCTCTTCTGCATCGAGGATTCGCCGCTTTTCTACGCGGTCTGGTATTCCTCCGGCATCCTTCTGGCCGCCGGGGCCGGGGCGCTGGCCGGGGCCCGCTGGCTGCGCTGGTAAAGTCTCTCCCGGCCCGTGCTAGCCTGTGGTCCTCGGCAAATGAGAGAGCGAACATGGCAACCCTTGGCACCTCCTGGCAGTTCTGGGCCTTTCTTGCGGCGATCTTCGCCGCGCTCACCGCGCTCCTGGCAAAGGTCGGGGTCGATCGGATCGATAGCGATTTCGCCACCTTCCTGCGCACAGCCGTGGTGCTGGTGGTCCTCGGTCTGATCCTGGCGATGACGGGCAAGTACCGGTCTCTCGCCTCGATCCCGCCCCGCAGCGCCATCTTCCTCATGCTCTCGGGGCTGGCCACCGGCGCTTCCTGGCTGTGCTACTTCCGGGCGCTAAAGCTCGGCAATGCCTCGCAGGTGGCACCCGTCGACAAGCTCAGCGTGGTGCTGGTGGTGGTCTTTGGCGTGACCTTCCTGGGCGAGCATCTCTCGACCACCGGCTGGATCGGCGTGGCGCTGGTGGGCAGCGGGGCAGTGCTCATGGCGATCAGCTGAGGGCAAGGAAAAAGGGCGCCCGAAGGCGCCCTTTCGTCATTCTGCGGCCTGTGCGCTGGCCTCTGCCAGCTGCTTCAGGTCCGGGGCGGTGGCCTCGAGCGCCAGCTGCGCCACGATCTCGTCCAGCGTCTGCGTCCTGGTCTGCTTCTCGCCAAGGCGGCGGGTGCTGACGGTGCGCTCCTCGACCTCCTTCATGCCGCAGGCCAGGATATAGGGGACCTTGCCGACGGAATGCTCGCGGACCTTGTAGTTGATCTTCTCGTTGCGCAGGTCGGCCTCGGCGCGCACGCCTGCGGCCTTCAGCTGCTCCACCACTTCCAGGCAGTACTCATCGGCGTCCGACACGATGGCGGCCACGACCACCTGGCGCGGGGCCAGCCAGATCGGCAGCTTGCCTTCCGAGTTCTCGATCAGGATGCCGATGAAGCGCTCGAAGCTGCCCAGCGTTGCGCGGTGCAGCATGATCGGGCGGTGCTTCTCGCCGTCCTGCGCGATGTAGTTCGCGCTCAGCCGTTCCGGCAGGTTCGGGTCCACCTGCAGGGTGCCGCACTGCCATTCGCGGCCGATGGCATCGGTCAGCGTGAATTCCAGCTTCGGACCATAGAAGGCGCCTTCGCCCTCCTGGATCTCGTAGTCATAGCCGGCCGCCTTGCAGGCATTGCCCAGGGCCGCCTCGACATAGTCCCAGCTCTCCTCGGTGCCCACGCGCTTTTCGGGGCGCGTCGAGAGCTTCACCGACCAGGAGTCAAACCCGAGGTCCGCGTATACCCGCGCCAGGAAGGCGATGAATTTCTTGGTCTCGGATTCGATCTGATCCTCGGTGCAGAAGATATGGCCATCGTCCTGGGTAAAGCCGCGCACCCGCATGATCCCGTGCAGCGCGCCCGAGGGTTCGTAGCGCGCGCAGGAGCCGAATTCGGCCAGGCGCAGCGGCAGGTCGCGATAGGACTTCAGCCCGTGGTTGAAGATCTGCACGTGGCAGGGGCAGTTCATCGGCTTCAGGGCGTTGACGGTCTTTTCGCGGGCATGGTCCTCGTCCACTTCGACGATGAACATGTTTTCCTGGTAGTTCTCCCAGTGGCCCGAGGCCTCCCACAGCCTGCGGTTCACCACCTGCGGCGTGTTCACCTCGACATAGCCGTCGCGGCGCTGCTGGCGGCGCATGTAATCCTGCAGCTCGGTGTAGATCGTCCAGCCGTTCGGGTGCCAGAAGACCTGGCCCGGGGCCTCTTCCTGCATGTGGAACAGGTCCATCTCGCGGCCCAGCTTGCGGTGGTCACGCTTGGCGGCCTCCTCCAGCATCGTCAGGTGGGCCTTCAGCTTTTCCTTGCCGGTAAAGGCAACGCCGTAGATCCGCTGCAGCATCGGGCGGTCGCTGTCGCCGCGCCAGTAGGCGCCGGCCACCTTCATCAGCTTGAAGGCATCCGCGGGCACCTGGCCCGTGTGCTGCAGGTGCGGCCCGCGGCACAGGTCCTGCCAGTCGCCGTGCCAGTACATGCGGATCGGCTGGCCCTCGGGGATCATGCCGACCAGCTCGACCTTGTAGGGCTCGTTGTTGTCCTCGTAGTACTTGATCGCATCGGCGCGGTCCCAGACTTCCGTGCGGACGGGGTCGCGAAGATTGATGATCTCCTTCATCTTCTTCTCGATCGCGCCCAGGTCCTCGGGGGTAAAGGGCTCTGCTCGGTCAAAGTCGTAGTACCAGCCGTCCTTGATGACCGGGCCGATCGTGACCTTCACGTCGGGCCAGAGCTCCTGCACGGCGCGGGCCATGATGTGCGCCAGGTCGTGGCGCACCAGCTCGTTGGCCTGCTCCTCGTCCTTCATCGTGTGGATGGCGATGGCGGCATCTTCGGTGATCGGCCACTGCAGGTCCCAGTGCTGGCCGTTGACGGTGGCGGAAATCGCCTTCTTCGCCAGCGAGCTGGAGATGCCTGCGGCGACGTCCGCGGCGGTGATGCCTGCGTCGTACTCGCGCGAATTGCCATCGGGGAAAGTGAGAGAGATCTGGGACATATGCGTCGTCCTCCTCGTCAGTTTGGCGCCCACGGAACGCCCGGTTGCGGGTTATGTATGCTGCGCGCTACTTCGCGCAGCCTCCGCGCCAAGTCAAGCGTCCTGCGCGCCGGGGCAGGGGCCGCGTCCCGCCGGCCACATCGGGCCGGTCCGGTTGCGGGCGCAAGGCCCCGCTGACGGGCGCCGGCTTCCGCGGGGGTGATGTTGCGCTGCCCCGCGCCCCATGTCATGCAGTGTGCGGGGACAAGGACTTTTCGATGACAACCACGGGGGCACCATGACCGAAGCGCAACGGATCGCCACGCCGCAGGGCCGCACGCTGGCCTTTCAGTCCACCGCCGGCGCCGATGACGGGCGCCCCGGCGTCGTCTTCCTCGGCGGGTTCAAATCCGACATGCTGGGCAACAAGGCGGTCTTCCTCGAAGACTGGTGCCGCGCCCAGGGCCTCTCCTTCCTGCGTTTCGATTATTCCGGCCACGGCCAGAGCTCCGGCGCCTTCACCGACGGCTGCATCGGCGACTGGGCCGAGGATGCCGAGGTCGCCATCACCGAGCTCACCTCCGGGCCGCAGATCCTCGTCGGTTCCTCCATGGGCGGCTGGATCTCGCTGCTGATGGCCGCGCGGCTGCCCGAACGCATCGCCGGCCTCGTGACCATCGCCGCGGCGCCCGATTTCACCGAGGACAGCATGTGGGCCGGTTTCGACAAGCCGCAGCGCCTCGCCCTCGAGATGGTGGGGCAGGTGGCCCTGCCGTCCGACTACGGCGAGCCCTACATCATCACCAAGCGCCTGATCGAGGATGGCCGCGATCACCTGATCCTGCGCGATCCGGTCTCGCTGCCCTTCCCGGTGCGTTTCTTCCACGGCACCGCCGACGAGGATGTCGAGCTCTCGGTCGCCCTGCGCCTGATGGAGAAGGCCGAAGGGCCCGATATCCGCCTCTGCCTGGTCAAGGGCGCCGATCACCGGTTTTCCACTCCCGACTGCCTCGACATGATTGCCGGCGGCATCACCGATGTCCTCGGCAGGCTCTGAGGGCATATCCCGCGTCGTGACGCATTGAAGACGCTGTAGACTGAACACGGTGCAGACGTGAAAGAACCCCTTCTCCTGATCCCAGGCCTTATGGGCGATGCCCGGCTCTGGGCGCCGCAGCTGGCCGCCCTTGGCCGCGATCGCCTCGTCGTCATCGCTCCTCCGATGGCCGCCGACCGGATCGAGGACTACGCCTCCGACCTGCTACCACAGCTGCCGGTGCGTTTTGCCCTGGCCGGTCATTCCATCGGGGGCTGTGTCGCGATGGAGCTGTTGCGCCGCGCGCCTGACCGGATCACCCGGCTGGCACTGCTGGCGGTCTCGCCGATGGCCGATACGCCGCAGCAATCCGCCGACCGCGAGGCATTCATCGTCCGGGCCCGCGCTGGCCGCCTGTCCGAGGCGCTCTCCGGGGCCCTGCCGGCCGAGGCTCTTGCTCCCGGCCCCGGTCGCACCCCGGTCTGGCAGCAATGGCGCCGGATGGGAGAGGACCTGGGCGAGCGCGTCTTCATCGCCCAGCAGCGCGCGCTTCAGCGCCGCCCCGATCAGCAGGCCAACCTGCGCAAGCTGCGGGTGCCGGGCCTTGTCGTCTGCGGCGAGGCCGACACGCTGGTGCCGCCCAAGCGGCACGAGGCCATGGCGGCGATGACGCCGGGCACGCGCCTTGCGGTGATCGAGGGGGCAGGGCACCTGCCGATGCTGGAACAGCCCGAGGCCGTCACGGCGGAACTGATGCGCTGGCTGGCGGAACCCTCGCGCCTGCGCTGAGGCTGCCGCGCGGGCGGGCCCCTAGAGGCTGCCCCGCGCCTTGCCCTTCTCGGGAAAGATCTGCTGTGCGATCCCGGCAAACAGCAGGTAGACACTGACCGCGACAAAGCTCAGCTCGGCCCATTTCGCCAGGTGGAAATGATCGAATGTCGCGGCGAGGCCGAGCACCACCCATATCGCGGCCATCGGCAGCGAGACCGTTCGCCAGCGCCGGGTACGCACCGGGTGGATGAATTTCAGCGGCATGAACATCGCCACCGTCAGGGCCGTGATCATCGGCAGCATCACCGCGATCGGCGGCTCGGTGGCGAAAAAGACCAGCACCACCATGTTCCAGCAGCCGGGGAACCCGCTGAAGGAATTGTCCTCGGTCTTCATCTTGGTGTCCGCGAAATAGACCGCCGAGGCAAAGGTGATCAGCAGCACGCCGACCCAGCCCGTCCAGCCCGGCAGCAGCCCCGACTGGTAGAGGGCAAAGGCCGGGATGAACACATAGGTCAGGAAGTCGATGATCAGGTCGAGCAGCACCCCGTCGATGCGCGCGGCATGGGTCTTCACGTCGTATTTCCGGGCCAGCGGCCCGTCGACCCCGTCGACGGCAAAGGCGACCACCAGCCACAGGAACATCGGTTCCCATTGTTCGTTGGCGGCTGCGATGATCGCCAGCATGGCAAATATCGCGCCGGTGGCGGTCAGCAGGTGAACGGAAACGGCGCGCATTCTCACGGGTGTCATCATCCGGTGATCTACGCATGTCGGCCCGCGATTGGCAAGAAATCAGCGTCTCGGATGTGCCTTGCGGTAAACATCCATCAGGCGCGCGCTGTCCACGGCGGTATAGGCCTGGGTTGTGGACAGGCTCGCATGTCCCAGTAATTCCTGGATCGCGCGCAAATCGCCGCCCGCGTTCAGCAGATGGGTCGCGAAACTGTGACGCAGTGCATGTGGCGTCGCCGAGGAGGGCAGGCCCATCTGGGCGCGCGCCTTGGCCATGGCGGTGCGGATGCTGCGCCCGTCGAGCGGCCCGCCGCGGATGGCGCGGAACACCGGTGTGCCCTTCTCGATGGGCCAGGGACACAGCTCGAGGTACTGCTCCACCGCGCGCCGCGCCGGTGCGATCACCGGCACCACGCGTTCCTTGCCGCCCTTGCCGATGATCCGCAGGCTGTCGCCGATGGGCAGGTCCTCGGCGCTCAGCGACAGCGCCTCCGAGATCCGAAGCCCGCAGCCATAGAGCAGTGTCACCACCGCCACGTCGCGCGCCGAGACCCACTGTCGCGGGTCCTGTTCGCCGACCTGCTGCAGGATCTGCGCGGCATCCGGTTCGGTCAGCGGGCGTGGCAGCTTGCGTTGGTACTTGGGGCTGCGCGCCGACAGAACGGCGGTGGGCTCGAAGCCCTCGCGTTCGGCCAGCCAGCGATAAAAGGTCTTTACCGCCGACAGCTTGCGCGCCAGCGACCGCGCCCCCACGCCCGAGCTGCGCAGATGCGCCATCCAGCTGCGCATGTCCGGCGTGGTGATCCGCGACAGCGGGCCAAGCCCCTGCGAGTCGCCCTTGTGCAGGGTGATGAAGGCGATGAACTCCATCACGTCGCCTCGATAGGCCTCGATGGTGTTGTCGGCCCGGTCCAGCAGCGCCTTCTGCGTCTCCAGCCATTGCTGCAGCGCGTCGCGCGCGGCCGGCGAAACCGCCAGCGCCGCCGCCGATGTCTCCACGCCGCTCATGCCAGCCAGCGGCGCATCGTCCGTTCAAAGACCCCGGCGAAAAAGCCCAGCAGGTCGGTGCCGTGGTGCGGCGTGAACTGGTTCGGATCCTCCGAGCCCATGATCAGCATCGCCGGCAGGCGCCCGGGGCCCAGGTCGAGCTGCAGGCAGGCCTCCGAGGCGATGCGCTCGGAGAGCGCACCAAAGACCGGCTCGTGTCCGCCGGGGATCTGCCGCAGCAGCACCGGCCGGCCCATGCCGCCGCGGTGCATGTCCTGATAGGCCGCCACGAACCCCGGCTCGACGATGCAGAGCACGTCGCCCAGCCGGTTCAGGCTGGCATCGGCCTCGGTCTGCTCTGTCTCCAGCACCAGCCGCATGGCGTCGACACCCAGGATGTCGGCCACGTCGCCGCCCAGGTCGCGCAGCAGGGTCTCGAAATCCTGCGCTTCCAGCAGGTGCAGCACCGCTCGGTGGATCTGGTTGGTGCCGGCCAGGTTCTCGTAGGCGGCGGCGATGACGTTGCGGTGGGTGTCTTCCAGCCGGTCCAGCCGCGCCTCCAGCCGCTCCATGGCGATGCCGCGCAGGTCGACGATGTTCTCGCCCATGGCACGGCCATTGGCGGCGATCAGCGCGTCCATCACGTCGCGGTCATCCAGGATGCAATCGGGCCGCGCGATGATCCGCGCGCGCATGACACTGTCCAGCTCGGGCTTGCTACTGCTCATATCAGCCTCTGTCTCTTTTTCTTTCTGCATAGCAGAACCGCAAAGAAAAATCGCGGCCCTTTTTGCCAAGGCCGCGATTTCATTCTTGATTGTGCTGTCGTCCCGCGATGCGGGCGGATCCTTACAGGATCTTGATGCCGGCGTCGGCGATGTCCTTCAGGAAGGCATCCAGGCCCTTGTCGGTCAGCGGGTGGCTGGCCAGGGCCTTGATCACGGCCGGCGGGGCGGTGATCACGTCGGCACCGATGCGGGCGCTTTCGGCCACGTGGTTCGCCGTGCGGATCGAGGCCGCCAGGATCTCGGTCTCGAAGGCATAATTGTCATAGACGGTGCGGATGTCCTCGATCAGCTGCATGCCGTCGAGGTTGATGTCGTCCAGCCGTCCGATGAAGGGGCTGATGAAGGTCGCGCCCGCCTTGGCCGCCAGCAGCGCCTGGTTGGCACTGAAGCAGAGCGTCACGTTGACCATCGTGCCCTCGTCCGACAGCACCTTGCAGGCCTTCAGGCCGTCCCAGGTCAGCGGCACCTTGACGGCGATATTGTCGGCGATCTTGGCCAGCTTGTGACCCTCGGCGATCATCGTCTCGGCGTCGGTGGCGGTTACTTCCGCGCTCACCGGACCGTCGACCAGGTCACAGATCTCCTTGGTCACTTCCAGGATGTCCCGGCCGGACTTCTTGATCAGCGTGGGGTTGGTGGTGACGCCATCCACCATGCCCAGCTCGTTCAGCTCGGCAATGGCAGCGATGTCTGCGGTATCTACAAAGAACTTCATCCGGGGCCTCGTGCAGAGAGAGATGGATTGGATTTTACTCTCCCGCGCTTTACCCGATACAAGGGGGCTCCGAAACCCCAATCGCCCCATCGCGCCGCCACCGGCCCCCGCCAATACCCCGGGATACCGCCTTGTCCGACAGTCCGTCATTCTTCGAAGAGGGCACGCTCGTCTCGGTCCTGACGAGCCAGCCGCTCGACCGCACCCTGGACTATCGCGCGCCCGAGGGCGGCTGCCGCGACGGCGCCTTCGTGCAGGTGCCGCTCGGCCCGCGCCAGGTGATTGGCGTCGTCTGGGGGCCGGGCAAGGGCGGTTTCGACCTCAGCAAGGCCCGCGCCGTCACCCGGGTGCTCGACGTGGCGCCGATGCGCGACGAGATGCGCGATTTCCTGGTCCGCGCGGGCGATTACACGCTCACGCCGATGTCGGCGATGCTGCGCCTGGCCACCCGCGCGCCGGGCCTGTCGGATCCGCCCTCGATGCAGAAGGTCTATCGCCTGGGCGACGAAACCCCCGACCGCATGACCGATGCCCGCACCCGCACCCTTGCGGTGCTGGAGGAATTCGGCGGCCTCGCCTTCACCCTGAAGGAGCTCGCCGATGCCGCCGGCGTCACCTCCTCGGTGATCAAGGGGCTGGTGAAACAGGGCGCCGTGATCGAGGAGAACACCCCCCGCGACGTGCCCTATCCGATGCTCGATCCCTCGCTGCCCGGCAAGGCGCTGACCCCGGATCAGCAGGCCGCCTCCGACCGGCTGCGCGCCGGCATCGACAGCGGCACCTACGGCACCACGCTCCTGCGCGGCATCACCGGATCGGGCAAGACCGAGGTCTACCTCGAGGCCGTTGCCGCCTGCCTGGCAAGGGGGCGTCAGGCGCTGGTGCTTCTGCCGGAAATCGCCCTCTCGGCCGAATTCCTGAACCGGGTGGAAAAGCGCTTCGGTGCCCGGGCCTGCGAGTGGCACTCCGGCGTCACGATGACCGAACGCCGCCGGGCCTGGAAGATGGTGGGCGAGGGCGGCGCGCAGCTCGTCGTCGGCGCCCGTTCGGCGCTCTTCCTGCCCTTCCGCGACCTGGGCCTGATCGTCGTGGACGAGGAACACGACAGTTCCTACAAGCAGGAAGACGGCGTGCATTACAACGCCCGCGACATGTCGGTGCTGCGTGCCTCCATCGCCCATGCCCGCGTCATCCTCGCCTCTGCGACGCCCTCGCTGGAAACCTGGGTGAATGCCCAGGCGGGCAAGTACGACCGCATCGACATGACCTCGCGCTTCGGCACCGCCGTTCTGCCCGAGATGAAGGCCATCGACATGCGCGCCGAGGAGCTCGCCTCGGGCCACTGGATCTCGCCCTCGATGCAGGCGGCGGTGCGCAAGCGGATGGAATCGGGCGAACAGGCGCTGCTCTTCCTCAACCGCCGCGGCTATGCCCCCGTCACCCTCTGCCGGGCCTGCGGCGAACAGATCGAATGCCCCCATTGCGACGCCCGCATGGTCGAGCACCGCTTTCTCAAGCGGCTGATGTGCCACCAGTGCGGCGAGAGCATTCCCATGCCGGAAAAATGCCCCTCCTGCGAGGCCGAGGGCATGCTCTCTGCCGTGGGGCCGGGCGTCGAGCGCCTGACCGAGGAGGCAACCGAACTCTTCCCCGAGGCCCGCATCGCCACGCTTTCCTCCGATCTCTTCGGCTCGGCCCGGGCGTTGAAGCAGGCGGTGGAAACCATCGCCACAGGCGGCGCCGACATCATCGTCGGCACCCAGCTGGTGGCCAAGGGGCACAACTTTCCCCTGCTGACGCTGGTGGGGGTGATCGACGCCGATCTCGGCCTGCACGGATCCGACATGCGCGCGGCGGAAAAGACATTCCAGCTGATGCGTCAGGTGGCCGGCCGCGCCGGCCGCGCCGACAAGCCCGGCGAAGCCCTGATGCAGACCTATCAGCCCGACCACCCGGTGATCCGCGCCATTCTCTCGGGCAACGAGGAAGATTTCTGGAACGCCGAAGCCGAAGCCCGGTCCCAGGCCCAGATGCCCCCCTTCGGGCGCATGGCCGGCATCATCCTCTCGGCCGAGGAACAGCAGATCGCCATGGAGGCCGGCATGCGGCTGGCCCGCAACGACGCACCGCTGCGTCGCGCCGGCGCCGTGGTTTATGGCCCCGCGCCTGCGCCCATCGCCCGGGTGCGCGGCTGGCACCGGGTGCGCCTGCTGGTCAAGGCGCCAAAGGGCGTGGCCCTGCAGGGCGCCGTTTCGGAATGGGTCAACACCACACCGATGCCGCGCAACCTCCGCCTGACCATCGACATCGACCCCCAGAGTTTCTACTGAACCTGGGCACCTGTCGGGCGGGGCCTTCAACCACAGCGTTCAAACCGCGGCAGTTAGGGCGCAGTCCCTCGCAAAGTGCCGGGGCAGGGCCCGCGCGCACTTGTCTCCTTGTTCCTTCATGTGGTCCCAATGCCCATGGACGGCCTCGGGCCGGATGCTGAACAGGAAAGACCAGACGATGAGTGCAGAGCGGCTAGAAGGGCAGCTTCCGGGCAACGGCGAGCATACCGAGCTCGATCCCGATCACCCCGACCTGATTGTGCGCTATTCCAACCGCCTCGTGCGTCTCGGGGTGCGGCTTCTGTCGGTGGTCATGGTGATCGTGATCGTCTGCGGCATCGTGGAGTCCGGCTTCATGATCGTCGGTCGCCTGCTCACGCCGCCGATTTTCATTCTCACCGTCGGCGACATTCTCGCGGTGTTCAATGCCGCGCTGATGGTGCTGATCGCCATAGAGATCTACACCAACGTCACGCTCTACCTCACCAAGGACGTCATCCACGTCAAGCTCGTGGTCGCCACCGCCCTCATGGCCGTTTCGCGAAAGGTGATCACTCTCGACAGCAAGGAGCTTCAGCCCGAGTACTTCATGGCCTACGGGCTGCTGGCGCTGGCCTTCGGGCTCACCTACTGGCTGCTTTCCCGCAAGCCGTAGCGACCTCCGCATTTTCGCGGCCCCTGCGGCAGGTCTGTGCAGGGATGCAATGTCAAATGTCTTCGCAATTTCCCGGAAGGCGGGTAAAGCATGCGAATGACACGTATCATCCCCATTGCCCAGGCCCCGACGATGCCGATCTGGCGTCGTCCCATCGCCCTGCTGGTGCTGATGGCGGTGGCTCAGCCCATCGCCTTCGCCACCTGGAACGCCCTGCTGAACAATTTCGTCATCGAATCCGCGGGCTTCGACGGGCATGACATCGGCTGGCTGCACACGGTGCGCGAGATCCCGGGCTTTCTCTCCATCGGCGTGATCGCGGTACTGCTGATCTGCCGCGAACAGGTGCTGGCGCTGATCTCGCTGATGCTGCTGGGGGTGTCCACGGCGCTCACGGCCTATTTCCCCACGCTGGGCGGAATCCTGATGATCACCTTCTTCAGTTCCGTGGGCTTCCACTTCTACGAGGCGGTGAACCAGTCGCTCCAGCTGCAATGGCTTACCCGCGAGCAGGCCCCCCGCGTGCTGGGCAAGCTGCTGGCCGTCGGCTCGGCCGCCACGCTGGTCTCCTACGGGCTGATCGTGGCCTTCTGGGATACCCTGGGGCTCAGCTACAACCTCGTCTTCATGCTGGCCGGCGGCACCACCACGCTGCTCGCCTTCCTCGCGCTCTTCCTCTACCCGCAGTTCGAGGCGCCCAATCCGCAGCGCAAGCAGATCGTCCTGCGCCGCCGCTACTGGCTCTATTACCTGCTTCAGTTCATGGCCGGCGCGCGGCGGCAGATCTTCGTGGTCTTCGCCGGCTTCATGCTGGTCGAACGCTTCGGTTTCGACGTGCATCAGGTCACCTCGCTCTTCCTGATCACGCTGCTGTCGAACATGGTTCTGGCGCCGCTCCTGGGCCGCGCGGTGGGCGTGATCGGCGAACGCCGCGTGCTGGCCTTCGAATACGCCGGCCTCGTCATCGTCTTCTCGCTCTACGGCGGCATCTACTACTTCGGCTGGGGCATTGCGCTGGCGGCCACGCTCTACGTGATCGACAACCTCTTCTTCTCCCTCGCCCTGGCGCTCAAGACCTACTTCCAGAAGATCGCCGATCCCGGCGATTTCGCCCCCACTGCGGCCGTGGCCTTCACCATCAACCACATCGCGGCGGTCTTCCTGCCGGCCTCGCTCGGCTATCTCTGGCTCTATTCGCCCGGTGCCGTCTTCGGCCTCGCGGCCCTGCTGGCCGCGGCCTCCTTCCTGCTGGCACTGCTGATCCCGCGCCACCCCGAACCGGGCCATGAGACGATCTTTTCCCGCCGCTTGCGCACCTCGGCCGCGGAATAGGCCGCCTGCGCGCGCTTGACGGCACGCCCCGCCGCGACTAGGCCCCGGGCAACCCCTTCCTTCCGAGGACTGCCAGAGGACGACCATGACCACCTTCACCGCCTATACCAAGCTGACCAGCAAGCAGGACGCCGAGGCCCTCGGCGAGGCGATGGAGCGCCTCATCCCCGAACCCACCGGCATCGGCGTCTTCGAGATGGAGGACGACAGCGGCCTCTGGGAGGTCGGCGGCTATTTCGAGGAGAAGCCCGACGAGGCCGGCCTGGCCCTGCTGGCCACCATGAACAACGCCCGCCCCTTCGTGGTCTCCGAGGTCCCCGAGACCGACTGGGTTGCCCATGTCCGGCGCGAGCTCTCTCCCGTAGAGGCCGGCCGCTTCTTCGTCTACGGCTCCCATGATGCCGACAAGGTGCCTCAGGATCCGGCCGTCATTCCGCTTCTGATCGAGGCCGCCATGGCCTTCGGTACCGGCCACCACGGCACCACTCTCGGCTGCCTCAAGGCGCTCGACCGGCTCGACAACGAAGGCTTCTCCACCGATCGCACCGCCGACATCGGCTGCGGCACCGCGGTGCTGGCCATGGCCGCCGCCAAGATCTGGCCCGGCACGCCCATCGCCTCCGACATCGATCAGGTTGCCGTCGACGTCGCCGTCGCCAACCTGGCCGCAAACGACATGGCCGGGCAGGTGGCCTGCGTCGAGGCCGCCGGTTTCGACCATGACGAGCTGCACGACCGTGCGCCCTACGGGCTGGTCTTTGCCAATATCCTCATGGGCCCGCTGATCTCGCTCGCTCCCGACATGGCGGCCCATACCGCGCGGGGCGGCTATGCGATCCTCTCCGGGTTGCTGAACGAACAGGCCGACGACGTTCTCGCCGCCTATGTGGCCGAGGGCTTTGCCCTGCATCATTCCGAGCAGATCCGCGAATGGACCACGCTCACCCTGAAGATGCCCGCGTGATCCCGTATTGGGGATCCCGCCCCTGAAGGGCCCCCTTCCTGAAGGCCTGAAAACGACACGCAAAAGGCGGCCCCGGTGGCCGCCTTTTTGCATGGCTTGGTTCGGCGGCGCTTCGGCCCCGGTTCCGGCCATGGAAAAAGCCGCACCCGGCGGTCCGGATGCGGCTTTCTCTGTACAGCCCTTCAGTCTGCGGCATCCCCATGCCGCAGCAGGGTTTAGCGGCGGGCGACGTCCTCGATGTCACCGCGGACCAGGCCGATGTCGTTCAGCTCACGGTCGTTCAGGCGGGACAGGGCGTTGCGGGTCACGCGCACATCATTCCAGTTGGTGATGGCGGAAATCAGGTGGGCCAGCGGTGCGGCAAATGCCGAGAAGGGGCTGGCGGGTGCTTGGGTGCGGTCGTTGTAGTGCGTATTGGCCATTGGTCTTATCCTCATGGGGAGTTTCAGGGCCGACAGATTGTCTGTCGCGTCTTCTGTTGCCGCAGCTAGAGTTTTTATTCTGCCCATTCAAGCAGCAATTTTTGCATGCAACGCATGCAGGGAATGCATGGGTAGGCTGTGTCGCAGAAAGTTCATCAATTCTCGTAAAAAGTGTTTGGTGTGGGGTCGTTTTTGACCATCCGGACGGCGAATTTCGACGATCCATAAACGCGCCGCTGCCGATCCATCACGGAACGAAATCATTCATCGCCCTTGGCGCATGTTCTTGTTTCGTGCTAATTGTGAAAAAAAGTCCTGACAAAGGGCGACAGGCACCGGAAAGGGCAGGGCAAAATGCGCGTTTTGGGGATCGACCCAGGGCTTCAGAACCTCGGTTGGGGCATGATTCGTGTCGAGGGCAGCCGGATCAGCCACATCGACAACGGCGTGATTCACGGCGAGGGGGATGATCTGGCGCGGCGCCTGCTGCACCTGCATGATGGTCTGACAGAGATCGTCGCCCGCTTTCAGCCCGATCAGGCCGCCATCGAACATGTCTTCGTCAACCGCGACGGCGCCGGCACGCTGAAGCTCGGCCAAGCCCGCGGCGTGGCGCTGATCGTGCCGGCCCGTGCCGGCATCGTGGTGGGCGAATATGCTCCCAACAAGATCAAGAAGACGGTCGTGGGCGTCGGCCATGCCGACAAGAAGCAGGTCCAGCACATGGTCCGCATGCAATTGCCCGGCGTTCAGCTGAACGGCCCCGATGCCGCCGATGCCCTTGCCGTTGCCATCTGTCATGCCCATCACATGGGCTCGGGCCTGGCCCAGGCCATCCGGAGGAGCGCCTGATGATCGGCAAGCTGACGGGGATCGTCGACTACAAGGATCTCGATCACCTGCTGCTCGACGTGCGCGGCGTGGGCTACGTGGTCTATTGCTCCGACCGGACGCTGGCGGCGCTGCCCGGCCCGGGCGAGGCCGCCGCTCTCTATACCGACCTTCTCGTGCGCGAGGACCTGCTGCAGCTCTTCGGTTTCTCCACCATGGTGGAGAAGGAATGGCACCGCCTGCTCACCTCGGTGCAGGGGGTGGGGGCCAAGGCCTCGCTTGCCATCCTCTCGGCGCTCGGCCCCGACGGGGTCAGCCGTGCCATCGCGCTGGGCGACTGGAACGCGGTCAAGGCCGCCAAGGGCGTCGGCCCCAAGATCGCCCAACGGGTGGTCTCCGAGCTCAAGGACAAGGCGCCCACCGTCATGGCCATGACCGCCACGCCCGCCGCCTCTGCCGAGGGCGCGGTGATCGAGGAGGCGACCCCGGCGCCCGCCCCGAAACGCGCGCCGAAACCGGCGCCTGCGCCGGCCCCGAATGCCAATGCCCAGGCCGAGGCACTCTCCGCGCTCACCAATCTCGGGTATCAGCCTTCCGAGGCCGCAGGCGCCGTGATGCAGGCGCTCACCGACGCGCCCGAGCTTGACACCTCGGGCCTGATCCGGGCCGCTCTCAGACTGCTCGCGCCGAAGGATTAACCTTTTCGGGCCTGCCGCGATTTTCCGGATCGGCACCGACGCGATACCGACGTAATACCGACGTAATACCGACGTTGGAAATCAGCCTTTTCAAGGCGTTAGGATTTTGACATGACCGAGCCGGATCCGACCCTCAGACCCGCCCCGCTGCCAGAGGATCTGGCCGAGGATACCCGGGCCTTGCGGCCGCAGACCCTCGATGCCTTCATCGGTCAGGCCGAGGCCCGCGCCAACCTCAAGGTCTTCATCCAGTCCGCCCGCCAGAGGGGCGAGGCGATGGATCACACCCTCTTCCATGGCCCTCCCGGCCTGGGCAAGACGACCCTGGCACAGATCATGGCGCGAGAGCTCGGCGTCAACTTCCGCATGACCTCCGGTCCGGTGCTGGCCAAGGCCGGTGACCTCGCGGCGATCCTCACCAACCTCGAGGCGCGGGACGTCCTCTTTATCGACGAAATTCATAGGCTTAACCCTGCGGTGGAAGAGGTTCTCTATCCCGCGATGGAGGATTTCGAGCTTGATCTCGTGATCGGCGAGGGGCCTGCCGCGCGTACCGTGCGGATCGAACTTCAGCCCTTCACGCTGGTGGGGGCGACGACCCGTCTGGGCCTGCTCACCACGCCGCTGCGCGACCGTTTCGGCATTCCCACCCGGCTGCAGTTCTACACCATCGACGAGCTGCACGAGATCGTCACCCGCAACGCCCGTCTTCTCGGTGCGCCCGCCGATGACGAGGGCGCCCGAGAGATCGCCCGACGTGCCCGTGGCACCCCCCGCATTGCCGGCCGACTGCTCCGCCGCGTGGTCGATTTCGCCGTGGTCGAAGGCGACGGCACCATCACCCGCGAGCTCGCTGACAGTTCGCTCACCCGCCTCGGCGTCGACCACCTCGGCCTCGATGGCGCCGACCGCCGGTATTTGCGAATGATCGGAGAGGGTTACGGGGGTGGCCCGGTGGGAATAGAGACGCTTTCGGCCGCCCTGTCAGAGAGCCGGGACGCCCTTGAAGAGGTCATCGAGCCCTACCTTCTGCAGCAGACCCTGATCCAGCGTACGCCCCGTGGTCGGATGCTGGCACAGGCCGGTTGGCGGCACCTTGGCCTGACCCCGCCGCGCGGCCCGGCCACGCCGGATCTTTTCGAGGAGTGATGCTTCCTTAACGCGCCTGCCGTACCTAGATCGGGCGTCGTACCCGTGGGTTTGCTCTTGCGCATGGACTTCATGCTTGGGAAAACCCTGCGCTTACCCAATTGCGACTGGCAAAGGATCCCACATGCCCGAGCTTGCGCCCGATGCCGGGCAGATCACCGATCTCTTTACCGATTCCGAGGGACAGTTCCGCTTTGCGCGCTGGTCCCGCCCGATCGCGCCGGTGATCTTTGGCGTTGCCGACGACAGCCTGCCGCCGCTCAAGGGCGCCATCGAGACGGTGGTGCTCGCCTCCGGTCACAAGATGACCGAGGTGGATCCCGAGCTCGGCGCCAACTTCATGATTTTCTTTCTGAAAGACTGGTCCGAGCTTGCCGAGGTCGAGAACATGGATCAGCTGATCCCGAACCTCGAAACGCTTCTGCCGCGGCTTCAGGCCGCCGGTGCGAACCAGTACCGTTTCTTCCGGTTCGACGCGGACAATTCGATCAAGGCGGCCTTCATCCTGCTGCGGATGGACGAGGCCCTGTCGGTCATGCCTGCGACCGACCTCGGTATCGAACAGACGCTCAAATCGATGCTCCTCTGGGCCCCCGATGCCTTTGCCGAGAGTTCGGCGCTGGCGCGCATCGAAAACGCCGAGGGTACCGTGATGCGACCCGACCTCACGGCGATTCTCGCCGCGGCCTATGATCCGGTGCTGCCCAGCTTCAGCGAGGACCCGACGCTGGCCCTGCGCCTGGCTGCACGGGCCGGACAATTCTACAACTGACCCGAATGGGCGGTGCGGTCAGGCGCGCGGCGCTTGCCTCTGCCCGGCTGCAATGCTTCATTGCCGCCAGAATTCAGTGCCTTGAGAGCTGTCCTGCATGAGCCACCTGTTTCACCTGCGCGTCTACTACGAAGACACCGACCTTGCCGGGATCGTCTATTACGCGAACTACCTGAAGTTCATCGAGCGGGCCCGCAGCGAATGGGTGCGCGATCTGGGCGTCGACCAGGTGCGTCTGAAAGAGGACGAGGGCATCGTTTTCGCCGTTCGGCGGGTTGAAGCCGATTATCTCTCGCCGGCCAGATTCGACGACGAGCTGACCGTCGAAACCGTACCGGAACAGGTCACCGGGGCGCGGATCATCCTGCGCCAGGATGTCCGCAGGGCCGATGCCTTGCTGTTCACATCGCATGTCACGCTGGTGGCCCTGTCAGAGACCGGCCATCCCGCGCGGCTACCGGCAAATATTCGCCTGATGCTGCACTGAGCCCTTTCACAACCGCGTGGCCCGGGCGGCTTTCCGCCTTAATTCATTGGCCAATCCCCTTGAACTGCGCTAGCTTCCTCCGCAATCAGGTCGCGCAGACGGCCGCGGTGAAAAAGAGCAGGCATTATGGACCCACAAACCCTCGCATCCGTGCAGGAGATCGATTTCTCCATGCTCGGCCTTTTCGGCCGTGCCACGTTTACCGTGAAAATCGTGATGCTTCTGCTGATCCTGGCATCCTTCTGGAGCTGGTCGATCATCATCCAGAAATTTATCACCTTCCGGCGAGCCCGTTCCGAAGCGGCGGCCTTCGACCAGGTCTTCTGGTCCGGTGAGCCGCTGGACGAACTCTACGACGATATCGGCCCCGAGCCGTCGGGACGGTCGGAACGTGTATTTGCCGCCGGCATGACGGAATGGCGCCGTTCGCACCGTTCCGACGGCCGCATGATCGCCGGGGCTCAGGCCCGGATCGACAGGTCGATGGATGTTGCGATCGCCAAGGAAGCCGAGACCCTGCAATCAGGCCTCTCCGTGCTCGCCACCGTCGGCTCCACCGCGCCATTCATCGGGTTGTTCGGGACGGTCTGGGGCATCATGCATGCCTTCATCGGTATCGCGGAAACCCAGAACACCAACCTTGCAGTCGTGGCGCCGGGGATCGCAGAGGCCCTTCTGGCCACTGCTCTCGGCTTGATTGCCGCGATCCCGGCCGTTGTCTTCTACAACAAGCTCAGTGGCGACGCGGATCGCATCGTTGGCGGCTACGAAGCCTTTGCCGACGAATTCTCCACCATCCTCAGCCGTCAGTTGGACAGCTGACATGGGCGCGAGCGTACAGGGCGGATCCGGATCGGGCGGGGGACGTCGCAGGGGGCGACGTCGCGGTGGCCGTGCGCTCCCCATGGCCGAGATCAACGTCACGCCATTTGTTGACGTCATGCTGGTGCTGCTCATCATTTTCATGGTGGCCGCACCCCTGATGGTCGTCGGCGTGCCGGTCGAACTGCCCAAGACCGCCGCGGCGGCCCTGCCATCCGAACAGGAAGAGCCGCTGACTGTCACCGTCACCTCTGACGGCCGGATCATGATCCAGACAACCGAAACGCCCCGCGACCAGCTGCTGGACAAGCTCCGTGCTGTCGCGGCAGAGCGCTCGTCCGACCGCGTTTACCTGCGGGCTGATGGTGCTGTCCCATATGAGACGGTGGTCCAGGTCATGGGGGCCCTGAACAGCGGTGGCTTCACGAATATCGGCCTCGTCACGGACACCGGCGGGCCGACGCTGGATGGCGAAGGCAACTAAGACGCTATGAACACGGGCCAGGTCATATCCGGCGCGGGACACCTCGGGGTGATTGCTATCGTGCTTTTCGGCGGTTGGTTCTCTTCGCCGGCGCCCGAGATCCAGGTCACGCCGGTCTCGATCATTTCCGAGCAGGAGTTCGCGGCCATGCAGGGCGGCAGCCGTCCGCCCGGACCGGCGCCGCAGGTGCGCCCGCCAGACTTGCCCGAGATCGCTCCGGAACCCTCGACCGAGGCGCCGGTGGCCACGGCAACGGACACTGCTCCCGCGCAGCCGGACCCCGAGCCGGCCCCCGCCGCGCCCGAACCCGACGCCGCACCGGAAGTGCCCGTGCCGACACCGCCGGTCTCCGAGGTGACGGATGCCCCGCCGGCCCAGCCGGAGGCGGCGCCGCAGCCCGCAGAGGACATGGCGGCGCTGGTGCCGGCCCCCGCACCGGAGCCCGAGGCGACACCGGCCCCCGTCGTGCGGCCCGAGGCCCCGCCGGCGCCGCAACAGGCGCCACGCATCGCCCCCGAGCCGGTCGAGCGGCCGGACCGGGACATGCCGGTGGACATCGAGAGCCGCCCGGAAGTGGCGCCTTCAGAGGATCCTGCCGCCGAGCCTCTCGAGGAGCAGGATGCCGCATCGCCCGAGGAGACCACCACCGAGATCGTGACCGAGGCGGACGAGCCTTCGACCCGTGCGCCCGCTACTTCGGTGCGGCCCAAGACCCGCCCCGAACAGGTGGCTGCGGCGGAGCCCGCGCAGCAGTCAGCTCCCGCCCCCGAGCCGAAACCCGAAGCCAAGCCCGAGCCCCAACCAGAGCCGAAGCCCGCGCCCAAGCCTGCCCCCGCGCCAGCGGCCGATACGCCGGCGGAAGATCCGGCAGAATCCGCCATCGACAAGGCCCTTGCCGAGGCCCTGGGCGGCGGTGCAGACACCGGTCAGGAAAATGCCCCGCAGGCGCCGGCGGCGGCCTCCGGCCCGCCGCTGACGGCCGGCGAGATGGATGCGCTCCGCCTGGCGGTCGGTCAGTGCTGGAACGTCGATGTCGGCTCGCCTGCCTTCGGCGTGACTGTGACCGTCCGCTTCCAGCTTGACCGCAATGGCAAGGTTGCAAGCGATGTGTCCCTTGTCAGGGCGCAGGGGGGCGATAATTCAGCACAGAACACAGCCTTTGCCGCAGCGCGCCGTGCGGTCTTGCGTTGCGGTGCCAGCGGCTTCACGCTGCCCGCAGAGAAATACGAGCAGTGGCGTGACATCGAAATGACATTCAACCCGGAGAAAATGCGGAACCTATGATGAAACGCATCCACAGGCCCAATTTTCTGCTCACCGCGCTTTTCGCGCTGATGTCCCTTGTTCTGCCGGGTGCGGTTGCGGCGCAATCCGGCCCTCTGCGGATCGAGATCACCGAAGGCGTGATCGAGCCCTTGCCCTATGCGGTACCCGGGTTCGTGGCAGAGAGCCCGCAGGCCGGGGACCTCGCACAGCAGATCACCCGCGTCATCGCCGATGACCTGACTGGCACAGGTCTCTTCCGAGAGATTCCGGCCAGCGCCCATATCGGCAAGATCACATCCTTCTCCAGCCCCGTGCAATACGCCGACTGGAAGGCCATCAACGCCGAGGCGCTTATCACCGGTGCGGTGGATGTCCAGGGGGACCAGGTCGCCGTGAAATTCCGCTTGCACGACGTCTTCGCCGGGCAGGAACTCGGCAGTGGCCTGCAGTTCACCGGCACGCGAGAGGGCTGGCGCCGCATGGCTCACAAGGTGGCCGATACCGTCTACAGTCGGATCACCGGCGAAGATCCCTACTTCGACAGCCGCGTGGTTTTCGTGTCCGAGACAGGGCCCAAGGATGACCGTCGCAAGCGTCTGGCGATCATGGACTACGACGGTGCCAACGTGCAGTACCTGACCGACAGCACCTCGCTCGTGCTGGCGCCTCGCTTCTCTCCGACCGGGGACCGGGTGCTCTATACCAGCTACGAGACCGGCCGCCCGCAGATCTACGTCCTCGATGTGGCCAGCGTGGGACGCCGCGTGATCGATACCGGCGGTGGCGACATGGCGTTTTCGCCCCGGTTCTCGCCGGATGGGCGCTCTCTCGTCTATTCCAAGAGCGAAGGCAGCAACACCGATATCTTCCGGATGGACCTGGCGACAGGTCAGTCGACACAGCTGACCGTCGCCCCCTCGATCGAGACCGCACCGAGCTTCTCGCCCGACGGTTCGCAGATCGTCTTCGAGAGTGACCGTTCGGGCACCCAGCAGCTCTACATCATGCCCGTCAGTGGTGGCGAACCGCGCCGGATTTCCTTCGGCGAGGGACGCTACGGCACGCCGGTCTGGTCTCCGCGCGGCGACATGATCGCGTTTACAAAACAGAGCAAGGGCCGCTTCCATATCGGCGTGATGCGCACAGATGGCAGCGGCGAGCGGTTGCTGACCGCGTCGTTCCTCGACGAGGGGCCGACATGGTCGCCGAATGGCCGCGTGATCATGTTCTCCCGCGAGACGCAGGGGGCCCAGGGCACCTCTTCGCTCTATTCCGTCGACGTGACAGGCCGGAACCTGAAACGGGTCAGTACCGATGGCGGGGCTTCCGATCCAGCCTGGTCACCGTTGCAGAACTGAAAAGCCGTCCCGCAGCTGCCATCGATGGCTGCGGGGCAGGGACCTTCCGGCGGGGATGCGCCGGTGATAGACTGACTTGAACACTGAAACAGAGGCACTTCGCATGACCTATCTGGCAAAAGCCGTTCTCCTCTGCGCGGGGCTGAGCCTCGCCGCATGTACCAACCCCGACCGGTTCGGCAGTGGCAGCGGTGCCTACGGCGCGAACGGAGCCAATGGCGCCTATGGCGCCGGGCAGGCCGGGACGGCATCCGATCCGACTTCGCCGCTGTATTTCCAGCAGGCCGTCGGGGACCGTGTGCACTTCATCGTCGACCAGTCCAGCCTGACCCCGGAAGCCCGGACGACGCTTGACGGGCAGGCGCGCTGGCTGACCGCAAACCCGGACTTCAAGGCCACCATCGAGGGCCACGCCGACGAGCAGGGCACCCGCGAATACAACATCGCCCTCGGTGCACGCCGCGCCAGCGCCGTGCGCGATTACCTGGTGGGCAAGGGCGTGGCGCCGCAGCGCCTCGATACGATCAGCTATGGCAAGGAACGCCCGATCGCAATCTGTTCGACCGAGAGCTGCTATGCGCAGAACCGTCGGGCGGTCACGGTGCTGTCGCCTGCTGCGGGCATGTGACCGGTTCGCAAGAGAACCGGAAATTGACACGGGCATAGGAAGGATACCGGGCACATGATCCGTCGATACCTCGTCATTCTGTGCTGTGTCCTGACGCTGCCGGTTCTGCCGGCGGCGGCCCAGGACCGGCAGGAAACACTCGCCGATATCCGGCAGGAACTCTCTACGCTTTACGTCGAGATCCAGAACCTCAAGCGCGAGCTCTCGACCACAGGTGCGACGGGCAATGCAGTTGCCGGTGCGGTTCCTCTCGACCGCGTCAATGCGATTGAGACCGAACTGCAGCGCCTGACCAACAAGACCGAGGAGATGGAACACCGCATCGATGCCATCGTGACCGATGGGACCAACCGCATCGGCGACCTGGAGTTCCGGCTGGTCGAGCTCGAAGGCGGGGATGTTTCCAAGCTGGGCGAGACGACGACCCTCGGGGGCGGCTCTGCGGGCGGTTCCGGTTCCGGAAGCGACCAGGCGGCATCGCCGCTGCCCGCTGTTCCCTCCGACAACAGTAACACGGCACAGCTCGCCGTCGGGGAGCAGGCCGACTTCGAGGCGGCACAGCAGAAGCTCAGCTCGGGCGACTATGCGGGGGCGCTCGACGGCTTCGTCAAGTTCAATTCGGATTACCCCGGCAGCCCGCTTGCCCCGGCGGCGCAGCTCGGTCGTGCCCGTGCGCTCGAACAGCAGGGCGACAGCAAGCAGGCCGCGCGCGCCTACCTCGACAGCTTCACGCTTGCGCCACAGGATCAGACCGCACCGCCGGCGTTGCTGGGCCTGGGTCGGCTTCTCGGGCAGCTGGGTCAGAAGAGCGAAGCCTGCGTGACACTTGGCGAGATTTCCAAGCGTTTCCCCTCGTCGGCTTCGGCAACCGAAGCCCAGACGGAAATGCGTAATCAGGGCTGTTCGTGACGACCTTTGACGTGCAGGCGTTGCAGGATCTCGTGGCGGTTCACTTTCCGCCCGGGGGACCGCGCAGGATTGGCGTGGCCGTGTCGGGCGGGGGAGATTCCCTCGCCCTTCTGCATTTGCTTGCGGCGCGTGCCGGGGAGGATCCGGCCCTTCAACTCCGGGCCGTGACCGTCGATCATCGCTTGCGCCCCGAGGCGCGCGACGAGGCGCGACAGGTGGGCGCAATTGCGCAGGGCCTGGACGTGTCACATGATGTTCTGACCTGGGAGAGCTGGGACGGCTCGGGCAATCTGCAGGCTGAGGCCAGGCGGGCGCGATATGACCTGCTGAAGGACTGGGCATTGCAGCATCAGATCGAGGAGATCGCGCTTGGCCATACGGCGGACGATCAGGCGGAAACTTTCCTGATGCGTCTGGCGCGCTCCTCCGGTGTCGATGGTCTCTCCGGTATGCAGGCCCGCCGTCCTGACGGGGGGGTGACCTACGTCCGGCCGCTTCTGGAGGTCACCCGGCAAACCCTTCGCGATTACCTGAAAGCGCTGAACGTCGTCTGGATCGATGACCCCTCGAACGAGGATCTGCATTACGACCGGGTCAAGATGCGCCGGGCGATGCAGCTTCTTGCGCCACTCGGGATAACCGCCCGCGCCATCGGAGACGTCACCCGGAACCTGGGCGCGGCCCGGGCAACGCTGGGATGGTATGCCGCCGAGGAAGCCCGCAAGCACGTGCGGTTTGAGGCAGGTGATGTTCTGATCTCGCGGTCGGAGTTCTGTGCCTTGCAGCCGGAGATTGCCCGGCGGATCCTGCTCGGGACGCTGAACTGGGTCGCGGGGGCCGGATATCCGCCCCGTCGTGCCAGCCTGGCCCTCGCACTTTCTGCGATAGAAGATGGGGCAGGCATGAACCTGCACGGCTGCAACGTGACGGTAATAGCTGATGATGTAAGGATTTCGAGAGAGTACGAGGCGGTGCGCGCTGTGATTGCCCCGGTTGGCAATGTCTGGGACGGACGTTGGCGTTTTGTTCGATCTGCTGATGCGGTCGCGGAAGACGGCCTGGAAATCCGCGCCTTGGGGCAGGAGGGCCTCGCCGAATGCGGGAGCTGGCGCGACTGCGGTCTGCCTTACCGGTCTCTGTTGGGCTACCCTTCCCTATGGCGGGGTGATACACTAGTCGCGGCCCCTCATGCGGGGCTCGCGACGGGATGGCATGCGGAGCTGCTGAGAGGCGAGGACGTTTACTACACTTCATTGCTGGCTCATTGAATGGCGGGCAATGAAACTTATTTAATCCCCGACGGCCTTATGTTAGGCGCAAGACCACTTGTTTTATGGGAGAGCTCACGTGGGCACCGCAAAAAACCTCGCTTTCTGGGCCGTGCTGCTTCTGTTGATCGTGGCGCTGTTCAACCTGTTCAGCGGGTCGGGCAACACGCTGCAAAGCCAGAACCAGCCGTATTCGGAGTTCGTTTCCGAAGTGGATGACGGATTCGTCACCTCGGCTACCATCGACGGCGAGAAGGTGCTCTACCGGGGCACCGACGGCAAAGATTACGTCACCATCATGCCTCAGGGCGCGGATGTGACCGATCTTCTGCTCAGCAACAACATTTCCTTCAGCGCCAAGAGCCAGGAAGAGAGCGGCTTCCAGGCGTTCATCATCTCCCTGCTGCCCATCCTGCTGCTGATTGGCGTGTGGATCTATTTCATGAACCGCATGCAAGGCGGCGGCAAAGGTGGGGCGATGGGCTTTGGCAAATCCCGTGCCAAACTCCTGACTGAAAAGCACGGCCGCGTTACCTTCGATGATGTCGCCGGTATCGACGAGGCCAAGGAAGAGCTGGAAGAAATCGTCGAATTCCTGCGCAACCCGCAGAAATTCTCCCGCCTTGGCGGCAAGATTCCGAAGGGGGCTTTGCTCGTGGGGCCTCCGGGCACCGGCAAGACGCTGCTGGCCCGGGCCATCGCTGGCGAGGCAGGCGTGCCGTTCTTCACCATATCGGGCTCCGATTTCGTGGAGATGTTCGTTGGTGTGGGTGCATCCCGCGTCCGCGACATGTTCGAGCAGGCCAAGAAGAACGCGCCGTGCATCGTCTTCATCGATGAAATCGACGCTGTCGGTCGTCACCGTGGTGCCGGCTATGGCGGTGGCAACGACGAGCGCGAACAGACCCTCAACCAGCTGCTTGTCGAGATGGACGGTTTCGAGGCCAACGAGGGCGTGATCATCGTCGCTGCGACCAACCGTCGTGACGTGCTCGATCCCGCCCTGCTGCGTCCTGGCCGTTTCGATCGCCAGGTCACCGTGCCGAACCCCGACATCAAGGGCCGCGAGAAGATCCTCAACGTCCACGCCCGCAAGACACCGCTAGGGCCGGACGTCGATCTTCGGATCATTGCACGCGGCACGCCGGGCTTCTCCGGTGCCGATCTTGCAAACCTCGTGAATGAGGCCGCACTCATGGCGGCACGCGTCGGCCGCCGGTTCGTGACCATGCTCGATTTCGAAAATGCCAAGGACAAGATCATGATGGGCGCGGAACGCCGCTCCATGGTGATGACCCCGGCGCAGAAGGAAATGACCGCCTATCACGAGGCTGGACATGCCATCGTCGGGCTGACGCTGCCGAAATGTGACCCGGTTTACAAGGCAACCATCATTCCCCGCGGGCAGGCCCTCGGCATGGTGATGTCGCTGCCCGAAATGGATCAGCTGAACTACTTCAAGGACGAGTTGGAACAGAAGATCGCCATGACCATGGCCGGCAAGGCTGCCGAGATCATGAAGTGGGGCGAGAATGCCGTCTCCAATGGTCCGTCCGGCGACATCATGCAGGCCTCCAACCTGGCCCGTGCTATGGTGATGCGTTGGGGCATGTCCGACAAGGTCGGCAACATCGACTACCAAGAGGCCGCCGAGGCCTTCCGTGGCGGTGGCGCCGGTGGTTTCTCGATCTCTGCCCACACCAAGGAGCTGATCGAGCAGGAAGTGAAACGGATTATCGACGAAGGTTACAGCCAAGCCTATCAGATCCTCACGGATCGTCATGATGACTGGGAGCGCTTGGCGCAGGGCCTTCTTGAATACGAGACTCTGACCGGCGCCGAGATCGAGCGCGTGATCCGGGGTGAACCGCCCACCTCGGAAGAGGACGAGGATGACAAGCCTGACGCGGGCAATGCACCCTCGGTTACGGCGATCCCTAAGACCAAGCCGCGCAACAAGCCCGGTAGCGGGATGGAACCCGAACCGACCGCCTGAGGCGGTCCAGGTTCAAGCTTTTGAAACCGGAGCCCTAGTGGCTCCGGTTTTCTTTTGTGCACAGCCTTGCATTCGCTGAGGCAGCCGCCATCCTGTGGGCAATCTTTTCCAGAGGAGCTTGCACAGGATGCCTGCACTTGTCCCAACAGCCTTTTCCGCCCGTGTAACTTGGCTTGGCGTGGTGGCTGACAGGAAGCGCGCGCTGGAGTCAGATGGTCGCGACTGCCTGGTTGCCACCTTTGAGGGGCCCGAAGGCGAAAGCCACCGTGGACTGACCCGCCTGTCATGCAGCCGGGTGGTCAGTCAGCACCCGCGCGGGACGACCATCCGTAACGTTCGGCAATTCTCCGTGGTTTCAGCCGAGGAGATCGCCGCGATTGCGGCCGCCTTGGATCTTGATGATCTCGATCCCGCCATGCTGGGAGCAACGCTGGGGCTGGAGGGGATCCCCGATTTCAGTCACATCCCTCCTTCATCGCGGCTTCAGGGGCCAGATGGCGTGACGCTTGTCGTGGATATGGAAAACCGGCCCTGCAATCTGCCTGCGCGGGTGATCGAAGCGGCCTTGCCGGGGCACGGCAAACGCTTCAGGAATGCGGCCAGGGGGCTGCGTGGCGTGACGGCCTGGGTAGAGAGGGAGGGGGTTATTTCGCTTGGAGACGAGATGACGCTGCACATCCCGGACCAGCCGGTCTGGCAGCATCTCGACAAGGCCCGACGAGGGAAGACAGACCTTGCCGAGAGTGCCGTTTAAGCCAGAACAACAGCCGCAAGCAACAGGGTTGCGGCGAAACTCGCATGAAAAACAAAAGCAGCAGCACTCATGACATTCTCCTTGGCAGCTAAGGAAGTTCGTCGTTTGTAGCTACCCAACGCTGCAACCGGGCATTGGTTCCATGTCGGCAGGCCGGCCTTGCCGCGTGGACGGTCAGGCTTGCTTTGCCGCTTGAAAAGAGAATAGAGCTGCGGGCCAGCAAGTCAGGAGACAGTCACATGCCTCAACCTTCCGACATCGATATCGCGCGGGCGGCGGACAAGCTGCCGATCACTCAGATTGGCGCGCGGCTCGATATCCCATCAGTGGCGCTGCTGCCTTATGGCCATGACAAGGCGAAGATAACCCAGGATTTCATCGCCGGTCTCGAAGGGCGTCAGGACGGCAAGCTGATCCTCGTCACGGCCATCACGCCGACGCCGGCGGGCGAGGGCAAGACGACCACGACCGTGGGCCTGGGCGATGGCCTGAACCGCATCGGCAAACGTGCGGCGATCTGTATCCGCGAAGCCTCGCTCGGTCCCTGCTTTGGCATCAAGGGCGGCGCTGCCGGTGGCGGCCACGCGCAGGTCGTTCCAATGGAGGAAATGAACCTGCATTTCACGGGCGATTTCCACGCGATCACCAGCGCCCACAATCTGCTCTCGGCGATGATAGACAACCATATCTATTGGGGGAACGCGCTCGAGATCGATCAGCGCCGCGTCACCTGGCGGCGGGTGCTCGACATGAATGATCGGGCGCTGCGAGAGGTGGTTACCTCACTTGGGGGGGCGTCAAACGGATCCCCGCGACAGACTGGGTTCGACATTACCGTCGCCTCCGAGGTCATGGCCATCCTCTGTCTTGCCAGCGATCTGGGAGATCTTCAGCGACGGCTCGGTGAGATCATCGTCGGGTATCGGCGCGACAAGAGCCCGGTTCGCGCCCGTGACCTGAAGGCCGACGGGGCGATGACGGTGTTGCTGAAGGACGCGATGCAGCCGAACCTGGTGCAGACCCTGGAAAACAACCCGGCCTTCGTGCATGGCGGCCCATTTGCCAATATCGCACATGGCTGCAATTCCGTCATCGCCACGCGCACGGCGCTCAAGCTGGCGGACTACGTTGTGACCGAGGCGGGTTTCGGCGCTGATCTTGGTGCCGAGAAGTTCATGGACATCAAGTGCCGCAAGGCGGGGCTCTCTCCGGATGCCGTGGTTCTGGTTGCCACGATCCGGTCGTTGAAGATGAACGGCGGGGTCGCGAAGGAAGACCTTGCCACCGAGAACAGGGAGGCTGTCGCGGAAGGCTGTGCAAATCTGGCGCGCCATCTGGAGAACCTGCGTGGCTTCGGCGTACCGGTCGTCGTTGCGATCAACCGTTTCGATGGTGATAGCGAAGCCGAGTTGACGGTCCTGCGTGAACATGTCGAGGCCGAAGGAGCGGAGGTGTTTCTTTGCACCCATTGGGCCGAAGGCTCTGCCGGCATCAAAATGCTGGCCAGCCGCGTGGCTGATCTTGCCGATGGCGGCACGGCAGAGTTCAAGCTGCTCTACCCGGACGACATGCCATTGATCGAAAAGATCGAGACAATTGCCACCCGCATCTACCGAGCTGAGGGGATCGACGTGGACGACCGCGTTCGGGCCCAGCTTGCCGAATGGGAGGCCGAGGGGTTCGGCCAATTGCCAGTGTGCATGGCCAAGACGCAGTACAGCTTTTCTGCGGATCCGTCTCGACGCGGCGCGGTCACCGGGCATCGCATTCCGATCCGAGAGGTGCGCCTGAGCGCAGGTGCCGGTTTCATCGTCGCCATCTGTGGTGACATGATGACAATGCCCGGGCTCCCGCGCCACCCTGCGGCAGAGACGATTGGCCTGAATGCAGATGGCGAAATCGAGGGGCTCTCTTAACGCGGCATCGGGATGGCCCGGGCGAATGTGCCGGTAAGGATGGCCACGGCGCCTTCGCCCATAAGGGTGCTCAGAGCGGCATCCTGGCTTCGCAGGCCGCCGGTGTAGGTGCCAAAGGCGGGCAGGATCAGCCGGGCCGCGTCCAGCAGGAATGCTGGGCGCGCACGGCCCCTGAGGCTGGCCTTGGGATGGTAGTGGCCCGAAACTTCTCCGGTCGCGCCCGGCACTGCGATATGGCGAAAGATCACAGGCCCCATCCGCATCTCGGACAGATGCTCTCCGCCCAGGTCCAGAGGGCCCGGATCGTGATTGCCCTCGATCCAGATCCACCTGCGGCCAGCCTGCATGCGGGCCAGCCAGAGCAACTGGCTCTCGCTCAGGGCGCTGGCAGCAGCGCTGTCATCGAAACTGTCGCCCAGGCATATGACCGTGCCCGGATCGTGGAGATCCAGCAGGTGATCAAGTCGCGCAAGTGTGTCCTGTGTCTCGTATGGGGGCAGTGTGCTGCCGCCACGACGCGCCACGCGCTCGGATTTTCCCAGGTGCAGGTCCGACACGCAGAGAACCCCGGCCTCGGGCCAGAGCAAGGCTCCGGCGGCCAGCGCTGTCAGTCGCTCCCCGCGAAAGGTGAAATCGTAATCGTTCATGCCTGTGGTGGTGCCGCCGTCCTCGGCTGGATGCAAGGGGTCATGCAAGGCCGGCCGCTGCCATCAGGCGGGCGGCTTCCTCGGCTTCCAGTCTTTCACGGCCTTCGCCGTCGACCGGCACCTTGCCGACCTCGAGAAAGAGCGGCGCAGCCAAGGGGCTGACGCGAGACAGCCGCAGGTGGTCGATCCGTCCGGCAACCCGCACCGCCATTTCCTCGATCCGCCCGAAATCGACCAGGCCGCGCATGGCTTCCTCGCGGGTGATCTCCATTAGCAGGTGATCAGGGTCATACTTCAGCAGTGTGTCATAGAGGATATCGGAGGAGAACGTCGCCTGCCGGCCGCTCTTGCGGGCGCTCGGGGTGTTGCGCTGGATCAGCCCTGCGATGGTTGCAGAGGAGCGGAATGTCCTCTTCATGACTGCGTTGCCGGCCAACCATGTGTCCAGGCCATCTCGGAGAGCATCGAGATCGAACAGGGGAATGGGATCGGTGACATCTTCAAGGCCCCAGATCAGGGTGGCGTAGTCTGTCGCCACGAACCCCAGGGGCGCCAGGCCAAGCTCCTCCATGCGCTTGGTCAGCAGCAGGCCCAGCGTCTGTTGGGCGTTGCGCCCGGCAAAACCATAAACGCAGAGGTGTTGCCGACCGTCGTGCGGAAAGCTCTCCAGAAACAGGCGTCCGGGTTCTGGCAGGCGTGAGACTTCGCGCTGCAGCATGAGCCATTCGGCGGTATGGCGGGGCAGACCGGGCCAGCTCTCCTGTGGAAACATGCGCAGGATGCGATGGGAGAGCTGAGTCGAGGTGGCAAATTTGGTACCGGAGAAAACCGCGACCTTCGGCTTGCGGCCGGGGTCGCGGCTAACTTCCACCGTCATGTCGCGAAGCCCTTCATATCGGACGATCCGGCCACCGATCAGGAAGGTGTCGCCTGAGCTGAGCGAGGCGGCAAACCCTTCTTCGACCTCGCCGAGGGGGCGTCCTCCACCGCGCCGCATACGTACCTTGAGCGTGTCGCTGTCCTGGATGGTGCCGATATTCATGCGGATGAGTTGCGCGGCGCGCGGATCGCGCAGTTGCCAGAAACCGTCCGGTCGCTGCTTCAGGCGCTGCCACTGGTCATAACTGCGCAGGGCATAGCCGCCCGTGGCGCAGAAATCGAGACAATCGTCGAACCGGGCACGGGGCAGCGTGGAATAGGGCCCTGCGCTGCGCACCTCCTCGAAGAGGGCATCGGCGGTAAAGGGGCCGGCGCAGGCGGCAATCAGAATATGCTGGCAGAGCACGTCGCGCGGTCCCGGGCCACGTGGATCGCCGTCAAGATCATTTTCCTGCACCGCCTCCAGCGCGGCGATACATTCCACCACCTCGAAGCGGTTGGCCGGGACCAGAATCGCCTTGGACGGCGCGTTGTACCGGTGATTGGCGCGGCCGATCCGCTGGACCAGGCGCTTGACGTTTTTCGGCGCTCCGACCTGAATGACCAGGTCGACGTCACCCCAATCGATGCCAAGGTCGAGCGATCCGGTGCAGACCACCGCCCGCAGGCGGCCTTGCACCATGGCCTTCTCGACGCGCTCCCGCTGTTGCCGGTCGAGCGAACCGTGGTGAATGCCGATGGGAAGACCGTCGTCATTGGCCATCCAGAGGTTGTGAAAGAAGATTTCGGCCTGGGCTCGGGTGTTGTGAAAGATCAGCGTGATGCGATGCGCCCGGATCTGGTCCAGAACTTCGGGAATGGCATAGGTGCCGCCGCCGCCAGCCCAGGGCGGCGGCGTCTTTACCTCCAGCATGCGGATGTCGGGTGCCGGGCCGGGATCGGCCTGCAGGATTGCACAGTCAGCGGGGTGGGGGGCCAGGAAGCGGGCAAGGGCAGGGGGATCCTCGACCGTGGCCGAGAGGCCGACCCGACGCAGCCCTGGGCAGAGCCGCTGAAGCCGGGCAAGTGACAGCATCAACTGATCACCGCGCTTGCTCTCGGCCAGTGCATGGACCTCGTCCACCACCACGCGCTGCAGGCCGGCGAAGATGCGCGGCGCATCCTCGTAGGAGGTCATCAACGCGAGGCTTTCCGGGGTTGTCAGCAGGATATGCGGTGGCTCCGCACGCTGGCGCCGCTTGACGGAATACGAGGTATCGCCGGTCCGGTCCTCGATCCGGATCGGCAGGCCCATCTCCTCCACCGGGTTCTGAAGGTTGCGCCGGATATCTGTGGCCAGAGCCTTGAGCGGCGAGATGTAGAGCGTATGCAGGCCGCTTTGTTCGCCACCCGCCAGCTCTGCCAGCGTCGGCAGGAAGCCGGCCATGGTCTTGCCGCCGCCGGTGGGGGCAATCAGCAACAGAGCGGGCGCGTCAGCGCGCTCCAACATGTCCTGCTGATGCGGATGCAGCGACCAGCCGCGCGCAGCGAACCAGTCATGGAAGGTGGGAGGCAGAGGCTTGGCCATTCCGCAAATCTAGGTCGGAGCAGGGCCGTTGGCGAGGCTATTCGTCGTAATCTTCCAGCGACTTGCGCAGTTCGGCGATGGTGGGGGCCAGGCGCGTCTGGCCGCGGTCCACGGCCTCGTCCGCCCAGGCGGAGAACCTGTCGAAAAGGGGCAGGAAGGTGGCGATCTCCTCGTCGGTCCAGCCCTTCAGGAAGTCTCCCAGGACGAGGAACTTGATCGTACGCACGGCTTCCACCGTTGCGCGGCCTTTCGGTGTCAGTTCGACAATGGTGCGGCGGGCGTCCTGCTGACTGACCCCGCGGGCCAGCAAACCCTGGTTGATCAGTTCGGATACCAGGCGCGAGGCCCGAGATGGATCAATGGACAGGCGCGTGGCAATGGTCGAGACCATCGTCTCTCCGCGGTCCTCTCCGAACTCGTTGGTCGGCGCATGGGTGGCGATCAGTACGTCGAGTTTTGGCAGGTCGATCTCCAGGCCCAACTGGGCCAGCGCCATCTGCCCAAGCTCTCGCCTGCTGATCCTGCGTCGCCATTGCTGCAGGATCGCGTCAACGGCCAACGCCTTTTCGGTCACTTCGGCGGGTATCCCGGCATGCGCAAGAAACGCTGCCATATCCTCGTCTCGGTCGCCTATCGGTCCATCCTCCGGAGAAGTAGAAATTTACATGTTGTTGACACGTTATTGTGGAAAGCAGATAATTACCGCAACTCAATTTAGCAATCCGCTGCTCCGTATTCCATGACGTGGCTTCGGAATAGCCCAGAAATCGAAAGCCTTACTTGCCATGAACGCTGCTTCGGGCGGCGCCACTCAGGCGCCCCGTGACGTGCCAGAGCCGCTGGACCCGCGCAGGTTGCGTGTGATCCTTATCACGGTTGCACTTACCCTCTTTCTTGCTTCCACCGGCCAATCCATCGTTTCCACTGCCCTGCCGGAGATCGTCAGCGATCTGGGCGGACTCTCCTATATCACCTGGGTCGTCACTGCCTATCTGCTGTCCTCCACCATCGGCGCGCCGATCTCAGGAAAGCTGGGCGACATGTACGGCCGGAAGATCGTGCTGCAGTGCGGGATCGGCATCTTCCTGGTCGGAGGCTGGGTGGCCGGGATCGCATGGAACATGCCGGTGCTGATCCTGGGCCGGATCGTACAAGGCCTCGGCGGGGGAGGCCTCATCGTCGTGTCCATGGCGGTGGTGGCCGATGTGCTTCCTCCGCGAGAGAGGGCAAAGGCGCAGGGGATGCTCTCGGGGGTCTTCGGCATCTCGACGGTGCTGGGCCCTCTGGTGGGCGGGTTCCTGGTGCAAAGCGTGGGCTGGCACTGGATCTTCTTCGTCAACATTCCTTTCGGGATTGCCGCCTTTGTGGTGCTGTCGCGCAGCCTCACGGCACCCGAAGGCCAAACCCGTCACAAGGTCGACTATCTCGGAGCCGTCCTGTTGATGGTGCTTCTCAGCGCGACGGTCCTGCTGGCAAACCTCGGCGGGACGATCCTGCCCTGGCTTTCCCCTCCTGTCCTTGCCCTGGTGGGCCTCGCGCTTCTTGCGCTGATCTGCTTCATCCTCGTCGAACGCCGAGCAAGCGAGGCAGTCTTGCCGATGGAGCTCTTCAGCGTGCGGAACTTTCGCGTCGCCAACGGGGTGAACCTGCTG
This sequence comes from Pseudooceanicola sp. DL12, assembly GCF_056270665.1. NCBI lineage: Bacteria > Pseudomonadati > Pseudomonadota > Alphaproteobacteria > Rhodobacterales > Paracoccaceae > Pseudooceanicola > Pseudooceanicola sp. DL12. The sequence continues at coordinate 1,087,076 of NZ_CM149884.1, forward strand.
GTGGGCATGGCGATGTTCGGCACCATTTCCTTCATGCCGATGTTCCTGCAGGTGGTGAAGGGCGTCGACCCTGCGCGCAGCGGCATGTACCTGGTCGCGATGATGGCCGGGCTGATCGGTGCTTCCTTCACCGCGGGGCGGATCATGACGCGGACCGGCCATTACAAGTTCCTGCCGCCACTCTCTACCGCCTTGTTATGCCCTTCTCTGCTGGCCATGTCGACCATCGGGCCGGCCACGCCGCTCTGGCTGATCTCGCTCAACCTCTTTGCGATCGGCCTCGGGATAGGCCCTAACCTCAGTGTCGGCGTGGTATCCATCCAGACGGCCATTCCGCGTGCACACCTGGGGGTGGGAACGGCCAGTGCGAACATGTTCCGGCTGACCGGTGGGGCGATTGGTACCTCTGTCTTTGGCGCCATCTTCAACGTGGGACTGGAGGCCCATGTCAAACCGCTTCTGCCGCTCGTCGAGCACGTACAGGACGTGACCACGACGTTGATCGCCGGGTTGGAGCCGGCGCTCAAGCTGGCCGTGATCACCGCATTCTCGGAAGCCATCGCGCCGCTCTTCCTGGTTGCGGCGGGCATGGCGGCGCTGGCCTGCCTGATCTCTCTGCGCCTGGTCGAGCTGCCCTTGGCCGGATCTCCGGGAGGGGGCCGGCAAGGGCAGCCAGCAGAATAGCCGCACTGGGCGACAATGGAAAAGGGACCGGGCAATCACCCGGTCCCTTCGTGTGTTTCAAAAAGGCGATGCCTCAGACGATGGTGGCCTGCGTGGCGTCGCGCAGTTCCTGCTCGGTCACGCCATCGGCCAGTTCCACGATCTTCAGGCCGCCTTCGACCACGTCCAGCACGCCGAAGTTGGTAATGATCCGGTCGACAACACCCGCGCCGGTCAGGGGCAGGGTGCATTCCTTCAGAACCTTGCTCTCGCCGTGCTTGTTGGTGTGGTCCATAACCACGATCACACGGCCGACGCCCGCGACCAGGTCCATGGCGCCGCCCATGCCCTTGACCAGCTTGCCGGGGATCATCCAGTTGGCCAGATCGCCATTCTCTGCCACTTCCATCGCACCCAGTACCGCGGCGGCGATCTTGCCGCCCCGGATCATCCCAAAGGATGTTGCGCTGTCGAAATAGGCGGTCTTGGGCAGCTCGGTGATGGTCTGCTTGCCGGCATTGATCAGGTCGGGGTCCTCTTCACCCTCGATGGGGAAGGGGCCCATGCCCAGCATGCCGTTCTCGGATTGCAACGTGATGTCCTTGTCGCCCACGTAGTTGGCCACCAGGGTCGGAATGCCGATCCCGAGGTTTACGTACATCCCGTCTTCCAGTTCCTCCGCGGCGCGTGCGGCCATCTGATTTCTGTCCCAAGGCATGGGGCTTCTCCTCCTGAGTTTACATCAACCCTGCTGCGCAAGGTCGGGCAGATCCAGCGTGACCACCGTGCCGGTGGCGCCGCTGTGGACATCCAGTTTGCCGTTCAGCTGCTTGATCAACCCGTTGATCACGCTGCCGCCGACGCTGCTTGTATCGGGCCAGCTGACACCATCGGGGATGCCGACGCCGTCATCGGAAACGGTGACCCGCAGCGCATTGCCCGAAAGGCGCTGAAGGCGCAGTTCCATCAACCCGGTCTCACGCCCCTCGAAGGCGTGCTGCAGGGCGTTCGTGATCACTTCGGAGACCACCAGCCCGAGGTTGATCGCCTCGTCCGTGGTGATCTCGGCCTCGTCGACCTGGACATTCACCCGGATGCCCGGCCGGCCGTCGAGGGCCTGGGTCGCGGCGGCCAGCCGTGACAGGTAGGCCCCGAGAGAGACGGTATCCATGTTGCGCTGGCGCTCCGGGTTCGACAGTTCCTGGTAGAGCACCTGGAGGCTCTCGACCCGGCGCGACAGCAATTCGAACTGATCGCGGGCATCTCCTGCCGCGCGACCGTGCATGCGGATGAGCGAAACGATCATCGACAGGTGGTTCTTGACCCGATGCTGCACCTCACGCATGGCGCTTCGCACGGCATTGGGCGACATCGTGTCCTCGACCTCGGACAACGGCTTTTGAATTCCCAGGAAATACCGCAGCTTGCCTTCCTCGGAGAAGATCGGCGTCAGCATAAGACGGTTCATGAAACGCGAGCCGTCGGCACGATAGTTCAGGATGTCGACCGTCACGTCGATCTGCTGGGCCAGGGCCTCGCGGATGCGCTTGATGTCATCCGGGTCGGTTTCCAGCCCCTGGAGAAAGCGGCAGTTCCGGCCAACCGCCATGGGCGCGGTATAGCCGGTTACCAGTTCGAAGGCGCGGTTCACGTAGACGATCGGAAAATCCGGCAGGGCAGGGTCGCACAGGACCATCGCGATGTTCGATCCGCTGAGCGTCTCGAACGCTTCGGCATGGGTGAGGGGTGGCAGGCCCGGCCTGTGTTCCGTGTCCATTGTCATGGAGGTCGTGTTCCTAGCTTCCTGAGTCCTGTCAGGCCGCCGGGCGCGTTGTGCGCTGCTCGATCCGCTTTTCGTGTTCACCCTGGATGATGCGGTGCACGTAAACCCCCGGAAGGTGGATGTGATCGGGGTCGAGGCTGCCGGTCGGCACGATTTCTTCTACCTCGACAACGCAGATCTTGCCACACATCGCCGCGGGAGGGTTAAAGTTACGGGCGGTCTTGCGGAAAACGAGGTTGCCCGTTTCGTCAGCTTTCCAGGCCTTGACGATGGAAAGATCGGCAAAGATGCCCCTTTCCATGATGTAGGTCTCGCCGTCGAAGTCCTTGTGCTCCTTGCCCTCGGCGATGACGGTGCCGACGCCGGTCTTGGTGTAGAAGCCCGGGATGCCGCAGCCGCCGGCACGCATGCGCTCGGCCAGGGTGCCCTGGGGGTTGAACTCCAGCTCGAGCTCGCCCGAGAGGTACTGCCGCATGAATTCCGCATTCTCGCCGACGTAGGAAGAGATCATCTTCTTCACCTGGCGGGTCTGCAGCAGCAGACCGATGCCAAAATCGTCAACGCCGGCGTTGTTCGACGCAAAGGTCAGATCCTTGGTGCCGGCATCCTTGATCGCGTCGATCAGCAGTTCGGGAATACCGCAGAGGCCAAAGCCTCCGGATGCGATGAACATGCCGTCAAAGAGCACTCCGTCGAGCGCCTCGGCTGCTGATCCATAGACCTTTTTCATGAGCTCCTCCGTTAACTGTTACGGCTTTCATGGCGCCGGGGGGCAACGGAGTCAAATGAATGCTGCGGCACAGAAATGCGCGCAAAGGGCGGCAAGCCCTTGTTTGCAAGGGTTTAAGGCAGAGGAGCCCCTCGCCGATACGTAGCACTACTTATCGGCGAGTTACGGTGTCGCCCGGATCAGCTGTCCTCTTCGGCCTTGCTGGACGCCTTCTTGGCGGGCGCCTTCCTGGTCGTGGTCTTCTTTGCCGTCGTCTTCTTGGCGGCGGCTTTCTTGGGCGCAGCGGCCTTCTTGCGGGCAGGTTTCTTGCCCGATTTGGCGGCCTTTTCGTTGATCAGCTCGACCGCCGCTTCCATGGTCAGCGTCTCGGCGTCGCTTTCCTTGGGCAGGGTGGCGTTGATCTTCTCCCATTTCACGTAGGGCCCATAGCGCCCCTCCATGATCGAGACGGGGCCGCCCAGTTCGGGATGCTCACCCAGCTCCTTCAGCGTCTTGGCCGTACCACGGCCCTTGCGGCTCGCGACCTTCTCGGCCAGCAGCTGCACGGCGCGGTTCATGCCGACCGTCCAGACCTCGTCCAGCCCTTCCAGGTTGGCATTGGTTCCCCCCCGGTCGGAAGTGGTCTCGGCGTGCTTGATATAGGGGCCGTAGCGTCCGATGTTGGCCCAGACGTTCACGCCGTCCTCGGGGTGCTGCCCGATCAGGCGCGGCAGGGCCAGCAACTTGACGGCCTCTTCCAGCGTCAGATCCTCGGGCTGCCATTCCTTCGGCACAGATTGGCGAGGAGGTTTCTTATTGTCTTCAGTGACTTCGCCGCGCTGAACATAGGGGCCGAAACGACCCTTCATCACATAGATCTTGTCGCCCTCGTCCTCGCCCAGCAGCTTGCCTTCGGGCGGGATCGCGCTGGCTTCGGCCTCGGGATCGGGTGGGCCGAAGGGACGGGTATAGCGGCACTCGGGATAGTTCGAGCAGCCGATGAAGGCGCCGCCCGACCGTGCGGTGCGCATCGACAGCCGGCCCTGGCCGCAGTTCGGACAAAGACGCGGGTCGCTGCCGTCCTCTGTCGGCGGGAAGAGGTGCGGTTCCAGCACCTCGTTGATCTTTTCCAGCACGTCTGTGATGCGCAGCTCGGAGGTTTCCTCGATCGCCGCGTGGAAGTCGCGCCAGAAGCGCCGGAGCACCTCCTTGTAGTCGCGCTGACCGGCCGAAACGTCGTCGAGCTCTTCCTCGAGATCGGCGGTGAAATCGTATTCGACGTACTTGTGGAAGTAGTTCGACAGGAAGGCGATAACCAGCCGGCCCTTGTCCTCGGGGAACAGGCGGTTCTTGTCCTTGCGGACATAGCCGCGGTCCTGGATCGTCGAGACGATGGAGGCATAGGTGGAGGGCCGGCCGATGCCGAGCTCTTCCATGCGCTTGACCAGCGTGGCCTCGGTGTAGCGGGGCGGCGGCTGGGTAAAGTGCTGATCCGGTGTGATTTCCTTCTTGCCGGCTTTCTCACCCTGGCTGATCTGGGGCAGGCGCTTGTCGTCGTCATCGGTGACGGCGTCGTCGCGGCCCTCCTCGTAGATCCGCAGGAAACCGTCGAAAAGCACGACCTGACCGGTGGCGCGCAGGCCCACCTGGCCGTCGGCACTGCCCACCTCGACGGTGGTACGCTCCATCCGGGCGCCTTCCATCTGGCAGGCGAGGGTGCGCTTCCATATCAGGTCATAGAGCTTGCGCTGATCGGCATCCGAGATCTTCAGGGCTGCAGCGTCCGCGGTCATCTCGGTCGGCCGGATGCACTCGTGCGCTTCCTGCGCGTTCTTGGCCTTGTTCTTGTAGACCCGCGGGCTGGAGGGCACGTATTCCTTGCCGAAGCGATCGGCGATGGCATCGCGGCAGGCGGCCACGGCCTCCGGCGCCATGTCGATGCCGTCGGTCCGCATGTAGGTGATATGGCCGGCCTCGTAGAGGCGCTGTGCCGCGTTCATCGTCTGCCGGGCGCCCATGCCGAACTTGCGGCTGGCTTCCTGCTGCAAGGTGGAGGTCATGAAAGGCGGGCTGGGATTGCGGGAGGCGGGCTTGGCCTCGACCGAATTTACCGTGAGATCACGAGAGGTTATCGCCTGAACGGCCAGTTCCGCCTGGGTCTGGTTCTCGATATCGTAGCGATCGAGCTTCTTGCCGGCGAGCACCGTCAGGCGGGCTTCGTACTCCTGGCCGCGGGGCGTGGTCAGGATGGCCTTCACCGTCCAGTACTCGCGGGCCCGGAAGACCTCGATCTCCATCTCGCGTTCGACGATCAGGCGCAGGCAGACCGACTGCACCCGGCCGGCGGATTTCGCGCCGGGCAGCTTGCGCCAGAGCACCGGAGAGAGGTTGAAGCCGACGAGATAGTCGAGCGCCCGGCGGGCCAGGTAGGCCTCGACCAGGTCACCGTCGACGGTGCGCGGGTTCTTCATCGCCTCGGTCACCGCGCTCTTGGTGATCGCGTTGAAGACCACGCGGCTGACGGGCGTGTCCTTCTTGATGGCCTTGCGGTTGCGCAGGGCCTCTTCCAGGTGCCAGGAAATCGCCTCTCCCTCGCGATCGGGGTCGGTCGCGAGGATCAGGGCATTGTCGTCCTTCAGGGCGTCGGCGATGGCCTTGACGTGCTTCTTGCTGTCGCTGGCAATCTCCCATTTCATGTCGAAATCATGATCGGGATCGACCGAGCCATCCTTTGGCGGCAGGTCGCGGACGTGGCCGTAGGAGGCGAGAACGGTGTAATCAGAGCCCAGATACTTGTTGATTGTCTTGGCCTTGGCCGGGGATTCCACAACAACGACGGGCATTCGGATTCCTTTCGCAAAATGGTGCGACTCGACGTTCGCACCTTGGCGGCGGAACATGTGGGGTCTCGGGGCGGCTTGTCAATGGAGGCGATCCTGACCGGAAACGGACCGCACCGAACCGGGCCGGGGCCCTTTCCGGCCCGAGCTAATCATGCCCCGGGGCCGAAACGTCAAGTGATTATGGAAATGAGCCCCCCGGGATGACGCTCGATTCGGCCCTGCAATTCCAGGTCGGTGAGCACGGGTGTGACGTCTTCGGCGGTGGCCGAGATGTCGCGGATCAGGTCGTCCTCGGACAGCGGTGCGGGGGCGAGGCGGTCGAGGATCTCTCCGTGCAGGGCGGCGGCGGCCCTGAGCGAACGGCGCGGGGGAGCGGGGGCGGGGATGTCGGGGCGGAGCGGGGCCTTGACGGCGCGAGTTTTCTCAACCGGGCCAAGGGCTTCGATGACATCGGCCGCATGGCGGACAAGCGTGGCGCCATCGCGCAGCAGCATGTTGCACCCGGCGGTGCGGGGATCGAAGGGATGGCCCGGCACGGCCATGATGTCGCGGCCCTGATCCAGCGCGTTGCGCGCCGTGATCAGCGAGCCGGAGCGCGCCGCGGCCTCGACCACGATGACGGCGCGGGCCAGGCCGGAGATCAGCCGATTGCGCATCGGGAAATGTCTGGCGGCCGGTGAAAAACCGGGCGGCTGTTCCGACAGGCGCAGGCCGCGGTCGGTGATCCGATGGGCCAGGTCCCTGTTTTCGGCGGGATAAATCGTGTCGATGCCGCCGGCCTGCACGGCGATGGTGCCGTGCGAGAGGCTGGCCTGATGCACGGCGGTGTCGATCCCGCGCGCCAGACCGGAGACGGTGACGAAGCCGGCATCGCCCAGGTCCTCGGCCAGGGCGCGGGCCATGCGCAGGCCCAGCGAGGAGGCATTGCGCGAGCCGACGATGGCGATCAGCGGACGTTCCAGCGCCTCTGCCTGGCCCAGGATCCAGAAGCAGGGCGGCGGATCGGGCAGGTCGAGAAACTGCAGCGGATAGGCCGGGCTGCCGGCGAAGACCAGCCGCGCCCCGGCGCGCTCACCGCGTGCAAGTTCCTGTTCTGCAACGGAAAGAGGGCAGGGGGCGTAATCCTTGATGCCCGCCTCGCGGGCCATCTGTGGCAGCACCTCGAGCGCGGCACGGGCCGAGCCGTGCTGGGCGAGGAGCCGGTAGAACCCGGCGATGCCTACCTTTCGGGAGCGCAAGAGACGGAGCCACGACAGCCGCTCATCTTCCGTGGTGGGTGGGAGTGGGGGGTGAGTGGAAGGATGTTTATCCACGACCATGGTGACTCCGCCTGCTTGCCCCTTGGTTGTAGGCCGTTGGTGGTTAATTAATGGTAAAAATTCCCGGGGCAGAGGGCGCCGAAAACCGCGGGAAAAGGCAGAACAGGCGTTTTTCCAAGCCCCTGTTTTTCCACGATTCCAACGTCGGTATTACGTCGGTATCGTGTCGGTATCGCGTCGGTGGGAATTCCGTCCTTTTTGATCCGCCTGCGTAGGGAGACGCGGCGCCTGGCGGTGCGGGCAAGGTGCCTTGCCGGCAGCAGGACGGGGATGGCGCGGGGATGGGGCGCCGCTCAGGCGGCGTGCTTGCGCGCCTTGTGCCGGGCGCGCCAGAGCGCGAACCAGCGCAGGAAGAGCGCCATGACCACGCCCATGACCACGCAGAAGCGCAGCATGCGCAGCGACAGCGGCCCGCCGTCGATCAGCAGCGCGTGAAACGGCGCCAGCGCCCCGAAGAAGACGCCGGTGAGCGCCACGGTGACCCAGCCGGCCCAGCCGCGACGGGCCAGCAGGTGGAAGAGCAGCCCGCCGAAGAGCACCCCGAACCAGCTGAAGCGCCAGGAGAACAGCAGCCCGGCCCAGAGCAGGGTCATGTAGCTGCGGAAGGAGCTGGAGAAATGCACGCCGGGCCCGACGGTGGGCCGGGTCTTCATCATGATCCACATCAGCAGCCCGCCGAGCGCGATGGGCAGCAAGTAGGTGAGCAGCATGGCCAGCAGGGTTTGCGGCAGGCTGGGGGCCGGTTGCCCCTCCGGGGTGCGGAAGGGCGAATGGCGCCCGGCCTTCGGCTGAGGATCCTTGGCGGGGGGCATATCGGGCATCTGGGTCATGGGGTGTCCGGGTCGGGGCCGGGGCTGACTGCCGCGACCATGGGGTTTCCCCGAAGACTAGGGGCGCCGCGCCGCGCCGGGCAAGCGCCACCTGCGGCCGGGCGCCGCGAGGTTCGAATGTGTTGTGATTGAGTCACCAGAGGGAGCGGGGGAAGGCCGCAATAGCAGGTCGACGGTGGTTTCGAGTTGCAATCCATGGTTGTAGTTTGCCGAGTTGCTTTGGTGGGGAGAGAAGAATTGCCGGGCAGGTGGAAATTTCTATTGGCGTTGTCGGTCGGCGCGCTTGTCTGTGCGGGGGAAGCCGCAGCGGAGGACACAGTCTTGGTCGGCAGGGAGGCGAACGGGCTTGTGCGGTTTGCAACGTTGAAGGTGGTGGATCAAATCGACGGAGGTTGTTGGACCAATTCCGCGACTGTTGAAGCCAAAGTTAGGCTTCTTTTGGAGCAGAACGACATCGCCACAATCGACTTTAGGCCCGCCTTCTATTCGTTCGAAACGGTAGGGGTCGAGCTCCGAGCGCTGGGCTTCATGGACGACAGAGGAGCCTGTGTCGCAAGTGCTGACTTTATTGTCAGGAGCGCGGCCTATTCCCGCGTCAGTCCAAGAGGGAAGTTACCCGTGTATCTCGCTGGCAACGAAACGCTGTTGGACAGTGACCATGCCATCCTGATGCAAGGTGACACCTTGAACGAGGCTCTCGCCGACTTCTTCGAGGGCGCTGCGGCGAGTTTCGCCGCAGACGTGATTTCAGAGCGCCGCAATCCAAAGGTGAAGCAATTCTGGGCCGACCACCCACCGCGCGAAGGCCTGCCGTATTCCAGAGAGGAATGGCAGGCCCGCATCGACGCGGAGGCTGGGGACTAGGCTCAGGCCGAGCCGCCGACGGTCAGCCCGCCGATGAGCACGGTGGGCTGACCCACGCCCACGGGCACCCACTGGCCGGCCTTGCCGCAATTGCCCATGCCGGGATCGAGCGCCATGTCGTTGCCGAGGGCGCGGATCTGCTTCATCGCGGCGGGGCCGTTGCCGATCAGCGTGGCACCTTTCACCGGGGCGACGCGCTTGCCGTTCTTCACCAGGTAGGCCTCGGTGCAGTTGAAGACGAACTGGCCGTTGGTGATGTCGACCTGGCCGCCGGAGAAGCCCACGGCGTGAATGCCGTCCTTCATCTCGCCCACGACCTCCTCGGGGGTGGCGGTGCCGCCCAGCATGTAGGTGTTGGTCATGCGCGGCATGGGGGCATGGGCATAGCTCTCCCTCCGGCCGTTGCCGGTGGGGGCCACGCCCATCAGCCGGGCATTCTGACGGTCCTGCATGTAGCCCACCAGGATGCCGTCCTCGATCAGGACGTTCCTGCCCGAGGGGGTGCCCTCGTCGTCGATGGTGATCGAGCCGCGGCGATCCGGGATGGTGCCGTCATCCAGCACGGTGACGCCGCGGGCCGCGACCTGTTCGCCGATGCGGCCGGAGAAGGCCGAGGAGCCCTTGCGGTTGAAGTCGCCCTCGAGGCCGTGGCCGACGGCCTCGTGCAGCATGACCCCGCACCAGCCGGAGCCGAGCACGACATCCATCTGCCCGGCGGGGGCGGGAATGGCCTCGAGGTTGACCAGCGCGATGCGCAGCGCCTCGCGGGCCTTGGCCTGCCAGTCGGCAGGGTCGATCAGCCCGTCGAGGGCAATGCGGCCGCCGCCACCGGCGGTGCCGGTCTGACGCTGGCCCTTGTCCTCGACGATGACCGAGACGTTGACACGGGTCATCGGGCGCATGTCGCGCACGATGGTGCCCTCGGGGCGCAGGATCTCGATCTCCTGGCAGGAGGCGGCGATGGTGGCCGAGACCTGCACCACGCGGGGGTCGAGATCGCGGCAGAAGGCGTCGATCTCGCGCAGGGTCTCGACCTTGACCGGGAAGGCATGGCCGGCGATCGGGTCGAGATCGGCATAGAGGTGGCTGTTGGTGGCGCGCGGCGGGGGCGCCATCACGCCGCCACCGTCGCCCACGGCAAGGCGGGCGGTGGCCACGGCCCGTTTCAGCGCGCTTTCGGATATCTCGGTGGCATGGGCATAGCCCGCGACCTCGCCCTTGACCGCGCGCAGGCCGAAGCCCTCGGCCGCGTCGTAGGAGGCGGTGCGGATGCGGCCGTCGTCGAAGTGGAGCATCTCGCTCCGTCTCCTCTCAAGGAAGAGTTCGCCATCCTCGGCCCCGGCCACCGCTTCGCGCAGCAAAGTGAGGGCGCGACCCTCGTCGAGCATTGTTTCAAAGGGGCGGAAGAGCGTGTCGGACATGGCGGGATCGACCTTTCGATGCAATTTAAAGGTGAGGGACGTGGCGGATTTTCTTGATCTGAATCAAAAAATTCGGCTTGTTAGCCCCTGACCGAACATTGTCGTGATATCGAGAATATGATTTCACGGTGCAACAAACAACGGGAGGGGGCCGCAGAGCGGTACTTTTCCGGGCCTGAGGCGGCCAAATCGAGGAAAACGGGGGGAGGACCCATGCGATTGACGAAACCTGTTCAGGCCCTTGGCGCCATGCTGGCTGCCACCATTCCGGCGCTGCCGGCCGCGGCGCAGGAGCTGGAGGTGATCGGCAAGCCGGTGAGCGGCGGAACCGGGTTCCAGCCGGCCTCGACCTCGGTCGCGGCGGATCTGCAGTGGCTGGACGGCATGATCCTGGTGATCATCACCGCCATCGTGATCTTCGTCACCGGGCTGCTGATCTGGTGCATCGTGCGGTTCAACCGCAAGTCGAACCCGACGCCCTCGACCTTCACGCACAATTCGCCGCTGGAAATCGCCTGGACGGTGGTGCCGATCGTCATCCTGCTGTTCATCGGGGCCTTCTCGCTGCCCACGCTGTTCAATCAGCAAACGATGCCGGAGGCCGACGTCAACATCAAGGTGACCGGCTACCAGTGGTACTGGGGCTATGAGTACACCGACGACGACATCGCCTATGAAGGCTTCCTGCTGCCGCGGGAGGAGCTGGCCTCCTACGGCTACAACGATGACGAGTACCTGCTTGCCACCGATACCGCCGTGGTCATCCCGGTGGGCAAGAACGTGGTCATGACGGTGACCGGAGCGGACGTGATCCATAGCTGGACAATTCCCGCCTTTGGCGTGAAACAGGACGCCGTGCCCGGCCGCCTGGCACAGCTCTGGTTCAATGCCGACAAGGAAGGCATCTACTTCGGCCAGTGCTCGGAACTCTGCGGCAAGGACCACGCCTACATGCCGATCACCGTCAAGGTGGTCAGCCAGGAGACATACGACGCCTGGAAGGCCGCCAGCCAGGAGGCCGGCCAGTTCGTGCCGCTGTCGGATCTGCCGACGTCCTGACACCGCATCAGACGGGACGGGACGGCGACCGGTCCGCATCGGCCGTCGCCCCGTGACTGCCCCCGGCCGCTCCCCCCTGGCCGAGGCCCCGACAAGAGACCAAGAAGCGAATGACCGACGCCAGCATCAACACCCCGGCCACCGCAGCACAGGCCAAACCTGCCGAAGGAGACGCCCAGTTCAGCGACTATGTCGCCCTGCTCAAGCCCAGGGTGATGTCGCTGGTGGTTTTCACGGCATTTGTTGGACTTATGGCGGCCCCCGTTCACGTGAACCCGATCATCGCCTTCTGCTCGATCCTGTTCATCGCCGTGGGGGGCGGCGCGTCGGGCGCGCTGAACATGTGGTTCGACAGCGACATCGACGCGGTGATGAAACGCACCAAGGGCCGGCCGATTCCGTCGGGCCGCGTGCGCCGCGAGGAGGCCCTGGCGCTGGGCCTGGCGCTCTCGGGGTTCAGCTGCGTGATGCTGGCGCTGGCCGCCAACATCTTCTCCGGGCTGTTCCTGGGCTTCACCATCTTCTTCTACGTCGTCATCTATACCATGTGGCTGAAGCGCTGGACGCCGCAGAACATCGTGATCGGCGGCGCCGCGGGCGCCTTCCCTCCGATGATCGGCTGGGCGGTGGCAACGGGCGGAATCAGCATCGAATCGGTGCTGATGTTCCTGATCACCTTCATGTGGACCCCGCCGCATTTCTGGGCCCTGGCCCTGTTCACCAAGTCGGATTACGGCTCTGCCGGGGTGCCGATGCTGACCGTGACACATGGTCGCACCTCGGCGCGTCGTCACATCCTGGTCTACACGCTGCTGCTGGCCGTGGTGGCGCTGGCCGTGGGCTTCACCGGGATCGGCGGCCCGGTCTACATGGCGGTGGCCGTGGTGCTCAACGCGCTCTTCGTGAAGGGCGCCGTGGCGATCTGGCGGCGCGACGATGCCGCGGCGGAGGCCGACAACTACAAGGCGGAACGCAGCTTCTTCAAGCTGTCGCTGCTCTACCTGTTCCTGAGCTTCCTGGCGATCCTCGCCGAGGCGGTTCTGCACGGGTTCGGACTCGGGGGCTGGTAACGGATGCCGCTGGCGCATGAACACGAGCTGCACAAGCGCCGGTGGTCCCGCAATGCGGGTGTTGGCATCGTCCTCGGGGCCTTCGTCGTCCTGATCTTCGTACTGACCTTTGCCAAGGTGTCGAGCCAGGATCACGCCGATCCGCTGGCACCCACGGCGAGCGGGCCGGAAGTGGCACCGCAGATCGCACCCGAAACTGCGCCGGAAGAGGAGCCGGCGCCGGCAGGAGGAACGGGAGGAGAGTAAGCCATGGCCATGACCGGCAAGGCCAGGACCGTCTGGACCAGCATCGGGGTGATCGTCGTGATGGGCGCCCTGGCCTGGGCCGCGGTGCCCGCCTACAACCTGTTTTGCGCCGTCACCGGCTTTGGCGGCGTGCCGCAGGAGGCCGACGCGGGATCCGACGTGGTCCTGGACCGCACGATCAAGATCCGCTTCGATGCCTCGACCGACCGCGACATGCCCTGGAGCTTCAAGCCGGTGCAGCGCGAGATGGAGCTGCGCATCGGCGAGACCGGGCTGGCCTTTTACGAGGCGCACAACCCCACCGACCGGGTGATCGGCGGCACGGCGAGCTATAACGTGACGCCCTATGAGGCGGGCGGGTTTTTCACCAAGATCGACTGCTTCTGCTTTACCGAACAGGTGCTGCAACCGGGCGAAACCGTCGAAATGCCCGTAACCTTCTACGTCGACCCGGAAATTGTTGATGACCGGGATGCAAAATATGTGCATACGATCACCCTAGGGTATACCTTTTACGAAGCGGATCTGCCGGAAGGATATGTGGCGCCCGGAGAAGAGCCCGAACAGGAGGCGGCGGTGACGCCGTCCGAGGGGGCAGCAGGGGCCGGCATGGCAGACGGAACGGCGGCCGGCGCGCAGGCGCAGGCGGCCCTGCAGCAGGAGCCGGTCGGCACGACCGATCTGAACTAGGAGGATCCGGCCGCATCACCCCCGAGGGAGGGGCGGGCGACCCGGACGAGGGACACAACAGGGAAGAGACATGGCGCACGAAAAGAACCACGACTACCACATCCTGCCACCGTCGATTTACCCCTTCATCGGGGCCGTCGGCACCTTCATCATGCTGTATGGCGCGGTGATGTGGCTGAACGAGAGCGGGCCGTGGATCTTCCTGCTGGGGCTGCTGGTGGTGCTCTATACCATGTTCGGATGGTGGCGGGACACGGTGCTCGAGAACAACGCCGGCGATCACACCCCGGTGGTGCGGATCGGCCTGCGCTATGGCTTCATCCTGTTCATCATCTCCGAGATCATGTTCTTTGCGGCCTGGTTCTGGGCCTTCTTCAAGAACGCGCTCTATCCGATGGAGCCGGGCAATGCGGGCGCCGAGGGCGTCTGGCCGCCGGTGGGCATCGAGGTCTTCGATCCCTGGCACCTGCCGCTGATCAACACGCTGATCCTTGTCTGCTCCGGCGCGGCGGCCACCTGGGCGCATCATGCACTGGTGCACGAGGAAAAGCGCGAGGACATCAAGATGGGGCTGATGATCGCCATCGCCCTCGGCGTGCTCTTCACCGTCTTCCAGGTCTACGAATATACCCATGCGGCCTTCGGCTTCTCCGGCAACGTCTATGGCGGCGTGTTCTTCATGGCCACGGGCTTCCACGGGGCCCATGTGATCATCGGCACGATCTTTCTCTTCGTCTGCCTGATGCGGGTCTATGCCGGCCATTTCACCGCCGACAACCACGTCGGCTTCGAGGCCGCCAGCTGGTACTGGCACTTCGTGGACGTGGTCTGGCTGTTCCTGTTTGCCTCGATCTACATCTGGGGCAGCTGACGGGCGGGCCCAAAATTTTCCGGTGAGCTGACGGCGGGCGCGGGGAGACCTGCGCCCGCCTCGCGTTTCACGGAATTGACCCCGCGGGGTTTTGCCATTCGCCCGGGAGAGGCGTAAGCCAGAGGGGCAGAGGGGGACGAGATGCGGGGCAAGATTCTCTGGACGGTAGTGCTGTTCGCGGCGGGCTTCGTGATCCTGTGCCTGCTGGGCAACTGGCAGCTGCAGCGCATGCACTGGAAGAGCGGGGTGCTGAGCGCCATCGAGGCGCGGATCGGCGCCGCGGCGGTGGCGCTGCCGCCGGACCCGGACCCGGTGGACGACGAGTACCTGCCGGTGACGGCGGTGGGCGTCTACGAGGGGCCGGTGGTGCGGGTGCAATCGGCCATCGACCGGCAGGGCGCCGGCTATCGCATCCTGCAGGCGTTTCGCACCGAGGACGGGCGGGTGCTGGTGGATCGCGGGTTCGTGCCGCAGGGCGCCGAGATCCCGGCCGCACCCGGGGGCGAGGTGACGATCGAGGGCAACCTTGTCTGGCCCGAGGAGACCGACCAGTTCACGCCGGCGCCGGACCCGGAGGCGCATTTCTTCTATGCGCGGGACCTGGGCGCGATCTCGGACCTGCTGGAGACGCGACCGTTGCTGATCCAGCGGCGCGCGGGCCCGGGCGGGGGCGGCGCCATGGTGACGCTGCCCGTGGGAACGGGGCAAATACCCAACGATCACGCGGAATATGCGATCACATGGTTCTCGCTGGCCGCTGTATGGCTGGTAATGTCGTGTTTCCTGATTTATCGCATGCGGAGGCAGGGCGGTGCACAACCGCCCGCAGAGACGGCCGGCCCCGCGGGGGCGGCGCCCGCAGAGGGCGGGCCATTGGAAGGCGACGAAGTGGAAGGCGAGAAGGCGTGAAATACATCTCGACGCGCGGGCAGGCGCCCGTACTGAGTTTCGAAGAAGCCATGCTGACGGGCCTGGCCCGTGACGGGGGCCTCTATGTGCCCGAGAGCATCCCGACCCTGAGCAAGGACGAGATCCGCGCCATGGCCGGCCTCTCCTACGAAGAGACCGCCTTTCGCGTGATGTGGCCCTTCCTGGGCGGCACCTTCAGCGAGGATGAATTCCGCGGCTGCATCGCCCGCGCCTACGAGGGGTTCGGCCATGCCGCCCGCGCGCCGCTGGTGCAGCTGGAGCCGGATCACTTCCTGCTGGAGCTCTTCCACGGGCCGACGCTGGCCTTCAAGGATTTCGCCATGCAGCTGATCGGTCAGCTGTTCCAGACGGCACTGGCCAAGAACGGCCGCAAGATCACCATCGTCGGCGCCACCAGCGGCGATACCGGCAGCGCCGCGATCGAGGCCTTCCGCGGCCTCGACAACGTCGATGTCTTCATCCTGTTCCCCCATGGCCGGGTGAGCGACGTGCAGCGCCGCCAGATGACCACGCCGCCGGATGCCAATGTGCATGCCCTGTCCGTCGACGGTGATTTCGACACCTGCCAGGCGCGGGTGAAGGACATGTTCAACGATTTCGAGTTCCGCGACGAGGTGGGCCTCGCCGGCGTCAACTCGATCAACTGGGCGCGGGTTCTGGCGCAGGTCGTCTACTATTTCTCCTCGGCCGTCAGCCTGGGCGCGCCGGACCGCAAGATCAGCTTTACCGTGCCCACCGGCAACTTCGGCGACATCTTTGCCGGCTACGTGGCGCGCAGGATGGGCCTGCCCATCGACAAGCTGGTGGTGGCCACCAACCAGAACGACATCCTGCACCGCTGCCTGAGCACCGGCGAATACCGTCCCGATGGCGTGATCCCCTCGATCAGCCCCTCGATGGACATCCAGGTCAGCTCGAACTTCGAGCGCGTGCTCTTCGACGCGCTGGGCCGTGACGGTGCCGCCGTGACCCAGCTGATGGACGAGCTGAAGGCCGGTGGCTTTACCGTGCCTCAGGGCGCGCTCGAACACCTGCAGGAGCTGTTCCTGTCGGGCAATTGCTCCGAGGACGAGACCCGCGAGACCATCCGCGAGATGCGCGCCCTGACCGGCGAGCTGCTCTGCCCGCATTCCGCCGTGGCGGTGAAGGTGGCGCGGCAGCTGCGCGAGCCGGCGACCCCGATGGTTACGCTCGCCACGGCGCATCCGGCGAAATTCCCCGACGCGGTGGAGGCGGCCAGCGGTATCCGGCCCGGCCTGCCGCCGCGCATGTCCAACCTGTTTGACCTCGAAGAACGTGTGACCCGTACCAGTGCCGATCTGGGCGAAATCGAGGCCCTGATCCGTGACCGGAGGCGCGCATGAGCGTTGAACTGACGACCCTTTCCAACGGCTTTCGGGTCGTGTCCGAGAACATGCCGGGGCTGGAATCCGCCTCCATCGGGATCTGGGTCAGCGCCGGGGGCCGCCACGAGCGCCCCGAGCAGAACGGCATTGCGCATTTCCTCGAGCACATGGCCTTCAAGGGCACGCAGAGCCGCAGTGCCCTGCAGATCGCCGAGGTGATCGAGGACGTGGGCGGCTATATCAACGCCTATACCTCGCGCGAGGTCACCGCCTATTACGCCCGGGTGCTGAAGGACGACGTGCCGCTGGCGATGGAGGTGATCGCCGACATCCTGCGCGACAGCATCTTCGACCCGCGCGAGATCGAGACAGAGCGCGGCGTGATCCTGAGCGAGATCGGCCAGAGCCTGGACACGCCCGACGACGTGATCTTTGACTGGCTTCAGGAGCAGGCCTATCCGGAACAGCCGCTGGGCCGCACGATCCTGGGCCCCGAGGAGCGGGTGAAGAACTTCAACCGCGATGACCTAGCGGGCTTCGTGGCCGAGCATTACGGGCCGGGCCAGATGATCCTCTCGGCGGCCGGCGCCGTGGACCACGCCCAGATCGTGGCCCTGGCCGAGCGCCTGTTTGGCGACATGCAGGCCCATGGCCAGCCGGACGTGGTGCCCGCGCGCTTTGTCGGCGGCGAGATCCGCCGGGTGAAGAAGCTGGAACAGGCCCATGTGACCTTCGGCTTCGAGAGCCCGGATTACCGCCACCCCGATGCCTATGCTGCGCAGATCTATGCCGCGGCGCTGGGCGGGGGCATGTCCTCGCGGCTGTTCCAGGAGATCCGCGAGAAGCGCGGCCTCTGCTACACGATCTTTGCCCAGGCCGGCGCCTATGCCGACAGCGGCATGACGACGATCTATGCCGGCACCTCGGGCGACAAGGTGGCCGAACTGAGCCAGCTGGTGCTGGACGAGATGAAGCGCGCCGCCGAGGGGCTGACCCAGGCCGAGACCGACCGCGCCCGCGCCCAGATGAAGGCCGGGCTGCTGATGGGGCTGGAAGGTGCCTCGAGCCGGGCCGAGCGCCTGGCCCGCATGGTCGAGATCTGGGGCCGGGTGCCGCCGCTCGACGAGGTGGTGGCGCGGATCGACGCGGTGACGCCCGCCGACCTGCGCGCCCATGCCGAACGCATGGCGGTGAGCACACCCATGGCGCTGGCCCTCTACGGGCCGGTCAAGGGGGCGCCCGATTTCGCGGGCCTCTCGGCACGCCGCGCCGCCTGATGCTGCGCGGGCGGCGCAAGATCCGGCTGGAGACGGAGCGCATGACGCTTCGTCCGCCGGTTCACAGCGATTTCCGGCCCTGGACGGGGCTTCGCCAGTCCAGCGCGGATTTCCTGACCCCGTGGGAGCCCGCCTGGGCCGAGGATCACCTGTCGCGGCGCAGTTTCACCAACCGCGTCTACTGGGCGCAGCGCTCGGTGTCCGGGGGCACGGCGCTGCCGCTGTTCCTGATCCGGCGCGAGGACGAGGAACTGCTGGGGGCGATCACCCTCGACAACATCCGGCGCGGCCCCTCGATGTCGGGGACGCTGGGATACTGGATCGGCGAGCGCCATGCGCGTCAGGGCTACATGCGCGAGGCGATCCTGTCGGTGGTGCACCATGCCTTCCAGCGCATGGACCTGAGCCGCATCGATGCCGCCTGCCTGCCGGAAAACACCCCCTCGCGACGCCTGCTCGAGAGCTGCGGCTTCAAGTACGAGGGCGTGGCGCAGAGCTATCTGCAGATCAACGGCCGCTGGCGCACCCATGTGCTCTATGCGGCGCTGCGCATGGACCGGCGCGGCCGCACCGACGTGGGCTGAGGACGGGGGCTAGGTCGGGGGCCAGGACGTGGGCCAGGAAGTGGGCCAGGGCCTTCGGCAGGGGAAAGTGTCGCTTTTGCGGGCAGGTCCCGGGGCGCGAGGCGCAGGGGCGCCCCGGTCACGCGGCCGTGAAAGGGCGCCCGGGGCGGCGCATGCTACCCTGACGGGCAGGAGGACCTGCCCGATGATCCGCAAGACGATCCGCCCGCTTCTTCTCTCTCTCGCCGCCCTGCCACTGCTCCTGCCGCTGCAGGCCGGAGGGGCCGCGGCGCAGCAGCGCCTGAGCCACTGCATTGCCATCGCCGATGCGGCGCCGGGGCTGCACTACCTGCAAAAGGCCTCGTTCCGCGATCCGGTGCCGGAGTATTCCGTGCGGATCCGCTACCTGACCCATTCCGCCTTCCTGCTGCAGAGCGCCGGCGGCGTCTCGGTGGTGACGGATTTTCCCGGCTTCATCGGCACCGCGGATTTCCTGCCCGACGTGGTGACGATGAACCATGCACATTCCTCGCATTACACCACCACGCCAGACCCGGCGATTCCCCATGTGCTGCGCGGCTGGTCCGAGACCTTCGGCGAGGCGGCGGACCATCACCTCGAGATCGGCGACATGCTGATCCGCAATGTCTCCACCGACATCCGCTCGGCCTATGGCGGCGGGGTCGAGACCCATGGCAACTCGATCTTCATCTTCGAGGTCGAGGGGCTCTGCGTCGGCCACCTGGGCCACCTGCACCACGAACCCACCGACGAACAATATGCCGCCATGGGGCGCCTCGACGTGCTGATGGTGCCGGTGGATGGCGGCATGACGCTGGATACGCCCTCGATGGTGCGGGTGGTGGAGCGGCTGAAGAGCTCTCTCGTGCTGCCGATGCACTGGTTCTCGGGCACCAGCCTGCGCTATTTCCTCGAGGAGGTCTCCTCGGACTTCGCGGTGGACATCCGCGACGACAGCGCGCTTACCCTTTCGCTCCGCGAGCTTCCCGCGCGCCCCACCATCGTGGTGCTGCAGCCCGAAACCCTGCGGGATGACGAGGAATAACGCGGCAAACCGCGCGCGCCGGCTCCTTTCATCTGGCCCCAAATATCCCGGGGGAGTCTCCCGCAAGGGAGACGGGGGCAGGGCCCCCTGTCACCGGTTCGGCTTCAGCTGCCCCTGATCCGCTTCTTGGTGACCTCGGCGCGCAGCTGTTCCACCAGCTCCGCCTCCGGACGGTCGGCCTCTATCGCCAGCCGCCGCAGCCCGAAATGCACCCGCGCCATCTGGGTATAGTAATGGGTATAGGCCAGGTTGGTGGCCGCCCCCGCCGCGGCGCCCATCACCGGCACCGACTGCGCCGCGAGCTTCTGGCCCAGGGCCGCGGCAAAGCGCGGCGCGACCTTGGCGATCAGCCCGTGCACCGTGGCGCCGGTCAGCGTGACGCGCGAGGTGAAAAAGGCCGTCTCGGCGCCCTCGTTGTGGCCCAGCGGCCCGCCGGCGCCAAAGACCTGAAGGCTGTCGAACTGGACGTTCTTCTCGGCCGGGTCAAAGCCCTCCGAGGCCGCGACACCCTGGATGTTGCGCAGGAGCAGCGTGGTGGTGACCGGCAGTTCGGCCAGCGCCGTGGGCAGGCCGCCAAAGCCGCCGATGGCGCCCATGCCGGTGCTGGCGGTCAGGTTCAGCCAGCCGGGCTGATCCCGGACCAGCCCGCGCGAGCGTTCCGCCGCCTGCATGGCGATCTCCAGCGAGGAAAAGACCAGCTCGTCGATCCGGTTGCCGACCCCCTGGGGCAGGCTGCGCAGCAGGTCCTCGGCCCGGTTGCCGACCATGTTCAGCACCTTCAGCCCCGGGCCGCCCGCGCGCTTGTAATGGCGCGCCAGCCGGGTGATTTCCTTGTCGACATCGGGGGCGATATCCTGGTCAGGGGGAAAGTCCCTGGGCATGTCCTCTCTCCTCGCGGGTTGTCCCACGGTACTACATGGGAAGAAACGCGCCAAGTTGAAGGGTGTTCCATCACGGGACCGGGAGCAGACCTCGCCGGGGGGCGCAGGCCGCAGGCCGCATCCGGGAAAGGGGATGCCCGCGGGCATCACCTCAGCTGTCTGGGCCGGTCTCGCTGAATTTCGTCACCGGGCCGGTCACGCCCTCCCAGGCGCCGGGGATCAGCTCGAGGCCCAGCACGCGGTCCGGGTTGGTGGGGGGCGGCATCTCCACCCCCTCGCGGCGGGTAAAGCCGAATCGCGAATAATAGGGCGCGTCGCCCACCAGCAGCACCCGGCCCCAGCCCTTGTCACCGGCGATGTGCAGGGAGTGGTTGATCAGCATGCCGCCCAGCCCCTCGCCCTGGTGGGTGGGGTGCACGGCCACCGGGCCCAGCAGCAGCGTGGGCGCCCCGCCCACCCGGACGGGCCAGTAGCGTATGGCACCGGCGATGATGCCCTGCAGATCGCGGGCCACCTGGCAGAGCCCCTCGACGGGGGCCACGTCGTCGCGCAGCCGGTAGGAACTGAGCGCCGTCCGGCCGGGAGCGAAACAGAGATCGTAGAGGCCTTCGACCTCCCACCAGTCGTCCTGGCTCTCCGATGTGAGCGTGAACATGCGCAACTATCCGTATTTTCGGTGGAAAGGGCCCTAGCACGTCATTAAACCGTCTTCAAACGGATGGAGTGAGAGATGTTCTACAAACCCGAAGAGGGCCACGGCCTGCCGCACAATCCCTTCAAGGCGATCGTCAGCCCGCGCCCGATCGGCTGGATCTCCACCCGTGGCAGCGACGGGCGCGACAACCTGGCGCCCTATTCCTTCTTCAACGCCGTCGCCGACACGCCGCCGCAGGTGATGTTTGCCTCGACCGGCAGCAAGGAAGACCGCGAAAAGGGCAAGGACAGCGTCTCGAACATCCGCGACACCGGGGTCTTCTGCGTGAACATCGTGGAATACGCGATGCGCGATGCGATGAACGCAAGTTCGGCCGGCCTGCCGGCGGGTGAGGACGAGTTCACCGTGGCCGGCCTCGAGAAGGCACAGTGCCGGGTGATCGACGCGCCCCGCGTGGCCTGGGCACCGGCCGCGCTGGAGTGTCGCCTGACCCAGATCATCGACCTGAAGGGCCCCTCCAACATCATGGTGCTGGGCGAGGTCGTGGGCGTGCACATGCGCGACGACTGCATGCTGCAGGGGCAGTTCGACGTCACCTCCTTCCAGCCGCTCTCGCGGCTGGGTTACCGCGATTACGCCGCCGTGCGCGAGGTCTTCAGCCTGAACCGCCCCGGCCAGAAATAGGGCTGCGGAGCCGGACCACGGGGCAGCGAGGGCGGCGCGCAGGAGCCGCCCTTTCCGTTTCGGGCATTTTCTGATAGCCTCTGCCCATTCCGCACTTGGGGAGGGCGCGAGTGAGGGCATGAGGGATCAGCCCCTTTGAAGACCGTACGCATTGCCTTGCCACGTCTTTTGAAGGAGCGCCGATGACGGTTTCCGCGAGATACTCCCTGCCCGATCCCGATACGCTCTATCCGATCGTGCTGCCCGACGGCACGCCCCACCATGGGACAGTGCTGCTGCGTGCGGCGATCGACCATCCGCAGATCAGCGTCGGCGCCTATACCTATGCCTCGGATTTCGACCCGCCCGACCGGGAGGGCTGGGCGGCACGGCTGGCGCCCTATCTCTTCGACTTCTCGCAGGACCACCTGCGGATCGGCAAGTTCTGCCAGATCGCCCACGGGGTGCGCTTTCTCGGCGCTTCGGCCAACCACGCCACCGGCGGGATCACCACCTTTCCCTTCCAGGTCTTTGCCCGGTCCGAGATCCAGGCCAGTCAGCCCGATACCCGCGACATGGAGATCGGCAACGACGTCTGGCTGGGCCATGGCGCCCGGGTGCTGGCCGGGGCGCGGATCGGCAACGGGGTAATCGTGGGGGCCGGGGCGGTGGTGCGCGGCAAGGTGCCGGATTACGCCGTGGTCACCGGCAATCCCGGGCGGGTGCAGAGGATGCGCTTTGCCCCGACGGAGATAGCCAAGCTCAACCGCCTTGCATGGTGGGACTGGCCAGCCAGCCATATCGCCCAGGCGCGCCCCTACCTCGAGGGGGGAGACATCTCGATGCTGGAGCGTATCGCCCCCTGATCGGCTTGCCGCGCCAGCGGCGCCGTCGGATGCCTCCGGCGGGGATATTTGTGGCCAGATGAAAGAGCGCGCGGCCTCCCCCGTCATCTGGCCATGAAAATCCCGGGGGAGGCTCCGAAGGAGACGGGGGCAGAGCCCCCATGCACAGGTTTCCATTTTCGCCGGATGGGGCATGAAAAGGCCGGCCTCCCTGCGGAAGACCGGCCCCGAAGTTTCGTGCGAAGGGGGGGCTCAGTGGCCGCCGAGGATGCCCGTGCGGACCTTGTAATCCACCGCCAGCTCGTATTCCGGATCATCGGAGCTGTCGACGATCAGGTGACCGGCCTTGGAGAGCAGCCGGTGGCAGTCGCGGCTGAGGTGGCGCAGCTGGATCTGCTTGCCGGCGGCCTCGTACTTGCCCGCGATGGCCTCGATGGCCTGCAGGGCGGACTGGTCCACCACGCGGCTGGCCGCGAAATCCACCACCACTGCGGCAGGATCCTCGTCGACGGTGAAGAGCTCGGTGAAGCCATCGGTGGAGCCGAAGAAGAGCGGGCCGTTGATCTTGTAGATCTTTGCTCCGGTCGCGTCGGTTTCCGTGCTGGCCGAGATGCGGCGGGCGTTGTTCCAGGCATAGGCCAGGGCCGAGACGATGACGCCCGCGACCACGGCGGTGGCGAGGTCGGTCAGCACGGTGACCACGGTCACCAGCACGATCACCACCGCGTCGGTGGCGGGCACCACGCGCATGATCTTGAAGGAGTTCCAGGCGAAGGTGCCGATCACCACCATGAACATCACGCCGACCAGCGCGGCCAGCGGGATCTGCTCGATCAGCGGAGAGGCGAAGAGGATGAACGACAGCAGCAGCAGGGCCGCCACGATGCCGGCGATGCGGGTGCGGGCGCCGGATTTCACGTTGATCATCGACTGGCCGATCATGGCGCAGCCGCCCATGCCCCCGAAGAAGCCGGTGACCACGTTGGCGGTGCCCTGGGCCACGCATTCCTGGCTGGCGCCGCCGCGCTGGTCGGTCATGTCGCCCAGCAGGTTGAGCGTCAGCAGGCTCTCGATCAGGCCGACCATGGCCATGATGATCGAATAGGGCAGCACGATCTTCAGCGTTTCCAGGTCGAAGGGCACGGCGGGGATGTGGAAGGCGGGCAGGGCGCCGCTGATCGAGGCCATGTCGCCCACCCGGGGCACGTTGAGGCCGAAGCCGATGACGATCGCCGCGGTCACCACGATGCCGGCGAGCGGGGCGGGGATCAGCTTGGTCACGCGCGGGATCAGGTAGATCACCGCCATGGTCAGTGCCGTCAGTGCCAGCATCACCACCAGCTGCATCCCCGACATCCATTCCTCGGTGCCCGGCACCTTGAACTGTTCCAGCTGGGCCATGAAGATCACGATGGCCAGGCCGTTGACGAAGCCCAGCATCACCGGGTGCGGCACCAGGCGTATGAACTTGCCCCATCGCATGAAGCCGATGAAGATCTGGATCGCCCCCATCAGGACGACGGCGGCAAAGAGGTACTCGATGCCATGGGTGGCCACCAGCGAGACGATGACCACCGCGATGGCCCCCGTCGCCCCCGAGATCATGCCGGGCCGGCCGCCCAGGATGGCGGTGATCAGCCCGATGATGAAGGCGGCATAGAGACCCACCAGGGGGTTCACACCGGCGACGAAGGCAAAGGCCACCGCCTCGGGCACCAGGGCAAGCGCCACGGTCAGCCCCGAGAGCAGCTCGATCCGGATCCGTCCGGCCGTCAGCTTGTCGTCATTGGGCGAGAGCCGCAGGTCGGGCATGCTGAGGCGTTTGGCGAAGGCGAGGAATTCGTCGGCTGGCATTTGGCAAAACCTGTAGGAGCTTGGGGCGTCTGTTCTTCAGGAGCGCTTACCCCGTTTGCTGCAACGCGGCAAGGAAAGCTCCTGCAAAAGCGCCGATCCTGCCGCAGATACAGGGAAAACAGGGCCGAAAGGCGGATCCTGCCCGGCGAAGGGCGGTGCCGGGGGGGAATTTTGCCCTTGTACGTAGCGCCTGGGTCGCGCGGGAGGCAGGGAAGAGGCAGGGTCCGGCCAGCGACGGGGCGGGGCGGCCCGGAGGTTCTTGAACATTGCCGCGATTTGACGGCACTTTGGGCCCCACTGCCGGGGCGCGAAGTGCTAGGCCTGAGGCGGCGGCAAAAAGAGGACAGGGCATGAGCGAGATGGGCATGGGCGACCCCGGCGAAGAGATGCTGGCGGTGATCGGCGGATCGGGCCTCTACGAGATCGACGGGCTGGAAGAGGCGCAATGGCAGGCGGTCGATACCCCCTGGGGGGCGCCCTCGGACGAGATCCTGACCGGGCGGCTGAACGGCGTGAAGCTGGCCTTTCTGCCCCGTCACGGGCGCGGTCACGTGTACAGCCCCACCGACGTGCCCTATCGCGCCAACATCGATGCGCTGAAGCGGCTGGGGGCCACCCATGTGCTCTCGGTCTCGGCCTGCGGATCTTTCCGCGAGGCGATGGCGCCGGGGGATTTCGTGCTGGTGGACCAGTTCATCGACCGCACGGTGAACCGGGAAAAGAGCTTCTTCGGCAAGGGCTTCGTGGTGCATGTCTCGCTGGCGCACCCGGTCTGCGGCTCGCTGGCCTCGGCGGCGGCGCGGGCCGCGCGCGAGGCCGGGGTGACGGTGCACGAGGGCGGCACCTACCTGGCCATGGAGGGGCCGCAGTTCTCGACCCTGGCCGAGAGCCTGATGTACCGCAACACCTGGGGCTGCGATGTGATCGGCATGACCAACATGCCCGAGGCCAAGCTGGCCCGCGAGGCCGAGCTGCATTACGCCACCGTCGCCATGGTCACCGATTACGACAGCTGGCACGAGGAGCACGGCGCGGTGGACGTGGCCAAGATCCGCGCGGTGCTGCGGGCCAATACCGCCCATGCCCGCGCCATGATCGTGGCGCTGACCGAACGCATGCCGCGGGGCTGTGGCACCGGCTGTGACAGCGCGCTCGATTTCGGCGCCATGACCGCGCCGGAGCATCGCGACCCCGAGCTGCTGGCGAAACTCGACGCGGTGGCAGGGCGGATCCTCTAGGCCGGTGCCGTCGGGGCAGGCAGCCCTTGCGGTGCGGGCCGCTTTGCGACAGAACGGCCGACGGAAAAACGCAGCAGCGAAGGCCAGCATGCCATGAAGACCGTTCAGGATTACATCCGTACCATCCCCGACTTTCCGCACGAGGGGATCCTGTTCCGCGATGTCACCACGCTCTTTGCCGATCCGCGCGGCTTTCGCATGGCGGTCGATCAGATGGTGCACCAATACGCCGGCGTGCGCATCGACAAGGTCGTGGGCCTCGAGGCGCGCGGCTTCATCCTGGGCGGCGCCATTGCGCATCAGCTCTCGGTGGGCTTCGTGCCGATCCGCAAGAAGGGCAAGCTGCCCGCTGCCTGCATCGAGCAGAGCTATACTCTGGAATACGGCGAGGCCGTGGTGGAGGTGCATGACGACGCCATCACCGAGGGCGAGCGCATCCTGCTGGTCGACGACCTGCTGGCCACCGGCGGCACCGCCGAGGCCGGCATCAAGCTGATCGAGCGGCTGGGCGGCCATATCGTGGGCTGTTCCTTCGTCATCGACCTGCCGGAACTGGGCGGCCGGGCCAAGCTTGAAGCGCTTGGCATGGACGTGCAGACCCTCTGCGCCTTCGAGGGGCTCTGAGCGCCCGAGAGGGACGAAGAGACCGGGGCGAGAGCCGCCGCGGTCGCGTAAACCTCTTCTTAAGGTCTGTGGGATTACATCGCTGACATCGGTTGGGAACCGGCAGTCTCTGTCGGTTTCGAGGGAGCCGCCAGCGCGTCTTGCCTGATCCCCCTTGGCGAGGCGCGCTTTTCCTTTTCCAGGACAGTGAGTTTTTCGGGACGGTGAGACTGTGTCGGGGCGCCGGGCAGCCGATCAAAGGCCTGCGCAAAAGCCCGGCACATCAGGGGGTTGCACCCTGAAGTTGCGCCATGGCCTGACGTGTACGGCAGGTGTTGACCGAAACTGCGAAACCGGTCAGTCGAGCACCGCTCCGGGGTTCATGATTCCATGGGGATCAAAGAGCGCCTTGATCCCGCGCATCATCTCGAGCTTGACCGGATCGCCGTAGCGTTCGAGATCCGCGGCCTTGAGCCGGCCGATGCCGTGCTCGGCGCTGATCGAGCCGCCATAGGCCACCACCAGCGCATGCACCATGTCCATCACCGCGGGCTTGTGCGCGATGTACTCGGCCTTGCTGCCGCCCTCCGGGGGGAAGACGTTGTAATGCAGGTTGCCGTCGCCCAGGTGCCCGAAGCAGTTCAGCCGGAAGGGCCCCATCTCGGCCAGCTTCGCGCGGCCCTCGTCGATGAAGCGGGGCAGGTCGCTGATCGGCACCGAGATGTCGTGCGAGCTGATGGCGCCCACGGCGCGGTTGCCCTCCGGGATCGCCTCGCGCATGTGCCAGAGCTCGGCGGCCTGGGTCTCGCTCTGGGCGATGATCCCGTCCGTGACCAGCCCGGCCTCGAAGGCATCGGTGAAGATCCCCTCGAGCAGGGCCTGGGGGTCGCTGTCGCCGAAAAGGCCCAGCTCGGTCAGCACCATCCACTCGGGCGCCGGGTCGTAGGGGCGGCGGATCTGCGGCAGGTGCTCGGCCAGGAACTTCAGCCCCTGTCCCGAGATCAGCTCGAAGCCGGAGACGCCGTCACCCGCGTGATCGCGGGTCAGCGCCAGCAGGGCGACCGCGGCGGCGGGATCGGGCACCACCATCAGCGCCGTGGCGCTGCGGGTGGGGCGGGGGAAGAGCTTGAAGGCGGCGCCGGTGATCACGCCCAGCGTGCCCTCCGAGCCGATCATCAGGTCGCGCAGGTCATAGCCGGTGTTGTCCTTGCGCAGCCGGGTCAGCGTGTTCATCACCCGGCCATCGGGCAGCACCACCTCGAGGCCGAGGCAGAGTTCCCGGGTATTGCCATAGCGCAGCACGTTCAGGCCGCCGGCATTGGTGCCGAGCGCGCCGCCGATCCGCGCCGTGCCCATGGCCCCGAAGGTGAGCGGGAACAGCCGGTTCTCGGCCTCGGCGGCGGTATGCATCTCCTCGACGATCACGCCGGCATCCACGGTGATCACGTTCTCGGCCGCATGGACCGCGCGCACGCGGTTCATCCGCTCCAGCGACAGGACCAGCGGCGCCGGATCATCCGACATCACCTGTCCGCCGACGAGGCCCGTGCCGCCGCCATAGGGCACCACCGGCACCCGGGCGGCATGGGCCAGCTTCATGATGCGCGAGACCTCCTCGGTGCTGGCGGGCGCCACCACCACGCCCGCGTGCCCCTTCCAGGTGCCGCGCGGCTCGACCACGTAGGTCTCCGGCGCCCGGAACGCCGCCTCGGGCAGGAAGGCGCGCAGGGCTTCGGCAAAGGCGCCGTCGGCGGGGGTCAGATCGCTCATGGGGGTCTCTCTCTCGGGACGTCAGTTGCCGTTCTCGCGCATCACGCTCCGCAGGTGCTCGAGCACGGCGCGGCGCACCGACTGGTCGCCGCGGGCGGCGGATTCGTCGATGACCCGGCGCACCTCGCCCAGGTCCACACGCAGCAGCAGGCTTTTGACCGGGCCGATGGAGGCGGGACGCATCGACAGCGCGCGCAGGCCCATGGCAGCCAGGCAGACGGCCTCGACCGGGCGGCCGGCATCCTCGCCGCAGAAGCTGAGCGGCGTGCCGGTGGCTTCGCAGCGCTCGACGATCTGGCCAAGGAAGTTGAGGAAGGAGATGTTGAGCGTGTCATAGCGCCGGCGCACGCGCTCGTTCTCGCGGTCGGCGGCAAAGAAGAACTGCTTGAGGTCGTTGCCCCCGATCGACAGGAACTGGACCTCCTCGAAGAAGGCCTGGGGGGCAAAGGCGAGGCTGGGGGTTTCCAGCATGGCGCCCACTTCCAGCGTCGCGGGCAGGGCATGGCCCAGGATCCGCTCGCGTTCGAGGGCCTTGTCCATCTCGGCGCAGGCGGCCTTGTATTCCTCGTATTGCGCCACGAAGGGGAACATCACCGTCAGCGGCCGGCCATTGGCGGCGCGGATCAGCGCCTGCAGCTGCATGCGCATCACGCCGGGCTTGTCGAGCCCCACGCGGATCGCCCGCCAGCCGAGCGCGGGGTTCGGCTCGTCGTTGGGCTTCATGTAGCTCAGCACCTTGTCCGAGCCGATATCCAGGGTGCGGAAGACCACGCGCTTGCCGTTGGCATTGTCGAGCACGTGCGAATAGAGGCCCGAGAGCTCGGAGCGGGTGGGCATCTTGTTGCGGATCAGGAACTGCAGCTCGGTGCGGAAGAGGCCCACACCCTCGGCGCCGGAGCTCTCCAGGCTGGGCAGGTCGGCCATCAGGCCGGCGTTCATCGTCAGGGTGATCGGCGTGCCGCACTGGGTGATCGTGGGCGTGTCGCGGATCGAGGCATAGCGTTCCTGGGCCTTGGCCTGCATCGCGATCTTGTCGCGGAAGGCGGCCACCACGGTATCCTCGGGGCGCAGGTGCGCGATGCCCTGGTCGCCGTCGACCATGATGTGATCGCCGTTCAGCGCCTCGGTGGTGATATTGGCCGCGTGGATCACCAGCGGGATGGCAAGGGCGCGCGCCACCACGGCGGCATGGCTGCCGACAGAGCCCTGTTCAAGCACGATGCCGCGCAGCGAGCGCCCGTAATCCAGCAGTTCCGCCGGGCCGATGTTGCGGGCCACGAGGATCGGATCGGCGGGGATCTCTGCGCCGGTCTCGTGCCCCTGGCCCGTCAGGATGCGCAGCAGGCGGTTCGACAGGTCGTCCAGGTCGTGCAGCCTCTCGCGCAGGTACTGGTCCTGCACGGTGGCCATGCGCGAGCGTGCGGTGCTCTGTTCCTTCTCCACCGCGGCCTCGGCCGAGAGGCCGCGGCCGATGTCGGCCTCCATCCGGCGCATCCAGCCCTTGGAATTGGCGAACATCCGGTAGGCTTCCAGCACCTCGAGCTGTTCGGCGTCGCCCTCCGAGGCCCCGGCCAGCATCTTGTCGACGCCCACGCGCAGCTGTTCGACGGCCTCGTGCAGGCGGGCGCTCTCGCGCTCGGGATCGTCGGCGATCGGGTTGGTGATCACCACGCGCGGCTCGTGCAGCCAGACATGGCCCTCGGCGCTGCCTTCCTGCCCGGAGGCGCCGCGGAAGAGCACCGGCTTGGTATGGCGCGCGGTCAGCGCGGCGCTGTCGCCGATGAAGGCGCCAAGCTCGGCCATCTCGGCCAGAACCATGGCCACCACTTCCAGCGCATAGATCTCGTCCTCGGAGTACTTGCGCGCCTCCTTCGACTGCACGACCAGCACGCCGAGCGTCTCGCCCAGGCGCTGGATCGGCACGCCGGCAAAGGCGGAATAGATCTCCTCGCCGGTCTCCGGCATGTAGCGGAAACCCTGTTCCTTGGGGGCATCGGCGGTGTTCACCACATGGCCGCTGCGCGCCGTGCGCCCCACCAGGCCCTCGCCCAGGCGCATCCGCGTCTGGTGCACGGCCTCGGCCTTCAGGCCCTCGGTGGCACAAAGTTCGAGCGTTTCGGGGTCGCGGAACAGGTAGACCGAACAGACCTCGGTCTTCATCGAGGAGGCGATCAGATGCGTGATGCGGTCGAGTCGCGCCTGGCCGTGGGCATCCTCGGCCATGACTTCGCGCAGACGGCCCAGCATCTGCCGGCTGTCACTCTGGTGCCCCTCGGTCATGTCCCGCGCGTCGCCTCCGTTCGCTGCGGTCCGAATAGACCACAGGCAGAGGGGAAGCAAAATACCTTTTCGCGTCCGGGCGCTGTCGGGCCCCTTGCCGCCGGGCACCGGCGGCCGGCCGCCCAACCGGCAGGCGGCACGAAAAAGGCCGGCCCCCTTGCGGAGACCGGCCCGTGATCTGCGACGGTCATGGCCATGTGGCCAGTTCCTCAGGCGGCCTTTTCCAGGCCGAAGGCATCGTGCAGCGCCTGCACGGCCAGTTCGAGGTACTTGCGGTCGATCAGCACCGAGATCTTGATCTCGGAGGTGGCGATGACCTTGATGTTGATGCCCTCGTCCGAGAGCGTCTTGAACATCTTGGCGGCCACGCCCGATTGCGAGCGCATGCCGATGCCCACGGCGGACACCTTTGCCACGTTGGTGTCGGCCACCAGGTCGTGGAAGTTGATGCTGCCCTTTTCCTTGGCATCAAACAGCGCCTTTTCCGCCCGCTTCACCTGTTCGGTGGGGCAGGAGAAGGTCATGTCGGTGCGACCTTCCTCGGCGATGTTCTGGATGATCATGTCGACGTTCACCCCGGCCTCGGAGAGCGGGCCGAAGATCGCGGCGGCGATGCCCGGACGGTCGGCGACCGAAACGAGCGTCATCTTCGATTCCTCGCGGGAGAAGGCGATGCCATTGACGACGTTGGATTCCATGATGTCCTCCTCGGCACAGACAAGGGTGCCGGCTGTGTCGGATTGTTCCTCGAAACTCGACAGAACACGCAGTTTGACGTTGTAGCGCATCGCCAGCTCGACCGAGCGGGTCTGCAGAACCTTGGCGCCGAGGCTTGCCAGCTCCAGCATTTCCTCGAAGGCGATCTTGTCGAGCTTGCGGGCCTTCTGACAGACGCGCGGGTCGGTGGTATAGACCCCGTCGACATCGGTGTAGATGTCGCAGCGCTCGGCGTTGAAGGCCGCGGCAAAGGCCACCGCGGTGGTGTCGCTGCCGCCCCGGCCCAGGGTGGTGATCCGGCCCTCGGGGGAAATCCCCTGGAAGCCCGCGACGACCGCCACCTTCATGCCCTCGGCGAACTTGGCATTGATGTTGTCCTGGGGGATTTCCTCGATCCGGGCGGCGGAATGGGCGCTGTTGGTCTTCAGCGGCACCTGCCAGCCCTGCCAGCTGCGGGCGGGGATATCCATCTCCTGCAGGGTCAGGGCCATCAGCCCGGCGGTCACGTTCTCGCCCGAGCTGACCACGGCATCGTATTCGCGCGCGTCATACATGGGAGAGGTCTCGTTGACCCAGCCGACGAGTTCATTGGTCTTGCCGGACATGGCCGAAACGATGACGATGACATCATAGCCCTTGGCCACTTCCACGCCCACGCGCTTGGCGGCGCGGCGGATCCGGTCGAGGTTGGCGACGGAGGTACCGCCGAATTTCATCACGAGAACAGGCATGTCTGGTCCTTGGCCCGTTTCAATTGGGTAAATCGCGGGTCGGTTTACGCGGGGACGGGGGCGCACGCAAGCGCGATTGCCGCGCGGTGACGGTGCGAAACCACCTCAAAAGGGGATCTTTGTGCCGTCGTGGCCCTCGAAACAGCCGGTGGTGGCCGGGGAAAGCGCCGCAAAGCGTGCCAGAAGCCCCGCGGCCGAGGTCGCCACGTCGATATCGGCCCCCGCGCCGCCCATGTCGGTGCGCACCCAGCCGGGGTGATAGATGCCCAGGGCGATCCCCTCGGGCGCAAGATCCACAGCCAGGTTGCGCCCGATGTTCAGCGCCGCAGCCTTGGAGGCGCGGTAGATGTAGCTGCCGCCCGGCGCACGCGCGTCGCTGGCCATGGCCGAGGAGATGATCGCGATCTTCGCCGCGTCCGCCGCCCGCAGGTTGGGCAGCAGCCCCTGGATCGTCAGGAAGGGGCCGGAGGCGTTCACGGCCATCATCCGCGCCCAGGTGGCGGCATCAAAGCCGGTGTCCAGCGCCTGTCCCTTGTCGAGGTAGAGCCCGGCGTTGCAGATCAGCAGGTCCACCGGCTGGCCGTCGAGCGCGCGGGTAAAGGCGCCGATGCTGCGGGCATCGCCCGCGTCCAGCGGCAGCAGGCCATCGCCGCCCGTGGTCGAGGTGCCCGTCACCCGGGCGCCCCCGGCCCGGTAGCGCTGCGCCAGCTCGGCGCCGATGCCGCGGCTGGCACCGGTAATCACGATATGCATGGAAGATCCCCGTTCAGTCCCGGGGACAGCCTAGTTGGTCTTGCGCCCGGTGGCAAAGGGCAGGGGCATCACCGGGACGCCGTCCTCGATCAGGGCGCGGGCCTCGTCTGGCTTTGCCTCGCCATAGATCGGACGCTGCGGGCTCTCGCCCTCGTGGATCGCCCGCGCCTCGCTGGCGAAATTGCCGCCGACATAGGTGGCGTTCTCCTCGACCTTGCGGCGCAGTTCGGCCAGGGCGCGCTCGGCCTCGCTGGCCGGTGCCTTCAGGGCGGGGCGGGCGCTGTCGTCGCGCGATGTCTGCACCCGGGGCGCCATGGGCGCCTTGGCGACCGCAGTCGATCCGCAGACGGAACAGGCGACCATGCCCGCGGCGGCCAGCTTGTCGTAGGCCTCCGAAGACTGGAACCAGCTGTCGAAGCGGTGATCGTGATCACATTTCAGGGTGAACTGAATCATGGCGGAGCGGTCTTTCGAAACTTTCCTATCACATAATTGCATGCCGCGCGGATGCAAGCGGCGGCAGGGAGGCCGTGCGCCCAGGGCGGACGCAAGGGAGCGGGCGCGCCCTATCTGCCGCATTTGGTTTCACTTTGCCGGCAGGGGCGCCCGCTGTGCGGGGGCCTGTTCGGCCGGGCGCCTGCGGGCGCGGGGCTTCGCCCCCGGGCGAAGCCGTCAGATTTTCAGCCGCGCGGGGCTGAAATCCCGGATCAGCCGCGCCAGCTCCGGCTCGGCCACCTTCCTTGCGGCCTTCTTGCGCGAATGCCACTTGCGCCGGCGCTGCCCGACCTCGGGAAAGGAGGCCTTCAGCCCGGTCACCCGCACCGGGTAGACGAGGCCGAGACAGGGCAGGGCACGGCCGTCGTCCATCAGCTTCAGATAGCGGTAGACGCCCAGCGGCACCTCTCCGACGCGCCCGGTCACGCCCGCTTCCTCGTAGGCCTCGCGCAGGGCGGTCTGGCCCGGCGAGCGGCCCTTCATCGGCCAGCCCTTGGGCAGGATCCAGCGGCCGGTTCCGCGCGAGGTGATCAGCAGCACTTGCGGCTTGTTCTGCACCAGCCGGTAGCAGAGCGCGGAATATTGCGTGCGAATCTCGCGCCCGCCAAACCCGGCCAGGGCAAATGCTGTCTGATCCTGTGCCGTCACGCCTGCTGCCCGCTCTGCTGCCCGTTCGCCCGCCTGCCGGCCCGTCAGCCCCCGGGACGGGGGCGCCTGCGCGGACCGATGCCTGTTATCGACACACTCTATGGTGGTATTGTTAACGATATTTTAAGACGCGCGGCTTCATCTAACGCCATCGCGGGTGGTGGCCCGATCCGGATGTTTGAATTGGCGTTCTGCCGGATCCAAGGGCATTGTTGTGTGACATGCCCGCGAACACGAGTGCAAAAGGGTAGAGCGGCGGCCCCCCGGGGGCCGCCGTTGTTCGTCTGAACCGCCGCCTCTCAGCGGTCGCTCTCGCGCCAGCGCGGGTTGATCCAGGGTTCGGCGTTCTCGGGCGCCAGCGGCGCGCGGCCCAGGATGTGATCGCTGGCCTTTTCGCCCACCATGATCGACGGCCCGTTCAGGTTGCCGTTGGTGATCCGCGGAAAGACCGAGCTGTCGGCCAGGCGCAGGCCCTCGACGCCGATCACCCGCATCTCGGGGTCGACCACCGCCATCGGATCATCGGCACGCCCCATCCGGCAGGTGCCGCAGGGGTGATAGGCGCTCTCGGCATGGTCGCGGATGTGGTCGTTCAGCTCGTCGTCGCTCTGCACGTGGCTGCCGGGCAGGATCTCCTTGCCGCGATAGGGATCAAAGGCCGCCTGGCCGAAGATCTCGCGGGTCAGGCGGATGCAGTGCCGGAAATCCTCCCAGTCGCTCTCCTGCGACATGTAGTTGAAGAAGATCCGCGGTGCCACGCGCGGGTCCGCGCTCTTCAGTGTCACCTCGCCCCGGCTGGCCGAACGCATCGGCCCGACATGGGCCTGGAAGCCATGCCCCTCGGCCGCGGCCTTGCCGTCATAGCGTACGGCGATGGGCAGGAAGTGGTACTGGATGTCGGGGTATTCCACGCCCGGTTTCGAGCGCAGGAAGGCCGCGCTCTCGAACTGGTTCGAGGCCCCGGGCCCGCCCTTGGTCAGCAGCCACTGCGCCCCGGCCCAGGCCTTGCCCCAGATGTTCCAGTACTTGTAGAGCGTGATCGGCTGGATGGAGGCCTGCTGGATGTAGAGCTCCAGGTGATCCTGCAGGTTCTGGCCCACGCCGGCGCGGTCGGCCACCACCTCGATGCCATGCTCGCGCAGATGCGCCGCCGGTCCCACGCCCGAGAGCATCAGGATCTTGGGCGAGTTGATCGAACTTGCCGCCACGATCACCTCGCGGCGCGCACGCACCACCTCGATCTTGCCGCCGCGCTCGATCTCGACACCCGTGGCGCGGCCGTTCTCGATCACCACCCTGCGCGCGAAACAGCGCACCAGCTCGAGGTTTTCGCGCTTCAGCGCCGGTTTAAGATAGGCATTCGCCACCGACCAGCGCCGGCCCTTCCAGACCGTCTGCTCCATCGGGCCGAAGCCTTCCTGCTTCTGGCCGTTGTAATCCTCGGTCAGCTCGAAACCCGCCTGGGCGCCGGCATCGACGAAGGCCTGGAACAGCGGGTTGTCGCGCTTGCCGCGGGTCACGTGCAGGGGGCCGTCCTTGCCGCGCCAGTCGGGATCGCCGCCATGGCCGCCGGAATGCCAGCTCTCCGCCCGCTTGAAATAGGGCAGCACATCGGCATAGGCCCAGCCGTGCGCGCCGCTCTCGGCCCAGTGGTCGAAATCGCGCGCATGGCCGCGCACATAGACCATGCCGTTGATCGAGGAGGAGCCCCCCACGACCTTGCCGCGCGGGGTGACCAGCGTCCGCCCGCCCAGGCCCGGCTCGGGCTCGGACGAGAACCCCCAGTCATAGCGCGGCATGTTCATCGGATAGGAGAGCGCCCCCGGCATCTGGATGAAGGGGCCGGCGTCGCTGCCGCCGAATTCCAGCACGATGACCTTGTTCTTGCCGTCTTCCGACAGGCGGCTGGCCATCACCGCGCCGGCAGAGCCGGAGCCGATGATGACGAAATCTGCTTCCATCTGTTCGCTCATCCGGGCCTCCTCAGAATGCCGCGGCCACGTCACCGCTGGCGACATAGACGGATTTCACCTGGCTGAAGTGCTCGATCGCGGCCCTGGAGTTTTCCCGGCCCACGCCCGAGAGTTTCACGCCGCCGAAGGGGGCCTCCACGGGCGTCAGATTGTATTCGTTGATCCAGCAGGTGCCGGCCTGCAGCTGTTTCACCACCCGGTGGCCGCGCTTGATGTCGCTGGTGAACACCCCGGCGGCCAGGCCGAACTCGGTGTCATTGGCGCGCGCGATCACCTCGGCCTCGTCACGGAAGGTCAGGATCGACAGCACCGGGCCAAAGATCTCCTCGCGGGCGATGCGCATGTCGTCGGTCACGCCGCCGAACACCGTCGGCTCGATCCAGTAGCCCTCGCCCTCGGGGCAGGTCCCGCCCAGCAGCAGCTCTGCGCCTTCCGCCTTGCCGATCTCGATGTATTCCAGCACCTTCTGACGCTGCACGTCGGTGATCATCGGGCCGATGTTCACCTCCGGATCCAGCGGATCGCCGATGCGCGCGGTCTTCGTCCGCTCGATCAGCCGTGCGGTAAAGGCCTCCACCACGTCCTCGTGCACGAAGACGCGGGTGCCGTTCGAACAGATCTGCCCGGTGGAATAGAAGTTGCCGTTGATCGCAGCGGAAACCGCGTTCTCGATCTCTGCGTCCTCGAAGACGATCAGGGGGCTCTTGCCGCCCAGTTCCATGGTCACGTGGCGGATGCCCTCGGCGGCGGCGGCATAGACCTTGCGGCCCGTGGGCACCGATCCCGTCAGGCTCACCTTGTCGACCTCGGGCGCCGTCACCAGCGCCGCACCCACGTCGCCATAGCCGTTGACCACGTTGAACAGGCCCGCGGGTGCACCGGCCTCGACGAAGATCTCGGCCAGCTTCAGCGCGCAGAGGGGCGTCACCTCGGAGGGTTTGAAGACCATGGCATTGCCACAGGCCAGCGCCGGCGCGGCCTTCCAGCAGGCGATCTGGGTGGGATAGTTCCAGGCCCCGATACCGGCGCAGACGCCCAGCGGCTCGCGGATCGTGTAAACGAAATCATCACCAAGGGGCATCGTCTCACCGGTGATGGAGGCCGCGATTCCGCCAAAGAATTCAAGCGCATCGGCGCCGCTGGTGGCATCGGCGATCAGGGTCTCCTGGATCGGCTTGCCGGTGTCGATGCTCTCGATCTCGCTCAGCTCCTCGTTGCGCTCGCGCAGGATGTCGGCCACCCGGCGCAGCACCCGGCCGCGGGCCACGGGGGGCAGGGCGGCCCATTCCCTTTGCGCACGTTTCGCGCTGGCAAGCGCCTGGGCGATCACCGCGGGCGTCGCCGAATGCAGCCGCGCCACCACTTCGCCGGTGGCGGCATAGCGGCATTCGATCAGCTTGCCTGCGGTATCCTCGACATATTGGCCATCAATGAAATGGCTTCCCTTGGGCTGGACGTCCTTCATCTCGGTCTCCGATCAATCGCTCTGGCAGGTCCCGCCGGGGAAGGGGGCAGGGCCTGCGATGGGGGTCTTGCGGCGGGCCATGGCGGCCCTTCCGTCCTGTCAGGTGTCTGTCCGCCGGCGTCCTTTGCCCCGGGCCCTTTGCCCTTGTGCCCGTGCAGGGCGGGGCCGGCGGTCTCTCGTCGCCGCTCGGGGCGCGTGTCCATGTGCCGGCGCTCCAAGGGGGCGCCGGGGCCTCATTCGCCGCGCGGATAGCGCTGGTTTTCCTCCAGCACGTTCAGGTCCATGTGGTTGCGCATGTAGCGTTCGCTGGCCTGCTGCAGCGGCTCGAAATCCCAGGGGAAGTAATCGCCGTTGCGCAGCGCCTCGTAGACGATCAGCCGGCGCGCCTGGCTCTCGCGCACCTCGGCGTCATAGGCGGGCATGTCCCAGTAGCTTTGCACTTCCTTTGCAAATCCGTCTGCCACGGTTTGCAAAGCGGGATCCTCGGCCAGGTTCACCATCTCGTTGGGATCTTCGCGCAGGTTGAACAGCAGCGGCGGATCCAGCTCGCAGTGGATGTATTTCCAGTCGCCCTGCACTAGGCCCACCAGCGGCGCATAGGAACCCTCGGCGGCATATTCCATCCGCACCGGGCTGGTGCGCGCGGTGCCATTGGCCAGCGGCACAAGGCTCTCGCCATCGGTCCAGGGCGTGATCTCGGAAATGTCGATCCCCGCCAGGTCGGCCAGCGTCGGGTTCACGTCGATGGTGCTGACCGGCGTTTCGATCAGGCCCGCGGGCATCTGCGGCGCGGCGATCATCAGCGGTACGCGCGACGACCCCTCGAAGAAGGTCATCTTGAACCAGAGGCCCTTGTTGCCCAGCATGTCGCCGTGATCGCTGACCAGCATGACCACGGTGTTCTCGACCTGCCGGGTGCCTTCCAGCGCCTCGAAGATCTCGCCGATCTTGTCGTCGAGATAGGAGATATTGGCGAAATAGGCCCGGCGCGAACGCTTCACGTCCTCTTCGGTGATGTCGAAGTTGCGCCAGTCGTTGGCATCGAAGATGCGCTTTGAATGCGGATCCAGGTCGTCATAGGGCTGCGCCGGCACCTCGGGCAGCAGGTGCTCGCAGTCCTCGTAGAGGTCCCAGTACTTCTTGCGCGCCACATAGGGATCATGCGGGTGGGTAAAGCTGACGGTCATCATCCAGGGGCGGTCATCGAGGCGCCGGCCCAGCTGATAGACCTTCTGCCTGGCCTGGAAGGCGACCTCGTCGTCATATTCCATCTGGTTGGAGATCTCGGCCACGCCCGCGCCGGTGACGCTGCCCATGTTGTGATACCACCAGTCGATGCGCTCGCCCGGCTTGCGGTAGTCGGGCGTCCAGCCGAAATCGGCCGGGTAGATATCCGTGGTCAGGCGCTTTTCAAAGCCGTGCAGCTGATCGGGGCCGACGAAATGCATCTTGCCCGACAGGTAGGTCTGATAGCCCGCCCGGCGCAGGTGGTGGGCATAGGTGGGGATGGCGCTGCCGAATTCGGCAGCATTGTCATAGACGCGGGTGCGCCGCGGCAACTGCCCCGACATGTAGCTCGCCCGGCCCGGCGCGCAGAGCGGGCTGCCTGTATAGGTCCTGGCGAATCGCGTCGAGCGCGCGGCCAGCGCCTTCAGGTTGGGCGCATGCAGCCACTCTGCCGGCCCGTCCGGAAAGAGGGTGCCGTTCAACTGGTCGACCATCAGAATCAGGATATTGGGCTTAGTGTCCGCCACGGCGTGTCCTTTCCAGCCAGAGTGTCAGGTAATCGGTCACCACGGCGCGGATGCCTGCCTGATCGGGAACCGATTCCTGCAGGGCCGAGCGGACGTAGAAACCGTCGATGAGCGAGGCCAGCCCCTGCGAGATCTCGCGGGCCGCCGGTTCGGGAAACAGCTGACGCAGCTCGTGCATCAGGTTCGACTGCAGCCGCCGCGCATAGACCTCGAGCAGCCGCGCCGCCGGTTCGCTGCGCAGGGCCAGCACGTAGAAGTTCAGCCAGGCAGCCACGACCTCCTGCTCGAACTGGCTGGAATCAAACGAGGAATTGATGATCGCATGCAGCCGCTGCTCGGGCGTCTGCGCCGCGATCAGGTTGCGCCGCACGGTCTCGCCATATTCGCGCATGATGAACCGCATCGTCGCCAGGAAGATCTGTTCCTTGGACCCGAAATAGTGATGCGCCAGCGCAGAGGACATGCCCGCCCGCTTGGCGATCTGGCTGACGGTGACGTCCAGCGTGCCCACGTCCCCGATCATGGCGATCGTGGCGTGGATCAGTGCCTTTTTTCGAACCGGTTCCATCCCGATCTTGGGCATCCTGCGCCTCCTTTCCCGCGACTTGCTTGCTTTTCATAGTCGCATGGTTTTTGATTAACTCGTCAATCAACAAAAACACAACCCACAAGCCAACAGAAGGAAACGCAATGACCAAGACTCTGCTGACCATGACCAGCGCTTTGGCACTTTCCGCCAGCGCAGCCTTTGCCGATTGCGAAGACGTGAGCTTCTCCGATGTCGGCTGGACCGACATCACCACCACCACCTCGGCCGCCAAGCAGGTGCTCGAGGCGCTGGGCTACGACGTCGACGTCAAGGTGCTCTCCGTGCCGGTGACCTTTGCCTCGCTCGACAGCGACGATGTCGACATCTTCCTGGGCAACTGGATGCCGGCGCAGAACAGCGCCATCACGCCCTACCTCGACTCGGGCGAGATCGAGACCGTCGTGACCAACCTCGAAGGCACCAAGTACACGCTCGCCGTGCCCACCTATACCTACGACAAGGGCCTGCAATCCTATGCCGACATCGCCAAGTTCGAGGACGAGCTCGACGGCAAGATCTACGGCATCGAGCCCGGCAACGAGGGCAACGACTACCTGATCTCGCTCACCGAGGAGGACAAGTTCGGCCTCGGCGACTTCGAAGTGGTCGAAAGCTCCGAACAGGGCATGCTCTCGATGGTGCGCCGCGCCGTGGACAAGGACGAGGACGTCGTCTTCCTGGGCTGGGAACCCCACCCGATGAACGCCAACTTCGACCTGAAGTACCTGCCCGGCGGCGAGGATTTCTTCGGCGGTGAAGGCGTGGTCAACACCGTGACCCGCAAGGGCTATGCAGAGGAATGCCCCAACGTCGGCAAGTTCCTCACCCAGCTCAAGTTCACCCTGCCCATGGAAAACGAGATCATGGGTGCTATCCTCAACGACGGCGAAGACGCAGATGACGCCTCGCTGGCCTGGA
This sequence comes from Pseudooceanicola sp. DL12, assembly GCF_056270665.1. Taxonomy (NCBI): domain Bacteria; kingdom Pseudomonadati; phylum Pseudomonadota; class Alphaproteobacteria; order Rhodobacterales; family Paracoccaceae; genus Pseudooceanicola; species Pseudooceanicola sp. DL12. The sequence continues at coordinate 1,127,458 of NZ_CM149884.1, forward strand.
TGCAGGCCAACCCCGATCTGGTCATGAGCTGGGTCGACGGCATCACCACCGTTGACGGCGGCGACGGTGCCGCCGCGGTGAAAGAGAAGCTCGGCCTCTGAGGTCATCCTCCCCGGCCGTGCGGGGGCAGGGGGCGTCCATCCCGCCGCCTGCCCCACCTTCGGCCCTCCGGTCCGGCCCCGCCGCTCCCTTTTGCGGGGCCCGCCGCTCCTGCCCGAACGATCCGAAATTCCCGTTCCATTCCGCCCGCCGGCCACCACGGCCCGGGCACCTTCAACCGTAATTAGACAGGAGGTCTGCCGTGATCCAATGGCTTGAAGACCACAAGATTCCTGTGGGGGACTGGGCCAGCGATTTCTTCGACTGGCTGCGCGACAATTTCTCCGGCATCGTCGATGCCGTGGCCGCCGGCGCCGAGAACCTGATCGACGGGTTGCTCTGGCTGCTGCTGGCGCCCAACCCCTTCGTGATCATCGCCATTTTCGTGGCCCTCACCTGGTACCTGCAGCGCAACTGGAAGACCTGCCTCTTCGTGTTCGTGGGCTTTCTCTACATCATCAACCAGGACTACTGGGAAGAAACGATGGAGAGCATGACGCTGGTCGTCTCCTCCTGCATCGTCTGCATGGCAGCCGGCGTGCCCATCGGCATCGCCGCCGCGCACCGGCCGCGCCTCTACCAGGTGATGCAGCCGATCCTCGACCTGATGCAGACGCTGCCCACCTTCGTCTACCTGATCCCCGCCATCGTCTTCTTCGGCATCGGCATGGTGCCGGGCCTCGTGGCCACGGTGATCTTCGTGCTGCCGGCCCCGATCCGGCTGACCTACCTCGGGGTCTCCTCGACGCCGACGCCGCTGCTCGAGGCGGCCGAGGCCTTCGGTGGCACCCCCACCCAGAAGCTGGTCAAGGTCGAGCTGCCCTATGCCCTGCCGCAGATCATGGCCGGGCTGAACCAGACCATCATGCTGTCGCTGTCGATGGTCGTGGTCGCGGCCCTGGTGGGCGCCGATGGCCTCGGCGTGCCGGTGGTGCGCGCCCTGAACCAGGTGAACACCTCTCTCGGCTTCGAGAGCGGCTTCGTAATCGTGGTGGTCGCCATCATCCTGGATCGAATGCTGCGGATCGGAGGCCGGAAATGAGTGAAGCCAAGACTGTTCCCGCGGTCGAGTTCGACAATGTCTCGATCGTCTTCGGCAACAACCCGGGCAAGGCGCTGCCGCTGATGGATGCGGGCCAGAACCGCGCCGAGATCCAGAAGAGCACCGGCCAGGTCCTGGGCGTGCACGATTGCTCGATCCAGGTGGCCGAGGGCGAGATCCTCGTGCTCATGGGGCTCTCCGGCTCGGGCAAGTCCACGCTGCTGCGCGCGGTCAACGGGCTGAACCCGGTGGCGCGCGGCGCCGTGCGGGTGAACACCGGCGGCAAGACCCTCGATGCGGCCACCGCAAAGGGCGAGGACCTGCGCAAGCTGCGGCGAGAGATGGTCGCCATGGTCTTCCAGCAGTTCGGCCTGCTGCCCTGGCGCAACGTGCTCGACAACGTGGCGCTGGGCCTCGAGCTCTCGGGCATGCCCCGGGATCAGCGCGAGGCCAAGGCCCGCGAACAGCTCGACCTCGTCGGCCTGACCGACTGGGCCGGCGCCAAGGTGGGCGAGCTCTCGGGTGGCATGCAGCAGCGCGTGGGCCTTGCCCGCGCCTTTGCCACCGATGCGCCGATCCTGCTGATGGACGAGCCCTTCTCGGCGCTCGATCCGCTGATCCGCACCCGGTTGCAGGACGAACTGCTCGAGCTGCAGGACAAGCTGAAGCGCACGATCATCTTCGTCAGCCACGATCTCGACGAGGCCTTCAAGATCGGCAACCGCATCGCCATCATGGAGGGCGGACGCATCGTGCAGATCGGCACCCCGCAGGAGATCATCGCGAACCCGGCCAACGATTACGTCGAGGATTTCGTGACCCACATGAACCCGCTCAACGTGCTGCTGGCCTCCGACGTCATGTCGGAAACGGTCCAGGAGAAGGTCGATGTGCACATGGGCCCCGACACGCCGGTGGGCGTGGTGATCCAGAGCCTCTCCACCGGCGCCGACGTGGTGGGCGTGCGCAGGGGCGGCGTGGATATCGGCTCGATCACCCGCAAGGACATCGTGGCCGCACTGCACGCCAAGTCGCCCGAGGCCTGACCCGGCATCGGGCCATTGCGGGGGAGGAGGGGGCTCTGCCCCCGCGCCTGCGGCGCTCCCCCGGGATATTACAAACAAGAAAATGAGGGGGCCACCGCCTTTCATTTTCTTGGCAGAAACATCCCTGCGGAGGTATCGCGAAGCGATTTTTGCGGCCATTTCCGCACCGTCGCAATACCGACGCGATACCGACGTTGGAATCCGGCCTTTTCAGAGGGTTGCAGATATTGCGTTTTCGGAATTCGTTGGCCGAATTTCGCGACGCCGAGGCACTCCGGCGGAGTTGTGGAAAAACCCTTTCAAAACTGACATTCACTTCAGATTTCCGCCACATTTGCGCCGGAAACTCGCCCTCCGATCCGCAGAGAATTCCGGCGGAGGTGAGCAATGGTGTACAAGATCGACCTGCAGCCGGTGACCACCGGCGACGTGGTGACCGAGAGGCATTTCGGCAGCAACTACCTGGCCAACCGCCAGAACCATGACCATACCATCGAGGGCGACGGGCTCTTCGATGCGGCCAGTGACTGGATCGGGGTCGGCAACCTGCGCTATCCTGGCGGAACCATTGCCGAAAAATACTTCGACATCACCGACGAGCGGCACTTCGAGACCGGTGCGACGGATGCAATCCAGGCCGCGAATTTCGCCGATTCCACGGATCAGACCGAGCTGACTCGTCTTGGCACCTTTCTCGATTATGCCGCGGCCGAGGGGGCCGGGGTTACCGTGGTCGTGCCCACCGTGCGCTTCTTCGAGATCATCGCCTCTGGCGATCTGCAGGCCATTGCCGGGCTGGAGCAGCAGGTGAAGGGCTTCATCCGCACCGCCATGGACTATCGCAACGGCGACGTCATCACCGGCTTCGAGATCGGCAATGAATTTGCCTCCTGGATCGATGGACACAATGGCAGCGTCATGGGCTCCTCCGCGGATTTCGCAGCGCTCCTGCGCAACATGGCCGTCTGGATCGACGAGGAACTCGACAGCCTCAACCTGTTGGAAACGCCCGATATCATTGCCCAGGCCGCCTTTGTGAAATACGGCTACAAGGGCAACAACCCGCTGCTCAACAACCTCTTCAACGAGGATCTCGACCAGGATTATCCCGGGGTCGAGAGCGTGGCTGACTTCTTCAACGCCATCGACGCGGTGACCGCCCACTATTATCCCCACCGGCCCTGGCTGGACCGCGAGGACGGCATCCAGGCCGTTACCGACGATGCGGGCCTGATCAACGACTGGCAGGCGCGTTTCGACAGCTATGCCGCCGAACATGGCCTGGCCCCGCGCGATCTCGGCTCCTATGCAACCGAGTGGAACATCCGCAATGCTGCCTTCAAGGAGGGCGAGGTGAGTGGTGCCAAGGCCGGGATCGCCACGGTGTCGCTCTTTCACCGGCTGGTGGCCGAGGGCGTGGACGAGATGCAGGTCTGGCCCGCCTTGCAGAACACCGCCTCGACCCTCGTCACCGGCCAGGAGGGCGAGGTTGACATGGCCTTCTCCGGTGCGGCCTTTACCCTGCTGCGCGAGCTGGTCACCGGCTATACCGTGGATGAAGGCACCACCTCCGGTGATAGCGACGGCGACGGCAAGGAAGACGTCTTCCTCTACAATTTCATGGACAAGGGCAGCATTTGCACCTTTGTCAGTTCGAAATACGCGACCAAGGTCGAAATCGACTATGCCGCCTACGGCCTCGATGCCGACCGCACCAGCGTGCACGTGGCGCGCCTTGGCAGCACCGCGGCCGATGGCCTCGATCCCGACGGGCGTCCGATCTTCGAGATGGATGCAACCCGCACCCTCGCCAACGGCGACACGGTGATATCCGTCGATCTTCAGCCCTGGGAGACGGTCGTCATCTTTTTCGATGAGGGGCTGAGTGCCGTCGACGGCGTGGAAAGCTGGCCCGCGACATTCGATTTCGTGGCGGCGGCCGAATACGTCGATCGCATCCCTGCGGGCCTGCCGATGCGGCAGGGCGACACCGGCAACGTCATGCGCGGCGATGACGGGGATTCGACCTTCCAGGTCTTTCCGGGGTTCATCTTTGACGGTGCGGGGGGCAACGACGTGATCGCCGGTACATCGGATGACGACAGGGCGCTGGGGGGCGAGGGCGACGATCAGCTGAACATGGCGGACGGCGCCGATTTTGCCAGTGGCGAGGCGGGCCGCGATGTCATCTACGGCGGTGCCGGGGATGACTATCTGATGGGCGGGAGTGGCGACGACGTGGTCGATGGCGGCGCCAACGAGGACTGGCTGAGCGGGGGGGCAGGCAACGATGTCCTGCGCGGGGGCACGGGGTTCGACCGCCTGCTGGGCGGCGCGGGCAACGACCGGCTGCTCGGTGGCGATCACGCCGACAACCTGCTTGGCGGCACCGGCGACGACATTCTCTTCGGCGGCTCCGGCTTCGACCGGCTCTTTGGCGGGGTTGGCCGCGACACGCTTTCCGGCGGCACTGAGACAGATGCCCTGTTCGGTGGATCCGGCGACGACGAGATGCATGGCGGTGCCGGCAATGATCGCCTGTTTGCGGGTTCCGGCAACGACGTGCTGACGGGCGGGGATGGCAACGATCACCTCGCCGGCAACGCGGGTTTCGACACCCTGGACGGGGGCGAAGGCAATGACCGCCTCGTCGGGGGCTTCAACGCGGATCTCTTCGTCTTTACCGGTGCCTACGGCGAGGATGTGATCCTCGATTTCGAGGCGGACAATCCCTTCGAGAAGATCGACCTGAGCGATGTTGCTCCCGTGCATGACTTTGACGCGCTCCGCGACGCCTGCATGACCCAGGTGGGCCGCGACGTGGTGATCGACACGGGGGGAGGCAATCGCGTCATCCTGCGGAATATTGACCTGAACGATCTGGACGCCAGCGATTTCCTGCTCTAATCCATCGCCACGCGACGGCCTCACGCATGGCGTGCGAACGTAGGTAAGGCTTCAGTCACAGCGGGAAATCTGCCTGTTACTGTCCAGCGCAGGGCACCGATACGACGTATTTCGGTCTGCTTGCGCCACCCCCGCTTGCATATCTGAAAGTGATGGAGTTTATCCGACGCGACCAATTCACAGGAGCCTATCATCACTTTCGCTCATGACATGACTGACGGCGCGTCGTCGGACTGGCAGGGTGCCGCGATTACATTCGACAAGGTGGAAAAGTCCTTCCCTAAGAAGGGGGGAGGTCTTGTCACGGCGCTCAAGGAAGTATCTCTCACGGTCGAACCCGGCGCCATTGCCGGGATCATCGGGCGGTCCGGTGCCGGCAAATCCACCCTGCTGCGCATGGTCAACGGCCTCGAAAAGCCGACCTCGGGCAAGGTGCTCGTGGGGGCGCGGGACGTGGGGCAGGCGCGTGGTTCGTCGCTGCGCGCGATCCGGCGCGAAGTCGGGATGATCTTCCAGCATTTCAACCTGCTGTCCTCGCGTACCGTCACGGAAAACATCGCCCTGCCGCTGGAAATCGCCGGCGTGCCGCGCAACGAGATCCGCAAGCGCGTGGCCGACCTGGTCGAACGGGTCGGGCTGGTCGATCAGCGCGATCAGTACCCCTCGCAGCTCTCCGGCGGCCAGAAGCAACGCGTGGGCATCGCCCGGGCGCTGGCCACCGGCCCCAAGGTGCTGCTCTCGGACGAGGCCACCTCGGCCCTCGATCCGGAGACGACCCAGACGGTGCTGACCCTGCTCAGGGACATCAACCGCGACCTTGGGCTGACCGTGCTGCTGATCACCCACGAGATGGCGGTCGTGCGCGACATCGCCACCCAGGTGGCGGTGATCGACGGCGGGAATATCGTCGAGGAAGGCGCCACCTACGATGTCTTTGCCAATCCGCGGCACCCGACCACGCGCAGCTTCCTCGGCGGCGTGACGGGCGTGACCCTGCCGGCCTTCATTGCCGGCCAGGTGCATGATACCCGCCAGGCGGAGGATACGCTGGAGGTGATCCGGATCACCTTTACCGGCCGGCACGCGACCGATCCGATCCTGACGAACATCACCCGCGATATCGGCATCCCGGTGAACATCCTCGCCGGCGCCATCGAGGAGATCAGCGAACAGCCCTTCGGCAACCTGCTGGTTTCCGTGCCCGTGGACAAGGGGGCCGAAACCCGCGCCTACCTCGAACGCCACGGCCTGTTGACGGAGGTGCTCGGCTATGTCCGCTAACCTGATCAACCTTCTCTACGAAGCCACGGTTCAGACGATCTACATGGTGGCGGTCTCCGCCGCCCTGGGCACCATCTTCGGGCTGCCCATCGGGGTCTACCTTGCCACCTCCCAGCGCGGAGAGCTGCTCTCCGCGCCGGTGGTGAACAAGGTGCTGGGCCTGGTGGTCAATGCGACCCGCTCCGTGCCCTTCATCATCCTGGTGGTGGCGATCATTCCGTTCACCCGAATGATCGCCGGCACTTCCATCGGCACCACGGCAGCCATCGTGCCGCTGACGGTTGCCGCCATTCCCTTCATTGCGCGGGTGGTGGAAAACGCCATCCGCGAAGTCGACAGCGGCCTGATCGAGGCAGCGCGGGCCATGGGTGCCACGCCATTCCAGATCATCCGCAAGGTGCTCGTGCCCGAAGCCATGCCCGGGATCGCCCTGGGCCTCACCCTCGCCGTGGTCAGCCTCATCGGCTACTCGGCCATGGTGGGTGCCGTGGGCGGCGAGGGGCTGGGCGACCTCGGGATCCGCTACGGCTATCAGCGCTTCATGCCCGAAGTGATGCTGGCCGTCGTCGTGATCCTTGTGGTGATGGTCCAGCTGGTGCAATCGATTGGGGAATGGATTGCCGCACGTGTCGACAAGCGGGCCCCCCGCAACCGGGGCCAATAGGCCCCGTCACACCTTTTTCTCAAGGGAGATCGCAATGCTGCGAACGACTATCCTCGCCTCCGCACTGGCCCTGATGGCCGGTGCCGCAACTGCCGAAGAAATTCGCGTGGGCGTTTCGCCCGGCGAACACGCCGAGATCATGGAAGTGGTCAAGGAAGTGGCCGAGCCCATGGGCCTCGACATCGACATCGTCGAGTTCTCCGACTACGTCGTGCCGAACCAGGCGCTGGCCGATGGCGACATCAACGCCAACTCCTTCCAGCACAAGCCCTATCTGGACAACCAGATCAAGGATCGCGGCTTTGACCTGGTGCCCGTGGCCACCACGATCACCACGCCGATGGGCATCTACTCCGACAAGATCACCGACATGGCCGATCTGGAAGATGGCAGTCGCGTCGCCATCCCGAACGACCCCACCAACGGCGGCCGCGCCCTGCTGCTGCTTCAGGACCTCGGCCTGATCAAGCTGGCCGACGGCACGGGCCTCGTGCCCAGCCCGCTCGATGTCACCGAGAACCCCAAGAACCTGAAGTTCCTCGAGCTTGACGCCGCCCAGCTGCCCCGGACGCTGGCCGACGCCGACATCGCCGTGATCAACACCAACTACGCGATCGCTTCTGGCCTGAACCCCAAGACCGACTCCATCGCGATGGAAGCCGCCGATAGCCCCTACGTGAACATCATCGTGGTGCGCAACGGCGACCAGGATCAGCCCTGGGTCAAGACCCTGGTCGAGGCCTATCACTCCGACAAGGTGAAGCAGTTCATCCAGGAGCAATACCACGACACCGTCCTGACCTCCTGGTAACAGGACCGGATCTTTCCCCGGCATACGGGGAAGGCGACACCGGAAAAGCCCCCTCCGCGTTGCGGCAGGGGGCTTTTTCTTGCCTGAGCGGCCGTGACGGCGCGAGGCGGGCCGGTTCCCGGCATGCGCAAGGGCGGGGCAGGGGCGGCGGCGCAGGTCGCAAAAGCAAACGGGCGGGACAATGTCCCGCCCGCTGCCATTCCAGGGTCTGTCGAGGGTCAGAACCGGTACTGGAACCTTGCGAAGCCGCCGTAGGAATCGGTGCTCTCGCTGAAGCCTGCCTCGGCCCGGACCGACAAGGTCATGCCCTTGCCAAGATCCATCTCGAGACCGGTGCCGAACTGCGCCTTGACCCGGTCGCTCGACATCGTCGACTGCAGCGAGCCGTAGCTGTTGCCATTGTCGACCAGGGTCGAGGTCAGCGTGGTCGACGGATCCGTCAGGGCCACGTCGAGACCACCGCGGAAGAAGGCGACTGCCGGCTTGGCCTGCACGTTGAAGGCCCGTCCCACTTCGACCATGGGCGTGAAGCTGACAGAGGTCTGGTTCACGCCATCGACCTGCCAGTTCAGCGCGCCTTCTCCGCTCTCGGTAAAGCCGTCCTGCCAGGTCCGTGTCACGGCCACCGCCGCGCTAGGTTTCCAGTAGGCTCCGCCAGACATCTGGTAGACCGCCGAGGCGCGCCCCTCGAGGGTCAGGTAGCGACCGTCGATATCGGAACTGTTGATATAGGACGTACCGTTCACCGAGTAGCCGCGGTTGTAGTCGAAGTTGTAGATCCCGCCGCCCAGCGTGGTGGACAGGGTCACGTTGCCGATCTCCTTCTTCACGGCGATCCCGAGGCTGTAGCGGTGCCCGTCGTGAGAGAAGTTGCTGCCCTTGATCGCGACCTTCTCCAGGTGCCCGCCGAACTCGACGAAGACCTTGTTGTCGAGTTCGCGCTGCAGGGCGCCTGACATGCCCCAGGTGTCCTCGTCGTAGGCGGGCGAGGTGTTGGTGCTGGCCTGGTGGGTCGAACTGCCCGAGAACTGGACCCAGGTGCAGTCGTTCTGATGCAGGAAGTCCGTGCCCATCGCCGGGTCGAGGTTGGGGCAGCTCTGCAGCAGCCGGTGCAGGCCGAGGGCCGCGGTGGGCGCCGAGGTAGCGCCAACCAGGCTCTCCTCCGGGACGTGCTGCAGGTAGAGTTGCTGCAGTTCGCTGGCCGAGGTGGTGTTGAGATAGTCGGTCGCCAGAAGGCTTGTCGCCTCGACGGTGTCGCTGTCGGCAAGATCCCCGTTGTTCATGGCCTCGATCAGGCCATTGAAATACGAAGCATAGGACAGCGCGTTGCTGCTGAGCGTCGCCCCGGCTGCACTGCCGGAATAATCGACCGTGTAGCTGAGATAGAGGCCGTCGTCCTCGGTCGAGAGCGTGTAGCCGGCCGCCGACTGCCCCGCGATGGTGGCAGAGGAGTAATCGGCCGTGGTGCCGCTCTCGGCAGAGGCCACGAGCACCTTGCCCGTCGCCCCGTTCGCCAGGTTCGTCGTGCCGACCCAGTTGAGCTTGACCGAGCCCGAGAGGGTGAAGGTGGCGCTGTCGGTCAGGCCCGCATAGGTCACGAGGTCATTGCTGATCGTGCCATCGGTGCCCAGGGTCGCATCTACCCAGAGGGTGCCCGCCTCGGAGTAGGTTCCGCCCAGGCTCAGCGTGGTGGTGCCGATCTCGTTCTTGCCCGATGCAGACATGATGCTGCCCGAGGCGCCGGTGTAATACCCCTTCTCGCCGAGATAGACCGTATCGCCGGCAGCAAAGACGGCGCCGTCGTAGTTCTCGAACTCGTTGCGATAGCTGTCGCCCAGCTGGATCGAGCCATAGAGCAGGCCGCCCTTCTTGTTGTGGATGCGCAGCGACGCGGTGTCGTCGTTTGCCACCACGACGGAGGAGGAGCTGGCGCTCTGGATCGTGCCCGAGTTCTGCAGCAGGTTCGACACGAAGATCGAGCCGTCGCTGTTGTAGCTCTGCAGCCCGCCCATGAAGCCGATGGTCTCATAGGCGCTCTCGCTGGTCGTCTGCACTGTCGCGCCGGACTCGACGTAGACATGCGAGGTGCCGACGCAGGCACTGGTGTCGCTGTCGCAGGTGCCCGACAGGCCCTTGATCACGTCCTCGGTGCCGTCGGCCTGAACCAGGATGGCCCGGCTGTTGGCGCCCTCGGCCGTCACGGTGCCGCCGTTGCTCACCTTTACCCGCACGCCGTTCGAGCCGCTGGTTTCGGTGCCGCCGGCCGCACTCTGGGCAAAGATGCCGACAGAGCCGTCGCCCTGCACGTCTATCGAGCCGGCAACGCTGATGTCGACAAAGCCCGAGTCGCCCTGGGCGCCGTAACTGCCGATCTTCGCCGTCACGTTGCCGTCTTCGTCGCTGTCGGGATCGGTGCCCAGTTCGCCCTGCGCACCGCCGCCGCCGCCGACCGATTGTGCCCAGATGCCGTGCGCATTCTCGCCCGTGGTCGTGATCGTGCTGCCCTTGCTGAGGGTCACGGTCACGGTGCCGCCGTCGCCGCCGTCGCCGCCGTCGGAATCGCCAAAGATCTGGGCGCCGAAGGTCTGGACCAGGTCGGTGATCTCGTGCACGACCGAGCCTTCGATGTCGCCGCCGGTGCCGCCACCGCCACCGACCGACTGGGCATAGATGCCCATGGCGCCGGCGCCCGAGGTCGTGATGCTGCCGGAGTTGGTCACCGTCACGGAACCGCCGTCGCCGCCCCCTTCCGAGGAGCCCGCAACGGTCAGCGAGGTCAGCAGGCCCTGTGAGCCGTCACCGCCGCTGCCGCCGCTGCCGCCGACCGACTGGGCATAGATCGCGGTACCGCTTTCGCCCTCCGTATCGATCGAGCCGTCGTTCTCGACCACGACATCACCACCGTTGCTGGCATCGCCCCCGGCGCCGCCGATGCTGACGGAGAAGCTCGTGAGCAGGCTCGCAAGGCTCTCGCCGGCCTCCTTGATCTGCTCGTATTGCTCCTTGATCGAATTGACGTCTTCGTAGGTGTCGTAGATGTCGGCCACCCAGCCGGTGGCTTCGACGGAGCCGTTGCCGCCATTGCCGCCGGTGCCGCCGACGGACTGGGCATAGATGCCATAGGAGGCAAGGCCAGTTGTCTTGATGGAGCCGGTGCTGGTGTTGGTCACGGAGACCTCGCCGCCATGCCCGCCCGAGCCGCCCGTGGCGCCCATCGAGAAGGAATAGTTGAGATCGAGCGGATCGGTGCCCTCGGTCTCGCTCTTGTAGCCCACGGTGAAGGAGCCGGCGTTGCCGCCGTCACCGCCGCCGCCACCGACCGACTGCGCATAGATGCCATAGGACGTATCTTCGCCCGTGGTGATCGCGCCGGAGTTCGACACCGTGACGTTGCCCGCATCATTGCCCGAGCCGCCGTCGCCGCCCACTTCAACGCTGCCGTTGAAAGAAGCCTTGGTGTTGGTCGTGCTGCCGAAGTCGAACATGTAGACGATGCCCGATCCGCCATCGCCGCCGTTGCCGCCAATGGACTGGGCATAGATGCCGTGAGCGTTGCCCCCCGAGGTGGTGATGTCCGCCTCGTTCGTGACGGTCACGTCACCGGCCACGGCCCCATCGCCGCCCGTTCCGCCGACGGTGATCTTGGCATTGATGTCGGTGCCGGTGGTGATGGTGAACGAACCGGCATAGCTCGATCCGCCGACGCCGCCGTTGCCGCCGATCGACAGGGCCTGGATGCCATAGCTGTAGGCGCCGGTCGTCACGATCGAGCCCTTGGTGCTGACCGTTACGTCGCCGGCTGTCCCGCCGGAGCCGCCGTCGCCACCGACACCGATGTTGATCGAGGCATCGCCGTCTTCCGACACGTTGACCGAGCCCGCGATCGCCGCGCCGCCATCGCCGCCGCTGCCGCCGACCGATTGCGCCATCACGCCGGGAGAGCGATAGCCGGTGGTGGAGAGCGCGCCGTCGCTGGTCACTTCGACGTCGGCGGCGTTGCCGCCCGTTCCGCCGTCGCCACCCAGGGCGATGTCGAAGGAGCCCGAGATGATGCCGCCGTCACCGGACCCGGCGATGGAGAGGCCGCCCGTGCCACCGCTGCCGCCGATCGAAAGGGCTTCGATGGCCGCAGAATAGCTGTTGCCGGTGGTCGTGATGTCGGCGGTGTTGTTCACGGTGACCTTGCCGGCGGTGCCGCCCGATCCACCGTTGCCGGCGAGAGAGACGGACACCGAGCCGATGCCGGCGGTGCCGTTGATCGCCGTGCCGCCGGTGCCGCCGCTGGCCCCGACCGACAGCGCCAGGATGCCGCGCGACTGGTCGCCGCTGACTATCAGGTCGCCGCTGTTGGTGACGGTGACGTCACCCGACGTGCCGGAATTGCCGCCGCTGCCGCCATAGGCGGCACTGATGGAAATGGCGCTGGCCGTGCCGTCGACGACGGTGCCGGCATCACCACCACCGCCCGCGACGGATTCCGCCACGATGGCCGAGCTGAGTGCTCCGCTCGTGGTGATCTTGCCCTCGTTGGTGACACTGACCGTCCCGGATGTGCCGCCATCGCCGCCCGAGGATCCGGTCGTGGTGTCGAGGGAGAGCAGGCCGACGGTGCCGGACACGACCGTGCCTGCCTTGCCGCCCACGCCGGCCACGCTCAGCGCCATGATGCCTGCCGAATTATGGCCCGAGGTGGTGATGTCGCCGCTGCTGGTCACGGTCACGTCGCCCGCATCGCCGCCCTGGCCCCCCGAAGAGCCGAGGCCCGCAGTGAAGGACAGCAGGCTGTCGTTCTGGCCGATGGTGGTATCTACCACGGTGCTCGACTGACCGCCGCCGCCACCGACCGAGAACGCCAGGATGCCTTCCGAGGCATTGCCGGTGGTGGTGATGTCGGCCGTCGAGGTGAAGGAGACAGTGCCGCCGTCGCCACCGTCGCCGCCGTCGACCCCGACGTCATGGCCAAAGCTCAGCCCGACGGTGGTGGTCACATGGGTGCCGGCCACGCCGCCGCCACCGCCGACCGAGCCGATGATGGCCCCGGCCGAGAGTACGCCGCTGGTGCTGATCGTGCCGGCCAGGGTGCTGTTGACGATGTCGCCGCCATTGCCTGCCGTGCCGCCACCAGAGGATCCCAGCTGTTGCACCTGGTTTGCGTCGCTGTCGGTGTTCACCACGTCGATCGTGGTGACGCTGCCACTGCTGCCGCCGCCGCCGCCGACCGAGAGCGCCACGAAGCCGGGGGAATACTTGCCCGAGGTGGTGATCGTGTCGTCGTCGTCCATCGTGAACGTGACATCGCCGGCCGAGCCGCCGTCCGCGCCCGTCGCGCCGAGTTTGCTGGACGCGATCGCCCCGAAGGTGAAGGTCGAGCTGGCCGCGCCGCCGCCACGGCCGGCAGAGAGCAGCAGCACGCCCATCGAGAGCTCTCCCGAGGTCGTGATGTCGAGGCCGTCGCCATCGGAGACATAGGTCACCGTGCCGCCGTCGCCGCCGCTGCCGCCAGAGGCGCCGACCGTCTCGATACCCGTGGTCGAGTGCGAGTTGCCACCGCCGCCACCGACCGAAAGCACCACCACCCCGGCCGAGCCGATGAGCGTATTGTCGTCGGTCGATTTCGCCGTGGTCGTGATCTTGCCGCCATGCGAGGTGAAGCTGGCCGAGGCGCCGTCGCCCCCGGTCCCGCCGCTGCCACCGCTCGAGGTGAGGCCGCCGGCACTGCCGGAGTTGCCGCCGCCGCCGCCGAGGCTGATCACCGTCACGCCCTCGGCATAGGAGCCCTCGGTGACGATGGTCGTCCCGTCGATGGTGACCGAGGCATTCCCGGCATTCCCGCCGGCACCGCCCTCACCGCCCAAGGCGGTAATGCCGGAGTCCGAGCCGCCCGTGCCGCCGCCGCCGCCGACGGACACCGCGACAACACCGATCGAGCCATCGCCCTCGGTGCCGATCTCGCTGTCCGTCAGGCTGACGGACACCGTGCCGCCCGCGCCGCCTGACCCGCCGTCTGCGCCATAGGAGAAGAGCCCCGAGGACGAGGCCGCATCACCGCCCAGGCCGCCGATGCTCTGCGCCAGGATCCCGAAGGAGGAAGCGCCGGTCGTCGCGATGGTCGTGTTCGACAGCTCGAGGGTGACATCGCCCCCCTGGCCGGGATCGCCGGCCGCCGCCGTATGCGTCTTGGCCACCCAGCCGCCGGTAGAGCCCTCGGTGCCGTCGCCGCCGCCGGAGGACACCGCGTAGATGCCGTAGTGGTCGTCACCCTGCACAAAGATCTTGCCCGAGAAGCTCAGCTTGATGGTGCCACCGTTGCCACCCGATCCGCCGTTGCCGGGATAGACACCCGAGCCGACGGCCTCGCCGCCGGTGCCGCCGCGCCCGGCCTTCGACAAGAGCGTGATGCCGTTGCCATTGGTGGTATCGATGAAATTGTCCTCGGAGTTCGCCGTCAGGGTGATGTCGCCACCATTGCCGCCGGTGCCGCCGTCACCGCCGTGGCCATCCGCGCCGCCGTTCCCGCGCCCCTCGCCGCCGGTGCCGCCGTCGCCGCCGGTCGAGGAGATGTAGACACCCCCCTGATCGCCGCCGTCGGTGTAGTAATAGGCCAGCGCGGCGTCTTCGCTCATCGTCACGGTGATGTCGCCGCCATCCCCGCCGGTCCCGCCGTCGCCGCCATAGCCGTCGTGCACGCCGGACCAGCTGTGGCCCTCGCCGCCATCCCCGCCCTTGCCGCCGGTATAGTCGATATAGATCACACCGTTGCCCTGAGAGGAGACATAGGCCCCCTTGCTGTCCACCTGGGTGCCCGTCACCGTCAGCGTCAGCGAACTGGCCGAGCCGCCGTCGCCTCCCTTGGCGCCATGCTGGGTGCCCCAGCCATAGGTCTCGCCCTGATCGGTCCCCGGATCGCCGGTCACGACAGAGGTGATGCCACCGCCGGTGCTGTTCAGGCTATATCCGCCGTCCAGGTCGATCGAGATCGTGCGGTCCGCCGTGGTGCTCGTCTGGTTCAGCGTGATGTAATAGGGATAGCCGGTCGTGTCGGACATGTCCGAGGACAGGTCGTCGATCGTGACCGAGAGCACATCGGGGTTCGAATTGATCAGGTTGATCGGGGCCACGCTGCCGGAACAGCTATAGTTCTGACCACTGCTGTCGGCAGAACAATCTGCATAGGCCGGGGCCGGCGTGAGCGATGTCGACGACATCAGGAGCGCAAGAAAGGACGCCTTACTTGCGACACCAATCAGAGATTTTTCGGACAAGAGGGTATCCTCGGTTTCTTCTGGTTGCTTGATCAGAACAGGATGAAATCGCACAAATCACCGTTCCGGACCGGCCGCATTCGGGGATGCGGTCGAAGACCGGTTCGCACTCCGGGGCTGCACGGCAGCCTGGCAATGCGCGGTTCACTCTTCGTCGGGCGTGTCCCAACACCACCCGGGAAAAGTCCCATATGTCACAGGCGCGCGCCGGAGGGGGACCCGGCGCGAAGCGGGAGGCATGCCCTGTCGGGATGGGCAATGCTCCGGTTTCAGAGGCAGCAAGACCCCGCACGGAAACAACATGTGCGGCGGCCCGGCCTGCGCCCGATTAGGCATGGACACGTATTGGTGAACAAGCACATGCGCTGCGCGCCGTGGCTGATTTCTCCGAAGTGAGGCTTCCGGATGACGGTTGCGTATGGTTCGGGAGCGCAAGGAGGGATTTGCGAAGTCGCTGAAAAGCAATGGCTATCCATCGCGGCCTGGGGCCGGGGTCACCGGCCTGTCTTTCCCGACACACGGACGTTTGCGCCCAGGGGCGGGTTTAGGCATACGTGGGCGTATGTTTTTCCCTTCAGCCCGCAGGACGGCGGGCGGCTTCGATCCGATCGAGGGTCTGGTCAAGCGCCGTTGCAAGGGCGCTTTCGCCGCCGGCGGCGCGGAAGGCCGCAAAGAGACCCTCGTTCAGCCCGCCTGGTGTGGAATGGGCCACGCGCAACTCGTCAAAGGTGCCCGGATCGCTCTCGGCGGTCTCGGCCAGGCTTCGAAAGACCACGGCAAGGAAGCGCCGCACCTCGGTCGGGTCGGCCCCTCGCGCAGTGATGCGGTCACCGATGATCTGTTGCAGGCCGAAATAGAGGCCCATCACCGTGCTGGGCAGGGTCAGGGCATCAAAGCTCTCGGCACTTTCGGCGACGATCACGCCCCCGAGGGCCTCGAAGAGCTCCTCGAGCCGCGGATCGGGCCCCGAGAGCACCGTGATCCCCGCACGGCGCGCCACCGCGGGCAGGGGCACGGCCCGGGTGATCCGGCGCGGCGCGCCGGTAAGTTCGGTGACACGTTCGACGGCAAAGCCCGCGATCAGGCTGGCAACGTCCTGGTCCGGACGCAGACGTATCCCCGAGAGCACCTCCGCTGCCACCTGCGGACGGATGGCCAGAAACAGCAGGTCACTCTCTGCGGCGATCTGCCGGTTGTCGTCCAATACGGTGATTTGCGGATAGAGGGCCGCAAGGCGAGCCGAGGTCTCGGCGTTGCGCCGCGAGATCAGCAGCCTCTCCGGCAGGCACCCGGCTTCGGCCATCCCGGTGATGATCGCCTCGGTGATTACCCCGGTGCCGATGAAGCCGATGGTCGTGCCCTTGCTCACGGTTCAGACGCCCAGCGCGGCAAGGCCGTTTTCATGAAACAGCGCCAGCCGCGCCACTTCGGCCTCGGTCAGCGGTATGCCCTTCTCCTGCGCCTCGGCGCGGGCGGCAAAGCGGCGCTGCGAGGGCAGGCGGGCGCCCTGCAGGCCGAAGGCCTCCAGCAGCCGTTCGCCCTCGGCCAGCGGGTCACGTCCGCTGCGCGCGGCAAAGACCTCGGGCGCAAAGGCCAGGATCAGCGCGCCGTGGCGCGGCAGCAGGGCCGCGCCGCCCGTGGCTTCAAGGGCCTCCTTGCTCATGATCTCGCCCAGCATGGCGCCGGACAGCAGCTCGATCATCGTCGAGATGGCCGAGCCCTTGTGCCCGCCGAAGGTCAGCATTGAGCCGGCAAGGGCCGCCTCGGGATCGGTGGTGGGCTCGCCCTCCGCGTCGATGGCCCAGCCTTCCGGGATCGGCTTGCCGGCCTGACGATAGAGCTCGATCTCGCCCCGCGCGGCCACGCTGGTGGCAAAATCGTAGACATAGGGATGGGCGCCAGGCCGCGGCCAGCCGAAGGCCATCGGGTTGGTGCCCAGCAGGGGCTCCTTGCCGCCCGCGGGCGCCACGAAAGCATAGCTCGGGCACATCGACAGCGCCGCCAGGCCTTCGCCGGCCAGCGCCTCGACATCATGCCAGAGCGCCGAGAAATGCAGACAATCGCGGATCACCAGCGCCGCCAGCCCCAGTTTGCGGGCGCGGGCCACAAGGGCCTCGCGCGCCGCGTCGAAGGCCGGGTTCGAAAAACCGCCCTTCGCTTCGACTTCGATGATCGCCGTCTCGCTCTCCATCACCTGCGGCACCGAGTCGGGCGTGGCACGCCCGGCCGCGATCACCCGCAGGCAGCCCTCGATCCGGTAGATCCCGTGCGACTTGCAGGCGTCGCGCTCGGCATCCGTGATCACCCCGGCCACCGCGGCGGCATTGGCATCGGTCATCCCGGCCTTCAGGAAGATCTCGGTCACTTGCCGGCGCAGGGCCTCGACGGGAATGTATCGGGTCTCGGTCATGAAGGGCTCCTCAGCGGTTGTCGGGGATCAGAGCGCCGCGACGGCGATCACTTCCACCAGGTACTCGGGGGCGGCCAGCTTGGCCTCGCCGCAGGCGCGGGTCGGCAGGTTGTCGCGGTCGACCCAGGCGTCGTAGATCTCGTTCATGGCGGCGAAATCGGCCATGTCGGCCAGCCAGATCGTCACCTGCAGCAGCTTCGAGCGGTCCGAGCCCGCCTCGGCCAGCAGCCGGTCGACATTGGCCAGCGCGGTGCGGGTCTGGGTTTGCAGGTCCTCGCCCACATTGCCCACCTGGCCAGCCAGGTAGACGGTGTTGCCATGCACCACGGCGTCGCTCATCCGGGGGCCTGCGCCGAAACGTTTGATGGTCATTTCTCTTCTTGTCCTTTGATCGGGCGCAATCCGCACCAGTCCGCGATGAACAGGGCAATGATGCGCGTCGTGTCCCTCATGCTCTGAAGGTCGGTGTATTCCTGCGGCGAATGACTGCCGCCACCGGTGCCGCCATAGCAGAGAGTGGGGATGCCGTAATAGAGGTCATATTGCCGGGTGTCCGACGTGGCCGTCTGGCTGAAGCTTTCGAGGGCACTTCCCATGACCTCGCCGTGACAGCGGGCAAGAACCGCCTCGGCCTCCGTGCCCGGCTCGAAGACGTGCCCATCCGCCTGGAAGCCGATCCAGGTCACCTCGGGATGTGCCGTGCCCAGGCGATCTGCCGTGGCGTTCAGCCGCTCGGTGACCCGCGCCCGCACGTCGGGCAGCGCGTGGCCAGGCAGCACCGACAGCCGGCACTCGATCTCGCACCAGGAGGGCACGCAGCCCAGCCAGTCGCCGCCGTGGATCTTGCCGAGGCTGAATTTCACCGGATCCTCGATATGGCCGAACCAGGGATGATCCCTGGCCTCGACGTTGATCTCGGCGGTCAGCGCGATCAGGTCCTGCACGTACTCATAGGCCGCCAGGTTGGCATTGGCTGCCGGATCGAAGGCCATGACATGGCCCGGTTTGCCCAGGATCCGGGCCCGCACCCAGACCGAGCCGAGCTCGGCGCGCAGCAGCTTGTGCCCGACGCTTTCCGGGATGAAGGCCGCATCGGCGCGATAGCCGCGCTCCAGCGTCGCCAGCGCTCCGTTGCCGGTGCATTCCTCCTCGCTCACCGTCTCGACAAAGACCGGCGCATCGGGGGCAAGCCCCAGGGCCGCCAGCGCATCGAGGGCATGCACCATCGCCGTCACGCCCACTTTCATGTCGTTCACGCCGCGCCCGTACATGCGGCCTTCCTTCACCACGGGGGTGAAGGGATCGCGGTCCCAGAGTTCGGGCGCACCGGTGGGCACCACGTCGATATGGCCCTGCAGGATCAGGCTGCGGCCCTTGCCGCCCTCGGTGCCGGCCCTGGCCACCACCTGGATCGCCTTGTCGTAATCCACATCCACCACCGCCGAGGCACCGGGCTTGCCGGCGATATCCACCTCGGAAATGGCGAAACTGTCCACGCTCCAGCCGCGCTGCTCGAATTCACCGGCCAGCCAGGCCTGGCAGGGGCCTTCATTGCCGCGGGTGCTGTCGAAGGAGGCCAGCCGCGCCAGCCAGGCGGTCTGTTCGGCGGCGCCCGCCTCGATCACCTGATCGAGGCGGGCCGACAGGTCGGAGAGATCCTGCGCGCTCATTGCGAGATCTCGCGCAGGTCCTCGGGCAGAAGGGCTTCGGGCAGGTTCTGATAGCAGACCGGGCGCAGGAAGCGGCGGATCGACAGCGTGCCCACCGAAGTGGCGCCGAAGTTGGTCGAGGCGGGGTAGGGGCCGCCATGCACCATCGTGTCGCAAACCTCCACGCCGGTGGGGAAGCCGTTCACCAGAACCCGTCCGGCCTTGCGTTCCAGCACCGGCATCAGGCGGCGGCCCAGCGTCGCGTCGCCGTCATCCAAGTGGATGGTCGCGGTCAGCTGCCCGGCAAAGCTGCGGGCCACCTCGACCATCTGGTCCACGTCCTTGGCCACGACGACCAGGCCGAGCGGGCCAAAGACCTCCTCGGTCAGCGCGTGGTTGCCCAGCCAGTCGTCGGCCGAGATCCGGAACAGGAAGGGCTTGGCCTCGCGCATGTCGCAGACCGAGGTCAGCAGCTCCTGCACGCCCGGCTCGCGCGCCATCTTCTCGGCGCCCGAGGCATAGGCCTTGGCGATGCCGTCGGTCAGCATGACCTGGGCGCCGGTTTGCGACAGCGCCGCGCGGGCGGCTTCCACCAGGGCCTCGCCCTCGGCCCCTTCAAGTACCACGGCGATGCCGGGGTTGGTGCAGAACTGGCCTGCGCCCATGGCAAGCGATCCGGCCCAGCCCTGTCCCAGGGCCTCGCCGCGCGCCGAAACGGCTTCCGGCAGCAGGAACATCGGGTTGACCGAGCCGAGCTCGCCGAAGAAGGGGATCGGTTCGGGGCGTTGGGCGCAAAGGTCGAAGAGCGCTCGACCACCGCCGAGAGAGCCGGTGAAGCCCACGGCCTTGATCAGCGGGTGCTGCACGAGGGCCTGGCCCACCGAGCGGTCACCGCCCTGCACGAGCGAGAAGACGCCCTTGGGCATGCCGGTCTTTGCCACGGCGGCGTGGATCGCTTCGGCGATGATCTCGCCGGTGCCGGGGTGCGCGCCATGGCCCTTCACCACCACCGGGCAGCCTGCGGCCAGCGCGGCGGCGGTATCGCCCCCGGCGGTCGAGAAGGCGAGGGGGAAGTTCGAGGCGCCGAAGACGGCGACCGGGCCGATCGGGCGCTGCATCATGAAGAGCTCCGGGCGCGGCGCGGGGGCGCGGTCGGGCAGGGCCTCGTCGTGGCGACGGTCCAGGTAATCGCCCTTCAGGATGTGATTGGCGAACATGCGCAGCTGACCGGTGGTACGGCCGCGTTCACCCTGCAGGCGTCCTTCGGGCAGGCCGCTTTCCTGGCTGCCGATCTCGGTGATCGCCTCGGCACGGGCCTCGATCTCGTCGGCGATGGCATTCAGGAAGGCCGCGCGTTCGGCGCGGGTGGAATAGCCGTAGCTCCAGAAGGCCTCCTCTGCGGCCTCGCATGCCTGGGCCACCAGCTCGGGCGTGCCGACCGAGAAGTCATGCGCGGGCCCGTGAGCAGGCGTGGAGGTAAAGGTCGCGTCGCTGGCGATCCATTCGCCGGCGATCAGGTGTTTGCCGTGAGGGGTAAAAGTCATGTCGGCCTCCTTGAGGGCAAAGTCTTGTATTTCATGAAGAAGCCGCCCCCATGGGGGCGGCTGTCATTGTTCGGCATTCAGGCGGTCAGGCCTCGTAGCCGTAGATTTCCTTGGCGCGTTCCGGCGTCAGGTAGTCGTTGCGCAGGTCGCGCTCGATGGCCTCGCGGCTGCGCAGCTTGGGGTCGCCATAGCCGCCGCCGTTGCCGGTGACCACGCGGATCACGTCGCCCTCGTTCACCTTCAGATTGGTGCAGAAGGCGTGGCGTTCCTTGCCACCGTCGCGGCGCAGCACCTCGACATAGTTGACCGAGCCGTCGAGCCCGCCCGAGGCGCCCCAGGGCGCGATCCGGTTGCGGGTATAGCCCACCGACAGGAAGTTGTTGTCGGCGCGCACGCGGTAATGGGTCTCGATGCCCTTGCCGCCGCGCCACTGGCCTTCGCCGCCGGGCTCGGTGTTCAGCGCCACCTGGTCGACGCCCAGGCCATAGCGTGCCTCGGCCACTTCCGCCGGGCAGTTGAAGGTCTCGCCGTGGAAGCCCGAGAACTGCCCCGACACGCCGTCGGAGCCTTCCCAGGCGCCCCAGCCGCCGACCTGCGGTTCCACGATCGTGTAGTGGCGCCCGGTTTCGGGGTGGGGGCCGCCCACGTTGGTGCCGCAGATCGAGGCAAAGTTTCCCGCCGGCACCACGCCGGGGAAATACTCCGCCAGCGCCCGCAGGATCATGTCGAACAGCCGGATCTCCACCTCGGAGTAGTAGCCAAGCGCCCCGGGCGCCTCGACGTGGTAGATCGTACCGGGCTTGGTCACCACCTTCAGCGGCTTGAAGAAGCCGCCGTTGCCGGGGGCGTCGGGATCGGTGAAGTCCTTGAAGGCCAGCTGAACGGCGATCTCGGTGCCCTCGCGCGAGCAGTTGAGCGATCCCGATTGCGCCGGGTTGTTCGTCAGGTCGACGATGAACTCATCCTCGGTGATCGTCAGCTCGACGTTGTGCACCACGCCGGAATCCTGCTCTTCCGAGAAGGCATAGGTGCCGTGCGGGATCTTCTTCAGTGCCGCGCGGGCCCGGCGTTCGCCCAGGTCCATGTAGTCGCTGACCGCGGCCTCGAAGGTATCGGCGCCGTACTTGTTCACCAGCTCCAGCACCCGGCGTTCGCCGATGCGCAGCCCCGCGATGCCGGCCCAGAGGTCGCCATGCAGGAAGTCGGGCAGGCGCGAGTTGATCTTCAGGATGTCGAAGACCGCCTCGTTCTGCCGGCCCTCCATGAAGAGCTTCACCGCAGGGATCCGCACGCCTTCCTGGAAGATTTCCGTGGCTTCGGAGGACATGGAGCCCGGCACGTTGCCGCCAACGTCGTTCCAGTGGGCGATATTGGCGACCCAGGCCACCATCTTGCCCTCGTGGAACACCGGCTGCGCCAGCACCATGTCGTTCAGGTGGGTCACGCCGCCGAAGTAGGGATCGTTCGAGGCAAAGACGTCACCCTCGCGGATGTCCTCCAGCGGGAACTTCTTCAGGATGCCCATGATCGCCTTGTCGAGCACGCCGATGAAGGCCGGGATCCCCGCGCCCGAGGCCGCGATCTCGCCCTCGGGGTTCAGGATCGAGGTCGACAGGTCGAGCACCTCGTAGATGATCGCGCTCATCGAGGTCTTCACCTGGGCATAGAACATCTCGTCCGCGATGGCTTCCAGCGCGTTCTGGATGATGTCGAAGGTGACGGGATCGAAAGTCTTGTCCGTCATGGCTCAGCCCTTTTCCTCTGTACGCGTCTCGATGTGCGTGTTGCCGAAATCGTCGATGTAGACGCGGTTGGTGGGGTGCACGACGATCGTGGTGCCCGGATCCTCGATCACCGCCGGACCAGAGAAGGACATCCCCGGCTCGAACTTGGTGCTGTCGTAGATCGTCGCCTCGTGCTCGCCCTCGGTCGCATAGTCGACCATGCGGTGGCCCTTCACGGCATCTTCCAGCTTCGCGCCCGTCTTCGGCAGCGGCACCAGCTCCAGCTTGCCGACCTCGGAGGCCGCGATCAGGTGGATGCCGATGATCTCGACACCCGCGGAAAGGCGATAGGTGTACTCGCGCTCGTAGATCTCGTGGAACTCGGCCAGCATCGCGGCAATCACCTCGTCGGTCACCGGCCCCGCGGGCACCGGCACCTCGACGGCGAATTCCTGGTTCTGGTAGCGGCAGCGCACCATCGGCTTGAAGCTCACCTTGTCGGCGGTCACGCCTTCGCGGGCATATTCCTCGCGCGCCAGATCCATCGTGTGCGACAGCAGCTCGTCGAGGCCCGCGCGGTCGTTGCCGTCCATCAGGCGGGTCACGAAGTAGTCGCGCCGCAGGTCCGACATCATCATGCCCCAGGCCGAGAAGACCGGCGCGCCGCGCGGCACCACCACCTTCTTCACGCCCAGCTCCTGGCCGAGCGCCACGCCATGCATCGGGCCGCCGCCGCCAAAGACGACGAGGGTGAAATCACGCGGGTCATAGCCGCGGTTGACCGAGACCAGCTTCAGCGCGTTGACCATGTTGGAGTTGGCGATCCGCACGATGCCGCGGGCCACTTCCTGCGTGCTGTTGCCCAGCTTGCCGGCCAGCTTCTCGAGCGCGCTTTCCAGCGCCGGCATGTCCGCCTCGACGGAGCCGCCGCAGAAGTAGTCCTTGTTGATCCGGCCGAGCGCCAGGTTGGCGTCGGTCGTGGTCGCTTCCTCGCCGCCGCGGCCATAGGCCGCCGGTCCGGGGGTGGATCCGGCCGATTGCGGGCCCACGTGCAGCTTGTCGAAATCGTCGACCCAGGCGATCGAGCCGCCGCCGTTGCCGATCTCCACCAGGTCCACCACCGGCACCATGATCGGATAGCCGGCCGACTTGCGGTCGCGTTCGATCCAGTAGTCGGTCTTGATGGTCACCTGGTTGTTCTCGATCAGCGAGCATTTCGCCGTGGTGCCGCCGATGTCGAGCGCCAGGATGTTCGGCTCGCCGATGATCCGGCCCAGTTCGGCCGCACCCCAGAAGCCCGAGGCCGGGCCGCTCTCGACCATGGTGATCGGCACCGCCTTGATGGCATCAACCGAATCCACGCCGCAGTTCGACTGCATGATGAACAGCTGGCCCTTGTAGCCCTTGTCGGTCAGGCCGGTTTCCAGCTTCTCCAGGTAGCGCTGCGCCTTGGGTTGGACGTAGGCCGACAGGATCGCGGTGTTGGTACGCTCGTACTCGCGCCATTCCCGGGTGATCTGGTGAGAGGTCACCACCGTCACCTCGGGCCAGCGCGCCTCGATCTCGGCCTTGATCTGCTCTTCGTGCGCCGGGTTGGCATAGGCATGCAGAAAGCTCACGGCGATGGCCTCGATGCCCTCGGCGCGGAACAGCTCCAGCGTCTCGTCCAGGTCCGACAGGTCCAGGGGCGTCACTTCGTGGCCCTGGTAGTCCATCCGCCCGGTGATCTCGCGGCGCAGGTATCGCTCCACGAAGGGGGCGGGCTTGCGGTACATCAGGTTGAAGAAGTCGGGCCGGTTGCCGCGGCCGATCTCGATCGCGTCACGGAAGCCCTTCGTGGTGATCAGCCCCACCTTGGCGCCCTTGCGCTCGGTCAGGGCGTTGATCACCACCGTGGTGCCATGGGCAAAGAAGTCGACGGTCGAGATGTCGACGCCGCCCTTTTCCAGCACGTTCAGCACACCCTCTTCGAAGTTGGGCGGCGTGGTGTCGGATTTCGCGGTGCGCACGGTCTGCACGCCGGTCTTCAGGTCGGTCTCGAAATAGACGAGGTCGGTAAAGGTTCCGCCCACATCGGTCGACACGCGTGTGATTTTGTCAGTCATTGCAGTTCTCTGTTCCGGTTGGGGTGGCCATCAGCGACGACGGCTGCCCGATGCCGCGAGCGCCACCGCGATCACGATGATCACGCCCGTGGTGAGGTCCTTGAAGAAGGGGTTCACGTTGAGGATGTTGAAGCCGTTGTTGATCAGCGCCATCAGCAGCACACCGGCAACCGAGCGCCAGATCGCGCCGGCCCCGCCCATGATCGACGTGCCGCCCAGGATGACGGCCGCGATGGCCTCGAACTCCATGCCGCTGCCGGCCTGCGGCTCGGCCATCGAGATCCGCGACACGGCGATCACGCCGGCCAGGCCCGCGGCCATGCCCGAGAGCGAGAAGGTCATGATCTTGATCATGTTGGTGCGGATGCCCGACAGGATGGCGGCTTCCTCGTTGCCGCCCACGGCAAAGACGCGGCGGCCGAAGGTGGTGCGGTTCAGCAGCACCATGAAGATCACCATGAAGACGATGAACACGATGACGGCGATGTTGACCATGCCGATGCGGCCGCGCCCGATCCAGGAGAATTCCGCGATCCGCACCGGGATCAGCGAACCGCCGGTGATCAGGATGGCGATGCCGCGATAGACAAGGCTGGTCGCCAGGGTCACCAGGAAGGAGTGCACCCCGAACCCGGTGATGATGCTGCCGTTGATCGCCCCCAGCAGCAGGCCGATCAGCGGCCCGGCCACGATGGCGATATGGGGGTCGAAGTTCACCGCGATCCAGCCGGCCGACACCGAGGCCACGCCAAAGATCGCCCCGGTCGACAGGTCGAAGCCGCCGCCGATGATCACCAGCGTCAGCGCACAGGCGATGATTGCCAGGGGGGCGGACTGGTTCAGGATGTTCAGCAGGTTGCGGGCGGTCAGGAAGCTGTCCGAGATCAGCGTCAGGCCCACCAGCAGGATGACGATGATCGAGACGACGCCGTAGTCACGGGCGAATTCGCCGGGCGTCATGCGGCGGCGGGCGGGATTTGTTTGGGCATCGCTCATGAGTGGGAGACCTCCTTGATGCGGGGCACGGCGCTCTGTTCTCTGAAGATGCGGTTCAAGGCATCCTCGACCGTGAGTTGGCGGCAGTCGGCCTCGGCGAAGATCCGGCCTTCGCTCATGAGGTAGCCGCGATGGGACAGGTTGATGACTTCCTCGAGTTCCGAGGAGATGAGCAGGATGCCCACCCCGGCCGAGGCCATCTCGATGATGAATTCGTGGATCCGCTGGCGGGCGCCGATGTCGACGCCGCGGCTGGGTTCGTCCAGGATCAGCAGCTTCGGCTTCTCGACGGCCCATTTCGACAGCAGCACCTTCTGCTGGTTGCCGCCCGAGTAGAAGGCTACCTCGCCGTCGATGGTGTTCGGCACGATGCCGAAGTGGTCGATCATGGCGCGGGCGCGTTCACGTTCCAGCCTGCCGTTGATCATGCCGTATTTCGAGATGCTGCCCAGCGAGGCCAGAGAGATGTTCGGACGGGTGGTCTGGGTCAGCACCAGGCCCTGCTTGCGCCGGTCCTCCGGGACGAAGGCCACACCCTGCGCCACGGCACGGGTGACGTTCAGCCGCTCGTTCTGCAGCACGCCCTGGATCGAATAGGTGCCTCCGGTGATCCGGTCCGCCCCGAAGAGCGCCCGGCCCAGCTCGGAGCGTCCCGATCCGACCAGGCCGATCAGCCCCACGATCTCGCCGGGCCGCACCATCAGGCTGATGTCCTGCAGGCCGGTCTCGGTGCTCACGTTCTCCATCTCGATGATCGTGGCCACCTGGCGGGCAGGGGGGGCGGGCAGCTCGGGCCAGCTGATGTCCGAGGCCTCGCCCAGCATGGAATCGACCAGGCTCTGCTTGGTCTCGCCTTCCATGTCGTCGGTGCGGATCACCTTGCCGTCCCGCATCACGGTGACGCGGTCGCAGTTGGCGATGATGTGATCCAGGAAGTGGCTGACGTAGATCACCGTCACGTCGCGCGCCTTCAGCCGCGCGATCAGCTGGTGCAGCCTGTCGGCCTCGTCCTCGGTCAGCGAGGAGGTCGGCTCGTCCATGATGATGACACGGGCCTCGCGGGCGATGGCCCGCATGATCTCCACCTTCTGACGCTCGGCGATGCGCATGTCGGCGACCTTGGTGTGCGGGTTCAGCCCGAAATCACAGGTCTTCTCCAGGGCCTCGAACCGCGCCAGGTCGCCCTTGCGCAGGAAGCCGGCCGTGTTGCTCTCCAGGCCCAGGAACACGTTCTGCAGCACCGTCAGTTCCGGCACCAGCTGCAGTTCCTGGTGGATCATTGCGATGCCGCGGCTCAGCGCGTCACGGGGCGAAAACCGGGTCACGGTCTGGCCAAAGACCTCCACCGTGCCCTCGTCCGCGGAATAATAGCCGCCCACGATCTTTCCGACGCTCGATTTGCCGGCGCCGTTCTCCCCCACCAGGGCGTGGACGGAGCCCTTCTGGAAGTCGATGTTGATGTCGTCGAGGATGCGTGTTCCGCCAAAACTCTTGGCGACACCCCGGACCCGGACGGCGATGTCCTTACCGGTCATGGCGTTCCTTTCCAATTGTGGGGAAGCGACAGGCGTCGCACCTGTCGCCCGCGGCCCCGGGGGGCCGGCTTCCGGCGCATGCGGGGGGCATGCGCCGGACCGTCAGGCGATCAGCCCTGCCATTCGGCTTCGAAGTCGGGGTGCGCGTCCAGCCATTCCTTGGTCACGACCGGCGGCACGTCGCGCAGCTTGAACTCGTCGATCCAGCTCGGCACGTCCTCGCCGTTCAGCGATTTCACCAGCGCGTCCAGCGCGGCGACACCCTCGGAATGCGGGAACTGGGCCAGGGTGGCGTCGTAGGTACCGGCACGGATACCGTCCACGGTGATCTGGTTCAGGCCGCCGCCGATGGTGTAGATCTCGGAGGTGTCGATGCCGGCATCTTCAAGTGCGATCTCGGCGCCCATCAGGTGCTGGTCGGCGCTGGCCAGGACGGCGTCGATGTCGGGGTTTGCCTGCAGGATGTCCTGCATCGCGACCATCGAGGTCTCGGGGCTGTAGTTGCCTTCACCGGTGGCGACCACTTCGATGTTCGGATGCTGGGCAAAGACTTCCTTGTAGGTGTCGTTGCGCATGTTGTCGAAGGGGAAGATCAGCTGGCCGATGATCACGGCCACCTTGCAGGGATCCTTGTCCTCGCAGTAGTCGGCGATGGCTTCGGCCTGGTAGCGGGCGCCGATGCTCGGGTCGAAGGCGACGGTGGTCGTCAGGCCGTCGATCTGCGGTTCCATCTGGGTCAGGTCGGGGCCGATCGGGAACAGGGCGGCGGCAACCTTCACGCCCTGGTCGATGGCGTCTTCCAGGGCGGTGGCGATGCCCACGGTGTCGTTCGGGGCCACGATGATCGCGTCAAAGCGGCCGCCGGCCACGATGTCCTCGACCTGGCTGAACTGGGTCGTGGCCGAGAATTCGCCGTCAAAGATCTCGGTGTTGACGTTGTCGTATTTCGACGCGGCGTCCTGGATCCCGGAATAGATCGCCTGGTTGAAGCCGTTCTGGCTCGAGGCGGCCAGGAAGGCGATGTTGTAGTCCTTGGCCTGAGCGGCCAGCGGCGTGGCCAGTGCGGTGCACATCAGGGCCAGTTTCAGATGGGATTTCATCAGTTTCTCCATGTTGAAGGCGGTTTTGTTATTCATTCGGGCCGTCATGGCCCGGGGGAGCGGCGACGGGCCTTTGCGACCCGCGCCGTTGTCTCTCACTGCTCGGTAAGCCCCTCGTATCCGGGGGTGGCCGCAAGGCCGTCGGGCAGGAAGCTCGCGGTCTCGATGTCCTCGAGGAACAGCAGCAGGAAGGCCAGGGTCGCCACCGGCTGCCAGGCCAGGGCGCGCTCGACCATCTCGGGGGTGAAATGGCCGCGCGGGCCCAGCAGGTTGACCGTGCCGATCACCCGGCCATCGGCCACCGCGGGCAGGTTCATGTTGGATTCAAAGCCCAGGTCGCGGATCTTCTCCCAGTCAAAGAAGACCTCGGCGATCTCCTCGATGCGGGTCGAGCTGAAGTGCTTTGCGCCCGCGATCACCGTCTCGTAGTAGCGGTTCTTCTCCAGCAGCTTGAAATTGCCCACCGGGTAGGCTTCCAGGTCCTCCGAGAAGACCCGGCGCGAGCGCATGTTTTCGAGGTCGTAGACCGAGGCCGTGGTCAGCCCGCGGCCCAGGTCGGCATTCAGCCCCTCGATCAGATAGGCAAAGACGGTGCGGGCGGCATCCGGCCCGGCGACCAGGGCGTTCAGCTTGGTGGAATCGATTGCCATTATGCTGCCTTCCGATTGTCGCGGGCCACGCGGCCTGCCTTCACCACGAGGCGCAGGCTCTCTTCCGGCCGGCCAAGCAGGGTGACATCGGCAAACGGGTCGCCGTCGACAACGATGAAGTCCGCGCGGGCGCCTTCGGCGATCACGCCGATCTCGCCTTCGCGCTTGCAGGCCATGGCGCCGATCTCGGTAACCGAGCGCAGCACTTCCGCCGGGCTCAGCACCTTGGCCAGCAGGTCGAACTCCATGCCGCCGTACTTGCGCAGCTGGCCGAGCAGGTCGGTGCCAAAGGCCATCGGCAGGCCGGCGTCGCGCATGATGGCCAGCGATTCCAGGCCCTTGTCGCGCACGATGTCGATCTTGGCCTGTTCCGCTTCGCCCAGGCCGAGCGCCGCGCCTTCCAGCTTCAGCCCTTCATAGGCCACCAGCGTGGGCACCGCGAAACAGCCCGCTTCGGCTGCCATCCTGGCGGTTTCCGGGGTGATCAGGTTGCAGTGTTCAAGGGACTTCACGCCCAGTTCGACACAGCGGCGGATCGCCTTGTCATGATAGACGTGGGCCGAGACATAGGTGTTGGCGTTCTCGGCCTCTTCCACCATGGCCAGGATTTCGTCGCGGGAATACTGGATCGAGTCGATCGGGTCGTTGGGAGAGGAGACGCCGCCGTTGGCCATCACCTTGATGAACTTGGCGCCTTCCTTCAGCATCTTGCGGCAGGTAAAGCGCACGTTCTCCACGCCGTCCACCAGCACGCCCATGTTGCCCAGGCGCCAGCCCATGGCATCGGGGCGGATGTCGGTGCGGGCCCGCAGGTCGGTATGGCCGCCGGTGGTCGACAGGCCCTTGCCGCAGATCACCAGGTCGGGGCCGTCGATCAGCCCGGCGTCCACCGCCTGCACCAGGCCCAGGTCGGCACCGCCCAGGTCGCGCACGGTGGTAAAGCCGCGGTCCAGCAGCTCTTCCATGATCTTGGCGGCGCGCAGGGCGGCCAGCGAATCCGTGGCGGTGGCATTGGCCCAGAGGTCGAGCGAATGGGCCACCACGTGGAAGTGGCTGTCGATCAGGCCGGGCATCAGGGTGCGCCCGCCGAGGTCGATCACCTCTGCCTCCGCGGGGACCTCGCCGCCGATCGAAAGGATGCGGTCGCCTTCGATGACCACGGTGGTGGGGGGCGACAGACGCTCCGCATCCAGGTCCAGCAGGCAGGCATTGGTATAGGCGGTAGTCGTCATTGGGAGTCCCGGTTCTGTTGTCAGTCCTGGCCGCCGTTCCGGGCGGCTCCGCCGCTGGACTTGCTGCGCCCGGGCGGGGCGTGGCGGTCTTGTGGCGACGTGGTCAAAGGGGATACTAGCCACGAGAATATCTCTTGTCGACAAGAAAAATTTAAAAAGAGAAGTGGTGTATATGCACCGTATTGTGCAAACTGCGGAAAACTCAGGAGTCATCGAGAGAATGCCAAAGGCGTCGGTAAAAGCGGGCGAGGGCGGCCTGCCCCAGGTGAAGCGCGGCGAGGGTGTGGCCTATGTCTACGAGATGCTGCGCAACGAGATCATCGAGCTGAAGCTCGCGCCCGGCAGTCCCATCGACGAGACGGACCTCTCGCAGCGCTTCTCGATGTCGCGCACGCCGATCCGCGAGGCACTGGTGCGCCTGGCCGCCGAGGGCCTGATCTCCACGCTGACCAACCGCACGACCATCGTGTCGAACATCGACTTCCTGCAGCTCGGCTCCTTCTTCGACGCGCTGACGCTGATGTACCGGGTGACCGCGCGCCTGGCGGCGGCCAATTACGAAGAGGCCGACATCCCCCCGATCCGCGCCCATCAGGACGATTTCGCCCGTGCGGTGGCTGAACGCGACGTGCTCTCCATGATCGCCACCAACCGCGACTTCCACATCGCCATCGCCGAGGCCGGCCGCAACAAGTACTACACCGATCTCTTCCGTCGCCTGCTCGACGAGGGCCGTCGCATCCTGCGCCTCTACTATCATTCCTACGACGACAACCTGCCGCGCCAGTACGTCACCGAGCACGAGGACATGATCGCCGCCCTCATCGCCCGCGATGTCGAGGAATCGGATCGACTCGCCGTGGCCCATGCCGACCAGATCGTCCGCCAGATCCGCTCCTACATCTCCGCCGACAAGCGCAGCGTCTCCTCTCTGCGCCTCTGAGGGCAGGGCAGGGCGCCCTGTCCTGCAGGTCCCCGCGGCGCCTCGGTTGCGGGGAAAATTTTGGACTTCGCGTCATTTGGATTTTATTTGTCGACAGAGCGTCTACTTGGTGCTAGATGCTGTCTCAGCAAGGGGCGCCACCCGGCTGTGCGGACCCGCATCGGGGCTCGCGACGGCCCCGGCCCCACACCCCTTCCCGGCAGGCACCGCCTTGCCCTGACCGGCCCCTCTTTTCGAAAGGACCCCACATGAGCGACAGTATCTTCACCGGCTGCATCCCGGCCCTCATGACCCCCTGCAAGGACGACCGCACCCCCGACTTCGAGGCCCTCGCCCGCAAGGGCAAGGAGCTGATCGCGGCCGGCATGTCCGCCGTCGTCTACTGCGGCTCCATGGGCGACTGGCCGCTGCTCAGCGACGAAGAGCGCATGGCAGGCGTCGAGGCGCTGGTGAATGCCGGTGTGCCCGTCATCGTCGGCACCGGGGCCATCAACACGAAATCCGCCGTGGCGATCACCGCCCACGCCGCCCGCGTCGGCGCCGCCGGCCTCATGGTCATCCCGCGCGTGCTGTCCCGCGGCACCTCGGTCTCCGCGCAAAAGGCCCACTTCTCCGCCATCCTCGAGGCCGCCAACGGCCTGCCCGCGGTGATCTACAACAGCCCCTACTACGGCTTCGCCACCCGCGCCGATCTCTTCTTCGACCTGCGCGCCAGCTACTCCAACCTGATCGGCTTCAAGGAATTCGGCGGCGCCGCCGACATGTCCTATGCGGCCGAGAACATCACCTCCGGCGATGACGACCTGACCCTGATGGTCGGTGTCGATACCCAGGTCTTCCACGGCTTCGTCAAATGCGGTGCCACCGGCGCCATCACCGGCATCGGCAACGCCCTGCCCAAGGAAGTGCTGCACCTCGTCGAGCTCTGCAAGAAGGCCGCCACCGGCGATGCCGCCGCCCGCGTCAAGGCACGCGAGCTGGAAGAGGCGCTGATGGTGCTGTCCAAGTTCGACGAAGGTGTCGACCTGGTGCTCTTCTACAAGTACCTCATGGTTCTGAACGGCGACGCGGAATACACGCTGCACTTCAACGAGACCGATGCGCTGACCCCGGCACAGCAGGCCTTCGTCGAAACCCAGTACGCCCAGTTCAAGGCCTGGTACGCCGACTGGGCCGCCTGAAGGCAACCACGACAGGGGAAACCAAGGAGACCGACATGCATGTGATCGACAGCCACACCGGCGGTGAACCCACGCGGGTCATCCTCGACGGTTTCCCCGATCTTGGCGACGGCCCGCTGCCTCAGCGGGCCGCCCGCCTCGCCACCGAGTTCCGCGATGCCTATCGCGCCGTGGTGCTCGAACCGCGTGGCCAGGTGGCCATGGTCGGCGCCCTGCTCGTGCCGCCCACCGATCCCACCTGCGTCACCGGGGTGATCTACTTCGATGTCGAGGCGGTGCTCGGCATGTGCGGCCATGGCACCATCGGCCTTGCCGTCACGCTCTTCCACATGGGCCGCATCGGTACCGGCAGCCACCGCATCGAGACCCCCGCCGGCGTCGTCACGGTGCTGGTCACCGATGCCCATACCGTCACCGTCACCAATATCGAGAGCCGCCGCACCATGACCGACGTCACGGTCGAGGTGCCGGGGCTCGGCACTGTCACTGGCGATGTCGCCTATGGCGGCAACTGGTTCTTCCTCGTCGATCCCAGCCCGCTGCCCGTGGCGCCCGACAATATCCGCGCGCTCACCGATGCCACCGTTGCCACCCGCGAGGCGCTCCATGCGGCCGGTATCGCCGGAGAGAATGGCGGCGTGATCGACCACATCATCTTCTACGGGCCCTCGGGGGATCCGGCGGTGCACAGCCGCAACTTCGTGCTCTGCCCCGATGATGCCTACGACCGCTCGCCCTGCGGCACCGGCAGCTCGGCGCGGCTGGCCTGCCTTGCCGCCTCCGGCCGCCTGGCCGAGGGCGAGGAGATCATCCAGCATTCCGTCATCGGCTCGGCCTATCGCCTCTCCTGGGCGGCGGGCCCCACCGGCGGGGTGATCCCCTCGATCACCGGCAAGGCCCATGTCATGGCCGAGAGCACGCTGATCTTCGATCCCGACGATCCGTTCCGCAACGGCATCGCACCCTGAAACTCCCCCACTGCCGGGCGGGCCTTCCGGTCTGTCCGGCATTTTTTTACAACTTCACGGCGTCGCAGACGCAGCATCGCAGGCACAGACAGGGGGCCACATGTCCGAGAGTTCCAATCAGGCCGGAGAGCGTTCCGTCATCGTCATCGGGGCCGGTGTCATCGGTGTCAGCGCGGCGCTGGCGCTCCAGGAGCGCGGGCACGCCGTCACGCTGCTCGACCGACGCGGCGTGGCCGAGGAGACCTCGCGCGGCAATGCCGGGGCCTTCGCCTATACCGATGTCGAGCCGCTGGCCTCGCCCGGGATCATGCTCAAGGCGCCGAAGTGGCTGCTCGATCCGCTCGGGCCGCTGTCGCTGCGCCCGGGCTACGCCCTCCGGATGCTGCCCTGGGCGCGGCATTTCTATGCCGCCAGCCGGCCGCGCCGCCATGCCGCCTCGATTGCCGCCCAGGCCCGGCTGATGACCCTGTCGCGGGCCGCGCTCGAGCGTCTGATCACCCGTGTCGACGGCGAGCCGCTGGTGCGCCGCGAGGGGCAGCTACAGGTCTACGAGGGCGAGGCCGAGTATCGCGCCAGCCTGCCGGGCTGGGAATTGCGCCGCCAGCACGGCATCGCCTATGACCTGCTCGAGAGCCCGGAAGCCATCGCCGAGATCCAGCCGGGCCTTGCGCCGCGTTTCACCCACGCCGGTTTTACCCCCGACTGGATGAATGCCGTCGATCCCAAGCTCTGGACCGAGCATCTCGCCGCCCGCTTCACCGCTGCCGGTGGCGTGATCGAGACGGCCGACGTGCTCTCGCTGGAACAGCAGGGCGATGCCGTTGTCCTCGACACCCCCGCCGGCCCGCGCCGGGCCGGGCAGGTCGTCGTGGCCGCCGGGGCCTGGTCGCATCGTCTGGCGCGCACCCTGGGTGATCGCATCCCGCTGGAAACCGAGCGCGGCTACAACACCACCTTCCCGACCCGCAGCTTCGATCTGCGCACCCATGTCACCTTCAGCAGCCACGGTTTCGTCGTGTCCAAGATCGGTGACGGCCTGCGTGTCGGCGGCGCGGTCGAGCTCGGCGGGCTGGAGTTGCCGCCGAACTACAAGCGTTCCGAGATCCTGGTGCAAAAGGCCGTGCAGTTCCTGCCGGGCTTCGACGGCACCGGCGGCACGCAGTGGATGGGGTTCCGCCCCTCCATGCCCGACAGCCTGCCCGCCATCGGCCGTTCGCCCCGTGCCGGCCGGGTGATCTATGCCTTCGGGCACGGTCACCTCGGCCTGACCCAGTCCGCCGGCACCGCCGAGCTCGTCGCCGACATCGCCGCCCACGAGGGGCCGGCGCTCGATCTCTCTCCCTACGATCCCCTCCGTTTCGGCGGTCGGCCCTGACGACGGGCAGTGGGCGACCGTTCCTGGAACACCGCGAGGCGGCCCCCGGGGCCGCCTTTTCCGTCTCTGCAACCAGGCGACCTTTTCGCCGAATTTCGCCGTTTTCACACCGACGTGTTACCGACGCGATACCGACGTAATACCGACGTTGGAATCCGGCCTTTTCAATGGCTTGCCAAAACGCGATTTTCGCGCCGACAGGCCCTTTTCACCTGCGCTCACGGCTGTGCGAGAAGACGCCCTCCCAACGGGTTGCACAGCACGGAGATTGGTATTGATTTTCCGTCATGCGCTGGTGGTCTACGTCTCGAAGGCGGCCATGGGGCGCCGGTGCGAATGGCTCTCTTCGTGCCATTTTCTCCTCTGTCTGCGAGAGAAGATTGCTCTTCGCGGGCTCCAGTTCGATGCGTCCGGATCATCCGCGGTCCAGGGTGCCAGCGCCCGTCACCCGAGCGAAGCCAGCTGGGGAAATCTGTGATCTGCCAAGGGGTTGAACCGTTCTGCGCGGTAATGTCCGCGATCCTGCCGCCCGGCGCTGGCGGATGGGATCGGTGCGCACGACCCGACGGATTGCGCGCACCGATCACTGTCAGGCGCTGGCGCCCCGGCGACGGTCGTAGAGCGTGACGCCCAGCAAGATCATGATCGACAGGATGATCAGGATCGAGGACACCGCCGCGATCGTCGGGTCGACCTGGTCGCGCAAGCCCGAGAACATCTTCTTCGTCAGCGTGGTGTTCTCTCCGCCCGAGATGAAGGAAGAGATCACGACCTCGTCCAGCGAGGTGACGAAGGCGAAGAGAGCGCCAGACATCACGCCGGTCCTGATCTGCGGCAGGGTCACGTTGACAAAGGCGCGCACCGGGCTGGCGCCCAGGTTGCGGGCCGCCCGTTCCAGCCCGACATCGACATGGGTGAGCGCCGAGGACACGGTGATGATCACGAAGGGCGTCGCCAGCACCACGTGGGCCAGCACGATCCCGGCCATGGAATTGACCATGCCCAGTCGCGCGTAGAGATAGAAGAGGCCGATCGCTACCAGGATGACGGGCACGATCAGCGGGCTGATCACCGCCATCATTATGACCGCGCTCCAGCGGGAGTTTGATTTCGACAAGCCGTAGGCGGTGGCCACCCCGCAGGGTGTCGCGATCAACATGGTCAGTACGGCGGCCCGGATCGAGACCCAGATCGCCTCAAGCCATTCCGGAGAGGTGACGAAATTCTCGTACCAGCGCAGGGAGAAGGCCTTGGGCGGGAAGCTCATGAAGCGGCTGTCGTTGAAGGACATCGGTACCACGATCAGCACCGGAAGGACCAGAAAGGCCACCACCAGAACACCCAGGACATAGAGCCAGAGTCTTTGGAGGTGGGTGATCTGGGTGTCGGTTGCAGGTCTGTTGAGCATCACTTGCCTCCGAACATGCTTTCGATCCGGGCGAAGCGCCCGAGGATTATGAATAGCCCGAGCGTGATCAACAGAAGCACCACCCCCAGGGCCGAGGCTGCACCCCAGTTGAAGTATAGGGCCGCGTTTTGCTGGATCTTTATCGACATCATGATCACCTTGCCGCCGCCCAGAAGCTGCGGCGTGACGTAGAAACCCAGGCACATCACGAAGACCAGGATCGCGCCGGCGAAGACACCAGGCAGCGACAGCGGGAAGTAGACCGTCCAGAAGGCACGCAGCGGCGAGGCCCCCATGTTCGAGGCCGCATTCATGTAAGTCAGGTCGATCTGGCGCAGGCTGGAGAGCAACGGCAGGATCATGAAGGGCAGCATGACGTGCAGCATCCCGATGGTTGTACCGGTCATGTTGTTGACCAGACGCAGCGGCTCATCGGTGATGTGCAGCCCTTGCAGTACCTCGTTGATGATGCCGCGTCGTTGCAGGATCACCATCCAAGCGTAGGTCCGCACCAGCAGCGAAGTCCAGAAGGGCAGCATGACCCCGATCATCAGCAGCGCTGCCACAGTGCGCGAGCACTGGCTCATCAGGTAGGCCAGCGGATAGGCCAGTATGACTGCCAGGACCGTGACCATGATGCTGATCTGGAACGTCTGGATGAAGATGCTGACATAGGCCGGGGCCAGCATCCGTTCGTAGTTGGCAAGCGAGAAATGTCCCTCATCGACGAAGGACAGGCCCAGCAGCCAGCCCACGGGCCCGAAGATCAGCACGACCACCAGCAGCAAGGCCGGGAAGGACAGCGCCATGCTGACGAAGCTGGCGCGGCGTTCGATCCGGGCGAGTGGGCGGCTGTTGTCTGTGCCGGGGCCGGCATAGCCGAGACCGTCGTTGGTGCCCGCGCTCATGCCGCGTGCTCCGGAACCAGGATGGTGTCGGCGCGGTGCAGGGCCAGGCTGATGCGGCCGTCGTTGGCCTCCAGCCGTTCCAGGACGTCGCGGCGCGCGGAGCGACGCATCAGCAGGGTCTGGCCGCTGTCCAGCGCCACCTGGATCTGCAGCGTGTCACCCTGGAAGACCTTGCGCTCGACCGTGCCGTCAAAGCGGTTGTGGCTGTCACCGAAGGCGGGATCCCAGAAATCGAGCTTTTCGGGACGCACCATCAGGTAGCGGGCGCCAGGGCTGCCGGCTTCGACCTGAAGGGGCGTGCCGGCGAATTGGTACTGGCTGCCTCGGGCCTCGATCGGGAGCAGTGTGGATTCGCCGAGGAACTCCGCCACGAAGCTGTCAGTGGGATAGTCGTAGATCTCACGCGGCGCGCCGATCTGGGCAATTCGGCCCGAATTCAGCACCGCGATCCGGTCCGACATCGTCAGCGCCTCGCGCTGGTCATGTGTGACGTAGACGGTAGTGATGCCGAGCTTGTCGTGCAGGTTGCGGATCTCGAACTGCATGGCCTCGCGCAGGTTCTTGTCGAGCGCCGACAGCGGCTCGTCCATCAGCAGCACGTCGGGGCTGAAGACCACGGCGCGCGCCAGGGCAATCCGCTGCTTCTGCCCGCCAGAGAGCTTGGCGATGGGACGGTCCGCCAGATGCGCGAGCTGAACCAGCTCAAGCGCGCGGTTGACCCGTTCGGTGATTTCGGATTTCGAAACTCTTCGCAGCTTCAGCGGGTAGCCGACGTTCTCGGCCACGTTCATGTGCGGAAAGAGCGAGTAGCTCTGGAAAACCATGCCAAAGTTGCGCTTGTGCGGCGGTACCTGCGCGAGGTCCTTCCCGCGCGAGATTATGTGACCGCGGGTCGGGCGCACGAAACCGGCGAGGCTCATCAGCAGGGTGGTCTTGCCCGAGCCCGAAGGGCCTAGGAGGGTGAGGAATTCGCCCGGCTCGATGGCCAGGCTGACGTTATCGAGGGCGGTGAAGGCGCCATAGGTCTTTGCGACACCGATGATGTCGAGGTTGGCCGCGGTGGTCATGCCGGTCTCCGTCGTTGGGGAAGGGGGAGCTTCCCGGGGCGGTGCCCCGGGAAACGGCGAAGATCATTCGGTCATGAAGGCGTCCCAGCGTTCCTGGATCTCGGCGCCGTGTTCGGCCCAGTACGCGGCACTGACGACGGCCTGTTCCTTGGCATGCTCGGGCGAGGAAGGGCTGATCGCCTTCTGCTCGTCGGTGATCTTGCCTGTGTTGAACGCCAGCGAGGTCGTCGGCCCGTAGTTGATGTAGGAGGGCATGTTGGCCTGAAGTTCGGGCGAAATCATCCCGGCCAGCACCTGCATCGCCGCGTCCTTGTGCTTGGCCCCCTTCGGGATCGCCAGGCAGTCCATCGACAGCGTGCCCTGTTTCCAGGTGACATCGACTGGGATGCCTTCCTCGCGCAGAGCGTCGACGCGGCCGTTCCACATCGCCAGCATATCGACCTCGCCATCGGCCAGCAGCTGGACGGATTGCGCCCCTGAGGTCCACCACACTTCGATGGAAGGCTGGATTTCTTTCAGCTTGGCGAAGGCGCGATCTAGGTCCAGCGGATACAGTTGGTCGGGGGCCACGCCGTCGGCCAGCAGGGCGCCTTCGATCATGGTCTGGGGACGGCCGTACAGGGCACGGCGACCGGGGAAGTTCTCCACGTCAAAGAAGTCGGTCCAGTCCTTCGGTGGGGTCTTCAGGTCGGGATCGTAGGCAATGATGGTGGAATAGTAGATGATCCCGGCCCAGTCCGTGTCATAGGCGTCCTTGGCAAACCCGTCGACATTGACGACATCGAAGTCGAGCGGCTCCAGCAGGCCTTCCTTCTGACCTTGGGCGCATTCCATGGCACCCAGGTCCACGAGGTCCCAGGTTACAGCGCCAGAGAGTACCTGCGCGCGCACTTCGGTCAGCCCGCCCAAGGTTTCCTCGCGGATCTTGATGCCCGTCTCCTTTTCGATCGGATCGAGATAAGCTTTGCGCTGCGCCTCCTGGTATGTGCCACCCCAGGAGGCAAAGGTAATCTCGTCCTGCGCCAGGGCCGGGGCGGCCAGGGCGGTGAACACGAGAAGGCTGGAAGCAAACGTTTTTTTCATCTTGGTTTCCCTGTTGATTGGTTTTTCTGGTTTCTCGGTCGTCTGGGGGCGGCCGGTGCCTCAGGAAGCCTCGGCCGTACAGGGCGGTGTTACCTTGCGCAACGCGCGTCGGGTCATCACCAGCCCTTCGTAGATTGCCTCTTCGGCAGTGCGAGCGGTGTTGCAGTCTCCGACGGAGACGAAGGGCAGCCCTTGGCGGACCACCTCGGAGGCCAGGGCCGTCTCCGACGCTGAGCCGTTGATCAGCACGACGCTGTCCACGTCCTCGCACAGGATCGGCTGTTCGCTTGCGGCGTGGGCCAGGTAGGCAGTTTCGCCATCCACGCCGTACAGGCGCGCATAGGGAATGACCTCTACTCCGGCTTCGTGCAAGCGGCCGATCCAGTGGTCACGGACATATTGCGGGATGGTCTGCCCGGCGGTCGTTCCGTTGACGGCGAGCCGCACATGGCAGCCCTCGGAGGCCA
Organism: Pseudooceanicola sp. DL12; assembly: GCF_056270665.1. NCBI lineage: Bacteria > Pseudomonadati > Pseudomonadota > Alphaproteobacteria > Rhodobacterales > Paracoccaceae > Pseudooceanicola > Pseudooceanicola sp. DL12. The sequence continues at coordinate 1,166,915 of NZ_CM149884.1, forward strand.
GTCGCATCGCCATGCCGATCCCAACCCAGTCGCAGCGCCAGTCGCAGACCAGCACCCGCGCGCCGGTCCGCGCGCGGCCCGTCAGAACCTCCTCGAAGGGCAGCACGGTGCCTTCGCCCTCGATCTCCGGAGGCAGCATGGTTGATCCGGTGGCAAGCACGACGAAATCGGGAGCCTCTGCGGCGATCATCGCGGCGTCGACGCGGCTGTCGGTCCTAAGGGTGATCCCGAGGTGGTGGGCCTCGGCCAGCAGGTTGGTGATAAGCCCGCCGAACTCGGTTCGCCCCGGCAGCATCTGGGCCAGTAGCGCCTGGCCGCCGGGGGCCTGCGCCGCCTCGTGCAGGGTGACATCATGGCCGTCCTCGGCAGCGGTGATGGCGGCGCGTAGCCCGGCCGGGCCGCCGCCCACCACCATGACCTTAAGTCGGTTCGCCGCCATTTCAGGCCCGGGCAGGCGCAGCTCGCGCCCGGTGAGGGGGCTCTGGATGCAAGAGATCGAATGTCCGGAATGGAAATGCCCTATGCAGGCCTGATTGCAGCCGATGCAAGCGCGGACCTCGTTCATGCGGCCCGTTCGGACCTTGTTCGGCAGTTCGGGGTCGGTGATCAGAGCGCGGGTCATGGCGACCATGTCCGCCTGACCAGAGGTTAGCACCCGCTCGGCCACGCCGCTGTCGTTGATCCGCCCGGCAACCAGCACCGGAATATCGAGTGCGGCGCGGATCGCGGCGGCCCCGGGGGCGACATAGGCGGGGGCAAGCTCCATCGGCGGTACCACGTGGACGGAACTGCCGAGGCCTGCCATGGAGCCGATGGTCACGTTGATGTAATCGACCAGACCGGCGTCGGCCAGGCGGCGGCAGATCTCGATCACCTCGGGGCGTTCGAGCCCGTCAAGTTCAAGTTCCTCCGCCGAGATCCGCAGGCCAAGTGCCATGCCGGGGCCGACGCTGCGGCGGATCGCAGTCAGGCTGTCGGCAAGCGGTCGCATCCGGTTTTCCAGGGGCCCGCCGAACCGGTCGTTACGGCGGTTTACCCGGGGGTTCAGGAACTGGGCGAAAAGCAGGCCGTGGCTGGCCATGAGCTCTATCCCGTCATATCCCGCCTCGCGGTAGCGGCGTGCGCCTTCGGCGGCGGCGGCGATCACCTCCTCGACCATCTCGGTCGGCATTTCGCGGGGCACGACGTGGTTGCGATGCTCGGCCACGGGCGAGGGCGCGTAGACGATGCCGCGCATGCCGTCGCCCATCCGCCGGGTGACGCGGCCGGCATGCGACAGCTGGCCGATGATCCGGGCGCCATGGCGGTGCACCGCCTCTGCCAGTGCGGCAAAGGGGGCAACGGCGCTGTCCTCGTGGATGGTCAGGTCGGGCGCATCTGAAAGCGAACTTTCGTGGAAACGCGCGGATTCAGTGATAATCAGCCCGGCGCCGCCGCGGGCGCGGGCCTCATGATAGGCCACCATATGTTCGGTGGGGCGTCCGTTGCGCGACAGGTAGGTCTGGTGCCCGGTGGAGAGGATGCGGTTGCGTACCCGCATGGGGCCAATGTCGATTTCGGAAAAGAGATGAGGGTGCAGCTGGCGCAAGGGAAACTCCGCGGGGCAGAAAATGGGCAGCGGTGCCTTGCTGAAGCCTAGTTATGCGATTTCCATATTCAAAAGTTGAAATAGTAACAGGCCCATGACATGAGATTATGAGGTTGCTTCCTGGAGGATATCATGGCGCTGCGCAGCAAGGTGCCCTCGACGGGGGCGCTGTTCATGTTCGAAGCCGCCGCACGCCTGCAAAGCTTCACCCTGGCGGCTCGTGAGTTCAACGTCACGCAGCCGGCAATCAGCCGGGGGATCGGGGCGCTGGAGCGGCATCTGGGCTACAAGCTGTTCGACCGCCAGCCGACCGGGCTCAGCCTGACCGAGGAAGGCCGACTGCTGACTGCCGCCATTCAGGGCGGTTTCGGCCAGATCGAGCTGGTGCTGGACGAACTCCGGGCTCGGATGAGCGAATCGCGCAGTGTCACCCTGTCGGTCACCTCGGCCTTCGCACTACACTGGCTGATGCCGCGCTTCAGCCGCCTGACGGAGGACCTGCCCGAGGTCGCGTTACGCTACGAATTGATCCATGGTGAACCAGGCGGGCCGCTGGGAGATGCAGACTTGGCGATCCGCTATGCCTGGGAGGAGGATCCCGGCTACTGCCTGTGCTGCCAGATCGAGGAACGCGTGATCCCGGTTTGCAGCCCTGCCTACCTGGCGCAGAACGGCCGGATCGAGGATGCGCCCGAAGGGGCGGGCCATGTGCTGGCCTGCCAGAGCGGTCCGCTGCGGGTCCCGTGGGAGGTGTTCCTGTCTCGCACTGAGCTGCCGCAGATGCCCGCCGCGCAGCGGCTGGAATTCGGCGATTACGCCCTGCTGATGCAATCGGCGATCAGGGGGCAGTCGGTGGCTCTTGGCTGGTGGCATGTGATCGGCAGCGCGCTTGAAAGCGGCGAGCTGGTGCCGGCAAGCGGCCACATGCTGCGCGGACTCGACCGCTACGCGCTGGTCGCGCGGGGCGGGGCAGGGCGGCAGAGCCCGGCGGTGCGCGCGGTCATCGACTGGTTGGTGGCCGAATTCGCTGCGCTTGACGATCAGGCGCCGCACCTGGTCGAACACTGATGCCTAGCCTACCAGTGCCTTCACCTCGGCGATCTCGGCGACGGTGGCACCGGGGACGTCGGCCGCGGGCAGGGGGGGGGCGTCCCCGGATCATGTCGGCAGCCTTTTCGGCCAGCATGATCACCGTGGCGTTCAGGTTCGCCCCCACCACATGAGGCAGAACCGAGGCATCGACGATCCGCAGCCCCTGGATCCCTCGCAGGCGCAGCTCCGGATCCACGACCGACCCTTCATCCGCGCCCATCCGGCAGGTACAGCTGGGATGGAACTCCGTATCCATGGTTTCGCGCAGCCAGGCCTCTATCTCGGCATTGGTGCGGCAGGCGGCGCCGGGCCGGTCCTCGGTGATGCCCAGCCGGGCCAGCGGCTCCTGGGCCAGGATCTCCCGGGTCATCTTCACGGCCTCGCGCAGTTCGTACAGGTCGCCGGGATCGGACAGGAAGCGGAAGTCGATCAGCGGGGCATCGGCGGGATCGGCGCTGCGCAGGCGCAGTTCCCCGCGCGAACGCTGGCGCAGTTGCGACATGTGCAGGGTGAAGCCGTGCGACAGTCGAAAGGCTTCTCCCTGCTTGTCGATCTTCATCGGACCCAGGTGGTAATGCACCGCCGGTAGCGCGGTGTCGGGGCACGCGCGTGCAAAACCGCCGACCTCCCAGATGTTGGAGGCGGCAGGGCCGCTGCGGTTCAGCAGCCACTGCGCGCCGACGCGCGCCTTGCCGGCGGCACTGCCCATCCAGGCATGGGAGACGGGCGCGCGGATCCGGCAGGAAAAGCTCATGTTCAGGTGATCCTGAAGGTTCTGCCCAACCTCTTCTGCGGGAACGGCCACGGGCAGGCCCAGGGCCTCCAGCTGTGCGGCGGGGCCGATCCCGGACAGCATCAGTAGCTGGGGCGAATTGATTGCTCCGCCGCTGAGGATGACTTCTCGCGCCGCCTCGATCACCTCGGTACGGCCATTGCGGCGCAGCTCGACGCCCCGTACCCGGCCCTGGCGGATGACTAGGCGGGTGGCATGGGCGCCGGTCATGACCTGAAGGTTGGGGCGATGGCGGACCGGATGCAGGTAGGCTACCGCCGCCGAGCACCGCCGCCCGTTGACCCGCGTCGCCTCCAGCGGGCCGATGCCCAGCGGCTCGGCCCCGTTCAGATCGTCGATGCGGGCATGGCCGGCGGCTTCGGCGCTGTCGATGAATGCCTCGAAAATGGGCGAACGCAGTGTCCCCCGGGTGACGGACAGGGGACCGCTATCACCGCGATAGGCCGAGGCGCCGCGGTCCGAACGCTCTGAGCGCCGGAAATAGGGCAGCAGGTCGGCATAGCCTCAGCCTGTCAACCCCGAGGCCGCCCAGTGATCGTAATCGGCCTTCTGACCCCGGAGATAGACCAGAGAGTTGATTGAGGAGGAGCCGCCCAACACCTTGCCCCGGGGGATCGCGATCCGGCGATTGCCCAGCTCGGGCTGCGGCGTGCTGAGATAGTTCCAGTTGATGCGCGGATCGTGCCAAACCCGGTAGACACCGGCTGGCATGGTCATCATCAGCCCGCCGTCGCGACCACCGGCCTCCAGCAGCAGGACGCGGGTCTCGGAATCCTCGCTCAGGCGGTTGGCCAGGACGCAACCGGCGGATCCGGCGCCTATGATGATGTAATCGGGGGGCATGGAAGAGGACATTGGGATCTGCAGGCTTGGGGCGTTTACCCCATGCTGGGCCAGCGCCTTGGTCGCGCCAAGTCCCGAAAATCTTGTGGTCCCATGTTCTGAGATTATGAGGCTAGTAGATGGGCGGCGACACGATCCAGATTACCACTGCGGGCTCTTCCTTTTCGTTGCGCCAGGCGTAGGGTTTGCCGGCGAACTGGAAGCTGTCGCCGGGCGAGAGCACGAAGGCTTCTTCGTCCAAGATCAGCGTGAGCTGCCCCGAAAGCAGCAGGCCGCCGTCCTCGCTGGGGCGTGGCGGGCGTGGCGGGCCGCTTTCGGACCGCGGTGCGAAGGTAGACTTGATCATCTCGAAGCTGCCGCTCAGCGTCGGCGAGAGGAGCTCTTCGACCAGGCCGCTGTCGCTTGAGCCGAGCGGCACGCGGTCTGCTGCACGCAGGATTAGCCCACGTTCAGTGGCCTCGCGGCTGGAAGAGCGAAAGAAGAACGAGATGTTGACGCCGAACAGCGCCGCGATCTGTTCCAGGTCGCGGATGGCAGGGGCGGCATTGCCGCGCTCGATCAGGCTGAGCCAGCCGGCCGAGCGCCCGACAGCTTCTGCCAACTGCTGAAGGGTCATTCCACGGGATTTGCGCAGGGCGCGGATATCGTCACCGACCTGAGGGTTCATCTTGATGCCTTTCGCCCGGAAAGGGCGCGCGCCAAAAGTGACGTAAATGGCAAGCAATGGCAAGAATATCAATAATAGTAAAAAAATTGTATAAAAAATAAAAAAATGCTTCAAAAATTTAGTTTGGCGTGGATAGATGACGACATGCCGGATGATCCGGTGTTTCCCCCATAACCAGGAGCCGTCATGCCCTCCCTTCCGTCCAAAGCCCGCGTCGTCATCATCGGCGGCGGTATCTCCGGCTGCTCGGTGGCCTATCATCTTGCCCAGCTTGGCTGGACCGACATCGTCCTGCTGGAGCGCAAGCAACTGACCTCAGGCACCACCTGGCACGCAGCAGGTCTGATCGGTCAGCTCCAGGCCAGCCAGAACCGCACGCGGCTCGCCAAGTATTCCGCCGATCTCTACACCCGGCTGGAGGCCGAAACCGGGCTGGCGACCGGCTTCCGCCAGTGCGGCTCCATGACGGTTGCGCTCAGTGACGAGCGCCGCGAGGAGATCCTGCGCCTGGCCGCCCAGGCCCGCGCTTTCGGCGTAGAGGTGAACGAGCTTTCGCCTTCCGAGGTCGGCGTGCTTTACCCGCATCTGAATCTTGAGGGCGTGCGCGCCGGCGTGCACCTGCCCCATGACGGCCAGGCCGATCCTGGCAACATCGCCCTGGCCCTGGCCAAGGGCGCCCGCCAGCGCGGCGCGCTGATCGCAGAACAGGTCAAGGTCACCAAAGTTCTTCAGCAGGACGGCCACGTCACCGGTGTCGACTACGAACAGGACGGCGAACCGGGACATATAGACTGCGATCACGTAGTCAACTGTGGCGGCATGTGGGGCCGAGACCTGGCCTGGCAGAATGGCGTCACCCTGCCGCTGCACGCCTGCGAACACTTCTATATCGTAACCGAGAATATCCCCGAACTGTCGCAGCTGCCGGTGCTGCGTGTGCCCGACGAATGTGCCTACTACAAGGAAGACGCAGGAAAGATCCTGCTGGGCGCTTTCGAGCCAAAGGCAAAGCCCTGGGGTATGAGCGGTATTCCGGAAAGCTTCGAATTCGATCAGCTACCCGATGACTTCGACCATTTCGAGCCGATCCTCGAGAAGGCCATCAACCGCATGCCGATGCTGGCCGAGGCGGGCATTCACACCTTCTTCAACGGCCCCGAGAGCTTTACGCCCGACGACCGCTACTACCTGGGCGAGGCGCCCGAGCTGAAGAACTACTGGGTTGCCGCGGGCTACAACTCCATCGGCATCATCTCTTCGGGCGGCGCCGGCATGGCGCTGGCGCAGTGGATGACCGACGGAGAGCCGCCGTTCGACCTTTGGGAGGTCGACATCCGCCGCGCCCAGCCCTTCCAGCGCAACCGCCGCTACCTGAAGGAGCGGGTGACGGAAACCCTGGGCCTGCTCTATGCCGACCACTTCCCCTATCGCCAGCCCGACACCGCGCGGGGAGTGCGCCGCTCTCCGATACATGCGCAGCTGGAACAGGCCGGCGCCGTCTTCGGAGAGACGGCCGGCTGGGAGCGCCCAAACTGGTTCGCCGATCCGGGGCAGGAGCGGGTCTATGGCTACAGTTGGAAGCGGCAGAACTGGTTCGAAAATTCCAAACGCGAACATATGGCGCTGCGTGAAGGCGTGGGCCTTCTTGACATGACCTCCTTCGGCAAGATCCGTGTGGAAGGGCCCGATGCGCTGGCCTTCCTGCAGAAGATCTGCGCCAACCAGATGGATGTCCCGGCGGGCCGGATCGTCTATACTCAGATGCTGAACAAACGCGGCGGCATCGAATGCGACCTGACCGTCACACGGCTGTCGGAAACTGCCTATTACCTGGTCGTGCCGGGCGCCACGCTGCAACGTGACCTGGCCTGGCTGCGCCGTCATGTCGGCGACGCGCTGGTCGTGATCACCGACATCACCGCCTCCGAAGCGGTCTTCCCGCTGATGGGCCCGCTGTCGCGCGAGCTGCTGGCCCGGGTGTCGCCGGACGATTTCTCCAATGCGGCGCATCCCTTCGGCACCGCCCGCGAGGTCGAGATCGGCATGGGCCTGGCCCGCGCGCATCGCGTCTCCTACGTGGGGGAGCTGGGCTGGGAGCTTTGCGTCAGTAGTGACCAAGCTGCCCATGTCTTCGAGACCCTTGTAGAGGCCGGGGCCGACATGGGGCTGAAGCTCTGCGGGCTGCACGCCATGGACAGCTGCCGGATCGAGAAGGCCTTCCGCCACTTCGGCCATGACATCACCGACGAGGATCACGTGCTGGAAGCCGGCCTAGGCTTTGCGGTGAAGACCGACAAGGGCGATTTCATCGGCCGCGAGGCCGTGCTCCGCAAGCGCGAGGACGGTCTGTCGCGTCGCATGGTGCAGTTCCGCCTGACCGATCCCGAGCCGCTGCTGTTCCACAACGAACCCGTCCTGCGTGATGGAGAGATCGTGGGCTTCGTCACCTCGGGGGCCTATGGCCATGCGCTAGGTGGTGCGATCGGTATGGGGTACGTGCCCTGCAGGACCCCCGGTGAGAGCACCGCAGAGATGCTTGCCTCGTCCTACGAAATTGAGATCGCCGGAGTTCGCCATGTCGCGGAAGCCAGCTTCAAGCCGCTCTACGATCCGCGCTCCGAACGGATGCGCGGCTGATCGGAATATTCCAGGGAGAATATGCAGATGAAGATTCTCGTCCCCGTAAAACGGGTGATCGACTACAACGTGAAGGTCCGCGTCAAGGCGGATGGGAGCGGGGTGGATCTTGCCAATGTGAAGATGTCGATGAACCCGTTCGACGAGATCGCCGTGGAAGAGGCGATCCGTCTGAAGGAGAAAGGCGTCGCGACAGAGGTCGTGGCTGTGTCCGTCGGCGTGAAGCAGGCGCAGGAAACGCTGCGCACCGCGCTGGCCATGGGGGCCGACCGGGCGATCCTGGTGGTGGCCGCCGAGGATGTGCATCAGGACATCGAACCGCTGGCCGTGGCCAAGATCCTCAAGGCCGTGATCGACGCCGAGAAGCCGCAGCTGGTGATCGCCGGCAAGCAGGCCATCGACAACGACATGAACGCCACCGGCCAGATGCTGGCCGCGCTGACCGGCTGGTCCCAGGCGACCTTCGCCGGCAAGGTCGAGATCGAGGGTGAGGTCGCCACCGTCACGCGCGAGGTCGACGGCGGTCTGCAAACGATCAAGATTTCCCTGCCCGCAGTCGTCACGGCCGACCTGCGGCTAAACGAGCCGCGCTATGCCTCGCTGCCCAACATCATGAAGGCCAAGAAGAAACCTCTGGTGGAAAAGACCGCCGCCGATCTGAGCGTCGATGTCTCTCCGCGTCTCGAAGTCATCAAGACCTCCGAGCCCGTCGCCCGTCAGGCTGGCGAGATGGTGGGATCGGTCGATGAGCTGGTCGCGAAACTGAAAGATAAAGGGGTCCTGTGATGGCTGTTCTCCTGCTTGCCGAGATCAATGAGGGTGCGCTGGCGATGGATGCCACTGCCAAGGCCGTGACGGCCTCTGCCACCCTGGGCGAGGTGACGGTGCTATGTGCTGGTTCGGGCGCCGGGTCGGCCGCCGTCGAGGCTGCCGCCATCGCGGGTGTTGCGAAGGTGCTGGTGGCCGAGGATGCGCTTTATGGTCATCGCCTGGCCGAACCTACTGCGGCGCTGATCCTGTCGCTGGCCGAGGGTTACAGCCACATAGCCGCTCCGGCGACCGCTGATGCGAAGAACATCATGCCGCGCGTTGCCGCGCTGCTCGACGTGATGATACTGTCCGACGTGACTGCCGTGGTCGACGCGGAAACCTTTGAGCGCCCGATTTATGCCGGCAACGCGCTTCAGACGGTGAAATCACTGGATTCGGTAAAGGTGATCACCTTTCGGACCTCGACGTTCGACGCGGCACTCGCAGGCGGCGCGGCCACGGTCGAGGCGGTTGCCGCGGGCGCCGATCCGGCGCTGTCGGAATGGTTGGAAGAGAAGGTGGCGGAAAGCGACCGCCCCGAGCTGACATCGGCGAAGATCGTTGTTTCGGGCGGCCGGGGTGTCGGCTCGGAGGCAGATTTCGCGCTGATTGCAGGTATGGCGGACAAGCTGGGCGCAGCGGTGGGGGCCTCGCGCGCCGCGGTCGATTCGGGCTTTGCGCCGAACGACTGGCAAGTTGGCCAGACCGGCAAGGTGGTTGCGCCGGATCTCTATGTTGCTGTGGGGATTTCCGGCGCGATTCAGCACCTTGCAGGGATGAAGGATTCAAGGGTGATCGTCGCGATCAATAAGGACGAGGAGGCACCGATCTTCCAGGTGGCCGACTACGGCCTGGTCGCCGACCTCTTTGAGGCCGTGCCCGAGCTGACCGGAAAACTCTGATCCGAAAGATAACCCAGAAAAGGCCCGCCCCGGCGGGCCTTTTTGCTGCGCATCGGGCCGGGGTGTGGAATGGTCCGCAGCCCCTGATCGCGGAGGTCGATACTAATTTCAAGGTATGGTTGGGTCCGGTTTTCTTTAGAATATAGCGGTATTTTAAGGATATTTCCCCACCATTTCGCGATCTGCCATAATTTTCAGTAATGGCGGTCCAAGATTATCCGATCTTCTTGTCCGTCGGGATGGCGCCTAGGATGCACTAGGGGCCACCGGCGCCCGCCGGTCAGCGTGACCCTGGATGCTCCTCATCCCGGGCCCCGGCCAAGATGACAGGACCGCCCTCCGGGGACCGCCCTGCAAGGAGAAAAACGTGACACAGAATACACCCCTGGCCGAGGCTGCCCGTCGACACATGTTCGACCCGGCGGCCAGCCTTCAGACCATCGGACATAAAGCCCTGCCGCGCCTCGACCACGCCGAGGGTATCTATGTCTTCGACGATAACGGCCACCGCCTGATCGACGGGCCTGCTGGCATGTGGTGCACCCAGGTCGGCTACAATCGCCGCGAGATTGCCGATGCGATGGCCACGCAGGCGATGAACCTTTCCTATACCTCGCCTTGGTACATGGGCAACACGCCCTCGATCCGGCTGGCCGAGAAGATCGCAAGCCTCACACCGGGCGATCTGAATCGGGTGTTTTTTACCACCGGGGGCTCAACCGCCGTCGACACGGCCCTGCGCTTTGTCGAGTTCCGCAACAACGTGCGAGGCTTGAAGGACAAGAAAGGCATTATAGTTCAGGTTGATGGATATCATGGCAGCACCGCGCTGACCGCAGCCTGTTCAGGACGCTTTGGCGGAGCCGCGAATTTCGATGTAGATAACCCGCGCATTCACTTCATCTCGAGCCCGAACCCGCGCCGTTTCCCCGGCAAAACCGAAGGCGAGGTCTGTGATTTTCTCGTGAACGAGTTCCGTGACACCGTCGAGAAGGTCGGCCCCGGCAACATCGCTGCCTTCCTGACCGAGCCACTGCTTGCCTCCGGTGGCATGATCCTGCCTCCTGAGGGCTACCACTCCCGGATCAAGGCAATCTGCGAGGCCCATGACATCGTCTACATCTCTGACGAGGTCGTCACAGGCTTTGGTCGTCTGGGTGATTGGTTCGCTCTCGAGTCGGTCTTTGGTGTCACTCCCGACATCGTGACCTTCGCCAAGGGGCTGACCTCGGGCTATGTGCCGCTGGGTGGGCTGGCGATTTCCGAGCGGCTGCTCGACAACATTTCGGGCGACAATGCCCACGGCGCTTATTTCAACAACGGCTACACCTATTCCGGTCACCCGGTCAGCTGTGCGGCGGCCCTTGCGAATATCAAGATCTTCGAGGATGAGGCGCTGCTGGATCACGTGCGCGACATCGCACCCTATTTCGAGGCCCAGCTGAAGTCGCTTTCGGATTTGCCGGTGGTGGTCGATGTGCGTACCCAGGGCCTGCTGGGCTGTGTCGAATGCATGGTGCAGCCGGGTCCGGCGCAGGCGGTCGGCGAGACAGACCGGGCCCTGGGGGAGAAGATCGATCGCTATGCCTTCGAGAAGGGGCTGATCGTGCGCCCACTCGGCAATATGTGTGTGTTGTCGCCGCCTCTGGTTATTACCAGGGCACAGATCGATGAGATGGTCGCCATCCTTCGCGCGGCGATCCAGCAGGCTGCCGAAGAACTGGTACAGGCGGCCTGAGGCTCTTTTCGGTGGCGGCCTCGGGGGCGCCCCTTAAATCAAGACGAAACGGCCCCGGATCCCTCCGGGGCCGTTATGCTTTCAGGCGTTACAGGAGGGCCAAGCCAGGCTCAGGCGGGAAAGCCTTCCGCGCGGAAGACTTCCTCACCACCCAGCAGGGTCAGCAGCACCTGGGTCTTTGCGATGTCGTGGACATCGCAGGCAAGGAGGTCCTGATTGATGATGATCAGGTCGGCCAGGTTGCCGACCGACAGCGCGCCGGTGTCGGGGCGCCAGGCCGCGCGGGCGGCATTCACCGTGTAGGCTTTCAAAGCCTGTTCGCGGGTCAGTCGCTGCGATGGTGTCAGTGGCGGATAGTCGGGGGCATCCGTGGGCTGGCGCGTGATCGCTGTCTGCATGATCCAGAACGGGTTCTGGCTGGATACCCCCCAGTCGCTGGTCAGCACGCCGAGGGCCCCTGCCTCTAGCAGTGAGGCGAAGGGATATATCCAGTCCTCCAGCTCGGGGCCGGCCATCGGCATCGCAACTTCGGTCACCGAGGGTTCGCGCCGCGCCCAGAGCGCCTGGATGTTGGCCACTCCGCCAAGTTGCCCCAGCCGGGGGATGTCCTCTGGACGGACGTATTCGAGATGGGTCATTTGGTGCAGCGAGGGCCAGGCGCCATTGGCGTGCATGGCCGCCTCCAGCGCATCCAGACCTGCACGGACGGCGGCATCGCCGATCACGTGCATGTGCAGCTGAAAACGTGCGGCATCGAAGGCGATACACAGCTCCTTGAGCTGGTCGGTGGCGAACATCAGCGGAGCGTTGCCGCCCTCGGCATCGGCATAATCCTTGAGCATGGCGGCGGTGCGGTTTTCCAGCACGCCGTCCAGAAACACCTTGACCGAATGCAGCCGGAACAGTGGGCTGTCATGGTCGGCCCGCATCTGCAGCGCACGCTCCATGGCCTGAGGCAGCGTTTCGTCCGCGGTGACATGGATCGCCCCGCCGACCCGTAGCTTCAGTGTGCCGTCCTCGACCATGGACTGATAGACCCGGGCGTGGCGGGGCTGCACCATCGGGTCGATGATCCCGGTGATGCCCACCTCGTGGCATAGCGCCTGGGCATGCCTCACGCCGAAGCGGTAGTCGCTGTCAGGGATTTCTCCGATGCGGTCCTTTGCCCAGTACAGCGCCTGTTCATGCAGCATTCCGGTGGGGGTTCCGTCGGCGCGACGGGTGAAATGTCCGTTGTAGGGATCGGGGCTTTCGGCTGTCATGCCCAGGAGCTCGCAGCCACGCGAATTCAGGCAGGCGCTATGCAGGTCCGAACCGTAGATGAGCACCGGACGATCGGGCACCATCCTGTCCAGCACCTCGCGGTCAAGGTTCGCATCCGAGAAGAGGCCGCAGTAGAAGCCGACCCCGAAGACCCAATCGCGGTCATGGCTGGCGGCGAAATCACCAAGCGCACGGGCCATATCTGCTTCGGTGCGACAGCTGTAGAGATCGGCCATTGTGCCGGTGTAATAGCCGCTGTCCTGGAGATGGATGTGCAAGTCTTGCAGTCCGGGGAGGATTTGGCGCCCGCCGGCATCGAGTTGCCGGGTGGCGCCGGCAAAGCGCGGCCGCAGGTCGGCCTCTTCCCCAAGGGCGACAACCCGGCCCTCTCGAATGGCAAGGGCCGTCGCCCGCGGCAGAAGCGGGTCCATCGTCACGATGTCGGCATTGTAGATCAGCAGGTCAGCAGTCATGAAATGGCCTTATGGTCGGCGGGCCTGTCCCGGGACGGCTTCCCGGAGTGTCCGCATGGCGGAGCGGCCCTGGATGCCGGAAGGTTCTTTGACGAAACCGGACCGGGCGCGCCCCCTTTTGGGTGTGTCTTTTCCGGGCATTCGATCATTGCGGCGCCTCCATTTGCGCAACCGCTAAGCGATGCTTGCCCGCTCTTCAGAATAGGCGGCGTCGCGCAGCGGGCGAAGGTTGAAATACTGCTGTCGGCATGACAGCAAGTAATGGCAAACAGGAAGGCCAAGAATGACTTTGCGCTCCAAGATCCCCACGACAGGATCGCTTTTCGTGTTCGACGCCGCCGCACGGCACCTGAACTTCACCAATGCGGCCCGGGAATTCAACGTGACACAGCCGGCGGTCAGTCGTTCGATCCGCGCGCTGGAGCAGCATCTGGACTGCCAGCTGTTCGAACGCAACCATGCCGGGTTGGAGTTGACCGAACAGGGGCGTTTCCTGCACGAGGCGTTACAGGGTGGCTTTTTCCAGATCGAGGCCGCGCTGGACGAGTTGAAGCTGAGCCTGGCCGAAGAGCAGACCGTTTCGCTTTCGATTACCTCCGCGTTCGCGCTGCACTGGCTGATGCCGCGGCTGCCGCACCTGAAGGCGCTGATGCCCGATATCTCCCTTCGCTTCGAGCTGATCCACGGCGAGCCCGAGGGACCGATCGGTAGTGCCGACCTGGCGATCCGCTATGACTGGAAGTCGGGCCCCGGCGTGACCATCTGGCCCGCCACCGACGAACTGGTGATCCCGGTGTGCAGCCCCGACTACCTTGCACGGCATGGCTATATTGACGATCCCGCCTCGAAAGCAGAGTGCCATTCCCTGGGAGAGCTGACCGCCAAGATGTGGGAGGCCGAAAGCTGGGAGGTCTTCCTGAATGCGGTGCAGCTGGGCCCGATGGACGAGGCATCACGAATGGCCTTCTCTGATTACGGTTTGGTGCTTCAATCGGCGCTCAAGGGCCAGTGCGTTGCCCTTGGCTGGTGGCATGTGGTCGCCGGAGAACTTGAAAGCGGAGAACTGGTGCCCGCCAGTCGCCGCTTCCAGCGCGAGCTTGACACCTATTGTTTCGTCGCGCGGGGCTCTCCAGGAGAGCAGCGCGAGGCGGTACAGCGGGTTCTGGACTGGCTGCTTCACGAATATGCCCGGCAGGAAGTGTCCTTCCGGCCGGTGCGTGAGGCTGCCACGATCTACTGAAACTTGCCCGGCACAGGACGTTCGCGCTGTGTCACGGCGGGAGGGCCGCCGAAGGTGCGTGCGGCGCGGTGGCCATCATATACCGCCTGGGCGATGATCCCCGGAGCGCTGCAATCGCCGATCCGGTCCAATGTCTTTAGGCCCAGCCCCTGCAGCTCTTCCCACAGCGTCTCGTCCGGCGCGCGGCTTGTAACCGGCAGGAACAGGTCGCAGGGCAGGGTGCTTTCCTGGCCGGTATGGACGCAGCAGGTGATCGCGCAGTCGGGTGTCAGCCCGCTGACCGTGCGGTTCAGCACGATTTCCACCCCGAGTTCGTGCAGGCGGCGGTGAGTGCGGACCTGTTCGGCGGTCACTTCGGACCAGGCGGCAACCAGCTCTCGGCTGGTAACATAGCAAACCGGGTGACCGCGCCGGGCCAGGAGCTCTGCCAGGGCGGATCCCATGTAGTAGTGGTCATCATCAAAGACCACAACGCGGGTTGACAAGGGCAGCTCGGGGGGCAGGCCCGTCATTACCATCTCGGGGCTCAGCGTGCGGGGATCGGCGTAGGAGGGCACGCCGGAGGGGAAGCTGCGGCCACGGCCATCGACCCGCCAGCGGCTACCAGTCGCTACCAGCACATGGGGCACGCCCAGTTCCTGTACCATCTCGGCGGTGACGTGGCTCTGCAAGAAGACCTCGACGTTGGGCAGCTGGTTCAGCTGCTGTACGCGCCAGTCGCGCACGCGACCCCATTCGGCAAGACCCGGCAGCCGTGTTTCCAGCTCCAGCCGGCCGCCCAGGGCCGTACCGGCCTCGGCCAGGGTCACCCGGGCCCCGCGCCGGCCCAGAGAAACGGCGGCCTCCAAACCCGCGGGGCCCGCCCCGACGATAAGCACCTCGGGGACATCAGGCAGCGGTGCGATGGTCTCGGGGTGCCAGCTGTTGCGCCATTCCTCGCCCATGGTCGGGTTCTGGGTGCAGCGGATCGGGGCGCCCAGGCCATCATGGGCGTAGCAGATGTTGCAGCCGATGCATTCGCGGATGTCCTCGTGACGGCCCTCGCGCAGCTTGCGGGGCAGGAAGGGATCGGCGATCGAGGGGCGGGCGGCACCGATCAGGTCCAGCACCCCGCGCCGCAGCTGCGCCACCATGGCATCGGGGCTGGTGAAGCGGCCGACGCCGACCACCGGCTTGCCTGTCAGCGCCTTCACGTGGCTCACTTGCGCCTCTAGAGAGCCCTGCTCGACGAAGCGCGAAACGCCCATCTCGTGGCTGTAATCGGACACCGTCACGTCGAACAGGTCGACCAGCGGGGCGATTTCCTCCAGCAGGCGTGCGCGTTCCTCGCGGGCGAGGGCATCGGGCTGGCCGACGTCGATGCGCAGAGCGATTGCGCAATGCGTGCCGATCGCCTCGCGCATGTCGTCCAGCAGCATCTTCAGCAACGCCGAGCGCCCCGCCGCATCTCCGCCGAACGCGTCCAGCCGCAGGTTTACCTGCGGGTTGAGGAATTGCGCCAGAAGATAGTTGTGCGCAGCGTAGCCGTAAACGACGTCGAACCCGGCACTACGGGCGCGCAGGGCGGCATCAAGGTGCCATTGCCGCAGGTTGGAAATGTCCTGGCGATCCATCCGGCGCGATTGCCAGGGAGCGCCGCCGACGGGCAGGCTTTCTGCCGAAAGCGGCGCGGCACGGGACACAAGGTTGGCGCTGCGCATCCCTCCATGCCACAGCTCGACCCCGGCCAGTGCACCGTGGCGATGCACCTTGCCAGTCATCAGCGCCAGGGCGCGGACATCATCCTCGTCCCAGAGGCTGGCATAGGGATAGGCGCCGTCATCGGAGCTGGGGTGGATCGAACAGTATTCCGTGCAGACCACGCCCCAGCCGCCCTCTGCCTTTGCTTCTCGCATGGCAGCATGGGTTTCGGGCATCCGGTATCCCATGCCGGTGCAGTGAGGCACCTGGAAGAACCGGTTCGGAGCGGTGACGGGCCCCAGTTGGAGAGGTTGGAAGAGAATGTCGAATGGGCTGCTCAAGGGGCTCTCCATCGTGATCTGGATCGGGTGATCATAAATGTGTCCGGACGGGGCGGACCGGGGCAGGGTGGCATGGGCCTCTGGCGGCGCGGAAGAGGGTAAAATACTATGCCTTCATGCCTAACGGTAATGGCTGAGGCGGCGGGTTGCCTGCCTGGTTAGGCGATCCGCCGGGCCTTGCCTGCGCATGAGAATAGGCAGGTATGCCTCGAATTTCGTTGCCACACGAAACCTCAATGCGACCTTGCAGCTGCATCGAGCCGGGGGCGGAACAGGCCTAGGATGGCCTTTGACACCTGAAAAATTCCCTCTCGCCAAGGCTGCTATTACTTCCAGTTATGGTTGGCTGACTTTTTTGGACTCTGCGGCTTAGCCCTGTGCGTCGATAGTGGCCCTGACGCCCGTCACTTGCGGGCCAGAATAAGGACGTCCCATGATCCCCACCAGCCACCTGCAAAGCTTCTACATCAATGGCGCCTGGGTGCCGCCACTGCACGAAGAGACGCTGCCGGTCATCAACCCCGCAACCGAGACGCCCTGCGCCAGCATCGCCCTGGGACGCGCGGGAGATGCCGAACGTGCCGTGGTGGCGGCCCGCGCGGCCTTCCCTGGCTTCTCGGGCCTAAGTATTGCCGCTCGCCTGGACCTGCTGCGCGCGATCCTGGACGCCTACATGGCGCGATACGACGACATCGCACGCGCCACCACTTTGGAGATGGGCGCCCCTGTAGTCTTGGCCCGGGAGGCCCAGGCCTGGACCGGCAAGGCACATCTCGAGGCCACCATCTCGGCCCTGGAGAACTTCCGTTTCGCCGAGCCGCGCGGCACCACGCGAATCCTGCGCGAGCCGATCGGCGTCTGCGCGCTGATCACCCCCTGGAACTGGCCGCTGAACCAGATCGTCTGCAAGGTCGCCCCGGCGATTGCCGCCGGCTGCACCATGGTCCTGAAACCCTCCGAGATCGCGCCGCTCAGCGCGCTGGTCTTCGCCGAGGTGATGGAGGCTGCCGGCGTGCCCGCCGGGGTCTTCAACCTGGTCAACGGCACCGGTCCGGATGTCGGAGAGGTTCTGGCCGGCCATCCGGAGGTCGACATGGTCAGCTTCACCGGATCGACCCGCGCCGGGGTCCTGGTGGCGCAGGCGGCGGCGCCGACCGTCAAGCGCGTCAGCCAGGAACTGGGTGGGAAATCTGCCAATATCCTGCTTCCGGACGCAGACTTCGCGGCTGCCGTGCCCGCCGGCGTCGCCGGGTGCTTCGGCAATACCGGGCAATCCTGCGATGCGCCAACGCGGATGCTGGTACCGGCCGAACGGATGGAAGAGGTCATGGTTCTGGCGGCAGAAGCGGCGGCGGGCTTCGTTACGGGCGATCCGCAGGACGAGGGCACGGACCTCGGCCCGGTGATCAGCAAGGTGCAGTTCGACAAGATCCAGCGGCTGATTGAAAGCGGCATGGCGGAGGGCGCAACCCTCGTCGCCGGCGGTCCGGGCCGCCCTGAGGGGCTGGAGCATGGATATTTCGTGAAACCCACCGTCTTCGGTCAGGTCGCCCCTGCGATGACCATCGCCCGCGAAGAGATCTTCGGCCCTGTCCTGTCGATCATGGGCTACCGGGACGAGGAAGAGGCGGTGCGGATCGCCAATGATACCCCCTATGGGCTGGCCGCCTACATCCAGTCCGCCGACCTGGGCCGCGCCCGGGCGGTGGCGGCGCGGATGAGAGCCGGAACCGTCTATGTCAACGACCCGGACTTCGACGGCCACAGCGCCTTCGGTGGCTACAAGCAGTCCGGCAATGGCCGCGAATATGCTGATTTCGGAATCAGCGAATTCCTCGAGACGAAAAGCGTCATCGGCTTCGGCGCCTTCTAGGCGTCCCAGCCCTCCGGCGGGTATCGGGGGGCCAATCACAGGCTCAGGCCAAAACCAACAGTGGAGACAGACCATGACCAAGATGACCCGACGCACTGCGGTGACACTTCTGGGGGCAACGGCCCTTGCGACACCCTTCGTGCGGCCCGCCAGCGCCGCCTCCGGCACGCTGAACCTCTACAACTGGGCCGATTACATCGGCGAGACCACGATCGCTGATTTCGAGGCCGCCTCGGGGCTCAAGGTCAATTCCGACTACTTCTCCTCGCTGGAGGAGATGCAGGCGAAGATCTTGGCCGGGTCGACCGGCTATGACGTGGTGCTGCAATCGGGACCGAACCTGCCGGTTATGCTGCAGGCCGGAGTCTATCAGCCCCTCGACAAGGCGCAGCTGTCGTCCTGGGGAAACCTGGATGCGGGTGTCCTGGAGATTCTGGCGCAGTGGGACCCGGACAGTCGCCATGCGCTGCCCTACATGTGGGGCTCGGTAGGCATGACCTACAACATGGATATGGTCAGCAAGGTGCTGCCGGATGCCGATCTGAACTCGCTTTCGGCGGTGCTGGATCCGGCCAAGGCAAAGGCGCTGGCGCGCTGTGGTCTCTCGCTGTTGGACAGCCCCACCGATGTGCTGACAGTCGTGATGCGCTATCTCGGCATCGACCCCGACACTGCCAGCGCAGCTGATTTCGATGCCGCGGTTGAGGCCATGGCGCCGATGCGGCGCTACGTGCGAACCTTCAACAATACTGCCGAGCTGCAGGGCCTGCCGTCCGGAGAGCTCTGTGCCGCAAACACCTGGTCGGGTAGCTACGGCCTGGTGGTGTCGAAGGCCAAGGACGCCGGGCTGCCTTCCAATTTCGCCTATTTCGTGCCTGAGACCGGCGCGCCCATCTGGATCGACTGCTTCTGCGTGCCCGTCGACGCGCCGCATCCCGAGGCCGCCTCGGTCTTCATGGAATACATGCTGCAGCCGGAGGTCATCGCCGCCTGCACCAACTATCTATCCTATGCGAATGCGAATGCGGCGGCGACGCCGCTAGTTGATCCCGCCATTTCGGGCAACCCCGCGCTCTATCCCGATGCCGAGACCATGAAGCGCCTCTATGCACCCAAGGCCTGGAACAATCGCCAGCTACAGGAGATGACGGCGGCCTGGAACCGGATCAAGACGGCCGGCTGATGACCATTCCGATGCAAGACTTGCCCCGCACCGCCCATCCCGTACAGGAAAGCCCCGATCCCGAGCCGGCCCGGGATGCCTTCGTGAAGGTCGAGCGAGTGTCAAAGTCCTTCGGTCTGGTCAAGGCCGTTAGGGATGTCTCCCTTGAGATCCGCAGGGGGGAGTTGTTCTCCCTTCTCGGCGGCTCCGGTTGCGGCAAGACCACGCTGCTGCGGATGCTGGCCGGCTTCGAGAGGCCGAGCTCTGGCCGGATCTTCATCGACGGGCGGGATGTCACCGACATCCCGCCCTACGAGAGGCCGGTGAACATGATGTTCCAGAGCTACGCTCTGTTTCCGCACATGAGCGTGGAAAAGAACATCGCCTACGGGCTGAAGCACGAGGCGATGAGCCGCGCCCAGAAAGCCGAGCGGGTGCGCGCCATGCTGGACTTGGTGCAGCTCTCAGACCTGGGGCGCCGCAAGCCGCACCAGATCTCAGGTGGACAGAAGCAGCGGGTGGCGCTTGCGCGGGCGCTGGCGCGGATGCCCAAAGTGCTGTTGCTGGACGAGCCGCTGGGCGCGCTCGACAAGAAGTTGCGGGAACAGACCCAGTTCGAGCTGTCCAACATCCAGCAGCGCACCGGCATCACCTTCGTCGTGGTCACCCATGATCAGGACGAGGCAATGACGCTTTCGGACCGCGTCGCGGTGATGCGCAGCGGCGCGGTGCAGCAGATCGGCACCCCGAACGAGGTCTACGAATATCCCAACTCGGGCTTTGTGGCGGATTTCATCGGGTCGATCAATCTTTACGATGGGGCGGTCGTGAAGGCAGGGCAAAGAGCCCAGGTGCTGGTTCCGGCACTCGGCCGGGAGATCTCGGTGGAAAGCGAAAAGGTGCTTGAACCTGGCCAACCCGTCCAAGTCGCCATCCGCCCCGAGAAGATCGCGATCGCCCCACGCGCGTCCGCGGGGGCTGAGAATGTCCTGACCGGATGCATCGCCAATCGGGGCTATTTCGGCAAGGACACGCTCTATCGGGTGCGCCTGGAGAGCGGAGAGATCCTGCTGGCCAGCAACGTCAATGTTGAGCGCGCCCTTGGCGGCCCGCTCTCGCGGGATCTCGAGATGCAAGTCGAACTGAGCTTTGCCCCCCACGCCGTCGTGGTTTTGCCCAAATGAGCGCGCCAGACATTAGCCCCGCTGATCTGCCCCGCAGCCTGCGCCTGCGGCATTGGTTCCACGACCGGGGGTGGCGGACACTGGTGCTGGGCGTGCCCGCGCTCTGGCTGCTTGTGCTGTTCCTTGCGCCCTTCGTCATCGTGCTGGCGATTAGCCTGGGTCAAGCGGCCCCAGCGAGCCCTCCCTTCCGGTTTTTGCCGAAGGCCCCCTTCACCGATCTGCAAAGCTATCACCGGCTGTTGGGCGAGGGGATGGTCGTGCGGGCTTTCCTGACCTCGGTCGCGAATGCCGGGCTAACCACGCTGATCTGCCTGTTGATAGGCTATCCGGTTGCACTTGGCATCGCGCGCGCTACGCCGCGCCGCCGCGGCCTGCTCTTGGTGCTGATCATTCTGCCTTTCTGGACCTCTTTCTTGCTGCGGGTCTACGCTTGGATGGGATTGCTTGGCGGCAGCAGCTGGTTCAACAAACTGCTGACCTCGCTTTGCAATCTCTTCCTGCCGGAGGACCAGGCGTTGTTCTCGCTGCACCTGATGAACACCAATTTCGCGGTCGTTCTGGTGATGGTCTATTCCTACCTGCCATTCATGATTCTGCCGCTCTACGCGACGCTCGAAAAGCTAGACCTGTCGCTGAACGAGGCCGCGATGGACTTGGGCAGCCGGCCCTTCCGGGTGTTCCGGGATGTGACCTTGCCGCTGTCGTTGCCGGGTATCGTCGCCGGGGGCACGCTTGTCTTCATCCCCGCGTGCGGCGAGCTGGTGATCCCGTCGTTGGTCGGCAACTCCTACCAGCCGATGATCGGTCGGGTGATCTCAGACCAGTTTTCGGTTGCGCGGGACTGGCCGATGGCGGCTGCGATCTCGGTCGCTCTGCTGACGGTGCTGCTGGGCCTTATGGGGCTGCTGGGATGGCTCAACCGGCGTATTCTGCGCGCAGAAGGAGAGGAAGCATGAGACGCGCCAATGTCTTCCTGAAGATTAGCGTATTCGTCGGCTTGCTGTTTCTCTACCTGCCGATTCTGTCGATGATCCTATTTTCCTTCAACCGCTCTAGCTTGGGCAATATCTGGGCGGGGTTTTCTTTGAAGTGGTATGCCCGGCTCTTAGGCAATGACGATGTGATCGCTGCGCTCGGACTGTCGCTGCGTATTGCCATGGCAAGTGCGACGCTGGCGACGGTCCTCGGTACGCTGGCGGCTCTGGCCTTGGCGAGATTCGGTGCCTTCCGGGGCCGGGCAATGTTCTCAGGGACGGTGATGGCGCCGCTGGTCATGCCCGAGGTGATCGCGGGCATTGCCTTGCTGATGCTCTTCATCTTGATGGCGCGCTGGATCGGGTGGCCGGCGCAGCGAGGCTTCCTGACCGTGACCCTGGCCCATGCCACCTATTCCATGGCTTTCGTGGCCACGGTGATCCGGGCTCGGCTGGTGGCGATGGACGTCGCAATCGAGGAAGCCGCGCTGGATCTCGGTTCGACGCCCTGGCAGGTGCTGCGGGACATAACACTTCCGGTGATCTCTCCGTCGCTGATGGCAGGCTGGCTGCTGGCCTTCACCCTTTCGCTCGACGATGTAGTGATTGCCAATTTCACCACCGGGCCCGGAGCGACGACGCTGCCGATGGTGATTTGGTCGAAAGTCAAAATGGGCATCACCCCGGACATCAACGCACTGGCCTCGCTAATCATCGTCAGCGTCGCGCTTCTGGTGCTTGCCGGAACGCTAATGATGGGCAGCGCCCGGCGCCGCACCCCGGGTTGAGCAGCTCCGAGGTCGCACTCCGGAACAGCGGTGCGGCCTCGGACCGGGAGGGGGAAATTGGGTCGGGCATGTTTCTCCAGCCCGGCCGCAATCGTAATCAACCGGCTATGAGTCCTGATCCGAGATAAAAGATGAACGTATCTGAGGGTGTGTCCCAATTTGTTTCCCACTCAACTGAGAAACTGCTATCCCGTAGATCTGGAATAAGATGGAGGCGAGTACCGGAATCGAACCGGTGTGGACGGATTTGCAATCCGCTGCGTCACCACTCCGCCAACTCGCCGCCGGTAGCCCATAGGCTATGTGGTTTAAAGGGGCATATAGCTGCGGCAGGGATCAGCCGCAAGCCGGAATTTCCAGGTAACGGTACAACGCCACATCATCTGTGTGGGGAAGGAAAGTTACAATCCCTTGGAGGAGGACAATCAGCTCGGTTTCCGAGGAGCAGGGGCCCGAAAAATGGCGTGGAAGCCCGGGTACCGCTCTACAAGTCGTGGCGCTCACCGCCAGAAGTACGAAGTGATTGAACCCGACAGGCGGCTGCTTTGCGACGTTTTTGCCAGCAATATCACGTAGCTTTCGAACCAGACTGGATTGATGCTGGTTTGCATCAACATCGGTAATGCCACTTAGGTCGTCAGGACAATCTGGGAGACGCCTCAGCGGAAACAAACGAGCAAGTCGGAGGGTCAGGACGCATAGCCATTAGATGATGGTTACCGTGCGGGCGATGGCTGAGAGGAAGGCCTTCGGGCAGCGTTCGTATCGGGTTTCCGTAGGCCACCAATCCTTGACCCGCCGAACATGATCTCGAGCCTGTTACGCCTTTTGTAGCGTCGCTTGTCACGTTTCATGGTCTTTTTGCGCTGTTTGCTGCCACGGATGCAGGCGCGTATGCCTCTGTCTTTCAATGCTTCCCGGAACCAATCGGCGTCATAGGCGCGCTCCCGGAGTAGCCAATCGACATTCGGTAGGTCGCTCAGCAAGGCCCGTGCGCCGAAGTAGTCGCTGACCTGTCCCCGGTCACGAACAGCTACAGCGGGCGGCCCTGGCTGTCGCTGATGGCGTGCAACTTGGTGTTCACGCAGCCCTTGGTTTGCCCGATCAGGCGTCCAGGCCGCCCCTTTTTTCGCGTAAATGCTGGTCGCTATGCGATTTGCTTTCCGATAGGTTGGGTCGATCATGACGGGCTTCTGATCGCTGTGATCGGCGGCCAGGCCGATCATCATCCACGCGAAGCGTCCCTTGTTGCTCCAACGTTTCCAACCTTTGTGGAGCGTCTTGTGCGGCCTCTATTCTCCCGGTGCATCTCGCCAACGCAACCCATTGCGACTTATGAAGGCAATCCCGGCGACATAGGCCTCGCATCGACGCGAGGCTTGCCGTGGCCCCTGGGAAAGAAACGCTCCAGACGTGCCATCTGCGCGTTGCTCAAGCACAAGAGACCAACGACTTTCACCGCTCGGTTTTCGAGCCCTGAATCCCGCTGCTGCTGCGAAATCAAAGGGGCCTGACCCTAGTTGTTCCCAGCGTGCTCTGTTTCAGGAAAGGCGGAGCCGATGAGAGGGGCTCTTGCAAACCTATGAGACCGAACTCTGCGACCTGTCGCCTGACCGTCAATCATCGATCGCATGAGGGTGCGGCCTTATTTTGGAAGGGCTTTGGGAGTGACAGGCGCAGCGCTCTTCCCGACGTCAGCTGTTGCCACCTGAGGCTGGATCGCAAACTATGCGAAGCTCACGCTCTGGAGGTCCTGTCCGGATGACTCTCTTTCTGATCCTGATGCTTGGTGTTGGCGGCGCGCTTGCCTATCGCGTCTGGTCGCGGCGACAACATCGGCGCGCGCTGCTTTCCTCGGGGCTGTCGGAGGAGGAACGAGCGATTGTTGCCACGCAGGTCCCCCTGGTCCGGAAACTCCCGCCGGAGTTTCGCAGCAGCCTGGAGGGAAAGATGAATGTGTTTCTCGATCAGGTGGAGTTCGTCGGCTGCAACGGCCTCGAGGTGACCGAGGAAATGGAACTGTCCATTGCGGCTCAGGCTTGTCTCCTGGTGGTCAACAGCGACACTTGGTACGACAATCTCTCAACTGTCCTGATCTATCCCGGGGCCTTCAAGTCCATGCACAAGGAGCACGACGGCTTCGTGGTCACCGAGAGGGAAACCGTCCGAACCGGCGAGAGCTGGTCGCGCGGCCCCGTCATCCTGTCCTGGGCCGATGCTCGGAAAGGCGCCGCCAACGAGCGCGACGGCCACAATGTGGTCCTGCACGAGTTCGCGCATCAGATTGATGATCTTTCCGGCAGGACCGATGGCGTGCCGGTGCTCGATCCCAGCCAGAGCTTTGCCGAATGGGAGCGCGTCATTCTCGAAGCTTACGAGCGGCACGTACAAAACGTCCTCGCGGGGCGGCGCGCGGTCTTTGATCCATACGGGGCTGAAGGGCATGAAGAGTTCTTTGCCGTCGCTGTGGAGACGTTTTTCGAGAAGGCCGTCGCGTTCAAGCAGAGCGAGCCCGAAGTATACGAACAGTTCTGTAGGCTCTTCCGGCTGGACCCCTCTGAGTGGCATCCGAACGTCGCGTGACGTCACTGTGCAAAAAATGATTATTCACGCGAGTTTTACATCCGTCGGTGCCTGGGGGGTCCTTTTCTTTTCCACAACCGCAATCTAGCCTCGCGGTCAGAACGAGAGTTCCAACATGGGAGTAAACAAATGAAAAAGCTTCTTCTGGCTTCCGCCGCTATCGGGCTCTGTGCCTCGGCGGCCTATGCCGATGATGTGAAAATGGGTGTCCTGATGGGCTTCACCGGCCCTCTGGAATCGCTGGCTCCGCCGATGGCGCAGGGCGCGGAACTCGCCATCAAGGAAGTTTCGGACTCGGGCAAGCTGCTCGGAGGCGACACTGTGACACCGGTACGCGCCGACTCGACCTGTATCGACGCAGCAGCTGCGACTGCCGCGGCCGAAACCCTGGTAACCTCCGATGGCGTCAAGGGGATTGCCGGTGCGATGTGCTCTGGTGCAACAACGGCAGTGCTGCAGAACGTTGCGATGCCGAACGGCGTGGTTATGATCTCGCCTTCGGCCACGTCGCCGGCCTTGTCGACCATGGAGGACGACGGGCTCTTCTTCCGCACGGCCCCCTCCGATGCGCGTCAGGGGGAGGTCATGGCGGACGAGATCCTGGAGAAGGGGATCAATTCGGTGGCCGTCACCTACACCAACAACGACTATGGCAAGGGGCTCGCCGACAGTTTCGAGAATGCATACGAAGCCAAGGGCGGCACGGTGACCATTTCCGCGGCGCATGAAGATGGCAAGGGCGACTATTCCGCCGAGGTTGGCGCACTGGCATCCGGTGGCGGCGATGCTCTCGTGATCGCGGGCTATATCGACCAGGGTGGTTCGGGCATTCTGCGCGGGGCGCTGGACACGGGCGCCTTTGAAACCTTCGTCTTCCCGGACGGCATGGTCAGCCAGAAGCTGCAAGACGATTTCGGTTCCGAGATCGACGGCTCCTTCGGACAGCTGCCCGACTCGGAAGGGCAGGGCATGGATGCCTATCTGGCTATGGCCGAGGCCGCGGGCTTCGACGGGTCTTCGGCATATTCTGGTGCCGCCTATGACGGCGCGGCACTGATGCTTCTGGCCATGCAGGCCGCCGGCTCGACCGATCCGCAGGTCTACAAGGACAAGATTACGGACGTCGCCAACGCTCCGGGTGAGAAGATCTATCCCGGTGAACTCGACAAGGCCCTGAGCCTGCTGGCCGATGGCCAGGACGTCGATTACGAGGGTGCGACCGCCGTCGAGATGATCGGTAACGGCGAGGCTGCCGGCACCTTCCGCGAAATCGCGGTGGAGAACGGTGAGATCACAACGGTCCAGTATCGCTGAAGCCATTCCCGAGAAAGAGCAGCCCGGAATTTCCGGGCTGTTTTCAATTAATAACACTACCTCGTGGCGTCATTTCGGCGAAACGCGAGGAACCAAGGGGGGCCCATGATCAGGGTCGAAAATCTGGTAAAGTCCTTCGGGGGCTTTCATGCGGTCGACGGTGCCAGCATCGAGATCGCCACCGGCTCCATTACGGGGCTGATCGGTCCGAACGGGGCCGGAAAATCCACGCTTTTCAATGTCATCGCTGGCGTCCATGCGCCCACTTCGGGGCGGGTGCTGATGGATGGAGAAGACATCACCGGCCTCAAGCCGCATGAGTTGTTTCACAAGGGGCTTCTGCGGACCTTCCAGATCGCGCATGAGTTTCCGTCTCTGACGGTACGTGAGAATCTGATGATGGTTCCCGGCGGGCAGACGGGCGAGACGCTGTGGAACACCTGGTTCAGCCGTGGTCGGATCCGCGAGGAAGAGGGCGCTCTGTTGAAGAAGGCGGACGAGGTTCTGGACTTCCTTACGATTTCGCACCTTAGGGACGAGAAGGCGGGCAATCTTTCCGGTGGGCAGAAGAAACTGCTGGAACTGGGCCGCACGATGATGGTCGAGGCCAAGATTGTCTTCCTCGATGAAGTCGGTGCCGGCGTGAACCGCACCCTTCTCAACACCATAGGCGATGCCATCGTGCGCCTGAACCGGGAGCGCGGCTATACATTCTGCGTGATCGAGCACGACATGGATTTCATCGGACGGCTGTGCGACCCGGTCATAGTCATGGCCGAGGGTAAGGTCCTGGCGCAGGGCTCTTCCGAGAATATCATGGAAAACGAGGCCGTGATCGAGGCGTACCTGGGCACCGGTTTGAAGAACAAGGTTGCGGCCGGAGAGGTGCAATCATGAGCTATCTCGAAGCCGCCGACATGACTGGCGGGTATGGCAAGGCCGACATCCTGCACGGATGCACCCTGACAGTGGAAAAGGGCCAGATCGCGGTCATCGTCGGGCCGAATGGTGCTGGCAAGTCTACGGCGATGAAGGCCGTATTCGGGATGTTGCCGCTGCGCGAGGGGCGCGTGACACTTGACGGCGACGACATCACGTCGCTCAGCCCGCAAGACCGCGTCAAGCGTGGCATGGGTTTCGTGCCGCAGGTCAATAACGTCTTTCCGACCATGTCCGTCCAGGAGAATCTGGAAATGGGCGCCTTTATTCGCGACGACGATTTCCGGGACACTATGGAGCAGGTCTTCGATCTTTTCCCGATCCTGAAGGAAAAGCGCCGGCAGAATGCAGGAGAGCTTTCCGGCGGGCAGCGTCAGCAGGTTGCCGTCGGGCGGGCGCTGATGACCCAGCCGAAACTCCTCATGCTCGATGAGCCCACCGCAGGTGTCAGCCCGATTGTCATGGGCGAGCTCTTTGACCGGATCATCGAGGTCGCACGCACCGGCATCTCGATCCTGATGGTCGAACAGAATGCCCGGCAGGCACTTGAGATTGCCGACAAGGGATACGTCCTGGTCCAGGGCGAAAACAGATACACCGACACTGGAAAGGCGCTCCTGGCCGATCCGGAAGTCCGCCGCACGTTCCTTGGGGGCTGACAGATGGATATTCTCAACGCGCTGGTCGCGCTCACCAACTATGTGATCATCCCGGCGACGGCCTATGGCGCGCAACTCGCGCTTGGGGCGCTCGGGGTCACGCTGGTCTACTCGATCCTGCGGTTCTCGAATTTTGCCCATGGCGATACCATGGCTTTCGGTACCGGGGTCGTCATCCTGATCACCTGGGCCCTTCAAAGCTGGGGGATAAGTTTCGGCCCGTTGCCGACGGCCCTGATCGCGCTGCCCTTCGGCATTGTGATCACCTCTGCGCTGCTGCTGGGGACAGACCGGGTGGTCTATCGCTACTACCGCGAAAAGAAGGTCGAGCCCGTGCTGCTGGTCATGGTCTCGGTGGGGGTGATGTTCGTGATGAATGCGCTGACCCGCTTCGTGATCGGGGTCGATCAGATCAACTTTGCCGACGGAGAGCGCTTCATCATCAATGCCCGCCAGTGGCGCGACATGACAGGTCTGAGCGAACCGCTCACCCTGCGAACCACTCAGCTGATCACCATCGTGACGGCAGTGATCACGGTGGCGATCCTCTTCTGGTTCCTCAATCGGACACGCGCCGGCAAATCCATGCGCGCCTTTTCCGACAACGAGGATCTCGCACTTCTTTCCGGGATTGATCCGAACCGGGTCGTGGCCGTGACCTGGATCATCACGGGGGCTCTGGCCACCATCGCCGGCACGCTCTACGGGCTCGACAAGTCCTTCAAGGCCTTTACCTATTTTCAGTTGTTGCTGCCTATTTTCGCAGCCGCCATCGTGGGCGGTATCGGCAATCCGGTGGGCGCAATCGCCGGCGGTTTCGTCATTTCCTTCTCCGAGGTCGGTCTGACCTATGCATGGAAGAAGGTGGCGACCTACCTGTTGCCGAACTGGGAGCCGGAGGGGCTCGTGCAGCTGCTCTCGACTGATTACAAGTTCGCGGTCAGTTTCGCGATCCTGATCCTTGTGCTGATCTTCCGGCCAACGGGCCTGTTCCGGGGAAAAATCGTATGAGCCACACACGTCAACCCGATCAGTCCAGCCGAATGCGTGCGCCGCTGTTCTTTGCCGTCCTCGCCGCCCTGTTGCTGATCGAGGGGCTGACCTCCGGTTGGAACTCGGCACTCGGCATCCTCAACATGGGCCTGATTTCGGCCATCATGGCGCTGGGTCTGAACATGCAGTGGGGCTACGCGGGCCTGTTCAATGCCGGTGCGCTTGGCTTCGTCGCAATCGGGGGGCTGGCCCCGGTATTGATATCCATGCCTCCGACACCCGGCGCGGCCGGGGCGGGCGGTTTGGGCATCATAGCCGCCTTTGCCGTTGCGGCGATTGCGGTGATCGCCTCTGTGCAGGCCTATCGCAGGGTTTCGGGCAAGGCGTGCGGTTTCCTTGTGGCCGCGATCCTGGTCGTGGGTTTCATCTGCTATCGCTGGCTTTTCGATCCGGCCGTTGCGGCGATCGAGGCCATCAACCCCTCTGCTGCAGGTAACCTCGGTGGGCTGAACCTGCCCACGCTGGTTTCCTGGCCGGTGGGTGCGCTCTTTGCCGCCGGCGCAGCCTGGCTGGTGGGCAAGGTCGCCCTCGGTCTGCGTTCTGACTACCTTGCCATCGCCACCCTCGGGATTGCCGAGATCGTAGTGGCGGTGCTCAAGAACGAGCAATGGCTGGATCGCGGTGTTCTGAACGTCAACGGGATCCCGCGTCCATGGCCGGTTCCCTACGAGATCGAATTGCAGAACAATCAGGGATTCGTTGACCTGGTTCAGGGCTGGGGAATGGACCCGACGACGGCTTCGACGCTGACTGTCAAGCTCGCCTTTCTCGTACTTTTCGTTGTCATGATCCTGATATTGGTCTCGGGGGCCGAGATGGCCCTCAAGTCGCCCTGGGGGCGGATGATGCGCGCGATCCGCGAAAACGAGGTTTCGGCCGAGGCCATGGGCAAGAACGTCACTGGCCGTCACCTGCAGATCTTCGTGATCGGCTCCGCCGTCATCGGCCTGGCCGGGGCCATGATGATCTCTCTTGATGGTCAGATGACACCGTCGAGTTACAACCCGTTGCGCTATACCTTCCTTGTTCTCGTGATGGTGATCGTCGGCGGTTCCGGCAATAACTGGGGTGCGGTGCTTGGTGGGATCGTGATCTGGTACCTCTGGGTCAAGGCAGGGGACTGGGGCCCTGACATCATGAGCCTGCTGGCATCGCCCTTCCCCGACGGGGATTTCAGGGAGCACCTTCTGAACTCTGCCGCGCATATGCGCATGCTTGTGATGGGTATCATCCTGTTGCTGGTTCTGCGGTTCAGCCCGAGGGGACTTCTGCCAGAAAAGTAGGGCAGGTGCCTTGGTCACGCCCGGGGGTAACCCGGGCGGCGGGGATCAGGCCGCGCCCTGTTGCGCGTTCTCCAGGTATTGAGAGGCCATGTAGCCGATCACGCGCTCGATGATGGCGGGGCGCACATGGACGTTGTCCTCGCCAAAGCAGGGCAGGCCGCCTGTGGTGATGATCTCGTAGCTCGGAAAATAGTCGACCTGGGAGCGGCCATGCGTGGCCAGTTCCGCGACCACCCGCAGTACCGATTTCGAATAGCTGTTCCGCAAGGTGGCGTCCCCACCGGCAAAGGTCACCTGAAGCGGCACCGGCGAAACAGTAAGCAGGACCTTGCGGTTCCCACTGGCTTGCAGCCGTTCGAGCATCTCGTCGACTAGCGAGCGACAGGTTTCCAAATCCATCTGCCGAAACTCGAAACGGCCCGGAGACTCGTTGATGATCCTTCTGGCCGGCGCCTCGTTGAGATAGAGCGCCGCCTCGCGGTCATACCAGGCCTCGACGAGCCCCAGCGTGATGACCACTGTCCCCGACGCCGTCAGTCCATCGGCATAGAGCCGCCGGATCTGGGCACGTCGTTCCATGGCGCGCGCCATTGTGACCGGGCGAGATCCCGTGGCGAGCAGGCAATCGGTGACCATGCCATCGCCCGAAGGATAGAGGCCGGCCTTGCTCGGATCCTCGTCGATGGCCCGGATGCACTGCAGCATAGTGCCGGGATTATACTGGTTCAGGATGCGGTTCGGCTGTCCGGGCGCTTCTTCATGAGGGGCGGAGAAATGAGCGGTCGGTACCGAAAGACCGTGCTGGATCAGCACCTTTTCAACATTGCGGGCAAAGCAGGATCCGATGGTAAAGACACTCTCGCCGGGAGAGAGCGTGAAGCGCGGCGTGACATCCGGGAAGATAAGTCCATCATGCCACCGGGAGTCGCTCCGATCCGGGTACTTGCGTCCCTTGTTGCGCAGGGTTGCCGTAAAGGCTTCTGTCCCATCGATCTGCTGCATGTTTCGCTCCGCCTTCTGGTGAACCAATGCGGGACCGCCCGGCAGGCCCGTCCCGGGGAAACGGGGTAAGGTGCCAAGATTAAGAAACGGCAAAATTGTCACCGTCCATAGCCCGTTCAAGAGGCTTTTTCGCCTTAGGGGAGAGTCTTTTCCGTCACGCATCGGGCGCATTGAGGCCGGAAAGCGCTAAAGCCTTACATCGCGCCGTTGCCGTACAGGGTCCGATGTGGCAAAACCTCCTCAGAGAAGATTCTGAACGGAAGAGTCTATTTATGACTGATTACGCAGCCCGCCGTACAATGATGGTCGATGCTCAGATCCGGCCTTCGGACGTAACCAAGTTCCCGATCATCGAAGCGATGCTGGCAGTTCCGCGTGAATTGTTCGTTCCGCAGGATCGCAAGGAAGCCGCCTATCTTGGCGAGAACGTGAGCCTTGGCGGCAACCGTGTCCTGCTCGAGCCGCGGACGTTGGCCAAGATGCTGGACGCGCTCGACATTCAGCCCGACGAACTGGTGCTAGATCTGGGTGCGGCGCAGGGTTATACCGCTGCAGTGCTGTCGCACCTTGCGGAGGCCGTGATCGCCGTGGAGGAAGACCCCGAGCTCTCCTCCGACAGCCAGCAGGTGCTGAGCGATCTGGGAGCCGATACCGTTGTGCTGCAGGACGCGAAACTTGCAGAGGGTGCGGCGGAACTCGGCCCGTATGACGTAATACTCGTGGAGGGTGCCGTCGAGCATCTTCCCGATGCGATTATCGATCAGCTGAAAGAAGGCGGCCGTATTGGCGTTCTCTTCGCCGAGGGTCACCTTGGTGTCGTGCGGATCGGCTACAAGATCGACGGAAAGATGAGCTGGCGCTTCGCATTCAATGCCGGCGCCCCGGTTTTGCCCGGGTTCGAACGACACGCGGCATTCACACTCTGATCTCCCTTCGTGGGTGGCAGGGTGCCCGGTCGATAAGTGAAAGGGCCGGGCAAACCGGCCAACAGAGGGATGGACAGGATGTCGAAACAGGCAACTGCCGCGGGTTCTCGCGCTCTCCGCGGTCGCGGACTGGCAGCAATTCTCAAGACGGGGCTTCTCGGAACGGCTCTGGGGCTGGTCATGGCAGCCGCTCCGCAGGGCGCAAAGGCCGAAACACTGGGGCAGGCGCTTGCCGACGCCTACAACAACAGTGGTCTTCTTGAACAGAACAGGGCTGTGCTTCGGGCTGCCGATGAAGATGCCGCTCAGGCACTCGCGGCCCTGCGACCGATCCTGAGCTGGTCCACCAGCGCAAGCCACAGCTACGGCACGAGCGTCAACTCGGGCTTTTCCACCAGCGCCTTCTCTAATTCGGCCAGCGCCACGCTGAGCCTGTCACTGCTGCTCTTCGATTTCGGTTCGAGCAAGATGGCAGTAGATATCGCGAAGGAAACGGTGCTGATCACCCGCGCCAGTCTCGTGACCGTCGAGCAAACCGTGCTGCTGCGCGCCGTTTCGGCCTATATGTCTGTCCGAGAGGCCAACGAGACCCTCGCCGTGCGTCAGGCCAACGTCCGACTGCTGTCGCAGGAGCTTCAGGCGGCGAAGGATCGCTTTGAAGTGGGCGAAGTGACACGGACCGATGTCTCTCAGGCCGAGGCTGCCCTTGCAGCGGCCAACAGCGGTCTTACCCTCGCACAGGGCAATGTCACTCAGGCCAAGATCGAGTACGAGGCCGCGATCGGCCATCCGCCGGGGAACCTCGCCGCGCCGTCGCAGCTGGGTACCGTGCCGTCCTCTCTCCAGGAAGCGCAGAACATTGCCCTGGTCAAGCATCCCGACATGGAGACAGCGCGTCGCCAGGTGACGGTTGCAAAGCTGCAGGTGGGGCAGGCCGACGCCAGCCTGATGCCCGAGGTCAGCCTTTCGAGTAGCTACAGCCTGTCGCGTGACCTGAACTCCGAGGACCATTCCAACACCGGCTCGATCAGCCTTGGCATGTCCGGCCCGATCTACAGCGGCGGTGCGCTTGCATCGGCCCAGCGTCAAGCGCTGCTGAACCAGGAGGCTACCACCGCCAACCTGCACGTTGTGACCATTGATGTCCGTCAGGGCGTGGCAGATGCCTATTCCGACGTCCAGGTGGCCGGGGCCGCAACGGTCTCCGGGCGCGAACAGGTGCGTGCGGCCGAGGTCGCCTTTGAAGGTGTCCGCGAGGAAGCGACGCTCGGCTCCCGAACGACGCTCGACGTGCTGACCCAGGAACAGGATCTTCTCGATGCCCGTCTCGATTACATCGGAGCGCAGGTCGATGAGGTTTTGGCGCGTTACACCCTGCTGCAGTCCATGGGGCTGCTGACTGCCACAGACTTGAAGCTGAACGTGCAGGTCTATGATCCGGCGGGCTATTACAACATGGTCAAGAATGCGCCGGCCGGTCTGTCTACGCAGGGGCGGAAGCTCGATTCCGTGCTGCGGCGCATCGGCAAGGAATAAGACCCTCGGGTCATTTGAGGAAAGAACATTCTCGCGCTAGGCTTGGCTTGGGGCGAGAATGGTGTGAAGAAATGTCAGATACGGCACATAACAACGATATCGAGGACGTGCTTTCGTCTATCCGAAAGCTGGTGTCCCATGATGCGTCGGCGGCAAGACCTGCCGCCGAGCCACTGGTCCTGTCTCCTGCACTTCGGGTGCGGGAGGGGCAGCCGCCTTCGCGTGCGCCTGCCGAGCAGGGGCAGCCCCAGGTCGAAGAAGCCGGTTTCATTGCTGTAGACGATGATGGTGAGGAGTGTTCGGCTCGGGTAACTCCGCTGCACCCGGTCGTGTCTGCCGATACTGCTGGCGCGCCGGAGGCCTCGGACCTCCGGGACACCGCCGCCATGGACGGCGCCGAGGCCGAGCAGGCGATCCTGTCGGTACTGGCCGGTGACGACACGCAACATTCCGCACGCCGGCATTTGCCGCAGGATATGAGCGGGTTGCGTAAGCTCATCTCCGAAGCGCTCGGAGCCGAATTGCATAACGATCCACACGGACCTCTTGCAACTGCTCTCCGCGAACTGATCCGCGACGAGATCGCCCGCATGCTCGGCGAAGGCGACGCGCTTTAGGTTTGCACTTCCCTGCTGAGCCTCAGCAGCACGTCGAGGTCGAGATGGGCCTCGACATGAGCCGCCAGCGCATCAAGCGTCGCCTCGACCGTTGCCTCGTAGCCCGGCTGTGAGTTTCCCCCGATTTCTGCCATATAGGCCGCTCGGAAACTATCCGATGCAAACAGCCCATGCAGGTAGCAGCCCCGCACGCGGCCGTCGGCCGAAGCCGCCCCCTCCAGCCGGTCGCCCAGCCTGAGCCAACCCCGCGTGCAATCGGGGCCGCTCGTCTCACCGAGATGGATCTCATAGCCGGAGACGGGCGCACCGGTCGTGACGTAGGTTGCATTGGAGAGGGCCAGGCGCTTACCTGACTTCATCGTTGTTGCGATATCGAGCAGCCCGAGGCCTTCATGGCTGCCCGGCCGCCCTTCTATCGCGTCCGGATCGGAAATCGTGCGGCCAAGCAACTGATACCCCCCGCAAAGTCCCAATACATGCCCGCCCCGGCGTACGTGGGCCAGCAGGTCGATGTCCCAGCCGTTGGCGCGGAAATCCTCGAGATCCGCAATGGTGGATTTCGAACCGGGCAGCAGCACGAGCTTGGCATCGCCGGGCAGGGGGCGGCCCGGCTCGATGATCTCCAGTGACACGCCTGGCTCCGCAGCGAGCGGATCCAGGTCGTCGAAGTTGGCAATGCGGCCGAGCCGGGGCACCACGACCTTCAGCGCGCCGTCGCGCGCGCGACTGCGGGCGTCGAGATCCATGACGTCCTCTGCGGGCAGCCGCCAGGCCTCGGGAAACCAGGGCAGAACACCGAGGGAGGGCCAGCCGGTATGCTCGGTGATCGCGGTCAGGCCATCATCGAAAAGCCGCGAGTCCCCACGGAACTTGTTGATCGCAAACCCCTTGATCAGCGCTCGGTCCGCCGCGGACAGGACGGTATGCGTGCCGACGATCTGGGCGATCACTCCGCCTCGGTCGATGTCGCCAATCAGGATGACCGGCACATCGGCGGCGTCGGCGAAGCCCATGTTGGCAATATCGCCGTGGCGCAGGTTGACCTCTGCCGGGCTGCCGGCCCCCTCGATGATCACGATGTCCGCCTGCGTGGCCATGATCCGGAAGCTCTCCAGAACCGATCCCATAAGCTCTTGCTTCAGCTTGAAATAATCTCGGGCACCGGTGGTGGCGCGGCGCTGGCCCTGCACGATGACCTGGGCGCCGGTGTCGGTTTCCGGCTTGAGCAGGACAGGGTTCATGTGGATCGAGAGCGGGCGCCTGCAAGCCATGGCCTGCAGGGCCTGGGCCCGGCCGATCTCTCCGCCGTCCGGGGTGACGGCGGCATTGTTGGACATGTTCTGTGGCTTGAAGGGGGCAACGGAGAGGCCGCGGTTGGTGAGCGCGCGGGCAATCCCGGCGACGAGCATCGACTTGCCCACGTTGGAGCCCGTCCCCTGCATCATGATCGCTCTGGCCATGCTCTCTCCTGTCGCTACCGGCCCCGTTCTGCCATGCAATCCATGCGCCGGACAACGAAAAACGCGCCCGGTACGGACGCGTCTTTCAAGGCAGCTTGTATAACGATGTCAGAGGTTTATGCGGCTTCTGCCTGCTCGGCCGCATGGCGGCGTTCGCTTTCCTCGCGCGACAGTGCAACAGACGTGCGGACGCCCTTGGAGACGAACTCCATCAGACCTTCCACCACACGTTCGTTCGGGTCGATACCGGCACAGGAAAGCACTTCGCGGCCGTCGCGGGAGCGGGCCCAACGTGCGATCTGTTCCGGACCGTTGCCGTATTTCTTGTCGTCAGCAATGGCGTCATCGAGTGCAGCCAGTACGACGGCTGCGAAAAGTTTGCGTGCGCGATTGCCCTGTTCGTTATTGAAGGCCGTGCCGTCAACGAAATCTTTCATGATCCGTCCTTGCTTTATTGCTCTTGTGTTTCGGGCGTGCCGCTCCTTATGAACAAAATGAGACGATTCGGATAGCGCAATCACGCATCCCTGCCATGCTCCTGGCGCATGGCTGAAATGGGGCTGTAAGACAGCTCTGTCGCGGCACCGGATCGCTTGCCTCAGGCACGAGGGACAGATATAGGCTGGCCCGGATACCATTCAACCATGGCAGGCGGTTCAGGAATGCCCAAGATCAACGGAAACGAGATTCGTCCCGGCAACGTGCTGGAGCATAATGGTGGCCTCTGGGCAGCCGTAAAGGTCGACCACGTGAAACCCGGCAAGGGTGGCGCATTTGCACAGGTCGAACTGAAGAACCTGCGCAACGGTTCGAAGCTGAACGAGCGCTTCCGCAGCGCCGACAAGGTCGAGCGCGTGCGCCTGGAACAGAAGGACATGCAGTTCCTCTACGAGAGCGACGGCATGCTCGTCTTCATGGACACCGAGACCTACGAGCAGACGGAACTGCCCGCAGACCTGCTGGGCGACCGTCGCCCCTTCCTGCAGGACGGCATGACGATCGTGGTGGAATTCCATGAGTCCGAAGCACTTAACGCCACGGTACCGCAGAAGGTCACCTGCAAGATCGTCGAGACCGAGCCGGTCGTGAAGGGCCAGACGGCCGCCAACTCCTTCAAGCCCGCGATCCTCGACAACGGCGTGAAGGTCATGGTGCCGCCCTTCGTAGGCCAGGACGAGGACATCATCGTGAACACCGAAACGATGGAATATTCCGAGCGCGCCTGAGCCGTCGGACCCCATCGGAGAGATGACGCAAGGGCCGCTCTGCCGTGAGGCAGGGCGGCCCTTTCGCATGGCAGGGCATGGGGCGCGATCCGCGCCGGAAGGCCGGACACAGGGGTGCGACCTGCCGCCGCAGGGCGGGATTTGCCGGCCCGAAGCGGCGGCCGTGCGGGTAGAGACGACGCAGCGTTACACCGCGGCGGGGGGCCCAGGCCGAGTCGCGGGGCCTGAGGCCGGGCCCGGTACCGGCTGCCGAGGGCAGCCACGAGGCCGGGGGCGCGGGCCGGTTTGCACCGGCAAGAGCGGGGGAGGCGGGCCGGCCGAGCCCGGATATTCATTTGCAGGCATATGACATAACTGCATGGCTGCGCCGAGTTGGGCGCTTTTGTATACGTGCAGATTCCCGAAAATTGCTGCGCTGCGGCGAAAAAGCCAAGTGCTTGAAAAGGCCGGATTCCAACGTCGGTATTACGTCGGTATCGCGTCGGTATTGCGGCGGTGCGAAATCGGCCGCGGTGATTGCGCCGCAATGCAGCAGGCGGGTGGCAATCTGCCCGCTTTCAGGGCGTTTTGAGAATTTATCCGGGGGGAGGTCAGGCGGCGGCGGCCGGGCGCAGGCCCATGGTCACCCGGCGGGCGCCACCGAAGGCCCCGAACCAGAAGGCCAAGCCGGCGAGGCCGCCGAAGACGCAGGCCACAACGATGCTGGGCAGGAAGGGGAAGATCGAGAGCACGACCGCACCGGCCAGCACGGCGCCGGCAAGGGGCGCGTTCCACCAGGAGAAGCTGGCCCGGACCAGCGCGGCGCCGAGCCAGAGCAGCAGCACGAAGAGCGCCAGCAGCCCGGCATAGAGCCCGCCATAGGCCGCGGTGATCGCGAGGATGCGCATGGCGGCGTGCATGTGGGTATCGCCATAGTTGGCAAGCTGCTCCGGGCGCAGCTGTGCCAGCGCCATGGTGGTGCCCCAGACCAGCAGCACACCGATGACATAAGCCACGATACAGCCGCGAATGACCCTGAGTGCCTGCATGATGAACCCTTTCGAAACAATGGCCCGAACTTGGCCTGCAATTGGCCTGCAATTGGCCTGAACCGGGCCTGGTCCGGCCTGAAACCGGCCGCACCTTTATCCCGGCGCCGGCGAAGTTCAAGGTGGCGCGCTGTCCTGTGCGGCCCGGTGGCGGGAGGTTGCCCATGGGGAAGCCCGCAGGACAGGGTGAGGGGCGGTCAGGCGCCGAGCGTGTCGAGCAGGCCGCCGACCATCCCGGCATATCCGCCGCCGAAGAGCCGCAGGTGCACCAGTGCCGGCCAGAGCTGATAGATGGCACGTCGGTCCTGCCAGCCGGGGGCGAGGGGGCCGTAGGCCTCGGCAAGGCCGGGGCCGGGACGCCCGAAGAGATGCAGCATCGCCAGGTCGACCTCGGCATCGCCATGGCAGCAAGCCGGGTCGATCAGGTGCAGGGCGCCGCCGGGACCGAAATGCAGGTTGCCCTGCCAGAGATCGCCATGCAGCAGCGCCGCCGGCGGGGCGGCCGGCAGCAGGGCGGGCAGGCGGGCGCAGAGCGCCTCTGTCCGCCGGGCGAGGGGCGCAGGCAGATGGGGAAGGCAGGGCAACAGGCGGGCCTCGGCCCAGAAGGCGGGCCAGGTGCCATCGCGCGGGCCGCCGGGAATGGCCAGCGGGCCAAAGGCATAGTCTTCGTGCCAGCCATAGGCGGTGCCGGTGTGATCGTGCATGGCGCGCAGGGCGGTGCCGAGGCGCGCCCAGCTCTCGGAGGTCGGGGCGGCCTCGGGCAGGTAGGCGAGGACGAGCAATTTGCCCTCGACGGCGAGGACCTGCGGCACCGGCGCGCCGGCCGCGGCCATGGCGCGCAGCATGCGGGCCTCGGTGCTGACCAGATCGCCCTGCTTGGTCACCACGCGGGTGCCGTCGGCGAGGGTGAGCAACGTCACCTGCGAGAGGTCGCCGCCATGAAGCGGGCGTGCCGCCGTCACCGCCTGCCCGAGCAGGGCCTGGGCGGCGGCGGCGATCATTCCGCCGCTTCGGGCAGGGGCGAGACGCGGGCCGGGCCGGCCTGCATCTCGTCGCCCATGCGGTCGAAGCGGAGATAGGCGATGCCGCGTCCGCCCGATTGGGTAAAGAGCGTGCCGGCGGGTTTGCCGCCGGCGGTGATCTCGGTGCCGACCGGCGCCTCGCCCTCTACGGCGACGGTCATCAGGCCCTTGCGCAGCTCGGTCTTGTGTTTCATCCGCGCGGTCACTTCCTGGCCGACATAGCAGCCCTTGCGGAAGTCGACGCCGTGCAGGCGCTCGAAGCCCGCCTCGAGGATATAGCTGTCTGGCGTCAGCTCGATGCCGGTCTCGGGGATGCAATGGGCCACGCGGATGGCGTCGAAATCGCTGCCGTCGT
This sequence comes from Pseudooceanicola sp. DL12, assembly GCF_056270665.1. Classification (NCBI taxonomy): domain Bacteria; kingdom Pseudomonadati; phylum Pseudomonadota; class Alphaproteobacteria; order Rhodobacterales; family Paracoccaceae; genus Pseudooceanicola; species Pseudooceanicola sp. DL12. The sequence continues at coordinate 1,205,966 of NZ_CM149884.1, forward strand.
CGCCCTCGGCCTCGCCGTAGAGGCGCCAGCCGAGCGCCGGGTGGCGGGGATCGGGCACGGCGCCCGGCGGCGGGGTGCCGGTGCCGCGGTAAACCTTGAGCCCGGTCTCGGAGATCGTGACCTTGGAGCGCAGCTTGTACATGGAGAGCCGCTGGAAGAGCGCGGGGGCGAGGGCGGTGGCGACGTCGAGCAGGACGGCATCGCCCTCGGCCACGAGGAGGAAATCGGCCAGGTACTTGCCCTGGGGCGTGAGCAGGGCGGCATAGGCCGGGCCCTGGTCGAGGTGCTCGACGTTGTTGGTGACGAGGTTCTGCAGGAAATGCACCGTCTCGGGCCCTTCGAGGCGCAGGATCGTGCGGGCGGTTTCGGTCATGGGAGAACTCCGGTATTCGTTGGGGCGAGTATAACGCAGCGGGCCGTGGGGAACAGGGGCCGCTGAGAGGCGGGAGCAGGAAATGGGTGCAGCGGTATCGGTGATCGTGCCGACGCTGGAGGCGGCCGGGCAATTGCCGGCCTGCGCGGCGGGGCTCTTCGAGGGGCTGTCGGAAGGGGTGATCCGCGAGCTGGTGGTGGCCGACGGGGGATCGGGCGACGAGACCCGGCGGATGGCCGATGCGATCGGCGCGGATGTCGTGGAGGCGGAGGCGGCGCTGCAGGCGCGGCTGGCCGCGGGCGTGGCGGCGGCGCGGGGCGACTGGCTGATGTTTCTGGGCGTCGAGCGGGTGCTGAAGCCCGGCTGGGCGCTGGCGGTGCGGGCACAGCTCGAGGCGCGGGTGCCGGCGGTGCTGGGCGGGCGCGTCTGGTTCCGGCGCGCGAGCCTGGGGCAGGGGGTGCTGATCCGGGCGCAGGATTATGCCGCGACGAGGGGGTTCGACGCGGCCGGGCGGCTGAAACTGCCGCGCCGGCCGGTGGTTCTGGAGTACTGAGGCCTACTTGCCCGCGAAGAGCCAGGTGAGGCGCCGCATGAAGCCATCGCCGGGCGCGGGCAGGGGCGGATCCTGACGCACCTTGTCGGCCAGGGCGGCGGCGTCGGCGGTGGGGCCGTCGGTCTTGAACTGCAGGTCGTGCAGGTGCTTGTAGATGCCGCCGCGGGCCAGCAGCTCCTCGTGGGTGCCCTGGTCGACGGCGCGGCCCTGGTCCATCACCACGATGCTGTCGGCGCCGCGCACGGTCGAGAGCCGGTGCGCGATGACCAGCGTCGTGCGCCCCTGCGCCAGCCGGTCGAGCGCGGCCTGCACCACGGCCTCGGATTTCGCGTCGAGCGCCGAGGTCGCCTCGTCCAGCAGCAGGATCGGCGTGTCGCGGATCAGCGCCCGGGCGATGGCGATGCGCTGGCGCTGACCGCCCGAAAGGTTCGAGCCGCGTGGCCCGGCCGGGCTGTCGAGGCCGTCGGGCATGCGGGCGATGAAATCGCTGACATGGGCGGCGTCGAGCACCTCCTTCAGCCGCGCCTCGCTGACATCGGTGCGGCCCAGCAGGATGTTCTCGCGCAGGGTCTCGTCGAAGAGCAGCGCGTCCTGGCTGACCACGGAGAAGAGCCCCCGCAGGTCTTCGAGCGCGAGCTGCGACACCTCGGTGCCGCCGATGGTGATCGAGCCGCTCTGCGGATCCACCAGCCGGGTCAGCAGGTTGAAGACGGTCGACTTGCCCGCCCCCGAGGCACCGACCAGAGCGGTGGTTGTGCCGGCGCGGGCCTCGAAGCTGAGCCCGTTCAGCACCGCGGTCTCGCCATAGGAGAGGTGCACGTCCGAGAGCGCCACGCCCGGCTTGCCGGCAGGCGCGGGCAGCGGATGGGCGGGAGAGACCAGCGTCGGCTCCATCTCGTAGAGCTCCTTCACCCGCTCGATCGCGGCGGCGGCCACCTGCCAGACGCCGGAGGTGGTGCCCAGACGCCGCATCGGTTCGAAGGCAAAGCCGATGGCGGTGAAGAAGGCCATGAACTGGCCCACGGTCTTGTCGCCGGAAATGATCTCCTGGCCGCCGAAGATCAGCACGCCCAGAAAGCCGATGCCGGCCATCACGTCGATCAGGCCGGGAATGGCGGCGGTGCCGATGGTGGCGCGGATCTGGGCATCGATCTGCTCGTCGGTCAGCTGGGCATAGCGCCGGGCCTGGTAGCCCTCGAGCTTGTTCAGCTTGATCGGCACGATGCCGTGGAAGATCTCGTCGAGGCGGGTGGCCAGCTTGGCGCCGAGGTCATGGGCCTCGCGCGAGCGGGCGCGCACGAACTTCTGCACCATGAAGGAGGGCGCCACCAGAAGCGGCGCGCCGATCAGCGCGATCAGCGTCCAGCGCCAGTCGACCGAGATCGCCACACCCATCAGGAAGACGAGCGAGATCGCGTCGCGGCCGGCGCCGGTGAGAATGGCCGACCAGACGCTGTTGATCGCGGCCACGTCGGTCTGGATCCGCTGGATCAGGAAGCCCGGCGGGTGGATCTGGTGAAAGCTGCCGTCCTGGCGCATCAGCCGGCCCAGCAGGTCCTTGCGCAGCTCGGCCGCGGTCAGCTGCGAGACGCGGGCGATCAGAACCTTCTGCGCCACCGAGGCAACGGCCCGGATCAGGAAGATCGCCAGGATCGCCGCGCCCACCCATTTCATCGCGCCGGTGTTGCCGTCGATGAAGACGGTGTCGAACATCGGCTTCATCATCCAGCTGAGCGCGCCCAGCATGGAGCCCTCGAGCGTCATGAAGAGGAAGGCGGCGAGCAGCGGCCAGAAATGCTTGCGCAGATATTTCACCCAGATCCAGGTGATCAGCACCTTGGCGGAGGAATGGGCGGTATTGGGGGCGGCGGCGTCATGCTCTGCCGCCTTGAGGGCGGCGGCGGTGGCACTGCCGGCAACGGCGGTGGTTTGGCCCATATCCTGCCGGCCCGTCTCTTGCGGCTTTGCTGCGTCCTGGGGGGTGTCTTCTGAGGTCATCTTGTCCGTTTTCGGTTCGCCGGCACTCATGGCCGCCACCGCTTGGAGGCGTTGAACTCGGCCTGCAGCGCGGCGGGATCGTATTCGGTGCGGATCCAGTCCTCGAAACCGATGGGCGCGCGCGCGTTGCGCTCGGCATAGCGGTCGAGGATATGGTCGAGGATTCCGGTCTTGGTCCAGCGGAAGTGGACGTATTTCGGCGAGAGCATCCTTCTTGCCTCTTCGACGGGACGGCCTTCGATCACCATGAGGTAGATCGCCGAGGCAAAGCCTGCCCGGTCCGCGCCGGACTTGCAATGCATGACGAAGGGTTTCTCGATGGTGCGGAAGGCCTCGATCACGTCGAGGATCTCCTGTGGTTGCGCCGCCTCGCGGGCATAGAGATTGCGGTCGACGAGCGTCAGGCCCAGCTCCTCGCAGGTCTCCTTCTCGGTCAGGTAATGGGCGGCGCCGGCGGCGCCGCGCAGGTTCAGCACCGTGGTGATGCCCATGGCCTTCATCTGCTCGAAGCGTTTGCGCGTCGGGTGGTTCGAGCGCCAGACGCCCGGCGCCACGGGATAGAAATTGGTCCAGACACCGCGCAGGATCGCGTGGTCGAACCAGAGGTTGTAGAGATGCGCCCGCCGGCGGTTCTCGGGCGTGGACAGGTCGGTGTTGTAGGAGGCGCGCAGATCGCGTTCCCAGTTCTTGACACGTTCGACCAGTTTCATTCCCGTCGTCCTCTGGTTGGCTCCGGCGCAGGCGCGGCCGGGGGCAGGGTCGGTCCCATGTAGGCGAGCGGGGTTTGGCTGACAACCTCTGCCGTCGCCCGCCGCCCGCCCGGCAGGGCCCCGCCGCTGCGGTGGATGCCTCCGGCGGGAGTATTTTCGGGAAAGATGAAAGGGGGGCTCTGCCTCATCTGGCCGTAAATATCCCGGGGGAGATGGCCGCAGGCCATCGGGGGCAGAGCCCCCTCTGCGGGTGGGTGGGGGGCGGAGGCCGCGGCGGAAACCGGAAAAGCCCCATTTGCAGAAAGATGAAGGGCAACGTGATGACATGGGAAGGGGCGCGCATTGACCTTGCCCGAGGGCTGGCTAAAGCTGTGGCCGCACGCGGCGCGGCGCGTACTTCTGCGGCGCCCGCGTGGAGAGATTTCTTCGAAAGGACATGTCATGAGTCTCGCCCATGGTCGCCCCTATCTTGCCCTGCCGGGCCCCTCGGTGATGCCCGATGCGGTGCTGCAGGCCATGCATGCGCCGGCGCCGAACATCTACGAGGGCGATCTGGTCGACATGACCTATGCCATGGTGCCGGACCTGAAGGCCGTCGCCCGCACCGAAGGGTTTGCCGCGATCTACATCTCGAACGGCCATGGCGCCTGGGATGCGGCGCTGGCCAATGTGCTGAACCCCGGCGACCGGGTGCTGATTCCGGCCACGGGCCGGTTTGCCCATGGCTGGGCCGATGCGGCGCAGGGCATGGGCGCGGTGCCGCAGATCATCGAGTTCGGCACCGCCTCGACCATCGACGCCGCCCGGGTGGAGGAGGTGCTGCGCGCCGATACCGCCCATGAGATCAAGGCGGTGCTGTTCAGCCATGTCGATACCGCCAGTTCGGTGCGCAACGACCCGCGGGAGCTGCGCGCGGCGCTGGATGCCGCCGGGCATCCGGCGTTGCTGATGGCCGATTGCATTGCCTCGCTGGCCTGCGAGACCTTCGAGATGGATGCCTGGGGCGTGGACGTGACCGTGGCCTGCAGCCAGAAGGGGCTGATGGTGCCGCCGGGGCTGTCCTTTGTCTTCTTCAACGAGAGGGCCGCGGCGGTGCGCGCGAAAGTCGAGCGGGTGCCGCGCTACTGGGACTGGAAGCCGCGCGCCGAGCCGGAGCAGTTCTACCAGTTCTTCGGGGGCACGGCGCCGACACATCACCTCTTCGGCCTGCGCAAGAGCCTCGACATGATCAAGGCCGAGGGCATCGAGAACGTCTGGGCGCGGCACGAGGTGCTGGCGCGGGCGGTCTGGGCGGCCTGCGAGCACTGGGCCGAGGGCGGCGAGCTGAAGCTGAACATCGCCGACAGGGCGCTGCGCAGCCACGCGGTGACCGCAATCGGGCTGAAGGTGGGCAACGGCACCAGGCTGCGCCGCTGGACCGCCGACCGGGCAGGGGTGACCCTGGGCCTGGGGATCGGCATGTCCACGGAGGAGGATCCGGATGGCACCGGCTTCTTCCGCATCGGGCACATGGGGCATGTGAATGCCCACATGGTGCTGGGGGTGCTTGGGGTGCTGGATGCGGGCATGCAGTCGCTGGGCATTGCCCGGGGCACCGGCGCGCTGGAGGCCGCGAGCGCGGTCATCGCCGAGGCGCTGCCCGCCTGAGTAACGGCGTGAACTGCCGGCCTGCCGTCAGCCCTTGCGGCGGCGGGCCAGCCAGTCGATGGCGAGATAGGCGAGATAGCCTGCGGCGATCACCGCGGGCAGGCCCCAGGCCGCCCAGAGCGCGAAGAAGATCCAGAGCAGGTTCACCAGCCCCATGACGAGGGCGGCGACGGTGTAATCGGGGGCGGATTGGCGCGCGGAGGGAGCGGAGCGCATGGGGAGACCCTTCGTTCGATACGACGTCCTCCCATGCCTTTTCTAGCGCGCCGGGCCGCGAGGTCCAGCGCACATTTCAGTCGTTGTTAACGGAGCCCGAGGGGGCCATCCGCGCCGGGAGCGCCGGCTCAGGCGGTCTGCTGATCCAGCAGCCGGGCCATGGCGCGGGGGAAGGCGGCCTCGAGCAGGGCCATCTCGCGCTCGGGTCCGCAGGAGATGCGGATGCAGCGGTCCTGGGGCGAGACGAAGGGCATGCGGATGAAGATGCCTTCCTCGGCGAAGGCCGCGACCAGGGCGCGGGCATGGGCGCCGTCGGCCCCGCAGTCCACGGCAACGAAATTGGTGGCAGATGGCAACGCGGTCAGTCCGTTGGCCGCCGCGATCCGGGCAATTGCCTCGCGCGAGGCGGCGACCTCGGTGCGGATATGGGCGAGCCAGTCGGCATCCTGCAGCGCGGCCAGCGCCGCGGCCTGGGCGGCGCGGTTCATGCCGAAGTGGTTGCGCACCTTGTCGAAGGCGGTGATCAGCTCCGGGTGACCCATGGCATAGCCGACGCGGGCCCCGGCCAGGCCGTAGCCCTTGGAGAAGGTCCGCATGCGGATGACGCGGGGGTCGTCCACGGGCAGGTCGACGGCGGCATCGGCGGGGGCGAGCTCGGCATAGGCCTCGTCGAGGATCAGCAGCGTGCCGGCGGGCAGGGCATCGAGGGCGGCGACGATATCGGCGCCCTTCATGTAGCTGCCCATGGGATTGTCGGGATTGGCGAAATAGACCAGCTTGGCGTCGACCTGGGCGGCGCGGGCGATCAGCGCCGGCAGGTCCTCGGCGTCGTCACGGTAGGGCACGGTGTCGAGCGTGCCGCCAAAGCCCGCGACGTGGTAGTTGAACGTGGGATAGGCGCCGGCGGAGGTGACGACCTTGTCGCCCGCGGTGACCGTCAGCCGCACGAGGTCGCAGAGCAGCCCGTCGATGCCGGTGCCCACGACGATGTTCGCGATCTCGCAGCCCCAATGCGCGGCCAGGGCGCTGCGCAGCTCATAGCTGATCGGGTCGCCGTACATCCACATGCCCCGGTCGGCCTCTTCCATCGCGGCGATGGCGCGGGGCGAGGGGCCGAAACCGCATTCGTTTGCTCCCAGACGCGCCGTGAAGGGCGCTCCGCGGCGGCGCTCGAGCTCTTCGGGGCCGGTGAAGGGAACGGTGGAGGGCAGGCTGGCTGCCAGGGGTGTCAGGCGCGCATTGGTCATGGCGCGTCTTAGCGCCGCAAAAGGGCGTCGCGCAAGATGTCAGAAAGCGCGAATTGTTCCGTTTGCGACATGGTTTTGCCGGAAACGACCGGTCCGGGGAATTTTTGGCGAAATTGCGCAGGGACGCCGGGCGGAGAGAGGGGCTGAGACAGGGGCTGAGAGAGGGGCCGGGAGGTGCGCCCGCCGCCGGGGCGGGCCTGCCCGGTTCGCGGGCACGGCGAGCGCGCGGGGTAAGGGCCGAATGGAAAATCTGCATGAAAGATGCGGATTTCGGGGCCCCTGTGACGTTGCGTCGCTTGTGGCCGGAAAATCGCGGCAGTACCGCTGCCTGCGCCCGGCGTCCGGACCAGAATCCGGACGGATCGGCCGGGCCGCTCCATTCAAAAGGCCAACATCGTGATACTCCGCAAACGCCCCAGCATTCTCGGGCTGTTCTTCATCCTCAAGGGCTCGGTCATCCAGGTGATCTGGAAGCAGCTCCTGACCATCGTGGTGATTGCCATCGCCGTGATCTATGCGCACCACCACTGGCCGGGCACGGTGCCGGCGCTGGATTTCGCGCCCTTCGGCCTGATCGGGATTGCCCTGTCGGTCTTCCTGAGCTTTCGCAACGGCGCCTGCTATGACCGCTGGTGGGAGGCGCGCAAGCTCTGGGGGCTGCTGATCCAGACCGCCCGCGACGTGCTGCGCCAGACCGCGGTGATCGAGGGCACGCCGGAACGGCGCGAGATCGTGCTGGCGCTGGTGGATTTCGCGCGCCGGGCGGCGGTGCAGCTGCGCGGGCGCCCGGAGGCGGAAAGCGCCGATGCGGCGCTGACCCGCGCCGAGCGGGCGGTGTCGGCGCTGGAACGCGAGGGGCGGCTGACGATGACCGAGGCCATGGTGCTGCGCGAGAGCCTTTCGCGCATGGCGGCCGCGCTGCTGGGCTGCGAGCGGCTGGCCAATACGCCGGTGCCCTTTGCCTATACGCTGCTGCTGCATCGCACGGCCTATCTCTATTGCACGGTCCTTCCCTTCGGCTTTGTCGATCAGCTGGGCTGGGTCACGCCCTTTGCGGCGGGTCTGGTGGCCTATGCCTTCTTCGGGCTGGATGCGCTGGCCGACGAGCTCGAGCTGCCGTTTTCGTCAAAGCCGAACGCCCTGCCGCTGACGGCCTATGCGACCACGGTGGAAATCACCCTGCGCGGCGCGCTGGGCGATACGGATCTGCCCGCGGTGCCGCAGCCGGTGAACTATGTGCTGACCTGATGTGAGGGCCATTTCCCGGGGGCGGCGGGGGCGTGACGTCGCGTTGCGCCGCCCGGCGGGGGATCGACAGGCGGCGGAGCGCATCCGATGATCCGGCCAGTGGATATCGAGGTGGAGGAGCCGACATGACCTATCTCTATGGCGACCGGGTGCAGGTCGAGCTGCGCGATCACGTGGCCCATGTGACCCTGGTGCGGGGCGACAAGATGAACGCCGTGGATCCGGCCATGGCCGAGGCGATCGTGGCCGCGGGCGAGGCGCTGATCGGGCGCGAGGACGTTCGCGCCGTGGTGCTCTCGGGCGAGGGGCGGGCGTTTTGCGCCGGCCTCGACACGGCGAGCTTCGAGGAGCTGGCGCGGACGGATCCGGAGGCGCGGGTGATGGCGCGCAGCCATGGCGACTGCAACATCTACCAGCAGGTCTGCATGGTCTGGCGCGACGTGCCGGTGCCGGTGATCGCTGCGTTGCAGGGGGTGGCCTTCGGGGCCGGGCTGCAGCTGGCGCTGGGCGCCGACATCCGCATCGCCCATCCCGAGACGCAGCTGGCCGTGATGGAGGCGAAATGGGGCCTGGTGCCGGACATGGGGGGCATGGTGCTGCTGCCGCGGCTGGTGCGCTCGGACGTCCTGCGGCTGATGACCTATACCGCCGAGCCGGTGGGGGCGGAGCAGGCGCTGAGCTGGGGGCTGATCACCCGGATCGAGGCCGATCCGCTGGCCGCGGCGCAGGCGCTGGCCGGGAAGATCGCCGGCAAGAGCCCCTCCGGCACCCGGGCGGCGAAACGGCTGATCGGCTTTGCCGAGGGGCCGGTGAGCGCCGCCGAGGTGCTGATGGAGGAAAGCCGCGAGCAGGTGCCGCTGATCGGTGGCCGCCACCAGCGCGAGATCATCGCCGCGAACATGCAGAAGCGGAAGCCCGAGTTCACCTGAGCCGGGGCCGGGGCAGGCGCGTCAGGGCAGGCGCGTCAGATCGGGCACCTCAGATCAGGCACCTCAGAGCAGGCGGGGGCGAAAGCCGATCTCGCCGGTGATGGCGTAATCGCCACCGCTGATGCGGCGGATCTTGCCCTGGCGGAGCAGGATGCCGAAGCCGCGCAGCAGCTCCTCGCGGCTGAAACGCCCGGGGAAGAGCGTGGTGATCCGCACCTCGAGCTGCGGCCGCGAGAAGGTCGCGCGGCCCTCGGCCAGGGCCACGAAGGCGGCGGCGGCCTCGATCAAGTCGGGCAGCCCGTCGGCGCCGGTCTGTTTCAGGTGATCGGCAAAGCTGAGCTGGCGTTGCGGCGATACGGAGGACGCGGCCCCGTCGGCGATGGTCTCTGCCGGGGTGGACCGGTCGATGCGCTGCGAGGCCACGAGCCGCAGGGGCGGGCGTTCGGTCTCGGGCTGGGCCTCTCCGCGCAGCAGCGGCTCGCGGATCTGGATGCCGCGGGTCAGCTCCTCGCGCAGCTCGCCCTCGAGGCCCAGGCCGGGATCGGCACGCTTTGCGGCCGCAGCGGCGCGCAGATGCGCCAGCGCGGTGCGGCGGCCCTGCACGTGGCTTTCGGCGATGCGGCTGTCGGTTTCCTTCAGGATCCGGTCGAGGTTGCCGCTGTCGGCCTGCGCCATGCGGGGGGCGGGCGGGGCCATGGCCTGCGGCGCGCCGCCCTCCGTCGGCGGGTCGCTTGCAAGGGGGGCTGACCCGGGGAGGGGGGAAGCGGGAAGTTCACCGGCGGTTGCCGTGCCTGTTGCCGCTTCTGTTTCGGTGCCTGATCCCGTGACCGGCCCCGCGACCGGATCTACGACCGGATCGGGGGCCACGCCGGCGCGGCGCTGGTGCAGCTCTCGTTCGATCAGCGTCAGGGCATGGCGCAGCTCGGCCTCTTCCTCGGGTGACAGCGGCGAGGGGGCGGCGGCCGTGTCGGGCCGCGGGCCGATCAGCGCCTGCAGGCGGGCGAGCTTGTCGCGGAAGTCCGGCCGGTCACGCGGCTCCCCGGCGGCAAGCGCCGGGGCCGGGGGCTGGGGGGGCGGCGTCTCCGCCATCGGAGCATCGGAAGCCGGCCCCGAACCCGGACGCGCCCCCGAACCCGAACCCGGACCCGACGCGGCACCCAGCGGCCCTGTGCCCGGGGCAAGCGCCGAGAGCCAGGCCGCGACGGCGCGCACGGCCTCGCCGGAGTCGGCGTAGCCTTCCATGTGAAAGGAGAAGTCCCCGTAGGTCACGGTCAGGATCTTCTGCGATTCGGCCACTTTACTTCCCGCTACAACTGGCATTACCGACCAACCGGACCCTTCGGGCCCGGCGGTGCTCTGGGCAAGATGGTCCAAAACCTGTCCGAATCTATGGTGCGGACGGTGTCATTTTGTGACGATATTGTGGTCACTGTCCATTTTCAGTGCAGCCGGAGGGCGTTACGGCATGAGCAATGTGGTGGAAAGCGCCGGCCCGGTGGCGCTCGTCGGCGGCGGAGAGGTCTCTGCGGCGCTGGTCGAGCGGATGCTGAGGCTCTGCGGCCCGGTGGTGGCGGCGGATGGCGGTGCGGAATGCCTGCTGCGGCGCGGCCGGATGCCCGACGCGGTGATCGGCGACATGGATTCGCTGCCGCAGGCCTGGGCGCGGCGGGTGCCGCCGGAACGGCTGTTGAAGGTGCCCGAACAGGAGAGCACGGATTTCGAGAAATGCCTGACCCGAATCGAGGCCCCGCTGGTGCTGGGCGCGGGGTTCATGGGCGCGCGGGTGGACCATACGCTTGCGGCGTTTTCGATGCTGGCGCGCTGTCCGGAGCGGCGCTGCCTGCTGGCGGGCGGCGAGGACGTGGTCTTTCTCGCGCCGCCCGAGATGCGGCTGGACCGGCCCCGGGGCGAGCGGCTGTCGCTCTTTCCGATGGGCCCGGTGACGGGGCGGTCTCAGGGGCTGGAATGGCCGATCGACGGGCTGGACTTTGCCCCGGACGGGCGCATCGGCACCTCGAACCGGGTCAGTGGCCCGGTCACGCTCACCTTCGACACGCCGGGCATGCTGGTCATATTGCCGGTGGCGGCGCTGGAGGAAGTGGCGGAGGCGCTGCTCTCGAGCGACGCGCGGTGGCCTGCTCCCGCCAGATGATGTAGAGGCCCGAGCCCATGGTGACGGTGATGCCGGCGAGCGCCAGCCCGTCGGGAAAATCGCCGAACATCATCAGCCCGATCAGGGCCGAGAAGGGGATCTCGAGGTATTGCATCGGCGCCAGGGTGGCAGCCGGCGCATAGCGCAGCGACCATGTCATCAGCAGGTGGCCGAAACTGCCAATGGCGCCGATCACCAGCATGATCCCCCAGAGCTCTGCCCCGGGCATCACCAGCGTCAGTTCGGGCATCCCGAGCGGCCGGCCCAGCAGCGCCAGCGGCAGCAGTAGGCCCGTGGCCATCAGCCCCGAGACCGCCTGCATGCCGATGGGATCGACATCGCGGGCGATCTGCCGCGTCACCAGCATGAAGCAGGAGAAACAGACCGCCACGCCCAACGGCAGCAGCGCCGGCCAGCCGACGGCGACAAAGCTGGGCTGGATCACCATGAGGGTGCCCGCAAAGCCCACGGCACAGGCGATCAGGCGGCGGGTCCCGACCTCCTCATCGAGGTAGAACCAGCCCAGCAGCAGCATGATGAAGGGCATGACGAAGCAGATCGCCACAGCATCGGCCAGGTCGAGATAGCGCAGCGCGGTGAACATGAAGCCCATGCCGCCGATGTGGAAAAGCGTGCGGTAGAGGGTGAAGCGCAGTTCGCGCGGCGCCATGCGCCAGGGGCGTCCGGTCAGCCAGACCACCGGGAAGAGATAGACAGCCTGCAGCACGAAGCGCAGCAGAAGCAGCTCGAGCACCGGCAGGCGGTCGCCGATCAGCTTGACCAGCGCATCGCCGAAGGGCGCGGCAATGCAGAAGCCGAGCATCAGCGCGATGCCCAGCAGCGGGCGGTCGAGGGAACGGTCGAGAGCCTTGGTGACGGTCTTGTCCATGACGCGACGCTAGGGGGCGGGCGAGAGCCTGTCGAGAGGCGCCGCGAGGGCAGCGTGCCTCAGCAGTTTGGCACGTTCACGGCCAGCCCGCCCAGCGAGGTCTCCTTGTAGTGCGCGTGCATGTCGCGGCCGGTCTGGCGCATGGTCTCGATGCAGGCGTCGAGCGGCACGAAGTGGCGCCCGTCGCCGCGCAGGGCGAGGCTTGCGGCGCTGACCGCCTTGATGGCGCCGAGGCCGTTGCGCTCGATGCAGGGCACCTGCACGAGGCCCTTCACCGGATCGCAGGTCATGCCCAGGTGATGCTCGAGCGCGATTTCGGCGGCATTCTCGATCTGCTCGGGCGTGCCGCCCATGACGGCGCAGAGGCCCGCAGCGGCCATGGCGGAGGCGCTGCCGACCTCGGCCTGGCATCCCGCCTCGGCGCCCGAGATCGAGGCGTTGTATTTCACCAGCCCGCCGATGGCGGAGGCGGTGAGGAAGAACTCTGCCATGCGGTCGCGCGAGGCGGTGGGCACATGGGCCATCCAGTATTTCACCACCGCCGGCACAACGCCCGCCGCGCCGTTGGTGGGGGCGGTCACCACCTGGCCGCCGGCGGCGTTTTCCTCGTTCACCGCCATGGCATAGCAGGAGATCCAGTCGTTCACGACATGGGGCGGGGCCAGGTTGCGCCCGGCCTCCTCGATCAGCGCGTCGTGGATCGGGCCGGCGCGGCGGCGCACGGCAAGGCCCCCGGGCAGGATGCCGCGGGCGGCGATGCCCCTGTCGATGCAGTCCGACATCACCTGCCAGATGCGCATGATGCCGGTGGAGACGTCGGGACGGCCGCGGGCGGCCTCGTTGGCGGCCTTCATCTGGGCGATGGTCAGGCCGGAATGGCGCGCCATCTCGAGCATCTCGGCGGCGGACTTGAAGGGATAGGGGATCGGCGGACCCTCGGCCTCGGCCTTTCCCTCGGCCAGCTCGGCCTCGGTCAGCACGAAGCCACCGCCGATGGAGTAGTAGACCTCCGACATGATGACGTCGCCCTGGCGGTCGAGCGCCATGATCTGCATGCCGTTGGGGTGGCCGGGCAGGGCATGGTCGAAATCGAAGATCAGGTCGGCACCGGGATCGAAGGCCATCTCGGGCAGGCCTTCCGGGCGCACGCTCAGGCGCTCGGTGATCTGCGAGAGCGCCACCTCGGCGGCCTCGGCATCGTAGCTGTCGGGCAGGAACCCCGCGAGGCCCAGGATGGTGGCGCGGTCGGTGGCATGGCCCTTGCCGGTAAAGGCCAGAGAGCCGTGCAGCGAGGCGCGCAGCCCATGGGCCTCGAAGGGGGCGGCGCGCAGCCGGTCGAGGAACCGCCCCGCCGCCACCATCGGCCCCATGGTATGGGAAGACGACGGCCCGACACCGATCTTGAAGACGTCGAAGACGGAGAGAAACATGCATGCGCTCCTTCGGTTTCCCCGCAATCTAGCGCGTCCCCGGAAGCGGCCGCACCCCAAAAGCGACATGATCCCGATGACCGGCGTCAGGAGGGGCGGGGGCAGGGGGGCTCTGCCCCGCCGCGCGTGCCGCGCGCCTCCCCCAGGATATCTGGGACAAGAAAATGTGGGAAGAGGCGCGTCTTCATCCTCTTGTTCCGAAATATCCCCGCCGGAGGCATGGCGAACGCACCGTCACGGGGATGCGGGGTGGGCCATTCCGGTCTCGCATATTGGAAACGTTCCAAATATAACGCGGTGGAAACCAGCAGGGCCGTGCCATGACCGACGATTTCTTCGCTTCCCTCTCTCTCTCCGACCGGGCGAAATATGCCGCGGCGCGCCGTTCCGTCGACCTGGTCGAGGACGGCATGAAGCTGGGCCTGGGCACCGGCAGCACCGCCTACTGGATGGTGCATTGCCTGGCCGAGCGGCAGCGCAACGAGGGCATCCGCGTGATGGGGGTGCCGACGTCGTCGCGCACCGCGGCGCAGGCGCGCGAAGAGGGCATCGAGGTGGTCAGCCTGGAAGAGGCCGGCTGGCTCGACCTGACCATCGACGGTGCCGACGAGTTCGACGCCGCCTTCAACCTGATCAAGGGCGGTGGCGGTGCGCATCTGCAGGAGAAGATCGTTGCCACCTCCTCGGACCGGATGGTGGTGATCTCGGACCCGAGCAAGGAAGTGGCGACCCTTGGCGCCTTTCCCCTGCCGGTGGAGGTGACGCCCTTTGGCTGGGCGCAGACGGTGAAATGCATTTCCGCCGTTCTGGAGGACCTGGCCACCCCCGGCCGCGAGGCGGTGCGGCGCATGGTCGACGGCCGGCCCTTTGTCACCGACGAGGGCAATTTCACCATCGACCTGCACCTGCAGCGCATAGATGCACCGCAGGCGCTGGCGGCTGCGCTCAACAATATCCCCGGGGTGGTTGAAACCGGCCTCTTCCTTGATATCTGCGATACCGTGATCATCGGCCGGGACGACGGCAGCGCCGAGCTGCGCGAGAAGACCGCCTGAACCCGCAAACGCGCGGGGCCCCTCGCGGCCCTGCCCGCATCCCCAATCGGCGTCGTCTCCCCCGGCGCCTGACAGAGCAGCAGAGGATCCCTTCCATGAGCTTCGACTATGACCTTTTCGTGATCGGTGCCGGTTCCGGCGGTGTCCGGGCCGCGCGCGTGGCGGCCGGTGAGACGGGCGCAAAGGTCGCCATTGCCGAGGAGAGCCGCTATGGCGGCACCTGCGTGATCCGGGGCTGCGTGCCCAAGAAGCTGATGGTCTTTGCCAGCGGCTATGGCAGGGTGGCCGAGGAGGCCGCGGCCTATGGCTGGGACGCGAAGATCGAGAATTTCAACTGGGATGCCTTCGATGCCAAGCTGAACGCCGAGCTGGACCGCCTGGAGGGCGTCTACAACCGTCTGCTCGACGGCTCGGGCGTGGAGAAGTTCTCTCAGCGCGCCACCGTCAAGGACGCCCATACCGTGCTGCTGGCCGATGGCAGCGAGAAGACCGCCAAGCACATCCTGGTGGCCACCGGCGGCCGCCCGGTACGTCCCGAGATCCCCGGCGCCGAGCTGGGCCTCGTCTCCGACGACATCTTCCACATGGAGAAGCTGCCGGAGAACGTGCTCCTCGTGGGCGGCGGCTATATCGGCTGCGAGTTTGCCTGCATCCTGAACGGCCTCGGCAGCAAGGTGACGCAATATTACCGCGGGCCGCAGGTGCTGCGCGGCTTCGACGACGAGGCCCGCAACCTGATCGCCGACGAGATGCGTGCCGCGGGCATCGACCTGCAGGTGCAGACCGACGTGACGCAGCTTGCGAAGGACGGCGACAAGGTCCGCGTGACGACGACGAAGGGCGACACCGTCACCTTCGACGCGGTGATCTTTGCCACCGGCCGCAAGCCCAACACCGATGGCCTGGGCCTCGAGGCGCTGGGCGTCGAGCTGAAGGACAACGGTGCCGTGGTGGTGGACGATTACAGCCAGACCGCCGTGCCCTCGATCTATGCCATCGGCGACGTGACCGACCGGGTGCAGCTGACCCCGGTGGCGATCCGCGAGGGCATGGCCTTTGTCGAGACCGTCTTCAAGGGCAACCCGACCAAGCCGGATCACGAGCTGATCCCCACGGCGATCTTTACCCAGCCGGAGATGGGCACCATCGGGCTGAGCGAGGAAGAGGCCATGGCGCAGGAGCCGGTGGAGGTCTATGCCACCTCCTTCAAGCCGATGCAGCAGAGCTTTGCCGGCGGGGCGGCGCAGAAGATCCTGATGAAGCTGATCGTGTCGAAGGCGACGCGCAAGGTGCTTGGCTGCCACATCGTGGGCCCGGCCGCCGGCGAAATGATCCAGATGGCCGGCATCGCCGTAAAGATGGGGGCCACCAAGGAAGACTTTGACCGCACCGTGGCGGTTCACCCGACGGCCGCCGAGGAAATGGTGACCATGCGCACCCCGGTACGCAGCAGCTGACCCCTGCTGCCGCGCCGCGGAGCGTGGGCAGGGCAGGATCTTCGAGGCGCCGCCGCAGACCTGCGGGCGGCGCCTCTGGCAAACGGGCCGGGCCGCCCGAAACGGGTGGCCCCCTTGAAATGGGCCGGTTGCGCCGGGCAACAGACTGAAAGTTCTGGTCATTCAACCGCCAAGTGTCGAAAAAGGTTGAATTGCCGGCATTGCCTGCACAGCTATAGGCAGGACAGACCTAAGGAAGGGGAGAACATGGCTGGAAATAGTGGCGGCCCTTGGGGGGGCGGCGGTTCCGGCGGAGGCCGACAGACGCCTCCGGACAACAACGGCGGCGACAATCGCCCGCCCGGCAACAACGGTGGCCGGGACGACAAGCCGGCGATCCCGGATATCGAAGACCTCGTGCGCAAGGGCCAGGACCAGCTGCGTGTTCTCATGGGGGGCAAGGCCGGCGCGCCGCGCAAGCCCGGCACCGGCGGTGGTTCCGGCGGCGGCGGTGGGCGCAACCCGCTGCTGACGCGCTCCAGCGTGATCATCGGGCTGATCGTCCTCTTCGGCCTGTGGCTGGCGGCGAGCTTCTATACCGTGAAGCCCGACGAGAAGTCGGTCGAGCTGTTTTTGGGCAAGTATTACAAGACCGGCGAGCCGGGCCTGAACTTTGCCCCCTGGCCGCTGGTCACCCACGAGGTGATCTCGACCACCCGCGAACGGACCGTCGACCTGGGCACCGGCGGGCGCGGCAGCGATGCCGGGCTGATGCTGACCGGCGACGAGAACATCGTGGACGTGGATTACCAGGTGGTCTGGAACGTCGATGACCCAGCGGAATTCCTGTTCAACCTGCGCGATCCGCAGATGACCATTTCGGCCGTTTCGGAATCGGCCATGCGCGAGATCATCGCGCAGTCCGAGCTGGCGCCGATCCTGAACCGCGACCGCGGCATCATCGCCGCCCGCCTGCAGGACATGATCCAGTCGACCCTCGACAGCTACAATTCCGGCATGAACGTGGTGCGCGTGAACTTTGACAAGGCCGACCCGCCAGAGGAGGTGATCGATGCCTTCCGCGAGGTGCAGGCCGCCGAGCAGGAACGCGAACGGCTGACCAACCAGGCAGATGCCTATGCCAACCGGATCACCGCCGAGGCCCGTGGCCAGGCGGCGCAGATGCGCCAGGAGGCCGAGGGCTATCGGGCGCAGGTGGTCAACGAGGCCGAGGGTGAGGCCAGCCGCTTTACCGCCGTTCTCGACGAATACCGCAAGGCCCCCGAGGTCACCCGCAAGCGTCTGTACATCGAGGCGATGGAAGACGTGCTGAGCGGCGTGAACAAGGTCGTCATAGACGACAAGGCCTCGGCCAACGGCGTCATGCCCTATCTGCCGCTGAACCAGCTGCAGTCCGGCACCACCACGACGGGCAGCTCCGGCGGCACGTCGGCGCAGGGCAACTGAGGGAGACGACAGAGATGAAAAAAGCATATATCGCCATCGCTGCCGTCGTCGTCGTCGTGCTGATCGGGCTCAGCTCGATCTTCATCGTGGACGAACGGGAAAAGGCTCTCGTGCTGCAGTTCGGCCGCGTGGTCGACGTGAAGGAGGAGCCCGGTCTCGCCTTCAAGATCCCGTTGATCCAGGAAGTCGTGAAATACGACGACCGCATCCTGTCGCGCGACATCGACCCGCTGGAAGTCACGCCGCTGGATGACCGCCGCCTGGTGGTCGACGCCTTTGCCCGCTATCGCATTGCCGACGTGCGGCAGTTCCGCCAGGCCAACGGCACCGGCGGGATCGTCGCCGCCGAGAGCCGGCTCGACTCGATCCTGCGCTCGCAGACCCGCGAAGTGCTGGGCTCGGTCACCTCGAACGAGATCCTGTCGAGCGACCGTGCCGCCCTGATGGAGCGGATCCGCGAAGGCGCCTACGACGAGGCCCTGGGGCTCGGGCTCGAGGTCATCGACGTGCGCCTGAAGCGCACCGACCTGCCCTCCGAGAACCTCGAGGCGACCTTTGCCCGGATGCGGGCCGAGCGGGAACGCGAGGCAGCCGACCAGATCGCCCGCGGTAACGAACGGGCCCAGGAGATCCGGGCCGAAGCCGACCGTTCGCGGGTCGAGACGGTGTCGAGCGCACAGCGCGACAGCGACATCATCCGCGGCGAGGCCGATGCCCGCCGGAACTCGGTCTTTGCCTCGGCCTATGGCGCCGATCCGGAGTTCTTCGACTTCTATCGGTCGCTGGACGCCTACCGCAACGCGCTCGACGGCAGCAATTCCTCGATGGTGATCTCGCCCGACAGCGAGTTCTTCACCTACCTGCGGGGCAACAACCCCGACGATGCGCAGCCGGCGCCCTTCGATCCGGCCGCCGTAGCCGCCGAGGAAGCCGATGAGGAGGCCGCGGCCGCCGCGGCGGGGGCCACCGTGCCCGACCTCGACGAGGATCCGCGCAGCGGTGTGGCCGGGGCCTCCCTGATGCCCTCCGACGAGGCCACCGTGGAAGAGATCCAGGCCGAAGAGCAGCAGGCAACGACCGGGGAAGATACCGAAACCGATACCGGTACGGACCCGGACGCCGACGCGGGCTCTGATGCGGAGACGGTCACCCAGTGACCCCTGCGCCAGGGAAAGACAGCGGAGGGCTGGCCTGCGGGCCGGCCCTCTTGCATTTGGAAAGGGGCAGCGCGCCTGCGAGGGCGGCAAAATCGGCGCCGATGGCCCCGCCCGCCGGGCAATCGCGGGCCAATCGCGGGCCAATCCCTGCGCAATCCCTGTACAATTCCTGGGCAATTCCCGTGCAGGGGCGGCGCGGCCGGCCCGGGCAGCGAGTGCCCTGCATCCGGCCGGGGAACGGCGCGGTGATCGGCCGTGGGGCGGTCTGGCAAGCCCCCCGGCGGGGCGGATCGGCGGCCTTCTGCCCGGACCGGAGGCGGAGAACGGCGCAGCGGCAAGGGGTTTGCGCGGGAATTTACGAAAAATAAGGGCTTTGCTGGAAGGCTGGCGCCGCGGGGGCTGGCTATCACGGTGCGGTCGGGTCGGCAGGAAGTCTCTCACAGGGGCATCACGTCCTGTTGACGCTGCGCGATAGGCTTTGTGTTGCGGCGGGTTCCCTCTACATTAGAAAACAAAGACACGCTCTGTCCGCCTCCGCTGGCACCTCCATGGGCAGATATATGAATCTTCAAAAGGAAGGAGACTTGGGAATGAACAGACAGGCAATGGTCCTGCGATCCCAGACGCCCTCAGGCCTCAAGGCTGCCGCCCTCGCTGCGGTGACCGTGATGCTGCTGATGGCGCAGGCGATCTCGGCCCGCGCGCTGCCCGACAGTTTCGCCGACCTGGCTGACAAGATCAGCCCCTCGGTCGTCAACATCACCACCTCGACCACCGTCACGGCCAGCGCCGAGGACGCGCCCATGGTGCCCGAAGGCTCGCCCTTCGAGGATTTCTTCCGCGAGTTCCAGGACCGCAACGGCAACGGCGGTGAAGCCCGTCCGCGTCGCAGCCAGGCGCTCGGCTCCGGTTTCGTCATCTCCGAGGACGGCTATATCGTCACCAACAACCACGTGATCGAGAACGCCGACGAGATCCAGATCGAGTTTTTCGACGGTCACACCGAAGATGCCACCCTGGTGGGCACCGACCCCAACACCGACATCGCCCTTCTGAAAGTCGACACCGACGAGCCGCTGCCCTTCGTCACCTTCGGTGACAGCGACACCGCCCGCGTCGGCGAATGGGTGGTTGCCATGGGCAACCCGCTGGGTCAGGGCTTCTCCGTTTCGGCCGGTATCGTTTCCGCCCGCAACCGTGCGCTCTCCGGCACCTACGACGACTACATCCAGACCGACGCCGCCATCAACCGCGGCAACTCCGGTGGTCCGCTGTTCAACATGGACGGCGAGGTGATCGGCGTGAACACCGCCATCCTGTCGCCCAACGGCGGCTCGATCGGCATCGGCTTCTCGATGGCATCGAACGTGGTCAAGAACGTGGTCGACCAGCTGAAGGAATACGGCGAGACCCGCCGCGGCTGGCTGGGTGTCCGCATCCAGGACGTCACCGACGACATGGCCGAGGCCATGGGCCTGCAGGACGCCAAGGGCGCCATGGTCACCGATGTGCCCGACGGCCCCGCCAAGGATGCCGGCATGGAAGCAGGCGACGTGATCACCTCCTTCGACGGTGTCGATGTCACCGATACCCGCGAACTGGTCCGTCAGGTCGGCAACTCTGCCGTGGGCAAGACCGTCCGCGTGGTGGTCTGGCGCAATGGCACGGAAGAAACGCTGAAGGTCACCCTTGGCCGTCGCGAGAACGCCGAAGCCGTGCCCGCCGCCCAGACGCAGGACATGCCTGCAGAGCCGGAAACCCTCGACCTGATGGGCATGTCCGTCAGCGAGCTGACCCCGGACCTGCGCGGCGAGCTTGACCTGGGCGATGATGTCACCGGTGTCGTGGTGACCGATGTCGACGAGATGTCCGACGCCTATGAAAAGGGTGTTCGTGCCGGTGACCTGATCACCGACGCCAACCAGGAGAAGGTGACGACCATTGCCGAGCTGCAGGAGCGCGTCTCCGACGCCGCCGATGCCGGTCGCAAGTCGGTCCTGCTTCTGGTGCGTCGCGGTGGCGATCCCCGCTTCGTGGCCCTGCCGCTCGACAGCAGCAACTGAGGCACCCGCCTGTCCCGGCCCCGGCCGGGACAGCAGGCCCGATGAAAAAGGGGGGCGTCCCGTGCGGGGCGCCCCCTTTTTCGTGTGCGTTATCCAGTGTCCTTGGGGCCCAGTGTCTTTGAGACCCGGTGTCCCTGGGGCCCGGTGGCCGGGTCAGTCCCCGGTCGGGCGGTCGATGGGGGCGAGGCCCAGGCTGCGCGCCGCGGCCAGCGAGAGCGTGCCGCTGTCGAGCCCGAGCGGCGCCTGGTAGGCGCGCACCGCGGCCTCGGTGCCGGGGCCGCCGCGGCCGTCGACCGGCCCGCCGTAATAGCCGCGCGCCTTCAGCGCCCGTTGCAGCGCGGCGGTGAAATCCTCGACTTCGTCCGCGGGGCAGGGCACCCGGAACCAGAGCGGCGCCCCGGCCTCGGTGCCCTTCGGCAGCGGTGCAAAGAGCGCGCCCTGGCCACGGGGCGCGGCTTCCGCCGGCACCTTGTCGTCGGCCCAGCAGAGGCCCTCTGTCGCGGCGGGTTCGCTCAGGGCGAGGGTGGTGACGCTGTCGGGGCCTATCGCCGGAAAGGGCGGCAGGTCGGGGGTGACGGTACAGCCCGCCGCCGCCAGCGGCAGCAGCAGGGCGATCAGGGCGGGGCGGATCCGGGGCGGCTGCATGGCATTCCTCTGGCAGTTTCGGCGCCAGTCTAGGCCCTGGGCCGGGCTGTTGAAAGCCGGCCGCGATCACGGATCTGCGCGCGGTGCCGCCCGTTCCGCCGGTGCCGCCCGTTCCGCCGGTCCCGGCTGTATCGCCGGCGCGGGCTGCAGCAGCGTGTCGAGCAGCCCGGAGATGTCCTCGACCTGTTCGGCGATCACATGGGCCACGCCATGGGCGCGCTGCACCCGCCCGGTGATCCGCAGCATCCGCCCCGAGATCACCGCGCGGCGGAACTGCTTGAACCGGTCGCGCCAGACGATCACGTTCACCACCCCGGTCTCGTCCTCCAGCGTCAGGAAGACCACGCCCTTGGCGGTGCCCGGACGCTGGCGCAGGATGACCAGCCCGGAGACGGTCACCCGCGCGCCCTCGGGCGGGCGCAGGATCAGGCAGGCGGGCAGGCTGGCGGGCGGACGCGGCCAGACATGGGGCGGCGCCCGGTCATAGCGCGCCTGATCCCAGCCGGGGGGGCGAGTCTCTTCCGGCCCCCGGGCGCCGGGAAGCCTGTGCGGAGCGGTGGCGCCATCGGCGCCGGCAGAGGCACCGGCAGAGGCGCCGGCAGAGGCAAGGGCCACTTTCATGGGCATTCTCCACGGACAAGCGAAACATGATGAGAACAAAGATAGAACATACGTCGGGTTTCGCAAGCCTGCAAGGCGCTCCGGCCAAAAGGGGCTGGAACGGCGGCGGGCGGGGATATAGGTAGCGCCCGAGAAATACTGCAGGATGAATGAGAAGCTCATGGCCAAGATCACCTACATCGAGTTCGGCGGCAAGGAACATGTCGTCGACGTGCCCAACGGACTGACCGTGATGGAAGGCGCGCGCGACAACGGCATTCCCGGGATCGAGGCCGACTGCGGCGGCGCCTGCGCCTGCTCCACCTGCCACGTCTACGTGGCCCCCGACTGGGTCGAGAAACTGCCCGCCAAGGACGACATGGAAGAGGATATGCTCGACTTCGCCTACGAGCCCGATCCCGTGCGCTCGCGCCTGACCTGCCAGATCAAGGTCACCGATGCGCTCGACGGCCTGGTCGTGCAGCTGCCCGAAAAGCAGATCTGATGCGCCGGGGCGGGGCAGGACCCGGGCAGCTGCGGCCTCTGGCCCTGCGCCCGGCGTCCGGCCCCGCCTGCCGCGGCATCCGCCCGGGGCTGCGCGCCCTGGCGCTGATGCTGGCGGCCTGCGTCGCGCCGCTGACGGCCACGGCCGCCGAGCGGATCGACCACGCCGCCTATACCGATCCCACCACCCGCTATGACCACGGCATCCTTGGCGATGCGGTGGAATACGGCACCCTGTCGCTGACCCTCGACAGCGGGCTGACCCGGCAGTTCCGCCTGCCCGAGAGCCTGGTCTTCGAGGATATCGCCCCGCGGCTGGCCGATCTCGATGGTGACGGCGCCCCCGAGGTGATCGTGGTGGAAAGCAGCCTGACCCGCGGCGCCCGCCTCGCCGTCTGGGGCCCCGAGGGCCGCATCGCCGCCACCCCGCACATCGGCCGGGCGCATCGCTGGCTGGCGCCGCTCGGGGCGGCCGACCTCGATGGCGACGGCCGGGCAGAGCTGGCCTATGTCGATCGGCCGCACCTGGCAAAGACCCTGCAGATCTGGCGCTATGCCGGGGGCAACCTGACGCCGGTGGCCAGCGCGCCCGATGTCACCAATCACCAGATCGGCTGGGATCACATACCCGGCGGCATCCGCCGCTGCCCGGGCCAGCCGCCCGAGGTGATCGCCGCCGATGGTGCCTGGCGTCGGGTGATCGCCCTGCGCCTTGCGCCCGACGGAGAGATCAGTCGCCGCGACCTGGGCGCCTATGCCGGCCCCGAGAGCCTCTCTCCGGCCGGCGCCCCCTGCTGAAGAGACCCCTGCCGGGGAATCACGACATCGGCGGCACCTGGTCCGGGTGGATGCCTTCCGGGCGGGGGCCGCCCATGGTCCAGATCAGGAAGGGCAGGGTGATGATGGGAAAGGCCTCCAGCCGCCGCAGCGGCCAGAACCGCCAGGTCAGCACCGCGCCAAAGATCTTCGTGGCGGCCAGGAAGGGCAACAGCATCAGCAGCAGGGGCAGCCGGTCGTAGTAGGTCAGGAAGGACAGCCCCGTCAGCAGGATCCCGATGCAGAGTACCACAACCCCCAGCGCAAAGAGCCGCGTGCGCCGCGGCCCGGCCTCCTCCATGCGATAGGTCAGCTCGGGGCGCAGCTCTGCCAGCCGCGCCGAGAGCGCCGAGATCAGGCCGAAGAACTGCCCCTGGTCCGCATCCGGCGGGGCGCTGCCGGATGTCGACATGGTCACCTGCAGCCGTGCGGCCTCGCTGTCGGTCATCACGTCGAAACGCATGATCTTCAGCCCGCCGGTACGCAGCTGGATCAGCGCGGTCTCGCGCACGTCGCGCAGGGCAATTGTCCCGCCGGGGCCGGTGATGCTGTCCGCGGACAGCGTCCATTTCTGGGCCCGCCGCAGGCGCGCCGGACGAAAGGTATAGGTGACGTCTGGGATCGGGAGCGCGCGTGTCATTGCGCCGCAGGTTACGGAAAGCCGTCTTTGGTGCAAGCAAACTTGCGTGTCGCCCTATGGTTGCGCGACACTCCACCGATCTGTGCATGTTGAAGAGGCCTTTCCCTTTGGAAACAGGCCTCTTCGCGGCGTCAGCCCAGGATGCGCCAGCCGATGTCGCTGCGGCAGAAGCCCTCGGGCCAGTCGAGCGCCTCGGCCATGGCATAGGCGCGGTCGCGGGCCTGCTGCAGGGTTTCGCCGCGCGCGGTCAGGTTCAGCACCCGCCCGCCATTGGCCAGGATCTTGCCGCCCTCGGCCCTGGTGCCGGCGTGAAAGCACATCTGCGTCGCGGTTTCCGGCAGGGCGTCGAGGCCACCGATCACGGTGCCCTTCTCGTAGTTGCCGGGGTATCCCCTGGCCGCCACCACCACGGTCATGGCGTGGTCGTCGGCCCAGTTCACCCGCGCCTCCGACAGGCGCCCCTCGGCGGCGGCATGCATCAGGTCGAGCGCCTGGGCGCCCAGCCGCAGCATCAGAACCTGGCATTCCGGATCGCCGAAGCGGCAGTTGTATTCCACCAGCCGCGCCTGGCCGTCCTTGATCATGAAACCGGCGTAAAGGACGCCCTGATAGGGCATGCCGCGCTTCACCATCTCGTGCAGGGTGGGGCGGATGATCTCTTCCATGGCGCGTTCGGCAATGGCGTCGGTCAGCACCGGGGCGGGGGAATAGGCGCCCATGCCGCCGGTGTTGGGGCCCTCGTCGCCGTCAAAGGCGCGCTTGTGGTCCTGGGCGGTGCCGATGGGCAGGGCATCCTCGCCGTCGCAGAGGATGAAATAGGAGGCCTCTTCGCCCTCCATGAACTCCTCGATCACCACCTCGGCACCCGCGGCGCCGAACTCGCCGCCGAACATGTCGTCGATGGCGTCCAGCGCCTCGGCCTCGGTCATCGCCACGATCACGCCCTTGCCCGCGGCAAGGCCGTCGGCCTTGACCACGATCGGCGCGCCCTGGGCGCGGATATAGGCCTTCGCGGCCTCCGGCTCGTCGAATTTCGCATAGGCCGCCGTCGGGGCGCCGGCTGCGTCACAGATCGCCTTGGTGAAGCCCTTGGAGGCTTCCAGCTGGGCCGCCGCCTGGCTGGGCCCGAAGGTCAGGATGCCGGCCGAGCGCAGGGCATCGGCCACGCCGGCAGCCAGGGGCGCCTCGGGGCCGATGATCACGAAGTCGATGCTGTTCTCCTCGACGAAGGCCACCACCGCGGCACCGTCCTCGATGTCGACCTGTGCGCATTCGGCGATCTGGGCGATGCCCGCGTTGCCCGGCGCGACGATCAGCTTGTCGCATTTCGGGTTCTGCATGGCCGCCCAGGCCAGGGAATGTTCGCGCCCGCCGCCGCCGAGAATGAGAATGTTCATGATGCCCCTCAGGTGCCTGCTGCCGTTCCGGCGGGGTTTAACGGCGCCCGGGCCGCCCGTCCAGCGTGCAAAGCCGGCGGGCAGGTTTCGTGGCGGGAAACGCGCCGGTTTCAGGCGCTCTTGCGGGGTCTCACCCGGCGCGGCCGGGGCGCCACCTTGGCCTCGATATGGGCCATGATCAGCGCCGCGATGTCCTTGCCGGTGGTGCGCTCGATGCCTTCCAGCCCCGGCGAGGAGTTCACCTCCAGCACCTTTGGCCCATCGTCACCGCGCAGCAGGTCCACGCCGGCCACGTCCATCTTCATCGCCCGCGCCGCGCGCAGGGCGGTGTCGCGCTCGGCGCGGCTGATGCGGACCGCCTCGGCCGTGCCGCCCTGGTGCAGGTTCGAGCGGAAATCATCGGGTGCGCCGCGGCGGCGCATCGCGGCCACCACCTTGCCGCCCACCACGAAACAGCGGATGTCCTCGCCCGCGGCCTCCTTGACGAAGCTCTGCACAAGGAAATCGGCCTTCAGCCCGCGGAAGGCCGAGATCACGCTCTCGGCGGCCTTCTTCGTCTCGGCCAGCACCACGCCCTTGCCCTGGGTGCTCTCCAGCAGCTTCAGCACCAGCGGCGCGCCGCCCACCAGCGCGATGACGTTGCCGCTGTCCTTGGGGCTGCGGGCAAAGGCGGTGGTGGGCATGCCGATGCGGTTGCGCGCCAGGATCTGGTGCGCATGCAGCTTGTCGCGCGACATGGTGATGCCCTCGGACCCGGTCAGGCAATAGGTGCCCAGGCTCTCGAACTGGCGCACCACGGCGGTGCCGTAATTGGTGACAGAGGCGCCGATGCGCGGGATCACCGCGTCGTAATGGGGCAGGCGGCGGCCGTCGTAATGCACCTCGCCGCCCATGGCGCGGATGCTCATGTAGCAGCGGGTGGTGTCGATCACCTCCATGGTGTGGCCGCGCGCCTCGGCGGCCTCGATCAGCCGGCGGGTGGAGTAATTGTCGGGCTCGCGCGTCAGCACGGCCAGCCGCAGCGCCCGGCGGTGCTGCTTCAGCCGCGGCGTGTCGCGATAGGCGTCATAGGAGAGCTCGGGCTGCTGGAAGCTCTGGCTCGGGCTCACGATCATGTCCTCGGAGATCGCGCTGCGGCCCAGCAGCATGCGATAGGCCATGCTGCCGCGGTCGGTCAGCGTCACCTCGATGGGCCAGCTCTTGCCGCCCATCTCGACCGTGGTGCCGATGACGAAGCGCAGCTCGGTCTCGCCGTTCGAGGAGGTCACCTCGCGGCGGTCCTTCAGCGGCGCCGAGCAGATGATCTCCAGCGCGTCGTCATGCGGGTCGGGATGGATGGCAAAGCGCACCATCGGCTTGTCGTCAGAGCCAAAGGGCTCGATGGCAAAGGCGTGCAGCGCCGAGGTCTTGGCGCCGGTGTCGACCTTGGCGCGAATCGCGGGCAGGCCAAGCTCCGGCAGGCTCAGCCATTCTTCCCAGCCGAGGGTGAATTGGGGCATTCTTTCGTCCTTTTCCGTGCCCTTGCACGGTGTTGTCGCATGCGGATCTCCGCCGCGGCGGCGGGGCCGGCGACGTTCTCGTCGCGGCCGTCTCTATCCGGGCAGTGTAACAAGCAGCCCTTAGGGCCGCGAGGGCGCCGGGGCAATCGGCAAAAGCGGCCACCGGCGGGGCGGCGCTCTGCCGCTTGGCGCCCGGTTTTGCATCCGACCTGCGCATTCATCGGGCACGCGCCGGACCGGTGTTGCCGCGGGGAAACGGAATGGCGGCGCAGGAAAGCAAAAGACCGGCCAGCGGGGCAGCTGGCCGGTCTGACGTCCACCGTCCTGAACCCTGTTCGGGGCCGGCCTATTCCAGCCAGTTCTTGTAGATCTCGCCGTCCTTCATGATCAGCACGAAATTGGTCTCCGGATCCGAGATCAGCGACAGGTCCTCCAGCGGATTGCCCTGCACCAGCACCAGGTCGGCATAGGCGCCCGGTTCCAGCACGCCCGGCCGTCCCTCGCGATAGGGCAGGCGCGGGCCGGACAGCGCCAGCACCTCGGCATTGGTCGAGGTCGCCATCTTCAGCACCTCGTATGGGCTGAACCACCGCTCCATCTTGGCCAGGAAGGCGTTCTGCTTCCGGGCCAGTTCGGCGTCGAAGAGCATGTCGGTGCCAAAGGCCATCTTCACGCCGATCTCCCTGGCGATCTCGATGGATTTCGTGGTGCCGTCCGTCACGTCGATGAATTTCTGCGTGCTGACCGGATCGTTGAACGAAAAGGCATCCTCGTCGTTCAGGATCGGCTGCACCGACAGCCAGACGTCATTGTCCTTCATCATCTGCAGGGTTTCGCGAGAGAGCAGGTTGCCATGCTCGATCGTCTTGACGCCGGCCTCGATCGCCATCTGGGCCGCCGCATCGGTGAAGATGTGAGAGGCCACATAGGTGTTGTAGGTTTCGGCGACCTCCACGAAGGCCTTCAGTTCCGGCATCGTGTACTGGCTGACGTCCAGCGGATCATAGACCGAGGAAACCCCGCCACCGCCGGAGATCTTCAGGAAGGTCCCGCCCATGCGCATCACCTCGCGGGCGCGCAGCGTCACCTCGGGCACGCCATCCGCCGTCAGCATCAGCCCGACGCGGTTCCAGTACCAGAGCGAGTCGCCCGGGTTCGAGGGGACGTCCTGATAGGAGCCATAGTCGAAATGCCCGCCGGTCTGGCTGATCGGCGGCCCGGCGGCGATGATGCGCGGCCCCACCAGTTCGCCGGCGTCGATCATCTTCTTGGTGGCAAAGGGATTTCCGCCCACGTCGCGGACACTGGTAAAGCCCCGCATCAGGGTCTCTTCCGATCCCATCGCGCCCCGGATGGCGATTTCGAGGATGTCGCCCGTCACGACGGTGCTCTGCGCCGAGCAGCAATATGAGGTGTGCCAGTGAACGTCGATCAGGCCGGGGATCATCGTCAGGCCCGTGCCGTCGATCACGCGGCCACCGGCAACGGCCAGATCCTCCCTGGAGATCTCGGAGATCAGCTTGCCGTTGATCACCACGTTGGCGTCCTCGATCAGCGCCTCGTTGACCCCGTCAAACACGTTGACATGGGTGATGAGGATCGGACCGTCCTGGGCAAAGGCGGCAGAACTCGCCAGGCACAGGGCCGAGGCCGCGGCGAATGTCCGTATGAAAGTCATTTCAAGTACCCCCTTTAGGGTGCGTATTGTAATTCAGCACACCTTTTTTTGGGGGGGCGTTGCAATGGCGGGATTGTAAAAACATCGCGTCAACGCCCCGCTGATCGGCATGTTCTTCCGCCAAGGCCTCTCGACGGGGATGGCCTGCGGATCGACGCTCATTCCCACCCGTAACGGTTGCGCGGGCTTGCCGGGCACAGCGCGGGGTGCAAGGCTCTACGTATTGATACGTAAATCCCTTTCCCGAGCGGAGAGCCCATGCGCCCGTCCTCCAGTCCGTCCCCCAGCCTTTCCTTGCCGTCGCTGTCCGCTGCCCTGATGCTGGCACTTGCGGGCGGGGTCACCCTTGCGGGGCAGGGCGCCGCTGCACAGGAGTGGAGCTATCAGACCTACGAGGACCCGGGCCGCTATCGCTCCGCCCAGCTGGTGCGCCACGACGAGCGGCTGGCCTTTTACTGCGGCGAGGTTCTGAATGACGAGGCGGGCCTCTGGGAAGAGCTGATCTTTACCGCGCCGGGCCACGTCAACCTCGTGGTCAGCGAGGTGCTGATGGGCCCCTATGGCCTCGACGTGCCGGACCCGCAGACGGTCGGCGCCTTCGGCATGGGCCGGAATATCGCCGCGCCGCCCTTCTACTTCGATGTCATGGGCGGCACCGGCTGGTTTGCCGACCTCAAGGAAAACAGCGATATCCTCAGCGCCGCTGCCGGCGGGGCCGAGGTGGTGCTGAAACCGCAGCAGGGGGCAAAGACCTTCTCGATTCACGGCACCGGCCTGTCCGAGGGGATGACCCGGCTGCTGGGCTATTGCGGTGAACGTCAGGCCGCAGGCACGGACACCGCCGCCACCGTTCCGGCAGCGCCGGCCCCCGCCGCGCCGGCAGAGGGCGCGACGCCCCCCGCCGAGATCGACCCGGCCCTGGCGGCCCGGGCGCAGGAACTGTTCCGGACACATTGCGCCGGGGGCGATTTCACCGTTGGGCCAGAGGATTACCGGATGCTGGACGTGACCGGCGATGGTCAGGAAGAGCTGCTTGTGACCTATGATACCCTGTCCTGCACCTCCGGCCTCTTCGCGGGTCAGACCCCGCCCGCCTGTGCCGGAGAGATGTGCCGGGTCGACATCCTGACCCGGGAAAACCCCGATCCGCTGATCCTCTATGCCGCGTCACTGCGCCCTGCGCCGGACAGGCCCGGCGACATCCTGCTGGGTCTGGACGAGGCCTCCTGCGTCTCGATGGACCTGGGGGCGGGCTGTGTGGCGCGGATGCGCTGGGTCTCGAACACCTTCGGCACCATCGGCATGGAGTAGCCCCGGCCCGCCGGCCCCCCGGTTTCCCACTGGAGGCCCGTGGCCCCGCCGTTTATGCTGGGCCGAAAGACCAGAGGGGGCAGACGTGGACCTGTTCGAGGATGACGCGCCGGACGCCGGCAAGGATGGCGGCAAGGGCAACGCACCGGAATTCACCGTCTCGGAGATTTCCGGCGCGGTGAAAAAGACCATCGAGGGCAATTTCAGCCACGTGCGCGTGCGCGGCGAGATCGGCCGCGTGTCGCTGCCGCGCTCGGGCCATGTCTACATGACGCTGAAGGACGACAGCGCCGCCATCGACGCGGTGATGTGGAAGGGCGTTGCCGCGCGTATCGAGACCCGGGCCGAAGAGGGGCTCGAGGTGATCGCCACCGGGCGGCTCACCACCTATCCCGGGCAGTCGAAATACCAGCTCATCATCGAGGACATGACCCCCGCCGGCATGGGCGCCCTGATGGCCATGCTGGAAAAGCGCAAGCAGATGCTCGCCGCCGAGGGGCTCTTTGCCGCCGAGCGGAAAAAGCCGCTGCCCTTCCTGCCAGAGGTCATCGGCGTGGTCACCTCGCCCTCGGGCGCCGTGATCCGCGACATCCTGCATCGCCTGCGCGATCGCTTCCCGCGCAAGGTGCTGATCTGGCCAGCCGCCGTGCAGGGCCGCAACTGTGCCGCCGAGGTCGCCCGCGGCATCGCCGGCTTCAATGCCATGACCCCCGGCGGCGCGCTGCCCCGCCCCGACCTGATCATCGTCGCCCGGGGCGGCGGTTCGCTCGAGGATCTCTGGGGCTTCAACGAGGAGATCGTGGCCCGTGCCGCCGCTGCCTCGCAGATCCCGCTGATCTCTGCCGTGGGCCACGAGACCGATACCACGCTGATCGATTTCGTCTCCGACCGTCGCGCGCCCACGCCCACCGCCGCCGCCGAA
Source organism: Pseudooceanicola sp. DL12 (assembly GCF_056270665.1). Classification (NCBI taxonomy): domain Bacteria; kingdom Pseudomonadati; phylum Pseudomonadota; class Alphaproteobacteria; order Rhodobacterales; family Paracoccaceae; genus Pseudooceanicola; species Pseudooceanicola sp. DL12. The sequence goes on from NZ_CM149884.1 coordinate 1,236,548, forward strand.
CTGGCCGTGCCCGTGCGCGGCGAGCTGATGGCCTGGGTCGCCGAACAAGGCGCCCGGCTGACCCGCTCGCAGACCACGGCGCTGGAACAGCGCGGCCGCTGGCTGCGCGACCTCGGCCGCGCCCTGCCGCGGCCGCAGACGCTCACCGAAAACGCCCGCCAGCGGCTCGACTATCTCTCGGATCGCCACGCCCGCTCGCTCAACGACCTGGTCCAGCGCCGCCGCATGGCCCTCTCCGGCCATGCCGGCAGCCTGCGCCCCGCCGTGCTCAGCCGCCGGGTGGCCGACGAACGCCGTCGCCTGGATGGCCTCTCGGCGCGCCTGGCCCCCGCGCTGGCCCGCGTTGTCACCGCAAGGGGCGAGGCGCTGGGCCGGCGCACCGACCGGCTCTCGCCGCAGCTGATGCAGCGCGACCTGACGCGCCTGCGCGACCGGCTCGCGGCCCTCGACCGCATGCACGAGACGCTCGGCTACAAGGCCACGCTGAAACGCGGCTACGCCCTTGTGCACGACGAGAACGGCAAGATCCTGCGCGACCGCGACGCCGCCGCTGCCGCCGGGGCGCTGACCCTCGAATTCGCCGATGGCAAGCTGGCCGTCGGCGCCGGAGCCCCGGCACCGGACACGCCTCCGCAGGCCGCGAAACCGGCTGCCAAGCCGAAGAAACCCGATCCGAAACCCGATCCGGAAGCCGGTCAGGGCTCGCTCTTCTGAGGGATCAGACGCCCACCTCGGGGCCCTTGCACTGCATCGGCTGATCGGCGTCCTGGATCTGGTAGAGCACCGTCTGGCTGCCTTCCCCCTGGAAGGTGGCCGTCAGCTGACCGTCCTGCAGGTAGAAGGCCCAGCACTGCGGATCCGGGGTGCCCTCGTAGACGAAGCAGATGTTGCCCGCCTCCTCGAACCACCGCCCGTCCTGGCAGTCGCCGTCCAGGAAGGACCAGCGCACCCGCTGATCGGGCAGGTATTCCTCCACCCCGTAGGCCGCGCCGTTGGTGCCATAGTAGAAGGTCTTGCCGCGCGAGAAGGCATCGAACTCGGCCCCCGTCATCGGGCTGGCCGCGGGCACCGACGTGCCCTCCTGTGCCCGCACCGGCAGGGCGGTCACCACCGGCAGGGCGCTCAGGCAGAGGGTCAGGAACAGGGCGGGGGAAGAGGGCAGGCGCGTGATCATGGGGCGACAATGGCAGATGGCCGGGCCTGCGCAAACCGCAAACCCTGCGGCATTCTCTCAATCCTGGTCAACTTCTTGCGTGGCGGCCGCGGGTGCCGCCGCGGGCGGCAGCGGATCGGCCCGGTCGATCCGCGCGCGCCAGTCGGCCACATGCGGATCCATCACCCGCCGCCACAGCCGCGGCGAGAGCGCCAGCGTTGCCATCACCGGCAGCGAGCGCGGCAGGATCGGCATGCTTGCCCTGTCGAGCTGCAGCGCCGGATAGAGGCGGCCGGGATGCAGGTGGTGATCGGAATGGCGCGGTGCGTTCAGCATCATCGCCGAACTGGCGGCCTGCGGGGCGTTCCAGCTGTGCTGCGGGCCGGCGGGCTCATAGCGGCCATCCGGGCGCAGGCGGCGCTGCAACCCGTAGTGCTGCACGTAATCGGCCTGCAGGATCTGCAGCTGCACGAAGCCGCAGACCAGCATCCAGATCACCAGCCCCCGCAGCCCGCCCAGGGCCAGTGCCAGCAGGCAGACCCCGAGGCCGACCGCGAGGTATTCCAGGTAGGGGTTGCGCCAGGCTGGCCGCCCGGCGCGGGCCAGGTCGCGCACCTCGGCACGGTAGCCCTCGACGAAGGAGCCCGTCCAGGCCCGGCCCAGGTAGCGCCACAGCCCCTCGCCGGGGCGGGCGCTGTTGGGATCGCGGGGCGTGGCCACCCAGACGTGGTGCACCTTGGGATGGGCGCTGGCGTGCTGGCCGAACAGGACCGAGGCATAGGTCAGCCGCCCCAGCCGCCGCAGGCGCCGTGCCGGGCGGTGGATCAGCTCGTGCGCATTGGGATGGGCGACCTGCCCGAACCAGACGCCATAGGCCGAGGCCATGGCCCAGAGCGCCCAGCCGTGATGGCGCGGCAGCGACCAGAGCAGCAGCACGACGAGACAGAGGTGGATCACGCCGAGCGCACCCGAGAGCCGCTCTCCGGGGTCGAAATCGCCCTCCGGATCGGCATTGCGCCAGTCCGGCGGCAACACCCGGTCGAGCACCGCGACAAGCACCGTCAGCCAGAGAAACACCAGCCAGATCCAGCCGCCGCCGAGCAGGCTCGCCGCGATCAGCAGCGGCACGGGGATCAGCGAGGCGATGGCGAAACGGATCATGCGGGGTACTCCTCGGGGCAGCTAAGGTTGCCGCCCGCACCCTGTCAATCGGATCAGGCGCCGCGCCTGTGGCCGAAAGGCCCGCAAAAGCCCGCTCACCCCTTCCATAGCGGGGGATTTGCGATTACCTCTGCCTCAACAGAGTTGGGAGCTGGCATGGCGCTTTTTGGCAAACTTCGGGACCGCCTTTTCAAATCCTCTTCGAAGCTCGAAGAGGGGCTCGACGCGATCGTCGGGGATGGTGGCACGGCCGACGAGACGCCCGACCCGCAACCGGAACCCGCACCTGCCCCGGCACCCGACATCCCCGAGCCGCCGCGGGAAACCCCGCCGGCCCCGGAACCGGACCTGCCTCCGCAGCCCGAGCCCGAGCCAGAGCCGGAACCCACGCCGATCCCGCAGCCCGAGCCGGACATGCCCGATCCTGCACCGCAGCCGGGCCCGGCCCCCGATCTGCCCTCGCCGGGCCCGCTCGAGGTGCCCCGGCCGGCGCCCGACATGGTGCCCGTGGCGCCCCGAGAGACGCCTGCGCCCGCGCCGATCGAGATGCCCGCCGGCACACCGGATGAACTGCCCGGCGACCTGCCGCAGCAGCGCGGCGGGATCATGTCGCGCCTCTTTGGCCGCGAGCCCGCGAAACCGGTGGTGCGCCGCGCCCTCGACGACGACATGCTGGAACAGCTCGAAGAGCTGCTGATCGCCTCCGACATGGGGGTGGATACCGCGCTGCGGGTCACCGCCAACATGGCCGAGGGCCGTTATGGCCAGCGCCTCTCGACCGAGGAGATCAAGACGCTGCTCTCGAACGAGGTGACCCGGATCATGGAACCGGTCGCCCGCCCGATGCCGCTCTACCCGAAGAAACCGCAGGTGGTTCTCGTGGTGGGGGTCAACGGCTCGGGCAAGACGACCACCATCGGCAAGCTCGCCTCGCAGTTCAACGCGGCCGGCAAGAAGGTGATCATCGCCGCCGGCGATACCTTCCGCGCCGCGGCGGTGGAACAGCTCGAGGTCTGGGGCAACCGGGCCGGGGTGCCGGTGATGAAGGCCGATCAGGGGACGGATCCCGCCTCGCTCGCCTTCGATGCCATGACCCGCGCCGAGGCCGAGGGCGCCGACCTGCTGATGATCGACACCGCAGGCCGGCTTCAGAACCGCGCCGACCTGATGGAGGAACTGGCCAAGATCGTTCGGGTGATCCGGAAAAAGGACCCTTCCGCGCCGCACAACACGCTGCTGGTACTGGATGCGACGACGGGGCAGAACGCGCTGAGCCAGGTCGAGACCTTCCGCAAGCTCGCCGATGTCTCGGGCCTCGTGATGACCAAGCTCGACGGCACTGCCAAGGGCGGCGTGCTGGTGGCGCTGGCCGACAAGTTCGGCCTGCCGATCCATGCCATCGGTGTCGGCGAACAGATCGACGATCTCGCTCCCTTCGATCCGCAGGATTTCGCCCGCGCGCTGACCGGCCTCGACGCCTGACGCCCGGGCCGGGCAGGGGGCTCTGCCCCCGCCTCCTTCGGAGACTCCCCCGGGATACTTTTCGCCAGATGACGAGGGCGCCGTGGCGCTCCTTCATCTGGCCGGAAATATCCCCGCCGGAGGCTCCGGGGCGCGCGCGCGCCGCGCGGCCCGGATTTCGCGGATTTCGCACCGTCGTAATACCGACGCGATACCGACGTAATACCGACGTTAGAATCGGGCCTTTTCAGGCACTTGAAGACATTCATTCTTGTGAATTCGAAGCAGGTATTCGGGCCTCTGAAAAGCGGCCTGGGCAGGATGCAACCGACCTCCGGAGACCCATGCAAATCCTGCCAGAGATATGATCCGTCGCTCCGTGACGGGCCTGAACCTTCCATCCGGGGGCCTCTGCCCTACCGGGCGCCTGGGGCGCTTCGGAGAGGTCTTCAGGCCGGCGCCACATAGCCTTCGCGCCACCGCCGTTTAGACGCAAGTTGTTGTTTTATGGCTGCATTGCGACCTTCTCATCAGGGCGCCGGTGACGTCTGGCGCCAACGATGGTGCCCTTGCGCTCCGCCCGGTTCTGCCCCCGTTCACTTTCCGCGCCTGGTTCTCCCTGCTGGTCAGTTCGACTTTCCGGCCTTCGTGACGATCCGGTCGAGGACCCTTGAAATCCGGCCCGAACGGCGCGATCTGTTGCGCAATGGCCTGCTCGTCGCCCCTGTGGCCCATGCTTCCTTCGGGTCGCTCATACCGGTCAGGCGGTTGGACCAAATGGGCGCGGCCGCGGTACTGCGGGACATCCCGACCGTCCTTGCCGCACCCAACGGCTGGCTCGTGCTGAAAGCGGCCCGGGGGACGCGTCGCGTGGCATTGATGACATTGATCGCCCAAGGTGCCGTGGTAGTAGAGTTGGGCGGATGACACAGGAGAGCCACGTGGCCGACAATTCCATGCCCGAGAGCCGGAGCGGCAAGACGCCCGCGAAGGGGCGCAAGATCAACCCGATGCTGAAAATGGGCCTGGAGCTTGGCCCGATCATATTGTTTTTCATCGGTTATATCCTGGTTCGGGATCAGACGTTCACCATTGGGGGGCGGGCCTATGATGGTTTCATCGTGGTCACGGCGGGCTTTATCCCGCTGATCCTGATCTGCACGGCGATCCTGTGGAAGCTGACCGGGCACCTCTCGACCATGCAGATCGTGACGGCGGTGCTGATCACGGTGTTCGGCGGACTCTCGGTCTGGCTGAACGACGAGCGTTTCTTCAAGATGAAGCCGACTCTGATCTACCTGATCTTCGGCGTTGCGCTGGCGATCGGGCTCTGGCGCGAGGAGAGCTATCTCGAGTCGGTGTTGGGCGATGCGATGCCGATGAAACGCGAGGGCTGGATGATCCTGACGAAACGCCTTTGCCTCTTCTTCTTTGCCCTGGCGGTGCTGAACGAGATCATCTGGCGTACGCAAAGCACTGATACCTGGGTCTATTTCAAGACCTTCGGGTTGAGCGCCGCGGTGTTCCTGTTCTTCCTGACGCAGGGCAAGCTGATACAGACCTACGGGGTCGATCGCGACGAGGAGCCCGACGCCGACGGTTGAGGGCGGGACGGCACCAGAGATTTCAGGGGGCTCCGCGCGGGGCCCCCTTTTCGTTTGTCCCGGCAGGTGGGGATGTTCATGTGAATATTCATCCTATGCTCATTTTCTGACCAGCCGGCGCAGGCGCTGTTGAATATGTGACCGGGAGTGATCTTCCGTGAGAAAATCATGACGTTCCGGAAAATTAACGGTAATTTTCATGTTAAGGAGCCTGCATCCGGCACGTGTCGGCGAGGCAGGCACCCTCGACCGTGCACAGACGCGGAACGCAACAGAGAGGTCTCATCCCAATGTCCAACAAAGCACTTTTCCCGGCCGCGATCCTCGCGGCCTTCGGCCTGGCCGGTGCGGCCGCGGCCGAAGACCTGAAACTCGACCTGCAGTCGGCCTGGAACCTGACGCTGCCGGCCTCCGGCCAGAACGCCCAGCACGTGGCTGACGAGATCAACGCCATGTCCGACGGATCGATCGAGATGAAGGTCTATGACGCCGGCAAGCTGGTACCCCCGCTGCAGATCTTCGACGCCGTCCAGCAGGGCACGCTCGACGCCGGCTATACCTCGCCGCTCTATGTCGCCGGCCGCTTTCCCGGTGTGCAGCTCTTCGGCGGCGTGCCCTTCGGCCCCGATGCCATCGACTACATGGGCTGGATCTACAACGGCGGCGGCCTCGACATCTGGCGCGAAATCTATGCCAGCCAGGGCGTTGTCCCCGTGCCCTGCGGCGTGATGGATAGCGAGGCCGGCGGCTGGTACACCTTCCCGATCGACAGTGTCGAGTCGCTTCAGGGCAAGAAGGTGCGCTTTGCCGGCCTGGCGGGCGAGGTCATGGCAAAGATGGGTGCCTCGATCGTGCTGCTTTCGGGCGGCGACATCTATCCCAACCTGGAACGCGGCGTGATCGACGGCACCGAGTTCTCGATGCCGGCGATCGACGTGGCCATGGGTTTCGAGGACGTGGCCGATTACTACTATCTGCCCGGCTGGCACCAGCCCGCGGCCTTCAACGAGCTGATCATCAACAAGCGGGTCTGGGACGACATGTCCGACGCGCAGCGCAACATGATCGAGACCGCATGCCGCGAGACCAACCTCTGGTCCCTGACCTCGACCGCGCAGGGCAATGCCGAGGCCATCGAGAAGTTCAAGGCCGCCGGTACCCAGATCATGGAGTTCCCCCCGGAAGTCCTGGCCGCCTTCGAGCAAGCCACCGGTGAGGTGATGGCCGACATGTCCGCCGAGGATCCCCAGTTCGCCGAGATCTGGACATCGCTGCAGGATTACCTTGCCACCACCAGTGACTGGTCGGACTACCGCTGACCCCTTTCCGAGAGATCGGACCGGGCCCGTGCGGGCCCGGTCCGTCAAGCAAGACCATCACAGCTCCCCAACAGAAATGGGTCCGCCATGACCATGCTTTCGGTGGCGTCCTGGATCGACCGGATCGCCGCGCGGATCGGCAAGATCGGGTCACTTGTCCTGCCGCTCCTCATCCTGACCATCTGCGTCAATGTCTTTCTCCGCTACGTTTTTTCCATCGGCCTGATCCAGCTCGAGGAACTACAGTGGCACCTCAATGCGCTGGTGGTGATGTCCTGCATGGCCTGGGCCTATCAGACTGGTGATCACGTGCGCGTAGATGCCTTCCATGCGCGGTTTTCCCCGATGGCAAAGGCCTGGGTCGAGCTGTTGGGCGTGATCTTCCTGTTCCTGCCGTTCACCTATCTGGTGTCGAAGAACGCCTGGACGATCTTTTCCTATTCCTGGGCTCTCAAGGAGAGCTCTCCCATGCCCTCTGGCCTGCCGGCGCGCTATGTCGTCAAGTTCGTGATGGCCGCGGGATTCTCGCTGCTGACGCTGCAGGGCATCTCCATCGGGCTGCAATCGCTCGGCCAGATCCTGCGCGGAGGGCGTGCCTGATGGATGCTCTCGCGATCTTCGTGATGTTCTCGACCTTCATGGTGCTGCTCTTCTCGGGCTATCCAGTGGCCTTCGTCCTGGGCGGTACGGGGGTTTTGTTCGCCGCGATCGGTACCCTGATCGAGCCCTTCGACGTGGTGCCCGACGTGGCCGAACTGCGCATGGTGGGCTTTGTCGCCAACCGGGTTTTCGACACGCTGTCGAGCTATTCGCTCGTGCCGATGTCGATGTTCATCTTCATGGGCTTCATGCTCGACCGTTCCGGCATCGCCGAGAAGCTGCTCAAGGCGATGCGCCGGGTGCTTGGCCCGATGCCCGGGGGGCTCGCCATCGCGGTGGTGCTGATCGGCATGGTGCTGGCGGCCTCGACGGGCATCATCGGGGCCTCGGTGGTCCTGCTTGCCACCATCGCCCTGCCGACGATGTTCGAGGCCGGCTATGCGCGCTGGCTGTCGCTGGGCACGGTCGGTGCGACCGGCTGTCTCGGCATCCTGGTGCCGCCCTCGATCATGCTGGTGGTCATGGGAGATCAGCTGCGTATCCCGGTGGGCGACCTCTTCATGGGGGCGATGATTCCCGGGGCGCTCCTGGCGTGCAGTTTCATCCTGTTCATCGTCATTGTCGCCCTCGTCAAACCCTCGGTCATGCCGGCCTACCGTCGGGAACAGACCGAAAGCGGCAAGAGCGCATGGTGGGAATTCCTCAGCGCGCTGGTGGCGCCGCTTGCCCTGGTCCTGGCGGTGCTCGGCTCGATCGTTGCGGGCATCGCTTCGCCAACCGAGGCCTCGGGGATCGGCGCGGCGGGGGCCTCGCTGCTGGCGCTGGCCAACCGCCGGCTAAGCTGGGCCGACGTCAAGGACGTCTGCTATCGCACCGGCCGGACCACGGCCTTTCTCTATGCGCTGATCTTCGGGGCGTCCTGCTTTTCGGTCGTGTTGCGCGGTTACGGCGGTGACGAGGTTATCGAGAACGCCCTGCATGCGTTGCCACTGGGGCCCTATGGGCTGCTTGCCTTCATCATGCTGGTGATCTTCGCGCTCGGATTCTTCCTCGACTGGATGGAGATCGTGCTGATCGTGGCGCCGCTGGTGATGCCGGTGCTGACGGTCTCCGGGTTCGATCCGGTCTGGGTGGCGATCCTGATGGCACTCTGCCTGCAGAGTTCCTTCCTCACGCCGCCGGTCGGCATGGCGCTCTTCTATCTGCGAAGCTCCACGGACGGGGTAAAGATGTCCGACATCTACAAGGGGGCCATCCCCTTTGTAGGGCTGCAATTGCTGACGCTGATCATCGTGGCGCTGTTCCCGGCCCTGGCGTTGTGGCTGCCGAACGTCGGTGGCTGACATCATGGCCTCTCCGCGCCTTGTCGGGCGCGGAGAGGGGGCGTTCCGCGAATCGCGGCGCGTGGCAAAATGGGCCCCGTCTACAGGGGATGTGATGCCCTGCCGCTCGCGCAGCGGCGGAAGGCTGCGCCTGTCGCGTGTTCGGGGCGAGCCGGTTGCAATTCCTCCGCGCGCTGCAGTGCCGCATTTGTTCAGTAAAACGCTGTTTTCATCGGATCTGGCTGGCAAGTGCATGCAAAGGTATGCAATATGCGCATGTCAGGAATGCGGCCTCTCACAAAGCTGGCGACGCCCCCCTCTTTTCATGCAATTTATCGCATGCAGGGCCGGGGCGCAGCAGGTGACCGGGTTTCTGACCATGGGGCGATCCGCATGGGGTCGCCAAGGAGGATAAGACATGAACCAGCGTATCGCCAATTCATCCCTACGCGCCCGTATCATGAGTGCCGAGGATGCCGCCGCGCTGATCCGCAACGGTGAAACCATCGGCATGAGCGGCTTCACTGGCTCCGGCTATCCCAAGGCCGTGCCGCAGGCCCTGGCTGCCCGGATCGAGGGCGAACATGCCCAAGGTAAGCCCTTCCGCGTCAAGGTATGGTCCGGCGCCTCGACCGGCCCCGAGCTGGATGGCGCATTGGCCAAGGCCGACGGGATCGAATTCCGGCTTCCCTACAACTCGGATCCGATCGCCCGGCAGAAGATCAATGCCGGCGAGATGAACTATTTCGACATGCACCTGAGCCAGGTGGCGCCGATGGCGTGGCAGGGCTTCCTGGGCAAGCTTGACGTGGCCGTTGTCGAGATCGTCGGCATCACGCCCGAAGGCGACCTGATCCCCTCGGCCTCCATCGGCAACAACAAGACCTGGCTTGATCTGGCCGATCGCGTGATCCTCGAGGTAAACTCCTGGCAGAGCCACCACCTGGACGGGATGCACGACATTTACTACGGCACCGCGCTGCCGCCGAACCGTGTGCCGATCCCCCTGGTGAAATCCGATGACCGCATCGGTCAGCCCCACTTCAGGATCGACCCCGAGAAGATCGTGGCCATCGTGGAAACCGATGCCCCCGACCGCAACGCGCCCTTCAGCCCGCCGGATGCCGTGGCCAATGCCATCGCCGGCAACATCATCGAGTTCCTGGAGTGGGAGGCCAAGCGGGCCGGCCTGCCCAAGAGCCTTCTGCCGATCCAGTCGGGCGTGGGCAACGTGCCGAACGCGGTCATGGCCGGTCTGATCGAGGCCCCGTTCGAGCAGATGACCGCCTTTACCGAGGTGATCCAGGACGGGATGCTCGACATGATCGAGGCCGGCACCCTGCGCATGGCGTCGGCGACGGCCTTCTCGCTCAGCCCTGACAAGGCCGAGTATTTCAACAGCAATGCCAAGTATTTCTCGGACAAGCTGCTGCTGCGTCCGCAGGAGATCTCGAACCACCCCGAACTGGTGCGGCGCCTGGGCGTGATCGCCATGAACGGGCTGATCGAATGCGACATCTATGGCAACGTGAACTCGACCCATGTGATGGGATCGCGGATCCAGAACGGCATCGGCGGCTCTGGTGATTTTGCGCGCAACGGGTATCTGTCGATTTTCGTCACGCCCTCGACGGCCAAGAACGGCGCCATTTCCGCGATCGTGCCTCAGGTCGCCCATGTGGATCACATCAACCAGGACGTTCAGGTCGTGGTCACGGAATTCGGTCTCGCCGATCTGCGTGGCCTTGCGCCGCGGCAACGGGCGGAAAAGCTCATCTCCACCTGTGCGCACCCGGATTACCGCGACATGCTCTGGGATTACTATCACCGCGCGCTGGCAAGTTCCTTTGGCAAGCATGCCCCGAACATCCTGAGCGAGGCGCTGAGCTGGCATCAGCGTTACATCGATACCGGCTCGATGAAACCCTGAGGCCCACAGCCGGGGAGGGCGGTGCAAACTGCCCTTCCCACAGGCAGTGGCGGAGGGTCCATCGCTTCCCTTGTCCCGTGCGAATGCGGGACCTCTGGCCGATGCGTGCCGGATCCTCTAATTTGACCTGCACGGCGGGGTTTCCTCGCGGGATATGACCTGACAGGCAGGGCCAATGAGCACAGCAGAAACCAAAAAGACCGACGGCGATGCCATGGACGGGGCAGCGATGTCCCTGTCCGCGATCCGGACCCACATGAAGCAAAACTGGCCCTTCTACTGGGTCAGTCGGGTCAACGCGCGCTACATCCAGGCGCTGGAAAAACGGTTGAAGCCGATGGGCATCGACATGCCGCGCTGGCGTGTCCTGATCTCGCTCTACGAGGAAGAGTTCCTGTCGGTCTCCGAGATCTCGGAGTTTTCCACCATGCGGCTGAACACGACCACCAAGGTGGTGCAGCGCATGATTGCCGATGGTCTTGTCGTCACCCGCGTCAGCCCGCGCGATGGCCGTGTGACTGAGGTTTGCCTGACGCCAAAGGGCGATGCATTGCGGGCGCGTGCCCTTGAAGAGGCCAACAACGTCTTGGCTCTCGGCTTCGTCAATGTCTCCGACGAGGAGATGGCGGCCCTGAACAAGACCCTCGAGAAGGTCTTCAACCAGCTTGGTGAAGACTGAATCTTCCTCGGTTGGATATGCAAGGGCGGGCCGTGACGGGCCCGCCCTATTCGTTTCTGCTGCTGGGTTCAGACCTCCAGAACCAGCCGCTTGCCCTTGGCCCGCGAGCAGCAGGCGCAGATCATCTCGCCTTCCTCGCGTTCTTCCTCGGTCAGGAACTGGTCGCGGTGGTCGATCTCGCCCTCGAGTACATCTGTAACGCAGGTGCCGCAGACGCCTTCCTCGCATTTCACCTCGATCTTCACGCCTGCCTTGGCCAGCGCCTTGGCGATCGTGTCATCGGGTCCGACGGTAACGGTCACGTCGCTTTCCGAGGCATAGACCTCGAAGCTTTCGCCGGTTACGTCGACGTCTGCACTGAAGTACTCGCGGTGGATATGGTCGTTTGCAAAGCCGCGCTTCTCGGCCTCGGCAATGACCCAGTCCATGAAGCCTTGCGGGCCGCAGACATAGATATGCGCGCCGCTTGCGGGGTCCGGGAGGTCGCGTGCCGGGTTCAACTTCTGCTCCATGTCCAGGTCGTCATGGTGCAGACGGACGTGGCCTGCAAAGCCGCTCGCGTCGATCTCATCCAGGAAGGCCGTGACTGCTGCCGAGCGCGTGCAGTAATGGAGCGTGAAGGGCGCGCCCAGGGCATGCAGACGCCGTGCCATGGCGATCATCGGCGTCACGCCGATCCCGCCGCCCAGAAGGACGCTCTCGGGTGCGGCCTCGGTCAGCGGAAAGTGGTTGCGCGGGCCTTCCACCTCGAAACTCACACCAGGTTTCGCGATCCTGTGCAGGGCTTCCGACCCTCCCCGGCTCTCCGGATCCTTCAGCACGCCAATCTCGTAGAACGCGGTTTCGGCCGGATCGGAGCAGAGCGAATACTGCCGCCAGAGATCCAGGTCGCCATCCTTGATCCGGATGTCGAGGTGGGCGCCGGCGGTGAAGGGGGGCAGGGGGCTGCCGTCGGCAGATTTCAGGCGCAGCCGGGCAATGTTGCCCCGCTCGTCGGTGCGGGTGTCCAGCACCAGCGTCATGGTTTTTTCTTGGGGAGCAGACATATCGAGACTCATCGCATGTAGAGGCCGCCGTTGACGTCCCAGCAGGCGCCATTGACGAAGAACGCCTTGGGGTCGGCCAGCATCACCACCATTTCGGCGATGAAGGCAGGGTCGCCCAGCTTGCCGACGGGGATGTTCTTAAGGAAACCATCCATCTTCTCGGCCGGCACGATGTCATGCACCATGGGGCTGTCCATCGGGCCGGGAGAGATGGCGTTGCAGGTGATCCCGAAGGGGCCCAGATCGCGGGCGAATACCTTGGTCAGCGTCATGATCGCGCCCTTTGATGCCGCATAATGCGCGCCCGTGGCGGTGCCGCCGTTCTGCCCCGCGAGCGACGCCATGTTCACGATGCGGCCATAACCGCGTTCCTTGAAATGACGGCCAAAGGTCTGGCAGCCGGCAAAGCAGCCGCCGGCATTGGTGGCCATGATGGCGTTGAACTCTGCCGGATTAATGTCCAGCAGGGCCTCGGCCTTGGTGCGGGCAGCGTTGTTCACCAGCACTTCGACAGAGCCCCAGCGTTCGACGCATTTGTCGAGCACGGTCTGGAAATCTTCCGGTTTCGACACGTCCAGCGTGGCCGTCACGGCGGTTTCGCCGGCGAGATCGAGCTCGCTGGCGATTGCGGCTGCGGGCTCCGGATCGACATCGGTGATGACGACCCGGTAACCGGCCTTGTGCAGCGCGCGGGTGATCACGGCGCCAACGCCCCGTGCCCCCCCGGTGATGACGGCGGTCTGGATCTTCTCTGGCAAGGGCGCTGCCATCAGAACAGATAGCTGATCGAGGTCAGCATCCCGTCGGAATTCAGCAGCTTGATCACCTTGTCGCGGATCTTGAACCCGTCTTCGGTGACGACCAGCGTATAGATCACGTTGGCCGCAAAGACGCGCTGACGGCCGAACTTGTCCTCGATCATGTGCTCGGCACAGCGGATCGTGACGGTCTCGCCATCGGCCTTTTCCACCGTGAAACGCGACAGGGTGCGCACGGTCTGTGCCGGCGGAGCCGAGGAGATCGAGAAGCCAGCCTGGAAGCGGCCGATCCGGTGGCGCCGCATCTTGTCGTCGTCATAGCAGAGGTTCAGCTGGTTGGCATAATCCTCGCCGTCACCGATCGGCATGATGTAGTGGCCGTCGTCCGTCCACAGGTCAAGCCAGGCATCGTAATCCTTGTCGTCCAGCAATGCGCTCTCGGCCCAGATGAACTGGGTTGCGTCCCAGAGCAGCGACTTGGTGTCGATCTTGGTCATCTCGTTCATGCCGACATCATCCTTTTCCACATCTTGTAGGCGGCACGCATGCCGGTTTCGGCCGAGATATGGCCACGCGGACCGTCCACGCCCTCGACCTCGTCGACCATGCCGCGGTTGACCATGATGGGCAGGTCCTCGCCGCCTTCGGTGCCGCGCTGAACCCGTTCCCAGACCTCCGCGTCATCGGGCGAGCCGAAGCCCATCGGGCCCTGGAAGTGCTCGTGCAGACGCATGCGCATCTGGTTGGCGGCCTGCGGCCCCCCTTCCATGCCGAGCGCGATGTGACGGATCTCGGTTTCCTTCACGTTGACCGGGCGCAGCACGCGGAAGAATGACAGCGAGAAGGAGACGTTCGGGAAGAGGTTCAGGTTGAAGCCGGCACCGCCCACGGCGCGCACGATCTTCTTCACCTGGTCTTCCGGATAGCCCTCGTCGCGCAGCTCCTGTGCCAGCGCCTCGAAGCGCTCGGGGATCTTGCGGTCGAGGTCCTCGTCGAGGTCCACGAGCTCGGGCATCATCACCATGACCGAGTGGCCGTTGCCGAGGTCTTCGACATAGCCATCGTCGTCTTCCATGAAGGAGAAGGTCTCGGTCGCCTCGCCGTCCAGCGATTGCAGGAAGGACTTGTGCACGATCGGGAAGTGATAGGCGTCGGTGGTGTTCTCGAGCTGGATCTTCCAGTTCATCGGCACCTTGAACTGATGTTCCCCCAGAACCTTCACCGGGAAACCGCCGCCCTGCTTCATGAACAGGTCGATCCATTTCGTCACCGGGCCGAGGAAGTCGACCAGCGGCTCGATATCCTCGTTGAAGGTCGCAAAGATCATCCCCTGATAGCTCTCGGTGCGCAGCGTCTTCAGGCCGTATTTCGACTTGTCGAAATCATCGCCGTACTGCTCGGGATAGGGCAGGGCACGCAGCGAGCCGTCGAGGCCGTAGCCCCAGCCGTGATAGGGGCACTGGAAGGACGACGTCTTGCCCTTGTGCACCTCGCAGACCGTCGCGGCACGGTGGCGGCAGCGGTTGACCATCACGTGGACATTCTGCTTGCGGTCGCGCACCACGATGACCGGCTCCTTGCCGACATGCGAGAGCTTGAACGACCCCTTGTCGGGCAGCTCGGAGGCATGTGCGACCCAGACCCACGTCTGGTGGAAGATCTTCTCCATCTCTTCGTCGAAGAGCGCGGGATCTTCGTACATCGGGGTTTTCACCCGATCCGTTTCGACCAGGTCGGCCGGGCTGGCGGTATGAGGGCTGTCGAGCGTCATCTGAGCTCCTTTCGTGGCGGTCAGGCTAGTCAAAGGTCGGGCGCGGCGCTGTCACGTCCGATGCATGGCGGGGTGAAGGGCGGACATATGGGTAAAATTTACGGTAAAATTCACATTAATAAACATCCTGTCAATGCCCTTTGCGGTGAACAAGAGATTTCGTCCTTGAGTTCGGCTCGGTGTCTTGGGCCCTTTGCAGCAGCCTCGTCGGCTGCATTAAGGCCTCTGGCGGATGGTGGGTCTGCACCCCTGGGAAGGGGCGGTCTTGTGCTCAGCTGCGCGGGCTTTCTGCCCGGCGGGTTGCTTGTCCCCTTCTTGCCATTTAGGGGAAACTTACTGTAATTATTTCCGACATGCGGCGTGCAGGTTTCTCCTGTTTCCGGTCGATTTGCCCAGAATTGCAGCACCGGGCCGGACGCTTGGCAGCGATTGGAGGCCGGCCGGCCACCGCAGCCCGGCATCGAAATTAAAAACACTATTCACGTGAATATTCCCGATTGACCCGGCGACTCACCTGCCGCACCCTTTTCGGAAAGATGGCCCGCGTGGGGTTAGCGTTCCGCGGGGCCGCCTGATTTCATCCCGAGGACTCCCGACATGACCGATACCGCCAATTCCGATCTTCTTGCGCTCGTGCGCCGCATCGAGGTGCTTGAGGCCGAGGCCGAGATCCGCCGCATCCAGGCGCGCTACATGTTTCTCTGCGATACGCCCCTGCCGGAGTTCGGCGCGAAAGACGACGCGGAGCGGATCGACCTGATCATGGCGCTCTATGCAGAGGACGCGATCTGGGAAGGGGTCGGAGAATACTACGACAACCAGTTCGGCGCCCTGCACGGCGCCCCGGCGATCCGGGCGCATTTTCTGAAGTTCTGGGGAGAGAAGCAGGATCCCGAGCTGATCATGAACTGCCACTACCTGACCTCAGAGCAGATCCACGTGCACGCGGGCGGCATCACGGCAGACGGTCAGTGGGTGCACATGCAGCCCTGGCTTTTCTCGGACGGAAAGGCCCTGCTGCGGTCGTCGCGGCTGAACAACGGGTTCCGCAAGGAGGCTGACGGCAGCTGGAAGATCACGCGTACGCGCACGGAAAATGTCTTCGTGGCGCCACTCCCGGCAACCTGGGCCTCGGACTATCCGTCGAAATCGGTGCTGATGAAGCCCTGACTGTCGCCAGTGCGGGATGGCGCGGCCTGTGTCGGCCACGCCATCCCGGCGCTCTCTCTTCTGCGGCACGAAGAATGCGCCGCTTTCTACCCCATTTCCCCCTGGGCGGCGTGCCGTGGGTCCCATGGCCGGCCGATCTGTCGTCGGGTTCCGGTCGGTTCAGCCCCGCTCCCATCTCCGGCGGCGCAAGGCGTCGTGCGGGCATGGCATCGGGTTGCGTGGTTCCGTCCTCTTGACGATCCCGGCGCAATGCTGAAACGCTGCGGACCTTAATGCGGGATCAGAAAGAAAGACATTTCCCAGTGCGCCAGTTTTCCGATGACATGCGCCAAAAGATCATCGGGATGTCCCCTGAGTTGCCGGCCGGCCAGGAGCCTCTGGTGCGAGGCGCCATGACCCATGTCGTGCTGAGGTTGGTGGCAAGCCTCGGGCACGATGCCGAGGGCCTTGCCCGCAGGCATCAGGTCGATCCCCTCAGCATCCAGAGGCCCTACATCGTTGCGCCGCTCGCAGGCTATCTCGCGCTCTTCGAAGAGGCCGCAGGGCTTGTCGGCAACCCGCTCTTCGGCCTCGACGTAGGTGCGTCCTTCCATCCGATGGATATCGGCACCGCGGGGCAGCTCTTCGGATCGGGGGCGTCGATCTGGCGCGGGCTGCGGCGGATGGTGTTGCATGTGGAATGCGAGCAGGACCAGTCCTGGGCGGCGCTCGAGGATGACGGCGCGCAGGTGACCTTCAGCTACCGGATCATGGACGACAGGCTCTGGCCCCGCCGCCAGGATGCAGAAAGCGTGCTTTTCGACGCCTGCAACGTCATCTGGCTGAGCTATGACCGTGACTGGTGTCCGCTCGAGATCCATTTCGAGCACGCGGCCCCGGCAGAGGACGTGACCCGCGAGCTCGAGCGGCGGTTCCGTGCCCCGGTCCTCTTCGGGCAGCCGGCCAACCGCATCGTCACCACGTCGCTTGCGGCGCATCATGTCTGGCGCAGTGAGGATCCCGAGGCGATTGCCCTGCTCGAAAGGCACATGCGCGATTTCGTCCTGCACCCGGGCGAGCGGTCCGATCTCGTGCGGCGCGTCATCGTCCTCATCGACCGAGAGTTGTCGCGACAGCCCATCACGCTTGATCTGGTCGCGGGAGAACTGGCGCTTTCAACGCGGAGCCTCCAGCGGCGCCTCCGGCAGGACGACGATACTTCGCTCCGCCAGCTGGTGCAGCAACGCAGGATGGCCATTGCGAGACAGGCGCTCGACGACGGTCGCAAGAGCATTGCCGAGATTGCCGAGAGTCTCGGGTATGCAGATGCAACCGCCTTCTGGCGGGCCTATCGAGACTGGACTGGCGCAGCGCCCAGCCTCTCGGCCGGGCGGCGCTCCGAAGCCCTCGGAGAGGGCGCGGACTGACCTGCCCGTTCAGCCCTTCTGGCCGAAGAGGATCTTCTGTTCCTCGGCCGTCCGGGCCGAGTTGCGTTGATCAGAGGCAAGCGCCTTGCCTTTCTGAACCGCCGGACGGCTGCCCACCAGCTCGAGCCAGCGTTGCAGGTGCGGCTTGGAGCTGATGTCCTGCTCCTGGCCTTCCCACAGGCAGGCCCAGGGCCAGATCGCCATGTCCGCGATCGAGTAGAAATCACCGGCGACGTATTCATTGTCGGCCAGCTGGGTGTCGAGCACCCGGTGCAGGCGTCCGACCTCGTTGCGATAGCGGTCCTGGGCGTAGGGCAGCACCTGCGGCGGATCCATCTCGGGGGCATACTTCAGGAAGTGATGCGCCTGGCCCGCCATCGGGCCCAGGCCCCCCATCTGCCACATCAGCCATTGGTCTACGGCAATCCGGTCGCGCTGCGTCGGACCGCAGAACTGCCCGGTCTTGCGCGCCAGGTACTGCAGGATGGCTCCGCTCTCGAAGATCGAGACCGGCGCGCCATCGGGGCCTTCCGGGTCGATGATGGCGGGCATGCGGTTGTTCGGTGAAATCTTCAGGAACTCGGGGTCGAACTGCTCGCCCTTGCCGATGTTCACCAGGTTCAGGTTGTAGGGCAGGCCCATTTCCTCCAGCGCGATGGAGATCTTCCATCCGTTGGGGGTGGGCCAGTAGTAGAGCTCGATGGGGGTGGTCATGATGGGTCTCCTCTGTCGCAGGTCATCATGACGGATTGGCGCCCCGAGGCAAGTGGCCGAGGCGGAGGAGGGGGGCCATGCGCCGTGGCGGCTTGCCCTCTGCGGCGCGCCGCGCCGGGATGCGGGCGATGCGGTCGTGAAGCTCGGCCCCGCCGGGCCCGGTCAGGGCGCGATAGAGAGCAAAGACACCCGGCCTGCGATAGCTCGACCAGTGGCAGACCCGTCGCATCGGTGGCGCCACGGCAAAGCCCGCGCGTTCGAGTGCCGCTAGGTGATCCGGCGCATCAAGGCGCAGCGTCGGCAGCGCCTCGGGCGTGTCCAGCCCGAGGATGCGATCCCCGATGCAGTTCGGCTGCAGCAGGCTTCGCAGGCCCAGTTCATAGGCGCGGTTTTCGCCGCTTGTTACATGCAGCACCCGCGCACGACGACCGGCGGGGCTCGAAAGGGCCGCAAGGGACGGGCCGGCGTAATCTGCGGCAGAAAGCAGGATGACCCGTTGAAGCGTGCCGGCAGGCAGGTGATGCAACGCCTGGAGGATAACCCGCGCACCAAGGGAATGTCCGATCGCGTGCACCTCGCGACGCGGGTCGCAATCCCGCACGAGGCGAAGGACGTGGGCCAGCGCCAGGGCGGCCCGCGCGGCCTCTTCATGCGCTTGCCAGATCGTGCCCCGGGCCGACCATCCGAGCGCGAGGCCCAGCCGTCCAGCCCCGACGCCGAGCTGCCCCGGCCAGGCGCATTCGGGCGTGTCGGGCAGGTCGCCCAGCCGGGCGAGGTCTTCCGGCGCGAAGGTATCCCGGCGGCGCGAGAATATAGTTTCGTGCGGGCAATGCCCTGTGACGCCCGGTGCATAGCGAAAGCCGTGTACCATCACGATCACCGGGCCGTCCTGCGCAAGCAGTCCGGCGATCGCCCGGTCCGGCGGCGCGCCCGTTCCGTGCAGCCGCGCATGCAGGCCGCAGGCATTCACCCTGATCAAGGCCATTTGACAGACCCTTCTGCTCGATCCTGATGCGATGCTAGCGCAGAGGTGCAAAGCAACGGTGAAGAGGGCGTAACGCCGCCGTGACCATGGCGATCCCGCCTTGACCGTCCCGCGATGCGGGTTTAAGCCCGGCCATGTGGCGCTTTGTTACCGGATTGCGGGCCACGTTAAACATTCCGCTAAAGAGGTCGACGTTAGGAAACCCCTTTCGCTTGACCGCGAACGGGGTTTTTTTGTTTGCGCCGGCCGGGACGCGCGGCGCAGGAGGGAATGCAATGAGCGATAACTGGAAACCGCGCACGAAGCTGGTTCATGGGGGCACCCGCCGCAGCCAGTACAACGAGGTCAGCGAGGCGATCTTCCTGACCCAGGGCTTCGTCTACGACAGTGCCGAGCAGGCACAGGCCCGTTTCGAGGAAACCGGCCCGGACGAGTTCATCTATGCCCGCTACGGCAATCCGACCGTGGCGATGTTCGAAGACCGCATCGCGATGCTGGAAGGCACGGAAGATGCCTTTGCGACTGCCTCCGGCATGGCCGCCGTGAATGGCGCGCTGATGTGCCTGTGCAAGGCCGGCGATCATATCGTGGCCTCAAAGGCGCTCTTCGGCTCCTGTCTTTATATCCTCGAGAAGATCCTCGTGCGTTTCGGCGTCGAGCTGACGCTCGTCGACGGCACCGACCTCGATCAGTGGAAGGCCGCGATCCGTCCGGATACGGTGGCCGTCTTCTTCGAATCCACCTCGAACCCCACGCTCGAGGTCATCGACATCAAGGCCGTCGCCGACATTGCCCATGCCAATGGCGCGCTGGTCATCGTCGACAACGTCTTCGCCACGCCGGTCTATTCCCGCGCGGTCGAGCTCGGTGCCGATGTCATCGTCTATTCCGCCACCAAGCACATCGATGGCCAGGGTCGTGCCCTCGGCGGTGTCGTCCTGGGTACGCGCGAATTCATCCGCGAAACCCTGATGCCCTATCTGAAGCATACCGGCGGCGCACTTTCCCCTTTCAATGCCTGGCTCATGCTCAAGGGACTCGAGACGATCGAGCTGCGGGTCAAGGCGCAGACTGCAACTGCAGAGGCCGTGACGGAAGCCCTTATGGGGCACCCGAAGCTGGCCCGCGTGATCTTTCCGGGGCACCCCAGTCACGCCCAGTTCGATCTGGTGCAGTCGCAGACCGGCGGCAAGGGTGGCACCGTCCTGTCGATCGACCTTGCGGGCGGGCAGGAGGCGGCCTTCCGCTTCCTCAACGCGATCAACGTTGGCGTCATCTCGAATAACCTCGGCGATGCCAAGACGATCCTGACCCATCCCGCGACCACCACCCACTCCAGTCTGACCGAGGAACAGCGGGCCGAACTGGGCATCACACCCGGCCTGGTGCGGATTTCGCTCGGCCTCGAGGACACTCAGGACCTGGTCTCCGACATGCTGGCGGCCCTCGAACAGGCCTGACGGCTACGCCCGGCGCGTGCGCTCCTGCCGTGCCGGGTGATTTTCCTTCTTGTTTAATGATCCGTTAGCGATGCTGGCACGTAGCCCTGTCGCGATTGGAAAAACATGATAGTGGCGCCTATATTAAGCAGGCGCCGTTGCACGGCCCGTCTGGTCAGCCATGGCGGACATGAAGGAAGAGGGAGGGGCGGAATGAATATCCACCCACAGCATCTGAAACCGGAAACCGACGAGGCCCGTGCGGCGCTCGAGCTGCTGCGTGACTGGGCCGCCAAGGCCAGCAACGAGGAGATCAACGCCCTCGATCCGGCGGTGGCGCGTCTCTTGCCAGGTCAGGCGGATTATCCCGTCCTGTCAAACACCTATCCCGCCGATTTCACCTCGGACGAAGCCTATCGTGCCACGCTCCCCGACCTTCAGAACGGGCCTGCCAGCCTGATCCGCGGCGCCAAGGCCCAGATTCAGCATGTCGGCATCTCCAACTTCCGCCTGCCTATCCGCTTCCTCCGCCGCGATGGTGGCGAGCTGACGCTGGAAAGTTCGGTCACCGGCACCGTCAGCCTCGAGGCCGAGAAGAAGGGCATCAACATGTCCCGCATCATGCGGAGCTTCTACGGTCATGCCGAGGAATGCTTTTCCTTCGAGGTGATCGAGGCTGCGCTCGACGACTACAAGGCGGACCTGGACAGCCTCGATGCGCGGATCATGATGCGGTTTTCCTACCCGGTTCGGGTCGAGGCCCTGCGCTCCGGCCTCTCCGGCTATCAGTACTACGACATCGCGCTCGAGGTCGTGGATGCCAACGGTGTTCGCAACCGCTTCATGCACCTCGATTACGTCTACTCCTCGACCTGCCCCTGCTCGCTGGAGCTCAGCGAACATGCGCGGCGCACGCGCGGCCAGCTGGCCACGCCACATTCCCAGCGCTCGGTTGCCCGCATCTCGCTGCAGATCCTGCCCGGCGCCTGCCTCTGGTTCGAGGACGTGATCGAGATGGCCCGGGCTGCCGTGCCGACCGAGACCCAGGTCATGGTCAAGCGGGAGGATGAACAGGCCTTCGCCGAGCTCAACGCAGCCAACCCGATATTCGTCGAGGATGCGGCAAGGCTCTTCTGCCAGCAACTGCAGGACGACGACCGCGTCGGCGATTTCCGCGTGGCGGCCAGCCACCAGGAGAGCCTGCACAGTCACGATGCGGTCTCGGTACTGAGCGAAGGGGAGAGCTTCGCGGCGGACAGCCTCGATCCCCGCTTCTTTGCCACGCTGCATCACGCCGGCTGACGGAATGCGCGAGCGCAGGCTCTGCGCTTCGCCGAAAAATAGTGCGGGCCGCCGGTTTTTGCGGCGGCCTCTGGCACCTCCCGAAAATGGGGCTTACACTCCCCGGCAGGCTTGCTAATCTGGCGGCCGACGGAGGGAACGACCATCAACGCCGAGCCGCAAAATCTGCGCCATGCCGCAACGCGACAGCCCCGCGCCAGGGGGGAATTGCACCTGACCGCACGGCCCGGTGCAAAGATCGGCGATCTGCATCAAAGCGGGTCCCTCAAGGCGCTTTTCCCGGCTTCGCGTCATGGCACGCTGAACGCGGTGTTCCTGAACACCGGTGGCGGCGTGACCGGCGGCGACCGCTTCCGGATTTCGGCCGAAGCCCTGCCCGATGCCGCCCTGATGCTCACCTCCCAGGCGGCCGAGCGCCTCTACCGCGCGCAGCCGGCCGAAATGGGGCAGATGGACATTCACCTGAAGGTGGGGCCGGGCGGCCGCCTCGACTGGCTGCCACAGGAAACCATCCTCTTCGACGGCGCCCGCGTGACCCGCAATTTCCACATCGACCTGGCCCCCGGTGCCCGCCTTCTCGCGGTCGAGCCGCTGGTGTCGGGCCGCCTTGCCATGGGCGAGCTGGTGCGCTCGGGCCATCTCTCCGATCGCTGGCGCCTGCGCCGCGACGACCGTCTGGTCTTTGCCGACAATTTCCGCCTGGCCGGTGATATCGAGGCACGGTTGACCCGGTCGGCCGTCACCGGCGGCCATCGTGCCATGGCGGCGCTGCTCTTTGCCGCGCCCGAGGCCGAAGCGCAGCTGCCCCATATCCGCGCCGCGCTTGGCACCCATGGCGGCGCCAGCCTGCTGGCCCCCGATCTTCTTTTCGCCCGGATCACCGCCGAGGATGGCTTCGAGCTGCGCAAGCGTCTCATTCCCGCCATCACGCGCCTCTCCGGGCAGGACATCCCGAAAACCTGGACGCTCTGACATGCAACTGACCCCTCGCGAAAAAGACAAACTCCTGGTGGCCCTGGCGGCCGAGGTGGCCCGCAAGCGGCTCGCCCGCGGCGTCAAGCTGAACCACCCCGAGGCCATCGCCCTGATCACCGATGCGGTGGTCGAAGGCGCCCGCGACGGCCGCACCGTGGCCGAGATGATGCAGGCCGGCGCCCAGGTGATCACGGCCGATCAATGCATGGAGGGCATCCCCGAGATGATCCACGAGGTTCAGGTCGAGGCCACCTTCCCCGATGGCACCAAGCTGGTGACCGTCCACAACCCGATCCGCTGAGGGTCCTCCCTAAATGAAAGGTGCAACGTCATGAGTTTGCTCGAAAAGTTGATGACCCTTCTGGGCCTCGCCCCGCAGGCGGACCTGCAGCCGATCCGCGTGCGTGCCACCCGCCGCCCGCGCCAGCCCTGGGAGAAACGCTGATGATCCCCGGCGAGCTTTTCCCGGCCGAGGGCACGCTGACCCTCAACGACGGTATCGAGGCGATCACCCTGATGGTGGCCAATACCGGCGACCGCCCCGTGCAGGTCGGCAGCCACTACCATTTTGCCGAGGCCAACGAGGCCCTTGATTTCGACCGCGCCGCGGCCACCGGCCTGCGCCTCGACATCGCGGCCGGCACCGCCGTGCGCTTCGAGCCGGGCCAGCGTCGCGAGGTCAACCTGATCCCCATCGGGGGCGACCGTCGCATCTACGGCTTCAATCAAAAGGTCATGGGCGCGCTCTGACGCGCTCGGCCGCAACGACTTTCGCGCGGGCAGCCGCCGGGTGGAGCAACCACCCGCGCGCCCCGCGCTGCTGAACCAAGAGGGACTTCCATGGCCACCACCATTTCGCGCGCCGATTACGCCGCCATGTTCGGCCCCACCGTGGGCGACAAGCTGCGGCTGGCCGATACCGATCTGATCATCGAGGTCGAGCGTGACCTGACCGCCGAACTGGCCGGCCTGGCCGGCGGGGGCAACGGCCCACGCTATGGCGAAGAGGTCAAGTTCGGCGGCGGCAAGGTTATCCGCGACGGCATGGGCCAATCGCAGGCCACCCGCGCCGAGGGCGCGGTCGACACCGTGATCACCAACGCTCTGATCGTCGACTGGACCGGCATCTACAAGGCCGACGTCGGCCTGCGTGACGGCCGCATCCACAAGATCGGCAAGGCCGGCAACCCCGATACCCAGCCCGGCGTCGACATCATCGTCGGCCCCGGCACCGAGGCCATCGCGGGCGAGGGCAAGATCCTCACCGCCGGCGGCATCGACAGCCACATCCATTTCATCGCCCCGCAGCAGATCGAGGATGCGCTGCATTCCGGTCTGACCACGATGATCGGCGGCGGTACGGGCCCCGCACATGGCACGCTGGCCACCACGGTCACCCCCGGCCCCTGGCACATGGCCCGCATGCTGCAGGCCGCCGATGCCTTCCCGATGAACCTGGCCTTCGCCGGCAAGGGCAACGCGTCGCTGCCCGCCGCGCTCGAGGAGCAGATCCGCGGCGGCGCCTCCTGCCTCAAGTTGCATGAGGACTGGGGCACTACGCCCGGCGCCATCGACTGCTGCCTCTCGGTGGCCGATGACTACGACGTGCAGGTGATGATCCACACCGACACGCTGAACGAATCCGGCTTTGTCGAGAATACCGTAAAGGCCATGAAGGGCCGCACGATCCATGCCTTCCACACCGAGGGGGCAGGGGGCGGCCACGCACCGGACATCATCAAGATTTGCGGCGAAGCGCATGTGCTGCCCTCGTCCACCAACCCGACGCGTCCCTTTACCCGCAATACCATCGACGAGCATCTCGATATGCTCATGGTGTGCCACCACCTCGACAAGGCCATCCCCGAAGACGTCGCCTTTGCCGAGAGCCGGATCCGTCGCGAGACCATTGCCGCGGAGGACATCCTGCACGACATGGGTGCCTTCTCGATCATCGCCTCCGACAGCCAGGCCATGGGCCGGGTGGGCGAGGTGCTGATCCGCACCTGGCAAACCGCCGACAAGATGAAGAAGCAGCGTGGCAAGCTGGCCGAGGAAACCGGCGACAACGACAACTTCCGCGTTCGCCGCTATATCGCCAAGTACACGATCAACCCGGCCATCGCCCATGGCCTCTCGCATCAGATCGGCTCGATCGAGGAGGGCAAGCGCGCGGACCTGGTACTCTGGAACCCGGCCTTCTTCGGGGTCAAGCCCGAGATGATCCTGATCGGCGGCACCATTGCCGCGGCGCAGATGGGCGATCCCAATGCCTCGATCCCGACGCCGCAGCCGGTCTATTCGCGCCCGATGTTCGGCGCCTTCGGCAAGTCGGTCGAGAATTCCGCCGTCACCTTCGTCTCTGCCGCCGCGCAGGCCGAGGGGATCCGCGATCGCCTGGGGCTGGGCAAGGAAACCATCGCCGTGCTCAACACCCGCCAGATCGGCAAGAAGGACCTCAAGCTCAACGACGCCATGCCCCACGTCGAGGTGAACCCCGAGACCTACGAGGTGCGCGCCGACGGCGAGCTGCTGACCTGCGAACCGGCAACCGAACTGCCGATGGCGCAACGGTACTTTCTCTTCTGATGCGACCCTTGATGCGGCGGCCCGCTCTTGCCGGCCTGGTCACCTGCCTCGCCGCGCCCGTCGCGGCGCAGGCTTCCTGTCCGGGGCCTGCCGATCTCGCAACCGGCATCGTCGTCACCGACAGCACTTCCGGCGATACGCTCTACCAGGAGGTCTTTCGCGCCTCCGATCCCGCCGTGGTCTCCGTCGAGGGCTATGACGACGGGCGGCTGATCTACTCCGGTCTGCTGGCGCAGGGGTTTTACGACCTGACGTCGGTCGACTTCGAGGATGGCGTGCTCGCCTATGCCACCACCTGGCTGCATGACATGCCCGTGGATGACTTCATCCGCCCGGATGCCCAGGTGACGGGCATGCTGCCCTACCGCGAGAGTCGCGAGGATGGGTCGGAACACGAGGGCACCCTGATGTTCGAGGCCGGCCCCCTGACCGACTATGCGATAGGTGCATGCCACTATCCCGCGGTCGAGATCCGGGCTGCCGACATGGACGCCAGCGGCGCCGTCGAGACGCTTGATCGCTACGTTTACCTGACAAGTCTGGGAATTTCACTCTACCTCGGGTGGACTGATAGCGATAACAACCGTGAAGAATATGACTACGAGGCCATCGCGCCTCTCAAAGAGGCCCTTCCTCTGGGGAAATGAAGCAATGCTGCACCGCGGAAAAAATGCTGTTTCAGTTATGCGTTTGATGCAATGGTGGTCTGCGCACCCCTTTTATCTAAGGGTTTCTGCGTTGCAGCGCACGCATGGCGGTGTTGAAGGATTGGCCGTGGTGGTGGCAAGGGACCTGACTTATTTCTTGGGCATAGGAACGAAACACACACCTGCGCCCCAAGAGGTTCATCATGGCTACCATCACCCACATCCATTCCGCAGCTCCCCGTGCCGAAAAACGCGGCGGCTTCTTCCAGGCCTTCAGCGCCGGGATGATCGCCTACATGGAACGTCGTTCGCGCTCCGACAAAATCGCCGCCCTGCAGGCGAAATCCGATGCAGAGCTGACCAAGCTGGGCATCACCCGGGATCAGATCCCCGCCTACGTCTTCCGCGACCTGTTCTACGTCTGATCGCGTTCCACGGCGCAGGTATCGGGCAGGGGGCGGTCGCATGACCGCCCGCGCCCTCGCCGCCCTGCGTGCAGAAGACCTTGAAAATGTTCCGAACGGCGCCTCCTTCGCCGATCATGTGACACTCGATTACGAAGCGCGGTTCTTTCGCCGCAAGGGCCTGACCACGGATGGCGGTGAACGCATCCTTGCTGATCTGGCCCAGACGATCTCTCTCGATGAGGGCGATGCCCTTCAGCTCGAGGATGGCCGCCTGATCGGCATTCGCGCCGCGCCCGAGCCGCTGCTGCGCGTCACCGGTCGCGATCTCGCCCGGCTGGCCTGGCACATCGGCAATCGTCACACCCCCTGTCAGGTCATGCCCGATCACCTGATCATCCGTCAGGACAAGGTGATTGCAGACATGCTGCGCCACATCGGCGCCACGGTCGAAGGTATCGAGGCCCCCTTCATCCCAGAGGGCGGTGCCTATGGCCACGGCCGCACCCATTCCCACGAACATGGCAAGACCGCGCATGACCACGATCACGCGCCTGCCAAGGATCATGCCCATGATCACGGGCATTCGCATGATCACGACCATGACCATGACCACAGCCATGACCACTCGCACGATCATGGGCATCACCACGATCACGGGCGCAGCCATGATCACTGATCCGGCGCTGACCCTGCACCGCTGGCTCTCGCCCGCCTATCCCGTCGGTGCCTTCGCCTATTCCCACGGGATCGAGGCAGCCGTGGCCGAGGATCGGCTGACCAATGCCGCAGAGACCGCGGACTGGATTAACGACATCCTGGCGCTCGGGGCAGGGCGCAACGATGCGATCCTGCTGGCGGCCGCCTGGCATGCCGAGTCGGAGGATCTGCCTGACCTGGCGGCGCTCGCCTCGGCCCTTGCGCCCTCTTCCAGCCGCCGGCTGGAGACCGAGGCTCAGGGCGCGGCCTTTGCCTCGACCACCGCGCAGGTGCATGGTTTCGACCTGCCGCCGATGCCCTACCCGGTGGTGGTGGGCCGCGCCGCGCGTCTTGCGGATCTGCCGCTGGAACTGACCCTGCGCCTCTATCTTCAGGCCTTCGCCTCCGCGCTGACCTCCGCCGCGATCCGCCTCGTGCCGCTCGGACAGACCGACGGCCAGCGCCTGCTCGAGGCGCTCGATCCCCTCATCGCCGCCCTTGCGCACGAGGCCCTGCCGGGTGATCTGGACGCGCTAGGCAGCTCTGCGCTAACCTCCGACATCTCGGCCATGCGGCAGGAAGACCTGACCACCCGCCTGTTCCGGTCCTGAGAGACATTCGTTCCAGAAGGAGAGACCCTCATGAGCTCACCCCACGGCCCGCTTCGCATCGGCCTCGGCGGTCCCGTCGGCGCCGGCAAGACGGCGCTCACCGCCTCGCTCTGCCGCGCCCTCCGCGATCACCTCTCCGTCGCCGTCGTGACCAACGACATCTACACCAAGGAAGATGCCGAGGCGCTGGTGCGCATGCAGGCGCTGCCCTCCGACCGAATCCGCGGCGTGGAAACCGGCGGCTGCCCGCATACCGCCATCCGCGAGGACGCCTCGATCAACCTGGCGGCCATCGCCGAGCTGAACCGTGACTTCCCGGACCTCGACGTGATCTTCGTGGAATCGGGCGGTGACAACCTCTCCGCCACTTTTTCGCCCGAGCTGGTGGACATGACGGTCTATGTCATCTCCGTCGCCGCGGGCGAGGAGATCCCGCGCAAGGGCGGGCCCGCAGTGACCAAGTCCGACATCCTGGTCATCAACAAGATCGACCTCGCGCCCTATGTCGATGCCGATCTCGGCGTGATGGAGCGTGATGCCAAGATCCAGCGCGGCAGCCGGCCGACGGTCTTCACCAATCTCAAGACGGGGCAGGGGCTCGACCTGGTCCTGGCCCTGATCGAGGAAATCGGCGGCCTTGCCACCACGGTCGCGGCACAGTAACGCTTCCTGATCCGCAGAACGCGGACATGGCCACACATTGCCCTTAACGGGCATCCCCAGGGATACGAACCAGCCGAGATGATCGACTTTCGCCCCATCGGATACGTGATCGGCCTGCTCGTGGCGATCCTCGGCCTCACGATGCTGCCCCCGCTCATCGTCGACCTGGTCGAGGGGCGCGGCCACTGGCCCGCCTTTGCGGAAAGCGCCCTGCTGACCTTTGCCATCGGCGGTCTCACCGCCCTTGCCTGTCAGAACTCCGCCAAGGACGGGCTGACCCTTCAGCAGACATTCCTGCTGACCACCGGCGTCTGGCTGCTCCTGCCGGTCTTCGGCGCGCTGCCCTTCATCCTGGGCGCCACCGATGCCAGCTTCATCGATGCCTATTTCGAGGCCATGTCCGGCGTCACCACCACGGGTTCCACCGTCTTTACAGGGCTGGACGAGCTGCCGCGCGGGCTGCTGCTCTGGCGTGGCATCCTGCAGTGGCTCGGCGGCATCGGGATCATCGTCGTGGCCATGGTTTTCCTGCCAGAGCTGCGGGTGGGCGGCATGCAGATGTTCCGCTCCGAGGCCTTCGAGACCATGGGCAAGATCCTGCCCCGCGCCACCACCATCGCCGGTCAGATCTCGGTGATCTACGTCGGCCTTACCGTGGCCTGCATGCTCACCTATCTCGTCCTCGGCATGGATGCCTTCGATGCCACCGTTCACGCGCTCACCACCACCTCCACCGGTGGTTTCTCTACCCGCGATGCCAGCTTCGGCGCATTTTCCGGCCCGATGGAATATGCGGCCACGCTCTTCATGGTGCTCGCGGCGTTGCCCTTCGTGCGCTACGTCCAGCTGATCAACGGCAACCGCACCGCCATCCTGCGCGACAGCCAGGTGCGCGGTTTCCTCGGGACCATCGCCGTGCTGGTGCTGATCTGCTCCGTCACCCTGCTGCACATCTTTCCCCATCACTGGGAACAGGCCCTGCGCGAGAGCCTCTTCAACATCGTCTCGATCATCTCCGGCACCGGTTTCGCCTCGGTGGACTACATGGCCTGGGGCTCCTTCCTGATCGTGATCTTCTTCTTCACCGGGCTGATCGGCGGCTGCGCCGGCTCCACCGCCTGCTCGGTCAAGATCTTCCGCTACCAGATCCTGCTGGCCTCGATCCGCGCCTCGATCAAGCGCGTGCACTCGCCGCACGGGGTTTTCTCTCCCCGCTACGAGGGCCGCCCCCTCGAAGTCGAGGTGATGAGTTCGGTCATGTCCTTCTTCGTCTTCTTCACCGTCACTCTCGGGATCTTCACCGTGTTGCTGGCGATGACCGGGCTCGATTTCGTCACTGCCCTGTCGGGGGCGGCCACCGCCATCGCCAATATCGGCCCCGGCCTTGGCGAGATCATCGGCCCGGCGGGCAATTTCGCGCCCCTCAACGACCTGGCAAAATGGCTTCTCTGTGCCGCCATGCTGATCGGCCGCCTCGAACTCATGGTCGTCTACGCCATGCTCACCGTGCGGTTCTGGCGCGGCTGAACGGCCCGGTGTGCCGAATTCCCGGGTCCTCAGGCGATTTCAGTTGAGCAGAATCACCTTTTCGAGGTTTAATTGTCCATAACGCCCGGCAACGGAGCCGAGGCGCCTCTCCCGATGATTGGGATTTCCGTGAGCACAGCTGCTCGATCGCCTGCCGTCATGGCAGGGCGTTCAGCGGCTTTTTGCGTTTTTCCAGCCCCGAGAGGTGCCCCGATGAAGACCTTCCCGATGTTCCTGACCATGGCCGGCCGCCGCGTGGTGATCTGCGGCGCCGGCGCCGAGGCCGCCCGCAAGACCCGCCTGGTTCTCAAGACCGAGGCGCAGATCGTGATCCTCGGCCGCGATCTCGATCCGGAACTGGCGGGTCTCGTCGCGGCCGGACGGGCCCTTCAGGCCGAGGAGGCCGGCGCCGATCTCTTCGACAATTGCGCGCTGACCTTCATCGCCACCGGCGACGACGCACAGGACGAGGCCCTGGCTGCCCGGGCCCGCGCCGCCGGTGCCGTGGTCAACGTCGTCGACCGGCCAGAGCTCTGCGATGCCTTCACCCCCTCGATCGTCGACCGTGATCCGGTCGTCGTGGCCATCGGAACCGAGGGCAACGCCCCGGTCCTCGGCCGTGCAATCAAGACCGAGATCGAGACCATGCTGCATCCCCGTCTCGGCAGCTTCGTCGCGCTGGCCGGGCGTCTGCGTGATGCCGTGGCCGCCGCCGTGCCGCCCGCGAGGCGCCGCGCCTTCTGGGAATGGGTCTTTACCGGCCCGGCCTTCGCCCGCCACCGTCAGGGCGATGAACATGCCGCCGCCGACATGCTCAAGGCCGCGATTGCCGAGGCCGGGGCAGGGGCGCCGCAGATCACGGGGCACATCGCCCTGGTCGGTGCCGGTCCGGGCGCGCGCGACCTGCTCACCCTGCGGGCGGTCCGCCGCCTGCAGGAGGCCGACGTGATCTTCTATGACCGTCTCGTCGATCCCGAGGTGCTGGAACTGGCCCGCCGCGATGCCGACCGCGTCTATGTGGGCAAGGAGGTCGGCGCCCATGCCTGGCCTCAGGATCGCATCGATGCCCTGATCGTGGCCGAGGCCGCCCGTGGCCGCCGCGTGGTACGGCTGAAATCCGGCGATCCCTCCATCTTCGGCCGCGCCGCCGAGGAGATCGCCGCCGCCCGTGCCGCCGGCATCGAGGTCGAGATCGTGCCGGGCATCACCGCCGCCTCTGCCGCCGCCGCCAGCCTGCAACGCCCGCTGACCGAGCGCGGCGAATGCGACACGCTCGTCATTACCACCGGCACCTCCCGCTCCGGCGATACCGACCCGGAGCGCACCATGCTCGCCCGTCCCGGCACCGCCACGGCCTTCTACATGGCGGTCGAGCGGGCAGGGCAGGTCCAGGCCGACCTGCTGGCCGCCGGGGTGCCGCCGCAATGCGCCGTTGACGTGGTGGCCCATGCCTCCACCCCGAGCGAACGCTGCCTGTCGCTCTCGCTCGGCACGCTGGCCTCCGGTCTGGCCGAGGCCGGCATCTGCAGCCCGGCCATTCTGCTCCTGCGCTATCCCAAGGCCACTTCTGCAGGTCGAATTCCGCAATCCGATCAGGCACGGGTGGCCTGATCGCGCATTGGCTCGCCCGGCTGCGCCGCCCTCTTCCCCTTGCCAGTTTCCAAATTTCCCCGACGCTCGGGATACCGGCCCGGCGGAAGGGGGGATCCGCGTCACTCCCCCCGCTGCGGTCGGATCGATCCGGCC
Source organism: Pseudooceanicola sp. DL12 (assembly GCF_056270665.1). Lineage (NCBI taxonomy): Bacteria > Pseudomonadati > Pseudomonadota > Alphaproteobacteria > Rhodobacterales > Paracoccaceae > Pseudooceanicola > Pseudooceanicola sp. DL12. Next base: position 1,268,229 of record NZ_CM149884.1, read on the forward strand.
CGATACTCGAAGGGCCATCCCCGGGATGCGGGAATGGCCCTTCTCGTTTCGTCCGCCTCTCGGCCGCGAAGGCTCAGTTCCAGCAGCTGACCAGAACCGTCATGTCGCCGGCCTGACGCTCCAGCTTCTCCGGAGAGATCGCCGTGCCGTCGGTGGTGCTGGCCCGCACGGGCACGCCGGCCGCGCTCAGCAGGTCGGCCAGACGCTTGCGGTCCACTGCAAAGGCCACGTCGTCGGGCAGCTGCCTGTCGCCCGAGGGGGCCGCCTGCAGCAGGCCGATCACCGCGCCGCTGTTGTCGAAGACCGGGCCGCCGGCATCGCCGGGCAGGGTGCTGATTTCAAGGCGGTCCACGCCGTCCTCGCCGTTCAGCCCACGCACGTCGGCAAGCGTGCCATAGGTCAGGCTCGGCGCGCTCAGCAGCCCGCCATAGGAATAGCCGGCCACGGCAATCTCGGAGGCGATCCGCGGCGTCGCGGTGGCCAGGCGCGCGATGGCGCGGGGTGCCAGCCGCTGCTTGGGCTTCACCAGCGCCAGTCCCGTGGTGCGGTCGATCCCCACCACCTCGGCGGGGTAGTCCTCGGCCAGGGTCACGCTGCCGCACCCGTCCACAGCCTCGGCAACGGTCAGGACGGTGCCTGCCTCGTTGACGAATATTCCGGTGCGCGACAGCTCCGGCTTGCGCACCCGCAGGCCGGACACAAGGTCGACGTGCTGGTCGCTGTCCACGCCGGCACTGTCGGGCAGCACGCCGGGGATCCGGGCAAAGCTCGCCTTCATGGTCTCCAGCAGGCGCGTGCGGCGGTCCTCGTCTCCGGTCGGCCAGACCAGGGTAAAGCCCTTGATCTGCCCGTCCTGCAGCGCCGCCTGGGTATAGCTGACGATCTTGTCGTTGCGGCCTTCGATGGTGAAGCTGTCGCCCGATTGCTGGCGGTCGCCGTCCTCGGGTATGATGGCCAGGGTCTGCATGATCTCGTAGAGCCCCGACAGCGTCGACCGGTCACCGGATTGCGAGATCAGGATCACCCGCGCCGGCAGGGCCTTGGCGTCGGTGGGCTTGTAGAGCGCAAAGGGCGCCTCGTAGCGGTCGAAGGTCACCGCCGCCTTCGGCATATCCATCCGGATTCCGGCGCGATCGTCCGCGAGCGGCTGCACGTCCAGATCCTTGAGCACGGCATTGTACTGGCCCACCAGTTCCGCGCGCTGCTGCGTGGTCAGGATGCCGCTCGGCTCATAGCCGTGCGCGCTCTGCCAGGCGGCCATGGAATTGCGGGTGCCACGGCCAAAGGCGCCGTCGATCGAGCCGTTGTAAAAGCCCGCCCATTTCAGCGCCACCTGCAGCAGGTCTCGCTGTTCGCGGCTCAGCAGCTGCTCGCTCAGGCGCGCCTCTGCCGGGGTTTCATCGGGCAGCTGCGACTGGAACGCCTGCTGGCCGGCGCCGGCAGCGGGCTCGCCTGGGGCGGTGCCGTCGGTCGCCTCTGGCAGGGGGGTCGTCTCGACCTGCCGCTGCTGGGCGCCCACCGGCCAGAATTGCCGGGTAAAGGTGCTGGGGAAGGTCACGTAGCTGTCGCCGGGGATCGAGCCCTGGCTGCGCAGGCTGCGCATCGCCCGAATGGCCTGGTCGCTGGTGTCATAGGGCCCGAGGACGATGGCGTAATACCCGCTCGTCAACTCGTAGCCCTGAACATCCCTAAGGTAGTTGCTGTAGCGGCGGATGGATTGCTGGGCCTCGTCCAGCGTCGGTTGCGCCTCGATCTGCACGTATGTCGTTCCCGGCGCCGCCTGCGCCTGCGCCTCGGACGGCACCACACCTGCGCCGATCACCAGAGTGAAAACCAGCGTCACCAAATAACGGATCATGATAGAAATTGCCTCTTGCCGTGCTCTCTCGGGGTTCGCACCGGCGTCTGCGGGCCGGTTTCCTCCGATTTGTAACAAATTCGCCGGTCCATGCACTCAAATAATGGTCTCACGCCACATTGACGCTGCTTGGCCCCCCCCGTAGTTAAGCGGCTGACGGTTCGCCGCAACGAAGGGGCCCCCTATGTCCGATCAGAGCATCGAGAAACCAAGGAGTTTTCAGGAGATCATCCTGAGGCTGCAGAATTACTGGGCAGCACAGGGCTGCGCGGTCATGCAGCCCTACGACATGGAGGTCGGTGCCGGTACGTTCCACCCGGCCACCACCCTGCGTTCGCTGGGCTCCAAACCCTGGGCCGCGGCCTATGTTCAGCCCTCGCGCCGCCCCACGGATGGCCGCTACGGCGAAAACCCCAACCGGCTGCAGCACTACTATCAGTACCAGGTGCTGATCAAACCCTCGCCGCCGAACCTGCAGGATCTCTACCTCGGCTCGCTGTCCGCAATCGGCATCGACATGGAGATGCACGACATCCGCTTCGTCGAGGACGACTGGGAGAGCCCGACGCTGGGCGCCTGGGGCCTCGGCTGGGAAGTCTGGTGCGACGGCATGGAAGTGTCTCAGTTCACCTACTTCCAGCAGGTCGGCGGCCATGATTGCCACCCGGTCTCGGGCGAGCTGACCTATGGCCTCGAACGCCTTGCGATGTACGTGCTCGGCATCGATCACGTGATGGACATGCCCTACAACGATCCGGCCGCGCCGATCGCGCTCTCCTACGGTGATGTCTTCCTGCAGAACGAGCAGGAATACTCCCGCTGGAACTTCGACGTCGCCAATACCGAGATGCTGCTGAAGCATTTCGAGGATGCCGAGGCCGAGTGCGAGGCGATCCTCTCGCAGCCCGTCGACGACCCCAAGACGGGCCGCCGCATCGTCATGGCACAGCCTGCCTATGACCAGTGCATCAAGGCCAGCCACCTCTTCAACCTGCTCGACGCGCGTGGCGTCATCTCGGTCACCGAGCGCCAGGCCTACATCGGCCGGGTGCGGGCGCTGGCCAAGCAATGCGCCGACGCCTTCGTGCAGACCGACGCCGGGGGCTACGTGGCCTGATGCTGCTAGGCCAGACCCGGCAGAATGACCTGAAGACCGGCCGCGATCATGCTGATCGCGATCGCCGCAAGGATCATGCCCATCAGGCGGGACATGATCGTGCGGGCCGTGTCGCTCAGGTGCTTGCCGATCTGGCCCGCAAACAGGAAGACCACGCCGAGCAGTGCCACCGCCGCGATGAAGACCGCGAAGTAGGTGCCCATCTGTTCGATGCTGCCGACTTCCTGGCGATAGAGGATCAGCGTCGTGATCGTGCCCGGGCCCACCAGGATCGGAAAGGTCAGAGGATAGAAGGCCACGGCGCTCAGGTCGGCGAACTGGCTCTTTTCCTTATCCGTCCCGTGGTGAGCGGTGCTGTCCTTGCCGTGCAGCATGTTAAGCCCGATCATCAGCACCACGAGGCCGCCGGCCACGCGGAAATCGTCGACGCTGATGCCGAAGGCCTTCAGGATCGCATTGCCCGCCAGGGCAAAGATCGTGCCCAGGATAAGGCAGTACAGCGCCACCTTGATCGCGATAGAGCGCCGCTGCGCCGCCGTCGCGCCCTCCGTGGTGCTCAGGAACACCGGCAGGTTGGTCAGCGGGTTCATGATCGCAAAGAGTGCGCCAAAGAATTTCAGTGCGTCAAAAGTGTCCATCGGTCTCTCCCTGCTGACGGTCGTGCGGCCATAGCACCGGGGCAGGGGCCTGCCTACCGCATGGGGGTGTCTCATGGGTAAGGTCGCGGTCATCTGTATCCTGATTGCCGCGCTCGCCATGGGTGGCGCGGTCTATTACCTCCAGGTCTACGCCTATTACGACAAGGTCGCCGGCAACGGCACCTCCGACGTCCAGCTGTTGCCGAAGGGCGCCGAGGCACCCGAACCCATCGACTACGCCGATTTTCAGGCCATCGACGCGGACAGCAGCCCGATCCGCTTCCGCGCCTGTTTCACCACCTCGCTGACCGAGGACGAGGCCTCCGCCGCCTATCAGCCCTATCCCGACGCGGCGCCCAATATGGGCCCCGGCTGGTTCGACTGCTACGACGCCAAGGAGGTCGGCGCCGCGCTCGAGGCCGGCACGGCCCGCGCCTATCTCTCCGTTCCCAATGTGCATTATGGCATTGACCGCGTGGTCGCCCTCCTGGGTGACGGACGCGGCGTGGCATGGCACCAGATCAATCATTGCGGCGAGGTCGTCTTCGACGGCCGCCCCGTCCCCGCCGGCTGTCCGCAGCCGCCAGCACAGGAAGGCTCATGACATGCCCGATCTGCTGATCGAACTGTTCTCCGAGGAAATCCCGGCCCGCATGCAGGCGCGTGCCGCCGAGGATCTCAAGAAACGCGTCACCGACGGCCTCGTCGAGGCCGGCCTGACCTATGCCAGCGCCGGGGCCTTCCACACGCCCCGCCGCCTCGCGCTCTCCGTCGAGGGTCTGCTGGGCGAAAGCCCGACGATCCGCGAGGAACGCAAGGGCCCGCGCACCGACGCACCCGAAAAGGCCATCGAAGGCTTCCTGCGTGGCGCCGGTCTCACCCGCGACCAGCTGCAGGAGCGCGACGACAAGAAGGGTCGCGTCTTCTTCGCCGTGATCGAGAAACCCGGCCGCCCCGCGCCCGAGATCGTGGCCGAGGTGCTCGAAACCGTCATCCGGACCTTCCCCTGGCCGAAATCCATGCGCTGGGGCACAGGCTCCCTGCGCTGGGTGCGTCCGCTGCACTCGATCCTGTGCATCCTCTCGGCCGAGGACGGGGCCCAGGTCGTGCCGCTCGACATCGACGGCATCACCGCCGGCGCCACCACCCGTGGCCACCGTTTCATGGCCCCCGAGACCTTCGCCGTGCGCAGCTTCGAAGATTACGCCAGCCAGCTGAAGCGCCGTTTCGTGGTGCTGGATGCCGCCGAGCGCGCCGACCACATCTGGCATGACGCCACCAACCGCGCCTTCGCCAACGGCCTGGAGGTCGTCGAGGATCAGGGGCTGCTCTCCGAGGTCGCCGGCCTTGTCGAATGGCCCGTGGTGCTGATGGGCGAGATCGGCGAGGATTTCCTCGCCCTGCCGCCCGAGGTGCTGCAGACCTCGATGAAGGAACACCAGAAGTTCTTCTCGGTGAAGAACCCGAAAACCGGCCGCATCGAACGCTTCGTCACCGTCGCCAACCGCGAGACCCGCGACGATGGCGCCACCATCCTCGCCGGCAATCAGAAGGTCCTGGCCGCCCGCCTGTCGGACGCCAAGTTCTTCTGGGAAAACGATCTTCGCATCGCCAGGGATCAGAAGATGGCGCCCTGGATCGAACAGCTCGGCCATGTCACCTTCCATGCGAAACTCGGCTCCCAGGCCGAGCGGATCGAGCGTATCGCGGCCCTTTCCCGCGAGATCGCGCCCGCCCTTGGCGCCGATGCCGATCTCGCCGAACAGGCCGCCCGCACCGCCAAGGCCGACCTCAGCTCGGAAATGGTCTATGAATTCCCCGAGCTGCAGGGCCTGATGGGCCGCTACTACGCCGAGGCCGCCGCCCTGCCGGCAGAGGTCGCCGCCGCCTGCGAGGAACATTACTCGCCCCTCGGCCCGACCGACAGCGTGCCCACCGCCCCGGTCTCCGCCACCGTGGCACTGGCCGACAAGCTCGACACGCTCACCGGCTTCTGGGCCATCGACGAGAAACCCACCGGCTCCAAGGACCCCTTCGCCCTGCGCCGCGCGGCCCTGGGGGTGATCCGCCTGCTGCTGACCAACGACGTGGAGCTCGACCTTCTGGCGATCTTCACCGGCTGCCACGGCCTCTCCGATGATGTTGCCGCCGACCTGCTCTCCTTCTTCCACGACCGGCTGAAGGTGCACCTGCGCGACGAGGGCATCCGCCACGACGTGATCGACGCCTGCCTCGCCATGGAAGGCAACGACGACATCACCCTGCTGGTGAAACGCGCCCGTGCGCTTCAGGACGTGCTCTCCACCGATGACGGCGTGAACCTCGTCCAGGGCTTCAAGCGCGCCAACAACATCCTCACCCAGGCCGAGGAGAAGGACGGCGTCGCCTACGAGTTCGGCGCCGATCCGAAATTCGCCGAGGCCGAGGAGGAGCGCACGCTCTTCACCGCGCTCGAGGCCGCCGAGCCGAAGATCGCCGAGGCCCTCAAGGCCGAGGATTTCGCCGGGGCCGCCGCGGCCCTTGCGGCCCTGCGTGCCCCCATCGACGCCTTCTTCGAGGCGGTGCAGGTGAACTCCGACAACGACGTCATCCGCCGCAACCGCCTCAACCTGCTCTCGACGATCCGCACCACCGTGCTCAAGGTCGCCGACCTGACACGGATCGAGGGCTGAGGCTCCGCCCGCGCCCCCCGGCGCCTGACGGCAAGCACCGCAAGGGCAGGGGATTTCCCTGCCCTTTGCCATTCCGGCGCTCCGCTCCCCCTCGTCCGTTCCCCGTCATCTGGCCGTAAATATCCCCGCCGGAGGCTCCCGCCCTCTCGCCCCTTGCACGGCCAGAGCCGTCTTGCCGCGGGTCCCGCCGCGCGGAAATCCCTTGCCCCATCGCCGTGCCGCTTTATGCTGCCCGCAATTCAACAGGTGCCGCAGTGCAGCAAGACGATCCCAATATCACGCTCGTGACCGAAACCGCCCCGATCGCCACCGAAACCCACGGCGGCCGGGCGAAATGCCTGCAACGTCTGGTACGGCTCAGCCTGCCGGTGCCGCGCACCGTTGCGCTTTCCTTCCGGGCGGTGAACGACATTGCCGAGGGGCGCATGCCCGACCTCGTGACCCTGCTGAAACCCTTCGGCGCCCACCCGCTGCTCTGCGTCCGGCCCTCCTCCGAGGATCCCGACTGGGGCGGCCCCTCGGCGGTTCTGAATCTCGGCATGAACGACGCGGTCCATGCCGCGCTGTCGGAAAAGCTGGGCGAAGAGGCCGCCACCCGCATCTACACCCGCTTCGTGCGCACCTATGCGATCCACGTCGAGCGCCTCGATCCCGACATGTTCGAGGATCTGCCGATGGACGGCCCCGAGGCCCTGGCCGAGGCGCTGCGTGCCTATCACGAGGAAACCGAAGAGGATTTCCCCCAGGATCCGGCGATCCAGCTGGCCGCGGTGCTGCGCTCCATGGCGCGGGCCTGGCGCGGTACCACCGCACGGCTGCTGCGCCAGGCCAAGGGCGCACCGGCCGATGCCGGCCTCGGCCTTGTGGTGCAGGAGATGGCCCTCGGCCTCGGCAAGACCGGCGAATGCGGTTCCGGCGTGATCCAGCTCGTCTCCTCGCGGTCCGGCCGGCCGCGCATCACCGGGCGCTACATGTCCCAGAGCCAAGGCCGCGAGGCGCTGCAGCGCGGCAGCAAGGCGCTCTACCTCGCGCGCGATGAACGCGGCCCCGCGCTTCAGGATCTCGCGCCCGAAGCCTATGAAAAGCTTGTGGAATATACCCAGCTCATGCGGTTTCGCCTGCGCGAGGAAATGCAGACCGAATTCACCATCGACAACGGCAATGTCCACGTGCTCGATGCGCTGCGCGTGGCGCGCTCGAACCGTGCGGCGATCCGCATCGCCGTGTCGCTGGCCAATGACGGCGTGATCCCGCGCGAAGAGGCGATCTGCCGCGTCGATCCCCGCGCCCTCAACGAGATGCTGCACCGGCAGGTCGATCCCAACGCCACCCGCGACACGATCGGCCACGGCATCGCGGCCAGTCCCGGGGCCGCGACCGGGCGCATCGTCTTTTCCGCCGCCGCCGCCCAGGCCTCCAAGGCCCGCGGCGAGCCCTGCATCCTGATGCGCCGCGAAACCGGCCCCGAGGATATCCGCGGCATGCATGCCGCCGTCGCCGTGGTGACCGAGCGTGGCGGCATCACCAGCCACGCCGCCGTGATCGGCCGCGGCCTCGGCCTGCCCTGCGTGGTGGGGGTCGAGGGGCTGACCTTCGACATGAAGACCTCGCGCCTCGTGACCCGCCAGGGCCGCGTCTTCAAGGCTGGCGAACTGGTCACCGTCGATGGCACCTCCGGCGATATCCTGGCCGGCGAGGCGCCCCTGATCGAGGCGGCGCAGGACGAGGCCTTCCAGGCGATGATGGCCTGGGCCTACGAGTTTTGCGACATCGGCATCCGAGCCAATGCCGACACCCCCGCCGATGCCGAGGTCGCCCGGCGCTTCGACGCGGAGGGTATCGGCCTCTGCCGGACCGAGCACATGTTCTTCGATCCCGGCCGTTTGACGGTGATGCGAGAGATGATCTTTGCCGATACGCCCGAGGATCGCCGGGTTGCGCTCGACCGCTTGCTGCCGATGCAACGGGCCGATTTCATAGAGCTTTTCCGGATCATGCAGGGCAAGCCGGTCTGCATCCGGCTCTTCGATCCGCCCCTGCACGAGTTCCTGCCCTCGGACCGCGCCGGCATGCGCGAACTCGCCGAGGCGCTCTCGCTGCCGCTCTCGGATGTCACCCGCCGCATCGAGACGCTGACCGAATACAACCCCATGCTCGGCATGCGCGGCGTCCGTCTCGGCATCGCCATGCCGGAGATCTACGAGATGCAGGCCCGCGCGATCTTCGAGGCCACCGTGGCCGCCTCGCGCGAGGGCGATCCCGTGGTGCCCGAGATCATGATCCCGCTGGTCTCGGCCAAGCGCGAGGTCGAGTTGGTGAAGACCCGCGTCGATGCCGTGGCCGCCGCCGTCCGCAACGAAACGGGGCGCGACTTCACCTTCCGCCTCGGCGTCATGGTCGAAACGCCGCGCGCAGCATTGCGCGCCGGCGAGATCGCGCCCCATGCCGCCTTTCTCTCCTTCGGCACCAACGACCTGACGCAGATGACCTATGGCCTGTCGCGCGACGACGCCGGCAAGTTCATGTCCGAATATGTCAAGCAGGGGGTCTACCGCGAGGATCCTTTCCACACGCTCGATACCGAGGGCGTGGGCGAACTGCTCACGATCGGGGCAGAACGCGGGCGTGCGGCGCGCCCCGATCTCATGCTTTCGATCTGCGGAGAGCACGGCGGCAATGCCGAATCAATCGCCTTCTGTCGGGATCAGCACTTCGATTACGTGTCCTGTTCCCCCTTCCGGGTGCCCGTCGCACGGCTTGCTGCGGCACAATTGCACATCCGTCCGACCCTTCCGCCCCGGGCTCTCAAAACGTCCTGAAACCAATCTGTTATTAATACAGATTAACAATCTATTTCTTTCCTGGCCCCGCTCCGGGCGACTTACCGCCTGTAAAAACGCCCCCCCGGGGTAGACGGTTCCATCAATTTTGGGTAGGTGCCCCATCCGGTCGGCCCCGTATGGGGTGCCGCTTATGGATGGACTGCATGAAACTCGCAACGCTGCTGATCTTATTTTTAACCGCGACCGCCGCTCCGGCGCTGGCGGACAACCCGATCGCGGATGCGATGCAGGTTGAACAGCGCAACCTCAAGTCCGTTCCCGCAGGGCGCCTGGCCACCTATCTCCGGACGCCCTCCCAGAACGGAGGCACAGCCACCTCCGAGATCAGCTACTCCCGCGACTGGCTTGCGGAACAGCCCGCCGGCAAGGGCGGCGAGCAGTTCCAGTGCCTGGCCGAGGCGCTCTACTTCGAGGCCCGCGGCGAGAGCGTGAAGGGCCAGTTCGCGGTGGCCGAGGTCATCCTCAACCGCGTCGACAGCCCAAACTTTCCCAATACGGTCTGCGGCGTGATCCACCAGGGCACCGGGCGCAAGTTCTCCTGCCAGTTCACCTACACCTGCGATGGCCGCAAGGAGACCATCGGCGAGCCGCTGGCCTATGCCCGCGTCGCAAAGGTCGCCGCGATCATGCTGAACGGCGGGCCGCGTCAGCTCACCGACGGCGCCACCTACTATCACACCACCCACGTCCGTCCGCGCTGGTCGCGCAGCTTCGACAAGACCGCGACGATCGGCGTGCACCAGTTCTACCGCGAACCCACGCGTCTGACCCAGAACTGATCCCTCTCAGGTTTCCGATGAACGGCGCGTGGCTCCCCGCGCGCCTTTTCGTGTCCGATGGGCACCGGCGCGGTCACGCGAACTGTCGCTTTTGTGCCCGACGGTGCTTTGCCTTTTCGTCATTCCTCTGACATCAAGGCGCCGGAGGAGAGAGGGGACCGCATGACCGGGCAAGACACACAGGATCTGATCGACCAGGCCTTCGACCACCCGCTGGGGCGTTCGCTTGCCCTCTCGGGTGATGCGCCCGCCGACCGGATCGCGCTTCGCGACTTCCTCACCGAGGTCGAGATCGGCGCCTTCCAGCAGGAGCGCGGCACCACCCAGCGGCTGCGCTTCAACGTCGTCGTCGAGGTCGCCCGCGATCCCGTTCCGCTCGAGGACGACGTCGACCGCATCCTCTCCTACGACACGATCACCGAGGCCATCGCAGCCGAGCTGGCGGCGGAGCGGCTGAACCTGCTCGAGACCCTGGCCGAACGTGTCGCCACGCGCATTCTGGCCGAGCCGATGGCCGCCCGCGTCTTCCTGCGCATCGAAAAGCTCGACCGTGGCCCCTTCGCGCTGGGGGTCGAGATCGTCCGCACCGCCGAGACGCGCCCACAGGCCGGGGCAGGGGGCAGCGAGTCCCCCGATCCGCTGGTGGTCTACCTCGGACCCGAGGCGGCGGCCTCTGCCTATCTCTCCGGCTGGCTGGACCGGCTTCAGGCCCTGTCGCGGCCGGCGATCCTGTGCTGCGGCCCCGGGCCGCTGCCGCGTCCGCAGGCCGGCGCGCCTCTGCCACAGCGCCGGATCGACCTGCTTGCCATCGAACAGGCCGCCTGGCAGCTCGCCGCCCGAGACCGCCGCTGCGTGGTGGTCAACAGCCGGACCGAGCTCGACTGGGCCATGAAACACGGCCAGATCAGCCTCTGGGCCCCGTCCAAGATCGTCCTGGACGCCGTGGGCGACCGACCCGACGTGGTGGGCGACGGCCTCGCCCTGGCCCAGTGGTTCGCCACGCTGATGCAAGCGAGCGACATGCTGGTTCTGGGCGCGGCCCTGCTGCCGGCCGGGGCATCCGGCCCGCGCCTGACCCTCTCCGACCCCGCCCTCGCGCCCCTGACCCTGCCTGCAGGCCTCGCATGACCCGTCTCTACTACCGCCCGCTCGTGCAATCCGGCGCCACCCGGCCCGAGGGCGCCCTGCCGCTCTGCGGTGGCCCGCTCTGGTTTGCCCATGCGGAGGAGCTCTCCCGTGCCGGCAGCCGCGTGATCGCCGCCTCCGAGATCCCCGAGGAGGCCGCCCGCCGGCTCTGCCGTCCGCGCCCCGCGCTCGCCGGCCTGCCGATGGGCCGGCCGACGGTCATGGGAATCCTAAACGCGACGCCCGACAGTTTCTCCGACGGCGGCCGTCACGATGCGCCCGCGGCGGCGCTCGCCCATGCCGAGGAGATGAAGGCCGCCGGCGCCGACATGATCGACGTGGGCGGCGAGAGCACCCGGCCCGGCGCCGCCTGGATCGACCCGGAGGAAGAGATCGCCCGCACCGCCCCGGTGATCGAGGCGATCCGCCCCCTCGGGCTGCCCATCTCCATCGATACCCGCAAGGCGCCGGTGGCGCGGGCGGCCGCCCGTGCCGGTGCCGGTCTGATCAACGATGTCTCGGGCTTCACCCATGATCCCGCCATGGCAGACCTGGCCCAGGCGCTGGCCCTGCCGGTCTGCGTCATGCACATGCGCGGCGATCCCGGCGACATGCACCTTGATCCGCATTACGACAACGTGCTGCTCGACGTCTACGACGAGCTCGAGGCGCGTATTGCCGCCGCCGAGGCGCAGGGCATCCCGCGCGCCCGGATCCTGGCCGATCCGGGCATCGGCTTTGCCAAGACGCAGGAGCACAACCTCGTCCTGCTGCAGAACCTCTCGCTCTTTCACGGCCTCGGCTGTCCGATCCTGCTCGGCGTCTCGCGCAAGCGTTTCATCGGCACCATCGGCGGCGCGGAACGTCCGGTCGACCGTGCGCCCGGTTCCGTTGCCGTGGCCCTGGCCGGGATGGCGCAGGGGGTACAGATGGTGCGGGTCCATGACGTGCCCGAGACCGTCCAGGCCCTGCGCCTCTGGCAGGCGGTCGTGGGGGGCACGGCCTGATCTCGGCTTCGGCGGCCTGTTGCGCCGCAGGCGCGGGGGCAGAGCCCCCCCGGATCGCGCCGGCTGAGCGCTCTTTTGCCGATCCCGCATCGCGGAATTTGCTCTTTCGCGAAATTCTCCCACATTCAATCCGGATCGAGACACGCCAGAAGGACTGACATGACGGACCTGCGCCTGACCCGCCGCGATATGCTCGCTTCCGCCCTCGGGGCCGGAGCCTTTTTCCTATTGCCCGAAGTGGCGCGTGCCCAGCAGGCCACCGCGGCCGACGGGTTCGGCCCGGCCGAGCCGTTTTCCTTCGATCAGCTGAAGGAGACCGCCCGGGCGCTCGCGGCCGAGACCTATGTGCCCATGCGCGTGGCTGATGGCGAGATCCTCGACCAGATCGACTACGACAACCACAACCAGATCACCTTCCGCAAGGACCGGGCGCTCTGGAACGAGGCGGGCAAGTCGCCGGTGCAGTTCTTCTTCCCGGGCAAGTATTTCCGCGAGCCGGTGCACATCTATGCTCTCGAGGACGGCATGGCCCGCGAGGTCCCCTTCTCCAAGGATTACTTCGACATCCCCGAGGGCAACCCCGCCAACGAGCTGACCCAGACCGAGGGCTTTGCCGGCTTCCGGGTGCAGGACAAGCCGGGCGGCGACGACTGGATGGCCTTCCTCGGCGCCTCCTACTGGCGGACCTCCGGGTATTCCGGGCAGTTCGGCCTTTCGGTGCGCGGCCTGGCGCTCGACACCGCCATTCCCGACGGGCCCGAGGAATTCCCCCGTTTCACCCGCTTTTGGCTGGAACAGGGCGAGGGCGGTGACCTGACCGCCTATGCCCTGCTGGAGAGCCCGCGGGCCACCGGGGCCTACAAGATCGCCTCGACCATGACCGACAAGGGCGTGGCGCAGGATGTCGAGGCCCTGGTCTTCCTGCGCGGCGACGTCGAACGCCTGGGCCTCGCGCCGCTGACCTCGATGTACTGGTTCGGCAAGCCCAACGGCCATGTCGCCCCCGACTGGCGCCCCGAGGTGCACGACAGCGACGGGCTCGAGATCCATGCCGCCAACGGCGAGCGGATCTGGCGCCCGCTGAACAACCCGCCGCGCACCATGGCCAACACCTTCTATGCGCCGGGGCTCAAGGGCTTCGGCCTGATGCAGCGCGAGCGCGACTTCGACGAATACCAGGACGACGGCGTCTTCTACGAGAAACGCGCCTCGGCCTGGATCGAACCCACCGGCGACTGGGGCGATGGCTCGGTCACCCTGGTGGAGCTGTCGACCAACGACGAGATCCACGACAACATCGTTGCCATGTGGACCCCCACCGGCCCGGCAGGGCAGGGCCGCGAATACGAGATCGGCTATCGCCTGACCTGGTTCGAGGACGCCCCCGTGGCCCCCAATGCCGCACGCTTCATCGCCACCCGCATCGGGGCCGGCGGCATCCCCGGCCAGCCGCGCCCCGAGGGCGTGGTCAAGATCGTCTGCGATTTCGACAATATGGGCTTCGAGGATCTGGACCGCGATCCGGGCATCCGCCCGGTGGTCACCGCCTCGCGCGGGACCACAGGCAATTTCGCCGCCTATCCGGTGGTGGGCGAGGACTACTGGCGCGCCATGTTCGACCTCGATTTCTCGGGTGTCCCCGAGGGGGACGACACCCCCATCGACCTGCGCATGTACGTCGAGGTCGACGGCGAGGCACGGACCGAGACCTGGCTGATGCAGCTCTTCCCCTCGCAGCTGCGCAGCCTGCTGGCCGAACACGCCTGAGCCGCCGGGCGGGGGCCGCTCCGGCGCCCGCCCATCACCGGCTCAGAGTTCGGCCGCGGCCAGCGCCAGGCCGTCGACGACGGCGGTAAAGGCCTCCGAGCTGTCCATTCGCGCCCCGGGGCAGATGGCCCGTGCTGCCTCCTGCACCATGCCCATCAGGCTGGACCCGCCCACCATCACCACCGCGGTGATGTCGGAGGGCGTCAGCCCGGCCATGGCGATGGTCTCGGCGCCTGCCTCGATCAGCTGCGCCTTCTGCTCGGCGAGCGAGGCCGCCAGGCTCTCCGGCGTGATCTCGGCCGAGAGCGCCCGCTCGATCATCGTCAGGCTGATCGCGGCGGCGCCGCCCGTCAGGCCGTTGGCGCGGATCTTGCCCTTTTCCACCGCAAAGGCCAGCTCGTGGCCCAGCTCGTCGCGCAGCACGCTCTCCAGCCGCTTCACCTTCACCGGTTCCACCGCGTTGCGCAGCATCTCGGCCACCGCGCGGCGGGTCTCGGCGGTATAGAGGAAGGGGATCTTGGCCCAGGTCGCCAGGTCGAAATAGATCGCCACGGGCATCGGCAGCAGGCCGGCGCCCATCTCGCGTTTCAGCTGGCCGCCGTGGCCCAGCAGGGGCATGGCATGGGCGAGCGAGACCTCACGGTCGAAATCCGTGCCGCCCAGGCGGATGCCGTGGCTTGCCAGCACTTCCAGCCCGCCGTTGCCGCCCACGCGGAAGACGGTGAAGTCCGAGGTGCCGCCGCCGATGTCGACGATCAGCCCGGTCTCGCCCTTACGCTCGGCGCCGAGCGCCGCACGCGCCGCGGCCTCCGGCTCGAACATGAAGGCAATCTCGGTAAAGCCCGCCGCTTCGTAGCAGCCGCGCAGATCCGCCTCGGCCCGGGCGTCGCGCTCGGGATCGCCCGAGTGGAAATGCACCGGCCGCCCGGAGAGCACGGCGGTCATGGTCACGCCGGCCTCGGCCTCGGCGCGCCGTTTCACCGCCTTCAGAAAGTCGGTCACGATATCGGCCAGGGTGCGGCGCCGGCCGCCGATCAGCCGCTTTTCGTGAAACAGCGTCGTGCCCAGCACCGATTTCAGCGCCCGCATGTAGCGCCCGTCCTCGCCCTCGATCAGGGCGCGGGCGGCGGCTTCGCCGATCTCCATCGCGCCGCCCTCGGCCGGAAAGAATACGGCCGTGGGCAGGGTCTCGGCGCCGTCCTCGATGGGCAGGCGGCGCACCCGGCCGCCCTCGGCGATGGCCGCCGCGGAATTGGAAGTGCCGAAATCCACGGCAAGGATCGGGTGGCTCGGTGCGGCGGTCATGGCTGTCTCCCTGGCGCTGGAAAGGCCGCTGCCTATCGCCTGCCGCGGGGCTCTGCAAGCACGAAGCGAGCGGGACAGGGCACGGGCCGCGCCAGGTGGCAGGGGGGCTGCCAGGATGGGCGGCGCGTGTACGTATGAAAAAGTGCTGATCCGACGTAGGGGGGCTGCCGTATACCCGTAGCATAGTCAGGTACGGCGCGGTGCCGACGGCCGGTCCACTCTTTCGGCCGTCGGGCAAATGGGGCGCACGCGTCGTACCGCTTCGGGGGAAACTTGTCGCCGGGGGCTGCCTCTCCCGCGGCGCAACTGGGGAAATCAGATCATGACCAACAGCACCCGCCGCCGCTCTTCGGCGGCCGCCGGCATTGCCGGTTCGGCGATCACCGCAACCTGCCTGCTCTCGGCCGCGCCACTGGCGGCACAGGAGGGCCCGTCGCCCTATACCCTTGGCCTCGGTCTGCGATATGCGCCGGAATACCAGGGCAGCGCCGACATGGAGGCCCGGGTTCTGCCCTTCGTCTCGCTGAACTACGGCATCGTCATCCTGGGCCCCGAGCAGATCTCGCTCAACTGGCGCCCGGGCGGGGCGGCCGGCCGGGCGGCGGGCGGCGGCGCTGGCGGGCCCGGCTACCAGGGCCTGACGATCAGCGGGTACGTCGGCTATGGCGGTGCCCGCGATGCCGCCGACATGGACCTGGCCGGCTTTGACGATATCGATGCCTCGGCCCGGATCGGCCTGCGTGCGACCTACGTGATGGGCTATGTCGACGTCTTCGGCAGCGCCGAGCGCTATCTCGGCGGTTCCGAGGGGACCACGATGACCTTTGGCGCCGGCACGCGGCTGGCGGTCAGCGACCGGCTGTCGCTGCGATTCTCGCTCAGCACCACCTTTGCCGATGAAACCTACATGGATGCCTATTTCGGTGTGACGCCGGAGCAGGCGGCTCTCAACTCCGTCGCGGTCTACGATGCCTCCTCGGGGTTCCAGCGCTATGACGTGACGATGACGGCGCGCTACCGGGTGGACCGCAACTGGTCGCTGCTGGGGCAGCTGCGCTATGGCGGCCTGGCCGACATGCTGAGCGACAGCGCCGTGGTCGAGGAGG
Organism: Pseudooceanicola sp. DL12; assembly: GCF_056270665.1. Classification (NCBI taxonomy): domain Bacteria; kingdom Pseudomonadati; phylum Pseudomonadota; class Alphaproteobacteria; order Rhodobacterales; family Paracoccaceae; genus Pseudooceanicola; species Pseudooceanicola sp. DL12. The sequence continues at coordinate 1,284,446 of NZ_CM149884.1, forward strand.
ATACCTCGATGACCTCGATGGTGGCGGTGCTCTACAGCTTCTGACCTGTCGCGGGAGAGCGCGGGGGCAGGGGGGCTCTGCCCCCGCGCCTGCGGCGCTCCCCCGGGATATTTCGAACAAGAAAATGAGGGGCGCGGTTCAAGGGCTGCAGTGACCGGGCAGGCCCGGAAAGCGGCGTTTTTGCACCGACGCGATACCGACGTGATACCGACGTAATACCGACGTTGGAATCCGGCCTTTTCAGGTGCTTATGATAGAATCCGAATATCGAATATGATCGTGAAAAAAGGGCCCTGCCGATGGCAGGGCCCTTGCCTTGAAAACCGGTCCGCTTGCGCGGGGGAAACCGGATCAGTTCTTGGCCTTGTCGACCATCTTGCCGGCCGAGATCCAGGGCATCATGGCGCGCAGCTTCTCGCCCACTTCCTCGATCTGGTGCTCGTCGTGGATGCGGCGCGTGCCCTTGAAGAAGGGCTGGCCGACGGTGTTTTCCTGCATGAAGTCACGCACGAACTTGCCGGTCTGGATGTCGGTCAGAACCGCCTTCATCCGGGCCTTGGTTTCGTCGTAGGGCAGGATGCGCGGGCCCGAGACATACTCGCCGTATTCGGCGGTGTTCGAGATCGAGTAGTTCATGTTGGCGATGCCGCCTTCGTAGATCAGGTCCACGATCAGCTTCATCTCGTGCAGGCACTCGAAGTAAGCCATTTCAGGGGCATAGCCGGCCTCGACCAGGGTTTCAAAGCCCATGCGGATCAGTTCGACCACGCCACCGCAGAGCACGGCCTGTTCGCCGAAGAGGTCGGTTTCGCATTCTTCGCGGAAGTTGGTCTCGATGATGCCCGAGCGGCCACCGCCGATGGCGGAGCAATAGGACAGGCCGATTTCCAGGGCCTTGCCGGAGGCGTCCTTGTCGACGGCGACCAGGCAGGGCACGCCGCCGCCTTTGGTGTATTCGCCACGCACGGTGTGGCCGGGGCCCTTGGGGGCCATCATGATGACGTCGACACCAGGCTTCGGCTCGATCAGGCCGAAGTGCACGTTCAAGCCGTGGGCGAAGGCGATGGCGGCACCTTCCTTCAGGTTGTCGTGGACGTACTTCTTGTAGGTTTCGGCCTGCAGCTCATCGGGCATGGTGAACATGATCAGATCGCACCAGGCGGCTGCCTCGGCGATGCCCATCACGGCAAGACCTTCCGCTTCCGCCTTTTTTGCGGATGCCGAGCCTTCGCGCAGGGCGACGACGATGTTCTTGGCGCCGGAATCGCGCAGGTTCAGGGCGTGGGCGTGGCCTTGGCTGCCGTAGCCGAGGATCGCGACCTTCATGTCCTTGATCAGGTTGATGTCGCAATCGCGGTCATAGTAAACGCGCATGTCGTTCTCCTTCCTTGTTTGGCCGGAAGATGCGCCGGTTTGCGGCAGTGTTCTTTTCAATATTTGCAAAAATGCAACGAATAGATAAGAATCTATTCTTCAAAAGCTAAATAGATGGATAGTGCATGTTAGACGACACGGACAGGCGCATACTGCGCCAGTATCAGTCGGACCCTTCCGCCTCTGCGGCCCAAATCGCTGAGCGCGCGGGGCTGACACAGGCCACATGCTGGCGGCGCATCGAACGGATGGAGGAGGCCGGGGTGATCCGCGGAACGCGTGCAGTCATCGACTGGCATGCGCTTGGCTATTCCGTCGAGGTGTCGCTGCGGATCACGCTGGACAAATCCATTCCGCGTGCCTTTGATGAGTTCGCCGCGGAAGCGAGACAGATTCCCGAAGTTCTTGAAATACAGACGTTTCTTGGGCAGGTGGACGTGCGCCTCGGGATCATTGCTCGCGATATGGCGCATTATCAGCACCTCTACCGGACCCGAATCCTGACGCTGCCTCATGTGACGGATATCGATGCGCTCATGCATATCGCGCGGATCAAATACGATGAAACGGTTCCGGTATGACGGATCAGAGAATCGACCTCGATGATACGGACCGGCGCATTCTCCGGGCGCTGGTCGAGGATGCTTCGCTGAGTTCCGGGGCGCTGGGGCGACGGCTAGGGATGTCGCAGCCTGCGACCTGGCGGCGCGTGCGACGTCTGGAAGAGGCTGGTATCATCAAGGGGCGCCGCCTCGACCTCGACCTCGAGAAGCTCGGCTTTGGTGTGACCGTCTTTCTGGGCATCAAGATGGCGGCCAAGGGCCGGATTTCCATGGAGGATTTCGAGCGTGCCGTCTCTGCGATCCCGGAGGTGCAGACGGTGGAACATATCCTCGGTGTCTATGATTACCGTCTCAGGGTGACGGCGCGCGACATTACAGATTTCGAGAGGGTGCTGCGCCGGCGGATCATGACGTTGCCCGGTGTGGGCAACGTCGATGCCAATGTCATGCTCTCGGAGGAAAGGCTAGACGGGCCGCTGGGCTGAGCGAATTCAGCCTTTGGCGCCGAGACCCATCTGCATCAGCACCTTTCGCACCGGGGCCGCGGAATAGAGCGCATTCAGCCCGGCCGCGCGCATGTCCCGCAGCGGTTGCGCCGAGATCTGGCTGGCACGGTTCAGCGCATCGATCCCGGCTGCCCGGATCTGAACCTCACGATGGCGGGCCTTGTGATACTTCTCAAGCATCGCCGCATCTCCGAGCGTTTCCGGTGTGCCTATGGCGAGATCTCTAAGGCAGCGCAGATCGCCAAGCGACATGTTCAGGCCCTGGGCGCCGATCGGCGGCACGACGTGTGCGGCTTCGGCCATGAGGGCAAGGCGCTGTGACGACATGCGTTCGGCCACCTGGGTGATGATCGGCCAAACCGATCGCCGTGTTTCCAGCTTCAGCGGACCGAGGATACCGCAGCTGCGGCGCATCATCTCGGCCTCGAACCTCTCGACATCCATCGCGGCCAGCTCCTGAACCCGGGGGCCGTCTTCCATCCAGACGACTGCGGAAGAGGGGCGGCCGTCGTGATCGGGCAGCGGCACGAGCGTGAACGGGCCGCCGGAGCGGTGGATTTCGGTCGAGACGTTGTCATGGGGAATGGGGTGCGTCACGGCCAGGGCCAGGGCCTTTTGCCCGTACCGCCGCGTATGTGTGGCGATCCCTGCCGCTTCGCGCATCGGAGAGTTGCGCCCGTCCGCAGCGATGACCAGCTTGCACCGGACCCGCCGGCCGTCGCTCAGTCCCACAAAGGCCTCGCTCTCGCGGGTGAACAGGTTTCGGGTACCTGTCCCGGAAAGGAAGGTCACGTTTTCAAGGGTTTCGATCTGGGCCAGCATCTCGCGGCGGAGCAGCCAGTTGGGCAGGTTCCATCCAAAGGGCTTGTCGGAAATGTCCGATGCGTTGAAATCGCGGACAACCCGAGCTTCGGGCTCTGGTCCGCCGGCGTCGACGATCCGCATGATCTGCAGCGGTGCCGCGTAGGGTGCCAACCGCTCCCAGAGCGCGGCTTCTTCGAAAAGCGACTGCGCCGGCTGCAAAAAAGCCGTGGTGCGCAGGTCCGATCCGGCATCGGCCTGAACGGTTACAGGGGGGGTCGGATCCAGGCAGAGCACGGAAAAGCCGGCGGCGCCCATGATGCAGGCGGCACTGAGCCCGGCGACCCCGCCACCGGAAATGACAATATCGTATCGCTGTTCCATGGCGGCACCTCCTGCCTCTTATCTAGGCCCATGGCTCGGCAGGGGAAAGCGACAAAAGCGCCCGGTCGGGGGACTGCGGCTAGTTGCCCAGCGTGATCATGATCAGCACGACGAACATCACAGGCACCATGGCGAGCGCTGCCAGTCCGAGTGCAACGAGGCCCCATGCCTTCATCGCTAGGATAAGCAGGGTCACGACGATCAAGAGGAAATAGCCGATGTTGCCCTTGAAGTCGCGCACGAGGTCGCGTGCGAACCAGCCGATGATAGGTATGCGGTAAAACAGGCCACGTGCTTGGGGAGCTGCGGTGTCGCTCATACGGTCGAATCCTCTATCTGTGGACAGGGATCACATGGCGGTTTCCGCCCCAGATTGCAAAGCCACTTCGATCAAATTTGGTAAACTCAGCCGATTTTCTTGAGGAAATCCGCAAGGTCATTGGTGTGGAAGTGGATGTGTTCCGCCTCGACCGGCTCTTCCGCGACGTGCACGCAGCGCAGTCCCATCTGATAGGGCTCGGCGAGGTTGCGTGGATCATCCTCGAACATCGCCGCCCGAGTGCCATCCAGCCCGTCGGTGGCAAAGACAGTTTCGTAGGCCTGCCGATCCGGTTTGGGGTGAAACCCGGCGTGTTCCACGCCGTAAATGGCGTCGAACAGCCCGGTCAGTCCACGGGCTTCCAGGACCCGCTCGGCATAGGGTGCGGAGCCATTGGTAAAGATGATCTTGCGCCCCGGCAGCGCACGGATATGCGCGGCCAGTTCCGGATCCCGTTCCAAGTGGCTCATGTCGATGGCATGAACCTTTTCAAGGTAGGGGATCGGGTCGACGCCGTGCAACCGCATCAGGCCGGCCAGGGTCGTACCATGGTCGCGCCAGTATTCAGCGCGCAGGCGGTCGGCCTCGTCCTCCGACACTTTCAGCTCGTCCATGACCCAGGCCGTCATGCGCTTTTCGATCTGATCGAAGAGCCGGGCCGAGGGCGGATAGAGAGTGTTGTCGAGGTCGAAAACCCAGGTGGCAACGTGATCGAAAGAGGGCTTTGGCATGCCGCGGACGCTAGCTGGCGTCGTCAGCAGGCGCAAGGCGCAAACGGCTGATCTGCTTGCAACGTACCTGTTGGGGCGCATATGGTGTTCCGATTGTGAAAGGACGCACACGCATGGCCACTAAACCCACTCCGCCAGACGCCTATACGCTGATCCTCGAGGCAATCGACGTCGGGGTCTATCGCCCTGGTGACCGGCTTGTCGAGAGTGAATTGGCCGAGCGTTTCGGCGTGTCGCGGACACCGATCCGGGAGGCGTTGCAAAGGCTGGAAACCCAGGCTCTGCTGACGCGGGACGGGCGTTCCATGATTGTGGCCTCGCTGGATCATAACCAGTTGGCAGAGCTCTACGTTGTGCGGGCAGAGCTCGAGGCACTGGCCGCGCGCCTGGCTGCCAAGCATGCCACTCCGGAAGAAGTGAAGCTGTTGCAGGACATGGTTGTCGAAGATCGCAAGCATCTTGGCGATCCTTCCGCGCTGTCGCGGGCCAACCGCCGGTTCCACCACCAGATCCATCTTGCGTCGCACAACCGCTTCCTGGTGCAGCAACTCGACATCGTGCATCGCTCGATGGCCCTTCTTGCCACCACGTCGCTTGCGGCAGAAGGTCGCGGAGAGGATGCCCTGGCCGAGCATGACGCGATCGTGCGGGCCATCGCGTCCCACGACGAGGACAAGGCAGGCGAGACGCTGCGCACGCATATCTCGAAGGCCTTCATGACCCGGCTCAAGTTGGATTCCCTGCGCGAGGAAGGCAACGGCTAGGAGCGGTCTGCGGTCTGGGTTCCCGTCGGAGCGGTCACCTCTGCGCCTCGTGCCAGGGAATGCCCGTGGTGAGTCTTGTCCCAGTAGAAGGGGCGCACGATCACCTCGTACAGCGCCTTGTAGACCGCGATGCAGCCCATCGGATAGTAGAACGCCATAGTCGGGACCCAAGGCAGCAGGAAGCGGTGCTTGCCGCGAAGGGCTCCGATAACCCCCAGCGCAATATTCAGGATCTCTGCCGTCAGGAAGAGGATGGCGCATGTGGCGATCGCAGGTCGGGATATAATGCCGTCGAGCGGGTGCGGCAGCCCGAAGAAGATCAGCAGGAACGACCAAAGCAGTGGTGCGAGCATGAACTGTGAAATGGCACTGATGAAATGCGCATGGAAGCCCATGTATTTCCAGGGGCCCAGTTGCGCCATCAGTTGGCTCGGGCTGCGCAGGTGTACGAAGTAGGTCACGATATAGCCCTTGAGCCAGCGGGATCTTTGCTTGATCCATGGCACGACGTGACAGTTCGCCTCTTCCTCGGTGGTACTGTCGAGGATCGTGGTGCGGTAACCATGCCGTGCCAGCCGAAAGCCGAGATCGGCATCTTCGGTGACGTTGTGAGCGTCCCAGCCACCAAGTCGCTCCAGAACGCTTCGCTTGACGAAAAGCGTCGTGCCTCCGAGGGGCACAGCGAAGCCCAATTTGGTCAGTCCGGGCAGGATCAGTCGAAACCACGTATTGTACTCGACCGTGAAGCAACGGGCGAGCCAGTTTTGGCGCGGGTTGTAATAGTCCAGCGCCCCCTGAAGGCAAGCCACATCGGGCGGGGAGGCCGCGAATTCACGTGCCATTGCAAGCAGCTGGCCCGGCGCGGGCCAGTCCTCGGCATCGTAGATGCCTATGATCTCTCCGCTGCAGAAATCGAGCGCGTAGTTCATCGCCCTCGGCTTGGTTCGAGGCGCGCCTTCCGGCACCAGCACAACGCGCATCCATGGGGGGAGCGTCAAGGCGGCGAGGGTCTGGCGGGTGATCTGGTCGTTTTCCTCCAGTGCAAGCAGGACCTCGAGCTTTTCCCGCGGATAGTCCAGTGCACCAAGCCTTTCCATCAGCGCTCCGGCGATGCGGCGTTCCTTGTAGAGCGGGACCAGGACGGAAACGCTGGGCAGATCGTTGTAGGGCACGAAGGGCCGCGGTGGGGGACGGGGGGAGAGGATGTCGGTGAGTGTGGCGCTGAGCTTCAGCAGGCTGGCGACGATCAGCGTGAAGATCGCCCAGGTCACCGCAAGGGTAAACACCGCCTCAGGGAAGATGAACGTCGTCGTAACAAGTGCTAGCAGAGAGAGCAGGGTTATCTGCAGGCGGACGGTGGTGGGCGACCAGGTGCGGCAGCTTTCCTCAGCCGGCACCCGGCTAGACATTGCATGGATCAGCGCTTCGCGATGCCGGGTGGCCACATGTGCCTGGATCTCCTCGGTGGTGGCGACCACGGGGCGACGCGCGATACTGGGCTGGTCGTCACTCAGCAAGCTGAGATCTGCCAGTATCCGCGCGTGGTGTTCCGGGCGGGCCGTGGCCAGCACAAGACGATTGCCGCGGGTCGCATAGGGCAGAACCTTGTGTCGCAGGCAGAACTGCGGGTCCAGGAGGTCTGAGAGAGCGGGATCGGGGGGCGCGTCGGCCAGGATGACACGGTCCAGCCCCAGGTGCGCCGCGAGAAGGTCGAGCATGATGGGCTCCGCGAGGCCGCCTTCGGCATGCTTGCGGCGCAGCGCGGCCACAAACTCGGCTGCCGGCTGCAGCGTCATGTCGGCTGCGACGAATCGCTGCGCAACCTCCTGAAAACCATAGCCGTCCACGGGGCGGGGCGGGGCGGGGAAAGAGCTGCGATAGGATGCCATGTAGCGATGTCCTGCGAACGCCTGAACGTCGAGACAAGCAGTGCCAAGAGAAGGTTAACCAACCTTTAAGCAACCTTACTGTGGGGGTTAACGGCAATTAATGCATGCTCTGATACCTGTTGTGGCTTGGTCTTGATCCACCGGTTCAGGAACGAAAACGGCCCTGCCGCGGGGGCAGGGCCGTGAGTTCACCGGTGCGAAAGGGGCGCAATGGCGGCACGGTCGGGCCCGGCCACATCCTGCCGCGATCAGGCTTCGATCTTGTCCATCGAGGCGGCGAAGCGCTCGAAGAGATAGAAGCTGTCCTGCGGGCCCGGGCTCGCCTCGGGGTGATGCTGCACGGAGAAGATCGGGCGATCTTCCATGCGGATCCCGCAGTTGGAGCCGTCGAAGAGCGACACGTGGGTTTCCTTGACGCCGGCGGGCAGCGACTGGCTGTCGACGGCAAAACCATGGTTCATCGAGGTGATCTCGACCTTGCCGGTCTCGATATCCTTGACCGGGTGGTTGGCCCCATGGTGGCCGTGGTTCATCTTGACCGTGGTGGCGCCGAGCGCGAGTGCCAGCATCTGGTGACCGAGGCAGATGCCGAAGATTGGCATCTCGGTCTTTTCCATCACTTCACGGATCATGGGCACGGCATAGGCGCCGGTCGCGGCGGGGTCGCCGGGGCCGTTCGACAGGAAGAGACCATCGGGGTTGTGCGCCAGCACGTCGGCTGCGGTGGCGGTGGCGGGCAGGACGGTGACGTCACAGCCGGCCGAAGCCAGGCAGCGCAGGATGTTGCGCTTTGCGCCATAGTCGATGGCCACGACCTTGTGCCGGGCGCTGCCTTCTTCCTGCTTGGGGAAGCCGTCGGGCCAGGCCCACCGCATCTCGTCCCAGCGATAGGATTGCGCGCAGGTCACGTCCTTGGCGAGATCGAGACCGACGAGGCCCTTGAAGCCGCGGGCGCGGGCAACGAGCGCCTCGACATCGAAGTTGCCTTCGGGATCGTGGGCCAGGGCGGCATGGGGGGCGCCGCGGGCACGGATGGCCCGGGTCAGCCGGCGTGTGTCGATACCGCCGATGGCAATGCGGCCGCGGGCCGCCAGCCAGTCGCCGAGCTCGCCGGCGGAACGCCAGTTGGAGGGTTCGGTCGGATCCCATTTCACCACCATCCCGGCGGCGACGGGATCCGCGGTTTCATCGTCTTCGCTGTTCACGCCGACGTTGCCGATATGCGGGAAGGTGAAGGTGACGATCTGTCCGGCATAGGAGGGATCGGTCATGATCTCCTGATAGCCGGTCATGGCGGTGTTGAAGCAGAGCTCGGCCTCGGTAGTGCCAGTGGCGCCGAACCCTCGCCCGTAGAAGATCGTTCCATCAGCCAGTGCAAGGCAGGCGGTCGGTTTCTGTCCTTTGGAAAGGGGCATGGTTTTCGACTCTCTGGGAAATGGCAAATTGGCGCATACCTAAGAGCGTGCGACTGTGGGGTCAAGGCCCGCGGGCCGGATGCGGCCGGTGGGCCCGGCCGCGGCCTGCGACAGCGGGGCGGGCGGCAGCCAGGGCACCGCTGCGACGCAGAAGAAGGCGGCTCGCTGCAGGGTGTTATCGCTCGCACCCTTCGCAGCTGTTGGCCGAGGGACGGGCGGTGGTCATGCTGCGCCGCAGCGTCGCAAACTGGCAAACGCTTGTCGTCAGCGTCGCATTTCTGTAATGTCGCCTCTTGCAACTGAACTCCGGGATAGATTCTGAGATGCAACTAAGGGAACAGGTCAACGCCGCGCTGAAGCAGGCGATGCGAGACCGCGCCAGCGACCGACTGTGCACCTTGCGGCTGATCAATGCCGCGATCAAAGACCGGGATATCGCAGCCCGTGGCGAGGGAAACGAGGACGGCGTCGGTGAAGACGAAGTCCTGAAGATCCTCGGCAAGATGACGAAGCAGCGCCAGGAGAGCGCCCGCGCCTATGAAGAGGGCGGACGGATCGACCTGGCGGAGCAGGAGCTGAACGAGATCAAGGTGATCGAAGAGTTCCTGCCGCGTCAGCTGAGCGACGAGGAAGTGACCGCTGCCATAGAGGAAGCGATCCGGTCCACCAACGCCAGCTCGATCCGCGATATGGGCAAGATCATGGGCCACCTGAAGTCCCGTTACACGGGGCAGATGGATTTCGGCTCCGTCGGCCCGATGGTGAAGAAACACCTGGCCGCGTGACGGCCCGCAGCGCAGCCAGAAGGCGCGCGACATGAACAGGGAAACAGCCCCGCTGGAGAGATCCGGCGGGGCTGTTCTCATTTCGGGCGTAGGTTGGGATATGCACCCCAAAAGGATATCTGGAATATATATTTTGCAGCCTGAACAGAGGCTTGGGCTTTGCTCAGCGCGAAACCTCGGAGCGGCGCATCGGCATGCGGTCGATGGTGGCAAAGAGCACCTCTGGCGTCAGGGGGGCGTCCTGTCGCAGCTTGATCCCGCCGTCCTTGCCCACCAGGAGAACGGTGAAACCCTCGGGCGACAGCGCGCGGCGCAGCGCGCCGGAGGCGGCGGGTGAGGTGTCCTGCAGCACGATGACGTCGCGGTCTGCGAGGCCGTCGGTCGCCTCGCCAAAGAGATCCATCTGCTGCCGGAAGGCCGGGTCTTCGGCCGAAGCGGCAAAGACCAGCACCGGGCGTTTCTGCCACCTGAGATCATCGAGATCGGCGCGCCCGGGGGGCATGGGCATCACGAGGTCGCTGCTGCTGGCAAGGGCCGTGGCGGGGGCGAGAAGGCCGAGGGTGGCGGCGAGGGCGAGGCGTGTCCTGGGCATTCTGTACTCCTTCGGGTTGGGGCTCTGGAAAGGCTACGCGGCGCGGGACGGAGCGGATCACTTTGAGCCCGGCGCAACGGTCGGCCCGTTAGGGTTGCCAGTTGGTTGCCGGAGCGGGCGGCGGAAAACGGGGCGAAAACCGCTGTCGGTATCACGTCGGTATCACGTCGGTATCACGTCGGTATCGCGTCGGTGCGGATGGGGTGATTCGGAGCGATCAAACGTTGGGCGGGGGCATTCGGTCCTTTTCGGGGGCCGTTCGGGACCGAAGCCCTGATCGCGGGATGGGGTGGCTTGGCCGAACCGGGGCTGCACCGGAGCGGAACCTGGGCGGTGGGCGCGCCGTTGGTCCCGGAGAAGGGAGAACAGTCATGAAGGCACGATCCAAGTCACAGCAGCGGGCGGCAGGCGCGGCCCTGTCGGCAAAGCGCGGCGAGAGCAAGGTGGGCGACCTGCAGGGGGCGTCGAAGGAGATGTACGACAGCATGAGCGAGGCGGAGCTCGAGGAGATGGCTTCGACCCCGCGCGAGGGGCTGCCGGAGGAGGTGGACGACTGACGGCGCGCATCCGGTAGGGAGCCTCGGGCCCCCTTGCCGTGCCGTAGCCTGTCAGCCGGCGCTGTGGCGGGCAAAGGCGCGGAGCAGTTCGCCATGGAGCGCCTTGCGCTCGTCCTCGGAGAGGAAGGCGCCGATCTCGACCTCGCGGTTGTTGCCGGTGAGGGTGACGTAGAAGGGCACGGGCCCACCCGCCTCGTGCATCTGCACGCGGACCCAGTAGGGGTTGGCCTGCCATTCGGCATGTTGCCGGCGGGGCCCGTCGCGGGTGAGGGTGCAGGTGTCGCCGGCGAGAGTGAGAGTCTCGGTGATCTCGCCGTCGCGATAGGAGCGCTGGAGGCCGAGCCAGAGCCCGCCGAGCCCGATCATCGCGAAGGGCAGGAGGCCCCAGAGGAGCGCGGTGCCCAGCAGCCCGAAGAGCGGAATCATCGCCAGCAGGAAGAAGAGCCCGATGACCACGGCGAAGCCCTGCCGCGGCAGCGAGCGGTGCGGACGCAGGACCAGGGTGGTCTCGTCGGTCCAGCGGTAGGGCAAGGGGGATCTCCGGGCCGTCTCTGCGAAGAGAGTATTTTCGGAAAGGCGAAAGAGGAAGGGGCGCCGCCCGGGCGCCCCTTCGGGGTGTGGATCAGTGGGCGTGGCCCTTGTCCCAGTCTTCCTGCTTGGGCAGTTGCTCGAAGGTGTGTTCGGGCGGCGGCGAGGGCAGGGTCCATTCCAGGGTGTCGGCGTATTCGTTCCAATAGTTGTTCTCGGTCACCTTGGCGCCGCGGAACAGCGACCAGGCCATGATCCCGAAGAAGAAGATGAACGAGGCGAAGGACAGGAAGGCGCCGAGCGAGGACCAGTAGTTCCAGAAGGCGAAGCCCTCGGGGTAGTCGATGTAGCGGCGCGGCATGCCCTGACGACCCAGGAAGTGCTGCGGGAAGAAGGTGAGGTTGGCACCGATGAACATCATCCAGAAATGCAGCTTGCCCGCCCATTCCGGATATTGCCGGCCGGTCATCTTGCCGAAGTAGAAGTAGACGCCGGCGAAGATGGCGAAGACGGCCCCGAGGCTCATCACGTAGTGGAAGTGCGCAACGACGTAATAGGTGTCGTGATAGGCGCGGTCGACCGGGGCCTGCGACAGGACGAGGCCGGTGACGCCACCCACGGTGAAGAGGAAAAGGAAGCCGAAGGCCCAGAGCATCGGCGTCTTGAACTCGATCGAGCCCTGCCACATCGTGGCGATCCAGCTGAAGACCTTGACCCCGGTGGGCACGGCGATGACCATCGTGGCCAGCATGAAGTAGCTCTGCTGGGTCAGCGAGAGGCCCACGGTGTACATGTGGTGCGCCCAGACGACGAAGCCCAGCACGCCGATGGCGATGATCGCCATGACCATGGGCAGGTAGCCGAAGATCGGCTTGCGCGAGAAGGTGGCGATGACGTGGCTGATGATCCCGAAGCCCGGCAGGATGATCATGTAGACCTCGGGGTGACCGAAGAACCACAGGATGTGCTGATAGAGGACAGGGTCGCCACCGCCGGCCGGGTTGAAGAAGGTGGTGCCGAAGTTGCGGTCGGTCAGCAGCATGGTGATGGCGCCGGCCAGAACCGGCAGCGACAGCAGGATCAGCCAGGCGGTGACGAAGATCGACCAGGCGAAGAGCGGCACCTTGAACAGTGTCATGCCCGGCGCGCGCATGTTCAGGAAGGTGGTGATGATGTTGATCGCGCCCAGGATCGAACTGGCCCCCGAGACGTGGATGGCGAAGATCGCGAGGTCGGTGGAATAGCCGGCCTCTGACGTCGAAAGCGGCGGGTAGAGCACCCACCCGAGCCCCGAACCCGCCTGATCGTTGCCGCCCGGGGCAAAGAGCGAGGCCACGGCCAGCGCCACGCCGGCCACGTACATCCAGAAGCTGAGGTTGTTCAGCCGCGGGAAGGCCATGTCGGGCGCGCCGATCTGCAACGGCATGAAATAGTTGCCGAAACCGCCGAAGAGCGCGGGGATCACGACGAAGAACATCATCAGCACGCCGTGGTAGGTGATCATCACGTTCCACAGGTGGCCATTGGGCGTGCATTCCGCGGCGGAGGGGAAGAGGCGCGCACCTTCCATGCACATGAACTGCACGCCCGGATGCATCAGCTCCATCCGCATGTAGACGGTGAAGAGCACCGAGATCAGCCCCGCGACCGCCGAGACGACCAGATAGAGAATCCCGATATCCTTGTGGTTCGTGGACATGAACCAGCGGGTGAAGAACCCAGGTTTGTGCTCTGCCCCGTGGCCCTGAACGGCTGCGTCGGCCATGTCTTGCCTCCTGTTGACATGTAGCGGGCGGTTGGCAGGGGGTCTCCTTCCGCGGCCCGAAATTATCTAACTTTCTAGAAGACGGACCCCTTTCCGGCAATGGTCCGTTTTGATCCAGATCAAAAAAATTTCCCCTAAGGTTGAACGTGGGGTGAAGTGTTCGTGTCGTTTGGTGCGAGCCGGAGCGGGGTGCGGGCGGGAAAAAGCGGTCGTCGCGACGGTGATTCCGAGCCCCGGGGCGGTGGCCGCTGGTGCCGGGTGGAGGGAAGGGCGGACGGCCGGGGATAACCATGCACCCGGTCCGAGGGCGGCAAAGAAAAAGGCCTCCGCCATGGCGGAGGCCCTTGCCGAAGGAACGGGGCTTGATGCTCAGGAGCCGTCGCCCTCTGCCTCGCTGGCCTCGCCGTCGGCAGGCGTGTCGCTGGCGGGAGCGTCGGAGAAGGTGGCGAGGTAGGCAGCCATGTCTTCCTGGCCCTGGGTCAGCTTGAAGGCCATCTTGGCATTGGCGCTGTCATCGCCGAGATACTCGCGCAGGAAGCCGCGCGGATCGGAGATGTAATCCTGAATGTTCTCGGTGGTCCAGACGAGCCCCTGTTCGCCGGCGGCCACGATGTCGCTGCCGTAGCGGAACCCGGGGTAGGTGCCTGCCTGGCGGCCGATCACCCCGTAGAGGTCAGGACCGGTGCGCCCTCCCTTGACGAAGACCTCGTCCTCGGAGGCGATGGAATGGCAGGCCTTGCACTTGCGGAAATCCTTCTCGCCCGCAGCGGCATCGCCTGCGGCCATGGCCGGTGTCAGGGCCGAATTTACGAGAAGAAGCGCTGCTGCGGCGGTGGACATCAAACGTGGCATGGAATTCTCCGGTCTCTGGGCGCGTCGGAGCATTTGTACCCCTCGCGGCGGAGATTGCAAAACGAAACCGGGGTGAAGCGGAATTTTCTGTTCAATTTAAAAGGGATATGGGGAATACCTGATTTTGACCAAAGTCGCGGATAGGGTCATTTCGCGACGGGGGGCGCGGCGCGGGCCCGGTTGGCGGCTGTTCGCCGATTCCGAGCGGCGCCTTGCCCGCGCCGGCCCGGCCCGGGTATATCCCGGGATCATGCCGGCGTGCGGCCCTGCCGGGGTAGTGGCGTGCGGGGCCGGCATGACAGGGAATTGCAGGACGAAGGAGAGTGCGGTGCAGGGGACGACGGAGCACGCGGCCGGGCACATCCGGGCGGGGGCGGGCGCGTGACGGTGGCGGAGGTGCTGCCCGGTACGGACGAGGCCGGGGCAAGGCGGCAGGCGCGGATCCTGAAGGCCGCGCGGCGGCTGTTCCTGAAGAAGGGGATCCGGCGCACGCCGGTCGAGGAGATCGCCCGGGCGGCCGGCATCGCCAAGGGATCGGTCTATCTGTCCTTTGCCTCGAAGGACGCGCTGTTCGCGGCGCTGGCCGTGGAGATGACCGACGGCTACCTGCAGCGGGCGCGCAAGGCGCTGACTGCGGAGACGGATATTCCGGATGCGGTGACTGCCTATCTGGAAGAGGCGGTGGGGGCGCCGGGGCGCGAACTGTTCTCCTCGGCCCATGCAGGCGAGCTGCTGAGTCACAGGATGGTCCGGGCCGAGGGCACGATCGAAGCCTACGAGGCGGCCCTGCTGGAGGACATGGAGGCGGTTCTGCGGATCGCGGCGCTGCCGGTGGAGGGAGGCCGGCAGATGGTGGCCGCGGCCCATGGCGTCCGGCACATGGCCGGGCAGACGCCCGAGGCCTATCGCGCGGCGCTGATGACGATGGTGCTGACGCTGCTGGCGGGCTTTGAGGCTCAGGCGACGGGGCGGGCCTCGGCGCTGGTCACCGGGGCGGCGGGGGCATCGCCAAAGACATCGGCAAAGGTCGACTGAAGCGCCACGTCGAGGTCATCCATGGTGACCGGCAGGCCGAGGTCGACCAGCGAGGTGACGCCATGGCCGGTGATGCCGCAGGGCACGATGCCGGAGAAATGCTCCAGCTCGGGTTCGACGTTGATCGAGAGACCGTGGAAGCTGACCCATTTGCGCAGGCGGATGCCGATGGCGGCGATCTTGTCCTCGCGCGGGGTGCCATCGGGCAGGGCGGGTTTTTCCGGGCGGGGCACCCAGACGCCGACGCGGCCCTCGCGGATCTCGCCGGTGATGGCGAATTCGCCCAAGGTGCGGATAACCCAGGTTTCCAGCTGATGCACGAAGGCGCGCACGTCGCGGCCGCGCCGGTTGAGATCAAGCATGACGTAGACGACCCGCTGACCGGGACCGTGATAGGTGTACTGCCCGCCGCGGCGGGTGTCGTAGACCGGGAAACGGCCGGGGTCGGTGAGATCCGCGGGTTTGGCCGAAGTGCCGGCGGTGTAGAGCGGCGGGTGTTCGACCAGCCAGATCAGCTCTTCCGCCTCGCCGGCCGCGATGGCGGCGGCGCGAGCCTCCATGAAGGCCAGGGCATCGGGGTAGGCCGTGAGGCCCTCGGTGGTGATCCATTCCGTCATGCCGGCGCACTAGACCTAAAAACTTGACAGGTCAACGCCGGCGGTCCGACACTCTCATTCATACTGGAATTACCAAGAATCGTTTTTCAATCCGCATTTCACGGGTTGTTAATGATTGTTAACGATTGAGGTCATTGGTGATGGCCGTGGTGAAGAGTGAGGAATTCCAATGAAGCGTTTTTCTATTGCGGCTGTTCTGGCCGTCAGCATGGCAATGGGGCCACAGGCCGCGATGGCTGACAACAGTGTCGTGGGCGGCATCGTGGGCGGAATTATCGGCTCCGCCATCATGAACTCCCAGCCGAAGCGGGTCTATCGCGCGCCGAGCAGTTCGAGCAGTTCCGCCAACAGCGCAGCGCGCCAGGCAAATCGCGAAACCCAGACCGCGTTGAACTACTTCGGCTTCAGCGCCGGAACGCCGGACGGCGTGATGGGCAGCCGCTCGCGGGCGGCGGTATCCGCCTATCAGGCTCACATGGGATATACACCGGACGGGCACATCTCGCCCTATCAACGGGATTTCCTGATTTCATCGTATTACCGTGCGCAATCCGGCGGCCCGGCGACGACACAGCTGATTGCCTCGAACCCGCAGGGCATCAAGGGATTGCTGATCGTCTATCGTGACGAGCAGATGAACGGCGGCGGCAACGGAGCGACGGCTTCGATCGGAGGGCATTACGGGTTGCCCAGCGTCGTGGCGGCGGCGGTCAACGAGATCGCCAAGAGCTCGGACCCCTCGGCTGAGCAGCTGGTGCAGCGCTCTGGCTTCATTCAGCTGTCGGACATCAACGGCGACGGGCAGACGGACTACATCATCGATACCTCGGTCACCGGCTCGGCCTTCTGGTGCAATGCCCAGAGCTGTGCGGTGCGGGTCTTTGCCTCGACCCCCGATGGATACGAGCGCAACGATTTCCAGGCCTTCAACGTGACGCCGGCCATGTTCACCTGTCAGCGCGGCACCTGCTCGAAGACGGGCGGGGCGGGCACGCAGATGGTTGCGGTGCCGTCCGCTCCGCAGCCCTCGATGCCGCAGACCCAGATGGTGGGCGCGCCGGTGCCTTCGGCGCAGCCGATGGTGCAATCGCCGGGCGGGACCATGGCCGCAGCTGCGCCCACTGGCATCCCGAACTTCTTTGGCGATGCCCCCGTGCAGGCATCGCTCAGCTCCTTCTGCACGAAAGTCAGCCTGGAGGCGGCCGGAGGCGGCTATGTGACCGCGGCCAGCATGTCGGACGCGCAGACGGCGCTTGGACAGCAGCTCTGCATGGCGCGCAATGCTTCCATGGCAGCGGGCGAGGAGCTGATGGCGAAGGTGCCGAACATGACGCCGGCCCAATTCGCCCAACAATGCGCGGGGTTTGGGGCCATGCTGAAAGAGCAGGTCGCGGCGGTCTCGATCCAGTCGCGCGAACAGGTCATGGAGGCCGTGAGTGCCCTGGTGCTGAGCTCGGGCATGGCGCCGAGCCAGCTGGCGGTGACGGCGCAGATCTGCATGTCGGCCGGCTATCGCACCGACGACCTCGATGCCGCGCTGGGCTCGGCGTTGGTGCTGGTGGCGTTGGGACAGGCGCCCTATGCCGAGCTGGTCGGGCACCACCTGAGCCAGGGATTCGGTGCCGCGAAGCGGCCTGACCTTTCGGTTGTCTGGTACGCGAAGGCGCTGGAATCGCTGGACAGTGGTGCGGCCCCCGTCTTTGCCGCCGGTCAGCCGGAGCGCAAGGAGCTGCTGCGCAAGGCCTCGATGATGCTGAGCGGCAATTCCGCCGCCGCACCGGCAGCCCCCACCGGGACACTGGTGCAGAGCCTGCCGGTGTTTGCCGTATCCGAGTGAGGGCCGCGCGGGGCGCGGGCATCGCGCCGGCACGGAGCCTCGGGATGGAGGGGCTGCCCTGTACGGGCGGCCCTTTCGCATTTCGGGGTGACAGCGACAAGGCAAGGTCCGGAAGGGCCCGTGCGCCTGCCGGTGGTCCATTGCGGCAGGCCGGGCAGGGCAGGATTTTGATATTTTTCGACGGCATGCATTTTTCTCTTCACATCCCCGAAAGGCTTCGGTAGAGAGCGCCTCACCAAGCCTAGACAGTGCGGTCGTGGCGGAATTGGTAGACGCGCAGCGTTGAGGTCGCTGTGGGGTAACTCCCGTGGAAGTTCGAGTCTTCTCGACCGCACCATTCTCCAGCAGAAAGTTGCCGGAGAGAGATTGGAAAATCCTCCACTCCCCTGTTTGATGTCGTGACATTCGAGTGCCGAACCCCTTGCGATTTCCGGTGTGCTTGACGGTCTTGCGCACCGGTCTTCTATGCAGCCCGTCGCGGAACATCGCCCCTTTGACCTGTTGACCCCGATGCAATGGCTGTTGTCGGGGAAGAGGTCCTCTTGACGGAAGGGGCCCGCGAGGTGGCCAACCGGCAACGGGCCCGGCTGCCTGCGACAGGAGGACGCTGCACGGAGCGCATACCCGTTCTCGCGAAACTCGGACTTGCATCTGCCGGCCCGGCATCAGATTGTACGATCAGGTGCAGGCTGAAGGCCTGCGTCGAAATCTGAAAGTAATGACCATCCGGAACCGGATGCCCCAAGGCGCCAAGGCGGACGACATGTCGCCAGGCGAAAAAGGGCAGGCCGGTTTCCTTTTGCTGTGGTGATGCCCGCCACGGTACGGAGAGCTGAATGTCGGAAGAATTGACCGCCCGTCGCCGCAGCCTGATCATGCTGGCGCTGGCTCTTGGCGGCTTTGCGATCGGCGTGGCCGAATTCGCCACCATGAGCATCCTGCCCTATTTCAGCCGGGAATTCGGCGTGACCGAGGCCCAGGCCGGTCATGCCATCAGCGCCTATGCGCTCGGTGTCTGCGTCGGTTCGCCGATCATCGCCGTGCTTGCGGCACGTCTCTCGCGCCGCGGCCTGCTTGTCGGGTTGATGGCCTTCTATGCCGTGGCCAATGGCCTATCGGCGTTGATGCCAACCTGGAATGCTTTTTTTGCGACGCGCTTTCTCGCCGGACTGCCGCATGGTGCCTATTTCGGCGTCGCGTCGCTCATGGCGGCCTCGCTGGTGCCCCGGGGCAAGCGAGGGCAGGCCGTGGCCAAGGTGATGGCGGGCCTGACGGTGGCCACCGTGCTGGGGGTGCCGCTCGCCAATATCTTTGGCGCGCAGGTGGGGTGGCGCTGGAGTTTCGTCTTCGTGACGGTTCTGGCGCTGACCTGTGCCGTGACGGTGCGGTCGCTCGCGCCGCGTCTGCCGGCGAACCTCGATGCGAGCCCGCTGCGTGAGCTTTCGGCGCTCAAGATCCGGCAGGTCTGGCTGACCCTGGCGATCGGGGCGATCGGCTGCGGCGGCATGTTTGCCGTCTACACCTATCTCGCTTCGATCATCATCGAGTACAACGGTGCGCCCGAAAGCGTCGTGCCGATCATGCTGATGGTCTTCGGGGCGGGGATGACTGCCGGCAACTTCCTGTTCGGCTGGCTGGCCGATCGGTCGCTGATGGGATCCGCCGGGCTGGCGCTGGTGTGCAACATTATCCTGCTGGTGGCCTTCTGGGCCGTCGCGGGGAACCTCTATGCCATGGCACCGGTTCTGCTGGCCATGGGGATGACCGGCGGGATCAGCACCGTGCTGCAGACGCGGCTGATGGATCTGGCGCAGGATGCGCCGACACTTTCGGCGGCGCTGAACCATTCTGCGTTCAACCTGGCCAATGCCCTGGGCCCGCTGCTCGGGGGCATGGCGCTCACGGCGGGCTTCGGCTGGCCCTCGGTGGGCCTCGTCGGTGCCGGGCTGTCGTTCTGCGGGCTGATCGTCTGGTACATCACCTGGCTGGACGATGCGCCCCGCCGCAGGGGGATGGTGGCGGGATGACCGCTACCGGTTGGGAGCGTTCCCATCCCGTCTGATCGCATTGCCGCAGACAATATCTGATGACTAGCGAAGGCGCCGGGGCTTGCAATCCCCGGCGCTTTCGCGATTTTCGATGCGACGTGCCCCTTGCGGGCCAGGAGCGACCATCCCAATTCCCGGAGGCCACCGCGATGCATGACGACCAGCCCGAGATTGCCGATATCCTGACACCGATCCTGACCGTCGAGCGGATCGAGGAAGATTTCTATCGCGGCATAGCGACTCCGGGCGGCAGCGGGCGCAGTTTCGGCGGGCAGGTCATTGCACAGGCCCTGATGGCGGCGACCCACACGGTGGGAGAGGAGCGCCCGAACCATTCCCTGCATGTCTACTTCATGCGCCCGGGCAAGGCGGACGAGCCGGTGCTCTACCGGGTGTCGCGGGACATGGACGGACGCAGCTTTGCCACCCGGCGGGTGGTGGCGATCCAGAACGGCAAGCCGATCCTGAACATGGCGGCCTCCTTTCAGGTGCAGGAGACCGGGTTGAGCCACCAGGAACCTTTCCCGGCCGGCGTGCCCGCGCCGGAGGAGCTGAAGAACGAACAGCAGCTGGCCGAGGCCTATGATGGCGACATGAGCGACAGGGTGCGGGCCTACCTTCGGCTGAACCGGCCGATCGAGGTGCGCCCCGTCGGCCCCTGTGCTCCCTTCGACCTGACGCCCAGTCGCGGCACGCAGTACCGCTGGATCCGCTCCAAGTTGCCGATGGCCGACGATCCGGTGCTGCATCGTGCGGCGCTGGCCTATACCTCGGACCTGGGGTTGCTGCAGTCGGCGATGACGGTGCACGGGCGTGCCTGGATCGAGGAGGGCGCCAAGGTCGCATCGCTGGATCACGCGCTGTGGCTGCATGGCGATTTCCGCGTCGATGACTGGCTGCTCTATGCGATGACGAGCCCCTGGACGGGCAATTCGCGGGGTCTGAACTTTGGCCAGATCTACACGCGGGACGGGCGCATGGTGGCCTCTGTCGCGCAGGAGGGCATGATCCGCTTCCCCGATGCGGACTGATCAGGCGGCGCCGGACGGTTGCTGCCGAATTCGGTGATCAATGGGAGCTGTCGCCAAAGGGTACGCCGACCGCGTGACGGTTCGGTGGCATTCCGCGCAGTTCGGCGACCCGCTCAGCGCCCGGAAGTGCCGAGGGGCAGCCGTGCGACCAGGTGGAACCGTCCGTCGCGGTCCTCACCGGCGAGGCAGAGATCGCGCACCTCGAAGGGGCTGGTTGGCAGGGCGGCGAGAACCGGGGCGAGAACGGCCTCGGTGGCGCGGGCCTCCTCGGGAGAGAGCCGCCCCGTGAGGGTCAGGTGAAAGCGGAACTCCTCCATCACATAGGGGTAGCCCCATTTCAGCAGCAGAGCCTCCTGGGTTGCGGAAAGACCGGCCTTGCGGCGGCGGACGAGCTCGGCCTCGGAGGCTGGGGCGCGGAAGGGATCGAGCCCGCGCACCATCGACGCGGCAAGGGCCGCGAGCGGGCCGGGATCGCCGAGGGGCGTGAGGGCCAGGAAGCTGCCGAGGCGCCGCAGCTGCAGCCCCTCCATGGTAAATGGGGCCTGTGCGGCGCAGAGGGCGCGGGCCGCCCCGAGCAGGTCCTCGGCCAAGCTCCCGTCAGGGAGGCGGAAGGGCGGTTTGATCGTGCCGTGAAACCCGTACTTGCGCGGCGCGGCAGTGAGCGCCGCGACGCTCTTCGGCAGCCCCGCGATCGCCGGCTGTGCGACCTCGCGGCCGGATTGCGCATCCCAGCCGAGCCAGGCGGCGGCCCAATCGGCCAGCGGGCCAGCTTCTGGCATGTAGTAGATCGCGTAACGGGTGAAGTCGGTCATGATGTGTTCCTTCTGCGTCGTGGCCTGATTACCGCAGTGGCGATGACAGGCAAGTGACGGATCGGGGGCGTGGTGAAATGGTGCGTGCGCGTGTCGAATGCCATCACTTTTCCGCGCGCAGGGTCTGTTTTGCAGGCTGTCTGGAGGGAGGGCAGGCACAGGATGGCAGGCCCTCGGGCGAGGCGTACGCGAGGGCGGCGGAGGGGCGGAGAGGGGGGCTTGCGATATCCAATTTGACCCGCCACCCTTGCAGCCGATCCGGTGCAACACTAAGACTCTGTTAGGGTCTGATCGCTAGGGATCGGATAGAACATCAAGGGCGGGGAACGCATGAGAGATCCGGCAGACTTTTACATGAACAACCTGGTGCCGATGGTCGTCGAGCAGACGAGCCGCGGCGAACGGGCCTACGACATCTTCTCGCGCCTGCTGAAGGAGCGGATCATCTTCCTCTCCGGCCCGGTGCATGACGGCATGTCGAGCCTGATCGTGGCCCAGCTGCTGCACCTCGAGGCGGAAAATCCCTCGAAGGAAATTTCCATGTATATCAACAGCCCGGGCGGTGTCGTGACCGCCGGCCTGTCGATCTACGACACGATGCAATACATCAAGCCGAAGGTCTCTACTCTGGTCGTCGGTCAGGCGATGTCTATGGGCTCCCTGCTGCTCGCAGGCGGCGAGGCCGGCATGCGCTTCTCGCTGCCCAACTCCGAGATCATGGTGCACCAGCCCTCCGGCGGCTACCAGGGGCAGGCAACTGACATCCTGATCCATGCCGAGCATACGAAGCGGCTGAAAGAGCGCCTTAACCGGATCTATGTCAAACATACCGGCCAGAGCTATGAAGCGGTTGTCGACGCACTGGAACGGGATAACTTCATGACGGCCGAACAGGCCAAGGACTGGGGCCTGATCGACGAGATCGTCGAGAGCCGGGTACAGCCGGGTGACAGTGCCGACTAAATCGGCCCAGGTCTTTTCCCGCCCGGCGGGAAAAGACCGTTTACCAACTTAGGCGTTGTGGCGCCGCGGGTGCTGTCCTAGTCTGTCGAACATGTTGTCGGGGGAGGGCCCCCGCCAGCACAGAGAGGCCCCCTTGGGGCGAAAGGTAGAACGTAAGATGGCGACGAATTCCGGCGGAGACAGCAAGAACACGCTTTACTGCAGCTTCTGTGGCAAGAGCCAACATGAAGTGCGAAAGCTGATCGCGGGTCCTACCGTATTCATCTGCGATGAATGCGTGGAACTCTGCATGGACATCATCCGGGAGGAGACCAAGTCCACCGGGCTGAAATCCACCGATGGTGTGCCGACTCCGAAAGAGATCTGTGCCGTTCTGGACGACTACGTGATCGGCCAGTCGACGGCCAAGCGTGTGCTCTCTGTTGCCGTGCACAATCACTACAAGCGGCTTAACCACTCGGCCAAGGGTGGGGATATCGAACTGGCGAAATCCAACATCCTGCTGATCGGCCCGACCGGCTGCGGCAAGACGCTGCTGGCGCAGACGCTGGCGCGGATTCTGGATGTACCGTTTACCATGGCCGATGCCACCACGCTGACCGAAGCCGGTTACGTGGGCGAGGACGTGGAAAACATCATTCTCAAGCTGCTGCAGGCGTCCGAGTACAACGTCGAGAAGGCGCAGCGCGGCATCGTCTATATCGACGAGGTCGACAAGATCACCCGCAAGTCCGAGAACCCCTCGATCACCCGCGACGTGTCGGGCGAGGGCGTTCAGCAGGCGCTGCTGAAGCTTATGGAAGGCACCGTTGCCTCGGTGCCGCCGCAGGGCGGCCGCAAGCATCCGCAGCAGGAGTTCCTGCAGGTGGACACGACCAACATCCTGTTCATCTGCGGCGGTGCCTTTGCCGGCCTTGACCGGATCATCGCGCAGCGCGGCAAGGGGTCGGCCATGGGCTTTGGTGCCGATGTGCGCGAGAACGACTCGCGCGGTGTCGGCGAGATCTTCCAGGATCTGGAGCCGGAAGACCTGCTGAAATTCGGGCTGATCCCGGAATTCGTCGGTCGTCTGCCGGTTCTGGCCACGCTGGAGGACCTGGACAGCGATGCGCTTGTCACGATCCTGACCGAGCCAAAGAACGCCCTGGTCAAACAGTATCAGCGCCTGTTCGAGCTGGAAGACGTGCAGCTGACCTTTACCGACGACGCACTGACCTCGATCGCCAAGCGCGCCATCGAGCGCAAGACCGGGGCCCGTGGCTTGCGGTCGATCCTTGAGGATATCCTGCTCGACACGATGTTCGAACTGCCGGGCATGGACGAGGTAGAGGAAGTGGTCGTGAACGAGGAGGCCGTCATGTCGGACGCGGCACCGCTGATGATCTACTCCGAAGCCAAGAAGGAAGAGGCGACCGCAGGGTGAGCCGTATTTCGGAATGAGACAATGAACGCCGGGCTCGTTGAAGGGCCCGGCGTTTGCATTTCCGGCCCTTGCCCGGGCGATGGGCGGGCAGAACGCCAGAAGGCGCCCAGACAGGAGAGGGCACAGCCGCCGATATGGGCGGCGAGATGCATCGGGTCTGGACCTTTCGCCCCTGATGGGCGATAGAAAAGGCAACACAGACGGAGGCTTTGATGGGCATTCTGAACTCTCTTTTCCACGGTGTAACCTGGTGGGATCACGCAACGGTCAACACGTCGCTCTACACGCGGCGCAAGGGCGTGAAGGTGGGCGAGGATACTCAGGGCAACGTCTTCTACCAGACCAAGGACGGCAAGCGCCGCTGGGTCATGTTCAACGGTGAGGTCGAGGCGTCGCGAATCGACCCCGACTGGCACGGCTGGCTGCACCACACTTTCGAAGAAGCGCCCACGGAACGCCCGCTCGCTCACAAACCCTGGGAAAAGCCGCATCACGAAAACCTGACCGGTACGCCGATGGCATATGCGCCTCCGGGCTCTATTGTCCGGGGTCAGCCGGTCGAGCGTCGGGATTACGAGGCCTGGAGCCCGGAATAAGGTCCGGCTCCGTCCGGGACGGAGCAGGTGAGGCAACAGGGGGCATCGATGTCCGAAAACACCACCGAAGTCATTGTGGGCGCCGGCGTACTGGCCGTTGCGGCCGCGTTTCTGTTCTACGCCGGGCAGGTTGCCGGCGTCGGCGGATCCTCCAGCGGCTATCCGCTCTACGCGACCTTCCGCTCTGTCGAGGGGATCAGCGCGGGCACGGATGTACGCCTGGCAGGTGTCAAGGTGGGCACCGTGACAGACGTGGTGCTGGACCCTACCACCTATCGGGCGCGCACGGACTTTACCGTCAAGAACGGGGTCGAGGTGCCGGACGACAGCGCGCTGGCAATCTCCTCTGAGGGGCTGCTTGGCGGCAGTTTCCTGGAAATCATGCCGGGCGGCTCGCCCTTCAACTACGAAGCTGGTGACGAGGTTCTGGACACCCAGAGCTCGGTCAGCCTGATCTCTCTGCTGCTGAAGTTCGTCGGCGGCGGCGGATCTGGAGAGTAACATGCGTTTTCTGAGTATTATTGCTGTCGCCGGCCTGATGGCCGGGGGCCTTGTGGCTTCGTCTTCGGTGGCTCAGGAAGAGGTCAGCGAGGGCACCGGCGCGACCCTGCGCGCGCTGGACAAGATGAACGCCGAGACGACGGACCTGACCCTGGAAAACGGTCAGACTATCCGCTACGGCAGCCTGCAGATCACGTTGAAGGAATGTCGTTATCCGGTTGGCAACCCCACGGGCGACGGCTTTGCCTATCTGACGGTCGAGGACATGCTCAAGCCCAGCAACGAGCCGTTGTTCCAGGGCTGGATGGTGGCCTCCTCACCGGCACTGAATGCGATGGATCACATCCGTTATGATCTGTGGGTGCTGGGCTGCGAGGTGCCCGAGGGCACGGTTGCGCCCATCGTGCCGCAGGTGGACCTGGGTACGGAACCCGAGGCGCCGGCGGACGAAGAGACTTTCGACTGAGTAGGCGGGCTGTGTGCGGGGCTGTCAGGCGGCGTGCTGCCGGGCCCTGTAGCGTTCCAGGATGCCTTCGGGCGTCTGGGCGATGTCCTCACGCGCCAGATCTGCCGATCCGGCGAGCGCCTCTGACAGCCGCGCGTGGTAATCCGCGCGGCTGATCTCGATGGCGCCCAGAGAGGCCAGGTGGGTGGTAAGGAACTGCGTGTCGAAAAGGGTGAAGCCCGCCAGGTTCAGCCGGTCGATCATCCAGGCAAGGGCAATCTTCGAGGCATCTGTCCGTCTTGAAAACATGCTCTCTCCGAAAAACGCCGTGCCCAGGGTGACGCCATAGACACCGCCGATCAGCGCTCCTTCGGCCGACCAGACCTCGAGCGAGTGGGCATAGCCCCTGTCGAAGAGGTCTTCGTAGAGGCTTGCGATTTCCTCGCTGATCCAGGTTTCCGCCCGGTCCGCACAGCCCTCAAGGACACCGGTAAAGTCCTCGTTAAATGTCACCCCATAATCGCCGCGCTTCAGTGTGCGGGCGAGGGAACGGGAGATGTGGAAACCGTCAAGGGGGAAGATGCCGCGCCGCCTCGGGTCGACCCAGAAGAGCTCGGGGTCGTCGCGGCTCTCGGCCATGGGGAAGATCCCGGACATGTAGGCCTGAAGCAGCAGCTCTGGAGTGATCGTGGCGTCGCCGTCTTTCATGACGTCTCATCATCACGAAAAACGGCGGGACCGCAATGGTCCCGCCGCTGAATGTCACCTATTGCGAGGGCATTATGCCTTCGGGAAGGTTTGTTCCAGCCAGTGTTCCAGCCAATGGATGTTGTAGTTGCCCGCCTGGATGTCATCTTCGCGCAGCAGCATCTCGAAGAGCGGGACGGTGTTCTCGACCCCGTCGACGATCAGTTCGCCGAGAGCCCGGTGCAGCCGTGCGAGCGCCTCGCGACGGTCGCGGCCGTGCACGATCAGCTTGCCGATCAGGCTGTCGTAGTAGGGTGGGATCTTGTAGCCGTCGTAGAGGGCACTATCCATCCGCACACCGAGCCCGCCAGGAGCGTGGTAGGCGGTGATGGTGCCGGGGCGGGGGGCAAAGCCGGGAACCGTCTCGGCATTGATGCGCACCTCGATGGCGTGACCGTTGATCTGCAGGTCGTCCTGGCTGAAGGAGAGGGGCATGCCCTCTGCCACGCGGATCTGCTCCCGCACTAGGTCGACGCCGAAGATCGCCTCGGTCACCGGATGCTCCACCTGCAGGCGGGTGTTCATCTCGATGAAATAGAACTCGCCGTTCTCGTAGAGGAATTCGATCGTGCCGGCACCAGAATAGCCGATCTCGGCCACGGCATCAGCGCAGACCTTGCCGATACGGGCGCGTTCCTCGGCGGTGATGCAGGGGCCGGGGGCCTCCTCCAGCACCTTCTGGTGGCGGCGCTGCAGCGAGCAGTCGCGTTCGCCGAGGTGCACGGCATTGCCCTTGCCGTCGCCGAAGACCTGGATCTCGATGTGGCGCGGCGTGGTTAGGTATTTCTCGATGTAGACTTCATCGTTGCCAAAGGCGGCCTTGGCCTCGGAACGGGCGGTCTGGAAGGCGCGCTCCATCTCGGAGGCGTTATGGGCGACCTGCATGCCGCGACCGCCGCCACCGGCCGTGGCCTTGATGATGACGGGATAGCCCATTTCCGCGCCGAGCTTCTTTGCCTCGTCGAGGGTGGGAACGCCTCCTTCGGAGCCGGGCACGCAGGGCACGCCAAGCTTCTTCATCGTGTCCTTGGCGGTGATCTTGTCACCCATGATGCGGATATGTTCCGCACGGGGGCCGATGAAGGTGATGCCGTGATCTTCGACGATCTGCACGAAAGCCGCATTTTCCGACAGGAAGCCGTAGCCGGGGTGGATCGCCTGGGCGCCGGTCACCTCGGCCGCGGCAATGATCGCCGGGATCGAGAGGTAGCTCTCGGTGCCGGAAGGCGGGCCGATGCAGACGCTCTCGTCGGCCATGCGCACATGCATTGCGTCGCTGTCGGCGGTGGAGTGGACGGCAACCGATTTGATGCCCATCTCCTGTGCCGCGCGGATCACGCGCAGGGCGATTTCGCCACGGTTGGCGATGAGGATCTTCTCGAACATGTCGACCCTCACTCGATGATCATCAGGGGCGAGCCATATTCGACGGCGGCCTTGTCCTCGACCAGGATCCGTTTGACCGTGCCGGACCTGGGCGCGGGGATATGGTTCATCGTCTTCATCGCTTCGACGATCAGAAGCGTGTCGCCCTCGGAGACGGTGTCGCCAACCTTGACAAAGGCCGGAGCGGTGGGCTCGGGCTGGAGGTAGACGGTGCCGACCATGGGCGAGGTGACGGCGCCGGGATGATCGGCGGGGTCATCGGAAGCCGCAGGGGCCGCCGCAGGCGCGGCGACGGGGGCCGCAGGCGCCGGTGCCGCAACGGGGGCCGGGGCAGGGGCCGCGAAGTGCGTTACCACTTCACCCTTGCGGCTGACCCGGACATTCAGCCCGTCGTCCTTGCCATATTCGCGTTTGACTTCGAGCTCGGTCAGCTCGTTTTCGCGCAGCAGTTCTGCCAGCGCCTTGATGAAGGCCACGTCTGCTTCATGCGTCTTGTCGGTCATTGCACCCTCGATCGGATATCCCGAGCGCCATCGTCAGCGCTCACACTAGTTGTCCTGCCTTATAGAGAAAGCGGTTCCCAGTGAAAAGCCGTGGATGACCAAGGCCGGTTTCCGGCGGAGCATGGCGCGGAAACCTTTGGAAAAAAGGTTCGGGCCGCCCCAGGGGAGCGGCCCGAATTGGTGATGGTTCATATAACCGCAATGGCGATGTTACGACTTGCCCAGCATGACGGGTTCGTCGTCGTTCACCTCGGTGGCCGTCTCGGGATCGAACTCGGCCATCGATTCCAGTTCGGCCTTTGTGTAGCCGGTGGCGTGCAGCTGCTCGCCATCCGAGGTCAGTTCCTCGAGCGGCAGGGCGACGTCATGTTCGCCGAGGCCCAGGAAGCCGCCGATTCCGACAACGGCCATTTCCTTGCCCTGAACCAGAACGACATTGTCGACTTCGCCGATGGTTTCACCCTGGTCGGACATCACCTCGGTCCCCACCAGTGCGCCGGCGGTCAGGGTCGAGGGGGCAACGGCATCGCCGAGGCTTTCCATGTCAGAGGCCACTTCGTCGGTGGTCTGTTCCATCGCCTCGCCGGCGTCATCGGCCCACTCCTCGGTTTTCTCCGAGGCCGCGTCGACCGCGTTGCCGGCCGCATCAGCGGTGGCCTTGGCTCCATCAACGATGGCATCGCCGGTGGCGTCAGCAGCTTCCGAGATCTCTTCGCCGGCGTCGTTGGTGCCCGCTTCGACCTCGGTGTTGGCGGTCACGTCGTTGTCGCCTGCGGTGATTGTGGTTTCCGTGTCGGCGGACAGATCGGCATCCGTGGACTGTGCCATGGCGGGCGTTGCGAGCAGGGCAATTGCGGCCACACCAGAGAGCAGAGTGTTGATCGGTTTCATGTCGTATCTCCTTTTCCGTCGGCTTTTACCGTCGTCTGGGCAATCAACACGGGGCAAGGCCACGGGGTTCCATTCAATTTTCCCGGATTGCGGGAAAGTCAGTCGGAAATGGTTGGGTGGCGCGGCGGAAGCCGAGACGGAAAGAGGCCCCGCGCAGTCGCCTGCCGGGGCCTCTCGTGGTCTTTCTTTCTGCGCCTGTCAGCGGTTCATGCGGTTCTCGATCAACTCGTCGACAACGGAAGGGTCGGCGAGCGTCGAGGTGTCGCCAAGCGCGCCATAGTCGTTTTCCGCGATCTTACGCAGGATCCTGCGCATGATCTTGCCGGAGCGCGTCTTTGGCAGGCCGGGGGCCCATTGGATCAGGTCCGGCTTGGCAATAGGGCCGATCTCGGTGCGCACCCAGGCCTCGAGTTCCTTGCGCAGCGCGTCGGAGGGCTCCTCGTCGTTCATCAGGGTCACGTAGGCATAGATGCCCTGGCCCTTGAGTTGATGCGGATAGCCGACCACGGCCGCTTCGGCGACCTTGGCATGTGCCACAAGGGCGCTTTCCACCTCGGCGGTGCCCATACGGTGGCCGGAGACGTTGATCACGTCATCGACCCGCCCGGTGATCCAGTAATAGCCGTCGGCATCGCGACGGCAGCCGTCGCCGGCGAAGTAATAGCCCTTGTAGTCGGAGAAGTAGGTTTTCTCGAAGCGCTCGTGATCCCCCCAGACGGTGCGCATCTGACCCGGCCAGCTGTCCTTGATGGCCAGCACGCCCTCTGTCGCGGTTTCGTGCAGTTCCTCGCCGGAGGTCGGCTCTAGCACCACCGGCTGCACGCCGAAGAAGGGCTTGGTCGCCGAACCGGGCTTGAGCGCCACGGCCCCCGGCAGGGGGGTGATCATGTGGCCGCCGGTCTCGGTCTGCCACCAGGTGTCGACGATGGGCAGTTTGCCCTTTCCGATGTGGTCGTTGTACCAGTTCCAGGCCTCGGGGTTGATCGGCTCACCCACGGTGCCCAGAACCTTGAGCGAGGAAAGATCGTTGCCCTCGACATAGGACAGTCCCTGGCCCATCAGGGCACGGATGGCGGTGGGGGCGGTGTAGAACTGGTTCACCTTGTGTTTCTCGATCACCTGCCAGAAGCGGCTGGCATCGGGGTAGGTGGGGACACCTTCGAACATCACCGTCGTGGCGCCATTGGCGAGTGGGCCGTAGACGATATAGGTATGGCCGGTCACCCAGCCCACGTCCGCGCCGCACCAGAAAATATCGCCGTCGTGGTAGTCGAAGGTGAGCTTCTGCGTCATCGCCGCATAGAGCAGGTAACCTCCCGTGCTGTGTACCACTCCCTTTGGCTTGCCGGTCGAGCCGGAGGTGTAGAGGATGAACAGCGGATCCTCGGCGCCCATCGGGCGGATCGGGCAATCGGGCGCAACCTGTTCCATCATCGCCTTGACGTCAACGTCACGGTCCTGGATCCAGGTCGTCTGATCGCCGGTGTGCTTCACCACCAGGCAGCGCACCTTGTCGGAGCAGTGCAGCAGGGCGGCGTCGGTGTTGGATTTCAGCGGAGTGCGGCGGCCGCCACGGGGGGCGGTATCGGCGGTGATCACCACCTTTGCGCCGCAGTCGTTGATCCGGTTGGCCAGCGCATCGGGCGAGAACCCGGCAAAGACGATCGAATGGATCGCGCCGATGCGGGCGCAGGCCAGCATGGCATAGGCGGCCTCGGGGATCATCGGCAGGTAGATCACCACCCGGTCGCCGCGCATGACACCCTGCGCGAGCAGGACGTTGGCGAAACGGCAGACCTTTTCATGCAGCTGGGCATAGGTGATGTGCTGCGCGGGCGTGTCGGGATCATCGGGTTCGAAGATGATCGCCGTCTGGTCGCCGCGGGTGGCCAGGTGGCGGTCGATGCAATTGTGGGAGACGTTCAGAATTCCGTCTTCGAACCATTTGATCGAGACTTCGCCGAGCTTGAAACTGGTGTTCTTGACCTTGGTGAAGGGTTCGATCCAGTCCAGGCGCTTGCGGGCCTCCTCGCCCCAGAAGGACTCGGGATCATTGACCGATGCGGCGTACATTTCCTCGTAGCGGGCGGCATCGACATGGGCATTGGCCACGAAGTCCGCGCTCGGCGGATAGGTCCTTGCGGCGGGCTGGTCGGTTTTCGGATCGATTGTCATGTCAGACATCACGGGCTCCTCATCGCGTGATCTTCATCTTTTACTTAAGTCCCGGAACCGGTCAGGTGCAACCGATGCTTTGGCCGCACTTGCCCGTGTCGCGGAAAGCAGCGGTATCAGATGGCCAGGTATTCCGCGCGCAACTCTTCGTTCGTCAGCACCTCCTGGGCAGATCCGTCGAAGACCACCGAGCCGGTGTCCAGGATCACCGCACGGTCGGCAAGTTCCAGCGCGCGCACGGCGTTCTGTTCAACCAGAATGGTAGTGATGCCCTGTTCCTTGATGACGCGGAGGGTCTTCTCGATCTCGTCCACGATGACGGGGGCGAGCCCTTCGTAGGGCTCGTCGAGCAGCAGCACCTTGATGTCGCGGGCGAGCGCGCGGGCAATGGCGAGCATCTGCTGTTCGCCCCCGGACAGGGTCACGCCCTCCTGTTTGCGACGTTCGCCGAGGCGCGGGAAGAGATTGTAGAGGCGGTCGAGGGACCAGCCGATCGGCGGTGCGATCTGCGCCAGCTGGATGTTCTCTTCGACCGTCAGGCCGGGAATGATCGAGCGGTCCTCGGGCACCAGGGCGATGCCGGCCTGCGCGGCCTGGAAATCGGACATGTTGTGCAGTGGCTGGTGGTCGAGCCAGATCTCGCCCTTGGTCAACATCGGCTCTCGCATCCGGGCGAGGGTCCGGAGCGTCGATGTCTTGCCGGCGCCGTTACGGCCCAGCAGGGCCAGGATTTCGCCCTCGTGGACGTTGAAGCTGATGTTCTGGACGATGTAGCTTTCGCCGTAATAGGCCTCGATGTTCCAGGCCGAGAGAAAGGCCGGAGCCGTTTCGGCGTAGTTCTTGCCCTTTGAAAAGTCCGGTTTGACGTTCATCTGATATCCCCCTTATGCCGCAGCGGTTTCGCCGAGGTAGGCTTCGCGTACCTTCGGGTTGCCCTTGATGTTTTCGGGCGCGTCCTCGACCAGGGGCGTGCCCTGGGCCAGAACGGTGATCCGGTCCGCCAGCGAGAAGACAACGTGCATGTCGTGTTCGATGATGGCGATGGTGATGTCGCGGGTCTCCTTGATCTCCTTGAGCAGGTCGATCGTGTTGTTGGTGTCGGCCCGCGCCATGCCCGCGGTGGGTTCGTCGAGCAGGAGCAGCCGAGGCTGCTGCGCCAGGCACATCCCGATTTCGAGACGCCGCTTGTCGCCACGGGACAGGGCGCCGGAATGCATGTCGCGTTTCTCGATCATGTTCATGTCGGTCAGCATCTTCTCGGCCCAGTCGCGGATCTCGCCCTGGCCTGCGACACTCTGCAGGCCATTCAGCTTGAAGGCGCCATCCCGCTTGGCGAAGCAGGGGATCATCATGTTTTCCATCACCGTCAGATCGGTAAAGATCTCTGGCGTCTGAAAGACCCGGCTGATGCCCAGCTGGTTGATCTCGTAGGGGGTGCGGCCCAGCACCGACTGCCCGTCGAACATGACCGATCCGGTATCCGGGATCAGCTTGCCCACCAGGCAGTTGAGCAGGGTGGACTTGCCTGCGCCGTTCGGTCCGATGATGGCGTGCACCGTGTTTTCGCGAACCGAGAGATTGACCTCGCTCAGGGCCTGCAGGCCACCGAAGCGCTTGCCGACGTTCTTGACTTCAAGAATTCCCATGGTGGTCTCCTGTCATTCGGCGGGGGTGGAGGTGGATTGCGTGGACTTCTCGGCAGACTTCCTGGATTTGCCGCGGACCAGCCGACCGATGCGCTGGCCACCTTCGACAAGGCCACCGGGCAGGAAAGTCACAACCAGCATGAAGAGAAGGCCGAGGGTCAGGTGCCAGCCCGAGCCGACGAAATGTTCCAGGGTCCAGACAACCGAGTTCTCGACCGGATCGGGGAAAGCGTCGAACCAGCCATGCAGCACATGCTCGTTGATCTTGGAGAAGATGTTCTCGAAGTACTTGATGAAGCCCGCGCCCAGGACAGGGCCGATCAGGGTGCCTGCGCCGCCGAGGATCGTCATCAGAACGACCTCGCCTGAAGCGGTCCACTGCATCCGCTCCGCGCCGGCGAGCGGGTCCATCGAGGCGAGCAGGCCGCCGGCCAGGCCCGCGTACATGCCGGAGATCACGAAGGCCGCGAGGGTGTAGGGGCGGGTGTTCAGGCCGGTGTAGTTCAGGCGGGTTTGGTTTGATTTCACGGCGCGGAGCATCAGGCCGAAGGGCGAACGGAAGATGCGGATCGAGACGTAGAAGGCCAGCATCAGCATGACGGCGCAGAGGTAGTAGCCGACGTTGAAGCTGAAATCCCATGGGCCGATCGCGAGGCTGAAGGTATCGCGCATCTCGAGGCCGAAGAGGCTGGTGGCGGGAATGCCGCCGGAGGCGGTGACGCTCTCGCCGAGGATGCGGGGATCCTCGAGCGACAGTTGCAGCCCGGTTTCGCCGTTGGTGATCGGCGTCAGCACGGAATAGGCTAGGTTGAAGGACATCTGTGCGAAGGCGAGGGTGAGGATCGAGAAGTAGATCCCGGAACGCCGCAGGCTGACATATCCGATCAGAAGCGAGAAGAGCCCGGCGAAGATGATGGCGAGGATGATCGCGGGGATCACGTTCATGCTGAGCAGCTTGAACATCCAGACCGCCGAGTAGCTGCCCACTCCGAGGAAGGCCGCGTGGCCGAAAGAGAGATAGCCGGTGAGCCCGAAGAGGATGTTGAAGCCGATGGCGAAGATCCCGAAGATCGCGAAGCGCTGCATCAGGTCGGGGTAGCCGGCGTTGAACTGCGCCATGGCGCTGTCGGTCGGGAAGGGGTTGAGGATGAAGGGCGCGCCGAAGGCGAGAATGGCGACGACACCCAGAAGGATAAGGTCTTTCTTGTTGATACCCAGCATGGATTAGTCCTCCATCACGCCCTTGCGACCCATCAGGCCACGGGGACGCGCAAGCAGAATGATGATTGCGGCGACGTAGATGATGATCTGGTCGATGCCCGGCAGGATCGACTTGATCGCGTTCATCGAGGCGAAGCTCTCGAGGATGCCGAGCAGGAAGCCGGCCAGCACCGCGCCGGGGAGACTGCCCATGCCGCCCACCACGACGACCACGAAGCTGAGCACAAGGAAATCCATGCCCATGTGGTAGTTTGGCGAGTTGATCGGCGCGTACATGACGCCTGCCATCCCGGCGACGGCGGCGGCCAGGCCGAACATGATGGTGAAGCGGCGGTCGATGTTGATTCCGAGCAGGCCCACGGTCTCGCGGTCGGCCATGCCGGCACGGACGACCATGCCGAAGGTGGTGAATTGAAGGAAGGCGAAGACGGCACCGATGACCAGCGCGGCGAAGGCAAAGTAGACCAGGCGCCAGTAGGGATAGATGATGACGTTCGGATCCATGCCGAGCAGCGCGCCGAAATCGAAGGAGCCACGGAAAGCGTCAGGCGCGGGTGTCGCGATCTGGTTGGCGCCGTAGTAGTGCTTGATCAGCTCCTGCAGAACGATCGCCAGGCCGAAGGTGACGAGGATCTGGTCAGCGTGGGGGCGACGGTAGAAATGCTTGATCAGCCCGCGCTCCATGATGACGCCCACGATGAGCATCACGGGGATCGAGAAGAGGATCGCCAATGGCACAGACCAATCGATCAGGAAATGCCCGAATTCGGGGCCGAACCAGGCCTCGACATAGGGGGTCTTGACCACCATCGGATTGCCGAGGAAGTCGGTGCGCGAGGGGTCGATCGTCTCGAAGGAGACATGCAGCAGCTGGTTGAGCGAGACTGCGCAGAAGGCGCCGATCATGAAGAGCGCGCCATGGGCGAAGTTCACCACGCCGAGTGTGCCGAAGATCAGCGTCAGGCCAAGGGCGATGAGCGCATAGGCGCTGCCCTTGTCGAGGCCGTTGAGGATTTGCAGGATGATTGCGTCCATGTTCCCCACCTGGGTTGTGCGTTTTACAGGGGTGCGTCGGGCATGCCCCCAGCGATCCGATCGCGCCATGCGTGACCGGGGCAGGGGCGGGCCGTGCAGCGCTGCCGCACGACCCCTTGGGTTTCAGACGATCAGGCGCCCGGGTTGCAGGTGCCGAGGTTGCCGCCCGCGAACATCGGGTTGTCCGGCTCGTACCAGACCTGCTGAACCGGGGTCTGCTCGACCACTTCGAGCAGGTCGAACTCGGAGGTCGGGTTTTCTTTGCCGCGCACCACGAGCACGTCCTTGAAGCACTGGTGGTCGTCACCGCGGTAAAGCACCTGGCCGTTGCCGAGACCGTCGAAGAGGAAGCCCTTGTTCGCCGGACTGTCTATGCCGGGAAGCGAGCTGTCGCCACCGACAAGGGCCTCACCCACGGCGCAGGGATCGAAGGAGCCGGCGCGCTGTACGGCATCCGCATAGAGCAGGGTTTGTACGTAGCAGGTATGGGCGGCCTGGCTCGGCGGGAAGCCGTACTTGGTGCCGAAGCTCTTCACGAAGGCCTTGGACCCCTCGTCCTGCAGCGACCAGTGCCAGTTGGTGGAGCCGTAGATCCCCTTGACGTTCTCGCCGGCGCCTCGGGCCATCAGACGCGAGTAGAGCGGCACGACGATTTCGAAGTTCTTGCCGTTCACGACCTTGTCGCGCAGGCCGAACTGAACGGCGTTGGTCAGCGAGTTCACCATGTTGCCGCCGTAGTGGTTCAGGATCAGCACGTCGGCGTCCGTCTGCAGGATCGGCGTGATGTAGGAGCTGAAGTCCGTTGCGGCGAGCGGCGTGCGGACGGTGTTCACCGTGGTCCAGCCAAGAGCCTCGGTTGCGGCCTTGATCGACTCCTCCTGGGTCCAGCCCCATGTATAGTCGGCCGTCAGGTGATAGGCCTTGCGATCGGATCCGTATTGCTTGGCCAGCACCGGCGCCAGCGCCGCGCCTGACATGTAGGCGTTGAAGAAGTGGCGGAAGCCGTTCGCCTTCTTGTCCTTGCCGGTGGTGTCGTTGGAGTGGGTCAGGCCCGCCATGAAGATCACCCCGGCCTCTTGGCAGAGGCCCTGCACGGCCACGGCGACGCCGGAGGACGAGCCGCCGGTGATCATGATCGCGCCGTCCTTCTCGATCATCGATTTCGCCGAGGCGCGGGCGGCATCGGACTTGGTCTGGGTGTCGCCGGTGACGAAACCCACCTTCATGCCGAGAATGCCGGTGCCTTCCAGCGCCTTCGAGCTGAAGGTATTGAGCATGCCTCCGTCGCCTTCGCCGTTCAGGTGCTCAACCGCAAGCTGATAGGCGCGCAGTTCATCGGCGCCTTCGTCGGCATAGGGGCCGGATTGCGGAACGTTGAACCCGAGGGTCACGCTGCTGCCCGACGGCTGGTTGGTAAAGGCCCTGGCTGCCGAGGTGAATATCGTCGGCAGGGCCAGCCCGGCTCCTCCCATGACGCCGGTCTTTATCACTCCGCGGCGTGTCAGTTTATTGGACATTGAGTTCCTCCCTTCAAATGGGTGCGGCAACGCCTCCTCCGCGCTCCGCTTACACATGTCGTGCAAATGAATGATCGCACCATAGTCGAAAAGCAGGCAACAAATGCTTTTGATTGCTTGATTTTTTTGTAAACAAATACACAATGGAGTATCTGTTGGTGTAAACAAATTCTATTGCGCTGCAGAAAAACATTGATTTGGCAGGGAAAACCGCGGGGGCGCGATGCCAAGGAGTACATTGACCGGTACGCGGATCCGGGAACGTCGGATGATGCGCGGCATGCGGCAGGCGGAACTGGCGCGTGAGGCGGGTATTTCCGCGAGCTATCTGAACCTGATCGAGCACAATCGCCGCAGAATCGGCGGCAAGCTTCTACTGGCGATTGCCGCTGCCCTTGAGGTTGAGCCCTCGGCTCTGTCTGAAGGTGCCGAAGCCGCCATGCTCGCTTCGCTCCGGCAGGCGGCTGCCGACCGGCCCGAAACCGAAGCGGAACTGGACCGCGTGGAAGAATACGTTGGCCGCTTTCCGGGGTGGGCACGTCTGACCGTGGCGCAGAGACGCAGGTTGGGCGCCCTGGAGCAGGCGGTCGAGGCCTTGACGGACCGTCTGACGCACGACCCGCACCTGGCGGCATCGATGCACGAGGTCCTGTCGACCGTGACGGCGATCCATGCCTCGGCGGAAATCCTGGTGGCGGAAAAGGCCCTCGAACCGGAATGGCGGGATCGCTTTCACCGCAACATCGCCGAGGACAGCGCACGACTGGCCGAAGGCGCGCGCCGGCTGATCGCGGAACTCGATGCGGGGAACACGCGGGAGGCGGCCCTTTCGGCGCCTCAGGACGAGGTGGCGACATTTCTGGCGTCACGGGATTATCATTTTGCATCACTGGAAGGCGGCGCGGCGCCGGGGGCGGTGGATGCCATCCTGGAGGCGGGCGCGGCACAGCTTACCTCGGCCTCGGCCCGCCTGATGGCACGACGTGCATTGGAAGCCTATGCCCGCGACGCGGTAGGCCTGCCGCCAGGGGAGGTGGCGGCTGCAATCCCGCAGGATGGTCCATTGGATCCGGCAATGCTGGCCGGGCGTTTCGGGGTTGATACCGGGCGGATGATGCGGCGCCTCGCGACCCTGCCGGTCGAGATGGTGGAGGGGCGGGGGCAGGCGCCGCTCGGGCTGGTGGCCTGTGATGCCTCTGGCACGCTGATCTTTCGCAAGCCGCTGGAGCGGTTTCCGTTGCCCCGTTTCGGTGCAGCCTGTCCGCTTTGGCCGCTCTTTCAGGCACTCAGTCGGCCCATGATGCCCATGCGGCAGGTGGTTCGCCTCGCTGGCCGTACAGAAGGTCTCTTTGTCACCCATGCCATTGCCCAGCCCGCCGGCCCGCAATTGCCGAACCGGGATCCGATGTTCGAGGCGCATATGCTGATTCAGCCGGTCGCCCCGGCGGTGGTCAGGGAAGACATGCCGCGCATCGGCGTGACCTGCAGGATATGTCCGAAACCGGAGTGCAGGGGACGTCGAGAGCCATCAATTATGGCAGAAACGCCATGAGGAAGACACGCAAAGGTTGCAATTTGCGCCTGAATGCCGATTAGTCCACCGACGCAGGTTTCCGACGGCACCCCGCGAGTGACACAGGCAAAGGCAAAATTCCAGCTTCGGCATATGTGACACTTCCCTGTCAGGGGAGAAGGCTGCTAACTGAACCGTGATTGCTCTGCAGGGAGGGAGGACCCAATGGGCAAATCTGTTCTCGTGATCGAGGATGAACCCAACATAAGCGAGGCCATAAGCTTCATCCTGTCCCGGGATGGTTGGCACGTGGCGACCCATTCGAATGGGGTTGATGCGGTGCAGGCAGTGCAGGCGCGCCGGCCGGACCTCGTCATTCTGGACGTGATGCTGCCTGGGCGGTCCGGCTACGACATTCTTCGCGATCTGCGCGCGGGTGCGGAAACTGGAGATCTGCCGATCCTTATGCTGACGGCACGCGGGCAGACGCGGGATCGGGTGATGGCCGAGGAAATCGGGGCCAGCCGCTTCATGACGAAACCCTTCTCCAACGCCGAGGTGCTGGAGGCCGTCAACGATCTGATCCGGTCATGAGCGCGCGACCACCCGGGCCCGTCTTCCTTGAACGCCGTGGCTATCGGCAGCGGCGCCTGATCGATGCGCTGAGGTTGCTGCCCCTGCTTGGGCTCATCCTGCTCGCGGTGCCCATGTTGTGGTCGCAGGAGGCCGAAGGGGGCGTGCCGGCGTCACGGGCGATCATCTACATTTTCGGAACCTGGGCCGGGCTGACGGTGGCCACGTCGATCATTGTGCGAAAACTGACGGATCAGGCCGTCGAAGGCTTCGATGCCGGCCTGCCTGCGATATCGCAAGCGCCATTGACGCCGCAAAAGGTCCTTCTCCAGCAGCTTGTGCCGCCGGAGGATGGCAGCGCGGGTCGCGACGATCCGGCAGACCCCTGATGGCGTCGCTCAATCTCCTGATCGGCGTTTGCCTGGTTTATGCCGCCTTTCTCTTTCTGGTGGCATTCGGAGCAGAGCGGGCCGCGAAGAGAGGCCAGTCAGGATGGTTGCGCTCCCCTGCGGTTTACACATTGTCACTGTCCATCTACTGCACGGCCTGGACGTTCTATGGCGCGGTCGGCTATGCGGCGCGATCCGGGCTGGAGTACCTTACGATCTACATCGGACCGTCACTGGTGATGATCGGCTGGTTCTGGGCGCTTCGCAAGATCGTGCGGATCGGGCGAAGCCAGCGGATCACCTCGGTCGCCGACATGATCTCTTCGCGGTACGGCAAGTCGAACCTGCTCGCTGTGCTGGTTACATTGATCGCGGTGATAGGCACGACACCCTATATCGCCCTTCAACTTCAGTCTGTTACCCAGAGTTTTGCCGTTTTCGCCGGGGCTGATCCGACCATCCCCGAACCGAAGGGCAACCGGGCGACGGCCCTCTGGATCGCAGCGGGGCTGGCGGCTTTCACGGTGCTGTTCGGGACACGCAACCTTGATGCCAACGAACGCCACCACGGTGTGGTCATGGCCATCGCTGTGGAGGCTGTGGTCAAGCTCTGCGCTCTGCTTGCCGTGGGAATATTCGTGGTCTGGGGGATCGGTGGCGGGGTGTCGGAGACATTGACCCGTATCGACGCCTCTGCCCGACTGGGTCATTGGCACATGGCGAACGGACGCTGGTCCGGTCTCATCTTTCTGTCCGGAGCGGCCTTGCTGACGCTGCCCCGCATGTTCCAGGTCCTGGTAGTCGAAAACGAGGATGAACGGCATCTGCGCACGGCATCCTGGGCGTTTCCCGCCTACATGATCGCGATGAGCCTTTTCGTGATGCCGATCGCCGTCGCGGGGCTGGCGCAACTGCCGGCGGGATCAAACCCCGACATGTTCGTGCTCACCCTTCCTTTGTCCGAAGGGCACACCGGTTTGGCCGTCTTTTCGTTCATCGGCGGCTTCTCCTCGGCGACATCCATGGTGATCGTGGCGGCGATCGCCCTATCGACAATGGTGTCGAACCACGTGGTCATGCCGATCTGGCTTGCCTCGCAGGGAGGCGCAGGGGGCGCCATGGTTTCGGGTGATGTGCGCAACGTGGTGATAACATCCAGGCGTCTGTCGATCATCGGAGTGCTTTTTCTCGGCTACCTCTATTACCGCGTGACGGGGGGCGGTTCCGCACTCGCGGCTATCGGTCTTGTCTCCTTCTCTGGTGTCGCCCAGTTCCTGCCCGCGATGATCGGCGGCATCTTCTGGCGCGGCGCCGCGCGGAATGGTGCGCTCGCCGGACTGGTGGCGGGCTTTGTGATATGGCTCTGGTGCCTGTTCCTGC
Organism: Pseudooceanicola sp. DL12; assembly: GCF_056270665.1. NCBI lineage: Bacteria > Pseudomonadati > Pseudomonadota > Alphaproteobacteria > Rhodobacterales > Paracoccaceae > Pseudooceanicola > Pseudooceanicola sp. DL12. Next base: position 1,324,555 of record NZ_CM149884.1, read on the forward strand.
CTTCGTTCGGCGATGGCGTCGTGCTGCCGGCCAGTGTCTTTGCCAAGGGGCCCTGGGGGATCGGATGGCTGCGCCCCTATGCGCTTTTCGGGATCGAGGGGCTCGATCCGCTGGTGCATGGCGTTCTCTGGTCGATCCTGATCAATTCCATCGTGTTCACGCTGGTTTCGCTGCTCTCCTTTCCATCGCCGATGGAGCGGCTGCAGGGAGCCCAGTTCGTCAATATTTTCCAGTATTCGGAGGGGCCGCGGGGGTGGGCCGGCGGCACGGCCCAGAGCGAGGACCTGATGATCATGTCGCAGCGCCTGCTGGGCGCCCGGGAGGCTCAGAGCCTGTTCCAGGCGGAAGCGGCGCGGCAGGGGGTGCAGGGCTATCTGCCGGAACCAACGGCAGAGTTCCTGCAGAAACTGGAGCGGGAGCTCTCCGGCTCCGTCGGAGCAGCCACCGCACATGCGATGGTCGGGCAGATCGTCGGGCGTGCCGCCGTGTCGGTGGAAGATCTCATGGCTGTGGCCGATGAAACGGCGCAGATCATGGAGTATTCAAGTCAGCTCGAGGCCAAGTCGGCGGAACTGACCCGAACCGCCCGTCAGCTGCGTGTGGCAAACGAGAAACTGACCCAGCTCTCCCTGCAGAAAGACGCATTCCTCAGCCAGATCAGTCACGAATTGCGGACCCCGATGACCTCCATCCGGAGTTTTTCGGAAATCCTCCGGGATTCTGCGGAGCTGCCGGAAGAGCAAAAGGTCAAGTATGCCCGTATCATCCACAATGAGGCCGTGCGCCTGACGCGATTGCTCGATGACCTGCTGGATCTCTCGGTTCTGGAGAACGGGCAGGTCAGTTTGAACATCACACGTGCGCGCCTCGGCGACATCATCGATCATGCCGTCGCCGCGACGGGGTTGGACGGTAAAGGGCTGCGTCTCCGGCGGGATCGGATCGGCGAATCGCATTGGGTGCAGACGGACACCGATCGTCTGTCGCAGGTCTTCATCAACCTGATCGCGAATGCCCGAAAATACTGCGTTGCCGATACCCCCGAACTCAGGATCGTGGCACGTCAGGTCGGCGCACACCTACAGGTTGATTTCATAGACAATGGAGAAGGTATTGAGACCTCGCAACAGTCTATGATATTTGAGAAATTCTCTCGGATAGGAGAACAGAAAGCTGGCGGGGCGGGCCTCGGGCTGGCGATTTGCAGGGAAATCATGGTGCGTCTCGGCGGATCCATTTCCTATCTGCCGGGACAGGGAGGTGCCGCTTTTCGTGTCACCTTGCCTATCCGCGCTGCAATGGCAGCACAATGAGTGAATCTTAAAGGCAATGGTAACCATCCGCCCCCTACAACCATGAGGATTGTCCGCGAAAGGCGGTGGCGGAGTATATGGCGAACGGCAATTCAAATGCAGTGCTGCGCAGAAAGGCGGTAGCTGCGCGCGAGGTCTACCAGGCCCGGGCGATGTCGCCTGTTAAGGCTCTGCGGCTCGCGTTGTCCAAGAGCGCGGATGAACTGCTGGATCTCTCCCTCGTGGTGAGATCGGCCGAGTATGAGTTCGTGACGGTCGAGCAGATGCTCGAGATGCTGTCCGACGAACAACTCCTTATCTTGCTTGATGGGGCCGACAACAGCTCTGGCGTGCTGGGCTTTGATCTGTCCACAACGGCGGCCCTCGTCGAGCAGAGCACGATGGGGCGGGTCAGCCCACTGGAGCCGGACCCTCGGCCGACCACGGCAACGGATGCGGCCCTGGTGGCGCCGGTGATCGATGATGTCCTCCTGCGCCTTGCGATGATGCTGGAAGGCGAGCGCGACATGCACTGGGTGCCGGGATATTCCTTTGGCGTCCGGATCGAGAACAAGCGCTTGCTTGCCCTGGCTCTCGAGGCGCCGGATTTCCACGTCTTCCGCCTCAACCTGGACCTTGGTGGCGTCAAGCAGGGCAACATGGTCTTGGCCCTGCAGGACCGCGCCAAGCTCAGTGACCTGGAGCTTGATCTGCGGGATGGCACCGCCTCCAAGGCGAACCTTGGCGATGCGGTCATGGGTGCGCCTGCCTCGATTGACGCGATTCTTCATCGCGTCAGCCTGCCTCTCTCCGAGATCAGCCGCCTGAAGGTCGGTGACCTGATCCCCGTGCCGCGAGAGGCGCTCTCGGAGACACGACTGGAAGCAACCGGACGTGGCACTTGCCTCGGGCATGTGCGCCTGGGGCAGGTCAACGGGTTCCGTGCCGTGCGGCTGACGATGGAGGAGCTTGCCGAGGCACGCAACATGGTGGGCGGCCGAATGGACGAAAGCTTCGGCAGCACGGACCAAGACGGCTCGATGGAAGGATTTCAGCAGGACGAGGGCGGCTACCCGGATCTCCCCGGACTTCCTCCGCTGGCGCCAGCAATGGAAGATAGCGGGTTTCCCGATTTGCCAGCCCTCGACGACGGTGATCTGCCGGATCTGCCGCCGCTCGGTGGCGATGCCTCGTCCTTTGATGATGATCTTCCACCGCTCGGGGACCTGGCTCCGATGGGGGATTTGCCGCCGCTCGAGGATTTGCCTGACCTCTCGGATTTGCCTGAGCTGGGGGGGGATGACGACGGATTTCCTTCGATGTCGATGGCCGACCTCCCTGATCTACCTCCGCTCGACGACTGAGCCTGTCGCGTAGAAACAAGAACGCCCGGTCACCTTTCGGTGCCGGGCGTTCTTGCCTGTTTCACAGGAACGGATCAGCCTGCGATCTGCTCCAGTCGGGGGCGCAGGCCAGACAGGTCGTACCCGGCTCCTGCCGCCGCGCCGAGGGTCTCTTCGACCCCGGCTCCGGCCGTCACCTGGCCAAGGGACCAGACGACCGAACTCCGGGTTCCCGAGGCGCAATAGGCCAAGACCGGCCCGGCGGCGGTCTCGATCAGTTCCTTCTGACGTGCGATGTTCTCGGGGGTCATCGTATCATGTGTCAGCGGAAGCACAGCGAAATCGATCCCCGCGGCCTTTGCGGCCTCTGCCATCGCGGCGGCCTGCAGCTCGGGCGGGTTCTCGACATCGGGACGGTTGCAGATGACCCGCGCAAAACCGGCGGCCTTGATGGCCGAAAGATCTTTGATGTCGATTTGCGGGGTGACGGAGTAGCTTGGGGTGATCTGACGAATATCCATATCCGAATCCTATTCTGCGGGGACGTAGCTGTCCAGCCGGGCGCGCAAGGGCGGCGCCAACAGCATACCGCCGAGCATCGCGACGAGGAAGACGATACCAGGCCAGCCGCCGAAGCTGAGCGACGCCACTGCCGGACCTGGGCAAAAGCCGGCAAGACCCCAGCCGGCACCGAACAGCACGGAGCCGATGATCAGCTTGCGGTCCAGCTCCTGCATCGGGGCAGGGGGGAAGGAGGACCCCGCAAGCGGCCGGCGCGTGATTTTGGTCAGCTGCCAGGCGACTGCCATGGGAATAATGGCACCGCCCATGACGAAGGCCAGCGTCGGATCCCAATTGCCGAAGACATCGAGCCAGCCTTGGACCTTTTCGGTGTTGGTCATGCCAGAGATATAGAGGCCGGCACCGAAGAGTGAGCCGGCGATCAACGCGATGAGCTTTTGCATCAGATCACTCCCAGGATGTGGCGGAAGAGGACGATCGAGACGCCGCCAGCCAGGATATAGAAGACGGTGGCAACCATGCCCCTCAGTGAAAGGCGCGAAATCCCGCAGACGCCGTGCCCTGAGGTGCAGCCGTTGGCGATACGCGTGCCGATGCCCACGAGAAGCCCGGCGGCAACAAGAACCCAAACCGTTTGTGTCGCGTGTGTTTCTGGGTGACCGACAAAGCCCTTGAGGATCATCGGCGTGCCGAAGACGCCGGCCAGAAACAGGGCACGCTCTAGCCAGTTGGAACGGCCGGAACCGTCAACCAGCCCGCCGATGATGCCGCTGGCACCCATGATGCGGCCATTTCCAAGGAGGTAGACAGCTCCTCCCAGCCCGATCAGCAGGCCGCCGATCAGACCGTAAATCCAGTCGATTTGCATGTGAGTTTCCCTCAGAGAATAGGCGGCCCCGCGGGGAGCGGGCCGCCCGGTTTGTTCAGTGCTTTGGCGCGCCGAGCTTGTTGACTGGCACCTTCAAAAAGACATCACCCTTTTCATCGGGCTCGGGCATGTGACCCGCCCGCATGTTCACCTGCAGTGACGGGATGATCAGCTTGGGCATTGCCAGGGTCGCATCGCGGCTGTCGCGCATCTTGATGAAGTCTTCGGCAGATTTTCCCTGCCCAACATGGATGTTCAGAGCCTTCTGCTCGCCGACGGTCGTCTCCCATGCGTATTCGTCGCGGCCCGGGGCCTTGTAATCGTGCCCCACGAAGATGCGTGTCTCGTCGGGAAGCGCCAGGATCTTCTGGATCGAGCTGAACATCACCTCTGAAGAGCCGCCCGGAAAGTCGCAGCGCGCCGTGCCGAAGTCGGGCATGAACAGCGTGTCGCCCACAAAGGCCGCATCGCCGATGACATAGGTCAGGCAGGCAGGCGTATGTCCGGGGGTGTGAAGCACGTCGACGCGCATCTGTCCGATATGGACAGCGTCGCCCTCGCGGAAGAGCTGGTCGAACTGGCTGCCGTCACGTTGGAACTCAGTGCCCTCGTTGAAGACCTTGCCAAAGGTATCCTGGACCACGGTGATCTGGTCGCCAATGCCGATCTTGCCGCCGAGCCGCTCCTGGATATAGGGCGCGGCCGAGAGGTGGTCGGCGTGGACATGTGTTTCGAGAAGCCACTGAACATCCCAGCCCTTCTCCTTGATGAACGCGATGATCGCGTCGGCGGAACGGGTGTCCGTCCTGCCGGAGGAGTAGTCGAAATCCAGCACGGAATCGACCACGGCGCAGGCGCTGCCCTGAGGGTCGCGCACAACATAGGAAATGGTGTTCGTCGCTTCGTCAAAGAACGCGGTAACGTCGGGTTTCATAGGGACCTCCTGATCTCTTGGGTTTACATATAGCATAAATGGAATGTGATGCAAGGGTGATGGCACTTTCACGTGCAAGTTTTTCTTTGGTCGCACTCTGCCGCTTTGGGTATAGTTCAGGAGCCGGATCCGGATGGAGGACCGACCGGCCTTGTCACGCAAAGAGAGGAATATTTCGCAGCGTTCCACTGCGCTGCGGCATTTTCTTCCCAGTCTAGGAGGAGACCACGACATGGCACCCATCACACTACAGGAGCTCGACCGGAAATACTCTGACGTGTCCACTCTGATTTCGGGGACCCAGCCGGGCGCAAGGCATCTCCATCTTTCCAAGTTGCACGAGTTGATCGGCGACTATTCCCGCAAGGGGCTTTCCGTTCCGCCTGCTTTGCGCCAGATGCAGGAAGATTTGACCAATGAAGCGATTGAATCTCGTTTCGACAACATGCCGATCTGAGACGACCGATAGGTAGGTTCCCTGTGGGGAACGACCGAAAAGCGGCCCGCCACGGTCATTTCGTGGCGGGTTTTTCATGGCAGGACGGCGGGGGAGAGGCGGTAATTCCTGCATAAGGTGAATTGCAGATGTCGGAAATTATGTTGGATTACCAACGAGTTTCGCTGCTGTGCGGCATTGCCCGATTGCGTGCCTCCGTGACGTCTTTGCCGAATCGCAAGCTCACCTCGGCGTAGGAGAGCGACTGGCGCTCGGGCGCAGCGCAGCCTAAATTCGGCCCCGTCCTGCGGAAATTTGCCTAAAAATTGCCTTTGGGGATCGACGTGAGGAAAGCGGCGCGAGACGCGGTCGTTTAGCCCATGGAAATGCCGAAGATCACCATCATGAGGCCGATCACCGACAGGAACAGGCCACCCATGTTGAAGGGCATTGCCTTGCCGATGGCGACACGCATCTCGGTGTCTTCGAGATTGGCGCGCTTGGCACGCATGACCATCACGATAGACCAGACAAGCGAGCAGAGCCCGATTGCAGAGAGAGCTGCGCCAGTCCAGATCAGCCAGTCCATGTGTCTATCCCGTTCCTGATGAGCCGTTGCCGGGGCGGAACCGGCATGTTTGCCTGCGCCTAAAGGAGGAAGCGCTTCGTTGCAAGCCTCGGGGCGGCGCATTAGACCCTTGCGGCAGGCACCGCCGGTCGTTAGCAAAGGACGCTGCCGCCGCCGGAACGCAATTCAGGGACGCAAGGAAGACCCATGGATCTCGAAGAAGAAACGAAGCTGGAAAACTACCGCGTGACAGCTGGCGAGCTGCGCCAGTTCATAGAGCGCTATGAGCGGCTCGAAGCCGAGAAGAAGGACATCGCGGATCAGCAAAAGGAAGTCATGGCTGAGGCCAAGGGCCGCGGCTATGACACGAAGGTCATGCGCAAGGTCATCGCCCTGCGCAAGCGTGATGCCAACGACATTGCCGAGGAAGAAGCCGTCCTCGAGATGTACAAGGAAGCGCTCGGGATGAGCTGAGCGATTACGGGTGTACCGGCGGGGCAGGGGCCCGGCCGGTTGCCCGTGGGGACGAGGAACCTGAATATCAGGTCTGCAGCATGGTGATGCCCGGCATCGCCTCAATCTTGAGAAGGTCTTCCTCGTAGCTGTCGGTCATCGCTCCAACCGTCTCCTCGGTCCAGCCGGGCAGATCGATTTCTTGTTCGATGGCCTCGGGAATGACAAATTTGTCCAGAAAGGCCACCATGGCCTGACGCCGCTGGTCTTCGGTCAGGTTTGGATGTTCCGCCTCATAGGCGATGAGGGTGGCGATGCCTTCTTTCGACATGATCTCGCGAACGACTGCAAAGGCGCCGTTCATCCTCGCGCCCCGAAGCGGCATGTTTCCGATGCGGTGGAGCAGCTCGTTCCAGAGAAGTGGCGTATCCTCGTTGCACCAGACGGTGATGGGCAGGTTCGGAACGGCCTCGCGAATCCGCTGAAGCATTTCGGACCAGCGCAGGCTGAAGGCGTTTGTCTGGCCGAGGAACGCTCCGAAGTCGGTTTCAGGGGAGGCGTCGAATACCTCGGGCAAGTAGGTGGCGGGATTTCGCAGCGCCAGGTACAATTCGACCTCATCGTCCTGCCGCGAGAATATTGAACAGAAATCTGCGAGCTTCTGCTCTGCACGTTCGTAAAAGCGGTTGTTGCTGACGGCGAGCTTGGGGACGCAGAAGAAATTGTCGTGGGACAAGACCACGCGCGACATGCCCGTTTGTTCCACCATCAGGCTCAGCAGGTTGTCACGGACCAGCGGAGCAGCGGGCGCTTTGGCAACCTCCTGCATGGCATCACGCAATTGTCTGCGGTACCGCGAGGGGCCAGGCACGGCCGTGCCGATTTCCATCAACTCGGCCTTATTGCGGAGCAGGCACTTGATCATCCGGTCTTCGTCTGTGGCGTGCACGCCGGCATGAAGGACAATCTGCATCTCTACCTCGCTCTGGCTCTCATCCGGCCGCTTGCGTCGGATACCACCATGTCGGGGCCAGGGAGTCTGATCTTCTGGCTGCGGGGCGGCGGCTCCGACTTGCTTTGACGATGTTTATACGGGGGCCATCTGGACAGGCAAAGCGGTTTCGGGCAACGAAGCCACATGCAGACTGCTCCGAATGCCTCCAAGGCCACATCCAGCGCCTCCGGACCCCTGAACGGCACCCCACGCGGGTCCGGCCCCGCGGTCTTGCGCCGGCTGCCCATTCCATCGCCCTGGTCGATCGGCGCGCTGCTTATCGCAATGGTTGTCATGGGGCCGATCATCTCGGTGATCTGGACGGCCTTTCACCCCGAGAACAACATCTGGCCTCATCTCGTGGCAACGACACTGCCGCGCTACCTGGCGAATTCTGTCATCCTGATGATCTGTGTCGGGGGATTGACAGGTGCCATCGGCACCGGGGCGGCCTGGCTCGTCACGCGCTATCGGTTTCCTGCCGCCTGCTGGCTTGAATACCTTTTGCTGCTGCCGCTTGCGATCCCGGCATATATCGGTGCCTACGCGCTTGTCGACTTCCTGGAGTACGCAGGGCCTGTACAACGCGGCCTGCGCCAGGTGTTCGGATGGTCCTCTGCGCGGGATTACTGGTTTCCGGAAATACGCTCGATGGGCGCCGCGATACTGGTCCTGTCTGCCTCTCTTTATCCCTATGTCTATCTGCTCTCCCGGGCCGCATTCCGCGAGCAATCCGCCGGTGGCGAAGAGGTTGCCCGTTCTTTGGGGACAGGAGCCTTCGGTCGTTTCTGGCGCATCGGGCTGCCGATGGCACGTCCGGCCATCGCCGCTGCCATTGCAATCGTGATGATGGAGACCGTGAATGATTTCGGCACGGTAGATTATTTCGCCGTTCAAACGCTGACCACGGGTGTCTTCTCTGTCTGGCTTCAGAGCTACAACGCCGGGGGCGCCGCACAGATCGCCTGCGTGATCCTCGGCCTCATCATCGTTCTCGTCATTCTCGAGCGTGTCAGTCGCCGGCGGCAAAGGCATTATGCCTTGTCCAGCCGTCACCGCCCGGTCGTCCGGCAAGAGCTTGTCGGCTGGCTGGGCTGGGCGGCGACCCTTGCCTGCGTCCTGCCCTTCGCGATGGGGTTTCTTTTGCCGTTCTTGGTAATTCTCTCGCATTCCTTCGGTCAGTTCGCGTCAGGGTTCAGCGATCCGGCGCTGATCCGGGCCTTTGGCCATACGCTCTGGGTCTGCGGCCTGGCCTCGGTGATTACTGTCCTGGCTGCGGTCTTTCTCGTCTATGGCGTGCGTCTTTCCGGCGCGATGCTGCCGCGCCTCCTGATGCCGATCACGACCATCGGCTATGCCGCGCCGGGCGCCGTTCTGGCGGTTGGCATCCTCATTCCACTGGCCGGGCTTGATCATCAGCTGGCCGACGCGATCACCCGGATTACCGGAACGGATCCGGGCCTGATGCTGACCGGCACCAGTTTCGCCATCATCCTTGCCTATTGCGTACGCTTCTTCGCCATTGCGCAGGGGGCGGCAGATGGGGCGATGGGGCGCGTATCACCGTCGCTGCCAATGGCGGCGCGGTCTCTCGGGCGAGACCGGGGCGCGGTATTGCGCGAGGTCTACTTCCCCCTGATCCGTGGATCTCTGGCCTCGGCACTGTTGCTCGTTTTTGTCGATGGCGTGAAGGAATTGCCGGCGACACTGCTGCTGCGCCCTTTCAATTACGACACACTCTCGACGCGGGTCTATGAAAAGGCGAGCCTCGAGCAACTGGGCCAAGCGGCCCCCGCAGCCCTTCTTGTCATGCTGGTGGGCCTTTGCGCGGTTGCCCTTCTTGCATGGACAAACCGCTGAACCGACACGGCGATGATGTTCTGAAACCTCTTGATCGGCCTGCCTCATCCGCGTAAACGGTCGGCCAATGCCCCTATAGCTCAGCTGGTAGAGCAACTGATTTGTAATCAGTGGGTCCGCGGTTCGAGTCCGTGTGGGGGCACCAGAAATCATTGAAATTGCTGTGCTTTCATGGTGTTATTGGGGAAACACTACACGAACGCTACACATTGGGGTGTGGCGGGAATGAGAGTCGTCTTGGAAAGAAAGCACCTGAAGCCGTCGACGGAGATGGCAAATGCCAAGTGCCGGAGACGCGTTCCTGAGGATCTGAGAGATGTCTTTGGACGGTCGGCTTTCGAGTGGTCCCTGAACTCGAAAAACCCGGAGGTTTATCTCAGGAACCACGATATCGAGCATCAGCGGTTCGAGGCCATGGCCGCCTGCAAGACGACGGTTTCCGGTGATCAGATAAAATGGGAGATGGCGCAGAAGGCCGCTATCGACCACGGCTTGGCGAAGCCTTCGGATATCCGGATTTGTCCGGTGGACATGGAGGCCGAGCAGGGGCGTTTCCAGCATCAACGCAGGCTATCCAGTCCGAAGCTGTCCAGCTGCCCCCTCAGCAACGGGCCGCGAAGCTTTCCAACAGGCCCGCCAAGAGATCCTTCGATCTTCTCCTAGGGGCATCGCCGGGCGCCTCGACGGCTGCACCGATCATGCTGAACCTGATCGCCCAAGTATTCCCGGAGAAAGTTGCGGGGGATTGGTCTGAAAGCCTCCGGGCCAATATCCCGAGCTATGGCACGAAACTGAACGACGCCCCGGATGCGCTCGAAGCCGAATGGCGCGAGACTGCCGAGCTGCTCGAACTGGCGACCCCGATGCCGACGGTCGACCGGTCCCTGATCGGCGAGACAGGTGCCGCGGGGCAAGTGCAGAGCGTGCCGGACATGCCTCTCTGAAGAAACACGCCGCGCCAGGGCATGGCCTGGCGCGGCAAACCCTGCGGGTGGATGCGGCCCCGGCGAATGGCGTCCGGTAGGTTTCAGGTGATATCCGCAAGTTCGAGCACATGCGCCGCAAGAGGCATCCCAGCCGGGGATCGGCGTGCCGAGGCACCTTTTCTCCTGTGCTGGAGGCGGCCAGGGGCGAAAGTTCCAGCCGTGGATCTTCATGGTTCCTCGGCCAAACCAAGCAATGGGCCCAGACATCTCGTGGGATCCAAGTCTTCGGACGACAGGCTGTTTCAGCCGAAAACGGCCGACCGACGCCATGCCGATGATTGACCGACTATTATTGTCGGGTTAGGCAGCGCTCATAGGTACCGACCCGCAGGCAGGCATCCGTGAAACGCTCTCGCAACAGCGAGAGCCCGTCAGGAGCGAGACGCCTTGGGACATCACGCGACCGAACTCACCAGACATGACCAATGTACCGGAGCGCCGATTTGCCTCGGCGATCTGCACGGGCATGTCGAAATGGTTTCACATGGCACGATGGAGGCATTTGCCCGGAACAGCGATGGTCACAAGGGCATGCTTCGTGTCGGGGCCTTCCCCTTTGCGCCGGGGCAGCCGGGCTGGATCTACGGGATATCTCCCAAGCGACCGTTGGTCGCGGAGGGCTCTGCGCCGGGCAGGGGCAAGTCCCTGGTGCGCTTGCCGGCTCCCGAGATCTACGGCGCTGCCGTTGCCCGGGCGGTTGCGAAGCTGTCGGATCCCGCGTCGGAGCTGCGCAAGGTCGTCCTCGCACGCGCCCTGGAATATCTCACCGATCGCCCCGTGGATCCGCTTGCCGTGGCAGAGCGCCTCGGTCGCGACGCGCATGTCACGAGCTATGCCCTGCCTCTGCCGCGACCGGAGGGCACCCCGGAGTGGTTGGTGGGGGCCACGCCGGAGGTGCTGCTGGAGAAGCGCGGGGCTGAGGTCATGTCGCATCCTCTGGCGGGATCTGCCCGGCGCAGTGCCGACACCCAGGACGACGCGCGGATCGGGGCCGATCTGCTCAATTCCGACAAGGACCTGGCCGAACATCGGCATGTGGTCGAGTATATTCACGATGTGCTCCTGCCATTCTGCGCGACGCTGGACGTGCCGGCCCGACCCTCGCTTCAACGCACGGCAAGCATGTGGCACCTGGGCACGGAAATCCGTGGCAGGCTGCGGGATCCGGAGACGCCCTGCCTGACCCTGTTGCGCCGCCTGCACCCGACGCCCGCAGTGGCGGGCGCGCCGCTGGCACCGGCGCTTGAGCTGATTGCCGACTGCGAGCCGGAACCTCGCGGATTTTACGCCGGCACGCTGGGCTGGCTCGACGCAGAGGACAACGGCACCTGGTACGTGACGCTGCGCTGCGCCGTGCTCGACGGATGCCGTGCACGCCTGCATGCGGGCGCGGGCATCGTTGCGGCCAGCACGCCCGAAGCCGAGATCGCCGAGACGCGCGCGAAATTCACCGCCATGCGTGATGCGCTTGGCATCGACACGACCCTCTGACCGGAGACACCATTGAGCCTGCCCCGAATTCCAGATTATGCGCTGCCCCGTGACCTGCCGGTTTCGCGCGCTCCCTTCGTGCTCGCGCCGGCCCGGGCGGCGCTGCTGATTCACGACATGCAGTCCTATTTTTGCGCGGCCTACGGAGAAGATGCCCTCCTGCGGGGAGAAAGTGCCCTGGCACAGGCCGTGCCGGCAATCGGCCGGATCGCCAAGGCGGCCCGGGCCATGGGGATTCCGGTTTTCTACACCGCACAGAAGGGCGACCAGTTCGGGCCAGATCGCGGCCTTCAGGGCGCGCTATGGGGCCCCGGGATGCGCGCGATTGTCGAACATGAGCAGATCATTGCACCACTCGCCCCGCAACCGGGGGATATCACGCTCCTCAAGCACCGCTACAGCGCCTTTCAGCGTTCAAACCTGGATCATCTCTTGCGGGCGCGGGGGCGGGATCAGCTTCTGATCACCGGGATCTACGCCCATATCGGATGCCTTGCGACGGCCACGGAGGCCTTTCAACGCGATATCGAACCCTTCTTCGTCGCCGATGCGCTGGCCGATTTCTCGGAGGCGAGGCACAGGCAAGCCGTTGACTGGGTCGCGAATTGCTCGGGCGTCGTGCTGGGAGCCGAGCAGGTGATTGCAAGCCTGGGGGATGGACCATGCGATTGACTGGTTTCGACGGAGAGGCTGCCCTGGTCGCCGGGGCGGCAGGCGGGATCGGCCTTGCCGTGGTGCATGCGCTGTCTCAGGCCGGGGCGCGGGTCCTGGCCACCGACATGCCGGGCGCGATCAGGACGGCGCCGGAGATCGACGGGGTGACCTGGCGCGCGCTGGACGTTTGCGCGGCAGGGGAGGTGGAGGCCTGCGTCAGCGACGCGACCGCGATGTTCGGTACGTTGCGGATGGGCGTCTTCGCTGCCGGTATCCTGGCCGAGGGCGCATTGCTCGAGACCACTGCAGAGGACTGGCAGCGGGCCATCGACGTGAACCTGACCGGGGCCTTCAATGTGACCACGGCCCTGGGCCGCCACATGGTGCAGCAGGGGCAGGGCAGCCTGGTCGCGATCGGGTCGAACTCTGCCGGCATCCCGAGGCTCGCCATGGGCAGCTATCCTGCGAGCAAGGCGGGGCTGCACATGTTTATCCGCTGCCTCGGCCTGGAACTTGCCCCCAAGGGAGTGCGCTGCAACATCGTGGCGCCCGGCTCGACGTTGACCCCGATGCAGACCGGCATGTGGGCGGATGACTCCGGGGGCGCCGCGGTGATCGAAGGCAACCTCTCCCGACACAAGACCGGCATTCCGCTCGGCAAGCTCGCGACGCCGCAGGACATCGCGGCCAGCACGATGTTCCTGCTGTCCGAACAGGCCGGACACGTCACCATGGCGGATCTCTACGTGGATGGCGGCGCGACGCTGAAGGCCTAGAACATGTGTCGCTTAGGGCGGGCCCCGCCAGCGCGGGGCCTGTCCGTGATGACGGGGATTGGCGCCTCCGGTCAGGTCCCGGCGTTGCCGTTCAATTCTTTCAGGCCCTCTTCGAGCAAGCGGATCGTGGCGTCGTAGGTATTGCCCGACTTGGGAAAATGAACGCGCTGCGACCGGTAGAATTCCAGCCAGCTCTCCAGCGTATCCAGCGGGTAGGTGTTGAACCAATCCCCTGTTCTCAGTGTGAAAATACCGGCGTCGCGGTCGATTTTGCAGTAAACGTCTCGCATGGTTGCGTCTTGGCTCTGCCGCGGGGAAAACTCAAGGGTCATTTGGTGTCGGCGCTGGCGGAGGGCGCGAGGCCGGGGTGCCTAGGCGACGGCACCCGGGCGTCGCTCCGGGGGGCGTTTCGCTCTCGCCGGTTTCTAACAATGTTGCAACATTCGCCCGCTTTGCTCGCTCTGCGGCGGAGATGGCACAGGCCCTCCGGTGCTCCTTCAATCACTCCGGAGAGGTGGCGATGACGATAGACTGGATGTCCGGCATGGGCATGGAAATTCTGCGAAGGCCGCTGAACAGGATCGTGCTGCCGGGAACGCATGATTCAGGCAGCTATGCCATTACATCGAACAGCACTCCGACACCGTCGGCCGATGACGGCATGAAACTTGCCGGTAATTTGCATCTCTCCGCGATCCCCGCGTGGTCTCGGGCGCAGGGCGTTTCGCTGGCAGAGCAGGTTCGGCGGGGCGCACGTTTTCTCGATCTCAGGATCTATCAGCGCGATGATGGTAGCTTCTGGCTCCACCACAGCTTCTTTTCCACGCCGCTTCTCGAGGAGCTGCATGCCCTGCGAGAGGTCGTGCGCTCACCGCAGTTTGTCGGAGAGGTCCTGATCATCGACATTCCGTTGACCGGTGGGGATTACGTGGTCGACCACGAAGCCCTGGCCGACATCCTCTGGGACAACCTGGGCAGCTGCATGTTCGGCCTCGGCGATCTGTCACCGGGCGATACTCTGATGTCCTTCACGAGCGCCGGCTGCAATGTAGTTCTGCTCTATTCCAACGTGCGTCGGCACCTGGGAACCGACTTTCCCTACTGGAGCCGCGAAGCCCGGCTTCGGTCCCACTGGTTCAACCTTCACGATCTCTCGGCGCTGAGCAATGCCATGTCGGAGGAACTGGCGGCGCCGCGCGATCGGGACGTGTTGCATTGTCTGCAAGCCATCCAGACGCCGGATGTCGCGACTGCGGCAAAAGGCCTGGTGCCGGGGATGCCCGGGTCACTGGAGGCGCTGGCTGCGCAGACGAATCCCATGACGGCCAGCCTGATAGACAGCATTGGCCCGGGAGCTCCGGCGACCCCGAACATCGTCATGATGGACTTTCTCGATGCGGGATCAGCCAGCAACCTCGTTCAGGTCTGCCGGGACCTGAACAGGTGAGACTTCCTGGGGAGGGGCGGAGCACAGGCTCGGCCAGGGGCGTTTCAGGACGCTGTCGCAATGCCACTCACCGAGCAGGAGGTGCCCGGTCATTATCTCGACATGCGGGACGTCGAAGGAGCATGATCGGGGAGTGGATGCCTGCAAGCGCAGGGCCGAGAGATATCACGACAGCATCGCGTTGATGAAAGCCTCGAGGCCTGCGCCTGCACGGACCCGACCGAGGGGCGCGGGAAGGTTGCAGCCGATCACCCAAGGCCAGGCGACCCGCCGTACCAGGAGCCGATCCGGCGTGGTACGCTGCTGCGGCGTGCCCGGATCGGACCTGGCTGCAGGACCAATAGGGAGAGGGCCTTCCGTCCCGCGATGAGGGTCATCGGCAAGATGTGCTGTGCCCCTGCAGGGCCGGGGACGGCCCGCCTGCGGGCACCGTGCCGCTCATCGGATGGTGACAGGCGTCGTGGTCATGGCGGCCCGCTCTACGGTGGGACGGACAGTCATGGCGACGGTTGAAGGATCAGCTCGAACTCGATCAGAGCTCCTTGGGGCAACGACGCGCGGTCTATGCGGCAGGCTTGTGGCGGCGCGACGGAAGCCTAAGGCACAGGCATGGGCACAACAGGCCGCTGCGGTGGAGTGGGGCGTCCTCCGTCGTCGCTGGCCCACCTGCGACGATCACCGAACTACTGCCCTGCCGATCGAACCGGAGCTCCGGCCGGACGAACAGTGGGGAAGGACGCCAGGATGCGCGGGTGGGCGCGGGCCGATGACGAGCCGGCGCCGGGCCGGCCCGTTTCGTTTCAGCTGCGGTAGTCGGTGCCGACGCCTTCGATGGAGCGCAGGTGCGCCTCCCATTCCAGCATCAGGTCGCCATCTGCCTCGTTCATCTGGGCGTATTGGTCGACCACGTGATTGCCGATCTCGTCGGGCACGAGGCGCGGGGTCAGGCCCATGGACATGGTCGCCACCTGGATCTCGCAGGCGCGCTCCAGGTAGAACATGTTGTTGAACATCTCGGCCGCGGACCGACCGGCGGCGACCAGACCGTGGTTGCGCAGCACCAGCACCGGCTTGTCGCCGATGTCGGCCACGATGCGCTCGCGTTCGGCCAGGTCGAGGGCGATCCCCTCGAAGTCGTGGTAGGCGATACGTTTGTGGAACTGCAGGGAAATCTGGTTCAGCGGCAGAAGTCCCTCCTCCAGGCAGGAAACGGCGACGCCCGCGCGGGTATGGGTGTGCATGATCCAGGCGGCATCATGGCGGTTCATGTGCAGCGCCGAGTGGATCGTGAAGCCGGCGGGATTGACCCGATGCGGGCTGCCGTCCACCTTGTTGCCGTCGACGTCGATCTTGACCAGCGACGAGGCGGTGATCTCTTCCCAGCGCCAGCCATAGGGATTGATCAGGAAATGCCCGTCCTCGCCCGGAACGCGGGCGGTGATATGGGTATAGATCAGGTCGGTGAAACGATACCTGGCGGCCAGGCGGTAGCAGGCGGCCAGGTCTTCTCGGGTCTTGCGTTCTTCGGCAGAGATTTCTTGCATCATGGCTCCGTTGGGGGGCGGCACTTTGGCTCGGGTTGTGATTCAGGCCGAGTCTGAGGCAGAAAGGGGCAGAATTCCATGCAGTTCGAGCCGTAAACCATGCAGATTGCGAAAGACAGCGGAGCGGAGAGGCCCATTCAGGTGGGGGTCCTGCTGTTCCCACGCTTCTCGAACCATTGTCTGAGCCTGGCGGTGGAGCCGCTGCGGGCCTGCAACGACCTGACCGGGCGGCAGTTGCATGAATGGCGGTACCTGAGCCCCGAGGGCGGCACGGTGCGCTCGTCCAGCGGGCTCGAGGTGCAGACGGAAGGGCCGCTCTCGGAACAGGCCGGCGGGGATATGCTCTTCGTGCTGCCGTGCTTTGATCACAGGGCCCTGGCCGATGCGGCCTGCGGGAGGATGCTGCGGGCGGCCCAGAGGCGGTTCGGCACCCTCGTCGGGATGGACACGGGCGGCTGGCTGCTGGCCGCGGCGGGCCTGCTCGACGGGCGGCCGGCGACGATCCACTGGGATGAATGGGATGCCATGGCCGAGGCCTTTCCGGCGGTCGAGGTGCGCCGCGAAAGGGTCGTGCACGACGGCAACATCCGCACCTGCGGCGGGGCCTCGACCACTTTCGAGATGCTGCTGGACCTGGTCGAGGAAATGCACGGGCCGGCGCTGCGGCTGGAACTTGCGGCCTATTACATGCACCAGGACATGACCGAGGAACCGGGGCGCGAGGTGCCCGTCGCGCAGCGGCTGCGCCGGGACAGGCTGCCCGAGGCCGCGGTGATGATCATGCGCCGCCATATCGAGGATCCCCTTTCAATCAAAGAGATTTCCCGCCAGCTGGGCCTTGGCCGGCGGTCGCTGGAACAGGCCTGCCGGGCCCGGTTCGACCAGGGGCCGGATGCCCTCTATCGGGGTGTGCGCCTGCGCGAGGCGCGGCGGCTGATGGAACAGACCGCCCTGCCGGTGGTCGAGGTCGCGACGCGCTGCGGATATCGCGACGCCAGTGCCCTGACGCGGGCCTTTCGGCAGATGTTCGGGCTGACGCCCACCCGGGCCCGCCAGAGCCGCCTCGAGCAGGCGGCCGGCGACCGTGCTGCGCGGTCCCTGGGGCGGCGGGGCGGCGGCGGGCGGTTGCCGGGGTAGGGCCCCCGCCGCAAGGCCGTGCCGCCAAGGACCGCCCGACGAGGCTGCCGCACGGGGCTGCCAGATGGGGGCATTGTGCGTTTTTGCAAGTGCCTGAAAAGGCCCGATCCCAACGTCGGTATTACGTCGGTATCGCGTCGGTATCACGTCGGTGCGGAGCCGAACCCCGCACCGGCGCACCATCGTGCGCTGATGCGCAGGAGGGCGGGGCCGGACGCGGCCCCAAAAGCCTGCCTCAGCTGCCGGAGAGGTAATCCGCCGAGACGTAGCCGCGGACATGGGGCGCATCGGCGAGCGAGACCTTGCACCAGAGCTGGCCCACCTCGGTGACGCAGTCGTGGCGGTTGAGCGCGGTGCCGTCGGGCAGGCCGACGATGACCTTGTAGCCCAGCCCCGGACCGGCCCGCAGCTTGAGCAGGTCATCGGGGCCGGCGCCCTCGACGACGGTGCGCCCGCCGGAAAGACCGCTGCTGCAGCCCGCAACAAGCAGGAGTGAGAAAACCAGGGGAAGGGTGCCGCGGCGCATGCTCTGACCTCGATCGTTATTGTGATGCCTGACGTGAAGCGAAGCCGAATCCGGAGGGGCGCCGGCCGCTTCGTCCCGATCTTACCGCAGGGGGCGCCGAGGTCTATCGGCAGAGGCGCCGGGGGGCGGGGAAATTGCCGAAGGGGCGCGCGGGGCCGGTCAATCGGCGGTAATCAATCGGCGGCAATCAATCTGCTGCGGCGAAATGGGCGAGCTGATCCTGATAGGCCTGTTCGAAGGCCGGGCGGGCCGTGGCGCGGGCCACATAGGCGCGGCAGGCCGGGTGACCCGAGAGGGCATCGAAGCGGTCGGCCAGGCGGAGCACGTCGGCCATGGCGATATCGGCGATGGAGAAGCTGCCGGCGAGCCAGTCGCGGGCCTGAGCGGGCCCCGCGCCCTCGGGACCGCCGAGGTAGCCCTCGACATGATCGAGGCGCCCGGCGAGGAAACGGTCGAGCGCCTGCCGGCCCGGCGTCTGATCGGTGTCGCCGGCGAACTGATGGACGGTGAAGGGCAGCACCGCCATTTCCACCGAGTTGAGCGCGGCAAAGAGCCAGCTGATGGCGCGCTGCCGGCCCTGTGGATCGTCGGGCAGCAGCATGCCGGAGGCCTCGGCGACATGGAGCAGGGCGGCGCCGCTCTCGAAGATCGAAAGCGTGCCGACGGTGAGCCAGGGCACCTGGCCGAAGGGCTGATGGCGCAGGTGATCGGGGCCACGCTGACGGAAGGGGGTGGTGGCCACCTCGTAGGGCAGGCCGGCCTCTTCCAGGGCCCAGCGAAGCCGCAGGTCGCGGACATGGCCACGGGGCAGCTCTGGCACCCAGTCGTAGGTGGTGAGGGTGATCTGTTCCATGGGGCAAGGATAGCCGATGCGCGGCCCGCTGTCGAAATCCGGCGGGGCGGGCGGCGGTTCCCGGCTGACGGGCCGGGGCCTGATGGGCAGCGGCCGGGCATGAAAAGGCCCCGGGGCAGTGCTGCACCGGGGCCAGATCAGCGGGGGGGGGGCAATCAGCGGGAGAGGCTCAGGCCTTGCGGCCGACGCCGGGCAGGGCGCAGAGCATCTCGTAGAGGAAGTTGGCGGCGATCACGGCGGTATTGCCGGCGGGATCATAGGGGGGCGAGACCTCGACCAGGTCGCAGCCCACGAGGTTCAGCCCGGCGGTGCCGCGGATGATCTCGAGCCCCTGCATGGTGGTCAATCCGCCGACCTCGACCGTGCCGGTGCCGGGCGCGAAGGCCGGGTCGAGGCTGTCGATGTCATAGGAGAGATAGACCGGTGCATCGCCGATCTTCTCCCGGATCTCGGCCATCAGCGGCGTCAGCGACTTGTGCCAGCATTCCTCGGCCTGGATG
The DNA here is from genome assembly GCF_056270665.1 of Pseudooceanicola sp. DL12. Classification (NCBI taxonomy): domain Bacteria; kingdom Pseudomonadati; phylum Pseudomonadota; class Alphaproteobacteria; order Rhodobacterales; family Paracoccaceae; genus Pseudooceanicola; species Pseudooceanicola sp. DL12. The sequence goes on from NZ_CM149884.1 coordinate 1,343,739, forward strand.
CAGGTCCAGCCCTTGGAGCGGCCCCAGTCGAAATCGTCGGCGGCATAGCCGGTGCCGCGCAGGCCGATCTGGAAGACCTTGTCGTTGATCAGGCAGCCATCCTCCCAGGCGCGGCGGAAGGGGCAGCCATGGGCGACGGTTTCGCCGAACATGTCCTCGTTGGTATCGGAATGCGCATCGACGTGGATCAGGGCGACGGGGCCGTGACGCTCCTTGATGGCGCGCAGGATCGGCCAGGTCAGGGTGTGGTCGCCGCCGAGCGTCAGGGGGATGGTGCCGTGGGAGAGCACCTCGTTGTAATGGGCGGTGATGATGTCGACCGATTTCTTCAGGTCGAAGAGGTTGATCGGCACGTCACCGATATCGGCCACCTGCAGGTATTCGAAGGGCGCGGCGCCGGTGGCCATGTTGTAGGGGCGGATCATGCGGCTCTCGTCGCGGATCTGGCGCGGGCCGAGGCGGGTGCCGGGGCGGTTCGAGGTGCCGATGTCCATGGGGATCCCCAGGAAGCAGGCATCGAGGCCCTCGGCGCTGTCCTGGGTGGGCAGGCGCATCATGGTGGCGGGGCCGCCGGTGCGCGGCATGGTGTTGCCGCCGAGCGGCTGGTTGAAGCGGGGTTCGGTCATCGGAGCATCCTTTTGTCTGAGGGGAGGCTACGCGTTCCGCGCCACTTGATGAATACCGAAGTGGGCGGGGTTACGTTTGATGTTCGTCGAAGTGATCATCCTGCAGGCGGGTGAACTCCTGCAGCAGGGCGCGGGTGGTGGGGCCGGGATCGGGCAGGGTGAGGGCCTCGAACCGGCAATGGTAGGCAAAGAGATCGGGGCGCAGGGCGCGCAGCCGGTCGCTGGCCACCAGGTGGGTGACGGCATGATCGGGCATGTAGCCGATGAAGGCGCCGGAGAGGATCATGATGAGCTGCGGCTCCAGCCCCTCGGCCATGGCGGTGGTTTTCGGGAAATCGCGCAGGCCCTCGTGATCCTCGCGCCAGTAGCTGCGGCCGACGCTGCGCTGGGCGGTGATGCGGGCGGGATCGAGGGCGGGAGTGGCCTCGGGATCAGCGGCGTCCCAGAGCGGGTGGCCCGGCGCGCAGTAGAGGTGATGGGTCTCGGTGTGCAGGCCGAGGCTCTCCAGCCCGTCGACACGGTGCGGGAAGGCGCCGATGGCCATGTGCAGCCGCTGCGAGAGCACATCGGCCTGCAGGGTGCGGGGCGAGCCCTGGGAGAGCTCGAAGCGCAGCGAATCCGCATCCGCGCGGCGCTGCAGGGCGCCGATGGCGGCGGGCAGGGGGAAGGCGAGATCGCTGGCCACGTGATCGACGAGGCCGATGCGCAGGGTGCCCGAGAGCGTGCCGCGCAGGGCGCCGATGCGGGTGGCGAAATCCTCGGTGCCGGCGAGCAGCAGGCGGGTTTCCCGGTAGACGGCCTCGCCCTGCTCGGTGAGGGAGAAGCCGGTGCGGCCGCGGCGGCAGAGGGTCATGCCGAGGCGGGTCTCGAGCTGGGTGATCTGGGTCGAGATGGTCGAGACGCCGACGCCGAGCTCGGCCTGGGCCCCGGCATAGCCGCGGTGGCGCACCACCGCATCGAAGACGCGCAGCAGGTGCAGGTCACGTCCGGCCAGCCGCATCAGCGGGCACCGCGGGGGCAGGCGGGGGGGCAGGCGGGGAAACGTGGGCGGGAGAGGTCGAAGGGCAGGGACATTGCGGCGGCTTTCGGGCTGATGCGCCGTTCCTACATCGGAACGGGGGAGGCGGGAAAGCCCGGCGCGCGGGGGGGAACTGCGGGAGAGCAGGGGGGGCTGTCGGGGCGCCCGCGCAGAGGCAAAGGGCCGTGCATCGCGGGCGCATTGCCGGGGCGGGGGCACCTTGCCCCTTGAACAACCATTTAAGTGAATGCTTCAATGGCGACAGTTTGAAGCACGCGCGACGGCGGGGCATGACTCGGGCATTCCCCGGGTCAGGCATCCGTGCGACATTTCGGAACCACGACCTTGCACATGCAATACGACAGCGACGCCATGAAGGGACGCCTGAGAACGCGGCTCGATACGCAGGGTCTCTCCCTGCGTGCCGCCTCTATTCGGGCTGGCCTCGCAAAGGGTTACCTGCATTCGATTTTGAAGGAGGGGCGGGAACCGACGGTGCAGAACCTTGCGAAGGTCTGCGCGGCGAACGACATAAGCCTGGCCTATGTGCTGTTGGGCTTTGAGGTGTCATCCGAGGTCTGCAGCCATCTTCATGACGAAGATTGATACGGACCGGGAGGATGCCCCCGTGCCTCTTCTTGAACGCCGTTAGTCGGGTAGGCCCCTCCTTCAGACTGTTTGCGACATCTTGATAATGGTTAACAGGACACTGGATACCGGTACGTCGCTGGCAGCAGACTTCTTCTACCCCGAAGTGCTGAATTCAGGAATAGACCTCTTGAAAAAACCTGTCAACAAGATCATTCTGGTTCCTGAATTTAGGAACGGTGAGTGAAGATGGAAGGTTTTCGAGCCCGGTTGGGCGCGGCAATCGAGCGGTCCCGGTACAAGGGAAAGGTCTGGCAGCTGTCGGAAGATGCGCAGCTCGGACGCAAGACGGTTTACAATATTCTTAATGATAGCAAGCTCGACACGTCGAAAACCGGCCCGGGTTTCTTTGCAATCTCAAGGATAGCGGAGCTGATCGAAATCAGCCTGGATGAACTGGCCGGCAAGGCGCCGGAGCCGTTGGTCACCCATACCGTCGCCGCCCTGACCCAGCAGATGGCCGACCTTGTCGAGCGCACGAATGTCGACAGCCTGATGCGTTTGCATGCGAAATCGGGCGGACGAATCGAGGCTTTCGAGAAGATCCTGCCCTATTGCGACGTCTATGCCCCCTGCGAAGCCGGTGATTCCAACATCACGGTCCGGGTCCTGGGCGCGCGCAGCCTGGCCACGGTGACCATGGGCACCAGCAGCGTCGACGTGATGCAGTCTGCCGTCGATGCCCTGCCGGAGGGCGAATTGCGCGTGCGCTGGGTGGAGGATTACTCGGAGGCGACGCGGCGCGGGGTGCTGGCCACGGTCGAAACGCTGAACGTGCAGATGCCGAACCGCCCGGTGAAGGTGAAGATGGACTTCACCCGCACCCTCCTGTGCGTGCTGGACGGTGCAGGCGAAAAGAGCGTTCTGAACTTCTCGTCGCTGATCATCTGAGCGATGATCGCGGAGGCGTCACTTGACCAGCTTGCGCGTGGATTGGAGCGTGGCCCGCGCCTGCGGCAGCAGGCTGGAGCGCGGCAGCGCCGCGAGCCATTCGGAACTGTTGCGCGGGTAGGGCGGATCGATCCATTCGAAGGGCGCCGGCATCAGCACCGGAAAACCGTAGAGCGCCGCCGCCCCGCGCAGCACGTCGGCCTCGCGGATGAAGCAATAGGTCCAGTCGGGGTTCCATTTCAGCGACACCGCAAGGTGGCCGATCTGGATCAGCGAGCGCAGGGTCGAGCGCGAGCCCCGAGCCTTTGGGGATACGTACAGATCGCCGAAATAGACCATCTTGCCGCCCACCCGGGAAGAGACCTCGGGGCGCACGTTCCGGATCACCGGGCCGTCGCGGTCGGGGCCGTAGTGGCGCGACATGATGCGCGGCCAGTAGGAGGCGACGCTCTCGGTGCCGAGATCCTCGAGCCGCGCACAGCCCAGGAAGACCGGTTCGCCATGTTTCTTGCCGAGCAGCCAGATCACGTTCTGCGAGGTGAAATCATTGTGCAAGGGCGAGGAGAAGGGCGTGAGATAGGGCTTGCCCAGGGCTGTCACCATATCGTTCACGCTGGGCAGGTCGCTCATCTCCTCGACGGTGTACCCGTCCTCGTACAATTCGTGCTGAAGCTGCCCCAGCAGGGCCGCCCGCTCTATAGTGTCCATTCCATACTCCATGTCGCTGTCTGAGGGTGCTTCGGTCCTTCCGGCGGTGCGGTGAAACTGCGACCAGACCACAAGGACTCGTAGGCGATCTTTTGCTGCGACCTAAATAATGGACACGCAAAGCGAAATACCACTGCAAAGCGGCCATGGGCGGCCAGTGTTGCGGACTGAGGCGGGATATGGCGCCGGATGCGGCCCGCAGGCGCAGCCGCTGGGCGGACACTGCAGGGCGTGAAGGGGGCAGGGCAGCGAGATTTCCTGACGCGCGCGGTGCCCGGAGGTGAAATTTTCGGCGGTTTTCCCGAGTGGGGCGGGTGCCGCAGCGTCATTCGGGCCGCCGGCGCGGCGGCAGCCGCCGCTGACGTTGCGGCACCTGTGGCCGGGCTGCGACCAATTGCCCGGCCGGGGGCCGGCCGGGGCCGCGGGCCTTGCCCGAAAGGCCGCCCTGGGGTCCTCTGTCTTCCGTGGCGGCCGGGTTCGGTGCGCCGCGCGATCCTGCCCCCCTGCCGGCACCGTCGCGGCGCCGGCCGCCCCCTTCGGAGGAGACCCGAATGCCCGTAATGATCCCTGCCGCCCGCAGGCCCCGTTCCGCCCTTGCCGCCCTGGCCCTGGCCGCCGCCATGGCGCCGGTGCTGAGCGCCCCCGTGCTGGCGCAGTCCGAGCCGACCTACGAGGACGACCGCTCGACCGCCGGCGATGTCATCAGCAGCTATTACAACGCCATCAACCGCCAGGAATACCTGCGCGCCTGGTCCTATTACCGCCCCGAGAACGCCCCCGACTGGTCCGGCTTCGAGAAGGGCTACGAGGAGACGGCCAATGTCTCGCTGAAGCTGGGCGAGGCCGTGGCCGATCCGGGCGCCGGCAGCTACTACTGGTATCAGCCGGTGGCGATCTCCTCGGAGAACACCGACGGCACGAGCCAGGTCTATGCCGGCTGCTACACGCTGCTGCTGTCGAGCCCCTCGGCCCAGGCCACGCCGCCGTTCCAGCCGATGGGCATCACCGAGGGCCACATGAGCCCGGTCTCGACCTCGCTCGACGAGAGCGTGCCGGCGAGCTGCCCCGGAAGCTGACCGGACCCCTCGATCGGGTGAGCGAACGGGAGGGGCAGGGCGCAGGCGCTGCCCCTCTTGCCGTGAGGGGGGGGGCGCAACCGGGGCGCGCATTTGCCCGCGAGGTGCGCTAGGCTGGCCGGGACACCGCAAGGAGATTTCCATGCCGCGCCTGATCTGCCTGATCCTCGTCTTCTGCCTCGCGCTTGCGGGCCCGGCCGCAGGGCCTGCATCGGCGCTCGACCGGGGGGCGGTCGAGGCGCAGTTCCGCGGCTGGCTCGAGGCGCAGGTCTGGCCCGCCGCCCGGCGCCGGGGCGTGTCGCGGGCGACCTTCGAGGCGGCATTCGCGGGCGTCACGCTCGACTGGGACCTGCCCGACCTGGTGCCGCCCGGTGGCGGCGCCCGCCCGCAGGTGCAGAACCAGGCCGAGTTTCGCGCCCCGGGGCGGTATTTCACCGAAAGCGCGCTCTCCGGGGCCACGGCGACGGGGCGGCAGATGGCCGCGCGCCATGCCGATGTGCTGGCCCGGATCGAGGCCCGGACCGGCGTGCCGGGGCGCATCGTCCTCGGCATCTGGGGCAAGGAGAGCGCCTATGGCCGCGCGGCGATCCCCCATGATGGCTTCCGGGTGCTGGGCACCAAGGCCTTCATGTCGACCCGCGCGCCCTATTTCGCCGAGGAGCTGATCGCCGCGCTCGAGATTGCGCAGCAGGGCCACGTGGCGCCGCGCGCCATGAAGAGCAGCTGGGCCGGGGCGCTGGGGCAGCCGCAGTTCATGCCCTCGTCCTTCCTGAAATACGCCGCCGACGGCGATGGTGACGGGCGCGAGGACATCTGGACCTCCGCGCCCGATACCCTGGCCTCGATCGCCCGCTACCTGGACCGGCACGGCTGGCAGAAGGGGCGCGACTGGGGCTTCGAGGTGCGGGTGCCGGCGGCGGTCTCCTGCACGCTGGAGGGGCCGGACCAGGGGCGCAGGATCGAGGACTGGGAGAAGATGGGCATCACCCGGGTCTCCGGCCGGCCGTTCCCGGGCAACGAGCGCCGCGGCGAGGGCTTCCTGATGATGCCCGCGGGGCGCGCCGGGCCGGCCTTCCTGGTCACGCCCAATTTCTACGTGCTGAAGGCCTATAACGAGAGCGACGTCTACGCGCTCTTCGTGGGGCATGTGGGCGACCGGATCCAGTACGGCTCGGGCGGGTTCGCGGCGCCCTGGGCGCGCACCGACAGCCTGTCGCGGGGGCAGGTGGCGGCGCTGCAGCGGGGCCTCGAGGCGCAGGGCCACGACGTGGGCGGGGCCGATGGCCTGGTGGGCTTCAAGACCCGCCGCTCGATCGGGCGCTGGCAGGAGGCGCAGGGCCGCGCGGCCACCTGCTTTCCCGATGCCGCCATGGCGCGGGCCCTGGCACGATAGGGCCTGCCGGCGACGGCTGCGTCGCCAGACTGAATTCTCGTGCGCCGGCGGCAGGGGCCGCGGCGCGGAAAAACGCCCTGGGGGGAGAGGCCTTTGACACCGGTCACCTTCATCGTTCCGGTTCGACACCCGGAGAATGCTCGCAATTGGGAACAGACCATGGCGCAGTGGGCTCTGCGGCACTTCGCAGATCGTGCGCCGGGATCTCTACGGCTTTCCCACCCGGGCCAAGGAGGCGGACCCCGAATGGATCAAGGACCGGCTGGGCAGTCACCTGCGTCTGGCGCCGCTGCTCGAGCAGGCCGGTACGCCGCTGGCCGAGCTGCCGTTTCGTGGCGCCGTCTGCCGGGTGGGCAATGCGGCCTCGCACAGCCCGGCGGGGCGCTTCGCGGACCTCGGCGTGGTGGACCGCCCGCCGCCGCGGCGCGTGCTGCGCTATCTCGGATACCTGGCGCGCTACCGCTACCTGACGCCCGGCCTGCAGCGCGACTATTTCGGCGCCCCGGGCTGACCCTGCCGCAGGGGGCGCGGCGGTTTCCGTCGCGTTCCGCGGTGGCGCATCTTGCCTTCCGGCGCGGCCTGGGAAACGCTGCCGGCAGATGCCATGAAAGTGAGACACCGATGAATGCCGTCACTGAATTCCTGACCGGAAAATTCCCCGAGCACCGCGCCTTGCGTCGCGACATCCATGCCCACCCGGAGCTGGGTTTCCAGGAGGTGCGGACCTCCGGCATCGTGGCCGAGCGTCTGCGGGCCGCGGGCTACGAGGTGACGACGGGCCTCGGCGGCACCGGGGTGGTGGGCACGCTGCGGCGGGGCGAGGGCCCCACCATCGGCATCCGCGCCGACATGGACGCCCTGCCCATGGACGAGCAGACGAACCTGCCCCATGCCTCGAAGACCCAGGGCACGTTCCACGGCTGCGGCCACGACGGCCATACCGTCTCGCTGCTGGCCACGGCCGAGGCGCTGGCGGCGACGGGCAGCTTCTCGGGCACCGTGCACCTGATCTTCCAGCCGGCCGAAGAAGGCCTCGGCGGCGGCCTGAGGATGGTGCAGGAGGGGCTCTTCGAGCAGTTCCCCTGCGACCGGATCTTCGGCTTTCACAACGCGCCCAACCTGCCGCTGGGCGTGGCGGCCACGCGCCCCGGGCCGACCATGGCCTCGGCCGATGGCTTCATCATCCGGTTCAGCGGCCAGGGCGGCCACGCGGCGATCCCGCAGAAGGCCACCGACCTGGCGCTGCTGATCTCCGAGATCACCGTGGCGCTGCAACGTCTTGTGGCGCGGGCCATCGACCCGCTGCATTCGGTGGTGCTCTCGGTCTGCCAGATCCACGTCGGCTCGGCCCATAACGTGCTCGCCGGTGACGGCTGGATGAGCGGCACGATCCGCTGCCTCTCGCCAGAGGACCGGGCGGTGATCGAGAAGGGCATCCGCGACATCTGCACCCATCACGCCGCCGCTGCCGGCGCCGAGGTGGAGGTGGAGATGATCTATGGCTACCTGCCGCTGGTGAACGATCCGGACTGCGCGGCCCGGGTGGCGGCGCTGCTTTCCTCCGATGCGGCGCCGGTCCGCTACGTGCAGAGCGACCCGCTGCTGGCGGCCGAGGATTTCTCCTACATGCTGAACGAGGTGCCGGGTGCCTACATGTACTTCGGCATGGCGCGCGAGGGCGAGCCACAGGTGATGGTCCACCACCCCGCCTATGACTTCAACGACGACCTGATCCCGATCGTCGCCGAGAGCATGGTGGCGCTGGTGGAAAGCGAACTGCCCGCCTGAGGGCGCCAACAGGTGCCCCTGCGGGGGCACCGGCTGCGCCGCCGGGGGCCTGTCGCGCCGCGGCGGCGGCCCGCGGCCCATGGCGCGCGGCTCTCTTCATCTGGCCCGAAATATCCCCGCCGGAGGCTCCCGCCCGTCCCTCAGGCGCCGGCGTTCATCTCCTGCACCCTGGCCACAGCCGCCGCCAGCGAGCGCTCCAGCGCCGCTTCGAAGCCGGCCGCCTGGGCGGCGCCGAGGCCCGCCGCGATCACGCCCTGGTACTCGATGTAGGTCTGCACCAGCTCCGGCGCCGATGCGATCTGTCCGTCGAGCATCTCGGGCGCGGCGCAGACGAGGTTTTCCACCGCCGCCTCGGCCAGGGCCTCGGGCAGGCCCGCCGCGCGCGCCGCCTGCATCAGCCCCGAGGCCAGCAGCGCCGCATAGGCGGTGCCGGCGCCGGCCAGCGCCGTCAGCACGTCGAGGGCCGCCTCGTCCGGGGCCTCGGCCTCGGTGCCGAGGCTGCGCAGGATCCGCTGCGCCAGCGCGCGGTCCTCCTGCGTCGCCGCGTCACTGGCCAGCCAGGGGGTGAAGCTGCGCCCGGTCTCGACCAGGGCATTCGGAACCGTACGGACGACGCGCCGGGCGCCGGTGCGGGCCGTGATCTCGGTGATCGGCACCCCGGCCATGACAGAGATCACCAGCGCCTGGGCACAATCGAAGTCGCCGGCGCGGAAATCCTCGGGGCGCACCGAGAGGATCACCACGTCGGGCACCACCGGCATCTCGGCCAGCAGGACCTCCCAGTGCACGCCGGGGCAATCGTCGTAGACCCCATTTGGCCCGCTGCGGTTCAGCGCCGTGAAGAACTCGGGCACGGTCACGCCGTCGCGCAGCAGCGCCGGCCCGATGAACCGGCCCATCCAGCCGCTGGCGCCCGCCAGGGCCACTCTCGGTGTCGTCATCGCGTTTCTCCCTCTTGCCGGCAAAGCTAAACACGGCGTGCGGCGGGGGGCAATCTCAGCTGCGCCCGATCTCCAGCTCGGCGCGCACGCCGTGGCGCCCGTCGGCAAAGCGCAGGCAGCCGCCATGCTGTTCGGCCACCGCCGCCACGATGGTCAGCCCGAGGCCGAAGCCATCGATGCCGCCGGTGTCCTCGCCGCGGCGGAAGGGCTGGATCAGCGCCTCGATCTCGGCGGCGCGGTGGCTGCTGCCCTCGTCCTCGACCACGATCACCGCGCGGTCGGACCTGGCCGAGACCCCGACGCTGGCGCGGCGACCGTACTTGAGCGCATTGTCGACCAGGTTGCCCACCGCGCGCGAGAGCGCCAGCGGCCGGGCGGTGACCAGCAGCCGGCCACTCTCGGGCAGTTCGGCCACCCGCCGCCGTCCCGAGAGCAGCGAGGCGCCGCCCTCGATCTGGCGCGGCTCGGGGGCGCGCAGCTCGACGGGGCGGCCCATGTCCTGGTAGTCGGCGACAAGCGCCTCGACCAGCGAGGTGAGCGAGATCTGCCGCGGCTCCTCGGCGCTCAGCTCGCTGCGGGTATAGGTGAGCACGCTCTCGATCATGCCGGTCATGCGATCGATGTCGCGGTCGAACTTGGCGCGCAGCTCGGCATCCTCGATCAGCTGGCTGCGCAGGCGCAGACGGGTGGCCGGTGTGCCGAGATCGTGGCTGACGCCTGAGAGCACCATGGCGCGGCGCGCCAGCTGCTCGCGCTCGGCCTCGAGATAGGCATTGACCGCCGCGACGATGGCGCCGAGCTCGGCCGGGCCCTTGGTGTCATAGGCCTGCGGCCCGCCGAGGCGCCGGCGGGCCCGGAGCGTGGCGGCGAAGCTGACGAAGCGGGCGGAGGTATTGCTGACCTGGGTATAGATCGCGGCCATGGCCAGCAGCGCCAGCAGCAGCGCGGGCAGGCGCAGGTCGGGCGGCTGGGCCTCGCAGCCCCAGACGGGGGTGCCGTTGACGCGTTGCCAGGGGCCGTTGCCGGCCTGGGCAAAGAGCACCGGGTGGCTGCAGTAGCTGGCCATCAGCCGGGTGACCTGGCCGAGCTTTTCCGGCGCGGTGCGGCCATCGGCGGGCAGCATCCGGCTGACCTCGTACTGCAGCCCGTCCGAGACGATGGCGAGGCGCAGCAGCTGGCCGCCGAAATCCTCTGCCGTACCGTCACGTATGGAGGCGCGGGTGACATAGGCCGGGCTGGGCAGGCCGGGCAGGCGGTTGAACTCGCCGCGCTCGGCAAGGGCCAGGTCGTCGAAGGGCACCGGCGTGATGGTCAGCCCGGCGGGCGCCGTGGTGCCGCGCATCAGGCTGTCGTAGAGGGTGACGCCGGCGACATAGGCGCGGGTCAGGTGATCGTCCCAGGCGGTGCGGGAGCCGAACCAGAGCCAGCCCGAGAGCGCGCCCGCGGCAAAGGCGGTGCCGATCCAGGCCAGGCCGAGCGCCTTCAGCGAGGGTCGCCTCAGGCGCTCGCGCCAGGGCGCTCTCATGCCGCCTCGACCCGGACGTCGGCGGCCAGCACATAGCCGGTGCCGCGCAGGGTCTTCAGCAGCTCTGGCTCCCTGGGATTGCGCTCGATCTTGGAGCGCAGCCGCCCCACCAGCACGTCGATGGCGCGCCCGGAGGCCTCTCCGGTCTCGGCCTCCATGTCGAGGGCGGCGGCGATCTCCTCGCGGCTGAGGGGGATGTGCGGATTTGCCAGCAGCACCTTGAGCAGCTCGGTCTCGCGCCGCGACAGCGCCACCTGGAAGCCATCGGGGCTCTTCACCTCGTCGCGCTTTCCGTCATAGGTCCAGCCGGCAAAGCCGTAGCGCTTGGCGTTGCGGCGATAGACCAGCGAGGGGGTGCGATGGGCGCGGTGCAGCACCGCGCGCACGCGGGCCAGCAGCAGGTCGGGGTTGAAGGGCTTGGCGATGTAATCGTCGGCGCCGACCTCGTAGCCCGCCATGCGCTGATGATCGGCCGAGAGCGCCGAGACCAGGATGATCGGCAGGTCGTGATCGCGCCGCAGCCGGCCGCAGATCTCGACGCCGCTCTCGTCGCCCAGCATGACATCGAGCAGGATCAGGTCGACCCGTCCCTCCTGCATCCGGGCGTGGATCTCGGCGCCGGTGGCGGCGGGCAGCACGTGGAATCCGGCGCGGCGCAGGAAATCCGTCAGCATCTCGCGCATCTCGGAATCGTCGTCCACAACCAGCAGGCGCGATATCGCCATGTGTCCTCCCCAGGCTCCCGGTGCGGATCCCCCTCCGCAGGGCGGTATCCTAGGGCAGGGCGCGGGCGCGGGCAATCGCCACGCGCTGCGGCATGCCTGCACCAGGAGGTGATCCATGCGCGTATCACAGGCGCGGATTGCAACTTTCGGTTTGGTGGGGGCGCTTTACCGGGGTTAAGATCTGGTGAACGCGCGGTATTCTCGACGAGGCAGGGGGGCTGGCCATGCATTGGCTCGTATATGTCGTAAACTATTTCGTGCTGATCAACATCATCACCCTGGTGGCGATGCGGGTCGATCTGTCGCGACAGCGCAAGGGCAAGTCGCGGCTGCCGGAAGAGGCGCTCTTCCTGCTGGCGCTGGTGGGCGGCGGCGTGGGCGCCAAGATCGGCGAGGATGCCCTCGAGTACAAGACCGAGAAACACCCTATGGGCGACATGCTTCGGGTGGTGATGATCCTGCAGGTCATCATCTTTTTCGTGGTCGTGGCCTTCCTGCTGCGCTGACCTGCGCAGCAGCCGGATGACCGGGCGCGCCATTTTTTCAGCTTTCGAGGTGTTAGCGGTATCACCGGGCTGCGGCGGGAAGTTTCCCCTAAGTCCGCTGCATTGCGGCATTTTTTCTGCATCTGCGGCTTCGTAACGGAATGTAACAAAGCGACACAAAATCTGTATCCTCAAGCATTCTCGGCTGTTGCCAGCACGCATTTCCTGCGGCGAATGTACCGGCGTCACCGCGCCCGTCAGGGGCGGTCACTCAATCGGGAGGATAATTCGGATGAAACTGACAAGCATTCTTGCGGCCGGTACCGCCGTGTCGCTGATGGCGCTGCCCGCGCTGGCAGAACCCCAGGCAGAGGTGCTGCACTGGTGGACCTCGGGCGGCGAGGCGAAATCCGTCGCCGTGCTGCAGGAGGAATTCGCCGCGCGCGGCGGCACCTGGACCGACATGCCGGTGGCCGGCGGCGGCGGCGATGCGGCGATGACCGCGCTGCGTGCCCGCGTGCTTTCGGGCAATGCGCCCACCGCCGTGCAGCTGAAGGGCCCGGCGATCCAGGAGTGGTACGAGGAGGGCGTGCTCGCCGATATCTCGGACGTGGCCGAGGCCCAGGGCTGGGCCGACGTGCTGCCCGAACAGCTGGCCGAGCACATGAAATGCGACGGCCACTGGTGCGCGGCGCCGGTGAACGTGCACCGGGTCAACTGGATCTGGGGCAACGCGGATATCCTGGAACAGAACGGCATCGAGATGCCGACCACCTGGGAGGAATTCAACGCCGCCGCCGAGAAGCTGAAGGCCGCCGGCATCACGCCGCTGGCCCATGGCGGGCAGTCCTGGCAGGACGCCACCGTCTTCGAGACCGTCGTGCTTGGCCTGGGCGGGCCGGAATTCTACCAGGCGGCGCTGGTCGATCTCGACCCCGAGGCGCTCGGCTCGGACACGATGGTGCAGGTCTTTGACGAGATGCGCGTGCTGCGCGGCTATGTCGACGACAACTTCTCGGGCCGCGACTGGAACCTGGCCACCGCCATGGTGATGAACGGCGAGGCCGCCTTCCAGATCATGGGCGACTGGGCCAAGGGCGAATTCCTGGCCGCCGGCAAGGTGCCGGGCGAGGATTTCATCTGCGCCGCGACGCCGGGCCACGGCTATCTCTACAACGTCGACAGCTTTGCCATGTTCGACGTCAAGGGCGACGACAAGAAGGCCGGGCAGGAGCTGCTGGCCGAGCTGATCGTGGGCCCGTCCTTCCAGGAGACCTTCAACCTGAACAAGGGCTCGATCCCGGTGCGCACCGATGTGTCGCTGGAGAAGTTCGACGACTGCGCGCATATCTCGGCCGAGGACATGAAGGCCGATGCCGCCGATGGCTCGCTGCTGCCGAGCTATGCCCACGGCATGGCGCTGCGTGGCGAGCCGGCCGGGGCGATCACCGACGTGGTGACCGCGCATTTCAACTCGGAAATGACCTCCCAGGAGGCCGTTGACCAGCTCGTGACCGCTGTCGCCAACGCCCAGTAACCGCTGCCTTTGCTGCCGCCCGGCGCCCTGCCGGGCGGTGGCATTTTCCGGAGACCCCTCATGACCAACTGGCTCGAACGGCAGGTGCCCAAGATGGTGCTGGCCCCCACGTTCGCGGCGATCCTGATCTTCGTCTATGGCTTCATCGCCTGGACGGCCTGGATCTCTCTCACCAAGTCCCGCCTGATGCCGAAATACGAGATCGTCGGTTTCGAGCAATACACCAAGCTCTTCGACACGCCGCGCTGGGACACGGCGCTGAACAACCTCTACATCTTCGGCTCGCTCTTTATCATCTTCTCCATGGTGATCGGGCTGATGCTGGCGATCTTCCTCGATCAGAAGATCCGGACCGAGGGGGCGATCCGCACCATCTACCTCTATCCCATGGCGCTCTCGATGATCGTCACCGGCACGGCGTGGAAATGGATCCTGAACCCGGGCCTCGGCATCCAGGCCATGGTGCGCGGCTGGGGGTTCGAGAATTTCACCTTCGACTGGCTGATCGATCCCGACATGGCGATCTATACCATCGTGCTGGCCGCCGTCTGGCAGGCCTCGGGCTTTGTCATGGCGCTCTTCCTTGCCGGGCTGCGCTCGGTCGACGGAGAGATCATCAAGGCGGCGCAGGTCGACGGAATCCCGACCTGGCGGATCTATACCGCCATCATCATTCCCTCCATGGCGCCGATCTTCCTATCGGCCTTCATCGTGCTGGCCCACCTGGCGATCAAGAGCTTCGACCTGGTCGTGGCGCTTACCGGCGGCGGCCCCGGCTATGCCACCGACCTGCCGGCCAACTACATGTATGCCATGGCCTTTTCCCGCGGCAACCTGGGCCAGGCGGCGGCCTCGGCCATGGTCATGATGGCCATCGTCTTTGCCATCGTGGTGCCTTACCTCTACTCCGAACTGAGGGCGAAACATGACTGATACGGCCTATGTCTCTCCCGCCGCCGGCCAGCGCACGACCTCGGCGCGCCTCGGCCGCATCGCGCTCCGCTGGGGGCTCTATGCCATCCTGATCGTCTTTGCGCTGTGGTACCTGATGCCGCTCTTCGTGATGGTGACCACCTCGCTGAAATCCCTCGACGAGATCCGCACGGGCTCGCTCGTGGCGCTGCCGCGCGAGGTCACCTTCGAACCCTGGCGCATTGCCTGGTCCGAGGCCTGCTCGGGGATCAAGTGCGAGGGGCTGAAGCCCTACCTGCTGAACTCGCTGATGATCGCCATTCCGGGCGTCGCCATTTCCACGCTGATCGGCGCGCTCAACGGCTATGTCTTTGCCCAGTGGCAGTTCAGGGGCGCCAACCTGCTCTTTGCCGCGCTGCTCTTCGGCTGCTTCATCCCCTTCCAGGTGGTGCTGCTGCCGATGGCGCAGATGCTGGGGCTGATGGGCCTGGCCGGCACCATCCCGGGGCTGATCTTCGTGCACACGGTCTATGGGCTCGGCTTTACCACGCTGTTCTTCCGCAATTACTACGTGACCATCCCGCATGAGCTGGTGCGCGCGGCCAAGATCGACGGGGCGGGCTTCTTCCGCATCTTCTGGTCGATCTTCCTGCCGCTGTCGCTGCCGATCATCGTCGTCACCGTGATCTGGCAGTTCACCCAGATCTGGAACGACTTCCTCTTCGGCGTGTCGTTCAGCCAGGCCGGAACCCAGCCCGTCACCGTGGCGCTCAACAACATCGTCAATTCGACCACCGGCGTTAAGGCCTACAACGTCGACATGGCCGCCGCGATCCTCGCCGCGCTGCCGACGCTGCTCGTCTATGTCGTTGCCGGCAAGTACTTCATCCGCGGCCTGACCGCCGGTTCGGTGAAAGGATAATCCCCATGGCTCCCATTCTCGACATCCGGAACCTCTACAAGTCCTACGGCGCCACCGAGATCCTGAAGGATATCAACGTGGCGATCGAGCCGGGCGACTTCCTCGTGCTCGTCGGCCCCTCGGGCTGCGACAAGTCCACGCTGCTGAACTGCATCGCCGGGCTGGAGCCGATCACCGGCGGCACCATCGCCATCAACGGCCGCGACATGACCGCGGTCTCGCCCAAGGACCGCGACATCGCCATGGTGTTCCAGAGCTATGCGCTCTATCCCACCATGTCGGTCGCCAAGAACATCATCTTTGGCATGAAGGTGCGCGGCGTCGATGCCGAGACGCAGAAGAAGAAGCTCGACGAGGTGGCGAAACAGCTGCAGATCGAGGCGCTGCTCAACCGCCGCCCCGGCCAGCTCTCGGGCGGCCAGCGCCAGCGGGTGGCCATGGGGCGCGCCCTGGTACGCGACCCGGCGCTCTTCCTCTTCGACGAGCCGCTGTCGAACCTCGACGCCAAGCTGCGCGTCGAGATGCGCACCGAGATCAAGAAGCTGCACCTCTCGCTCGGGGCCTCGATGGTCTATGTCACCCACGACCAGATCGAGGCGATGACGCTGGCCACCAAGATCGTGGTGATGAAGGGCGGGGTGATCCAGCAGATCGGCACCCCGGCCGAGATCTACAACACCCCGGCGAACCTCTTCGTGGCCGATTTCATGGGCTCCCCGGCGATGAACCTGATCCCCGCGCGGGTCAGCCGCGAGGGCCAGGCCAACCGCATCGAGATCGCCCGCCCGGGCGGCGCGCCGCTGGTGCTGGCCGATCACCGGCCCATCGAGCTGCCGCAGGAGGTGATCATGGGGCTGCGCCCCGAGGACATCGCCGAAGCGGGCTTTCGTGCCGGCGCCGACGTGCAGCAGGCGGCCTGCATGGTCGACATGGTCGAGCCGGCGGGCGCCGATACCTACGTGGTCTCCGAACTCGGCGGCAAGCAGGTGACGGCCCGGCTGCACGCCGAGACCTCCGCGCGCCCCGGCCAGCCGCTGGAGCTGGCCTTCGACCTGGGCAAGGTGAGCTATTTTGCCCCGGAAACCGGCGAACGCCTGAACTGATCCTCCCGGACCAGGCAGCGAGCCGGAGCAGAGCGGCCGTGCGGACCCTCCGCGCGGCCGTTCCCTGTTTCGGGCCCTGTTGTCGGCTTCTGTTTTGCGGCCACTATTCCTCCGGATCGTAGGCGAGGATCTCCTCGGTGCAATCCGGCGCCTCGGGGCTGTCCTGGCAGAGCGCCAGGATGAGTGTGTGCAGCCGGTCGAGCCCGTCCCGGGCGCGCCGGTAATCGGCGATGTCGGCCTGCAGCTTGGCCTCTTCCTCGGCGAGACGGGCGGCAGAGCCAGCGGGCACCGCCGTTGAGCCCATGCGGGAGATCGCGCGGTCGGTGCCGGCGATGGTTTCGCTCAGCTCCACCGCTTCCTTCTGCAGGCTTGCGATATGCAGCGACAGGGCGGTGAGCAGCTGCCGCTTCTCGAACTCCTTGGCCAGGTGGCCGTCCATCTCGGCGCCGAGCCAGGGCTCGCTCAGCGTGGTGAGATAGGCGAGGGCGGCCTTGTCGGGGCTGCCGAGGTCGAAGTCGTGCCGCCGCGCGTTGACGTAGACGAGGATATGTCCTTCGGCAAAATCGTAGGTGGCCAGCATGTTGTCGACGCCGTGCTCTGCCTTCAGCCCGCCCAGTTCCTTGCGGGCAATCTCCACCTCCTCGGGGTGGAGCACGATCATCGGCTTGAAGACCGAGACGTAATAGAGGCATTCGGCCACGGTATGGGCGGTGCAGAAGCGCTCGAAGTGCGGCTCGATATCCTGCGCCCGGGCGGGGCCGGTGAAGGCCAGGGGCAGGGCCAGCACGAGGGCCTGGGCCGTGGCAGGCGCGAGAGCGCGGCGGGGACGGACGGGCATGGGGGCTCCGATCAGGGCAGGGGACCATGTCCGACTATGGGCGCGCCGTATCGAGATCCGGCAACGGGAATATCTGCACGTCATGCGGGCGCTCGAATTTCTGCGTGCAACCGCCTTCGGTTTCAGCAGCTCTTGCCGTCAGTTCCGATACCGCAGGCGAAGCTGTCACCTGTGGCACAGCCGACGCCTGCAGCGGTGCATTCCAGAGGGCCCGCAAAATCCAGATTGCCATGTGGATTGAACCACGGTTTAGTTTTTCCGACGCCCAGCCGCAGGGCCTGTCCTGCGAAGGCGTCGGAGAGCGCTTCGATGGACATTCTGAAGGACCCTTCGCCGGATCACCCGCCCGCGGGCGAGAACGGCCAGGTCAGCGGCGGCCCGAAGGATCGCCGCAAACCCTCGGTCAAGGACAGCCAGCTTCTCTTCGAGCAGATCGAGGAGAGCTCGGTGCCGAGCGTGAACTTCTACTTCATGCTCTCCATGGCGACGGCCATCGCCTCCTTCGGGCTGATCAGCAACAGCGCGCCGGCCATCATCGGGGCCATGATCGTGGCGCCGCTGATGTCGCCGATCATCGGCTTTGCCTTTGCCACAATCATGGGCGCGCACCGGCTGACGCTGCAGTCGCTGATCTCGATCACCACGGGCGTGGCGCTGGTGATCGCCATCGCCGCCATCTGCACCTGGGTGCTGGGCCTGCGGGTGGTGGGCAGCGAGATCGTCGCCCGCACCGCGCCCTCCACCCTCGACCTGCTGGTGGCGCTGTGTTCGGGGGCGGCAGCGGCCTTTGCCTATTCCCGCGAGGGGATCGCCAATTCCATCGCCGGCGTGGCCATCGCCGTGGCCCTGGTGCCGCCGCTCTCGGTGGTGGGCATCGGGCTTGCGCTGGGCGACAGCGCGGTCTCGGCCCAGGCCATAGCGCTGTCGGATTTCCACCACCAGGCCAGCGGCTATGTCATGGCGCGGGGCGCCTTCCTGCTCTTCATCACCAACCTGCTGGGCATCGTCGCCGCGGCGATCCTGCTCTTCGGGGTGCAGGGCTATGGCCACTGGCGCCGGCCCTTCCTGGTGGCGGCGGTGCTGGCGGTGGCTTCCTTCTTCGTGGTCGACCGCCTCGACCGCCGGCTCGAGATCATCTTTGTCGAGGACGTGGTGAAACGCCTCTACGTGCAGGCGGTGAAGGAGGAGACGGGCATCGTCGACGAGGACAGCTTCATTCTGCAGGTCAGCGGCGAGCGGCTGCAGGGCAACCTGGGGGTCACGGTGGTGCTGCTGGGGGTGCGCGAGAACCTGCAGAACGTCGACCGCTCTTCCGAGACCTTCCGCGAGATGCTCTCGGAGGAACTGGGCGAGCCGGTCTCGCTGCGGCTGGAGATCATCCCGATCGACCACGTCTATCATACCTCGCCCGCGCCGGAGCTGCTGAAGCAGGAGTGAGGCAGGAACGCAAAAGGCCCCGCCGGGTGGCGGGGCCTTTCCATTGCGGGGGGCGGGGCGCCTACATCACCATCGGGATCAGCGTCTCGATCAGCACGGCAATCAGGATCAGCGAGACCACGTTCAGCCAGAAGCCCACGCGGACCATCTGCCTGATCGTCACCTCGCCCGAGCCGAAGGCCACGGCGTTCGACGGCGTCGCCACCGGCAGCATGTAGGCCGAGCAGACCGCCAGCGTCATCACCGCCGTCATGATCAGCGGGTCGAGGCCCACGCCCACGGCCACCGATCCCATGATCGGGAAGAAGGCCGCCGCCGTCGCGGTATTGCTGGTCAGCTCGGTCAGGCCGAGGCCGATCACCGCCGCCACCAGCAGGATCACGATGGGCGGCATGTCCGAGAAGACCGCCACCTGGTTGCCGATCCAGACCGACAGGCCGGTCATGGTGAAGGCCGCCGAGAGGCTGAGGCCGCCGCCGAAGAGCAGCAGCAGGCCCCAGGGGATCTCGCGCGAGGCGGACCAGCCGAGCAGCGCCACGGGGCGCCCGTCGGGGCCCTTTTCGCCGGAGGAGACGATGAAGCAGAGCACCGCCGCGGTGATCGCCACGTGGCTGGAGGAGATCGACTTCAGGAAGGGCAGGGCGGCGGCCACGGCCCCGATCTGCGTGATCAGCGGCACAACGACCCAGAAGAAGATCGCGGCAAGGAAGATCATGCCCACGCGCGCCTCGGCCTTGCTCATGGGCCCGAGGGCCTCGACCTCCTGGCGGATCAGCGCGGCACCGCCCGGCAGCTCCTTCAGGTGCGAGCGGTAGAAGACCTTGGTCAGCAGCAGCCAGCCCACGACCAGCATGACCATCGCGAAGGGCACGCCGATCAGCATCCACTGGGCAAAGCCCATGTCATAGTTCAGCTGTTCCAGCAGGTAGGCCTTCATCAGCGCGGTCGGCGGCTGGCCGATCAGCGTGGCGGTCGAGCCCATGGTGACGCCATAGGCGATGCCCAGCATCACCGCGGCGCTGAATTTCACGTCGCGTTCCTCGTGCCCCTGTTCGCGGGCCAGGTCACGCACCAGGTGCAGGATCGAGGCGCCGATGGGCACCATGATCACCGCGGTGGCGGTGTTCGAGATCCAGGCCGAGATGAAGGCCGAGGCGATCATCAGGCCCAGCACGATCTGGTCGGGGCGGGTGCCCACGGCCTGGATCGTGCGCAGGGCCACGCGCCGGTGCAGGTTGCTGCGCTCGGTCGCCAGGCCCAGGATCACGCCGCCCAGCACCAGGAAGACGACGCTGTTGGCATAGGGGGCGGCCATCTGGCCGAAGGTGCCGACGCCCAGCACCGGGAAAAGCACCAGCGGCAGCATCGAGGTCACCGGGATCGGCACCGCCTCGGTCATCCACCAGATGGCCATCCAGAGCGCGCAGCCGGCGGTCATCCGTGCCGGCAGCGCAAGGCTGTCGGGCAGGATCAGCATCAGGGCGATTCCGGCCACCAGGCCGAGCGCCATCATCGGATAGCTGATGGTTTCGAGCGCCTCCGAGCGGGGCGCTTCCGTCTTGTCTGTCATGGGGTCCTCCGTCCCTTGTCTTCTCCCCGGCGGGCCGGTCGCGGCCTCTGGCCGGCCCTTTGGCGGGCGCAGTGGCAACCCTTTCGGCGCGGCCTTTTCGGCGCGGGGGGCTCCGGGGCGCGCAAAGGCGGCCGCGGGGCTGGGGCACCCTTTCCATTACGTGCAAGTAAGGCAATGCTTGGGCGGGTATGCGGCAATACCGAAATGGTATCACACCACGGAATCCCCTTGTTTCCGAGGTATGGATAAATCTCTTGCCTGAAGGGCGGCCCGGCCCCGTGGCGGCCGCAGCAGGGGGCAGTGCAGGGGGGCAAGGCAAAAGGGCCGCGCCCTGCGGCACGGCCCTCTCTGTCACTGTCTCTCGGGATCTGTCGGTTGCGCGGGCCCGGCCGGCGTCAGTGGGTGGTGCGGTTGGTCACGCTGGCCTTGACCACGCGGGCCTTGCCGTCGGACGTGTTGGGCAGGATGAAGCCCTGCACCGGGTAGACACTGCCAAAGCTGCCGGGATTGCTCTCGAGCCGCACCTTGGACCAGTCGTTCTTCTCCGAGACGTCGATCACCGCCATGTCGAGCGACACGCGGTTGCGGTGCCAGTTGGCGTGGTCCACGCGGATGCGACGCGGGCCTTCGACCTTGGACACCACCGCCACATGGCCGAGCGGCATGCTGCGTGTGGCGCGGAAGGTCATGACCGCGCCGACCTGCGGCTGATTGGTCTGACCGAACATCGATTTCGCCTGGCTCCACCAGGTGCGCGCATCGCCGTAGATGTCGATGCCACTCAGGTTGCGGGCGAAGGGTACGCACCATACGCGGATACCCTTGGCTCGCATCTGTTCGGCCGTTTCGACCGCAAATACCTGTCGGTCCGGGTCGATGCCCTGAACCCTGGTTACTTCCGGCCCGCCTGCACAGGCCGTAAGAGTCATCAGTGCGGCGCAGAGTGACGCCGCGCGCAATAGTCCCGCAGTTTTTCGTTGCAAACTTGCTGTCCCCAAGTTCTTTCGTCTGTCCCGATCCGGGTCTCTGCCCGGGTGTGCCGCACCTTCCTCAACTTTTCGTAAAAAACAAAGTGTGCATTTCAGAGGGTGGCAAGATTTCGCTGCCGGCGCCCCGGCGAGCCGCCCGTGAACGGCGCCGGATGGGGGCCATACGGCGGCGTCAGTTGACAGGGTCAATGAAACAAGGGGTTTCGAAAGGTGATTTCACCTGCCCAAAAAAGCTGCATCCAGCGGCGGCGGACGGGGTGCCCTGGCCTTGGTTCCGCGCCGCCGTTGGCGCGCGGGGGCGGCGTCACCGTCGCCGTGCACCCGGACCGGAATGCTGCAAATTCAGCCACTTGCCGGAGCGGACCGAAATGCGTACCGACAGGGGCGCGGGGCCGGGCGGCGGCACCGCCGAAGGCCGCGCGCGCGTGCCGGCCTGCGGCCCCCCCGGCAAAGCGCCGCACCAGCGCGCCGGCGCACTGGAATTAGCGCTAACAGGTGATAAAAGACGGATGGAAGACGGCCCCGGCGGCCGATAGTTCAGGGATTTGAGACATGAAACTTGTATCTGACGTGGGCGGCACCAACGTGCGTTTTGCACTGGCCGAAGGCAGCCATGTCCTGCCGGAAACCATTCAGAGCTTCCGAAATGACGATTTCTCAACTTTCGATGATGCCGCAAGGGCTTACACCGAGGGCCGCGATTGCACCGGCATCACCTCGATGGCCGTGGCCGTGGCCGGGCCGGTCAATGGCGACGAGGCGCGGCTGACCAACCGCGACTGGGATTTCAACGTGCTCAAGCTCGGCCGCGCCTTTGGCGTGCCGGTGGCGCTGCTCAACGATCTCAAGGCGCTCGGCTATTCGCTCTCGACGCTCACCGATGCCGGGGTGCTGCGCATCACCCCCGACCTGGAGCCGGCGGGCGATCAGTTCCTGGTGGCCGGGATCGGCACCGGTTTCAACGTCAGCCCGGCGATCCAGACTGCCTCTGGCGTCACCGTGCCCAATGCCGAGATGGGCCATATCCAGCTGTCCTGGCGGCTGCGCGCGGCGGTCACCGCCCGGGCCGGCACCGAGGATCACGGCATCGACACGGTCGAGCATCTCTTCTCCGGTCGCGGCTGCGAGAAACTGTGGAAGCTCAGCTCCGGCTCGCATGTCTCGGTGGCCGATGCCATGGCGCTGCAGGATGCGCAGGCGATTGATTACGCCGGGTTCTACGCCGAGCTGATGGCGGGCCTGGCACAGGATCTGTCGCTGGCCTTCATGTGCACCGGCGGGCTGTTCTTTGCCGGCGGCGTGGCGCGCGCCATCCTGACCGGCCCCGGGGTGGAGCGTTTCCGTGCCGCCTATGCCCGGCCGCTGGCGCTGGCCACCGCGCGCCACGTGCCGGTCTCGCTGATCCTCGACGACACCGCCGCCCTGTCGGGCTGTGCCGTGGCCATGTGAGCGGCTAAGTCGCTGAAATTGCGGGCCCTTGCCGGGGTCGGCCAGGGCGCTCCTGGGCGCGCGCGCCCTTTTCCTTGGTCTGCCGCGCAAAAGTCGCTACACCCTTTGCGATCCCGCGTGCAGGATCGGAACAGGCAGAACGGGCAGGGTATGAGTACTTTGGATCAGGACGGGCAATCGCTTACCTCTCCCGAGGCGCTCGGCCGCCAGATCCGCGAGCTGCGCCGGTCCCGCGGCATGAACCTGATGGAGCTGTCGGACAAGGTCGGCCGCTCGGTGGGCAATCTCTCCGAGATCGAGCGCGGCAAGAGCACGGTGACCATCACCGTGCTGCAGGATCTGGCCCGCGCCCTCGACGTGCCCTTCAACTGGTTCTTCAGCGGCAATGCCGTGGCGCCCGCGGCCGAACGCGGGGTGATCGTGCGCCGCGACAACCGCCGGGTGCTCAACCTCTCCACCGCCGGGGTCACCGAGGAGCTGCTCTCGCCCGATCTCAGCGCCCGGCTCGAGGTGCTGCGCACCGTCTTTGCCCCCGGCGCGACCACCGGCGACCGTCACCGGATGCGTCGCGGCGAAGAGGCCGGCGTGGTGCTGCGCGGGCAGTTCGAATTGCATACCGAGGGACAGACCCACCTGCTCGAGGCGGGCGACAGCTTCTCTCTGCGGGGCGAGGGGGCGCATTGGTGCCGCAACCCGGGCGAGGAGGATTGCGAGATCATCTGGGTGATCACGCCGCCCTATTTCTGAAGCGCAGTCCATGGGTTTGCAGCAGAACAGGCAAGCCCCTGACGAGACACGAAAAAACCGCCGATGCACGCGATGTGCCCGCGGGTCGTTTCATCATCGATCTGGGGAAAAGTGGCAGCCCGTAGGGGAATCGAACCCCTCTTTCCAGGTTGAAAACCTGGCGTCCTAACCGATAGACGAACGGGCCACTCTGTGTGGCGCGCTTTTAGTCGTCACCGACACCCTGCGCAAGGGGAAAACGCTGCGTTTCCGCAACTTTATCACGACTTTCTCGGAGGGAACCTCGTCGAAATTTCGGGATGAAGTGGCAGCCCGTAGGGGAATCGAACCCCTCTTTCCAGGTTGAAAACCTGGCGTCCTAACCGATAGACGAACGGGCCGCGCTTGGCGTGAGGCGGTTTCTATGCAAAGCCGCTGCAGGGCGCAAGAGGTATTTTAAGCCCTTTGCAAAATTTTCTCAAAGCCCGTGGTGTACCGCTTCAAGGCCCTGAAAATGCTCAGATTTCCGTTGCCGGAGCCGCATCTTCCAGGCGCAGTTGCACCCGTCTGCGGCCGCCCCAGTCGTTGATCTCCAGCCGCCCGGCCAGGTGAAAGCTCTGGCCGTCATGTTTCGACAGCGCCGGGCCCAGCGGGCCGTCGAAGGCACCGAAACAGATCGTGTCGATCTTGGTGCCCATGCCGTCGGTAAAGGAAAGCTTCAGGTGGTTTTCGCCGAT
Source organism: Pseudooceanicola sp. DL12 (assembly GCF_056270665.1). Classification (NCBI taxonomy): domain Bacteria; kingdom Pseudomonadati; phylum Pseudomonadota; class Alphaproteobacteria; order Rhodobacterales; family Paracoccaceae; genus Pseudooceanicola; species Pseudooceanicola sp. DL12. The sequence continues at coordinate 1,367,783 of NZ_CM149884.1, forward strand.
CTGCTTGGCAAAGCTGATGCGCTGGCCGGGGAAGGCAAAGCGCGGGGCAGGGGCCGAGGCCCCATAGGGCCCGGCGGCCTCCAGCCGGTCGATCAGCTCGGGGGTGGCGGCGCCGGGCATCAGCATCCCGTCGAGCTTCAGGTCCGCCGGTCCGGCCTCGCCCGCGCCCTGCTTGCCCAAAAGCTCCGACAGCCGCGCCATGGCGGCCTCCAGCTGGTCGCGCGCCACGGTCAGCCCGGCGGCCATCTTGTGCCCGCCGCCCTTGATCAGCAGCCCCTCGGCGGCCAGCCGCTGCACGCTGGCGCCTAGGTCGACGCCGGCGATGGAGCGGCCCGAGCCCTTGCCCTCGGCCCCGTCGAGGCCGATCACCACGGCGGGGCGGTTGGTGCTCTCCTTCAGGCGCGAGGCGACGATGCCCACCACGCCGGGGTGCCAGCCCTCGCCCGCCGCCCAGACCAGCGGCGCATCCAGGCCGCGGGCCTCGGCCTGGGCCATGGCCTCGGCGCGCACCATGGCCTCGATCTCGCGGCGGTCGCTGTTCAGCTGGTCCAGCCGTTCGGCCAGGGCCTTGGCCTCGAATTCATTGTCGCAGGCCAGCAGCTTCGCCCCCAGGTCGGCCTGTCCGATCCGCCCGCCGGCATTCACCCGCGGCCCCATCAGGAAGCCCAGGTGATAGGCCGCCGGTGCCGTCGTCATCCGCGACACATCCGCCAGCGCCGCGAGGCCCGGCCGTTCGCGCCGCGCCATCACCCGCAGCCCCTGGCGCACCAGCGCCCGGTTCACCCCGATCAGCGGCGCCACGTCGGCCACGGTGGCCAGCGCGACGAGGTCGAGCATCGCCATCAGGTCGGGGCCCTTGGCGCCTTCGCCGCGCATCTGCCGGTTGGCCTCGACCAGCATCAGGAAGACGACGGCCGCCGCGCAGAGATGCGCCAGCGCGCCGCTCTCGTCCTGCCGGTTCGGGTTCACCACCGCCACCGCCTCGGGCAGGGTCTCGCCGCCCAGGTGGTGGTCGAGGATCACCACGTCGCAGCCCGCCGCCGCCACCGGCTCGTGGCTCAGGGTGCCGCAGTCGACGCAGATGATCAGGTCGTGCGCCGCGCCCAGCTCCTGCATGGCGGGCACGTTGGGGCCATAGCCCTCGTCGATCCGGTCGGGGATATAGAGCGTCGCCTGACGGCCCATCTGGCGCAGCCAGTCGATCAGCAGCGCCGCCGAGGTGCCGCCGTCCACGTCGTAATCGGCAAAGATGGCAATGCGTTCGCGCCGCTTCACCGCCTGCAGGAAACGCGTGGCGGCCGGTTCCATGTCGAGCATGCTGCGCGGGTCGGGCAGCAGCTCCTGCAGGGTCGGCGCCAGGAAGGCCTCGCTCTCGCCGGCACTCACCCCGCGCCGCGCCAGCACCCGTGCCAGCGGCCCTTCGACGTGATCTTCCTGCACCAGGGCCTCGGCCTGTCGCTCCACCTCGGCAGAGGGCCCGATCCAGCGCCGCCCTGTCAGGGAGGTTTCGACCCCCAGGAACGCCCTGGTCATTGCCCCGTCCGCCATCGTGCCCGCCATCGTGCCCGCCATAACATCACCCTGGGTGCCGGCCGGAACAGAGCGCCCCGGCCCCTTCTTCATCTTTCCCCGAAATACTCCGAGGGCGCCCGCCGCAGGCGGGCGGGGGCAGAGCCCCCTTGACCCTCAGACGGGCTCGATCCGCAGCGCCACCGGATCGCCGTCCACCACGCCGGTGCCCGCCATGCCCGAGAGCGCCTCGTCCAGCGCCGCGCGCTGGGTCTTGTGGGTCACGATCAGCACCGGCGCGCGGCCGCCGTCGTGGTCGTACTGCCGCATCCGGTGGATCGACACGCCCGCCTCGCCCAGCAGCGCCGCCACCTTGGCCAGTGCGCCCGGCTTGTCCTGCAGCGTCAGCCGCACGTAGTAGGGCGCGGGCGTCATCGAGATCGCCGGCGTCGCCTCTTCCAGCGTCTCCGCCGGCTGGCCGAAGACCGGCAGGCGGAAGCCGCGGGCGATGTCGCAGATGTCCGACAGCACCGCCGAGGCCGTCGGCCCTTCGCCGGCACCGGCGCCGCGCAGCACCACCTGGCCCACCGCGTCGCCCTCCAGCACCACCATGTTGGTGCCGCCCTCGAGCTGGCCCAGAGGGCTGGTCTCGGGCACCAGGCAGGGCGACATGCGCTGTTCCAGGCCGCGGCCGGTCATCTGGCTGACGCCCAGCAGCTTGATGCGGAAGCCCATGTCGGCGGCGGCGCGGATGTCCTCGATGGTGATCCGCTGGATGCCTTCCAGTTCCATCTGGTCAAAGGCCACCCGGGTGCCGAAGGCCACCGAGGCCAGCAGCGCCAGCTTGTGCCCGGCATCGATGCCGCCCACGTCCAGGTTCGGATCCGCCTCGAGATAGCCCAGGGCATCGGCCTCGGCAAAGACCTCGTCATAGGGCAGACCAGAGGAGAGCATGCGCGTCAGGATATAGTTGCAGGTGCCGTTCATCACGCCCATGACGCGCTTGATCCGGTTGCCGGCCAGGCCCTCGGTCAGGGCCTTCACCACCGGGATGCCCCCGGCGACGGCGGCCTCGAAGCGGATCACCCGGCCCTGCGCCTCGGCCAGTTCGGCCAGCTCCTGGCCATGGATGGCCAGCATCGCCTTGTTGGCGGTCACAACGTCCTTGCCGGCCTTCAGCGCGGCCTCGGTGGCGGCCTTCGCCGGCCCGTCCGATCCGCCCATCAGCTCGACGAAGACATCGACGTCGTCGCGGGTGGCCAGCGTCACCGGATCGTCTTCCCAGTCGATCCCCTCGAGCGACACGCCACGCTCCTTGGAGCGGTTGCGTGCCGAGACAGCGCTCACCGTCACCTGCCGCCCGGTCCGGGTGGTCAGCATGTCTGCCTCCTTGCGCAGGATCTTCAGAACGCCGACGCCGACCGTTCCAAGGCCGGCAACTCCCAGACGCAGGGGGGCGGGGCGCAGAGGCTCGCTCATTGCATAACTCCAGTGGTCAAGTTTGGGTTGTCTTTCGATGCAGGGGCCTATCGCGTTGGCCGGTCCCTTGCAACGCGAACCTTTGCAGGGCCGCCCTTTGCGGGCCAATCTCCGTTGGGCCGGGCAGGCCACCGCGCGCGGCCGCCCCGCCTGCAACCTTGCCCTCGGGTCCGTCTGCCGGGCGATCCGCGTCCTGCGTCATCTGGCCGGAAATATCCCGGGGGAGGCGGCCGCAGGCCGACGGGGGCAGAGCCCCCTGCCGTCCCTGCATCCCGGTGCGACGGCCGCGGGGCGCGCGCGCCTGCGCGGTGCCGTTCCAATTCGGGACCAATTCGGGACCAGTTCGAGATAAGTTCGAGATCAGTTCCGGCCCAGCAGCGGATCCAGCAGCCCTTCGCCCTGCTCCACATGGGTGTCCTGCAGCCGGGCGGCCTTGCGGCGCAGGGCATCTGCCCTGGCCACCTGGGCCGCGACATTGTCGTCGCTCAGCCGCGGGTCGGCGGGCCGGTACTTCAGGATCTCCGCCGCCGGCACCAGCCTGGGATAGGGCGCGTTCAGATCGTCATCGCTCAGGATGTCGTCGGATACCGGCATCGGCGTGCAGGCCGCAAGCGCCAGCAGCGCAAGCATCATCAGCGCCAGGGGGGCGGCGACAGGTCGGGCAGGAGCGGGGCGAAGCGGTGTCATGTCTCACAAGTGCCCCAGCGTGGGGCACTTGGCAAGCGATCCTCTGCCCGGTGCCGCAAAGAGGCAGGCCGCGCGGGGTGTCGCGCGCCCGGCATTGCCTCCCGCCTCTGGATCTCCCCCCCCGGGGGCCGCGGGGATGACGCAAAGTTCCGCCTCGTCGCGCGCCTCGGCGGTTGCGGTGAACGCCTGTTCAGTTAAACTTGGCCCATGGCACGAACGGCAGGCTCCACATCCACCGAGACCGAGGCGCGGCTGATGGCGGCGGCGCTCGATCTCTTCGCACGCGACGGCTATGCCGCCGTCTCCATGCGCCAGATCGCCGGCGCGGTCGGCGTGCAGGTCGGCGCGCTCTACAATTACATCCCCGACAAGCAGAGCCTGCTCTTCCGGCTGCTCAGCCAGCACATGGAAGAGCTGCTGGCCGCGCTCGAGGGTGCCGAGCTGCCCGCGGGGGGCCTCGCGGCGCTCGAGGGCTTCACCCGCTTCCACATCCGCCACCATGCCGCGCGGCCGCAGGCGGTCTTCATCTCCTACATGGAGCTGCGCAACCTGACGCACGGGAATTTCACCGCCATCGAGGAGCAGCGCCGCCGCTACGAGGGGGCGCTGACCGCGATCCTGGAGCAGGGGCAGGCCGAGGGCGCCATGCAGATCGCCGACGTCAAGGTGACCACCATGGCGATCATTGCCATGCTGACCGGCATCAACACCTGGTTCCGCGACGGCGGGCGGCTGTCGCTGGCCGGGGTCGAGGACATCTACTGGGACATGACCCGCCGCTTGGTGCTGCCCGGCTGAGGGCCCGGGCCGGCAGGCGGCGTGGGGATGGCGGAAAGGACGCATCCTGCGGCCAAATGCGCCTCTGCGTGGAATTCGCCGTCGCGCATTTCAACCGCAATTGCGATACTGTCGCCGAAACAGGTTTGGCGGGTGTAACGATGGATCAGCAGATTCTGTCCAGGGTCGGTGTCAGTGGCGGGCGCAGGGCCTTTGGTCTGGGCGTTCTGGCCTTTCTCGCCCTGGCGCTGCTGGTGCTGGCGCTCGGGCCCTCGCAGGGGCTGCTGATCAGCATCCTGGTCATGATCATGGCGGTATTGGTGGTGGGTGCGCTCTGGCGGATGCTGCGCGCCACCGCGCTCGAACTGATCCTGACGCCGGAGGGGCTGTCGGATTCCTCGGGCTACCTGATCGCGCCCATGGACCAGATCGAGGGGGTCGATCGCGGCACCTTCGCCTTCAAGCCCTCGAACGGCTTCGTGCTGCGCCTCAGCGAGAGCAAACCCTATGCCTTCAAGCCGGGTCTCTACTGGCAGGTCGGTCGCCGGGTCGGGGTAGGCGGCGTGCTGCGCGCCGCCGAGACCAAGCAGATGGCCGATGTCATCGCCATCGAGATCGCCCAGCGGCACGCTCCGGACGAGGCCTCGGGACCCTCCGCTTCGGGCACGTCCGGCGCCGGCGACATCTGAGCGCCGCCGCCCCTCATCGCCAACCATCGCACGCTTCCTTAACCATGGCGTTCCGGCGGTTTCGCACCGTCGCGATACCGACGTAATACCGACGTGATACCGACGTCGAAGTTTCGCCGCCAAGTGGCTGTTAACCTGCCCTTTTCGAGGTGATTCGGCCGCAAATCCGCGCCGCGCCGCAGCATCGCCGCGCGCTGGGGTCATGTCCCGTTGATCCGCACCGGCAGGGGCGGGAAAGGGCCGGAAAACGGCCCGAGACCGCGCGCCGCTTAACCCTACCTTCATCGCGAGGAGATAGCGCTGAGACGGCGGGGACACCGGTTTCCGGCCCCGCCGCAGCGCCCGTGCACCAATGTGCCAGTGAGGAGGAGGAGCAGCCATGCAACCCGTTCGCGAACCCGGTTTCCGCCAGAGCGTCGACCTGATGTTCAACCGTGCCGTCGCCCTGATGGACATGCCCCCGGGGCTGGAGGAGAAAATCCGTGTCTGCAACGCCACTTACACGGTGCGCTTCGGGGTGCGCCTGCGCGGGCAGATCCAGACCTTCACCGGCTACCGCTCGGTGCATTCCGAGCACATGGAGCCCGTGAAGGGCGGCATCCGCTATGCCACCACGGTGAACCAGGACGAGGTCGAGGCGCTGGCCGCGCTGATGACCTACAAGTGCGCTCTGGTCGAGGCGCCCTTCGGCGGTTCCAAGGGCGGGCTCTGCATCGATCCGCGCGACTACGAGGAGCACGAGCTCGAGCTGATCACCCGCCGCTTCGCCTACGAGCTGATCAAGCGCGACATGATCAACCCCGCGCAAAACGTGCCCGCGCCCGACATGGGCACCGGCGAGCGCGAGATGGCCTGGATCGCAGACCAGTACAACCGCATGAACACGACCGACATCAATTCCCGCGCCTGCGTCACCGGCAAGCCCTTGAATGCAGGCGGTATTGCCGGCCGCATCGAGGCGACGGGCCGGGGCGTGCAATACGCGCTTCAGGAGTTCTTCCGCGATCCGCTCGACGTGCAGAAGGCCGGCCTCTCGGGCCGTCTGGACGGCAAGCGGGTGATCGTGCAGGGCCTTGGCAACGTGGGTTTCCACGCCGCGCTCTTCCTGTCGGAGGAGGATGGCGCACGCATCACCGGCATCATCGAACGCGACGGCGCGCTCTTCTCCGAGACCGGCCTCGACGTGCGGGCTGTGCACGACTGGATCCAGCGCCACGGCGGTGTCAGCGGCTTTCCCGACGCGGTCTTCGTCGAGGCGGGGGCGACCCTGCTGGAAGAGGACTGCGACATCCTGATCCCTGCCGCGCTGGAAGGGGTGATCAACATCTCCAATGCCGAGCGGATCAAGGCGCCGCTGATCATCGAGGCCGCCAACGGCCCGATCACCGCCGGCGCCGACGAGGTGCTGCGCCACCGCGGCATCGTGATCATCCCCGATCTCTTTGCCAATGCCGGCGGCGTCACCGTCTCCTACTTCGAATGGGTCAAGAATCTCAGTCACATCCGCTTCGGCCGCATGCAGCGCCGGCAGGAGGAGGCGCGCCATCAGCTCGTGGTGGACGAGCTCGAGCGTCTCTCGGCGGACAGTGGGATCGGCTGGCAGCTCTCGCCCGGCTTCAAGGAGAAATACCTGCGCGGCGCAGGCGAGCTGGAACTGGTGCGCTCGGGCCTCGACGACACGATGCGCACCGCCTACCAGTCGATGCGCGAGGTCTGGCACGGGCGCGGCGACGTCGAGGATCTGCGCACGGCCGGATACCTCGTGGCGATCGGTCGCGTGGCCGCCAGCTATCGCGCCAAGGGATTGTGATCAGGAAAGAATTTCAGCCGGTCTGACGATACCGGATGACGCAGAGGTCGAGGAATTCCTGCACCTGGTCATGCCAGCTGCCGTCCTGCATCTGACGGTTGCAGACATGCAGCACGGCCACCGGTTCGCGGCCAGAGAGACGGGTCATCTCCTCGACAACCGCCTGCGGAAACGCCTCATCGGCAGAGGTGATCAGGAAGGCGCAGCGGTCGGGCAGCTCGGGGTTGCCCGCCAGGAACTGCTTCATCGGCCGCGCCACGTGGCCGCCCCAGACAGGCGTGCCCAGGATCATCAGGTCGCTGCGGTACCAGGGCTGATCGGGAACATCGATGGGCGTGCCGCGCGACAGGAGGCCGTAGACTCCGGACTTGATCGCCGACCAGAGGCCCGGTTCCGGCGCCGGCGTTTCGATGCAGTGCAGTTGTGCGCCGAGTTCCCAGGCCAGACCTTCGCCGACGGTCAGGGTGGTGTCGGAGAAGGAGTAAAGCAGGATACGACAAGTCATTCAGACACTCCCACAGTTCTGCCGCAAGACTGCGCGCCCGTCATTGAATTGTCATCTGTCTCGTCGGAAGAAATGCTGCAACTGCACAAAATCGGCGATATTCCTCCGGAAACCGACTTAAATTTGAGCATTCGCATGCTGCCGATTGCGCGATGGGGCGAGACTTGCTTTGCTCGACCGGCAGGCAGAAGGAGCGAGCGATGCGATTTTCCGGGCTGCGGGTTCTGAAGGAGGGACTCACCGGCAACAAGGGGTGGGGGCCGCAGTGGCGCGACCCGGAGCCCAAGCCGGCCTATGATGTCGTGATCATCGGCGGCGGCGGGCATGGCCTGGCCGCGGCCTACTACCTCGCCAGCCGGCACAAGATCACCAATGTCGCGGTACTGGAAAAGGGCTATCTCGGCGGCGGCAACGTGGGTCGCAACACGACCATCGTGCGGGCCAATTACTTTCTGCCGGGCAATTCCGAGTTCTATTCCCATTCGCTGAAGCTCTGGGAAGGGCTGGAGCAGGACCTGAACTACAACGTGATGCACTCGCAGCGCGGCATCATCAACCTGTTCCATTCCGACGGCCAGCGCGATGCCTTCGTGCGCCGGGGCAACGCGATGATCAGTCAGGGCGACGATGCGGAACTACTCGACCGCGAGGGGGTGCGCCGCCATGCGCCCTATCTCGATTTCGACCAGGTGCGCTTTCCGATCTACGGCGGCCTGTTGCACCGGCGGGGCGGCACGGCGCGGCACGATGCGGTGGCCTGGGGCTTTGCCCGCGGCGCCAGCGCGCGCGGCGTCGACCTGATCCAGAACTGCGAAGTGGTTGGCATCGATCAGGAAAATGGCCGTGTCACCGGCGTGCGCACGACCCGCGGAGAGATCCGGGCCCGCAAGGTGGCCATCGTGACCGCCGGCCGGTCGGGCCAGGTGGCCGCCTTGGCCGGGCTGCGCCTGCCGATCGAGAGCCACATCCTCCAGGCCTTCGTGACCGAGGGGCTGAAACCGGTCATCGACAAGGTGATCACCTTCGGCATGGGCCATTTCTACATCAGCCAGTCCGACAAGGGCGGGCTGGTTTTTGGCGGCGACCTCGACATGTACCCTTCCTATGCGCAGCGGGGCAACCTGCCCACGGCCGAGCACGTGATGGAGGCGGGCATGACGCTGATGCCGATGATCGGCAAGGCGCGGGTTTTGCGTAACTGGGGCGGCATCATGGACATGACGCCGGACGGCTCGCCCATCATCGACAAGACCGATATCGCCGGGCTCTACCTCGATTGCGGCTGGTGCTACGGCGGTTTCAAGGCGGTGCCGGGGTCGGGCTTTGCGCTGGCGCATCTGATCGCCACCGGCCTGCCGCACGAGAGCGCCGCTGGCTTCCGGCTCGACCGGTTCCGCAGCGGCGCGGGGCTGATGGACGAGGAAGGCACCGGGGCACAGCACAACCTGCACTGACGGCGGCAGCCGCCTCCGGCGGGAGTATTTGAGGAAAGATGAAGGGGCGGGGCGAATGCGACTGACATGTCCGAACTGCGGTGAACGGGACCTGCGCGAATTCACCTATCGCGGGGCGGCCCTGACGCGCCCCGAGGGGGAAGACTGGACCGCTGCCTGGGACGATTACCTGCACCTGCGCGAGAACCCGGCGGGTCTGTCGCGGGAGCACTGGTATCACGGGCAGGGCTGTGGGTCCTTCCTCCTTGTCGAGCGTGATACGCGGACGCACCAGATCTTTTCCGTGATCCTGGCAGGGGAGGCGCAGGCATGAGGCTGTCGGAGGGAGGACAGATCGACCGCGAGCGCCTGATCGGATTTCGCTTTGACGGCAAGGACATGGTGGGTTTCGAGGGCGACACGCTGGCCTCGGCGCTGCTGGCCAACGGGGTGCGCGTGGTGGGGCGGAGCTTCAAGTATCACCGGCCGCGGGGTGTCTTTTCGGCCGGCAGCGAGGAGCCCAATGCGCTGGTCACCCTGGGCCATGGAGCCGATGCCGAATCCAACGTGCGCGCCACCACGCAGGTGCTCTACGAGGGGCTGGAGGCACGGGCGCAGAATTGCTGGCCCTCGGTCGAATGGGACGCGATGGAGGTCAACGACCTCTTCGCGGATTTCCTGGGCGCGGGCTTCTACTACAAGACATTCATGTGGCCGAGGAAGGCCTGGGAGCGACTCTACGAGCCCGTGATCCGCCGGGCCGCGGGCCTGGGCCGGCTGAGCCGGGAGCATGACCGTGCACTGGCCGAAAAGGCCTTTGCCCATTGTGATCTGCTGGTAATCGGCGCCGGCCCCGCAGGTCTGATGGCGGCCCTGACCGCGGCCCAAGCGGGCGCCGACGTGATCCTCTGCGACGAGGACGAGCGCCCGGGCGGGCAGCTGAATGCCTCTGTCGAGGAGGTCGCGGGGCAGCCCGGCGCGGACTGGGCCGCGGAACTGGTGGCCCGGCTGGAGGCGATGCCGAACCTGCGGATCCTGCGGCGGACGACGGTCACCGGCGCCTATGACCAGGGTACCTATGGCGCCCTGGAACGGGTGGCGCGGCATGTTGCGCCGGGCGGGCCGGCGCCGTGCGACTGCTTCTGGCGCATTGTCGCGAAACAGGCGGTGCTGGCCGCCGGCGCCATCGAACGGCCGGTGGCCTTTCACAACAACGACCGGCCCGGTGTCATGCTGGCCGGGGCGGTGCGCAGCTATGTCAATCGCTACGCGGTCAGCCCGGGGCGGGCCGTAACCGTCTTCGGCAACAATGACAGTGCACACCGGACGGCGCGCGACCTGCTGAACGCGGGCGTCCATGTCACCGCGCTGATCGATGCGCGGTACGGCGTGGGATGTGATCTCGACGTGCTGTTCCATCCGGGCGGAGAGGTTTCTGCCGTGGCGGGGCACAAGTCGGTCGAGGCGGTGACGGTGCGCGCGGGCGGGCAGGAGTTCCGGCTGAGCAGCGATTGCCTCGCGGTGTCGGGCGGCTGGAACCCCTCGGTGCATCTGAGCTGCCACATGAACGGCCGTCCTGTCTGGGACGAGACGATCGCGGCCTTCCTGCCGGCACCGGATGCGGTGCCGGGGCTGATCCCCGCGGGGGCGGCCGCGGGCGTCTTCTCGACCGCTGGTTGCCTTGCGGCCGGGGTCGAGGCCGCGGGCAAGGCGCTGGATGCGCTGGAGATTGAGCGGCCCGACGTCGCGGTGCCCGAGGCAGAGGACGATGCCTTCAGCATCCGCGCGCTCTGGCAGGTGCGCGGCAAGGGGCGGGCCTGGCTCGACCTGCAGAACGACGTGACGGTCAAGGACGTGCGTGGTGCGGCGGAGGAGAACTTCCGCTCGGTCGAGCACATGAAGCGCTATACCACCCAGGGCATGGCGCCGGACCAGGGCAAGACGTCGAACATGGGCGCGCTGGCGGTGCTGGCCGATGCCACGGGGCGCGAGGTGCCGCAGACCGGCACCACCACCTATCGCCCGCCCTTCGTGCCGGTGCCCATCGCGGCGCTAGGGGCCGGGGGGCTGGGCGCGGGGTTCGCCCCGCAGCGCCTGACGACCTCGCACGAGGTCTCTCTCTCGATGAATGCGCCGATGATCGAGGCGGGCCTCTGGTATCGGCCGAGCTATTACCCGCGGCAGGGCGAGCGCACCTGGCGGCAGAGCTGCGACCGCGAGGTCCTGATGGTGCGCAACCAGGTGGGGGTGTGCGATGTTTCGACCCTTGGCAAGATCGACATCCAGGGCGCCGATGCGGCGCGGTTTCTCGATTTCGTCTACACCAACGGGTTTTCGACCCTGAAGGAGGGGCGCGTCCGCTACGGGCTGATGCTGCGCGAGGACGGGCACGTGATGGACGACGGCACAACCGCGCGCCTCGGGCCTGAGCATTTCGTGATGACGACCACCACAGCGGCGGCGGGGCAGGTGATGATGCACCTCGAGTTCTGTGCCCAGGTGCTGAAGCCCGACTGGGACGTGCGGCTGATCTCGGTGACCGAGCAATGGGCGCAATTCGCCGTGGCGGGGCCGCAGTCGCGTGCGCTGCTGGCGGATCTGGTGGATATCGATCTGTCGGGCGAGGCCTTTCCCTTCATGGCCTGCGGTCCGGTGACCGTGGGCGGGGTCGCCGGGCGGCTCTTCCGGATCTCCTTCTCGGGCGAGTTGGCCTATGAGCTGGCGGTGCCCTCGCGCTATGGCGAGAGCCTGTTCCGGCTGCTGGTCGAACGGGCCGAGGCGCTTGGGGGCGGGGCCTACGGGATGGAGGCCCTGAACGTGCTGCGGCTTGAAAAGGGGCTGCTGACCCATGCCGAGCTGGATGGCCGCACCACCGCCTTTGATCTCGGGTTGCAGGGCATGTTGTCGGGCAGGAAGGATTTCATCGGCAAGGCGGCGGCCACGCGGCCGGGGCTGCTGGCCGAGGATCGCCCGCGGCTGATCGGCCTGAAGCCGGTGGGCGTGGTGCAACAGCTGACCGCCGGGGCCTTCCTCTTTGACGAGGGTGCGGCGCCCGAGCGGGTGAATGCCCAGGGGCATGTCACCTCGGTGGCCTTTTCGCCGACGCTGGGCCACTACGTGGCGCTGGCGCTGCTGAAGCGGGGGCCGGAGCGGCTGGGCGAGCGGATCACCATGGTCGACCACCTGCGCGGCATCACCACCCATTGCGAGGTCTGCGAACCGGCGCAATTCGATCCCGAGGGAGGGCGCAGCCGTGGCTGAACCGAGACTGATTGCCCAGAATGCCCTGCCGCAGGGCGACGCCGCCGAGATCGCCGGCACGGTCATCCGGGTTCTGCCGATGCGGAGGTTGACCAGCCTGATGCCGCCCCGTGGGGGCGAGGGCGCGCTCGGCGAGGCCCTTCAGGCGGCGTTCGGGATGGGATTGCCCGGCGCCAATGGCAGCGCGCGCAATGGCGAGGTGGAATGCCTGTGGTTCGGCCACCGGCAGTACCTGCTGATCAACGCCGAGGCGGGAGAGGACCTGGATAGGGTGGCGGCCCTGACCGATCAGACCGACGCCTGGAGCACCGTTCTGCTGGAGGGGCCGCTTGCCCGGGACACGCTCGCGCGGCTCTGCCCGCTCGACCTGCGGCCGGCGGTGTTTCCGTCCGGGGCGACGGCGCGCAGCGAGATCAAGCACATGATGGCCTCGATCACCCGGACGGGCGACCAGAGCTTTCGCCTGATGGTCTTTCGCTCGATGGCGCAGACGCTGCTGCACGATCTGCGTGAAGCGCTGGGGATGCTGGCCGCTCGGGAAAATCTCTAGCCTGCGCCTCGGCTTGCAGTTGCAAAGGCCGGAGCGGTGTTCGGGCCATCTGGACACGGCCTGCGCAAGGGCCGATATTGAGGTGCATGAAGCTTGACTCCTCCTTCCTCGAAGAACTGAACTCCCGCATCTCGCTGTCGCAGGTGGTCGGGCGTAAAGTCACGTGGGACAACAGGAAATCGATCCCGAGCAAGGGCGACTACTGGGCGCCGTGCTGTTTCCACCAGGAGAAGACGGCCTCCTTCCACGTCGATGACCGCAAGGGCTTCTACTATTGCTTTGGCTGCCACGAAAAAGGCGATGCCATTTCCTTCGTGCGCAAGACCGAAAACGTCGAGTTCATGGAGGCGGTCGAGATCCTGGCGCGGGAGGCGGGCATGCAGATGCCGGCCCGCGATCCGCAGGCAGCCAAGAAGGCCGAGAAGAAGGCCTCTCTGACCGACGTGATGGAGGAAGCCGTGCGCTTCTTCGCGCTCTGCCTGCGGGGTGGGGCCGGACGCGATGCCCGCGACTACCTGCGGCGGCGCGGCCTTGATGACGCCGCCTGCGAGCGCTGGAACCTGGGGTTTGCGCCCGACGCCTGGCAGGGGCTCTGGGACCATCTGACCGGCAAGGGCATGAAGCCCGACGACCTGCTGGCCTGCGGGCTTGCCAAGCCATCGAACAAGGGCGGGCGTCCCTATGATACCTTCCGCAACCGCATCATGTTCCCGATCCGCGATACGCGGGGGCGCTGCATCGCCTTCGGTGGCCGCGCCATGGATCCGAACGACAGTGCCAAGTACCTGAATTCGCCCGAGACGGTGCTCTTTGACAAGGGGCGCACGCTTTACAATCACGGGCCGGCGCGCGAGGCGCTCGGCAAGGGGCAGGCGCTGATCGTGGCCGAAGGCTACATGGACGTGATCGCCCTGGCCGAGGCCGGTTTCACCGGGGCCGTAGCGCCACTCGGCACGGCGATCACCGAACATCAGCTCGACATGATGTGGCGGCTGTCGCCCGAGCCGGTGATCGCGCTGGATGGCGATACCGCCGGGCTCCGCGCCGCGCGCAAGGTCGTCGACCTGGCCCTGCCCAAGCTGGCGGTGGGCCGCAGCGTACGTTTTGCCCTGATGCCGGAGGGGCAGGACCCCGACGAGCTGCTCAAGGCCAAGGGGCGAGAGGGCATGCAGCAGGTTCTCGACGCGGCGCTGCCGCTGGTCGAGGTGCTCTGGCAGCGCGAGACCGAGGGCAAGACCTTCGACAGCCCCGACCGGCGCGCCTCTCTCGATGCGGCCCTGCGCACGGCCACACGGCTGATCCCGGACGAGACGCTGCGCTATCACTACGACCAGGCCCTGCGCGACAAGACGCGCGAGCTGTTCCGCCCCAGCCGCAAGCCGCAACAGGGGCAGGGCGCACGCAGTTTCGGGCGTGGTGGCAAGGGGGGCGGGCGCTGGCAGCCGCCAGCGGTTCCCATGGCCACGACACGCAATTCCATCCTGGTTTCGGACGATCCGCAGACCATGGAGGCGCTGCGCGAGGCGGTGATCCTCGCCTCGCTCTATTGCACGCCCTCGGTCACCGAGGCCTTTGAGGTCGGGCTGGAGCGGATGGAATGCCGCGACCCGCTGCACGCACAGCTGCGCGACATCATCCTGGCCCATGCCGGCGACGGGGTGGAGGCCCTGCAGGGGATAGCGGCCGAGAGACTGGGCCCCTCTGCCCTTGACGAATTGTTGCATCGCCACCATGTGGCTCTCTGTCCCCCTGTGCGCTATCCGGGGGACGAGGAACGGGCCCGTATGACCGTCGCCGAGGAATTGGCAAAGCTGCAGGCGGCACGTGCGCTGCGGGCCGAAATCGCTGAAGCGGTCGAGGATTTCGATTTCGTCGAGGATGAAGCCGTTACCTGGCGCCTGGCAGATGCCGCGCGCACGGAGCAGGCCGTTCGCCGCGGCGACCAGGAGGATCGGGCCGAGTATGATGTGGCTGAAAACGGAGTTCGCATGAATCGCGAGGAAAGAGGCAGTCTGGATGACCTGATTCGCCGAATCGAAGGATCGAAGCCGCATCGTTGAATGCGAATTTTACAGGTATCCTCAAGAAATTCAGGGTAAATGGGTGTTCGAATCGCTCAAACCCGGTATTGATTCGGACCAACCGAATCACACCGTGCTGATCCGCCGCCCCGATTACTGCCAAGGAGTATCGCCATGGCCGCCAAGGACAACGACGAAACCCAGATGGAAGAGCAGGAGGCGGAAGTCTCGCTCGACATGAGCCAGGCGCAGGTGAAGAAGATGATCGCGGAAGCCCGCGAGAAGGGCTTCATCACCTATGATCAGCTCAACCAGGTCCTGCCCCCCGATCAGGTCTCCTCGGAACAGATCGAAGATGTGATGTCCATGCTCTCGGAGATGGGCATCAACATCATCGAGGACGAAGAGGCCGAGGAGGAGGAGCAGAAGACCACTGCCGTCACCACGACCAACCAGAACCGCGAAGTCTCGCTCGGCTCTGCCGCGACCGAGAAGCTGGACCGTACCGACGACCCGGTGCGCATGTACCTGCGCGAGATGGGCAGCGTCGAACTGCTGAGCCGCGAGGGCGAGATCGCCATTGCCAAGCGGATCGAGGCCGGCCGCAACACGATGATCGCCGGGCTCTGCGAAAGCCCGCTGACCTTCCAGGCGATCACCATCTGGCGTGACGAACTTCTCTCCGAAGACATCCTGCTGCGCGACGTGATCGACCTCGAGACGACCTTCGGCAATTCGATGGGCGACGAGGACGACGAACCCGTCGTCGACACATCGAACGTCAAGACGGCGAACAAGGAAGACAGCGGCCCCGAACTCGACGCCGACGGCAACCCGATTGCCAAGGACGACGACGACGACGAGGACGATCAGCAGAACATGTCCCTCGCGGCCATGGAAACCGCGCTGAAGCCGCGGGTGCTGGAAACCCTCGACCAGATCGCCAGCGACTATATCACCCTGTCGGAACTGCAGGACAACCGGATCAGCGCCACGCTGAACGAGGACGGCTCCTTCAACGCCGACGAGGAAGCGCGCTATCAGAAGCTGCGCTCGGAAATCGTTCTTCTGGTGAACGAGCTGCACCTGCACAACAACCGGATCGAGGCCCTGATCGACCAGCTGTACGGCATCAACCGCCGCATCATGCAGATCGACAGCGCCATGGTGAAGCTGGCCGACCAGGCCCGCATCAACCGCAAGGAATTCGTCGAGGAATACCGCGGCCACGAGCTTGACCCGAACTGGATGGACCGCATGGCGGAAAAATCCGGCCGGGGCTGGCAGGCGTTCATCGAACGCTCCAGCGACAAGGTGGAAGAGCTGCGCAGCGACATGGCGCAGGTCGGCCAGTACGTCGGCCTCGACATCAGCGAGTTCCGCCGGATCGTGCAACAGGTGCAGAAGGGCGAGAAGGAAGCCCGCCAGGCCAAGAAGGAAATGGTGGAAGCCAACCTGCGCCTGGTGATCTCGATCGCCAAGAAATACACCAACCGCGGGCTGCAATTTCTTGATCTCATTCAGGAAGGCAACATCGGCCTGATGAAGGCCGTGGACAAGTTCGAGTACCGCCGCGGCTACAAGTTCTCGACCTATGCCACCTGGTGGATCCGTCAGGCGATCACCCGGTCCATCGCGGACCAGGCGCGCACGATCCGGATCCCGGTGCACATGATCGAGACCATCAACAAGCTGGTGCGGACCAGCCGCCAGATGCTGCACGAGATCGGCCGCGAGCCGACCCCGGAAGAGCTGGCCGAAAAGCTGCAGATGCCGCTGGAAAAGGTCCGCAAGGTGATGAAGATCGCCAAGGAGCCGATCTCTCTCGAAACCCCGATCGGGGACGAGGAAGACAGCCAGCTGGGCGACTTCATCGAGGACAAGAACGCGATCCTGCCGCTGGATTCGGCCATTCAGGAAAACCTGAAGGAAACCACGACCCGCGTTCTGGCCAGCCTGACGCCGCGCGAGGAACGGGTGCTGCGGATGCGTTTCGGCATCGGCATGAACACCGACCACACGCTGGAAGAAGTCGGCCAGCAGTTCAGCGTGACCCGCGAACGGATCCGTCAGATCGAGGCCAAGGCGCTGAGAAAGCTGAAACATCCCAGCCGCTCGCGCAAGCTGCGCAGCTTCCTGGACCAGTAAGCCGGCGCCCGAAAGGGACCGAGAGATTGAAATGGCGCCCCCCGCGGGGCGCCATTTTTCGTTTCGGCCGGTGGTGGATCGCGTGCCCGTGCCCTGAATTTTTGATGGTTTTCAAGAGGGTAAGATTGCCCAGAGCCGTGAACCGCCAAGGGTGACGCCGGGGAACGGCAGAGACCCGCCGGGCATTAACCAAGTGATCAAATTTCCACAATTGCACGGTTGCGCCATGGGGCGGTGCAGGGGCAATACGGCCCGGAATTTTGTGCGGTAAACCACTGAGGATTTGACATGAAAGCGATTTATTCCGGCCTGCTCTGCGCGGCCCTGCTGCCCCTGGTGGCCACCCCCGCAATGGCCCGCTCGACCGGCGGCCTGGTGAGTGGCGCCATCGGGTCGGCGATCCGCCATTCCGGCGACGGCGGCGAGGACGTGGTGGTGCCCGAGGGCATGATCTCGGCCGCGGACCCGCAGACCATCATCGACCTGCTGCAGTCGAAGGGCTTTCGCGCCTCGCTGACCACCGATTCCTATGGCGATCCGCAGATCGAAACCGCGGCGGAAGGTGTTGATTACACGGTCGATTTCTATGGCTGCACCGATGGCGCCAATTGCGACAGCGTGCTGTTCACCGTGGGTTTCAACATGGATGACGGCACCACCTACGAGTACATCAACGAGTGGAACAAGACCCACGCCATTGCCGGCGCCTACGTGGACGAGGAAATGGATCCCTTCCTCGACATGTACGTGCTGACCAAGAGCGGCGTGCCGTCGGAAACCTTTGATGCGGCCATCGACGAATGGACGATGACCCTGTCGGAATTCATCGATTACATCGACTGGTAAATCCGCGCCCGCCCCCGGGCGGGACCATTGCGAGACATGTGGCGATCCACCCGAATTGGGTGGGTCGCTAAATTTTTATGTATATTCCGCAAGTGCCTGAAAAGGCCGGACTCCAACGTCGGTATTACGTCGGTATTGCGTCGGTATCGCGACGGTGCGGAATTTTGATTTCGGCCGGGACGGTGGGGCAGGGATCGGGAAAGCCCTGTTGCCCGACCCGGGGCGCCGGGGGGCGTGCGCGGCGTTAATCCATTGGGAGGGCAGGCCGCGCCGGTTACGCGGGCGCACGCTGTGGCAGGGATATCGCAATTTCCGCAATTCCGGTCACCGCGCGAGCGTCCCTTGTTTAATCAAGTTGCGAAATATCTACCTGAGCGTAACATTTCTCTCCGGGACATGAATTCATTTCGCCCGGGATGCCTGATGCAATCCGGACCCGGGCTCAACGGGGAAGAGACATCTTGGAAAAGCATTTCGTATTTCCGATCCTGGAAAGCCCGATCACCCTTCTGGTGGCGCGCATCCTGGGCACCTTCATGTACTGGTACGCGGGCCTCGGGTTCCTGTTCGATTTCCAGGGGGCCATCGGCGCCATGACGGCCAGCGGCTTTGGCGGCTCGCCGGCGGCAATCGCGGCGCTGACGATCTTCTGTCAGCTGGTGGGCTCGGCGCTGATCATCCACGGGCGGTTCGCCTGGTTCGGGGCGGGCATGCTCTCGGTCTTCACGCTGCTGACCATCCCGATGGTGCACGACTTCTGGAACATGGAGGGCGCCGCGGCGGTACAGGCACGGCTGGAGAGCGAGGAACACCTGACGGTGGTGGGCGGCATGATCGCCGTGTCGATCCTGAGCCACCTGGTGCGCAAGAGGAAGCTGGAGGGCGCCGCGGCCTGAGGCCCGGCGACAGAACGGCAGAACGGGAGGGCGCGGTGAGAACCGCGCCTTTCGTCGTTTCGGGGCAGGGCGGCGCAGGTCAGTCGGAGGCGGGAAAGGTCTCGATCTGAAGCTCGGCGTTGCAATTGCCCGAGGAGAAGGTGCCGACCCAGATGTCGTAGATCCCCTCGGAGGGCGCGATCAGCTCGATCTCGCTGTCGGCCTCGCCGCTGCCGTCATCGTCATAGAACCAGTTGCCGGCGCCGGTGTTGATCAGCAGCACGGTGTCGCAGTTCCCCTCGGCGGTGAAGCGCAGGTTGTGATTGGCGGTGCGGGTGTAATGCAGCTCGAAATCCGGCGGGCCGGCGACATGGCCGCTCGCCGAGAAGCCGAAGTCGCAATGATCGAGGTCCTCGTCGCCGCCGGCGACCACGTCGAAGCTGTGCGGGGTCCAGAGGTCGTCGGAATCGTAGAAGATGTCCTGTCCGTCCTGGTCCACGTCGGGGCAGGCGGCGGCCATGGTGGCGCAGAGGGAGAGGGCAAGGACAGGCAGGAGCGCCAGCAGGCGGCGCAGGGTCGTGGTGGGGGCCATATGGGATCTCCGGGAGGGTCACTGAGGGGCGCAAGTATAGGCCCGCCGCGCCCCGACGCAGGATATATCGCATCTCATGGTTTCCGGTTTGTTCCCGGGGCACGGCGGTCTTCAGGGTTTGGTCACATCTGCTTCGTCAAACCGTCACACGGGGCTGCTAGGCCGCGGGCAGCCGATCCGAATGACCGAACAGGAGACATCATGAAACGTGCCATCGCCCTTGCCGCAGCCGCCCTGCTGAGCGCCACAGCCGTGCAGGCCGAAGACAGCGCCGCCGCCGGCAAGCTGGTTCTCTATACCTCGCAGCCCAATGCCGACGCCCAGCAGACGGTGGATGCCTTCATGGCGGAATACCCCGATGTCGAGGTGGAATGGGTGCGCGACGGCACCACCAAGATCATGGCCAAGCTGCGCGCGGAGATCGCCGCCGGCGACCCGCAGCCCGACGTGCTGCTGATCGCCGACATGGTGACCATGGAAGGCCTGAAGGGCGAGGGCCGGCTGATGGCCTATCCGGGCGCCGATACCCATGGCTATGAAGCGGGGCTGATGGATCCGGACGGCACCTATTTCTCGACCAAGCTGATCACCACGGGGATCATCTACAACACCGGCGCCGAGATGGTGCCGACGAGCTACAAGGACCTGCTCAGCGAGGCCGCGAAGGGCAAGATCGCCATGCCCTCGCCGCTGACCTCGGGCGCGGCCACGATCCACATGGACACGCTGACCGGTGATCCCGATCTCGGCTGGGACTATTATCAGGGGCTGGCCGACCAGGGCGCCAACCCGCAGGGCGGCAACGGCGGCACCTACAAGGCCGTGGCCGGGGGCGAAAAGCTCTATGGCTTCGTCGTCGACTACCTGCCGATCCGCGAGATGCGCAACGGTGCGCCCGTGGGCTTTGTCTTTCCCGAGGAGGGGGTATCGGCGGTGACCGAACCCGTTGCGATCATGTCGAGCGCCAAGAACCCCGATGCCGCAAGGGCCTTTGTCGATTTCCTGATCTCTGCCAAGGGGCAGAAGCTGGCCTCGGAGATGGGCTATCTGCCGGCGATGGACGGCGTGAAGGGCCCCGAGGGCTTTCCGGCACGTGACCAGATCCACCTGATGCCCTTCGACCCGGCCAAGGCGCTGGCCGAGGATCAGCAGAACAAGGAACACTTCATGGACATCTTCGGCGGCTGATCCATGAAGGCAAGACTGGCGCGCGGCGAGGGGCTGACCCTCGCCGCGCTTGTGTGTCTGGCGGCAGGCCTCTTCGTGCTGCCGCTGGGGCTTCTGGCCCGCGAGGGGCTGATGGCGGGCGGGCTGCCCAGCCTGCGACCGCTGATCGAGGCGCTGCAATCCTCCTCGGTGCAGCGGGCGCTGTGGAACTCGGTGGAGAGCGCGGGCGTCTCGGCGCTGGGCGCGCTGGTGATCGGCACCACGATGGCGCTGGTGATCGGGCTGACGGATATCCGCGCCAAGGGCGTCTTTGTCTTTTTCCTGCTGCTGCCGATGATGATCCCGCCGCATGTGACGGCGATTGCCTGGATCCAGGCGCTGGGCCCGGCGAGCCCGGTGCTGCAGGCGCTGCACATTGCGCCGGAGGTGGGCAGCACCCATCCGCTCTATTCCCCCGGCGGCGTGATGCTGCTCTTGACGCTGCAACATGCGCCGCTGGTGTTCCTGGTGGTGCTGGCGGCGCTGCGCGCCCTGCCGCGCGAGATGTCGGAGGCGGCGCGGATCGCCGGCGCGCGCCCCGGGCGGCTGCTGCGCCGGGTGCTCTTGCCGCTGCTGGCGCCCTCGATGCTGGCGGGCTTCATGCTGGCCTTCGTCTCGGCGCTGGGCAATTTCGGCATTCCGGCGCTGCTGGGGATACCGGCGCGGTTCATCACCCTGCCGGTGCTGATCTGGCGGCGGCTGTCGAGTTTCGGCCCGAGCGTGCTGACCGACGTGGCGGTGATCTCGATGCTGCTGGCGGTGGTCGCCGTGGTGGCGATCTGGGTGCAGGGGCATTTGCAGAAGCGCCTGAGGGCGCAGGTGGTGGGCCCGCCGCAGGCGCCGCTGCGCATCCGGCTGGGGCGCTGGCGGCCCTGGGTGACGGGCGGCATGGTGGCCTATGTCATCGCGACGCTGGCGCTGCCGATGACGGCGCTGGTGGCGACGGCCCTTGTGCCGACCTACGGCGTACGGCTGAATGCGGGGACGCTGACCTTTCAGAACTTTGCCGAGGTGCTGTTCCGGCAGGAGGTGACCCTGCGCGCCTTTGCCAATTCGACGCTGACGGCGGGGGTGGCGGCGCTGATCCTGGCGGCGCTCTCGGTGCTGCTGGCGTTTTTCCTGACCCGGCCGCGGCGGGGGCAGAGAGGCGCGGCGCAGGGCGTGGCGCTGCTGGCCGAGGTCAGCTATGCGATCCCGGGGCTGGTGATCTCCATCGCCTTCATCCTGGCGTTTCTGAAACCGGTGCCGGTGCTGAATGTCTCGATCTACAACACGCTCTGGATCATCGGGCTGGCGTATCTGACGGCCTTCTTTGCCGTGGCGCTGAAGCCGGTTTCGGCGGCCTATGGGCAGCTCGATGGCAGCCTCGACGATGCGGCGCGGGTGAGCGGGGCGACCTTCGGGCGGAGGATGCGGCGGATCTTCCTGCCGCTGGTGGCGCCGGCGGGGGCCTCTGGCGCTATCCTGGTGTTCCTGACCGCCTACAACGAGGTGACGGTAAGCTCGCTGCTCTGGAGCACGGGCAACGAGACCATCGGCACGGTGATCTTCAACTACGAGGACGGCGGCTACACGGTGCTGGCGGCGGCCATGGCGACGGTAACGGTGCTGGCCACGGTGGCGCTGATGGTGGCGCTCGACGTGCTGAGGCGGCGCCTGCCCGCGGGCGTGGTGCCGTGGCGGATGTGAGGCGATAAGGGCTGCGCCCTCCCTCGGGTGGGCGAAAGATCCGGTCTGGCGGGGCGCGGCGGTTCGAGAGGACTGCCGCGCCTGCTGTTTGAGGCGCTGCAAATGCGCCCTCCCGGGGGGGAGGGAGGGCGCAGCCCGGCGTGCCGCCGGGCCGAAAATTATGCGGAAGCTTATTCGGGGAGCGCCCAGAGGGGCGAGAGGGTGAGGCCGAGGGCCTCGCCCGCGCTGATGCGGGTGGGGCTGCGGAAGGGCAGCGGCTCGGCAAGGCCCTCGACATGGGCGAGACCCTCCCAGGCGCCACCGCGATAGACGGCCTGGGCCACGCGGGCGGGGATCGCGCCGCCGAGGGTCACGTCGCGGGGGCGGATCACCACGCGGGCGGGGCCATCGGGATGCTGGGCCGCGGCGAGGCACAGCACGGGCGCCGAGACGGGGCCGAGATCGGCCATGCCGCCGGTAACGCGGGCATCGAGCACGGCGGATTGGCCGATGAAACGGGCGACATGTTCGGTGGCGGGGCGGTCGTGGACCTCTTCGGGGGTGCCGACCTGCACGAAGCGCCCGGCCTCCATCACCGCGATGCGGCTGGCCAGCGCCATGGCCTCGCGCTGATCATGGGTGATGTAGATCGTGGTGGCGCCGGAGGTGGCGTGGAAGGCGGCAAGCTCTTCCTCCATCCGGGTGCGCAGGTGCGGGTCGAGATTGGCCAGCGGCTCGTCCATCAGCACGGTGCGGGCGCCGCCGGCAAGGCAGCGGGCCAGGGCCACGCGCTGACGCTGGCCGCCCGAGAGCTCGGCCGGTTTGCGCGCGGCGAAATCGGTGAGCGAGACGGTTTCCAGGTGCCGGGCGGCATCGCGGCGGGCCTGGGCGCGCGAACGGCCCTCGCATTCCAGCGGAAAGGCGACGTTGTCGGTGACATCCATGTGCGGCCAGAGCGCGTAGGTCTGAAAGACCACGCCGACGGAGCGGCCTTCTGGCGGGATATGCAGGCCGGGGCCGGAGACGGGGGTGCCGTCGAGGGCGATTTCGCCCGCATCGCATTCCTCCAGCCCGGCGACGAGGCGCAGCAGGGTGGACTTGCCACAGCCCGAGGGGCCGAGGACGACGAAGAACTCGCCGGTTTCGATCGCGACGTCGATTTCGTTGACGGCTCTGTGGGAGCCGAAGGTTTTCGTGGCGCCGGAGAGGGTGACGGACATGGGCGGGCCTTGCGCTGCTTCGGCTGGTGTCTAAGCCCGGCAGGCGCGCGGGGCAAGAATGGGCAAGGCCCGGAATTGTGAAGGTTTTCTGACAGTCGGGGAGCGGCGGGCCAGTGTTGGGCGGGTGTCAGGCGGCTGTCAGGCGGGCTGTGGCGCCCGGGTGGTGGCCATCATCCAGGCCGTCAGGTCGCCGGTGGCGGCGCGGCCCTGGGGCGTGTTCAGCAGGAGCGGAAAGGTGTGCAGCCCGCCGGCCTGTTCGTAGTAGCGCGTGTCATTGCCCGCCGCGCGCAGCCGGTCGCGCAGGGCGCGGGCATCGGGCAGGAAGAGATCGCGGGTGCCGATGGAGAGATGCACCGGGGGCAGATCCTGCATGCGGCCACCGATGGGCGAGAGCTGGGGCGCGGAGAGCGGCGTGCCGCCGGCATAGGCGCGCGCGGCGCGGGCCAGCCAGTGCGGGGTGAGCAGCGGATCATCGCTCTGCCGGCTCTCGGGGATGTCCATCTGTACCCAGGGCGCGATCAGGCCGAGGCCGGCGGTGCCCGTGGCATGGCCCTGCTGGGCCAGGGCCAGCGCCATGCCGGCGCCGGCGCTGTCGCCCAGCAGCAGCCAGCGACCGGGGGAGAGGTGCCCCTCGGCGCGCAGCCCGTCGAGGGCGGCCAGAACGTCGCGCCAGCCGGCCGGGAAGGGGTGGCGCGGCGCGATGCGGTAGAGCGGCACGGCGATGGCAAGGCCGGTCTGCTGGTGCAGCTCGGCCAGCCAGCGCCACTGCTTGGCCGTGGGCCCGCCGATATAGCCGCCGCCGTGCAGGTAGAGGATGACGCCGGAGGCGGCCTTGTCGCGCGCCAGCCAGATCAGCGGGGCGGCCCCGAAGCGCTGTTTCGTCACCGGCAGGCTGGCCACGTCGCGGGGGCGGGGCGTGCGGCGGCGCTGCAGGGCGACGAGGATGGCGCGCGCCAGCGGCCGCGGGATCCGGGTGAGCGCCTCGTAGCCCCAGCCGCCCAGGTGCGCCGCCAGCCGCGGACCGCGTGGCAGCGCCGGACCCTCGGGGGCGAGGATGTCGAGCGGGGCGGTGGCGGCGGTGGCGGTAGGGATCGTCTGCGGGCCGGACAAGGGAGCGTTCCTGCACAATGGATGGGTAAACTGCGCGCGAGGAGATAGCCCTTTTCATGGCCTTTCGCGCTTGCAGACTTACTGTTGGGTTAACGTGACATCCGGGCAAGATACCGCCCGACGATCAAAAGGAAAGGATCGGATCATGGAATATCTCGAGTTGAACGACGGACGGCGCATGCCGCAGCTTGGGTTCGGCGTGTGGCAGATCCCCGAGGAGGAGACCCAGGGCGCGGTGGAGACCGCGATCGGGATCGGCTATCGCCTGATCGACGGGGCGCGGATCTATGGCAACGAGGCCGGCATGGGCGCCGCGATCCGCGGCTGTGGCGTGCCGCGCGAGGAGCTCTTCGTCACCTCCAAGGTCTGGAACTCCGACCAGGGCCATGACAGCACGCTTGCCGCCATCGACGGCAGCCTGGAGCGCACCGGGCTCGACTATCTCGACCTGGTGCTGATCCACTGGCCCTGCCCGAAGAAGGACCTCTATGTCGAGACCTGGAAGGCGATGATCGAGGCGCGCGAGGCGGGCAAGGTGAAGAGCATCGGGGTGTCGAATTTCACCGCCGCGCATCTCGACCGGATCATCGCCGAGAGCGGGGTGACGCCGGTGCTGAACCAGATCGAGCTGCACCCGAAGATGCAGCAGGAGGACATGCGCGCCGCCGATGCCGAGCGCGGCGTGGTGACCCAGAGCTGGTCGCCGCTGGGCCGGGCGACGGTCTTTGACGATCCGGTGATCGCCGAGATCTGCGAACGCACCGGCAAGACGGCGCCGCAGGTGATCCTGCGCTGGCACCTGCAGCTGGGCCTCTCGGTGATCCCGCGTTCGACGAAGCCGGCGCATATCGAGGCCAATTTCGCGGCCCAGGATTTCGCCCTGTCCGATGCCGACATGGCGGCCATCGCGGGGCTGGAGGAGGGCGCGCGCATCGGCCCCGATCCGGCGGAGGCGGACTTCGAGTAAGCCCCGAAAACAGTGTACGATTGCATACGCCCCGCCGCATCGCCGGCGGGGTTTTTCTTTTTTGGTTTCATTGACTTCGATCAATTCACAGCCCGTAGAATCGTGCTTGTATCCTGACATCCAAACCGTCCCCGGACAGCCCAGGAGGCCCCGCCGCGACGGCACGGGAACCAGCCCCGGGACGGGGCGATTTCGACAACCCGCATGCGCTCCGCTGCAGGCCATCCGAGGGGATGTGCCGCCCCCGGAAAGCTGCCCGGGAAAGAGGTTTGAAAGATGCAACTGACGAAAGTTCTGCGCGGCTGTGTGACAGCCTATCTGGTCGGCGCCCTGGCAGGGTGGCTCTACTACCTGGCAACGATCGCCGAGGGCTCGGTGACGAGCATCGGCGGTCACCTGACCGTGCTCGGCGCGGCGCTCTGGTTCGGCCTGCCTGTGGGCGTGGCACTCTCGGCGGTGGTGATGGCGCTCTGGGCCGGCTGCTGCCTGGCACATCTGCGGGCAGTGTGGTGGATGGCCCCGGTCGTGGCCACGGGCCTCGTCTTTGCCCTGGCACAGCTCCTGGGTGAGAACCTCGGCCAGGTGGCGCCGTTCAGCCTGTTCTTCGGCGTGGTCAGCGGCCTGGCCTTCTGGGTCGGCGCCTTCGGCCTGCACCGCGGCGAAGTGATCGAGTTCCACCACGAGGAGGAACACGCCCTGGCCTGAGGCCGGAAAGGGCCACGCAACAGGCGCCGGCAGGGACGGCCGGACAGGGAGGGGACAAGAGGGACAGCAGGAAGGCCACCGCGATGCGGTGGTCTTTTTGCATGGGGGATGCGGAAAGTGGAGCAGCACCGGCCCGGTCGCCGGGGGCGCCGGCGCTCACTGTCATCTGGCCGGAACCATCCCCGCCGGAGGCCTCCGACACGGATGCAGCGCGGCGGGCGCAGGCGCGGAGGAACCGGGGGAAGGCAGCAAGCGGAAGGCAGCAAGCAACAGGCACGGAGGGGCGCCCGTCCGGACGCCAACAGGCCGCCGGTGGCGGCCATGCGGCACTCTGCAAACGTTTGATTATCTGAGAGAAGTTGGAGCGGGCGAGGCGATTCGAACGCCCGACCCTTACCTTGGCAAGGTAATGCTCTACCCCTGAGCTACGCCCGCTTCCTTGGCGATGGACTTTCGTCCGAGGTATTTCCTTCGATGGCATTTCTGCCGAAGAAGGCCCAAATTGGAGCGGGCGAGGCGATTCGAACGCCCGACCCTTACCTTGGCAAGGTAATGCTCTACCCCTGAGCTACGCCCGCACCGTTTTGGTGAGGCACGATGTATAAAGAACGCTGGCGGGCTGCAAGAGGAAAATTGGGCGCTCTGCGAAGAATTTTTGACAGCTCTGCAAATGTCCGGAAATACAGGGTTTTCCGCTCGGCCCCGGGCGGCGGCCGCCGAGAGGCGGCCTGGCGGCTCAGCCCCCGGCGGCGCCGGTGGGGGCAGTCTCCGGCGCGGTGGCATCGAAGCCGGGGGCGAAGGCAAGGGGGCCGGAGGGCGTGGGGCCGGTGAAGGTGATGTGCTGCAGCAGCGCCGGATCGAGGTCGCCGTAGCGGAGCCCGCCGTCGCTGACAAAGCCCAGCGGCCCATAGATCGCCGGGTCGCCCAGCAGCGCCACGCCATGGGCGCCACGGGCGCGCAGGGTGGCGAGACCGGTGGCGACGAGCGCCCGGGCGATTCCCTGGCGGCGGCGGTCGGCGCGCACCGAGATCGGCCCGAGCGCATACCAGCCGGGCGACCCGGCCTCGCCGATCTGCAGCGGCGAGAAGGCCAGGTGCCCCACCAGCCCGTCGTGATCCTCGGCCACCAGAGAGAGCGAGAGATCGCCCTCGCGGCGCAGGGCGTGCAGGATCCAGGGCTCGGTGCCGCCCGAATGCGGCATGTCGGCAAAGGCCGCCTCGGTCAGCTGGTGGATCGGGGTGATGTCGGCGGGCAGCTCCGGGCGGATCAGCAGCCCGGAGCCCAGGTGCGCGCGGCTTTCCGAGAGGCCGGCGGCGGCGCGCCGGGCGCGGCGGTCGGCGCGGACCAGGTTCAGCCCCTCGACCGCGCAGGCAAAGAGCATGGCGGCATAGATGAAACCGCGCTCGATCTGGTGTCCGAAGCCGTCGGCCACCAGCGTCATGCCGATCACCACCAGGAAGGCCAGGGCGAGCATCTTGGTCGAGGGGTGGCTCTCGATGAAGCGGGCGATGGGATCGGAGGCCAGCATCATGATCGCCGAGGAGACGACGATGGCCGCCACCATGACCCAGATGTGCTGGCCGATGCCCACCGCGGTGATCACGCTGTCGAGGGAGAAGACCACGTCGAGCATGATGATCTGACCGATCACCCCGGCCATGGTGCTGGCGGCGGCCTTGCCCTCGGCCTTTTCGCCCTCGACCTCCTGGAAGACCTCGGTGGCGGATTTGTACATCAGGAAGAGCCCGCCCAGGGTCATGACGATATTGCCCCAGGTCACCGGGTGGCCGGCAATGGTGAAGAGCACCGAACCGGTCTCCAGCAGCGTCATCAGCGCCAGCAGCATCAGGATGCGCACCAGCATGGCGCCGGTCATGCCGATCAGCCGGGCCGGGCGGCGCTGGCCCGGGGGCAGGCGAGAGGCGGCGATGGAGATGAAGATCACGTTGTCGACGCCGAGGATCGTCTCGAGCACGGTCAGCGCGCCGAAGGCGGCCCAGAGGGTGGGGTCGAAGAAAGCGTCCATGGGCGGTCCCTGCCTGCTGGCGCGGGCGCGGGGCCCGGCACGGGCAGTGTTGCGCAGGGCCGCAGGGCCGGCAAGGGGCAGGGGGAACGCCGGCGGCGCCCGGGCAGGCGATGCGGTCTTGCCGCATCTTTTGCCGTCATCGGGGGCGGGCCCCAGGCGGGGATGTGCACAGGCCCGGAGCGGCGGGCGCCCCGGGCCTTATGTCGGGCCTTATGTCGGGCCTTAGGTCGGGCCCGTTACCGGGCCGGGTCAGGCGCGGCTGGCGGTGGCGTCGACGTTGCCCTTGATCGCGGCGGAATAGGGGCAGGCGCCATGGGCCTTGGCGATCAGCGCCTCGGCGGTGGCGTCATCGAGGCCCGGCAGCGCGACCTTGATGTCGGCGGTCAGGCCGAAGCCGCCGGCGTCGTTCTTGCCGATGCCGATGGTCACGGTGGTGGCCGCGTCCTCGGGCAGCTTTACCTTCTCCATGCGGGCGACCATCTTCAGTGCCGACTGGAAGCAGGCGGCATAGCCGGTGGCAAAGAGGCTCTCGGGGTTGGTGCCCTCGCCGCCGGCGCCGCCCAGTTCCTTGGGCATGACGAGCTTGACCGAGAGCTGGCCGTCGGCGGTGGCCGAGGTGCCTTCGCGGCCGGCGCCGGCTGCGGTTGCGGAGGTGGTGTAGAGCGGTTCGATAGCCATGGGAGGGCTCCTTTCCTGTGGGCCGTGGCGGAGTGCCGGCGGCCCGGGTTCATCTCTGGACCCATGCAGTGATCGATATGTATCGCCTGCGATTAGGTCGTACACGATAGATAATCGCCCGACGACAGGAGTCAACACTTGCGACAAGATCGCGCACGACTTATTTTCATCCCATGTCCAAGAGTGATCCTGTTCCCGCCGATAAGGCCATTGCGGAAGGGCGCGGCCCGGCCGAGGCGCTGCTGTGCTTCAACCTCTATGCGGCCAGCCATGCCTTCATCCGGCTCTACACGCCCTACCTCGAACGGCTGGGCCTGACCTATCCGCAGTTCCTGGTGCTGCTGTCGCTGCATCAGAAGGACGGTCAGGGCGTGGGCGCGCTCGGCGCGGCGCTGTCGATGGAGACGAACACGCTCTCGCCGCTGCTGAAGCGGATGACGGCGGCGGGGCTGCTGAGCCGCGAGCGTTCGGCCGAGGACGAGCGGCGCGTGGTGGTGCGGCTGACCGACCGGGGCCGGGCCGTGGCGGCCGAGGCGGCGGAGGTGCCGCAATGCATCGCGCGCGAGAACGGCATGGACGAGGCGGGATACCACGAGACGCTGGAGGTGCTGCAGCGGCTGCGCCGCGAGGTCGAGACGATGGCCCGCCCGAAGAAGGGCGCCTGAAGGCCGGTGCAGCCCGTGCCGCTCCGCGGGGGGCGCGACTGGCGTGCGACGTCGTGGCGCCCGCTTCCCCCTGTTCTTTGCACCGAGGTCGTGGCAATAGCCGCGCCATGCTGTCGTTTCCGCATATCCGCCATTGGTGCGTGCAGGCCCCCGGGGCCCCTGGCGACCTGCTGCCGCACGGGGGACGGGCGGCGTTTCCGGCGGTATGTCTTGCGGTATGTCTTGCGGTGCTGCTGGCTCTGACCAGCGTGACCTCGGCGGGAATGATGGCACCGGAACGCGGGGACGCCGAGAAGGAGATCATGCTGCTGAGCTTTGGCAGCATGCACGGCGATCTCTGCGACGACGGCATGCATGATCATCACTGCCCCTTCTGTCACGGCCTTCCGCAGGCGCCGGAGACCGGCCACGCGGGTCCGCTCCTGGCGCTTGCGCCCTGGGTCGGCTGGCGCCGGAGGACGGACCTGCACCGCGCCGCGCAGGCGCGGCGCCACAACTGCTCGGCCAGGGAACCTCCTGTCATCGCCTGACGGCTGCGGCCGTCCCCTGCTCCGAACCGGCTGCCGGCGCCCGCCGCGCGGCCTCAGACCCATTGCCCGCCATGACCCAGGAGGGGAGGCGGGCCCATCGGAACGAACAGATGACAGAACCAACCGAACGCGCGGGCCGTGCCGCGCTCTATCGCGCCATATGGCGCTGGCATTTCATTGCAGGGCTCGCGGTGCTGCCCTTCGTGCTGATCCTGGCGGTGACCGGGGCGATCTATCTCTTCAAGGACGAGATCAACAACGCCGCCTATCACGACATGCGATTTGTCGAGGTGCAGGACAGTGCGCCGCTCAAGCCCAGCGTGATTGCCGCCGCCGCGCTCGAGGTGCATCCGGGCAGGCTGAAGGGCTATTCCCCGCCGCCCGCGGCCGACCGCAGCGCCGAGGTGGACATCCTGGGCGAGGACGGGATGCGCGACACGATCTATGTCGATCCCTACGACGCCCGCGTGCTCGGCACGCTCTGGGATGGCGGTGCGGCCGGCAGCCCGGCGATGTACGTGGTGCGCAAGCTGCATTCGCTGGAATATGTCGGCTGGTTCGGCAACCGGCTGATCGAACTGGCCGCAGGCTGGATGGTGCTGCTGGTGGGCACCGGGATCTACCTTTGGCTGCCCCGGGGCAGGAAGGTGGGCACCGTCACCATCAAGGCCCGGCGCGGCCGGCCCTGGTGGCGCGACCTGCACGCGGTCACCGGGATCTATACCGCCGTCTTCATCGTGTTCCTGGCCCTGACGGGCATGCCCTGGTCGGGCGTCTGGGGGGCGAAGTTTCACGACACGATCGATGCGCTGGGCATCGGCATGCCGCAGGGCTACTGGTCTGGTGTGCCGAAATCCACCGTGCCGGTGGGCGATGTGGTGGACCGCGCGCCCTGGATCATGGAGCGCGACCCGGTGCCGAATTCCACGGCAGCCGAGGGCGTGCCGCTGGGCCTCGACCAGGTGATCGCCACGCTGGACGCGCGGGGCATGGTGCCGGGCTATGCGGTCTCGATGCCGCGGGGCCCGGAGGGGGTCTTCTCGGCCTCGGTCTATCCCGACGACATCACCAATGAGCGGGTGATCCACATCGACCAGTACAGCGGGAAGGTGCTCTATGATGCCGGACTGTCGGACCTGGGGGTGATGGGGCGGATCTCGGAATGGGGGATCAGCGTGCACATGGGGCAGGAATGGGGGCTGTTCAACCAGATCATCCTCCTGATCGCCTGCCTGGCCATGGTGATGCTCTGCGTCTCGGCCGCGGTGATGTGGTGGAAGCGTCGCCCGGCCGGCCGCCTCGGTGTGCCGCAGGTGCCGGCAGACTGGCGCATTCCGCGCGGGCTGCTGGTGATGGCGGTGATGGCGGGGCTGTTCTTTCCGCTGGTGGGGCTGTCGATGCTGCTGCTGGCGGTGGTCGAGATCGTGGTGGCCCTGTGGGGGCGGCGACGGATGCGCCGGGCCGGGGAGGCCTGAACGGATGGGAGCCTGAGGTGAAGGGGGCCTGAACGACTGGGCCCCCAGAACCGAAACACGGGTCCGGCCATGTCCGGCCGGCCCGTTGCCCGCCCTCAGCGCAGGGGCGCGCGCCAGCCGGCGGCCAGGGCCTCTGCTTCCGAGCAGAACCAGCGCTCGCCGAACTCGGTTCGGATGATCGTCTGTTCGTAGAACTGGGAATAGGGCGTGTGATAGATGCGCTGTCCGCGGGCGTTGATGTTGCCCTTGATCGGGCAGCCGGGGCGCGGGGCCTCCTGTGCCGTGACCTGCCAGCGCTGGTGCCGGTAATCCCAGGGCATCTGCGGCACGCCGTTCTGCCACATGCCGCGGCCCGACTCGTAGGCCTCGATCTGCAGCGGCAGGTAATCGTCGGAATAGCGCACATAGGCCGCCGCATGGCCGGATTGCACCATCTGGCTGCCGATGTCCTGCTTGCCGACGAAACAATGGCCCAGCAGCCGGTCGTAGGCGTCGAACTCCTCGCCCTCGCAGGTCACGTCCTGCCCGGCGACCATCTCCTTGAGAAAGGCGGTGGCCTCCTGCCCGCAGGGCAGCCCGTTGCAGCGCTGGGCGCTCTCGGGGGCGTCGATGCCCAGGAGGCGCACCTTCTGGCCCCGGATGTCGACCGTGTCGCCATCGACCACGCGCACCTGCCCCGCGACCGTCAGGGCGGCCGCGGGCAGGGGCGACAGGGCAAGGCAGAGCGTGGCCAGCGGGGCAAAAAGGGCGTGCACGTATTTCATCCGCGGAAGGTGTTACCATAAGATTAACATGAGCTTTACCGCATTGCGGGTCGCTGCCAAGCGGAACCGGCCAGGGCAGAGGCGGAAAAGTGTCGCGGCGAGGTGCGTCGGGGCGCGGCGGGGCAAGGCAAAGCCCCGCGGCCGGGGCACGCGGGGCTTTCGGATCAATGGGTTGGCGGGCGTGCCGGGGCGATCAGGCCTCGTATTCCAGCAGCAGGTCCTTGGCGTCGATCTGGGCGCCCGGGGTGACATGCACCGCCTTGATCACGCCGGTGCGGTCGGCGTGCAGGCCGGTTTCCATCTTCATCGCCTCGATGGTCAGGAGCAGGTCGCCCTCCTTCACCTCCTGTCCCGCCTGCACCCCGATGGAGGCCACGACGCCGGGCATCGGCGCGGCGACATGGGCGGCGTTCGTCGGATCGGCCTTGGGGGCGGCAGCCTTGGCGCCGGTGGCGGAACGGTCGGGCACGCGGATCACCCGCGGCTGGCCGTTCAGCTCGAAGAAAACGCGGGCATTGCCGTCCTCTCGGGTCTCGCCCACCGCCTGCAGCCGGATCTCCAGCGTCATGCCGGGGGCCAGTTCCGCCGAGATCTCCTCGCCCGGTTCCATGCCATAGAAGAAGGTCTTGGTGGGCAGGGTGCGGACCGGGCCATAGGCTTCGTGGCGCACGGCGTAATCGGTGAAGACCTTGGGGTACATCAGGTAGGAATTCAGGTCCTCGTCGTCGATCTCGCGGCCCTCGAGCTTGTCCGAGAGCTCCTTGCGGGTGGCCTCGAAATCGACCGGGGGCAGGTGGGCGCCGGGGCGCTCGGTATTGGGCGCCTCGCCCTTCAGGATCTTCTTCACCAGCAGGGGCGGGAAGCCACCCGGAGGCTGGCCGAGGTTGCCGCGCATCATGTCGATCACCGAATCCGGGAAGGAGATGTCGCGCGCCGGGTCCTCGACCTCTTCGCGGGTCAGGCCCTGGCTGACCATCATCAGGGCCATGTCGCCCACCACCTTGGAGCTGGGGGTGACCTTCACGATGTCGCCGAACATCTTGTTCACTTCGGCATAGGTATGGGCGACCTCGTGCCAGCGTTCCTCCAGCCCCATGGAGCGCGCCTGGGCCTTGAGGTTGGTGAATTGCCCGCCGGGCATCTCGTGCAGGTAGACCTCGGAGGCGGGCGCCTGCATGCCGCTCTCGAAGGCCACGTACTGGCCGCGCACGGCCTCCCAGTAATCCGACATGCGGCGGATTTCCTCGATGTCGAGGCCGGTGTCGCGCTCGGTGTGCATCAGCGCCTCGACGATCGAGCCCATGGTGGGCTGCGAGGTATTGCCAGAGAGCGCATCCATTGCGGCATCGGCCACGTCGACGCCCATCTCGGCGGCGGCCAGGATCGTGGCGCCGGCGATGCCCGAGGTGTCATGGGTGTGGAAGTGGATCGGGATGCCGATCTCCTCCTTCAGCGCCTTGACCAGCACCCGCGCGGCGGCGGGCTTCAGCAGGCCCGCCATGTCCTTCAGGCCGAGGATATGGGCGCCGGCGGCCTCGAGCTCCTTCGCCATGGCGACATAGTATTTCAGGTCGTACTTGGCGCGTTCGGGGTTCAGGATATCGCCGGTGTAGCAGACGGTGCCCTCGCAGATCTTGCCGGTCTCGATCACCGCATCCATGGCGACGCGCATGTTCTCGACCCAGTTCAGGCTGTCGAAGACGCGGAAGATGTCCATGCCGGTGGCGGCGGCCTGTTTCACGAAGGCCTGCACGACGTTGTCGGGGTAGTTGGTGTAGCCCACGCCGTTCGAGCCGCGCAGCAGCATCTGCGTCATGATGTTGGGGCAGGCGGCGCGGATGTCGCGCAGGCGCTGCCAGGGATCCTCCTGCAGGAAGCGGAAGGCCACGTCGAAGGTGGCGCCGCCCCAGCATTCGAGGCTGAAGAGCTGGGGCAGGTTGGCGGCATAGGCGGGGGCGGCGGTGATCATGTCGATCGAGCGCATCCGCGTGGCCAGCAGCGACTGATGCCCGTCGCGCATCGTCGTGTCGGTGATCAGCAGCGGCTTCTGCGCCAGCAGCCAGTCGGCCACGGCCCTGGGCCCCTGTTCATCGAGCAGGGTGCGGCTGCCGGCGGGGATCTCGTCGGTCAGCCGGCGCGGTGGCTTCGGCAGCTTGAACCCCTGGGGCAGGGTGGCGCGGCCGGCGGTCTCCGGGTGCCCGTTCACCGTGATGTCGGCGATATAGGTCAGCACCTTGCTGCCCCGGTCCTGCGGGGTGGAGAAATCGAAGAGCTCGGGCGTCGTGTCGATGAACTTGGTGGTATATTCGTTGTTGAGGAAGGTCGGGTGCTTCAGCAGGTTCTGCACGAAGGCGATGTTGGTACTGACGCCGCGGATGCGGAATTCGCGCAGGGCGCGGTCCATCCGGCGGATGGCCAGCTCCGGCGTCTGGGCCCGGGCCGTCACCTTGACCAGCAGACTGTCGTAATAGCGGGTGATCACGCTGCCGGCATAGGCGGTGCCGCCGTCGAGGCGGATGCCGGCGCCGGTGGCGGTGCGATAGGCGGTGATGCGGCCGTAATCGGGGATGAAGTTGTTCTGCGGATCCTCGGTGGTGATCCGGGTCTGCAGGGCGTGGCCCATCAGGTGGATGTCGCCCTGGCTGGGCTTGCCGGTGGCCTCGGCCAGGGTCTTGCCCTCGGCGATCAGGATCTGCGCCTGCACGATGTCGATGCCGGTCACCTCCTCGGTGACGGTATGCTCGACCTGCACGCGGGGGTTCACCTCGATGAAGTAGAAATTGCCGGTGTCCATATCCATCAGGAATTCGACGGTGCCGGCGCATTCATAGTTCACATGGGCACAGATCTTGCGGCCCAGCTCGCAGATCTCGGCGCGCTGTTCCTCCGAAAGGTAGGGGGCGGGGGCCCGTTCCACCACCTTCTGGTTCCGGCGCTGCACCGAGCAGTCGCGCTCGTAGAGGTGATAGATATGGCCATGGCTGTCGCCAAGGATCTGAACCTCGACGTGTCGCGCCCGGATGATCATCTTTTCCAGATAGCCCTCGCCGTTGCCAAAGGCCGCCTCGGCCTCGCGCCGGCCTTCCAGCACCTTTTCGGGCAGCTCCCTGGCGTTGTTGATCGGGCGCATGCCGCGCCCGCCGCCGCCCCAGCTGGCCTTGAGCATCAGCGGAAAGCCGATCTCCTCGGCCTCCTTGATGATCGCGTCCATGTCGTCGCCCAGCACCTCGGTGGCGGGGATCACGGGCACGCCGGCCTCGACGGCCACGCGACGCGCGCTGGCCTTGTCGCCGAGCGCGCGCATGGTGGCGGCCCTGGGCCCGATGAAGGTGATCCCGGCCGCGTCGCAGGCATCGACGAAATCGGGGTTTTCCGACAACAGCCCATAGCCGGGGTGGATCGCATCCGCGCCCGACATCTTTGCCACCCGGATGATCTCGGCGATGCTCAGGTAGGCCGCGACCGGCCCCAGACCCTCGCCGATGCGATAGGCTTCGTCGGCCTTGAAGCGGTGGAGGGAGAGCTTGTCCTCCTCGGCATAGACGGCGACGGTCTTCTTTCCCATCTCGTTGGCGGCCCGCATGATGCGGATGGCAATCTCGCCGCGGTTGGCAATGAGGATCTTCTGGAATTCGGCCATGTCTGCTCCCTGATGCAGGCTGTGGTCTGGCGGTAGGTTCCGCCGCTGATTGCAGCAAACGCTACGCCGCGCTGCAGCGCAAGAGGGCATTTGCGAACTGCGAAGTTGTCAGACCGCAAATTGCAAAACTTGCTAACGGGTATAAGGGTAATCATTATCTACCTGAATAATATATAAAAAAATGGATTTTTGCGGCGCCGCAGGCCGGCCGTCTGCATGCCGTGGCATCGAACGTAGCCCGGAGATTTTTCCAACTCGCCTCAAAATAATGTGCATCGTCAAGTAATTCCGGATGCAGTGGCATGGCGTTTCGCCTGGAGGCCCGCGCCCCGTGCTGCGCGTCTGCGTGCCTCGGGGCGGGCGGCGCCAGGTCCCCGGCTGGTCCCCGCCAGGTCGTCAAGGGCGACCCGGGGGCCCGGCACTTGGCCCCCGTCGCAGGGCCGAAGGGCGCGAGATGCGGGCAGGGCAGCAGGGAGGGAAGCGGGCAGGGAAGCGGCGCCAGGGGAATTTCTCCGCCGGAATGAACGAAGCGTGA
The DNA here is from genome assembly GCF_056270665.1 of Pseudooceanicola sp. DL12. Lineage (NCBI taxonomy): Bacteria > Pseudomonadati > Pseudomonadota > Alphaproteobacteria > Rhodobacterales > Paracoccaceae > Pseudooceanicola > Pseudooceanicola sp. DL12. The sequence goes on from NZ_CM149884.1 coordinate 1,404,154, forward strand.
ACAGCCGGCTTCCCTCGGGGCGCCGAATGGCTTATCGTCGCGCCATGAGCAGCTATTCCGAAGATGACGCCTTCGAGGCGGCCGCCTCTGTCCCGTTGTCGCAACGGGCGATGGCGCACGCCCGCCCCGCAGCCCCCTACCTGGACGATCTGAATCCCGCACAGCGCGAGGCGGTCGAGGCCCTCGATGGCCCTGTCCTGATGCTGGCCGGCGCCGGCACCGGCAAGACCAAGGCGCTGACCGCGCGGATCGTGCACCTGCTGACCACGGGGCGCGCGCGGCCGAACGAGATCCTCTCGGTGACCTTCACCAACAAGGCCGCCCGCGAGATGAAGGAGCGGGTGGGCCGGATGCTGGGCGAACATGTCGAGGGCATGCCCTGGCTGGGCACCTTCCACTCGATCTGCGTCAAGCTGCTGCGCCGCCATGCCGAGCTGGTGGGGCTGAAATCGAATTTCACCATCCTCGATACCGACGATCAGCTGCGCCTGCTCAAGCAATTGATCCGCGCCAACAATATCGACGAGAAGCGCTGGCCGCCGCGGCAGCTCTCGGGGGTGATCGACAACTGGAAGAACCGCGCCTGGACCCCCGACAGGGTGCCCTCGGCCGAGGCGGCGCAGTTCAACAACCGCGGCACCGAGCTCTACGATCAGTACCAGCGCCGCCTGCGCGAGCTGAACGCGGTGGATTTCGGCGATCTGCTGCTGCACATGGTCACCATCTTCCAGACCCACGAGGACGTGCTGCACCAGTATCAGCGCTGGTTCCGTTACATCCTGGTGGACGAATACCAGGATACCAACGTCGCCCAGTACCTCTGGCTGCGGCTGCTGGCGGGCGGGCACAAGAACATCTGCTGCGTCGGCGACGACGACCAGTCGATCTATGGCTGGCGCGGCGCCGAGGTTGGCAACATCCTGCGGTTCGAAAAGGATTTTCCGGGCGCCAAGGTGGTGCGGCTGGAGCAGAACTACCGCTCCACCCCGCATATCCTGGCCGCCGCTTCGAACGTCATCGCCGGCAACGAGGGGCGCCTGGGCAAGGAGCTCTGGACCGAGGAGGAAGACGGCGAGAAGGTCCGCCTGATCGGCCATTGGGACGGCGAGGAAGAGGCGCGCTGGATCGGCGAGGAAATCGAGGCGCTGCAACGGGGCACCCGGCATCTGTCGCCCTGTTCCCTTGACGACATGGCGATTCTGGTGCGCGCCTCGCACCAGATGCGCGCCTTCGAGGACCGTTTCCTGACCATCGGCCTGCCCTACAAGGTGATCGGCGGGCCGCGCTTCTACGAGCGGCTCGAGATTCGCGATGCCATGGCCTATTTCCGGCTGGTGACCTCGCCCGCAGACGACCTGGCCTTCGAGCGCATCGTCAACACGCCCAAGCGCGGCCTGGGCGAAAAGGCCCTGCAGAAAATCCAGATGGCGGCGCGGGACAACCGCGTGACGCTGCTCGACGGCGCGCGGATCCTGCTGCAGGACAAGGGGCTGACCGGCAAGGGCGCGGCGCAGCTGGCACGGTTCGTCGAACAGATCGACCGCTGGCACGAGATCGCGCGCTGGCACGGGCTGAACCAGCCGGGCATCGACGAGGATGCCGTGGTACTCGACGATCTGCCGCAACCGCCCGAGGGGCTGGTGCGCCATGTGGAACTGGCCGAGCAGATCCTCGACGAGAGCGGCTACACCACCATGTGGCAGAACGACAAGACGCCCGAGGCGCCGGGGCGGCTGGAAAACCTCAAGGAACTGGTCAGCCAGCTCGAGAATTTCGACAACCTGCAGGGGTTCCTCGAGCACGTCAGCCTGATCATGGAGAACGAGAGCGAAACCTCCGAGGCGAAGGTCTCGATCATGACGCTGCACGCCGCCAAGGGGCTGGAATTCCCGGTGGTCTTCCTGCCGGGGTGGGAGGACGGGCTGTTTCCGTCACAGCGCAGCATGGACGAGAGCGGGCTGAAGGGCCTGGAGGAGGAGCGCCGCCTGGCCTACGTGGGCATCACCCGCGCCGAGGTGCTCTGCACGATCTCCTTTGCCGGCAACCGCCGGGTCTTCGGGCAATGGCAGAGCCAGCTGCCCTCGCGCTTCATCGACGAGCTGCCCGAGAGCCACGTCGAGGTACTGACGCCCCCGGGCCTCTATGGCGGCGGCTATGGCGCGGCGGCGGGCGGCTCGGTGCAATCGGGCATGACCTCAGGCATCGAGAGCCGCATGGCCGAGGCCAATGTCTACAATTCGCCCGGCTGGAAGCGCATGCAGGCCCGGGCCAGCCAGCGCCCGGTCAGCCAGCCGCGCGAGACCCGCGGCACCACGATCGACGCCACCGCGATCAGCTCGCATACCGTGGGCGAGCGGGTCTTTCACCAGAAGTTCGGCTATGGCGAGGTGATCGGCGTCGAGGGCGACAAGCTCGAGATCTCCTTCGAGAAGGCGGGCGTGAAGAAGGTGGTGGCGAAATTCGTCACATCGCCGGACGACGTGCCGTTCTGAGCGTCACGACCCGTCGCGGCCCGAGGCTTCGTCCAGCAGCCGCGTCAGCATCAGGGCCGCGCCGCCGATGATCAGCGAGCGGCCGATGGAATCGGTGACGTTCGAGGGCGCAAAGGCCTGAACGTTGTCACGCCCGGTCTGCGCCGCCCGCCGCCAGCGGCGCTTGCGCGGCAGATCCCCCATGCGCCGCGGCTCCGGCACATGGCCCAGCCGCGGCTTGGCCAGAAGCAGTGCGGCCCCCGCCGCCAGCATCCCGCCGGCATAGGCAAAGGGGGCGAGGCGTTCTTTCCTGTCGGGTGAAATCTGGGGTGTGCTGAAGCGCATGATCGGATCTCCTTTGCAGGACAAACCCGTCATGCCGCCGCAATGTTCCCGCCATTGTCGCCGACCGGAAAGGGGGCTCTGCCCCCGCCTCCCTGCGGGAGGCTCCCCCGGGATATTTCCCGCCAGATGAAAGAGCGCGGTGGTGCCCCCGTCATCTGGCCGGAAATATCCCGGGGTGAGTGGCGCCGCAGGCGCCAGAGGGGCAGGGCCCCTGCATCTCGATGTCCTGAAAACGAAAAAACGGCGGCGCCAGGGAGGAGGAGGGGCACCGCCGTTTCGTAGCACGATCACCCAGGGAGGAGGAGAGGGCGACCGGATCTGGGTCCAGACGCCGGCGATGCCAGGGAGGAGGAGAGGCATCGCCGGTCTGGGTATGACCGCTCAGGGAGGAGGAGAGAGCGGTGCATTGCGTTGGGGCTGGGCCCCGAATGGGTGTCCGGTGATGCCAGGGAGGAGGAGAGGCACCACCGGTCTGGTATGTCCGCTCAGGGAGGAGGAGAGAGCGGAGCATCTGTTGGAGCCTTGCGGCCCCGGAATGGGGTCCGGAGATGCCAGGGAGGAGGAGAGGCATCTCCGGGAAACACGATCACCCAGGGAGGAGGAGAGGGTGACCGATCTGTTTGCCAGTGTCCGGCAGTGCCAGGGAGGAGGAGAGGCACTGCCGGTCTTGGCATCACCGCCCAGGGAGGAGGAGAGGGCGGTGCATTCTGTTCGCGGAGCGTGACCCTGCTCCGGGGATAGGCGCGACGGTGCCAGGGAGGAGGAGAGGCACCGTCGCTAGTCTCAGTGGCCCAGGGAGGAGGAGAGGGCCGCTGATCCGTATCTGTTTCAGGCTGCCCGAGGGCCGTATGCCTGTTCGTATGCCACCGAGCGGATCATGGAGCGGTTCATACCGAGGTCTCCAAGTTCGCGATTGCTCAGCGACGACAATTCATTCACGCACTGACGGAACACCTGGTGACGGGCGTAACGCTCTGCAAGGTTACCAAACACTTTCTTGAAGACGCCGCCCTCGGGGGCCTTGCCTGCGTACAGTTCGGTGACCGTTGCCATCGTCTCGACCTTTCAACCTGGTGCCGTAACCGCCGGCGCCTGAACTCTTATCCAATTTCGTTAGCGTCGGACGTTAGCGTTATCTGTTAGCGCTGCACGTCCGCTGCTGTTGACCCCAATCTACCGTTTTGCTGCGTGTGCACAATGGCCGGTTCTTCAACGCTGCTATGCAGCAAGTGCATAAGCACCTTTGACCTACTGTTAAGACCTTCATGCCGTGGCGTTTATTTGCAGGCAAACATTCCCTGTAGGTAGGAAAAACAGGGTTTTCCGGTCCCCGATCTTGCTGTTGCCTGTAAAATGCGCACCTATGCGGCAGGACTTAAGGAGAATGCCGTGACCGTTACCCGTGACCAGATTCTGCAAGAGCTGAACCGACTCACCCTGCCCGACGGGGGTACTCTGGTCTCGCGCGACATGGTGCGGGCCCTGGGAATCGACGGCGGGACCGTGCGTTTCGTCATCGAGGCCCCGGATCCCGACACCGCGCGCAAGATGGAGGCCATCCGCGAGGCGGCCGAGGAGCTGGTGGCCGAGCTGCCGGACGTCAGCAAGGTAAGCGCGGTGCTGACCGCGCACAGCGGCGGCGGGCAATCGGCCCCCCCGCGCGCGGCGCAGCATGGCGCCCCGGCCGGCGGCGAGGCGCCCAGCCTGAAGATCGGCGGCCATCCCAAGCCGCAGACAGCGCCGCTGAAGCCTGCGGGCGTCAAGAGCATCATCGCCGTCGGCTCTGGCAAGGGCGGCGTGGGCAAATCCACCGTCTCGTCGAACCTGGCGGTGGCCCTGGCGCGGCAGGGCCGGCGCGTGGGCCTGCTCGACGCCGATATCTACGGCCCCTCCATCCCGCGGATGATGGGCAGCACGAAACGCGCCGCCTCGCCCGACGGCAAGCGGATCGACCCGCTGACCGCCCACGGCGTCACGATGATGTCGATCGGCTCGATGCTCGACGAGGGCAAGGCCGTGGTCTGGCGCGGGCCGATGCTGATGGGCGCGCTGCAACAGCTTCTCGGTCAGGTGAACTGGGGCGAGCTCGACGTGCTGATCGTCGACCTGCCGCCGGGCACCGGCGACGTCCAGCTGACGCTGTGCCAGCGCGCCGCGATCGACGGGGCGCTCATCGTCTCCACCCCGCAGGACGTGGCGCTGCTCGATGCGCGCAAGGCCATCGACATGTTCCAGACGCTGAAGACGCCGATCCTGGGCATGGTCGAGAACATGGCCAGCTTCATCTGCCCGAACTGCGGCCACGAGAGCCACCCCTTCGGCGAGGGCGGCGTGGCCAGGGAGGCAGAGAAGATCGGCGCACCGCTGCTGGGCAGCCTGCCGCTGGATCTTGCCACCCGGCTGGCGGGGGACGAGGGCGCCCCCATTGCCACGGGCGAAGGCAAGCAGGCCGAGGCCTTTGCCGACCTGGCGCGCAGGCTGGTCGACATGGGCGTCGCCTGATCCAGCGGCCCGGGCCGCACCGGGCCGCACCGCGCCGGTCCAGGCCGCACCGGGCAGCGCTGTTCGCGACATGTATATAGAGAGAGAGGGGCGGGCCGGCATATAGAGAGGGGCGGGCCGGCATCCATCGGGCCGCCCCTCTCGCGTTCCGGCTCAGACGCTGCCTTCGGTCTCGATCACCAGAACCCGCGCCGCGCCCTGCGGGTGGGCCACGTGTTCGTCGCCGGTCGCGGCATGAAAGATGTCGCCGGGCTGCAGCCGGTGCACGGCCTCGACGCCGGCCTGGCGCACGTGCATGTCCACGGTGCCGTCGAGCACCACGAAGACCTCGGGGCCGTCGTTGACATGCCAGCGGTAAGGCGCGTCGGTCCAGTGCAGGCGCACGGTGGTGGCGCCGTCGAAGCGTTCGATGGGCATGGCATCCCAGGCCTGCTCTCCGGTAAAGTCGCGGGGGGTGATCGTCTGCATCGGGGTCTCCTTCTTCTCGTGCGGCATCATCCGCCAGCGCCCGCCCGCCGTCACCTTGCGCTTCGCCGCAAGATGGTTGCGAAACGCCAGAACCCGCCGGCCGAGAGGCCCGCACAGGAGCAGACCATGGAACTCGACCGCACGAACCTTCGCATCCTGGCCCTGTTGCAGGCCGATGCCCGCATGGGGGCCACTGCCATCGGGCGCCAGATCGGCCTGTCGCGTCCGGCGGTGCAGGGGCGGATCGCGGCAATGGAGGCGGCGGGGGTCATTCGCGGCTATCATGCCGAGATCGCGGGTGGCGGCGGGCCGGTGCAGGCGGTGCTCTTCGTGCGCATCGCCGAGCGGCCCTGCGACCCGGCGCTCGACTGGCTGCGGCGGCAGGCGGGGGTGACCTCGGTCGCCTCGCTGACCGGCGAGGTCGATGCCCTGGTCTCGGTCGCCCTGCCGGACATGGCCGCGCTCTCCGAGCTCAACGACCGTGTCGCGGCCTCGCCCCTGATCGAGAGCGCCCGCAGCAGCGTGGTGCTGCGGCGCCTCGGCCGCGAATAGCTGCGATGGGACGGCATGGGCCGCGGGGCTCTTCGCCCGTGGGATCCCATGGGCCGTGGCGTGGTTTCACGGGGGCAGGGGGCCGGTGCCGGCTCATCCCATGGACGGTGCCGGCGTTCACCGTAGCTCACCGCCGCGTGAGGGCGGATCCCGTGGGAAACCATGGGCGCGGCCATGGGGCGGCACGGTCCGGGCCGGTCACGCCGCCGTGGCTTTCGGCGATTATTGGGGGAAACCTGCAATTTTCGGCCATTTCACCCGGCTTCCGCGAAAGAAATCCGCGATTTCGCGTCAAAAGGGCCCGCTCGGCGCCGCCCATGGGACGGCATGGGTTTTGCCCCGCATCTTGCCGGATATCCGGCGGTGCAGCTGGTTCGTGATCCGAATCACACGGCCGTGACGGCAGGGAACCGGCGGGATTATGGTAAGAAATGCAGGCGAAAGGGGCGGAAAAGGGCCGCCTGGGCCCCGGATCTTCTCGGGTGCGTGAAAAAAAGTCGAACTATGGGAAATCTGCACAGTCAGCAGTTCTGCCACAAAATCTGGTGGGCCTTCCCTATGGGTCAACTAATTGAGCCATGCAGAGGGGCATTGCGGCCCCAAGATGTTGTTCGGGGAAGGGTGCGGGTTCAAGATCTTCCCATGATTTCCCACAGAAACCATTTGCAAACCATACAGTCCCATGGCATCCATAGTTACACCAGATGAGACGGGAAATGAAGAGGCGCTAGACCTCGATAAAACTTCCCAGGCAGTGAGTAGTACAGGCACCCGCTTTCATCGACCAAAAGAGATCCGGCGCGCGGGGCGAGCAGACATCCCCCCAGGTGGCCGCGCGCAGTCGGACATACCCCGGAGACGGGACGAGGGCGGCGGATAGGGCAGTGGCAGCAGCTCCTATCCGCCGTTTTCCGTTTCAGGGTGGTCAAAACGGCGCGTCACGTCAAGTGACGCGGCCCCGGGACAGGACAGGGACAGAAGAACCTTGGCAGACAAGAGGTTCACAGGCGAAGAGGAGTTCAAGGTGGACTCGAAGGGCAGGGTGTCCATCCCCGCCCGGTTTCGTGCTGTCCTCGAGGACCAGGATCCCGAATGGTCCGAGGGCAAGCCCGCCCGTATGCATATCGTCTACGGCAACCACCTGAACGGCTACGTCGAGTGCTACTCCGCGGCCGCCATGTCGGAAAAGATCGAGATGATCCTGCGCCTGCCCCAGGCCGACAAGAAGACCAAGATCATGCGCCGCTGGTTCATGACCCAGTCGCTGGATTTCTTCATCGACGACACCGGCCGCATCGTGCTGCCGGCCAAGGTGCGCGACAAGATCAATGTGGCCGCGGGCGAGACGGCAATGTTCGCCGGCATCGGCAAGACCTTCCAGATCTGGAACCCCGAGGCCTACAACGAGATGATCGCCGAGGAAGAGGCCGAGTTCTTCGACGACGAGGACGAGGTCGATTTCGACCCCGACGCGATCTTCGACACCCTGCGCGAGGCGCCCGCCGCCCCCCTCGGGGAGGGCTAGGGCATGGCCGGCGGACTTCCCTCCAACGATGCTCCGCACGTCCCCGTCCTGCTGCGCCCGCTCCTGGCGGCCGTGGCGCCGGTCACGGGCGTCTGGGCGGATGGCACCTTCGGGGCCGGCGGCTATACCCGCGGGCTGCTCGATGCGGGCGCGACCCGCGTCATCGGCATCGACCAGGATCCCATGGCGATCGAGATGGCCCGTCCCTGGGCCGGCCGCTTCGGCAGCCGCCTGAAGATCGTCCAGGACAATTTCGCCAATCTCGACAAGATCGCCGAAGAGGTGAACCACGGTCCCCTCGACGGCATCGTGCTCGATCTCGGTGTCAGCTCGATGCAGCTCGACATGGCCGAGCGCGGCTTTTCCTTCATGCGCGACGGGCCGCTCGACATGCGGATGAGCCAGCAGGGCACCTCTGCCGCCGACCTGGTGAACACCCTGCCCGAGGGCGAGCTGGCCGACCTGATCTATCTCTACGGCGAGGAGCGCGCCTCGCGCCGCATCGCCAAGGCCATCGTGCGCGAGCGCGACGCCGATCCGATCACCACCACCGGGCGGCTGGCCTCGATCGTCGAGCATTGCCTGCCCCGCGCCAAGCCGAACCAGAGCCACCCCGCCACCCGCACCTTCCAGGGGCTGCGCATCGCGGTGAACGACGAATACGGCGCCCTGGCCCAGGGGCTGATGGCCGCCGAACGGGCGCTGAAGCCCGGCGGCGCGCTCGCCGTGGTCACCTTCCATTCGATCGAGGACCGGATGGTGAAGCGCTTCTTCCAGCTGCGCACCGGCCATTCCGGCAACACCAACCGCTACGCCCCCGTGCAAGAGGCCGAGGCGGCCGCCTTTACCCAGAAGACCAAGAAGGGCATCGGCCCGGATGATCAGGAGCTGTCCGAGAACCCGCGCTCGCGCTCGGCGCGCCTGCGGGTGGGCTTCCGCACCGACACGCCGCCCGAGGAGGTCGACCGCGTGGCCCTCGGCATGCCTGGCGCATCGGTTGAGAAGAAGGGGAAAAGACGTTGAAAACACTGCTTTATGTCCTCAGCGCCATTGCCGTGATCGGCCTCGCCTTCTGGGCCTACCAGGAAAACTACGAGACGCAGTCGGCGCTGAACCGCGCCGAGGACCTGCAGGATGACATCGCCGATGCGCGGGCGCGGCTCGCCATGCTGCGCGCCGAATGGGCCTATCTCAACCGCCCCGACCGGCTGCGCGCGCTGGCCGAGATCAACTTCACTGATCTCAAGCTGCAGCCCATCGACCCGATGCAGTTCGGCCGTGTCGACCAGGTGCCCTATCCCGCGCCGACGCTCGATCCCTCTTCGGCCACGGGCGCCTCGCTCGCCGGCCAGCTCGTGATGAACACGCTCTCCACGGAGGCCGGCCAGTGAAACGGATCCCCCTGCGTCCGCTTGCCCGCGTTCTCGAAGCCCGCGAAAAGGGCGAGAACCCCGACGTCATAGAACGCGAGAACATCCGCATCCGCCACGAGGAGATGCGCGACAAGTCCAAGCGCCGCGCCGAGGGTCGGATGCTGGTCATGGGCGTGGTCTTTCTCTGCGCCTTCGGGGCTGTCGGCTTTCGCATGGGCAACATGGCCAGCTCGGCCGCAGAGGAGCCGCGCGCGGCCTCGCGCGGCGCGAACGTGGCCGCGCAGCGCGCCGACATCGTCGACCGCGAGGGCCGCATCCTGGCCACCAACATGGAGACCTACTCGCTCTATGCCCATCCGCAGCAGATGATCGACCCGGCCTATGTGGCCAAGGAGCTGGCGCGGATCTTCCCCGAGCTCGACGAACAGGCTCTGCTGCGCCGTTTCACCGGCAACACGAAATTCTACTGGATCCGCCGCACCCTCTCGCCCGAGCAGCGCCAGGCGGTGCACGACATCGGCGATCCCGGCCTGCTCTTCGGGCCGCGCGACATGCGCCTCTATCCGAACGGGCCGATTGCCGCGCATATCCTGGGCGGCTCCTCCTATGGCACCGAGGGCGTCTCCTGGGCCGAGATCAAGGGCACCGCGGGGATCGAATATTCCTTCGACAAGGAGCTGACCGATCCCGCCAATGCCGGTCGCCCGCTGCAGCTCTCCATCGATCTCTCCGTGCAGGCGGCACTGGAACAGGTTCTCGACGGCGGCATGAAGCTGATGCACGCCAAGGGCGCCGCCGCCGTGCTGATGGACGTGCACACCGGCGAGATCATCTCCATGGCCTCGCTGCCCGATTTCGACCCCAACGACCGGCCGCACCTGCCCACCTCGGGCCATCCCGGCGACAGCCCGCTCTTCGACCGCGCGGTGCAGGGCGTCTACGAGCTCGGCTCGGTCTTCAAGATCTTCACCATTTCCGATGCGATCGAGCTCGGCCTCGTCAAGCCGGACACCGTCATCGACATCCGCGGGCCGATCCGCTGGGGCCGGTTCCGCATCAACGACGATCACTACATCGGCAAGGAGGCCCCTGTCTCCGAGATCCTGATCGAGAGTTCCAACATCGGCACCGCGCGCATCGCCCAGATGCTTGGGGGCGAGCGCCAGCAGGCCTTCCTGCGCAAGCTGGGCCTGATGGACCCCTCGCCGATCGAGCTGGCCGAGGCTGCCGGCACCAAGCCCAGCATCCAGTCGAACTGGTCGGACCTGACCACGATGACCGTGTCCTACGGGCACGGGATGGGCGTCAGCCCGGTGATGCTGGCCTCGGCCTATGCCTCGGTGGTGAACGGCGGCACGCTGATCCGGCCGACGCTGCTCAAGACCGACGAGGTGCAGCACGGCGAGCGCGTTCTCTCCGAGCGGACCTCGGCGATTGCCCGCTCGCTGCTGCGTCATGTCGTGACCGAGGGCACCGCCTCCTTCGGCGACGTGCCGGGCTATGACGTGGGCGGCAAGACCGGCTCCGCCAACAAGCTCAAGCCCACGGGCGGCTATTACGAGGACAAGACGATCTCCACCTTCGCCTCGATCTTCCCGGCGTCGGATCCCAAGTACACGCTGATCGTCACCCTCGACGAGCCCGAGACCTACATCTACGGGCAGAACCGCCGTACCGCCGGCTGGACCACCGTGCCCGTGACCGCAGAGATCATCCGCCGCATCGGGCCGCTCCTGGGGCTCAGACCCTCCGTTGAACCGGCCGACACGGATGCTATAACGCTGTCATCGAACTAGGCGGGCGGCGAATGCGGACCCGTCCGTGATCAGGGTTCACGACAGGGTTTCCGGAAAGGCGAGGGAATGGCGGATCGAGACGGCAGCGGCGGCGCATCGGATGGCCGGCACAGGGCCAGGTCGCTGGCCCAGCTGGGGCTGACGGCCCGCGGCGGGCGCGAGGTGCAGGTGACGGGTCTTGCCGTCGACAACCGCGACGTCAGGCCCGGCTACCTCTTTGCCGCGATGCCGGGCACCCGCGTGCACGGCGCCGAATACATCCCCGCCGCGCTGGAGGCCGGTGCCATGGCGGTGCTGACCGATTCCACCGGCGCGCGGATCGGCGCCGAGGCGCTCGCCGCCTCCGAGGCCGCGCTGATCATCGCCGAGGACCCGCGCGAAGCCCTGGCCGGCACGGCCTCGCTCTGGTTCGGGGCCCAGCCCCGGGTCATGGCCGCCGTCACCGGCACCAACGGCAAGACCTCCGTCGCCACCTTCCTGCGCCAGATCTGGCAGGCGCTCGGCCGCAAGGCGATGAACCTGGGCACCACCGGGGTGGAGGGTGATTTCACCCATCCGCTGGCCCATACCACGCCCGAGCCGATCACCCTGCATCGCCTGCTGGCCGAGGCGGCCGAGGCCGGCGTCACCCATTGCGCCATGGAGGCCTCCTCGCACGGGCTGTCGCAGCGGCGGCTCGACGGGGTGATGCTGCAGGTCGGCGGCTTTACCAACCTGACCCAGGATCATCTGGATTATCACGCCTCCTTCGAGGAATATTTCAACGCCAAGTCCGGCCTCTTCACCCGCGTTCTGCCCCCCGAGGGCCACGCCGTGGTGAACCTCGACGGCGCCCGTGGCCCGGACATGGCCGACGTGGCCGAGGCCCGCGGCCTCGACGTGATGACCGTCGGCATGCACAGCGACGCCGAGATGCACATCCTCGCCCGCCGTTTCACCCCGGAGGGGCAGGTGCTGCGGGTGGCCTTCAACGAACAGGAATACCAGGTCAGCCTGGGCCTGATCGGCGGTTTCCAGGCCGAGAACGTGCTGCTCGCCGCCGGCATGGCGCTGCTCTCGGGCGAGACCCCCGATGACGTCTTCGGCGTGCTGCCGCATCTGACCGGCGTGCGCGGGCGGATGCAGCTCGCCGCGACCCGGGTGAACGGCGCGGCGGTCTTCGTTGACTATGCCCATACCCCCGATGCCGTCTCCACCGCGCTCAGGGCGCTGCGCCCCCATGTCATGGGCCGCATCATCGCCATCGTCGGCGCCGGCGGCGACCGCGACCGCACCAAGCGCCCGCTGATGGGCGAGGCCGCGGCGGAAAATGCCGACCTCGTCTTCGTCACCGACGACAACCCCCGCAGCGAGGATCCCGCCGACATCCGTCAGGCGGTGATGCTGGGCTGTCCGCTCGCCACCGAGATCGCCGACCGCGCCGAGGCGATCCTGCGCGCCGTCGATGCCCTCGGGCCGGGCGACGCGCTGATGATCTGCGGCAAGGGCCACGAGACCGGCCAGATCGTCGGCGACACGATCTATCCCTTCGACGATGCCGAACAGGCGAGCGTGGCCGTGGCCGCCCTCGACGGGCGCCTCGCATGACGCTCTGGACCGCGGCAGAGGCCGCCCGGGCCACCGGCGGCCGCGCCACCACCGACTGGACCGTCTCCGGGGTTTCGATTGATACGCGTACCCTGCAGAAGGGCGACCTCTTCGTGGCGCTGAAGGCCGCGCGCGACGGCCATGACTTCGTGGCCCAGGCGCTCGAGGCGGGCGCCGGCGCCGCGCTCGTCACCCATGTGCCCGAAGGCGTGCCCGCGGATGCGCCGCTGCTGATCGTCGACGACGTGCTTGCGGGGCTCGAGGGGCTTGCCCGTGCCGCCCGCGCCCGGATGAAGGGGCGCGTGGTGGCGGTGACCGGCTCGGCCGGCAAGACCTCGACCAAGGAGATGCTGCGCGACGTGCTGGGCGCACAGCGCCGCACCCATGTGGCCGAGGCCAGCTACAACAACCACTGGGGCGTGCCGCTGACGCTCGCCCGCATGCCCGCCGACACGCAATGCGCGGTGATCGAGATCGGCATGAACCACCCCGGGGAAATCGCGCCCCTGGCCCGGCTCGCCCGGCCCCATGTGGCAATGATCACCACCATTGCCCCCGCGCACCTCGAGGCCTTCGAGAACATCGAGGGCATCGCCCGCGAGAAGGCCACGATCTTCGAGGGGCTGGAGCCGGGCGGCACCGCCGTGATCAACGGCGATGTCTCCACCGCGCCGCTGATGATCGGGGTGGCCCGCGCCCATGGCGCCCGGGTGCTGACCTTCGGCGAGGGCCGGGGCTGTCACCACCGGCTGCTCAAGGTCACCATGACCGACGATTGCCTGGTCTGCCATGCCCGCGCCTGGCGCAGCCCGATGACCTACAAGGTCGCCGCGGCGGGCCGCCATTTCGCGCTCAACGCGCTGGCGGTGCTGGCCGTGGCCCATGTGCTGCGCCTCGACCGGGCGCTGGCGCTGGCCGACATCGGCCGCTGGACGCCGCCGGCGGGCCGGGGCCTGCGCGAACGCCGGGTGCTCGACCCGCTGGAACGGGCGCTCTCCTTCGATTTGATCGACGATGCCTTCAACGCCAACCCGGCCTCGATGGCCGCGGCGCTCGACGTGCTCGCCGCCTCGCATCCCCGCGACAACCTCGGGCGGCATTCCCATGGCCGCAAGATCGCCATTCTCGGCGAGATGCTCGAGCTGGGCGAGGACGAGACGGAGATGCACCGCGCCCTGGCCGACCTGCCGGCGATGAAGGACATCGACATCGTCCATTGCGTCGGCGCGCGCATGCAGGTGCTTTATGATGCGCTGCCCGATCACCGGCGCGGACAGTTCCACAAGACGGCGGACAAGATCGTGGCCCAGGCGCCGCGGCTGGTCGACGCCGGCGATGTCGTGCTGATCAAGGGCTCCAAGGGGTCGAAAGTCTCGCTTGTCGTTGACGCCCTCAGAAAACTCAGCCATTCGGCCGACGATTAAGCGGCTGCAAAGGAAGGACTCACGAGATGTTGTACTGGCTTACCACCTTTTCGGATGGTGGCGACGTCTTCAACCTGTTCCGCTACATCACGTTCCGCGCGGGCGGGGCCTTCATGACGGCCCTGATCTTCGGCTTCCTCTTCGGACGGCCGCTGATCGACGTGCTGCGCCGCCACCAGGGCAAAGGCCAGCCGATCCGCGATGACGGCCCCGAGGGCCACCTTATGAAGGCCGGCACGCCCACCATGGGCGGGCTGCTGATCCTCTCGGCGCTGGTCACCTCGACGCTGCTCTGGGCGCGGCTCGACAACGGCTTCATCTGGATGGTGCTCTTCGTCACGCTGACCTACGGGCTGGTGGGCTTCTGGGACGATTACGCCAAGGTTTCCAAGCAGAACACCGCGGGCGTTCCGGGCAAGGTGCGCCTCGCCATCGGCTTCGGCATCGCCTTCATCGCCACGCTCTGGTCGATCTACCTGCACCCGGCCGATCAGCAGTTCACCCTGGCGCTGCCGCTCTTCAAGGACACGCTGATCAACCTCAGCTTCTTCTTCATCCCCTTCGCCATGTTCGTGATCGTGGGCGCCGCCAACTCGGTGAACCTCACCGACGGGCTCGACGGACTGGCGATCATGCCGGTGATGATCGCGGCCTCGACACTGGGCATCATCGCCTACCTGGTCGGCCGCGTCGACTTTGCCGATTACCTCGGCGTGCAATACGTGCCCGGCACCGGCGAGATCATCATCTTCGTCGCGGGCCTCGTGGGCGGTGGCCTGGGGTTCCTGTGGTACAACGCCCCGCCGGCCGCGGTCTTCATGGGCGATACCGGCTCGCTGGCCCTCGGCGGCGCCCTTGGCGCCATCGCGGTGGCCACCAAGCACGAGATCGTGCTGGGCATTGTCGGAGGCCTCTTCGTGGTCGAGGCGCTCTCGGTGATCATCCAGGTCGCCTACTTCAAGCGGACCGGCAAGCGGGTCTTCCTGATGGCGCCGATTCACCACCACTACGAGAAGAAGGGCTGGTCTGAGCCCCAGATCGTGATCCGCTTCTGGATCATCTCGATCATCCTGGCGGTCATCGGCCTCGCCACGCTGAAACTGCGCTGAGGCACCGCCGCGAAGGCGTCCGGCCCGCTTTTGAACGCCCGGCCACCGTGCCGGGCGTTCGTGCATCTGGAGGCCGGGGAGGGGGCTCTGCCCCCGTCTCCTGCGGAGCCTCCCCCGGGATATTTATGGCCAGATGACAGGGGAGGCCGCGCTCTTTCATCTGGCCGGAAATATCCCCGCCGGAGGCTTCGGGCTCCGCCCGCGGAGGCCGAATTCGCACCGACGCAATACCGACGCGATACCGACGTAATACCGACGTTGGATTCCGGGCTTTTCAACGGGTTAAAGGTATTCCTGGCGTGGAATGTGTTGTGCCGTTTCGGGCAGGTTCCGCCTTGCCTTTCCGGGGCCGGCAGGGGCAGTCTGGCGCGTGATCTGACAGGGAGATGACGATGATTCCGGTGATGGGTTTTGACGGGCAGGTGGTTGCGGTGCTGGGCCTTGGGCGGTCCGGTCTTGCGGCGGCACGTGCCCTGCGCGCGGGCGGTGCCGGTGTTGTCGTCTGGGACGAGGCGCCGCGCGCCGCAGAGGTGGCCGAGGCCGAGGGGCTGGAGCTGCGCGACCTGACGAAACCCAATGCCTTCAATGACATCGCCTGTCTCGTGACCTCACCCGGGATCCCGCATCTCTATCCGCGTCCGCATCCGGCCATCGCCGCCGCGCTGGAGGCCGGGGTGCCGGTGGACAATGACATCGGGCTCTTCTTCCGCTCGCTCGGCGGCGGCGACTGGGCCGCCTTCGATCAGCCGCCCCGGGTGGTTGCGGTGACCGGCTCGAACGGCAAGTCGACGACCTCTGCGCTGATTGCCCACGTGCTGGAGGAGGCCGGTCGCGAGGTGCAGCTGGCCGGCAACATCGGCCGCGGGGTCCTCGACATCGATCCGCCCGAAGATGGCGGTATCGTGGTGCTGGAGCTCTCCTCCTACCAGACCGATCTGGCGCGGAGTCTGACCCCGGATGTCGCTGTTTTCACGAACCTTTCTCCCGATCATCTGGATCGGCACGCAGGGCTTGGCGGCTATTTCGCGGCCAAGCGGCGACTTTTCGCGGAGGGTGGGCCGGACCGTGCCGTGGTTGGGGTGGACGAGCCCGAGGGCCTCTTCCTCGCAGGCCAGCTCTCCGAGGGGCCGACGGATGACCGTGTGATCCGCATCTCCTCTGCGCGAAAGCTGTCCGGCCCCGGCTGGTATGTTCATGCCCGCAAGGGCTATCTCGCCGAATTCCGCAAGGGCCGGCAGGTGGGGTCCATCGACCTGCGGCCCATCGCCGGGTTGCCTGGCGCGCATAACCACCAGAACGCCTGCGCGGCCTACGCGGTGGCCCGCAGCCTTGGTCTCGGGCCGAGGCAGATCGAGGAAGGTTTCAAGACTTTCAAGGGGTTGCCGCACCGCTCCCAGGTGATTGCCGAGGCGGAGGGGCTGAAATTCGTCAACGACAGCAAGGCCACCAACGTCGACAGTGCCAAGCAGGCCCTGCGCGCCTTCACGCGGATCCGCTGGATCTGTGGCGGGCTGCAGAAGGAAGGCGGGCTGGAGCCGCTGCTCGAGGCCACGGACGAGGTGATCAAGGCCTATGTCATCGGTCGCGAGGCAAGCGACTTCGCCATGCAGTTGAAGGGTGTCGAGGCCGAGGTCTGCACCGACATGGAGACCGCCGTGAGCCGTGCCCGCGCCGAGGCGGAGGCGGGCGACACGATCCTGCTGGCCCCCGCCGCGGCCAGCTTCGATCAATACGACAGCTTCGAGCAGCGCGGCGATGATTTTGCGCGTGTCGTCAGGGAGTTGATGGGGATTTCCTAGGCTGCGAGCGCCCGCGCCGCGGCCATGGCCGAGGACCAGGCCCACTGGAAATTGTAGCCGCCGAGCCAGCCCGTGACATCGACGCATTCGCCGATCGCATAGAGGCCGGGCACCTGCTTGGCCTCCATCGTCTGCGAGGATAGCCCCTCGGTGGAAATCCCGCCCAGGGTGACCTCGGCCGTGCGGTAGCCTTCTGAGCCCGCGGGGGTGAGGGGCCAGTCCTTGAGCCGCGCGGCAAGTGTCGCCAGAGCCTTGTCCGACTGGTCGGCCAGATTGCCCGAAAGCTGCCACTCCTGCGCCAGGTGATCCGATAGTTTTGCCGGGAGAAGTGCGTCCAATTCCCTGACAAGGCTGCGTTTTCCGGCGCCCTTGCGCATGTCGCGCAGGCGCGGGAAGGGGTCGCCCCCGGGGCAGAGATCCACCGTGATCGCCTCGCCCTCGCGCCAGTAGGACGATGCCTGCAGGATCGACGGGCCGGAGAGGCCCCGGTGCGTGAAGAGAAGCGCTTCATCGAAGCCGGTGCCGTTGGCCGTGACACGGGCGGGCAGGGCCGTGCCGGAGAGACCGGCAAAGCGCTCCGGCGGGAAGGTCAGCGGCACCAGGCCGGGGCGCGTCTCGCTCAGGGGCAGTCCGAATTGTCGTGCGATATCATAGGCAAACCCGGTGGCGGCCATCTTCGGGATCGACTTGCCTCCGGTCGCCAGCACCAGCGCGCGACCGGTGACCTGCCGCTGCGTCTCTCCGCGGGTCAGGGCGACGGCAAAGCCGCCCTCGCGCCGCTCCACGGATTTCACGGCGGTCTGCAACTGAAGATCCACCCCGGCCGCGGTGCAGAGACCGGTCAGCATGTCCACCACCTGCTGGGCGCTGTCGTCGCAGAAGAGCTGTCCCAGGGTCTTTTCGTGCCAGGCGATGCCATGTTCAGAGATCAGCGAGATGAAATCCCACTGGGTATAGCGGGCCAGGGCCGATTTGCAGAAGTGGGGGTTGCCGGACAGGTAGGCCTCTGGCCGGGCGTCCATGTTGGTGAAATTGCAGCGACCACCGCCAGAGATGCGGATCTTCTCGCCGGGTTTTTTCGCATGATCGACAAGCAGGACCCTGCCGCCGCAATGGGCCGCACACATCAGGCCCGCGGCCCCCGCTCCGAGGATGATCACGTCGTATTCCATGACTGCTCCCATGCGGCATGCGCGGGGGCTGTGCAAGGGTGCAGATTGACCGGCGCCGTCGGGACGGGCAGCGTCGGGGGATCACGCAGGAGTGGGGCCATGAGCGACATCGACGACGAGATCACCGAGGAAAAGCGGGCCAGCGGCGGGCGTTACGTCTATCGGGCCGAAGGGGCGGAGGCCGAGATGACCTACTCGCGCGCGTCTGATGCGCTGATCATCATCGACCATACCGGCGTGCCGGATGCCTTTCGGGGCAAGGGTGTGGGCGTGGCCCTGGCGGTGCATGCGGTGGCCCGGGCGCGGCAGGAGGGGCACAAGATCCTGCCCCTCTGTCCCTTCATGGCGGCGCAGTTTCGCCGGCACCCGGAATGGGCTGACGTGCTCAGCCGCTGATCAGCCCAGCAGCAGGGCCTCGAGGCGGGCGTAGTCTTCCTCGAGGTCCGATTCCAGCGTCTCGGTCAGGGCGGCCTCGCGGGCCTCGGGCGAGACGTACCAGAATTCCTGCGTCAGCAGGGTTCCGCCGGGCAGGGGTATCATCAGGATGGTGGACAAAACCGGATCACTGGTCTTTTCGGCGTCCTGGTGCTGCTGATAGACGACACGGGCCGGCACCGCGACCTCCTGGAAGCTCAGGTGCAGGGCGCTGTCGGCGCCATCGTCCCAGGCCAGCATGGCTCTGCCGCCGGGGTGCAGGGCGATGTCGCAATCACGGGTGTTGCGCCATTTGGGGATCTGGTCGGCGTCGAAATGGGCGTTGAACAACGCCTCGCGCGGCACGGAAAACTTGCGATAGACGCGGATCCGGTCGGGGCCGAAACGGGAAACCGAGGCGGGCCCCTCGGGATGATCGATAGGGGCGTTTTCGTCGAGCTGGGTGTCTCTCATGACATCTCTCCGGAAAATAACAAGATTTTTAAATGGTGTCGGTGAAACTGGGAAACGGGCCCCGCGGGGCATACCCTGGAAAAGGACGTTCGGGGGTGCCGGTGCCGGCCTGCCGGGCGTCAGGGAATTGGAAAATTACCCCGGACGCTAGGAAGCACGGATTGCGCCGTCAAGCCATTGGTACTGGCCCTGTGGCATGAAATCCGCTACTCTCTTTCGCAGACCCCGAAAAGGGGCGGCCCGGCGACGGGACTTGATGAGGCATCAGGCGGAAAACGATGACAGAGATGGTGTATGGCGCCATCCCCGTGCGGGATGGCGAGCCGGTAATTCCCAAGTGGTGGCGCACGATCGACAAGCTGACGCTCAGTTGCATCCTGGGCCTCTTCGGTGTCGGTCTTCTCCTCGGTTTCGCGGCCTCTCCGCCGCTGGCCGGGCGCAACGGCCTGCCGCCCTTCTATTACGTTCAGCGCCAGGCGATGTTCGGTGCACTGGCCATGTCGGTGATGCTGGTCACGTCGATGCTCAGCCCGGCCATGGTGCGTCGCGTCGCGGTGATCGGATTCGTGGCGACCTTTGCGGCTCTGGCCATGCTGCCCTTCCTGGGCACCGACTTCGGCAAGGGTGCCATCCGCTGGTATTCACTGGGCTTTGCCTCGGTGCAGCCCTCTGAATTCCTCAAGCCCTTCTTCATCGTCGTCGCCGCCTGGCTGCTGGCCTCGGCACAGGAGATCAACGGCCCCCCGGGGCGGATGATGTCCTTCCTGCTGACGGTGATCATCGTGCTGATGTTGGCGATGCAGCCCGACTTCGGTCAGGCCAGCCTGATCCTCTTCGGCTGGGGCGTGATGTATTTCGTGGCCGGTGCGCCGATGATCCTGCTCACGGGCATCGCCGGGCTGGTCGTGCTGGGCGGTACCTTCGCCTATGGCAATTCCGAACACTTCGCCCGCCGCATCGACGGCTTCCTGTCGCAGGACGTCGATCCGCGCACCCAGCTGGGCTATGCCGCCAATGCCATCCGCGAGGGCGGCTTCTTCGGCGTCGGCGTGGGCGAGGGGACGGTCAAGATGTCACTGCCCGATGCCCATACCGATTTCATCATTGCCGTCGCGGCCGAGGAATACGGCCTCGTCCTGGTGCTGATCATCATCGCTCTCTACGCAACCATCGTGCTTCGCAGCTTTGCACGTCTGATGAAGGAACGTGATCCCTTCATCCGCCTCGCCGGCACCGGGCTTGCCTCGGTCTTCGGTGTGCAGGCGATCATCAACATGGGCGTGGCGGTCCGGCTGCTGCCGGCCAAGGGCATGACATTGCCCTTCGTCAGCTATGGCGGCTCCTCGCTGATCGCCGGCGGTCTGATGGTGGGCATGCTGCTGGCCATGACGCGTTCGCGCCCGCAGGGCGAAATCGGCGATATCCTCGCCGGCCGCAACGCCAACCGCTAGGAGCGCGACATGAACCTCGATGCGCCTCTCCTGATCATCGCCGCCGGAGGGACGGGCGGCCACATGTTTCCGGCCCAGTCCCTGGCCGAGCAGATGCTGACCCGCGGTTGGCGGGTCAAGCTGATGACCGACCCGCGCGGTGCCCGCTATGCCGGGGGCTTCCCCAAGGAAGTCGAGATCGAGGAGCTTTCCTCCGGCACCTTCGCGCGCGGTGGCCTGCTGGCCAAGGCGGTGGTGCCGGTCAAGATTGCCGGTGGTGTCATCGGTGCCTGGTTCCGGATGCTGCGCGAGAGCCCGGCGGCGGTCGTGGGGTTTGGCGGCTATCCGTCGATCCCGGCAATTGCCGCCGCCACGTTGCTGAAGAAACCCCGCATGATCCACGAACAGAACGGCGTGCTGGGTCGCGTGAACCAGAAGTTCGCCACCCGCGTCGATCGCGTGGCCTGCGGCACCTGGCCCACCGAGCTGCCCGGTGGGGTCGAGGGCGTGCACACCGGAAACCCGGTGCGCGGGGCGATCCACGAACGCGCCGGTGCCGGCTATATCTCGCCGGGCGATTACCCGATGTCGCTGCTGGTGATGGGCGGTTCGCAGGGCGCGCGCATCCTGTCCGACGTGGTGCCAGAGGCGATTGCCGCGCTGCGCCCGGAGCTTTTGCGAAACATCCGCGTCAGCCATCAGGCGCGCCCGGAGGACAAGGAGCGTGTCGCGGCCTTTTATGCCGATCACGGCATCGATGCCGACGTCGAACCCTTCTTCAACGACGTGCCACGCCGGATGTCCGAGGCGCAGCTGGTGATCACCCGCTCCGGCGCCTCGACCGTGGCCGATCTCTCGGTGATCGGGCGACCGTCGATCCTGGTGCCCCTGGCCATCGCCATCCGCGACGAGCAGACGGCGAACGCCCGCGGCCTTGTAGAGGCCGGCGCCGCGATCATGATGCCGGAGAGCCAGTTCACGCCGGAAAACCTTGCGGCACAGATCGCCCTGGTACTGGACAATCCCGAAGCGGCCGAGCAGATGGCGCGGGCCGCCCTGTCGGTCGGCAAGCCCGAGGCGGCCATGACGCTGGCCGACATGGTCGAGGATCTCGCCAAGCGGTGCGGGGATCACAACGGAGAGGACGCCTGAGATGAACGCTGCTGCAACCAAGCTGCCCCAGGACATGGGGCCCATCCATTTCGTCGGGATCGGCGGCATCGGCATGTCGGGTATCGCCGAGGTCCTGCTGAACCATGGCTACACGGTGCAGGGATCCGACCTGAAGCGCTCCAAGATCACCGACCGGCTGGAAACCCTGGGCGCCCTGGTCTTCGAGGGGCAGCGGGCCGAGAATCTGGAGGAGGCGCAGGTGGTGGTGATCTCCTCCGCGATCAAGCCGGGCAACCCCGAGCTCGACGAGGCGCGCCGTCGTGGCCTGCCCGTGGTGCGCCGTGCCGAGATGCTGGCCGAGCTGATGCGGCTGAAATCGAACATCGCCGTCGCCGGCACCCACGGCAAGACCACCACCACCACGATGGTGGCGACACTGCTCGATGCCGGCAACTTCGACCCGACCGTGATCAACGGCGGCATCATCCATGCATACGGCTCCAACGCGCGCGTGGGCCTGGGCGAATGGATGGTGGTCGAGGCCGACGAGAGCGACGGCACCTTCAACCGACTGCCGGCAACCATCGCCATCGTTACCAACATCGATCCCGAGCACATGGATCACTGGGGCGATTTCGACACCCTGCGCCAGGGCTTCCTCGATTTCGTGTCGAATATCCCCTTCTATGGAATCGCCGTCTGCTGCACCGACCACGCCGAGGTCCAGCAGCTGGTGGGCAAGATCACCGACCGCCGCGTGGTCACCTATGGCTTCAATGCCCAGGCCGACGTGCGCGCGGTCAACCTGACCTACAAGGCGGGCGTGGCGCATTTCGACGTGCTGCTGCAGGCAGAGGGCACCCGGATTGACGGTTGCACCCTGCCGATGCCGGGCGATCACAACGTGTCCAATGCGCTCTCCGCCGTGGCCGTGGCGCGCCATCTCGGCATGAAGGCCGACGAAATCCGCACCGCCCTGGCCAATTTCGGCGGCGTCAACCGCCGCTTTACCCGGGTGGGCGAAGTCAACGGCGTGACCATCATCGACGATTACGGCCACCATCCGGTCGAGATCGCGGCAGTGCTGAAGGCGGCGCGCCAGGCCACCGAGGGCCGTGTCATTGCCGTTCATCAGCCGCACCGCTACAGCCGGTTGCACAGCCTCTTCGATGATTTCTGCGCCTGCTTCAACGAGGCTGACGTGGTCGCCATCGCCGAGGTCTACTCGGCTGGCGAAGAGCCGATTCCCGGCGCCTCCCGCGATGATCTCGTGGCCGGGCTGATCCGCCATGGTCACCGCCACGCGCGCGCCATCACCTGCGAGGAGGATCTCGAGCGGCTGGTCCGCGAGCAGGCTCATCCGGGAGACATGGTCGTCTGCCTCGGGGCTGGCACGATCTCGACCTGGGCCAATCGCCTGCCCGAGCGACTCGCTCCCAAGGTCGGCTGCACGGCCTGATCCGGCTCGCGCGAAAATTCGGAAAAATTTTTCGATTTTTTCTGGAACCAGGCAACCGACACAAGTGTTTGTCATTAGGAGGGCGTCCGGATTTCACCGGGCGCCCTCTGGCATGGCAGGGGGCCGCATAGAATCTGTGCGGCGGCTCGGGATCTGATTTTGGCAAGGTGTTTTCGGCAAAATTTTCCTTCTGGAAAGCCGGGAAATAGCTTGTCCGTGCAGGGGGTTGCGAGTAGCCTGTGCAAAACCGCAACAGACGGTGGAAAATATGTGCAAGAGGCGGCATGTGACTTGTGAGACGACTTTCGGCAACAGCGGTATCGTGCTCCGCGCTGCTGGCGCGGCAGGGGGCAGGCGATGACTGAGGCATTCCTGATCGCCCTGGTCTGGGTCGTGGCGGTGAACGCGATGTCGTTCATGCCATCGCGCAGCGAGCGCGATGTGGCGCTGATCGTCTCCGTCGGTACGGGCATTCCCATCCTTGGGCTCATCACCCTGCAGCACGGCCCCTGGGCCGGACTGATCTCGCTGGTGGCCGGCATGGCCATCTTGACTTGGCCGTTGGCCCGTCTGCGGGCGCGCGGCCGCCGCGGGGTACAGCATGACCGCCGCGCGCGGCAGGCCCGCCGCGCCTGAGCTGCCGGCAGGGCAGGGAGCCTGAATTATGGCCTATGCCGTTGCAATCATTTCCTTTCTCGTGCCGCTGGCGCTCTGCTGGTGGCTGGCCCAGAGCGGTCGCACTCGCTGGGTCTGGCTTCCGGTGGTGCTCGTGGCGGGCTATGGCACCTGGCTCGTTCTTCAGGCGCGTGCCGCCGAAGGTTGGAACGCGATGGCTTACGAGCTGCTCATCGGCCTGATGGTGGTGCCCGGGTTGATCGGTGTCGGTTTCGGGACCGTCATGGGGGTTTACCGGCGTCGCGGGGCGGGGCAGAACACCGGCCATGAGTGAGCTTTCCACATTGCCTTCCTGCCGCGGTCGCCTGACCGCGGACCGTGCGCTTGACGGGTTGACTTGGATGCGGGTCGGCGGCCCTGCCGACTGGCTGTTCCAGCCCGCCGATATCGAGGACCTGCGGCAGTTCCTTGCCGCGCTGGATCCCGCGGTCCCTGTTTTTCCCATGGGGGTCGGGTCGAACCTGATCGTGCGGGATGGCGGCATCCGCGGCGTGGTGATCCGCCTCGGGCGCGGTTTCAACGACATCCGCTTCGATGGCAATCGAGTCATTGCGGGGGCTGCGGCGCTGGATGCCCATGTGGCGATCAAATCGGCCGCCGAGGGGATCGATCTGACATTCCTGCGCACCATCCCCGGCTCGATCGGCGGGGCCCTGCGCATGAACGCCGGCTGCTACGGCAGCTACACTGCTGATATTTTCATCTCTGCCCGCGCAGTCACCCGCAGCGGTGAACTGGTCGAGTTGACTGGCGACGACCTCCAGTTCGCCTATCGCAGCACCTCGCTGCCCGAGGGGTGGGTTCTGGTCGAGGCCACCTTCGAGGGGGCGTCCGGCGATCCGGAGGTGCTTGCCGGGCGGATGGCGGAGCAGCTTGCGAAACGCGACGCAACCCAGCCTACAAAGGACCGGACCGCCGGTTCCACCTTCCGCAACCCGGCCGGGTATTCCTCGACGGGGCGCGACGACGACGTGCATGACCTCAAGGCCTGGAGCCTGATCGACGAGGTCGGCATGCGTGGCGCCCGGATCGGCGGCGCGCAGATGAGCGAGAAGCATTCCAATTTTCTGACCAATACCGGCGATGCGACGGCGGCGGATCTGGAGGCCCTGGGTGAAGAGGTCCGAAAAAGGGTTTTCCAAAAGCGGGGAATAGAGTTACAGTGGGAAATCATGCGTGTAGGTGATCCAATCCCCGGATCGTGAGGCGCGATCCCTCTCGCAGAAACGACCATTCGGGCCCGCGCTTGGCGCATCGGCCCGCAAAATGCCCCCGCTACCTGAAGGTGCAGGAAGGCAAGGGTAACCCGAAGCAATCGGGGCCCGCAGACAGAGCAGCACGGGCCGGCAAACGGCCCGGCATCCGAATACGGACAGGGCCGCAAAGGCCCGGGACATTGAGGCACGAACGTGGGTTTGTCGAGCAGGGCGACCCCGAAAGTGGTGGTACTGATGGGCGGACCCTCGGCCGAGCGCGAGGTGTCTCTCTCGTCGGGTCGTGAATGCGCCATCGCTTTGCGGGATGAAGGTTTCGAAGTGGTCGAGCTTGATGCCGGCCCCGATCTTGCCGTGCGCCTCGCGGATCTCTCTCCTGATGTCGTCTTCAACGCCCTGCATGGCCGCTGGGGCGAGGACGGCTGTGTGCAGGGCGTGCTGGAATGGCTCCGCATTCCCTATACCCATTCCGGTGTCCTTGCCTCGGCCCTGGCCATGGACAAGGAGCGCACCAAGGCGACCTATGCCGCCGCGGGCCTGCCCTTCGGCGAGAGCATCCTGGCCACCAAGGCCGAGATTGCCCGCGCTCACGTGATGGCGCCGCCCTACGTGGTTAAGCCCTACAACGAGGGTTCCTCTGTCGGTGTCTATATCGTGGGCGAGGGAGCGGACACGCCGCCGCGGATCGCCGACGATATGCCCGACCGGCTGATGGTCGAGAAGTACCTGCCCGGGCGCGAGCTGACCGTTTCAGTCATGGGCGACAGGCCGCTCTGCGTCACCGAGATCGTCACCGAGGGCTGGTACGATTACCAGGCGAAATATGCGCCCGGCGGGTCGACCCATGTCTGCCCGGCCGAAATTCCCGAAGCGATCACCGCCGCCTGTCTCGACTACGCGATGCGCGCGCACGAGGCGCTCGGCTGTCGTGGCGTCTCGCGCACCGACCTGCGCTGGGACGAGGGCAGGGGTGTCGACGGTCTCTTCCTGCTCGAGACGAATACCCAGCCGGGCATGACGCCGACCTCACTGTCGCCCGAACATGCCCAGGCCTGCGGTATTACCTTTGGACAGCTGTGCCGCTGGCTGGTGGAGGATGCCTCATGCGAGCGGTAAGTCCTTCCGGCTACACCCGCAGCAACAGCCACAAGGCCCCGCGCAAGCCGCGGCGCGGCGACCGTCACGATCCGGCGCCTTCGCGCTGGTCCTGGCGCATGCAGCGCCTGATGCTGACGCCGATGTTCCGCCTCTCCGTCTGGGTGATCCTGCCCATGGCGGTCGTGGCGGGTGGCACCCAGCTCTGGCTGTCGGATCCCGCGCATCGCGCCGTGGTCACGGATACGGTCGAAGGCTGGATCGACGAATTCCAGCACCGGCCGCAGTTCATGGTGGACCTGGTGCAGGTCGAGGGCGCCGGCGTCGATACAGAGGAGCAGATCCGCGCGCTTCTCGACCTCGACCTGCCGATGTCCTCCTTCGACATCGACCTGCAGGCCCTGCGGGACAAGATCGCCCAGCTTCCCAGCGTTGCCGATGTCGCGTTGCAGGTGCGCAATGGCGGCACCCTGCATATCGGCGTGCTCGAGCGCGTGCCGGTCGCCGTCTGGACCGGCCCCGAAGGCGAGGAGCTGATCGATCCCACCGGTATGGTCACCGGCACCATTGCCTCGCGGGTGGATCGTCCCGACCTGCCGCTGCTGGCTGGCGAGGGCGCCGACAAGGCCGTGCCCGAAGCGCTGGCGATCCTGTCGGCCGCCGGTCCGATCACCGAGCGGCTGCGCGGGCTGCAGCGTATCGGCGAGCGCCGCTGGGATGTCGTGCTGGATCGCGGGCAGCGGATCATGCTGCCCGAGGAAAAACCCGTCCAGGCGCTGGAGCGCGTCCTGGCCCTGCAACAGGCGCAGGAGCTGCTGGACAGGGATGTTGTGGCGGTGGACATGCGCCTCGGCGTGCGTCCCACCCTGCGCATGACGGAACCCGCCACGGAAGAATGGCGGCAGATGAGAGATGCAGCGATGCAGGCAAAGGGGCAGTGATGGAACTTTACGAATCCCAACGGGCGATGCGCAACATGCGCAAGGCGGCGATGCAGCGTGGCGTGGTGGCCATCCTGGATGTCGGCACGAGCAAGATTGCCTGCCTCGTGCTGCGCTTCGACGGCAGCGGCCGTCGTCCGGCCAGCGCCGATGGCGTGGGATCGCTTGCAGGGCAGGCGGGCTTTCGGGTGATCGGTGCCGCCACGACCCGGTCGCGTGGGGTGCGTTTCGGCGAAATCTCCTCGATGCCGGAAACCGAACGGGCCATCCGGACCGCGCTTCAGGCGGCGCAGAAGATGGCCAAGGTGCGTGTCGACCACGTGATCGCCTGTTTCTCCGGCGCTGGCCCGCGCAGCTACGGTCTCTCCGGGCAGGTCGACATCGAAGGCAACCAGGTCAGCGAACAGGATGTCAGCCGGGTGCTGGCGGCCTGTGACGTGCCTGACTACGGCGATGGCCGCGAGGTGCTGCACGCCCAGCCGGTCAACTTTGCACTCGATCACCGCTCCGGCCTGCAGGATCCGCGCGGCCAGATCGGCAACACGCTGACCACCGACATGCACATGCTGACGGTCGATGCCGCGGCGATCCAGAACCTGGCGCATTGCGTCAAGCGCTGCGATCTCGAACTCGCGGGCATCGCATCCTCGGCCTATGTCACCGGTATCTCCTGCCTTGTCGAGGACGAGCAGGAACTCGGCGCGGCCTGCATCGACATGGGCGGCGGCACGACCTCGCTCTCGATCTTCATGAAAAAGCACATGATCTATGCCGATACGGTGCGCATGGGCGGCGATCACGTCACCGGCGACATCTCGATGGCACTGCAGATCTCCCAGGCCAATGCCGAACGGCTCAAGACCTTTTACGGTGGTGTCGTCGCCACCGGCATGGACGACCGCGAGCGCATCGAGATCGGCGGCGAGACCGGCGATTACGAGCATGACCGCCGCACCGTAACCCGCGCCGAGCTGATCGGCATCATGCGCCCCCGGGTCGAGGAGATCCTCGAGGAAGTGCGCTATTGCCTCGATGCCGCGGGCTTCGATCACCTGCCGAACCAGCAGATCGTGCTGACCGGCGGTGCCAGCCAGATCCCCGGTCTCGACGGGCTGGCCAGCAGGATCCTCGGTCAGCAGGTGCGCCTTGGACGTCCCCTGCGCGTGCATGGGCTGCCGCAGGCCGCAACGGGCCCCGGATTCGCCTCTGCCGTGGGGATGTGCCTGTTTTCCGCGCATCCGCAGGACGAATGGTGGGACTTCGATTTGCCCCTCGATCGCTATCCGGCCCGGTCCCTGAAGCGCGCCGTGCGCTGGTTCAAGGATAATTGGTAACCGCAAGATCCGGTGCCTTCGGCGAAATACCGCGAAAACTCGGACGTACACGCCCAGATTTGGTGTTTTTCAGCGATTCTGGGGTGACGTCGCCGTGGGGAATCTATATCCTTTAAGGCGATAGGCAGAAAAAACCCCGGAAAACCGGGACCAGATCAGGCGGATTTATCGATGACATTGAACCTCAGTGTTCCCGGATCGGGAGAAGAGTTGAAGCCACGCATCACCGTTTTTGGCGTCGGCGGAGCCGGCGGCAATGCCGTTAACAACATGATCGACAAGGCCCTCGAGGGCGTCGATTTCGTGGTTGCCAACACGGATGCCCAGGCGCTTCAGCAGAGCAAGGCGAACCAGCGCGTTCAGCTCGGCGTCAAGGTGACCGAGGGGCTCGGCGCAGGGGCCAAGGCCTCTGTTGGTGCTGCCGCTGCCGAAGAGAGCATCGAACAGATCGTCGACCACCTCGCGGGGGCACACATGTGCTTCATCACCGCGGGCATGGGCGGCGGCACCGGTACGGGGGCGGCGCCTATCATCGCCCAGGCTGCCCGTGAGCTCGGTGTTCTGACTGTCGGTGTCGTGACCAAGCCCTTCCAGTTCGAAGGCGCCAAGCGCATGCGCCAGGCTGAGGAAGGCGTGGAACAGCTGCAGAAGATGGTCGATACGCTGATCATCATTCCTAACCAGAACCTGTTCCGCCTTGCCAACGAGAAGACAACCTTCACCGAGGCCTTCTCGCTCGCCGACGACGTGCTCTACCAGGGCGTCAAGGGTGTGACCGACCTGATGGTTCGTCCCGGCCTGATCAACCTCGACTTTGCCGACGTTCGCGCCGTGATGGACGAGATGGGCAAGGCCATGATGGGCACCGGCGAAGCCGATGGCGAAACCCGTGCCGTCCAGGCTGCCGAGAAGGCCATCGCCAACCCGCTGCTCGACGAGATCTCGCTGCGCGGCGCCAAGGGCGTGCTGATCAACATCACCGGCGGCCACGACCTGACCCTGTTCGAACTCGACGAGGCGGCCAACCGCATCCGCGAGGAAGTCGACCCGGATGCCAACATCATCGTCGGCTCGACCATGGACGAAACCATGGAAGGCCGGATGCGCGTCTCCGTCGTTGCCACCGGCATCGACGCCACGGATTCCCAGCACGAGATCCCCGTGCCGCGCCGCAAGCTCTCCGAACCGCTGAAGCCCACGACCCATGTCGAGGACGCCCAGGTTGCCGCCGCCGCACCCGTCGCTGCGCGCAGCACCCATCAGCACGCCACCATGGAAGAGGACGAGGCCAACGCTCCGACCCTCTTCGAGGACAACGGCTCCCAGTCGAGCTTCTTTGCTGCCGAAGAACCCGCGCCGGCACCGCGTCATCAGCCGCAGCAGGCGCGTGGCGGTGCAGACGACATGCCGCCGCCGGCCTACCGTCCGCAGCCCGCGCCCCAGTACGGTGTCGCCCACGCGGAAGAGCCGGAGGCAGAGAACTTTGTCGCGCCGCGTCCGCGTCGTCCCGGCGAGCCCTCGCCCGAGGCGCTGGCCCGTCTTCAGGCTGCGGTGCAGAACCAGCCGCGCCATCAGCCGGAGCCGGTTCAGGCCGAGCCCGCGCCGCAGCAGCAGCGCCGCGCCGAGCCCGAGAAACCCCGTTTCGGGATCAACTCGCTGATCAACCGGATGACCGGGCATCAGGACCACGGCAACTCCGAGCAGCAGCGCACGCAACAGGCGCCGCGGCAGGAACCGATGGCCCGTGTCGCGCCGAAACCGGCGGCTCCGGCGCCGCGTCCCTCGGCCGCTCCGGCGCCCCAGGCCAAGCGCGCTCCGGCGCCCGAGGCCGATGAAGAGCGGATCGAGATCCCGGCTTTCCTGCGTCGCCAGGCCAACTGAGCGACCGGGCAACCGGTTAACGAAACCTGCCGCTTCACTTTGAGCGCGGCAGGGATCGCCGGTCAGATTGTGAATAATTTCTTAAAAAGGCCGCCGTCAGGGCGGCCTTTTCACGTTCTGGGGCTAAATGTGACTGAATGTTTCAATCCGCCGCAGCTTTTCGCGCACCGCAGCATGGATATTACAATCCGTTGCAAAGAGTGAGTTGAGAACCTTGGGGGGAGCTTTTACCTACCAAATCGTAAACGGCAGATCTCTGTCCGTAAGACCTTGAATAACTCCGTTGGGGGAAGCCTTGCAGTATACGATCAAAGCGCCAGTCAGTTTCGATGGGGCCGGACTCCACTCCGGTCGCCCCGCGCGGCTGACCATTCGCCCGGCAAAGGCTGATCACGGTATCTGGTTCCGCCGTACCGATATCTCCCTCGGCGATGCGATGATCCCTGCCAACTGGGAGGCGGTCGACCGCACCCCCCTCTGCACCCGTATCGAGAACGCCGCCGGCGCCACCGTCTCGACGATCGAGCACGTGATGGCCGCGCTGTCGGGCTGCGGCATCACCAATGCCGTGGTCGAGATCGACGGCCCCGAAGTGCCGATCCTCGACGGCTCCGCCGCCC
This sequence comes from Pseudooceanicola sp. DL12, assembly GCF_056270665.1. NCBI lineage: Bacteria > Pseudomonadati > Pseudomonadota > Alphaproteobacteria > Rhodobacterales > Paracoccaceae > Pseudooceanicola > Pseudooceanicola sp. DL12. Next base: position 1,434,927 of record NZ_CM149884.1, read on the forward strand.
CCTTCGTACGCGGGATACTGTCGCGCGGCCTGACGGCCCTCCGGGCACCGGCCCGCGCGCTGGAAATCCTGCGTCCGGTCGAGGTGACGAACGGACAGGCGGTTGCCCGCCTGCTGCCGAACCCGGTGCTCGAGATCGACTTCCTGATTGACTTCGAGGACGCCGCCATCGGCCGTCAGGCCAAGCTTCTGACCATGGAGAACGGCAGCTTCGTACGGGAACTCTGCGACAGCCGCACGTTCTGCAGGCAGTCCGATGTCGACATGATGCACGAGAAGGGCCTGGCCCTTGGCGGCACGCTCGACAATGCCGTCGTTGTCGACGGCGACCGCATCGTCACGCCCGGCGGCCTGCGCCACCGTGACGAGCCCGTGCGCCACAAGATGCTGGACGCCCTCGGCGACCTGGCGCTTGCCGGTGCACCGATTCTGGGCCGGTACGAGGGCATCCGCTCCGGTCACAGCCTGACGAACACGCTTCTTCGGGCCGTTTTCTCCGACGAGGCGAACTATCGCTTCGTCACTTGCGACGCTGCACTTGCTGCGCGTCTTCCGGGCGCAGGCGTCACCCCTGACGAGATCCCGGCCGTCGCCTGACACGCAAACCCGCCGGTGGTGTCGTTAAGGCGTTTTGCCCCGGAATTTTCTGTGTTAGGACCAAGCCGTAGTGCGCCGCCTAGGGCGCGCGGGAAAAATTTGACGTCGAAGGGGTGAGGGCACGCATGACAGGCGGCGGTTTCGGAAAGAGGCTGGCGGGTGCGATTCTTCTGGCCGCACTGGTTGCCGGTTGTGGGAAGTCACCGGGGATCGGAAACGATGATACCCCGCTGGAAAGCTTCACCGCAGAACAGATCTACGAACGTGGCGAATACGAGGTCAATCGGCGTCGCTTTGCCGATGGCGCCGAGTATTTCTCGGAGATCGAGCGCCTCTATCCCTATTCGGAATGGGCAGAGCGCGCTCTGATCATGACCGCCTTTGCCCAGCATTCGGCCAAGAACTACGAGGACAGCCGCGCAGCCGCGCAACGCTACCTCGATTTCTACCCGACGGGCGAGGATGCGGCCTATGCGCAGTATCTCCTGGCGCTCAGCTATTATGACCAGATCGATGAAGTGGGCCGTGACCAGGGCCTGACCTTCCAGGCGCTCCAGGCGCTGCGTCAGGTCATCGAACGCTATCCTGACAGCGAATATGCGCGCTCGGCGATCCTCAAGTTCGACCTGGCCTTCGACCACCTGGCATCGAAGGAAATGGAAGTCGGCCGCTACTATCTCAAGCGCAAGTTCTATCCGGCCTCCATCAATCGTTTCCGCATCGTGGTCGAGGAATTCCAGACCACCTCGCAGACGCCCGAGGCCCTCTATCGCCTGATGGAGGCCTACCTGGCCCTCGGCCTGACGGACGAGGCACAGACCGCCGCTGCCATCCTCGGCTACAACTTCCGGGGCACCCAGTGGTACAAGGACGCCTACGATGTGCTGACCGGCGCGGGCCTCGCGCCCGAAGCCAAGGGCGATGGCTGGCTGGCCCAGATCTATCGTCAGACGGTGCGCGGCGAATGGCTGTGATCTCGGCGCAGTTCAGGGCGGTGTCCGCATCGCCCGGGCGCCTCCGGGGCTAATCCGTACATGCTGCGCGGTCTCGACATTCGTGACCTGTTGATCATCGACCGGCTGGAACTCGACTTCCAGCCGGGTCTCAACGTTTTGACGGGCGAGACCGGCGCCGGCAAATCCATCGTGCTCGACAGCCTCGGGTTCGTCCTCGGTTGGCGCGGGCGCGCGGATCTGGTGCGCGAGGGCGCCGAGCAGGGCGAGGTCACCGCGATCTTCGATCTGCCGGAGGGCCATGCCGCCCATCAGGTCCTCGAAGAGGCCGGTCTTGCCAGCGGGCCGGAGCTGATCCTGCGCCGCATCAACACCCGCGAGGGGCGAAAGACCGCCTGGATCAATGATCGCCGCGCCTCGGGCGAGGTGCTGCGCCGGCTCTCCGACACACTCGTCGAACTGCACGGCCAGCACGACGACCGGGGCCTGCTCAATCCCTCCGGGCACCGCGCCATTCTCGATCTTTTCGGAGGCCTGGACCCTCAGCGCCGCATCGTGCGCGAGGCCTGGCGGGCCCGGGTGGCCGCACAGAAGGCGCTCGATGCCGCGCGCAGCGCCCTGGCCAAGGCCGCCGCAGAGGAGGAATTCCTGCGCCATGCCGTGGCCGAGCTCGACCAGCTCGCGCCCCAGCCCGGCGAGGATGCCGAACTCGATGCCCGCCGCCGCATGATGCAGAGCGCGGAACGCGTCCGTCAGGACATCTCGCGTGCCCATGCCGCGCTCGGCTCCGACGGGGCAGAGGGGGCGATGGGCGATGCGCTGCGCTGGCTCGATGGTGCCGCCGAGGGCACCGAAGGGCGCCTGGACGAGCCGATAGCGGCCCTGACACGTGCCCTTTCCGAGCTGGGCGAAGCTGCCGATGGTGTGCTGCGCTGTCTCGAAGCCCTCGATTTCGACCCGCTGGAACTGGAAGCCACCGAAGAGCGTCTCTTTGCACTGCGTGCCCTGGCGCGCAAGCACGACGTCGGCCCCGATGATCTCGCCAGCCTCGCCGAAGACCTGCGCACCCGCCTCGACGCCATCGACAACGGCACCGAGCAGATCGCAACGCTCGAGCGCGACATGCGCGCGGCCGAGGCCAGCTATGGCGAGGCCGCCGGTGCGCTGACCACGGCCCGGCAGGAGGCCGCCACGCGTCTCGACCGCGCGGTCGAAGGCGAGCTGGCGCCGCTCAAGATGGACCGCGCGCGGTTCCGGACCGCGATCACCCCGACCGATCCGGGCCCCGACGGCCTGGACGAGGTCTCCTTTACGGTTGCCACCAACCCCGGCGCCCCGGCCGGCCCCCTGGCCAAGATCGCCTCGGGCGGCGAACTCAGCCGTTTCCTGCTGGCGCTCAAGGTCTGCCTGGCCGGGGATGTCTCGGGCCTCACGATGATCTTTGACGAGATCGATCGCGGGGTAGGGGGCGCCACCGCCGATGCGGTGGGGCGCCGACTGGCGCGGCTGGCAGAGGGGGGGCAGGTGCTCGTCGTCACCCATTCGCCACAGGTGGCCGCTCGCGGCTCGCATCACTGGCAGGTCGCCAAGCGCGTCGAGGATGGCATGACGCTCTCCACCGTCACCGCGCTGTCGCCGGATGACCGCGTCGACGAACTGGCGCGGATGATCTCCGGTGATGCGGTGACGGACGAGGCCCGCGCCGCCGCGCGCCGCCTGATCTCCGCCGACTGAGGCATCCCGCCAACGTCGGGCCAAACCGCGCAGGCGGATTTTCAGAAATTGGCAACCAATTCGTGTCACAACGCCCGGGCCTGCACCCTGTACCCCGATCGAGGGGCGGCCGAATGTCGGATCTGGCGTCGCTCCCGCAGGCAGAGCTGCCACAGGTTGCCACCCGCAGGCCCGCGCCCACAGGCCGGGTCTTTTCGTCGCCGCCGCGATCCCCTATCACCGGGGGGAGATTCCGCCTGGCGGCGGCGCCGCGCCTCCTCTGAAAGACGCCCGTGCCGCCCGCGCGGAGCCAATGCACAGGCACAAGGGACAGGCGGATGGCCACAGAGGACAATCAGGTCACTCAGGGACTCCTCCGAACCTGCCACCTTCAGGCCCGGCGCAGCTGGAACATCGTCCGCACCCGCGGCCCGAACCAGTTCCAGTTCTGGCTGATCGCCCTCTGCATCGGCGTGGCGGCAGGGGGCGCGGCCCTCCTCTTCCGAGAGGCGATCTACTATCTCCAGCTGTTTTCCTACGGTGCCAATGAGGAGGGGCGGCTCGCCCCCAAGGGCGAAGGCGTGGCCTGGTACGTCATGCTCATGGTGCCGATCATCGGCGGACTGATCGTCGGGCTGATCCTGCACTTCTTCACTCCCGACGGGCGCGTACGGTCCGTGTCGGACGTGATCAAGGGCGCGGCCCTCGACAATGGCCGGGTCGAGATGCGCGCCGGTGTCGCCTCGGCCTTCGCCTCGCTGATCACCCTGGGCATGGGCGGTTCCACCGGGCGCGAGGGGCCGGTGGTGCACATGGGCGCCGTGCTCTCCACGCGGGTGCTCGACTGGATGAAGGCCGACGGCGTCACCGGGCGCGACCTTCTCGGCTGTGCCGTGGCGGCCGCCGTCGCAGCCAGCTTCAACGCGCCCATCGCCGGGGCGCTCTTCGCGCTGGAGGTGGTGCTGCGCCACTTCGCCATCCATGCCTTCGCCCCCATCGTCGTGGCCTCGGTCATGGGCGCGGTGATGAACCGCCTGGCCCATGGTGGCGCGGCGGAATTTGCCCTGCCCAATACAGACGGGCTTGAATTCTACCTCGAGCTGCCGGCCTTCCTGCTGCTCGGCGTGGTCTGCGGCGTGGTGGCGGGGATCCTGATGCTGGCGCTCTTTTTCGCCGAGGATTTCGGCAACCGCGTGCAGGAGAAACTCTCCATTCCGCGCTGGCTGCGCCCCTGTGTCGCCGGTGGGCTGCTGGGGGGCATCGCGATCTACTTCCCCTTCATCATCGGTGTCGGCTACGAGACGACCAGCCGCGCCCTCAGCGGCGACCTCCTGCTGTCACAGGCGATCATCTTCGCCATGGTCAAGGCGCTGGCTCTGGCCATCACCTATGGCGGGCGCATGGGCGGAGGCGTCTTCTCTCCCGCGCTGATGATGGGCTCGCTCACCGGGCTCGCCTTCGGCCTCGTCGCCACCAGCTTCTTCCCCGAGATGTCCGGAGAGGTGCGCTACTACGCGCTGGCGGGCTTCGCCGGGGTGGCGGCGGCGGTGCTTGGCGCGCCGATCTCGACCACGCTGATCGTCTTCGAGATGACCGGCGACTGGGACATGGCCATGGCCGTTCTGGTGACCGTCTCCATCTCCACCGCCATCGGCACGAAATTCGTCAAGCGCTCCTTCTTCCTGACCCAGCTCGAGCGTCGCGGCCTGCATATCTCGGCCGGGCCACAGGCCTATCTGATGGGCATGTTCCGCGCCCGCGACGTCATGCGACAGCCCGACGCCGCAGGCGTGCCCCCGCTCGAGGAGCTGCAGCGGCTGATTGACGCAGGGCAGGCAATCGACGCCGGCCAGACCCTGGAGAGCGCCTTCCAGACCTTCGAACGCACGCTTCAGCCCTGCCTGCCGGTGGTGGAGCGCGAGACCCCCGAGGGCGAGGCGATGCTCTGCGGGGCGCTCTTCCACGTCGATGCGCTCAGGGTCTACAACCGTGCCCTGGCCGATACCGCCGCCGAAGAGCACAGCTGACATGAAAACGGCGCGGGCCCCGGGGGGCACCGCGCCGCTGATCCGGCCCGTGGCAGGATCTCAGATCTGTTCGATGGTCACGAAGTCGGTGGCATAGAAGGCCACGTGGTCCTTGATCCGCTCCATGCCTTCCTTCGGCGCCTCATAGCTCCAGGCGGCGTTCTCAAGCGTTGTGCTCTTGGTCACGATGGAGAAGTAGCAGGCATCGCCCTTCTTCCTGCAGGTCGTGACGTGGTCGGTCTTGTCCAGGAAGGCCATCGCGATGTCTTCCCGCGGGAAATAGATGATGTCGGGATAGCCCGGTTCGCTCAGTTCAAGTGCGTTGCGGCTTTCGGCCAGGATGGCGCCACCGGCGCGAACGCTCCAGTTTCCCGCAGCGGCGCGGATGGTGATATCGGTCATGTGTCAGCCCCCCAAAAGGCGTCTCAGTCCTGCCGTGCCGATGTAACATCATCATGTCACATCGGTCCTGGATCCGGCGGTGTCAGAGTTTTTCAGTCGCGCGATCCAACCACATCAGGGCGGCGCCGTCCAGACGCGGGGAGAGCATATCTCTGCACGTAGCATGATAGGCGTTGATCCAGTCCCGCTCATCTGCGGTCAGCAGGGCGGTGTCGATCATCCGGGTGTCGATCGGCACCCAGGTCAGCGTCTCGAAATCGAGCATGGCGCGGTCATCGCCGCCCGCCACGTCATCGGCTTCCTTGACCACGATCAGGTTCTCGATCCGGATGCCAAAGGCTCCCTCGCGGTAATATCCCGGCTCGTTCGACAGGATCATGCCGGGCTGCAGGCGCACGTCGCTCAGGCGGCTGATCCGCTGCGGACCCTCGTGCACGCACAGATAGCTGCCCACGCCGTGGCCGGTGCCATGGTCGTAATCCTGCCCGGCCAGCCACAGCGGATAACGCGCCAGCGCGTCCAGGTGCTGCCCGGCGATCCCCTTGGGGAAACGCGCGCGGGAAATCGCGATCATGCCCTTCAGCACGCGGGTATAGGCGGCCTTTTCCTCGGCGCCCGCCTCGTCGCCCACCAGCAGGGTGCGGGTGATGTCGGTGGTGCCGTCCAGGTACTGGCCGCCGCTGTCCACCACGATCAGCTGCCCGGCTTCCAGCTGCCGGTTGCTCTCGTGGGTCACGCGGTAATGGGGCAGGGCACCGTTCGGCCCCGCGCCCGCGATGGTGTCAAAGCTGATCTCCATCAGCGCGTTGGTCTCGCGGCGGAAAATCTCCAGCCGCGTCACCAGGTCGATCTCGGTCAGGCTCTCCTGCCTGGCGCCGTCGAACCAGGCCAGGAAGTTGCACATCGCCACCGCGTCGCGCAGGTGTGCCTCGCGGGTGCCCTCGATCTCGGCCTCGTTCTTGCAGGCCTTGGGCAGGGCACAGGGATCTTCGCCCCAGCTGATCGTCGCGCCCTTCAGCTGTGCCTCGACCCAGATCGGGCAGGCCGCCGGATCCAGCCGGATCGCGCCCGTCACCTTCTGGGCAATGGCCTGCAGCGAGGGCCCGAAGGCCGAGGGGGATTCCACCGTCACATCCGGGCCGAGGTGGTCGATCAGCGCGTCGTCGCATTTCTCGTCCTCGGCAAAGAGCGCCACTTCGCCATTGGCAAAGAGCACGGCAAAGGCATGGGGCACCGGGTTGCGGGGAATGTCGCTGCCGCGGATGTTCAGCAGCCAGGCGATGCTGTCGGGCAGGGTCAGCACCACCGCCTCCTCGCCGCGCCGGGCCATGGCAGCGCCCAGGCGCTGGCATTTCGACTCCAAGGTTTCGCCCGCAAATTCAATCGGCTGCACGCTGATCTTGCCCATCGGCGGCTCCGGCTGATCGGGCCATACCGCGTCGAGGGGATTGTCCTCCACCGCGCGCAGCTCCACGCCCTTGCCGGCAAGCGCCGTCTTCAGCCGGTCGATCTCGGCCCGGGTGTGCAGCATCGGGTCAAAGCCCATCACGCCGCCCTGCGCCAGGGCACCGGCGATCCAGGCCCCCAGGCCGGTCTCGGGCCAGGCGACCTTCTCGAAATCCTCGGCCACCTGTGCCCGGGCCTGAACCCGGTAGCGGCCATCGACGAAGACCGCGGCGCGGGCGCCCGTCACCACGCAGAACCCGGCCGAGCCGGTGAACCCCGTCAGCCAGGCCAGCCGCTCGTCACGGGCGGCGACGTATTCGCCCTGATGGGCATCGGCGCGGGGCACGATGAACCCGTCGAGGCCGCGGCGTGTCAGTTCGGCGCGCAGGTCAGCCAGGCGCGGCGGCCCCTGTTCCGGAGAGGAGGGGCTTTCGAATGTCTGGAACATCAGCTTGCCTTTCGGATGCCGATCATGCGGGCCCGCGCGCGCGGGTCGTTGTCAAAGAGTGAGGCCAGCTGCTCGGTCATCGCGCCGGCCAGCTGGTCGACATCGGTGATCGTGACGGCGCGCTGGTAATAGCGCGTCACGTCGTGGCCGATGCCGATGGCGATCAGCTCCACCAGCTTCTTCTTCTCGACCATGGCGATCACGTCGCGCAGGTGCTTCTCGAGGAAATTCGCCGGGTTCACGCTCAGGGTGGAATCGTCCACCGGGGCGCCGTCGCTGATCACCATCAGGATCTTGCGCGCCTCGCGCCGGCCCACCATCCGCTTGTGCGCCCATTCCAGCGCCTCGCCGTCGATGTTCTCCTTCAGCAGGCCTTCCTTCATCATCAGGCCCAGGTTGTCGCGGCTCCGCCGCCAGGGCGCATCGGCCTGCTTGTAGACGATGTGGCGCAGGTCGTTCAGCCGGCCGGGGGCCTGCGGACGGCCATCGTTCAGCCATTTCTCGCGGCTCTGTCCGCCCTTCCAGGCGCGGGTGGTAAAGCCCAGGATCTCCACCTTGACGCTGCAGCGTTCCAGCGTCCGCGCCAGAACGTCGGCACAGATCGCCGCGATCGAGATCGGCCGCCCCCGCATCGAGCCGGAGTTGTCCAGCAGCAGCGTCACCACGGTGTCGCGGAACTCCATGTCCTTTTCCACCTTGAACGACAGCGGCGTGGTCGGGTTGGCCACCACGCGGGCCAGCCGCCCCGCGTCGAGCACACCCTCTTCCTTGTCGAACTCCCAGCTGCGGTTCTGCTGTGCCTGCAGGCGACGCTGCAGCTTGTTGGCCAGACGCCCAACGGCGCCCTTCAGCGGTTCCAGCTGCTGGTCGAGATAGGCCCGCAGCCGTTCCAGCTCCTGGGCATCGGCCAGGTCCTCGGCGGCGATTTCCTCGTCGAAATCGCGGGTATAGACGATGTAATTCGGGTCGGCCTCGCTGACGGGGGCCGGGGCGGGGGGCTCCATCGGGGCCTCGCCCTCGGGCATCTCCGCCTCTTCGCCGGCCTCCTGGTCGGCCATCTCGTCGGCGCTCACCTGCGCTTCCGACTGGTCCTGCTGTTCGTCCTGGCTCTGCTCGGGGCTGGTCTCGGGCTGGTCCTCGCTCTCGTCCTCGCCGGTGGAATCGGGATCCTGTTCCTCTTCCTCACCGTCCTGGGCGTCGTCCTCGGCCTCGTCGTCCATCTGGTCCGGATCATCGCCGAGCTGGTCGCCATAGCCGAAATCGTCGATCAGCTGCCGCGCGAATTTCGCGAATTGGCTCTGGTCCGACAGCTTGGTTTGCAGGTCTTCCAGCGTCTCGCCCGCGCGGCCCTGCATGAAGTCGCGCCACAGCTCCATCACGTTGTCGGCGCCCTCGGGCATCGGGCGCCCGGTGGCCAGGTGCCGGATCAGGTAGCCGGCCGCGACCGACATCGGTGCGTCCTTCATCTCCTTGATCCCGGCATAGCCGCCGCGCTTGGCCTCGGCGGCGATCTTGTGGTCGATGTTGCCGGCGGTGCCGGGCATGTCGCGCGCGCCCATGGCCTCGCAGCGCGCCGTCTCCATCGCCTCGTAGAGGTCGCGCGCCATCTGGCCCTGCGGCACATAGCGCGCGTGGGTCTTGGCGTCGTGATAGCGGTGGTGCAGCGCCAGCGCGTCGGCCGTGCCCCGGGCCAGCAGCACCTCCTCCTTGGACAGGCGGCGGCTGATCTGCGGCAGACGCAGGGAATCCGCGGTCTTGCCCGAAGGGTCGACCGTGTATTGCACGTTCAGGTCGTGGTCGTCGGCCATGACCTTGGTGGCCTCGGCCAGGGCCTTCTTGAACGGATCGGCGGGGTTGTCGCTGGACTTGCTCATGGGGATGGTAAAGCACTCTGCGCGCGGCTCGGCAAGTCTCTGGCGCATGCGGGTGCGCTATTCCTCCGCGGGTGCGGCGCCCTCGGCCTGCGGGGATGCGCCGGGCGCCTCTTCCAGCTCCGAGCAGCGCCCGGCCAGCCGGTCGAACAGCCCGGTCGAGATCCCGTCCTGGCCCAGCACCTTGGCCTCGGCAATCAGGGCCATGTCGTGGCGCTCCTCGGCGATCTGCTCCGCTGCCTGCGGCCCGGCCTGATCCTCGAAGGCCTGCGCCAGGGCGCGGGTGTTGGTCATGTCGCCGAAATAGCCGGGGTACTCGTCTGCCACATCGAGCATGCCCAGCCAGAGCGCCGCGCATTCCGCCGGGTCGGGCGCCGTGCCCGCCTGCAGCGGCAGCGCCCCGGCAGAGAGGAGGGGGGCAGACAGAGCCCCATATAGAGCTCCCTGCAGGGCAAAGGCCCGTAGGGCAGGCACAATGGCTTGGGAAATCCGTGTCATGACAGGAGTTTGCCATCGACGCGCGCCCGGGGATAGTCGCGCCGCGACGTCAGCCGGATTCGCGCGCCGTGTCGCCCATGGCCGGGCTCTGGCCCGTCCTCAGGCCGGCCTCCGCGCCGATCAGCAGGGCGCAGTGCCTCAGCATCTCTTTGGAGCGGGCCGCAGCGCTGCGCTGGCGCTCGGGCGCGGTGCCGCCGAAATCGGTCTGCATCAACAGCTGCTGCTGGGCAAATTTCGCCTCGATCCGCAGGGCCAGCGCCTGCCGGCCCGCATCCTCGGGCATCACCGCCTGAAGCAGGTCCAGCATCGCGGCGCGCTGTGCCCGCGTGTCCTCCGACCGGCTGTCCGACATCAGCCACTGATGCTCCATCAGGGCCGAGAGGCGGCCGGCGCAGGTGGCGAACTCTCGTGTCAGCGGATCCAGGGGGCCGGCCAGGGTCAGCCCGGGGGCAGCCCCCAGAAGGGCCGTCAGGCAGATCATCAGGCGGAAAAGTCCGTTTTGCACCCGTTTCATGGCAAACCTCCGACGCACCGCTGCTGCGGTCTGTCGTCAGGCTAGGCCGTCAGGTGTTGCCATTTCGTTCATGGCTCGCCCGGGAGGGGCGCCGGCAGGGCCACCCGCCACCAAAAATGGCCAAGAAAAAACGGCGGCCCCGTTTCCGGAGCCGCCGTTGCAATCTGTTGCTCTGCGTAAGGGTTCAGCCGGCGGCCACCGCTGCGCTCTCCGGCAGCTCTTCGTCGAAGCAGCGCTGATAGAACTCGGCCACGGTCTGGCGTTCCAGCTCGTCACACTTGTTCAGGAAGGTCAGGCGGAAGGCATAGCCCGTGTTGCGGAAGATCTCGGCGTTCTGCGCCCAGTTGATCACGGTACGGGGGCTCATGACGGTCGACAGGTCGCCGTTCATGAAGGCGGTCCGGGTCAGACCGGCCAGCGTTACCATCTGCGCGATGGTCTTGCGGCCCTTCTCGGTGTTGTAATGCGGCGCCTTCGACAGGATGATCGCGGTTTCCGCATCATGGCTGAGATAGTTCAGCGTCGCCACGAGCGACCAGCGGTCCATCTGTGCCTGGTTGATCTGCTGGGTGCCATGGTAAAGGCCCGTCGTATCGCCCAGGCCCACCGTGTTGGAGGTGGCGAAGAGGCGGAAATACTTGTTCGGCGTGATGATCTCGTTCTGGTCGAGCAGCGTCAACTTGCCGTCGGTTTCCAGCACCCGCTGGATCACGAACATCACGTCGGCGCGGCCGGCATCGTATTCGTCGAAAACGATCGCGGTGGGGTTGCGCAGCGCCCAGGGCAGGATGCCCTCGTGGAATTCCGTCACCTGCTTGCCGTCGCGCAGCTTGATGGCGTCCTTGCCGATCAGGTCGATCCGGCTGATGTGGCTGTCCAGGTTGACGCGCACGCAGGGCCAGTTCAGGCGGCTTGCCACCTGCTCGATATGGGTCGACTTGCCCGTACCGTGGTAGCCCTGCACCATGACGCGGCGGTTGTGGCTGAAGCCCGCAAGGATCGCCAGCGTCGTGTCGGGGTCGAAGCGATAGGTCGGATCGGCTTCCGGCACGCGGTCGGTGGGCGCGTCAAAACCCTTTACGGTCATATCGGTATCGATGCCGAAGACTTCGCGGACCGAGATTTCCTCGGTCGGTTTGGCGTTGATATCGAGCGATCCGTCGGCCATGGTCGGTGTGTCCTTGTCGTTCCTTCGCGTACCCGGCCGGGCCGGGCGGTTCTCCGGGCAACATATCGAAGCAGACGCCGAGGGAAAGGGCAAAAACGCCGCCGCCGCGCCAGAGCAGGCAGGGGCGACGCCGCGGAGACCACGGTAGAGGCAACCGGACGCCCGCCAGGGACGCAAAAGGGGAGGGACGGGGCCCATGGCGACCCTGGAGGACATCGAGGAGCTGATCGCGCGCACCGCCCTTGCGGACCGCGCCGCCTTCGAACGACTTTACCAGCTGACCTCCGCGAAACTCTTCGGCATCTCGCTGCGTGTCTTGGGCACGAGAAGCGAAGCGGAAGAGGCCGTGCAGGAATCCTACGTCAAGATCTGGCGCAATGCCGGTCGCTATCAGTCCGGCGGCTACAGCCCGATGACCTGGCTGATCACCATCGCCCGCAACACCGCCATCGACAGGCTGCGGGCGCGCCGCGCCAGTGGCGCCGAGATGTCGGAGGCCGAGGCCATCCCCGATGCCGGCCCAACCCCCGAGGCCGCGGCCATCGCCAGCTCGGAGCGCGCCCGGCTCGCGGGCTGCCTCCAGGAGCTTGATGCCGACCGGGCCGAGGCCGTCCGGGGCGCCTATCTCTCCGGGCTCACCTATCAGGAGCTGGCCACGCGTTTCGACGTGCCGCTCAACACCATGCGCAGCTGGCTCCGGCGCAGCCTGCTGAAACTGAAGGATTGTCTGACGCGATGAGCGACGATGACATCATACCGCCGACCCCCGGCGAGGAGGAGAGCATCCGTGCCGCGGAATACGTTCTCGGCCTCGTGGAGGGCGAGGCACGCGCCGCCTTCGAGGCCGAGATGGGGCGCAGCCCGGCGCTCCGTGCGCTGGTCGCCGCCTGGGCCGAGGATTTCGCCGCCATGACCGACACGATCGCCGAAGAGGCCGTGCCGCCCCGTGTCTGGCAGGCGATCACCGAACGGCTCTGGGACGAAACACCCCCCGAACAGGTCAGCCTCTGGCGCCGCTGGGGCCTGGGCGAGGTGCTCGTGGGCTCGCTGGTGGCCGCGGGCCTGGCCTTCCTGGTCTATCAGTCCGACCTGCTGGCACCGCCCGCGCCCAGCTTCGTGGCCCAGATCGGCGCCCCGGCCGATCCGGTGCGCTTCCTCGCCGGCTACGACCCCGAGAGCGGCACCCTCCGGCTGCAGCAGCAGGGGCAACCCGCCCCCGCCGGCCGCTCGTTCGAGCTCTGGCTGATCGCCGGCAACGATGCGCCGGTCTCGCTGATCGTCTGGCCCGCCGATGCCCGCACCGAAGAGATCGCGCTGCCCGCCGACATGGGCGCGCTGCTTCCGGGCGCCGTGCTCGCGGTCTCCGAGGAACCCGAAGGCGGTTCGCCCACCGGTCAGCCCACCGGCCCGGTCGTGGCCACGGGCGAGGTCGTCAGCCAGCAGCTCTGATCCTCTGCCTTGCCCTTCGGCCTTCACCGGCGGACGGGCAGGGGCACCGGACGTTCCGTCAGGGCGGGGTTAACGCTTTGTCCAAACCTCTGTGGCAGAACCCTGCGCATCCGTCCCTCGGGGGCGGGTGCCAATCTTCACGTCGCTGCCCGGGGAAACGCATGTTCACCTTCTACAGCCGCCGCAACACCGCTGGCCTCGCCGTCCTCTTGATGTTCCTGCTCTCGGGTCTTGCGCATTACGTTCAGGGCGACGCCGCACAGCCCGGCCGGTCCGAGGCCGCGGCAAGCTTTCTCGCCTCCCGTCACTGACAGGCCCGCCGCCCGTCGGGCACGGTAGCGGAGCGGTGGCGGATCAGTCGCGCTCGCTGATCGCCCCTGCGGGAGGATAGCCATAGGCGATATCGTTCTTCGCCGCCTCCGCGCTCTCGGCGCCGAACAGCCGCGCCACCAGCCAGAGCGCCATCTCGATCCCGGACATCACGCCGCCCGCGCTCACCAGGGTGCCGTCACGAACGATCCGCATTCCCTCAAGCACCTCGCCCACGCGCCCTGTCTCGCGCAGCGCCGCACAGAAATCGTGGTGCGTGGTCATCTGGCGGCCGCCCGCCAGCCCCGCGCCCGCGATCAGGAAGGCGCCGGTGCAGACGCTCATCAGCCAGTCGCAGCCCGGCGCTGCCGCCTGCAGCCAGGCGGTCATCGCCGGGTTGGCCACCTCGGCGCGCGCGCCCTTGCCGCCGGGCACGATCACCACCTCGGGATGCGGCAACTCCGACAGCAGCGCCGTCGGCAGCACCCGCATGCCCTTGGCACAGAGCACCGGCCCCTCGCGTTCGGCCACCAGCTCGACGCGCCAGTCCTCCGAGGCGCCGATCACGCCGGTCAGCACCTCCCATGGCCCGGTGAAATCCATCTCCTCGACCAGGTCGAAGATCACGATGGCGATGGTCTTCCGCGACATCTGACAGGCCTCCTCGGGCTGTGCGCAACGCCGCCACTATCTGCCCGATTTCACGCGCTGAAAAGCGAAACGGGCCGCCTGTGGCGACCCGTCCCATGTCCCTGCGCTGCAAAGCAGCACCTACTTGAAGTTGCGGCTGTCCTTGATCTGGTCCCAGGCCCAGACGACCTGCTGCAGCTGCTCTTCCTGGCTGCGATCGCCGCCGTTCATGTCGGGGTGCAGCACCTTGATCAGCGCCTTGTAGGCCTTGCGCACTTCGGCCTTGCTCCAGTGGTCCTTGGCCTCAAGGATGTCGATCGCCTGGCGCTCGGTGGGCGGCAGGCGGCGGGTATGGGCGCCGTTGTTCTTGCTGCGGCCGGGGTTCTGGGTGGCATTGGCGCCCAGCACCTGGTGCGGGTCCTCGATGCCCAGCCGCGCCCAGGCCCGTGCCTCGGGATCGCCCAGCGGCTTGGTCTTGCGGTCCCAGACCTTGTCGTCGCTCATCTGCGCATTCATCTCGGCTTCGGTCTTGCCGTCGAAGAAGCTCCATTTCTGGTTGTACTCGCGCACGTGGTCCTTGCAGAACCAGTAGTAGTCGTCCAGCACGTCGGGGGCCTTGGGCGCACGATACTTGCCCGGCTGCTCACAGCCGGGGTGCTCGCAGACCCGGGTCGAGGTCTCGGAGGCGCCGGACATGCCGCGCCGGCCGCGGTTGGTTTTCTTCTTTGCAGAAGAGATGGACATATCGAAACCGAAGGGATCAGGTTTGGGCATCAAGCGGTCCTTTCCGAGTCAGGCGCTGCAGTTTAGACTGTGTGGCGCCAGATTGAAGAGGCGAGAGGAAAAAAATATGTCGAGAACGGCAGAGATCCGTACCCGGTTGCAGCAGGAATTCGCACCTGAAGTGCTGGAAGTGCTGGACGAGAGTGAACAGCATCGTGGCCACGCGGGCTATCAGGAGGGCGGCGAGAGCCATTTCCGCGTCCGCATGAAGAGCCCGGCCCTTGCCGGCAAGAGCCGGATTGCCCGGCACCGTGCCGTCCACGCCGCCCTCGGCCCGGAGCTGATCGGCAAGATCCACGCCCTCTCCCTCGAACTCGAGGTCTGACGGCCGCGCCCTGTTGCGCCCCGTCAGGGCGCCAGCGACAGCTGCCGTCGGCCACGGATCCCGCCCGTGCCGCCTCGGGCACGGGCAGAGGCCCGATATGGGCATTTTCCCTGCGTCTTCAAGGGCGCATCGCGGCGGGCGCGGAACTTACTCGGTCTTGCGGCTCCCGTCGTCCTCCGTGGTCTCCACGGTGTCATCCGCAGCCTTTTCGGGGGCCGGGCTCATGGCCGGCTCCTTCCTCAGCGGCGGTTCGCGGTGGCCGGCTGCCGCCGGGGTTTCGGCGGGTTTTCCGCTGCCGGTGCCGGGGCCGCTGCCACGGCTGGCGGTCAGCGCCGGTTTCGGCGCCTCTGCCGGCACATCCGACGTCATCACCTGAAGCGAGCCGCCCGGCACCGCCTGGGCCCAGTCGGCGTCCACGCCTGTGCTGCGGCGAAAGATCAGCACGTTGCGAAAGGTCTTGGCCGAGCCGGTCAGTCCCGAGCGTTCCTCGTGGGGCAGGGTCTCGGCGCGCATGTATTCCCAGCCGGCGGCGGCCATCTCGTTGATCACCGCTTCCAGCGCCCGGGCAAAGCGCCCCTCGGGCGTCTTGATCCCCTTCGCCTTCTCGCCCTTGGCCGGGGCGGGGACGACCTTGTATTCATAGGTGGTCATGCGGGCCTGTCTCCTGTCTGGCGCCTGCTACTGCTCGGTCCGCGTCCGGCTCGCGTCCTGGCCTTGCCGGGCCCGGGACTGGCCGCAGATCGCGCGCTGCAAATCCTTGTCCGGCGGGTGGGGATTTCCCGTCCTGCCGGCGCCCCTTCATAATGGTCCGCGGGCCGCCCCGCAACACGGGCCGCGCCCGCGCGGCGCTGCGCGGCGATTTGCTACCGATTGCGGCGCCGAATGCCCATCGGGCGACCAACCCACTCCGGTACCGGCGCATCCCCCTGCGCCGCAAGCGCCGCCTCCAGCGCCGCGAGGCGGCCGGGCGGATAGGGCGCCACCCTCGGCCCCGCCTGGTCCACGTGCAGGCTGATCCCCTCGGCCGTCGCGGCGAGCCAGCCCTCCTCGTGCCACATCTGCTGGCAGAAGTGGAAGCTCTTCGGCCCCACCTCGATCAGCTGCACGCTCGCCCGCACCCTTGCCCCCGCATGCAGCTCGCGCAGATAGCGGATGTGGAATTCCGCCGCATAGGTCGTGTGCCCGCTGTCGCGGCGATAGGCCTCGTCCAGCCCGACCCGGGCACTGAACTGGTCATCCGCCTGGTCGAAGATCACCGCGTAATAGGCCATGTTCATATGGCCGTTGTAGTCCGTCCACTCCGGCCGCACGTCCAGCAGCCCCGAGATGAAAACGCTCATGTCCAGTCCCTTCCTGCGCGCGGTCCCGTCACCGGTCGCGGCAAACGTGGGCGAAATGCATCGCCCCGGCCTTCCCGGTGCCGCCCGCGCGGCTTGCTCTTCCTTCGCGCGCCAAAGTGGTTAAACATTTCGGGGAATTCAAATTCCAATTGCGGGCGGGTCTCTCGAATGCGGTTCCTCAGAAACTTGGCAATCTTCATCGTCATCGTCGTGGTGATCATCTTCGGCCTCAGACTGATCTTTGCCCTGCCCGACAACGACAACCGCAGCGAATCCACCCATACCGCCCTCTCGGCCGATACCTACCTCGGGCGCGGCGTCCTCGGCATGATGGAGGACAGCCCCGGTGTCTCCGGCGTCCTGCCGCTGGCCGATGGCCGCGATGCCCTCGCGGCGCGCATCCTGATGGCCCGCACCGCCCAGGAGAGCATCGACACCCAGTATTACATCTGGGAGACCGACACGACCGGCTGGGCGCTGCTGGATGAATACCTCGACGCGGCCGAACGCGGTGTCCGCATCCGCCTGCTGCTCGACGACAACGGCATCCCCGGCCTCGACCAGGAGCTCGCCGCCCTCGACAGCCTGCCCAATGTCGAGGTCCGCCTCTGGAATCCCTACCAGACCCGCTGGTGGAAGCAATTCGCCTATGCCTTCGACTTCTTCCGTCTCAACCGCCGCATGCACAACAAGTCGATGACTGCCGATGGCGCCGCCACGATCATCGGTGGCCGCAACATCGGCGACGTCTACTTCGACTACGGCGAGGGTGCGCATCACTTCGACTACGACGTGCTGGCGGCCGGCCCCGCCGCCACCATCGTCGGCGAAACCTTCGATGATTACTGGGCCAGCGAGAGCGCCTATCCGATCGGCTCCGTGGTCAATCTCAAGAGTGCGGAGGCCGGCCTGCAGTCGATCCGCGATCATGGCGAGGCCGCGCGCCATTCCGCCCGCGGCGAGGAATATGTCGAGGCGATGCAGAACTCGCCCATCATGTCCCAGGTCATCGCCGGCGAATCGCCCCACGAATGGACCACGGTCACCCTCTATGTCGACGATCCCTCCAAGGGCCTGGGGCTTGCGGCCGACGATCAGCTGCTGATCGCCAGCCTGCCCGATATCCTCAACACCGCCGATACCTCGCTCGATCTCGTCTCGGCCTACTTCATCCCCGGCGCGCTCGGGGCCGAGACGCTGATCGATCTGGCCAACAAGGGGGTCAAGATCCGCATCCTGACCAACTCGCTGGAATCCAACAACGTTTCTTCCGTCCACTCGGCCTATCTGAAATACCGCGACGATCTGGTCGATGCCGGGATCGAGCTGCACGAGCTGCGCGCCGAACCCGATGCGGCGCCGGAATCCTTCGTCTCCTCGATCCTGTCTGGCTCCACCGCCAGCCTGCACGCAAAGACCTTCTCGATCGACGATCAGGACAGCTTCATTGGCTCCTTCAACTTCGATCCGCGGTCTGCGCATCTCAACACCGAGATGGGCTTCCTCATCGACAGCCCCAGCATCGCCAGCGCCCTGACCGAGGCGCTGAATTCCACCACCAATTCCTACTACGTGGTCCGCGGCCCCGACGGGAACCTGCTCTGGCAGGAAAAGGACGCCGACGGCAACGTGACCGTCACCTACGATCACGACCCCAACACCTCGATCTTCAAGCGCGGCCTGGTGCGGGTGATGTCCTGGCTGCCGATCGAGTGGGTGCTGTAGTCCCGTTCTAGGGGCGCGTCCGGCAGGGGCGCCCCTCAGATCACCCCGAGCATGATGCCGTTGCGCACCGCCTGGGCCAGTGTCGATGCCCCCAGCTTCAGCCGGGCGTTCTTCAGGTGCATGTCCACCGTCGGCATCGAGATGCCAAGGGTATGGGCCACCATGTCGCGGCGCATGCCCTCGCTTGTCAGCGTCAAGACCATGACTTCCCGTGCGCTCAGCCGGGCGCGCTCCTCGATCGGGTAGAGCCCGCTCGACAGTTCCAGCGGCTCTTCCGATGTCACCACCAGCAGTGCCTTGCAGCCGCCGCCCGTGCGCGGCAGCACGTTCAGCGTCAGTGCCGGAAACATCGCCTCCGGGGGGCGGTGCGGCGCCACGGTGGGCGGCAGTTCCAGCACCGAGGCCTCGGCATGGTCGGCCCGCGTGGCCCGGTGCAGCGCCGCGTCCAGCGCACGGGCAAGCCGGGGATCAAAGCGCAGCCGGTCCCGGCTCAGGCGAAAGGCAGGATGGGCCCGCAGCAGGGTCTCGCCGCCGCCATTCAGCCGCAGCAGCCGCCCCTCCGGGTCGAGCTCGAAGCTCGGCATGCCCTCGCTCAGGGTACGGCGGGTCGCGGTGATCTCTTCGAAGAGGTTCCGCTCCAGCTCGCGGCGGATCTCCATCATCCGGTTGATGTCGCGGGCATGGCGTTGCAGGAAATCGGCGTCCGCGTCGCTGAAATCGCCCTCGGCCGCGCCGCGGTGCAGGGCGATCACCCCGGTGCCGTCGCGGGTGGGGGTGCCGATGGCCATGCACCAGACCTTGTCGAGCCGGTTCGGCCGGATGAACTCGTTGTAATAGACCGAGCGGCGATAGGTCTGCTCCGGCACCAGCTCCGACAGCCGCAGCACCCGTCCCAGGTTGGCCGGCTTGAAACCCTCGTTGAACCACAGGTCGTGGTCCGCGAATTCCGCCTCGTAGGTGGCGTTCACCTCGTCATGGGTATCGGCCACGAAATCCCGCCGGGCGCCGGGGTGGTACCACATCATGAAACAGGAACTGACCCCGAGGGCGGCGGCAAATCGTCCGGGCAGGGCGGCGAATGCCTCTGCGTCCAGCGCGGCGTCATAGATCTCGTGATGCGAGAAGGCGGGGCGGGGAGGCATGGGAGAGAGAATTCTACTGGTACGTCAGGACGCGGCTGGCTGGGAACTGGCTGATCACTGGTACACGATAACGGCGGGCCGTTCGGCGGCCTCGTTGTCCGGGTATACCGTTGCGGGAAGGCAGGCAAACCTCTTCGCGTTACCTATAGGTAAAGATCGCACTTCCGGGTCAGCTGTGCACAGCCGTGCAGCATTCGCAACCCGTCCCTTGGGCCATTCCCCTTTTGGCAGAGAGGCCGTAGGGGCGCTGGTCCGAGGCCGGTTTTCGGCCGCTCAGGGGGCCATGGCAGGGCCATTTTCGCACCGACGCGATACCGACGCGATACCGACGTAATACCGACGTTGGAATCCGGCGATTTCAACGGGTTGAAGATATGCGTGGTTTGGAATTTGTTGGGGCCTTTTCGGCCGTTTTTCGGGGGCGGAAATGCAAACGCCGGGGCTGGGCCCCGGCGTCATGATCTGCACTGTTTTCGGTCTCAGAGGCCCAGCTTGGCCGCCACCAGGTCATTGACCGCCTTGGGGTTGGCCTTGCCGCCGGTGGCCTTCATGACCTGGCCCACGAACCAGCCCGCAAGCTTCGGATTCTGCTTGGCTTTTTCCACCTGCGCCGGGTTGGCCGCGATCACCTCGTCGACGGCTGCTTCGATGGCGCCGGTGTCGGTCACCTGTTTCAGGCCCTTTTCCTCGACGATCTTTGCCGGGTCGCCGCCCTCGGTATAGACGATCTCGAAGACGTCCTTGGCGATCTTGCCGCTGATGTCACCCTTCTTGATAAGGGTAATGATTCCAGCAAGTTGCTCCGGGTTCACCGGGCTGTCCTCGATGTCGGCATCGTCCTTCTTCAGGCGGCCGAACAGCTCGTTGATCACCCAGTTCGCCGCCAGCTTGCCATCGCCGCAGATGCCCGCGACGGCTTCGAAGTAGACGGCGTTCGGCACTTCCGCGGTCAGCACGCTCGCGTCATATTCGGACAGGCCGAAGTCCTTGACGAAACGGGCTTTTTTGGCGTCAGGCAGCTCCGGCAGGCTGGCCTTGATATCGTCTACCCAGGCTTGCTCGATCTCCAGCGGCAGCAGGTCGGGATCGGGGAAGTAGCGGTAATCATGCGCTTCTTCCTTCGACCGCATCGAGCGGGTCTCGTTCTTGTCCGGATCATACAGGCGGGTTTCCTGTTCGATCTCGCCGCCGCTCTCCAGAATCTGGATCTGGCGCCGTGCCTCATAGTCGATCGCCATCTGGATGAAGCGCATGGAGTTCATGTTCTTCAGTTCGCAGCGCGTGCCGAGGTGCGAAAAGTCCTGCGTTTCCTGATACTTCTCGTATTGCCCCACGCGACAGACCGAGACGTTGACGTCAGCGCGCATGTTGCCGTTCTGCATGTTGCCGTCGCAGGTGCCGAGGTAGCGCAGGATCTGGCGCAGCTTCGCCAGGTAGGCTGCGGCCTCTTCCGGGCCACGGATGTCCGGCCGGCTGACGATCTCCATCAGCGCCACGCCGGTCCGGTTCAGGTCGACAAAGGACATGTTCGGATCCATGTCATGGATCGACTTGCCCGCGTCCTGTTCGAGGTGGATGCGCTCCACGCGCACCAGCCGGGCCACGCCCGGCTCCATGTCGACCAGAATTTCTCCTTCGCCGACAATGGGATGGTAGAGCTGGCTGATCTGGTAGCCCTGCGGCAGGTCGGGGTAGAAATAGTTCTTGCGGTCGAAGGCGCTCATCAGGTTGATCTGCGCGTTCAGGCCCAGCCCGGTGCGGACCGCCTGTTCGACGCAGAACTCGTTGATCACCGGCAGCATGCCCGGCATCGCCGCGTCCACGAAGGCCACGTTGGAGTTCGGCTCGGCGCCGAACTGTGTCGAACCGCCGGAGAAGAGCTTGGCCCTGGAGGAAACCTGGGCATGCACCTCCATGCCGATCACCAGTTCCCAATCGTGCTTCGCGCCGGCGATCACCTTGGGTTTGGGGGTCTCGTACGTGAGGTCCAGCATGGTCCGTCCTTTCCGGAAATGGCTTGGCCACGGTTTCTAGGGCAGGGCGGTTTGGGGGGCAAGAGGGGTCTGCCCACTCTTGCCCCGAAACGCCCGCTGCCTTTGTCGCAAAGGCGCCTCAAGCCTTCAGGATACGGCTCACCATCTCCGTCACATCGCCGCTCAGGCCTTCCTGTCCGGCGATCCGTTCCAGCTCGGCCCGGATCATTGCCTGCCGGTCCGCGTCGAAGCGTTTCCATGTCTCGAAGGCTGTGCACATCCGTGCGGTGGTTTGCGGGTTCAGCTTGTCCAGCTTGATCAGCCAGTCGGCCAACACCTTGTAACCCTTACCGGATTTGTGGTGGAAACCCGCAGGCGTCATCGCCAGGGCGCCAAAGGTGGCACGGAAACGGTTCGGGTTGCGCATGTCGAAATCCGGGTGACCGGCCAGGGCCTCGGCGGTCTCGGCGACCTTCTCCGGTGCGGCATGGGCCACCTGCATCGAGAACCACTTGTCCACGACAAGGCGGTCATGCTGCCATTGCGCGTAGAAGGCCTTCAACTCGGCATCTGCCTTGCCGATGCTCAGCAGGCAGCTCAGCGCGGCCAGCTGCTGGGTCATGTTGTCCGCCTCGCCGTACTGCTGCCGGGCCCGTTCGCCGCCGTCGAGGCGGCTCAGCAGTGCCAGGGCCGAGTTGGCAAGGGCTCGTGCCGCGGCCGGTGCTGCATCGGGCTGATAGATCCCGGGCACCTGGTGGCTGGCAAAGAGCGTGGCCAGCAGATCGGGAAGCGCCTTGGCCATCGCGTCGCGCATTTCCTCGCGTTTTGCCCAGATCCTTTGCGGGTCAGGCACGTGGCCGCTCTCGAAGAGCGTCTGTGCCAGGTCATCCTCGGACGGCAGGGCCATGGCAAGCGCCCGGAAGGCGGGGTCTACCGTCTCGTCCGACAACAGAGTGCCGAGCGCCCCGAGATAGGCCGGGTCGGCGGGCGCATCGTCAACGATCATTTCCATCAGTGCCTGTTTCGCCAGGGCCCGGCCGGCCTCCCATCGGCAGTAGGGATCTGTGTCATGCTCCAGCAGGAAGGCGCGCTCGGCATTGTCCATGTCGCGGTGCAGGATCACGGGGGCCGAGAAACCGCGCAGGATCGAGGGCACGGGACGCGCGCCCAAACCATTGAAACTGAAGGTCTGCTCTGCCTCGGTCATCTCGAGAAGCGTGGTGCTGACGACCTCATCGCCGTTGGGGCCGATCAGCCCCACGGCAATCGGAAGCACCTGGGGGGCCTTGTCGGTCTGCCCGGGCGTGGCTGGCGTCTCCTGGCGGAAGCGCAGGGTATAGCTGCCGCTGCCCTCGTGCCATTCCTCCGTCACGTGCAGGCGCGGGGTGCCGGCCTGGCTGTACCAGCGCTTGAACTGAGACAGGTCACGGCCGGTGCTGTCCTCGAAGACCTTGAGCCAGTCCTCGATCGTGCAGGCCTGTCCGTCATGACGCTCGAAGTAGAGATCCAGCGCCTTGTAGTAGGCTTCATCCCCCACGAGGCGCTTCAGCATTCCGATGACCTCGGCGCCTTTCTCATAGACGGTGGCCGTATAGAAGTTGTTGATTTCCTGAAAGCTCTCGGGGCGCACTGCGTGGGCGAGCGGGCCGTTGTCCTCGCGGAACTGACGGGCGCGCAACGCAATCACGTCGCTGATCCGCTTGACCGGCTCGCTTCGCATGTCGGCGGTGAACTGGCTGTCGCGGTAGACGGTCAGACCTTCCTTCAGGCACAGCTGGAACCAGTCCCGGCAGGTAATGCGGTTGCCTGTCCAGTTGTGGAAGTACTCATGCGCGATGATCGCTTCGATCCGCTCGAAGTTGCCATCTGTCGATGTCTCCGGGCTTGCCAGAACGCAGGAGGAGTTGAAGATGTTGAGGCCCTTGTTCTCCATCGCGCCCATGTTGAAATCGTCGACCGCAACGATGTTGAAGATGTCCAGGTCGTATTCCCGACCATAGGTTTCCTCGTCCCATTTCATCGACTTCTTAAGGGCTTCCATGCCAAATGCGCATTTCCCCTCGTCACCGGGACGGACCCAGATGTTCAGTTCGACCTCCTTGCCGGACATGGTGGTGAAGCGGTCGGGATGGTTAACCAGGTCGCCTGCGACCAGGGCAAAGAGATAGGCCGGTTTCGGCCAGGGATCGTGCCATTCGGCAAAGCCTTCGCCGCGGCTCACCGGGTTGCCGTTCGACAGCATGACCGGCATGTCGCTCTCGATCCGGACGGTGAAGGTTGCCATCACGTCTGGCCTGTCGGGATAGTAGGTGATCTTGCGGAACCCTTCCGCTTCGCATTGGGTCGAATACATGCCGTTCGACATGTAAAGCCCTTCCAGTGCGGTGTTTTTTGCCGGAGCGATCTCGACTTCGGCTTCCCAGGTGAAGGGGCCGTCGGGGACAACGCAGGTCAGGCTGTGAGGCGTCAGTTCCGGGCTGACGGCTTGGCCGTCGATGCTCGCACTGATCAGTTTCAGGTCTTCACCATGCAGGAAGAACGTGTCCTGAGGGCTCTCGGGGTTCGGTCGGAACGTGATCTTGGAAAGGACCCTTGTCGTCTCTGGCGCTAGACGGAAGGTCAGGTGCACATCATCGATCAGCCAGCCTGGCGGCGTGTAGTCGGCGAGGTAGATCGTGCCAGAACTGTGGTCTGCGGCGGCGTCCTTCATGACATGCGTCCTTTGTTTATTTGTTCCGGTGATCTTCGCTGCGTGGCCCGGAATTGCAAGGCCCGCGGAGTCACGCCGGTGTGTTTCAAAACCGGTGGAAGGCCTCTGGCGAGAGGCGTATGCCATTGACAGAATGGAAAGGAGCGTCAGATGACTGATCAGCAATCTACCCACAACGAAGCGGTTCAGAAGCATGGCGGGCCAAAGCCGATCTGGATCCCCGCCCTCGTGGTTCTCTTCGTGGCGTTGGCCGGGGCGACCTACGCCTTGGATATGGCGACAGAGCCGGCTCTCGTATCGGAAACCGCTGCCGGGGCAAGCGCAGCCGGCCATTGAGGGCGATGTGCGGTCGATTCTGCCAATATCTCAGGCGGGGCCCTCTTGCAGTGCATCAGCGCACATCGTTTTCGTTTCAAATCCGCGCCGTGCGCCTGTACAGTAGCAAGCAGGATTAGAGGCGTATCATGACAAGACCCCGTATCGGTATCATCACCAATCTCCACGTTGTCGACTCCAGCTACCGGACGCACGCGGGCGGTGTTATGATCTCGGAAGCGGTGGCGGATGTCGCCCACGCCGTTCCTCTGCTCATTCCTGCCGACCCGCGACTGGTGACGGTCGAGGAACTGCTGGAAACCTTCGACGGCTTTGTCCTGTCCGGTGGCCGGCCGAACGTGCATCCCTCCGAATACGGCGAGGAAGAGACCGAGGCCCATGGCGCATTCGACAGGGCACGGGATGCTATCACGCTGCCTCTGGTCCGTGCATGCGTCGAGCGCGGGCAACCCTTCCTGGGGATCTGCAGGGGATTTCAGGAGGTCGCCGTTGCCATGGGGTCGACGCTGCACCCGGAAATCCGGGATCTGCCGGGGCGCATGAACCACCGCATGCCACCCGATGGCACGATCGAAGAGAAATTCGCGTTGCGTCACAAGGTGACCTTCACTGAGGGTGGGGTCTATCACCGGCTGATGGGGGCCCCCGAAGTGATGACCAATACGCTGCACGGACAGGGGGTGGTCCGCCCGGGCAAGCGTTTCTTCATTGATGGTTTTGCGCCAGATGGCACCCCAGAGGCCGCCTACGTCGAAGATGCGCCCGGCTTCACCCTTGCGGTGCAATGGCATCCAGAGTTCAACGCCGCCTGTGATCCGGTGTCGAGGCCGCTCTTCGAGGGGCTGGGACAGGCGGCATGCGCCTGGCGCTCCGGCAAGGCCGGCAAGCCGATCCTGAAGAGTGCCTGACGCCATTCAATTTTCGCTCAGATCTGGCCGCCCGCTATTCGGATCTCTGTACCGTTCACGCTCTCGCAGACCGGGTTGCACAGCCAAAGGGCCGTCGCCGCGATTTCCTCGGGGGTGATCAGCCGCTTATGTCTGTTCAGCCCTACCATCATTTCGCGTGCTTCGTCTTCTGACACGCCCGCCCGCTGTGCAATTGCATCGGTGTTGCGGGTGACGATGGGCGTGTCGACGTATCCAGGGCATATCGAGTTGAAGGTGTATGGCCCGCCCATGAAGTCCTCGGCAAAGGATCGCATCATGCCGATCACGCCGTGCTTCGAGGCAGAGTAAGCGCCGGCGCCGGCGGTGCCCTTGACGCCAGCGATGGAGGAAATGGCGATCACGCGGCCCCAATCGGTGCTCAGCATGCTTTGCAGGCTTTCGCGGACAGTAAAGAAGGCGCCGTCCAGGTTCGTGGACATGATCTTGCGCCACATTTCGGTGTCGGTCTTGTGTAGTTTACGCCCTTCCGCGATACCGGCGTTGGCTACGCAGATCTGGATAGGGCCATTGGCGTCGGCTGCGGCGGCGATACAGTCCCGTACCGCGGATTCGTCGGTTACGTCCATGGCCATTGGCGTCATTCCCGGCCCTGCGACCTCGGCAAGCACCTCAGCGCGTCGACCAGTGATCGTGACCGTCGCGCCATGCTCTGCCAGCGTCCGGGCGATGGCCAAGCCGATCCCCGTTCCGCCTCCCGTGACAAGCGCGTGTTTCCCATCCAGCATCATCAGATTCTCCTCCATTTGCGGAATTAACTTTTGCAAAGCGGTCTATTAATGTCAAAATGGACTGTTAGTGCAACTATGTGGGGAAAATGGCACGACGTTGGGCAATTTAAGCAGAGCGAAGCCGCAGGTGCCGGTTGTGCACTGGTTCTCTCTGGTGTTGCCTCTGCCTCTTGTTAAGATTGTCGCTCATGTTGACGCGCATCATTCCGGCTGACCCAATGTTGAAATGGATCGACATGCCACCTGTCTGGCTTGCAGGGGCCTTGGCACTTGCCTATGCGCTTGCGCGGCTCAGCACTTGTGACTTCACTTCGACTGACGCGTGGACGTCGCTGATCGGAGGGCTACTTGTCGGCGGGGGCCTTTTGCTGATGGCCTTGGCGGCCTATGAAATGCGCCGGCAAAAGACGACGATCATCCCGGGCGCCGAGGTCAGTCACCTCGTCACCACCGGCATCTTTTCACGTAGC
This sequence comes from Pseudooceanicola sp. DL12, assembly GCF_056270665.1. Classification (NCBI taxonomy): domain Bacteria; kingdom Pseudomonadati; phylum Pseudomonadota; class Alphaproteobacteria; order Rhodobacterales; family Paracoccaceae; genus Pseudooceanicola; species Pseudooceanicola sp. DL12. The sequence goes on from NZ_CM149884.1 coordinate 1,461,433, forward strand.
CGCAATCCGATCTACCTTGGTGATGTTCTGGTGCTCACCGGATTCATCCTGAAGTGGGAAGCGGCCTTGGCGCTGCCTTTGATCCCCCTGCTGTTCTGGGTGCTGGAGACAAGGTTCATTCGTCGGGAAGAGGACTATCTGCGCAGGAAATTTCGGGCGGATTTCGCACGTTATGCGCAAAAGACACGCCGTTGGGTTTGACACCCGCCACCATTCAAGGCAAATCGAGCGGCAATGGTTGCGCAATAATCTTGCGCAGATCAAAGTGAGAATGGCCGGGAAATTTCCCGGCCTAATTGCAGAGGCCAGTTGTTCAGAAGGGGGACGACACAGGTGAAAATCGGAACGCCAAAGGAAACCTTCGCGGGTGAAGCGCGGGTTGCCATGACGCCGGACTCGGCGCTCCAGCTGCAGAAGCTGGGGCACGAATGCTATATCGAGACAGGGGCCGGTGCGCTGGCCGAATTCTCGGATGCCGCCTATGAGGAAGCCGGTGTGACCGTGCTTCCGAACGCGCAGGCCCTTTACGACACCGTCGATATCGTGGCCAAGGTTCGGGCTCCGTCGGAGGAGGAGGCAAAAATGCTGCGCAAGGGGCAAACCCTGATCAGCATGTTCAATGCCGCCGGAAATCCGGATCTGCTCGAGTTGTGCAAGGCACAGGGAGCAACTGTGCTGGCCATGGAAATGGTCCCGCGCATTAGCCGCGCCCAGAAGATGGATGCCCTGTCGTCCATGGCCAACATTGCCGGCTACCGCGCTGTGATGGAGGCAGGCAACAACTTTGGCCGGTTCTTTACCGGTCAGATCACGGCTGCGGGCAAGGTGCCGCCAGCCAAGGTGCTGGTGGTCGGTGCAGGTGTGGCAGGCCTTGCCGCCATCGGTGCGGCGACCTCTCTCGGGGCGATCACGTATGCATTCGACGTGCGGCCCGAGGTGGCTGAACAGGTCGAATCCATGGGCGCGGAATTCGTCTATCTCGATTTCGAGGAAGAGCAGCAGGATGGCGCGGCTACCGGCGGCTATGCATCTGTTTCCTCGCCGGAATTCCGCGAGGCACAACTCGCGAAGTTCCGCGAGATCGCGCCCGAGATGGATATCGTGATCACCACTGCGCTGATCCCGAACCGCGAAGCGCCCAAGCTGTGGCTCGAGGACATGGTCGCGAGCATGAAGCGTGGCTCCGTCATCGTCGACCTGGCGGCAGAGCGTGGCGGCAACGTGGAAGGCACGGTAACGGACGAGAAGGTCGTGACCGACAACGGCGTGACCATCATTGGCTACACCGACTTCCCGAGCCGCATGGCGACGCAATCGTCGAGCCTCTACGCCACCAACATCCGTCATCTGATGACGGATCTGACCCCGGAGAAGGACGGCGTAGTCAACCACGACATGGACGACGACGTGATCCGCTCTGCCACGGTGACCCACGAAGGCGAGATCACTTTCCCGCCGCCTCCCCTCAAGGTTCAGGCGATTGCAGCCCAGAAACCCAAGGAGAAGGCCAAGGAGCTGACGCCTGAGGAAAAGCGCGCCGCTGAAGTTGCTGCCTTCAAGAAGCAGACCCGCAACCAGGTTACGCTGATCGGCATCGGTGCATTCCTGCTGCTGGCTGTCGGCCTCGTCGCCCCAGCCAGCTTCATGCAGCACTTCATCGTGTTCGTGCTCTCGGTCTTCATTGGTTTCCAGGTGATCTGGAACGTCAGCCATAGCCTTCACACACCGCTGATGGCCGTCACCAACGCGATCTCGTCGATCATCATTCTTGGCGCCTTGACCCAGATCGGGTCCGGCAACTGGCTGGTGATCATCCTCGGGGCGCTGTCGGTCTTCATGGCGGGGATCAACATCTTCGGTGGCTTCCTCGTGACACGGCGCATGCTCGCCATGTTCCAGAAATCCTAAGGAGCCGAGACACATGGAATTCGGATTCACAACGGCGGCTTACGTGGTCGCGGCTGTTCTCTTCATTCTCTCGCTCGGTGGCCTTTCGGGGCAGGAGAGCGCAAAACGCGCCGTCTGGTACGGCATCACCGGCATGGCACTGGCTGTCTTTGCCACGCTCATCGGCCCGGGGTCGGGCCTGTGGCTGCTGTCGCTCATTCTGATTGCGGGCGGCGGCATCATAGGCTGGTACGTGGCAATGAAGGTCGAGATGACCGAAATGCCGCAGCTTGTTGCGGCCATGCACTCGCTCGTGGGCCTGGCGGCAGTCTTCGTGGGCTTTAATGCTCACTTCGAACTTGGGCACGTGCTGTCGCTTGCACAGGAACAACTGCAGGGCCTGCACGGTTTTGCCGAGATCCTGGCGCACAAAACCGCCGTCGAACAGAACATCCTGAGGGTCGAACTCTACCTGGGGATCTTTATCGGTGCCGTGACCTTTACCGGTTCGGTCATCGCCTACGGCAAGCTGGCCGGCAAGATCACGTCCAAGGCCGAAAAGCTGCCTGGTGGTCACTTGCTGAACATCGCGGCTGCTGCCATCGCGGTGCTTTGCCTGATCTGGTACTTCGGCACCGGTGGCATCCTGCCACTGATCTTCATGACCCTGGCTGCCCTCTTCATCGGTTATCATCTGATCATGGGTATCGGCGGCGCCGACATGCCGGTGGTTGTGTCGATGCTGAACTCCTACTCGGGCTGGGCGGCAGCAGCCATCGGCTTCAGCCTGGGCAACGACCTGTTGATCGTTGTCGGTGCGCTGGTAGGCTCTTCGGGTGCGATCCTCAGCTACATCATGTGCAAGGCCATGAACCGCTCGTTTATTTCGGTCATCCTGGGGGGCTTCGGCGGCGCAACAGGGCCTGCGATGGAGGTCGAGGGCGAACAGATCGCAATTGACGTGGACGGTGTGGCGCAGGCGCTTGAAGAAGCCGACAGCGTGATCATCGTTCCTGGCTACGGCATGGCTGTTGCACAGGCACAGCAGAACGTCGCGGAACTGACGCGCAAGCTGCGTGCCAAAGGCAAGGACGTGCGGTTCGCGATTCACCCGGTCGCCGGGCGCCTGCCGGGGCATATGAACGTATTGCTGGCCGAGGCGAAGGTTCCCTACGACATCGTTTTGGAAATGGACGAGATCAACGAGGATTTCCCGGACACTGACGTGGTTATTGTGATCGGCTCTAACGACATCGTGAATCCGGCCGCACAGGAAGATCCGAACAGTCCGATCGCAGGGATGCCGGTTCTGGAAGTGTGGAAGGCCAAACAGGTCTTCGTCTCCAAGCGGGGGCAGGGCACCGGCTACTCCGGCATCGAAAACCCGCTGTTCTACAAGGAGAACACGCGGATGTATTATGGCGACGCCAAGCAGTCGATCGGGGATCTTCTCGCAAAGATTTCCTGATCGGACAGGACTGAAAATTGCAAAGGGCTCCGCCACGGCGGGGCCCTTTCTGCACAGGCGGATGACACGACAGTCTGCACTTCGCTGCAGCACAAGAGCTCCGTATGAAAGGACATCCGGTCAACCTATTAATTTAAATTGATAAGTTGATTTCTTTACGAATCTTTGCGGCATGGGAGGGCGAGAACACCACCAATGGCCAGGCTGCCTCAAGTGTCGCTGCAAGACGACCCGCTGGGCTAACCGCTTGCCAGAGAATCGCACGCGCGTCCCTTTCCGAATCTTATTGCTCGATATTCAGTGGCCTTGATCACCTTGGGGGCGACGCATCCATCGGATGCTGTCTTCGAGAGGCAGCGCCCGCGCATATTGTTGCTCTGCTGGACCGTTTCGGCGCCTCTCGCCCTCAACCTGGCGCCGCCACGCATTGGTCCGGTGACATAGCGCGGCACCGCCCGAAATATGAAACCCATACGGAGTTCGTGACATTCACGGTCTCGCCAGAGGGGATGCCGGAACGGCCTTTCGATCCCAGCGGGTTCGATGCCTTCCAGGAAAATTGGCGGGCGCAGGAGCCCCGTGACATGCATCCTGATGCGGGTTGCCCATTTTACCGATGGGGAGGACGCACTCCGCTAGGTGAACCGTTCCTCCGTCTGCGAAAGTTGCGCCGTCCTTCGGGCGCTGTAGCAGGAGGCCCGCATTGCCGGGGACTTTCGCATCGATGAGGCGGGACACATGCGTTTTGCGGTCTTCGCAGGCCCGACCATGTGGGCACGGAGGATTGGCTGGGTTGCGCAATGCCTCCGCAAAATCGAGACCTACAAGTCGACGTTGATGCTCGGAGTTGCCTGCGTTCGCGAGTTGCATACGGAATTGAGCCGGCTTGAAGGAGATTGCACTAGATTGATCGCGGCCAAGCGGTGCGGAGAGGCGCTAGCCGCCGAAACCTTGGAAAGCCTGCTGAGCGTTTCCGCGGAACTGGAAGATATGGCGGCACGATCCTCGTACGGGCTCGCAGCCACGCACGACTTTTAGGCGAGCCTGCGCGAGCGTGTTGTCATTCATTCTTCGCGCAGAGCGCCTGAGAGGGCGGCAGACCTTCGAAGGTTTCATGATACGACGCTTCGATCCTGCGATGCGGGCTGGCGAGGTAACAAGGACCCGCTTGCAGGTGATGTCGCATCGCGCGGTCAGGGCAGCGGATCTGCTGAGAACGCGCGTCAACGTCGGGCGGAGTGCCAGATCCGGGCATTGTCGGCCAGCATGGACCGGCGGCCGATACGTAACTACGTTGCAACAGGCGGTCGAAGGGCTCTCCGTGGTGGCGACCAGCTACCATGCCGTGTCTGTGGCCCGATGTACGGCCTACGCGGTGGCCGACGCTTTCGTTTGCCAAAGGGCGACATGCTGGCCACCTTGACGCCGGCGGTTGTTCTGACCGTGTGGCTGGCCATCCGCAGCATCCGTCGGCGCATGCATTAGTTCTGCTTCTTTGCGGCGTTGGCGTTGAATTCCTCCAGAAGTACCATTTGTGCCTGCAACTGAAGGGCGGTGGCTGCCTCGCGGACTTCGGCCATGGCGGCCTCAACACGCGCAGGGTCATAGGGGGTGGCCGAAGCAGCATCAAACATGGCGCGCCTTGCCTTGCCCAACCGGTTCAGAGAGCTTTCGAAGTCTTCCTTGTGGGACCGGATTGCGACAACGAAGGCAGTGGTGAGGTCTTCGTTCATCGCGCGCAGCCCGCCGGAGTTGCCGTTCAGGGTGGTCCGGAAGGAATTGATGCGCAGGAAGATGCCGATGGTCACGGCGTTGAGCAGCAGCGAAATGGCCAGCACCAGCCACATGATCAATGGGAAGGGACGGCGAAGGCTCATTTGCCGGCCTCCTTCGAGCGGTTGCCAAGCAGGAAGGAAAGGCTGGAATCCATGGCCAGAGGGTCACCTGTCGCCATGGCCAGGACAGTACGGTCGAAGCTGTCGGTCCCGGTTGGCCACTTGGCGATGGCAATGGGTGTTATTATCAAAAGGGCGCCAAAGCTCGCGGCCACCAGCCCTGGTGGCGGTGCGAGGGACGGCACTACCTCGCGCAGCCGCGCCCAGCGACCAGCGGGAGCTTCCAGTTCCTCGATCCTTCGCATGACGTCGGCCGTCGTCCGGGCGGCGTTCGGCTCCGGCAGGTTCTCGAAGACCGCCGACAAGAGTTTTTCGTCCAGTTCGTTTTCCTTGTGATCAACCATTTCTTTCATCCCCTTTCGCTTTTTTCCCAGAGTCCCCATCCTGGTCGGCCATCAGCTCCCGCAACGTGCGGCGGGCGCGGACCAATAGTTGTTCAACAGCTCCGTTGCTCGTGTTCATCGCGCGCGAGATATCTTCGGTGCCGAGATCGCCGCCGACGCTCAGCAGCAGCGCCATGCGTTGGCGCGTGGGCAAGGCATTGATGTGCTTGCGCAGGCGGGCAAGCTCCTGCTTGCCGGCGACCTGCCGCTCCACCTCGGGTACATCGTCCTCCGGTTCGGGGGTGCCGGGCCCGAAACCGAAGAAAAATCCGAGTTTCTGCCGCCGATACCGATCGGTACATAGATTCGTCGCGATCCGGTAGATCCAGGCTTTGGCAGAGCCCTTTTGCGGATCGAACCTTCCGGCATGTGTCCAGACACGCAGGAAGGTTTCCTGCACGATGTCCTCGGCGGCACTGGCGTCGTTCAGGTAGCGTGTGGCGACACCACGTATGCCACGGCCATGCCGCCCGATCAGAGTTGAAAGGGCGGCTTCTTCGCGTGCGGCAATTCGTACGAGTAGCGAGGCGTCCCCGATCGCGCTCTCCGTCAAATCCAAAGCCTGCTCCGTCCTGTCCTGTCATCTTCCACACTCCGACAGCCTAGCGGGATGCTGTAGCCGGACCGAGAAATTCACCCAGCCCGGTCTGCCTGTCGTATCGGTTTGCCCTTAGCGGGTCACGGTGCGGTTCTTGGTCGTGGTTGCACCGCCATAGCCCTCGCGGACGACGGTCGTGCCGCTCTCGTCGGTGATCCGGGTACGCGATTTCGAAGTACTTTCGCCATTGGCGTTGGTCGCGGTGGTGCTGCGCTCACACATGGCCTGACCATCGGCGCGGATACAGTCGCGGTTCGAGGAGACTTCGCCACCGTTGCCGTTCGAGATCGTCACGTTCTGTGCGGAGGCGGCGGACGCCAACAGCATGGTTGCGGTCAGGGCAAGTGTGGAAAGGTTAAAGGCTTTCATAAGTACTACTCCGAGGTTTTTTCGATTGGGGAAGGGAAAGAGAGAAAAGCGACTAGTTCTGAATCGCGGTTCGCACCCGGTCAATTTCCGAAGGCGTCAGTTGGCCATTGCCGTCGGTGTCGGCGGTGGCGAACATCGGGTTGTAGGTGAGGAATTCCTCTTCTGTCACCAAGCCGTCGCCATTGCTGTCGGCGGCGCCGAAGGTGAAGCCTGCAGCGCTCACGGCCTGCTGCATGCGGCGCTGGATACGTTGAGCTTCTTTCTGGTCGATCCGACCATCGTTGTTCGTATCCGCCCGGTCAAAGACCATGGCCTTGCGCGCAGCGACTTCCGACAAGGTGATGACCCCATCACCGTTGGCATCCGTCTTTGCAAAGGCCTGAGCCTGTCGCGAGCCGGCCTGGGCCAGCGCCATAGACGGGACAGCAAGCGCCATTGTTGCAATCAGCGTCAGGAAGGTTGTTTTCTGCGTCATGAAGCATCTCCTCTTCGGTGCTTTCATACGAGAAACGGTGGACGCAGATACTTCCTACGCGGACCACCCAACTTTTTGGGGGGACAGGCTGAAAAAGAATGCCCGCGTCTTCCTTCGAAGCGCGGGCATCCGGAGTTGCAGGTGGGCGGAGGGGCTACCTACCGCGGATGCGCGGATCCAGCGCATCGCGCAGCCCATCGCCCAGATAGTTGACGGAAAGCACTGTGAGCGAAATCGCGACGCCCGGCATGATTACGCGCTCGGGGTTCTGCTGCATGTAGTCGATGCCGTCATAGAGCAACCGGCCCCAGGTCGGGAAATCTGGCGGAAACCCGAGCCCGAGGAAGGAGAGCGAGGATTCCGTGATGATGGCGTTTGCAATTCCCAGAGTCGCAGACACCACGATCGGCGAGATCACGTTCGGCAGGATATGACGAGCCAGCATCATGCGATCCCTTGTGCCGATCGAGCGTGCGGCCAGGACGAATTCGCGTTCCTTGAGGGCGAGCACATCGCCCCGCACGATCCGCGCAGTGGGCATCCAGCTCGTGATGCCGATCGACGTCACAATCAGTATGAAGATGCCCTTGTCGATGCCGAATGCTGCGGCGAGCGGTTCGCGGAAGAGCATCACCATGACCAGCAGAAGGGGCAGAAGGGGCAGGGCAAGGAACAGGTCTGTCGAGCGCATCAGGAAGTTGTCGAGTCGCTTGAAATAGCCGGCCGAGAGCCCCACGGCCGTGCCGATGATCAAGGCGATCAGCATGGCGGTGATCCCGACAGAGAGCGAGATCTTGCCGCCCTCCATCATGCGGGCAAGCATGTCGCGGCCCAGTTGATCGGTACCGAAGGGATGGGCCCAGCTGGGCCCCTCGTTGCGGGCCCGGAAGTCGATCTTTGCCGGGTCAAGCGTCCAGATGTAGGGCCCGAGGAAGACCGCCAGTACGATGAACACGAAGACGAAACCACCGATCATGGCGCCCTTGTGGTGGCGGAACTGATGCCAGACATCTTTCCACTGACTGCGAGGTGGGGTGGCCGGGATGGGCCCCTGAAGGATATCGCCGACCTGGAAGGCGCCGCCGGAGGCCGGAAAGACGTCTTCGGGCTCTTGGGGGTGTTGGGTCGGGTCAGTCATATCGGATCCGCGGGTCGAGGATGCCGTAAAGGATATCGGCAATCAGATTGAAGAGCACGATGAGCACCGCGAAGATAAAGGTCAGCGTCTGCACCATGGGAAGGTCGTTGGCCTCGATCGCGCCTATCAGCAATTGGCCGAGGCCATTCACCTTGAACACCTGTTCAGTGATGATGGCGCCGCCAAAGACCTGGGGCACGCCGAGGGCGATCACGGTTACGACGGGGATCAACGAGTTGCGCAGTACGTGGACCAGGACGACGGCACGTTCACCCACGCCCTTTGCACGGGCAGTGCGCACGTAGTCCTGGTTAAGGTTGTCGAGCATCGACGCCCGCATGAAGCGGCTGATCTGCGCAGCATTGTAAAGCGCGAGGACAGTCACGGGCAAAACCATCTGTCGGATCTGGAACTTGAAACTGGCCCAGTCAGTCACCTGATGCGTGGTGTCGTAAATCGATGGAAACCACCAGAAGCTCTCACGCGGGATGTTGACCGAGAAGATCACGATGAGCAGGACCCCGGTGAAGAACGTGGGAACCGAGAAGCCGATCATCGAGACGAATGTGCCGATCTGGTCGAAGAGCGAATACTGACGGTAGGCGGAATAGATGCCGATCGGCAGGGCGATCAGGATGCCGACAACGTAGGACATGCCGACCACCCAGAGCGTCTGGGGCAGGCGCTGTGCCACGATGTCCATCACGGGCGAACGGGTCTGCCAGCTGAGGACGCGTTGCTTGCCCTCGGCAAGGTCGCTGCCGAAGAGATTGTCGATCAGGACCTGCGGTTCGATCCAGAAGAATTGTACCATCCACTTGTAGAACTGCACCGAGGCTGGCTGCCCCAAGCCAAGGGACTCGCGCATCTTCTGTTTTACTTCCGGAGGGACGGTGAGTGGCACGTTTGCCATCGGATCACCGGGCGCCAGCTGCAGCAGACTGAAGATGACGATGGCAATGATAATGAGGGTCGGGACTGCGATGAGCAGTCGCCTGAGCGTAAATGTCAGCATTGGGGATCCCGGGCGTCAGGTGGCCGCGGTGCTGTGCACCGAAAAGCAGGCACCGGGGACCGGACAGGCCAGCCCCCGGACGTGGGCATCGATTACTCGTCGATGCGATACCAGTCAGCGGTATTCCACAGTTCGCTGTCCCATGTGTTCAGGACAACGCCACCCAGGGAGTTGGAGTGCGCCGAAACGCGACCACGGTCTACGAGCGGAACAATGGTCATGCTTTCCTTGGTCAGCATCTCGTTCAGCTTGCGGGCAATTTCGCCGCGCTTCTCGAGCTCGCCGGTCTGCAGCAGCTCGTCGAGCAGCGCATCGTATTCCGGATCGCAGTAGCGGTTGATGTTCGTGCCCTGCCATTGGCTGGAGGGTTTCGGTTCGGTGCCGCAGCGATAACTTGCAAGGTAGGCCTGCGGGTCGGTACCGTCGAAGTTGTTGGCGTACATTTCGACGTCGGCATAGAATTTCTGGAAGGTGTCCGGAGAGCCGGCGTCGCCCCCGAAGAACACCGAACCGGAGATGTTGCGCAGCTCGACCTCGACTCCCAGCTCGCCCCACCATGCCTTGATCGCATCCTGGAAATTCTGGCGAACAGCGTTGGTGGAGGTCTGGAACAGCAGCGACAGTTTCATGCCGTCCTTGTCACGAATGCCGTCACCATCCGTATCGGTCCATCCTGCTTCGTCCAGAAGCGCCTTGGCGCCTTCCATGTCCTGCGTGAAGCATTCGGTGTTCGGAGAGGCGTATAGCTCAGGAGCGGGGACCAGGTTGCAGGTAGGGCGACCGGCTTGACCATAGCCGATTTCGACCAGGATCTCGCGGTCGATTGCCATCGAAAGGGCACGGCGGACGCGCTCGTCCGACAGGATCGGGTGCGGTGCGGCAGTCGTCGAACGAACGTCCGGCCCGAGAGAGGAGGACGGGTCGGTCAGGTTCATCTCGATCCGCTCGACGAGGGTGCCGAAGGCGGTAACGGTCGTACCTTTGCCGGCCTTTTCCATCTCTGCAATGACTTCGGGTGCAAGCTGCAGGTTCCAGGCATAGTCGTATTCGCCGGTTTCCAGCACGGCACGACCAGCCGCCGCTGCATCGCCGCCGCCCTTGAAGGTCACAGTCGCAAAGGCGGGTTTCTCTGGATCACGGTAGTTGGGGTTGGCCGACATGGAAATCACGTCGTTCGGCTTGAACTCGTCCACCTTGAAAGGGCCGGTGCCGATGGGATAGAAGTTGGCGTCCGTGCAGCTGGAGGCGTTGGCGCCGAGACATTTCTCGAACTGGGCCTTTTGCAGAACCGGGGATTGTGCGCCCATGAAGGGCCCGTAGGGGTTCGGTTGCGGGGTCTTGAAATGCACGGTGACCGTCAGCGGATCTTCGGCAACCACGCTTTCAACACCGTCGAATTTCGACAGGAAGGCGCAGCCACCCTCGGGATGCATGCAATACTCGGCGGTGAAGACCACGTCATCCGCAGTAAAGGGGCTGCCGTCGGACCACAGCAGCCCGTCGGTAATGTGATAGGTGATCGACTTCAGGTCTTCGGCCACGCCGCCGTTCTCTATGGTGGGAATCTCATCCACCAGCGCGGGCACCATGACGCCGTCCTGGTCGTATTTTCCCAGGGGCTCCAAGATCATCGAGGAGCTTTCGATGTCCTTCGTGCCGCTGGAGAGATAGGGGTTCAGGATCGACGGCGCCTGCCAGTAGAGAATGTTGACGTGGCCGTCTTCGCCACGTTCGGCCATGGCGGCCGGGGCCAGCACCATGGTGGCGGCAGCGCCCAGCAAAACCGTTTTGAGTTTCATACATAGTCTCCCAGTTGGATATCCGGAACCATTTGCGCGGTTCCGGTTGAATCTGTCGGTGTGACCTGCCCCGGTTTACGTACCACTGCACGTTGATACACGGATGGTCACCGTCAGGTGAGCTCATCGAAAAGCGGATTCGCTCAAATTGCAAGTCTTGCCAGCCGGTGACGCTGAGAGACCTGATCGGCTGGTTTGACATTTCGCTGCAAGCCTCGTTAGCGTCGGGAAGCCCTTACTCTGTCAGGTTGTCTAATGTTGGATACTCACTCCGCCCAAGCACCCATCGCGCGCATTGAAAATCTGCGTGTATCTTTCCAGACAAAGGACGGTCCAGTTAACGGCGTCGAGGATGTCTCCTTCGAGATCAATCCCGGTGAAACAGTTTGTGTCGTGGGCGAATCCGGATCGGGGAAATCCGTTTCCTCCATGTCTCTCATGCGTCTCATCGAGTATGGCGGCGGAGAAATTTCGGGTGGCCGCCTAATTTTTGACCGCAAGGACGGAAAAGAACTCGATCTGGTGAAAGCGGATCAAGGGCTTATGAGGACTATCCGCGGCAATGAGATCGGGATGATCTTCCAGGAGCCGATGACGGCGCTGAACCCGGTCTTTACCATCGGCAGGCAACTCGCGGAAGGATTGCGCCTGCATAAGGGGATGTCCAAGAAAGAGGCGACCAAGCGGGCCGTGGAGTTGCTCCGGGAAGTGCGGATCCCCGAGCCGGAGCGGCGCATCAACCAGTACCCTCATGAGTTGTCCGGTGGGATGCGGCAGCGGGTCGTGATCGCGATGGCACTCGCGTGCGAACCTCGGCTGCTGATCGCGGACGAACCGACGACCGCCCTCGACGTGACCATTCAGGCAGAGATCCTTGCTCTTATGGACCGGTTGAAGCGCGAGACCGGTACGGCTGTGATGTTCATTACTCACGACATGGCCGTGGTGGCGCAAATGGCCGATCGCGTGGTTGTCATGTTCCGTGGTCACAAGGTGGAAGAAGGTCCGATCGAGCAGATCTTCAACACGCCGGCCCATGATTACACCAAGGCCCTGCTTGCAGCGGTGCCGAAGCTGGGCGAGATGAAGGGCAAGCAGTTCCCCGAGCCGATGAAGCTCTTCGGTGCGGAAGACCAGAAGATCGAGCCCATTCCGGGATCGGATGAGGTACTGCTGAGCGTCAAGAACTTGATCACGCGGTTTCCGGTCAAGGGCGGGCTCCTTCGTCGCAAGGTCGGTAACGTCCACGCGGTCGAGGATATTTCCTTTGAGATCAACAAGGGGCAGACGCTCAGCCTCGTCGGCGAATCCGGTTGCGGCAAGTCCACTGCCGGCCGCTCGCTGCTGCGGTTGATCGAGCCGATGTCGGGGCAGATCCTGCTCGATGGCAAGGATATCACGGCGCTGAACGACGGCGGTTTGCGGCAGGCGCGCTTGGACATGCAAATGATTTTCCAGGATCCCTTTGCCTCTCTGAATCCTCAGATGCAGCTGGCTGATCAGGTGGCGGAGCCATTGAAGAATTACGGCACGCTCAAGGGGCAGGACATGCATGAGCGGGTCGCAATGCTGTTCGACCGCGTGGAATTGCCACGCAACTTCCTGCGGCGCTATCCTCACGAACTGTCCGGTGGGCAACGTCAACGCGTGGCCATTGCCCGCGCACTTGCGCTCAATCCCAAGCTCATCGTGTCCGACGAGGCGGTGTCCGCTCTCGACGTTTCCGTTCAGGCGCAGGTACTGAACCTGATGATGGAGCTGCAGGCGGACCTGGGGCTGTCCTTCCTCTTCATCAGCCATGACATGGCTGTGGTGGAACGTGTCAGTCATCGTGTCGGTGTCATGTACCTTGGGCGGATCGTCGAGATAGGCTCGCGCGAGGCGATCTTCGAAGATCCTCGCCATCCCTATACAAAGGCCCTAATGCAGGCCGTTCCCATAGCCGACCCGTCGCGGCGCAAGAAGGAACACGAACTGAATTTCAAGCCGATCCCCTCGCCGATCCACGATCTTGAATACCAGCCTGAACCTTCGCTGTATGAGCAGGTGGGGCAAGATCATTTCATGCTGCTGACCGACAGCGGCTACTGATCTGTCGGATCGCTTTAGGGCCGTCCCGCCGGCCCCCAGATCCTTCCTCAACATCGCCCGCAGCGGCGGAACGAAAGCAATACCGATGACATCGCGCCTGTCGCCCCTAGAGATCATGCAAAGACTGGTCTCCTTTCCGACGGTCAGCCGGGAAACGAACCTGCCGTTGATTGACTGGGTGCAGACTTACCTAGAAGAGCATGGTGTCTCCTGCTTTCGGCACGTGCATGAGAGTGAACCGAAGGCAGGGCTCTGGGCACATGCGGGGCCGATGGTGGAGGGCGCTGTCGTACTCTCGGGGCATACGGATGTGGTGCCCGTCGATGGACAGGTGTGGGCAAGCGATCCCTTTACGGTAGACGAGCGCGACGGAAGGTATTTCGGGCGCGGTTGCGTAGACATGAAGAGCTTTGATGCTCTCGCGGTCTGGGCACTGGCCGAAGGTGCAGGCCGGAAACTGGCCACACCGCTGCAACTGGCGCTGACATATGACGAGGAGGTTGGCCTGATCGGGGCTGATCCCCTCTTGCGCGACGCCGAGGCCAAATTTCCCAAAGGGCATGTCGCAATCATCGGCGAGCCCTCGATGATGCAACCGGTCACAGGGCACAAGGCCGGCCTGGCCTACAATACGGTCGTCCACGGCTTTGAGGTACATTCATCGATTTCGCACACCGGGGTCTCTGCCGTCATGGAAGCTGCCAAGCTGGTCGTCTGGGCCAATGGGGTGAACGCGGCAAACGCGGCAAAGGCGCCTCTCGGAGCCGACGCGTTGTTCGACCCGCCCTGGACCAATGCCCACGTCGGCATGATTTCTGGCGGAACGGCGCATAACATCACGGCCGGCCGTTGCGATTTCATCATGTCTTTCAGGTGCGTGCCCGGCGAGGATCCACAGCTTTACGCCGATGCCTATGAGGCCGAGGTCAGGCGCGTCGAGGCGGAGATGCAGGCGATCCGCCCCGAAGCCAATATCGAGCTGGAGCAGAAGTTCTTTGCACCGGGTCTCGCGCCGGAAGATCAAGGTGCTGCCGAGGAGCTGGCCCGCCGTCTGACTGGTGACAATGGCAGCCACGTCGTCAGCTACGGTACCGAGGCTGGCCATTTCCAGCATCATGGGTATTCTGCAGTGGTCTGTGGTCCGGGCAGCATCGAACAAGCCCACCAGCCTGATGAATTCATCACAATCGACCAGTTCAACGCCGGCCATGCCTTCATGGAGCGGCTGCTTGACCAACTTTCTGAAAGGTAAGTGCATGCCCATCAAGAACCGATTTGCCGAGCTGCACGGCGACATCGCCGCCTGGCGGCGCGATCTTCATGAAAACCCGGAAATCCTCTTCGAGACCCATCGCACCTCTGCCTTCGTCGCCGAAAAACTGAAGGAGTTTGGATGCGACGAAATCGCGACTGGTCTTGGTCGCACGGGGGTCGTGGGGGTGATCAAGGGGCGCACGGATACCTCGGGCAAGGTCATCGGCCTGCGGGCCGACATGGACGCCCTGCCGATTCAAGAAGCAACGGGTCTCGACTATGCCTCGAAGACGCCCGGTGCCATGCACGCCTGTGGTCATGACGGGCATACGGCGATGCTGCTTGGCGCGGCCCGCTACTTGGCCGAGACGCGCAATTTCGATGGCACCGCGGTCGTGATCTTCCAACCGGCAGAAGAAGGCGGTGGGGGCGGCAAGGAAATGTGCGATGACGGAATGATGGAGCGTTTCGGCATCCAGGAAGTTTACGGCATGCACAACTGGCCGAAGCTGCCGGTGGGCAGCTTCGCGATCCGTCCGGGCGCCTTCTTTGCTGCCACCGACCAATTCGAGATCGTCGTAAAGGGGCAGGGCGGGCATGCAGCCAAGCCGCACCAGGCCGTGGATCCGATCGTCACCTCTTCCCAGATTGTCAGTGCACTGCAGAGCATCGTCAGCCGCAACTCGGATCCGGACGACCAGATTGTCGTTTCGGTAACTTCTTTTGAGAGTTCATCGAAGGCGTTCAACGTCATCCCTGCACATGTCACTCTGCGCGGTACCATCCGCACCATGTCCAAGGTCAACCGGGAGCTGGGAGAGACGCGATTGAAGGCTATTGCCAAGGCCACGGCAGAGGCCTTCGGATGCGAAGCCCAGATCCGGTGGATCCCGGGCTATCCGGCAATGGTCAACAGCGAGGAGCAGACGGTCTTTGCGGCTTCTGTGGCAAGTGCCGTGGCTGGCAGCTGCGAAACCGAGGCACCGATCACCATGGGCGGCGAGGATTTCGCCTATATGCTGGAGGAACGGCCCGGCGCCTATATCCTGGTGGGCAACGGCGACACGGCCGACGTGCATAATCCGGAATACAACTTCAATGACGAGGCAATTCCGGCGGGCTGCTCCTGGTGGGCCGGCATCGTCGAAGAGCGCATGCCGGCCAGCTGAGGGACAGACACTTCAATTGAAAAGGGCCGCCAAAGGGCGGCCCTTTTCATTCGGCAGTGGAAAGAAGCCGGCGGTAGATTGCGACCAATGCGGCGGCTTCGTCTTCGATCCGGAAACGCGAGAGGGCCTCCTGGCGCGCGGCTTTTCCCATCTCCGACAGCTTGGTCCGGTCGGAACAAAGCTCAAGCGCGGCCTCGGTCAAGGCGGGAATGTCATCGAAGGGGACGAGGCGGCCGGTGTGCCCTTCATCGATGAGTTCCTCGAACGCTCCCACTCGCGTTGCCAGAACCGGTACGCCACAGGACATAGCTTCGAGAGTGGTCAGTCCGAAGCCTTCCCAACGTTGGGGAGCAATATAGAGATCAAGCACCCGGTACCAGTCGGCCATTTGCCAGACCGGGACTTCGGGCATGAAACGCAAGCGGTCCCCAAGCCTGGCTGTCGCCACCTCCGCCTTCAACCCATCCTCGAAATCGCGGTGGTTGTCTGTGGCTCGGCCCATGACAAGCGCCGTTGAATCGGGATTTGCCTTCAGCACCTCCATGGCCGCCTTGACGAAAACGTCGGTGCCCTTCTGGGCCCGAATCCTGCCATAGCATCCGAGCAAAAGCCCATGCGAGGGCAGGCCCATGCTTTCCCGGAGGGCTGCACGATCCGCGGTCGGTGAAAAGGCCTCGGTGTCGATCCCGTGGTGGATCACCTCCGCCTCGCGATGCAGATAGCCTGCCGTGCGTGCCGAAGTGGCCACCACGCCATCCATCCGGCGGATCAGCCATTTCGTAAGCCCCGTGTGTTCGCGCTGAGATGCAGAGGTGAAAAGCAGCTTCAGATCCTTGCGAAGGATGCCGCGGAGTGCAAGGCCGGCGATCATCTCGACATTGCGCCGTGCATGCCAGACCCTGGCGCCAGAGGGGCCCTTTCGGGACATCGTCAGAAGGGCGGAGAGGGGCACCTGCGGGACACCTGGCAGGTCTATGGGGGCCGTCGCTGCGATGGAAATCTCACGGGCCTGCAGGGGGACCAGGCGCACGACCGTGGACGTCACGCCACTCAGCCGTTTCTTGAAGTTCGGAGCGATCACGTCGAGATCGGCCGTGGAGACAGGGCGCTGCTGGGTCATGGTGGTCTCCCTCTTGACGGAATCCTCAGGTGTGACCTGATTAAACCGAAGCGCCCGCCTGTGAAAGGTGCGGTGCCAGTTCGGTCAGCAACTCCTCGGCGATACCTTCGAGCTGGTTGCTCTGCCCGGCAGCCAGCTCGCGTGCGGCTGTCGACATGGCCTCGAGAGCGGGGCTCGCGGGCAGCAATTCGGTCAGGTTCCTGGTCAGGTCCCTTTCGTTTGCCACGACTTTTGCGGCGCCTGCCGTATCGAAGGCGGCATAGGTTTCGGCAAAATTGGCGACCTTGGGCCCGTGCAGGACGGGGGTTCCAAAGAGCGCCGGCTCGTAAGGCGTGTGACCGCCCGCGGGGCCGAAGGAGCCGCCCAGGAACACAAGCGGTGACAGCGCGTACCACAGGCCCGTCTCTCCCAGAGTGTCGGCGAGATAGACCTCGGCATCACCGGGAAGCTCGCCATAGGAACGGCGGCGGAAAGCCAGATCATGTTTAGACAGGAAGGCGGCAATCTCGTCGGAGCGGGTCGGATGACGCGGCACCAGAAGAAGCCGGAGACCGGGCATGGTCTCGCGGGCTGCAACATGCGCCGCGATGATTTGTTCTTCCTCACCCTCATGGGTCGATACCGCCGCCCAGAACGGTGCGCCCGAGAAGGCTTCCTGCATCGCTTCCAAGTCTTCTGCCGCTACCGGCGGTGGCAGGATCATCGACTTGAGATTGGCGCCGAGCGCGACCTTGTCTGCATCGGCACCGAGCTTCAGGAGCCCATCAAGGGTTGCCCGGTCCTGGGTTCGAACGAGCGTGAAAAGGCCGAAAAGAAAACGGAACGTCTCGTCGAAGCGGGCCCAGTTCTTCAGGCTGCTGCGCGACATCCGCGCATTCAGCAGGGCGAGAGGGATGCCGCGTTCATTCGCTGTGACGAGCATGCCGGGCCAAAGTTCACTCTCGACGAAGATGCCGCAATCCGGGTGCCAGTATTCGAAGAAGCGCTTGAGCGGACGCGGAGCATCCAATGGGGCGAACTGATGCAGGCAGCGTGCGGGCAGCCGCGGGGCCAGGACCTTGGCGGATGCAGCGGTTCCGGATGTGATCAGGGCATGGGCGTCCGGGCATCTTTCCAGCAGGGTCGAAACGAGGGCCAGCACCGAGACGCTCTCGCCGACGCTGGCCGCATGGAACCAGATCAGGGGGCCGTCTGGCCGTTTTCTTGACGGGTGACCAAGGCGCTCTCGGCGACGTTCCGGCGGCGTGTGTTCCGATGCGAGCTTGTGGGACACGCGCCTCCAGGCCATCGGAGCAACGGCGCGGGAGACAAGGCGATAGAAATGATAAAAGGGCGTCGGGCGCACCGAGGGCTGCATGTCAGCCGCCCGTATGGCTCATGTGACGGGACACCTGGCCATCGGCGCGCTGGCGCGAATAGTCGAAGTCGTGGCCCTCGGGCTTCAGGCCGATGGCCCGGCGGATCGCTGCCTCAAGCGGCGCGTCATCTTCGGGATGGTTGCGCAGTGCCGGTCGCAGGTCGGCCATGTCTTCCTGTCCCAGGCACATGTAAAGTTCTCCGGTACAGGTCATCCGCACGCGGTTGCAGCTCTCGCAGAAATTATGGCTGAGTGGCGTGATGAAACCGATCTTCTGACCCGTCTCCTCGATCCGGACATAGCGTGCGGGTCCGCCTGTTCGGTCGGCAAGGTCTATCAGGCGATACTGTTCCGCTAACCGGGCGCGTACATCATCGAGGGACCAGTATTGCCCGACCCGATCCAGAGCTCCCATGTCGCCCATCGGCATGACCTCGATCCAGGTCAGGTCCATGTCGCGCGCGGCGCAGAACTCGGTGAGGGTAAAGATCTCGTCTTCGTTGAAGCCCTTAAGGGCCACGGCATTCAGCTTGACCTTCAGCCCGGCGGCCTGGGCCGCATCAAGCCCGCGCATCACCTGTGGCAGGCGCCCCCAGCGGGTGACGCGCGCGAATTTTTCTTCGTCCAGCGTATCGAGCGAGACGTTCACGCGTCGCACGCCGGCAGCGGCGAGATCAGCCGCGAACCGCTCAAGCTGGGATCCGTTCGTAGTGAGCGTGAGTTCCTGGAGCGCGCCGCTCTCCAGATGGCGCGACATCCCCCGGAAGAAGCTCATGATGTTGCGACGCACAAGCGGTTCGCCGCCGGTGATCCGCAGTTTCTGCACCCCGAGGTCGACGAAGGTTGAGCACATTCGATCAAGCTCTTCCAGAGTGAGCAATTCCTTCTTCGGAAGGAAGGTCATGTTCTCTGCCATGCAGTAGACGCACCGAAAATCGCAGCGGTCGGTAACCGAAACGCGCAGGTAGGTGATGGCCCGCTGAAAGGGATCGACGAGTTGAGGTGTCATGGACGGAACTTATTGCCGGCGATGCCCGGCGACAAGGCATCATTCCGAGATTGATGTGGCGAGGTGTTGCGCTAGGATTGGCGCATGAAACAGATCATTGCCCTTTGCGCGCTGGCGGCCCTTTCGGCCTGCAGCGCAATGACGCCGACAGCAGATGCCCCCGAAGCCGAGGCCCCCGCGGTGGCACCTCCGGACGAGGCGCAGATTTCGCCAACGCCACCTGCCAGTGTGAGTGCCGGGCAATCCCTTGGCACCACCATTGCGACGCTGGGCAACGCGGCGGAACCCGGCCTGTGGCTGAAGACGCCACTTGTCTCAGCCCGGCAGCAGGGCATCCTGATCGCGAGCGACACGGGGAAGCGCGTACAGGTCGAATTGATTCCGATACCGGGCGAGGCAACGTCCGGGTCGCGCATTTCGCTTCAGGCGATGCAGGCTCTTGGTTTGCCCCTGACCGCCCTGGCAGAGATCGACGTGCACGCAGGCGTCTGAGCCGAGGGTCGCGCGATCAGGCCGCGGGGACGGCAAGGTAGCGCGCGGCCTCGCGGCGGGCGAAGGGCTTCATCCGGTCGCCAAAATCCGCCAGGAAGGCCGAAACACGCTCTGGATCGTGTTTCGACAGGTCGCGCAGCCACCATGCAACGGCCTTCTGGATGAACCATTCCCTGTCGTCCACATAACCCGCCGCCCAACCAAGAACCCGTTCCCGTGCCGCCATCTCGGCGATCGAGGGGTGATTTTGGCGCGTCAGCATCAGCGTGATGATCAGAGCGGCGCGGCGCGTCCACATGTCGGGTGCCACCGTCCAGCCCTCTACCTGGTCGAGCCTGTCGAGATCGGCCATGATACGGCGCTGTCCGGCCATGCAGGCATGGTCGGCGATGGCCCAGGCGTCAAAATCGGGGACCCAGCTGCAGATCAGGTCCCAGACCGCCGCGTCCGGCCGGATGCGTGCCTGTGTCAGCAGCTTGGCGGCCGCAATGCGTGCCTCGTGGATGTCGGTGCGCCACAGGGAGCCGGCGAGCGACACGCGCTCCTCAAGGGAAAGGCAGTGGCGCCAGTCCTGTGCGAGGTCGTTGAGAACGGGGTTGGGAACGCCCAGATAGACGCGCTGTGCCTTGTGATAAGCTGCGGCCCCGGCGGCGCGTTCAGGGGCGGCCTCGGCCTTCAGCAGGGCGAGGGCGTCATCCATGGTCATGTCTCGGCTCCGAGATTGCCGGCAAGGATGCCGGTTGGGTGGCCGTCCAGCGTGTGCGCATTCTTTTCCTGCCAGTAGGCTGCGATGCCGTCCTCGCCCTTGTCGCGAGCCCACTTGTGGAGCGAATCGCGTTCACCGACATAATCCATGAAGGGCACGGCATAGCCGCAGGAGGTCTGTACCATCGACACCGTCATATCGTAGATCTGCCTGGCTTCGAAGGCAGGTTCGAAATGGGCGTCCAACTCGGCCCAGCCGTCGTCGCGTCGATGGACGGTTTGCGCCGTGCCATAGCAGCGCAGAATCATCGGGCGCCGGGTAAAGGAACACCACATCAGCGTCATGCGGTTCGACTGTGCCAGCTGGCCCGCCGTTTCGTTTCCGGAGCCCGTGAGATTGCGCCAGAGAATCCGGTTCGGGCCCAGCACGCGAAGCGAGTCCATCCCCTTGGGAGAGACGTTCACATAGCCATCTGGCGCCGCCGTTCCTGTGAAGAAGATATGCTGATCCTCGATGAAGCGGCGATGCGCTTCGTCGATCCGGTCGAACTGCTTTGCCATGTCTCGCTCCCTGTTCCCTTGCTCGGCAGTCTACTCGACGGTCACTGATTTCGCGAGGTTTCGTGGCTGGTCCACGTCCGTCCCCTTTGCGACAGCGGTATGATAGGCCATCAACTGCGCCGGAAGGGCATAGAGAATGGGTGTCATAAGCGGATCTACGCGGGGCATCTCGATAGTGTTCCAGACACCGTCCTGCGCCGCTTCGATCCCGGAACGATCACTGATCAGCAGGACCTTTCCGCCCCGCGCCATGACCTCCTGCATGTTCGACACCGTCTTGTCGAACAGCCCGTCGCGCGGTGCCATGACAACAACTGGAACATGCTTGTCGATGAGCGCGATAGGGCCATGTTTCAGTTCGCCCGATGCATAGGCTTCTGCGTGGATATAGCTGATTTCCTTCATCTTCAGCGCGCCTTCCAGCGCCAGGGGATACATCAGGCCGCGCCCGAGGAAGAGAATGTCCTGAGCCTCGGCCAGCTGGACCGAGAGCGTCTGCGCAACCGCATTGCTGTCGAGCGCCTGTCCCAGGATGGCGGGCAGGCCGCGCAGGGCCGCGACAAGGCTCTCTTCCTTGTCTGCGTCCAGGCGTCCCTTCTGGCGCGCGGCCTCGAGCGCGAGTATGAACAGCACTGTCAACTGGCAGGAGAATGCCTTGGTCGAGGCGACGCCGATTTCCGTGCCGGCAAGGATCGGCAGGGCTAGATCGCTCTCACGCGCGATGGAGCTCTCCGCGACATTGACGACCGAGACGATCTTTTCGGCCTTGTCCCGGCAATAACGCAGGGCGGCCAGCGTGTCCGCGGTTTCACCAGACTGGCTGACGAAAAGCGCCACGGTGCCCGGTGTGATTGGCGGCTCGCGATACCGGAATTCGGACGCCACATCTACCTCGACGGGCATGCCTGCAAGCTGCTCGAACCAGTACTTCGCGGTCAGGCAGGCGTAGTATGCCGTGCCGCAGGCGACCATCACGAGGCGCTCCACACCGGTGAAGTCGAGGCCCTCGCCGGGCAGGGAGATCGTGTTGCCCGATTGCCCGAGGTAGTGTTTCACGGCCTCGCCTATCACTTGCGGCTGCTCGGCGATCTCCTTGGCCATGAAGTGTTTGTGGCCGGCCTTGTCGACGCGCGCACTGTCGAGGGAAACGCGGCGCATCTCGCGGTTGGCGATGTTACCCTGAGCATCGAAAATGGTGACGTTCTCGCGGGTGACGACGGCCCAGTCGCCCTCCTCGAGGTAGGTTACCCTGTCCGTCAGGGGCGCGAGCGCCAGGGCATCGGACCCCACGAAGTTCTCGCCGTTCCCGTGGCCGATAGCCAGGGGAGACCCCTTGCGGGCGGCGATCATCAGGTCGTCCTCCCCGTCGAACAGGAAGAGCAGGGCAAAGGCCCCCTCCAGCCGGCCGAGAGTCTTCCGCACGGCCTCGACGGGCTTCAGGCCTTCCTCCAGATAGAGCGCGGTCAGCATCGCGACGGTTTCGGTGTCGGTCTCCGTCTCCGGCAAGGCGCCCTTTTCGGCAAGCTCGCGGCGCAGTTCCCGGAAATTCTCGATGATGCCGTTGTGCACCACGGCTACCTTGCCCACCCGGTGGGGGTGCGCATTCACTTCGGAAGGCTCGCCGTGGGTGGCCCATCGGGTGTGGCCGATGCCCGACTTGCCGGGCAGCGGCGTGTGGACGAGGACATCGGACAGGTTCACCAGCTTGCCCACGGCACGCCGCCGGTCGAGTGTGCCGCCGTTCACCGTTGCGATGCCGGCGCTGTCATAGCCGCGATATTCAAGCCGTTTCAGTGCCTCGACCAGGAAGGGAGAAGCCTCGTGATTGCCCAGATAACCGATGATACCGCACATTTTACTCTGCCTCTTTGGCCAATCGGGCCTTTTTCAACTTCAACATTTCCATCAGTTTCCGTGCCATGCCGGGCTTGGTCTCCTGCTGCGCGCGCGCGATGGCCAGTGCGCCGGGTTCCACGTCGGAAGTGATCACCGAGCCGGACCCCGTCATCGCCTCGTCTCCGACCGAGACAGGCGCCACCAGCATGGTGGAGGAGCCGATGAAGGCCCGCGCACCGATGCGTGTCTTGTGCTTCATGACGCCGTCGTAATTGCAGGTGATGGTGCCTGCGCCGATATTGGTTTGCTCACCCACCTCGGCATCGCCGATGTAGCTGAGATGGTTGACCTTGGCGCCACGATCGATCTGGGCGTTCTTGATCTCGACGAAGTTGCCGATATGCACGTCTTCGGCCAGCTCGGCGCCGGGGCGCAGGCGGGCAAAGGGCCCGATGGCCCCGCCACGGCTGACATGGCATCCTTCCAGATGCGAAAAGGCCCGGATCCGGGCGCCGCTTTCCACCGTGACCTCGGGGCCGAAAAACACGTTCGGCTCGATAACCGTGTCGCGCCCGATCACCGTGTCCCAGGCAAAGAAGACCGTTTCCGGTGCTGTCAGCGTCACGCCGTCGTCCATCGCCTCTAGGCGCTTGCGGGCCTGGAACTCGGCTTCTGCAACGGCCAGCTCGGCGCGGCTGTTCACGCCCATGGTTTCGGCCTCGTCGCAGGTAACGGCCCCGGCAGAGAGGCCGCGGGCTCGGGCCAGGCCCACGATGTCGGTCAGGTAGTATTCCCCGGCCGCATTTTCGTTGCCGACCTCCGAGATCAGCGAGAAGAGCACCTCGGCATCGGCGCAGATGACACCGGAATTGCACAGGGTGATCCTGCGTTCCTCTTCTGAGGCATCCTTGAACTCGACGATCCGGTCGAGACTATGGCCGTCCATTACCAGTCGTCCATAGCGACCGGGATCGCGTGCCTCGAAGCCCAGCACGACGATATCGTGACGGGCACGGGCGCTCTTCATAGCCTCTAGTGTTTCTGGCCGGATAAAGGGCGTGTCGCCGTAGAGCACGATGGCATCACCGGAAAAGCCGGCAAGCGCTGCACGTGCCTGGTCCACTGCATGGGCTGTACCCTTCTGGTCTTCCTGGAGAACGACCTCTGCGAAGGGCATTGCCTCTTCGGTGGCCTCTTTGACCATCTCGGCACCATGTCCGGCCACGACAACCACGCGGGATGGATCGAGAGTCAGGCCCGAGTGGATCGCGTGCGCCAGCATCGGTGCGCCGGCGATCTTATGCAGCACCTTGGGCAGGTCCGAATTCATCCGCGTGCCCATGCCCGCTGCAAGTATGATCAGTGCCGTGCTCATTCCGCCCCCGTGTGGTCATTCTGATTTTGGCGTCGCGCGGGTGTTTTACCGTTGCCTGGGCCATTGTTCTTTGCGTGCGCCCGTTTTATCCGGATGACGGGGTGGCGCAAGGCCGGGGTGGTCGCGCCGGGATCAACTTGGGTTTCGGGCCGAAACAATGGCAGCGGAACCCTGCCGGAGGGACCATGCGCGCGGTGATTTTCGATCTGGATGGAACATTGGCCGACACCAGCGGTGACCTGCTGGCAGCGGCCAACAGCTGTTTTCGCGGGATGGGCCTGTCCGATCTGCTCGGCCCTGATGATGCCGGAACCGCGCTTCGAGGCGGCAGGGCGATGCTGCGGCTCGGCCTGAGCCGGGTGGGGCGCGGCGAGGATGAGGCGGAGATCGACCGGCAATATCCGCTGCTGCTAGCGGCATACGAGGCTGACATTTCGCGACGCACAGTGCTGTTTCCCGGTGCGATGGAAGCCGTGATCGAACTGAAACGGACGGGGCATGCGGTGGCGATCTGTACCAATAAGCCCGAGGCGCTGGCGGTGCAATTGCTGCGCGATCTGGCAGTGCTCGAGACCTTCGATGCCCTGATCGGGGCCGATACGCTGCCCGTTCGCAAACCGGATCCCGAGCCGCTTCGGGAAGCTGCGCGTCGCGCCGGGGCTGATCCGGCACGGTGTTGCCTGGTGGGCGACAGTGACACCGACCGCAATACGGCGCGCGCCGCCGGGGTGCCGTCGATCCTGGTCGAGTTCGGACCTGCGGCCTATCAGATGGCTGCCCTGCAGCCCGAGGCGCTGATCCGGCATTTCGACGAGTTGCCAGCCGTGGTGGCGTCTCTTGGCCTTTGAGGAGCCTGATGCGATTGTGCGATTGACGCCCAATCGGGCACGGGCGAAGGATGCGGAATGACAGAGGTTTTCACCGGTACTTTCACCCAGCAGGAGCCGATCCCGGAGGAGGCCATAGAGGCCGCTGTGGCCGTGATGCGCACGGGTCGGCTGCACCGCTACAATACCGCCGGTGACGACCCCGGCGAAACCGCGCTGCTGGAGCGGGATTTCGCGGCGATGACCGGGGCGCGCTTTGCCTTGGCGGTGGCTTCGGGAGGCCACGCCATCTCAACGGCGCTTCGGGCGATCGGGGTGAAGCCCGGCGACCGGGTTCTGACAAACGCCTTTACCTTGGCGCCTGTACCCGGTGCGATTGCCGCCGTTGGCGCGCTGCCTGTCTATGTCGACGTGACCGAGGGCCTGGTGCTCGACCTGGATGACCTGAGCGAAAAGATGGGCGAGGCGCGGGTGCTGCTGCTCAGCCACATGCGTGGCCACCTGTGCGACATGGATCAGTTGATGGCGATCTGTGCCGCCGCTGACATCACGGTGATCGAGGATTGTGCCCACACGATGGGGGCGGCCTGGAATGGTACGCCGAGCGGCCGGAACGGGCGCGTGGGGTGTTTTTCGACACAGACCTACAAGCATGTGAACTCCGGTGAGGGAGGCCTGCTGATCACCGACGACGACGAGGTGGCGGCGCGGGCGACGCTCCTGTCCGGCAGCTACATGCTCTATGACCGGCACCTGGCGGGTCCGGAAGCCTTTGCCTATGACCAGGTGAAATACGAAACGCCCAATATTTCCGGACGGATGGACAATCTGCGCGCGGCAATCCTGCGGCCGCAGCTGCGCCGGCTGGCCGCGCAGTGCGAGGCGTGGAACGCGCGCTACCGGACCGTGGAAGATGGCCTGCGCGGCACGCCCGGATTGACCATCGTGGAGCGGCCCGAGGCAGAGAGCTTCGTCGGCTCCTCGATCCAGTTCCTGCTGAAGGACTGGGACGTCACGGGGATCGCGGAGGTGCTGAGGCGATGCGCGGCGCGGGGTGTCGAACTGAAATGGTTCGGCGATGCCGAGCCGCACGGCTATACTTCCCGCTACGACAGCTGGCGCTATGCTCCGCACGAGGCGCTTCCGAAATCGGACAGGATCCTGCGTGCCATACTCGACATGCGGCTTCCGCTGACGTTCTCGCTTGAGGATTGCGCCCTGATCGCGCGGATCATTCGCGCGGAAATCGGTGCGGTCTACCAGGCGCAGCCCTGAGGCTGACGTCTGCTGATCACTCAGCTGCCTGGGGCTGGTAGAGCGGTACGGTCGAGATTGCCAGTTTTGCCGAACCGTTCGTGATCTCGTTGGCATGCGCCAGGTAGATCAGCGTCTGGTTCTCCTCGTCGAAGATGCGCTTTACGCGCAGGCTCTTGAGGATGATCGACCGCGAGGTCTTGAAGACGTCCTCTCCGTCCTCGCTGCGATCAATGTCCCCGATGACGATCGGCCCGGTCTGACGGCAGGCAATGGAGGCGTTTGATGGGTCCTCGAACCAGTTTCCCTTGGTGACGCGGTCGAAAAGGCCGCGATCGAAATAGGCGATGTGACAGGTCACCCCCTGCACCTCGGGATCCTGGATGGCCTCGATCACGATGTCATTGCCGACAAAATCGACACCGACCTTGCCAACCTCCTTGGCCGAAGCGGGCAGAGGGGCCAGGGCGGTACCGATCAGACAGGCGGTCAGCACCGCCGAAAAGCTCTTCAAAACTGGATCACTCCATGTTCGCCGCCTTCGGGCGTGCGGTTGGTTACCCTCGAGCGCGCCACGTCCCAGAGGAACCGGGCCGAGCCGTCCGTCAGCCAGACCTCGGCCTCGATCGGGGCGAAGCGCAGCAGACGCACGGTAGCATCGTCGCGGCCCCCGGGAAACCAGCTGCCGGCAAAAGCGTTCCACAGGTCATCCAGCTTCGCAGGGTCCCGAGCCTCGGAGAGGCGGCCCCGGATGCGGGTGTGAATGCGGGCATGGCCGTCGGATACCGTGAAATCGGTCTCGATCTTCGAGATCGCCGCGGCATCGGCGTCCGTCCCCTGGGCCGTGATGAACCAGAGGCAGCGCGCGTTCCGGTCGGCAAAGCCGGTCATCGGCAGGATCCTGTCGCCTTTCACGCCGAGCATGCCAGCCCCGGCATGCCCCAGACGCGACCAGAATTCGGTTTCGAGCGATGTGTCGAGATCTTTCATGATCGTCCTCCGGTTTGTTTCTCTAGTGACCCAACGCGGCTGCCGGGGGGCAGAGTTCCGTTCCGTCACATGCGCGTTCAGCCCGCTTGACCTGAGCGGGGCGCCGTGCGTAGTGTAATGAACAAGCGTTCAATAACGGGAAGGAGGAGCCCGATGTTTACCGCTTCCATGCGCTTTGATCTGGGTGAGGATATCAATGCGCTGCGGGATGCCGTCCATCGCTGGGCCCAAGAAAGGGTCCGGCCCATGGCGGCCGAAATAGACACCACAAACGAATTTCCGCCAGCTCTCTGGAAGGAGATGGGCGAGATGGGCCTGCTTGGCCTGACCGTCGAGGAGGACTATGGCGGCACCGGCATGGGGTACCTGGCGCATGTGATCGCCGTCGAGGAGATCGCAAGGGCCTCGGCCTCGGTCAGCCTGTCCTATGGCGCGCATTCCAATCTTTGCGTCAACCAGATCCGTCTAAACGGCACCGCCGAGCAGAAGGAGAAGTACTTGCCGGGTCTCGTGTCCGGCGATCACGTGGGCGCCCTTGCAATGAGCGAGCCGGGTGCGGGGTCCGACGTGGTGAGCATGAAGCTGCGCGCGGAGAAGAAGAACGACCGCTTCATCCTGAACGGAAACAAATACTGGATCACTAACGGGCCGGACGCCGATACGCTGGTGGTCTATGCCAAGAGCGATCCGGAGGCGGGCAGCCGAGGTATCACGGCCTTCCTGATCGAGAAGTCGATGAAGGGTTTCTCGACCTCGCCGCATTTCGACAAGCTGGGCATGCGGGGCTCTAACACTGCTGAGCTGATCTTCGAGGATGTGGAGGTGCCCTTCGAGAACATCCTCGGCGAAGAGGGCAAGGGCGTGCGGGTGCTGATGTCGGGGCTCGACTACGAGCGCGTGGTGCTCTCGGGGATCGGCACCGGCATCATGGCGGCCTGCCTGGACGAGGTCATGCCCTACATGGTCGAGCGAAAGCAGTTTGGTCAGAGCATCGGGAACTTTCAGCTGATGCAGGGCAAGATTGCCGACATGTACACCAAGATGAACAGCGCACGGGCCTATGTCTACGAGGTGGCGCGGGCCTGTGATCGGGGCGAGGTGACCCGGCAGGATGCGGCGGCCTGCGTGCTCTATGCCAGCGAGGAGGGCATGGCGGTGGCGCACCAGGCGGTGCAGGCCATGGGGGGAGCCGGCTTCCTGAACGATGCCCCGGTGGCGCGGATCTTCCGCGATGCCAAGCTGATGGAGATCGGGGCTGGTACCTCCGAGATCCGCCGCATGCTCATCGGCCGCGAGCTGATGGGCGCCATGCAATAGGGGGGCGGTCATGGAACCATTGATGAAACCCCATGCGGGTGGCGATATGTCCGGATTTGCCTGGGTGATCCCCGAGCGGCTGAACATGGCGGCACTGGCCTGTGATGACTGGGCCGAGACCGACCCGGGACGCACCGCCATCATCGACATGACCGGGGCCACGCGGCGCGATATCTCCTTTGCGGAGCTGCGACGCATGGCCGACGGTCTGGCCCATGCACTGCAGGCGCGCGGCGTGACGCCTGGGGGCCGGGTGGGCGTGCTGCGCAGCCAGGATCCCTGGTGCGCGGCGGCCCATGTGGCGATCTGGAAGCTTGGCGCGATTTCCGTGCCGCTTTTCAAGCTGTTCCGCGAGGATGCCCTGCGCAGCCGTGTGGGGGACAGCGGGCTGACCCTTGCGGTGACGGATGCCGAAGGCGCGGCGATGCTGGTGCCACTGGGCACCGAGGCGCTGATCCCGGAGGACGAGAGCCTTTCAGGGGAGCGTTTCGAGACCTGCGACACGGGGGCCGAGGAACCGGCCCTTCTTATCTATACCTCCGGCACCACGGGCAAACCCAAGGGTGCGCTGCATGCGCACCGGGTGCTGATCGGGCACCTGCCGGGGGTCGAGCTGAGCCATGACCTGCTGGGGCAGGAGGGCGATTGCCTCTGGACCCCTGCGGACTGGGCCTGGATCGGCGGGCTCTTCGATGTGCTGATGCCGGGGCTGGCGCTGGGCGTGCCGGTGGTGGCGGCGCGGATGGCCAAGTTCGACACCGCGCAATGCCAGCGGATCATCGACGAAGCCCATGTGCGCAACGTGTTTTTTCCGCCGACCGCGCTGCGGATGCTGAAGAGCGAGAACCGGGGTCTCAGCGGGCTGCGCTCGGTCGCCTCGGGCGGAGAGCCGCTGGGGGCAGAGATGCTGGCCTGGGGGCGTGAGGCCCTGGGGGTCACGATCAACGAGTTCTACGGTCAGACCGAGTGCAACATGACGGTCACCGCATGCAACGTGCTCTATCCGGCGCAGCCGGGGGCGGCGGGGCGGCCGGCGCCGGGGCATGACGTGGTGGTGATCGACGAGGCTGGGCAGGTGACCGACGGCGAGGGCGACGTGGCCTTTCGCAGGGGCTCTGCCTCTATGATGCTGGAGTACTGGAACAACCCTGTGGCTACCGCCGAGAAGTTCCGGGGCGACTGGCTGGTGACCGGGGACCGGGGCGTGATCCGCGAGGGCTACCTGCACCTGTTGGGCCGCGAGGATGACGTGATCACCTCGGCCGGCTACCGCATCGGCCCGTCCGAGATCGAGGACTGCCTGATGACCCATCCCGACGTGGCGACGGTGGGCGTGGTGGGCAAGCCCGATCCGCTCAGGACCGAGATCGTGAAGGCCTACGTGGTGCTGAAACCGGGGGCGACGGCCTGCGCCAGGGACCTGCAAAGCCATGTGCAGGCGCGCCTCTCGGCCTATTCCTATCCGCGCGAGATCACCTTTCTCGAGGCGCTGCCGATGACGGTGACGGGAAAGGTTATCCGCAAGGAACTGAAGGCCATGGCCGCAGCCGAAGTGCGGGAAACATGCTGAGGCATTGCCCGAGCTTTGCCGGGCATCCCGCTGAAGGCGCAGCAAAAAGGCGCGCCGCAGTGGCGCGCCTTCCGCAAGGGTTCGAGGGGCTGGCCTCAGAAGGTCATGATGTAGGACATGCCGAAGACCCAAGGGTCGACCTCGGCAGTGCCGATGGCCGCGCCGTCGAGCTTGGCGTCCATGTCGATGTCGATCCAGCGCACGTCGGCCCGGATGGCAGCGGTATCGCTGACGGCATAGTCGACACCCAGGTGGGCGGCTACGCCCCAGCTGTCATCGAGAGTCAGGTGGCCGACATCGGAATTCACGTCGAGCGCGGTGGTGTAGTTCAGGCCAAGGCCGACCAGCGGCGTGAACTTGGTGCCGGTGTTGATGTGGTAGTTCACCGACAGGGTCGGCGGCAGTTCCTTGACGGTGCCGATCTTGGTGCCGCCGAGCTTGATGTCGTGGGTGAAGGGCGTGGCGGCCAGAAGTTCGATGCCGAGGGTGTCGGTCACGAAATATTCCAGGGTCAGCGTCGGCTGGGCATCGCCGCCGATCGTCAGCTCGGAGCCGGCGACGGTGCCGTTGTCGGATTTCGGGTCGACGTATCCGACACCGAGACCGACGGTGAAATCACCCTGCGACTGCGCCATGGCCGCAGAGCCGGTGACGGCGAGAAGGGCGGTAGCGGTGATCAGGAGGGTCTTGGTAGTCATTTTGGGGCCTTTCGAATGAACATGCACGACCCTGTGAACCCAAGTTCGAGTCGGCGCCTTGATCTGCGTCAAGGTGTTGAAGATGCAAATAAAACATCGGTTTCCCAAAGCCGCTGTGCCCGAGGGCGCGGGGCAGGGATGCCGGCAGAAGGCCATCGCCCGTCCGTGGGCGCATGATGCAAGAGGTTGAAGACAGATGAAGATCCACTCGCAGGCCCTGACGGGCTCCGACAGCTACAAGGCCAACCGCGTGGCGCATCTCGAGGCGCTCTCGGTGGTGCGCGAGGCGGCCGAGCTTGCGGCCGCGGGCGGCGGTGCGGCCGCGCGAGAGCGGCATCTGTCGCGGGGCAAGATGCTGCCGCGCGAGCGGGTTGCGGGCCTTCTCGATCCCGGCACGCCGTTCCTGGAGATCGGCGCGACGGCGGGCCATGGCCTCTATGACAACGCGGCGCCCTGTGGTGGCGTGATTGCCGGGGTGGGGCGCGTCGCCGGGCAGGAGGTGATGATCGTCTGCAACGATGCCACGGTGAAGGGAGGAACTTACTATCCCATCTCCGTAAAGAAACACCTAAGGGCGCAGGAGATCGCCGAGGAAAACCACCTGCCATGCCTCTACCTGGTGGACAGCGGGGGCGCCAACCTGCCGAACCAGGACGAGGTGTTTCCGGACCGGGACCACTTTGGCCGGATCTTCTACAACCAGGCGCGGATGTCGGCCAAGGGCATCGCGCAGATTGCCGTGGTGATGGGCAGCTGCACCGCCGGCGGGGCCTATGTGCCGGCCATGTCGGACGTGACGATCATCGTGCGCGAACAGGGCACGATCTTTCTGGCAGGGCCGCCTCTGGTGAAGGCCGCGACCGGAGAAATCGTGACAGCAGAAGACCTTGGCGGCGGCGACGTGCACACGCGCCTGTCGGGGGTGGCGGATTACCTGGCCGAGGACGACGCCCATGCGCTGGCGCTGGCGCGGCGCGCGGTGGCGGGGCTGAACCGGCAGAGGCCGAACGGGCCCGCGCGCCTGTCGCCGGAGGCGCCGGCCTATGATCCGGAGGAGATCATCGGGGTGGTGCCGGGAGATCTGAAGACGCCCTATGACATTCGCGAGGTGATTGCCCGGCTGGTGGACGGATCGCGATTTGATGAATTCAAGCAACGCTTTGGCGAAACGCTGGTGACGGGCTTTGCCCATGTCGACGGCTGGCCGGTGGGCATAGTCGCCAACAATGGCGTGCTGTTCAGCGAGGCGGCGCAGAAGGGCGCGCATTTCGTGGAACTGTGCAGCCAGCGCAAGATCCCGCTGGTCTTCCTGCAGAACATCACCGGCTTCATGGTGGGCCGCAAGTACGAGAACGAGGGCATCGCGCGCCACGGCGCCAAGATGGTGACGGCGGTGTCGACCACCGCGGTGCCCAAGATCACCATGCTGGTGGGGGGCTCTTTCGGCGCTGGAAATTATGGAATGGCAGGAAGAGCTTATGGCCCGCGCTTCATGTGGTCCTGGCCGAATTCGCGGATTTCGGTCATGGGCGGAGAGCAGGCGGCGGGGGTGCTGGCGACGGTGAAACGCGACGGGATCGAGCGCAAGGGCGGGTCCTGGAGCGCCGAGGAAGAGGCGGAGTTCAAGCGGCCGACGATCGAGATGTTCGAGCGGCAGAGCCATCCGCTCTATGCCTCTGCAAGGCTTTGGGATGACGGGATTGTCGACCCCAGAAAGAGCCGCGAGGTGCTGTCGCTGAGCCTTTCGGCGAGCCTGAATGCGCCCATAGAGGACACGAATTTCGGCCTGTTCCGGATGTAGGATCCGCGCCGTTGTGCAAATTTGCAAGGTATTGAAATGAGCCAATCCCAACGTCGGTATTACGTCGGTATTGCGTCGGTATCACGTCGGTGCGGCTTTCGTTGTGCGCCCATGGGGAGGCTGTGCGAAAATCCATGATCCGGACCCGTGCCACAGAGCTCCTTGGCATCGAGCATCCGATCGTCCTGGCGCCCATGGCGCGGGTGGCGGGCGGGCGGCTGGCCGCAGCGGTGAGCGGCGCGGGCGGCCTTGGCCTGATCGGAGGCGGGTACGGCGACGCGGCATGGATCGCGGCGCAGGCGCGCGAGGCGGGCAATGGGGATGTGGGCGTGGGCTTCATCACCTGGGCGCTGGAGGAAAACCCCGGCGTGCTGCAGGCGGCGCTCGAGCGGAAACCGCGCGCGGTGTTCCTGTCGTTCGGAGATCCGGCGCCCTTTGCCGGGGCGATCCGCGCGGCAGGGGCGAGGCTGATCTGCCAGGTGCAGAGCCTGGCCCATGCGCGCGCGGCCATCGCGGCGGGGGCGGAGGTGATCGTGGCGCAGGGCACCGAGGCGGGCGGCCATGGCGCGCGGCGGGCGACGATGACCCTGGTGCCGGAGCTGGCCGATCTGCTGGGCCGGGAGGCGCCGGAGGTGGCGCTGCTGGCCGCCGGCGGCATCGCCGACGGGCGCGGCCTTGCGGCGGCGCTGATGCTGGGGGCCGAGGGCGTGGTATGCGGCACGCGGTTCTGGGCCGCGGAAGAGGCGCTTGTGACCGAGGGGCAATGGCGCGCGGCGCTGGCCGCCGGGGGCGACGATACCTATCGCGGCCATGCGGTGGATGTGGCGCGGGGGCTGAACTGGCCCGAGGAGTTCGACCTGAGGGGGCTGCGCAACGCCTTTTCCGAGCGCTGGGAAGAGCGGCTTGAGGCGCTGGCGCAGAGTGCGGCGGCCAAGGCGGAATGGGCCGAGGCGCTGGCGCGCGGCGATGCGGAGGTTGCGGCACCGGTGGTGGGCGAGGTCATCGGGCTGATCCGCGACCTGCGCCCGGCGGCGGATATCCTGGCCGAGATGGTGACGCAGGCCGAGGCCGTGCTAAGCGGGGGATGGAGAGGATCCCTGACATGAGCCCCGAGATGACGAGACAGAAGCAGATGCCCGAGGAGGGCGTGTTCACCCCCGGCGGGCGCGACCCGGTGACCGGCGCGCAATGGATCCACGTGACGCCCGAAATGGCGCGCAACCACCCGCAGGGGCGGCTGAACCTGATCCTCTGGGCCATCGTGGGCTATTACCTGGCGATGACGGGGCTGAGGGTGATGCAGGCCGTGGAATGGGGCGGGGTGCCGACGGCGGGCTTTGCCGTCGCGATGCTGCTGCCGCTGCTCTGCGCGGCGGGGCTGGCCTTTCGCGTGCCCTGGGCGGTCTTCCTCGTGACGGCGATGAGCGCGGTCTCGATGCTGGGCAATGTCAGTTTCATCGGCACCGGGGGTGTCGGCGTGGTGGTGGAGATCATCCTGCTGATGCTGATCGTGCTCTACCTGCTGGAGGGCGACAGGCCGAACCTGATCTATCGCCACCGCTATCGCAGCTATCGCGGGGGCGGTGATGAATAGGCTCGAGGTCTGGCAGGGCGATATCACCACGCTGGCCGTGGATGCCATCGTGAACGCGGCCAATGTGACGCTGCTGGGCGGGGGCGGCGTGGATGGCGCCATTCACCGCGCGGCGGGGCCGGGGCTGCTGGAGGAATGCCGGGGGCTGGGCGGTTGCCCGACGGGCGAGGCCCGGATGACGGCGGGATACGATCTGAAGGCGCGCCACGTGATCCACGTGGTGGGGCCGGTCTGGCAGGGCGGCGGCAGGGGCGAGGCGGATCTGCTGGCCGCCTGTTACCGCAACGCGATGGAGCTGGCCGAGGGCGCGGGCGACAGGACGGTGGCCTTTCCGGCGATTTCGACCGGGGTTTACGGCTATCCGGCAGAGGCGGCGGCGGCGATTGCCGTGGCCACCCTGCGCGACTGGCTGAGCGGGCGCACGGGCTATGCCGTGACGCTGGTGGCATTTGATGCGGGCAGCGCGGGGATCCTGCGGGCGGCCCTGTAGAAAGCTGTAGATAAGGAAGAGAGGGAGGGGAGAGATGTTCGACACGATCCTGATTGCGAACCGGGGCGAGATTGCCTGTCGGGTGATCGAGAGCGCGCGGGCCATGGGGCTGCGGACGGTGGCGATCTGTTCGGACCCGGATACAGAGGCGCGCCACGTGGCGCTGGCCGACGTGGTGGTGCCCATCGGCGGCGCCAGCCCGGCAGAGAGTTACCTGCGCATCGACGCGGTGATCGAGGCGGCGCTGGCCAGCGGTGCGCAGGCGATTCACCCAGGATATGGCTTTCTGTCGGAGAACCCGGAGTTCGTCGAGGCGGTGGAGGCGGCGGGGCTGACCTTCATCGGGCCCTCGGCCAAGGCGATCCGGGCCATGGGGCTGAAGGATGCGGCCAAGGCGCTGATGGAGGAGGCCGGCGTGCCGGTGGTGCCGGGCTATCACGGCGCGGCGCAGGACGTGGAGACGCTGGCCAATGCGGCGGGCGAGATCGGCTATCCGGTGCTGATCAAGGCCGTGGCGGGGGGCGGCGGCAAGGGCATGCGGCTGGTCGAACGGGCGGAGGATTTTGCCGAGGCGCTGAAGAGCGCGCAGAGCGAGGGGCAGAATGCCTTTGGCAACCCGGCGGTGCTGATCGAGAAATACATCCAGCAGCCCCGGCACATCGAGGTGCAGGTCTTTGGCGACGGCACGCGGGCGGTGCATCTCTTCGAGCGCGACTGTTCGCTGCAGCGCCGGCACCAGAAGGTGATCGAGGAGGCGCCCGCGCCGGGGATGACCGAGGAGATGCGCGCCGCCATGGGACAGGCCGCCGTGCGCGCCGCCGAGGCCATCGGGTACGCCGGGGCGGGCACGATCGAATTCATCGTGGACGGATCCGACGGGCTGCGCCCCGATGGCTTCTGGTTCATGGAGATGAACACCCGCCTGCAGGTGGAACACCCGGTGACGGAATGCGTGACCGGCGTGGACCTGGTGGAATGGCAGCTGCGGGTGGCGGCCGGAGAGCCGCTGCCGGCGGCGCAGGAGGATCTGGAGCTGACGGGCCATGCCTTCGAGGCGCGGCTTTATGCGGAGGACGTGCCGAAGGGGTTCCTGCCCGCGACGGGTCGGCTGGCCAGGCTGCGGTTTGCCGAAGGCTGCCGCGCCCATACCGGGGTGCGGACGGGCGACGTGATCAGCCCGCATTACGATCCGATGATCGCCAAGGTGATCGTGCATGGCCCGACGCGGGCGATCGCGCTGAAGAAGCTGGAGCGGGCGCTGCGCGAGACGCAGGTGGCGGGGACGGTGACGAACCTGGCGTTCCTGGGCGCGCTGGCCGGGCACGAGGGGTTTGCCCGCGGCGAGGTGGATACCGGGCTGATCGGGCGCGACATCGAGGCGCTGAGCGCCGCGCCGGTGGCGGAGGCGGGCGAGGTGGCCTGGGCCGCGCTGGTGGCGCTGGGGCTGGACGCGGCGCCGGGGCCGCAGGCGGGCTTCACGCTCTGGGTGCCGATGGTGCGCCACGTGGTGCTGCGCCACGCCGGGGAGGAGATCACGGTGCGGGTGGCCAGCGACGGCGCGGGCCACGTGGTGACGGTGGGCGACCAGGAGGTGGTGGCGCGCTGGAGCGGGGAATGGCGGCTGGACGGGCAGAAGGTGCCGGAGGTTCATGCGGAGGGCGGGGTGATCACGCTCTTTGCCGGTTACGGCCTGACGTTCGAGCCGGTTGATGCGCTGGAGTGCGCGGCGGAGGGCGGTGCGGGCGGCGATCTGATCGAGGCGCCGATGCCGGGGCTGGTGCGGGCTGTCTTCGCGGAAGCGGGGCAGGCGGTTGCCGCGGGCGAAAGGCTCGCTATCCTTGAAGCCATGAAGATGGAACATGCGTTGACCGCCCCGCGAGACGGCATGATTGCCGAAGTTCTGACCACGGAGGGCGCCCAGGTGGAAGCCGGCGCCGTGCTGATCCGCCTGGAGGGCGAGGAGGTGGAAGCGGCATGATGACCCTGCATCACTGCGCCGGCAGCCGTTCGATGCGGGTGCTCTGGCTGCTGAACGAGCTGGACGTGCCCTTCGAGCTGTCGATCCATGCCTTCGACGCCTCGCTGAGGGAACCGGAGTACCTGTCGCGCTCGCCCGCGGGCCGGGTGCCGGCGCTGGAGATGGACGGCGAGTGCCATTTCGAGAGCGGGGCGATCACCGAGATCCTCTGCGAGAAGTTCCCGGAGCGGGGGCTGGGGCGGGGCATGGGCGACCTGGACCGGCCCGACTGGCTGGTCTGGCTGCACTTTGCCGAGACGATCAGCCAGCACTGCGCCAACCTGACCCAGCATCACATCGTGCTGCGCGAGCCCTGGATGCGCTCGGAGACGGTGATGCGGCTGGAGGCGGCGCGGCTGGGCAAGTGTTTCGCGGCGATCGAGGGGCGGCTCTCGACCCCGGTGGAGAACCGCGACCACCTGCTGACCAGCGGCTTTTCCGCCGCTGACGTGGCGGTGGGGCAGGCGGTGTGGATGGCGCTGCATTTCACCACGCTGGACGGGTTTCCGGAAACCGCGGCCTGGTTCGAGCGGATCACGGCGCGCGAGGGCTTTCGCCGGGCGCTGCCGGACCCGGGCACGGGCGTGCTGGCCGAGGCCTTCTATCCGGCGCCGGAGAAGCCGGCCGCCTGAGGCCGTGAAAGGGGGGAGAGATGAGTGAACATGTAGAGATCTTCGAGGTGGGGCCCCGCGACGGGCTGCAGAACGAAAAGCGCGCGATTCCGGTATCGGAGAAGGTGGCGCTGATCGACTGCCTGAGCGCGGCGGGCTTTGCCCGGATCGAGGCGGCGAGCTTTGTGAGCCCGAAATGGGTGCCGCAGATGGCGGGCAGTGCCGAGGTGCTGGCGGGGATCTCCCGCAGGCCCGGGGTGAAATACACCGCGCTGACACCCAACATGCGCGGGCTGCAGGATGCGCTGGCCGCGGGCGCCGACGAGGTGGCGGTGTTCGGGGCGGCGAGCGAGGGGTTCAGCCGCGCCAATATCAACGCCAGCATAGAAGAGAGCCTTGAGCGTTTCGCGCCGGTGGTCGCCGCCGCGCGCGCGGCCGGCGTGCCGGTGCGCGGCTATATCAGCTGTGTCACCGATTGCCCCTATGACGGCGCGGTGGCGCCGGGGGCCGTGGCCCGGGTGGCGGCGGCGCTGCGCGACATGGGCTGTTTCGAGATTTCGCTGGGCGACACCATCGGGCAGGGCACGCCCGAGCGCGTGGGCGCCATGCTGGACGCGGTGCTGCAGGAGCTGTCGGCGGCGGCGCTGGTGGGGCATTACCATGACACCGCGGGCCGGGCTCTGGAGAATATAGAGGTGTCGCTGGAAAAGGGTCTGAGGATCTTTGACGCGGCGGTGGGCGGCCTGGGCGGCTGTCCCTATGCGCCGGGGGCCAAGGGCAACGTGGCCACCGAGGCGGTGATGGAGCGGCTGGAGGCCCTGGGCTATGCCACGGGCCTCGACCGCGAGGTGGTGCTGCGCGCGGCAGGGATGGCGCGGATGATGCGGGCCGAGCCGGCCTGATCCATATGCAAATCGCGGCAGGGCAGTTTGCAAAGCCGCGGGGGAGAATTGAGGGAAAGATGAGCGAGAGCATCTGGGAGACGATTTCCATCGAGCGCGACGCCCGCGGCGTGGCGACGCTCTGGCTGGACCGGGCGGAGAAGCACAATGCCCTGAGCGCGCGGATGATCGCGGAGCTGACCGAGGCGGCCCAGGGCCTGGGCGCGGATCCGTCGGTGCGGGTGGTGGTGCTGGCCGCGAAGGGCCGGACCTTCTGTGCCGGCGGCGACCTGGGCTGGATGCGCGAACAGATGGCGGCGGATGCGGCACAGCGCGCCGAGGAGGCAACGAAGCTGGCGATGATGCTGAAGGCGCTGAACGACCTGCCGAAGCCGCTGATCGGGCGGGTGCAGGGCAATTGCCTTGGTGGCGGCGTGGGCATGGTCGCGGTCTGCGACGTGGCGGTGGGCACGCCGCGGGTCAGCATGGCGCTGACCGAGGTGCGCCTGGGCCTGATCCCGGCGACCATCGGCCCCTACGTGGTGGCGCGCATGGGCGCGGCCAAGGCGCGGCGGGTGTTCTTCTCGGGGCGCCGGTTCGGCGCCGAGGAGGCGGTGGCGCTGAACCTGCTGGCAAAAGTGGCGGGACGGGAGGCGGCAGAGGAGGTGGCCGCCGGCGGCGCGGGGGATTCGGAATCAGGGCGGTCCGGGGCGGCTTCGGAGGTCGCACAGGCCGAAATCGAGGCCGCGATCACCGCGGCGCTGGACGCGGCGCTGGACGCGGCGGTGGCGGCCGAAGTGGCACCCTACCTGGAGACCGCGCCCGAGGCCGTGGCCCGCGCCAAGGCGCTGATCGGGGCGCTGGAGCGCCTCGATGGCGAGGACGGGGTTATGTATTCGGTGAAGGAGCTGGTGCGCTGCTGGGAAGGGGAGGAGGCAGGAGAGGGTATCGCGGCCTTCTTTGCCCGCGAAAAGCCGCGCTGGCAGAGCTGAAACCGGGCCTGTCGGGAGGGCGGCGAAGGGGGGCTTTCGCGGACCGGTGATCTTGCCCCGGCGACGATTTTTTCGCGGTGAACCAGGTCGCGTAAAAGATGTATCACCCCCATGTATACGTATGCGTGGGAGTCATCTTATGGATGTCGGTGCGATATTCTGGCGCAGGGGGAAATTTCGCCTGTGGAGCACCGGGGAGCCGCGTTTTTCGGGGGCGCGCTGACACGTCGCATTTGCGCTGACGCGAAGGAAGCGGCGTTCCTGACTGATTCCGTCGGAAATTTCCGACTGATTCCCTCGGGTATGGCGACCATGCGGCAGGGCAGCATTAACCACACTCTATGCGTGCAGGCCTGTGGTATCCAATTGTTTACTAAGTCTCTTCATGGAAGAAACAGCGGCCTGAAAACCGCCCCGCTCGGTTGACCCTGACGGGGGGCGGGAGTAAACCCTTCACAGCCTTGTGGGTCCCCGTGACCCCCGCCGCCCATGAAAGGAGCCATTCGTGGAAGAGATGCTGCGGGAATACCTTCCCATTCTCATCTTTCTGGTCGTAGCGATCGCCCTTGGACTGATCCTGATCCTTGCTGCCGTGATCGTTGCCGTCCGCAACCCCGACCCGGAAAAAGTCAGTGCTTACGAATGCGGCTTCAACGCCTTCGACGATGCGCGGATGAAATTCGACGTTCGTTTCTACCTGGTCTCGATCCTCTTCATCATCTTCGACCTCGAGATCGCCTTCCTGTTTCCCTGGGCCGTGGCGTTCAAGGACCTGTCCAACATCGGCTTCTGGTCGATGATGGTGTTCCTGGGCGTGCTGACGATCGGCTTTGCCTACGAGTGGAAGAAAGGAGCCCTGGAATGGGAGTGATGACCGGAGCCAACACCGCCGGCGGCGACAACGAGGTTGCCACCCAGGCGCTGAACCGCGAGCTGCAGGACAAGGGCTTTCTGCTGACCACCGCCGAGGACCTGATCACCTGGGCGCGCACCGGCTCGCTCCACTGGATGACCTTCGGCCTGGCCTGCTGTGCCGTCGAGATGATGCACACCTCGATGCCGCGCTATGACGCCGAGCGCTTCGGGATCGCCCCGCGGGCCTCTCCGCGCCAGGCCGACGTGATGATCGTGGCCGGCACGCTGACCAACAAGATGGCCCCGGCGCTGCGCAAGGTCTACGACCAGATGCCGGAACCGCGCTACGTGATCTCGATGGGCTCCTGCGCCAACGGCGGCGGCTACTATCACTACAGCTATTCCGTGGTGCGTGGCTGCGACCGCATCGTGCCGGTGGACATCTACGTGCCCGGCTGCCCGCCGACGGCCGAGGCGCTGCTCTACGGGATCATGCAGCTTGCCCGCAAGATCCGCCGCACCGGCACCCTGGTACGCTGAGGGCAGAGGACAGAACATGAGCGAAGCCCTGAAAGAAATGGAAGCCTCCCTGAACGAGCTGGGAGCGCTGATCGAAGCCAAGCGCCCCGATTGCGTGATGTCCTGGGATGTCAGCTTCGGCGAGCTGAACATCGACGTGGCCCTGCCCAACATCCTGGGCTTCGTCGAGTTCCTGCGCAGCGACGCGAACTGCAAGTTCTCGACCCTGGTGGACGTGACGGCGGTGGATTACCCCGAGCGCGCCAAGCGCTTCGACGTGGTCTATCACTTCCTGTCGATGTACCAGAACCAGCGCATCCGCCTGCGGGTCGCCGCCCGTGAAGACGAGATGGTGCCCTCGATCGTTTCCGTGCACCCCTCGGCCAACTGGTTCGAGCGCGAGGTGTTCGACATGTTCGGCATCATCTTCAGCGGTCACCCCGACCTGCGCCGCATCCTGACCGACTATGGTTTCCAGGGCCATCCGTTGCGCAAGGACTTCCCCACCACGGGCTATACCGAGGTGCGCTATGACGAGGTGATGAAGCGCGTCGTCTACGAGCCGGTGAAGCTGGTGCAGGAATACCGCCAGTTCGATTTCATGTCGCCGTGGGAGGGTGCCGAGTACATCCTGCCGGGTGACGAAAAGACGGAGGCCAAGTGATGGACGGCGCGAAAGGCTTCGAAGACGCCCTGACCGGCGAGCAGAAGATCCGCAACTTCAACATCAACTTCGGTCCGCAGCACCCTGCGGCCCACGGCGTGCTGCGCCTGGTGCTGGAGCTGGACGGCGAGATCGTGGAACGCTGCGACCCGCATATCGGCCTGCTGCACCGCGGGACGGAAAAGCTCATGGAGAGCCGGACCTACCTGCAGAACCTGCCCTATCTGGACCGGCTGGAATACGTGTCGCCGATGAACCAGGAGCACGCCTGGTGCCTGGCCATCGAGAAGCTGACCGGCACGGTGATCCCGAAACGGGCCAGCCTGATCCGCGTGCTCTTCTGCGAGCTGGGCCGGATCATGAACCACCTGATGAACGTCTGCACGCAGGCCATGGACGTGGGCGCGCTGACGCCGCCGCTCTGGGGCTTCGAGCACCGCGAGACGATCATGATCTTCTGCGAGCGGGCCTCGGGCGCGCGCCTTCACGCGGCCTATTTCCGGCCCGGCGGCGTGCACCAGGACCTGACCGACAAGCTGATCGACGATATCGAGGAATGGGCCATCGGCTTCCCGGCCTTCGTCGACGACCTGCACACGCTGCTGACCGAAAACCGGATCTTCAAGCAGCGCAACGTGAACATCGGGATCGTCACCGAGGAGGATATCCAGCAGCGCGGCTATTCCGGCGTGATGGTGCGCGGCTCCGGCCTGGCCTGGGACCTGCGGCGGTCGCAGCCCTACGAGTGCTACGACGAGTTCGATTTCCAGATCCCGGTGGGCAAGAACGGCGACTGCTATGACCGTTACCTGGTGCGCATGCAGGAAATGTACGAGAGCACCAAGATCATCCGCCAGGCCATCGTCAAGCTGCGGGAAACCCCCGGCGACGTGATGGCGCGCGGCAAGATCACCCCGCCGAAACGCGGCGACATGAAGACCTCGATGGAGAGCCTGATCCACCACTTCAAGCTCTATACCGAAGGGTTCCACGTGCCGGCCGGCGAGGTTTACGCCTGCGTCGAGGCACCGAAGGGCGAATTCGGCGTCTACATGAAGGCGGACGGCACCAACAAACCCTACCGGGCCAAGCTGCGGGCGCCGGGCTTTGCGCACCTGCAGTCGATGGACGCGATGTGCAGCGGCCACCAGCTGGCCGACGTGGCCGCCATTCTCGGCTCGCTCGACATCGTGTTCGGCGAGGTCGACCGCTGATGGCGGGCGCGACGGGACAGTATCGCCGGGCGGGCGCCCTTGGCGCCGCCGCGGCGCTGGTGCTCTCGGCCTGCACCACGGGCCTGCCGCAGGACCTGCCGGCGGACAGCCTGGGCAAGTTCGAATACGCCGTGGCCTCGGTCGGCTGTCAGATGACGACGGAACGGGATTTCCAGCCCGTCGAGCTTCAGACCGGGCTGAGCCGCGAGCAGGTGACGCAGCTGCTGCAATACGAGCTGGCGCATGACAACGCCGAGCGGCTGCCGGGTGGCGGGATCCGCCTGACCACGGGGCCCTGTCAGGTGTGACAGGGCAGGGCAGGCCCGGGCCGGCGCGGATGGCGCCAACGGGACCCTGCCGGCGGCGAGCGCCGCAGCAAGACCGGCGGCGAGGCCGCACAAAGAGATGACAACGGGCCCGGATCGGGCCAGCACGGGGTTCGCCCGGTGCCAGCAGTGACAAAGGACGGGACCTGAGCCGATGCTTAGACGCCTTCACCACGAACAGCCCGAAAGCTTTGCTTTCACCGAGACCAACCTGAAATGGGCCGAGGCCCAGATCTCGAAATATCCGGAAGGGCGTCAGGCCTCTGCGATCATCCCGGTGCTGTGGCGGGCGCAGGAGCAGGAAGGCTGGCTGACGAAACCGGCGATCGAATACGTGGCCGACCTGCTGGGCATGGCCTATATCCGCGCGCTGGAAGTGGCGACCTTCTACTTCATGTTCCAGCTGGAGCCGACCGGCAGCGTTGCCCACATCCAGATCTGCGGCACCACCACCTGCATGATCTGCGGCGCCGAGGACCTGATCGGCGTCTGCAAGGAAAAGATCGCCGAGAAGCCGCATACCCTGAGCGCGGACGGCAAGTTCACCTGGGAAGAGGTGGAATGCCTGGGCGCCTGCGCCAACGCGCCGATGGCCCAGATCGGCAAGGATTACTACGAGGACCTGACCGTCGAGACGCTCTCGGCGCTGCTCGACAAGCTGGCCGCCGGCGAAGTGCCGGTGCCGGGCTCGCAGATCGGGCGCTTCTCCTCGGAGGCCAAGGGCGGCCCGAACGTGCTGACCCAGTGGGTAGAGGGCCGGATGGAGCACAATGCCAGCGTCGACCTGGCGGTGACGATCGGTGACACGGTGAAACGGATCGACGGCACCGAAGTGCCGATCCTGACGCCCTGGGCCAAGGGCAAGTAAGCCCGCCGGGCGACGGGGACATGACCGGAGCGCGGCAGTGCTCCGGAGGGACAGGACGAAGAACGGGACGGAATGACGAAGAGCGGCGATCTCTGCAGGACGACATGCCTGGCCGCAGGCGGGGTGATCACGCTGGCGCTGATCATCGGCCTGGGCGGGACCATGGGTGTCTTCTGGGGGCTTCTCTTCGGTCTGATCCTGGGCGGCCTGGTCACCGTGCTGATGCTGCGCTTCATCTGCCTGGCCGACGTGAAGACGGGTCCGGTGATGACCGCCCGCACCCAGAGCGCCGGGGCGATGCAAGCGCCCGCGGCGGCACCGGGCGGGGAAGCGACCGTGACCGCCGCCGAGCCGGTGGAAGAGACCGCAGCGGCGCCTGAAACCGTGGTTGCCGAGCCGGTGAAAGAGCCCGAGGCGGCCCGGGAAGCGCCGGTTGCCGAGGCAGAAGCCGCCGAGGAGGCGCCCGACGCCGAGCCGCTGAAGCCGCGCAAGCCGCGGGTGATGAAACAGCCGCGCAAGGCCGGCCCCGACGATCTGAAGCAGATCAAGGGGATCGGCCCCAAGGCGGAAGAGCTGCTGAACGGGATGGGTATCTTCCACGTCTCGCAGATCGCGAAATGGACCGAGGCCGAAGTGGCCTGGGCCGATGAGAACCTGACCGGCCTGAAGGGCCGGGTGAGCCGGGACGAATGGGTCGCCCAGGCGCAGGCCCTCGAAGCGGGGCGCCTTGCCGAAGGCGGGGACGACAAGGAATGACGATGACGGACGACCGGAACATGGACATGGCCCTGGCGCGCAAGAGCCGCCTCGTCGCGGTGGTGATCGCGGCAACCATGATCCTGTGGATGGGCGTCCAGATTCTTGGTGGAAAGCTGGGGTTGCCGGACCGCTATGCTTTCCTGTTCGATTTTGCCGCCATCGCCGCCTTTGTCTGGGCGCTGGTGGTGACATTGCAAATCTGGCGCGCGCGCCGGGATGACAAAGGGTAAGACATGCTCAAAGACGAAGATCGCATCTTTACCAATCTCTACGGCATGAACGACCGCTCGCTGAAAGGCGCGCAGGCGCGTGGCCACTGGGATGGCACCGCCAAGATCCTGGAAAACGGACGTGACTGGATCATCGACCAGATGAAGGCCTCGGGCCTGCGCGGCCGTGGCGGGGCAGGGTTCCCGACCGGTTTGAAATGGTCTTTCATGCCCAAGGGCGACGATGGCCGTCCGCATTACCTGGTGATCAACGCCGACGAATCCGAGCCCGCGACCTGCAAGGAC
The DNA here is from genome assembly GCF_056270665.1 of Pseudooceanicola sp. DL12. NCBI lineage: Bacteria > Pseudomonadati > Pseudomonadota > Alphaproteobacteria > Rhodobacterales > Paracoccaceae > Pseudooceanicola > Pseudooceanicola sp. DL12. The sequence goes on from NZ_CM149884.1 coordinate 1,506,191, forward strand.
CGCGAGATCATGCGCCACGATCCGCACACGCTGATCGAAGGGGCCCTGATCGCCAGCTTCGCCATGGGCGCCCACGCCAGCTATATCTATGTGCGCGGCGAATACATCCGCGAACGCGAAGCCCTGCAGAACGCCATCAACGAGGCCTATGACGCCGGGCTGATCGGCAAGAACGCCTGCGGCTCGGGCTGGGATTTCGACCTGTTCCTGCACCACGGCGCCGGCGCCTACATCTGCGGCGAGGAAACCGCGCTGCTGGAGAGCCTGGAAGGCAAGAAGGGCATGCCCCGGATGAAGCCGCCGTTCCCCGCCGGTGCCGGCCTCTATGGCTGCCCGACCACGGTGAACAACGTGGAATCCATCGCCGTCGCGCCGACGATCCTGCGCCGCGGCCCGGAATGGTTCAGCTCCTTCGGGCGGCCGAACAACGCCGGCACCAAGCTGATGGCGCTGACCGGCCACGTGAACACGCCCTGCGTCTTCGAGGAGCAGATGTCGCTGCCCGTGCGCGAGATCATCGAGAAGCACGGCGGCGGGATCCGCGGCGGCTGGGACAACCTGAAGGCCATCATCCCCGGCGGGGCCTCCTGCCCGGTGCTGCCGAAGGAGAAGCTGGAAGACGCGATCTTCGACTTCGACTGGATGCGCGAGAACCAGTCGTCCTTCGGCACCGGCTGCATGATCGTCATGGACAATTCCGTGGACGTGGTGAAGGCCGTCTGGCGCCTGTCGAAATTCTTCAAGCACGAGAGCTGTGGCCAGTGCACGCCCTGCCGCGAAGGCACCGGCTGGATGATGCGCGTGATGGACCGGCTGGTGACCGGCGAGGCGGAGGTCGAGGAAATCGACATGCTGCTCTCGGTGACCAAGCAGGTGGAAGGCCACACGATCTGTGCGCTCGGCGATGCCGCAGCCTGGCCGATCCAGGGCCTGGTGCGTCATTTCCGCGACGAGATCGAGGACCGCATCAAGCGCCAGAAGACCGGCCGTTCGACCACCATCCTGACGGCGGCGGAGTAAGGGACGGTGCGGAAGATCACCTCTCATATCCCCGGGGCCGCGCGCCTGATGCTGGCCGGTGTGGCCCTGGCACTCGTGGCGGGCTGTTCCGGCGGCATGGGCCTGCCGAACCGCAACAAGGAAGTCTTTGACGGCCAGTCCTATTCCAGCCGGGTCAGCAAGAACGACGCCGACCCGCAGCAATTCACCGTCTCGGTGAAGGACGCGGCCGGCAAGGGCATGACGGGGGCCCGCAAGGCCGGCGAATATGCCGCCACGCGCTACTGCATCGCGAACTACGGCGAGAGCGGCATCAACTGGCTGCGGGGGCCGAGCAACCCCGACGCGATGATGGCCGTCGACAACGGAAACCTGATCATGAGCGGGAGCTGCCTGGGATGGCGCTGATGCGGATGGATCACGAGGGCGCGGCGACGCGCGGGCAGGGGGCCACGGCCCGCCACGGCAGGACCGTCGGCGGCAGGGCACCTGTTTGCACGGGTCAGCGCCAACGTGATTTGTCACCGCAGGCACGCAACCGCAGGCTGGGCGCGATGACGGGGCAGCACGCCTGCCGCCCCGCGTCGCAACCGGAGTTCGCGACCATGAAACATTCCGCCATTCGCTGCACCCTGGCCGCCCTGGCCCTGAGCGCCACCGCGTTGAGCGCCCTGCCGGCCAACGCCGCGGACAACAAGGACCTGCCGCCGCTGCGCGAGGTGTCGAGCATCGACGACAACATGCTGTGGGTCGGCATTGCCTACGAGATCGGGGAGAAATGCCCCACGATCGACCCCCGCACCGCCAAGGGCCTGCTGTTTCTGAACAAGCTGCGGATCCGGGCACAGGAGATGGGATACTCCTATGCCCAGATCAAAGCCTATGTGGACAGCCGCGCCGAAAAGGACCGCATCCGCGCCCTGGGCGAGAGTTACATGAAATCCCAAGGTCTGGACCCCGAAAAGGTGGCTGACCTCTGTACGCTCGGCATGCACGAGATCGACAGAGGCAGCCAGATCGGCGTCCTTCTGAGAGCAAAGTGAGCACCCATGTCTGACCTTCGCAAGATCATCATCGACGATAACGAGATCGAGGTAGACCCGGCCATGACGCTGATCCAGGCGTGCGAGCAGGCCGGGATCGAGGTGCCGCGCTTCTGTTACCACGAGCGCCTGTCGATCGCCGGCAACTGCCGCATGTGCCTGGTCGAGGTGGTTGGCGGCCCGCCGAAGCCGGCGGCCAGCTGCGCGATGCAGGTCAAGGACCTTCGCCCCGGGCCGGAAGGCGCACCGCCGGTGATCAAGACGAACTCTCCCATGGTCAAGAAGGCCCGCGAGGGCGTCATGGAATTCCTGCTGATCAACCACCCGCTGGACTGCCCGATCTGCGACCAGGGCGGCGAATGCGACCTGCAGGACCAGGCCATGGCCTATGGCGTTGATTTCAGCCGCTATCGCGAGGCCAAGCGGGCGAGCGACGATCTCGATCTGGGGCCGCTGGTCGATACGCACATGACCCGCTGCATCAGCTGCACCCGCTGCGTGCGCTTTACCACCGAGGTGGCGGGCATCACCCAGATGGGCCAGACCGGCCGCGGCGAGGATGCGGAGATCACCTCCTATCTGAACCAGACGCTGAACTCGAACCTGCAGGGCAACATCATCGACCTGTGCCCGGTGGGCGCGCTGGTGTCGAAGCCCTACAGCTTTACCGCCCGTCCCTGGGAACTGACCAAGACCGAGACCATCGACGTGATGGACGCGCTCGGCAGCAACATCCGGGTGGATACCAAGGGCCGCCAGGTGATGCGGATCATGCCGCGCAACCACGACGGCGTGAACGAGGAATGGATCAGCGACAAGACGCGCTTTGTCTGGGACGGCCTGCGCCGTCAGCGCCTGGACCGTCCCTACGTCCGCGAGAACGGCCGCCTGCGCCCGGCAAGCTGGGGTGAGGCCATGGCCAAGGCCGCCGGCGCGCTAAAGGGGGCAAAGAAGCCGGTGGGCCTGATCGGCGACCTGGTTTCGGTGGAGACGACCTATGCGCTGAAGCAGCTGATCGAAGGGCTGGGCGGTTCGGTCGAATGCCGCACCGACGGCGCGCGGCTGCCGGCCGGCAACCGGTCTGCCTATGTGGGTACGGCGACGATCGAGGACATCGACAGCACCGAGTACTTCCAGCTGATCGGCACCAACCCCGCCGTCGAGGCGCCGGTGCTGAACGCGCGGATCCGCAAGGCCTGGCTGAAGGGCGCCAAGGTGGGCCTGATCGGCGATGCGGTCGACCTGACCTATGACTACGGCCACGACGGCAACGGCCGCGACGTGCTTGAACGGATCAGCAACCAGGAATTCGGTGAAGTGACCGAGAAGCCCTCGATGGTGATCGTGGGGCAGGGCGCGATCCGCGAGGCCGACGGCGAGGCAGTGCTGGCCATGGCGATGAAGATCGCCGAGCGCACCAACTCTAAGCTGATGATCCTGCACACCGCGGCCAGCCGCGTGGGGGCGATGGACGTGGGCGCGGTGACCGAGGGCGGCATGAAGGCCGCCACCGAGGGCGCCGACGTGATCTACAACATGGGCGCCGACGAGGTGACCATCGACGACGGTGCCTTTGTGATCTACCAGGGCAGCCATGGCGACCGCGGCGCGCACCGCGCCGACGTGATCCTGCCGGGCGCGGCCTACACCGAAGAGAACGGCCTGTTCGTGAACACCGAGGGCCGTCCGCAGCTGGCCATGCGCGCCGGCTATGCGCCGGGCGAGGCCAAGGAGAACTGGGCGATCCTGCGGGCGCTGTCCGCGGAGCTGGACGCGGTGCTGCCCTTTGACAGCCTGGCGCAGCTGCGCACCAAGCTGATCATCGACGTGCCGCACCTGGCCAAGATCGACCAGGTGCCCGAGAACGAATGGACGCCGCTGGAGGTCATCAAGGCCGGCAACGGAACCTTTGTCTATCCGATCAAGGACTTCTACCTGACCAACCCGATCGCGCGCGCGTCGGAAGTGATGGCGGAGCTGTCGCGGATGGCCGCGGAACGTGCCGCGGCGCCGATGGCGGCGGAATGATGAAGGCCGGGGCGATCATAGGGGCCGCGGGCGTGACCGCTCTGCTGACGGGGGGCGCGATGGCGCAATCCGTGGCGGAGACGGCCGTGCCGGAGACCCCCGAGGAGACCGCCCCGGTCATCCACTACGAGGGAATCGAAACCCGCCTTCTGGATAGTGATCTGGTGAATTTCCGGGTCTCTCTCCGGGGGGCGCGGGACGCGGAAGACGTCTCGGAATATGCGGATTGCGCGGCTGCGCAATACACGCTGATCCGGGGCTACGGATTTGCAAGACATCTGCGTACAAATGTGTACGAACGCTCTGGCCACTGGGAAGCAGATGCGGTTTATACCGTCTCGAAAGCCCGGCCCCAAGGCAAACGTCTGATTGAAGCAGATGTCGTGGCCGCGCAATGCGCGGATAACGGAATACCGACGGTGTGAGGACACATGGCAGACTTTTTCACCTCTAACCCTGTTGGCATCGTCCTGCTGATCATCGGGCAGGTCCTGCTGATCGTGGTACCGCTGCTGGTGGCGCTGGCCTTCCTGCTCTACGGGGACCGCAAGATCTGGGCGGCCGTCCAGCTGCGCCGTGGCCCGAACGTGGTCGGCGTATTCGGCCTGCTCCAGTCCTTTGCTGACTTTGCGAAATACATCACCAAGGAAGTGGTCGTGCCCGCGGGGGCCGACAAGTTCGTCTTCTTCCTGGCGCCGATGCTCAGCTTCGTGCTGGCCATGGTGGCCTGGGCGGTGATCCCCTTCAACGACGGCTGGGTCCTGGCGGACATCAACGTCGCGATCCTCTATGTCTTCGCCATTTCCTCTCTCGAGGTCTACGGCGTGATCATGGGCGGCTGGGCCTCGAACTCGAAGTATCCCTTCCTGGGCTCGCTTCGCTCGGCGGCACAGATGATCTCCTACGAGGTCTCGCTCGGCCTGATCATCATCGGCGTGGTCATCTCGACCGGCTCGATGAACTTCAGCGAGATCGTCCGCGCCCAGGACACCGGCTATGGCATCTTCAGCTGGTACTGGCTGCCGCACCTGCCGATGGTCTTCCTGTTCCTGATCTCGGCCCTGGCGGAAACCAACCGCCCGCCCTTCGACCTTCCGGAAGCTGAATCGGAACTGGTTGCGGGCTATCAGGTGGAATACAGCTCGACCCCGTTCCTGCTGTTCATGATCGGCGAATACGTGGCCATCGTGCTGATGTGCGCGCTGATGACGACGCTGTTCTTCGGTGGCTGGCTGTCGCCGATCCCGGGGCTGCCCGACGGCTTCCTGTGGTTCTTCGGCAAATGCCTTCTGGTGTTCTTCATCTTCGCCATGGTGAAGGCCGTCGTGCCCCGTTACCGCTACGACCAGCTGATGCGCATCGGTTGGAAAGTGTTCCTGCCGATGTCCCTGATCTGGGTGGTGTTCGTGGCGTTCCTTGCGAAATACGAAGTCCTGGGGGCCTTCTGGGCTCGCTGGGCGATTGGAGGCTGACCCGAGATGGCATTGCAAACCGAACCTCAGGGCATCGACTATACCCGCGCCACCAAGTATTTTTTCATGGTGGACTTCTTCAAGGGCTTCAAGCTCGGCCTGAAGTACTTCTTCAAGCCGAAGGCCACGCTGAACTATCCCCACGAGAAGGGCCCGCTCTCGCCGCGTTTCCGTGGTGAGCACGCGCTGCGCCGCTATCCCAACGGGGAAGAGCGCTGCATCGCCTGCAAGCTCTGCGAGGCGATCTGTCCGGCGCAGGCCATCACCATCGATGCCGAACCGCGCGAGGACGGCAGCCGCCGCACCACGCGCTATGACATCGATATGACGAAATGCATCTACTGCGGTTTCTGCCAGGAAGCCTGCCCGGTGGATGCCATCGTCGAGGGGCCGAACTTCGAATTCGCGACCGAGACCCGCGAAGAGCTTTTCTATGACAAGCAGAAGCTGCTGGACAACGGCGCCCGCTGGGAAGCCGAGATCGCCCGCAACCTGGAACTGGACGCACCGTACCGATGATCCGTTCCACTGGGCATAACCGCGGGGCAACCCGCCTGGCCGGGAGGCGCCGGGGATGACAGACGCCAAGACCCCCTTCGAGCTGATGATCCAGCATGCGCAGGACATGGCAAAGGCCATGAACCCCGCGCTGGAGAACTTCACCCCGAAAGGTTTCGAGGCGCTCTGGCCGACCATGCCCAAGGAATGGATGGAGCTCGCCTTTGGCAAGGGCTTCAACAAGGACGGACTGGACAGCAAGACGCGGCTGTTCCTGACCCTCGCGGGTCTGACAATGCAGGGCGCACAGGCCGACAGCCAGCTGCGCATCACCGTGCGCCACCTGCTGGAAGCAGGGGCCACGAAACAGGAAATCGCCGAGGCCATCGCCCAGATGTCGATGTTCGCCGGCATACCCGCCATGACCCGTGCGGCCACGCTGGCCCAGGAAGTCATGGACGAACAAGAGGATGATGAGACATGACCGTCGCCGCCTTTTCCTTCTACCTGTTCGCGCTCTGCGTGCTTGCAGGAGGGCTGTTCACGGTGATCTCCCGGAACCCCGTGCACTCGGTTCTGTGGCTGATCCTGACCTTTCTTTCCGCAGCCGGTCTGTTTGTCCTGCTGGGGGCGGAATTCGTCGCGATGCTGCTGATCATCGTCTACGTGGGCGCCGTTGCGGTGCTCTTCCTCTTCGTGGTGATGATGCTCGACGTCGACTTTGCCGAACTGAAGGCGGGAATGGCAAAATATCTGCCCATTGGCCTGCTGATCGGCATCGTCCTGCTGATGCAGCTGGGCCTGGCCTATGGCAGCTGGGTGGAAGCCGACACCGCCATGGCGGCGCGGCAATCGGTGACGCCGACGGATGTGCAGAACACCGTGGCGCTCGGCGAGATCATCTACACGCAATACTTCCTCGCGTTCCAGCTCGCCGGCCTTGTGCTGCTGGTGGCGATGATCGGGGCCATCGTTCTGACGCTGCGCCACCGCAAGGACATCAAACGGCAGAACGTGCTGCACCAGATGTGGCGCGACCCGGCCAAGTCGATGGAACTGAAGGACGTGAAACCGGGGCAGGGGCTCTGATCGAGCTCTGAAACCCTGACCGGCCGCGCCCATGCGGGACGCGGCGAGACAAGACCAAACCAGCGCCGGGCAAACCCGGTGCCGGGGACCAAAGGAACCGAGGGACATGATCGGAATCGAACATTACCTGACAGTGGCGGCCGTGCTGTTCGTCATCGGGATATTCGGGCTCTTTTTGAACCGAAAGAACGTGATCATCCTGCTGATGAGCATCGAGCTGATGCTGCTGGCGGTGAATATCAATCTCGTCGCCTTCTCCAGCTTCCTCGGTGATCTGACCGGGCAGGTCTTTACCCTGTTCGTTCTGACGGTCGCCGCGGCGGAAGCGGCGATCGGGCTGGCCATTCTCGTCTGCTTCTTCCGCAACCGCGGCACGATCGCCGTGGAAGACGTCAACGTGATGAAAGGCTGAGCCCATGGTATCGATCATCCTATTCGCGCCGCTGATCGGCGCCCTGATCGCGGGCTTCGGCTGGAAGATCATCTCGGTGAAAGGGGCACAGTACCTGACCACCGGGCTGCTGTTCCTGGCCTGCCTGCTGAGCTGGATCGTGTTCTTCAACACGCCGGAAGAGACGACCTATGTGCCGATCATGCGCTGGATCGAGAGCGGGTCGCTCTCGATCGAATGGGGCATCCGGCTGGACCGCCTGACCTCGATCATGCTGATCGTGGTCACCACGGTCTCCTCGCTCGTGCACCTCTACAGCTTCGGCTACATGGCCAACGACCACGCCTTCAAGGAGGACGAGGAATATCGTCCCCGCTTCTGGGCTTACCTGTCGCTCTTCACCTTCATGATGCTGATGCTGGTCACCGCGGACAACCTGGTGCAGATGTTCTTCGGCTGGGAAGGCGTGGGCCTCGCGTCCTACCTGCTGATCGGCTTCTACTACAAGAAGCCCACGGCGGGCGCCGCGGCCATCAAGGCCATGGTGGTGAACCGGGTCGGCGACTTCGGCTTCCTGCTGGGGATCTTCGGCCTGTTCTTCCTGACCGACAGCGTGAACTTCAACGAGATCTTCGCGGCCGCACCGACCATCGGTGACACCGAGCTGCACTTCCTGTGGCGCGACTGGAACGCGGCCAACCTGATCGCCTTCATGCTGTTCATCGGCGCGATGGGCAAATCGGCACAGCTGTTCCTGCACACCTGGCTGCCGGACGCCATGGAAGGCCCGACCCCGGTCTCGGCCCTGATCCACGCCGCCACCATGGTGACCGCCGGGGTCTTCCTGGTCTGCCGCATGTCGCCGCTGATGGAATATGCGCCCGACACGCTGGCCTTCATCACCTTCCTCGGTGCGACGACGGCCTTCTTTGCCGCCACCGTGGGCCTGGTGCAGAACGACATCAAGCGCGTGATCGCCTATTCGACCTGTTCGCAGCTGGGCTACATGTTCGTGGCGGCAGGCGTCGGCGTCTACTCCGCGGCCATGTTCCACCTCTTCACGCACGCCTTCTTCAAGGCGCTGCTGTTCCTCTGCGCCGGTTCGGTCATCCACGGGATGCACCACGAGCAGGACATGCGGAACTATGGCGGCCTGCGGAAGAAACTGCCGATGACCTACTGGGCCATGATCATGGGCACGCTCGCCATCACCGGCGTGGGTATCCCGCTGACCAACATCGGTTTCGCCGGTTTCCTGTCGAAGGATGCGATCATCGAGAGCTCCTGGGCGGGCACCAGCGGCGGCTATGCCTTCTGGATGCTGGTCATCGCGGCGCTGTTCACCTCCTTCTACTCCTGGCGCCTCATCTTCATGACGTTCCACGGCAAGCCGCGCGGTGACAAGCACACCCACGACCACGCCCACGAGAGCCCGAAGGTGATGCTGATCCCGCTGGGCGTGCTGAGCCTGGGCGCGATCTTCTCGGGGATGCTGTGGTACAACGACTTCTTCGGCAACCACGAGCAGGTGCTGGAGTTCTTCGGGATCCCGGAAACCCACGTGGCCGCAGGCGAGCATTCGGTGGAGAGCACCGAGACCGCTGCCGCCGACGATCACGGCACGCCCGCCGCACCGTCCTTCGTCGCGGAACATGACGCCGAGACGGGCCTTGCCCCGCAGGGCGCCATCTTCATGGGCCCCGGCAACGAGGTCATGGACGAGGCGCACCACGCGCCGGTCTGGGTGAAGATCAGCCCCTTCATCGCGATGGTCCTGGGCTTTGCCGCGGCCTGGGTGATGTACATCAAGAGCACCACCCTGCCGAAGCGGATCGCCGATGCGAACCGTCCGCTGTATCTCTTCCTGCTGAACAAGTGGTACTTCGACGAGCTCTACAACTTCCTCTTCGTCCGGCCTGCCTTCGCACTCGGACGGGTGTTCTGGAAAGGCGGTGACGGCACGGTCATCGACGGGACAATCGACCGCGTCGCGCTTGATTTCGTTCCCCGCCTGACGCGGCTCGCGGGCCGCTGGCAGAACGGCTACATCTTCACCTATGCATTCGCGATGGTGATCGGCATCGCAGTCTTCGTAACCTGGATGACGCTCACCGGAGGGGCAGAATAATGAACAACCTACTCTCCATCGTCACCTTCATGCCGGCCATTGCGGCGGTGATCCTGGCGATCTTCCTGAGGGGCGAAGACAAGGCGGCGCAAAAGAACGCCAAGTGGGTGGCGTTGCTCGCGACGTCCCTGACCTTCCTTGTCTCGCTCTTCATCCTCTTTCAATTCGACAGGACGAACCCCGGCCTGCAGATGATCGAGGAACACGAATGGCTGCTGGGCCTGCATTACAAGATGGGTGTCGACGGTATCTCGATCCTCTTCGTGATGCTGACGACCTTCGTCATGCCGATCACGATCGCGGCGACCTGGCACGCCGAACGGCGGGTGAAGGAGTACATGATCTGCTTCCTGGTCCTCGAAACGCTGATGCTCGGCGTGTTCATGGCCCTGGACATGGTCCTGTTCTATGTCTTCTTCGAAGCTGGCCTGATCCCGATGTTCCTGATCATCGGCATCTGGGGCGGTCCGAACCGGATCTACGCGACCTTCAAGTTCTTCATCTACACCTTCCTCGGGTCGGTGATGATGCTGGTCTCGATGATCGTGATCTACCTGCATGCCGGTACCACCGACATCGTGGCGCTGCTGAACTACGACTTCAGCTCGGATCCGATCACGGTGTTCGGCCTGAACGTCAACGGCGGCCTTCAGACGATGCTGTTCTTCGGTTTCTTCCTGAGTTTTGCCGTGAAGACGCCGATGTGGCCGGTACATACCTGGCTGCCTGACGCCCACGTGCAGGCGCCGACGGCGGGCTCTGTCGACCTTGCGGCCATCCTGCTGAAGATGGGGGGCTATGGCTTCCTGCGCTTCAGTTTCCCGATGTTCCCCGTGGGGGCAGACGTGCTTACGCCCTTCGTGCTGTGGCTCAGCGTGATCGCGATCGTCTATACCTCGCTGGTGGCGCTCGTGCAGACCGACATCAAGAAGCTGATCGCCTATTCCTCGGTCGCGCACATGGGCTTTGTCACCATGGGTATCTTTGCCGCCAACCAGCAGGGCGTCGACGGTGCCATGTTCCAGATGATCAGCCACGGCTTCATCTCGGCAGGTCTCTTCCTTGCAGTCGGCGTGATCTACGACCGGACCCACACCCGCGAAATCACCGCCTTTGGCGGCCTGGTGAACCGGATGCCGGTCTACGCGCTGATCTTCATGTTCTTCACCATGGCCAACATCGGGCTACCCGGTACCTCGGGCTTCATCGGTGAATTCCTGACGATGATCGGTATCTTCCGCGTCAATACCTGGATCGCGGCCTTTGCCGCCACCGGCATCATCCTGTCGGCCGGCTATGCGCTCTTCCTCTATCGCCGGGTCGTCATGGGCGACCTGATCAAGGAGAGCCTGAAGGGCCTGAAGGACCTGTCGCTGCGCGAGAGACTGATCTTTGCGCCGCTGGTCGCCATGACGCTGTTCCTCGGGGTCTATCCCTCGTTCGTGACCGACATCGTCGGCCCGACCGTGGAGGTCCTGATCGAAAACCACGAAAACGCCCTGGTGGAGGCGGGTCGCATCAGCGAGCCGCAAGCCATCAAGGCCACGACGCACTGATCTGGAGGCTTCCTGATGATTCAGGCTGATCTGAACGTAATCCTGCCGGAAATCGTCCTGGCCATCTACGCCATGCTGGCGTTGGTCGTGGCGGTTTACACGGGCAAGGACAAGGCGGCAGGGCCTCTGGTCTGGAGCACCGCGGCACTCTTCGTGATCGTGGGGTTCTGGATCGCCGTGCGGGACACGCCGGAAGCGGCCTTCGGTGGCATGTTCATCGCGGACGGTTTCGCGCGGTTCTGTGATGTGACCATCCTGTTCTCGGCGGCAGCCGTGCTGGTGATGGGCCAGGAATACATGGCCCGCCGCAACATCCTCAATTTCGAATACCCGGTGCTGGTGGCCCTGGCGGTCGTCGGCATGATGGTGATGGTCTCGGCCGGTGGCCTGATCACGCTCTACATGGGTCTCGAACTGCAATCCCTGGCGCTCTACGTGGTCGCCGCGATCCGGCGCGACAGCATCAAGTCGACGGAAGCCGGCCTGAAGTACTTCGTGCTGGGTTCGCTCTCCTCGGGCCTGGTGCTCTATGGCGCCTCGCTGGTCTACGGCTTCTCGGGCACCACGCTCTTCAGCGGCATCATCCAGGCCGCGGGCGAGGGACATGCCTCGCTGGGCCTGCTCTTCGGCATCGTCTTCATGATCTCGGGCATGGCGTTCAAGATCTCGGCCGTGCCGTTCCACATGTGGACGCCGGACGTCTATGAAGGCGCCCCGACGCCGATCACGGCCTTCTTTGCCACCGCGCCCAAGGTCGCGGCCATGGCGATGATCGCCCGCGTGCTCTTCGAGGCCTTCGGTGGCGTCGTCGGCGACTGGCAGCAGATCATCGGCTGCATCTCGGTCCTGTCGATGTTCCTGGGCTCTGTCGCGGCCATCGGCCAGACCAACATCAAACGCCTGATGGCCTATTCCTCGATCGCCCACATGGGCTATGCGCTGATGGGCCTGGCCGCCGGCACCACCTTTGGGGTGCAGGCGATGCTGATCTACATGGCCATCTACGTGACCATGAACGTCGGTACCTTTGCCTTCATCCTGTCAATGGAGAAGGACGGCCAACCGGTGACGGATATCGCGGCACTGAAGATGTACTCGGAGAAGAACCCCGGTCGGGGCCTCGCGGTGCTGTTCCTGATGTTCAGCCTGGCCGGCGTGCCGCCGTTCCTGGGCTTCTTCGGGAAACTCTACGTGCTGAGCGCTGCCGTCGAGGGCGGGATGCTCTGGCTGGCGATCATGGGTGTTCTGGCATCGGTCATCGGGGCGTTCTACTACCTGCGCATCGTGTACTTCATGTACTTTGCCGAAAACAGCGACCCGCTGATCGCGCCGAAGAGCCCGATCCTCTGGACCTTCCTGATGGGGTCGGCGGCACTGGTGCTGCTGGGGTCGATCAACCTGTTCGGTGTCGAAAGCATGGCGCTGTCCGCGGCCCAGACGCTGGTGAACTGAACCGGTGTCGGAGCGCATGCCCGAGGACTGGCCCGGCGGCTATGCACGCGAAGTGCTGGCCGAGACGGACAGCACCCTAGACGAAGTCGCGCGGCGGTTCGAGACCCTGGCCGAACCCCTCTGGGTTCTGGCGCTGAACCAGACGAAGGGACGGGGCCGCCGCGGGCGGCCCTGGTGCAATCCGAAGGGCAATTTCGCCGCCACCCTGGCGCTGCCCCTGTCGGAACGTGCCGACCACATGGCCCTGCGCAGCTTTGTCACGGCGCTTGCGCTGCATGACACCTTCATCGCGCTGACCGGCCGCACAGATCCCTATGCGCTGAAATGGCCCAACGACGTGCTGCTGAACGGCGGCAAGGTTGCGGGGATCCTGCTCGAGACCTTGTCGCGCAAGGGCCGGATCGCCGGGGTGTCGATCGGCGTGGGCGTGAACCTGGCCGAGGCGCCGGGGGCCGACGAGGTCGAGCCCGGTGCCCTGCGCCCGGTGAGCCTGGCCCAGGAGACCGGGGCGCTGGTGCGGCCGGAGGAGTTCCTTGACGCGCTTGCCTCGCATTACGCCGCGCACGAGGTGACCTTTCGCACCTTCGGGTTCGAACCGATCCGCAAGGCCTGGCTGAGCCGCGCCGCCCACCTGGGCAGCGAGATCACCGCGCGGTTCGGGGACCAGAGCCTGACGGGCACCTTCGAGACGGTGAACGAAGCGGGCCACCTGGTCCTGAAGGTTGACGGTGTGCGGCACACGATCGCCGCCGCCGAAGTCTTTTTCTGAGAGCATAGCCCCGGGACCTTTGGCGCGGGGGAGGAGAACCCATGCTTCTTGCGATTGATTGCGGGAACACGAATACCGTCTTCTCGATCTGGGACGGGACCGAGTTCCTGTGCACGCTGCGCTGTTCCACGGAACACCAGCGGACCGCGGACCAGTACTACGTCTGGCTGTCGACGCTGCTGGCCCACCACAAGATCCCGCTCGACATAGATGCGGTGATCATCAGCTCGACCGTGCCGCGGGTCGTGTTCAACCTGCGGGTCCTGAGCGACCGCTACTTCAACTGCCGCCCCTACGTGGTGGGCAAACCCGAATGCGCCCTGCCGCACGAGCCGCGGGTGGACGAGGGCACGCAGGTCGGGCCAGACCGGCTGGTGAATACCGCCGGGGCCTTCGACCGCTATGGCGGCGACCTGATCGTGGTGGATTTCGGCACCGCCACCACCTTCGACGTGGTCGATCAGGACGGCTGCTATGTGGGCGGGGTGATCGCGCCCGGGGTGAACCTGTCGTTGCAGGCGCTGCACGAGGCCGCGGCCGCGCTGCCGCATGTGGACGTCACGAAACCCCAGAAGGTGATCGGCACGAACACGGTCGCCTGCATGCAAAGCGGGGTCTTCTGGGGCTATGTCGGGTTGGTACGGGGGATCTGTGACCGTATACAGGCCGAATATGAGCGTCCGATGCGGATAATCTCGACCGGGGGGCTTGCGCCTCTGTTCCAGCAAGGCGATACGCTGTTCGACCATTTCGATGAGTTCCTGACCATCCATGGCCTCAGGATCATCTATGATTACAACGAGAGTTTGGGACCTTCATGAGCAATGACCGGCTGATCTATCTACCCCTTGGCGGTGCCGGGGAAATCGGGATGAATGCCTATGTCTACGGCTGGGGCCCGGAGGGCGAGGAGCGTCTGATCCTCGTCGACCTGGGTGTGGCCTTTCCGGACATGGACACGACGCCCGGTGTGGATCTGATCTTTGCCGATGTCAGCTGGCTGGTGAAGAACAAGCACCGGCTGGAAGCGGTGTTCATCACCCATGCGCACGAGGACCACGTGGGCGCCGTCGGGCACCTCTACGAGCGTCTCGGTGCGCCGGTGATCCATGCCCGTGCCTTCACCGCCAACATCGCCCGTGGCAAGCTCTCGGAATACGGCTTCAGCGACGAGGTGGTGACGACGGCGAGCGCCTGGCCCGAGACGGTCAAGGCCGGCCCCTTCAAGGTGGGCTTCCTGCCGATCTCGCACTCGATCCCCGAAAGCAGCGGCCTTGTCATCGACACGCCCGGCGGTCGGGTGATCCACACAGGCGACTTCAAGCTCGATCACAACCCGCTGGTGGGTGAGGCCTTCGACGAGGCGCTCTGGGCCGAGGTGTCGAAGCCCGGCGTCAAGGCGATGATCTGCGATTCAACCAATGTCTTCTCGCCCAACCCGGGCCGCTCCGAAGAGGAAGTGGGCCCCGAGGTGACCAAGCTGATCGCCGAGGCGCGCGGCATGTTCGTGGCGACGACCTTTGCCAGCAACGTGGCGCGGGTGAAGACCCTGGCCGAGGCCGGTGAACGGGCGGGGCGGTCGATCTGCCTGATGGGCCGTGCCATGCGCCGGATGATCGAAGCCTCGCTGGAAACCGGCGTGCTGAACTCCTTTCCGAAGGTGGTCAGCCCAGAGGACGCCAAGGACATCCCCCGCGAGAACCTGATGCTGATCGTGACCGGCAGCCAGGGCGAGCGCCGTGCGGCCTCGGCCCAGCTGGCACGCGGCAAGTTCCACGGCATCGAGATGAAGGAAGGCGATACCTTCCTGTTCTCGTCCAAGACCATCCCCGGCAACGAGAAGGGCGTGATCCATATCATCAACGCCTTCTCAGAGATGGGCGTGGACGTGGTGGACGACAGCTCGGGCAAGTACCACGTGTCGGGGCACGCCAACCGCCCAGACCTGGAGAAGATGCAGGACGTGGTGAACCCGCAGATGGTAATCCCGATGCACGGCGAGCACCGGCACCTGCGGGAGCACGCCAAGATGAGCATGGTCAAGGGCCGCGCCTCTCTGGTCTGCGTCAACGGCATGATGCTGGACCTGACGTCGAACGATGCACCCAAGGTGGTCGAGTACATCGAGACCGGCCGCACCTACCTGGACGGTTCCGTCCAGATCGGCGCGCTGGACGGGATCGTGCGCGACCGGATCCGCATGGCGCTGAATGGCCATGTGGTGGTGACGCTGGTGCTGGACGAGGAAGACGAGCCGCTGGGCGATCCCTGGTGCGACGTCATGGGGCTGCCCGAGAAGGGCACCAGCAACGCGCCGTTGATCGACGTGCTGGAAGAGGACCTGAGCCAGTTCCTGGGCCGGGCCGATGCCAAGACGCTGCGCGACGATGACAAGCTGGAAGAGGCGCTGCGGCGGATCGTGCGCAACTCCTCTCAGTCGGAGATCGGCAAGAAGCCCGAGGTGACGGTGGTCGTGTCGCGGCTGTCTGCCTGAGCGGCGGCAAGCTCTGCAATAAAGGCCTGGAAAGACGCGGATTTCTGCGCCGCGGGCTCGAACTGGAGGCCGATGTCATGATCGGCCTTCCAGCGCACGTCGGCGCGGAAGGAACAAATCTCCGGCAGGCGGAAGCGCACCAGCTTCTCCAGGCCGCGATAGGCGTTGATGTGCATGGGCAGATGAAGCCCCGCACCGCCAAGCGAGATGTCGGTGAGACGGGCCGTCAGTGACAGGTCCCGGTATATGATCGCGCAGTCGCGATCGAGGGCGTAGCGCTGGAACTTGCGGCGCCCGAGCAATGTTTCCTGATGGATCAGTTCAGCCATGCTGTCACTCCCGTTACGCATACGGGGGTAATGCAGCGCGCCTTAAGGCTTGCTGAACGGGCACGGGGCCCTCTGTCGACAATTCTAGGAAAGATGGTCTGGCTGCCCCGCCGGATCGGGGGGCAGCCGGCGCCGGATCAACCGGCGCGGCGTTCCTCGAAGGAGAGCGCGATGAAGCTGGGCAGGTGATCACCCATGCCGACAACCTTGTTGTCGTTGCCGCGGGGCTTGCCGCCGCGGGAATTGCGGGCCTTGCTGCCGGAGGGTTTCTCGGCGGCGGGCTTGGCCTGCTGTTGCGGCTTGTCTGCCGGCTTTTCGGCCTTTTTCTCGGGCTGCTGCTGACGCGCCGGGGCCTTCTCTGACTTTTCGGGCTGGGCGGCGGCCTTCGGGGCCTCTGCAGGCTTGGCCTCGGGGGCCTCGGCTGCGGTCCCGGTCACGGGCTCTGCTGCCGCCTCTGCGGCGGGCTTGCGGCGCGAACGGGTCCGGGTGCGCTTGGCAGGTGCCTCAGCTGCAGCGGTGGTCTCGGCCTCGGGGCTCGCCTCGGCCTTGGGCGCAGAGGCCTTGGCCAGGCGCTCGGGCAGGTCAAGACGAGGGATCTCGTTGCCGACCAGGCGCTCGATGTCGGCCAGGTTCTTTTCGTCGCGGGGCACACAGATCATGATCGCCTTGCCCTTGCGCCCGGCGCGGCCGGTGCGGCCGATGCGGTGCACGTAGTCCTCGGCATGGCTGGGCACGTCGAAGTTGAAGACGTGGGACACGGAGGGCACGTCGAGACCGCGGGCTGCCACGTCGGAGGCACAGAGGATCTTGAGCGAGCCGTCGCGGAAACCGTCGAGCGTCTTCATGCGGGTCGACTGTTCCAGGTCGCCATGGATCGGCGCGGCATCATAGCCGTATTTCTTCAGCGATTTCGCGGTGATGTCCACGTCGGTCTTGCGGTTGCAGAAGACGATCGCGTTGGTCAGGCTGTCGCCTTCCTTGTCGATCAGCTCGCGCAGGATACGGCGCTTCTCGCTGCCTTCGCGGTCCTTGCGGCTGGCTTTGAACATCAGGACACCCTGTTCGATGTTCTCGCCGGTGGTGGCTTGACGCGCAACCTCGATCCGCTCGGGAGCGGAGAGGAAGGTGTTGGTGATGCGTTCGATTTCCGGCGCCATGGTGGCCGAGAAGAACAGCGTCTGACGGGTGAAGGGCGTGAGCGAGAAGATCTTCTCGATGTCGGGAATGAAGCCCATGTCGAGCATCCGGTCGGCCTCGTCCACCACCATGATCTGCACGCCGGTCAGCAGCAGCTTGCCGCGCTCGAAATGGTCGAGCAGGCGGCCGGGGGTGGCGATCAGCACGTCGACGCCACGGTCGATCAGCGCATCCTGCTCCTTGAAGCTGACGCCGCCGATCAGCAGCGCCTTGGTCAGCTTCATGTGCTTGGTGTAGGTGTCGAAGTTCTCGGCCACCTGGGCGGCGAGTTCGCGCGTCGGGCAGAGCACCAGGCTGCGCGGCATGCGCGCACGGGCGCGGCCCTTGGCGAGACGGGTGATCATCGGCAGCGTGAAGCTGGCGGTCTTGCCCGTGCCCGTCTGCGCGATGCCCAGAACGTCCTTGCCGGCCAGCGCCGGGGGAATCGCACCTGCCTGGATCGGCGTGGGCGATTCATATCCGGCCTCTTCAATGGCCTTGAGAACCTTCGGGTCGAGGTTGAGATCAGAAAACTTGGTCATGTGCATCCGTGGTTTACGGACACTTCCGGCCCGTAGCGTCTGAAAAATTTGGGGCCTTCTTGGCCCCGGGACGGCAGATCGGCCGCGTCCCATGGTGGAGGCGACCTACACCAGAAAGGGGAAAAGGTCAATCTCGGCGGGCATTTGAGGCGATTTAAAGAGGACTCTGCCCGGGGATCATGGCCCGGGGGGACGCATCGCGGGCGAATTCGTCGCCGGAAGGGCCCCTGCCTGAGGGAAATGACGGGCCCGGAGAGCCGCGAAATCCATCCGGGCGGTCCGCAGCAGCCCCTCGGCATGCAGGCGCTCGCGCAGGGGGGGCGTATCGGCGCAGACCTCGTCGAAGAAGCGGCGCAGGCCGGCCTCGCCCTCGGCCGCCTCGAGGGTCGCGAGCAGCGCGTGCAGGTTCTGCGCGTCTGGGGCGCCGCGGGCGGGCTTGAGCTCCTGCCGGTAGGCCCCGCGGGTGAGGCGGAAGCGGAAATGTGCGAGCCAGTCCTCCCAGCTGCGGGCGTGGAGGTGCGCGAGGGTGATCGCGGTGCTCTCGATCTCTCCGGGGTTGCGGCCATGGGGGGTAAAGACGTTGTGGATGCGGAACTCGGCCTCTGGCAGGCCGCGGCGGACGAAGAGCTTGCCCGCTGCATGGGAGAGCATGCCGCCGTTCAGCCAGGCGCCGAACTCGGGATAGAGGCGGGCGGTTACCCGGGTGCGGGCGGCGCTGTCGGCGGGAAAGGCGCGCAGGTTGACCAGCGGCCCGCCTGCGGGGGCGAGCGCCTCGGCGGGGCGCAGGCGCAGGGCGTGGCACCCGGCGGGCAGGGCGTCGAGCGCGGCCGCGACGGGCCCCTCGCAGAGCAGGAATTCGTCGACGTCGACATGGGCGAGCCAGTCGACCTCTCCAAGGCGGTACGCACGGCTGGCGTTGGCCGTCTGGCGCGGCTGGTGGCGCGCGGGGCGGTTTACGCCCAGGCGGCGCCAATAGGCGGCATCGCAGCGGGTGGGGCGGATCCGGGGATGGGCCTTGAGCAGCGGAAAGACCGGGTCTTCGGGATCGTCGAGGTGCAGGAACAGGCGATGCGCACCGAGCTCGAGGTGCCATGCGGCGAAGTCGAGCACCTGCTGCGCCGGGGCACGCAGGGTGGCCACGATGCCCCAGCGGGCTGTCATGCGGCGCGATCCGCGGGCAGGGCGCCGAAGACCTGCAGGCAGCGGGCATCGAGATCGAGATCGCGGGTGACCAGCATGCCGTAGCGTTCGAGCCGGGCGCGCAGTTCGGGCGTGTCGGCGCAGACCTCGCCGAAGAAGCGGTGCAGGCCGGCCTCGCCCTCTTCGTCGCGCAGGAAGGTGAGGATGTCGTGCAGGTCGAAATCCTCGCGGCGCTTGCGGTAACTGCCCTGCTCCAGGCGAAAATTCAGCTTGTCGCGGAAGCCGGACCAGTCGGGCACATGGGCATGGCCGAGCCAGCCGTCCAGCAGATCGGCACGGTTGGCCACCGGCGCGCCCTTTTTCACCAGGTTGTGCAGCCCGAGGCGCACGTCGGCCAGGCCGGTGCGGGCCATTGGCTTGCCCTCCATGTGGCTGACGTAGCCGCCACGGAGATGGCGCCCGAAGGTGGGATAGATCTCCTCCAGCAGGGTGCGATCGTGGCCGGCAAAGCGCGGCGCCAGCTTGAAATGGCTGCCGTCGCCGGCCAGCATCTCGGCCGGGCGGAACTGAAGCACGGCGATGGCATCGGGCACCTGGGCGAGGATCTGGGTGATCGGGGCGGGGGGCATCAGGAATTCGTCGACATCGAGATGCACAAGCCAGTCGAGATCGCTGCGGCGATAGGCATGGGTGGCGTTGCGGATCTGCCGGTTCTGATGCGCCTCGGGGCGGCCGGTGGAATGGCGGCCCCAGTAGGCGGCATCACATTGCACGACTTGCACACGCGGCTCTGTGGCAAAGAAGGCCGCGGCCTCGGGCGAAGGATCGTCGAGATAGAGCGAGACCCGGGCGGCGCCCTCGGTGAGGTGATAGGCGGCAAAGCGGGCGATCTGGGCCAGCGGCGCGCGGACGGTGGCGACGACGCCCCAGTCCGGCGCGGCCGAACGGGCAATGCCACGGGTCGAGGCGACCTGAGCCTTGTCCTTTATCCGCTTGATCGCAAAGAGCTTGTCGGGGACCGGGTGGCGGGCCTGCCGGGCGGTGCGCATCATCCGGAAACGGCGGAAGACCGAGCGCGGATCCTCGTCCAGGCGGGTCAGCAGGTGATGCGCCAGGGGGCGGATCACAGGGTCTTCCTCGGCCTCGAGCCAGATCCGGCCGAGCATGTTCACGTCGAGCCCGCCGGTGGTGATGGCATAGGGATCCATCTCGAGCGGCAGCTCCTGCTTTTGCCGTTTGCCGGCAAAGGGTTGATCGGGCGGGGCGCCGGAGAAGAGCCGCTCGGTCTCGTAGAGCTTCATGGTGGAGAAGAGCACCGACAGCGCATGGCCGACGCGGCGCTGCACCTCGGTGGTGCCGTGATCGCCGAAGGTGGTGATGGCGGAGACCAGCCAGCGCGGGTTCAGCCCGGCCAGAAGATCCTCGGCATGTTCGGCCCAGATCCGCTGGAAGAGCGGCGCGCATTGCGGCGGCTGATCGCGGCGCCTGAGGTTGGCGATGAGCAGGCCGTGCAGGTAGAGAAGCCGCGGCTGCCCGGCGAATTCCTCGTGCAGTTCCCGCACCTTGTAGGCGAAGGTCGAGCCGGAGGAGGCATAGGGTTCGGGCACCTCGCCGATGGTCTGAACCAGCAGCGGTGCCAGGGCCAGTGTTTCGGGCGGGAGGTGCTCTCCGGGGCCGAAACGGAAGGGATCGCGGCGGGTTTCCATCTGCGCGATGACGCGTTCGAACCCGCCGTATGTCGAAGAGCTGCTCATGGGGCGAGAATGCCCGCGCGGGGGGACCCGCGCAAGCGCGCTCTCTGTCTGCCCCTCAGACCATCATCTCTTTCGTGGCCGAGAGCGTGATCTCGGGGAAGTCGCGCACGATCCGGTCGATGTCCCATTGCAGGCGCGTCAGGTAGACGATGTCGCCGTCATGGTCATAGGAGATGTGCTGTTTGTTGGTATTCACAAACTTATCGAGGGCTTGGCGGTCCCCCGTGGCCCATCTGGCAGAGGTGAACTGCGACGGCTCGAAGCGCACCGGGATGCCGTATTCGAGCTCGATCCGGCTTGCCAGCACCTCGAACTGAAGCGCGCCGACGACGCCGACGATGAAGCCGGAGCCGATGGCGGGCTTGAAGACCTTTGCGGCGCCTTCCTCGGCGAATTGCATCAGCGCCTTTTCCAGGTGCTTGCCCTTCATCGGGTCGGTGGCGCGGATGCTTTGCAGCAGTTCCGGCGCGAAGGAGGGGATACCAGTAGCACGAATGGCTTCCCCTTCGGTTAACGTATCGCCGATGCGCAGCTGGCCGTGGTTCGGAATGCCGATGATGTCGCCGGCCCAGGCCTCTTCGGCGAGTTCGCGGTCGGAGGCGAGGAAGAGCACCGGGTTGGAGATTGCCATCGGCTTCTTGGTGCGCACATGGGTCAGTTTCATGCCGCGCTTGAAGTGGCCGGAGGCCAGCCGGACAAAGGCCACGCGGTCGCGGTGCTTGGGGTCCATGTTGGCCTGCACCTTGAAGACGAAGCCGCAAACCTTTGTTTCCTCGGGCGAAACCTGACGCGGGCTGGCGCTCTGGGGCTGCGGCTCGGGGCCGTAGGTGGCGATGCCGTCCATCAGTTCCTTGACCCCGAAGGAGTTGATCGCAGAGCCGAACCAGATCGGCGTCATCGTGCCATCCAGCAGGGCCTGCTGGTCGAAGGCGGGCAGCAGCTCGCGGGCCATCTCGACCTCTTCGCGGAGCTTTTCCAGCAGCTCGGCGGGCACGTGCTCGTCAAGCTTGGGATCGTCCAACCCCTTGATCGAAATGGATTCCGCCACCTTGTTCCGGTCGGCGCGGTCCATCAGCTCGAGCCGGTCGTTGATCATGTCGTAGCAGCCGAGGAAATCCCGGCCCACACCGATGGGCCAGGAGGCCGGCGTCACGTCGATGGCCAGATTTTCCTGAATTTCATCAATGATGTCAAAGGTATCGCGGCTTTCCCGGTCCATCTTGTTACAGAAGGTCAGGATCGGCAGATCGCGCAGGCGGCAGACCTCGAAGAGCTTCTGCGTCTGGCTTTCCACGCCCTTTGCTCCGTCGATCACCATGATCGCCGCATCCACCGCCGTCAGGGTGCGATAGGTGTCCTCGGAGAAGTCCGAGTGGCCGGGTGTATCGACGAGATTGAAGCGGAAGGTCTTGAAATCGAAAGACATTGCAGAGGCCGAGACGGAGATGCCGCGGTCCTTTTCCATCTGCATGAAGTCCGAGCGCGTGCGCCGCGCCTCGCCCTTTGCCCGCACCTGACCAGCCATCTGGATGGCGCCACCGTAGAGAAGGAACTTCTCGGTCAGGGTGGTCTTGCCCGCATCCGGGTGCGAAATGATCGCAAAGGTGCGGCGCCGCGCGATTTCGGGCGGCAATTCGGGGCGGTTTGAAGCGGAATCCAGCATGTGGCGGCGTATACCACCACCCGAAAAAAGGGCAAGCGTACGCTGGGGTAAGGAATGTCTGAACGCAACGCTCTCGACGTCGGTATCGCGTCGGTATCACGTCGGTATCGCGACGGTGCGACTTGACCCGGGGTCCTGCGTTAACGACTCGCACCAGGTGGTAAAGAGGGCGCACGCCGTGAACGGCGCGTTAAAGGGGGTGCCGGGAGGTGGGGGGCGTGCCCGGGCCGGTCGCGAAACCGCCTTTGGGCCGAGCGGGCCGGGAGGCAGGTGGACAAACCTGCAGCTGCGGTGTCAGCCCTGCGGGCGGCGCGGCCTGTTGCGGGAGGCGGAGCGCAGCAGCTCGAGCGCATCGCGGCGCTGCAGGTCGCGCGGACGCAGCTCGAATTCCTGCGGCAGGAAGGGCGAGGGGTTGGCGCCGGACGCGAAGCGGGCGCTGATCTCGATGGGCAGGGCGGCGCGGGTGCGGGCATCGACGAGCAGCGTCTCGGCGGCGATCCCCTCGGCATAGATGATCTGATGGCTGTCGAAGAGCAGCTGGAAGTAATCGACGAAACCGCCCTCGAGCCAGTGCACGGTGGTGCCGTTCACCAGGTGGCGGGCGCGCACCAGCACCTCCTTGCGGCCGAGCCCCAGGGTATCCTGCCGCTGGTAGATGAAGAGCCGGTGATCGGGGCTGACGATCAGGTCGTTGGTGTTCGACAGGGCGCCGGCGGTGATCACGATGGGAGCCATCTCGCCATGGGCGCGGATCGTCGTCTCGCCGATCCAGCGGATCGGCTGGGCGCCGGCATCGCGGGTCAGCACCATGTCGCCCAGCTGCAGGTCCTCGATGGCGCGCTGTGCGCCGTCGGCGAGCGTGATCATCGTGCCGCGCGAGAAGGAGACGCAGGTGACCTCGGCCAGCTTGCGATAGGCGCTCTCGGTGTCGATGCCCACCAGCTCGTAATCGGTGCGCGGGGTCATGGCGACGAGGGGCAGCAGGTAGATGTCGAGCAGGGCGCCGGCATCGGGGCTGTCCTCGGGGGCAACCTCGACCAGCACGAGGGCCTCGGTGGTGGCGCCGTCGGGCGACATGAAGGTGAGGCAGCTGTCGAGGAAAAGCCGCGCGCCCGGCGTGCCGGCGCGGCTGTCGGGGCCGACGCGGGCATCGCGCTCGCCGTAGATGTCGACGGTGAGCGGGCAGGGGCGGGCGCCGTCCTCCAGGGCATAGCAGTCGCCCGGCTCGAGCTCGGCCGCATGGGAGAGGGAATCGCCCTCGTTCACGCCATGCACGACGCGGAAGGCTGCCGAGGGCAGCACGGGCACGGCGGTGGAGCTCTGGATCGGGTCGCTGGCCATGGCGGGGCGCCAATTCCTTCGTGGCGGGGCGGGACAGCCCGGAAAGATATCTTTTTCTAACCGCTATTTGATGCCGGTTACAAACCAGTTACGACGGTGGCGTGCAAAAGTTGCAGCCGCGCCGCGGTTGCGGGGCCGGTGCCGAGGCAGGCCCCGGGCGCGGCCGGCAGGATGGCAGAGGAGAGACAGATGGATTTGGGAATTCGCGGCAAGAGGGCGCTGGTGACGGCCTCGTCGAAGGGGCTGGGCAAGGGCTGTGCCATGGCGCTGGCCGAGGCGGGTGTGGACCTGGTGCTGAACGCGCGGGGCGCCGAGGCGCTGGAGGCCACGGCGGCCGAGATCCGCGCGGCCCATGGCGTGGAGGTGACGGCGGTGGCCGCCGATATCGTCAGTGAGGCGGGCCGGGCAGAGGTTCTGGAGGCCGCGGGGCAGGTGGACATCCTGGTGACCAATGCCGGCGGGCCGCCCCCGGGCATGTGGACCGACTGGGACCGCGAGGATTTCATCAAGGCGCTGGATGCCAACATGCTGACGCCGATCGCGCTGATGAAGGCGCAGCTGCCGGGGATGATGGAGCAGGGCTGGGGCCGGGTGGTGAACATCACCTCGCAGTCGGTCAAGGCGCCGATCGGGCAGCTGGGCCTGTCGAACTCGGCCCGCGCCGGGCTGACCGGATACGTGGCCGGCACCGCGCGGCAGGTGGCGCCGAAGGGCGTGGTGATCAACAACCTGCTGCCGGGCATCCATGACACCGACCGCGCGCTGTCGCTGGACGGCGGGGTGGTCAAGGCGAAGGGCATCACCATGGAAGAGGCGCGCGAGGCGCGGATGGCGGGGATTCCGGCCCATGCCTATGGCAGCCCCGAGCATTTCGGCCAGACCTGCGCCTTTCTCTGCTCGCAATACGTGGCCTTCATGATCGGCCAGAACGTCCTGCTCGACGGTGGCGCCTTCAACTCGACGATGTGACGCCACAGCCCGCCTGCCCGCATTGCGCGGGTGGGCGGGGGCTGTTACATCCGGCGGAACGCAAGTCTTTCTGTCGGAAACGCCATGCCCCAGACCCCCGGCCACGGGACGCCCCCCGCAGGAGGGCCGCGCGAGCGCACGCCTGCCGCCGCAACTGCCGCCACTGCCGCCACAGGTGACGGTACGGCCGATCGCGGGGCGGAGGCGCCGGTGCCGCGCCTGGAGATCCGCAACCTGACCCGCGCGTTTGGCGGCGTGGAGGTGGTGCGCGATGTCTCTCTCACGGTGATGCCGGGGCAGGTGACCTGCCTGCTGGGTCCCTCGGGCTGTGGCAAGTCGACGACGCTCAGGATGATCGCGGGCGTCGAGATGCAGGACGCGGGCGAGATCCACGTTGACGGCAAGCTGATCTGCGACACGGTGTTTCGGGTGCCGCCGGAGCGCCGCCATATCGGGTTGATGTTTCAGGATTTCGCGCTGTTCCCGCACCTGACGGTGGCGCAGAACGTGGCCTTTGGCCTGAGCGGGCCGAAGGCGGCACAGCGCGCACGGGTCGAGGAACTGCTCTCGCGCGTCGACCTGCTGCGCTATATCGACGATTACCCGCATCACCTCTCGGGGGGCGAACAGCAGCGCGTGGCGCTGGCACGCGCCCTGGCCCCGCGGCCGCGGGTGATGCTGATGGACGAACCCTTCTCGGGCCTCGACAACCGGCTGCGCGACGAGATCCGCGACCAGACGCTCGACGTGCTGAAGGAGGAGGGCGCAGCGGTGCTGCTGGTGACGCATGAGCCCGACGAGGCCATGCGCATGGCCGACGAGATCGCGCTGATGCGCGCCGGCCGCATCGTGCAGCAGGGCGCGCCCTACAATATCTACAACGCCCCGCGCGACCGCGAGGCGGTGGCCTTCTTCAGCGACATCAACGTGATCCGCGGACGGGTGCAGGGGGCGCTGACCGACACGCCCTTCGGCCAGTTCCTGGCCCCGGGGCAGCCCGACGGCGCGGAGGTGGAGATCGTGATCCGCCCCCAGCACCTGCGCATCGACTTCGATCGCAGCGGCTCGGGGCCGCTGCCGACCCCCGAACACGGCACCCCGGCGCGCGGCGTGGTGCAACGTGCCCGTTTTATGGGCAACGAGAGCCTGGTGGAATTCCGCATGGATCACGACGGCTCGATCCTCAAGGCGACGGTGCCGAATGTCTTCCTGCCGCGGCCCGGAAAGCCGCTCTGGCTGACCATCCGGCGCGACCGTTGCTTTGTTTTCCCGGTGTCCTGAGCCGCCGGCGCAATCTGCCCTTGTTTCCCTGTTGCCAAATATCCTCCCCGAAGGGTCGGCGCATCGCGCCGAATGCGCCACCAGTGGCGGCCGGGCCCTCCGGGGGGGATATTTCCAACAGGGAAACATATGAAAGTGCAAAATATCGGGAGCGGGGCGCTTTGGTCTTTCATCCCTGCCTCCGAGCCATTAGATACGCACTGCAACCGGACGGAAGACGTCCGTCCGTTCTAGGGGAGACCTGATATGCTGAACAATATTGGCCTGCCTGGCCTTCTTCTGATCGCCGTCGTCGTGCTGGTGCTGTTTGGCCGCGGCAAGATCTCGTCGCTGATGGGCGAAGTCGGCAAGGGCATCACCGCCTTCAAGAAGGGCGTCGATGAAGGCGGCAAGGAAATCGAGGACGAAAAAGCCTCGAACGCAGTCGACGTGACTCCGGAAGAGTCGAAAGACAAGGTCTGATCTCCCATGTTCGGAATGGGGTGGACGGAGATCCTGCTGATCGGGATCGTGGCCCTGATCGTGGTCGGGCCCAAGGAATTGCCGGGGCTTTTCCGCAATGTCGGCCAGTTCATGGGACGGGCCAAGGGCATGGCGCGCGAGTTTACCCGCGCCATGGAAGAAGCGGCCGACCAGTCCGGCGTCAAGGACGCGACGGATAGTTTCAAGAACCTGTCCGACCCGCTGAAAGGCCTGTCGAACCCGAAGAAATACGGGCTCGACAAGGTCAGGGAAGCGGCCGACATCTCGAAGCCCTACAAGTCTGCCAGCGCCACGACGACGAGTTCGGCGGCGGGGACTGCGAAGGCCGACAGCGCCACCGGCCAGCTCTCGGCCGAACGGGCAGAGGCCTCGAGGAAGATCCAGGAAAGCGCCGCCCAGGCCGCCACGAAGCGGATGGAGGCCGAGGCCAGGGCCCGCACCACTGAACAAGCCGTGCCGGTCGATGCGCCCGCACCGATGCCCCAGCAGCCGCGCCAGACGTCGGCCAGCCGGGCCTCGGGTCACCGCGCCGCCAAGCCGGTCAATCGCCCCGTGGGCCGCGGCAAGACCGCGACCCGGGCGAAATCCGCCCCCACCAAGAAAGGCTGAGCATGAGCGATACGGACGAGCTGGAGGATACCTCCGCGCCGCTGATCGAACATCTCGCCGAGCTGCGAACGCGCCTGATCTACTCGGTCCTGGCCTTCGTGGTCGGCATGGCGATCTGTTTCACCGTCTGGAACCCGATCTTCAACTTCCTGACGGAACCGCTCTGCCGGGCGCGCGGCGCCATGGGCGAGGATTGCGGGCTGATCCTGATCAAGCTGCAGGAAGGGTTCTTCGTTGCGGTCTCGATCTCGCTCATGGGCGGGCTGATCCTCAGCTTCCCGGTGATCTCCTACCAGATGTGGCGGTTCGTGGCCCCCGGGCTCTACAAGAACGAGCGCGGCGCCTTCCTGCCCTTCATGATCGCCTCGCCCTTCATGTTCCTGCTGGGCGCGGCCTTTGCCTATTACGTCGTCACGCCGATGGCCTTCAACTTTTTCCTGGGCTTCCAGCAGCCGGGCACGCTGATGACCGATGACGGGGTGCAGACGGGCGGCATCGCCTCGATCGCCTTCCAGGGCTCGGCGCAGGAATACCTGAAGCTGACGATCAAGTTCATCGTCGCCTTCGGCCTCTGCTTCCAGCTGCCGGTGCTGCTGACCCTGATGGGCAAGGCGGGGCTGGTGAGTGCCGAGGGCCTGGGCGCGATGCGGAAATATGCCGTTGTCGCCATCCTGGTGCTGGCCGCCGTGGTCACGCCGCCGGATGTCATCACCCAGGTGATCCTCTTCGTGGTGGTCTATGGCCTCTACGAGATCTCCATATTCCTGGTGCGCCGGGTCGAGAAGAAACGCGAGGCACGTCTGCGCGCCGAGGGCCTCTGGGACGAGGACATCGACGGGCCTGGCCACATGGGCGATCCGGAGGCCGCCGCGGACGCGGCGGAGGCCGAAGCCGAAGCCGAAGCCGATGAGGGCCCCGGGCCCGACGGGAAGAAATGACCGATCCGCTGGACCGCATCGCGGCGGCGCTGGAGCGCATGGCGCCGGCGCCGCTCGAGGCCCCCGATTTCGACGGCGCCGAGGCCTTTGTCTGGCACACCCGGCCGGAATACCTCGAGCCGGTGACCCGGATCTCGCGGGTCGAGATGGGGCTGCTGGTGGGCGTCGACCGGTCGCGCGACACGCTTCTGGCAAACACGCTGCAATTCGCCCGCGGTCACGGCGCCAACAACGCGCTGCTCTGGGGCGCGCGGGGCATGGGCAAGTCCAGCCTGGTGAAATCGGTCCATGCCGAGGTGGTGCGCCAGGGGCTGCCGCTGAAGATCGTCGAGCTGCAGCGCGAGGACCTGCCCAGCGTGGCGCGGCTGCTGCAGCTGCTGGGGCACAGCGATCATCGCTTCCTGCTCTTCTGCGACGACCTGAGCTTCAGCCACGATGACCAGCACTACAAGTCGCTGAAGGCGGTTCTCGACGGCGGCATCGCCGGACGGCCGGAAAACGTGCTCTTCTATGCCACCTCGAACCGCCGCCACCTGATGCCGCGTGACATGATCGAGAACGAGCGCAGCTCGGCGATCAATCCGGGCGAGGCGGTGGAGGAGAAGGTCTCTCTCTCCGATCGCTTCGGCCTCTGGCTGGGCTTCCATCCCTGTACCCAGGACGAATACCTGGAAATGATCGACGGCTATTGCGCCGCCCATGGCGTGAGCGTCGATCCGGAGATCCTGCGCGCCGAGGCCATCGAATGGCAGGCAACGCGGGGCGGGCGCTCGGGGCGCGTGGCCTGGCAGTTCTTTACTGACCTGGCCGGGCGGCACGGCGTTTCGCTCGGCTGAAGGCCCCTTCGGGGCCTGCCTCCGGCGGGGATATTTCCGGCCAGGTGAAAGAGCCGCGATGCGCGTCTTGACTGCCCGCGCGGCCTGATCTGCCGGGCGTGACCTTTCTCTTCTTCATCTTTCTTCGAATACTCCGGGGGAGGCTGCCGCAGGCAGGCGGGGCAGAGCCCCCTGCAGCAGTGACGCCTGCGCGATCCAACGAAAAGGGGCGGCCCGTCGGAGCCGCCCCAGGCTGTTGCGAAGACTTTTGGCTGTCACTGCAGGTAGGTCATCGGATCCACGGTATCGAGGCCCTTGCGGACCTCGAAGTGCAGGTAGGATTCACCCGTGCCCGGGATCACGGCGATCTGCTGGCCGCGTTCGACGCTGTCGCCCTTTTTCACCACGATGCCGTCGATGTTGGAATAGAGCGTCAGCAGGTTGCCCTCGTGCTTGATCACCACGACGCTCTCGTTGTCGGTGTCCTGGATGATCGCGGCGACGGTACCGGAGGAGGCGGCCTTGACCGGGGCGCCGCTGCTGGCGGCGAGGTCGATGCCGTCGTTCTTTCCCTTCTGGTATTCGCGCACGATGCGGCCCTGCACCGGATAGCCCATCTGGGCCGAGGAGGGGCGCTGTTCGGCGCCGAGGTTGGGCGCCATGGTGGCCGAGGCCTCCTGCGCCTGGGCGCGGGACTGGGCCACGGTGGCGGGCTGTTCGGCGGGCAGCGGCTCGGAGGCCGAGGGCGGCACCGGGGTGGGCGAGCCGACGCCCGGCGCGGTGGTGCCGGAGGCCTCCGGCGTGGCGGCCTGGGCCACCACAACGGGGATCAGCAGGGTCTGGCCCTCGCGCAGGGTGAAATTGCCGTCGAGCCCGTTCCAGTCGGCCAGCGAGCGCACCGAGACGTCGTAGAGGCGGGCGATCGTATAGGCGGTTTCGCCGCGTTTGACGGTGTGGCGGATGGGCTCCTGGCCGGCGGGGGCGGCGGGCGTGCTGGGCGCCGCGGCGGCGGTGCTGCCGGAAGCGGGCGGCAGGGTGCTGACCGAGACGCCGCCCGGCGCGCGGTCGATGGCATTGCCGGCCATCTGGGCGAAATCGCTGTTCGAGGTGGCAGGTTCGGAGACCCGGCCCGGGATCACCAGCACTGCGCCTTCGTTCATCATGTCGCCGGTCTGCACGCCGTTCTTGGAGGCCAGGGCCTCGGGCGAGACGCCGACCCGCTGGGCGATCATGGCGACGGTATCGCCGCGCTGCGCCACGGCGACCTGGTAGCTGGGATAGGAGATGACGCCGCGGCTGTCGGGCTGCGGCCGGGCGGCGGTGGCGGAGCGGGCCGCCTCGGCCGTGGAGAAGCCGCCGAAGCCGCCGCGCAGGTCCGGGTCGAGCCCGTTGGTGCAGCCGGCGGCGATGGCCAGCAGGCTGGTGGCGGCGATCACGCGGACGAGGGGCGCGCGCCGGGGCAGGCCACGGGCGTTGTCGCAGGTGGGCCGGCGGCGGGTATGGCGGGCGATCTGGCGGGCGGGCAGGCCCCGCAGGGATGCGGTCATCTGTTCGATCCTCGTTCCTCTCCCCCGGGGCCGCGGTGGCGGTTTGGGGGCGGTAAGGCGCCGGTTCTGCGACCGGTCGCCGGTTCAGCCGTCCTTGCCCATGCCCTCGAGAAGCGGCACGAAGCGGACGGGGCGCAATTCGTCGTATTCCAGGCCCTCGGCGAGCTTGCGGACACGGATCAGGCTCTGAACCGTATCCGACTGGCCCACGGGCAGCACCATGATACCGCCGACCTTGAGCTGAGCCAAGAGCGGCCCCGGGGGGTCTTCGGCCGCGGCGGTCACGAGGATGCGATCAAAGGGGGCATGATCGGGCAGCCCGTGCGAGCCGTCGGCGGCGAAGGTGATGATGTTGGTCAGGCCTTCGCGGTCGAAGATCTGCTTTGCCTCGCGTACCAGCCGGGTGTGGCGGTCCACGGTATAGACCCGCCGCGCCAGGTGCGACAGGATCGCGGCCTGGTAGCCGGAGCCGGTGCCGACCTCCATCACCTTGTCGCGGGGGCTGACCTCGAGCGCCTGGGTCATCAGGCCCACAACGGAGGGTTGCGAGATCGTCTGGCCGCAGGCGATGGGCAGGGGCATGTCCTCGTAGGCACGCTCGGAGAAGATGCCACGGATGAACTGGCCGCGATCGACCTTTTCCATGGCTTCGAGCACGCGCTTGTCGGTGACCCCGCGGGAGCGGAGGCTGAAGAGAAACTGCATCTTGCGTTCTGCTATCGAGGAGTCTTCGTCCTGATTCATCTGAGCGCTGTCCTGTTCCGGCGGCGGGGCGGGGGCGGACCCCCTGATTTCCCGCAAGGATGCGGGAAACGGGGCGCGCGGGAAAGGAACAATCGCGCGCGGGACTTATTCGATGCTCTTGAGCGTGTCCAGAAGGTCATGGGCGGTGAGATCCGCCCGCATCGGCGTCACCGAGACATAGCCCTCGAGGTTCGCGGCCACGTCGCCACCGGGGGTGGAGGCGCGGCGCTGATCGCCGCCCTGTGCCCAGAGGAAGCGCCGCCCGGAGGGAGAGACATGGGGCTGGACGGTAAAGCCCGGCCCGCCGTGGCGATAGCCCTGGGGCACGACGCGGCGGCCCTTGACCTCGGCTGCGGGGATCGAGGGGAAGTTGATGTTGTAGAAGGTGTGGTAATCGGGGACGTCGGCATTGTGCAGCGCCAGCACGGCGCGCACCACGTCGGGGCCGAAGGTGAGCGCGGCCTCGTAGGGATCCTCGAGATCGGCGTTGCCGGGGCCCCAGAACTGCGACAGCGCCATGGCGGGCAGGCCCTGCAGCGCGCCCTCCATCGCCCCGCCGAGGGTGCCGGAATAGACGGCGTTCTCGCCAGAGTTGTTGCCGCGGTTGACGCCGGAGAGCACGAGGTCGATCGGCTGGCCCTTGAGCACGTCGTGCACGCCCGCCAGCACGCAGTCGGCCGGGCTGCCCTCGGCCGCGAAACGGCGCGGGCCCATCTCGGAGATCATCGTGGGGTGGGCATAGGAGATGCAATGGGCGACGCCCGACTGCTCGAAGGCGGGCGCGACGGTCCAGACCTCGCCGTCGGGGCCCGCGATCTCGGCGGCGATGGCCTCGAGCGTGCGCAGGCCGCGCGCGTTGATGCCGTCGTCGTTGGTAATGAGAATGCGCATGGTTCGCCCCCTGTTCCGCTGCTCCACCCCCCGTGCATAGGCGAGGGGGGCGGCAGGGGCAAGGTGGCGCGGGCCGGGGCCGGGGAGATGGGGCGCGGTGCCGGTGCCGGGAGGCGGCGGCGGGCCGGTACGGGGCCGATCAGGGGCCGATCAGGGGCTGATCAGGGGGCAGTGCGGCGCGCGGCCGGTCCTGCGGTGCCGGGAGGTGGCCTGCCGGCCGAGGCGCCGCGAACGCACATCTGTTGCTCATGTCTTAATCATCAGCGGCCATAATCGGCCCTGCCAGGCAGGTCCGCGGGGCGGGGTTCGCGAAAATTATTGACTTGTTGGTAAAAAAATTTGGTCCTGTACATGACACAGCAGGAGGGATGCGCCATGCCGATTGATCTTACTACACACTTTACCGGTCTCGACTTCGTGAATCCGTTCGTTCTGGCCTCTGCGCCGCCGACGGAGAGCAAACGCAAGATCCTGAAGGCTTTCGAGGCCGGCTGGGGCGGGGTCGTCACCAAGACGATCGGCCTGCACCCGGTGGAAAACGTCGCCGGGCCGAAGACCATCTATCAGCGGACCAGCGAGGAGGCGCCCTATGTCTCTCGCAACAAGCGGCCCGACACGGTGTCGCATTCGTCCTGGAACTGGGAGCTGATCTCGGATCAGCCGCTGGAGCAATGGCTGCCCGATCTCAAGGAGATCAAGGAGACCTATCCCGACCGCATCGTCATCGCCTCGATCATGGCCGGTGCCGGCAGCGAGGAAGAGATGAAGAACTGGCAGAAGCTGGCCACCGCCGTGATCGGCGTGGGCTGCGATGCGCTGGAACTGAACCTGTCCTGCCCGCACATGGACCGCAAGGACATGGGCGCCCATGTGGCCAACGACGAAGAGGTCATCCGCTCGGTGCTGAAGGCGGTGAAGGACGTGGTGGACGTGCCGGTCTGGGTCAAGCTGACGCCCTCGACCTCTTCCTTTGTCGAGGCGGCGGGCGTGGCCTATGATGCGGGCGCCTCGGCGATCTCGCTCTGCAACACCTTCCCGTCGCTGCCGCTGATGGATCCGGAAACCCTGAAGTTCGAGGTGGAGGTCGATGGGCTGGTGACCTCGGGCGGCCAGGGCGGCCTCGCGATCCTGAACCAGGCGCTGCAGAAGGTGAACTCGCTGTCGAAGGCCTATCCGGATCAGGCGATCTCGGGCATCGGCGGCATCAAGGGCTTCCGCGAGGCCTTCAACTTCATCGCCCATGGCGCCGGCAACCTGCAGGTCTGCACCGCCGCGATGGAGGAAAAGGGCAGCGGCGGCGTTGGCGTCAAGATGATCCAGGAGCTGACAAGCGAGCTGAGCGTTTACCTGGAACGCAAGGGCTATGCCTCGATCGAGGACTTCCGTGGCATCGCGCGCGACCGGATCGTGGAGCATTCCCAGATCCGCCGGAAGAGCGAAGACTATAACGGCGGCTATGCGCAATCCTCCGAGACGGCTGCCTGATACAGCTGCCTGATACGGGAGCCTGATATGGGAGCCTGATACGGGAGCCTGAAGGGCCCCCGGCAGGCGGATCCGACGGAAATACCGGGGTTTGAGACCCTCCCCGGGTGCGAAAGGGCGCGGCACGGCTGAGGTGCTGCGCCCTTTTCAATTGCTACGGGGGGCCGGTCAGGTGGCTGGTCAGGAGGCGGGCTGTGCCGCGCGGGCCAGGGCCAGCAGGCGGGTGGCCTCCTCGGCGCAGGGGGTGAGGGCGGTGCGGTCCTCTCCGGGGTAGAAGCGCGCGCGCAGGGCCGTGGGCATGGGGCGCGGGGTGAGCACCTGCACATGCGGGCCGGTGCGCACGGTTTCGGCGGCCCAGGACCGCGCCATGGCAATCTGGGCGGCCTTGGTGGCGCCGTAGCTGGCCATGAACTTTGCCGCCGGCGCCGCGGGATCATCGAAGAAGAGCGCCAGGCCGTCGCGGCCCAGCAGCGGCGCGACATAGGGCACGAGATGGCCCATGGCGGTGATGTTGGTGGCCACCGAGGCGTTGAAATCCTTGGCGGTGACGTGGCTTGCCGGGGTCAGCGGCGCGGCGTGGATCGCCGTGTGCGCCCAGAGCGCGACACCGCCCCAGCGATCGTGGATCGAACGGCAGAGCTGGGCCATGGCCTCGGGCACGGTGACATCCATCGGGGCCAGGGTGGCCGAACCGCCGCGGGCCTGGATCATGTCGTCGATCTCCTCGAGCGCGCCGACGGTGCGGGCGACGGCCACCACGTGATGGCTGGCGGAAAGCTCGACCGCAAGAGCGGCGCCGAGGCCACGGGAGGCGCCGGTGATCAGGGCGATGGGACGGGAGGGCGAAGCGTCGGTACTCATGGGCCTGTCTTGCGGGGAAAGGGGCGAGTGGTCAAGGGGGTGCGCAACCCGCACGGAGGGTTTCGCGCCGCCCCGTGACCGCCCCTCAGGCGGGCCGGCCATGGCGCAGCTCGGCGGCGCGGATCTCGGCCAGGCGGAGCTCTACCAGGCGGTTCAGCAGGCTGTCGGGCAGCGGGCGCCGGGGCTGGAAATGCAGGGCGCTGCGGGTGTGGGGCCAGCCGTCGAGCAGATCCCCCATCTGCGGCAGGATCGCGCCGGAGAAGGGATAGATCGCGAGATGCGCCGTCCAGCGGGCATAGCCGGCCACGAGGGCGCCGCCGGCGGTGCGGAAGGCGGGCATCCGGTAGGAGATCACCTCCTCGGCGCCGGGCAGCCGGTCGCGCAGGCGCAGGCGCAGGGCCTGAAGGGCCGCGCGCGCCTGCGGCGGGCAGTCCGCGAGGTAGAGATCATGGGGGCTGGCGGCACCAGGATGCGGGGGAGTGTCCATCGGGCGATTGTGACCGCTGCCGGGCGCCACCGCAAGCGGGATCGGCGGCAGCTCGCGGGACGCGCTCAGCCGCCGAGATGGGGGCGGATGTCGTCGCCGGCGGCGGCATAGATGTCGAGGAGCGTATCGAAGGAGATCCCCTCGGCGCGGGCCCGGGCCAGGGGGCCGTCGAGCGGCTCGATCTGCGGGCGTTCGCCGGCGCCGCCGGCATGGAGCGCGAGGGGCGTGGTCAGCCCCTCGTCCTCGAAGCCGGGCAGCAGGTTGGCGAGCATGCCGGGGGCCTCGGGGAAGGCGGCCGCGCCGGAGAGGCTGTCGATATAGGCGTGCAGGTCGACGGGGGCGACCTGCACCCAGGGCGCCAGGAAGAGCACCTCCTCGCTGCCGCGGATGGGCAGGGCGAGGATGGCATGCAGGAAACGGTCCTCGCCGATGCGGCAGAGCTCGGCCGAGAGGCGGTCATCGCCCACCTCGATCAGCTCGGGGGCGGCCTCTGACAGGGGGGCATGGGGCCAGGCATCGGGGGCGTCGAAGCCGAGATCGTAGACGCCCGAGAAGGCGCGGCCGTCGAGGGGGCTGCGGTAATCGGGATCGTTGAAACGCCGCCAGCGGGCATCGAGAGAGAGGATGGACATGGGCGGGCGTCCCTGGCTGGAGCGGCCTGTGGCGGCGGCGAAATGGGGGAAGGATCAGGCCGGAAAACCTGATCCATCACGTGAACATCGGCGTGCAAGACGCTGTTATTCGGCGGCTTTCAGTTCGAAGCCCTTCTCGATCATGTCGGAGGGTTCGACCGGGTATTCGCCGGAGAAACAAGCGTCGCAATACTGAGGGCAGCCATTGTCGCGGCCCGCGGCCTCGCCCGCGGCACGGTAGAGACCGTCGAGGGAGATGAAGCGCAGGCTGTCGACGTTGAGATACTTGCACATCTCGTCTTCGGACATGGTCGCGGCCAGGAGCTTTTCCCGCTGCGGCGTGTCGACACCGTAGAAGCAGGGCCAGGCGGTGGGCGGCGAGGCGATGCGGAAGTGCACCTCCTTGGCGCCGGCATCGAGAATCATCTCCTTGATCTTGCGCGAGGTGGTGCCGCGCACGACCGAGTCGTCGACCAGGATCACCCGCTTGCCCTTGATCAGGGCGCGGTTGACGTTGAGCTTGAGGCGCACGCCCATGTTCCGGATCTGCTCGGTCGGCTCGATGAAGGTCCGGCCCATGTACTGGTTGCGGATGATGCCCATGGCATAGGGGATGCCCGATTCCTGGCTGTAGCCGATGGCCGCGGGGGTGCCGCTGTCGGGCACGGGGCAGACCAGGTCGGCATCCACCGGGGCTTCCTTGGCCAGTTCCACGCCGATGCGACGGCGGGTGTCATAGACGGATTTGCCGCCGATGATGCTGTCCGGGCGGGAAAAGTAGACATGTTCGAAGATGCAGAACTTGGACGGCTGCGGGCGGAAGGGGCGCCGGCTCTCGACGCCACCCTTGTCGGAGATGACAACCATCTCGCCCGGC
The DNA here is from genome assembly GCF_056270665.1 of Pseudooceanicola sp. DL12. NCBI lineage: Bacteria > Pseudomonadati > Pseudomonadota > Alphaproteobacteria > Rhodobacterales > Paracoccaceae > Pseudooceanicola > Pseudooceanicola sp. DL12. The sequence continues at coordinate 1,542,674 of NZ_CM149884.1, forward strand.
TCGATCTCGCGCACGAACTCGGCACCGATGATGTCGAGCGCGCAGGTTTCGGAGCTGAGGCACCAGCCGTCGGCCACCCGGCCGAGCACCAGCGGGCGCACGCCCAGCGGGTCGCGCACGCCGATCAGCTTGGTCCGGGTCATGGCGACCACGGAGAAGGCGCCCTCGACCCGACGCAGGGCATCCTCCATGCGCTCGGGGATGCCCTTTTGCAGCGAGCGCGCCATCAGGTGGATGATGCATTCGCTGTCCGACGAGCTCTGGAAGATCGAACCGCGCTCGATCAGCTCGCGGCGCAGCGCCTCGGCATTGGTGATGTTGCCGTTATGGGCGATCGCCGCGCCGCCCATGGAAAATTCGCCGAAAAACGGCTGGACGTCGCGGATGGCGGCGGCCTTTGACCCGGCGGTGGAATAGCGCACGTGGCCGATGGCGAGCGGCCCCGGCAGGGTCTGCATGACGTCCTGCGAGGTGAAATTGTCGCGCACGTAGCCGAAGCGGCGGGCCGAGTTGAAGCCCTGGTCCGGGTGGTGGCAGACGATGCCGCCCGCCTCCTGGCCGCGGTGCTGAAGCGCATGCAGCCCGAGGGCCACGAAGTTCGAGGCATCGGTGACGCCGATCACGCCGAAGATGCCGCATTCCTCTTTCAGCTTGTCGTCATCGAAGGGATGGGCAAGGAATTGCGGGGCCTGGTCCAGCGAGGGAACCTTGCGGTTCGTCTGGCAGAGGCGGTGGCTTAAGGGCTTGGGCAAGGGGTTGCTCCGAATCCGGTCACGTCCGTCGAGGCCCTCTTACGCCCTTCGGCGCAGAGTGTCACGAAAGGATCACATGGAAAGGGCGACTGTCGCAATCCCGCCGTGGGTGGACCCGGCCGGGCGCCGGAAATCGCCCCGAAGGTGATGCCCTGAGAGGCAGTGGGGGGCGTTTGCAGCCAAAGCAAGAGGGGCTCTGCCCGCGGGGCCATTTAAGAGACGAGGGGGCTCTGCCCCCAGGTCCATTTGAGAGACGAGGGGGCTCTGCCCCCAGGTCCGTTTGAGAGACGAGGGGGCTCTGCCCCCAGGTCCGTTTGAGAGACGAGGGGGCTCTGCCCCCTCGGGCCTGCGGCCCTCACCCCCGGGATATTTGTGGCCAGATGACGGGGCGCGGGGGAGCGCAGGAAAAAACCCGGCGCGCGGGACGCGGCCGGGGAGGATGAGGGGGGCTTGGTTGGGCGTCCTGCAGGGGGCCGGGGCGCCGATCAGGTTGGTCCAGATCACGCAGCCCAGATCAGGCCGCCGAGATCAGGCCGCCGAGATCAGGTCGGTGCCATGCAGGCGTTGGTGAGCTCTTCGTACTTGGTGGTAATCCAGCCCAGCAGGCGCTCGGGGTCCTCGTCCTCGATCTTCTGGCTCATGTCGGAGAAGACCGCGGCGGAACGCGAGTTGTCGACCATGGGCACGTCCTGTGTGGTGAGGACCGTGAAGTAGAGGAAGAAGGCCACGGCGACCAGCAGCACGCCGCGGACGACGCCGAAGAGGAAGCCGAAGGCCTGGTCGATGCCGCCCACCACGGAGCGCTGCACCACCGAGGAGAAGAGCGGCGTGAAGAGCGAGGCGATGGCCAGGGCCACCGCGAAGATGATCCCGAAGGCGGTGATTACCGAGAGCTCGCAGCTGTCGCCGATGAATTCGCCGATGAAGGGGATTTCCTTGACCAGCGGCACCAGGGCGGGGGCGAAGATGAAGGCGACGATCGCCGCGACGACCCAGCCGATGATCGCCATCACCTCGCGCAGGAAGCCGCGCGAGTAGGCCAGGATGGCCGACAGGAAGATGACGCCGGCCACGATGCCGTCGATGAGAGTGAAACCGTCCATAAGTCTTTCAGCCTGTCCCGTTACCCTGGCGCCTAGCCGGCGCCGAAAATCTCGCCCACGAAGCTGGTCAGATCCGACATCTGGATCAGCCGCAGCCCCTTGCTCTTGCCGGGTTTCCCGCCGGCCGGTGCTATGGCCGACGAAAAACCAAGTTTCTGCGCCTCTTTCAACCTGTTTTCCGTCTGGCCCACTGGACGCAGGGCGCCGGAGAGCGAAATCTCTCCGAAAACGACGCAATCCGCGGGGATCGAGGTGTCTTCGCGCGCGGAAAGAATGGCGGCGGCCACCGCCAGGTCGGCGGCGGGTTCGGTGATCTTCATGCCGCCAGCGACGTTGAGATAGACATCGAGGCCGGCGAAGGGAATGCCGCAGCGGCTCTCGAGCACGGCGAGGATCATGGCGAGGCGCGAGCCGTCCCAGCCCACCACCGAGCGGCGCGGCTGGGAATGCGGCGTGGGGGCGACGAGGGCCTGGATCTCGACCAGGACGGGGCGGGTGCCCTCGATGCCGGCAAAGACCACCGAGCCGGGGCTGGGCGTGCCGCGTTCGCTGAGAAAGAGGGCGGAAGGGTTCGAGACCTCGGCGAGGCCGGCGCCGGTCATCTCGAAGACGCCGATCTCGTCCGCGGGGCCGAAGCGGTTCTTCACCGCGCGCAGGATGCGGAACTGGTGGCCGCGCTCGCCCTCGAAATAGAGCACCGTGTCGACCATGTGCTCGACGACGCGGGGGCCGGCGATCTGGCCCTCCTTGGTGACATGGCCCACCAGGATGACGGCGGCGCCGCGGCGCTTGGCGAAGGTGGTGAGCTCATGGGCCGCGGCGCGGACCTGGGAGACCGAGCCGGGGGCGCTCTCTACGGTGTCGGACCACATGGTCTGGATCGAGTCGATGATCACGAGATCGGGGCGCTCGTCATCCAGCGTGGTCAGGATGTCGCGCAGCGAGGTATCGGCGCCGAGCTGCACCGGCGCCTCGGCAAGGCCCAGCCGCTGGGCGCGCATGCGCACCTGGGCCGAGGCCTCTTCGCCGGAGATGTAGAAGGTTTTCAAACCCTTGCGGGCAAAGGCCGCGGCGCCTTGCAGCAGCAGGGTGGATTTGCCGATGCCCGGATCGCCCCCCACCAGCACGGCCGAGGCCGGCACCAGCCCGCCGCCCAGCACGCGGTCGAGCTCGTCCATGCCGGAGGCGGTGCGCGGCGGCGGGGCCTCCTTGGCGGAGAGATCGGTAAGGGCGACGCGCTTGCCGCGCACGGCGCCCAGGGTCTTGCCCTTGGGGCCGCTGGAGAGCGGCACGTCCTCGGTGATGGTGTTCCAGGCACCGCAGGCTTCGCAGCGGCCCGACCATTTGGAGAAGCTGGCGCCGCATTCGGTGCAGGAGAAGGAAGTGACGGGTTTTGCCATGGAGCGCTTTCTGCCCGAGGGGCGGGCGGGCGTCAAAGGAATTGCTCGCGCCCCTCCGGGCCGCGGCCTCCGGCGGGGATATTTGGAACAGGGAAACGGGGCGGGTCAGCCCCGGGCGGCGAGGGTGCGCTTGGTCAGGGCGGAGCAGGCAAGGGAGGCCAGGACGCAGAAGGTGAAGAGCCAGAGGCCCCAGGCCACCTCGATCCGGCCGACGCCGATGCCCTTGGCCAGGGTGATGTAGAGCGCGATCAGGAAGATGTCGGCCATGGCCAGCCGCCCGAGTGCCGAGATCCAGGCCAGCCAGCCGGCGGGCGCACGGCCGAAGTGGATGGCGGCCAGCGCGATGGTCTTGGCCATCGGGGCGATGAGCGCGAAGAGTGCCACGAGGAGCGAGAGCAGGGGGGCGCCAGACCAGAGCGTGGCCACGCCGGAGAGCACCGAGATCTCGGAGAGACCGAAGAGCGGCAGCAGGCCGGCACGCACGAGAGGCGCCGCCCAGGAGAGCGGAAAGAGCAGCAGGAGCGAGAGGTTCGCCCCGATCAGCAGGCGGGGAAACTGAAGCGACATCAGGCCTTCCGGGTGCACCGGCCCCCTTTCATCTTTCGACAAATACGTCCCGCCGGAGGCTGGCGTGTCCGCAGGACGCGCCAAACGGCTTCAGCGGACGGCTTCGATCGGACCTTCGGCGCTGCCGGTGATGAACTGGGTCACGTAGGGATCGCCGGAATCGTCCATCTGTGCCACCGGGCCGGTCCAGCGAATCTTGCCGCGGTGCAGCATGGCGACGTCGTCGGCGATGGCGCGCACGGAGGACATGTCGTGGGTGATGGTCATGGCGGTCGCGCCCATTTCCGTGACGATCTCGCGGATCAGGTCGTTGATCACGCCTGCCATGATCGGATCGAGCCCGGTGGTGGGCTCGTCGAAGAAGATGATCTCGGGGTCGGCGGCGATGGCCCGGGCCAGGCCCACCCGTTTCTGCATGCCACCCGAGAGCTCGGCCGGGAAGCGGTCTGCCACGTCGGGCGTCAGGCCCACGCGGCGCAGCTTCTCGATGGCGATCTCGCGCGCCTCCTTGCGGGGCCGCTTGAGCGAGCCGCGCAACAGCCGGAAGGAGACATTTTGCCAGACGGTGAGCGAATCGAAGAGGGCGGCGCCCTGGAAGAGCATGCCGAAGCGCGCCAGGAAGGCATCGCGGTCGCCCTTGGTGGCATCCTTGCCGTCGACGAGGATCTGCCCCCTGTCCGGGTGCACGAGGCCGAGGATGCATTTGAGCAGCACCGACTTGCCGGTGCCCGAGCCGCCGATGATCACCATCGAGCTGCCGCGGCGGACCTCGAGGTCGACGCCGCGCAGCACGTGGTTGGAGCCGAAGCTCTTTTCTACCTGGTCGAGCCTGATCATACCGAGAAGAACACCCCCGTGAGCAGGAAGTTGGCGGCCAGGGTCAGCACGGCGGCGGCCTCGACCGAGCTCTTGGTGGCCTGGCCGACGCCCTGGGCGCCTCGGCCGGAGTTCATGCCGGAATAGCAGCCCATGACCGTGGCGATCACGCCGAAGGCCGCACCCTTGGCCAGCGAGGAGATGACGTCGAGCGGTTCGATGAAGTTGACGGTGTTCTGGATGTAGACCGCCGGGTTGAAGCCCAGCGAATGCACCGAGACCACGTAACCTCCCATGACGCCGAGGATATCGCCGATGCCGACGAGGATCGGTACGGTGATCAGCGCCGCAAGCACCCGCGGCACGGTGAGGTATTTCATCGGGTTGGTCGAGAGGGTGACCAGCGCGTCGATCTGCTCGGTCACCTTCATGGTGGCGATCTCGGCGGCGACGGAGGAGGTCACCCGGGCGGCGATCATCAGGCCCACCATGACGGGGCCCAGTTCACGCACCACGCCGATGGCGACGATCTGCGGCACCACGGCCTGGGCGTCGAAACGGGCGCCGCCGGCATAGATCTGAAGCGCGAGCGCGCCGCCCGTGAAGACGGCCGTCAGCCCCACCACCGGCAGCGAGAGAAAGCCGATGTTGATGAAGGCCGAGAGGAGCTCCCGCCCGTAGAAGGGCGGGCGCAGCATGTGCGAGAAGGTGCTGGCGGTGAAGATCACCACGCGGCCGATCAGCGCGAGAAGTCCGAGAACGGAGCGGCCGATCCTCGCCAGGGGGGTCAGCAGCACGGACATCTATTCGGCGTAGCGTCGCATGTAGCGGCCGCCGAGCGCGGTCAGCAGCTCGTAACCGATGGTGCCGGCATTGTCGGCAAGCTCGTCGACGCCCTGGACCTCGTTCATCAGCGAGAGGAAATCGGGGGTCTCCTCCTGCAGGTCGGTGATGTCGACGGTGATCAGGTCCATCGAGATGCGGCCGACGAGGGGGCAGGCGACGTTGCCGGAATAGAGCATGGCGCCCTTGGCCATGGCGCGGTGCAGCCCGTCGGCATAGCCGGCGGCGACGGTGGCAATGGTGCTGGGGCGCGGCGCGATCCAGGCGTTGCCATAGCCTACGGCCTCGCCGGTCATGACCTGGCGGGTCTGGATCACGGGCAGGTCGAGCTGGACCACCGGGGTCGCCTCGGTGAAGGGGCGGCCGCCGTACATGCCGATGCCGGGGCGGGTGACCTCGAAGTGGTACTCGCGGCCGAGCAGGATGCCGCCGGTGGCCGAGAGCGAGCGCGGCACGCCGCAGCCCTCGGTCATGGCGCGGAAGGCGTCGAGCTGCATCTGGTTCATCGGGTGGCGGGGTTCGTCGGCACAGGCCAGGTGCGACATGATCAGCGCGGGACCCTGGGCCAGGGCGATCTCGCGCAGGGCATCCCATTCGCCGGGCTCCATGCCGAGGCGGTTCATGCCGGTGTCGAGCTGGATGCCGAAGGAATGGCCGGGCAGCGCCTCGAAATGGCGCAGCATCTGGTCGATGGAGTTGATCATCGGCGTCAGCTGGGCGTCGCGGACCATGGCCGAGTCGCCCGCCATGTGGCCGGAAAAGACGTTGATCTCGGGCCCGGGCCCGAGAACGCGCCGCACCTCGACACCTTCCTCGCAGCTGGCGACGAAGAAGCGGCGGGCGCCGGCGCCGGCGAGCGCGGGCGCGACCTTGTCGACCCCCAGCCCGTAGGCATTGGCCTTGACCACGGCTCCGGATTCGACGGAGGGGCCGGAGGCGGCATCAAGCATGCGCCAATTCGATGTCAGCGCGTCGAGGTCGATGGTGAGGCGTGCGGTACTCATGCGCGCTTTGTGGGTCCAGCGCGCGCCATGCGCAAGAGGAATATCGGCCGCAGGCGCAGTTGCGCGGATCACGGGTGCTTTACAGGCCGGAAGAACGGCCCGCGGGGGCCGGAAAAACGCGCAGGGCGCCCGAGACGGGCGCCGGTGCGGGGAAAGGCGGGAGGGGAACAGCCCGCACGCGAGCGCAAGGGGGGGGAAGCGCAGCGGCGTGCGGGCGTAACCGGAAGCCGGGCCTCCGGATGGGGAAGGGATCAGGGCTCCCAGTTCTGGCGGAACCGGTCCCAGGTCTTTTCGCCGGCAAGGCAATCGTAGGTGCCGGGTGCGGTGCCGGCGGCGGGCAGCGCCTGGGTTGCCTGCACCCGGATGACACGGGCGGTGCCCTCCTCGGAACGGTTGATGACGGGCACGATGCGCTCGGGCTCCTCGGGCTGCAGCCCCGCGATCTCCATCACGATCTTGCGGCGCACGGCATTGGCGAATTCGTCCCAGTCATGGACGGGAATGACGAAGGCGCCCTGTCCGCCGATCACGCAGTCACGGTAGTAGGCATCGAGGTCGTTGATCGTCCACTGGCTGCCGACGCCTTCCTCGGTCATCAGCGGCAGGCCGTTGATGGTGATGCCGCGGGCCAGCACCCGGTCGCGGGCCGGTACCACGGGGGCGCCGGAATTGTTCGGCCCGTCGCCGGAGACGTCGATCACGCGGCGCAGCCCCTGGAAGCCGTTGCCGTCGATCAGTTCGGCCGCGTAATCCAGCGCGGAGGAGATCGAGGTGCGCTGCATCCCGTAGGGCTGGCTCTCCATCAGGGCGCCGGCGACGCGGGCGGCATCGTCGGGCGAGCCGATGGTCGTCCAGTCGACGACGACGCGGTGCGAGTTCGGCCCCGCCCATTCGACATAGGCGACGGCGATCCGGCCAAGAAAGCCCTGGCCGATCACGCTGAGCACGGCATCGCTGGTCAGGGCGGCGGCATATCCGCGCCTCTGGATCTCGAGTTCGTGCGATGTCATCGAGCGCGAAACGTCGACCATTAGAGCAAGCTCGACGTCGACCTCGACGATGGTGGGGTCATAGGTGAAATCCGAAACCCCTGCCTGAAGGCGGAGGGGCGCCAGGGAGAGGAGGAAGAGCAACAAATACCGCATGAGAAAGAGTGTCCGGTCCGTTTTGTGAGTCTGTCCAGCACAATCGCCCGCTCTTGCTGCGGTGCAGCGAGTGGAGGAGGGGAAAACCGCTTTGGCTGCTCAAAGAATTAGCCAATTTACCTTAACGCGAGATTTCCAGACGCGAACTTTCCATGTTTTCTGAGGAAATACGCAAAAGTTCCCGAGCGGCCATGAATTGCGCGCTCGGCCGAGGGCAATGCCGCGGTTGCAAAGAGGATGGTGGGGGGAGCCGGATGTGACAGTCGTGTGACGGGGTATTTGAAACCCGGGTATGGTTTCGGGCCGCGCCTGATGCCGCCCCCGGGATGTACAAAACGGCGCCCCGGGGCGCCGTTCCGCGGCCCTTGAAAGCCGCTGAAAATCCAGTGTGTTATGCCGTGACGTCGAAGGCGGGCAGACCCGGGGGGCGGGCCGCGCGATCAGTAGTCGTCGGCCTCCTGCTGCCAGGGTTTCACCAGGTTGCCGAAACGTGTGAAGCGGCCCTCGAAGGACAGTTCCACGGTGCCGATGGGCCCATGACGCTGCTTGCCGATGATCACTTCGGCCTTGCCGTGAAGCCGCTCCATCCGCTGCTGCCAGGCGGCGATTTCATCGAGCTTGTCGTCGGAAGGTTTCTCGCGTTCGACGTAATATTCCTCGCGGAACACGAACATCACCACGTCGGCATCCTGTTCGATCGAGCCCGATTCGCGAAGGTCCGACAGCTGCGGACGCTTGTCCTCGCGGCTTTCGACAGACCGCGACAGCTGCGACAGGGCGATCACGGGGATGTTCAGTTCCTTGGCGATGGCCTTCATGCCCATCGAGATCTCGGCGATTTCCTGCACCCGGTTGTCGGCGGTGCCGCGACAGAGCTGAAGGTAGTCGATGATCAGCAGGTCGAGGCCATGGGTCCGTTTCAGGCGGCGCGCCCGGGCGGCCAGCTGGGCGATGGGCAGGGCGGGCGTGTCGTCGATGTAGAGCGGGCAAGCCTCGAGATCCTTCGCGGCCTGGACAAACCGGCGGAATTCCTCCTCGGTCATGTCGCCCTTGCGGATCTGCTCGGAGGGCACTTCGGAGGCCTCCGACAGGATCCGTGCGGCGAGCTGTTCGGCCGACATTTCGAGAGAGTAGAAGCCGACGACGCCGCCGTTGACCGCGCCCTCGACGCCGTCATGGCGCATGCCGCGCTTGTAGGCCTTGGCCACGTTGAAGGCGATGTTGGTGGCGAGCGAGGTCTTCCCCATCGAGGGACGCCCGGCGAGGATCAGGAGGTCGGAGGGGTGCAGACCGCCGAGCTTGCGGTCCATGTCTACCAGGCCGGTGGAAATGCCGGCCAGGCCGCCGTCGCGCTGATAGGCCGCGTTGGCGGTGTTCACCGCCTCGGTCACGGCCTTCAGGAAGGAAACGAATCCCGACTCGGCCGAGCCCTGTTCGGACAGCTTGTAGAGCTTCTGCTCGGCCTGGACGATCTGTTCCTTGGGGTCGTTGTCGACATCGACCTTGGACGCGGCGGCCGAGATGTCCTGCCCCAGGCGGATCAGCTCCCGGCGCACGGCCAGGTCATAGATCATCTGGGCGTAGTCGCGCACGGCAAAGGAGGAGACGGCAGCCCCCGCAAGCTTGGCGAGGTAGGCGGGCCCGCCGAGTTCCTTCAGCCCTTCGTCGTCGGCCATGAAGGCCTTGAGGGTGACGGGCGAGGCGAGGTTGTTGCGGGCGATCCGCGCCGCCGCGATCTCGAAGATGCGGGCGTGGACGGGATCATAGAAGTGCTGGGCGCTGATGACCTGCGCGATGCGGTCATAGACATCGTTGTTCGTCAGGATGGCGCCGAGCAGCTGCTGCTCGGCCTCGACGGAATGCGGCATCGTATCGGGCAACTGCACGTCCGCGCCCGTCGGATTGAAAGTGCTGATCTCGTTCATTCTCTGCCTGTCCCTGTGCCCCGTGGCCCGGATCGGCCAAGGGTGCCTTGCCTGTCTGCCAAGATCGGGGGGGTGCCGGCCACGCGACGCTCCCACACGTCGCGCGGCAAACCTGCCTCAGATGTCCGAGTCGTTGCTGCGGACGTCCCCCGAATGGAGCCACTCCTTAGCCAATCCACAGGGGCCGACGCAAATTGTATAAATGCGTGAACATCCTGTGGATAACCTGTGAAGTTCGGGCCTCCTACCACATGATGTGGCAGAGGGCCCGCTTTCGTCAAGATGTTACTGAATGTGCCAGGTTGCACCCGGAGGTTGCAGCGGGGATGCGGCGAATATCCGCAGATGCCGCGCACCGGGCAGGCAGGTCTCAGCCCTTGCGGGCCTCCTGCCAGGCGCGCGGTGCCTTGAGGAAGGCTTCGACCTCGTCCAGCGTCGCATCGGTGAAGGTGCCGCGGGAGCGGGCCTCGGCGAGCACGTCCCACCAGGTGCAGAGGTAATGCAGCGAGATGTCATGCTCTGCCAGCTTCTCCTCGGTACCCTCGAAGATGCCGTAGTAGAAGATCACCGCGGTATGCTGGCAGGTGGCGCCGGTCTCGCGGATGGCATCGACAAAGGAGAGCTTGGAGCCGCCATCGGTGGTCAGGTCCTCGACGAGAAGCACCCGCTGGCCCTCGGTCATCAGCCCCTCGATGCGGGCGTTGCGGCCGTAGCCCTTGGGTTTTTTCCGCACGTAGGTCATCGGCAGCGCCATTCGCTCGGCCACCAGCGCCGAGAAGGGAATGCCCGCGGTCTCGCCCCCGGCGATGTTGTCGAAGGCCTCGAGGCCGGCGTTGCGCATCACCGTGCAGGTCATGAAATCCATCAGCGCCGAGCGGATGCGCGGAAAGGAGATCAGCTTGCGGCAGTCGATGTAGGTGGGCGAGGGCAGGCCGGAGGCCAGGGTAAAGGGCTCGTCGGCGTTGAAGTGCACGGCCTGGATATCGAGCAGCATGCCCGCGGTCAGACGGGCGATCTCTTCTTTCGACGGGTAGGAGCTGGGGATCATCGGGGTGTCCTCTCGAATGGTCTTGGTGTTTCCCTGTTTTTCAATATCCCCGCCGGAGGCCTGGGGCTTCCGCCGGAAGCGCCAGTTCAGGTGCGCCTCCGGCGGGGATATTTGAAACAGGGAAACCGATCAGTCCGCCACGTGCCAGGCGGGGGTGAAGCCGGGGTCGAAGACGGTGACAGGGCCGTCGCCGCCGACGATCTTGGCCGGGTAGTCCTTTTCGCCGCGGACAAGCGTGATGGTCTCGGCATTGACCGGCAGGCGGTAGAAGGCGGGACCGTTCAGCGAGGTGAAGCCCTCGAGCTTGTCGAGCGCGCCTTCCTCCTCGAAGACATGGGCCAGGATCGCCAGGGTGTTGGTGGCGGTGAAGCAGCCGGCGCAGCCACAGGCGCATTCCTTGGCCGGATCGACATGCGGGGCGCTGTCGGTGCCGAGAAAGAAGCGCGGGTCGCCGGAGGTGGCGGCCTTGCGCAGGGCCTGTTGATGGGTGGCACGTTTCGCGACAGGCAGGCAGTAGTAATGCGGCTTGATGCCGCCCACCAGGATGTGGTTGCGGTTGATCACCAGATGGTGCGTGGTGATCGTGGCGCCGAGCCCCGCAGGCGCGGAGCGCACGTAATCGGCGGCATCGGAGGTGGTGATGTGCTCCATCACCACGCGCAGTTCCGGCACGTCGCGCCGCAGCGGGTCGAGCACCTTGTCGATGAAGACCGCCTCGCGGTCGAAGATGTCGACGTCGGGGTCGGTCACCTCGCCGTGGGTGCAGAGCGGCAGGCCGATCTCGGCCATGCGTTCCAGAACCGGACGGACCTTCTGGAAGTCGCGCACGCCGGAGGCGGAGTTTGTGGTGGCACCGGCGGGATAGAGCTTGACCGCCTTGACCAGGCCGGAGGCCGCGGCCGCCGCGACATCCGCGGGGTCGGTCTCTTCGGTGAGGTAGAGGGTCATCAGGGGCTCGAAGCGCATGCCCTCGGGCAGCGCGGCGAGGATCCGGTCGCGGTAGGCGCCGGCCTGGGCGCCGGTCACCACCGGGGGCACCAGGTTGGGCATGACGATCGCCCGGGCGAAATGACGGGCGGTTTCGGGCAGGACGGCCTTCAGCATCTCGCCATCGCGCAGATGCAGGTGCCAGTCGTCGGGACGGTGGATGGTGAGGCTGTCGGTCATATGGGCCGATTAACCGAAGCTCTGAAAAAGCGCCAGTGTTTCCTGAGCGGATTCGGTGCCTGGGGCGGTCAGCCCCGAGGACGGGAGGCGGGGTCGCCGGGGCCGGGCGCCGGCGCGATGCCCGCCGGGTCGAGCCGGAAACCGGGCAACCCGAGGCGCCGGGCGGTGTTTTCGGCCACCGCGTGGGCGCGATACCTGCGGCCGCGGCCGAGGAGCTGATCGCGCCGGTGCTGCAGGTAGGGCAGATCGTCGCGCCGGAGCCGGGCCACCCGGGCGAGGTCGGCGAGCTGCGTGTCGTCCCGGGCGGTCAGCGCGATCATCGGGGGCAGGGCACCGATGCGCTGCAGGTGCAGGTCGACCGGGGCGTCGAGGTTGCGTAGCCTGAGATCGAGCACGTTGGCGCCGGTGAAGAGCGAGGCATGCATGGCATCGAGCGGGTTGGCCGGGTCATGCACCAGGATGACCTGTCGCGCCGCCTCGCTGAGGAAGGGGGCATAGCCGTAGCGGTCGTTGAAGGAGGTGCGGCGCATGTCGGGAAAACGGTGATCCCAGCCCGCCAGGCGGTTGTCGAGGGTTGCCTGGGGACGGAGCGCAAGGACCCGTGCGCCGGGGGCGGTGACCGAATAGGCGCAGGCGGCATAGCCGCCGGGGCCGACACCGAAAAAGACCACCTGATCGTAGTCGTCGTAGAAACCGTCGTCGACCAGCCTGTCGAGGCCCGCGTGGATTGCCGGATCCCGGAACCAGGTCTCGCCGTCGGAGAAGACCGCGAGGTGCGACCAGCCGTAGTCCTCGACCATGTGCCAGCCGGCGGGGCGGGCCGTGGGGCTGCGGTCGCGGATGCCCTGGATCGACTCGAAGGTGACCAGCAGGGTGGAGCCGGCCTCGATCAGCATGGAGGAATGGCGCTTGCCCAGCGGGTAGAAGATGCCGTGGCGCGCGCCCAGCTCGGCCATTGTCTGGTGCCAGGCGCCGTCGCTGATCCCGGCGAGCGTGGCGGGCAGATCCGGCAGGGGGGATTTCGGCATCGGGAACTCGTGTCGGGCTGGCCGGGGATTCGGCTTGGCGGCGGGGGATGCCGCAGGCCTAGGCGCACAATCGGGCGAAATTGAGAAACGGATGGGACAGAGGTGTGATGCGGCCCTCTCAGCCGGCGTTCAGCCCAGGGGCGGGGACATGCCCTGGGCGGTGATGGCCGCGCGGATGATCGGCTGTGCCTCGGCGGCGGTCAGCGCCCGGCTGGGTGGGGTCATGAGCAGGCGGGCCATCAGGCTGCGCGGTTCTTCCTGAAGCATCAGCGCGGCGATCCGGGCATAGCGCCAGGCCACGGCCTCGGCATGCAGTCGGGCGAGTTCCGCATCGGCCATCAGGCGTTCGCGTTCCGCCTGTTGCGCGGCGGCGTGGCGCAGGATGCTGCGGTCCTCGGCCTGGTTGAAATTGCGCTCGACCCAGTAGTCCATGGTGATGGGATCGCGGCTGCGGTTGACCCGGCCGCGGTCGGCCTTGAGCAGGAAGCTCTGCATCGCGCCGAGGGCATAATGGTTCAGCTGGGCCAGCCCGTAGTTGGGCCGCCCGAAGGGGAGGAAGAGCCCCTCGGTGCGGAAGCGGTCCGGCAGCGGGCGGCCGTGACTGTCGAACCATTGCGCACGTGCGACGCGCTCCGGATGCGGAGAACGCGGACGGTGCACGCCGGGTTTCCGGTAGGTGCCGTCGTTGCGGTAGAGGGTCTTGAACATCGCCGCCCGCCAGGGCCAGTGCAGCACTTCAGGAGCCGCGCGGGTGAAGATCCCGGTGACCGGGGCATCGGCATAATCGACCACTCCGGCATTGCCGAAGAGGCGCCAGCCCAGGGCGATGGCGCTGGCCTCGGGCAGGGCGGCCGTCAGCGCCGGCAGGGTGCCGTCGCCCACGTGGATATTGACGAATTCATCAATGTCGCAGGTCAGGATCCAGTCGGCCTGCTGCACCGGGGCAAGGCGGTCGGCCTGTTTCAGGGCGGTGAACTGGATGCCGCGCTGATCGTAGGGGCCATCGTTGCGGACATGTGTGAGCAGGCCCATTGCGGCGAGCCTGTCGAGCATCACATCGGTGCCATCCTGGCAGTCGTTGGAAAAGACGAGGAAATCGGTGAAGCCGATGGCGCGGTGATGGGCCAGCCATTCCAGCAGGAAGGCGGCCTCGTTCCGCAGGGTGAGAATGGCGAGAAACCGCATGGTTCAGCGCAGCCGGAGGCAGCGGGCGGCGGGGAGCCGGGGGGGGAGGGTGCAGGCGCGCATCATGGGCAGACCATGGCAACGGGCCGCGGCGGGGTCAATCGCCGGCATCGCCCTTCTGGCGACCTTGGTCGCCCTTGACCTCGGGCGTGGCGGGTGCAGGCTGACCGGAACGAGTGACGGCAAGGAGGGCGCGCGGGGATGGACGAGATGTCAGCAGCGGGGACAGGGAGCATCGACGCGGTGCAGCGCCTTCTGGCCGGTCAGGATTACATCTGCGGCAGGCCGCTGGCCACGGTGACCTTCCTGGCGTTGCGGCTGGGGCGGCCGCTGTTCCTGGAGGGGGTCCCCGGCACCGGCAAGACCGAGATCGCAAAGGCCCTGGCCGCGGCGCTGGGCCGGCGGCTGATCCGGCTGCAGTGCTACGAGGGCCTGGATGCGGCCACGGCGGTCTACGAGTGGAATTTCCCTGCGCAAATGGTGGCGATCCGCACCGCAGAGGCCACCGGCGGGGCCGTGCGCGAGGCCCTGCAAGAGGAGCTCTTCGGGCCCGACTACCTGATCGAGCGGCCGCTGCTGCAGGCCATGCGCCCCCATGCGGAGGGGCCGCCGGTGTTGCTGATCGACGAACTGGACCGTACCGACGAGCCTTTCGAGGCCTTCCTGCTGGAGGCGCTCTCGGAGTTCCAGGTGACGATCCCCGAGCTGGGCACGATCCGCGCGCCGGAGCCGCCCATCGTCATTGTCACCTCGAACCGCACGCGAGAGGTGCATGATGCGCTGAAGCGGCGCTGCCTGTATCACTGGGTCGACTACCCGGATTTCCCGCGCGAGATGGAAATCCTGCGCGCCCGGGCCCCGGAGGCCAGCGAGGCGCTGAGCCGGGAAATCGTGGCCTTTGTGCAGCGGCTGCGCACCGAGGACCTGTTCAAGACCCCGGGCGTTGCCGAGACGATCGACTGGGCCAGGTGCCTGCTGGCGCTCGACGTCATTGCCCTGAGCCCGGAGACCATCGCCGACACGCTGGGGGCGATCCTGAAGTACCAGGACGACATTGCACGCCTGCAGGGATCCGAGGCGAAGCGCCTTCTTGACGAGGCCCGCGCGACGCTGGCGCCGGCCTGAAGGGCGGCCTTGCCCGATGGTGGGTCGTGGCCCCGCAGGGGGCAGCTTGGGGAGAGAGGAGCCCGGGGAGATGCGCAAGGACCAAGGTGGTGACGACAGGGGTTGGGGGCGCTGAGATGCCGGAGTATTCCGCAGTTGACCTGCCCGCAAACCCGCAGTTGATGGCGAATATCACCCATTTCGCCCGGGCCCTGCGCAAGGCGGGGCTGCCCATCGGGCCGGGCCGGGTTATCGAGGCGGTGCGCGCGGTCGAGGCCGTGGGCTTTTCGGAAAGGCGCGATTTCTTCTGGACCCTGCGGGCCTGTTTCGTGACGCGGCCCGAGGAGGCGCGGGTCTTTGCGCAGGTCTTCCGGCTGTTCTGGCGCGACCCGCGCTACATGGAGCACATGATGGCGATGATGCTGCCGGCGGTGCGCGGGGTGGCAGAGGAGCGCCATGCGGAGGCGGCCGAAAGACGCGCCTCGGAGGCGTTGCTCGACGGAGCGGACCGGCCCGTCGAGCCGCCGGAGCAGGAAGAAGGTGAGACCCGGCTGGAGGTAAATGCAGCGTTGACGATGTCGGCCGAGGAGCGCCTGCGGAGCCTCGATTTCGAACAGATGAGCACAGAGGAGATCGCGGAGGCGAAGCGCATGCTGGCGCGGCTGAGCCTGCCGGTGAAACCGCTTCCCTCGCGGCGTGGACAGGCCAGTGCGACAGGGCGGCGGATCGACCGGGCGCGGGTGCTGCGCGAGGCGATGCGGCAGGGCGGAGAGATCCGCCATCTGCCGCGGCAGGTGCCGCGCCCGCGCTGGCCGGTGCTGGTGGTGCTCTGCGACATTTCCGGGTCGATGAGCCAGTATTCCCGCATGATCCTGCACTTTCTCCACGCGGTGTCGAACCGCAGGGGGCAGGGCTGGGCGCAGGTGCATGCCTTTACCTTTGGCACGCAGCTGACCAATATCACCCGCCACCTGCGGCAGCGCGACGTGGATGCGGCGCTGGCCGCGGCGGGGGCCGAGGCGCAGGACTGGGAGGGTGGCACGCGGATCGGGCACTGCCTGCATGCCTTCAACCGCGACTGGTCGCGGCGGGTCATGGGGCAGAGCGCGGTGGTGCTGCTGATCACCGACGGGCTGGACCGGGACGCGCCGGAGGACCTGGCGCGCGAGACCGAGCGGCTGCAGCTGTCGGCCCGGCGGCTGATCTGGCTGAACCCCCTGCTGCGCTGGGAGGGGTTCGCGCCGAAGGCCCGCGGGATCGCCGCGATGCTGCCCCATGTCGACAGCTTTCGCGCCGGTCATTCCGTGGCCTCGCTCGAGGCGCTGGCCGAGGTGATTTCGCGGCCCGACGATGCAGGCGAAAAGGACCGCCTGATGGGATTGCTGCGCGGCCAGGCGGCACGAATTCGCCAATACGAATGCGTGACAAACTGAACTTCCTGCGCTCTCGCGTGTTGGCTTGTCCGGAGAGCCGCACTGGAGCGGCGGGAAAGGACGTAACGATGAAGATGTCTCTGTTCAGGAACACCACGGCGCTGGCGCTCTGCGTGGCGCTGGCCGCCCCGATGCCTGTGGTGGCGCAGGACACCAGCGGAAATGACGCCCCGGCCGTGACCGGAGAGGCGAATTCGGAGCTGACCGAAGAGCAGCTGCGCAAGAAGCTGGAAGAAGAGCAGCGGGCCGCCGAAGAGGCGATGCCGCCGGCCGGTGAGACCTCTGCCGAGGCCCCTAAAGCCGCAGAAGGCGATACGCCGAAGGCCACGGGACAGGAGCGCGCCGAAGAGGCCCGCGACGGCGGCAAGGACAATGGTGGGCCGGCGGGGAATGAAACCCCGAACGGAGCGGCGAACGAAGCTGCTCCGGGCCAGCAGAACCGCCAGGGTGACGGCGCCCCGGAAACAGCCGGGAATGCACCTGACGCGCAGCCCGAAGCGGCTCCGGAAGGGCGCGTCGAGGCGGATTCAACCGGGACCGCGTCGCTGAGCGAGAGCGGCGATCCGGATGACATCCGCGCCACCGGCGAACAGGCCGAAGTGGTGCCGGAAGCCGTTGAAAACGCGCCGGAACCCGAAACCGCGGAAGCTCCTGCAAAGCCGACGGAAGCCGAGCCTGCGCCGGAGCAGGCCGAAGCACCGGCGGCCCCTGCAAAGACCGTCGAGACCGCCGAGCCGCCGCAGCAGCAGGCAGAGGCACCGGCGGAACAGCCGGCCGAGGCGCCTGCGCAGGAGCCGGTTGCGGAAGCCCCTGCGGAGGCCCCCGAAGTGCCCCAGGCCACGGCCAAGCAGCAGGCCGAGATCACCGAGCAGCGACAGGAACAGCGCCGCGCCTCGGACGCCCTGCTGGAAGACGCGGAGGCCGCCCAGGTGCAGGAAGAGACCGTTACCGAGGAGACTGCGCGGTCGTCGGACGAGGAATTCGGCACCTCGGTCAACGAGACCGTGGCGCCCGCGATGCAGCAACCGGCACAGGAAACCCAGCAGGCCGACAACGACAAGGGCAACCAGCTGCTGGACACGCTGGCCAAGGCGGCGCTGGCCGGCCTTGGGGCCTATGCGGTGGGCTCGATCCTCGACAATGGCGACGAGGTCGTCTCGAACTCGGGCGACCGGGTGGTGGTGCAGCGCGACGGGCAGTACGTGGTGCTGAAGGACGACGACACGCTGTTGCGTCAGCCGGGCAACGCGGTGCGCACCGAGACCTTCAACGACGGGTCGACCCGCAGCACGGTGACCCGCCAGAACGGCAGCAAGGTGGTGACGATCCGCGCTGCGGACGGCACCGTGCTGCAGCGGACACGGGTGCTGCCGGACGGGCAGCAGGTGGTGCTGTTTGATGACACGCAACGCATCGAAGAGGTGCGCGTGGAGGATCTGCCGCGGCCGCGCGAGCGTGTGGTCGAGTACCGCGATGCGGATGTTTCCGCGCTGGAACAGGCGCTTGCCCGTGAGGCCGGGGTGAACCGCCGGTTCTCCCTGAGCCAGGTGCGGGACATCAGCGCAGTGCGGGCCCTGGTGCCGGAAATCTCGGTCGATCAGATCAACTTTGCCACCGGCAGCGCGGTGATCCAGCCGCAGGAAGCCCGTGCCCTGTCGGCGCTGGGCGAGGCGATGCGCGAGATGATCGCGGAGAATCCGGCCGAGGTCTTCCTGGTCGAGGGGCATACCGACGCGGTGGGCAAGGCGAGCTACAACCTGGCCCTGTCGGACCGGCGGGCCGAGAGCCTGGCCCTGGCGCTGACGGAGTATTTCGACGTGCCGCCGGAGAACATGATCGTGCAGGGCTATGGCGAGAGCGACCTGAAGGTGCAGACCCAGGCCGATGAGCGCGCCAATCGTCGCGCCGCCGTGCGCCGCATCACACCGCTGCTGCAGGACGGCTGATCAGACTGAAATCGACGGAAGGGGCTGCCTGAAGGGGCGGCCCCTTTTTCATGCCGGGCCGTCGGAGGTAGTGGGCCGCCGGAGGTAATGGCCGCCCACTTGATCGACATCAAATTCAAATTCCAGAATAAATATATAACAGATTGAGAATGTGTTTAGGATGGGAGGCGGCAATGTCGTCAAACTGGAAACCCCTGAGCTGGCAGACCGGCGGGCTGGTGCTGGGGCTGGTATTCTTTCTCGCCGTGTTGCTGGTGAAACCGATCGGCGTCTCGACGCAGTTCGTGATCCTGGACGGGATCGTGGCGGATGCGGTGCAACCGGATTTCATTCAGCAGGTCGACGGCAACTGGACCTCGGATAATGCATATATGGCGAAGTCCGGTGGCAAATACGCTAAGGAAGCGGCCGATCCCATTAACTACAGTTTCATCTTCGTGCTGGCGATGGCGCTGGGGGCCTTTGCATCGGCGATGCTGCGGGGCGGGGTGGACCGGGCCGAACGCGCGGTGCCGGCGGTCTGGCGCGCCAACATGGGCGACAGCCGGTGGAAGCGCTATGCGCTGGCCTTTGCGGGCGGGGTCGCGGCGCTTTACGGCGCGCGCCTTGCGGGGGGCTGCACCTCGGGGCACATGATGTCGGGCATGATGCAGACATCGCTCTCGGGCTACATTTTCGCGGCGGGGGCCTTTGCGGCGGCCATCCCCACCGCGCTGCAGATCTATCGCAAGGAGGCCTGAGCCATGGAAATCCTTCTGGCCATCATCCTGGGCGCGGGCTTTGGCGCAGCGCTCGACCGGGTTGGGGCAACCGACCCGAACCGCATCGCGCGGATGCTGAACCTGACAAACCTGGCGCTGGCCAAGACGATACTGCTGGCCATCGGCGTGGGCTCGGTGCTGATGTTCGCGGGGCAGATGGCGGGCCTCGTCGACGTGGGGCACATGAGCGTGAAGGCCGCCTATGTGGGCGTCTTCCTTGGCGGGCTGGTCCTCGGCCTTGGCTGGGCGATCTCGGGCTATTGCCCGGGCACCGGCGTGGCGGCGGCCGCCACGGGGCGCAAGGACGCGCTCTTCTTCCTGATGGGCGGGCTGCTCGGGGCCGCGGCCTACATGGGCACCTATCCGGCCTGGAAGGCCAGCGGGCTGCTGGATGACATCGCCGGCGGCAAGGTCACCCTCGGCACGGTGCCCGGCGCGGGCTACGAGGGGATCCTGGCAATGCGGGGCGACGTGCTCGGCCTGATCCTCGGCGCGGTCTTCATCTTCGTGGCCTGGGTGTTGCCGGAGCGGCTGTCGGGCCAGGGCCAGCCCGCGGATCTGCCCGCCGAATAAGGGTCAGCGCGACAGCAAAGGAGACGCGGCGCCGCAGAGGGCGCCACGGGGCAGAAGCGGGCCGCCGGAGGATCTCCGGCGGTCCCTGCGTGCCGGGGCCCGGAGGCAGCGGCGTTTCACGATGTCGGCAAGACCAATGGGGTGGTTGCACATGATCGGAGGCTGGCGCAGATTTGCCCCGGAAGAGAGGGGCACGCCATGGACCTGTTCGACAGTATTCCCGAAACCGCACTGGAGTGGCACCGCGCCGGCAAGGGCGCGGCGCTGGCCACGGTGGTGGAAACCTGGGGCAGCGCCCCGCGCCGGGTGGGCAGCCAGCTCGCCATCAGCGGCGAGGGCGAGATCGCGGGCTCGGTCTCGGGCGGCTGTGTCGAGGGCGCGGTGGTCGTCGAGGCGCTGGAGGCGCTTGAAGAGGGCAGGGCGCGGATGCTGGAATACGGCGTCAGCGACGGCGATGCCTTTGCCGTGGGGCTGGCCTGTGGCGGAACGATCCGGGTGATGGTGCAGCCGGTGGGCAGTGCCCTGCCGGAGGCGCTTCTGGCCGAGCTGGTCGAGGCACGGGCGGCGCGACAGGCGGTGGCCCTGGTCTCTGGCCGGGAAGGCGCGGCAGAGGCCCTGGCCCGGGACGAATTTCCCGAACGTTTCCGGATGGATCGCAGTGGGTTCGAGGAGGATGGGCGGTTTGTCTGCGTGCACAATCCGCCGCTGCGGCTGCTGATCGTGGGAGCGGTGCATATCGCCCAGGCGCTGGTGCCCATGGCGCGTGTCGCGGGCTATGACCCGGTGCTGATCGACCCGCGGGGCAGCTTCGGTTCGGCGGCGCGGTTTCCCGGCGAGCGGATCCTTGACGACTGGCCCGACGAGGCGGTGCAGGCGCTGGGGCTCGATGCGCGCACGGCGCTGGTGCTGCTGACCCATGACCCGAAGCTGGACGATCCGGCGCTGATCGAGGCGCTGCGCTCGGAGGTCTATTACATCGGTGCTCTCGGCAGCAAGCGCACCCAGGCGAGCCGCCGCGAGAGGATGATCGCGGCGGGCATTCCCGAGGCGGAGCTGGCGCGGATCCACGGGCCGATCGGCCTCGATATCGGCGCGGCCGGGCCGGCGGAGATCGCCGTGTCGATCCTCGCCGAGATGCTGCAGGTGTTGAGGAAGGGCGCGTGAAGTTCGGCCCCCTGCCGGTGGCCGGGGCGCAGGGCGCGGTGCTGGCCCATTCGCTCGATCTGCCGGGCGGGCGGCTGCGCAAGGGGCTGATCCTCGGGGAGGAGGCGCTGCGGCGGCTGGCGGAGGCCGGGGTGACCGAGGTGATCGCGGCCCGGCTCGAGCCGGGCGACGTGCACGAGGACGCGGCGGCCGAACAGCTGGCCCGGGCTCTGGTGCCGGATCCGGAGGCCGCGGGCCTGCGCCTGGGGCGGGCCGCCACGGGCCGGGTCAACATCCATGCCACCACGCCGGGGGTGGCCGAGGTGATCGCCGCAGGCATCCGAGCGGTGAACGCGGTGCACCCGATGATCACCGTGGCGACGGTGCCGGAATGGCAGCGGATGGCGGTGCGGGGCATGGTGGCGACGGTCAAGATCATCGCCTATGCGGTGCCCGGCGCGGTGCTGGCCGCAGCCTGTGCCGAGGCACGGGGGGCGCTGCGCCTGCACCCGGTACGGCGCAGGAAAGCCGTTCTGCTGCAGACCTTTGTGGGCGAGGCGCCCGGCAATGAGGGCGCCGTGAAGGGCGCCGATGCGGTGGCGCTGCGGCTGACGCGGATGGGCGCCTCGCTGGAGGCGGAGGCCCTTGTGCGGCACGACGAGGTGGCGCTGACCGAAGCGCTGAAGGCCGCGCGGGGCGAGGTGATCCTGATCCTCACCGGCTCGGCCACCTCGGACCCGGAAGACGTGGCGCCGGCGGCACTGCGCCGGGCCGGCGGACAGGTCACGCGTTTCGGCATGCCGGTGGATCCCGGCAACCTGCTGTTCCTGGGAAACCTGGGCGAAACCCCGGTGATCGGCCTGCCCGGATGCGCCCGCAGCCCGGCCCTCAACGGCGCGGACTGGGTGCTGGAGCGGGTGCTCTGCGGGGTCGCGGTGACGGATGCCGATATCGCGGGCATGGGCGTCGGCGGCCTGCTCAAGGAAATTCCGACGCGACCACAGCCCCGCGATCCGCGCTAGAGGATCCTTGCCGCCCGGGGGCCTGTCGTGCTTGACTGTCCCCAGCAACCGAAGGGGGGGGAGCCGCATGCCGCAGATCAGCTTGAAGGTGAACGGAAAAGACCTGTCCGGCGAAGTCGAGGCACGGACGCTGCTGGTGGAGTTCCTGCGCGAGGGGCTGGGGCTGACCGGCACCCACGTGGGCTGTGACACCAGCCAGTGCGGCGCCTGCACGGTGCAGGTGGACGGGCTGCAGGTGAAGGCCTGCACGATGTTCGCCGTCGAGGCCGAGGGCAGCGAGGTGCGCACCATCGAGGGCATGGCCAATGCCGACGGCAGCCTGAGCTCGCTGCAGCAAGCCTTCCAGGACAACCACGGGCTGCAATGCGGTTTCTGCACGCCGGGCATGGTCATGGCGCTGGATTCATTGCTGAAAACCAATCCGAAGCCCAGCGAGGCCGAGATCCGCGAACACCTAGAGGGCAATATCTGCCGCTGCACCGGCTACCACAACATCGTCAAGGCGGCGCTGGACGCCAGCGGGCAGCTCTCCGGGTAAGACATCCTGACGGAAGATGACCGGGCGCGATGCCGACGCAACGGCACCGCGCCCCGAATCAAGCCCGGACCCCAAGGTTAACAGGGCCGATCCGCCGAAAAGGCCCTGTCGGTATCACGTCGGTATTACGTCGGTATCGCGTCGGTGCGGATCGCCGGGATGCCCCTGGTTAACGCAGCGTGCGCCCCCCGCCATTCATCTTTCCCGAAATACGGCCGCCGGAGGCACGGGCAACGCCCGTTTCGCCCCGGTCAGGCGCCGGGGTCAGGCCTCGTAGAGCTCCAGCGGCAGCCCGTCGGGATCGGCGAAAAAGGTGAAGCGGCGCCCGGTATGTTCATCGACCCGCACCGGCTCGACCGAAACGCCCCGGGCCGAGAGATCCGCGATCGCGGCGTCCAGGTCGGTGACGGCGAAACAGAGGTGCCGCAGCCCCTGCGCCTCGGGGCGCGAGACCCGCTCCGGGGCCTCCGGGAAGGAGAAGAGCTCGATCTGGCCACCGCCGGGCAGGGCCAGGTCGAGCTTCCAGCTGTCGCGGTCGGCGCGGTGGTTCTCGGCGATCACCGCAAGGCCCAGCACATCGGTATAGAAGGCCCGCGAGCGGGGATAATCGGCGCAGATGATCGCCACGTGGTGTAAGCCGGCAATGAAGGTCATGGATGAACTTTGCCCCGTGACGGGCTGAGGGGCAAAGGAAATCCGGGGACCGGAAATGAAAACGCCCTCCGGAAGGGAGGGCGTAACAAACATCTGCAAGAGATGGGATCAGCGCGGAAGCGGGCCGATCATCATGACCATCTGACGGCCTTCCATCTTGGGCATGTTCTCGACCTTGCCGAGTTCCTTGACGTCTTCCGCGACACGCTCGAGCAGTTCGCGACCAAGGTTCTGGTGCGCCATCTCGCGCCCCCGGAAACGCAGGGTGACCTTCACCTTGTCGCCGTTTTCGAGGAACTTGATCACGTTGCGCATCTTGACCTGATAGTCGTGCACGTCGGTGTTCGGGCGGAATTTCACTTCCTTGACCTCGATCACCTTCTGCTTCTTGCGCGCCTCGGATTCACGTTTTTGCTGTTCGTACTTGAACTTGCCGAAATCCATGATCTTGCAGACCGGGGGCGTCGCGTTCGGCGAGATCTCGACGAGATCGAGACCGGCCTCTTCGGCCAGAGCCATCGCCCGTGCGGGCGGTACGACACCGATGTTTTCGCCTTCCGCCCCGATGAGGCGGATTTCAGGGGCACGAATTTTTTCGTTCACGCGGGGGCCGGTGTCACGAGTCGGCGGCGCGTTGTGAGGTCTGCGGGCTATGGTATTGTTCCTTTGATCGTTGATCGGATTTGAGCCGGGAAAATAGACCCCGAACTGCCTGTTTTCAAGCGGCAAATCGCTTGTTTCAAAGGCAAAACGAGAAAAGGGCCGCGCGGGTTCCGCGCAGCCCCTCACGTAAGCGGGGTTGTTTGCGATATCAAGGGCGGCTTTGCCCGCCGCGGCAGGCGGTGCCGCTCACCGGGCCGGTGGTGGGCCGCAAGGGGCCCCAAGGCCCGCAAACGGCCCGAAAAGCCCCCTGTCAGTCGACGAAGGCCTTTTCCACCACGTATTGCTGCGGATCGGAATTGGCGCCTTCCTTCAGGCCGTAGCCCTCCAGCAGCTCCTTGATGTCGATGTTGAAGGCGAGGTTGCCACAGACCATGCCGCGATCGGTCTCGGGGTTGATCGGGTCGATGCCGAGATCGGCAAAGACCTCGCCCGAGCGCATCAGGTCGGTGATGCGGCCCATCTTGGGGCTCTCTTCGCGGGTGGTTGTGGGGTAGTAGCGGATCTTCTTGTGGAAATCCGGGCCCATCAGCTCGGCCAGCATCTCGTCGGACTTGATGTTCTCGATCAGCTCGGCGCCATAGGTCAGCTCGCCCACGGTGCGGCAGGTGTGGGTGATGACCACCTCGTCGTAATCCTCGTAGGTCTGCGGCTCGCGCAGCAGCGAGGCGAAGGGCGCGAAACCGGTGCCGGTGGCAAAGAACCACAGGCGCTTGCCCGGCAGCAGCGCATCATGCACCAGCGTGCCCACGGGCTTGGGCCGCAGGATGATCTGGTCGCCTTCCTTGATGTTCTGCAGCTTGGAGGTCAGGGGGCCGTCGGGCACCTTGATCGAATAGAATTCCAGCTCTTCGTCCCAGGAGGGGGAGGCGATGGAATAGGCGCGCAGGATCGGCTTCTGACGGCCAGTCTTCTCGTCGGGATCGCCCATCAGGCCGATCATGACGAATTCGCCCGACCGGAAGCGCAGCGACGCGGGGCGCGTCACGCGGAAGGAGAACAGGCGATCTGTCCAGTGCTTGACGAAGGTGACGGTCTGCGCGTCAGGGAGCGTCGGCGCTTTGGGTACGGCGGCTTGTTCGGTCACGGCGGTCTCGTTCATGTGTGTGCAAAGGATCTGTTACAATCCCGTCCCTATCTCATTTTTGACCAATTGGAAAGATTTAGGCGCGCTTCAGGCGGTCCTGGTAGCTGTGGGCCTTCCAATCTGCCCGAAATTTCCACTGTTCTTCGGGCTGGCGTGCGGCGAGGGCGTCGGAGATTTCGACATCGTCGAAACCCATGCGGCGCGCCATGGCGTATTGGTCGGCGATCACGTGCCCGGAGGCGCGCAGATGGCCGGCATAGCCGTTCTTGCGCAGGGCCTTGGCGATTGTAAAGCCGCGTCCGTCGGCGGAAGAGGGAAATTCCACCCGAACCAGTTTCACCTCGGGCGCCACTGTCAGGTCCCAGGGGGTGGTATCCGAGGGCAGGGTGAGCGTTTCGCTCTCGCTCAGCCCGGCCAGTGTGTCGTTTGCGGCAAAGCCCGCATCGGTGACGATAACGCTCATGCGTTTCCTCCAAATCTGACGATCTTGCCATCCACCACGTGGATGCCGCATTCGGTCTTGTCCTGTCCGCGCCACCGTCCCGCCCGGGGGTCTTCGCCCGGGGCAACGGGCGAGGTGCAGGGCGCGCAGCCGATGGAAGGATAGCCCTGGGACACAAGCGGATGCTTGGGCAGGCGGTTTTCCTCCATGTAGTTGCGCACGTCCTCGGGGTGCCAGTGGGCCAGCGGATTCACCTTGATCCGGTTGGCGCCGTCGGCCTCGAAGAATTCCAGCGCCGCACGCGTCGAGCTCTGGAAGCGCTTGCGGCCGGTGATCCAGCCGTCAAACCCGTCCAGGGCCCGGTCGAGCGGCACCGTCTTGCGCAGGTTGCAGCAGGCGTCGGTGTCGAACTTGTGCAGGGTACCATCGGGGTCTTCCCGCGACAGGTCCATTTTCGAAGCTTCTATGATCCGCAGGTTCTTCAGGTTCAGCCGCTCGGCCACCTCCTGTTGATAGACCAGCGTTTCGGGAAAGAGCATGTGGGTGTCGATGAAGAGCACCGGCACGGTATTGTCGATGACCGACACGAGATGCAGCAGCGCCACGCTCTCGGCGCCGAAGGAGCTGACCATGGCCAGCTCTCCGACGTCGTGATCGCGCAGCGCCGCCCCGAGCACCGAGGTGGCGCCGTGGTGGCGGTATCGGTCGTTCAGCCGCTTGATCCGGGCCGCCTGTTCGGGGCCGGTCTCGCTGCTGAAATCCATGGCGGCTTCAGGCGGCATTGGCTTTGGCCTCGGCTTTCTCGGGATAGAGCGCGGCCTTGAAGGGATCCGCACCCAGGCGGCGGTAGGTGGCCAGGAACTCCTCTTCGGGGCTTTCACGCAGCTCGAGATAGGCCAGGATGATGCGCTCGATGGCATCGGTGATCTCGTCATAGGCGAAACCCGGGCCGGTGCGCTGGCCGATGGTGGCCTCCTCGGTGCCGTCGCCGCCGAGGGTGATCTGGTAGTTCTCCACGCCGGCGCGGTCGAGGCCGAGAATGCCGATATGGCCCACGTGGTGGTGGCCGCAGGCGTTGATGCAGCCGGAGATCTTGATCTTGAGCGGGCCGATCTCGTGCTCGAGCTTGAGCGCGTCGAAGCGCTCGGCGATCTGCTGGGCGACGGGGATCGAGCGTGCGGTGGCCAGGGCGCAGTAATCCATTCCGGGGCAGGCGATGATGTCGCTGATCAGCCCGATGTTGGCGGTGGCCAGATCCTGTTCGCGCAGCGCCGCATAGAGCGCCGGCAGGTCCGATTTGTGGACATGGGGCAGGATCACGTTCTGCTCGTGGCTGATGCGCAGCTCTCCGTGGCCGTAGCTGTCGGCCATGTCGGCCAGGGCGCGCATCTGTTCGGCGGTGGCGTCGCCCGGCGTCTGGCCCGGTTTCTTCAGCGAGACGGAGACGATGGCATAGCCCTCGGCGCGGTGCGCGGTGAGGTTGGTATCGGTCCAGGCGCGGAAGGCCGGGTTCGCGGCGCGTTCGGCCTCGTAATTGTCGTAGGGCGCGTTGCGGAAGGCGGGCGGGGCGAACATCTGACGGATATCGGCCAGCATCTCCTGATCGACGCCCTCGAAGAGCGGCTTCAGCTCGGCAAAGCGCTCTTCGGTCAGGGCCTTGAAGGTGTCCAGGCCGTTCTCGTTGACGGTGATCTTGATGCGCGCCTTGTACTTGTTGTCGCGCCGGCCGAGGATGTTGTAGGTGCTGACGATCGCCTCGGAATAGGGCAGCAGATCTTCCTCGGGGAGGAAGTCGCGGATGACCTTGCCGATCACCGGCGTGCGGCCGAGGCCGCCACCGACGAAGACGCGATAGCCGATCTCGCCGTTCTTCTCGACTACCTGAATACCGATGTCATGGGCGCGGATCACGGCGCGGTCGTGCTCGGAGCCGGTGACGGCGAACTTGAACTTGCGCGGCAGGAACTGGAACTCGGGGTGGTCGGTGGACCATTGCCGCAAGAGCTCGGCCACCGGGCGCGGATCGGCGACCTCGTCGGCGGCGGCGCCGGCGAAATGGTCGGCGGTCACGTTGCGGATCGTGTTGCCCGAGGTCTGGATGGCGTGCAGGTTCACCTCGGCCAGGGCCTCGAGCATGTCGGGCACATCCGGCAGCTTGGGCCAGTTGTACTGGATGTTCTGACGGGTGGTGAAATGGCCATAGCCCTTGTCCCACTTCTCGGCCAGGAGCGCGAGCTGGCGCATCTGATCCGACGACAGCGTGCCATAGGGAATGGCCACGCGCAGCATGTAGGCGTGCAGCTGAAGATAGAGGCCGTTCATCAGGCGCAGCGGCTTGAACTCGTCTTCGGTGAGCGAGCCGTCGATGCGGCGCTCGACCTGCTGACGGAACTGGGCGTTGCGTTCGGCCAGGAAGGCGCGGTCGAATTCGTTGTACTGATACATGGGGTTACGCCTCTGCCTGCTTGCCGTGGAAATAGTTCGAGGGGCCGGTGCGGCGGAAGTCCTCGCGGAAGTGGGTGGGGACGGGGCCGTCGGGGCCCTCGGCCATGTCGGTGAGATAGGCGCCGACGATAAGGTTCTGCTCTTTCGCGGCCTCGGCCAGGCGGGCCTCGGCGCTCTCCTGGTCCATCAGCAGCTGGGCCTCCGACAGCTCGCGCGTCCAGGTGCCTGCGGCGGTGTAATAGACCACGTCGCCCTCGATCAGGGCATTGGCGGTGACGACTTTGGGCGTGAAGGGACGGGGCATGTCAGGCGGTTTCCTTCCAGGAGTGGGCGTGCGGCTGGCTGACGCCGGGAATGAGGTCGAGGGCAATGCCGGAGCGGCGCTCGATATGGCGGCAGGCATTGACGAGGTGACGCGGCAGGGGGCCGGCGCCGATATAGACGACGTGCTGGCCACCGTCGGCCTCGAGCGCCAGCAGCTGATGAAGCGGCGGCACGTCGAGGGGGCGGGCCAGGGGCACGAAGCGGGCCTCGCGCCGGGCCAGTTCGAGCACCGCGGGGGCGATGGCGGAATCGTGGATCACCACGTCGGCGCGGTCGAGCGCCTTGCGCGCCTTGAGCGTGAGCAGGTCGGGATCGTCCGAGCCGGTGAAGGTGAGGGTGATGCGGCCCTCGCTGGGCGTTTCGCCCATGTGACGGGCGCGGAGATCCTCCAGCGCGGCATCGAGATCGGCACCTGCGGCATGGGCATCGGGGCCGGCGCGCTCGAACCACTCGGCCCAGAAGGCGCGGCGGGCGCGGCCATGGGGCAGGGCCTCGGCCCGGGGGCGGAAGGCCTGTGCGGCGCGGGCCAGGTCGGCGGTGGCGGCGGGCAGGCGCTCCTCGAGGTCGCGCTTGACGGCGCGGGCCAGCATGGGCGCGGCGCCCTCGGTGCCGATGGCGATGGTGAGGGGCGCGCGGTCGACCATGGCGGGGGTGATGAAGGCGGAGCCCTCGAGGTCGTCGACGATGTTCGACAGCACGCGGGCCTCCTCGGCCAGGCGCACGGTCTCGGCATCGCGCACCGGGTCCTCGTCGGCGGCATAGACCAGGGTGGCGCCCGCAAGCGCCTCGACGGTCAGCGGGGCCTCGGTGAGGGTGAGCCGGCCGTCGCGCGCGAGACTGCGGATCTCGGGCAGGGCATGGGCGGCATGGACGGTGAGGGCGGCGCGGGTTTTCAGCAGCAGGCGTAGTTTTGCAAGCGCCGCATCGCCGCCGCCTGACAGGACAACACGGGCGCGGTCCATGTCGAGGAAGATCGGGAAGTGTCGCATCTGGCGGGCTCTCGTCTACTGTTTGACTTGCTCTAAGAATAGGAAATAATCCCTCTACTCTGCTATGGGGGCCGGGAAATAAGGAATTCTGTTTCGGGTAGAGGCCAGGTGCCGATATCCGTTCCATGAAGAAGAGGAATAGGCGAATGAGTGTCCGGCTGGACGAGACGGATCGGAAAATCCTTTTGCAACTGCAGGAGGACGCGGCCCAATCGCTCGATGATATCGCCCGCAAGGTGGGGTCGTCGAAGACACCGGTCTGGAACCGGATCCGAAAGATGAAGGAGGCCGGCGTGATCGGCCCGCAGGTGGCGCTGCTGGATGCGGAGAGCCTGGGCTTTGATGCCTGTTTCTTCGTGCTGATCCGCACCAGCGAGCACGAGGCGGAATGGCAGGTGAAGTTCCTCAAGGCGCTGAAGGACCGCCCCGAGGTGCAGGAGGCGCACCGGCTGGCCGGCGACATCGATTACATCCTGAAGGTGCGGGTGCGGAATGCGCGGGCCTACGATGCCTTCTACCAGGCGCTGATCTCGGAGGTGAAGGTGCACAATGTCACCGCGCTGCTGAGCATGGAGGAGATCAAGTCGACCACGGCCCTTCCGCTGTGAGCGGATCGGGGGCTCTGCCCCCATCGCCCGTACCGGGCGATCCCCCCGGGATATTTCCGGCCAGATGAGGGCAGCCGGAGGCTCGGCGCGGCCCGGCGCCAGGGCGGCGTGCGGGAGCAGTGCACGGGAACGTGAAGGGGGCGGCCCGCGCGCGCGGGCGGGCGCGCTCGACATTCCCGGCGGCCGGGTTAGTTTGACCGGCATGACGATGTTGCGCGGGATCCTCTTTGTGATGCTGGCTGCCCTGATGCTGCCATGGGGGGCCTATCGGCCTGCCGCGGCGCTGGTCAACGGGGCGACGGATGCGCCGGGGGCCATGTTGACGGCGGTGGAAGCGGTGGTCGTGCCGCTGTTTCCGGGCCATGGCGCGGCGAAATGCCGGCTGGCCAAGCTGCCTGGGTCGCCCTGCACCCATTTCACCCTGCCGCTGGCGCTGAGGGCGGCCTATCGGCCCGCCTATGCGGTGCAGCGGGTGGTGCCGGACATGATCCACATGCAATCGCAACATGCCCTGCCACCGCCGGTGACCCCGCCGCGCATGAGCTGATCGCTCTCTTCCCGACCCCTTGCCACCCCCGCGGGATGCCTGACCGAGGCGTGCCGGGCGCTGGCCGAGTTGATCAGACAGAAGGACTTTCAACATGCTGAACAGACGTAATTTCGTCGCCCTGGGCGGCATGGCCGCGCTGGCGGCCTGTGCGCAGACCAGCCAGCCCCCGGAGGTGACGCGCGCCGTGGCCCCGCCGCCGCCGCCGCCGTTGCCGGATTTCTACGACGCGATCACCGACGAGCCCTATCCGGTGCCGGCGGTGGAGCCGGGCCTGCCCGAGCGGCTCTGGCGGCAGGAGGTGACGAACCCCTGGCCGGACCAGAGTTACGGCACGATCACCGTCGATCCCGATGCGGCGCTGCTCTATTTCGCGGAGAAGGACGGCATGGCGACGCGCTATGGTGTGGCGGTGGGGGCCGAGGGGTTTTCCTGGTCGGGGACCGCGCGGCTGCAGTTCCGCCGCAAGTGGCCGCGCTGGAAGGTGCCGGAGGAGACCATCGCCCGCAAGCCGGAGCTGGCGGCCTATTCGGTGGCCAATGGCGGCATGGACCCGGGCCCCGGCAACCCGATGGGCGCGCGGGCGCTCTATCTCTTCGAGAACGGGGTGGACACGCTCTATCGCATTCACGGCGGTGCCGATACCGAGCACCTGGGCCAGGCGGTGTCGTCCGGCTGCATCCGGATGCTGGACCAGGACGTGATCCATCTCTACGACCGCGCGGTGCATGGCTGCGACGTGATCGTGCTGTCCTCGATGAAGCCGGACACCTTTGCCGGGGTCTACTGAGGCGGGAGCTGCAGGACAGATCCGGGAGGGGGCGACGAACCGCGGTTCGTCGCCCCTTTTCCTGCCCGGTACCGCCCGCGACGGGTTGTGGGAAAGAGAACGTTTTCAGGCGTTTGGGAGGGCTCTTCCCGCGGACCTATCCCTTTGGATAGGGAACTGTCCAAAGTTGCCTTCGATTGTCCATCCGGGAGGGTGACACGCGGCGCCCAGGCCTGCTAGAACCTGCCTACCCCGGCAAGAGAGCGCAGAGACGCCGATGCCGGGGAGGGTAGAAACAGACACCGAAAGGGTGAAGACATGCAAAATCGTGTAGCAAGCATCGGCAAGGCCTCCAAGGCAAACGCATCCCGCATGGGCGACATGTTCGACACTCTGGACCTGGTCATGCAAGAGCTGGCCGCCCGCGCGGCCCAGGGCGCAGGCATCGGCGAAGCGGCAGCGCTGCTCGAGGCGCGCGGCTTTGGTGCCGCCCACCGCGTGACCGCACAGCGCCGCGCCGCCTGAGACGGGGTGACGCGACCCGGGCCAGCCGCCCGGGACGAGACCCGGAGACCGTCGGCGGCAGGAGGAGGCCGCAAGCGGGAGGGGGAACAGGAAAGCCCGGCGCGGAGGACACCGCGCCGGGCTTTTTGCATCTTCGGCCGGCGGAGGCCTCAGAGGCGGACCATCAGCTTTTCGAGGCCGTGGAAATGGTAGAGATCGGCATATTGGGGCTCTTCCGCGAGGGTCAGGCCCGGGCAGCGGGAGAAGAGCAGCGGCAGGGCGTGGCGCAGCTCGAGCCGCGCCAGCGGTGCGCCGATGCAGAAATGCGCCCCGGCGCCGAAGGAGGTGTTGGTTTTCACCGGCCGCGCCGGATCGAAGACCTCGGGGTTTTCCCACATCGCCGGATCACGGTTGGCCGCGCCCAGCAGCAGCGCCACCTGGTCGCCGCGCCGGAAGGTGCGGCCCTGGATCTCGGCCTCTTCATAGGCATAGCGGGTGAAGATGTGCAGAGGCGGATCGTGGCGCATGATCTCCTCGATGGTGCCGTCGACGGTGTCTTCGCTCAGCCATTGCGCGGCTTCGGCGGCGGTGCCGTGGCGCAGCAGTTCCAGCGTGCCGTTGCCGATGGTGTGCACGGTGGCCTCATGCCCGGCGTTCAGCAGCACGATGCAGGTGCCGATCAGCTCCTCCATGGTCAGCTTGGAGCCCTCTTCCTCGGCGGCGAGCAGCTCGGTGATCAGGTCATCGGCAGGGTTCTTGCGCTTTTCCTCGGCATAGCCGCGGACGTACTCGGCAAATTCGGCCGCGGCGCGGGCGGCGGCCTCCTCGATCGCGCGGTCGCGGCGCGCCTGGTACATCGAGACCATGGTGTTGGACCAGTCGAGCAGCTGCGGGCCCATTTCCTCCGGCACGCCCAGCAGGCGGCAGATGATGATCACCGGGATCTGGGTGGCATAGGCGGGAATCAGGTCGAAGGGTTCGTCCTTGGGGAAGGCGTCGATCAGGGAATTGGCGATCTCGATGATGTCGGGCTCGAGTTTCGAGATGCGGCGCGAGGTGAAGGCGCGCAGCGTGAGCGAGCGCATCCGCTTGTGCGGGTCGCCGTCGAGCTGGAGCATCGAGTATTTCTCGACGTTGTGGAAGGGCACGATATGCTCGGGCACGGGCTTTTTCAGCTCGGCGGGGCAGTCGCGGCCGAAGCGTCGGTCGCGCAGCAGGGCGTTGACGGTTTCGTAGTCGAAACAGGCAGGCATGCCGTATTCCACCCAGTCATGCATGGGCCCCGCCGCGCGGTTGCGGGCGTAGAAGGGATAGGGATCCTGGACGAAGGCGGGGTCGGTCGGCGACTGGGATATGCGGCTCATGGCGTCTTGATACGCCGGACGCTGGCCAAGGCAAGC
Organism: Pseudooceanicola sp. DL12; assembly: GCF_056270665.1. Classification (NCBI taxonomy): domain Bacteria; kingdom Pseudomonadati; phylum Pseudomonadota; class Alphaproteobacteria; order Rhodobacterales; family Paracoccaceae; genus Pseudooceanicola; species Pseudooceanicola sp. DL12. The sequence goes on from NZ_CM149884.1 coordinate 1,575,606, forward strand.
CCCCTGCGGCTAAGTGATGGAACGACCCGTCGGAAGGAGAGCAAATGTCGCGCCGCCTGATCTCTCTGCTGCTGCTTTTGGTGGCCGTGGGCGCGGTGTCCTTCATGGTGTTCCGGCAGGGCTATGGCCAGCTGCTCGGCAGTCTGGCGCAGCGCGGCGAATCCGACCTGTCGCTGGCCTCGGACCGGCTGACGGGGCAGTTGCAGCGATACCAGGACCTGGCCGTGCTGATGGCCGATCACCCGGGGCTGCAGCCGCTGAGCTATGGCGAGGGCGACGTGACCGCGGCCGAGGCGCTGATGCTGGGCGCGGCGGATCGTACCGGCGTGCTGAACATGGCCTATCTGACGCCCGACGGCGTGGCCCTGGCCGAGGCGAAACCGGGGGCGGTGCCTGATACCGACTACATGCGCGCGGCGCTGAAGGGGGCACGCGAGGGCACGCTGGGCCGCGGGCACGGGGTGGATCCGCTCGACGGCGTGCGGGCCTATGTCTTTGCAGCGCCCAACGTGGCGCCGGGTGGCGGGGTGGTGGGCATCCTGACGGTGACGGTGAACCTGGAGCGGCTGGAGCAGGAATGGCGCGGCGACCGGCCGGCAGTGATCTTTACCGACAAGAGCGACCGCGTCTTCATCTCGAACCGTTCCGAGCTATTGGGCTGGGAGCGGGTGGGCGAGGCGGGCGGCTTTGCGCCGCCGGGCGCCGAGAGCGACGGGGTGGAGGCGCGCAACGTGCGCGGGCTGGACCTGTGGCGGATCGACTGGAGCCCCTACCTGCCGCGGCGGGCGCTGCACCTGGAGCGGGAGCTGCCGCAGATCGGCATGCGGGCCGAGGCGCTGGTGGATGCGGCGCCGGTCAGGCGGCTGGCGGCGCTGCAGGCGACGGTGGTGGGGCTGGTTCTGCTGGTGCTGGGGCTGCTGTTCTTTGCCATGGCCGAGAGGCGGCGGGCGCTGTCGGAGATCAACGCGCGGTTGGAGAGCCGGGTGGCGGCGCGTACGGCGCAGCTCTCCGGGGCCAATGCGCAGCTGCGCCGCGAGGTGGCCGAGCGGCAGGAGGCGGAGGCGGCGCTGAAGCGGGCACAGGCCGAGCTGGTGCAGGCGGGCAAGCTATCGGCGCTGGGGCAGATGTCGGCGGGGCTGAGCCACGAGCTGAACCAGCCGCTGATGGCGATCCGGCAGTTTGCCGAGAACGGTGCGCTCTTCCTGGAGCGGGGCAAGCCCGAGAAGGCGGCAGAGAACCTGACCCGGATCGAGGCGCTGGCGGGCCGGATGGGGCGGATCATCCGCAACCTGCGGGCCTTTGCCCGGCAGGAGAACGAGCCGGTGCGGCGCATCGACCTTGTCTCGGTGATCGACGCGGCGGTGGAGATGACCGAGGCGCGGCTGCGGCGAGAGGAGGTGACGTTGCACTGGGAGCGGCCCAATGCGCCGCTCTGGGCGATGGGCGGCGAGGTGCGCCTGGGCCAGGTGATGGTGAACCTGATCACCAATGCGGTGGATGCCATGGCGGGCTGCGAGCGCCGGGTGCTGACGATCCGGCTGATCCGCGGCGGCGACGGGCGGGCGGTGATCACCGTGCGCGACACAGGCCCAGGGATCGCCGCGCCGGAGAAGATATTCGACCCGTTCTATTCCACCAAGGAGGTGGGGGCCTCGGAAGGCCAGTCGGAGGGCATGGGGCTTGGGCTGTCGATCAGCTATGGCCTGGTGCAGAGTTTCGGCGGCGACATCCGCGGGCGCAGCCATCCCGACGGCGGGGCGGAATTCACCATCCGGCTGGACGGCGCGCCGTCGGATGCCACATCGTGACGGGGACGCGACACGGGATGGAAGGGAACCGATGACACGCAACGTGCTGGTGGTGGACGACGACGTGGCGGTGCGCGAGGCCCTTGCGCAGACGCTGGAACTGGCCGACCTGGAGCCGCGCACCGCGGGCAGCTTCATCGAGGCCAAGGACATCATCGCGGCGGATTTCGATGGCGTGGTGCTCTCGGATATCCGGATGCCCGGGCGCGACGGCTTCTTCCTGCTGGACCATGCGATCAAGGTGGATCCGGAGTTGCCGGTGATCCTGCTGACCGGCGAGGGCGACATTCCCATGGCGGTGGCTGCGATGGATCGCGGCGCCTTCGGATTTCTGGAAAAACCTTGTGCATCCAGTGAGTTGCTGCCCGTTCTTGAGAGGGCGCTTCAAACCCGCGCGCTGGTGCTGGAGAACCGCAGGCTGAAGGCCCAGCTGGAAACCGGCGACCCGGCGGCGCGCATGATCTTTGGCCGCTCGGAGCAGAGCCAGGCGCTGCGCCGCCGCATCCGGCAGGTGGCCGCGACGGGTGCCGACGTGCTGGTGACCGGGGCGCCGGGGGCCGGTATCTCGAAGGTGGCCGAGGTGATCCACCTGAGTTCTCGCGCGGCGCAGCGGCCCTTCGTGAAACGCTCGGCGGCGGGCATGGGTGCGGCGGCGCTGGAGACGGCGTTTCAGGAGGCGCTTGGCGGATCGCTCTATCTCGACGAGGTCGGGCAGCTGCCCGGGGACATTCAGTTTGCACTGAGCGAGCGGCTGGAAGGCGGCGCCGGCACGCGGCTGATCGCGGGCACCACGGCTGATCTGGAAAAGGCGGTGGAGGCCGGGCAGTTCAGCCCCGATCTCTATTACCGGCTGGGGGTGATGCGGGTGCATACGCCGGCGCTGAAGGAGCGGCCCGAGGACATCCCCGTGATGTTTCGCCAATATGTGGCCCAGGCGGCGGAGCAGGCGGGCCTTTCGGCCCCCGAGGTCACGCCCGAGGTGGTGGCCGGGCTGATGGCGCGCGACTGGCCCGGAAATGCCCGGGCGCTGATGAGCGAGGCGATGAAGTTCGTTCTGGGCGGTGGCGTCAGCGAGGAGGGAAGTGATGACGGTGGCAGCGACCTGGGCCTGGCCGAACAGATGGCGCGGATCGAGAAGAGCCTGCTCTCGGCGGCGCTGAAACGCCACGAGGGCCGGGCGGGGGCCGCCGCCGAGGCGCTGAAACTGCCGCGCAAGACCTTCTATGACAAGTTGGCGAAATACGACCTGAAGCCCGGCGATTTCCGCGAGGACTGAACGGGCCGGAGCAGGCCACTTCGTCGCAGGAAGATGATTCTGCAGCAAAATCTTCTTGTGCGGATTTCCACACAAGAACGGGGAAGCCATGTGCGGATTTTCGCACGCCTCATGCATAGCGGATATGCATTTCCCGAATGGGTTTGGTTCAACATGCTGAAATAAAGCCAAAAAAACGAAATTCTCAGTGCCAATGCACTTTTCCTTGAGCGGTGTGCGCTCCGGCCCGATTTTCACCTGAGGCAGGGCGTCGCGCCCTGTGACGGACAATTCCGGGAGGAGAAAGCATGAAATTCCTGACCACCGCCGCAATGGCTCTGGCCCTGACCGCCACCGCCGCCCAGGCCGACACCATGGGCTGCGACGACGGCGAGATCGTCATCAAGTTCAGCCATGTGACCAACACCGACAAGCATCCCAAGGGGATCGCGGCGGAGCTGCTGAAGAGCCGCGTCAACGAGGAGATGGACGGCACCGCCTGCATGGAAGTCTACCCGAACTCGACCCTCTACGACGACGACAAGCTGCTGGAGGCGATGCTGCAGGGCGACGTGCAGCTGGGCGCGCCCTCGCTGTCGAAATTCGAGACCTTCACCAAGGTCTTCCGCATCTTCGACCTGCCGTTCATGTTCAAGAACATGGAAGCCGTCGATGCCTTCCAGAATTCCCAGAACGGCCAGGACATGATGTCGTCGATGGAGAAGCGCGGCCTGGCCGGCCTGGCCTTCTGGCACAACGGGCTGAAGCAGTTCTCGGCCAACAAGCCGCTGCTGGAGCCCACCGATGCCGCAGGCCTGAAGTTCCGCGTCCAGCCCAGCGACGTGCTCGTGGCGCAGATGGAAGCGCTTGATGCCTCGCCGCAGAAGATGGCCTTCTCTGAAGTTTACGGCGCCCTGCAGCAGGGCGTGGTGGATGGCCAGGAGAACACCTGGTCGAACATCCTTGGCCAGAAGTACTATGAGGTGCAGGACGGCATCACCGAGACCAACCACGGCGTGCTCGACTACATGGTCGTGGCTTCGGTCGACTGGCTGGACAGCCTGGACGAGGGTACCCGTGAGCAGTTCCTGTCGATCCTCGACGAGGTGACCAAGGAGCGCAACGCCGCAATCCAGGAAGTCGACATGGCGGCCCGGCAGGGCGTTCTCGATGCCGGTGGCACCATCCGCGAGCTGACGCCCGAGCAGCGCGCCGACTGGGTGGCCGTGATGAAGCCCGTCTGGGAAGAGTTCACCGCCGACGTGGGCCAGGAAAACATCGACAAGGCCCAGGAAATCAACAACGCGATGTAAGCGCAGAGCTTGCACGACAGGGGGGGTGCGGCCTGGCCTGCGCCCCCCGATCCGTCACTGGACCCGCTTCCGCCAAGTCGCCGGAACGACCAGGACCAATCAATGAAACAAGGGGGACGGGGCATGCATCCAGCACCCGGCACGTCCATCATGGACAGGATCGAAGAGGGGCTGATCGCCCTCATCCTCGGCGTCATGACGCTGATCACCTTTGCCAACGTGGTGGCCCGCTACGTGTTCAACGCGAACATCCTCTGGGGGCTGGAATCCACGGTCTTCCTGTTCGGCTGGCTGGTGTTGCTGGGCGCCTCCTACGCGGTCAAGAAGAACGCCCACCTTGGCGTCGACGCGGTGATCGACCTGCTGCCGCCCACCGGCCGCCGGATCTGCGCGCTGATCGCCGTAGCGGTCTGCATCGCCTTCTCGGTGCTGATGCTGAAGGGCGCCTGGGATTACTGGGCCAACTTTGCCAACCTGCCGCAGACCACCGGCCGCTTTCTGCCCACCGGCTTCGAGGAGACGTTCCGCCCCAAGGCCTGGTACGAGGTCAACGACATTCCCTTCCCGCAGTGGCTGGCCTTCGTCCAGGACGCGATGAACGACGGCGACGAATACGAGAAGCTGCCGCGCTTCATCCCCTATGCGGTGCTGCCGCTGTCGATGGCGCTGCTGCTGCTGCGCTTCTGCCAGGCGGCCGTGAAGGTGTGGAAGGGCGAGATCGACCGGATCGTTGCCAGCCACGAAGTCGAAGACGAAATCGCCGAAGTGCGCGAACTGCGCGGGGAGAACTGATCCATGTCCGTTGCCATTCTCTTTGCCATGGTCGTGGGCCTGATGCTGATCGGCGTGCCGATCGCGGTCAGCCTGGGCATGTCCTCCGTCATCTTCCTGCTGGTCTACAGCGATACCTCTCTGGCCTCTGTCGCGCAGACGCTGATGCAGGCCTTCGTGGGCCATTTCACGCTGCTGGCGATCCCCTTCTTCATCCTGGCGTCGAGCTTCATGTCGACCGGGGGCGTGGCGAAACGGATCATCCGCTTCTCGATCGCCTGCGTCGGTCACATGCGCGGCGGCCTGGCGATCGCCGGCGTCTTTGCCTGCATGATCTTCGCGGCGCTCTCGGGCAGCTCGCCAGCCACCGTGGTGGCCATCGGGTCGATCGTGATCGGCGCCATGACCCAGGCGGGCTATACCAAGGATTTCGCCGCAGGGGTGATCTGCAACGCCGGTACGCTCGGCATCCTGATCCCGCCATCGATCGTCATGGTGGTCTATGCCACGGCCACCGATGTCTCGGTGGGGCGGATGTTCCTGGCCGGTGTCATACCGGGGATCCTGGCGGGGCTGATGCTGATGACCGCGATCTACATCATGGCGCGGATCCGCAACATGCCCAAGGGCGAATGGCGCGGGATGGGCGAGGTTTTCCGCAGCTTCCGCGAGGCCTTCTGGGGCCTGATGCTGATCGTCATCATCATGCTGGGGATCTACGGCATCCCGGGCGTGACCGGTGCCATCTTCACCCCCACCGAGGCGGCCGCCGTGGCCTCTGTCTATGCCTTCATCGCGGCCAACTTCATCTACCGCGACATGGGTCCGCTGAAGGGGGCCGACGGCGAGCGCAACCTGTCGCTCTGGAAGAAGCCGCAGGCGCTGATCACGGCCTGGTTCCATGCCGACACCCAGCGCACGCTCTTCGAGGCGGGCAAGCTGACCATCACGCTGATGTTCGTGATCGCCAACGCGCTGATCCTGAAGCACGTGCTGACCGACGAGCAGGTGCCCCAGCACGTGGCCAATGCGATGCTGTCGGCCGGCTTTGGTCCGGTGATGTTCCTGATCGTGGTCAACGTGATCCTGCTGATCGGCGGCCAGTTCATGGAGCCCTCGGGGCTGCTGGTGATCGTTGCGCCGCTGGTGTTTCCGATCGCCATCGAGCTGGGCATCGATCCGATCCACCTGGGCATCATCATGGTGGTCAACATGGAGATCGGCATGATCACCCCGCCGGTCGGTCTGAACCTCTTCGTCACCTCGGGTGTCGCGGGGATGCCGATGATGCGGGTGGTGAAGGCCGCGCTGCCCTTCCTGGGGGTGCTCTTCATCTTCCTGATCATGGTCACCTACATCCCGGCGATCTCGACCCTGCTGCCGAACGCCGTGATGGGGCCGGAGATCGTGACGAAATAGCGGGTTTCTTCCGTGTAACGAGTGCGGCGGCGCTCCCCGAGAGGGGGCGCCGTTTTCATTGGGAGACGGTCAGGACCGCCCCTGCCGGGCGATGCCTCCGGCGGGGATACTTGGAACAAGAAAATGTCCGGACACTATCTGGATTTTCTTGTTCCGAAATATCCCGGGGGAGGCGCGGCTTGCCGCGGCGGGGGGCAGAGCCCCCTCGGCGCTCAGGCCTTTTCCAGGGCGGAAATGATGGGGGCGAAATCGGCGGCCTTCAGGCTGGCGCCACCCACGAGGGCGCCATCAACATTGGAGACGTTGAAGATCTCCTCGGCGTTCGAGGCCTTGACGGACCCGCCGTAGAGCAGGCGGACGGATTTGCCGACACCGTAGCCGAAGCGGCTTTCGAGGCGGTCGCGCATGAAATCGTGCACTTCGCCGATCTGGTCCGTGGTGGGGGTGAGCCCGGAGCCGATGGCCCAGACAGGCTCGTAGGCCACCACGAGATTCTCTCCGGTGGAGCTGTCGGGGATCGAGAGCGAGAGCTGGGCGCCGATGATGTCGAGCGTGTTGGTGGCCTGGCGCTGGAACAGGCTTTCGCCGACGCAGATGATGGTCTGCAGCCCGGCGGCCTGTGCCGATTGCGCGAGGATGCGGATGTCCTCGGAGGCCTCGTGGTGATCCTGCCGGCGTTCGGAATGGCCGAGGATCACCGAGGTGGCGCCAGCATCGCGCAGCATCTCGGCGGAGATGTCGCCGGTATGGGCGCCGGCCGCGGCCTGGTGGCAGGTCTGACCGCCGATGCGGATTGCCGAACCGCGGCAGACGTCCGCGGCATGGGCCATCAGGGTTGCGGGGGGGCAGATCAGCACGTCGCAGGCGGGGGTGGGATGTTCTTTCGCCAGGCGTTCGAGCTCGGCCAGGGAGGCCTTGAGCCCGTTCATCTTCCAGTTGCCTGCCGCGAGTTTTCTGCGCATGCCATTGTCCTTCCGGTGCTGTGCCTCGGGGGCATTCTTACCTGCGAGGGGGGGACGTCAAGGGAATGGTAGCGCCCACATGATATTGATCCGGAACTAATTTCCGGCGCGAGCGCGGCGCCGTTCCTTCGCGCGCCTTTTTTTGGCGGCAGCCGCGCGGGCGGGGGGGAGGGAGAGCTCGGCCCAGCGCATGGCCTCCTCGGGATCGTCCAGCGCGCTCTCCGGCAGGGACATCAGACTGGTGACCTGCCGCGTGCCATTGGCGCGGGTGTACCAGAAGGGCGTGGCGCCGGCGTCGCGGTATGCCTGCAGGGTGGTGTCGTCGGATTTCATGTAGACGGTGCCGGAGGAGGAGACCATGGCGAACATGGCGTCCTCCTCGGCATAGAGCGCCGCGCCGGAGAACATCCGCCCCGTACGGAGCGGGCCCAGCCCGGAGAAGAGATCGCGAAGATGTTCGAGGAAATCGGGATCGACAGCCAGGGTGCGGGACCTTTCGGGCAGGGCCGCGGGGGCATCCCCGGGGGATTACATGCCGGCGAACTTTATCGATTCACCGCAGCCGCAGGCCTCGGTGACGTTCGGGTTGTTGAACTTGAAGCCCGATTCGAGCAGCGAGGTCTCGTAGTCGATCTCGGTGCCAAAGAGGAACATCTGCGCCATCGGCGCGATCATCACCCGGGCGCCGTCCTGTTCGACGACCTCGTCCATCGGGTCGACCTCCTGGGCGAAGTCCATGGTGTATTCCATGCCTGCACAGCCGCCCTTCTTGACGCCGATGCGCAGGCCCTGGTGGCCGTCCTTCTGCATCAGTTTCGTGATCTGTGCCGCCGCGCGGGGGGTCATCGTCACGGCCTGTTTGCCGGGAATGCTGAACATAGAGAGATCTCCTTTGCCGCTGAATCTAGGGATTCGGAAGCGAAATGCCAAGATGGGGCAGCGCGGAGAAGAGCGCAAGGGTGCCATAGGCTGCCAGCAGCGCCCAGCCGAAGGAGGCCAGCGTGCCGATGATCACGTATTCGCCGGCGCGCTGATCGGCCTTTGCGGTATCGAAGCGCAGCACCGACTTTGCTGCGATGAGAAAGCCGATGGCCTCTGGCTGGCCGATCAACACGAAGAGGAAGATCAGGCCACGTTCGAGCAGCCCGATGAGGAAGCCACCATTGGTCAGCCCGCGGGGCAGGTCTGTATCGGCCCAGGGACGCATCAGCAGGCCGACGGCGAAGCCACCGGCGCGCGAGGCCAGGATCAGACCGGCCAGGAGTGCCATGCCGGCGGGCAGCCATTGCGCGGCCGGGGCCCAGAGGCCGGTGGCGAAAAGGCGCGGCCAGAGCGCGGCGATGGCCCCCACAGAGGCCAGGTGCAGCGCCTGATCGGCGAGGAAGCTTGCAAGGGTGGGCGGCAGCAGGCTCTTGCCCAGGTCGATCAGCAGGTGCGCGAAGCCCAGCAGGATCAGGGCCATCAGGGCCTCGGGCGTCGCGGGGCCGAGGCTGGCCGCGGCGGTGAGCAGGACCACCGCGATGTGGCCCAGCAGCGCCATCGGATCGCGGGCCTGCTTGGCGCGTGCCATGGCACTGCCCTGGAAGACGAAATCGGCCAGTGCATGGGCCAGCAGCAGGGCGGTGAAGGTCGAGATGCCGGCGGTGAAGGTCGGGGTCATTCTGTCTCCAGCCGGGCGATGGCGCGGGTGAGGACGGGCATGCCGGCGCCGATCAGCGCCTGGCGGACGGCCTGGCGGGTGATCGAGAGGTCTTCGGCGACCTCGGTCTGGGTGGGGGTGTTGGGGGCGAGCATGGGCAGGGCCGCGCGGGCCTGAGCCTGGGTCCAGCCGTCGCTGATCTGGCCTGCGAGCAGGAAGGTGGCGGAGAGGGCGCCGCCGGCGGCATGGTCGAGCCGGGCGCTGGCGAGGCTGTCGAGAAGGCGCCCGGCCTCTGTGAAGGCGGGGCCACCGGCACTGTTCAGGTCTCCGGCGGCGGGCAGCTCTGCCAGGCCGGTGGCCAGGGCGATGCGGGTATCGAAGCGCTTGTCGCCCATGCGCAGGCCGGCGCGCAGGGCTAGGGCCTCTCGCAGCCCGGGCAGGGGGCCGGGCAGGGCGACCTGCCAGCCGTCGCCGCGGTTGCGGGTGAAATGCACCGGGGCGTCCAGCCAGCGCTCGATCCGTTCGGCGGCGGCGCGCAGTCCGTCGAAGGCGCGGGAGAGAGCGGCATCGTCAAGCGCGCTGGAGGCGACCAGGTCACCGGCAAGAATGGTGCGGAGGGAGAGCGGGTCCAGGGACATGGGGGGCCTCTGACGGGAGCTATTGGAAGGTGAAAACACTTTCTATGAGAAAAGGCAAGTTTTTTGACTTGCGGGTTGGCAAGTGGAATAGCTTGCATATGGGAAATGCAAGTGAAATTGCTTGACGGGCGCCCGGTCAGACGGCTTCGGAGCGGGCGATAGGCAGCCATGAAAAAGGCCCGCACTCAGGAGAGAGTACGGGCCTTTTCAAAGGCTCGGGGCTGATCCGGCGGTTGGCCGGGCTTACATGAAGCCCAGTTCCAGCCGCGCCTCGTCACTCATCATGTCCATGCCCCAAGGCGGATCCCAGGTGAGCTGGACGTCGACTTCCTTGACACCATCCACCGGTTCGACGGCTTCGACCACCCAGCCGGGCATGTCGCCGGCCACCGGGCAGCCCGGCGCGGTGAGGGTCATGATGATCTTCACTTCGCTCTCCTCGGAGATGTCGATGGTGTAGATCAGGCCCAGGTCGAAGATGTTCACGGGGATCTCGGGATCATAGACCGTGCGACAGGCCTCGGCCACCTTGTCGTAGAGCGGGTGGTCGGTGGAAGAGGGTGCGATCAGCGGCGCGCCTTCCAGCGGCTCGGAGCTCGCGGTCTGGGGACTATCGGTCATGCGTGTTCCATTCTGTTCCTGACAGAACATATAGGAAATGTACCGGGCGAGGTCTAGGCGTGTCGGCCGGGCTTTCTGTGCAGACAGGCAGAGGCGGGGCTGCAGAAGGGCATGCTGTGCAGAGCCTGTGCGATTTGCACGGCTGTGCCGAGGGAGGCGGGCGGAGGGCGCCGGGATCAGTGCAGCAGGGGCGGGCGGGTGCGGCCGGGGGAATGTTGCAGGCTGAGCCCCTGGAGCATGTAGCTGTCGCGGCTTACGGCATCGTACTCCGCCAGATCGGCGAGAAGGCTGCCCATGCCGTCACGGAAGAGATCGGGCGCGGAAGCGCGGGCGCGCAGGCTGGCGGTCTTGAGCGCGCTCATCTGGTGAATCATGCGCCAGCCGCGCGCGGTGGCGAGCGGTGCCCGCGCCGGCTGCCCGAAGGTGTCAACGGCCCGTTTGTGAGCGGCGAGATGCTGATCGGCAAGGAGGCCCTGCGGCACTCCGGCCGGCTGTTCGACATGCTGATAGTTGGTCATGGCGTGCCCTTTCGGTGCGGTTCCGGACGAACAGGAAACCACGGCACATCATCACAGACCGTTAAGATCGTCCGCCGGCCGGCGCCGGGATCAGAGGGGCTCGATGTCGCCTTCGGCGCGCTGTGCGTGGAAATCGGCCTGCCAGTCCGCGAAGGTTCCGGCCGCGATCGCGTCGCGCATGCCCTGCATCAGCTCCTGGTAGTAATGCAGGTTGTGCCAGGTCAGCAGCATGCCGGAGATCATCTCCTGAGAGCGGAAGACATGGTGCAGGTAGGCGCGCGAGTAGTTGCGGCAGGCGGGGCAGGTGCAGTGCTCGTCGAGCGGCCGGGGATCGTCGGCATGGCGCGCGTTCTTGATGTTGACGACCCCGTGACGAGTAAAGACCTGGCCGGTGCGGCCGGACCGGGACGGTAGGACGCAGTCCATCATGTCGATGCCGCGGGCCACGGCGCCGACGATGTCGTCGGGCTTGCCCACGCCCATGAGATAGCGCGGCTTGTCCTCGGGGAGCTGCCCTGGGGCATAATCGAGCACGCCGAACATCGCCTCCTGGCCCTCGCCCACGGCAAGACCGCCCACGGCATAGCCGTCGAAGCCGATGCTCTTGAGCGCTTCGGCGCTTTCCTCGCGCAGCTCCGGCGTGACGCCGCCCTGCTGGATGCCGAAGAGCGCATGGCCGGGCCGGTCGCCGAAGGCATCGCGCGAGCGCTGTGCCCATCGCATGGACATGCGCATGGAATTGGCGACGACCTTCTCCTCGGCCGGCAGGGCAGGGCATTCGTCGAAACACATGACGATGTCGGAGCCGAGCAGGCGCTGGATCTCCATCGAGCGCTCGGGCGTCAGCATGTGGCGCGAGCCGTCGACGTGGGAGGCGAATTTCACGCCCTCCTCGGTCAGCTTGCGCAGGCCGGCGAGCGACATCACCTGAAAGCCGCCCGAGTCGGTCAGGATCGGCTTTTCCCAGTTCATGAACTTGTGCAGACCACCCAGCCGGTCGATGCGTTCCGCCGTGGGGCGCAGCATCAGGTGATAGGTGTTGCCCAGCAGGATGTCGGCGCCGGTGGCGGCGACGCTCTCGGGCATCATGGCCTTGACCGTGGCGGCGGTGCCGACGGGCATGAAGGCGGGCGTACGGATCTGGCCGCGCGGCGTGTCGATGACGCCGGTACGGGCACGCCCGTCGGTGGCATTCAGGGTGAAGGAGAAGCGCTGTGTCATGCGCCGGCCATTAGCGCTTTCCCGCGCCAAAGGCCAGATGGCATTGCGTCAGGTCGCCGGGTCGCGGTCGCTGACGATGTCGTCGATCACGCCTGCGATCCGCGCGGCAAGCCGGTCGCGGTCGATCCCGGATCCCTCGGCACCCTCGAGCATGTGCAACCAGAGATCGAGCCCCGCGATGATCCCCACCAGAAGATGCGCCCGCTCTTCGCGGTCCGCGCCCGGGATCGCATCGGCCAGGGCCTGCACGCCGCGGGTCTGAACCGTCTTGCGGATGATCTCGCGCACCTCGGGCGACATGGAGGAGCGCAGGAGGGTGGTCATCGGGTCGAAGCCTTCCTCCTTGGGGCGGGTCAGCCATTCGGCCTTGGCCCGGCCGAGCCCGCCAAGCGCCTCTGGCGTGGGTTCGGGCCCCTTCATGCCGGATACGATCGCCTGTTCAAAGAGGCCGGCCTTGGAGCCGAAGTAGCGATTGATCAGAGCCACGTTCACGCCTGCCGTCGCGGCAATGTCGCGTGTGGAAACCCCGTCGTATCCGTACCGGGTAAAGAGATCCTGTGCTGCAGAGACGATCCGGGCCGACGTGGCCTCGGCATCGCGCTTGCGACAGGCAGTGATTTGCCCCGGTTTGATCATGTAATCACTTGTTGACTTGTTTGTCGGCGACGGTAAATGTGCCGGTAAACGTGTGATTACATCCAGCAGCCCGAAGCGCAAGGCCGATGGCCACACATTTGGAGACAGCATGATGCAAGATGATGGTTTCGACGCAACGTCCCCGGTCCTGGTCACCGGCGCGACGGGATTTGTCGCGGGATGGGTCGTGCGCGGCCTGCTGGAGCGGGGAGCCGAGGTGCGCGGCGCGGTGCGCGACCCTGAGAACGCGGAAAAGGTCCGCCACCTCTGGGACATGGCCGAGGCCCTGCCGGGCAAGCTGACATTGCACCGGGCCGACCTGCTGGACGAGGGCAGCTTCGACGCCGCCATGGCGGGCTGCCGGGTGGTGATCCACACGGCCTCTCCCTTTACCACGGCGATCCGGGATCCCCAGGCCGACCTGGTGGACCCGGCAGTGAAGGGCACGCGCAACGTCCTCGGGGCGGTGAACCGGACGGAAAGCGTGGAGCGGGTCGTGCTGACAAGTTCCTGCGCGGCGATCTACGGCGACACACGGGACGTGGCAGAGGCGCCGGATGGCATCCTGACCGAGCAACAGTGGAACACCACGTCCTCGCTGACGCGGCAGCCCTATTCCTATTCCAAGACGCTTGCGGAGAGGGCGGCCTGGGAAATGGCGGAGGCACAGGACCGCTGGCGACTGGTGGTGATCAACCCATCGCTGGTGCTGGGGCCGGGCACGGCCGACAGGCAGACATCGGAGAGTTTCGCGATCCTGCGCCAGATGGGCAAGGGCGCGATGAAGCAGGGGGTGCCGCCGCTGCAGATCGGAGCCGTCGACGTCCGTGACGTGGCCGAGGCGCATATCCGCGCGGCCTTCCTGCCCGATGCGCAGGGGCGCCACATCGTGAGCGCACGCACGGTCTCGATGCTGGAGATGGCAAGGGTGTTGCGCGATGCCTACGGAGAGGGCCTGCCGGTGAAGCTGAAGGAGATGCCGAAATGGCTGCTCTGGCTGGTGGGGCCGATGGTGAGCCGGTCGATCACCCGCGACATGGTGCGCAACTCGATGGGGCTGCAATGGCTGGCCGACAACAGCAAGTCCGAGCGCGCCCTCGGTCTGCGCTATCGGTCCGTCGACGAGGCGTTGATCGAGATGTTTGGCCAGATGATCGACACCGGGCAGGTGCCGCGCCCCTGAGGACATCCCCTGGAGACCCCGAGCTGGGCGCGATCGGGCCGCGGCGGAGGCAGTTGACGCCGGGCCCGGCAATGCCCAGATAACGGCGGTCTTCGCATGGCGGGGGCAGGGACGGCGGGGCCGCCGCCTGCGCCCGGTCCATATAGGGAGGGTTTTTCTCTCAAACCGCAATATATCGTGCTTGCCCGTGCGCTGATGCAGGGGCACACTGTCTGAAATGCGGTTGAACTTCGGGAGCTGCCTTCCCAAGTTAGAAGACTGTGAAACGGAGATGACCAGTGCTGCCGCCAAGCGGGGCCGCGTCATCTGCCCAAGACTAAGGATAGAGCATGCAAGAGCCTCTCAACCCGTCTTATCCCGTATTGCCTCTGCGCGATATCGTGGTGTTTCCGCATATGATCGTGCCGCTCTTCGTGGGCCGCGACAAATCGGTACGCGCGCTGGAAGAGGTGATGGCGGACAACAAGCAGATCCTGCTGGCGAGCCAGGTGGATCCCGCTGACGATGATCCGACCCCCGAAGGCATCCACAGCACGGGCGTTCTTGCCAATGTGCTGCAGCTTCTGAAGCTGCCCGACGGCACCGTGAAGGTGCTGGTCGAAGGTGCGCTGCGCGTGCGGATCGAGGAATACCTCGACAACGCCGAATTCTTCGAGGCCAAGGCCGAGCTGCTGGAAGAGGAAGCCGGCGACGAAGCCACCACGGAGGCGCTGCTGCGCACGGTGGGGCAGGAATTCGAACGCTATGCCAAGGTCAAGAAGAACATCCCCGAAGAGGCGCTGTCGGCGGTGGCCGAGAGCGACGAACCCTCGCGGCTGGCCGATCTGGTTGCGGGTCACCTCGGGATCGACGTGGACCAGAAGCAGGAGCTTCTGGAAACGCTCAGCATCAGCGAGCGCCTTGAGAAGGTCTATGGCCTGATGCAGGGCGAGATGTCGGTGCTGCAGGTCGAGAAGAAGATCAAGACCCGCGTGAAATCGCAGATGGAGCGCACCCAGCGCGAGTACTATCTGAATGAGCAGATGAAGGCCATTCAGAAGGAGCTGGGTGACGGCGAGGACGGCGAAGGCGAGATCGCCGAGCTGGAACAGCGCATCAGCGAAACCAAGCTCTCGAAGGAAGCCCGCGAAAAGGCCGACGCCGAGATCAAGAAGCTGAAGAACATGAGCCCGATGAGCGCCGAGGCGACCGTCGTGCGCAACTACCTCGACTGGATGCTGTCGATCCCGTGGGGCGTGAAATCGCGCACCAAGAAGGATCTGGCCGCGGCCGAGAAGATCCTCGATGCCGATCACTATGGCCTCGAGAAGGTCAAGGAACGGATCGTGGAATACCTCGCCGTGCAACAGCGCTCGAAGAAGCTGAAGGGGCCGATCCTCTGCCTCGTCGGCCCTCCGGGTGTCGGCAAGACGTCGCTGGGCAAGTCCGTCGCCAAGGCCACGGGCCGCGAGTTCATCCGGATTTCCCTGGGGGGCGTGCGTGACGAGAGCGAGATCCGCGGTCACCGCCGGACCTACATCGGCTCCATGCCGGGCAAGATCATCCAGGCGCTGAAGAAGGCGAAGACAACGAACCCGCTCATCCTGCTCGACGAGATCGACAAGATGGGGCAGGATTTCCGTGGTGATCCGGCCTCGGCGATGCTGGAAGTGCTTGATCCGGAACAGAACGGCACTTTCGTGGACCACTACCTCGAGGTGGAATACGATCTGTCGAACGTGATGTTCCTGACCACCGCGAACAGCTACAACATGCCCGGGCCGCTGCTTGACCGGATGGAGATCATCTCTCTCGCCGGCTACACCGAGGATGAGAAGCGCGAGATTGCGCGTCAGCACCTGGTGGACAAGCAGGTCAAGAACCACGGCCTGCGCAAGGGCGAGTTCGAGGTGACCGACGGTGCGTTGACCGAGATGATCCAGCGTTACACCCGCGAGGCGGGCGTGCGCAGCCTGGAACGCGAAATCGCCAAGCTGGCCCGGAAGGCCGTGACGATGATCGTCAAGGGCGAGGCGCAGAAGGTGGTCGTGACCGAGGACAACCTCGATGACTTCCTCGGCGTGAAGAAGTTCCGCTATGGTCTGGCCGAGAAGGAAGACCAGATCGGTGTCGTGACCGGGCTGGCATGGACCTCCGTGGGCGGCGATCTGCTGTCCATCGAGGCGCTGCGCCTGCCGGGCAAGGGCCGGATGAAGACGACCGGGAAACTGGGCGACGTGATGAAGGAATCCATCGACGCCGCAGCCAGTTACGTGCGCTCCATCGCGCCCGAGATCGGTGTGAAGCCGCCGCGGCTGGAGAAATGGGACATCCACGTGCACGTCCCCGATGGCGCCACGCCCAAGGACGGCCCCTCGGCCGGCCTTGCCATGGTGACCTCGATCGTGTCGGTGCTGACCCAGATCCCGATCCGCAAGGACATCGCCATGACCGGTGAGGTTTCCCTGCGCGGGAACGCCATGCCGATCGGCGGGCTGAAGGAGAAGCTGCTGGCCGCGCTTCGGGGCGGAATCACCACGGTTTTCATTCCGCAGGAGAACGAGAAGGACCTGGCCGATATTCCGGACAACGTGAAGGAAGGCCTGAACATCATTCCCGTGACCCACGTGCGCGAGGTTCTGAAACAGGCCCTGGTGCGTCAGCCGGAGCCGGTGGAATGGGACGAGGAGGCCGAAGAGGCCGCCGCCGCCGCCCGTGCCGCCGCCGCGACCGGCACCACCCAGCCGACCACGGCGCACTGATCCAGCCTGCATCGCAATCAGCAGAGGCCGCCCCATACCGGGGCGGCCTTTTTCGTATCGATGGGCTGAAGAGGCCTTTTGCGCTGAGTTTCGCGGGTTTTTGCGCCATTTTCGGCGTTTCCGGGGTGTTGCAGGGCCAGGCGCTGGTGACGACTCGGGGCGGCTGATAGCGTCGCGGGGCCAGGATTGGCCAACCGCAGTCACGCGACTGCACGGATGAGAGGACCCAGATGAGTATCGAATCGACCGCCGAAACACAGGGCGCGATGGCGGGCGCAGAGGCGGAGACCACGATCGTGACCGACGTGACCCCGAGCATTTCCGCCCCGGAACTGAAGAAGAAGGACCTGATCGACGCCGTGGTTGAACGCTCTGGCGTCAAAAAGAAATTCGCCAAGCCGGCAATCGAGGCGATGATGGCGATCATGGGCGAGGCCCTGGCGGAGGGGCGCGAAATGAATCTGCAGCCCCTTGGAAAGATAAAGATCAATCGGATCAAGGCGGTGAACAACGGCAAGGTCGTGATGACGCGGATCCGGCAGAGCGATCAGGCGCTGGAAGCGGCTTCGGAGGAAGAAGCTGAAGATTCCTGAAAAGAGGTGCTTGCAGACCCGTGCGAGTATCGCTAAACAGCGCCGCACGGGTGATTAGCTCAGTGGTAGAGCGCTTCGTTCACATCGAAGATGTCAGGGGTTCAAATCCCTTATCACCCACCATCTATCCTGCTGAAAAGCCTCGGTTTGTCGCCGAGGCTTTTTGCTTTTGGGGCCGGGCGATGCGGGAGAGGATGACGGCCAAGCCGGTGAATTTGCGCGGGGTTTCAGCAAGACAGCTGCGGTGGTTGGGGCGGACGCCCGGGGGCGGGGCGATCGTTCCGTGGCGCCGTAGGGCGCTGGTTGTGCGTTTTTGCAAGTGCCTGAAAAGGCCAGATCCCTACGTCGGTATTACGTCGGTATCGCGTCGGTAACACGTCGGTGCGGTGCCGGTTTGGCGATTGGCGCACGGATGTGCGCGGGTGCAGAGGCCGCAGGCGGACGGGAACAGGTGACGGGAACAGACAAGGGGCAACAGACAAGGGGGCGCGCACGGTGGCGATGTGTTGGCCTGAGCGGGGGCCTGTGCGGGGGGCCTGTGCGGGGGACTGAGTGGGGGCTGCCCAAAAATGCGGCGGCGGGCGGTAAAAGTGGGGCGGGCCGCGCCCGGGCTGTTCAATCCCGCGAAGCAGCCCCTTACTTCGGGCGGCATCGGCCACAATCAAGGATCCGTGATGATCGACCTGAGCCCCCGGGAACTGTCCGCCTTTGCCGAGATCGTCGTGGCCCTGGAGACGGAGCAGCCGCGTGCGGAGCTGAAGGAATGGGTGTTTCGCAACATCGTCTCCCTGACGCGCAGCGACATCGGATCGGCGAACTATCAGGTCGCCGAGGCGAAACGGCGCGAGATCCGGTTCCTGCATGACCTGGATCCGGCGACGCGGGGCGAATACGACCGCAACTTTGAACATATCGACCCGCTGACGGCGCCGACGCGGGCGCGCCGCGGGGTGACCCCGGCAGAGCAGATCATGCCCTACGAGGCGCTCTATCGCACGGCGTTCTACCAGGGGTTCCTGAAGCCCAACGGGCTGCACCACGGGGTGAACGTGTTCTTTTACGCCGGTGAGCGGCACCTGGCGGATTACCGGCTGTGGCGGCGCGAGGGGGCGCGCGCCTATACCGAGCGCGAGGTGGGGATCCTGGAGGGCCTCTCGGGGTACCTGCGCGGCTTCCTGCTTCGGGAGAGGCCCGGGGAGAGCGGCGCGGCCCTGACGGCGCGCGAACACGAGGTGGTGCAGCTGGTCGCGAAGGGCATGCGCGACCGCGACATCGCCGCGCTGCTGGGCATCAGCTTCTCGACCGTGCGCACCCATATAAACCGCGCCTTTGACAAGACCGGGGCGGCGAACCGCGCGGAACTGGCCGCGCGGCTCTGAGATCCGCGCCCGACCGTGCCTGAACAGGGATGGGCGCGCCTGAACAGGGACAGGCGCACCTGAACGGGGCCGGGCGCGGAACGGGGACGGCGTCAGGCCAGCGCCGGGTGCCGCAGGTGCCAGTCGGTGACCTGCTGGAAGGCATGGGCCGCGCGCAGCATCCGGCCCTCCTCGAAATGCGGGCCGACGATCTGCATGCCGATGGGGGTACCCTGGGCCTCGGTCATGCCGACGGGCACGATCAATGCCGGCATCCCGGTCATGCTGTAGGGCGCGGTGAAGCCGTGGATCCGCGACAGGAAGTCGTTGTAAGTCTCGTCCGGTTGCGGCGGCTTGATCTTCATGGTGGCCGAGGTGAGGACCGGGGTGACGATCAGGTCGACCTGTTCGAAGAGGCGGGCGAAATGACCGCGCAGGTATTCCCGCTCGATATAGGCACGCGCGGTCAGGACCGGATCGGTATCGCGTCCGCGACGGATCGCGTCGGCCAGGCCCTTGCCGAAGAGCTCGGGCGCCTCGTCGAAGCGCTTTTCGTGCCAGCCCGCCATCTCGGGGTACTGCAGGTCGATCATCCTTTTCGCCGCGGGCAGGGTGTCGGGCATGGTGATCGGCACGACCCGGGCGCCGAGGTCGGCGAAGGCGGCCAGGGCCTGCTGCATGGCGGTGATGATCTGGGCCTCGGTGCCGGCAGAGCAATAGGCCAGGTCGAAGCCGATCCTGAGGTCACGGGCGCCGGTCGCGCCGTCCAGCTCGGCGACGTAGTCCGGCACCGGGCGCAGGGCGCTGGTGGGATCGCGGGGATCTGCGCCCGCGATGACCTTGAGCACGATCGCGGCATCTTCGGCCGAACGCGCCATCGGGCCGATCACGTCGAGGGTTTCGGCGTAGGTCAGCACGCCCTTGCGGCTGACGCGGCTCCAGGTCGGCTTGAGGCCGGTCAGGCCGTTGAGCGACGAGGGAAAGCGGATCGAGCCGCCGGTGTCGGAGCCGAGCCCGGCAAAGCACAGCCCCGCGGCCACCGCGACCCCGGTTCCGGAGGAGGAACCGCCGGGCGTCACCTCGGGGTTGAAGGGGTTCACCGGCTTGGGCCCGAAGGCGGGGTTGTGCTCGGTGCTTGCGCCTTCGAGCAGGTGGTGACGGCCGATGAAGACCGCGCCGGCCTCCTCCAGGTGGTCGACGACGGTGGCGTTCTCCTCCGGGACATGGTCACGGTAGGCAGGCGAGCCGAAGGTGGTGGGCGTGCCCTTGACGTCGAGCAGGTCCTTCCAGCCGATCGAAATGCCCTGAAGCGGACCGCGGTACTGGCCGCGGGCGATCTCGGTTTCGGCCTCGGCGGCCTGGGCCAGGGCCATGTCGCCGGTGACGTTGATGTAGGAGTGCAGGTTCTTGTCGAGCGTGTCGATGCGGGTGAGCATCGCCTCGGTCAGAGCGACGGGAGAGACCGCCCCCTGGCGGACCTGCTCGGCGGTCTCGGCCAGGGAGGCGAAGGCCCAGCCCTGGGGCAGGGCGGTCGCGGCGCTGGCCATGGAGGGCAGGGCAGTGGTGGCCGCGAGGGCGGCGGCGGTGCCGATGAATTGGCGGCGATCAAGGGTCATGTGACGCTCCGTGTTGGTCTTGGGGAACCGCAGGCGCGGTTCCCCGAAAGGACTAACCAAGCGTCGTGAGGCGCATAATCGGCATTTATGTCGACACGCGGCGCCCCGGGGCGCCCCGGGGCCGCCAGAGGGCGCCTGCCGCGGCTGTCGCGGCGGGGCGCGGCCGTCAGATCAGCCGGCCATAGGCGCCGGCGACATCCCTGAGGTCGGCATCGGTGCCGCTCTCGACCAGCCGGCCGGCCTCGAAGACCAGGATGCGGTCGGCGTGGCGGATGGTTTCGAGCCGGTGCGCGATGACCAGCACCGTGCGGCCCACCGAGAGCCGGTCGAGTGCGGCCTGGATCTCGCGCTCGGTCTGGCGGTCGAGGGCGGAGGTGGCCTCGTCGAGGATGAGGATCGGCGGGTTCCTGAGGAAGGCGCGGGCGATGGCGACGCGCTGCTTCTGACCGCCCGAGAGCATCACGCCGCGTTCGCCGACGATGGTATCGAGCCCCTCGGGCAGGCGGGCGACCAGCTCGGTGAGGCGGGCGTTTTCGACCGCCTCGAGGATCTCCTGCTCGCTGGCGTCGAGGCGGCCGTAGGCGATGTTCTCGCGCAGGGTGGAGCCGAAGAGGAAGACGTCCTGGCTGACGGTGCCGATCTGGCTGCGCAGGCTGTGCAGGGTGAGGTCGCGGATGTCGTGGCCATCGACCATGATGCGCCCGGCGGTGGGTTCGTAGAAGCGCGGCAGCAGGGCGAGGGCGGTGGTCTTGCCGGCGCCGGAGGGGCCGACGAGCGCCACGGTCTGGCCCGGCTCGACATCAAAGGAGATGTCATCGAGCACCGGCAGCGACTCGTCGTAGGCGAAGGAGACGCCCTCGAAGCGGACGGCACCCGAAAGCGGCGGCGCGGTGATGGCGCCGGGCAGGTCGCGGATGTCGGGCTCGGTTTCCAGCAGGTCGAGGTAGCGGCGGAAGCCGGCAATGCCGCGGGGGTAGGTCTCGATCACGGCGGCGATCTTCTCCAGCGGGCGGAAGAAGACGTTGACCAGCAGCAGGAAGCCCACGAAGGCGCCGATGTCGAGGCTGCCCTGCAGCACGAAGCCGGCGCCGGCGCCCATGACGACGACCTGCACGAAGCGCAGGCCCATGTAGTGGATCGCGCTGGCCCGGGCCATGATGTCGTAGGCCTGGAGCTTGGTGGCGCGGTAGGCGGCATTGTCGCGGGCGAAGAGCTTTTCCTCGTGCTCTTCGTTGGCAAAGGCCTGCACCACGCGGATGCCGCCGATGGCCTCCTCCAGGCGCACGTTGAAGGCGCCGACGCGGGAGTAGATGTCGCGCCAGCTGCGGGTCATGCGGGCGCCGTAGACCGAGGCCACCCAGACGGTGAGCGGCACGATGACGGCGGTGATGCCGGCGAGCGCCGGGTGCATCATCATCATCAGGATGAAGGCGCCGATGAAGGTCATGATGGCGATGAAGAGATCCTCGGGGCCGTGGTGGGCCACCTCGCCGATCTCCTCGAGGTCGCGGGTGACGCGGGCCACCAGCTTGCCGGTGCGGGCGCGGTCGAACCAGCGCCAGGAGAGCCGGGTGATATGGCCGAAGGCGCGGCGGCGCATCTCGGTCTCGATCTCGATGCCGAGCTTGTGGCCCCAGTAGATCACCACGGCCATCAGCGCGGTATTGAGCGCGTAGATCGACAGCAGCCCGACGGCGGCCAGGATGGTGAGGCGCCAGTCGCCCAGCGGCAGCAGGTGGTCGATGAAGGCGGTGATGGCGATGGGGAAGGCGAGCTCGAGCAGGCCGGAGAGGACGGCAGAGCCGAAGTCGATCCAGAAGAGGCGCCGGTGCGGGCGGTAGTATTCGAAGAACTGGCGCAGCATGTGGGAAGTCCTGGCTTTGGGCTGTTTGGTCTTTGGGGGGCGGAGCGGTCGTCAGAGCGGGTGGATCACGGGCAGCGGCTCGGCCGGCAGCACCTGCATGGGCACGCCGTAGATCCGTTCCAGCGCCACGGGGTCGAGCAGGGCGGAGGAGGGGCCCTGAAGCACCGGCGCCCCGTCCCGCAGGGCGATGACGTGATCGCAGAAGCGCGCGGTCATGTTGACGTCGTGCAGCACGATGACGGCGGAGAGGCCGCGGGCGCGGGCGGTGTCGCGCAGCAGGCCGAGCACGTCGAGCTGATGGGCGAGGTCGAGGGCGGAGATCGGCTCGTCCAGCAGCAGGGTGCCGGCGCCCTGGGCCAGCATCATGGCGATCCAGCCGCGCTGGCGCTCGCCGCCCGAGAGCGTGTCGACGAGGCGGTCCTGCAGGGCGTCGAGACCACAGGCGGTGATCGCCTCGCCGACGAGGCGGCGGTCCTCGGGGCCGGGGCGGCCGAGGGCGCCGAGCCAGGGATAGCGGCCGAGCGCGACCATCTCGCGCAGGCGCAGGCCTTCGGTGGGCGGCGTGACCTGGGGCAGGAAGGCAAGCGCGCGGGCGAGGGCGCGGCGCTCGGTGCGGGCGAGGTCGCGGCCGCGGTGGGCGATCGTGCCGGAGGAGGGGCGGCCCTGGGCGGCGAGCAGGTTGAGCAGCGTCGACTTGCCCGAGCCGTTGCGCCCGATCAGCGCGGTGAGCCCGGGCGGAATGTCGAGGGAGAGCCGGTCGAGGAGCCGGCGGCCGGGGACATCGGCAGAGACCTCGCGGAGGCGGAAGAGCGGGGCCGTTTCGGGTGCCTTTGGGGAGGTCATCGGGCTGTCCTGCGGGTGAGGGCCAGGCAGAGCCAGGGCGCGCCGACGAAGGTCGCGACGAGGCCGAGCGGCAGGTCGTAGGGATAGGCGAGGGTGCGGGCGCCGAAGGCCGCGATGGTCATCAGCCCGGCGCCGATCAGCCAGCTGCCGAGCAGGAAGGGCGCGGGCCGCACCAGGCCGAGGCTGCGGGCGATATGGGGTGCCATGAGACCGATGAAGCTGACCGGGCCGACGAGCAGACTTGCGGTGCCGGTGGCGAGCCCCGTGGCCAGGATCAGCGCCAGGCGCACGGCGGGCAGCGGCAGGCCGAGGGCGCGGGCGGTGGGCGCGCCGAGGGGCAGGATCTCGAACCAGCGGCGCAGCAAGAGCGCGGCGGCGAGCAGGACGAGCGCCATGAGCGCGAGGACCAGGGCCTGGGCGGGGCCGGCGCGCGAGGCGCTGCCGGCGAGCCAGCCGAGCACGTTCCAGGCGCGGGGATCGCCGGAGGCCATGAGCACCGCCAGCACCGAGGAGGCGAAGACGGCGATGGCGAGGCCGGCGAGCAGGAGACGCGCCTCGGAGACGCCGGAGCGCAGGGCGACGAGGGCGAGGGCCAGAAGGGTGAGCCCGCCGCCGAGCGCGGTGGCGAGCGCCAGCTGGGCCGGGCCGGGCACGGCCCAGACGAAGAGCGCGGCGGCATAGCCCAGCGAGGCGCCGCCGGTGACGCCCAGCACCTCGGGCCCGGCCATGGGGTTGCCGGTGAGGCGCTGCAGCACCGCGCCGGAGAGCGCGAGCAGGGCACCGGCCCCGGCGGCGGCGAGGAGGGCGGTGGCGCGCAGCGGCAGGAAGCGCGCGGCGAGATCGCCGGCGAGCAGGCCCCAGCCATCGGGGCCGCGCCCGAGCCAGAGGCCAAGCAGCGCCAGAGCAAAGAGCGCGCAGGCGAGCCCCGCGAGCAGCCGGACGGGATGGCGTGCGCGGCCCGGCGGCGCGCTGTCCTGCGGCGCGGGACGGGCGGCGAGGCGCGGCAGCATCAGCAGCAGGAGCGGCCCCCCCATCAGCCCGGTGACCGCGCCGGTGGGCAGGTCGGGGCCGCCGAGGGCGGCAAGCAGCATCAGCAGGTTGTCGACGAGCGAAAGCAGCAGGGCGCCGGCCAGGGTGGCGCCGAGCAGGATCTGGGCGGTGGTGCGGGCGCCGCAGCGCCGGGCGATGAGCGGGGCGGCGAGGCCGAGAAAGCCGACGAGGCCGACCAGCGCCGCGACGGTGGCGGCGAGCACCACCGCAAGGGCGATGGCCGCCATGCGGATGGCGGCGGTGCGCGCGCCCAGCGACCGCGCCGTGGCGCCGCCGAGCCCGATCAGCGTGAGCGGGCGCAGCAGCAGCGCGGTGAGCAGGCCGCAGGGCAGCAGCACCGCCAGCAGCACCGCGGCGCCGTGCCAGCTGTCCTGGGTGAGGGCGCCGCCGTTCCAGATGACCAGCGACAGCAGGTAGTGGCCCTGGCCCAGCACCAGCGCGGTGGCGAGCGCCGAGGCCAGCAGCCCCGAGAGCATGCCGGCGATGGTGAGGGTGATCGGCTCGAAATCGCTGCGGGCGCCGATCAGCATGACCAGGGCGGCGGCGATCCCGGCGCCGGCCAGCGCCACCGGGCCGTTGCCATGGGCGAGCAGGCCGGGGGCCAGGATGGTGGCCGCCACCAGGGCGAGCTGGGCCCCGGCGGAGACGCCCATGGTGCCCGGCTCTGCCAGCGGATTGCGCAGCACGGCCTGCATCAGCGCCCCGGCGAGGCCCATGGCGGCACCCACCAGGAGCGCCAGTGCGGCGCGGGGCATCTGGCCGTGGGCGAGCAGGATCTGCCCGCCGTCGAGGCCGGTGAGCGGGGTCCAGGGGGCGGCCCATTGCGCGAGCGGCAGCTGCAGCCCGGCCTGAAGGGCCCAGAGGCCGAGGGAGAGCAGCAGGACGAGGGTGGCCGTGACCGGGGCCACGGGGAACGGGCGGGACGGGCGGATCATGCGGCCTCCAGCGCGCGCAGCAGGTTGCGGGCGAGGCGCAGCGCCGAGGGGGCGCCGCCATAGGGATTTGCATCTTCGGGCAGCATGTGGACACGGCCGGCGCGCAGGGCGGGCACCGCCTGCCAGAGGGCGCCCCTGGCCAGGGCATTGCGGGCCTGGATCGGGACGGGGCCGAGAATGGCGAGGCGGGCCTCGGGCACATCCAGCAGCCGCTCGACCGGGATCGGGGCGTTGAAGCCGAAGGCGGTGCGGTTGCCCCAGGCATTGGCGAGGCCGAGCCTGTCGAGGGTGCCGCCATAGAGGCTGTCCTGGCCATAGACCTGAAGGTGGCGGGCGTCGCCCAGGCTGACCATCATCACCGGGCGGTCGGCAAAGCGGCGGGCGCGGGCGGCGAGCGCGGCGAACTCGGCGTCAAAGGCGCGGGCGGTGCGGCGGCCGGCGGCGGGTTCGCCCAGGCGGTCGGCCAGGGCGGTGAGCTGCGCCAGCACGCGGGGCAGCACCGGCTGTCCGGCCAGGAAGAGATCGGGCGCCATCACCGGCGCGATCGGGGCCAGGGCCGCCGAGAGGAAGGTGTAGTAGTTCGAGGAGAGCACGAGATCGGGGCGGACCTGCACCAGCGCTTCGAGGTTGGGCGCGCCGCGCAGGCCGAGATCGGCGGTGCCCTCGGGCAGCGGGCAGGCGGTACAGGTGGCGAGGGCGCGGGCCTCGGCCACGGCGACGGGACGGTGCCCGAGGGCGATGAGGGTTTCGTACATGGCCCAGTCGAGCACCGCGACGCGGCGCGGGGTGTCTGCGGCCATGGCAAAGGCGGGGAGGCTGGCAAGTGCCAGCCCCCCCGAGAGCCCATGAATGAGCATGCTTCGTCGAGTGAGATTCACCCGGTTTACCAGCGTTTGGTCAGCGTGGCGGAGAAGGTCCGGCCGTCGCCGTAGTAGGTGGAGAAATAGCCCACCGAGGAGACGTAGACCTTGTCCGTGAGGTTGGTCACGTTGAGGCGCAGCTCGGTGTCGCGGGGCATCTCGTAGGTGACGCCGGCATCGATCAGGGTGACCGGATCGAGGCGGTAGGTGTTGGCCTCGAAGGCATAGCGGGCGCCGATGTAGCGGACGCCGGCCCCGACGGTGAGGCCCTGCAGGGCGCCGTCGTCGAACGTCTTGGAGACCCAGAGCTTGGCGGTGTTCTCGGGCGTCAGGCCGAGCTCGTGACCGTCGTTGTCGCCGCCGATGACCTTGCTGTCGGTATAGGTGTAGCCGCCGGTCAGGCTCCAGCCGTTGCCGAGGCTGCCACGGCCTTCCAGCTCCAGCCCGCGGATGCGGCTTTTGCCGATCTGGCTGTAGTAGGGAATGCCGCTGATCGTGGTGGTGGTGGCACGGTTGGTCTCGTCGAGCTGATAGAGCGCGGCGGAGAGCATGATGTCGGTGGAGGGCGGCAGGTATTTCACGCCGGTTTCCCACTGCTTGCCGGTGGTCGGCTTGAGCACGTTGCCGTCGGCATCGGGCGCGGCGAAGACCGAGAAGGAGGTGCCATAGGAGACATAGGCCGATACGCCGCTGTCCCAGAGATAGGACAGGCTGGCCTGGCCGGTTGTGGCGCTGTCGTTCCGGGCCAGGTCGGTCGAGCTGTAGTAGGTGCCCGTGCCGGGAATATCGTAGACCGTGGAGGCCTCACCGGACTGCTTGTTCCAGTCGTGGCGCAGGGCGGCGGTGGCACGCCAGCGACCCAGCTCGATCTCGTCGGAGGCGTAGAGGCCCAGCTGCTCGACGGTGGCGTCCTGGTCCGAGGCATAGGTGGTGCCGGCGGTATAGGGGGTGAGCGGCGCATAGTCGGGCGCGGCAAAGTCGATGGCATCCTGACCGTAGTAGAACATGCTGCTGCTGTCCTGGCGGAAGCGGCTTGCATCCATGCCGAAGGTCACCCGGTGCGCCATGTCGCCGGTGAAGAGGTCGCCGGTGGCGCGGATGTCGGCGGCCAGGGAGCTGCTGTCCTCGGACTGGTTCAGCAGGGTGCGGCCGACCTGGGTGCCGGTCACGGTGCCGACGGAGAGGTTGCTGTAATCCCAGTCGAATTTCGTGGTGCCCAGGTTGGCGATCAGCTGCCAGCCATTGTCGAAGTCGTGGTGCAGCTGCAGGCCGAGGTTGGCGATGCGGCGGTCGCCGGTCTCCAGCGCCTCGTTGCCGAAATAGAAGTCGCGCAGGTCGCTGTCGGGGTAAGTGCCGATCAGGGCGTTGGGCACGCCGGCGGGGCTGTCGGGGTCGTCCTTCTGCAGGTTGGCGAGCAGTTCGACCCGGGTGCTGTCGGTCAGCTGATAGCGGGCGGCAAAACCGAGGTAGCTGCCCTCGTTGTCGTATTCCTCGATGCCGAGCTTGCTGTTGCCGGAGCGCGAGACGATGCGATAGGCAAAGCGGTCATCCACGACGCGGTTGAAATCGCCGAAGACATGCCACGAGCCGTTGCTGTCGACCTCGGCGCCCATCTCGGAGCTGTCGCCGTCGGTCTGGGCGCGCTTTTGCACCAGGTTGACCATGCCCGAGGGCGAGCCGGCGCCGTAGAGCACCGATTGCGGGCCGCGCAGCAGCTCGACGCGCTCCATGCCGTAGAGATCGAGCGAGGGGGCGCCGTAGTCGGGATCGGTGGCGCGCTGGAAGCGCAGGCCGTTGAGGTAGATCTGGTTCTGGAGATCCTGGCCACGCACGACGATGGAATCGAAGCGCGGATCGGCGCCATAGGCCTCGGTGACGACGCCGGCGGAATAGTTCAGCGCCTCGGAGAGGTTGGTGGCACCGGTATCCTTGATCTGGTCGGTGGTGACCACGGTGACGGAGCCGGGCACCTCGAGCAGGGAGCGGTCGCTCTTGAGCGAGGCGGAAGTGCCGGCGGCATAGCCGGCCACGGGGCCGGTGGGATCCTCGGTGCCCTGCACGATGATCGGGTCGAGCGCGATCACCGCGCCGTCGTCGGCCAGGGCGGCAGAGGCCAGCGCCAGGGTGCTGACCCCGGCCATCAGGAAGCATGTGCGTATCATAGTCTTGTCCCTCGCATTTTCCTGAGTGTTTAAGTCGACAATTGACGCGCGTCTTGCACGATCCTGTCGCCGCTTGTCCCAAACTGTCGTCGGGGAGCGTTAATTCTGCGAACCTTCGTGCCCGTGGCCGCGGCGCCATTGCGAGGGCGGCAGGCCCACGACCTGGCGAAAGGCACGGGACAGGTGGGCCTGGTCGGCAAAGCCGGTGGCCAGGGCCACCTCGGCCAGGGGGATGGCGCGGTCGCGCATCAGGACCTGGGCGGCCTCGATGCGCCGGCGGGTGACCCAGCGCATGGGGGTGGTGCCGAGGGTCTGCTTGAAGGCGCGGCTGAACCAGCTCTCGGACAGGCCGGCGAGATCGGCGAGATCCGACAGGCCCAGGGGTTGATCGAGATGGCTGGCAACATGGTTTTCGAGGGCCGCGACCTGATGCGGGCGCAGGCCCGCGCCGCCGCCGGGCCCGGGCACATGGGCGCCGGGATCGGAAAACCCGGGATCGGAAAGCCCGGGATCGGGCAGGTCGGTGCCGGGCTGGAGCACGCCGCCCAGCAGCGCCTGCAACAGCCCGTCGAGCACCAGGTCGCCGCGGCTCGGTGCGGCGATCTCGCTGGCGGCGAGCCGTGCCAGGGCGCGCAGGTCGGGGGCGTCGGCGGCAAAGACGGTGTGCCCGGGCAGGGTGAGGCCGCTGGTCATCGAGACCCGGCGGCGGAGGGTGGCGATGTCGAGGTGGAAATCGACATGGGCCAGGTTCTGGGCGGTGGGCAGGCGGCTCCAGAGCGGCACGTTGGCCGGCACGAAGAGCGCGCGGGTGCCGATCCGGCCGGGGCCGTCGGGGGCCGCGTGCATGGCGAGGCCGGGGGTATGGTCGCCGACGAAGACCACCAGCCGGGGATCAGGCGAGAGGTAGAACCCCTCGGCGCCGCCCTCTCCGGAGACCTGCCAGAAGTCCGCCACCGCGCCCGACAGGCGGCGAAATCGCAGCGGTGCCACCGAGGCCAGGCCACGGGTGCGCGCCTGCATCCGGGGCCGGAAATCCGGCGCGGGGCGGGGCAGCTGCGACTGGGAAGGCTGTGACTGGGGAATCTGTGACTGGGGCATGAGGGGGACTTGAGGAGACCGAACATTCCTGACAATAAAAGTCGGAGAAGTCAAATCATCCGGAGACGCCCCATGTCCGCCGATACCTCCCATGCCGCCTCCGATGTTTGCGCCTGCCGCGCGGCTGCCCATGTGGCCGCGCCCTATGCGGAAGTGTCGGAGGGGCTGATCGAGAAGGCGCGGGCCTTCGAGATGGACTGGCGCGGGGATGCGGCCACCGGGCGGCTGAGCCTGCAGGGCGGGGCGCTGGTGGTGACGCCGGCCGGGGACGGGGGCAGCGCGCTGCGGCTGCAGGCCGGTTCGGAGGCACATCTGCAGGCCTATCGCGACATGCTGGCGGCCTGGCTGGACGTGCCGGAGGGGCGGCTGACCTGGCAGGACGCCCTGCAGGGCCAGCGGCCGGCCAACATGGGGCTGGCCGAGGTGACGCAGGTGCGGCGCCTGAGCCCGTCCTATAGCCGGATAACCCTGCAAGGTCGGGATCTTGCGCGATTTTCCACCGGCGGGCACCACGTGCGGCTGCTGTTCGGGCCCGAGGGGGCGGACTGGCCCGTGCTGGGCCCGCGGGGCACCACGGAATGGCCGGGCGGGGCCGCGGCCTGGCACATGCCGGTGTACACCCTGCGCCGCGTCGAGACGCTGGGGGACGGGAGTGTGCGGGCGGAGGTTGACGTGTTTCGCCACCAGGGCGGGCGCACCACGCAGTGGAGCGACCGGGTGATGGCGGGCACCACGGTGGCGATGACCGGGCCGGGCGGCGGCACCGGGCCGGAGCCCGCGCCCTGGATGGGCTTCGTGGGCGACGAGACGGCGGTGCCGGTGATCGCGCGGATCCTGGAGGGGCTGCCGGCCGATACCCGGGGGCAGGCGGTGCTGATCGTGCCGCAGGCCGCCGATGTGCAGCCGCTGCAGGCGCCGGAAGGTATTGAGATCACGTGGCAATTTCGCAACGCCGGGGCCGAGCCCCTGGCCGCGCTGGCGGCGCTGGAACTGCCGGAAGAGCGGGGCCGGGCGGCGGTGTTTCTTGCCGCGGAACGGCAGGAGGCGCGGCAGGCGCGCGAGGCGCTGGCGGCACGCGGGCTGGACCGCAAGCAGATGCAATGCGCGGGCTACTGGACCCGCTGAGGAGGCCGCGATGCCCCTGGTTGTGCGTTTTTGCAAGTGGCTGAAAAGGCCGGAATCCAACGTCGGTATTACGTCGGTATCGCGTCGGTAACACGTCGGTGCGGCGGCGCTTGCCGCATTGGCGCACCTTCGTGCGGTGAGGCACGGAGGTGCGCGACCTGCACGGATTTGCACGGGTCGCCCCGACCGTCAGACGGGCGGGGCCGCGTCAGGCGCGGGCGATGAGCTGATCGCCGGAGAGCCAGAAGGGCGCCAGGCAGAGCGGCGTATCCGAAAGCAGCAGCACGTCGGCATGGGGCGTGACGCCGATCACGTCCTGGACGAAGGCGCGGCGGCGGGCGCAGCGGGCCATCATCTCGGGGTGTTTCCCGGTCAGCTCGGCCTGCAGCGCGGCATCGGCGAAGGTGACGGCATCCTCGCAGTTGAGCGCCTGGCCCGCGGGCAGCGGCGTGGGGATCACGTCGACCTGGAAGGGCATGCCGGAGCGGATCACCTCGGTCGAGCCGGGGCGGATGGGGCTGTGGCTCCATTCGTCGTGGCCGGTGAGGTGCCCGGGGTTGAGCGTGGACTCGAGGCCGGCGCGGGCCAGGGTGGCGCGCACGGCGCTGTCGATCTCGCCGCCGGTGGCGCCGATGCGGGCGGTGTCGTACCAGGTGATCAGCCCCTCGAAATAGCCGAGCGCCTTGGCCAGGAAGGCCTCGTCGTGATCGGTGATCAGGCCGGCGCGGGCGCTGAGGCCGCCCCAGTAGGAGACCGCGCAGGAGACGCCGTCGCCCTTTGCGGGGAAGCGGGCGGTGGGGCTGCGCATGCCGTAGACGGTGCTGCCCGGCGCGGCGGTGGAGAACATCGGGTGACAGTTCATCGCGTCGCCCTGATAGCCCATGCGCCCGGCGGCGGTGAATTCGCTGTCGCCCAGGGTAAAGCCCGAGACCATGCCCCAGACGGCGCGGCTGGAGCGGGTGGCGGCCCATTCGGCCTCGGCGATCTGATCGGCGTCGACGATGGCGCGCAGCCCGTCCTGCGGGTTGTTCAGCACCCGGCCGGCATCGCTGAGCGCGGCGCTGCCGCCGAGGACACGGGCGAAGCAGTCGACCACGTAGGCGGGCAGGAAATAGGTGGGTTCGGGGCCGTCCCATTCCTCGGGTTCGAGGTATTTCCAGCCGATCAGCCCGGCGGTCTGGCCCGGCTTCAGGCCGCAGTCGCGCAGCACGGCGGTGAGGCTGGGGGCGAGGGTGCGGTCCTGGCCCATGAGCGAGAGCGACTGGCAGAGCACGGGGGAGACGCCGGGCAGGCGGGCGAGCTCGGCGTGGCTGACGCATTCGTTGCCGGTGAGGATCAGCCGTTCGCCGCCGCGCCCGAGCAGCAGGATCGCCTCTTCGAAGCGGGGATCGAAGCCGGTGAGAAAGCGGATGTTGGCGAAATGCTCGCGGTCGGAATAGACGGCGAGCCAGTCGGTGCCGGCGCGCGCCAGGGCCGCGTCGCAGCGGGCGGCGAAGGTCTCGGCGGGCAGCAGGGGCTGGGCGCCGAGGGGCTCGAAGGCGGGCGGTGCGGCGGGGCGGAGGGCAAGGGTCATTCGGGGTCTCTTCAGGATTGGGAGATCGGCAGGAAGCCGAGGTCGGAGGGGCGGAAGCTGACCGGCACGCGGGTGCCGGGCGCGAGGCCGGCGGTGCGGCCGTCATGGGAGAGCAGCAGGATTTCCTGGCCATCGTCGGCGCGCAGCACGATGCGGTCGCCGGTGCCGATGAAGGAGACATCCTCGACCGTGAGCTGACGGGTCAGCTCTCCGGGGGCGGCCTCGCCCAGGTGCAGGGCCTCGGGGCGGATCCAGGAGGTGGCGCGACCCTCGCGGACATGGGCCGCGGCATCGAATTGCGGCACCTCGCCGGGCACGTCGAGCGGGCTGCCGAGCAGCACCGGGCGGCCATCCTCGCAGGCGACCTCGATCAGGTTGTTGCCGCCGAGGAAGCTGGCCACGAAGCTGTTGGCGGGGCTTGCATATATCTCTCTCGGGGCGCCGACCTGGGCCAGGCGGCCATGTTCGAAGACCGCGATGCGGTCGGACATGGCATAGGCCTCCTCCTGGTCGTGGGTGACATAGAGGAAGGTGACGCCGGTCTGCTGGTGCAGGCGCTTCAGCTCGCGCTGCATGGTCTCGCGCAGCAGGCGGTCGAGGGCGGAGAGCGGCTCGTCGAGGAGCAGCATCCGCGGCCCGAAGGAGAGCGCGCGGGCCAGGGCCACGCGCTGCTGCTGGCCGCCGGAGAGGGCGCGGGGCTGACGCCGGGCATAGGCCTCGAGGCCGACCAGGGCGAGCATTTCCTCGACCCGGGCGCGGATCCGGGCCTTGTCCCATTTGCGCACCCGGAGCGGGAAGGCGATGTTGTCGATCACGCTCATGTGCGGAAAGAGCGCGTAGCCCTGGAAGACGAAGCCGAAATCGCGGTCTTCGGGCTCCATGTCGGTGATGTCCTCGGTGCCGAGGAAGATGCGGCCCTCGTCGGGCTGGGTGAAGCCCGCGACCGACATCAGCAGCGTCGTCTTGCCGGAGCCCGAGGGCCCCAGCAGCGTGACGAATTCGCCCTCCCGGACATCGAGCGAGATGTCCGAGAGTGCGCGCACCTTCCCGTAGGACTTGCCGAGGGTCTGGATGCTGAGGTCAGGCATGTCAGATCGCGTCGCGTGCCAGCGGCGAGGTGGAGCAGTGGATGCCGCCACCGCCGAGCTCGACGGCCTCGTAATCGACGGTGAGGACGTCGATGCCGGCGGCGTCCATGCGCTCGGCCAGGCGCGGGGTGCGCGAGGCGTGCATGATCACCCGGCCGGGCGCCACGGCGAGGCAGTTCAGCGAGAAGGCATTGTCCTCGGGCGGCAGTTCGATCAGGCGCATGCCGCGCTTCTCGAGGTACTCGATGAAGAAGTAGGGCAGCTCGTTGATGTTGATGATCGCGGTTTCCTCGTCGACCATCATGAAGCTGCCGTCGATGTGGATGCGGTAGCCGGGCATCGGCAGCTTGATCAGGTCCATGCCGACGGAGGCGAGGATCGATTCCACCTGGGCCACGCCCTCGGCGTTGCAGGCGACCGATTGCGCGCAGACCGCGGTCTTGTCGTCGATGATGGCAAAGCCGCCGCCCTCGAAGACGCCCTCGCCGTGCACGGTGCCGAGGATCGGGCAGCCGGCATTGGCCAGCGCGCGGGTGACGGGCAGCTCCTCGCCGCGGCGGACCTGGCGGGCGAGACGGGTGACGATGGCGCCGCCCTTGACCGAGATCACGCTGTCACGGCAGTAGACCTGCTTCATCGCGCCGGGCGCGGCCTTGTCGACCAGCACCACGTCGACGCCCTCGGCGCGCAGCAGCGCGGTGAGATCGTCGTGGGCCTTTTGCATCGCGGGCAGGTCGGGCAGGGTCTTGCCCATCCAGTACCAGCCGCTCTGCGGGTCGCCGTAGCCGCCGACCTCGGGCATCGGCACGTCACGCACCACGCCCAGTTCCTCGCCGGGGCGGTGCATCAGCACGGTGCGCAGGCGGCCGACGTCGGAGGTGCAGCCCCAGGGCTGACCCCAGACGCGGGTCTGTTCCTCGATGTCGGTGAAGCCCGGCTTGGGGTGCGAGCCGAAGGTCTGGAAGAACTTGGCTTCCTTGTATTCGTGTTCGCTCATCGCGGGGGTGTGAGCGGTGGCAGTTGCGGTCATGATCTTTCCTTTGTCTTGCAGGATCAGGGGGAGGTCGGGACCGGGCAGGCCGCCGCGGGGGCGGGCCCGTCCGGTCGGGATGGGGTCAGTTTTTCGGGTTCGGGGGGGCCGCGCGGCGGTCCCACCAGAGCATGCGGATCAGCAGCCCCACCACGGTGACGGCCAGCATCAGCGTGGCGATCGAGGCGATGGCGGGATCGACGTTGTCGTTGATCGAGGTCCAGATGCGGCGCGGCAGGGTGACGATGTTGCGGCTGGTGATGAAGAGGGTCACGGTGATCTCGTCCCAGGAGACGATGAAGCTGAGCACGGCGCTGGCGGCGAGGCCGGCGCGGATGTTGGGAAGGATCACGTGGCGCACGATGGTGCCCGGGCGGGCGCCGAGCGAGCGGCCGGCGCGCACCAGCTGGGGATCGAGGTTCGACAGGGCCGCGCTGATCGCCAGCACCGCCATGGGCATGGCGAGGGTCATGTGCACGATGGCGGTGCCCGCCCAGGTGTCGAGCAGCGAGAGGCTGGACCAGAGGCGCACCATGCCCACCGCATAGATGATCGGCGGCACGATCAGCGGCGAGAGCAGCAGCACCCGGATCAGCGAGGGCCAGCGGCCCGCGCGCAGCCAGGCGCCCATGCAGAAGGCCGCGGCCACCGCGGTGGTGAGCAGCGCGGTGATCAGCCCCAGCACCAGCGAGCTGAGGATCGAGGGGATCCAGCCGTCGCGCATGTCGAGCAGGCTCTCGAAATGCTGCAGCGACCAGGCGTCGCGCGGCATCGAGAGATAGGAGCGGTCGGTGAAGCCCACGGGGATCACCACCAGCATCGGCAGGAAGAGAAAGAGCAGCAGCCCCCAGGTGAGGACCTTCGGCACGATCCGTTCGAGATGTCGCATCACGGGTTTCATCGCTGGCTGCCCTCGAATGCGGCGCGCACGGCGCGGTGGCGCATGACCAGGGCGATCAGCAGGCCGATCACCACCAGCATGGCGGTGGAGAGCGCGGTTGCGACGCCCCAGTTGAGGGTCGAGGAGATCTGCACCGAGATGTATTCGGCGATCATCAGCACCTTGCCGGCGCCGAGCAGGGCGGGGGTGACCAGGAAGCCGAAGGAGAAGATGACGACGAAGAGCGTGGCCACGGCCAGGCCCGGCATCGAGAGCGGCAGCCAGACCTTTGAGAAGATCGTCCACTTGCGGGCGCCGAGCGACCGGGCGGCCTGGATCACGCGCTGGTCGATGTCCGACAGGTTGGCGTAGAGCAGCAGGATGGCGAAGGGCATCATGTAGTGCACCATGCCGATGATCACGCCGGGCCGGTTGTAGATCAGCGAGAGCGGCTGATCGATCACGCCGAGGCTGTCGAGGGTGGAGTTGAGCACGCCCTTGCGGCGCAGGATGGCGATCCAGGCGAAGGCGCGCACCAGCACGGAGATCCAGAAGGGGATCATCACCATGAACATGGCCAGGCGGCGCAGGCGGTCGCCCATCTGCACCAGCGAGAGCGCGATGATGTAGCTGAAGGTGACCGTGAGCACGGTGGTGGGCACCGTGACGGCGATGGTGGTGACGAGCACCCTGCGGATGGCCGGGTTGGTGGCGATCTCGACGTAGTTGCCGAAGCCCGGGGTGGGTTCGGTGAAGCTGAGGCCGAGCACCTGCAGGATGGGCAGGAGGTAGAAGGCGATGATCAGGGCGGCGGCGGGCACCGTCAGCCCGATCGCCCATCGGGTCAAACTGGACATGATGACTTGGGGGAGCGCTTGGAGGGCATGGGGTATTCCGGGGCTTTGGTGAGGTGCCGGCCCCCGGGAGCAGGGGGCCGGCGATCTCCGGACGTGATCCGCGGGGGGCAGATCAGCGGGAGATGAAGTCGAGGAAGCGGTTCTGCAGCTCGGCCTCGTTGTCGGCGTAGTACTGGGCCGAGACCATCAGCGCGGAGCCCATGTGATCGGGCGCCATCGGGTAGACGGCCAGGTCTTCCTCGGTCATCAGATCGAGGGCGGCGGGGTTCGACGGGCCGTTGCCCATCAGCCGCAGCAGGGTGATCTGCCCCTCGGGTTCGAGCGAGGCGTTGATGAAGTCGAAGACCGCCTCGCCGGCCGGGTTGCCCTTTGGCACGGACCAGGCGGAGGCGAAGATGAGCTGGTCGTTCCAGGTCCAGTCGATGTCGGGGTTGTCCTTGCGCAGCAGGTTGGCGCGGGTGTGCCAGAGGTTGCCCATGACCACCTCGCCCTCGCGCAGCAGCTGCTGCGACTGGGCGCCGGATTCCCAGAAGATCATCTCGTCGAGATAGGGCTCGAGCTTGGCGAAGGCGCGGTCGACGTCGAGGGGGTACATGTCCTCGGGCTTGACGCCATCGGCGATCAGCACGGCCTCGAGCTGTCCCTGGATCCACTTGCACATGGTGCGCTTGCCGGGGAACTTGTCGAAGTCGAAGAAATCGGCCCAGCTCTGGGGCGCGGCGTCGCCCACGGCGGTCTTGTCGTAGGTCAGCACGTTGGAGAAGGTGTAGTTGGCAACGCCGTAGTCGGAGGTCATGCCGGGGCCGACGCGGCTCTTGTCGACGATGGCATAGTCGATCGGTTCGACGAAGCCGCCGGCGCCGAGCACCGCCGCATCGGTCATGCCGCCGTCGGTGGCATCCCAGATCACGTTGCCGGCCTCGACCATGGCACGCACCGAGCCGGTGGAGGGGCCGGCGCCGTCGACGACGACCTTGATGCCGGTGGCCTCGGTGTAGGGATCGCCGTAGGCCTCGCGGAAGGCATCGATGGCGGCGCCGCCCCAGTTGCAGAGCACGATCTCCTGGGCGCCGGCGGCCCGGGCGCCGGTGGGCCGGACGGTGGCGGTGACGCCCATGGCGGCGAGGCCGGCGATGAATTCACGGCGGCCGATGCGGCCGGTGCGGAGTTTCTCCACCGCGATCTGGATGGCGTCCTGGCCGAATGTCTGTTTGCGCATTGCTGTCTTTCCCTGTTGTTTCTTGTTTGAGGTCCTGCCGCCCCCGGCAGCGGAGCGCCGGGCACGACCCTTCGTTCGCCCGGATGGGGGCGGTGCGACCGGGAGACCGGGCGCAGGTCATGCGGCGGCGCCGGGGCACCGCGGCATGCGCATCGCTGTCTGGCCGCAAGACCTCTCCGGCCGGTGCCTGCCATGCCTGGCGGGCCCGTTGCGGGGTGGGGGTGCTGCAGCTTGCGGATTTCGCGGGCGGATCAGTCGGCCACGAAGAAATCCGGGTTTGCCTTCTGGCAGTTCGCCATGTCCGAGGCCGCGTTGGACAGGTGCTCTCGCATCCTGTCGGCGGCCGCGGCAATGTCTCCTTTCTGAAGCAGGTCCACGACGGTCGCGTGATCGTCGAGGATGTCGCTCAGGTGCTTGGGGTTGGTGCCCATCAGGAACTGGATGCGCGTCATGTCGGCGGCGACATGCTGCCCCGCGCGCCAGACGTTGCCATACCCGAGGGCGGTCATCAGGCCGGAATGAAAGGCCTGATCGTTGCGGAAATGCTGGACGGTGGTGATTTCGCCCAGGCGCCGCTGCTGCCGGCGCAGGGAGATCTCCAGCTCGTCGAGGATGTCGTGGTCGAGGCGCTCTCGGGCGCGGGCCACGGCCTCGCTCTCGAGCGTGGTGCGCACGAAGACGGCCTGTCGCACGCGGTCTGTGGAAATCCGCGAGACCTTGGTGCCCGATTGCGGCGTCACCTCGACCAGCTCCTCGTCGACGAGCCGGCCGAAGGCCTCGCGCACGGGGGTGCGGCTGACCTCGAGCCACTTGCCCACCGAATGCTCGGAGATCTTCTCTCCGGGCTTCAGCTGGGTGGTGAGGATCGCCTCCCGCAGGGTCAGGTACACCCGCCCGGCGATGGTGTCGCGCCGCAGGCTTCCGGTTTCGATCGGGGTGAAAAGTGCATCTTGCATACCAGTATGCTTTCGTTCCCTGCGAGTCGTGTCAAGAGCGGGGGGCAGGGGGCGCGGACAAAATCCGCGCCAGTGCCTGCGCCATGCCCAAAGGGGTGGGCATGGCGGCATCATGAGGGGTGATCCGGACCCGCGGATGCGCCCAGAGCGGCGCATTTCCGGGCAGCGGTTCCACGGTGAAGGTATCGAGCCAGGCACAGCCGAGCCGGCCGCTGTCGAGGGCCTCGATCAGGTCGCCCGTCTCGACATGGCGGCCGCGGCCGGTGTTGACGAGATAGGCGCCGGGGGCGAGCCGGGCGAGCAGCGCGGCGTCGATGATCCCCTCGGTGCGGGGCGTGAGCGGCAGCAGGTTGACCAGGACATCGGCGCCGTCGAGGGCCTCGGCGAGCCGCGCATCGCCGAAACAGGTGACGCCCGGCAGGGTGCGCGGCGTGCGGTTCCAGCCGCGGGTGGTGAAGCCCGCCGCCGCCAGCCGCCTGGCCACATGGCTGCCGATCTCGCCCAGGCCGAGCACCGTGACGGTGACATCGGCGCGGGTGGCGCGGGTGATGCCATGGGGCTGCCATTGCCGCGCCTGCTGGGCGATCAGCCGGTCCTGGTCGCGCATCTGCCGGGCCATGGCGCAGAAGAGAACGTAATCGGCCATGCGCTCGGCCTGTCCGGTATCGACCATGCGCTGCACGCCGAGATGGGCCGGCACGCGGGGGTCGCGCTCGAGCGCATCGGTGCCGGCGCCGAAGCAGCAGAGCCAGCACAGGCCCTGCGGCAGGGCCTCGAGCGCAGGCGGGAGTGCCCAGGCGACGAGGGCATCCGCCGGCGGATATTCGGGCAGGCGTTCGTCACTTACGTCAATTAATTCAGCATCCTGTAAGGCAAGGCTGAAGTCGTGCATGAAGGGCGCCGAGGCCGCGAGGGGATCTGCGATGAGGATGCGCAAGGGGCCGGACCTCAGGCGAAGGCCATGTCGGCGAGACGGCGCAGCGCCTGCCATTCCAGCAGTGCCGAGCCATCGGGATCGGCATCGTACTGGGCGGCGGTGCGTTCGCGCACGGCCAGCTCGGGCAGCACCAGCTCGCGGCCGCTGGCCTGGGCCTGGAGCTGGATCCGACAGGCCATTTCCAGGTTGTACATCAGCGAGAAGGCCTCGCCGATGGTCCGCCCGGCGGTGAGCAGACCGTGGTTGCGCAGGATCATCGCGTTGTTGGTGCCCAGGTCCTCGACCAGGCGGACCTGTTCGTCGCGGTCGAGGGCGATGCCCTCGAAGCTGTGATAGGAGAGCCGGTCGTGGAAGAGCAGCGCGGTCTGGTTGAGCGGCAGCAGCCCCTCGGCCAGCGAGCTGACGGCGACGCCAGCGGGGGTATGGGTGTGCACGACGCAGGCGACCTCGGGGCGGGCCTCGTGGATGCAGGTGTGGATCACGACGCCGGCGGTATTGACCGGCACCTGCTGGCCGCGGACCTGGTGACCCTCGTGGTCGATCACCACGAGGCTGTCGGGCGTGACCTCGCGGAAGAGGTCGCCGTAGCGGTTGATGAGCAGGTGTTCGGGTTCACCGGGCAGGCGCGCCGAGACATGGGTGTGGATGAGATCGTCCATGCCGAAATGGGCAATCAGCCGGTAGACGGCCGCGAGATCGGAGCGGGTGGCCTGCTCTGTTTCGGTCATTTGGGTCTTCCTGTGAGTCTTGGGATACTTGTATGCCAGTTAGGAAATGACGCCGGGGCCGGTCAAGGGAAAGCTGTGCCGGGGAGGGATCTTTCGGCGCCGGCTGCCCGATCTGCGGGCAGTGGCGGGACAGGGAGAGGGATCGCGCCCCGGTCGGGCGCGGCCTCCGGCGGGGATATTTGGAACAAGAAAATGGGTGGGGCGTGGCGCGGGATCATCGAGGTGGTGCCCGTGAGGCGGTGCCACTGTGGCGGATCGATGGGGGCGGCGGTTTGGCGCCGGGGCTGGGGCCGGGGCTGGGGCCGGTGCGGGGCCGGTGCGATGGCGGTGCGGGAGCGGCGCCGGGCGTGCTGCAGGCGCAGCATTGAAAACACTGGGAAAAATCCACGTCCATTTCACCATGTCGGAAACACTCCGACGATACCAAAATTTCTTGCGGTGACTCTCCCTTAGCGCGAAGGTTGAGGCCGGAGGAACCACTGTCATGAAGATCACGCCGCAAGGTCGTGTCTTGCCCGGGATGATGCCGGGCGAGGACAGGATCGATTTGCCCGATGCAGCCCGGCCCGGGGACGGGCCGGAGACCGGTGCCACAACCGGGGCCGATGCCCTGGGGGGGGCCCTGTCGGGAGCCGTCCCGGGGGCTCCGGCGGAAGCGGCCGGCCGCGGCGGGCTGCGCACCATCAAGTCGGTGGAGCGGGCTCTCGACCTGCTGGAGATCCTGGCGGAGGAGCCGGACGGGCTGCCGCTGTCGATGCTGGCGGCGCGCAGCGGGCTGAACACCTCGACCTGTCACCACCTGGCGACGACGCTGGTGGCGCGGGGGTACCTGAGGAAGGTGGGGCGCAACCGGGGCTATATCCTGGGCACCAGGCTGCATGACCTGCACGAGCTCTCGGAGGGCGAGCGGGATCCGGCGGTCATGCTGCGCGAGCCGCTGGAGGCCCTGGGCCGGCGCCTGGGCCATGGCGTGCAGATGGCGGTGATGTCGGGCAGTTCGCTGCTGACCAAGCTGAGCTTTGCCGATCCCGAGGGGCGGCTGGCGGAGCCGGACGAGCTTGAGAAGATCGGGGCCGCCCATGCCACGGCCACCGGCAAGGCGATCCTGGCCTGGATCCCGGATACCGAGCTGGTGCGCTTCATCTCGGCCAACGGGCTGAACGCCTATACCGAGCGCACGATCACCTCGCTGAGCGGGCTGGTCGAGGAGCTGCGGCTGGTGCGGCGGCGCAAGCATTCGATCGACGACGAGGAATTCCGCGAGGGGGTCTTCTGTATCGGCGCCTCGCTGCGCGACGGCGCGGGGGCGGTGGTGGGGGCGATCTCGGTCTCGATCCCCAAGGCGATGGCCAGCGAGACCTATCGCGGGATGCTGACCGGCGAGATGATCAACGCCGGCCATGAATTTTCACGAAAACTCGAGACCGCGCAGCGGTCCGGGGCCTGACAGCAAACGGAGGAACAGCTCAATGGCACTGCCCGAAAACGTGACGACAGACCCGGATTTCCCGATCCCGGAAACCATGAAGGCCTGGGTGCTGGGCGATCCCGGCGAGCTGACGCTGGCCGAGAAGCCGGTGCCAGCGCCGAAGAAGGCGGAGGTGCTGGTGCGGATCGACGCGGTGGCGATCTGTGCCACCGACCTGGAGATCATCCACCACGGCCCGCCGGCGCAGATCCATGGCGGCGATCCGTTCAACAAGAACTTCACCCCCGGCCACGAGTACATGGGCACGGTGGTGGCGCTGGGACCGGGCGTGGATGAATACGCCATCGGCGAGCGGGTGACGGTGGAGATCCATG
The DNA here is from genome assembly GCF_056270665.1 of Pseudooceanicola sp. DL12. Classification (NCBI taxonomy): domain Bacteria; kingdom Pseudomonadati; phylum Pseudomonadota; class Alphaproteobacteria; order Rhodobacterales; family Paracoccaceae; genus Pseudooceanicola; species Pseudooceanicola sp. DL12. The sequence continues at coordinate 1,616,906 of NZ_CM149884.1, forward strand.
CGGGCTGCGGCCAGTGCAAGCGCTGCCGGCAGGGCATGTACACCTCGTGCCACAATTACGGCAAGAACTATGGCGACGTGGACAAGGGCCACCGCGCCAACGGGTTCACCACCGATGGCGGCTTTGCGGAATACGCGGTGAACAACATCAACACCCTGGTGCATGTGGCCGACAGCATGACCGACGAGGAGGCGACGCTGGTCGTCACCGCCGGGACCGCCATGTACGGGCTGACCGAGCTGGGCGGCCTGGTCGCGGGCGAGAGCGTCGTGGTCTCCGGCCCCGGGCCGATCGGCCTGCTGGGGGCGGCGGTGGCCAAGGCGCTCGGCGCGCAGCCGGTGATCCTGACCGGGACGCGCGACAACCGGCTGGAGATCGGCCGGCAGCTGGGCGCGGATCACGTGATCAACGTGCGCAACGAGGATGTCGTGGAGCGCGTGAAGGAGCTGAGCGGCGGCAAGGGCGTGGATTACGTGGTGGAATGCTCGGGCGCGCCGCAGGCGGTGAACGAGGCGGCGCAGATGCTGAACCGCGGCGGCAAGATCTGCCTGGCGGCGTTTCCGGGATCGAGCCCGGAGGTCGACGTGGCCTACCTGGTGCGCAACAACATCTACCTCTACGGCATCCGCGGCGAGGGCAAGACGGCCACCCACCGCGCCGAGGCCTTCATGCGGCAGAAGCGCTTCGACGCCACGCTGATCCACACCCACACCTTCGAGATGGAAGACCTGCAGGAGGCGCTTCGCTACGCCAAGGACCGGGTCGAGGATGCCATCAAGGTGGTGGTGAAGAACCGACACGCAGAGGCCGGCCGCCTGGCTGCCGAGTAGGGCCGCCGAGCAAGCCAGCCCCACGTGTAGTGCACGTGAAGCCCCACGAGACTCCCGGAGGAGAGAGACGAGCCATGCTGACCTATGACCACTATCACCGCCCGACGCGCCTCGCGGAGGCGCTGTCGCTCTGGGCCGAGGTGCCGGAGGGCAGCCGGCTCGTCTCGGGGGCGACGGACCTGTTTCCCTGGGCCCGGGATGGCCGGGCCGGGGATGTGCACCTGCCGGCGCTGATCGACCTGTCGAATGTCGCCGAGCTGAGCGGCCACGACTTTGCCAGGGGGCGCGTGCACCTGGGCGCCAATACCGTCTACCAGGATTTCCTGACCCAGCCGGCGCTGCGCCGGGCGCTGCCCTGCATGCCCTATGCGGCGATCTGGTTTGCCGACGACCAGATCCGCGAGGTGGCGACACTGGCCGGGAACCTCGTGAATGCCTCGCCGGTGGCCGATGGCACGCCGCCGGTGGTGGCGCTGAACGGCGAGATCGAGCTGGCGCGGCTGGAGGGCGGAGAGATCCGCCACCGCCGCATGCCGGTGATCGAGTTCATCCATGGCCCCGGCCGTACGCGGATCGAGAAGGGCGAGATCGTCACCCGGGTGAGCCTTGACTGCTGCCACGGCTATGGCGGTGCCTTCCAGAAGGTGGGGCAGCGGCGCTCGCTGGTGATCTCGGTCGCCTGTTGCGCGGCGCTGGTCAAGACCGACCCGGCAGGCGCCTATTTCGAGGACGTGCGGCTTGCCCTTGGCGGGGTGGGGCCGGGGCCGATGCGCCTCGGCGCGATCGAGACGATGCTGCGGGGCGAGAAGACCGGGAGCGATCTCATCGCGCGGGCCGCGGTGAGCGCGGCCGACATGGTCGCCTCGCGCTCGCGGCTGGAATACCGCCGCGAGGTGGTGGTGAATTTCGTCCGCGCGGCGCTGGAAGAGGCGCTGGAGAACCGCCCCGACCGCGAGAGCACCGAACATCTGGAGGAGATTGCAAATGTCTGACCTGACGCTGAACTGCGAGGTGAACGGGCGGAAGGTGAAGAAGACCATCCGCGCCGACAAGCGGCTGCTGGACATGCTGCGCGAGGATCTGAACCTGACGGGCACCAAGGAGGGCTGTGGCGCCGGCGAATGCGGCACCTGCAGCGTCTTCGTGGACGGCAAGCTGGTGAAATCCTGCCTGATGCCGGCGGCGCGGGCCGAGGGCGCGGTGATCGAGACCGTCGAGGGGCTGGCCGGCACCGGGCCGCTGACCCCGGTGCAGAAGGCCTTTCACAAGACCGGGGCGAGCCAGTGCGGCTATTGCATTCCGGGCATGGTGATGGCGGCGACGAACTGCCTGCGGCAGAACCCCGAGGCCGATATCGACGAGATCAAGGAACGCATGGGCGGCAATATCTGCCGCTGCACCGGCTATACCAAGATCCTGGAGGCGGTGGAGATCGCCCGCGACGTGATCGCGGGCCGGGCGGATCCGGCGACGCTGGACAACGACGATGCCCTGGGCACCAGCTTCATCGGCCACAACGTGCGCCGGATCGATGCGCCATCGAAGGTGACGGGGCGGCTGCGCTATGCCGCCGACATGCGGATGGTGGACATGCTGCAGATGCAGGTGCTGCGCAGCCCCCATGCCCATGCGCGGATCCTGTCGATCGACACCTCGGAGGCCGAGGCCATGGAGGGGGTGGAATGCGTGCTGACCGCCGCGGACGTGCCGGGCACCGACGGTTTCGGCGTCTTCGTGCATGACCAGCCGGTGATGGCGCGCGGCAAGGTGCGCCATGTCGGCGAGGCGGTGGCCTGCGTGGCGGCCGAGGACCTGGTGACGGCGCGGCGGGCGGTGAACGCCATCCGGGTGGAATACGAGGTGCTGCCGGGGATCTATCACCCGGAGGATGCCCTGAAGGAGGGCGCGCCGGTGATCCACGATCATGCCGGCGACAACCTGGTGAAGCATATCCCGCTGCGCAAGGGCGACCCGGAGAAGGGCTTTGCCGAGGCGGACCTGATCCTGGAGGACGAATTCTCGACCCAGCAGGTGGAACATGCCTACCTGGAGCCCGAGGCCGGGGTGGCCTTTGTCGATCATGACGACGTGGTGACGGTGCACAGCCCCAGCCAGAACATCACCCATCACCGCCACATGCTGGCCGATATCCTCGGCCTGCCGATCCACAAGGTGCGCATGGTGATGTCGCCGGTGGGCGGCGGGTTCGGCGGCAAGGAGGACATGATCTATCAGGGGATGCTGGCGCTGGCGGCGATCCACACCCGGCGGCCGGTGCAGCTGAACTTTACCCGCGAGGAGAGCCTTGTCGCCTCGGCCAAGCGGCATCCGAGCCGGGTGAAATACCGCATGGGGCTGAAGTGGAACGGGCGGATCACGGCGGTGAAGTTCGACATGCTGTCGGACGGCGGCGCCTATGGCATGAGCTCCGAGGGGGTGATGCGCAAGGCGGCGATCCTGTCCTGCGGCCCCTACGAGGTGGACAACCTGCAGGTGGACACGCGCTGTGTCTATACCAACAACACGCCCTCGGGGGCCTTTCGGACATTTGGCGGGATGCAGGCGCAGTTTGCCACCGAGAGCATGATGGACATGGCGGCGGAGGCGCTGGGCCTCGATCCCTTCGAGATCCGCCGGGTGAACATGTACCGCGAGGGCTCGCTGACCCACACCCAGCACCGGCTGGACCGGGCCTCGCTCGACCTGGTGCTGGCGGCGGCGGAACGCGCCAGCCGCTGGGAGCCGGGGGTGCCCGAGATGCGCGGCCCGACGCGCGGCGACATGGGCGGGCCGGATACCCGCAAGCCCTGCACCCTGGGCGCGCGGATCCTGGCCGAGACGGGCGGTGCCCGTGCGGCGCAGGCGAGACAAACGCCCACACCGGCGCCCACACCAACGGAGGCAGCAGAATGAACGTGATGAGCGATCCGCAGACGGCGCCCGCGGGCGCGCGGCACAAGCGCGGCCGGGGCATGGCCGCGAGCTGGTACGGGATTGCCCGCACCGCCACCATCGACCGTGCCGGCGCCTGGGCCGAGCTGGACGACGGTGGCACGGTGAAGGTGGTGACCGGGGTGACGGAGATCGGCGAGGGCATCCTGACGGTGCTGGCGCAGGTGGCGGCAGAGGAGACCGGCACCCGCCCCGAGGAGGTGACCATCGGCGACAACGACACCGCGCGCTCGCCCGAGGCGGCCCATGCCGGGGCGACGCGGCAGACCTACATGATCGGCAATTCGGTGGCGCTGGCCGCGCGGGAGGCGCGCAAGGTGCTGTTCGAGCAGATCGCGGCGCACTGGGGGGTGCCGGTGGGCGACCTGCGCGCCTTCAACGGCGAGCTCTGGGCCGAGAACACCAACAAGCGCATGTCGATGTCGGACGCGGTGGCGATCTGCAAGGCGCGCGGCGTGGTGCCGGTGGGCTCGGCGAGCTTTACCGCCCATGGCACCGGCCTTGATCCGGTGGATGGCAAGGGCAGCCCCTGGCAGACCTATGTCTTTGGCACCCAGGTGGCCGAGGTCGAGGTGGATACCTGGACCGGCGAGGTGCAGGTGCTGGGCATCTGGGCCGCCCATGACGTGGGCCGCGCGATCAACCCGCGCGGCGTCGAGGGCCAGATCGAGGGTGGCGTGGTGCAGGGCCTGGGCCAGGCGCTGATGGAGGAATACATCACCGTCGACGGCCATGCCACGACCCACGGCTTTGCCAAGTACATCCTGCCGACATCGCTGGACGTGCCGCAGATCAACTGCGTCATCGTGGAGGACGAGGACCCCACCAGCCCGCTGCGCGCCAAGGGGATCGGCGAGCCGGCCCTGGTGCCGACGGCGCCGGCGATCACCAATGCCATCTACGACGCCATCGGGGTGCGGATCAAATCGCTGCCCGCGACGCCGGAGAAGATCCTGAAGGCGCTGCGCGAGCACCAGCCGGACAGGGAAATGATCAAGAGGCACAACCGGGAGGAACGTGCCCGCATGCAGGGAAGGAAGGAAACCACCTGAGCAATTGAAGAGGGGCGCATCCGGAGGAGGAGACCGGCGGCGACCTGACAACTTAGCCAAAAGGGAGGAAAAGACATGACGATCAGAACGGTGATGCCGGGAGCCCTGGGCCGCCTGGCCACGAGGGGAGTGAAGGCGGGAGTGAAGGCGGGAGTGCTGGCCGGGGTGCTGGCCGGGATGCTGGCGCTGGGCGCGCCGGCGGCGCAGGCCGCCTATCCCGAACGCCCGGTGGAGATGACGGTGCTGTTCGGCGGCACGGCCAATACCATCGCACAGATGCTGAGCGAGCTGATGTCGGACCAGCTGGGCAATCCGGTGGTGCCGGTGAGCCGGCCGGGCGGCGGCGGCGCGGTGGGCTATTCCCACGTCGAGAGCAGCGATGCCGATGGCTATTCCATCGTGTGGAACTCGAACTCGATCAATACCGCGACCCATACCGGGCGGGTGCCCTTCGACTATACCGCCTTTACCCCCATCGCGCGGGTCTCGGTGGAGACACCGGCCCTGGCGGTGAATGCCGCGACCGGCTGGAGCAGCCTCGACGACCTGAAGGCCGCCGCGATGGAGGCGGATCACCCGCTGCGCGTGGGGATTTCCGGCAAGGGCAGCTTTACCCATCTCGCCTCGGCGGCGCTGTTCGATGCCATGGGGATCGGGGACAAGGTGAACTATATCGCCTATGGCGACGGCAAGGCCCCGGTGGAGCTGATGGCCGGGCGCATCGACGCGGCGATCCAGTGGCCGGGTCAGTTCAAGTCCTACATGGAGACCGGCGACCTGGCGGTGCTGGCGGTGACGGGGGCCGATCGCATCGACGTGCTGCCCGAGGTGAAGACCGCGCAGGAGCAGGGCGTGGACGTGGACATCACCATGTGGCGCGGCCTTGCGGGGCCGGCGGGCATGTCGCCGGAGGTGGTCGGGAAGCTGGCCACCGCGGTGCAGGCCGCCACCGAGAGCGAGGAGTTCCTGGGCGCGGCGGAGAACGTCGGCTTTACCCCGGCCTACATGGGCCCGGAGGAGTTCGGCGCGCTGATCGCCAGCGATGATGCCTTCTATGCCCAGCTGCTCGACCAGCTGGGCATGGCGAGGAAGTGAGCCGGGGGGAGGGACGAACCATGACCGATCGACGCAAGGACATGGTGCTGGCACTGATCCTGATGGGTGTCGGCATCGCCTGGACCTGGGCCATATGGGTCACCGTCCCTCCCGCCTTCGATCCCGGTACGGTGGGGCCGCGCGCCTTTCCGCTGGCCTTCGGGGTGATCCTCGTCGGGCTGTCGGGGCTGCTGCTCTATCATTCCGCGACACGTGACACCGACAACAGCGGGATGACCGCCCCCTCGGGGGACGAGATCCCGGAAAGCCGCAAGATCCAGTGGATCCCTGCCGCGCTGGTGCTGATCGAGGTCTGCGCCTACGGCTTCCTGCTGGAAAAGATCGGCTTTCTGCTGGCGACCCCGCTGGTCGTGCTGAGCGTGATGATCGTCAATCTGCGTATCCGCAAGCCGCGCCTGCTGGCCGGGATGACGCTCGGGCTGACCATCGGCTGCTGGCTGATCTTCGAGAAGCTCATGGGCATCTACCTGGCCTCCGGCAGCTGGATCAATCTGGGATAGGATGACATGGACCTCTTTCTGCAAGCCGCAAGCCTTGCCCTGACACCCTGGGCCATCGGGGCCGTGGGCCTGGGCACGCTGGTGGGGCTGATCTTCGGATCGATCCCCGGGCTGACCTTTACCGTGGCGCTGGCGCTGGCGCTGCCGATCACCTTCTCGATGGACAGCGTGCCCGCCACGGGGCTGCTGCTGGGCACCTATATCGGCGGCATGACGGGGGGCTCGGTCTCGGCGATCCTGCTGGGCATCCCGGGCACGCCCTCGGCCGCTGCCACCGTGCTGGACGGCTATCCGATGACCCAGAACGGCAAGGCCTCCATCGCGCTGGGCACGGCGGTGATCACCTCGGTCTTCGGCGGGTTGTTCTCGCTGATCATCATGATGGTCTCGGTGAACCTGGTGTCGAAACTGGCCATCGGCTTCGGCCCGGCCGAGATCTTTGCCCTGGTGCTCTTCGGGATGTCGACGATCTGCGGCCTCTGCGGGGGCTCGATGATCAAGGGGCTGATCTCGGGGGTGCTGGGCCTGATGATCATGACCGTGGGCCTCGACCAGATCGAGGGCGTGCCGCGGATGACCTTCGGCTCGGTGAACATGCTGCAGGGCGTCAGCCTGCTGGTGGCGATGATCGGCCTCTTCGCGGTGCCCTTCATCATCGAGGCCTGCAGCGGCCACATGGAGACCAGGGCCAACCGGGTGTCGCGGGTGCGGGCCGAGCTGCCCAGCCTGAGGATGCTGTTCGGCCGCAGCTGGCTGATGCTGCGCTGCGCGGCGATGGGCACGGGGATCGGTGCGATCCCGGGGACGGGCGGCGCCATCGCCTCCTTCCTGGCCTATGACCACGCCCGGCGCACCTCGAAGGACAAGGCCAGCTTCGGCAAGGGCAACATCGACGGCGTCATCGCCCCGGAGACCGCAAACAACGCGGTGACCGGCGGCACGCTGATCCCGCTGCTGTCGCTGGGCATCCCGGGCGATCCGGCCACGGCCATCGTGCTGGCCGGGCTGATGGTGCACGGGATCATGCCGGGGCCGGCGCTGTTCATGAACCATGCCGGCGAGGTCTATGGCATGTATGTGGCGGTGGTGATCGCCTATGTCTGGGTTCTTGCGCTGCAGCTGGCGGGCATCCGCCTCTTCGTGCACGTGCTGAAGATCCCGCGCGAGCTGCTCTCGGTCGCGGTGCTGGTGCTCTGTGCCATCGGGGCCTACTCGATCCGCAACTCGGCCTTTGACATCTACGCCATGGGCGTGATCGGGGTGCTGGCCTACGTGCTGATCTCGCTGCGGGTGCCGCTGACGCCGATCATCCTAGGCATGGTGCTCGGCCCGACCATGGAGAACGAGTTCCGCACCGCGATGATGCTGTCGGACGGCAGCCCCTCCATCTTCTTCCATTCCCCCATAGCCCTGGTTTTCCTCGGGCTGGCCGTGGTGGTGATTGCCCTGCAGGCGATCAGCGAGCTGCGGCTGAGGAAATCCTCCCAACAGAAGGTCAATGCATGATGCTCGACAAGAACAGACAGGCCGCCCCCGGCGAAGACGTCATCCGCACCCGCGCCATACGCCTGGCGGTGCAGCCCTTCGAGGAGGTCTACGCCGGCCAGGAGACGGTGGAGATGACGCTCTCGGAGGCGCTGATCACCGGGTTGCTGAAACAGGGGGTGCGGACCTGGTTCGCGATCTTCGGACATGGCTCGACCGACCTGGGCGAGGTGCTGCGCATCTACCAGGAGGAGGGCGTGCTCGACGTCATCAACTGTCGCAACGAGGTGGAGATGGCCCATGCCGCCACCGCCCATGCCTGGCTGACGGGACGGACGCCGGCGGTGGTCACCTCGATCGGGCCCGGCGGGCTGCAGGCCATGGCGGGGTCGCTGGCCGCGGCCTCGAACGGGGTGGGCGTGTACCACGTCTATGGCGACGAGACGACGCGGGGCGAGGGCTACAACATGCAGCAGATCCCCAAGCCGCAGCAGGGGCTCTTTGGCCAGATGGGCGCGCTGATGGGGCAGAGCTATGTGCTGCACACGCCCGAGGCGCTGCGCGAATGCATGCGCCGGGGCACGGCCTGCGTGCATCATCCCTACAAGGCCGGGCCGTTCTACATCCTGGCGCCGATCAACACCCAGCCGCAGGTGACCACGGTGAACCTGCAGACGCTGCCGGGGCGGCAGGTGGTGCCGGCGGTGGTGCCGGCGCCGGGAGCGGCGCTTGACGCGGCGGTCGCGCTGCTGCGCGGCCCGGCGCGGATCGTGATCAAGGCCGGCGGCGGCACCCGGGCCCATGCCGAGGCGGTGCGCCGGCTGGCCTGCCGGATCGGCGCGCCGGTGGTGCTCTCGCCGGGCTCGACCGGGGTGATGCCGGACGCCCATGTGCAGAACATGCATGTCGGCGGCTCGAAGGGGTCGATCAGCGGCAATCATGCCATGGAGGAGGCCGAGGCGGTGATCTTCATCGGCTCGCGCGGGGTCTGCCAGGCCGATTGCTCGGGCATCGGATACCCGAAGGCCGAGGCGGTACTGAACATCAACGGCGACCTGGACGACCTGCAGCATTATGCCCGCACCACGGCGTTGCCCGGCGACATCACCGCGGTGATCGACAGGCTGCTGGCGGCGCTGGGCGAGGAGACCGGGCGCGAGGGCCGGACCGAGTGGCTTCGGGCCTGCGAGGCGAAGAAGGCCGAATGGACGGCCTTCAAGGCCGCGCGCACCGGGGGCGCGCCGCTGATGGACGAGGTCTGGCGCCAGCCGGTGCTGACCCAGCCGGCGGCGATCCATACGGTGGCGGATTTTGCAAAGGCGCGCGGCGCGGTGAAGTTCTTTGACGCCGGCGACGTGCAGGCCAACGGGTTTCAGATCGTCGAGGACGACGCGCCGAACCAGTCGATCACCGAGACCGGGGCCTCCTACATGGGCTTTGCCGCCTCGGCTCTGCTGGGCCTCGCGGGGATGCGCAGGGCACCCTATGGCGTCGCCTTTACCGGCGACGGCTCCTTCATGATGAACCCGCAGATCCTGATCGACGCGGTCGAGCACGGGGTGCGCGGCATGGTGGCGCTGTTCGACAACCGGCGGATGGCGGCGATCACCGACCTGCAGCTGAACCAGTACGGGCAGGCGTTCCGCACCAACGACTCGGTGGCGGTGGATTACGTCGCCATGGCCGGCGCGGTGAGCGGGGTGAAGGCGCTCTGGGCCGGGACCACGCGCGAGAGCCTGACCGCGGCGCTTGAGGAGGGCTTTGCCCATCCCGGGCTGAGCCTGCTGCATATCCCCGTCTATGCCGGCCGCGACCCGCTGGGCGGCATGGGAGCCTATGGCAGCTGGAACGTCGGCAACTGGGTCGAGGACGTGCAGGACAGGTACCTGCAGGCCCGGATCTGAGGCGCCCGATTTGAGCGCGCATCGCAGCGCGCGGGACAAATTCCGCGACTGACACCGCGACTGACACCCCGAGGGAGGACAACATGTATCACGATCTCAATCTCTATATCCGCGGCAACTGGCGCCCGGCCTCGGACAAGGCCACCAAGCCGGTGACCGACCCGGCGACCGAGGATGCCCTGGGCCTGGTGGCGGTGGCCACGGAAGGCGACGTGGAAGACGCGCTGGCCGCCGCGCGCGAGGGGTTTCGCATCTGGAAGAACACCGGCACCTGGGAGCGGGCGGCGAAGATCAGGCGGGTGGCCGAGCTGCTGCGCGAGCGGGCCGGAGAGATCGGCACGCTGATGTCGCTGGAGACCGGCAAGCCGCTGGCCGAGGCGAAGGGCGAGGTGGGCGGGGCCGCCGACCAGTTCGAATGGTATTCCGAGGAAACCAAGCGGATCTACGGCCAGATCATCGAGAGCCGCACCGCCGACAGCCGCATGGCGGTGATCTATCAGCCGGTGGGCGTGGTGGCGGCCTTCTCGGCCTGGAATTTCCCGGCCCTGCTGCCGGCGCGAAAGATCGCGGCGGCGCTGGGGGCAGGCTGTTCGATCATCGTGAAACCGGCGGGCGAGACCCCGGCCTCCTGCGCGGCGCTGGTGCAGGCCTGCCATGACGCGGGCATCCCGGCGGGGGTGGTGAACATGGTCACCGGGTCCTCGGGCCGGATCGCGGCACAGCTGATCCGCTCGCCGGTGGTGCGCAAGGTGTCGCTGACCGGCTCGGTGCCGGTGGGCAAGGAGATCCTGCGGCTGGCCGCGGACGGGGTGAAGAAGGTCTCGATGGAGCTGGGCGGCCACGGGCCGGTGGTGATCTTCGACGATTTCGACCCGGTGGCCGCCGCCGAGGTCTGTGCCACGACGAAGTTCCGCAACTGCGGGCAGGTCTGCATCTCGCCCACGCGGTTCTACGTGCACGAGAAGAATTACGAGGCCTTTGCCGGGCGCTTTGCAGAGATCGCCCGGGGCCTGAAGATCGGGCGGGGCCTGGAGGAGGGCGTGCAGGTGGGGCCGATGGCCAACCGGCGCGGGTTGGAGACCATCCAGCTGATGACCCGCGACGCGGTCGAGCGGGGGGCCGAGCTGCTCGCCGGGGGCAAGGCGCCGGCGGGATCGAACAAGGGCTTCTTCATCGAGCCCACGGTGCTGGGCCGGGTGCCGGACGAGGCCATGGTGATGACCGAGGAGCCCTTTGGCCCGATCGCGCCGATCACCACCTTCCACGACTACGACGAGGTGATGACACGGGCCAACGCGCTGCCCTTCGGCCTTGCGGGCTATGTGTTCTCCAACAGCCTGAGCACGGCGACGCGGGCCTATGAAGACCTGGAATGCGGCATGGTGGGCGTGAACGAGATGCTGCTGGCCACCGCCGAGGCGCCCTTTGGCGGCATCAAGGAGAGCGGCATGGGCCGCGAGGGCGGGAGCCTGGGCATCCATGATTACCTGGATGCGAAATACGTGAAGATCCGCCTTGGGGGTGCCGCATGAACGAGAAGAGCGACCATAGCGAAGACCGGGGCCTGTCGCGCGGGCTGACGAATTACGGCGACCGGGATTTCTCGGTCTACCTGCGCAACTCCTTTGCCTCCTCGATGGGCTATTCGCGCGAGGTGCTGAAAAAGCCCATCGTCGGCATCGCCAACAGCTTCTCGGGGTTCAACAACTGCCACCGGCATTTCCCCGAGCTGGTCGAGGCGGTGAAGCGCGGCGTGCTGCTCGAAGGCGGTTTGCCGATCGAGTTTCCGACGATCTCGCTGGGCGAGGTCTTCCTGTCGCCGACCTCGCTGAAGTTCCGCAACCTGATGTCGATGGACACCGAGGAGATGGTGCGGGCGCAGCCGATGGATGCGGTGGTACTGCTGGGGGGCTGTGACAAGACGGTACCGGCGCAGCTGATGGGCGCGGCCTCGGCCGACCTGCCGGCGGTGCAGCTGGTGGCGGGGCCGATGATGACCTCGCGCTACCAGGAGGAACGGCTGGGGGCCTGCACGGACTGCCGGCGGTTCTGGTCGAAGTACCGCGCCAAGGAGGTTACGACCGAGCAGATCAACGACATCGAGGGGCGGCTGGCCACCACGGCGGGCACCTGCGCGGTGATGGGCACGGCCTCGACCATGGCCTGTATCGCCGAGACGCTGGGCATGTCGCTGCCGGGCACGGCGGCGATCCCGGCGGTGCATGCGGACCGCCTGAGGGCGGGCGAGGAATCCGGCCGGGTGGCAGCACGGATGATCGCCAACCCGATCCGGCCGAGCCAGGTGATCACCCGGAAATCGGTGGAGAACGCGATCCGGGTGCTGCTGGCCCTGGGCGGGTCCACCAATGCGATCATCCACCTGACGGCGGTGGCGGGGCGCCTTGGCATCCCGGTGTCGCTGCAGCGGCTGAACGAGCTGTCGGACACCACGCCGGTGCTGGTGAACCTGAAGCCGGTGGGCCAGAATTACATGGAGGATTTCTTCTTTGCGGGCGGCGTGGGCGCGGTGCTGCGCGAGCTGAAGCCGCTGCTGCACTTCGACACGCTGACGGTGACGGGCGAGAGCCTGGGCGACCGGCTGGAACGCGACGAGGGCTGGGTGGATCACCGGGTGATCGCGCGGGCGGAAGAGCCGCTGGAGCCGCAGGGTGGGCTGGTGGCGCTGTTCGGCAACCTGGCGCCGCGGGGGGCAATCCTGAAGCGCTCGGCCGCCGATCCGACGCTCTTCGAGAAGGAGGGGCGGGCGGTGGTCTTCTCCTCGCTGGAGGACCTGGCCGCGCGGGTGGACGACCCGGACCTGGACATCACCGAGGACGATTTCATGGTGCTGCAGAATGCCGGCCCGCGCAGCGCCAGCGGCATGCCCGAGGCGGGTTACCTGCCGATCCCGCGCAAGATCGCGGAAAAGGGCGTGAAGGACATGGTGCGGATCTCGGATGCGCGGATGTCGGGCACGGCCTTCGGGACCATCGTGCTGCATGTCACGCCGGAGGCCTCGGTGGGGGGCGTGATCGGCCTGGTGCGGGATGGCGACCGGATCCGCCTGTCGGTGAAGGAGCGCCGGATCGAGCTCCTGGTGGCGGAAGGCGAGCTGGAGCGGCGGCGCGCGGACTGGGTGACGACCAATGTACCGGCCGACCGGCGGCGCGGCTATGACAGGCTCTATGCGACCGAGGTGATGCAGGCCGACGAGGGCTGTGATTTCGCCTTCATGAAACCAGTAACAAGCTGAATCAACGCAACAATCAGGGAGGGCAGATCCGATGAAATTCGGTGTGCCGAGAGAGGTCTCGCCGGGCGAGGCCAGGGTCGCCTTGACCCCGAAGTCCGCGAAGGACATCGCGAAACTGGGGTACGAGGTGCTGATCGAGAGCGGGGCCGGCGCGCGGGCGCGGTTCTCTGACGACGATTATCGCGCGGTGGGGGTGACGGTGTTGCCCGATGCCGCGAGCCTCTGGGCGGAGGCGGATATCGTGGCCAAGGTGCGGCCGCTGACCGACCTGGAGGAAGGCCAGGTGCGGCGTGGCCAGACGGTGGTGAGCTTTTTCTATCCGGCGCAGAACGAGGCCCAGCTGGAGCGGCTGACGGCGCGGGGCGCGACGGTTGTGGCGATGGACATGGTGCCGCGGATCAGCCGGGCACAGAAGATGGACGCGCTCTCTTCCATGGCGAATATCGCGGGCTATCGCGCGGTGATCGAGGCGGGCAACAATTTCGGCCGGTTCTTTACCGGGCAGGTCACCGCCGCGGGCAAGGTGCCGCCGGCAAAGGTGCTGGTGGTGGGCGCCGGTGTCGCGGGGCTGGCCGCGATCGGGGCGGCGACCTCGCTGGGCGCGATCACCCTGGCCTTTGACGTGCGGCCGGAGGTGGCCGAGCAGATCGAGAGCATGGGCGCCGAGTTCGTCTATCTCGATTTCGAGGAGGCGCAGGGGGACGGGGCCGAGAGCGGCGGCTATGCCAAGCCGTCCAGCCCGGAGTTCCGCGAGGCGCAGCTGGCGCGGTTCCGCGAGCTGGCGCCGGAGGTGGACATCGTGATCACCACCGCGCTGATCCCGGGGCGGCCGGCGCCGGAGCTCTGGACCGAGGACATGGTGGCGGCGATGAAGCCGGGATCGGTGATCGTGGACCTGGCGGCGGAACGGGGCGGCAATTGCGCCCTGACCGAGGCCGATGCGCGCATCGAGACCGACAATGGCGTGGTGGTGATCGGCTATACCGATTTTCCCTCGCGCATGGCGGCGCAGAGTTCGGAGCTCTATGCCACGAACATCCGCCACCTGCTGAGCGACCTGACGCCGGAGAAGGACGGGGTGGCGCATCACGACATGGAAGATGACGTGATCCGCGGCGCCACCGTGGCCCATGCGGGCGCGGTGACCTTTCCGCCGCCGCCGCTGAAGGTGCAGGCGATTGCCGCCAGCAAGCCGCGCGCACCGGAGAAGACGCCCGAGGAAAAGGCCGCCGAGGAGCTGGCCGCGCGCAAGGCTGCGGGCCGGCGGCAATGGCTGCTGCTGGGGGCGGGGGCGCTGCTGATGGCGGCGGTGGGGCAATTCGCCCCCTCGGCCTTCATGCAGCATTTCATCGTCTTCGTCCTGGCGGTCTTTGTCGGATTCCAGGTGATCTGGGGGGTGGCGCATTCGCTGCACACGCCGCTGATGGCGGTGACCAACGCGATCTCGGGGATCATCGTGCTGGGCGCGCTGCTGCAGGTGGGGTTTGACCTGCCGCTGGCGCGGATCCTGGCCCTCGTGGCGGTGAGCATCGCCACGATCAACATCGTCGGCGGTTTCATGGTGACCCGCCGGATGCTGGCCATGTTCCGGAAATCCTGAGGGGGGATGACACATGACATCTGAATTCCAGACGGCTGCGTATATTGCAGCGGTGGTTCTGTTCATCCTGTCGCTGGGCGGGCTGAAGAACCAGGAGAGCGCCAAGACTGCCGTGTGGTACGGCATCATCGGCATGGCGCTTGCGGTGGGGGCGACCATCGCGGGGCCCGGCGTGACGCTGGACCTGGCGCTGGCGATCGCGCTGATCGTGGGCACGGTGATCGGGGCCGTGGTGGCGCTGAGGGTCGAGATGACGGGCATGCCACAGCTGGTGGCGGCGCTGCACAGCTTCGTGGGCCTTGCGGCGGTCCTGATCGGGATCAATTCGGCACTGGTGCCGCCCGAGGGGCTGCCGGCGGCAGAGCGGACGATCCACGAGGTGGAGATCTTCCTCGGGGTCTTCATCGGGGCGGTGACCTTTACCGGCTCGATCGTGGCCTATGGCAAGCTGGCCGGGCGGCTTGACGGCAAGGCGCTGGTGCTGCCGGGGCGGCACCTGCTGAACGGTGGCATGCTGCTGGCCTCGGTGCTGCTGATGTTCGTCTACCTGGGCGGGCATGGCGCGCCGGAGGTGCACTGGGCACTCTACCTGATGACGGTGGTGGCCTTCGTCCTGGGCGCGCACCTGGTGCTGGCGATCGGGGGCGCGGACATGCCGGTGGTGGTCTCGATGCTGAACAGCTACTCGGGCTGGGCGGCGGCGGCGACGGGCTTCATGCTGGGCAATGACCTGCTGATCGTGGTGGGGGCGCTGGTGGGCTCTTCCGGGGCGATCCTGAGCTATATCATGTGCAAGGCGATGAACCGGCATTTCCTGTCGGTGATCCTGGGGGGCTTCGGCGGCGCGGGGGCTGCGGCGGCGGCCATCGAGGGCGAACAGATCGCCATCGATGCCGATGGCGTGGCGGCGGCGCTGGAAGAGGCCGACCGCATCGTCATCGTGCCGGGCTATGGCATGGCGGTGGCCCAGGCGCAGCAGGCGGTGAGCGAGCTGACGCGCAAGCTGCGGGCGGCGGGCAAGGACGTGCGGTTCGCCATCCACCCGGTGGCCGGGCGGTTGCCGGGGCACATGAACGTGCTGCTGGCCGAGGCAAGGGTGCCCTATGACATCGTGCTGGAGATGGAGGAGATCAACGAGGATTTCCCCGACACCGACGTGGTGATCGTGATCGGCTCGAACGACATCGTGAACCCCGCCGCGCAGGAGGATCCGGGCAGTCCGATCGCGGGGATGCCGGTGCTGGAGGTCTGGAAGGCGAAACAGGTCTTCGTGTCGAAGCGGGGCCAGGGCACAGGCTACTCCGGGATCGAGAACCCGCTGTTCTACAAGGACAATACCCGGATGTTCTATGGCGACGCGAAATCCTCGCTCGACCAACTTCTGGCCAAGGTGGCCTGAGCTGCCGGCGGGACCGGGCGCGGAGGAGGACCCGCGCCCGCCCATGCGCTGCCCGGACCACCCTGCAAGACACCGGGCGGGCGCCCCGGCGCGGCATCTGCGGATGTCGCGCCGGTCTCGCTATTTTCCGTTTCGGCAGGGCAAGAGGAACGGAGCAAAAGGAACGGGGCAAAAGGCCTGTGGCCGCAACAAGGAGGAATGCGGATGAAACATCTGATTTACGTCAGCCAGGCGCGGGCGCCGATGACCGAGGAGGAACTGTCGTCGCTGCTGTCGCACAGCCGGGCCTGCAATGCCCGCGACGGCATCTCGGGGCTGCTGGTCTACCGGCTGCTGCCGGAGCAGGGGCGGGGCAATTTCCTGCAGATCCTGGAAGGGCCTGACGCGGCGCTGGAGAATGTCTGGTACCGGATCAGCACGGACCGGCGGCATCATTCGGTGATCGTGCTGGAGGAGGGGCCGAGCGAGCGGCGGATGTTCCCCGGCTGGACCATGGGGTTCCGCAATGTCGAGGAGGCCGCGCTGAGCGGCTTCGAGGGGTTCGAGGATCTCGGCTCCGATGCCTTCTGGGCGAGGGCGCAACGCGACAGCCTGCCCGCGGCCATGGCGCTGCTGACGAGTTTCTACGAGGCCGTCTGAGCCGTAGACCGCGGGCGAGGGGCCGAGTGGGGCGCCGATCCGGGGCAGGCACCACGCATGGCGCGGCGCGGATTTTTGCGGCATGGCCTGCGCTCGGCAGGCAGGATTTGGCACTATTGGGGGGCATCGGGGCCTTTCGGGGCCGTTTCTGCCGGCGACGGGTGACACGGATATGCCACTTACGCCAACAAGAAGAGGCGAAGCGGATCAATCCTGGGCGCCTGCGGGATCGGGCGCTTGAAACTCGGCCCATATTCTGGAAAGTCGGTTGTACCTGACCGGAGCACTTTCCTCATGTCGCAAGAGCTATCCTCGACCTTCCAAAACAAGCTGGATTCGCTGGTCAGGCAGATCTACCCGGATCACGACACCGAAACCGTTTCCCGGTTGCTGGCCGAGGCCTTCTGGCCAGAGGGGGCCACCCGGCGCAAGCGCGGCCGGGTGCCGGGCAACCGGCAGTGGTCGGAGCGCGATTCCCTCGTGATCACCTATGGCAACTCGATCATCGACGGCGTGCACAAGCCGCTCGACCTGCTGCGGGATTTCCTGACGAACCAGCTCTCGGGCACGATCAACGGCGTGCATATCCTGCCGTTCTTTCCCTATACCTCCGACGACGGTTTTGCCGTGACGGACTACCGCGCGGTGAACCCGATCCTGGGCGACTGGTCGGACATCCGGCGGATCGGCTCGGAATTCCTGCTGATGTCGGACCTGGTGCTGAACCATGTCTCGAGTTCCTCGTCCTGGTTCAATGCCTACCGGCAGGGGCATCCGCCCTACGACAAGTTCTTCTTCGAGGCCTCGCCCGAGGACGACCTGAGCGAGGTGGTGCGCCCGCGCACCCATCCGCTGCTGCGCAAGGTCGACACCGCCAATGGCGAGCGCCACGTCTGGTGCACCTTCAGTCATGACCAGGTCGACCTCGACTTCCGCAACCCCGAGGTGCTGGCGGAATTCCTGCGGGTGATGCGCCTGCACGTGGACAACGGCGTGCGGATCGTGCGCCTCGATGCGGTGGCCTTCATCTGGAAGGAGATCGGCACCAAGTCGATCCACATGCCGCAGACCCATGCCATCGTGCGGCTGATGCGGCTGTTTGCCGATTTCGCCGCCGAGCCGATCATCCTGCTGACCGAGACCAACGTGCCGAACCAGGAGAACCTGAGTTATTTCGGCAACCGCAACGAGGCCCATGCGGTCTACAATTTCTCGCTGCCGCCGCTGGTGCTGCACGCGATGCTCTCGGGCACGGCGCGCAACCTGATCCGCTGGCAGGGATCCATGCCACCGGCGCAGCTGGGCTGTGCCTACCTGAACTTCACCGCCTCGCACGACGGCATCGGCATGCGCCCCGCCGAGGGCATCCTGACCCAGGAAGACACCGACCACGTGGTGCAATGCATGCGCGATTTCGGCGGTCGCGTCAGCATGCGCGCGCTGCCCGGTGGGGGCGAGGCGCCCTATGAGCTGAACATCACCTGGTTCGAGGCCATGAAGGGCACATTCGAGGGCCCGGACGAGTACCAGGTGGCGCGTTTCCTGGCCTCGCAGACGCTCGTCATGGCGCTGGAGGGCATCCCGGCCTTCTACATCCACTCGCTGCTGGCCAGCCCGAACGACCAGGACGGCGTGGAGAAATCCGGCCACAACCGGGCGATCAATCGCCACCGCTGGGATTACGACACCCTGCTGGGCCTGCTGGAAGATCCGGAGACGGACCAGCACGTGGTGCTGGGCGAGATGCGCCGCCGCATCGGGATCCGCCGCCGCCAGCGCGGCTTCCACCCCAATGCGACCCAGTTCACCCTGCAGCTCGACGACCGGATCTTCGGGCTCTGGCGGCAGAGCCTCGACCGCGACCAGTCGATCTTTGCCCTGCACAATGTCTCGGCCACCGAACTGGAGATCGAGCCGATGCAGATCAACCTGATCGACGGCGAGGATTGGGTGGACCTGCTGAGCGGCGAGCCGATCAGCCCCGATGGCGGCCCGATCCCCTTTGCGCCCTACCAGTGCCGCTGGATCACCAACCGGGGCTGAAACCGGGGCGGACAAGAGCCCGGTCGGAGATCGCGTGCAAGGGAAAAGGGCGCCCCGGGAGAGGATCCCGCGGCGCCCTTTCTTCATCTTTCTTCAAGTACGGGTGGCGAGGCGCGGGCCTCACGCCTTCGCTCCGGCCTCTCGCGCTGCTTCTTCATCTTTCCCCAAATACTCATCTTCCTTCAGAAAGACGCGGCGGAAAGAGCGGGCCGCCCGGCGCTCAGGTATATTCCTTCAGGTCTTCGGCCACCGCCTTGAGCATGTTCGGCATGATGTCGGGATCGGCCGAATGCACCCGGTTCCAGGTCGGGATGAAGGGCGTCTCGGAGGGCTTGTCGAGGAAGATGTGCCCGGCCTCGATGATGTTCTCGGCAAAGAGCTCCACCGCGGTTTCCTCGGTGTGGCGGTCGACGTAGAGGCCATTGGCCTTGGCGTCGTCGTAATAGCTTTCCAGCAGGTCCAGCGCCGAGCGGTAGTAGGTGGCCTTCAGCGTGCGGAACATCTCCTCGTTGAAGGTGGTGCCATCGGCGGCCAGCTTGCGGAAGATCGCCTTGCAGATGTCGATGGACATCCGGCTGAGGCCCTTGGTCTTGTCCTCGGCAGAGAGGTCCTGGTGCTTGTGGTCGTAGTTGTCGGCGATCTCGGTCTGGCAGACGGATTTCGGTGCCAGGTTGCGCCAGGCCTCGGACAGGACGCCGATTTCCAGCCCCCAGTCGGAGGGAATGCGCAGGTCGGGCAGCACCGACATGCGCATCGCCATCTCGCCCGAGAGCGGGTAGCGGAAGGCGCGCAGGTAATCGAGGTAATCGCGGTCGCCGATGGTGCGTTTCAGCGCGATCAGCAGCGGCGAGACCAGCATGCGGCTGACCCGGCCGTTGATCCTGTTGCCGCCGACCCGGGCGTAATAGCCCTTGGAGAGCTGGTAGGAGAAATTCGGGTTGGCCACCGGATAGACCAGCCGCGCCAGCAGGTCCTTCTCGTAGGTGACGATGTCGCAATCGTGGATCGCCACCACCGAGCTGTCGGCGCAGGCGATCAGGAAGCCGAGGCAGCCCCAGACGTTCTTGCCCTTGCCGGGCTCGATCGGGCCAAGGCGCAGCTCTTCCAGCCGCTTCTGGATCTCGAGCATCCGGGGGCTGTCGTTCCAGATCACCACGTGGTTCTGCGGCAGCACCGAGAAGAACTTGCGCGCGTGGCGGTATTGTTCCTCGTTGGCCTGGTCGAGGCCGATGACGATGCGGTGGAGATAGGGCACATCCTTCAGCTCGTTCAGGATGTTGGGCAGGGCGTCGCCCTCGAGCTCGGAATAGAGCGAGGGCAGCACCAGGCTGATCTTGCGGCTGGAGGCAAAGGTGGCCAGCTCGCGGCCGAGATCCTCGGACGAGCGGGTGCGAAGATTGTGGATGGTGGCGATATTGCCGTTCTGGTGAAAGTCTGCCACCTGAAACTCCTGTTCTAGGTAAGTCCGTACCTTGATAGTAACGCCAGCATCATTTCATTCCACCCTTCGGGGCCGATTTTCCTGCTGCGTGCGATGCGGCCCGCGGCCTCGCCGGGCAGGTCGGGCAGGGGCGTCGCATGCGGATTGGCGATGATGACGCCATGTGTGGCATTCTCCAGCATCTCCACATCGTTGGGCGCATCGCCCAGGGCCACGGTATCGGGGCTGCCGAAAAGTGCGGCGATCTCGTCCATCCGGTCGGCCTTGGTGCCCCCGAAGGAGAGCGTGAGATAGCGCCCGCCGCGACGGGCGGTGATGCCCCGGGCGGTAAGGGCGGCCAGAAAGGCCTCGAGCTGGGTGTCGCTGCCGGACCAGATCCCCGGCTCGGAAAAGGCCCGCTGACAGGCCATGCGGGCGCTGGCCTCGGGCAGGCCCGCATTCTCCATCACACCTTCGGGGCCCATGTCGCCGAAGCCGGTGAAGGCCGTGCGCAGATCCGCGGGCAGCTGGCCCAGGGCGGCGCGAAGGCGGCGGTAATCCTCGCCCTCGGTCTCGGGCGCTGCCCCGGCGGCCAGCCATCCCGCGCCGTTCTCGACGATGGCGGGCGAGGCGGAGAGGCCCAGCTCCTCGCGCAATGCCGCGACCTCGGGCCCGGTCTTGGACGAGGCGAGGACAACGGGGATATCGTGGGATTTCAGGATGTTGAGCGCGGGCAGCGCCGCGTCATAGCTGTAGCTGCCGTGATCGAGCAGGGTGCCGTCGAGGTCGGTGAAGACGATGAGGGGCGGATTCGTCATTTCAACTCTTGCGTCCTGTTCCCGCCTTGGGGTAGAGGGTCCACCGGCGGGTGATTAGCTCAGTTGGTAGAGCGCTTCGTTTACACCGAAGATGTCGGGAGTTCGAGTCTCTCATCACCCACCATTATCAACTACTTAGCAGTTTCGCTATCTGGATGTTTCCCAATCCACGCAGGTTGTTTCCCAAAATCGGGCAACAGCAACATGGTTTCGCGATTCATGTGCTCTACCTCAGCGCGCCGCGCATAGTGCTCGGACATGCGCTTGGAGAGGTGGCCCAGCATCGCCTGGACCCTCTCGATCCCCCCGAAAATTTCAGGTGAGCGCGCGACGCTGTTTGCGATCGCCGTGGCGTTCGTGTGGCGCAGGCCATGCATCGTGGCGCGGAACTCTCCAGCCTCCAGGTCCTCTTTTCTTTTCGGTTTGAGCTGCAGGCGGATCAACTCTGTCCGCCAGCTGGCGCCGAAGCCGCTGGCGGTCCAGGGCTTGCCGCGGCTGTTGGTGAGCAGCGGGCGGCGCGGGTCGACTATGCCAGCCGTCCGCCTGGAGGTCCGCTCGTCCTCGAGAATAGCCAGAACGAGAGGATGAAGAGGCACTGGCACGGCATTCCCGGTCTTTCCCTGAGTGACGTGCCAGACGCCGTCCTGGATCTGACTGTCGGAGATACCAAGCACGTCGGCGCGCCGTTGGCCGGTGTAAGTGGCGACGATTGCGACCTTGACGATCTCGCGCTTGCCCTTCTCGAAAAGGATCTCCAGCTTGTCGGCGGGCCACGGCTCATAACTCTCTTCGCTCTGGACGCGCTCGATACCGTGGCATGGGTTCTCGTCTGCGAAGCCCCTTGTGCGCCCCCAGGAGAAGACGGCGCTCATGTCGTCGAGGCGTCGGTTCGCCGTGGCGGGGCGATCTGCGAGACTGTCATAGACCGCCTGAACATGGATCGGCCGGATCTGGGTGGCGTCAAAAGCGCCCCAGCGTTCGGCCATGAGATCCAACGCATAGTCACGCAAAAGACGGCTGTTCTTGGGGAGGCCGGTGTAGCGCTTGCTGTCGCGATGGTCCCGGATCAGCCGGGTGATTGCCGTTTGGCTTTCGAACTCGCCGGGGGTGGTGCCAAAGATCTTGTAGTGCGCGGCATTGTAGGCGGCACGGTACTCGGGTTCGAACGGATGCGGCAGAGGAAGCCTGGTCTCGTTCCCTTTCCTGACGACGCGGAAGAAGAAGTATTCCCTGCCTCTGGCCAGCTTGCGCTGAACATAGCGTTCGAGCCTGATGTCACCTGCCACGGCTTGCCCTAAGAATGGGATCAGCATCTTCGGCCTGATCGTGGCCTCTGTCGAGCCGCTTTTCAACCTCGGACCATTTCCACCTGGTCGCGCCGTCGGATAGCTTCTTGGGTTTAGGAAGGATGCCGCGCCTGGTCCAGTCCCAGATTGTTGTCTCCGATACATCAAGCAGGCCGGCAAGAGTGCTGGCCCTGACGTATGCCAGTGGACGCGCCTCGACCGCGACTTCGGTCGGAACCGTGTGGGTCATGCGCGAGGGCGTCGTTTGAACTACAGTCAACGTGCTTCCTCCTGCTCTGCCACCCGTGCAGGCTCCTCGGTGCTGCAGTGCGAAAGGAATGTCATCACGATAGGCTCCTGAGGTAGCTGGTGTGCTTCGGGAAGGGGGCTTCATTGCGGTGATAGGGGGCACCCTCGATCAGAATGTACGCCGCCGCGCGCAGGCATCAGCGATCAGGCGCTTGATCCGGAGGTGCTCCTCGGGCTGTGCCGGCGTGATACTGGCTGGCATGGCTTGGCCCAACGTGTGTACGCGGCCCGGCCCCGTTATGACATGTCTGGGCTTTAGTCGCTGTAGCCGCTCGGACGTGATGGGGTGACCATGCGCTTCTTTTGCGTGCGCCCAATTCGCCAACATGGCCGACGGATAGCGCGCGAAGATTTCAGGGGTCAGGATTTGCGCGTGGCAGCGCAAAAGAACTTGTGAGTGCATCGGTTGCTCCATCATAGAGATGGGGAAATGTTACTACGCAAAATGCGGAGTTCAACCGGAAAATTCGCAAAATGCGTAGTTAGGCGCGCAACCCCCTATCGAACGAAGTGAGAACATAATAAGAACATTCAAGACTCGAGCACAAAGGGAATGCGAAAGCTATGGACGATTCGAGGCGATTGGCGCTGCTGAAGGAAGCACGCAGACTATCAGGTATGAGTTTAGACTTTTGGGAAGAACTTACCGAGGGGCTCGATCAGAGTTCTTTGGAGATCCTGGTGGGCAGATCGTCGGTCTTTCCAAAATACAGGAACTCAAGGGATAAGCCGTAGGTTTTGCGAAGTTTCTTCGCGCTTTGCAGCGAGAGATCTCTAGAGCCATTCTCGAATGGCCCGTATGTTTGCATGGTGAGGCCTGCCTTTTCGGCAAACTCCTTTTTTTCATAGCCCAATATGTGGCGCACCCGTTTCAGGCGTGCCCCTACTGCTTCACGTTTATCTTCGAGTTCCTCTAGCATGGAGGGCATTGTACCCCTTTCGAAAGAGGCTTCACTGCGCATTTTGCGTATTTACACGCTACGCAAAATGCGTAGTTATGGCGGGTATGGAAGAGCAGTTGGAAACCGTTTCATCATTTCTGGATCGTGTCGGACGAGCCCGATTTGCACGTGAATTGGGGCACACTTCGCAGGTTGTGACCCGAGCGGTATCCAAGAACCAGTTTCCGGCCCATTGGT
Organism: Pseudooceanicola sp. DL12; assembly: GCF_056270665.1. NCBI lineage: Bacteria > Pseudomonadati > Pseudomonadota > Alphaproteobacteria > Rhodobacterales > Paracoccaceae > Pseudooceanicola > Pseudooceanicola sp. DL12. The sequence goes on from NZ_CM149884.1 coordinate 1,640,651, forward strand.
ACTTCGCGTGTCGCGACTGGTGCGAAGAGATTGGAGCTGTGGTGCCTGAGCACCTGTTTCGCCAAGCACCACGCCCTGAACGCTCCGGTGCTTCGCGTACTGCGAAGTCTTTGGCCAGCGGAGATGCATCATGACCCTGTTCTGTGGACGAGCTCATATGCGCCCGGCTGCGGAGATCGCTCTTCTGCTGAAAACATAGCGCACTACGCGGCGCTCAATAAGGAAAAGGGGTTTCCCGATGCACGGTCAGCTTTTGACGCACATGTTTGCCGAGCTGGTGAAGACCGTTGGTGGCGTTGATGCCGCTGCGGCGGCCATCGAGGCCTCTGTCTGCCATGCGGTGTCGCGTGGCACTGTGTCGAAGGTTCAGAACGGGCATGCTGAGGCTCCCTATTCCTGGGTCCGCGCCCTTGAGAACGCGACGGGCAACTATCCCTTCGCCAACATGCGGTCCCGCGAGCTGAGCGGGCACGCAGCCCGGTCCGAACTGGTCGGCCATATCGAGGTGATGATCGAGTCCTCCGAGGCCGTAGCCGCGCTGGCAGACTTCGAGGCCAATGCGGACGATCCTGTTGTCCTGGCACGCGCGATCAAGGAACTGGCAGAGGCTCATGAGCGTACCGGCTCCACGTTGGTGCATCTGCGCGGTCGCGCGGAGGCCACGAGTTTCAAGCGGGGCGCCGCATGACCTCGGCTCCCAACCCTTCCCGACACTTCCAGCAGGAGGCACGCCATGCTTGATCAGGTATCTCCCAGTGACCCACAGAACACCCGCATGCCGTGGCCGTCCGATTGGTACGGCCGGCATGACCCGGCGGACGACGATGCCTGCGCGCGGCTGTGGCAGGCGGTCCTGGCGAGTTGTCTTCGGGGGGCCGTCGGCGATCTGCTGCGCCCCGGTTCGGTGACGCGCGGCGCCAATTGGACGCCGCCGCCGATCCGCGGCGATTGGATCGGCGGGCGCGACTTCCACATGATTTGTGCGCTGGCGGGCTTCGACGGGACGGCCACGCTTGAGGCGATCGAGGCCGCGAAACGCGAGCCGGGGGCCCTGGAGGCGATGGAACAGCGTCTGGCCCATGCCTGCCGGTGGAGCGGCATGCATCCGGGGCCCCAGGGCGCCACGCCCGAACGGGGGCGACCATGAGCTTCACCCCGGTGCGTGGCGACCGTGGTCAGTCGCGGTTGAGCTGCATTTGCGACGAGTGTCTCCGTGAGGAGATCATCCCGGCGATGCACGGCAAACATGGTGTGGACGGGCAGGGGCAAGCCGTCGTGAAACTCCAGCGGCTTGGCTGGAGCTTCATCGGCAAACGGCTGCGCTGCCCGACCTGCGAGGCCAAAAGAAAGGCAGGCAAGATGAACGACGTAAAGACCAGGACGGGGCAGGCCGCGTCGGCGAAGCCGCGGGTGGCCAGCAAGGAGCAGAAGCGCGAGATCATCGACCTGTTGCGCGATGTCTACGACGTGGAACACGAATGCTACCGGCACGGCGATACCGACGACACGGTAGCAGATGTGTTGGGGGTGATGCCGGGCTGGGTCGCAGAACTGCGCGAAGAGCTCTTCGGCGCTGCTGGTGGTAACGAGGACATGGCGGCGCTTTCCGGCGAGGTGAGCGGCTTTTTGACGTCGGCCCGGGCGGCCCTGGTGGCCTGTGAGCAGCAGGTGGTTGCGCTGACCGCCGAGATCGAACGAGCCGAGCAGTTCGGCAAACGGCTGACGGGGATTGAGCAGGCGGTCGGCCCGCGTGTGCTCAAGCGGGTGAAGGGATGACCCTGAACGCGGGGGCGACGCCCGTCAGCGAGACCTGGTGGTATCCCCTGCATTGGGGCGACACGCTGTCGAACCACGACTGGATCCCACTCTATATCAACCGGCTGCTGACTTCGGGGTTCGTGGCCCATGCTATTGCCGAGGGCCGGCGCGGCGACATCGCAACCGCGCTGATCCTGTGGTCGGAAAGCTTCAAGCAGGATCCGGCGGGAACCTTGCCGGATGACGACGTGCAGCTGGCGCAGCTGGCCCGCTTCGGCCCGGACATTGCGGGATGGCGCGCGGTGCGGGATGGGGCCCTCTATGGTTGGCAGCCAGTTGAGGTTGATGATGATGGTGGGCGGAGCCGGGCGAGGAATGTCAGGCTGGGGCACCCGGTCATTGCCGACATCGCGGTAGACATGCACCGGCGGAAATCCGGCCGGGACCAGGCGCGGGAGGCCGGACGGCTGGCCCAGGTGCGGAGCCGGGTTCGGAAGAAGCTGGCGGCGCTCAAGGTGGCCAAGCATATCCGGGAATCGGACATGATCGTGCATGGCGTGGCCGAGTATCTCGACACCAGCAATCTCTACGTGACCGAGGACAACGTGCGGCTGGCGCTGGAAGAGGTGGCCGGGCTCGCAGGCAATGTTCATCGCCTCGGGACCTCCGGGGGCAGTGCCAGGGGCGACTGAAGAGAGTGTCATATGGTGTCATGATGACAGTCATCTGACTGTCATGATGGGTGTGATGACACCTGTTTTTTTGGTCCTTCTGGTGTCATTGCCCTACAGGACAAGACAAGAAAAAACAGGAAAATACAAAACACCCTACCTGCACCGATGGCACCTGAACTTGAGACGGAATTGCCGGACGGAGCTGTTCGGCAATGGGCTGAGAAAAGGGTGAACCATGACGGAAGAGCAGACCACCGAGCGGGCGAAGGCTGAGACGAAGCGGGACCGCGTCCGGCGCCTGTTGCTGGAGCCGCTGAGCGAGATCGGGTTCCGGTTCCCGCGGGGCGTCACGGAGCAGGAGGGCCGGCGCAAGCTGGACCGGATCGCGGACGAGCTGAGCTACCTGAGCGACGCGAACCTGAGCGGTCGCATGCTGGCCACGATGCGGACGAAGGGCGAGGGCAGTGGCAAGCGGTTCTGGCCGGAGCATGCGACATTCATCGCCTATGCCCAGCTGGCGCAGCCGCGCTCGATCGAGGACATGCCGGGGATCGCGAGCTGGTTCGGCAGCGAGGCCGGGCGCAGGGCCCAGGAGGCCGGGCGGCTGGTGGCCGAGCTGCGGTTCTGGCTGCAGAAGCATCGCCCGCCGATGAACGACGGCGAGAAGCGCGCGATTTCGTTGCGGGCCACGGACCTCGAAGACCGGCGGATGCGGCTCTGCGACCGGCTGGACCGCGGCCGTGCCCTGGACGCGGCGGAGGAAAGCTGGTTGGCCGAGTACCGCCGGGATGAAGCCCTTGCCGATCGGCTGGTCTCGGGCGCCAAGGGAGCAGGGGCATGACCATGCAGCAACCCATCCGCCTGCCGCAGGGGCGGCCCGCGCAGCGTGAGGTCTCGATCCTGGAGCTGATCGAATGGGCCTTCCAGCGTGAGTTCGCCTCGATCGATCTGGACGAGGCGGCAGATCTGGGCGCGCCGGCGCGGCCGTCGTTCGGGATGGAATACGTGATGATCGAACGGGCCCGGCTGGGCTGCCGCGTCGATGGCGGTGGACGGTCGGAGCCTCACCCGGATGCGGATGCGGTGGCCTCGGCGCTGGCGGCGCTGCCGGTGGGGCATGGCGGCCGTCAGATGGCCCTGACGATCGCGGAGCTGGCGCGGGCCGGTCGGGCGCCGGACTGGCGCGAGGGGGCGCGGGCCCGGGTCAAGCCGCTTGAGTGGCGGAACTGCCAGTACGGCGCCTTTGCCAGGACGGCGAGCGCGGGTGTCGTTCGGTACCTGCATCGGGGCCGGGAGCGGTCGGCGGATCTGCGGTATTGTCCCATTGTGCTGATCGACACGCCGGCCGAGGTGGCCGCCGCGCGACGGGGCTACCTGCGCTGGTGGGGCGCGCTTCTGGAGCTGCGCGATACCTTCCGGCTCTACGGCGGTCTGACGGCGCACCAGGTGACCGAACGCATGCCGCCACCGACGCCATGGAAGAAACCGGCTTGACGAGAACACCAAACCGTTGACATATTGCCCTCGACCCAATTGCGCCCGGAGCGGAGATCCCGCTGCCGGGCGTTTTCTTTTGGAGCCTTCCCGATGTCCCGTTTGAAGACCGTTCCCGGTCGCCTCGCACCTGCGGGGCGGAAGCTGGGGCCTGCGCCGTCGGATGTGCGGGCGCAGAACCGCGTGCGGGCGCAGCTGATGCCCTGGCGCCGGTGGTACAACACCAAACGGTGGTCTGAGCTGCGGCTGCAGGTGTTGGCGCGGGATGGCTATACCTGCCGACAGACGGGGGTGGCGCTGGTCGGGCCGCTGGGCGCGCCGGACAGCCCGGTGGTCGATCACATCGAGGCGCACCGGGGCGATGCCCGGCTGTTCTGGGATCCGGCGAACCTGCAGTCGGTGTCGAAGGCCTGGCACGACAGCGTGAAGCAGCGCGAAGAGCGCGCCCGCCACGGGTAATCCCGGGCTCTCCCCGCAAGGGGGAGGGGGTGGGTTCAAAGTCATGAGACGCGGGGCGAGAAGACCGGCGTCAGTTACAGCGAGAGATTTTTTTCCCGATGAGTGACGAAAGCGCGGGCGAGCGCCCGGCGGTGGACCTCTTTGGCAATCCGATCCAGCCGCTGCGGGATCGTCGTGGCCGCCCGGTCTTCAAGAAAGACAAGGAAAATCAGGACTTTGTTGCCGTCCGTGCGGCGGCAGGCTGGTCCCAGGCGATGATCGCCCAGGCCCTGGGCTGCGATGAGAAGACGCTTCGGAAGTATTTTTCCCGTGAGCTGGAAGCGGGGCTGCTGATGATCGAGGGCATGTGCCTGGACGTGCTCTTGCGGCGGGTACGCGAGGGCCATGCGCCGAGCATCCGGCAGCTGCAGGAGCGGCTCGACCGGGTGGCGCCGCCGGCGCCGAAGCGCGGGGCCGGCAAGGAGGCCGAGGGCGACGGCAAGAGCGCGCCGCTCGGCAAGAAGGAACAGCGGCTGCAGGAGGCGGCGAAGCCCGCGGCCGAGTACGGCGATCTCTACAGCCGGATCCACGGCCCGGGCCGGCGGCAGTGAGCGATCTCAGCTGGGCAGCCTGCCCGGACTGGTGGGAGAAGCTGCAGGCGGGGGCAACGCCGATCCCGGCGCTGGCGCTCGATGCGGACCTGGGCGAGGTGGCGGTCGAGCTCTTCGACAAGCTGGTGGTGCCGGACATCCCGGGCCAGCCGACCATGGGCGCGGTGGCCGGCGAATGGGCCCGGGACATCGTGCGGGCGGCCTTCGGCTCCGTTGATCGGGAGACGGGGGTGCGGCAGGTGGGGGAGATCTTCACCCTGGTGCCGAAGAAGAACACGAAGACGACGCTGGCAGCCTGCATCGGGCTGATTGCGCTGCAGATGAACACGACCCCGAACATCCGCGGGATCGTGGTGGGCCCGACGCAATCGGTGGCCGACACTTGCTTCGGGCAGATGCAGGGGATGATCGAGGCGGACGAGTGGCTCTCGAAACGCTTCAAGGTGGATGAGCACAAGAAGCAGATCACGGACATCTACCCCGATCCGGTGACCGGGCGGCCGCTGAATGCGCGCTGCAAGGTCACGAGCTTCGACCCGGCGGTGACCACGGGCGGGATCCCGGCCTTCGCGATCCTGGACGAGCTGCACGTGATGGCGGAACGCCACTATGCGACGCGGGTGATCGGCCAGATCCGGGGCGGGATGATCACCAACCCCGGGTCTCTCCTGGTGATCATCACCACGCAGAGCGAGGTGCCGCCGCAGGGGGTGTTCAAGGCCGAGCTGGAGTATGCGCGCAAGGTGCGGGACGGGGTGATCACCGAGGATGTGCGCATGCTGCCGGTGCTCTACGAGTTCCCGGAGCGGCTGCAGGGGGCGAAGCACCAGCCCTGGAAGGATCCCGGGACCTGGGCGGCGGTGCTGCCGAACCTCGGGCGGTCGATCACGATCGAGCGGCTGATCCCGGAGTTCCGCAAGGCGGTGGAGACCGGGCCGGAGGAGCTGGCCCGCTGGGCCAGTCAGCACCTCAACATCCAGATCGGTCTCGGCCATCACCTCGGCGGCTGGGTGGGCGCGAACTACTGGCAGAAGGCGGCGGATCCGGAGCTGGATCTCGACCGGCTGCTGGAGACGTCGGAGGTCTGCACGATCGGGATCGACGGCGGCGGCATGGATGACCTGCTGGGCATGGCGATCATCGGGCGGCATCGGGAGACGAAGCGCTGGCAGGCCTGGGCGGCCGGCTGGGCGCACGAGGTTGTGCTGGAGCGGCGCAAGAGCATCGCGGAGCGGTTGAGGGATCTCGAGCGCGAGGATGCGCTGACGATCTGCACGGCGCCGACGCAGGACATCGAGGAGCTGGTGGCCCTGGTGGTGAAGGTGCACGAGGCCGGGCTGCTGCCGGAGCGCGGCGGCGTGGGGCTCGACCCCGAGGGCGTGGCGGCGATCGTCGACGCGCTGCAGCTGGCGGGCGTGCCCCATGACACGCTGGCGAGCGTCACCCAGGGCTACAAGCTGAACGGGGCGATCAAGGGGGTGGAGCGCAAGCTCTTCGACGGATCGCTGCGCCACTGCAACCAGCCGCTGCTGGCCTGGAGCGTGGGCAATGCAAAGACGGAAGCGAGAGGAAACGCGGTGATCGTGACGAAAGCAGTCTCGGGCGCGGGCAAGATCGACCCGCTGATGGCGGTCTTCGATGCCGCCTACCTGATGAGCCTGAACCCCGAGGCGGTGCGCCGGGATCTCTCGGGCTTCCTGTCGAGCCCGGTGATGGCGGTATGAGCCGGCTGGGACTGGCCATGCGGGGCGCGCTGCGCGGGGTGCGGCAGGCGCTGGCCGAGGGAGAGACCGGCTGGGAGAGCCTGTCGACGCTGCAGCCCTGGAGCTGGGCCGGGCGGACGAGCAAGGCCGGCAAGCTGGTCTCGGCGACCTCGACGCTCTCGCTCTCGGCGGCCTGGGCCTGCGTGAAGGGCAATTCCGAGCTGATCGGCGCGCTGCCGGTCAGCCTTTACGAGCGCCAGGCCAATGGCAGCCGGGCGCGGATCGAGGCGGATCTTGCCCAGGTGCTGACGGTCTCGCCCTGCGCGGGGCTGACCTCGATGGAGTTCTGGGAGGCGCAGGTGGCGCATCTGCTGCTGCAGGGCAACGCCTATTCCGAACGGCTCTTCATCGGGCCGCGCCTGGTGGGGCTGCGGCCGCTCTTCAATGTCTCGCCGCGGCGGCGGGCCGATGGCCGGTTCGACTACCACGTGAGCGAGCAGGGGGGCAGCTATGTGCTGCCGCCCGAGAAGGTCTTCCACGTGCGGGGCTTCGGCGGCGGCGACGGGATCGGCATGAGCGCGATCAAGTTCGGGGTGCAGAGCTTCGGCTCGGCGCTGGCGGCCGACGAGACGGCCGCGCGGGTGTTCTCCAACGCCATGATGCCCTCGGGGGTGATCGAGAGTGATCAGACGCTGACGCCGGAGCAGCGCCAGCAGCTGGGCGCGATGCTGGAGACCTATGTGTCGAGCGACCGCGCGGGCAAGACGATGGCGTTGGAGGCGGGGCTCAAGTACCGCCAGCTGCAGATGAACCCCGAGGATGCGCAACTGCTGGAGACGCGGCGCTTCCAGGTCGAGGATGTCTGCCGCTGGTTCGGCACGCCGCCGGTGGTGATCGGCCATGCGAGCCAGGGGCAAACGATGTGGGGCACCGGGGTGGAGGCGATCATGATGGCCTGGCTGCGCACGGGCATCAATCCGCTGCTGCGCCGGCTGGAGAGCCGGATCCTGAAAGACCTGGTGCCGGCGGCGCAGCGCGGGCGGTGGTTCGTGGAATGGAACCGCGAGGCGATGCTGCAGATGGACAGCAAGGCCAAGGGGGACTTCCTGTCGAAGATGGTCGCGGCCGGGATCATGTCGAGCGACGAGGGCCGGGACAAGTTGAACCTGCCGCGCCGGGGCGGGGCGGCGGACGAGCTGCGGGCGCAGATCGCGACGGCGCCGCTGGACACTCTTGGAAAGGAGACAGAGCAATGAGCAAGCGGAGCCTGCCGAAGGTGGAGATGGGCGCGCGACCGGGGGTGCAGAGCGACCTCTCGCCCCGGGCGCTGCAGCGCTGGAGCCCGGATGTGCGGGCGGCGGGCGAGGGGGGCGAGGCCTCGATCTCGATCCTCGATCCGATCGGCGCGGACCTCTGGGGCGACGGGGTGACGGCGCGGCGGATCGCGGCGGCGCTGCGCTCGATCGGCGACCGGCCGGTGACGGTGAACATCAACTCGCCGGGCGGCGACTACTTCGAGGGGCTGGCAATCTACAACCTGCTGCGCGAGCACGGGCAGGTGGTGACGGTGAACGTGCTGGGCATCGCCGCCTCGGCGGCCTCGATCATCGCCATGGCGGGGGACGAGGTGCGGGTGGCGCGGGCCGGCTGGCTGATGATCCACAACACCTGGATCCTGGCGGCGGGCGATCGCAATGCGCTGCGCGAGGTGGCGGACTGGCTCGGCCCCTTCGATGACATGGCGGTGGACATCTACGCGAGCCGCACCGGTCTCGACCGCGCGAGCCTTGCCGCGATGCTCGACCGCGAGACCTGGATCGGCGGGCAGGGCGCCGTCGACCAGGGCTTTGCCGATGCGCTCCTGCCGGCGGACCTGGTTGACCAGATGCCGGAAGAGGGCGCGGCCGCCTCGATGCGGGCGGAGCGCAAGTTCGACCTGCTGGCCCGCCGGGCCGGCCTTTCCAATGCCGCGTCGCGCGATCTGCTGCGCGCGCTCAAATCGGGCAAGCCTGGCGCTGCCCCGGACGGCCCGCCGGGTGCGGCCGACCTCGCGCAGGAGCTGGAAAGCCTCCTGCATCACGCAAAGTCTCTCTGAGGATATCATCATGAGCAAACATCTGACGAACGCGGCCTCGCTGGCCGCGCTGGCTGCCGCTGTGCCGGCGGCCGTGATTGGCGCCCCCCGGATGGAGGCGGCGGGCACGACCGAGGCCCTCCTGAAGCAGGTCAAATCCGAGCTGGAGCGGATTGGCGGTGACGTGCGCAAGACCGCCGAGGAGGCGCTGCAGCAGGCGAAGACCACCGGCGACCTGACGGCCGAGACCAAGGCCTCGGCCGACAAGGCACTGTCGCAGTTCCACGAGCTCTCGGGGGCGGTGAACAAGCTGGAGGGCAAGCTGGAAGCGCTGGAGACCCGCAACCTCGACCTGGAACAGGAGGTGGCGCAGAGCGGCCGACGCGGGCCGCAGGCGGCGCAGACCGTGGGGCAGGAGATCGCCGGCCACGACAGCCTCAAGGCCTATGTGTCGGGCGGGCTGCAGGGCAACCTGCTGCTGCGTCCGAGCAATGCGATCACCACGGCGACCGGCTCGGGCGGGGGGCTGATCTGGCCCACCGAGGACCGTTCGGTGGTGAGCATGCCGCGCCAGCGGCTGCCGATCCGCGCCCTGCTGATGCAGGCCAGCACGGAAAGCGACGTGGTGAAGTTCGCGCGCCAGACCACGCGGACCAATGGCGCCGGCATGACGGCGGAAGGCGCGGCGGCCCCGGAATCGAGCTATGGCTGGACGCAGGCCGAGGCCAATGTGCGCAAGATCACCCATGTCACCCATATCTCCGACGAGGCGCTGGCGGACGCGGGCCAGCTGCAGGCGGAGATCGACGGCGAGCTGCGCTACGGTCTCGACCTGGAGGAGGAGGCGCAGGTGCTGGCGGGCGATGGCACGGGCCAGAACCTGACCGGCCTGATCACCGCGGCCACGGCCTTCGCCGCAGCCGCCGGCCTGCCGAACACCACCCGCATCGACCGGCTGCGGCTCGGGCTGCTGCAGGTGGCGCTGGCGAACTACGCGGCCAACGGCATCACGCTGCACCCGATCGACTGGGCGGCGATCGAGCTGCTGAAGGACACGCAGGGCCGCTACATCTTCGGCAATCCCAACGAGCAGGCGACGCCGCGGCTCTGGGGCCTCGACGTGGTGCCGACGTTGTCGCACTCGGCGGGGGAATGGATGACCGGCAACTTCCTGATGGCGGCCACGATCTATGACCGCCAGGACAACGAGGTGCTGATCTCCAGCGAGCACGGCACGAACTTCGTGGACGGGATGAAGACCATGAAGGGCTCGAAGCGGCTGGCGCTGGCGGTGAAGCGGCCCTCGGCGCTGGTCACCGGCGACTTCACCTTCGCCTGATCCGGGATCGGATGCGCAGACATGGGCGGCCCTTCGGGGCCGCTTTTTCTTTGAGAAAGGACGGACAATGTTCCTCAAACTGACCCGGACCCAGAAGACCGCGCTCGGCACGCTGCGCATGGGCGTGGCCTATGCCTTCGACGACAGCAATGCGGCGCACCGCACGGTGGCGGCCTCCCTGCAGCAGCGCGGCGTTGCCGTGGAGACGACGCGCGAGGCGATCGAGAAGGAGGCCGCGGAGATGGAGGCGCTGGCCTCGATGCCCGCTCCGGTAGACCCGGTGGCGGTGGCGGAGGCGCGGGCGCTTGCGCTGCAGGAGGCGCTGGACATGGCCGACACGGAGGCCGCGGCGCGAGAGGTGGAGTTCACCGCGCTGCAGGCCCAGGTGGCCGAGCTGCAGGCTGCGGCTGCTCCCACTGACGGCGAGGACAAGAAGGCCGCCAAGACGTGAGCCAGCTGACCCTCGCGGAGGTGAAGCGCCACTGCCAGGCGGTCGAGTTCGCCGACGATGATCTGCTCCTTGGCGATCTGCAGCGGGTGGCCGAGGCGCATGTCCAGGATCACCTGCGTCGGAATCTCGACGCAGAGCTGCCGGGCGCCTGGCCGGAGGGCTGCCTCATGGCGGTGAAGCTGCTGGTGGCGCATTGGTATCGCAACCGCGAGGCGGTGAGCGAGATCACGCAGCGCCCGCTGCCGCTCGGTGTGGTCAGCCTGCTCGCCCCGCATCGGGATCTCGGCTGATGGTGGGGCTGGGGCATCTCGATCGCATCCTGCAGATCCGGCGGGCGGTCGAGATCGACAATGGCCTGGAGCTGGAACGGGTCTGGCAGGATCACGGCGCACCGATCCGGGGCCGCCGGCGGGATGTCGGCGACCAGGAGCGGGCGAGCACCGGCTTCACCGAGGCCAGCACCGTGGCGCGCTTCGTGGTCCGGGCCACCGGCTTCACGCGGGGGATCACCCCGAAGGACCGGCTGCTGGAGCGGGGGCGTCTCTTCCACATCACCGGGATCAGGGAACTGGGGGCGCGGGAGCTGGAAGTCACCGCCGTGGCCCGGATGGATCTGGAGGGGACGGATGGAGACTGAGCTGCGGGCCCTGATCCAGAGCCTCGACCTCTTGCCGACAGAGAACGTGAACTGGGGCACGCACCCGCAAGGCCGGGACTGGCCTGGGGTGGTGCTGACCCGGATCGATGGTGTGGCGGCGATGACGCTCGACGGGGCGGCGCAGGTGGTGACGGGGCGGGTGCAGGTGGATGTCTATGCGGCAACCTATGCGCAAGCCAAGGTGATCGCGGAGGGCATCCACGGGCTGCTGCATGGCTATCGCGGCGGCGGCTTCCTGGCGATCCTGCAGCTGTCGCATCGCAGCACCCGGGACACCCAGTCGGAGGGCATGCCGATCCGGATCTCGGCCGACTTCCGGACCCGGTGGCGGGCGCCATGATCAAGATGGAGTTCAAGGGCGGCAGGGAGATTGAAGAGGCCCTGAAGGCGCTGCCCAGGTACACCGGGCGCCGGGCGATCCTGCGCCGGGTGCTGAAGCGGGCGGCCCAGATCTTTGCCGACCGGGCCAATGACCTGGCCCCGCGTGGCTCCCGTGGTGAGCTGGAGACGAGCTACGGCGTCGGCACGCGGCTGACGAAGCGCCAGGCGCGCCGGGCGCGGAAGGCGGGTCGGGATGACGTCTATGTCTATGCCGGCACGGATGACCCCGCCGGGCTGCAACAGGAGTTTGGCAACGCGCACCATGGCCCGCAGCCGCATGCGCGGCCGGCGTGGGACGAGACGCAACAGGAGATCTTCGACCAGATCCAGGACGAGATGTCGGTCGAGGTGGAGAAGGCCGTGGCGCGGGCCCGGCGCAAGGCCGCGCGACAGGCGCGGTGACAGTCATACCTGAGAGAAAGGATACCCCATGGCCGGTGAGACCGAGCTTTATGGTGGCACCGTCGCGCGTTCTGCGGACGGTGTGAGCTATACCCCCGTTGCGAAGGTGACGGGTGTTTCCGTGCCGACGCTGAGCAAGTCGACGCGGCAGCGCACGACGCTCGACAGCCCGTCGAAGATCCACGAGTACGGCGAGGGTTTTGCCGACACCGGGGATCTGTCGATCTCCTGCCTTTATACCTCGGCCGGGTTCGCGGCGGCGAAGGAAGACGAGGCGCGGGCGGGCGGCACCCATTACCGCATCACGCTGGAGAACGGCGACGCCTTCGACTGCCTGGTGATCACGCCGGTGGTCGAGGTCGCGGGCCTCGATCAGATCGACAGCGACGCCACCTTCACCATCTCCGGCAAGACCTCGGGCGAGACCGAGTTCACCGCCGCCGCCTGATCTGCAGGAAGGATCCCGACATGACGACGATGAACCACGTGACGCTGACCTCGAAGGACGGCGCAGAACGCTGGAAGCTGGCCTTCACGACGAATGCCATGTGTGCCTACGAGGAGGAGACGCAGAAGCCCTTCACCTCGGTGGCCGAGGCGCTGCAGGGCGCGGAGACGGGGCGGCTCTCGATGCGGGTGCTGCGCACGATCCTCTGGGCCGGGCTGATCGAGCACCAGGAGGGCGCCACCCTGCGCGAGGCGGGGCGGGCGATGGATGCCTGCGGCTTCCAGGCCGTGGGCCAGCAGATCGCCGCGGCCATCAAACTGGCCTTCCCCGAAGCAAAGGAGACGGCAAAGGAAACGGCGGGAAACGCCGCAGCGGCGCAGGCCGCCGCTCCGACCGCCAGCACGACTGGCAAGAGCTGATCCGCCAATGGGTGGCCGCCGGTCAGGACCATGACCGCTTCGGCCACCTGACCCTGCGCCAGATCGACCTGGTGCTCTCGGGGGTGCTGCTCGGGCAGGAGCGGGCGCTGCGTCAGCAGCGGGCGGCGACCTACAGCCTCGGCCAGCTGGTGCTGCTGGCGGTCAACAGCCCGAAGGCCTTCCCCAAGCCCGAGGCTTTCCTGCGGGGCCGGGCCCCGCGCGGCTCCAGCGATGCCGAGATCCGCGCCTACTTCCGACACCGGATTGCAAGGAGCCGGGCGCCCGCGACAGGGCGCCCGGGCCAATCCCCTTCGACTTCAAGGAGCCTCTAGGCCATGTTCTCCGGTCTCATCGGCGCGCTGCGCATCGATCTCGGCATGAACTCCGCGCAGCTGCAGAAGGGCGCGGATGATGCCACCCTGCGGATGCGGGAGATGCAGAAGGACTTCCGGTCCATGGCGCGGGACCTCGGCAAGGTGGGCGCCCGCATGTCGCTGGTGCTCACCGCGCCGCTGGTGGCACTCGGCAAGCAGGCCATGGACCTGCAGAAGGTGCAGGCGGAGGCGGTGGCGCAGGTGGATGCGGCGCTGGCCTCGATGGGCACGGCGGCGGGCTACACCTCGGCCGAGCTGCAGGCCATGGCGAGCCAGCTGCAGGGGACCTCGCTCTTCGGCGACGAGGAGATCCTCGGCAAGGTCACCTCGAACCTGCTGACCTTCGGCAATATCTCCGGCGATGTCTTTGCGCGGACCCAGGCCATGGCGCTCGACATGTCGGCGGCCCTTGGGCAGGACCTGCAGAGCGCCACGGTGATGCTGGGCAAGGCGCTGAACGCGCCGGCCGAGGGACTCTCGGCGCTGACCCGGGTGGGGGTGAGCTTCACCAAACAGCAGCAGGACCAGATCAAGGCCATGGTGAAGGTCGGCGATGCCGCCGGCGCCCAGGAGCTGATGCTGGCCGAGCTGGAGAAGCAATACGGCGGGCAGGCGCAGGCGCTGCGGGATCTGCCCTCGGGCCAGATCCAGGCGGCGATGATGGACATAGGCGATGCCATGGAACAGGTGGGTGCCATCGTGCTGCCGGTCATGGCCGGGATTGCCACCCATGTCTCGGAGCTGGCGCTGGCCTTCCAGGGCCTCTCGCCCGAGGTGAAGCGCTTTGCGGTGATCGGGGCGGCGGTGGCCGCGGCCCTCGGCCCGGCGCTGCTGGCGGTGGCCGGCATGGCGAGCGCCGTCTCGACGCTGCTGCCGGTGATCGTTGCCATTGCCTCGCCCATCGGGCTGACGGTGGCGGGCTTTGCCGCCCTGGCGGCCGGTGCCGTCTATATCGGGATTAAGCTGAAGGGCGTGATCAACCGGCTGGGCGGCTTTGGCGAAGCGATGGATCTCGCGAAGGAGGTGGGCTCGGAGGTCTTCGCGCGCATCGGCGATGCCGGCGAGATCCTGAAGAACAAGATGACGATCACCTTCACCGGCATCCAGGCCGGCTTCATGAAGATGATCCTGGCGCTGCAGCGCACCTGGGCGGACTTCCTGCACGGCGTGGCCGAGGAGATGCGCGGCATCCCGGCGCTCGAAGGGACCTTCGTGAAGATCAGCAATGCCGCGATCACGGCCGGGGCTTCGGTCTACGAGACCGAGGCGGCGCTCACGGCGGTGCAGGATGGGATCGCCGGGTTGCAGGATCGGAACGCCGCGCTGGCCCGGGGGCTGACCGCCCCGATTGCGGCGGTCACCGAGCTGCGCGCGGCGATGACGCAGACCTTCGACGAGGGGGCCGACAGCGCCGAGGGGGCACAGGACGCCACCGCCGGGGTGACCGCCGCGCTGGAGGACACCGGCGGCGCGGTGACGGAGCTGGAGAGCGATCTCGACAGTCTCGGCAAGGGCGGCAGCTCGGCGCTGAAGCAGGTGAAGACGGCCGCCGAGGAGGTGGACAAGGTGGCGCAGGGGCTGGGCGCGAGCTTCGAGACCGCGCTGGCCACGCTTGGCTCCGGCGATGCCGCCGGCGCCCTGTCGAGCCTGACCTCGGGCATTGCCCGTACTGCCGGCAACAGCTTCAGCAGCCTGATCACCGGCGCGCTCAGCGCCAGCGGCGGCGGGGTGGCGGCCATCACCGGCGGGCTGGCCAGCTCGGTCTCGGGCATCACCTCGGCGCTCTCGGGGATCTCCTCGGGTGGGCTGCTCGCCGGCATCGGCGGCGCGGTGACGGCGGCCATGCCGATCCTCGGCGCGGTCACGGCCGTCACCAGCCTGCTCAAGGGCTTCTCCTCGAAGAAGCTGCTGGGCGCCGGCCTGCAGCTCGGGGTGGAGGACGGCGGGCTCTCGGCCGGCAGCTTCGAGACGATCCGCAAGTCTTCCTTCTGGGGGCTGATCAGCAGCACCAGCACCTCGGTCCAGGCGCTCGATGCGGAGCTGCAGGCGGCGCTCGAGGAGCAGCTCGCCACCGTGCAGGAGAGCCTGCGGGACACCTTCGCCGCCGTGGGCCTCGATGTCTCCGAGGCGATGATCGCGGGCGTGGATTACGGGCTCGCGCAGATCGACACCCGGGACATGACCGAGGAGGAGATCGCCGAACAGGTGTCCGCCTGGTTCGAAGGCTATGCCGATGCCGTGGCCGGCGCCATGGCCGACGTCAGCTTCGAGGAACTGCAGGGGCTGGCGACGCTGAAGGCGATGCTGGAGCCGCTGGGGCAGAGCTTCACCGGTACCGTGGCCGAGATGGCCGCGGCGGCCGAGAGCCTCACCGAGATCTCCGGCGGGGTGGAGACGCTCTCCAGCCAGCTGAGCAGCTTCCTCGCCACCTTCTACAGCGATGCCGAGCGGCTCGACATGGCGAGCGACGCGCTGGAGAGCGCCTTTGCCGATCTGGGCCTCGCGGTGCCGGCAACGGCCAAGGCCTTCCGCGAGCTGGTCATGGGGCAGGACCTGATGACCGAGAGCGGGCGGGAGACCTATGCCGCGCTGCTCTCGCTCTCGGATCTCTTCGCCGAGGTCGAGGGCGGGATCTCCGATCTGACCGGGGCCTTCGATCTCGGCAGCTATTACGCCTCGGAGTTCGATGCCCGGCTGGCGGCGGTGGCCGAGGCCCGGGGCTATGGCGCCGAACTGCTGGCGCGGGGGGATGCCGGCGTGACGCTGGCCACGGCGGTGCGCCAGCTGAGCCAGGGCGACACTGCCCAGACCTCGGCCCTGCGCCGGCTGGTGACGCTGATGGAGCAATGGGACGCCTATGGCACGCCCACGGTGCGGGAGTTCTGAGCCATGTACATCGCACGGGAATACGCCCCCGCCCTCGACCAGGTCACCACCTCGCTGCCCGAGGATGAGGCGGAGGCCTGGGACGCGGCCACGACATACGCCCTGAACGCCCGGGTGATCCGGGATCACCGGATCTATCAGTCGGCCATCGCCGACAATCTCGGGATCGACCCGCTGGAGGAAGACCAGTCGGTGGTCTCGGCGCGCTGGATCTTCGACCGCTACACCAATGCCTTTGCCTGCTTCGATGGGGTGCTGAGCAATCCGACGACGGCGGAGGAGGACCCCGAGGCCACGGCCGACTGGCTCGACCCGGTGCTCGGCATCGATGCCGCGGTGAACCCTGTGATCCTCGACATCGGCGGGGTGGAGGGGATCGACACGCTGATCCTCTTCGGGGTCTCGGCCATCGCGGTGCGGCTGATCTGCTTCGATGTCGCGGGCAATATCCTGCTCGACGCGGAGACCAACATGTCCGGCCGCGAGGTGGCCGACTGGTGGGCCTGGTTCTTTGCCGCGACCACCGGGGCCGCAGACAAGCTGGTGAACCTGGAGATCCCGGGCTCGACCCGGCGCATGGTCATTGCGCTGCAGGGGGCCTCGGTCTCGCTGGGCGAGGTCTTCCTGGGCGAGCGCATCTACATCGGGGACGCGCAGGTGGGCAGCACCGAGGGCCGCTCGATCGCGGGCTCGCGCTACAGCTTCAACGACTACGGTACCCTGACGCTGGCGAAGGGGCCCACGCGGGTCGAGATGGACTACCGCGTGGTCACGCCGCTCAGCGACTGGAACCGGGTGAAGCCCGAGCTGGACCGGCTCTCGGGCTCGCTGGTGGCGGGCGTGGGATCACTCAGCCGCGCCAGCAGTATCCACTACGGGATCCTGGGCCCGGTCCGCTGGGCCGAGGATCTCCCCGACGAATACGAATATTCCTTCACCATCATGGGAGTCTCCTGATGTCCGTGCCTGACTTCACGCCCTATGCGGGGCTCCTGCCCACGGCGGGCGATCCGGCCACCTTCTCCACCCGGGCGCAGGCGCTCTTCAGCTGGTTTACCCAGTCCGGCGCGCCGCAGCTGGCGGCGCTCTCCACTTTCCTCGACGAGGCGCTCGGCGAGAGCGCCACCGCGCTGGAGGCGGTGCATGCGCTGCAGCAGGACATGGGCGGGGCGCTGGTGCCGGTGGGGGCGGTGATGCCCTTTGCCTCGACCGCCGTGCCCGAGGGCTGGCTGCCCATGGATGGCCGGGCGGTGACCAGCGACATGCCCGACCTGCGGCAGCTGCTGATCGAGGGCGGCTCGGTCTGGGGAACGGATGGCAATGGCGATCCGCTGCTGGCCGATCTGCGCGGCGAGTTCATCCGGGGCTGGGATGACGGCCGGGGCGTGGACGCGGGCCGCACCTTTGGCTCCGCGCAGGACGATACGCTGAAGGCGCACAGCCACCGCATTCTCGGCGGGCAGGATGGCGGCACCACCGATGCGCCGGCCGTGGTCAACAACCTCGCCGGCATGGACAATATCTCCGGCTACTTCGCCGGCGATCCCGCGATCATCGAGGCGACCGGCGACGCCGAGACCCGGCCGCGCAACGTGGCCCTGATCTATGCCATCAAGGCCTTCCACACCTACACCGACACCTCCGGCAAGATCGTGGATCTGGGCACGGCGGCGGGCGAGAACGCCGAGGCCTTCGCCACTGCTGCGCAGGGCGCAAAGGCCGATGCCGCCGCCGTCGCCACCGAGGTGGATGCGGCGCTCGCCGCGCTCGCGGAGACCGTCGGCCTCAAGGCCAATGCGGCGGACCTCGGGACGGCGGCCGCCATGGATGCCTCGGAGTTCGTGCTGGCGAGCGAGTATGACAGCGGCGGCGATGATGGCGAGGCCTACGTCCCGCTGGAGGTCTTTAACAAGACCCTCGCCGACTTCACCGAGACGACCTTCACCTACTACGGTGAGCCGGACATGGCGGCTGGCTATACGTCCGACGGGGCCGCGGTGACCACGGTGATCCTCAATAGGGCGGTGGCGGAGGACACCACCTTCAGCCTCTTCAGGATCCTGCTCAATGCCGATGCCACGATCTCTGTGGCGACCTTCGTGCGCGATGGCGACTCGAACAACTTCGATCAGGGCGAGACCGTGATCGAGATCGAGGCCACGGCAGGCATCACCGACTACGTGATCGACATGGAGGTGGCGGCCGGGCTCTATCTCGGTGTCACCGTACCGACAGGGACGCTCGCCCTCGATGCCAATGCCTCGAGCACGTCCTGGTTCAGCGGCTCGCTCAAGTCCTGGGGCGCAGTCACCTCGGTCAGCAGCGTCACGGGCGCTCTGCTGGTGGGCTTCGGCATCAAGAGCTACGTCCTCGGCGTGACCGACGCGCTGGTGGAAGATGTCGACAGTCGGCAGTCGCCCAAGGCCAACCGCTACTTCCAGGAGGCCAGCAACACGACCTACGTGATGGGCGCCACCGATACCGATCTCGAAAGCCTCGCCGTGACGACGGCCATGGACCGACAGACCCTCATGGTCGGCACGCCCATGGAGTACGGCGGCACCCTCGAGAAGGTCGAGGCC
This sequence comes from Pseudooceanicola sp. DL12, assembly GCF_056270665.1. Classification (NCBI taxonomy): domain Bacteria; kingdom Pseudomonadati; phylum Pseudomonadota; class Alphaproteobacteria; order Rhodobacterales; family Paracoccaceae; genus Pseudooceanicola; species Pseudooceanicola sp. DL12. The sequence goes on from NZ_CM149884.1 coordinate 1,659,343, forward strand.
TACTGTGTCGCGGCCGGACAGATCTACATCAGCCGCTATGCGCTGGCGGCTTCCGACGGGTATTTCTACCGGCAGGACTACCTCGTTCTGGAGGCGGTCGCGGGATACAACGTATTCGAGGATCTGGCGCTGGCCGTCACGCCCTCCGATTACATCGGGTTCTATGGCAAGGACGTTATTGCCACGGACACGGCCGGCTCCGCACCGACGGACTTCCAGTGGGGCTATGTCTCCAACGACAACAGCGTCGTGACGCCGAACACCACCTGGACCAGTTCGGGGTCTGCCATTCGCCTCACCTTTGATGCGACGGTGACGCGCAAGGGCCGGGCGAACCTGCCGCACGACCTGGTGGCCATCGTCAATGCCGGGCAGTCCAATGGCGCGGGGCAGGGCGATGCTGGCCCGACAGAGCAGGTGGAGACCCACCTCTGCTGGGGGCGGGCCGGCACCTCGATGGGCTACCTGAAGCCGCTGACCGGCGCCAATGCCAACCCGGCGAGCGGCTCGGACTGGGGTGAATGCCCGATGTTCGGAATGGCGGCGATGTACAGCCAGCTGCTGCGCGACGAGGAGGGCTGGACGGATCGCGACCTTGCCGATCACCGGCTGATCATGGCGCAGACCGCGAAGGAGGGGCGCAGCATCGCCCAGCTCTCGCCGGGCGGGGAAGGCTGGTATGAGGACTGGGAGCAGATCCCGCGTTATACCCAGCTGCTCTCCCGGAACACGCATAACGCCATCACCGGGCTGACGACCTGGACGCAGGGCGAGGCGGACAGCGGCGCGGATCGGGCCACGCATCGGCAGGCCATGATCGACCTGGCCGAGGCCTACAACACGCAGGCCAGCGCATACCAGAGCACGCCGCACCGCTTCCTGACCAGGCAGGTGTCACAGCGCGAGGCCTACCGCAGTGTCTGCCTGGCGCAGCTCGATGCGGCGCTGGAGAGCCCGCTGATCTCCATGGCGGGGCCCAACTACTGGCTCAGCTATCGCGATGACGGGTTGAACCTGCACATGGATCAGCAGGGCTTCCGCACCCTCGGGGCGCTCTACGCCCTGGCCTGGAAGCGCATCTATGTGGATGGCCTCGACTGGGAACCGCTGCGGCCCGTGGAGGCCCGTGTGGTGGGCACCAAGGTGACGCTGACCTTCAACAAGGCAGGGCTGGTGTTCGACACCACCGCCATGCCGGCGGTGGCCAACATGGGCTTTGTGGTGCTCGATGATCAGGGCGCCGAGGTGACGGTGAGCGCGGTGGAGATCCGCAACGGCAACCAGGTGCGGTTGACCTGCGCCACGGCACCCGCGGCCGACTGGACGGTGCGCTATGGCGCGGTGGTTGCGGGCAAGACCAACTTCATCGGACTGGGCGGCAACCTGCGGGACAACCAGGGCGCGGTGATCGCCTTCGAAGGTGTGCGGATCGACAATTGGTCCGTTCTCTTCGACTGGGAGCTCTGAGACGATGCCGGCGCCCAAACTAGAGACCTGGGCTGCCTTCCTGCGCAACATGGTGGCGACGCTGATCGCGGTCGGGGCGCTCATGGCGGGTGTATGGTTCATCCTTGGGCCGCGTGTCACCACCTGGGTACTGCGCGAGCTGGAACTCGACAGCGTCGCCACGACGCTGGCCACCCTGCAGAGCGTGCAGCAGACCCAGCAGGGCACGCTCTCGACCATCAGCCAGACGCAGGCACAGACGGCCGAGACCCTGGCCGCCGTGGTGGATCGCATCGCCGCCCTGGAGAAGACCGCCCGCGATGACCGCATGCCGCCGATCCGCTTTGTCGAGGACAGCCTGCGGGTGACCTCGGGGCGGGTGGGGGACTTCCTGCGCTTCGAGGTGCAGTTCGTGAAGACCCGCGAATGCGGCCGGCCGGTGGCCGAGGCCTTCTTTGTCGACGGCGAGGGCATCAGCCATGCCTTCACCGACAAGAGCAGCACCGCCGAGGATGGCCGCAGCATCGCCGCCCCGCTCGCCACCATGCCCCGGGCGATACGCTTCCTGGCCCGGATCCCCGAAGACCAGGGCGTGGCGCCCAGCGAGCCGAACGAGTTCGCCCGTGCCTACCTGCTGGTCTCCTGGCCGGATTGCCCGAACGTCGCGCCGCTGCGCTCGCCGAGCGCGCCGTTCCAGGTACTTCGATAAGAAAAACCGGGTGCCGATGTGCGTGATGATCGGGACCCGGCCGCGCGTCGCAGAACTTCGGGGTAGGACGCGGAGGGAGCAGTTGCTTGGCCCGGGTAGAAGGCGAAGGTTGGGACACTCCTTGTCCCATGGTTAACACAATATACCGCATACACAAAGAATAATGCTCTACGTGCTGAGGCATAGCCCTCAGCTTCCCCCTGAAAATCCCTCATCTCACCGGCCCCGCTTGCGGGGCCTTTTGCATTGGAGAATGCCCATGTGGACCAAACCCAGGATCGAACTGGTGCCGGATGCCCGGCACGTCGTCTTCAGCTCCTACACCTTCTGGGGCACCGTCATCGCGCTGCTGGCGCTGGTGGGCCCTGAGGTACTCTTTGCCACCACCGGCCGGGACATGAACCCGGTCTTCCTCTGGTGCCTGCAGGTGGGGCTGCTGCTCTTCATCCTGATCGGCCGGGTGATCGCGCAGCGCGGCTCGACCTTCCGCAATACGATCCGAATCGTGGCGGTGACGGTGCTGATCGTGCTCTCGGCGCTCGCGGCGAGCACGACGCTGGCCCGGGCGGCGCCCGCGCGCGAGGCCGAGACCCTCGCCATCGCGGTGCCCTTCATCCAGGGCTGGGAGGGCGTGGAGCTGGTAGCCTATCGCGACATCGTCGGCGTGCCGACTATCTGCAGTGGCTCGACCCGGGGCATCGAGATCGGCATGCGGATGACACGAGCGCAATGCGATGCGCTTCTCTGGCGCGAGGCGGCCGAGTATCGCCGCGGGGTGCATCGCTACCTTGAGGCCGAGACCCTGGCCTATCGCCTGCCGCCGGCGCGTGATGCCGCCTGGATCAGCTTTGCCTTCAATGTCGGGATCGCGGCCGCCGGCAAGAGCACCGCAACGCGGCGCCTGAACGCCGGCAACATCACCGGCGCCTGCCAGGCGCTGACCTGGTGGAACAAGGCCGGCGGGCGGGTGATCCGCGGGCTGGTGAACCGGCGCAGCGCGGAGCGGGATCTGTGCTTGGCCGCGTGATTGCCCGCTACCTGGTGCCGGTGCTGATCATCGGGGCGCTGGCCGTGTGGGGCGGGACAGCGATCTATGCTTATCGCCTTGGCGTCTTCGTCACCGAGGCCCGGGCAGAGAAGGCCCGCCAGAAGGTCCAGGAGGACCTCTACAAGCTCGGCGCCCGCATCGCGCAGCTGGCCGGGGCGCTGGAAGCCGCTCGGGCCGAACAGGTCCCTCTCGCATTGGAGCTCGAAGATGCCGCACGGCAAGATCCTGACAACAGCCCTGGTCTCAGTGCTGAGCGCGTGCAGCGCCTCCACCGGCGGTGGCGTGCGCCTTGATCCGTTGCCCGCCGCCGTGGTGCAGCCGTGCCCCGCGCCCTGGGAGATCGTGCCGCGGCGGGCGCTGACGCCGGCAGAGGTCGAGGTCTACCTCGGGCGGGTAGGGGAGGCGCTGGTGGACTGCGACGCGCGCAGGGGGATTGCCGTGGAGGCGTATGAGGGGGCGACGGGCGTAGTCGGGGATTGACTTGGCCGCTGTCAGCCTGGACAGCGTTCAAGAAATGGGCGCTCTATGACCCGATACATACCAGACCGGGCCACTGCCCTCGGGAAGGTCCAGCTCATCCCAAGTCTGAACCACGTTCACATGAGGATGGTTGCCGAAGAGGAGGAGCGCGTCTCTGGCCGTTGGCGCAACGACGTAGCCTGCGGCAGGCAGGCTTCCGTCGTTCAGTTCGTCAAAAAAGAAGATCCACTTTCGCATGTTGGGACCTTCCGTCGTCATGGTTAACAACAAGTTAGTGAGGGTCCATGGGTACAAGGATGCTAGCCGGCCTATTCTGCTCCGCGCCTCTCGGAGAGGTGGGGTGCAGATCTTTTTCCTTGGCTGCCGATGGCAGGGCCTCGAGGCTCAGGCAGCCCTCCCTGCGCGTCTCCGCACAAACCAGAAAGCTAAATGGGCGGTGAGCCGACATTCGCTGCGTCCTGAACGAACGGCACCGATGCGCAGCGAGCGGACTTGCCCCCAGGAGAGCTCCCACCCGAAACGCTTGCTGCCTTGGCCTCATATCGGCATTCTGACAGCTCACCGTCCGAGCGCGCTGCCTCTTGATCACGTCTACCCAGGCGGCTCGGGATAGTCGCTATCTTGCGGATGGTATGATCCCGCGCGTCCGAAGGGTGTCAAAGACCGACAGAAACATCGCTTCGGTGTCGACGAATTCGTGGAAGCCGTAGCGCCGTGCTTTCGAGCCGTCAGAGAAGAAGTCGTAGTTCCAGCCGAACACCCCATCCGCAAACTCCCAGGAAGAGACCTGCTCGTAGGAGGAAACGGCCAAGTCATGACGGGATACCAGATTCTCCCAAAGCGGCCCCTTGTCTGCCATGATCGTGGACAGGGACATGGGCAGAGGCGGCGCAACCTCCAGGTCGAAATATGTTGCGATCTTCGGCCACATCTCTGACCAGCGGAACATGTCGCCGTTTGTGATGTTGAACGCCTGGTTGGCACAGGCTGGTGTGGTCGCGGCCCAGACTGTCGCATGGGCCAGAAGTGCGGCATCCGTCATCTCCAGCAGGCTGTCATAGGCACCCGGTCTACCCGGAAACCGCAAGGGCAGCCCTAGTTCCTTGGAAATCGAGGCGTAAACAGCGATTGCGATGGCGAGGTTCATTGGATTTCCCAGACCGAAGCCGATCACGACCGAGGGACGCAGAGCCGACCAGGACCAGTCTTTGCCGGCCTGACGACGCTGAAGAAAGGCCTGCTGGTCGATGTTGAACTCCGGCGGCATATGGTCGGGGTCGTCCTCTCGTGCCGGCGTCTTGAACGGGCCGAGATGTGCGCCGTAGACCTTGTATCCCTGCATCAGGCTGACATGCTTCAGTCTCGGTGCCACCGGCTCGATCGCGTCGACCACATTGCTCAGCATGGCCAGGTTGGGGGGCACCAGTTCAGCCCAACTCGGGCGATCCTGATAGGCTGCGTAGAAGATATGCGTGACCTCGGTGAGCCCCGAGAGCTTTGCGCTGGTGTCCTGCGCATCCAACAGATCGACGCTGATGTAGCGGATGCGTTCGGTGGACTGTCCGCCGCGGCGCGACAGCCCGATGATCTGCCAGTCATCCAGCGTTGACAGATAGTCGATCAAGTTGCCGCCGATCACGCCATTTGCCCCGACCACAAGCGCCACTTTTGCTGCTGTTTCCATCGGTCTTCTCCATCTTGTGTTGCGATGGACAAGGCTTCACACATAAGTCATGGCGCGATAAGTTGGCCAGATCTTCTAAGATACATTAGCTGCAAGAATGAATTTCAATGGATATGCTGCGCGCAATGACGATCTTCCTTCGTGTCTCGAATACCGGCAGCCTTACGGCAGCGGGAAGGGACCTTGGCCTGTCCCAGTCGGCGGTCAGCCAGCAGATTGCAGCGCTGGAGCGGCATCTCAGCGCCCGACTGATCCAGCGGACGACCCGGCGATTGACACTGACCGATGCCGGAGAGGAGTTTCGCAGACGATCCCTGCGCATCTTGGATGCGGTTCATGAAGCGACCGAGGTGGCGTCCGATGGCAAGGCTGCGCTCAGGGGGGCGCTCCGGGTGCATGCGCCCATCGGGCTGGGGCAGAGCCATATCGCGGATGCAGCGGTCAGGTTTCATCAGCTGCACCCGGATCTGGAACTCGACCTGGTGCTGGATGATCGTATTGCGGACCTCACCGCTGAAGCCGTCGATGTCGCGATCCGCCTCGGGACCTTACCGTCCTCGGGCCTTGTGGCGCGGCGCCTAGGCGAGGTGCGCCGGATTCTGGTGGCCTCTCCCGCCTATCTGGCCGCACATGGGATACCGGAGAGCATCGTGGATCTGAAACAGCATGTCCAAGTGCGCTTCAACGCCACCCCTCACGGCGATGCCATGCCCTTGATCGGCCCGGAGGGCCCTGAAGAATGCCCTGTAAGAACTGTCTTCAAGGCCAATAATGCCTACGCACTGACGAGGGCGCTGGTCGCAGGTCTTGGCCTGGGCGCCGCGCAAATGCCATTGATCAGACGCGAGTTGGAAGACGGGCGCCTGGAACGTGTTCTCCCTGACTATGAATATGCTCCGCTGGACGTCCACGCCGTCTATCCCTCTGCGCATTTCATTCCCGCGCGCGTCCGGGCTTTCGTGGAATTCCTGCAGACGGAAACAGCAAGTCTCTTCCATTCTTAGAACGTTAGAAGCGCGAGCCGGAAATATCGAGGGGAAGGGCAGTTTCGGGCTGGGACCGGTCATCTGCTGCGCTTGGCGCGAAGGTCCGGTAAGGGCCGCCCACCCCCCGCGTATCCGGCTCACCTAGGCGAGGAGGCTGCCGCTTGGAGCCCGGCGCCCACGCCCACGCCCGGAAATTCAGGTTCCTGTGCTTCCACCTACCCTGATTTCTCCAACGTCGATCCGATTTCCATCTCGGTCTGCGAACACGAATGCTCTGAGCCCGTACTCCTTGTCCTTGATCCGCTTGATGATCCTCAGGTCGTGCGCGAGGCAAAGCGCATAGGCGGCGTCTGCATCGGATACCAGGAGGTGGACCACGTTGAATTGTGCGGGCTTGTGATCCTTTTGCAGTGTCAAATGCAGCTCTGCATCGTCTTTCTTGAGGATCATAAAGCCTACGGGATCGCCATTTTCGAAGACGTTCTCCAGGCCGAACAGAGCTTTATAAAGGTGATAGGACGCTTCGATGTCTTTGACCCCAAGTGTCGGAGCCATACGACCCAACCGTACAGGCGCTGAGTTTTCTGTGAGCATAGCCATACCCTTCAAGATTCGGATGCGATCTGACCGGGCCGGTCGGTGCCGGAAAGCCGGATCAATTCTCGCGATTCAGGGCGGTGCCTGATGTCAACGCTAAGGCAGCGCGCTAAAACGGTCAACACGCGCCGATTTCTATTGATCCATATGAAGGAGAGCGTTCGTTGAGTCCGCACTGCGGACCTTGGGCTATCAGTCCATGCTGCACGATGTCATCGATGTCCGATATGGGGAAGATGCGACGCAGCGGGGCCGGCCTGGCCAACGGCCGCATTGGGCCGAACAGTCCTGGTCGCAAGAGGGCGGGAAGTGGACATTCGCTGCGCTTCTCATCAAGGTCCCATGTGCGGGACTTTCCCGACCTTCGGCCGATTTCCCGAAACTGGCAGGACGGTTCGGTTGCAGAGGAAGTCCGCTTAGTGATCTCAATCGTCTACGCTATGGCGTGTCAAACGGTGTCGAGCCGGTCACTTCGCCCATTCCTTTCGCCAGCTTCTGCACGAGATGAACGAGCTCCCCAACCACTTCCTCGTCCCAGGACTCGAATATTACCCCGGCCATCCTGGCGCGGGCAGCATCGACGGCGTCAGTCATCAACTGCCCATGCGGCGTGATGCAGGCTTCGCGGACGCGGCGGTCGTTTGCAACTGCCGCGCCTTTTGACAAGGCAGAGGTCGTCAAGTTTGGCCACCTGGCGGCTGACGGTCGTGTAGTCACGACCGACGCGGTCTGCCAACTCCACGCCCCCCCAGGGGACCGAACCTCTCGACACTGACGAGCAGCGCGAAGAGGGCGCGGTCGAGGCTAAGCCCAGATGCTCGAACCATCTGCTCGTTAACCTGCGCGTAGTTCATCACGGCGATGATGTCGAGCAACGCGATATGCAGTTGCGGGTAAGTGCCGATATGTAAGTATTTCGCATGGTTTCTCTTGATGGTATTGCCAGATCCACTTATGTGCATTTCGCACACATATCGGAGGCATGCAAATGCTCGAACTTCTCGACGTTCTGATCGTCGGCGCGGGACCGGCGGGTTCGACCCTTGCCGTCGACCTTGCACGGCGCGGCGTGAGCACCCGCATCATCGACAAGAGTTCGCACGGATTTCCCGGATCGCGCGCCAAGGGCATACAGCCCCGGTCTCTCGAAGTGTTCGAAGACCTCGGCGCGCTGGACGACATCCTCGCTGCCGGGTCTCCCTACCCACCTCTGGGCATCCATCTGGGGCCGGTCAGAATCCCCAAGCGGATGTTCAAGCCGGCGCCCGAAAGCGACGTTACTCCCTACCGCGACACCTGGTTGATCCCGCAGTTCAGCACTGACGCCGTTATCCAGAAACAGCTTGCGCCGTTCGGGGTGCAGGTCGAATACGGCACGGAACTTCTCGGGCTCGAGCAGGACGACAACGGGGTGACGGCGCGGATCGCCGGCCCCTCCGGACCCGAAGAGCTGCGCGCCCGCTATGTCGTGGGGGCCGATGGTGGTGCAAGTCTTGTACGCAAGAGCGTTGGCATCGCCTTCGAGGGGCAGACCGACGAAGCCGATCGGATGATCATCCTCGACTGCCGGATCGAAGGCCTGGGACGCAATCACTGGCACGTCTGGCCCGGTCTCAAGGGCCGGTTTGCCGGGGCCTGCCCGCTGCCGCATGGCGACCTCTTTCAGGTGATGATCCGCCTGCAGCCGGGCGAGGAGCCCGACTTGTCCGATGCCGCGCTGAACGAGCGGTTCCGGAAGCAGACGCGCTCCGGCAAGCTGCGGCTGAGCGACATACAGTGGAAGACCGTCTTCCGTCCCAATATCCGGCTGGCGGCGCGTTACCGTGAAGGCCGTGTATTCCTGGCAGGCGACGCGGCGCATGTTCACACGCCCATGGGGGCCCAGGGGCTGAACACCGGCATCCAGGATTCCTATAACCTCGGCTGGAAGCTCGGCCAGGTCTTGGCCGGCGCCCCCGAGGCGCTGCTCGACAGCTACGAGGCCGAGCGGCAACCAATCGCCGCGCGGGTGCTCGGCCTGTCGACTAAGAAATACGAGGCACTCAATCGGCTCGATCCTGCCAGTATCAAGCGGGGCGCGGATGAGAAGCAGCTCGGCATTACCTATACAGGCGGCCCGCTGGCCAGCTCCGATACCGAGGCAACCACGACTCTGCAGTCGGGTGACCGTGCCCCCGACGCGACGCTCGCGGGCCAGGACGGCACACCCCTGCGCCTGTTCGATGTGACCCGCGGCCCGGCCTTCACGCTGATCGCCGTCGGACAAGACGCCCTGGCGGACCTCGCGGCCATCAGCTGGCCGGATGGCGGAGCCGCGCTGACCCGTGTGGCCATCGACGGAACCGCCGGCGATGCGCGCGCGCTGACCGATCCGCAGGGCTCCTTCCGGGCCAATTACGGGATCGAGGGTGACACACTGATCCTGATCCGGCCGGATGGCTACATCGGCGAAATTGCAACCCATGACCGTGTCGCGGCGATCGAAAGCTTCGCATCCCTCGTGGCGCCAATCGCCGCCTGACCCTTTCCAACTTTTTCGCGATGGAAACCGACCATGAAGGTTCTCGTCGTCTTCAATCATCCCTACGAGGGCAGCTATTGCGCCGCCGTTCTGGAGAGCATCCAGACCAGCCTTGCCGACTGTAGCCATAAGCTCGACCTTATTCACCTTGATCAGGATGACTTCGATCCCGTCATGCTCGGTACGGACCTGAGGGCCATTGCAGTATGACGATACTGAACCGCATCAATTCTGGAGCGGTATAGCCGGATCAGCCAACCAAGCGGATTGGTAATGACAATAAGGAGAGAAACCATGGAAAGACCCCTCCAAGGAAAAGTTGCAATCGTAACAGGGTCGGGTCAGGGTATCGGTCGAGACATCGCGCTATGTTTGGCGTTGGAAGGCGCGGCGGTCATCACCAACAACCGCAAACCTGGCTCATCCCTGAATGCTTTTGAAAAAACCGACATCCCGTTCACCGAAGCCGAACGCGCCGCCTTGGAAGCCATTTCGGGCGACGCAATAACGACCGCTGACGAGATTGGTCGGCGCGGTGGACAAGCCCTCCCGGTGTTTGGGGATGTCAGCGATTTCGACACTGCTGGCACCATGGTAGACGCCGCCCGTGATACCTTTGGCCGCATCGACATCGTCGTCCACAATGCGTCGTCCAACTGGGTGGGCAACATCATGGACATGGACGAAACGCTCTGGGACATCAGCATCAACTCCAAGCTCAAAGGCGCCTTCAACTTGATGCACCACGCACTGCCCCACATGAAGGAGCAGGGCTTTGGACGGATATTGAATTCCTCGTCCGATGCGTACCTCGGGGTTGAAGGGTATGCCGCCTACGGCGCCGCCAACGCTGGCATAGTCGCACTGACCAAAGCTGCTGCATCTGACGTTCGAGGTCTCGGGATCACCATGAATGCCTATACGCCTTTGGCGCGCACGCGCGCCTGGGTCAACGCGGCCGCCGCCTATCGGCTGCAAGGTGTGCCCAGCGAGGCGATCGAAGCCGGAGCACCTGACGCAATAAAACGCACGGCAGAAGGCATGGTCCCTTTTCTGGCATATCTTGCCTCAGACGACGCCTCCGATATTTCGGGCCACCTGTTCCGGCTGGCAGCGGACGGAGAAATCGGAGTGTGGTCGACCCCCGAGGTGTTCAAGTCGATCCACGCAGAGGATGGCATCTGGACTATGACAGCCCTGCAAACAAGGATTCCGAACGAATTGATGGCAGGTGTGGAAGCCATGCAGAGCTCGATCCCCATGGACTGAGGGAACTGGGCGAAACATGCAAGAGGGCCCTTGCCCTCTCGCCGGACTTCGGACCGAAGGGGCGCCCCTGGTTTCGTGTCGCAGCAGCAAAGCCCCCAAATGGAAGAGAATGCCACGGGACGGCCATGAACCGCCCGGCGGACGGCCGCTCTGGCCCCCAGGCGCCGGGGAGCCAGGCCACAAGCGCGCTTGCGACTAGGTCCGCGTCTACAGAGCGGACCTTGGCTGCGACAATGACGAACGGCAGGTCAGGGCCGGAGTGCACCTGCGGACCTGGCTGACTTGGGCGAGGAGCCTGCCACGGTGCCGCAGGGCCGCTCCGAGCCCTCTTTGCCGTGGCTCTATCGTTTCAGCGCCGCGTCAGCTGAGGCGCCTCCTCTTGAGGCGGCCGAGCGCGCTCGGGCCGACCAGAATCAGAGCGAGTCCCACAGCGATCAGACCTGCTGAGGCCAAGGAGAGGTAGCCAGCGACTTCGCCCAAAACGCAGGCGCCGAGGCCGAGCGTCGCGACAGGAATGAGCGCCGGAAGGGTTGCGCCCGCGACGGGCCCCAGGAGCTCCGCCGAGCGGTTGAAGGCGTAGATCGCGAAAATGCTGACCAGTACGCCCTGGAAGATGACCTGGAGCAGGATATCCGCCGCCGAGGCGGTGCCTATCTCCTTGGGGAGCGCGAAAAGATAGATTGGCAGGTAGAAGACCGCCGATCCCACCGCGACGATGGCCGTGGCAGTCAGCGCCGGGACACCCGTGCGCCTGACCGTCAGGGCGTAGCCCGCCCACATCACACCTGTCCCGACGAGGATCAGGTGGCCCATCGTGATCGGACCGCCTGCATGGGTGAACAGTGCGATGCCGAGCGCCGTGACTGCGATGCCGGTGAAATGCACGCCACCGATCCGGTCCCCGAAGGTCGCCCGGCCCAGCAGCACCGTGGCGATGGCCATCACGCCGGGATTGAGCGCGCCGGCCGCGGCGGACGGCGCAGTGGTGAGCGCAAGGGAAATTAGGAGCACGTAGGGCGCGCCGAAAAGCACCACCATTGCCCCCGCCGCCACCGGTCCCGCGGTTCCGATCCCGCGCCGCCAGAAGACCGGCAGGAGGATCACGGCCGCCACGCCGAAGCGCAGCAATGTCAGGTCGTAGGCGTTGAGCGAGGTGGTCACGCCGAGCCGCAGCATCACCAGCGATCCCGACCAGATCAGGATGGCGGCGGCCGCCCAGGCAAGACCGATCGGGATGCTGCGGGTCATGGGGAATCTCCTGTTGCGATGGACGGAAGATTAGGGCCTGCGCGATGTCGCGAAAAACGATATAATGTGGACCTATGATGCAGAAAACCAAATCCCTACCGGGCAGTCGAACGCTGAACCTGACCGCTCTGCGCAGCTTCGCGGCGATCTGCGAGACCGGCTCGTTCCGGCGGGCCGCGACGCTGGTGGCGAAGTCGCCCTCCGCGGTCAGCCTGCAGATCGCGGGGCTCGAGGAGGTGCTTGAGACCCGCCTCTTCGAACGCGACGCGCGGCGTGTCGTTCTGACGGAGGGCGGCGAATCCCTGCTGCGGCAGGCGCGCCAGCTTCTTCGCCTGAATGACGAGACTGTAGCCCTCTTCCGCCGGGAGGCGCTGTCAGGGCGCCTGACGCTCGCCGCACCGCACGACTTGGGGATCTCGATGGTGCCGCCACTGCTGCGGCGTCTCGCCGAGGCGCATCCGGACCTGCGGGTCGATGTGCGTCTCGGCGCGAGTGCCGACGTGCTGGCGGCCGTCCGGGACGGTACTGCCAATCTGGCGCTGTTCAACGATGTTGGCCACCCCGACTGGCCGTCGCGCGAGGTCTCGAGCGAACCTCTTGTCTGGCTCATGCTGGACGGCGGCGGGGCCGTGAAGCGCGATCCGCTGCCCATCGCCACGGCGGAGGTTGGCTGCGCCTGGCGCGCGGCCGCCCTGGCAGGGCTTGATGCACAGGGGCGGGCGCACCGCATCGCCTATGCCAGCGACACCTCCATGGGCCAGCTCGCCGCGCTCCGTGCCGATCTCGCCATCGCCGCGCTCCCCCGCTCTCTTGCGGGACGCGACCTTGTCGAGGTCCCGGCCGAGCACGGGCTGCCCAAACTTCCCCGAACACTCATCCGCCTCGCCGATGACGGCAGCGGCCTCGCAAAGGCAGCGGCATCGCTCGTGTCCGATGCATGGTTTTCAAGTGCGAAACACGCGGCCGTGTGAGACGTCACGTTTCGATCAATCGACATGGCTTCGCCCGCGCCGTCCCAACGGCAGCTTGGTCCGCACTGCGCACCTAAGGCTGGAAAACTATGCTGCACGTTGCCAAGAAGGGCTGGTTCGGGGAGCTGCGGCGCAGCGATAGCCCGCCTTGTGAATGGCCGCATAGGGCCGTCTCCGGCGAGCTAACGAGAATATCGGATGAGTGCTCCGAGAGTTCTTGAGCGGCCTGCAGCAGATATATAACTCCAGCCTCCGAAAGTCAGTGGCAGTGTACTCGGCCACCGTTGCTGTTGTCGGCATGGCAGCACTGACCTGGAGGAGAAGATTTCCGACAGCCACCTCCATGGGCGCCGGCGGGAAATGCCAAAAAACACAAGGCGCCTAAAGTGGCTAAGGTTAATCCTAGATATTTCATTTTGCACCTCCCTTTTGGAGTTCTGACTGTACATCGCTCGAACGATCTTGCTAGCGACAATTTCGGACCTAAGGGTGAGGGGCCAAATCCGGCGAGCGATACCTGCGCCAAGCCACCGGAAGGTTCGGATCACTGTGCCCGCTGCAGAGATTCTGAAGCGCCGAGATAGCCTCAAGGTTGTCGATGCGGTCGTACACGTTTACCGTCTCGCTATGAAAATCCTTGTTCTCGCTGCCCTCATTGCTCTGCCGCAGTTCGCTTCCGCGCAGTCTGTCCGCGTTCGCGACGCTGACACTATTGTCGTCAACGGCACACCGGTGCGTTTGAATGGTGTAGACGCACCGGAACTGGAAACTCGAGCAGGGCAAGATGCCAAACAGTGGATGATCAACTATTTAAAGGGCCGGTCGATCGAATGCCATTTGAACCGTGAGCGTACTTATGACCGTCTGGTCGGGATATGCTATGCAGACGGGCAAGACATTGGTGCCGCCGTCATCGCGGCGGGCCATGCTCTCGACTGTCGGCGCTACTCCGGCGGGCGTTACCGGCACTTGGAGACGACCTCGGCAAAATCTAGGATTCGACGAGCTGTATACTGCAACTGAAGTGATATCCCATTGTTCTCGATTAGCGATCTACGGCCCTATGCCGACCTTCGTGCCAGACGCGGCGGATGACCGGTGTCAGCGCGGAAGCGAACAATCGAGGGGCGCGCCACCCAAAGGGTTCTCCAAGTCACAGAGCGTGCGCTGGCGTCATGCGCAGGGTGCCAAATCACTGAGACTAGAACTGACTGCCGGATCAGGCTCGACTCCCAGCCTAAAGTCGCGAAGTAATCCAATGGGCGAACTGCATAAGCCAACGAGCCCATGCTGCATCATCCATATGCAACGCGCACCATTCCGGACTAAGACTTGTGAACAAAAGCCCTACGTGGCTATGTGATGCGAGATACAGTACGAGCTCACCTAAGGTGAGCACTATAGACGGGATAATCCTCTCATGGCGAACCGAAGCACAGCAGCAGAATCTGACGAAGAGCTCCCCTTCGAGGTCAATTTTATCGAGCAGGCAGAGTACATCGACACCGCCAACTTCGCAGCGCTGACTATCGAGCATCCACATGAGGGTTCCATCCTCAGAAAATTGATGGGCGGCGGGGCCAAACTACTAATCGGGCCACGGGGGTGCGGGAAAAGCACGCTAATGCTCAAAGCCTACCAGAAAATGATAGATGACCCGGCCTCACGGGCTCTTCCAGTGTATGTCAACTTCAAGCTCGCGCTAAAGGTGGAACCACTTTACAGCAAGGGCGCCAACGCTCCTTACTGGTTCAAAGGATGGCTGGCCCTTAAAGTGATCGAATCCCTGAGAGGAACCATTGAAGGGAGAAAAGGATGGTCCCTGCCAACTGAGTTTCCTTCAAGGCAGCAGGTATCTCGCGCGATTCAAAGCATCGAATCTGGAATAACATCAGAGAATGAAGTAGCGGAGTTCAGTATTTCGTTTCTACAGCGGACCCTCGATCAATGCCTAGAGGAGAATAACTTAGGTCGTTGCGTTCTTCTAATTGACGATGCGGCTCACGCGTTCTCCGAGAAGCAACAAGAAGATTTCTTCGACTTCTTTAGAGCCGTGAAGTCGAAATCAATCTCCCCTAAGGCTGCAGTTTACCCGGGCATAACATCCCATTCCCCCTCCTTTCAAATTGGCCACGATGCAGAGCAAATTGACGTTTGGGTCAAGCCAGCGGGAGAGGAGTACGAAGTATTTATGCTTGAATTGGCGCGGAAGCGGTTCAATGGCACTTCCATAAACATCTCTGATAGCAGCAAGGATGATATCGCATTCTTGGCATATTGCTCCTTTGGGATACCACGAGCCTTTTTGGGGATGCTGCGAACAGTCTACAACTCCCAAGATTCTTACTTTAATTCTGATGGGACTTTGTCGAAATCCAAGGTTTTATCCCTGTCGAGAAGCGGAAAGGAAATGTCCCATAGCGTTTACAACTCCCTAGAGGCGAAGCTGCCATCTCTAAAGAGTTATGTCAAAAATGGATCTACAATCTATCGCACATTGCTGAATAGCATTAAGGAATTTAACACCAACAAGGATCGTGCCGAGCAAACCCTCCAGTTTGGAATCAGGAGTCCAATAGATTCAAATTTGGAGAAGGTGATTAGCTTCTATCAGTATGCAGGGCTAGTCATGCACATGGGCGAGTTCTCACGAGGCGAGAATGGCGTGTTCTCTGTTTATGAACTACATGCGGGAGATCTCGTCACCGACAACGCGATCGTTGGGCGAAGGACTAAGTCTGTAGCTCTTTTCCTAGATGTTCTCAGAGCAAAGAAGCATCAAGCTTGGCCCAGGACATACTCTGGCAAGATCTTGGAAGCATCGCGTGTCTCTCCTAATGATTTCACTATTTCGCTTCCTCAATGCCAATCTTGCGGCACGGAACGTCCGAACCCGGAAGCAAAGTTCTGCCCAAACTGCGGGGCGCGCCTAAAGTCAGCATCGACCTACGAAGCGCTTGCTGAGCAAGACATTTCTGTTCTCGACATCTCGAAGGCTATGAAGGACCGCATCAAAAAGAACTCACAGATTCGCAAGGTGAAGGATATTCTGCTAGACAACAGCCGCGAACAACTAATGTCTATTAAGTACATCAAGAAGGCGCGCGCTGTAAAAATCGTCGGCGCCGCGGAGGAGTATGTGTCTTGAATGGCGCAATGAATATTGAGGATTTCGTTTGCGCGGCACCGCCATCTGAACCGCTCCAAGGCATTGATGGCTGCATAGTGGATCATGAAACGATTTCACCAATAGACGCTTATCTCAAGAGCGTTAGTGAGATTACTGGGTACGGAACGGTGTCACGACTAGCAGAACTGGAGAAGTTGGGTGGGCTTCTGCTGCTGGGTGTCATCTCTGCAACTGAAGGGTATTTTCGCTCGATTTTGGCGTCGAGCCTCAATGTATGTCCAGTTTCAAAGAATGTTTCTGCCGAAAAGAACATCAACCTAGGCGGGGTGCTTTGGCATGGCGCAAAGGAATTTCGAAGAAGCGCCTTTGAGCACATGTCATTTACATCTTCCAAGGAGATAATATCTGCATCGAAGGGCTATCTAGGATTTGATATGAAAGGCTCTCAATTTTCAGATGTGTTCGATAACTTTGACGCCATTTGTCATTTGCGTCACGGATTGGTCCATAATGATGGGGTGCTACCTGGCCGCAACGCAGTTCAGATTGACGTCCCGCAAAGAACTGGTTCCGCGAGCATTAGAGTTGATTTTGGTTTCCTCCAGGACGCCACCGCCTCAACTCATGCTTTGGTAACAACATTTAATCGCTCTTTATTTAAAGAAATGTGCTCTAGGTGGGCGACATCCTGGCGATCGCGGGCTGATTGGGTTCCAGGCGATGAACGCAAAAGATTCTTGCAAATATGGCAGTTGTTTTTAAGCCGGTCTGAACTAGAGAATCGCCAAAATAAATCGATCATCACCCCGTCGAGATGCATGCAGCTGGTCAGAAGAGAATTTGATCTTGGAGAGGTTTAGTATTTTTCGCACTAGCCTAAGAGGCTTCCACCACTTTTCAGGTGAGAACTTAAAGGTGGACGATTTTCTTCTAAGCGATCCACTGGGGAACGACACCTAGAGCTGCCGCCTTCGTACTTCTGCCGTTGCTCCGAGTAGCGGCTTGGCGTGCACATGTGCAGGCACTTATGAGATCGGCTATTGCGACACGATGACAAGCCTCTACCTGCGCTAGCCGCGCAGTGCGAGCCCGGGCCTGAACTGCCGCACCCTGCGCATCGCGGTCATTCGCGCCAGTCACAGCGAATGACAGCTCACCGCCCTTGGTGTCTGAACTGGGCGGCACGTGAAGGCCCACATGGTTGACCGCATCGGGCTGTCGAGCTGCGACAAGACACCTGCCAAGGCTTTTCAACATTCGGTCGGGGTCCGCGGGAGCGTCGCTGTCGAGAATATTTGGTTCTTTAAGGGCGCCAAGGAAGCAACGGAACCGCCTGCGTAAGAGGCTTCAGGATTGACCGTTGGCGCCACTCAACGAGGCTAGTTAGAGCACCCGTAGCGTTTCCCAGGTTCCTGTTCTGTTCTCGTCTTGTCTGCAATAATTTGCGCGCATCTTGGGAAGCGGATATAACGCTATATCATTGGGTTAGGGAGGTTCTTGTCTCGTTTACACCGAAGATGTCGGGAGTTCGAGTCTCTCATCACCCACCATTATCAACTGATTGCTGGCTCCGCTATTCTGATGGGTCCGAATCCGCGCAGGGTGTTTCCCGAAGTCGGGCAACAGCAGCATGGTTTCGCGTGTCATGTGTTTTGCGCAGCTTTCGCGCTTGGCGCTTGGCGCCTGGCGCAAAGGGCTCGGACATCGGCAAAAGGGCAGCACCATGAGGTGTTGCCCTTTTCCGAAAGAAGCCCGACGCAGGATGCAGGCAACGGATCAACCCGCCGGTCGATCCCTGCGGTCCCATGGCGTGACCCGAGCCGGTCGGGCCGAAACGCGCCGGAGGTGCTCATCCATTGCTCGGCCTCCTGGCATGGGCCGGTCCGAAGCCCGTCCGAAGCCCGTCCGAAGCCCGCCCGAAGCCCGCCCGAATACCTTTCTCCATGGGGTCAGCGCGCGACAAAACCACCGTCAATCGACAGGATCACGCCGGTGATGAAGGCTGCGCGATCGGAGAGCAGGAAGGTGATACCGTCCGCCATTTCCTCTGGCTTGCCCCAGCGGTTCATCGGATGGTTTGCGGCGCCGGCGGTATATTCCGGGGTATCTTCCTTGACGTTCATGCCCTGCTCGGAAACCATCGGTGTATAGGTAAACCCCGGCGCGATGCCATTCACGCGAATGCCTTGCTCCGCGACTTCCAGCGCGGCTGCCTTGGTCGCGCCGGTCACGCCATGCTTTGCTGCGGAGTAGGCCACGAAATTCGCGGAGGCCGTGAGGCCCCAGATCGAGCTGGTGTTGACGATGGCCCCGCTGCCTTGCGGGATCATGACCTTCATCTGGGCCTGCATGCAGCTGAGGATTGCCATGAGGTCGATCGCGACGATCTGACGTGCGGCATCAAGATCGTAATCGACAAGTGGCCCGATCGGGCCGGTGATGCCGGCGTTGTTCACGCCGTAGTCCAGGCGACCGTAGGTGTCCACTGCGGCTTGCACCGTTGCTGCTACGTCGGCGTCGCTGGTGACATTGCAAACGCGATATTGTGCGACGCCGCCAGCAGCTTCGATCTCGGATGCGACAGCGGCCAGCTTCTCCTCGTTCATGTCGGCAAGCAAGACCTTTGCCCCCCCGGCGGCGAGCTTAAGAGCCGTCGCGCGGCCGATTCCGGATGCGCCGCCTGTGACCATGGCGACCTTGTTCTCAAATTCACTCATTTGGCTTTCCTTCCTGGTAGGGCCTTGTACTTCCGGCATCGGCTCGCCATCCGCCCGGCGAGGTGTACCATCGTATGCAATTCTTTATGTGACCTGGCAGTCCGCTTTGCGCAAGCCGGAAACGCATCAAATCTTGCATTCCGGGGGCGAAATGATGCACTCAGTCATCACGAGATCCGAACAAGCAGTCAGGTTGCGATGCCCCAGGCAAAGAAGCCAAAGAAGGCCACGCGGGGGCCAAGCCCCGAAAAAACCAGCCGAACGCGGGAGCGGATCATCGAGGTCGGGCTTCGACAGTTCGTGCGAAACGGCTTTGCCCTGACGAAGATGGATCAGATCGCGGCAGAGTGCGGTTTCGGGAAGGGGACGCTCTACCGGTACTTCCGCACCAAGGAGGAGCTGCTTTTGCAGATCGTGTCCGAGCGCGTTGTCGGAACCTTTGAAGAGGTGCGCAACGTCTCTCGGGAGCAGGGCGAGACGTTGAAGGCCTATTGTCGCAGAACGCTGCTGCCCAGCATGATGACGACGGAAAGCTCCGGGCGGGGGGATCTTGCGCGGCTCGTTCTGCAGGAGGTGAAGACCTTTCCGGTGCTGCATGCGCTTTATCAGACCGGTGTTTACCTTCCCCTGAAGGGGCATCTGTCCTGGATCGTCGCGACCGCGCAGAAGGAAGGCGAGATCGACCCGGCCAAGGATCCCGAGATGTTGGCGCACCTGCTCCTGTCGCCGCTCTGGTTTGCGATCGTTCACAACGGGATGCTTAGCCAGGACAAGAAGGTCGATGGGGGAGCGCTTTTTGCGGCGCAGATCGACGCGATCTTCACCGGCTGCCCGGCCGCAGACTGACGGGGCGCCAAGCCGCTCTCGCCCAAGACGCTCTTCGCCGGCCGACCAGTTTCGGGTGGCATCTTTGCGACCCTTTTTTGCGCGGATGACTGCGCCCGCAAGCGGACACCTGATCGCGCTTCCCTCTAAAGCTGCAGGCTGCGCTGTGCCTCGCTTGTCCGAGGCGGGGGGGCATGAGGACATGCCCTTTCAAAGGTCAAAGCCGACGCGGAGGGCCCTCGGGGATGCGCGGACGGGGCAACGCCTTCCGGGCTTTCAGAGAACATAAATGACCAGTTGGTCCGAAAAGGATATCGTGGATTCCAGGGCTGTCTGACGATGCGCGTGATAGCTCTGACGGAACCCGTCTCTCCTGAAGGGCCGCAATTCGGACCTTCGCTGACGACACCGGAACCTGCCTTGTGATAGCGCAGGCTCACAGCTCCGCAGGGTTTGCAAACTCTGGTGGAAGGGCGTCTGCCAAAACGGAGGATGCTGCCGTGGAACGGCACTTCGCCCAGCGTCCGCCCGCGGATCCCGAGCGGACGCCGCTCCGGGCCGGCCCCCGGCACGCATCGGGCAAGGTCTGAAGGGGGCCTCGGGCCGCGAGAGAGGCGAGCATTGCCTGCCCGGTCATGCTCGGCAGGCCTCTCGTTCCGACAGGGTGGGGGTGGCCGCGATGAATGCCTCGATCGCACGGGCGTAGCCCTCGGAGGCTGCCGTCAGGCCGGGCTGATCCAGCTTGTCCGCTCTGAACACGACGTAGGGCGCGTGCCAGGGCAGGCCGCAGCGGTGCGCGGTGGCCTTGAGGGGCGTGAATATCTGGTCCATCGTGAAACCGTTCGCCCCTTCCGGCGCATAGGCGCTCGGGATGTTGCCGGCGGTGGCCGCGACCATCAGCGGGGTGCCCTTCAGCCGGCCCCCCTCTTCTTCGGCGAAAAGATAGTACATCCGGGTCAGGACACTGTCCTGCCAGGCCTTGAGAAGGGCGGGGGTGGCGTACCACTGCATCGGGAATTGCAGCACGATCCGGTCTGCCGAGAGCAGGCGCTGCGCCTCGGTTGCGGCGTCGGTGCGAATGTCGATGACGCCATCCGGGTAGAGGCTCTGGATGTCGACAACCTCGACGGTGGGCAGGTTTGCGGCGCGGGCGCGCAGCGCCTTGTTCGCGGTGGATTTCGCGATGTTCCGGTGGAACAGGAGAATGAGCGTGCGGGACATTCTTGCTTCCTTTGGGGCTGGTGATGATCCCAAGATGGCGCACCTCAAGAAATTATTCCAAAAGATATAAGATATAGCCTATTATTCGCGTCATGAATTTGAGAGCTGTAGACCTCAACCTGCTCGTGATCCTTGATGCGCTGTTGGACGAAGCGCATGTCAGCCGTGCGGCGCAGCGGCTGAACCTCTCGCAGCCGGCCGTTTCAAGTGCGCTGCAACGCTGTCGCGCCCTGTTCGACGACCCGCTTCTCGAACGGGGGCGGGGCAAGATGAAGCCGACCCCCAAGGCCGAGAGACTGCGCGGGCCGCTTCGTGACATCCTGGCGCAGGTGGAGCAGCTGCTCGACCCGCCCGTCGCCGAACTTGCACAATTGGTGCAGGTCGTCCGCATCAGCGCGGCCGATGCGCCGACCGCCCTCCTGGCGCGCCCGCTGCTGGAAAGGCTCGGGCAGAGCGCGCCCGGCATTTCGGTCGTCTTCAAGCCATGGGCGGGCCCGGATGCGCTCGAACAGGAGTTGCTGAACGGGGATACCGAGCTGGGGGTCGCGCTCTTTGCCAGACGCGCCGAGCATATCGAGACGGAGAAGCTGCTCGAGACCAGCTATGTCGTGGCCATGCGCGGGGATCACCCGGCCGCCGAGAACTTCGATCTCGAGGGCTGGCTGAAATGGCCGCATGTCGTGGTTTCGGGCCGGGGCGAGCGGTTCACCCCCCTGGACGAGACCCTCCGCGCGAAGGGCCTGTCCCGGCAGATCGGCCTCGTGGTGCCGTCCTTCCAGCTTGTGCCGGATATACTCCGCTCGACGGACCTGCTTGCCATGTTGCCCCGCAAGTCGTTCGAGGACCATTGCGAGGATGATCTGATCGGGCTGCCGCCGCCGCTCGCGCTCGAGAGCTTTCCCCTGCATCTGGCGTGGCACCAGAGGAATGCCAATGATCCGGGGATAGGTCATGTGGCAGACCTTATCCGGGCGATCCTCGGCGCGTAGCCGCGTATGCGGACGGGTATCCGGGATCCGTCGAAGGCCCCCGGATACCGTGCCGCTGGCTAGGTGCCCGGGATGATCCGGTCCTTGCGGAGCTGACGGAACAGATCGAAGAAGGCCTCGTCGGTCGCGAGATATCCGGTGAAGCCCAGTTTTCGGCTCTTCGACATGTCGGTCACCACCTCGATCGGGCGCCCGAGGTCGGCATCGGTGTGCCAGGGCGAGGCGAGTCGTGCCAGATCCGGTTCGGCAAGGCCGTGGCGTTCGGCGATCTCAGCCCAGACGTCCGCGTCGCCGGCCATCTGCTCTTCCAGCGGGCGTTCGATCCCGTCGAAGTCCTCCGCCTCGATGCCGAACCAGTCGGCGATCCGGTGCCACATCCAGCTCCAGCGGAAGACGTCGCCATTGGTCACGTTGAAGTCCTCGTTCTGCGCTGCCGGGGTGGTCGCGGCCCAGATTGCCTGCGCCGCCAGCTGCCGTGCGTCGGTCATGTCGGTCAGGGAGTCCCATTGCACCTGCGAGCCGGGGAAGCGGAAGGGGCGCCCGGTTTCGCGGCATATCGTGGCATGGACGGCCAGTGTCTGGCCCATGTTCATGGCATTGCCCAGGGCCTTGCCGATCATGGTGTGGGGGCGGTGAACACTCCAGGTGAAGGCGTCCTGCGCGGCGGCGGCAAAGAGTTCATCCTCTTGGGCGTAATAGAAGTTTTCCACCTCGAGCCGGCCCTGATCCTCGCGGAAGGGCGTCTTGGGCAGGATGCCCTTGCCGTAGGCCTCGAACGGGCCGAGATAGTGCTTGAGGCCGGTCACGAGGGCCACGTGCTCTATCGCTGCATTGGGCCGCAGGGCCGCGAACAGGTTGCGCAGCATCGCCGAATTGACCCGGATATTCTCGGCCTCGGTCGGCATCCGAAGCCAGGTCGTCAGGAAGACATGGGAGGGCCCTATCCCCCGCAGGGCGGTGGCCAGGCTCTGCGGGTCAAGCAGGTCGGCAGCGACTGGTGTCACGCCGGGCATTTGCGCGGGGCGCCGGGCAAGGCCGAAGACCTCGAAGCCTTCGGCAGCAAGCCGGGCCGCCAGGGCGCTGCCCTGAATGCCGGTGGATCCGACGACCAATGCACGTTTCGTCATGTCTTGCTCTCCTTTTCGTGTGACGGTCCAGATGGACACCGCCCAGATAGACACCGCCCAGATAGACACGGGGGCGCAGCGGCGCTAGACGGCACCAAATCGGGACGTAGTCACCAGGAGGTAACCATGCAGGCAGGCAGCAAGGACGACGAATGGCGCGAGGATTGCGCACCGCGGCGGGTTCTCGAGATCTTCTCGACAAAATGGACCAGCATGATCCTGCACACGCTGCACGCGCGACACGACGGCGAGGCGCGCACCGGCGTTCTGCAACGCAGCTTGCCGGGCATCTCGAAGAAGATGCTGGTGCAGACCCTGCGTGAGATGGAGCGGAGCGGCCTTATCGAACGCGAGGTCGAAAGCGTCGTGCCGCCGGCAGTGCGTTACCGTCTTACACCGCTCGGCGACCGGTTCGTGGATCTGGTCGAACGGGTCTATTGCTGGGGGCGGGAGAATGCCGATGCGCTCGACGCGCTGCAGGCACGGGATACGTCGCGACGGGGCTGATGCGGCGGCCCGCGACGTTTCCAGGTTCATGGGAAAACTCATGGAAAAAAGAGCCGGGTGCCGATGAGCGTGTCGATCGGGACCCGACCACGCGCCTCTTGATCTTCGGGGTAGGACGCGGAGGGAGCAGTTGCTTGGCCCGGGTAGAAGGCAAAGGTTGGGGACACTCCTTGGCACTAAGGTTAACAGGATATATCGTATACAAAAAGGCGAATGTCTTACGTATTGGGTAATTTTCCGGAAATTTTCGCAGGGAAAGCGAATTTCGGCCCGGTCGCTGGCGGTGTTTCGGCCCGGCGAGGGCTTCTGCCGGGCCGTGAGCCGGTGGCTTTCGACATTTCCTGTTCAGCAGCGGCACGCTCTGACCGATCGAAGATCCGCCAGGAGGGGGGCGGCGCAGGGGCGGCGCAAGGGGGGCGGTGTGGCGCCTGTGCCGCCGCTTTGCGGGCGGTCGGAGGGCGCCCATGACAGCGGCCGTAGGGGTTGCTGGAATTGATTGTTCCCGGATGACATGCGCGCAAGGGTTGTGTATGACCCGTAAGACACTGACCGGGCGAGATCATGCCATTCCGCTGCCGCTTTCTGACCGCTTTCATGATGCTCCTGGCGCTGTGGCTGGGCACCGGTGCGACCGTCCGTGCGCAGGACCTGAACCAGGACGCGGGGCAGGATCTGGCTCAGGATCTGATCGTGCCCTGGGCAGAGTGGCCCGGCCAGTTCGAGAAGTCGGCGGAGGGCGCCTATACCGGGTTCTACTCGGAGTTGTCGAAGGCGATCGCCGATGCAGCCGGCCTGTCGCTCCGCTTCGAGGAATATCCCACCCCGCGTGAGGCAATCGGATCCTGGGCGGGCGCCGGAGGGCGTTTCGTGGCCGGGGCGCCGCGGACACCGGCGCTGGCCGACATGGTCTTTTCAGAGCCCGTGGGCGAGAGCGGCACCTATCTGTTTGTCCGGGAGAGGGAGCCGGCGGAGCTGACGCTTGACGACATGCAGGGGCGCCGGATCGGCGTCGTGTCGCGGGCGGCGGGCAGTGACCTGGGAGATCTGCAGGGCCGCGCGGGCGAGGTGGTGCCCTTTGATGATCTGCGGGATGCCTTTGGCGCGCTGATCATGGGGCGGATCGACGGGGTGGTGACCACCTACAAGTTCGCGGCCGATGTGCTGCGCAAAACCCAGCTCGACTATCGCGTGCGGACGATGGAGCCGGCCCTGCGTGTGGAGGATATCTATGCAGTGCTGTCGCCCGACAGGGCCGCGCTGATGCCGAGGGTCGAAGATGCCATCGCGCGGCTGCGCGCGGATGGCACATTGGACCGGCTGATGGCGGACTGGAACGTGACCAAGCCGATGGCCGCGCCCGAGGTGCTGACGGCAGGCGTGTCGCGGTTTCCGCCCTATCAGGTGATCGAGGAGGACGGCACCTTTACGGGATACGGGGTGGAGGCCCTGAAGCAGATTGCCGAGCGTGCCGGCCTGCAGCTGCGCTTCGTGGCGCTGAGTTCCGACGAATGGGCGGATGGCCCCACGGTGGGCACCTATGACATCCTGCCGCCGCTGAGCGTGACCGAAGCAAAGCAGAGGCTGATGGATTTCACCATTCCGCTGCAGGAATCGCCCTATTCGATCTTTCTGAGGGCCGACGATCCGAGGCCGATTACCGGGATGGAGGATCTCTCGGGGTTGCGGGTGGGCTTTACCCGCAACAGCTGGGCGCGGTCGCTGGTGCGGCCGGACGCCGACTTCGAAGAGGTTGTCCTGCCGGAGGAGGAGGCGCTGCTCGAGGCGCTGACCGCGGGGGATGTCGATGCGGTGATCTATGCCAACGCCACGCTTCGGACGGTGGCCGAGCGGCTTGGGGCGAGTGCGCAGATCCGGGCGGTGGCGCCGCCGGTGGCGGTGTCGGAACGGGCGATCGGCCTGCGCCGCGGCCTTGCGACGGTGCGCGAGCGTCTCGATGCGGTGATCCCGGGCTACCTGGCCTCGGAGGACTACCAGGAGCTGCGGACGCAATGGCTTGCGCCGCAACCCTTCTGGACCGCGGAGCGCCTGCGATGGGCCAGGGTAGGTGCGCTGACGGCGGTGGTTGTCGTGGTGGTGCTGACCTTCGTGCTGGTGCTGCGTGCCAGGCGGCGGGCGATGCTGCGGGCCCGGGAAATGGAGAGCCTCTCGACACGGCTGAGCGCGATCCTGAACGCCGCGCGCAGCGGGATCCTGGGGTTTGACCGGGGCGGAGAGATCCAGGTGGCGAATGTCGGGGCGCTCGAGATCATCGCCGAGCCCGGCCGGACGCTGCCGTTCCGCTGGCCCGAGGGGATCACCTTTGTCGAGCCGGAGACGCTCGAGCCGCTGGAAGCCTCGCGCGATCCGATCAACCGCGCGCTGGCCGGTGCGGCGCTGAAGGGCGAGGTCTCGATCCTGCGGCAGGGCGATCGAAACGGCTTGCTGCGCTATATCAGCGTGTCGAGCGCCCCTGTGCCGACGCCGGCGCCGGGTGACGTGGCCACGGTGGTGATCCTGGACGACGTCACCCGGCACGAACGCAACCGCCAGAAGGCGGAACGCTCGGCGCGGCTGGATGCTCTTGGGCAGATGACAGGCGGGATTGCGCATGATTTCAACAACCTGCTGGCCACCGTGCAATACGCCGCCACGCTGATCGAGGGCGCCCCCGAGGAGAAGGCCAGGGAGTACCTTGCCTCGATCCGCAAGACCGTTGCGCGGGGGGCCGAGCTGACCCGCCGGCTGCTGACCTTTTCCAAACAGAACCCCGGCGTCGAGAGGGCGGTGCCGGTACGCGACGTGATGGAGGAGTTCCAGAGCCTTTCGGACCTGACGGTCGAGCCGGGCGTGTCCCTGGAATACGACATCCACGATGAGGGTCTGTCGGTCTTCTGCGATACCGCGCAGCTGGAGAGCGCGCTGCTGAACCTGGTGATCAACAGCCGCGATGCGATCATCGCCTCGGGGCGGGGCGACCGCATCGTGGTGAGCGTGCGCGGCCTGGCCGAGGATCACATCCAGAGCGATCCGCCGCGGCCCGGCGAGGAGGGACTGCCGGCGCATATGACGGTGCGCTTCATCGATTTCTCCGTCACCGACAACGGCCCGGGGATGACCGAGGAGGTGCGCCGCCGCGCCACCGATCCCTTCTTCACCACCAAGGGGCTGGCCTCGGGCACCGGGCTCGGCCTGTCGATGGTCTATGGCTTTGTGGAGGCCGCGGGCGGGGAAATGCGGATCTATTCCGAGCAGGGCCACGGCACCACAGTGCGCCTGATGCTGCCCCGGGGCACCAGCGACGGCCTGCGCGAAGGGGCGCAGGAACGGCCGGAGCGCAGCATGGGCAGCGGCCAGCGGATCCTGATCGTGGAGGACGAGCCGGAGCTCCTGATGCTCGTGGCGGCAGTGGTGCAGGACCTGGGCTATGAGATCGTCACCGCGGTTTCGGGCGAAGAGGCGCTGGAGCTGACGAAGCAGGGGGCCGCCTATGACCTGCTGCTGACCGATGTGGTCATGCCGGGCGGCATCGGGGGCTTCGAGCTGGCGCGGCAGATCCGCGAGCGCCGCCCCGAGATCCCGATCCTTTACATGTCCGGATACACCGGAGTGAGCGCCAGCGACATGGGCAGCGTCGTGGCGCCGATCCTGCAGAAACCCTGCCCGCCGTCCGAGCTCGCCCGGGCACTGGCGGAGGGGCTTGCCGGGAGCTGAGAAAGGCGCGGGGCCGGCGGGATGTGCCCATGCGCGGCTGATGCGCGCACGGGCCGTTTCAGGGCCGGCCGCCTGATCCGGGGCGGCCCCGGGGGGCAGGCAGCCGGCCGGGCGGACAACCTCAGAATTCGGCGGTCCGGTCGGTCACGGAGAAGCCCGTTTCCATCTTCAGCGTCTCGGGTTTCTCGAGCCCTTCCAGCACCTTGTTCACGTCGATGCTCTGCACTGCCTGGGTGTCATAGGTCTTGAAGTAGTAGACCCGGTTGCGCGTGTCCGAGGCAGAGGTCCAGAGCGTGTAGTCGGTGACCGTCTCGCCGTTGTGCTCCTCGCGGATCGACCCCTTGGGGATGTCGAAGTTGTTGAGGATGTGAAAGGCCTCGAAGATCGCGTCATCGGCGGTTGCGGAGGGCAGCGCCGTGTTGACGAAGGCCACTGCCCGGACGAAGCGCGAGGGCGAGGTGGAATTGCCCGGCAGGCCGGCGAGGCCGGTGCCTTGCCCGAAGGGCTGCAGCGTCTGGGTGCCGACGGTGATCGCCTGGTGGTTCTCGGCCTGCAGGCCGATGTAGTTCTGCAGGTTGGTGAGGTGCCAGTCATAGGAGGGGTTGTTGGTCACCACGTTGACGGTGTTGTCGAAAATCCGCAGGCCGTCCTTGGTGTATTCGATCACGATCGAGTCGCCGCTGGCGTCGGTCACGAAATAATGCACAGGGGCCTTGCCGCCGATCTCCGCGATGTCCGTGCCCACGACCGTCAGTTCGGGAACCGCCTTGCGGACCTCTGCGACGGTGGCGAACTGACCCAGGATCCAGTTGCCCATCTCTTCGGAAGAGATCGCGTGGGCGCGGTTGTCCTCGGTCAGGTCGGCCATCACGGCCGAGCCGGCAAAGTAGAAGGCACCGTAGTAGAGCCCTTCGGAGTTCATGCCATCGACCACGATCGGCTTGCCGAAGCCGTTGGCGCCGGCAAATCCGTACTTGGTCGTATAAGTAAAGCCAGTTTCATCGGGGTTCAGCGCCAGCGTGGAGAACTGCGTTCCCGCGGGCACGGCCACGATGTCGGAGTGAAGGTTGAAACCAAATTCCATCGTACGGGCAGGCACGGTGGTACCGTCTTCTGCGTGCAGCACGATCCCCGTGCATGCCATTGCAGACTGACCGGCAAGCGCCACGGAGAATGCCGCGGCTGCCACCTGTGTGAACAACTTTTTGATCTTCATATTTGATCTCCCGTTCCCTGACCGAAACACTCGGTCTCGGGGTGCCCGTTCCCTGCGTCAGCAGACGGGGAAATGCAAGCGGGGAGGCGAAAGATAGTGCTCTTTCAACAACATATATCGCAACTTTAATGTTTTCGGAGGGGCAGCTGAGAAAGGAACCTGTGCCCGATCTTTGATAGCGTGCATGCCTCGAGGCATGAGATGCGGACAACAGGGCCCGATAGCACCAGGAGGGGGGCGGGCGCTGCGGTACGCGCACGCCTGTTCTAGCAGGGCAAGGGTATGCTGCCGGTGAACGGGGCGCACGGTGATCAGCTGCGGGCGGCGGGGATCAGCCCTGCGGGTCGAGGCGGGCCATCACGCGGATGCGCACCTCTTCGGGTTCCTCGGCCAGGGCGGCCATCAGGGCGCGCAGGTCGCCGCGGGTGCCATGCAGCTGATCGACCAGGCCCATGACGATGCCGAGGGCATCATCGTCGAGGTCGAAATCGTCGCAGAGATCGCAGAGCAGCTCCATCCGGGCCACGTCGACCTGACGATAGACGACACGCCCGCCGGCCTCGGCGGGGCTGATCACCTCGGTCCGCTTGAAACGTTCGAGGCGCGTCACGTCGAGACGGGCAACGGTGGCCAGGATCTCTTTTTCATCAAGGAAACCAGAGGGCTGGGTCATGCGGTCATCCCCTTGCGCGGGTCGTATCCGTGGCTCTTGCGCCAGTCTTCCATGAAGCTGGCGAGGTCATCGTCGATGGTTTTCGGCATCGCGATGCGCAGTTCGATGCGCTGATCGCCGGCGGGGCGCTTGGGGGCAGCGATGCCGCGGCCGCGCAGGCGCAGGACCTGGCCACTGGTGGCGCCTTTCGGAATGGTCACCTTGACCGGGCCGGCGATGGTGGGCACCTCGACCTTGGCACCGAGCACGGCCTCGTCGAGGGTGATCGGCAGGGTCAGCAGGATGTCGTCGCCCTCGCGCCGGAAGACGGGATGCGGCGCGATGGAGAGGGTGACATAGGCGTCGCCGGCCGCGCCCTTGCCGAAGCCGGGGCTGCCCTTGCCGCGCAGGCGCAGGCTCTGGCCGTCGGCGACACCCTTCGGGATCTTGACCTCGAGCGCGCCGCCATCGGGCAGGGTGATCCGCATCGACCCGCCGTTGGCAGCGTCGAGGAAGGGCACCTCGAGGGCGTAATGGGCATCGGCGCCGCGCAGGTCGAAGCCCTGGCCGCGGAAGCCACCCGCACCACCGGAACCGCGCGCGCCGCCGCCCTGTTGGGCCTGTCGGCGCATGAATTCCGCAAAGATATCATCGGCATCGCCGAAGCCCTCGTAGCGCGCGCCCTGTCGATAGGGATTGCCCGGCTCCTCGGCGAAATCGCGGTAATAGCTGCGCTCGCGGGGTTTTTCCTGACCATCGGGGCCGATCTCGCCGCGGTCGAAACGGGCGCGGGTCTCGGGATCCTTGAGCAGGTCGTAGGCCGCGCCGGCGGCCTTGAACCGGGCCTCTGCGCCGGCATCGCCGGGGTGGAGATCCGGATGGCTCTCCTTGGCGATCTTGCGATAGGCCTTCTTGATCTCATCGGCGGTGGCCGTCCGGGCCACGCCGAGCACGTCGTAGGGATCGTCGCTCATTGCTTCTGCCTTGAGTCCTTTGCCCCAGTAGAGCGCAAACGTGAGGGGGGTGCAATCGGGCGGGCTGCCGCAGGCGCCGGGCGCCGGTTAGCGAAGGGTTACGGGATCGGGAGCGCCTGGCGGGCGGAATGGCGCGAATCAGGGCCCGGATCCCTTGGTTAACAGGGCGAAGCGGCGAAAAATCCGACGTCGGTATCACGTCGGTATTACGTCGGTATCGCGTCGGTGCGGATCGGGGGAAATGGCCGGGTTAAGGCAGCGCGCGGTGCCCGGGGCGGCGACGCGCGCCGGGAAGGCCGGCGCGCGACAGGTGTTTCATGCCGAGAGTCAGACGCGGGGCATCTCGGAATAGACCTCGGCGCCCTCGGGATGCAGGATCACGATCTCTTCCAGGCGGCAGCCGAAGCGGCCGGCGAGGTAGATGCCGGGCTCGATCGAGAAGACGTTGCCCTCGGCCAGCACCACGTCGGAGGTGGCGGTGATATAGGGCGGCTCGTGGATGTCGATGCCAAGCCCGTGGCCGGTGCGGTGCAGGAAGTAATCGCCATAGCCGGCCTTGGTGATCACGCCGCGGGCGGCATCGTCGACCTCGTGCGCCCTTGCGCCCGGGCGGGCGGCGGCGATGGCGGCCTGCACGGCCTCTTCGATGATGTCACGCACCTTGATGAACTCGGGATCCGGGCTGTCGCCGAACCAGCGGGTGCGGGTCATGTCGGAGGGGTAGCCATCGAGGATGCAGCCGGTGTCGATCAGCACCACCATGTTGTCGGCGAGCTGTGCCCCGGCCGAGGTGTGGTGCGGATGGGCGCCGTTTTCGCCGAAGCAGACCGAACAGAAGGCGGTGGTGGCACCGTTCTCCTTGTAGAAGGCATCGATGAAATCGACGACCTGGCCCTCGGTCATGCCGGGTTTCAGCGCGGCGAAGGCGGCCTCGACGGCGCGGTCGTTGAGCAGGTGCGAGGCCTTGATCAGCGCGGATTCACCGGCGTCCTTGCTGGCGCGCAGCAGGCCGACGGTATCGTCGGTGAAGCGGCGGCTGGGGGCGTCGAGCGCATCGAGCAGCAGCAGCGCGAAATCGGCGCGCATGGTCTCGTCGATCACCACCGAGAGGCCGGGGCGTTTCGCGTCGCAGGCGGTGAGCAGGGCGTCGAGGGCGGCGGCGGGGCCTTCGTCGTCGGACCAGGTGAAGAGCGGCAGCGGCGTGCCGTCGCGGGCCATCGCCTGATTCAGGCCGGGCATCAGGAAGCCGGCATAGGTTGGGGTGACGAGCAGCATCACGGGGCGTTCGTCGCCATGGGGGCTGAGGCCGGTGAGCCAGACCATGTGGCTGGAGGGGCCGAGCACCACGAGATCGGTGCCGGTTTCTGCCATGCGCCGGCGCAGGCGCGCCAGGCGGTCTTCGGCCTGCTTGAGATAAGCCATAGTATTCTCCTGAAAGGAAAGGGGCCGCCGGTGTCCCGGCGGCCCCTTGTATTAATCACCTGGCTCAGTCCTTGTGAACCAGTCGGTAGTAGACAAAATCAGAGGTGGCGCCATTGACGTAACCGCTGACGTTCTGGCCCATGGCAACCTCGTAGGCGGCCTGGAACATGATCACGATGGGCGAGTTCTCCTGAACCTTCTTCTGCAGGTCCTGGTACATGGCGAGGCGCTTTTCGGGATCGCTTTCCGACAGGGCCGCCATGGTTTCCCTGTTCATCTCGTCCGGCACGGCCCAGGCGTTCCGCCAGGTGGTGGTGGCCTGGTAGTTGTCGTCGGAGTTGTCGGGGTTGTAGGCGAAGGCCTTGGCGTTGGAATGCGGATCCATGAAGTCGGGGCCCCAGTAGAGCAGCATCGCCTGATGGGTGCGGTCACGGTACTTGGTGATCACCTGCGCGCCGGTGCCGGGCAGGATCTCGAAGTTGATGCCGGCCTCGGCGAAGCTGGCCTGAAGCGACTGCGCCATGTCGGTGAAGGGCGCGGCGTTGATCACGTCGAGGGTGACGGTGATCGGGGTCTCGACGCCGGCGTCGGCCAGGATCTGCTTGGCCTTCTCGGGACCGTAGGTGAAGGGCGTCTCGTCATAGGAGCCGGGGAAGCCCTTGGGCCAGAAGGCCTGGTGCACTTCCATCTGCCCCTTGATGATCGAGTCGGTCATGCCCTTGTAGTCGACCAGGTAGCGCGCGGCCTCCCAGATGGCGGGGTTGGTCAGGCTGTCGGTCTTCTGGTTGAAGGACAGGAAGTGCACGGCGGCCTGGGGGTAGGTCTCGACCTTGATCTCCTCGGGAAGCGAGGCGATCTGATCGGGGGTCAGATTGCGGGCCAGGTCGATGTCGCCCTGTTCCAGCAGCAGTTGCTGGGTGGCGGCCTCGGGCACGTGGCGGATGACCACCTGCTCCATCTCGGGCGCGCCCTTGAAGTAGTTCTCGTTGGCGGCCATGCGCACCATCTGACCGGGCGTGTAGCTGGTGAGGGCGAAGGGGCCGGAGCCGGCGGAATTGGCATTGAGCCAGGCATTGCCCAGATCGCCGTTCTCCTCGTGCGCCATGACGGTCTGTTCGTCGACGATGGAGGCGGGGCGGGCGGCCAGCACGTTGAGCACGAAGGCGGGCGAGAAGTCGCCCTCGTAATGCACGGTGACGGTGTTGCCCTCGGCGGTGATCATCTGGTCGATGTTCTCCGGCGTCCAGCCGAGCTGGGTGAGGATGAAGGCGGGGGTGAGGTTGAGCTTGATCACCCGGCCGAGGGAGAAGAGCACGTCATCGGCGGTGACGGGGTTGCCGGAGTTGAAGACGGCATCGTCGCGCAGGGTGAAGGTGATCGTCTTGGCCTCGGGATCGGCCGTCCATTCGGTGGCGAGGCCGGGCGAGAGGACGGTGGGATCCTCGGCATCGTATTGCACCAGGCGGTCGTAGAGGTTGGTGACCAGCTCGCCGGAGGTGAACTCGTAGGCCTGGGCCGGGTCGATGGCGACGATATCGTCGATGTTCTGTGCCACGACGAGCATGTTGTCGGGCGTCTCTGCGAGCGCCGCGGTTCCGCCCACGGTACCGGCCAGCGGCAGCGCGAGCGCCGTGGCCAGGAACGCGGATTTCAGCATGTTCATGGAAATCTCCTTGTTGGATGTCTTTGGTGGATGTCGGTCCGGTTGGCTTTTCAGGCTTCTAGTGGCGCCATTTCGGGAAGTTTCATGCCGTCGCGGCGGTTCAGCACCGCGAGCGTGCCCGTCCAGAGGATGCGGGCCGGCTTGTCTGTCGGGTTGGTCCAGGAATGCGGGCGCAGGCCGCTGTAATGCAGGCTGTCGCCGGCGATCATGCGGATGACCTCTCCGTCGAGGGTCTGCTCGATCTCGCCTTCCAGGATATAGATGATCTCCTCGCCCTCGTGGCTGACCACCTCGGAGGCATAGCCCGGGGGCACGTGGAGGAGGTAGCTGGAGAGTTCGGCGCCGGGGAAATCTGTGGCGAGGTTCTCGTAGCCGATGGAGGAGCCGTTGAGCGAGAACTGCGGGCGCTCGCCGGCGCGGGTAAGCGAGGCGGCGGGGCCGGGGGTGGTGATGAAATACTCCAGCCCCACGTCGAGGCCCGCCGCGATCTGCGCCAGGGTGCCCAGCGAGGGGGTGGCGTTGTCGCGCTCGACCTGGCTGAGGTAGCCCACGGAGACGCCGGCCCGGTCGCAGAGCGCCTGAAGCGTGAGGCCGAGCTGCTTGCGCCGCTTGCGGATCAGCGGCCCAAGTTGCGGTTCCGCCCTCTGTCGCTCACCTGCTGCGCCTGCTGCCATGTGATTGCCTTTCCCGGTTCGATTTCCCGAAGGCTACAAAAAAAATTTTACTTAGGCAAAAATTTTTGTAACGTGCGGCGAGGATTTTTTCCGGATCCCGGGGAAGGGAGCGCCTGCGGGGCGCGCCCTTGCGGGGCTTCGGACGGGTAACAGGGTGCAGGTCGAACGCGGGCCGGAGGGGCGAAAAACTTGACGATGGAAGCAACCATGGTGTCACGGACGAGCGGCCGGCTCTGGCGTGGTGCAAAGGCCCTCGGCGGGTTCGTCGTGGTCACGGCGCTGACCTTTCTGGGGCTGCTGGCGATCACCTTCTTCATCGGGCGCGTGGTGCCCATCGACCCGGTGCTCTCGGTGGTGGGCGACCGCGCGACACAGGCGCAATACGATGCGGCCAAGGCGGCGATGGGCCTGGACCGGCCGCTGATCGTGCAGTTTGCCGATTACGTCTGGGCGGTGCTGCACGGGGACCTGGGGCATTCGATCTCGACCAACCGCCCGGTGGCGGAAGACCTGAAGCGGGTGTTCCCGGCGACGCTGGAGATGGCGACGCTGGGCATCATCATCGGCGTGGTGCTGGGCGTGCCCATGGGGGTCTGGGCGGCGACGCGGCGCGGCGAATGGATCGACCAGGTGATCCGGGTGCTGGCGCTGCTGGGCTATTCGGTGCCGGCCTTCTGGCTGGGCCTCGTGGGGCTGGCCATCTTCTATGCCGGGCTCGGCTGGGTGGCGGGGCCGGGGCGGCTCGACATCTTCTACGAGGGGCTGGTGCCGCCGGTGACCAACGTGATGCTGGTGGATTCGGCGATCGCCGGCGACTGGGACGTCTTTCACAACGCACTGCAGCACCTGATCCTGCCGGCCTCGATCCTAGGCTTCTTCTCGCTGGCCTATATCGCGCGGATGACGCGGAGCTTCATGCTGGATCAGCTGGGGCAGGAGTTCATCACCACGGCGCGGGTCAAGGGCGTGCCGGAATGGCGGGTGATCTGGCGCCACGGCTTCAAGCCGATCCGGGTGCCGCTGATCACCGTCATCGGGCTGAGCTATGCGGCGCTGCTGGAGGGCTCGGTGATGATCGAGACGGTCTTCAGCTGGCCTGGGATCGGCAACTATCTGACCGTGGCGCTGCTGAATGCCGACATGAACGCCGTGCTGGGCGCGACGCTCGTCATCGGCGCGGTCTTCATCCTGATCAACAAGCTGTCGGACGTGCTCTATCGCGTTCTGGATCCGAGGAGCGAGGCATGAGCACGCGCATGAGCACCCGTGACTGGCTGCTGGACGAGTCGCCCGCCACCCTGTGGCAGGCCAACATGGGCCGCGCCTGGCGGATGGCCACGGCGCTGGCCCGCAACCCGTTGGCCATGGTGGGCGTCGTGATCATCGCGGCGCTGCTGATCGCGGCGGCCTTTGCCCCCTGGATCGCGCCGGAGAGCCCGGTGGGGCAGGACCTGCCAAACCGGCTGCTGCCGCCCTCGGGTGCACATTGGATGGGCACGGACGAGCTGGGCCGCGACATCTTCAGCCGGGTGATCTACGGCGCGCGTATCACGCTGATGATCGTGGCGCTTGTGGCGGTGATCTCGGCGCCGCTGGGGCTGATCATCGGGGCGATCTCGGGCTATTTCGGCGGCTGGACCGACAAGCTGCTGATGGGGGTGACGGATGTCTTCCTGTCGCTGCCCAAGCTGATCCTGGCGCTGGCCTTCGTGGCGGCGCTGGGCCCGGGGATCGAGAATGCGATCATCGCCATCGCGATCACCGCCTGGCCGGCCTATGCGCGGATCGCGCGGGCCGAGACGCTGACCTTCCGCAATGCCGAGTACATCCAGGCGATGCGGCTGGTGGGCGGCTCGCATGGGCGCATCATCCTGCGCCACGTGCTGCCGCTCTGCACCAGCTCGATGATCGTGCGGGTGACGCTCGACATGGCGGGGATCATCCTGACGGCGGCGGGCCTCGGCTTTCTCGGGCTGGGCGCACAGCCGCCGCTGCCGGAATGGGGCGCGATGATCTCGCGCGGGCGGACCTTCATCCTCGATCAGTGGTGGGTGGCCACCATGCCGGGCTTTGCGATTATCCTGGTCTCGCTCGGCTTCTGTTTCCTGGGCGACGGGCTGCGCGACGTGCTGGACCCGAAACAGGGAGGCGGAAAATGAGCGAGAGCGAGCACCCCCTGCTGCGGGTCGAGAACCTGCGGGTGAGCTTTCCGACGCCGAAGGGCCGGGTGGAGGTGGTCAAGGGCCTGTCCTTTGACCTGGCGCGGCGCGAGCGGCTGGGCATCGTGGGCGAGAGCGGATCGGGCAAGTCGATGACGGGGCGGGCGATCCTGCGGCTGATCCGGGCGCCGGGCGAACAGCTGGCCGACCGGCTGACCTTTGACGGCACCGACCTGATGACACAGGGGCCGCGGGCGATGCGGCGCATCCGGGGCGCGCGGATCTCGATGATCATGCAGGATCCGAAATTCTCGCTGAACCCGGTGATGACCATCGGCACCCAGATCGCCGAGGCGCTGAGGGTGCACGAGAACCTGCCGCGCCGGGCCCTGAAGGCGCGGGTGATCGAGATGCTGCACTCGGTGCGCATCAACGATCCGGAGCGGGTGGCGGAGATGTATCCGCACCAGGTTTCGGGCGGCATGGGCCAGCGGGTGATGATCGCCATGATGCTGATCCCGCGCCCCGAACTGCTGATTGCGGACGAGCCGACGAGCGCGCTCGACGTCTCGGTGCAGGCGCAGGTGCTGGACCTGATCGAGGAGCTGGTGACGGGCAACGGCATGGGGCTGATCCTGATCAGCCACGACCTGAACTTGGTGGCGCGCTACTGCGACCGGATCCTGGTGATGAACGCGGGCGAGGTGGTGGAGAGCTGCCGCGCGGCGGATCTGCACGCGGCGACGCACCCCTATACGCGGGGCCTGCTGGCGGCGCAGCCGCGCATGGAGGAAACCCGGGACGAGCTGCCGGTGCTGGACCGCAGCGCATGGAGCGGCACATGACGAGAGCGGCGATTTCCCTGAAGAACCTGAGCATTTCCTATAGCGACGTGACCGTCGTGCGGGACGTGAACATCGAGGTGGCCGAGGGCGAGAGCTTTGCCCTTGTGGGCGAGAGCGGATCGGGCAAGTCGACGGTGCTGAAGGCCATCGCGGGGCTGGCCCCCGACTGGACCGGCGAGATCGAGGTGCTGGGCAAGCCGCGCGGCCACGGGGTGGACCGGGCCTTTGCCGACACCTGCCAGATGGTGTTCCAGGATCCCTATGCCTCGCTGCATCCGCGCAAGACGGTGGATACCGTGCTGTCGGAGCCGCTGGCCATCCACGGCATCGGTCGGCGCAGCGAGAAGGTGGCCGAGATGCTCTCGGCGGTGGGCCTTGACCAGCGGTTCCGCTTCCGCTTTCCGCACCAGCTCTCGGGCGGGCAGCGGCAGCGGGTGGCGATTGCCCGGGCGCTGATCCTGGAGCCCAAGGTGATGCTGCTGGACGAGCCGACCAGCGCGCTCGACGTTTCGGTGCAGGCCGAGATCCTGAACCTGCTGAAACGGTTGCGGCGCGAGCAGGGGCTGACCTACCTGATGGTCACCCACAACCTGCCGGTGGTCAGCTTCATGTGCGAGCGCATGGCGGTGATGAACAAGGGGCGCATCGTCGAGATCGCCCCGCGCGAGGCGCTTTATGACGGCAGTTTCGCCGAACCCTATACCCGGGCGCTCTATGCCGCCTCGGGCGGGAACCCGGACAGGGCCGGCGCCGAGGAACCTGCCGCCGCGGGCGGTGATGCAACGGCGCCCTCCGGCGCTGGTGATGCAGTGGCGCCGGAGGGCGCCGGGGATGCAGTGGCGCCGGAGAGCGCCCGGAACGACAAGGAAATCCAATGACCGACAGATCCACGGCGCTTGCCGCCTTCACCGATGCGCTGGCCGCCGCGACCAGCGAAGAGGCCGCCTTTGATGCGCTCTGCGCGCTGACCAAGGCGACGGTGGGCGCCAAGCTCTTTACCATCATGACCTCGGACACCGAGGCGATGGTGGCGCGCCGCGCCTATACCGACGATGCCGAACATTACCCGACCTCGGGCTCCAAGCCGATCGTGATCGACCGCTGGTTCGAGACGGTGCTGACCCGGCAGGAGAGCTTTGTCTCCAACACGCTGGCGGATATCGACACGGTCTTCCCCGATGCCGAGCTGATCGGCCAGCTGGGCTGCGGCTCGGTGGTGAACCTGCCCATCGTCATGGGCGGC
Source organism: Pseudooceanicola sp. DL12 (assembly GCF_056270665.1). Classification (NCBI taxonomy): domain Bacteria; kingdom Pseudomonadati; phylum Pseudomonadota; class Alphaproteobacteria; order Rhodobacterales; family Paracoccaceae; genus Pseudooceanicola; species Pseudooceanicola sp. DL12. The sequence continues at coordinate 1,697,377 of NZ_CM149884.1, forward strand.
AAGGTCATCGCGACGATGAACATCCTGCACGAGGAGGGCTATTACACCCCCGAGCGGGTGGAGGAGATCCAGACGCTGCTGCGGCTGCCGGCCATCGCGGCCTCGGCCGTGGCCATGGCGCTGCGCGGCACCGCCGCCTGACGGCCCGGCGTGCCCCCGGGCGGGGGCGCGCCATCACAGGCTGCGGAGCAGGGTGGCGAGACGCCCCGCCGCCGCCGAAAGCGCTTCCTCCGGGAAGGCGGTATAGCCCAGGAGCAGGCCCTGAAGCGGATCCGGCAGGACGCAATGGGCCGAGAGCGCGCCGATCTGAAGATCCAGCGCCCGGGCCCTTTCCGCGATTTCGAGATCGCCCGCACGGCGGGCCAGCGCGGGCGAGAGCCCGAGGCAGAGATGCATGCCCGAGGGATCGGGCGCAAGATCGAGCAGGTCCGAGAGCGGCGCGAGGGCCGCGAGCAGATGCGCCTGACGCCGGGCATAGGTGCGGCGCATCCGGCGCAGGTGCACGGCAAATTCGCCCCCCTGCATGAAGCTGGCGAGAGCCGGTTGTGGCACCAGAGAGGCGCGGGATCCAAGCCGGGACAGATGCGCGCGTGCCTGTGGCAACAGGTGTTTCGGCAGAACGAGATAGCCCAGCCGCAGGGCGGGGCTGATCAGCTTGGAGAAGCTGCCCAGGTAGAGCGTGTTCTGCAGACCGTCGAGGCCGGAGAGCGCCGGCAGCGGCTGACCGCGATAGCGGAACTCGCTGTCGTAATCATCCTCGATCACCAGGCCGCCGCTGCGGGCGGCCCAGTCGCGCAGCGCGAGGCGCCGGGGCAGGGGCATGCCGCGCCCGGTGGGATAATGGCGCGAGGGGGTGACGATGGCGGCGGTGATGCCGGGCGGCAGGGCGGCGGCATCGAAGCCCTCTGCGTCGATGCGCAGCGGCCGCGGCCGGGCGCCGGTGGCGGCGAGGGTATCGTGGGTGCGGGGCCAGCAGGGGTCTTCGACCGCGACGGTGGCGCCGGGCGCGACCAGGCCCTGGAAGATGATCTCCATCGCCTCGCGCGCGCCGGAGGTGATCACCACCTGTTCGGCCGTGCAGGAGAGCTGACGCCAGGCGGCGAGGTGATCGGCGATGGCCTGACGGAGCGGCAGCCAGCCAAGCGGATCGGGGCGCGCCAGCAGCGCCGGCGCGGGGGTGCGCCAGGCCCGTTCGAGGTGGCGCGCCCAGAGCCGGTAGGGCAGCAGCGCCTGATCCGGCAGGCCGAGCTGAAACGGCAGCCAGTCGCGCGGTGGCCGCGGCGCGGGCGTTCTGCGCGGGGGCGGCGAGGCGAGGTGCGGGATCTCCTCGGCCACGAAGGTGCCGCTGCCCTGGCGGGCGGCGAGATAGCCCTCGCTGATCAGCTGGTCATAGACGAGCTGCACCGTGGTGCGGGAGACCGAGAGCTCGGCCGCGAGGGTGCGGCTTGGCGGCAGGCGGGCGCCGGCGTGGCGTGGATCGGACAGGATGATGTCGCGCAGCGCCTGCAGGAGCTGGGCCTGAAGCGGGCGATCCGCGGCGGGATCGAGGCTGAGCGAGAAGAGGGCGCGCGGTAGATTGGCCTGATCAGAATTTGCCATATTGGACATTTGTATGAGGCCAATCCTGAGGCATCAAGGCGCGATTACACGCCTGGAGCCAGAAATGCCTGATACCCGACTTGAGACCGGAACCGACACCCTTGCCGTCACCGAGAGAACCCGCCTGCGGCGCTCGCATGTGCGCGGCAGCTTTGACCGCGAGACGGTGAATGCGATCCTGGATGCCCAGCCGATGTGCAGCGTGGGATACGTGATCGACGGCAGGCCCTTTGTCACGCCGACGCTGCAATGGCGCGAGGGCAACCATGTCTACTGGCACGGGTCCGCGGCCAGCCGGGCGCTGAGATCGTCGCGCGAGGCCGAGGTCTGCCTGTCGGTGGCGCTGCTCGACGGCTTCGTGCTGGCGCGGTCGGGGATGCACCATTCGGTGAACTCGCGTTCGGTCACGCTCTATGGCCGGGCGTTCCAGGTGGTGGACCCGGAGCAGAAGCTGCAGAAGCTGCGGCGCTTCGTCGATGGCCTGTTCCCCGGTCGCTATGACGGGCTGCGGCCCGATCATGCGCAGGACCTGAAGGCGACGATGGTGCTGGGCATGGAGATTGCCGAGGGCAGTGCCAAGGCGCGCACCGGCGGGCCCGCCGACGAGGATGCCGATTACGACCTGCCGATCTGGGCCGGGGTGATCCCGGTTTCGGTGCAGGTGGGCGCGCCGGTGCCCGACCCGCGCAACCTGGAGGGCGTGGAGATGCCCGATCACGTGCGCGATTTCCGCCTGTGAACACCGCTGCCCCGCCCGCATGCCGGGCGGGGCGGTCGCGCGTCAGATGGTGCTGCCGCCGGGGCCGTATTCCTCTTCCTCGTTTCGGCGCTCGCCCTCGATGAAGGCCTCGAACTGGTCCGGAGTCAGGCGGTTCGAGACCGCGACATAGAATATGCCGAGGGCGAAGACGCCGGTGATCAGGCTGTCCCAGGGGGCGGGGATGATGCCACGGCCGCCCTCGTAGGTGCCGAGCCAGGACAGCAGGGCCAGCCCCGCCATGAAGGGCGCGAACCAGATCACGCCGCGGGCGTCGAGCTCCTCTCGGCCGGCGATCAGCAGGCGCAGCAGGAAGAGCAGGAGGCCGATCCCCACCAGCACCAGCAGGCGCCAGGTGGTATCCCAGCCGGACCAGAAGACCATGAGCGTGGCGATGACGAAGCCTGCCGGCGCCAGGAGGCGGGCGGCGGGCAGGCTGAAGCTGCGGGGGCGGTTGGCGGCCAGGCTGCGCAGGGCGGCCACGGCGATCGGGCCGCTGACGAAGGAGAGGATGATCGCGGAGCCGTTCAGGGCGACGATTTCCTGGAACGGCATGGTGAGCAGGATGACCATGGCCACGACATAGTTCAGCATCAGCGCATGGAGCGGCACGCCGAAGACGTTGAGCCGGGCGAAGATGCCGGGGAAGACGCCGTTTTCGGCCATCGCCATGGCCAGCCGCCCGTTGGAGCCGGTGGAGACGAGGCCGCCGCCCAGCGGCGAGACCACGGCCGCCACGTTGAGAAGGCTGACCAGCCAGAGGATGCCGAGCGCCGAGGCGATGGCGCCGAGGGGGCCGAGATCGGAGGTGAAGGCGAGGCCGGACCAGCCGTTGGCGAGATCGCCGGGAGTGAGGGCGCCGAGGAAGGCGATCTGGATCCCGGCGTAGATGACGAAGCAGATCACGATCGACAGGATCAGGGCGAGGGGGATGGTGCGCTGGGGGTTGCGCGCCTCTCCGGCCATGTCGATGGCATGGCGGAAGCCGGTGAAGGCAAAGACCACGCCGCCCGAGGCCACGGCGGAGAAGACGCCCGAGATGCCATAGGGCATGAAGCCGTCGTAGCGGGTGAAATTGCCGCCGTCGAACTGGGCCGCGATGACCACGACGATGAAGATCGCCGGCACCACCAGCTTGAACCAGGTCATGGCGGTGTTGATCCGGGCGAACCATTGCACCCCGAAGGCATTGACCACGGTAAAGAGCGCCAGCAACACCGCGGAGGTGATCATGTCGGCGCCGGTCAGCTCGCCGTCGGGCCTCTCCTGCAGCCAGGGCAACCAGTCGGAGGCATAGCCCAGGGCTGCCTCGACCTCGACCGGGGCGGTGGTGCAATAGCCGGCCCAGGCCGTCCAGCCCATGAGCATGGCCATCATGCGGCCATGGCTGAACTGCGGGATGCGGGCGATGCCGCCGGCGACGGGAAAGAGGGTGGTGATCTCGGCGAAGGCGAGAGCGAGAAGCAGCACCGCCACCGCACCGATGACCCAGGCCAGCATGGCGGCGGGGCCGGCGATCTGGCTGGTCATCAGCGGGGCGAAGAGCCAGCCCGAACCGAGCACGCCCCCGACCGCCACGAAGGTGAGGCCGACGAGGCCGATATTGCGCTGCATTGCCATGGTGACATGTCCCCCTGTCGAAAATCATGTGCTGAAAATGATCCGGTAATGCTTGCCCGGCCGGACCGCCGTAAACTGCGCTCATTGAGGGCATGGCCGCGTGTCGGGGCAAGAATTTTGCAGGGGTTTGCGGGGAAGTGCCGTGCTGTCGGCCCCGATTGCGCCCGGAAAACCACGCGGAATGCTTTACGGAGGTCGCAGAGGGGCCAATACGGGCGTTCCCGGGGATGCCATTGCCCGAGAGAGAGGCAGCGGGGTGGCGGGAAAAGCGGCAACGTGGAGGCCGCGGGGCGCGGGGGCCGGGTGAAATGCGGGTTTCTGCATGAGGCTGTCGTTTTCGTGTATTGCAACGAGATGCTGCTCCGGTGAAAAACTGTTTTCAGGAAGGTGCCGGGGGGATCCTTCTTCTGAACGCTGCGGAGCGGCGGGATGCCGGGCATCAAGCCCAAGGCCCGGGCCAGGTCGCGAGCCAATTGAAGCCCCCCGCAGGATAGGCCGCAGACCGCGAAACGCGGCTGCAGGCGAGGGAGAGGGACATGAATATCGGTATCGGCAACGGCTACCTGGTCGAGGAGATCGCGGTTCCGGAGATCTCGGAAGGGGCGGGGCAGATTGCGCCGGAGACCCTGGAGGGGATCTTTCGCCTCTGGGACGAGCTTGCGGATTTCGAGGTCGGCCATGCGCTGGAGGCCCGCAACCACATGCTTGCGGCGCTCTGTGCGCTGACCGGATCGCAGAACGCCGACTGGATCGGCGCGGTGCGGCTGGACAATGTGCCACGGCGCGATCCGCTGAACGGCTGGCGACCCCGCGTGCTGACCGTGCTGAACCCTGATCCGGAGATCACCGCGGGGATCAGGCAGGCCTTCCGGCAGATGGACCTGGGCAATGTCGACGTGACGACGACGCGCAACGCGGTCATGGCGGGGCGCTATCGGGCGCTTCTGCTGAGCGACCTGGCGCCCGAAGGCTGGTATGATACCCGCGCCTACCGCGAGTGGTACGCCGCCATCGACCGCAAGGATTCGATCTGGGTGGGGGTGCCGGTCAACGAGGATGCCGAGATCCAGATCGGGCTGCACCGCGATGAAAGCCAGCCCCCCTTTGCCCGCCGCGAGGCGATGATCGCGGGGCTGTGCCTGCGCGGGCTGCGCTGGTTCCATCGCCAGCAGATGATCAGCGAGGGGATGGGCGTGGCCTCGGCCAGCCTGACCGCCACCGAACGCCGGGTGCTGAAGGGGCTGCTGCAGGGGCTGGGCGAACGGGCCATCGCCGAGGCCAACGGCCAGAGCCCGCACACCACCCACGATCACGTAAAGCGGATCTTTCGCAAGTACGGGGTCAGCAGCCGCTCGGAGCTGATGGCGCTCTGGCTGGGGCGCGCCGGCGCGCAGGACTGACGCCGTCGGGCGATCGTAAGTGGGGATCGCACGGGGGATCGCACGGGTGCGAAAAACACCTGTTCGGGGGATTTGCAGGGGGCGCGGCCCGGTGCAAAAGCGCATCTGTTCGGCCGGCTGCGGATCATCCCGTTGTCCCGCACCGTCGATCCGTTGGACCCACGCCCAATTTTTCCGGGCGGGCGAGACATGAGGAGGGGGAGATTGTGCGCGCTCCCGGTTGCCGGGTTGCCTTGGGCGCGGGCGCGGAAGATCTCCCGCCGAAACCCTGCCGGGTCCTTGCGGCGGTATTGCAGATGCCGGAGGGATCGGGGCGCCGCCGGGCCGGCGGATGCGTGCCAGTTCGGGGACGGGCACGTGGCCGGCCAATGCGGTTTGCGGCGCGGTCGAGAGGGAAACGATCGCCCCGAATTGTCCCCGCGGGGGGGCGACCCCGGGCGGTCGTCGGCGCAGGTCTGCCCCCCTGCGCCGACGGCCGAAGGGGGCGCGACGACGGGCGGTTGCGCGAAAGGGGCGCCCAGTGCCGGGCCAACGCCCGCCGAACGGGCGCCCGGCCGCTTGGCGCGCGGCAGGCGGGCCACAGCGGCCCTGGAATGCGCCTTGGCATTTGAACTGTCCGTCTCGGTGATGTTCAATATGATGAACACACCATTTGGGATGAGTTGGGTAATGGGCCGATCGGTAGAGGTCGACAACGCAGGGGATGCGACACCTGCCACGCTGGACGCATCAGCGGGCGGATCACCAAGGAATTATCGACCGGCACGCCAGAAACGCAGCCTGGAAACGGAAAGGAAGTTCCTTGCCGCAAGCGAAACCCTGTTCGCCGAACACGGTTTCCACGCCACCAAGGTCTCGGACATCATCCGGCTCTCGGGCTGTTCGACGGGCTCGTTCTATCACCGGTTCGTCGACAAGGAGGGCGTGTTCCACGTCATGCTGGACCGCTACGGCGAGGAGATCGACAGCGCGGTGCGTGGGGTCTCGATCAGCCGCGAGGAGCAGGGGGGCCTCGAGGGGGCGATCAGCCGGATCATCGGCGCGACGATCGACCTGATGGCCAGGAACATCGGCGTCTATCGGGCGGCCGAGGAGCTGGCGCACCGCGACCACGAGATCTGGGAACGTCTCTATGCGCTGACCGAGCGGGCAGGTGGCGAGCTGGTCCGGCGCCTGATGGCGGAGTTCGGCGACGAGATCGCGCCGCCGGTCGGGACGCGGCTGCAGCATGGGCTGCAGCTGATCATCCTGATCTCCATGCGCAAGCAGATGGGGGGCGGGCCCATGCTGCCCGATGACCGCGAGGCCATGATCGCGATGCAGCGAAACGCGGTGATGGGCGTGCTGCGGGGGCCCGGAGCGCTCTGAGGGCGCCGGGACATGCCGGGACGGATCACTTCCCGCCAAACCGGAGGGTGGATCCCGGGGCGTGGCGGGGCAAAGGGCCGCGACGCGGGGTCAACCGGCTGAAAACACGAGATTTTCGGCAAATTTCAGAAAAGGTGTTTTTCCTGCTTGACGGCCCCGGGTCAGCACCATAGAACCCCCTCCACAGCAAGAGCGCGGTTGTAGCTCAGTTGGTTAGAGTACCGGCCTGTCACGCCGGGGGTCGCGGGTTCGAGCCCCGTCAACCGCGCCACTGCTGTACAGAAAAAGCGCCCCTCAGGGGGCGCTTTTTTGCTGTTCGGGGCCTGTCCCGGAGGGCCCCCGCCGGGGGAGAAAAACCCCTTCAGGGCCCGTTTCAACGCCGTTTCATCCCCGGTCATGGTTTTGTCGCAAAAACGCGAATTCGGGCGATTTTCCGATTGACGGCACAGCCGCCTCCCCTTATTCACCCCCTCACGCGCGGTTGTAGCTCAGTTGGTTAGAGTACCGGCCTGTCACGCCGGGGGTCGCGGGTTCGAGCCCCGTCAACCGCGCCACTTTCTCCCCCTTCATCGATGACGTGACACCCTGTTCCAGGGTCATCGAGGGCGTACTCGAATTCCAGGAAAAGAATATCTGCAAGTGCCTGAAAAGGCCGGATTCCAACGTCGGTATTACGTCGGTATCGCGTCGGTATCGCGACGGTGCGGAACGGCCATGATTTCGGGCCGCGCGGGGCGCAGCCCGAAGCCTCCGGCGGGGATATTTCCGGCCAGATGAAGGAGCGTCACGGCTCCCTCGTCATCTGGTCATAAATATCCCGGGGGAGGCGCGCGCCAGCGCGGCGGGGGCAGAGCCCCCTCCGGGTGATGCGATTGCAGGAAGGGGAGGCCCGGGCGCGGGGGCCTAGGGGCGGCTGTGCAGGTCGGCGTAGGTATAGCCGTCGGGCCAGATGCCGATCCAGAGCCAGCGCTTGCGGTGGGTCAGCTGCATCGAGACATGATTCAGGTGCGCGATGTCGAGCCAGAGACGGATCGTCTGATCGGCTTCCTTGAAGTAGGGGGGGCGCAGCTCGGGCCGGGGGCGAAAGCGGATGATGCCGCGCGCGACGTTGCTGTTGGGCGTGGCGATTCCGTAGACTTCGATCTGGGCGAGACCGCGGACGCCCTCGCGGCTCTCGGCTCCGGTGGTGTGGATCGTGTCGTTGATGAAGAGGATCTCGCGCCGGACCTCGGAAGAGGGGGTGGAGGCCTGGGGTTCGGCTTCCATCGCGGCAATGCGCGCGTCGATCTCTTCCTCGATGTTCAGCGCCATGGGCACCTCCTGAAACGCAAGGGCCGGCAGTGGCCGGCGCATCAGGGCGGCGGGCAGGCCGGGCGGACCTGCGGATCGGGACGGCCCCCTAGGGCCATCCCGCGATTGGCGGGCTCAGCCCCGGGAGAACGCGTCCAGCACGCGGGCCCAGCTCCTCATTCCTGCGTGGAAAGAGTTAAGATCGTATTTCTCGTTGGGCGAGTGCATCTGGTCGTCCTCGTTGGCGAAGCCGATCAGCATGGAATCCATGTCGATATAGGTCTTGAAGTAGCCGGCGATCGGGATGGAACCGCCGCAGCCCACGAAGGCCGCCGGCCGGGGCCATTCATCCGAGAGCGCCTGTCGCGCCTGTTCGAACTTGGGGTCGTCGGTGGCCATCTGTGCCGCCGGCGAGCAGGAATGGTCCTTGAACTCCACCTCGACATCGGCGGGCAGCATGGATCTGACCATGGCGCGGAAGCTCTCGCGGATCTTCAGCGGATCCTGGGTGCCGACGAGGCGGAACGAGAGCTTGGCATGGGCCTCGGCGGGCAGCACCGTCTTGAAGCCGGCGCCGGTGTAGCCGCCCCAGATGCCGTTCACCTCGCAGGTGGGCCGCGACCAGATCATCTCGAGCGGCGTGCGATCCTCTTCGCCGGCGGGCACCGAGAGGCCGACGCCGCCGAGGAAGCCCGCGGCATCGAAGCCGAGCCCCTGCCATTGCGCCATGATCTCGGGGTCGATCTCGGGCACGCCGTCATAGAAGCCCGGCACGGTGACATGGCCGTGCTCGTCGTGCAGCGCATCGATGATGTCGGCCAGCACGCGGATCGGGTTCATCGCGATGCCGCCGAACATGCCGGAGTGCAGGTCCTTGTCGGCGGCCTTGATGGTGATCTCCTCGCCCAGCAGGCCGCGCAGCATCGTTGTGATGGCCGGGGTCTGCGGATCGAAGAGGCCGGTGTCGCAGATCAGCGCGATGTCGGCCTTCAGCTCCTCGGCGTTCTCCTTCATGAAGGGGATGAGGGAGGGCGAGCCGCTCTCCTCCTCGCCCTCGAAGAAGAAGGTGATGGAGCAGGGCAGGGCGCCGTTGACCTTCTTCCAGGCGCGGCAGGCCTCGACGAAGGTCATCAGCTGGCCCTTGTCGTCGGCGGTGCCGCGGCCCCGGATCACCTTGCCCTTCGGCGTTTCTTCCAGCTTGGGATCGAAGGGATCGGCGTTCCACAGGTTCAGCGGATCGACCGGCTGCACGTCGTAATGGCCGTAGAAGAGCACGTGCGGCGTGCCCTCGGGGCCTTCGACATGACCCACAACCATCGGGTGGCCCGGGGTCGGGCGCTTGCTGGCGTCGACGCCGAAGCTCTTGAGGTCGGCCACCAGCCAGTCGGCGGCGGTGTCGCATTCGGCCTTGTAGGCGGGATCGGTGGAGATCGAGGGAATGCGCAGCAGCTCCATCAGGCGTTCGAGGGCGCGGGGCAGCCCGGAATCGAGCTCTGCGAGAACGGGGGCGAGGGACATGGCGGCTCCTGTCAGTAGCGTCTTTCGGTCAGGCGCGACCGTAGCACCGGCGGCGCCCGTGTCCAGAGAGCGCGTTTGCGGGGGCGGGCCTGTGGGAAGGTGGCCTGTCGGAAGCCGCCCGTCGCAGGGGCGGGGGGGGGGGGGGCATGCTGCGCTGCAGCGCCGATTCCCCCGCCGGAAGGGCCGTGCGAGGGCCGTGAGTCTGTAGCGCGGCGCGATGCGGAGGTGCGACAGGCGGGGCCGCAGAGGCCGGGTTTTGGCCCGCGATCGGCACCCGGCTGGTGCAGATCCTTGAGAAATCCTTGGAAAACGGGAAAAAAATCCTTGTTTCAAAGGTGCGGCGCAAGGTCACATTTGAGGGCCCATTTTGGGGTGGAACCGCTGGGGGCATGAGCATAAGTAAAAAAGGCCCCGCCTTCCAGGGGGAAGACGGGGCTTTTTGAGAAAGGCTCTGGTCAGTTCAATGACTGGATAAAAATATCTTCAACTTCTGGTTACAGGATGGGTCGCCAGGTGCCGTCCCGTAAAGTAATAAACTGGAACCGGGGTGAGGAATTGAGGTTTGGCGCTGAATTCGGCACATTTTACGCAAATCAGGTTAATTCCTGTGCGCGTATTGACCGAAATCAAGGCCGGAAGCCGGTAGAAGGATAGTCTGAGGCAGCGAACAGAGCGGTTTATTTTCATTCCAAATCCGAGAATGGAATGTTAGACCGATCAGACCCGCCCAAGGCGTGAATGAGAAGAAAGAGTTAGCCCGTGACATACGAAAGCCAGCTGGACCAGGCCATCGGCAAGTTGCACGAAGAAGGCCGCTATCGGACCTTCATCGACATCGTGAGGCACAAGGGACAGTTCCCGCACGCGACATGGCGCCGCCCCGACGGGGTGGAGCAGCCGGTGACGGTGTGGTGTGGCAACGACTACCTTGGCATGGGGCAGCACCCGGTTGTCCTCGAGGCGATGCACAATGCCATCGACGAGGTCGGCGCCGGCTCCGGCGGTACGCGCAACATCTCCGGCACCACGCTCTATCACAAGCGCCTGGAAGCCGAGCTTGCCGACCTGCACGGCAAGGAAGCGGCGCTGGTCTTCTCCTCTGCCTACATAGCCAACGACGCGACGCTCTCGACCCTGCCGAAGCTGTTCCCGGGGCTGATCATCTATTCCGACGCGCTGAACCATGCCTCGATGATCGAGGGCATCCGCCGCAACGGCGGGGCAAAGCGCATCTTCCGTCACAATGACCTGGCGCATCTGCGCGAGCTGCTGGAGGCCGACGATCCCAAGGCGCCGAAGCTGATCGCCTTTGAATCGGTCTATTCCATGGACGGCGATTTCGGCCCGATCAAGGAGCTCTGCGACCTGGCCGACGAATTCAACGCGCTGACCTATCTCGACGAGGTGCACGCGGTGGGCATGTATGGCCCGCGCGGCGGCGGCGTGAGCGAGCGTGACCACCTGGCGCATCGCATCGACATCATCAACGGCACCCTGGGCAAGGCCTTTGGCGTCTTCGGTGGCTATATCGCCGCCAGCGCCAAGATGTGTGACGCCGTGCGCTCCTATGCGCCGGGCTTCATCTTTACCACCTCGATCCCGCCGACGGTGGCCGCGGGGGCCGCGGCCTCGATCGCGCACCTGAAGCACGACCAGGGGATCCGCGACAAGCACCAGGAAAACGCCAAGATCCTGAAGACCCGCCTGAAGGGCATGGGCCTGCCGATCATCGATCATGGCAGCCACATCGTGCCGGTGATCGTGGGCAACCCGGTGCACACCAAGATGCTGTCGGACATGCTGCTGGAAGATCACGGGATCTACGTGCAGCCGATCAACTATCCCACCGTGCCGCGCGGCACCGAGCGGCTGCGCTTCACGCCCTCGCCGGTGCATGGCCCGCTTGAGATCGAGAAGCTGATCCGTGCCATGGACAAGCTCTGGTCGCATTGCGCGCTGAACCGCCAGGACATGGCGGGCTGAGAGACGGGTCAAGAGACTGCGCGGTCTGGCCTCTCGGGGCCGGCGCGCTGCGGTGTGTCGCCGGGCGTTCCGGGCCGGATGCGAATGCATCAGGTCGGGACCGGTGCCCGGGCTGATGGCGAGGCCGGTGATCTTCGGTCAACCCCCCGGAAATTATCTTAAAAATCACGGCAGGTCACCTGTGGATATTAACCACTCGTTAACCGCGGATTGAGAGAGTCTTGACATCGTTCGGACGGCTTTTCGGCCGTCGCCGGTGCCCCGCAGGCGGGGCGGAAGAGAGCCGGCACAGGCGCGCGGGACAGCCGGCGCGCGGGCCACAGAGGTCACATCACGGACGATCAGGCAATGGCTCGGGCCCGGCATCTGATGCAGGGGCCCGGACCGGACCCGCACGGGACCGGCACGGGGCGGAACGACCGCCGGCCCCGCGACAGCCGGGAAACGGCGGGGAATGGCGGGAGCGGCAAGGCCGCGGAGCGGATCATGACGCCGGTCGGGGAGGGCCCCGGCAGGGAACGGCGCGGACCGGTCGGCAATACCGGAAGGCTGACGAGCGCGGCAGGTGCTTTGGACCCTCATGCAAGTGTCAGTTGGGCCCCAGCGAAAGCTGGGCGAAAAGACGCGCCGCTGCGCGGTCCCACTGGCGATATGACGCTTAAGGTTCACGGCAAATCAGCGTTTTAAGCAATTTTCCTTGAAGTGTGGTAACGTCTCCGAAACAAAGAGGAGGACTCGAATCGGGGGAAGGTTCGGGTCACTCTATCGCAAATGGGGCAGCGACATGATGCGTCGGAAGGGCAAGCCTGACCGGGACCAGGCAACTCAGGAACCGAAGAGCTTTGACGACTACGAGATCAGGCTCGGGGACGTCATGCGCGGGGAACGTGCGACGCTGGGCAAGTCCCTGCTCGACGTTCAGCGCGAGTTGCGGATCAAGGCAAACTACATTGCCGCGATCGAGAACTGCGACCCGGAAGCCTTTGATACCCCCGGTTTCATCGCCGGTTACGTGCGCTCCTATGCGCGCTACCTGGGCATGGACCCGGACCGGACCTATGCCCAGTTTTGTGCCGAAAGCGGCTTTACCACCGCCCATGGCATGTCGGCGCAGGCCTCCTCGCGCAAGCACGAGGACGAGTTCACCGGCCGGCGCAGGTCGGCCAGGGCCGCCAAGGCCGAACGTGATCCCTTCACCTCGCCCAATACCCCCTTCATTCCCGCCGGCGAGAGCATGTTCAGCCGCGTCGAGCCGGCCGCGATCGGCTCCGGCCTGGTGCTGCTGGCGCTGATCGGCGGGCTGGCCTATGGCGGCTATGCGGTGCTGAACGAGATCCAGCGCGTGCAGTTCGCCCCGGTGGAGAACACCCCCGACGTCATGGCCGACCTGGACCCGCTGGCCGGTGTGACCCGCGTGGTCGAGGATCCGGTGCCGCAGGGCGGTGCCGCGCAGGCCGCCGGCGTCTTCAGCCCGCCGCGCGATGCTGTGGACCGTCTCTATCGGCCCAAGGCACTTGACGTGCCGGTGGTGGTGTCGCGCGATGCCCCGATCTCGACGCTTAACCCGTCGCAGGTGGGCACCTACATGGCCGATACCGGCAACCTGACCCCGATGGCGCCCGGCACGGACGGCGAGAGCAGCGAGGACCGCGCCGTGGCGATGGCGCTGGGGCTGGACGGATCGACGGGCGAGGCCACGCCGACGGTGCCGCAGGTGGTGGCCAAGGCCAAGCCGGGCGTGAACCTTTTTGCCGTGCGCCCCGCCTGGGTGAGGGTGCGCAGCGCCGATGGCACGATCCTGTTCGAAAAGACGCTGGATGCCGGCGAGAGCTATCAGCTGCCGAAGACCGAAGAGGCGCCGACCCTGCGTGCGGGCATGTCGGGCTCGGTCTACTTCGAGGTGGATGGAGCGCTCTATGGCCCGGCGGGCAAGGGCACCGGCGTGGTGCGCAACGTGGCGCTCTCGGTCGATGACCTGAAGAAGTCCTACCAGCTGGCCGACCTGACGCTCGATCCGGAAGCGGAGCGCGTCTATTCCGTGGCCCAGGCCGAGATCGACCAGGTGCCACCGGCCGAGTGACTCCGGCGCGCGGGCGCAGGATGGATTTGGGGAAACCCGGCTGCCTCGGCAGCCGGGTTTTTTCGTGGCCGATGCGGCGTGCGGGGCCCGAGAGGGTATGCCAAGGCTCTGCGCTCTGCCCTCCGTCGCCGGCGGGCGACAAGGGAGAGGGGGCGGGGGCTTTGCCCCCGCGCCTGCGGCGCTCCCCCGGGATATTTATGGCCAGATGACGGGGAGGCCGGGGACGGGGCCTGTCGGGTGGTTTGCGGCGAGGTGGCCAGGGGGCAGCATGGGCGGGGCTGCGCGGGGCGGTGATTGCCCTCGGGCGAAGCAGGCGTTATCCAGTGCGCGGGCGCCACCTGTTTCAAGCGCCGCAAGAGAGGTCTGTTCATGTCTCACAATCCCGTTCGTCCCTGGCGCAACATCGATCGTCGCAAGAGCCGGCAGATCATGGTGGGCAACGTGCCCGTGGGGGGCGGTGCGCCGATTTCCGTCCAGACGATGACCAATACGGTGACCACCGACGTGAAGGGCACCCTGGGCCAGGTGATCCGCGCGGCCGAGGCCGGCGCGGATATCGTGCGGGTGTCGGTGCCGGACGAGGCGAGTGCCAAGGCGATGAAGGAGATCTGCCGGGAGAGCCCGGTGCCGATCGTTGCGGACATCCACTTTCACTACAAGCGCGGGATCGAGGCCGCCGAGGCCGGCGCGGCCTGCCTGCGGATCAACCCGGGCAACATCGGCGACGAGAAGCGCGTGGCCGAGGTGATCCGGGCGGCGAAGGACCACAATTGCTCGATCCGGATCGGCGTGAACGCCGGCAGCCTGGAGAAGCACCTGCTGGAGAAATACGGCGAGCCCTGCCCGGACGCGATGGTGGAATCGGGCCTGGATCACATTAAGATCCTGCAGGACCACGATTTTCACGAATTCAAGATCAGCGTGAAGGCCTCTGACGTCTTCATGGCGGCGGCGGCCTACCAGATGCTGGCAGAGCAGACCGATGCGCCCATCCATCTTGGCATCACCGAAGCCGGCGGGCTGATGAGCGGCACGATCAAGAGTGCTATCGGCATGGGCAACCTGCTGTGGATGGGGATCGGCGACACGCTGCGCGTGAGCCTCTCTGCCGATCCCGTGGAGGAGGTGAAGGTGGGCTACGAGATCCTGAAGGGTCTGGGCCTTAGGCACCGCGGCGTGAACATCATTTCCTGCCCGAGCTGCGCGCGGCAGGGGTTCGACGTGATCAAGACGGTCGAGACGCTGGAGAAGCGGCTCGAGCACATTAAGACGCCGATGAGCCTGTCGATCATCGGCTGCGTGGTGAACGGGCCGGGCGAGGCGCTGATGACCGACGTCGGCTTTACCGGCGGCGGCGCGGGCAGCGGCATGGTCTACCTGGCGGGCAAGGCCAGCCACAAGATGAGCAACGCGCAGATGATCGACCACATCGTGGAAGAGGTCGAAAAGCGCGCCCAGGCCATCGAGGATGGCAAGGTGGAGGCGCAGGCGGCGGAATAGGCGCCACCTGCGAGGCAGATTTGCACGGGTCGGGCCATGTGCCCGGCCCGTTTGCGTTCGGGGAGCGGAGCCGGGGCAAAAGGTGCCAGGTATTTCTAGGGCGCCAGGTATTTCTGCAGCACGATGGCGGGCATCCGGCCGCGGATGAGCATCGTCGGCAGCACGTAGGAAGGCGCGGTATCGAGGCCCATCCCGGTGAAGAGATCTGCCTGATCGGCGAGGGCGGCTTGCACCTCGGGGGTGTCGGCGGCGGCACGGGCGCGGGCGGGTTCGACGCCGAGGCGGGTCATTTCCCGGTCTAGCAGCGCATCGGTATCGACCGGCATGGCGTCGACGGCACGGCGGAATTCGGCGGCGGCCTCGGGGCCGGTGTCGCGGGCGATGACATAGGCCAGGCGATCGGGCAGCGCGGTGGAGGTCGAGCGGAGCTCGACCCGAAGGCCGCTGTCGCGGGCGGCCATCTGCTGCAGCTCGTCCTCGGCGCGGGCGCAGGGCGTACAGCCGAGGCGGGAGAAGAGGGTGATCGCGGCGGGGCCGTCACCGCTTCCGAAACCCTGCGCCGTAACGGCAAAGAGCCGGGCGGCATTGGCCTCGATCCGCGCGAGGTCGGTCTCGATCTCGGTCTGCAGAGGCGACCAGGCGGCCGCGAGACGGTCTTCCATCTCGGCGGCGCGGGCCTGGTCGAGGGCGCTGGCGAGGATCTCCGGCTGATCCAGGAAGAGCATCCGGAGTTCCTCGTTGAAGAGGGAGGGGTTCTCCTTCATGGCCTGCCGCCAGTCGCCCTCGGCCGAGGCCGCGAAGGGCAGCAGCAGGAGCGCCAGGACGGCAGGAGAGCGCAGCATCAGCTGCGGGCCTCGGAGACGATCTGTTTCATGCCGTTGAGGGGCACGTAGCCGCGCAGCATCTGGTCGCCCATGACGAATGTCGGGGTGCCGGAGATCTGCAGCTGCTGGGCCAGCTGATGGGTGCGGGCGATGACCTCGGTCACGTCGTCGCTGTCCATGCGGGCGATGATCGGGGCGGGATCATAGCCGAGGCCGCTGATCAGGCGGTTCATCGAGACCTCGTCGAAGCCGCCGGTATAGGTCATCAGCGCGTCGTGCATGGCCTTGTAGGCCTCGTCGCCCTCGAGCTGACGGGTAGCGATGGCCAGCCGCGAGGCGGAAACGGAATCCTCGCCCAGGATCGGGAACTCCTTGAGCACGAAGCGGATGTTGCCATCGGTGCTGATCAGCTGTTCGACCTCGTCAAAGGCCTTGCGGCAGTAACCGCAGCGGTAATCCATGAATTCCACCACGGTGACATCGCCATCGGGATTGCCGCCGACCCAGGAGAAGCCGTCGTCGAAGAGCTGATCGGCATTGGCGCGCACCAGGTCGACATCGGCCTGTGCCTCGGCCTGGGCCTGGCGGTTCTGATAGGCCTGGAGCGCCTCGACGATGACCTCGGGGTTGTCGAGGAGATAGTCGCGGACCTCGTCCCGGAACTCGTCGCGGTCGGTCTCGCTCATGTCGGCGCTGGCGATCTGGGGCACGGTGGGGGCGAGCGCGAGGGCCGCGGCGCCGGCCAGCAGCAGCTTGCGAAGGGGCTTGGGCATGGAGATCTCCTTGTTTTCGATCCCGGAGTGTCCGGCCCGGCGGTGCGGGCGCTGAAAGGGGGTGCCGGGGCGGCAGGGGGCGGGCCGGGGAGGGACCGCCGGTGTCTGGTTTCGGGCGATGCTAACGCCTGGCCCGGGCGGTGTCAGCCGCATTCAGCACATCTTGGGCGCGCTGCCAGTCCGGTGACCCCGCGGAGAGCAGGCCTGCGGCGCGCCCGGCCTGGATGGCGGCATTGTCCATGTCGCCCGCGAGGGCGTAACTCTCTGCCGTGGCCAGGGCAGCCTGTCCCGGCTGGCCCAGCTGGGCATAGGCCGAGCCGAGATCGCGCAGCACCATGCGGTTGCCGTAATCGTAGATCCGGGCGCGTTCGAGCAGGGCCACGGCATCGTTCAGGCGACCGGTGCCACCCTGGACCACCAGCGCATGGCCGAGCGAGGCCAGGATCAGCGTGTCATAGGGCGAAAGCGCCTCGGCCTGGCGATAGGCGGCCTCGGCGGCGGCGAACTGCCGGCCCTCGAGCAGGATCTGGCCCTTGAGCTCGTAGTAGTAGGGATCGTCGGGGCGGGCGGCGAGCGCCTGGTCCATCAGGGCCACGGCGCCGCGCCAGTCTGCGTTGCGGTGGTGCGCCACGGCCCGCCGCATCAGAGCGATATCGGGGGTGAGCGAGCGATCGGCGCGGGCCTCTGTCCAGGCGGGCGGACGCAGGAAGGCGGAAACCTTGCCCTGCGCGCGGTCGAACCAGTAGGCGTTTTCCGTCTGCGGGATCTTGGGCGCGCGGCCATAGCGATCGGCAAGCTCGGTCAGGGCGCGCAGGCGGTCGGTGGTGAGGGGATGGGCGCGGGCATAGGCGTTGATGTTGCTCTCGACGCCATTGACCTGATTGGCCAGCCTCTGGGTGATGTCGACCGCGCCCTGGGTGCCGACGCCGGCAAAGGCCATGGTGCGGATGGCGGAGAGGTCGGCGCTGCTCTCCTCGGCGCGGGTGTAGCTGAGAAAGGCGCCCTGGGCCGAACTTGCGATGCCCATGCCGGCGGCGGCGAGCTCTCCTTGGCCGGTGCCGGCGGCGGCGGCCACGGCCAGCGCCATGCCGATATTGGCGATGCGCCCGGCCGAGGCGGCATTGAGGGCGCGCCGCTCGAGGTGGCCGTTCAGGATATGCGCGGCCTCGTGGGCGATGACGAACTGAAGCTCTTCGGCGGAACCGGCGCGGATGATCAGCCCGGCGTGCAGGTAGATGGCGGTGCGGTCGATGACGAAGGCGTTCATCGTGTCGGAATCCACCACGAGAATTTTTGTCGCAGTGGAGAGACCGGCGGCATTCAGGATGGGCTTTGCAAGGCGATTTAGCGCGTTTTCGACATCCGGATCGCGCAAAAGCGACACGGCCTGTGCGGGAAATGCCAGCAGAACGAGGAATGCTGCCAAAACTGTGCGCAGGCGCACCTGGCTCCACGGCGTTAAGATTCCTCCACGCATTGACGTCGTGACCTTTGGCTGATGAAAGCGTCCCTGAGCGAAATCACTGTCGGAGAAGCACATGCGAGTTTCAAGCCGCGGAGAGGTCGATCCCTTCATTGTGATGGATGTGATGTCCCGGGCCGCCGAACTGGAGGCGGAGGGGCACAGGATCATCCACATGGAAGTCGGCCAACCGGGGACCCCAGCACCGGAGGGCGCGCGGCGCGCGCTGGCCGGGGCATTGGAGGAAAAATCGCTGGGCTATTCCCTGACCCTGGGCATCCCGCCGCTGCGCGAGCGCATCGCGAAGCTCTATGGTGAATGGTACGACGTGGACCTGGATCCGGAGCGGGTGGTGGTGACCACGGGGTCGTCTGCGGGCTTCCTGCTGAGCTTCACCTCGCTCTTTGACGCGGGGCAGAAGGTGGGCATCGGCGCGCCGGGCTATCCGAGCTATCTGCAGCTGCTGAAGGCGATGGACCTGACCCCGGAGATCATCGAGACCTCGCCCGAGGCGCGCTATCAGCCGGTGCCGTCCGATCTGAAGGGACGCGGCCTCGACGGGCTGATGGTGGCCTCTCCGGGCAATCCCAGCGGCACGATGCTGTCGCGGGCGGCGCTCGGCGACCTCGTGGAGACCTGTGCCGAGGAGGGCATCAGCCTGATCTCGGACGAGATCTATCACGGGCTGCATTACGAGAAGCGGGCGGTGAGCGCGCTGGAGCTGAGCGACGATCTCTATGTCATCAACTCCTTCTCCAAGTACTTCAGCATGACCGGCTGGCGCGTGGGCTGGATGGTGGTGCCGGAGGACCACGTGCGGCGGGTGGAACGCATTGCCCAGCATATGTTCATCTGTGCCCCCACGGCGAGCCAGGTGGCTGCGCTGGCGGCGATCGACTGTCGCGACGAGCTGCAGGAGAACCTGGCCGTCTATGCGCGCAACCGGGCGCTGCTGCTGGAGGGGCTGCCGCAGGCCGGGTTCACCCGAATCGCGCCGCCCGACGGGGGCTTCTACATCTATGCCGATGTGCGTGACCTGACCACGGATTCGCTGGCCTTTGCCCGCGAGATCCTCGAGCAGGCGGGCGTGGCGGTGACGCCGGGCCACGATTTCGACAAGACCCGCGGTAGCGGCACGCTGCGGTTTTCCTATGCCCGCGCCACCGCGGACATCGAGGAGGGGCTTGCGCGGCTCAAGCGCTTCATGGCGGAACGCGCCGAGGCCGCGCGCGCCTGAACCGGCCTAGCGGAAGGGGTGATGCAGCCGCAGCAGGCGGCGGTGATAGGGCGGGATGTCATCGATCGGGATGAGGCCCGCGCTGCGCGCCGTTGCCATGACGCGGGCCCGTTCGTCGGGGATGGAGAGGTGCCCCAGCCGCTCGTAGACGGTGCGGTTGGCGCGCTGGCCGCCGATGGCCTCGCGGATCGTACGCGCGGCATAGCCCTCCCAGAAATTCTGATCGAAGGCGGCGACGCGGGCGAGGAAGTTGAAGGTGCAGGTGACGGCGCCGCGGCGCGAGATCAGCGGCGCCACGCCATCCTCGAGCGCCATGACCACGCCGCGGAATTCGCGCGAGGCGGGCGAGGCCGAGAGCCCCTGCTGTTCCATCGCCTCGCGGGCCTCGTATCCGCGCAGGAAGGTATAGCCGTCGGCCCGGTAGACATGCACCAGGCCCATGACCGCGCGGCTGTTGTCGACGAAACTGCGGCGGGTAAAGCGGTAGAACCCGGGCGGAAAGAGACTCTCGTCGAAATTCGTGGCATATTTCCCGAGGAAGGGCGCAAGCTCGGGGTGGTTGAGCAGCTCCTGCCCCGCGGGCATGATCTGTTCCACCGGTTCGAGCAGGATTCGCGCGTCGGTGCCGAAGAACTGGCAGATCCGGTGCAGCACGTCGGGCCGCGGAAAGCTCTCGCCCGAAAGATAGCGGTTGTACTGGGTGCGATTGATGCCGAGCTCGCGGCAGAGGCTCGAGATCGAGGCGAACCGCTGGCTGAGACGTCGCAGGTTGGCGCCGAAGATATTGCGCAGCTCGGTGGGATTCGGATCCAGCGTCGGGCGGGCTGACTGGGAGGGCATCCGGGGAAGGTATCCTTTGAGTTGTTCGCCGTTTTCGAGGCTCTCGCAAGTTTCAGGGGAAATCCAGAGTTTGGCGCCAAATGACGTCACGCTTGTTGCTAATTGGCGTCACAATTTCTGCCGTTCGACACAAATTCAGTCATGTGGATGCGGATTGGGCCGTGTGACAATACATTATTGAGAACCACCCGTTGCGGGGTGGGCAACACCGAGGCAAAGGGGAGGAGCTGATGTTCGGTATTGTGCTCTGGAGTGCTGCAGAAGACGGCAGCACTGTTGTGTGGTGCGAAGACCAGGGCGACCTGGCCTATCTTCCGGCCGGAGGGGCCTTCTCTGATGTCACCGGACAGCGCGAGAGGCTGTCCTCGGGTGACCTGGTTCAGTTCGACCTGAAACTTGAAGGGAACATGCGTGTTGCGAGCAATCCGCGCCTGCTGGCCGAACGGCATTCGCCGTCGCTGGCGGAGCGGCTGCAGGAAGCAGGGCAGGCCGCCCGGGCGCGCAACAGACGTGATACGCGCGAGAGCCGCGCCCGGCATTCTGCACCGGTTGAGGGGGGCGTCGTGGTGCCTTTCCCGCGGGTGGCCCAAGACGAACCCATGGTGCGTCGCGCCGGCGGAACCGGCTGACTGCCGGTTCCCGGAGGAGAAGGAATGGCAAAGGCCGCGCCGGGGAGGGCGCGGCCTTTCACTTTTTCTAATGCCGGAATGTGATCTGGCTAATGCCGGTATCAGTCCTCGCCACGGGAGAGGGCGGCAACGCCCGTGCGGGCAATGTCGGCCAGGCCCAGCGGGCGCATGAGGTCGGCGAAGGCGTCGATCTTGTCTGGGGTGCCGGTCAGCTCGAAGACGAAGCTGGAGAGGGTGGAATCGACCACCTTGGCCCGGAAGATGTCGGCAAGGCGCAGGGCCTCGACGCGCTTGTCGCCAGTGCCGGCAACCTTGATCAGGGCCAGTTCCCGCTCGACGCTGGGGCCCTCGACCGTGAGGTCGTTGACGGTGTGCACGGGCACGATGCGGCCCAGCTGTGCCTTGATCTGCTCGATCACATGGGGCGTGCCGCGCGTCACGATGGTGATCCGCGAACGCTTGCCGGTATGGTCCACCTCGGCCACGGTCAGGCTGTCGATGTTGTAGCCGCGACCGGAGAACAGGCCGATCACCCGCGCCAGGACGCCCGCCTCGTTGTCCACCAGGACCGCGAGGGTGTGCTGTTCGACCTCGTCGGAGAAGGTCGGGCGGAGGTTGTAGGCCGAATGCTTGGTCGAGCCTTTTTTCAGATGAAGTGCGTTCATTTTTCCGCATCTCCCGATTGCTGCATCAGGATACCCATGAAGGCCCCGAGCGTGATGTATCCGGTGAGGGCCGTGGCGGCGGCGATGCCGCGACAGATCCCCAGAGGAGCGATGTCGCCATACCCCAGCGTGGTGAAGGTGACATAGGCGAAATAGGCGGTCGATCCGCCGGTTGGCGGCGGGTCGGTGGGCAGGCAGACGGCATGTTCGTTGATCACCGTGAAGATGACCGCGAATTGCAGCGGGGTGATCACCAGGGTCAGCACCGCGATGGCGAGCTGGGCCACGGTTCCGCTGCGCCGCCGGCGCCAGTTGCCAAAGAGCGCGTAGTAGCAGAACAGGATCGAGACCACCGCCACGGCGAGGGAGATCCAGGCGGCGACCACGCTCATGTCGTCGGAGGCGGCATCGATGGAGAGCCGCAGGTAGTTGACGATGGCGAGCAGGGTCAGCCCGACGACGAGGCCGAGGGCCACCCGCTTGCGCAGCAGGAAGTTGCCCTCTTCGCCGGGTTTCGCGAAACCGTGCTTTGCCCCGCGCTCGGTCAAACCAGGACGGCCCCCCCGGCCTTGATCGCGTCCTTGGTGGAGGCGTCGCCAAGCAGCATCTTGTTGTGCGGCTCGCCCGAGGGGATCATCGGGAAGCAGTTCTCGTGCTTCTCGACGAGGCAGTCGAAGATCACCGGGCCGTCATGGTTGATCATTTCCATGATCGCATCGTCGAGGTCGGCGGGATCGGAACAGATGATGCCCTTGGCACCGAAGGCCTCGGCGAGCTTGACGAAATCGGGCAGGGCCTCGGACCAGGAGTGCGAGTAGCGTTCGCCGTGCAGCAGCTGCTGCCACTGGCGGACCATGCCGAGGCGCTCGTTGTTCAGGATGAACTGCTTCACCGGCAGGCGGAACTGCACCGCGGTGCCCATCTCCTGCATGTTCATCAGCCAGGAGGCCTCGCCGGCGACGTTGATCACCAGCGCATCCTGATGCGCCATCTGCACGCCGATGGAGGCGGGGAAACCATAGCCCATGGTGCCGAGGCCGCCGGAGGTCATCCATCGGTTCGGATCCTCGAAGTGCAGGAACTGCGCCGCCCACATCTGGTGCTGGCCGACCTCGGTGGTGATGTAGCGATCCATCCCCTTGGTCAGGGCCTCGAGGCGCTCGAGCGCGTACTGCGGCTTGATGATCTTGGAATCGGACTTGTAGGTCAGGCATTTGACGTCACGCCATTCGCCGATCTGCAGCCACCATTTCTCCATCGCCTCGCGGTTGATCTTGCGGCCGCGTGCCTTCCACAGGCGCAGCATGTCCTCGAGCACATGGGCGACATCGCCGATGATCGGGATGTCGACATGAATGACCTTGTTCACCGAGGAGGGATCGATGTCGATATGCGCCTTGACCGAATGGGGCGAGAAGGCATCGGTGCGGCCGGTGATCCGGTCGTCGAAGCGGGCGCCGACGCAGATCATCAGGTCGCAGTCGTGCATGGCCATGTTGGCCTCGTAGAGACCGTGCATGCCGAGCATGCCGAGCCAGTTCTTGCCCGAGGCCGGATAGGCGCCGAGGCCCATCAGTGTCGAGGTGATCGGCGCGCCGGTGGCCTCGACCAGCTCGCGCAGGAGCTGGCTTGCCGCGGGGCCGGAGTTGATCACGCCGCCACCGGTATAGAAGATCGGCCGCTTGGCGGTTTCGAGCGCGGCGACCAGCTCGGTGATGGCCTCCATGTCGCCCTTGACCGGCGGGTTGTAGCGATAGGAGGTCTTCTTCGGCGCCTCTGAATAGGTGCCGGTGGCAAATTGCACGTCCTTCGGGATGTCGATGAGCACCGGGCCGGGGCGGCCGGTGGTGGCGACGTGGAAGGCCTTGTGAATGGTGGCAGAGAGGTCCTCGGTGTCGCTGACCAGCCAGTTGTGCTTGGTGCAGGGGCGGGTGATGCCGACGGTATCGGCCTCCTGGAAGCCATCGGTGCCGATCATGAAGGTGGGCACCTGGCCGGAGAGCACGATGATCGGGATCGAGTCGAGCAGCGCATCGGTCAGCCCGGTAACCGCATTGGTGGCACCGGGGCCGGAGGTGACGAGGGCGACGCCCGGCTTGCCGGTGGAGCGGGCATAGCCCTCGGCGGCGTGCACTGCGCCCTGTTCGTGGCGGACCAGGATGTGACGAATGTCGTTCTGCTGGAAGATCTCGTCATAAATCGGCAGGACGGCACCGCCCGGATAGCCGAATACCGTGTCCACGCCCTGTTCCTTGAGGGCCTGAACCACCATTTTCGCACCTGTCATCTGACGTGCCATCTGATTTCTCCGTTTCATGCCGCGCGGTTTGATCTGAGCGTCGGCGACTTCGCTTTGCAAACAAAAAGCCCCCGGGGTTCATTCCGGGGGCGCATGGGGTCCTGATAGGGTTTCCGGCGATTACCGGCCCATGCGCCTTTCTCCTACGATAATTACTAGGGAGGTCATTGCGGACAGCATTCCCCGAGGCTCCTTCATTCTGCACAGGGTTGATATGGGCTGATCCGGACAAGGTCAACCGCTATTCCGGCGTAAAAATGTCGCCGGGGGCGGATTTTCTTTTCGAAAATTGCGCGGATAAGTCAGTGTCTTTGCCATAACTGCGCCGCGACGGCGCAAAATGGCGAATCCCGCCCCCTGCGAAGGGCACGACAGAGGCACGCAGGGTTATGCGGCGCGTTTCCGGATCAGTGCATGGGCGCAAGCAGCTCGGGGGCGGTGACCAGTTCGCGCACCCCGTGCGAGTGATCCTCGCCGAAGATATTGCCCTGCCGCGCCCAGCGATCCAGCGAGGCGATATTGAGCTTTGCACAATTGGGCCGCACCGACCAGGTGACCTGGAAGGGCGAACAGACGGTCTGATTGTAGGAGGTGCCGGTGGTCGAGCCGAGAAATTGCACCGGATCGCCGGTGCCCGCGGGCAGGGAATGCGGCTGGGGGTGGCCGGCGAGGAAGCCGCCGCCGTAGTCGAAAAGCGCGAAATCCAGCGCCTCGGGATCGTTCACCACCAGGAAGACCTGGCTCTCCACCCGAAGCGTGGGGTTGGTGCAGGCATCGGAGAGGCAGGAGCCCAGGCCGTTGCCCGGCTCGACCTGACATGAGGAATAGACCCAGTGCACCTCGATCGTGTCGCCGGGGCTGACGTTGTGATAGGCGCCGTGGCCGCCGGTGGGATCGGTCAGTTCCGCCTCGGTCAGCTCGTCGGTGCCGTTGCACTTGTAGCCACCCTTGTCGCGGTCATGGGACAGGATTGAGAAGCCGGGGCCCTTGTGCTCGGCGTTGGTATGGGTGTGGATGTTGCACAGGTTCATCTGTTCGGGCGGCGGCGCCATGGGAAAGGTGATCAGGTTGGCGCCGGCATGTTCGCTGATGTCGCGCGGCGTCTGCGGCCCGAAGCCGAGGCAGAGCGGCCCTGCACGGCCCGTCCGCTGGGCAGTGGAATGGCCACTGCCGGCATCGGCCGAGGCGCGGACAAGCCGCGCGAGATCGGCATGCGGAACGAAAGGCGCCGCGGCATCGGTGGCCGGTGCCGGGCCGGCGGCAAGCATGGACAGGGCCGCCAGGGCGGGCAGGCCGAGCGAGGGCATGGAACGACTGGGCATGGCGGAAGAACCTCCTTTGGGGTGGCTCCTTCCTAGGCCATGGGCCTTTCGCCCGGGTTTCCCGGTGCAGGCTTTCCAAGGCCAGGGTTAATGCATCAACTTTAACGTGCAAGGTCTTGGCAAGACGTCAGAACGTCCGCCCGGTGCCCTGAAGCACGCCATGTTCCATGGCATAGCGGGTCAGCCCGGCAGTGGAAGAAATGCCGAGCTTTTTCTTGATGTTCTTGCGGTGCGTCTCGACCGTGCGCACGGAGATGTCGAGGGCGATGGCCACTTCCTTGTTCGACTTGCCCTGCGCCAGCTGCAGCAGGATCGTCTGTTCGCGGTTGGTCAGGTGAGAACCTCCGGTCTGCGGCGCCAGGCTGCCCTGCGCGCCGGTGCAGAGATAGCGCTCGCCGGCCATGACCGCGTCGATGGCGGACTTGATCGCATCGGTCGGCACGTCCTTGAGGACATAGCCCATGGCGCCATGATCGAGGGCGGTAGAGATGTATTCGGGACTGTCGTGCATCGACAGGATCAGGATGCGCAGGTCGGGGTGGTTCTCCAGAAGGATCTCGCAGGCGGTCAGCCCGCCCATCTCTGGCATGTTGAGATCGAGCAGGATCACGTCGGGCTGCACCTCCGGCACGGCGGCGATGATCTCGCGCCCGTTGCGATAGGTGCCCACCACCGAGAGGTCGTCGAAGCTCTCCAGGATCGCCTCGATCCCGTCGGCCACCATCGGGTGATCGTCGACGATGGCGACGCGCACCGGGGCGGCAGGAGGGATGACGTCGGGCGACATGGCGGCGGGAGAGCGTTCAGTCATGCACGTTCCTTTCCGGTGGTCCCCTTCGGCGCGGTGGCGGAAGGGTCGATGATATGTTTCAGGGGCACCGTGACCTCGATCGTGGTGCCGCCCTTGCCCGAGGTGATGCGCAGCGTGCCCTCGAGCTGTTCGACGCGTTCCTGCATGTTGCGCAGGCCGATGCCGGTGCCGCTGCCCGCCGTGCCCGGTGCCGGCTCGAAGCCGCAGCCGTTGTCGGTGATCCGCAGCGTGGCGCCGGTGGGCCGGCCGCGCAGGTCCATCGCCAGGTGGCTGGCACCGGAGTGGCGCTCGACGTTGGTCAGCGCCTCCTGGGCAATGCGATAGAGCGAGATCTTGGTGTCGTTGTCCAGCCGGTTGCGGAAGACGACCGTGGTGAACTCGGTTTCGATGCCGGTTCTGGCGCCGAAATCCTCGACCAGCGCCTTGAGAGCGGGCCCGAGGCCGAGATCGTCGAGCACCCCTGGGCGCAGGTCGCGGCTGATGCGGCGCACCTCCTGGATCGCCTCGCTCAGGCCCTCGGTGCCGCGTTCGAGGGTCTCGGCGGCGCGCGGATCGCCGGCGGCATAGCGGCGGCGGGCGCTGTCGAGGGCATAGCGGACACCGACGAGCAGCTGGCTGATGCCGTCGTGCAGCTCGCGCGCGACGCGGCCGCGCTCCTCCTCCTGGGCATCGAAGACCCGCTGGGTCAGCTCCTTGAGCTTGGCGTCGGCCAGACGGCGCTCGCGGATGTTGATCAGCATGCCGGAGGCAAAGACCAGCACCAGCGCCGCGGCCGTGATCCCGGAGATGTAGAGGAAGGTGCGGCGCACCCGCATTTCCACGTCGGCGCGGGCGGCGGCGGTGGAGGCCAGCACGTCATCGATGAAGACGCCGGTGCCCATGGCCCATTTCCAGGAATGCAGGGGAGAGATGTAGGAGACCATCAGGGCCTCTTCGCCAGTCGAGGGCTTCGGCCAGAGATGGGTGACGAAGCCGGTGCCGTCGCGGGCGGTCTCGATGAAGTCCTGCACCACCTTGCGGCCGTCGCCGTCCTCGAGATCCCAGTAGTTGTTGTTGATCATCCAGGTCTGGCGTGGCGAGACCAGGTTGTTGCCGTCGTAATCGTAGACGAAGAAGAACCCTTCGTCGCCGTATGTCATGGCCGAGAGGATCTGTTTCACATGCTGCTGGGCCTCGGCGTCGTCGGGGCCGGCCATGCCGTAGACATAGTTGAACCCGTTGCGGGCCTGGGTGACATAGTTGCGCAGCTCGGCCTTCTTTGCCTCGATCATCTGCCGCTCCAGCGCCGCGATCTCGCGTTCCGAGAGGGCGCGCGACTGATCGGCGACCAGCACGGAAATTGCGCCCACCGCGAGGATCAGCGGCAGGGTGGCCAGCAGGAAGAGCTTCTGCCCGTAAGAGAGGTTGAGACGCCGCGTGAGGATGCCCATGGGACACCATTCTAGGTGGCATACGGTGCGATTCCCAGATGTGAGAGTGTGCAGAGGCGCAACGTTTCGGGTTCGGTAATGGCGCAGGATTCAGTCGCCGCGGCGCAGAATTCGTTGTTATTTCGATCAATAAATCCCGTTCACATAGTAATTTTCGCAAAAATGGCCGGCGATTTACGTAGTCTTTGGTATTTCGCGCCTGCAACCCGGCCGGTAGTGTCGCCTGCACTGAAACGATCCGCTGCGGGGACGGGAGACCTCGCGGCACTCACTACCGGAGGAGATATTGATGGATCGTCGTTCCTTTCTGAAAACGTCCGCCCTGGGCGGTTCGGCCGCTGCGGCCACCACGCTGGCCGCACCGGCCTATGCGCAGGGCCAGGTCAAGCTGACCATGGTCACCACCTGGCCGCGCGGCCTCGCCGGCGTGTGGGATTCCGTCGAGCGTTTCGCCAACAACGTCAACGACATGTCCGACGGCTCGATCGTCGTGGAAGCCAAGGCGGCAGGTGAACTGGTGGGCGCACTGGAGGTCTTTGACGCCGTGACCTCGGGGCAGGCCGACATGTACCACGGGGCCGATTACTACTTTGTCGGCCAGCATCCGGCCTGGGCCTATTTCACCACCGTGCCCTTTGGCATGACGGCGCCGGAAATGATGACCTGGTACTATGCCAACGGCGGCATGGAGAAGCACCACGAGCTTGGCGAGATCTTTGGCCTGAAGAGCTTCCTTGCCGGTCAGACGGCCGCGCAGGGCGGCGGCTGGTTCCGCGAGCCGATCATTTCGGTCGACGATTTCAAGGGCCTGAAGTTCCGCATGCCGGGCCTGGGCGGCCAGGCACTGGCCAAGCTGGGCGCCTCGGTGCAGGTGATCCCGGGCGGCGAGATCTACCAGGCGCTCTCGACCGGGGCACTCGACGCCACCGAATGGATCGGCCCCTGGTCGGACGAAAAGCTGGGCCTGCAGGAAGTCTGCAAGAACTACTATCCGGCCGGGTTCCACGAGCCGGGCGCGGCGCTCTCGGTGGCCTGCAACCTCGAGGTCTTCAACAACATGACCCCGGCACAGCAGAAGATCATCGAAGTGGCGGCCGGCGAGGCGCATCAGCACAACTACTCGCTCTTCATCGCCAACAACGGCCCGGCGCTGGATCGCCTGCGCTCCACCGGGATCCAGGTGCAGGAATTCCCCGACGAGGTCTGGGATGCCTATGGCTCGGCCTCGAAAGAGGTGCTCGACGGCTTCATGGACGACGAGATCTTTGCCGCCATCCGCGAGAGCGCTGAGGCCTCGATGAAATCCGCCTCCGGTTGGATGTCGGTTTCCGACAGCGCCTATACCGCCCAGCGGAACCGCGTGAACGGCTAAGAAATACCATAACGATAACAACGGGCTGTGCATCGCAATTGATGTGCAGCCCTTTGCGAAAAGGGGGAAGCGATGCTGAACGGTCTCACCTGGCTGGTGACCCAGATCGCGTTGGGTTTCTATCACATCGCCTATGCGGTGACACATCCGTCGATGTGGCTGGACTGGTCCGACAAGGAATCCCTGATCCGCTTCATCTACTACGGCGGATCGGTCGAGCTGTTCTTTGCGGTCTTCGACATCGTACTTGTCCTCACGATCATCGGCTTGATCTGGCGCCCCTTCATGTGGGGCTGCGTGCGCGGCATGGAGGGCTTTGCCAACGTGGTGGGGCGCACAGCCGCCTGGGCCGGGCTGATCATGGTGGGCCAGCAGATCCTGGTGGTCTTCGCGCAGGCGATCTTCCGCATGGGCGAAATCACCATCTCGCCCTTCGGCGTCGGCTTTACCCAGTCCGTCGGCTGGTTCAGCGAGGGGCTGAAGCTGTGGAACGCCGTCGTGGTGGCGCTCTGCGTCAGCTACACCTTCGTGCAGGGCGGGCACGTGCGCGTCGACCTGATCTATGCCCCGGTCCGGTTCCGCACCAAGAAGGTGATCGACATGTTCGGATCGCTCTTCTTCATGATCCCCGTCGCAACCATCGCCTGGATGTACTCCTGGTACTTCCTCTGGCGCCACCTGATCACGCCCAAGGTTTCGGCCAGTGACCAGCTGGAGATGCTGATGCGCAAGTCGCGCATCGTCAAATGGAACGTCGAGACCATCGGCTTCAGCCCGGATGGTTTCAACGCCTACTTTCTCTTCAAGATCCTCATCCTGTGCTTCGTCGCCCTGGTCTTCATCCAGGCCATCGCCTTCTTCTACCGCTCGTACCTCGAGTTCGTGGAAGGCGAGGACTCCGAAGGCAAGTACCTCGACCGAGACACTCTCGGCGCCGGGGAAGAAGCCTACGAAGGCACACATTAAGGGGACAGGTACATCATGCTTTTTGGACTAGACGGCGTCGAGATCGGCCTGATCATCGTCTTTCTCAGCCTTTTCGCGGGGATCCTCTCGGGCTTCCCCGTGGCCTTCGCAATTCCCGGTGCGGGTCTCTTTGCCTTCGCCATCATCTCGATGCTGGATACCAACGGCATCCTGGTGCACCAGTCGGTGGACACTGCCAGCCAGGCCTATCAGGATCTGGTCGCCTCGGGGGTGGCACAGCATTCCATATCGCTGTTCCGCTATCCCGACCTGCCCACCATCGCGCAGCCCGTCTTTGAACGCGGCTGGGAAACGGCGATGGACCGCAACCTCAGCTTCCTCGTCAACCGGATGAACGAACGGGTCTTTGCCGGCCAGTCGATCGAGACGCTGCTGGCGGTACTGATGTTCGTGATGATGGGCATCACGCTGGAGCGTTCAAAGATCGCCAACGACCTGCTGACGACCATGGCGCGGATCTTCGGCCCGCTGCCCGGCGGCCTCGCCGTCTCGGTGGTGGTGGTGGGGGCCTTCCTCGCCGCCTCGACGGGGATCGTGGGCGCGACGGTGGTGACCATGGGCCTGCTCTCGCTGCCCACAATGCTGCGCAACGGTTATTCGCCGGAGCTCTCGACTGGCGTCATCGCGGCCTCAGGCACGCTGGGGCAGATCATTCCGCCCTCGATCGTGATCGTGCTTCTGGGCACCCTGGCGGGCGATCTTTATTCCGCGGCCCAGCAGACCCGGGCACAGATGGCCGGATGCCAGGATGCGCTGACCTACCTTGGCGAACCGGCGGTGGTTTCGGTGGGCACGCTCTTCCAGGCGGCGATGCTGCCGGGGATCCTGCTGGCGGTGCTCTATGCGCTCTATGCCTTCGTTTATGCGCTGATCAATCCGTCCAAGGCCCCGGCAGTACATACCCCGGCGGCGGGCGGCGGCATTCCCGGGTTCACCCGCAATCACGGGCTGATCTGGTTCGCGGTGGTGCCGGCGCTGCTGATCGGAGGCGCGCTGGCGTTCAACACCCTCGGGCTTGTCGGGTCGCAGGACCTGAGCGTGGCGAACTTCTCCCAGGGCGGTGACACGGCGCTGCTGCGCACCAACGTGAGCGAGGCCTGCCAGGCCGCGATGATCGAGTTGCACGGACAGGCGAAATGGGACCTGGCCGTGGCCCAGCAGCAGGCCATCGAGGCCGCCGGCGGTGTCGATACCGGCCACAGGCTGAGCGCCGAGGAAATGGAGGCGGCACGCCAGGCCAAGCTGGCCGCTGCAGCCCCCATCGGCACCGGCGTGGCGGTGATCCTGGTCGCGCTCGGCCTGGTGCTTGCCGCGGCGCGGGGGGCCAAGCCCTATGCCCCGGCGGCACCGCTGCTGATCGGCGGGGCAGGGCTGGTGCTGGCGGCGCTGCTCGATGTGCTCTTCATCACGCCCACCACCTCGGCCGGGGTGACCCTGCTGATCCTCGCGATCCCGCTGATCATGGCGCTCTGGGGCTGCAAGCATGCCGCCCTGCGCCTGGCCGAGATCGAGCTGATCCGTGTGGTCTTCCCGCCGCTCGTGCTGATCGTGGCGGTGCTTGGCTCGATCCTGGGCGGCATCACCAATCCGACGCCGGCAGCGGCGCTCGGGGCGGGCGGCGCGATCATGCTGGCGGCCTATCGCAAGCTGCGCGAGCAGGGACGCGATCCGTGGATCATCATCTGGACCACCTTTGCCGTGGCGGCGATGATCCTGCTGGGGGCCAATTTCGACCTGCGCATCAACCAGGAGGTCGTGCCGCTCGAGAGCTGGCTCGCATATCTGGCGGCGGCGGCCTGCTTCATGTTTGCCTGCTTCGGCCTGGCCTATTCCGGCTATACGCTCTATCGCACGGCGGTTCTGACGCCCGTGGTGCGCGAGACGGCCAAGGTGACGTCGATGGTCTTCACCATCCTGGTGGGCTCGCAGCTGCTGAACCTGGTGATCATCTCCTTCGGGGGCGAGGCCTATATCCAGGACTTCCTGCGCAGCTTCGACAACGAATTCACCGTCTTCCTGATCGTGATGCTGGTGCTCTTCGTGCTGGGCTTCGTGCTGGATTTCCTCGAGATCATCTACATCGTCATCCCGATCGTGGGGCCGATCATCTATGGCGGCACCTTCGATCCCAAGTGGGTGACGATCATGATCGCGGTGAACCTGCAGACCAGCTTCCTGACGCCGCCCTTCGGTTTCGCGCTCTTCTACCTGCGTGGCGTGGCTTCGGCGAGCGTGACGACGGGCCATATCTATCGCGGGATCATCCCCTTCGTGGGCATCCAGGTGCTGGGGCTGGCGCTGCTGTGGTTCGTGCCGCAGATCGTCACCATCGTGCCGGCGCTGATGGGTAACTGAGACGCGACCCCGGCTCGCGACCCGAAAGGCAGAAACGGCCCGGCAAAATGCCGGGCCGTTCGCGTTCATGTCTGCTGTCGGGCCCGCTGTCGGGCGCGGGATCAGCGCACCACGGTGACGACTTCGCGGGTCTGCGGGTCCACCAGCACCGGATGCTGTTCCGTGTAGACATAGGAATACTGGCTGTTGGGCACCGGCGTCAGTTGCACGGTATCGGGCACCACATAGCCGGCCACGGCCTGGCCGTTCATCGGCACGACCTGCACGGGGTGCTTCTCGACATAGGTGATCGTCTTGGTGTCGGGCGTCAGGTGGTTGCCGGCGGTGGCGCCGACCGCAGCCCCCACGACGGCCCCCACGGGGCCACCCACGATGGCGCCGGTCGCGGCGCCGGCCACCATGCCGCCGGTGGCGTTTTCATGGCGTTCCGCGCTGTTGTCGGTGGTGATGACGGTGGTCTGGGCGGCGGCGGCCCCGGCGATCAGCGTGCTGCCGGCAACGGCGGCGAGAATGGCTTTCTTGAACATGTCGTTTCCTTTCCTTGAGGTGGCGCGGCTGGGCGCATCCCCGGGCTGGGCCTTGGGGGCTGGCCCCCTTGGCGGTGCATGGATGGACAACAGCCGGGCCGCGCCCCGGGGTCCGGTGCGGCGGGAAATGGCAGGGAAATGGCGGGGATCCGCCGCAATCGGTGCCTCGCGGAGCCTTTCGGGCGGCGGAAAGCCGCGGGTTCCCTGCGCGGGAGGGGAAAAGCCCCGGACGCGGTGGATCAGGCGGTGAACTGCAGCAGGTCCCAGCGGTTGCCGAAGGGATCGCGCCAGATCGCGACCTTGGCATAGGGTTCCTCGCGCGGCGCTTCCTCGAAGGTCACGCCATTGGCCAGCATCCTGGCATGGTCGCGATCGAAATCGTCGGTGGCCAGGAAGAAGCCCACGCGCCCGCCGGTCTGGTTGCCGGTGGCCGCGATCTGCTCCGGGCCGTCGGCCCGGGCCAGCAGCAGGCGGGTTTCGCCGCCCGGCGGGGCGATCAGCACCCAGCGCTTGGTCTCGGAGAGGCGGGTGTCCTCGATCAGGGCAAAGCCGGCGCGGTTGACATAGAAGTCGATGGCGGCGTCGTAGTCGGGCACCAGAAGGGCCACGGCGTGGATGCGTGAGGGCATGGGATCTCCGGTCGCGATGGGCCCGAAGGATGCGACAGGCCAGGTTGGCGGGTCTTTTCGGTGGCCCTCAGCGGCGGGGCGCGCGGGTATCGGGCAGGGTGATGTTGGCCACCTGCTCGGCAATCGGATCGCTCTTCAGCGGATGGGTGGTGGCATCGTAATCATGCGGGTCACGCATCCGTTCCCAGCGTCCGCCGTGATAGAGCTCGAGGCCCGAGAACTTGCACTTGTAGCCCATCTTGGGCGAGCCGGGCACCCAATATCCCAGGTAGACATAGGGTAGGCCGGCCTGGCGCGCGATCTCGATATGGTCGAGGATCAGGTATGTGCCGAGGCTGTCGCGCTCGCGTGCGGGATCGTAGAAGGAATAGACCATCGACACCCCGTCATCGAGCACGTCGGTCAGCGAGGCCGCGCGCAGGCCGCCATCGGGGTCGACATATTCCACGACGCGGGTGCGGATCGGGGTTTCCTCGATCATCGCGGCAAATTCGAAGACATCCATGTCGGCCATGCCGCCATCGGCATGACGGCTGTCGAGGTAACGCCGGAAAAGCGTATACTGCTCCTCGGTGGCCCAGGGCGAGCTGGCGCGGCGGTCGAGGTCGCGGTTGCGGTTCGTGGTGCGGCGCTGGCTCTTCGAGGGCTTGAAGGCCGAGACATCGATCCGGGCCGAAAGGCAGGCGGCGCAATCGGCGCAGGAGGGCCGGTAGAGCACGTTCTGAGACCGGCGGAAGCCCTGCTTGGAAAGCGAGTTGTTCAGCTGATCCGCGGCGTCCCCCTGCAGCGACGTGAACAGCTTACGCTCCATCCTCCCCTCGAGGTAGGGGCACGGCTGGGGGGCTGTCACGTAGAACTGCGGTGCAAGCGGAAGGGAATGGCGCATGGAAACCCGGTGTCTCGTCGATGGGCAACGGAGTGACGCTGCCGGAAGCTACGATAGCAAGCGAACCCCGGCGCGCCAAGCCCCGTGATCAATCACGTTTGAGGCAAGATCCGATTAACGGCCGTCGTGCCCAGGATCGAGTCCGTCAAACCCTGCTTCTGATGGGTCAGCACCATCATGATCACCGAGATCAGCTGGAGCGGTGCGATGGCAAAGGAGACGTAATAGCCCAGGGTGTGCAGGAAGGCCTCGGAGGCGTCGAGCGTGTCGCCGTCCATGCGGCGCAACTCGATCGACATGATGCGCATGCCCCAGGTCGAGCTCTTGGAGGCGATGGTCATCAGGCGGTAGAAGAAGCCCGCCACCAGGAACAGCACCGGAAAGAAGAAGGCGCCGATGAAGGCGGTCAGCGGGATCAGGATCAGCGACACGATGGTGACGATGATGATGTCGATCACCCAGGCGATGCCGCGCTTGATCGGCACGCTGTCATAGAGCTGAGGCATGGAGACGGGATCGGGCAGGGCGGAATACATCGGGTCTTGCCTTGGTTTTCTGAAAGGGGACTGGGCGGCGCGGGCCGGGCCCGGCAGGGGGAGGGGGTGGGAAGAAAACGGCCCCGCATCGAGGGGGCCGAGACCATGAGTCAGGGCTGAGCGTCAGTCTGCGGCGGGAGGGGGCCGCAGGGCAAGCCCTGCAGCGCCCGCCGGAGGGCTCAGTAGCCGGTGCCGGGCTGGTTGTCCGGGGAAGGGCCGCGCATGTCGGAGCGGGGTGCCTCGCCCTCGGGGCTGGCAGCGCGTTCAGACGCAGCCTTGCGGGCGCGGTCGTCCATGAACTGGTCGAACTCGGCCTTGTCCTTGGCGGCGCGGAGCCGTTCCAGGAAGGCCTGGAAGCTGTCCTGTTCCTCTTCGAGGCGGCGCAGGGTTTCTTCCTTGTAGGCGTCGAAGGCGGAGTTGCCGCTGGAGCGCATGGCGTTGAAGCCGGCGCGGTGCATGGACGGGTTGCCGTAGCGGCCGCCGCGGCGGCAGGATTTGCGGAACATGTGTTTTCCCCAGAGCATGTAGAACAGGATTGCGAGGCCGACGGGCCAGAAGACGACGAAACCCACCACCATCAAGGCGATCCAGGCTCCCTTGCCCTTGCTGTCCAGCCAGTCTTCCGCCTGACCGAACCACGTCCTGGGACGCGGAGGCGAGGCGGTCGTGTCATAGTGCGCGGTGGCGGGTGTCATATGTCTCTCTCCGAATTGGACAACCGTTGAAGGTCAATGTGAATGCTTTTCACATTACAACAGATGGCCACTCCGGCGACGCGCACAAGAGGGGATGTGAATGTTTTTTACATTGGGGTGATTTACGAAGTAAAATCAGCCTGTTGCGCACCGGTCATGCCCGGCAGGACATGCGCGTCCATGCCGAAGACGTGGCGCGGCGTGCCGGCGGCTGCCCAGATACGGTCAAAGTCGAGCAGCCGCGGATCGAGGAAGGCGCGGATCGGGTTCAGGTGTCCCACGGGCGACACGCCGCCGATGGCAAAACCCGTCTGGGCACGGATCAGTGCGGCATCGGCCTTGCCCAGGGGCTCTCCGGCGACGGCACTGGCCTTGTCCGTGTCCACCCGGTTTCCGCCGGCGGTCAGGAACAGGATGGCCTCGCCGCTGTCTTCACCGTGAAAGATGATCGACTTGGCGATCTGGTCGATCTCGCAGCCCACGGCATCGGCGGCCTGCCGTGCGGTGCGGGTCTCGCCAAGCTCGAGGATCTCGGTCTCGATCCCGGCCTCTTCCAGGGCGCGGGCCACGCGTTTCATGCTCTTGCTCATGGGCCTCTCCGGATGTTCCGCAGGGCGCAAGGTGCCAGAGCCCGCGGGGATTGACCAGAGCGCGCCCGCGCCACAATGTCCGGCCATGAACAATACAATGACAGACCATCTCGACATCACCCGCCTGCCACGCCCGCATGATGCCGGGCGCGGCGCCGAGGCCCGCGCCATGGTGCCTGCGCTCGGGGGCGA
Organism: Pseudooceanicola sp. DL12; assembly: GCF_056270665.1. Lineage (NCBI taxonomy): Bacteria > Pseudomonadati > Pseudomonadota > Alphaproteobacteria > Rhodobacterales > Paracoccaceae > Pseudooceanicola > Pseudooceanicola sp. DL12. Next base: position 1,733,553 of record NZ_CM149884.1, read on the forward strand.
TCTTGCCGCGCTTGTCGAAGGGGCGGCGGGCTGCAGCCCCTATCTTGCCGGGCTGATCGCCAAGGAGGGAGACTGGCTGCAGGACGCGCTGCAGGCGCCCATGGCCGCCCTTGGCGTCGAGGCCGCGCGGCTGCAGCAGGTGGCGCCCGAGCAGGTGGGCACGGAGCTGCGTCGCGGCAAGCATCGCCTGGCGCTGCTGGTGGCGCTGGCCGATCTCTGCGGGGCCTGGCCGCTGGAAAAGGTCACGGGCGCGTTGACGGATTTCGCCGATCTTGCGGTGCAGCTGTCGCTGCGTGCCGCGCTCTCGCGCGAGATCCGGCGCGGCAAGTTGCCCGGCATGGCCGAGGAGGACCTCGAGACCGGCGCCGGGCTGGTGATGCTGGCCATGGGCAAGATGGGCGCCGGAGAGCTGAACTATTCCTCCGATATCGATATCATCGCGCTCTATGACGAGGGCCGGTATTCTCACGACGACCTGCTCGAGGCGCGGCCGGCGCTGGTGCGGGCGACGCGCACCATGGCGGCCACGATGAATGACATCACCGCCGAGGGCTATGTCTTTCGCACCGACCTGCGGCTCAGGCCGGATCCCTCTGTCACGCCGGTCTGCATGGGCATGGACGCGGCCGAACGCTACTACGAGAGCCTCGGGCGCACATGGGAGCGCGCCGCCTATATCAAGGCCCGGCCCTGCGCCGGCGATATCGCGGCGGGCGATCGCTTTCTCGACGAGATGCGGCCCTTCGTCTGGCGCCGGCACCTGGATTTCGCGGCCATCGAGGATGCCCATGCGGTGCGCCTGGCGATCCGGCAGAACAAGGGCTATTTCGGTCCTCTGCAGGTCGAGGGGCACGACATGAAGCTGGGCCGCGGCGGCATCCGCGAGATCGAGTTCTTTGCCCAGTTCCATCAGCTGATCGCCGGGGGCCGCGATCCCTCGCTGCGGCTGCGCGGCACGGTGCCGGCGCTGGCCCAGCTCGTCGAGCGCGGCTGGATCCCTGTGGAGACGGCAGAGGTTCTGACCGACCACTACCGCTTTCACCGCGAGGTCGAGCACCGGGTGCAGATGATCAATGACGCCCAGACGCACCTGTTGCCCAAGACGGGCGAGGGCGTGGCGCGGCTGGCCGCCTTCATGGGGCGGGACGAGGCCGGGCTGCGGCGCGAGATCCTCGACCGGCTGGAGGAGGTACACGCGGTCACCGAGGCCTTCTTTGCCCCCGAGGCCGGCACCGGGGACAAGGCCGCGGCAGGGGCGGCGGCACCGGCAGACATGCCGGCCGATCTTCCGGTCGATCGCGAGGTGCTGCAGCGCTGGCGTGGCTATCCCGCCCTCAGCTCGGACCGGGCGCAGCAGATCTTTGCCCGCCTGCGACCGCAATTGTTGCAGAGCCTGGCGCGTGCCGCCCATCCGGCCGAGGCCGTCAGCGCCTTTGACGGGTTCCTGCGCGGGCTACCCGCCGGGGTCCAGCTGTTCTCCCTCTTCGAGGCGAACCCGCAACTGATTGACCTGATTGGGGACATCTGCGGCACGGCGCCCGATCTGGCGCTGTATCTCAGCCGCAATTCCGGGGTTTTCGATGCCGTCATCGGGGGCGGGTTCTTCTCGGACTGGCCCGGCACCGCCGCGCTTTGCAAAGAGCTGACGTTGGTTTTGCAAAGCGAAGAGGATTACGAGCGCAAGCTCGATGCCGCCCGCCGCTGGGCCAAGGAATGGCACTTCCGGATCGGCGTGCACCATTTGCGCGGCCTGATTCCCCCCGAGGAAGCCGGCCATGAATATGCCGACCTTGCCGAGGTGGTTCTGCGCTGTCTCTGGCCCGTGGTCCGCGCCGAGTTTGCCACCCGCCACGGGCCCTGTCCCGGGCGTGGGGCGGTTGTCATGGGCATGGGCTCGCTCGGCGCCGGGCGGCTCAATGCGCGCTCCGACCTGGACCTGATCGTGATCTACGATGCCGATGGGCAGGAAAGCTCCGAGGGGCGCCGCCCGCTGCCGGCGCGCACCTATTTCGCGCGTCTGACACAGGCGCTGGTCACCGCGCTCTCGGCGCCCACGGCCGAGGGCCGCCTCTACGAGGTCGACATGCGCCTGCGGCCCTCTGGCAACCAGGGGCCGGTGGCCACCAGCTGGCAGAGCTTCCGCGACTATCAGGAGAGCCAGGCCTGGGTCTGGGAACACCTGGCGCTGACAAGGGCGCGGGTGATCGCGGGGCCGGAGGCGCTGGCCGCCGATGTCACGGCCTTCCGCAATGGGCTGATGGCGCGCGGCCGGCCCAAGGGCGAGGTGCTGCGCGAGGTCTCGGAGATGATCGGACGGCTGCACGCCGCCAAGACCCAGACCAGCGACTGGGACGTCAAGACCGGCCCGGGCCGCAACCAGGAGATCGAGCTGATGGCCCAGGCGGGCGGGCTGATCGCGGGGGACCCGAACGGCTGGATTCGCGACGGGCTGAGGCTGGCCTGCGAAAGCGGCTGGATGCACGAGGCCGAAGCCGATACCCTTGGGCGCACCTACCGGCTGCTCTGGAGCATCGGCCAGGTGGGCAAACTGCTCAGCCCGCAGACCCTCGATCCCGAGGCCATCGGCGAGGGCGGGCGGGCCCTGCTGTTGCGCGACAGCGGAGCGCCGGATATCGAGACCCTCCATGCCCAGGTGCTGGCTCAGACAAGGGCATCGGCCGAGGCGATCACGGATTTACTGGCCCGGGAGGCTGAAGAATGAAGATGCAAGGTGACAAGGCGGACCCCAAGGGGCTGATCCGCGAGAGCTACCGGATCGAGGGGATCGGCGATGCGGAATGCCGTTCGATCCTGATGGACTGGGCCCTCAGCCTTGCCGACGACCAGGATCAGAAGGCGGCCATCGACGTGCTGTTGCAGCGCCACGGCGAGGCGGCGCCGGATCATCCGATGACGGCGCTGCTGCGTCAGGGCGGTCAGCGCATGGCGCCGATGGGCCGCCGCGGCGGCTGGCGCTCTCGCGAGCGTCCGGTCAACTGACCCCGCACCAGATCAACCCATAAAAATAGGCGCGACAAGGGATTGCCGCGCCCTTTTTTCATGGTCGAGCCGGGCTTTCGGGGGCAGCCCTCAGCGGGGCAGAGCCGCGGCCTCTTTGGCCAGTTCCTCGATCGCCTTCCAGTCCTTGGCGTCGATCAGCGATTGCGGGGCGACCCAGCTGCCACCGACGCAGAGGATGTTCTTCAGAGACAGGTAATCGTCTGCGTTCTTCATGCTGACGCCGCCGGTGGGGCAGAAGCTGACCTGCGGGATCGGTGCGCCGATGGCCTTGATCGCCGCGGCACCGCCGTTGATCTCGGCGGGAAAGAACTTCTGCACCGAGTAGCCGCGTTCGAGCAGCGTCATGACCTCGGAGGAGGTCGCGGCGCCGGGCAGCATCGGCAGGTCGGCCTGTTCGGCCGCCGTCAACACCTTGTCGGTCGAGCCGGGCGAGACGCCGAACTTGGCGCCGGCGGCCACCACCTGGGCGACATGGGCCGGCGTCAGGATCGATCCTGCGCCCACCACGCCGCCCTCGACCTGGGCCATTTCGCGGATCACCTCCAGCGCCGCCTCGGTGCGCAGCGTCACCTCCAGCGCGGGCAGGCCGCCGGCCACCAGCGCCTCGGCCAGCGGCCGCGCGATGGCGGCGTCATGCACGACCAGAACGGGGATCACCGGGGCCAGGCCGCAGATGCGGCGGGCTTCGATCGTGGCGTTTTCGGGGGTCATTCAAATGCTCCGTTTCTGGTCTCAGACGACGTTCGAGGCGCCCATGGAGGCGGGCGAGGCGTTCTGCCGGAAGGTCTCGAAGAGCTCTCGGCCAATGCCGTGGCTGTTGGCCGACAGGTCGGGTTTCACCGGCTCGCGGCCCGAAAGGTCCGGCGCGGTGATGGTGCCGTTGACGGCGTCGAGCTTCACGATGTCGCCGTCGCGCAGCAGGGCGATCGGCCCGCCGGCGGCGGCCTCGGGCGCCAGGTGGATGGCGGCGGGCACCTTGCCCGAGGCTCCGGACATCCGCCCATCGGTCAGCAGCGCCACCTTCAGTCCGCGGTCCTGCAGCACCGAGAGCGTCGGCGTCAGCGAGTGCAATTCGGGCATGCCGTTGGCCTTGGGGCCCTGGAATCGGACCACCACGATGGTGTCCTCGGTGAATTCGCCGCGCTTGAAGGCTTCCTTCACGTCGTTCTGGTCGTGGAAGATGCGCACGGGCGCCTCGATCACGTGGCGTTCCGGGGCCACGGCCGAGACCTTCATGATCGCCTTGCCGAGCGTCCCCGTCAGGGATTTCAGCCCGCCGGTCTTCTGGAACGGGTCGGTGGCCGGGCGCACGATCTTGTCGTTCAGGCTCTGACGCGCACCATCCTCGTAGACGACGCGGCCGTCCTTCAGCTTGGGCTCGTGGGTATAGAGCTCGAGCCCGTCGCCGGCGACGGTCTTGGTGTCGTCGTGCAGCAGGCCCCCGGCCAGCAGCTGGTCGATCAGGTAGCCGAGGCCGCCGGCGGCGTGGAAGTGGTTCACGTCGGCCAGGCCGTTGGGATAGACCTTGGCCAGCAGGGGCACGACGCTGGAAATCATGTCGAAATCGTCGGGCTCCAGGATGATGCCCGCCGCCCGCGCCATGGCGGGCATGTGCAGCACCAGGTTGGTCGAGCCGCCTGTGGCCATCAGGCCCACGATGCCGTTCACGAAGGCCTTCTCGTCAAGGATCTCGCCCGCCGGGCGGTAATCGTTGCCGAGGGCGGTGATTTCCAGCGCGCGTTCGGTGCCCGCGATGGTCAGCGCGTCGCGCAGCGGGGTGTTGGGGTTGACGAAGGAGGCGCCGGGCAGGTGCAGCCCCATGAATTCCATCAGCATCTGGTTGGAATTCGCGGTGCCGTAGAAGGTGCAGGTGCCGGGCGAGTGATAGGAGGCCATCTCGGCCTCCATCAGCTTGTCGCGGCCCACTTCGCCGGCGGCATAGAGGTTGCGCACCCGCGCCTTTTCGTCGTTGGGCAGACCCGAGGGCATGGGGCCGGCCGGCAGGAAGACCGCGGGGATATGGCCAAAGGTCGCCGCGGCCATGACGAGGCCCGGCACGATCTTGTCGCAGACACCCAGGTAGAGCGAGGCGTCGAAGCAATTGTGCGAGAGCGCAATGCCCGCCGCCATGGCGATCACGTCGCGGGAAAATAGCGACAGCTCCATGCCCGGCTGGCCCTGGGTGACGCCGTCGCACATGGCGGGCACGCCGCCCGCAACCTGCGCCGTGGCGCCCTGGGCGCGGGCGGCATCGCGAATCATCTGCGGGAAACGTTCGAAGGGCTGGTGGGCCGAGAGCATGTCGTTATAGGCGGTGACGATCCCGATATTGGCCGCGCGCCCCTTCGACAGGGCGTCCTGGTCCGTCGGCACGCCGGCATAGGCATGGGCCTGGTTGCCGCAGGTCAGGTGGGCGCGGACAGGGCCCGCGTCGGCCGCACGGCCGATCCGCTCGAGGTAGAGGCTGCGCTTGTCATGCGAGCGCTCGATGATGCGCTCGGTCACATCTGCAATGGTCTGGTTCAGGGGCATGTCGAAGACCTCCAATCTGGCTTCGTCGCTGATCTCTTCTCGCGCCGCAGTTTAGCGCTAACATGGGCGGATACCAGCCCTTAACGACAGTCGGGCGGGCAGGAAACGAATGTGTCTCTCGAATGCGGGCAACTTGCCCCTTTCGGGCAGGGTACTCAACCGCCGGATTGCAAGAGGGCCGTTCGGCACCGGCCGGGTGCGACATGGCGGCACCCTCCTCGTGACCTGTCCGGGCCCTGCCGCGGGATCGGCGGGCCTGTCAAAGATGTAGCCCCTTTGCCCCTTTGCGCAAGGTGGGCCTGCCCGGTGAGGGCCGCGGCACCGCATGCGGGAGCTTCCCTGCGCAAGGGGAAGGCGCTAGGAGGGGGCATGACAGCAGATACGCCCCTTCCGACCATCCGCCTGAAGCCCAAGACCGATGCGCGTCGCATCCGTCACGGGCACCCCTGGGTCTATGCCAACGAGCTGGTGACTGACCGCCGGACAAAGGCGCTTGCCCCCGGCACGATCGCCCTGCTGGAGGATGACGCCCGCGCGCCGCTCGCCCTCGTGGCCGTGACGCCGGAGAGCCGGATCATCGCCCGGGTGCTGGACGCGCCCGATGCGGGCCCGGTCGATCAGGCCTGGTTCGCCGCGCGCTTCAGCAGCGCGCTGGAGATGCGCGCGCGGCTCTTCGAGGCGCCCTTCTACCGGCTGATCCACGCCGAGGCCGACGGCATGCCCGGCGTGATCATCGACCGTTTCGGCGATATCGCCGTGGTCCAGCCGAACGCCGCCTGGGCCGATGCGCTGATGGAGCCGCTGGTGGCAGCGCTGGCCGATGTCACCGGTGTCACCACGGTGATCAAGAGCGCCTCCGGGCGCGCGCGGAGCCTCGAAGGCCTGGACGATGTCTCGGGCGTGGTGCTTGGCACGGCGCCCGACGCGCCGGTGCCGGTCATCATGAACGGCGCCACCTACATGGCCGACCTGATGGGCGGGCAGAAGACCGGGCTCTTCTATGACCAGCGGCCGAACCACGGCTTTGCCGCGCGGCTCTGCCAGGGTGCCCGGGTGCTCGATGTCTTCTCTCACGTGGGGGGCTTCGGCCTGGCCGCGCTGGCCGGCGGCGCGCAGAGTGCCCTGGCCGTCGACGGATCGGCCCCCGCGCTGGCGCTGGCGGCAGAGGGCGCGGCCCGGATGGGCATGGCAGAGCGCTTTGCCACCCGCCAGGGCGATGCCTTCGCCACACTGGAGGCGCTGGCCGAAGAGGGCGAGATCTTTGACGTGGTCATCTGCGACCCGCCTGCATTCGCCCCCTCGAAGCAGGCGCTGGAAGCGGGGCTGCGCGCCTATGAGCGCATCGCGCGTCTGGCCGCGCCGCTGGTCAGGCCGGGCGGTTACCTCGGGCTCTGCTCCTGTTCCCACGCCGCCGACCTGGGCAAGTTCCGCCAGGCCTCGATCCGCGGCATCGGCCGGGGGCTCTATGGCACCGGGCGCAGCTATTCCCTGATCCATACCGGCTATGCCGGCCCCGACCACCCGATGCAGCCGCAGCTGGCCGAGAGCGGCTATCTCAAGGCGCTGTTCTTCCGGGTCTGAGGGCAGGACGATGAAGGCGGTTCTCGATGCCTGCGTGCTCTACCCGACGGTGATGCGCGAGATGCTCCTGGGCGCGGCACAGGCGGGGTTCTATACCCCTGTCTGGTCGGCGCGGATCCTGGAGGAATGGGCGCGCGCAGGCCGCAAGATCGGCCCCGAGGGCGAGGCGCAGGCGCGCGGCGAGGTGGCGCTGACCCGCGCGGCCTTTCCCGCGGCCGAGGTGCGCTATCCCGAGACGCTGGAACGGCGGCTCTGGCTGCCGGATGCCGGCGATCTGCACGTGCTGGCGCTGGCCGTGGCCAGCCATGCCGATGCGATCGTCACGATGAATGCCGAGGATTTTCCGCGCCATATCCTGGCTGAAGAGGGCCTGAGCCGGGCGGATCCGGATGCGCTTCTGGTGGGGTTCGTCGCGGCCGGGCCGGTGCCGATGGTGGACCTTGGTGCCCGGGTGCTGGGACAGGCGCGGGCGATGTCGGGCGAGGACTGGACGATCCGCAGCCTGATGCGCAAGGCGCGGCTGCCGCGGCTGGGCAAGGCGCTGGAAGCCGAGATGGCCTGAGCGGGCGATTTGCATCGCATCGCCGCCGTCTTTGAGCTGCACGCCCTTGAAGGGAAGGAGCGCCCTTGCGGGCGCTGCCTCCGGCGGGGATATTTCGAACAGGGAAACGGGGCTGATCCGCCCTCAGGACGGGGTGGCGCCCAGTTTCTTCAGTTCCTCTGCGGCGATCTGGTAGGAGCGGATACGCTTTGCCGGGTCGAAGATCTGGCCGGCGATGATAACCTCGTCGGGCTGGAACCGCTCGATCAGGTCGGCAAGCTGACGGCGAACGCTCTCTGGGCTGCCGGTGGCGCTGATGCTGCCGGCCTCGTTGACACCGCGCAGGATGTGTTCGGGCACGTGGTCCTCGATCCTGTCGACCGGCGCGGGCAGCTTGCCAGGGTTGCCTGTACGCAGGCGTGCGAATTGCAGCTGCGAGGAGGTCTTGAGATAGGCGCCTTCCTCGTCGGTATCGGCGCCATAGGCGCTCATGCCCATCATGAAGTAGGGCTTTTCGAGGAAATCCGACGGCTGGAAGTAGCGGCGATAGACCTCGGCCGCCTGGTCGAGCATCTGCGGCGCGAAATGCGAGGCAAAGGCATAGGGCAGGCCGGCCTGTGCTGCCAGTTGGGCGCCGTAGAGGGAGGAGCCGAGGATCCAGATCGGCACATGGGTGCCTTCGCCGGGGACGGCGTGCAGGCGCTGGCCCTCCGTCGGATCGCCGAGATAGGCAAGGAGTTCGCCCACGTCACGCGGGAAGGTATCCTGCTGGCCCATGTGGCGGCGCAGGGCACGGGCGGTCTCCTGGTCTGTGCCCGGCGCGCGGCCGAGGCCGAGGTCGATCCGGCCAGGGTAGATCTCGGCCAGGGTGCCGAACTGCTCGGCAATGACCAGGGGCGAGTGGTTCGGCAGCATGATGCCGCCCGAGCCCACGCGGATCCTTTCGGTGTGGCCGGCGATATGGCCGATCATCACCGCGGTCGCCGACGAGGCGATGCCGGGCATGTTGTGATGTTCGGCCAGCCAGTGACGGTGATAGCCGGCGGTCTCGGCGGCCTGGGCGAGCGCCACGGAATTGGCGATCGCCTCGCTGACGCTGTGGCCTTCGGGCACCGGGGCCAGGTCGAGCACGGAATATTTCATGGGGAGTCCTTTCAGTCGCGGCGCATGGCCTGGCCCTGCCACTTGCGGTCAAGGGCCTCGATGGCCGCGATACGGTCTTCGGTCTTGGGATGGCTCATCAGCCAGGCAGAGGGCCCGCCACCGGGGCGCAGCCCGCCGCCCGAGAGCCCCTCGAGCTTGCGGAACAGGCTGATCTGCGGGGCGGTGCCGATGCCGGATTTCGTCAACAGGGCGGCGGCATAGGCATCGGCCTCGTATTCGTCGCCGCGCGACAGCCGCGCGGCCAGCAGCGACATCAGCCCGCCGGCGATCAGCGGACCGATCCAGGGGATCACCCGCGCCAGCATCAGCGACAGGCCGACCTTGAGCGCGTTCTGTCCGGAGAAATCTATCATCCGCCGGCGCGAATGGCCGAGCGCCACATGGCCCAGCTCATGGGCGATGACGCTGGCCATCTCCTCGGCGCTCACCTCGCCACGGGCATAGGCATTGTGGAAGCCGCGGGTGAGGAAGATGCGCCCGTCCGGCGCGGCAAGCCCGTTCACCATCGGCACCTCGTAGATGTGCACGCGGATCCGGGGCAGGTCGAGCGCCTGTGCCATGCGCGTGGTCAGCGCATGCAGGCGCGGATCGGCCAGCTCGGTGGACTTGCCGTCGAGCTCGGCCTTCAGCCGCCAGGCAGAGAAGCGCCAGGCGATCAGCCCGTAGGCCAGGGCAAGCAGGATGGGCATGAGCTTGAGCATGCCCAAGATATGTGACGCAGGCGGGCGCCGTGCAAGCTCCTCCGGCTGATCACCCGCGCGCAGAGACGGCGCGAATTGTGCGCGCCGTCTGCAGGGGGGGGCGGTCAGGGGGGGCGGTCAGGCCAGGCGGGCGTCCATGGTGATCTCCGCGCCGGCCAGCAGCTTCGAGACCGGGCAGTTGGCCTTGGCCTTCTGGGCGGCCTCCTGGAAGACCTTGGCAGAGGCGCCGGGGATGGTGGCCGTCACGTCGAGGTGGATGCGGGTGATGGCAAAGCCTTCCTGGCCGCTCTCCATCATCACCGTCGCCTCGGTGGCAATCTCGTCTGGCACAAGGTCGCTCTCGTCCAGGATGTTCGACAGCGCCATGGAGAAGCACCCCGCATGGGCCGCGCCGATCAGCTCCTCGGGGTTGGTGCCGGCGCCGTCCTCGAAGCGGGTGTTGAACCCGTAGGGCTGGTCCTTCAGCGCGCCGGACTGGGTCGAGACATGGCCCTTGCCGTCCTTCAGCCCGCCGCTCCATTTTGCCGAACCTGTCTTCCTGATCATGTCGAACCTCCTTTGGATGGGGTGTGCCGGGGATGCGCCCGGCCCGTCGGGTTCAACGTGGCGCGGGCCGGGATGTTCCATGGCCGACCGCGCGTGCGCCTGCCGGTTGTGCATGCCGTCGGGTAAATCAGTATTTGACAGAATCTTTGGGCGAGTCCGATAGTGCTGGCATTTATTTAAGGTTGTAGGAGGAAATCATGTTCAGTGAAGACGTCATTGCCGAAATCGCCCTGATCGCCTCGGAACTCGGGGTGGAAACCGCGGGCCTGCTGGCTGTCGCCCGGACCGAGAGCGCGGGCCGCGCCTTTGCAACGGTCGACGGGCAGGACATGCCCCTGATCCGCTGGGAGGGGCATTATTTCTATCGCTATCTGCCGGCAGATCTGCGCAATACCGCCGTTCGGGCCGGCCTTGCCGCGCCGCGTTACGGCATCGTCGGCAACCCGCGCGGGCAGCAGGCGCGCTACAACCTGCTGGCGCGGGCCTGCAAGATCCACGAGGCCGCGGCGCTGAAGTCCTGCTCCTGGGGGCTGGGGCAGGTGATGGGCGCCAACGCCGAGGACATCGGCTATCCGGATGTCCATGCGCTGGTCGCCGATGCCAAGGCCGGGATTGCCGGGCAGGTGCGCGTCATGGCCCGCTTCATCCGCCGTAACGGGCTGATCGACGAGATCCAGAGCTGCGACTGGGCCGCCTTCGCCCGGCAGTACAACGGGCCGTCCTATGCGGTGAACAAGTACGACATCAAAATGGCCCAGGCCTATGCCGAGTTCGGTGGCAAGGCCCCCGAGGTTGCCTTCGACACCATGGTCCTGCGCACCGGGTCGCGCGGAGAGGCGGTCAGCGAGCTGCAGATCATGCTGCGCCGCGCGGGTTTCGGCATTACCGTCGACGGCGATTTCGGCCCCGCCACCAAGCGCATCGTCATGGCGTTCCAGCGCGAGCGCGGGCTGACCGTCGACGGCATCGTCGGCCCGGGCACCTGGGCCGCGCTCGACGGCATCGTCACCGCGCGGGCATAGCGCCCGGGGACATAGGGAAGGGGGTCTCAGCGCGTCAGTTCGCGCATGCCCTCTTCCAGCCCGGCCAGGGTCATCGGCACCATCCGCCCCTCGAAGATCTCGCCGATCATGCCGATGGAATGGGTATAGCCCCAGTACTTCTCCGGCACCGGGTTGATCCACAGGTGGTCGGGCCATTGATCGCGCGCACGCTGCAGCCAGACCTGGCCGGCCTCGGCGTTCCAGTGCTCGTTGGCGCCGCCGGGATAGGCGATCTCATAGGGCGACATGCTGGCGTCACCGACAAAGATGCACTTGTAGTCCGGCCCGTAGGTGCGCAGCACCTCCCAGGTCGGCGTCTGCTCGTTCCAGCGGCGGCGGTTGTCCTTCCACACTCCCTCGTAGAGGCAGTTGTGGAAGTAGAAATGCTCCAGGTGCTTGAACTCGCTGCGCGCGGCGCTGAACAGCTCCTCGACCACCCGGATATGCGGATCCATGCTGCCGCCCACGTCCAGGAACAGCAGCACCTTCACCGCGTTGCGGCGTTCGGGACGGGTCTTCACGTCGAGGTATCCGTGCTCGGCCGTGGAACGGATCGTGCCGTCAAGGTCCAGCTCCTCGTGGGCGCCGTCGCGGGCCCATTTCCGGAGCCGTTTCAGCGCCACCTTGATGTTGCGCGTGCCCAGTTCGACCTGGTCGTCGAAATTGCGGAACTCGCGCTTGTCCCAGACCTTGACCGCGCGCTGATGCCGGCTCTTCTCCTGGCCGATGCGCACGCCCTCGGGGTTGTAGCCATCGGCGCCAAAGGGCGAGGTGCCGCCGGTGCCCACCCACTTGTTGCCGCCCTGGTGGCGGCCCTTCTGTTCCTCGAGGCGCTTCTTCAGCGTCTCCATCAGCTTCTCGAACCCGCCAAGCGCCTCGATCTCGGCCTTTTCCTCTTCGCTCAGGTGCTTCTCGGCCATCGACCGCAGCCAGTCGGCGGGGATCTCCACCCGTTCGATCATCTGCTCGAGGGTGATCGCCTCCAGCCCGGAAAACGCCGCGGCAAAGGCGCGGTCGAAGCGGTCGATGTTGCGTTCGTCCTTCACCATTGCGGCGCGCGCCAGGTAATAGAACCCCTCGGGGTCATAGGTGACCAGGTCGGCCTTCAGCGCCTCGAGAAAGGTCAGGTATTCCCGCAGGCTGACCGGCACCGCGTGATCGCGCAGGCTCTGGAAGAAGGGTATGAACATCGGTCCTCCGTTCGCTCTGGGGGCCGGTCGCCGGGCCCTGTCGGTCCGGTATCGGGCTCAGACGAACATCCGGTTCAGGAAGATCGTCAGGAACAGGCCCAGCAACCCCAGCATGATGGCATGAACCGCCGCATATTGCCAAATGTCCTTGGAATTGCCGCCACGTGCCCGGGCGCGATAGGCCCCAAGGGCCGCTCCCAGGATCAAACCTGCCAGTACGTACATGCGCTACTCCCCCAAACGCCTCGGATTGAGGTCGGCGACGCGCTGCAGTTGCGCGGCCACGGCCCAATCCGGACCATAGCCGTATCTTGCCCAGCCGAGGCTGTCCAGCCGGGTGGCCCGGGCGGCCTCGTGCTTGCCCTGCATGTCCAGCGCCTCGGCGCGCAGCATCAGGATCTTGGCGAGCAGGGCCGCGTTCTGATGGGTGATCGCCACCGCGTCGCGGCCCTTCAGCAGGGCAATCGCCGCCTCGGGATCGTCGTTCATGATGGCGTGGCTCGCCAGCTGCACCGCCGTCATCGCCGCATGGGGGGCAAGCGTCGGGTCGGCGGAATAGATCGCATGGGCATTCTGCATGTAGGCCAGGCCCGCCTCGGGGTCTTCGCCCTGGGTCAGGCGGCCCATGACGTAATAGGCAAAGGCGGTACGGTGGTCGTTCCAGCCGGCACGCTGCGCGATGGCCAGGGCCTCGCGGCCGGCCCGCAGCCGGGCGGCGGGCGAATTGCTGCCCCCCAGCGCCTTCATGATCGCATCCACCCAGGCCGTCGGCGTCTCGGCGACCGGCGTGGCCGGCAGGCTCTCTCCGCCCGGGTTCACCCGCGCCACGATGGCGGGCAGGGCGTCGGCCACCTCCTGCTGGGTCATCCCGCTGTGCAATTCGGGCGCATAGGTGATGCGCTCCATCATCATGTCATAGCGGGTCAGGATGGTCTGCACGTTGTCGTCGTTGAAGACGGAATAGGCCGCGCGATAGAGGTCGTTCAGCGGCCCGATCGCCTGGGCCAGCTCCTCGTGCAGGCAGTCGCGCAGCTCCTGCGGGGCGGCGTCGTTGGGCACGAAGATCGCCACCTGGTCGCGGACGCTCAGGTTCGCCCAGTGGGTGCGTCCGTGCCGGCGCGCGGCCGGATATTCATCGAGCGAGGTCACGCCCGGGATCACGAAACAGGCCGCCTGGGCCAGCTCGCCACGAATGTCGTCGCCGCTCACCGGCTGCACGATCAGGTTGCCCTTTACGCCATCGGGGGCACGGGCGATGTCAACATGCCCCTCTGTCCGCAGCCGCAGCAGCAGTGCATCCAGGTCACGCTCCATGCCGCGCGGGGCGCCCGGCGCCACGCTCACGCGGATGGGCGCCTCGAACCGGGTGAACTTCGTCAGCACCTTGCCGCTCTCCAGGCGGAAGGTCAGGTCCATGAAGTCCCGCGCCAGGTCGGCATTGGAAATGGTCACCGCCGGCATATGCGCCGGCCCGAACAGCTTGACCGGCGGCAGCACCGAGACCTTGGGCGCATGATGCGGTTCGGGGGCAGGGGCCGGGGCCTCGGGCACCGCGCAGGCACTCAGCATCAGCAGGGGCAGGACGGCCAGGCACAGGTGCCGCGGCCGGAAACGCACGCGGCTCATTGCGGCAGGATCCTTTCGACGATGGCAGGTCCGGGGGATCGGGGGAAAACGGCAAGGCTAACAGGCATCACGGCCATACAGGCGGAATCCTTCGGATAGGTGCGGCCGACAGGGGCACGCCGGCGACGGGGCCGGGGGCGTTTCGCTCAGGCTACACCCGTCACCATGATCCGGGCAGGGGGCATGCGCAATCCCTCGCCTTGTGTGTCGGCAGGGTGACGGGGGCCGGCAGGTCCCCGCCCATTTTCGCACCGTTCCGCGGAAACCGGCCGCTCAGCGCTGGCCGCGCGCCATGAAGGCCAGCCGTTCGAACAGGTGCACGTCCTGTTCGTTCTTCAGCAGCGCGCCGTGCAGCTTGGGCAGGGCATTGGCGCCGTCCCGCTTCAGGTCTTCCGGGCTCAGGTCCTCGGCCAGCAGCAGCTTCAGCCAGTCCAGAACCTCGCTGGTCGAGGGCTTCTTCTTCAGGCCCGTGGTCTCGCGCAGCTCGAAGAACTGCGTCAGCGCCGTGGTCAGCAGCTGCGGCTTGATGCCGGGGTGATGCACCTCGACGATCTTGCGCATCGTCTCCATGTCCGGAAAGCGGATGTAGTGGAAGAAGCAGCGCCGCAGAAAGGCGTCAGGCAGCTCCTTCTCGTTGTTCGAGGTGATGATGACGATCGGCCGGTGTTTTGCCGCGATGGTCTCGCCGGTCTCGTAGACGTGGAATTCCATGCGGTCGAGTTCCTGCAGCAGGTCGTTCGGAAACTCGATGTCGGCCTTGTCGATCTCGTCGATCAGAAGCACCACCTTCTCGTCCGCGTCGAAGGCCTGCCAGAGCTTGCCGCGGCGGATGTAATTCGCAACGTCATGCACCCGTTCCTCGCCGAGCTGGCTGTCGCGGAGCCGGCTGACTGCATCGTATTCGTACAGTCCCTGTTGCGCCTTGGTTGTGGACTTGATGTTCCATTCGATCATTCGAAGGCCCAAAGATTGGGCAACCTGACGGGCCAGCTCGGTCTTGCCGGTGCCCGGCTCGCCCTTGACGAGAAGCGGCCTCTCAAGTGTTACGGCGGCGTTAACGGCAACCGTAAGGTCTTCTGTCGCAACATAACTTTCCGTGCCTTCAAAATGCATCTGTTTCCCGGCCCTTATCGCTTTAATCCCGCATAACGATAAAGTTTTCTGCATTTCCACGCAATGCACGAAGGTTAACGAGAATTGTGTAGTGACAACCATGGGTGAAACCTTTAATCCCCGCCCCAGGGGACCCTGCTGCCCGATTTGCGATCCCGCGGGACGGGCTGAGGACTAGTTTGGGAGCCGCTGATGAAAGCAGAATCTTTCCTTGAAGACGACTACCGTCCTGCAGAGGACGAACCGTTCATGAACGAGCGTCAGCTCGAATACTTCCGTCGCAAATTGCTGGCCTGGAAAGAGGATATCCTCGCCGACAGTCGCGACACCGTCGAAGGGTTGCAGGAGAACACCCGCAATATTCCCGACGTCGCAGACCGTGCCAGCGAAGAGACCGACCGTGCCCTGGAGTTGCGTACCCGCGACCGTCAGCGCAAGCTGGTGTCCAAGATCGACAGTGCGCTGCGCCGGATCGACGAGGGCGAGTACGGTTATTGCGAAGTTACTGGTGAACCGATCAGCCTGAAGCGTCTCGATGCCCGCCCCACGGCGACCATGTGCCTCGAGGCCCAGGAGCGCCATGAGCGCCGGGAGCGCGTCCACCGCGACGATTGAGGGCCGGGTGATGGCTCTGTGACGACGCCATGACGGCCCGAACGGGCACACGCGGATGTGACGATTGATCGCCGGGGGCGTCATTGTCACTCGCATGTGACTGATAAAAGACCCAAAATTTGGTAACGCCGGGGCATTTGCCCCGGCGTTGTCGCTTGCAAATCCCTGTCGCTCCGGGCCATATCCCTGCGTCGGAGGCGGGTCGCCGGCGGTTTGCCGCTCAGCCCCCCGCGGTCCGGTCTTGCGAAGACTACGGCAGGAGTGACCGGCGTGGCCCTGGAGAACCTCAAGATCACCGTGATCGGTGCCGGTATCGGCGGCCTTGCCGTGGCGCGCGCCCTGGCGCTGCGCGGCGCCCATGTCACCGTGCTGGAACAGGCCGAGGCGATCCGCGAGGTCGGCGCGGGCCTGCAGATCAGCCCCAATGGCGTGGCCGTGCTGCGGGGCCTGGGCTTTGCCGCCGAACACATAGGGCAGCGGGCAGGGGCCGTGCACCTGCTCGACCTGCAGGGGCGCACCGCGCTTCGGATGGATCTGTCGCGGCTGCCGGCGCCCCAGGAATACTACTTCGTCCACCGGGCGGACCTGATCAACGCCCTGGCCGAGGGCGCGCGGCAGGCCGGTGTCCGCATCCGACTGCTGCAGCGGGTCGAGAGCGTCGAGGTCAGCGATACCCCCGAGGTGCAGATCTGCAACCAGGCCCGTACGCGGCCGGATCTCGTGGTGGGCGCCGACGGGCTGCATTCGCGCATGCGCGCCGCCCTGATGGGCGAGGTGCCCGCGCGGTTCACCGGGCAGGTGGCCTGGCGCTGCGTCGTGCCCGTGCCCGAGGGCGCCTCGGCACCTGAGCCGGAGGCGCGCGTCTTCATGGGTCCGGGGCGGCACCTGGTCACCTATCCGCTGCGCGGTGGGCGGCTTCAGAATGTCGTTGCCGTCGAGGAGCGTCGCGACTGGGCGCCCGACAGCTGGTCGCACGAGGATGATCCCGAGAACCTGCGCCGCGTCTTTGCCGGCTTCTGCCCCGATGTGCAGGAGCTGCTCTCGCGTGCCGAGACGGTGAACCTCTGGGGGCTGTTCCGGCATCCGGTGGCCCCGCGCTGGCAGCAGGGGCATTGCGCCCTGCTGGGCGATGCCGCCCATCCCACGCTGCCCTTCATGGCGCAGGGCGCGAACATGGCGCTCGAGGATGCCTGGGTGCTGGCCGCAGCCCTGGAAGAGGCCGCGACCATCCCCGAGGGGCTGGCTCTCTACGAGGCCCGGCGCAAGCCGCGCGCCACCCGCGCGATCGAGGCCGCGAACCGCAACGCCTGGAAATATCACCTGCGCTTCCCGCCGCTGCGCTTTGCCGCGCATAGCGTTCTGCGTGCGGGCGACAGGCTCGCACCGGGCAAGATGCTGCATCAGTTCGACTGGCTCTATGCCCATGACGTGACCGGCGGGGGGCGCCTGACCGACGTCATCTGCCCGGCGCAGCCGCTGGCTCCGTTCGAGGGAAATCGGAAGCAAAAATAGCCCCTTGCGGGGCTATCTTCATGTAATGCTTCAACTGCGTTTCGCGTGTCAGAGCGCGATTTCGGCCCAGAGCGGCACGTGGTCGCTGGGCTTTTCGCGGCCGCGGATGCCGGCGTCGATGCCGCAGTCCGTCACCAGGTCGGCGCATTGCGGGGTCATCAGCATGTGGTCGATCCGGATGCCGTCGTTCTTCTGCCAGGCCCCGGCCTGGTAATCCCAGAAGGTGTAATGGCCCGGCGCGGCATGGCGGGCGCGGAAGATCTCGGTAAAGCCCAGGTTCAGGATCCGGCGATAGGCGGCGCGGCTCTCCGGGCGAAACAGCGCATCCTCGCGCCATTTCTCGGGGTGGGCCGCGTCTTCGGCCTGCGGGATGATGTTGTAATCCCCCAGCATCACCGCCGGCTCCTCGGCCGCCAGCAGCTCTTCGGCGCGGGCCTTCATCCGCTCCATCCAGCCCAGCTTGTAGGCGTATTTGCCGCCCTCGACGGGCCGTCCGGCCTCGTCCAGCTCCACCGGGTTGCCATTGGGCAGGTAGAGCCCGCAGATCCGGAGCGCATTCTTCTCGCCCACCACCGTCGCTTCGATCCAGCGCGCCTGTTCGTCGGTCTCGTCGCCGGGCAGCCCGCGGGTCACGTCCTCAAGCGGCAGTTTCGACAGGATCGCCACCCCGTTGAAGCTCTTCTGGCCATGGGTCTCCACCTGGTATCCCTTGTCCTCGAAGAGCTCGCGCGGGAAATTCTCGTCGACCGACTTGATCTCCTGGAGAACGGCCACGTCGGGCTGTGCCTCGTCCAGCCAGTCTTCCAGCGCCTTCACGCGCGCCTTGATCCCGTTGATGTTGAACGTGGCGATCTTCATCGCGGCCCCCGTAGTGATGTTTCCGGCCCTGCTTCTAGAACATTTCCACGGCCTTGGCCCGCGCTTTCTGCGCCCATCCAGGGGGGAAACAATCGCGCTAATCTATGCTTTATTGTGCATGTATCCGATATAATGATTATCTGCATGCAGCATTCGTTTCCAGAATGGCGACAGTTTTGGCGCAACGAAAAGGGCCGCGCCAATGCCGGCGCGGCCCTGAAATTCCTGCGTTCACGGTGCCTTACATAGAGAAGGAGGTGCCGCAGCCACAGCTCGAGGTGGCGTTGGGGTTCTCGATCACGAAGCGCGCACCGATCAGCTCCTCGGTGAAATCGATCGTGGCCCCGGCAAGGAAGGGCAGCGAGACGCTGTCCACCACCACCTTCTGGCCCTGACCTTCCAGGATCAGGTCGTCGTCGGCCACCTCGTCCAGCTTGATCTCGTACTGAAAGCCCGAGCAGCCGCCGCCTTCCACGGCGACGCGCAGGGCCTGACCATCCGCGCCGATCTCGGCAAGGCGGGCAAAGGCGCGTTCGGTCACTTTCGGAGGCAGGTTCATCGTCAGACTCATGGGGAAATTCTCCTGACATTTTGCATGTCTTCGCAGACCAATATAAGGACAATGCCAACAGGCGACAAGAAGCCGAAGGGACCAACCGCATGCGCGCCATCTATGCCTCCGACCCCGCCCAATCGCGGGGCAGGCTCTATCCCGAGCACGAAAGCCATTTCCGCTCCTGCTTCCAGCGGGACCGCGACCGGATCATCCACTCCTCCGCCTTCCGCCGGCTCAAGCACAAGACCCAGGTCTTCATCGAGCACGAGGGCGATTACTTCCGCACCCGGCTGACCCATTCCATCGAGGTGGGGCAGGTGGCCCGTACCGTCGCCGGCGCCCTGGGCCTGAACCAGGAGCTGACCGAGGCGGTGGCGCTCGCCCATGACCTCGGCCATCCGCCCTTCGGCCACACCGGCGAGGATGCGCTGCATGCGCTCATGGCGCCCTACGGCGGCTTCGACCACAATGCCCAGGCCATCCGCATCGTGACGAACCTCGAGCGCACCTATGCCGAGTTCGACGGGCTGAACCTCACCTGGGAAACGCTCGAGGGCATTGCCAAGCACAACGGCCCGGTCACGGGAGAGATCCCCTATGCCCTGGCCGAATACAACGCCCGCCACGATCTCGAGCTCTCCACCCATGCCTCGGCCGAGGCTCAGGTGGCGGCGCTCGCCGATGACATCGCCTACAACAACCACGACCTGCACGACGGCCTCCGGGCAGAGCTCTTCTCCACCGACGAGCTGGCGCAGCTGCCGATCCTCGATCGCTGCTTTGCAAAGGTCGACGAACTTTACCCGGGCCTCAACTACTACCGCCGCCGGCACGAGGCCCTGCGCCGTTTCTTCGGCGTGCTGGTCGAGGACGTGATCGACGTCTCCCGCGCCAATCTCACCGCGCTGGCCCCGCGGAATGTCACCGACATCCGCGCCGCAGGCCGCATGATGGTGCAATTCTCGCCCGCGGTCTGGACGGATCTCAAGGTGATCCGCGACTTCCTCTTCCACCGCATGTACCGCGCGCCCGAAGTGGTTGAGATGCGCAAGAAGGTCACCTCCATCGTCGAGGAACTCTTCCCGCTCTTCATGGAGCAGCCCGAGCTGTTGCCTAAGCAGTGGCGCAAGGATGTCGAGGATATCGGCGAGGACGAGATCGCCCTGGCCCGGATCGTCTGCGATTACATCTCCGGGATGACCGACCGCTTCGCCATCGTCGAACATGCGCGGCTGATGGGCCATGACCCCGAGCCGGGCCTGCGCGCCTCCGGCCCCGGCCATATCCGCTATGCCCAGCGGGTCGAGGATCACCAGGCCGATTGAGGCCTAGGCCGTGTCGGCCTCCTGATCCGGCCCCTGGTCGGGCCCCTGGTCGGGCGTCGTCTCCCCATCCGCGTCGGGGGCGGCGCCCAGCACCGCCTCCAGCAGGCCCGGGAACCGTGCCTCCAGGTCCGCGCGCCGCAGGGTCAGGCAGCGCCCGCGACCCATCGGGTCGTTGCGGACAAGCCCCGATTCCCGCAGCACCTTCATCATGTGGCTCTTGGTGGATTTCGGCATCGCCGGATCCTGCAGCCGGCATTGCGCCATCTCCAGCGGCCCCGCGGCAACCTGCCGTACGATGTCCAGCCGCCCCGGATCGCTCAACGCAAAGAGCACCTGCGTCAGTTGCAGCTCTTCGCGGGCGGGGTGATGCAATTCGGTGTTGTGCGTTTTTGCCGAGGCCGTCATGGTTCGAATATAGTTGAACCATGACGGCAGCGGTAGTAGTTTTTCGTTCGAAACATTTCGAACCAGTCTGCCACGCACCATCCTGCGCGGCGCCGCCTGCCTCCATGGGCTCTCCGGGGCGTCCCGGCCTTGCGCCGATCGCTTTCGCCCCGGTCCGACCAAGTCACCGCCAGGTCGCCGCCCGTGTCGCGTGGTGCGCACCGGGCCGGCCCGTGCTTCTCCGGGTCCGAGGTTTCCGGCGCCCCAATGGCTTCCGCATGGCCTGCCACCCATATGCCAAGGCACATCATGACCCAGACCCAGACATTCAGTTCCCAGGAGCGCACGGCCGGTGGCGGCAGGGGGCGCTTCGGCTATGCGCTCGTGCTCACCTCGATCACGGTGATGATGGCCTCGGCTTCCGCACCCTCTCCCTTCTACCCCCAGCTGCAGGTGGAAATGGGCTTCTCGGCGGCGATGATGACCGGCATCTTCGCGGTCTACGCCGTCGCGCTGCTCTGCACGCTGCTCACTGTCGGCTCGGTGTCCGACCACGTCGGGCGCCGCCCGGTGCTCTGCTTCGGTTTCCTGCTGCTGGGCTACGCCGCCTGGCATTTCTGGCATGCCGACAGTGTCGGTGGCCTGCTTGTCGCCCGGGTGATCCAGGGCGTGGCCACGGGCTTCCTGATGCCCACGCTCTCGGCCACGGCGGTCGATCTCGAACCGCGCGAGCGCCCCGGCTCGGCCGCGGTCTGGAACGCGGTGCTGCCGCTGGTGGGGCTGGCCCTCGGCGCGCTGCTCGCCGGCACGGCAATGGATTTCGGCACGGCCCCCGAGGCAGAGGTCTTCGGCGGCATCGTCCTGCTCAACATCTTCTTCGCCGCCTCCGCCTGGGCGCTGCCCGAAACCGCCCCCCGGCACGAGGGGCTGATGCAGGCGCTCAAGCCGCGCCTGGGCCTGCCGGCAGACGCCCGGTCGGCCTTCTGGCGCTGCTCGCCGGCGATCTTCGCCGGCTGGGCCACCGGCGGTCTCTACCTCTCGTTGGGCGCGGCGATCATGGCGCATCTCTTCGGCGTCACCGATTTCGTGCTCCAGGGGGTGGTGATCACGCTGCTGTCGGGCATGGGCGCGCTCTCCTGCTTCGTCGGTCAGCGCTTCACGACCCGCGCAGTCATGCTCTACGGCACCTCGGCGCTCGCCCTCGGCACGGCGCTGACGGTGGCCGGTGTGGTCACCCAGTCGCTGCCGCTCTACCTGCTGGCGCTGATGATTGCGGGCACCGGCTTCGGCACCTGCAACTATTCCGCCATCCGCACCCTGATCCCGCTGGCTCACCCGGACGAGCGCGGCGAGCTTTTCGCCTCGATCTTCACCTTCTCCTACTGCGCCTTCGGGGTGCCGGTGGTGGTGGCGGGCCTCTTCGTGCCTGTCGCAGGTCTGATGAACGTGGCCATCGGATATGGTGCCGTCATCGTCGTCATGGCGATCGTCGCCGGCCTGCTGCGCCGCTTCGGCACCCACGACTGAGAAAACGCCTGAGAAGGGGGGCGCCACCCGAAGCGGGCCGCCCCCCTTCATCTTTCCCCAAATACGTCCCGCCGGAGGCTGGCGCCGCAGGCGCCATTTCCCTGTCCCGTTTCAGCACGGCATTGACCTCCTCTGATCGGATGATAAACCCGCCGCTGAACCGTCAGGGAACCGTCATGAACCTCTTTACCGATATCCGCAGCCTTGTTCTGGACAGCCTCGCCGCGATGCAGACCTCCGGTGACCTGCCCGAAGGCCTCTCCTTCGACAACGTCGCCGTCGAGCCGCCGCGCGATCCGGCCCACGGGGACATGGCCACCAATGCCGCCATGGTCCTGGCCAAGCCGGCCGGTCTGAAACCCCGCGACATCGCCGAAACGCTCGCCGCCCTGCTGGCCGCCGATCCCCGGATCGAGACGGCCGAGGTCGCCGGCCCCGGCTTCCTGAACCTGCGCCTGTCGCAATCGCTCTGGGCCGGCATCGTCACCGCCGCGCTGACCGATGCCACCTACGGCCGTTCGGCCATGGGGCAGGGCAAGCGCGTCAACGTCGAATACGTCTCCGCCAACCCCACGGGGCCGCTGCACGTGGGCCATACCCGCGGCGCGGTCTTCGGTGATGCCCTGGCCTCGCTGCTCGATTACGCGGGCTATGACGTCACCCGCGAATACTACATCAACGATGGCGGCGCCCAGGTCGACGTGCTCGCGCGCTCGGTCTACCTGCGCTACCTCGAGGCCTTCGGCCACGCGGTCGAATTTGCCGACGGCACCTACCCGGGCGATTACCTCGTGCCCGTGGGCGAGGCGCTGAAGGACAAGGTGGGCGACGCCTATGTCGACCAGCCCGAGGACGTCTGGCTTGCCGAGGTGCGCGAGTTCGCCACCGCCGCCATGATGGAGCTGATCCGCGAGGATCTGGCGCTCCTGAACGTCTCGATGGATGTCTTCTTCTCCGAGAAGTCGCTCTATGGCACCGGCCGCATCGAACAGGCGATCGAGCAGCTGCGCTCGCAGGGCCTGATCTACCGCGGCACGCTCGAACCGCCCAAGGGCAAGCTGCCCGAAGACTGGGAGCCCCGCGAACAGACCCTCTTCAGGTCCACCGCACACGGCGACGACGTCGACCGCCCGATCATGAAATCGGACGGCTCCTGGACCTATTTCGCCCCGGACATCGCCTATCACTACGACAAGGTCGAACGCGGCTTCGATCAGCTGATCGACGTCTTCGGCGCCGACCACGGCGGCTACGTCAAGCGGATGAAGGCCGCCGTCTCGGCGCTGTCCAGCAACCGCGTTTCCCTCGACATCAAGCTCTGCCAGCTGGTCAAGCTCTACAAGAACGGCGAGCCCTTCAAGATGTCCAAGCGGGCAGGGACCTTCATCATGCTGCGCGACGTGGTCGAGCAGGTGGGCCCCGATGTCACCCGCTTCGTCATGCTGACCCGCAAGAACGACGCGCCGCTCGATTTCGACTTCGACAAGGTGCTGGAGCAATCGCGCGAGAACCCGGTGTTCTACGTGCAATATGCCCATGCCCGCGTCTGCTCGGCCCTGCGCCGCGCGGGCGAGGCCGGCATTGCCCATGACGATGCCGTGCTCGCCGCGGCCGATCTCTCGGGCATGACCCACGAGAGCGAGCTCGCCGTGGCCAAGAAGATCGCCGAATGGCCGCGCCTGGTCGAGATTGCCGCCCGCACCAACGAGCCGCACCGCATCGCCTTCTACCTCTACGAGCTGGCCTCCGACCTGCACGCGCTCTACAATCGCGGCAACGAGGAGACCCAGCTGCGCTTCGTCCAGGAGGGCAACCCTGAGGCATCGCAGGCGAAATTGGCCCTCGCGCGTGCCGTGGCCGTTGTCATTTCCGCAGGTCTTGGTATCTTGGGGGTCAATCCGGCGGAAGAAATGCGTTAAAAGCTCCCCGCCGGTGTGAGAGCAGGCACACGACTAGACCGGGCATCTAAGCACCGGCGGGCAGAGGCAAATGGCAGAATTTCCAGCTGACGGGCACTTTGCGCCCGCATCGGACGTATCCTACACCAGGCTCATCAACCTCGTCGGAGGTCTGGTCTCTCTTGCGCTTGTCGCGGGGATCGGCATCTGGGGCTACAAGATGGTCATGCGCGACGTCTCCGGCGTGCCGGTCGTGCGCGCCATGCAGGGCGATACCCGGCGGGCCCCCGCCGATGCCGGCGGCACCACCGCCGACTTCCAGGGCCTGGCCGTCAACCATGTCGCCGCCGACAAGCAGGCCGAGGAGCCGCCCACCCGCGTCACCCTGGCGCCGACCCCCGGCGATCTCGGCGCGGATGCGCTGACCCCCGATCAGATGGCCGCCGCCCAGGCCGCCGAGGCGCGCCGCCAGCAGCAGGCCGACCGGATCGCGGCCCTCACCGCCCAGGCGGAATCCTCCAGTGGCGACGATCTCGATGCCGTGGCCGAACTGGCCCTGGCCGAGGACGAGATCGCCCAGCAGAGCGCCCCGCGTCCCCAGCTCGAGGACGGCATCCATGTGTCCATGCGGCCGCGCCTGCGCCCCTCGGGCCTGGTGACCCGCGCCGCTGCCGTGGCCCAGCCCGTCGAAGTGGCCGCCGCCGCCGCGGCTGCCGCCTCCGCGCCGGCCCCCGCCGCGCCGGTCGAGGCCTCGGCCGTGCCCGCGGGCACCCGCCTGGCCCAGCTCGGCGCCTTTGCAAGCGAGGATGTCGCCATCAGCGAATGGGATCGCCTCGCGCGTCAGTTCGACATCTACATGGACGGCAAATCCCGCGTCATCCAGAAGGCCGAGACCGGCGGGCGCACCTTCTACCGCCTGCGCGTGATGGGCTTTGACGATGATGCCGATGCCCGTCAGTTCTGTGCCGCCCTGGTGGCCGAACGGGCCGACTGCATTCCCGTCGTCAGCAAGTAAGATCCCTCGGATAGGGGAAAGACCATGCCCTTTGGCGCTACGATCCTGGACCCGACCGGCCCTGTCCTGACGGCGGAGGAAAAGACCTTCTTCCGTCAGGCCGATCCCTTCGGCTTCATTCTCTTTGCCCGCAACATCGAGACGCCCGAGCAGACCCGCGCGCTCTGCTACGACCTGCGAGAGGCCGTGGGCCGCGAGGCGCCGATCCTGCTCGATCAGGAGGGCGGCCGGGTTCAGCGCCTGGTGCCGCCGCACTTCAGGCAATGGGATGCGCCGCTCGATTTCGTTGCCCGCGCCAGCGATCCAGCCATGGCCATGCGCATCCGCTATGCGCTGATCGCGCACGAGATGCGCTCGGTCGGCATCGACGTGAACTGTGCGCCGCTGGTCGACGTGGCCGAGGCCGAGACGCACCCCTTCCTGCGCAACCGCTGCTATGGCGACCACCCGGTAGAGGTCTCGCGCATGGGCGCCTCCGTCTGTTCCGGTCTGATCGACGGTGGCGTTCTGCCGGTGGTAAAGCACATCCCCGGCCATGGCCGCGCCCGTGCCGACAGCCACAAGGAGCTGCCCCGCGTCACCACCAGCCGGGCCGAGCTCGACGCCGTGGATTTCGTGCCCTTCCACACCCTTCGCGAGGCGCCCATGGGCATGACCGCGCATATCGTCTTCGATGCGATCGACCCCGATCTGCCCGCCACGCTCTCGCCGGAGGCAATGCGCGTGATCCGGCAGGACATCGGCTTCGAGGGCCTGATCATGACCGACGACATCTCGATGAAGGCGCTCTCGGGCAGCCTTACCGAGATTTCCGAGCAATCCCTCGCCGCCGGCTGCGACGTGGTGCTGCTCTGCAATGCCACGCTCGAGGAGCGCCGCATCGTGGCCGAGGCCGCCGGCAGGCTCGGCGATGCCGGTCAGAAACGGGCGGAGAGGGCGCTTGCCATGCGTCCCGCAACCCCGCCCAAGCTTGACATTGACGCCATGGAGGCCAAGCTGTCCGCTCTGCTGGACGGACCGCTGTATGGCTGAAGACGACCTTTTTCAGGAAGACCAGATGTCGGTGGCCGAGCGGCTGGCGGCAGAGGCCCTGATCGTCGATGTCGAAGGCTATGAAGGCCCGCTCGACCTGCTGCTGACGCTCTCGCGCACGCAAAAGGTCGACCTGCGCAAGATTTCCATCCTCAAGCTCGCCGAGCAGTACCTCTCCTTCGTCGAGAAGGCCAAGGCGCTGCGGATCGAGCTTGCGGCGGATTACCTCGTCATGGCGGCCTGGCTGGCGTTCCTGAAATCACGCCTGCTGCTGCCGCCCGATCCCACAGAGGAGGGACCCTCGGGCGAGGAACTGGCCGCACACCTGGCGTTCCAGCTCGAACGCCTTCAGGCCATGCGCGACGTGGCCGCCCGGCTGATGGCCCGCGACCAGCGCGGCCGCGACTTCTTCGTGCGTGGCCTGCCCGAAAGCGTCGAACGGGTGCGCACGGTGAAATACACCGCCAACCTGCTCGACCTGATGCAGGCCTATGCGCGGATCCGCACAAAGGACGAGTTCCGCCCCTTCGTGATGGATCGCTACAATGTCTTCACCATGGAGCAGGCGCTCGAGCACATGCGCGGCATGGTAATCTTTGCCGGTTCCTGGACCGAGCTTTCCGCCTACATGCCCCCCGGCTGGACCTCGGATCCGATGCGCCGCCGCTCGGTTACCGCCGCCACCTTCGCTGCCTCGCTCGAGCTGGCGAAGGAAGGCAAGGTCGAGATCCGCCAGGGCGGTACCTTCGAACCAATACAGCTGCGCCGCAGGGAGACCCCCAGAGATGGCTGACGAGACCCCGCAAGAGGGCCCCGAAATGACCTCCGACACCGCCTCCGGAGAGGGTGCTGGGGCCGAAAACGGCACCGACGCGATACCGACGCAATACCGACGTAATACCGACGTTGAAATCGGGGAAAATCAGGCACTTGCAGATTCGCCGATTCCGCCGGAATCGGGCCCCGAAAGCGATCCTGAAACCGGTCCTGAAACGGGGGATGAGGCCCGTGGCGAAGAGATCGCCGATGCCGCCCAGGACAGCCTCTTCGAGGCCCCGCCCATGGGCGAGCAGGAGCGCATGGTCGAGGCCATTCTCTTTGCCTCGCAAGAGCCTGTTTCCATTGCCGATTTGAACGCCCGAATGCCGCATGGCTGCGACGGTGCCGCGGCCGTCGAGACGCTGCGCAAGCGCTACGAGGGCCGCGGTGTGCAGGTGGTCAAGGTGGCCGAGGCCTGGGCCATCCGTACCGCGCCTGATCTTGGTTTTCTCATGCAAAAAGAGACGGTTGAGGTGCGCAAGCTCTCTCGCGCCGCGATCGAGACCCTGGCCATCATCGCCTATCATCAGCCCGTGACCCGCGCCGAGATCGAGGAGATCCGCGGTGTCTCGGTGTCGCGCGGCACCATCGACCAGCTGCTCGAGATGGAATGGATCCGCTTCGGGCGTCGCCGGATGACCCCGGGCCGCCCCGTGACCTTCGTTGTAACCCCTTCTTTTCTCGACAATTTTGGGCTGGAAACGCCCCGCGATTTGCCCGGTCTCAAGGACCTGCGCGCGGCCGGTCTGCTCGACAGTCGCCCGCCCCCGGGCCGCGACGACGACGAGGAGCGCGACCTCGACGAGGATCAGGCCGAGATGTTCGAAGACGAGGAAGATCCCTCCTGATCTTCTCGGTTCTTGTGCGGCGGGGCTGAAATTTCCGTTGAAAATTCCTATATTGGCTTTCAGCCAGTCAGGAGCGCCCGATGAACGCCGACCGCATGATCATGAGTTTCTTCCGCCGCCTGACCCGCGGCGGCCTGTTCCGTGCCAGCTACGATCCCACCCGGATGTCCGATGGACGCTCCGGCAAGGAAGAGATCCGGCAGAAGGCCCCCGCCGGCTCTCGCGAGGCGCGCCGCAAGATGCGCCAGACACAGCGCATGCTGCGCCAGATCCAGCGGATGGGGCGGATGCGTTAGGCCCGCCTAAGCCTCTGAGGTGCCACGCATTCCAGCAGACCGAGCAAGCTGCACCCGGCCGAGATCAGGTTGCTGAGCGGCAGCCCCCCGGCGGAATAGGCATGCTCCAGGAACAGCGCGCCGCCCAGCACGCAGAAATAGGTGACAGCCGAGTTCAACCCCAGGATCGCGCCCCTCTGGCGCGGTTCCAGCGACGAGAGGCGGCTGACCACGGTATTCAGGGCGAGGTGTTGCGCCATGCCCCAGGCGACCGCCACGATGGCCAGCATCATCAGGTTCCGGCCCAGCAGCGCCATCGCGACATAGACCAGCAACAAGCCCGCGAACGCAGTCATGCCCGCCCGGTTGTTGGCCATCCGGTCAAGGTAGGGATCAAGAAACGTCGAGATGCCGAAGCCGATCCCGTAGCAGAGCGTGAGAACTCCCGCGATATCCGCCCCGCGATGGAGCGAATCCGCGACATGCGCGCCAACAAAGGCGTAGGTGCCGTAGAACCCCAGCATCAGCATGCCGACCGAGAACAGGCCCCGCCCGATGCCCGGAACACGCAGGGCGGTCAGTGGAGACGTGGCCGTGGTCGCGAGCCGTGTCACATGCATGTCCTGTCCGCGAATCGCCAGCCATAACAACGCCATGAGCACCGACAAGGTGCCATAGACCGCGCGCCAGCCTGCCCATTCGGCCAGGAAACCGGAGCCCGCAACGCCAGCAACGAGGGCCAGTGTCCAACCGCTCAGCACGAGGCCCATCGAGCGCTTCTCCTGGCCCTCGGGACCGACCTGGGGCGCGAGGGAATAGATCGCCGGAATGGCCATGCCTGCGCCCAGACCGCCAATGGCCTGCGCCAGGATCAGCACCCACTTGTCGGGGGAAAAGGTCGAGACGACGAGGGAGCACAGGAGGATCAGGATCGATTGGTTCAGGGCGCGGTCCGGCCCGATCATGTCGGAGCGGGGGGCGAGGAACATCGCGGAAAGTGCCGTTGTCAGCCCGTATGCTGCGGCGGCCTGCATGATCGAGGCCGGTTCTCCGCCAAGCTCGCGCGCCACAGCGGCGGTGATCGGCGCCAGGACCATCGAATTTGCCCCGACCACGGCGATGGCGCCGGTCAGGAGGGCGATCGGGCGGTTGATCAGTGGCGCTTTGGTCGATTGGTGCGAGGCCGGAATTTCAAGTGACCTTATACAGCGCGGAAATGCTTCGACAATTTCAGGCCCTGGCCTTGGTAGTTCGAGGCGATACCGGTCCCGTATAGCATGTCGGGGCGTGCGGCCATCCGTTCAAAGACGAGGCGACCGACAACCTGCCCATGCTCCAGAACGAAGGGCGCCTCGTGGCAGCGTACTTCGAGCACACCGCGAGAGCCGCTTCCGCCTGCGCCGGCATAGCCGAAGCCGGGGTCGAAGAAGCCCGCGTAATGCACCCGGAATTCGCCCACCATCGCAAGGTATGGCGCCATCTCGGCTGCGAAATCCGGCGGAATGGTGACCGACTCGCGGCTGACCAGGATGTAGAAGGCGTCAGGGTCCAGAATGATCTGGCGTTGGTCGGTGTGTACCGGCTCCCAGAATTCCCGCGGGTCGTAGTGGTTCAACAGGTCGAGGTCGATCACGCCGGTATGCGGTTTGGCGCGATAGCCGACAAGATCGCCTGGGCCTGGGCTGAGATCTACGGAAAAGCCGAGGCCCTGCTCAATGACTGCAAGGCCATCGACCAGCGGTGTCTCGGCGTGAAGGGCGCGCAGATCGTCGTCGGACAGGGCCGCCTGGCCATCGCGAAACCGGATCTGGTTCAGGCGCATGCCGGGCCGCACCAGGACGGAAAAACTGCGCGGGCAGATCTCGGCATAGAGGGGGCCGGTGTAACCTGCCGGGATTCGGTCGAATTCCGTGCCTTCGTCGGTGATCAACCGGGTCAGCAGATCGAGGCGGCCGGTAGAGCTCTTGGCGTTGGCCATGGCCGCCACGCCAGCCGGCAGCGATAGTGATTCCATAAGCGGCACGACATAGACGCAGCCCTTCTCCAGAACCGCACCATGGCTCAGGTCGACGCGATGCATCTCGAATTCCTTGAGGCGCTCCTGCACGGTACGGCCGCTGCCGGCCAGGAAGGAGGCACGGACACGATAGGCAAGCGTTCCGAGGCGAAGGTCGAGGCTCGCCGGTTGGATCTGTGCCTCTGTGACATCCGTCTCGGCGGCGATTTCCCCGCGTACGATCATCTGCTTCAGGTGCTGGCTGGCAAGGATACCGCTCATTTCCGATCCTTTGTCTTTTGAAGGCCGAGACTAGGCCGTCGCGGGCTTGAAGGGAAGATCCAAGGCCTCGACGGCAGACCCGCGGACATGAAAAAAGCGGGCATAAAGCCCGCTTTTTCAAGGGTATTGGAGGATTTTGGTCGGGCTAGCAGGACTCGAACCTGCGACCTTCCGTCCCCCAGACGGACGCGCTACCAGGCTGCGCTATAGCCCGACGGTTTGCGTGTAATATCCGATCTGAGCATGAGGGCAAGCGCTTTTTCGGGGGCTGTCGCGGAAAAGTTTTCGCGCTCAGAGAGTGGCGCCGGAAAGCTGCCGTGCAAGCGCCACGGCCCGCGCCGCAACCTCGGGCGCGAGGGGCGAACGGCGGCGCAGAAGTGTGGTCAGGATGCCAGCCGGAGCGGGGAAGGCGCTGTCGGGCTGATCCGCAGGTACATGGCCCGTTGAAGGCGCAGGCGTCGCCTCCGCCGCCATGTCTGACGCGGGAGCGTCAGATGCCACGGGTGCCGTTTCCGCTTCGCTCTCGATGTCGAGAGCTGAGGGAGCGGCCTCTTCCGGCGCTGTCCGGGCTTCGACGGCTGCTGGTGGTGCGGGTGCACGGGCAGGGGACGCAACGGGCTCTTCGGCTTGGCGTGGCATCTCCACGACCTCTGCCTCGACCGGAACGGCAAAGTCCTCGAGCGCGGGGGACATGGCTGCCACATGGGCGATACCCTTGTCGCGCAGCAGCTTCTGCACGCCCTTGATTGTCATACCTTCGTCGTGCAGCAGACGCTTGATACCACCGAGCAGCTCCATGTCTGCCGGACGATAATAGCGCCGCCCGCCGGCACGTTTCACCGGCTTCACCTGGGTGAACTTGCTTTCCCAGAACCTCAGCACGTGGGCAGGCGTTTGCAACCAGTCAGCCACCTCGCTGATGGTCCGGAACGCCTCTGCACTCTTCGCCATGCCGTCTCGCCTCAGGCCTTGTTGCCGTCGGCGACGCGGTCTTTCATCAGGTGCGAGGGGCGGAAGGTCAGAACGCGACGCGGGTTGATCGGCACTTCTTCACCGGTCTTCGGGTTGCGTCCCACCCGGGCAGCTTTCTCGCGTACCGAGAAGGTGCCGAAGGAAGAGATCTTTACCTGCTCGCCGCGCACCAGTGCATCCGACATGTGCGATAGCACGGATTCGACGAGCTGGGCCGAGTCGTTACGCGAGAGTCCGACCTCGCGGAAAACGGCTTCGCTCAGGTCCATCCGTGTCAGTGTTTTTTCACTCATAGTCCGTCCCCTTTATGTGCTGGCAGAATAGGCACCCGGATTTTTCCGAGTCAATATCAATGGATTGCCGGACTTGGCCCAGGGAAGGATTGTGGCCTACCAGCGCAGGACAACAGAGCCCCAAGCCAGGCCGCCGCCAATTGCTTCGGCAACCAGAAGCTGTCCGGGGCGAATTTTGCCCTCTTCCACGCCAACCGAGAGGGCGAGGGGAATCGAGGCTGCCGACGTATTGCCGTGATCCTGAACGGTCACGATCACCTTGTCCATCGACACACCCATCTTCTTGGCCGTGCCCTGGATGATCCGGATGTTGGCTTGGTGCGGCACAATCCAGTCGACATCCGCACCGGTCAGCCCGGCCTTTTCAAGCGCTGCTTCGGCGGTTTCGGCCAATTTGCCGACCGCTTGCCGGAAGAGGGGGTTGCCCTGCATCCGAAGCTTGCCGGATTCGCCTGTGCTCGACACGCCGCCGTCGACATAGAGCATCTCGCGATAGCGGCCATCGGAGTTCAGGTCGCAGGCCAGGATGCCACGGTCGCTGGGCGTGCCGGTGCCGGTTTTCGCTTCGAGGACCAATGCGCCTGCACCATCGCCGAAGAGTACGCAGGTCGAACGGTCGGTCCAGTCCATGATCCGCGAGAAGGTCTCGGCGCCGATCACAAGCACGCGTTCTGCCTGACCCGAGAGGATCAGCCCGTTGGCGTTTGCCAGGGCAAAGATGAAGCCGGCACAGACGGCCTGTACATCATAAGCAAAACCGCGGGTCATCCCTAGGCCGTTCTGCACCATGGTGCCAACGGAAGGAAAAGTGAGATCGGGTGTGGATGTGGCCACGACGATCGCGTCGATGTCGTCAGGCACGAGGCCCGCCATGTCCAGCGCCCTGCGGGCCGCGTTCACGGCCATTTGCGAGGTGGTTTCCCCCTCGGCGGCAAAGTGCCGACGCTCGATCCCGGAGCGGGTGCGAATCCACTCGTCCGATGTATCCAGCGTCTTTTCGAATTCTGTGTTCGGAACTACTCGTTCAGGCAGGTAATGCCCGATGCCCGTAGGTACTGCGCGAAGTGTCATTCGGTTCCCGTCTCCCGTTCCGCGGCATCCTGTGCCAGCGCAACGGCAGATGCAACCCGTGCCGCGATCCGTTCCTGGAAGCCCGAAACAGCAAGCTGATACGCCAGCTTTATGGCTGCAGAGACGCCGGTGGCATCACTGGATCCGTGGGACTTCACGACGGTGCCGTTCAGGCCGAGGAAAACCCCGCCATTGACCCGGCGCGGGTCGATACGTTTCTTGAGGCGGCGCATCGAGGTCAGCGCCAGTACCGCCGCGATCCGCGACAGGGGGCTGAACTGGAAGGCCTCTTTCAGCAGGCTGCCGATCAGATTCGCCGTGCCCTCGCCGGTCTTCAGCGCGACGTTTCCGGTAAACCCATCTGTGACGATCACGTCACAGCGATTTCCGGGAATGTCACCGCCTTCGACAAAGCCCACGTACTCGAAGTTCGCGGTTTCCGCGGCCGTGGCAATCAACTCGTTGGCAGCTTTCAGCTCGGTTCGGCCCTTGTGCTCTTCCGTGCCCACATTGAGCAGGCCCACACGGGGCAGGTCGAGATGCAGGCCGTTGCGAGCATAGGACGCTCCCATCAGGGCATATTGCAGCAGGTCCTGTTCGTCGGCACGGATGTCGGCTCCGACATCGAGCATCACGTTGAAGCCCTGCGGGTTTGCAGAAGGCCAGAGCACCGCGATGGCCGGCCGATTGACGCCGGGCAGCTTGCGCAGCCGGATCATCGACATCGCCATCAGGGCACCCGTGTTGCCGCAGGACACACAACAGGTCGCCTCGCCCTGGCGGACGGATTCGAGCGCGGACCACATCGAGGTGTCCTTGCCCTTGCGCACCACCTGGCTCGGCTTGTCATGCATCGTCACGACGCCAGAGGCATCATGAATCACCACACGGCCCTCAAGGTGCTTGCGGCGCGCCACCAGGCGTTCCAGCTCGTCCTTGGGGCCGTGCAGGATAAAGTCGATGTCGGCGTTCTTGCGCGCGGAACGTGCCATGCCGGCGACAACCGTCGCCGGCCCGCGATCGCCGCCCATGGCGTCGATGGATAGCACGATTCGCCCGCTTGCCCGGGTTGTCTCGGTCCCTGCTTCTGACGTGTTAGTCACAGTCATCTAGGACGACCGGCCCCCCGGGATCGACTACTTATGCCGCGTCTTCGTCGAGATCGATTTCGTCTGCGATCGCAACGACTTCACGGTCTGCGTAGTGGCCGCAGGACGGGCAGACGTGGTGCGGACGCTTCAGTTCGCCGCAGTTCGAGCATTCGTTCGGGTTCGCAGCGACCAGGGAGTCATGAGCGCGGCGGTTGTTGCGGCGCGACTTGGAGACTTTGTTCTGTTGGACAGCCATGTCACAACCTTATTCATTCGGGGGCACGATGGCCCGGTTACACGTGGATGCGTGGCTCATAGTCGGACCCGGCCACCGCATTCAACCTTAAATTCGTATGGAGGCGCGAAAATACTGCGAAAGAGCCCTGATGCAAGCGATTCTTTGCGTGTTTTCGGACCTGCGGGTCACTCCTCGTTCCCGCTCGCGTTCGGATCAGCCTTGCCGCCTTTCAGCGAAATCAGATTCGCGAGGCCGGCGAAAGGCTTGGCATCTTCGTCGGTCATCGCCTCGCGGCCCGGTTCGGTAAAGTTCTGCTCGTCCAGGGCCACGCCTTCCGCGCGCGGGTAAAGGGGCAGGGCGAGCGCCAGGGCTTCCTGCATCACCGCGCCGGGGTCAATGGTCGGGCCGAGCTGCTCGAGAGATTCATCCTCGGGCATCTCGACCTCTTCCTCGTCGACGGCCTCTTCGGGCAGATGCGGTGTGAAGCGACGCAGCACGTCCTCTTCGATCCGCGTGGTGACAGGGGCCAGGGTGACCGAACAGGGCTGCACGACGGTCGCGCCGAGGCGCCCGGTCAGCAGCCAGTCGGCCTTGCCATCGGTGCGGATCTCGCCGGCGAAGCTGAGCTTGCGCAGACCCAGCAGGCCAAATTGCCCAGCAAGATCGGCCATTTCCTGCGCATCGGGGCGCAGGGCAAAGGCTGTCGGTGCATTCTTTGGCAGGGCAGAGACCCTGAGGGCATGGGGAGAGGTGCCGGTCATGGCTTCCTTTCTTGAACAGGCTGCATTCCTTCTATAAGCGAGGTAGAAGCCTGGGCAGACGAATACAAGAGGGGCTCGAATGAGGCGTAACCGGAATCGGGTAGGGCAGCTGGCAACTCTCGTCATGGCCATTGGGCTGACGGGGGGCGTGGCCGGGTGCACCGCACAATACCGCAATCACGGCTACATGCCCGACGCGCAGGCGATGGCAGAGATTTCCGTCGGCAAGGATACGCGCGAGAGCGTGACCGAGAAGATCGGCACGCCGACCACGTCGGGCGTGCTGGACGACAGCGCATATTACTATGTGCGTCAGCGGGTTAAGAGCTATGCCTTCATGGCGCCCGAGACCGTCAGCCGCGAGGTGATGGCGGTGTCCTTTACCCCCGGCGGTACGGTCAGCAACATCGAGCGCTATGGTCTCGAGGACGGCAAGGTCATCGAACTGAACCGTCGCGTGACCGACAGCTCGACCGCCGACAAGACGCTGATC
Source organism: Pseudooceanicola sp. DL12 (assembly GCF_056270665.1). Taxonomy (NCBI): domain Bacteria; kingdom Pseudomonadati; phylum Pseudomonadota; class Alphaproteobacteria; order Rhodobacterales; family Paracoccaceae; genus Pseudooceanicola; species Pseudooceanicola sp. DL12. Next base: position 1,768,472 of record NZ_CM149884.1, read on the forward strand.
CGCCAGCTGCTGGGCAGCCTCGGCAACTTCGACGCAGCCAGCATCCTGGGCGCCGAGTGACCGTGACGGATCGCAAGGCATCCGTCTGACAGGAAAAACGGGGCGCAAGATGATGCGCCCCGGAATTAACTGCAGGTCATGGCGGGGCTAGGCGCGGGCACGGCACGTGCTAGAATTGCGGCGGCGCCCTGGGGGATGTCATGTGCAGGTCGTATCTGACGTGGTATCCGGTCCAAGGGACGGGATCGCAGTCGGAGGACGTGGGATGCAGTTTCCGAAGAAGGGGCGCTATGTCGCCCGGACCGCCGATTGCGCCGAGGACATCCGCGCGGCCCAGGCTCTCAGGGCGCTGGCCTTTCTGGGCGAGAGCGGACCGGGGGCGCTGGACGCGGATGATTTCGATGCGCTGTGCACCCATATCCTTGTGGAAGATCAAAGGGATGGCAGGCTCGTCTGCTGTTTCCGTATCCTGCCCCTGAGCGCCGGGCGCGAGATCGGGCGCAGCTATTCCGCGCAATATTACGAATTGTCGAGCCTGGAGGCCTTCGAGGGGCCGATGGTGGAGATGGGGCGCTTTTGCCTGCACCCGGATGTGCATGATGCGGATATCCTGCGGGTGGCCTGGGGGGCGATGACCGATTACGTCGATTCCAACGCGGTCGAGATGCTGTTTGGCTGCTCCTCGTTCAAGGGAACGGATGCGGCGGCCTACCTGGATGCCTTTGCGATGCTCAAGGAAAAGCATTTGGCGCCAATGCGTTGGCTGCCGCGGGTCAAGGCGCCGAAGGTCTTTCGCTTTGCCCAGAAGCTGCGCCGGAAACCGGACGCGAAGCGCGCGCTGCTGGGCATGCCGCCGCTGTTGAGAACCTACCTGTTGATGGGCGGATGGGTGAGCGATCATGCCGTGGTGGACCCGCAGATGAACACGCTGCATGTGTTCACGGGCGTTGAAATCAAGGCGATTCCGCCCGGTCGCAAGCGGCTGTTGCGGGCCGCCTCGGCGCGGGTCTGAACGGGGCGGTCGCCGGGGCCCGAAACCGCCGCGGAACCGCTTCGATATTCCGAAAATTGAATATCTTCAAGCCGTTGAAAAGGCCGGATTCCAACGTCGGTATTACGTCGGTATCGCGTCGGTATTGCGTCGGTGCCAAATTGGCCCCTGAGGCCCGCCGAAAGGGCCCCGGGAATCGGCGATTTCGCCGCCTCCGCGCGAAGGCGGAACTTGCCTTTCACGGCCCGGGTGCCTATCGAGGGGCAAGGTGCCGGGCACCTGCCGCCTGCAGACGAATGTCACGGTGAAGCCCGGAGCGATACGACATCTCACCCCCGATGCATTTCGAAGGTGGGCAACGCAGGCCCCCTCCAATACCGGAATGCCTCTTTGGAGGAGTGAGCGATGTCTGACGGACGCGCCCCTGAAACGGAACGATCCACCAGCCTGAAACGGGCCCGCAGCCTGAATCGAGGCCCCTGCCTGAACCAGACGTCGTGCCTGCATCGGATCCCTTGCCCGAGCCCGAGGGGCGGATCCCTCGCGGTGTCGGCGACGCCGCCGATGATGGCGGCAGAGCCCATGGAGCGGGGCACGGCGCCGCGAGGGGCGCAGCCGATGCGGCAGGAGGAGGTGGCATGAACGGGCTGACGGTGGAGCGTGCCAAGGCGCAGGCAAGGGCGCTGCGCCAGGCGCTGGCGCGGGCGGGCACGGCGGTCGGCCACGCCCAGGCGCTGGAACTGGTGGCGCAGCAACATGGCGCGCGCGACTGGAACACCCTGCATGCCCGGCTGAGCCGCCGCAATGCGCCCGAGGCGCTGACACTGAGCCCGGGTGACCGGGTGCAGGGGCGCTATCTTGGCCAGGCCTATACCGGGGTGGTCGTCGGCCTGTCGGGGCCGGCGCACAACCGCAGGGTGGATATCCAGTTCGACAGCCCGGTCGATGTGGTGCCCTTTGACAGCTTCTCGAACTGGCGCAGCCGGGTGCGTGGCACCATTGGCGCCGACGGCGCATGCCTGCGGCGCACCTCGGACGGTATGCCGCAGTTGACTGTGGCCCGGCGATCGGAGTGAGCGGCAGGCGGAAATGGCGCTCTGATGACAAGTCAATCAAGTTGCGTGGTGCATTGGGCGGCATGAATTCTACCCGAGGGTAGAATTCGGCCGGCCAAGGCAATGCAGCCATTTGTAAATCACCCTTTGGTTGAGGTGTTGCCCGGTTGTTCGGTTTCTGCTGGAATGTCGGGATGAGGCGAACTGTTTTTGCGTGAAAAAGCCGGTAATAGGCCTTGTCAATTTTCTCGGTTGAGGCGATTGAACGGGGCATGGAGAGTCGTATTCGACGGCATACCGAACGCCGCCTGCCACGTTGATACAAGGGGCAGGGGGCATTCGGAGAGCAGGCCGGAGCCAGGGCGGGATCTACCCGCAGGCGAGGGCCGGGCCGATGCCGGAAAGACGAGGGCCGGGTGAGGAGACCGGGAAGGGAGGACTGCGCTTTGCCGGCGCAGGTTTGCGATCACGCAAGTCTCTGACTACCGGAGGTGCCGTTCCCGACGGGAAGGCGCCGCAATTCCGCTCCGAAAGGAAAACGAGAAAATGACTGAAACCGTGAAACCCGTGTCGACGGCGGCCCGCGTGCTGCTGATCGTCATCGGGGCGCTGTTCGCGCTGGCGGGCCTTGGCCTGCTGGTGGGCGGCGTGATGCTGATTGCCCGCGGCGGTAGCTGGTACTACCTGCTGATGGGCCTGGCCGTGCTGGCCACGGGCGTGGAAGTGATCCGCGGCCGGCCGGTGGCCACCGTGATCTACACGCTCGCCTTTGCGGCGACCGTGATCTGGGCCTTCTGGGAAGCGGGCCTCGACTTCTGGGCGCTGCATGCCCGGATCTTCACCTTCCTCTGCGCCTTCCTGGTGCTCTGGCTGATCCACCCGCTGCTGCTGAAGAGCGCCGGCCGCCGGTCGATGACGGGCGTGTCGCTGGGCGTGTCCGCGGTGGCGCTGATCGCCGTGGCCTTCTTTGGCTATGGCATGTTCCAGCCGCATGGCATCCACAACAACGTGGCCGCGACGGGCACCACCCCGGTGACCGAAGACACCGCGATGCAGAACTGGGCGACCTACGGCGGCACGCCGGACGAGACCCGCTTTGCCGCGCTGGACCAGATCAACCGCGACAACGTGGACGAGCTTCAGGTGGCCTGGACCTTCCAGACCGGCGAGATCCCGGAAAGCACCGGCGGCGGCCTGGAAGACCAGAACACGCCCCTGCAGATCGGCGACACGCTCTATGCCTGCACCGCGTCGAACACCGTGATCGCGCTGAACGCCGACACCGGCGAAGAGAAATGGCGCCACGAGTTCAAGACCGACACGCGCATCTGGGTGCGCTGCCGTGGCCTGGGCTACTTCGACGCCAGCCAGCCCGTGGTGCAGCCGGACGTGGACGGTTCGACCCCCGTCACCCCGGCGGCCGTGGAGCCCGGTGCCGTCTGTGAACGCCGCATCATCATGAACACCATCGACGCCGTCCTGGTGGCGCTGGATGCCGACACCGGTGAGCTTTGCCCCGAGTTCGGCGATGGCGGCACGGTGGACCTGAAGCAGGGCCTGGGCGACGCGCAATCGCCGCTCTACTCGCTGACCTCGCCGCCGCTGGTGGCTGGCACGACCATCGTCGTGGGCGGCCGCGTGGCCGACAACGTGGCGCTGGACATGCCGGGCGGCGTGATGCGCGGCTTCGACGTGGTGACCGGCGACATGAAATGGGCCTTCGACCCGGGCAACCCGGACGACCAGACCCCCGGCGACGAGACGGCCTATACCCGCTCGACCCCGAACTCCTGGGCGCCGATGACCTATGACGCCTCGTCGAACACCGTCTTCCTGCCGATCGGCAACGCGGCCATCGACCTCTGGGGCGTGGAACGCACCCCGGAAGACGAGAAGTACGGCGCCTCGATCCTGGCGCTCGACGCCACCACCGGCGCCGAGAAGTGGGTCTATCAGACCGTGCACCACGACCTGTGGGACTTCGACGTGCCGATGCAGCCGACGCTGATCGACTTTACCGTCGATGACGGCAGCAAGGTGCCCGCGCTGGTCGTCGGCACCAAGGCCGGCCAGATCTACGTGCTGGACCGGGCCACCGGGCAGCCGCTGACCGAGGTGATCGAACAGCCGGTGAAACCCGCCACGATCCCCGACGAGAAGTATGCGCCGACGCAGCCGCGTTCGGTGGGCATGCCGCAGATCGGTGCCCCGGAGCTGACCGAGGCCGACATGTGGGGCGCCACGCCCTTTGACCAGATGATGTGCCGCATCATCTTCAAGGGCTACCGCTACGAGGGGCTCTATACCGCGCCGGACACCGATTACTCGCTGTCCTTCCCGGGCTCGCTCGGGGGCATGAACTGGGGTGGCCTGTCCTATGACCCGACCGCCGACACGCTCTATGTCAACGACATGCGCCTGGGTCTCTACGTGCACATGATGCCGCAGGACCGCGACGCCAAGGCCTCCAACGGCTCCGAGGCGGTCAACACCGTCATGGGCGCCGTGCCGCTGAAGGGCACGCCCTATTCGGTGATCAAGGACCGCTTCCTGTCGCCGCTGGGCATTCCCTGCCAGGAGCCGCCCTTCGGCACGCTGACCTCCATCGACATGAAGACCCGTTCGGTGAACTGGGAAGTGCCGCTCGGCACGGTTCAGGACACGGTGCTGTTCGGCATGAAGATGGGCCTGCCGATGCCCGTGGGCATGCCCACCATCGGCGGTTCGCTGACCACCCAGGGCGGCCTGGTGTTCTTTGCCGCGACGCAGGACTACTGGCTGCGCGCCTTCGACAGCGCCACCGGCGAAGAGGTCTGGAAGGCCCGCATGCCCGTGGGCTCGCAGGGCACGCCGATGAGCTATGTCTCGCCCGAGACCGGCAAGCAGTACGTGGTGATCTCGGCCGGCGGTGCCCGCCAGTCGCCCGACCGCGGCGATTACATCATCGCCTATGCGCTGCCCGACGATCTGTGATCGTCAGGACAGGCGTGGCGGTCGGTGATCGTCAGGTCTGAAAGAGAGAAGAGAGCGGGGGCCTTCGGGCCCCCGTTTTCGTTTGGGGGGAGTGACTTGGCGTCGAGTTTGGGCGACCCTGAAAACTCTTTTCAAAATGGAGGCCGTTCTAATTGACCGGAGCAGTGGGAAGTATCACGCACTATTGCAGCCAAGAAGTCTTCTTGTCGTTTATGGAAAAAGGCGCCCTGTGGCTCAGTTCGCTAACCCAGTCAAACGATTCCGCAGAAGGAACTTGGATGCGTGAAGAGTGGTTGCAGCGGATTTCTTGCTCCGAGGACGGAGGCGTGCTGAGGCGGGGAGCCAGGACTTGCCTTGAGATTGCGCTTCACGAGAAGGATGCGCTCGGTGTCTGCTTCTCGGAAGAACGGGATCTATTGAGCCAGTGGCGGGGATACGCAGACGACGGTGCCGGTTTTTCAATTACCTTTGACAGGGACGCATTGGAAGGGCTTGTCAATAGCCATGAAGAAAACGAGTTGTGCCTCAGGAAGGTAGCTTATGGCCCGGAAGATGCCGAGCAGGTCAACGAGACTAGCAAATTACTTGGTGCCGCTTTCTTGAGTGACGCTCGGAAATACAAGGAGCGCGGCTCTAGCGCCGTGTTGACTATAGATTACGGGCCTAAAGGGGAGAAGCATAGGGTATATGCTGATGCCGCTCGTGCACTGTTCTCGGTAAAGAATGGTGCGTTTCGAGAAGAGAAGGAATGGCGGCTCTTCGTCTTTGGTTCTCTGAAAACGTTGCAGGGCGTGAAGATACGGACTAGCGGCAAGTCACTCTTACCGTTTATCCCTCTAGAAATTCCCAAGGAGGCGGTTCAGAAAGTAACGATTGGACCTACCAACCGGACACCTGAATATGTCTTGAAGCAGGCGCTCAAAGTGAATGGTCTCGGACATGTGCGGGTGCGCACCAGTAGTGCAACCTATCGGAACAAATAGAGCTGCTGCGAATATTGTTCACTTGAGAGGTGCGGCCCAGCCCCTCACATGCCGCTTGACGCCACCCCGGCGGCTGATTAGCTGCGCGGCATGGCACAGGCACCCCTTCTTCAGCTCTCCGGCATCTCCCTGACCTTCGGTGGCGATCCCGTTTTCGATGACCTCTCCCTGACCGTCCAGCAGGGCGACCGCGTGGCGCTCGTGGGGCGCAACGGGTCGGGCAAGTCCACCCTGATGAAGGTGATGGCCGGCATGGTCGAGGCCGACCGCGGCGACGTGGTGATGGCCCCCGGCACCGCCGTCGGCTACATGGAACAGGAGCCCGACATGAGCGGGTTCGCGACGCTGGGCGATTTCGCCATGTCGCGGCTGGATGTCTCGGAGCAATACAAGGTCGAGATCGCGGGCGAGGGGCTGAAGTTCGATCCCGCGCGCCCCGTCGAGACGGCCTCTGGCGGGGAGCGGCGGCGTGCGGCGCTGGCCAAGCTGATGGCCGAGGCGCCCGAGCTGATGCTGCTCGACGAGCCGACCAACCACCTGGACATCGAGGCGATCGCCTGGCTGGAAGCCGAGCTGGGCCAGACCCGCGCGGCCTTTGTGCTGATCTCGCACGACCGGGCCTTCCTGCGGGCGCTGACCCGCGCGACGCTCTGGATCGACCGCGGCCAGGTGCGCCGGCAGGAGAAGGGATTCGAGAATTTCGAGGCCTGGCGCGACAAGACCTGGGAAGAAGAGGACATCGCGCGCCACAAGCTGGACCGCAAGATCAAGGCCGAGGCCCGCTGGGCCGTGGAGGGCATCTCCGCCCGGCGCAAGCGAAACCAGGGCCGCGTGCGCGCCCTGCAGGGCCTGCGCGAGGAACGCGGCAGCCAGATCCGCCGGCAGGGCACCGCGGCCATGGCATTCGACAGCGGGCCGACCAGCGGCAAGAAGGTGATCGAGGCCGAGGGCCTGGAGAAGGCCTATGACGGCAAGCAGATCGTCCGCGGTTTCGACCTGAAGGTGAACCGCGGCGACCGTGTGGCCTTTGTCGGCCCCAACGGCGTGGGCAAGACGACGCTGCTGAAGATGCTGATGGGCGAGGAGGCCCCGGACGCGGGCACGGTCAAGCTGGGCACCAACCTGCTGCCGGCGATCTTTGACCAGAGCCGCGCGGCGCTCGACCCGGAGATGACCCTCTGGGAGAGCCTGACAGGCGACAAGGACATGCGGGTCTCGGGCAATGCCGACCAGGTGATGGTGCGCGGCACGCCGAAACACGTGGTGGGCTATCTGAAGGATTTCCTCTTCGACGAGGCTCAGGCACGGGCGCAGGTCAAGTCGCTCTCGGGCGGCGAGAAGGCGCGGCTGCTGCTGGCCAAGCTGATGGCGAAGGAATCGAACCTGCTGGTGCTCGACGAACCGACCAACGATCTCGATGTCGAGACGCTGGACCTGCTGCAGGAGCTGCTGGACGATTACGACGGCACGGTGCTGCTGGTGAGCCACGACCGCGATTTCCTCGACCGGGTGGCCAGCACGACGATCGCCATGGAGGGCAATGGCCGCGCCGAGGTCTATGCCGGCGGCTGGAGCGATTACCAGGCGCAGCGGGCCGAGCGGCTGGGCCTGGAGCCGAAGGCCGCGAAGGGCAAGGGGAAGGCCGAGAAGCCTGCGGCCAAGGCCCCGGCGGCGGAGAAACCTGCTGCGAAGCCGGCGCTGTCGTTCACCGAGAAGCACCGGCTGGAAGAGCTGCCCGGCGTGATCGAGCGGCTGGAGGCGGAAATTGCCAAGCTGGAACAATTCCTGGCGCAGCCGGACATGTACCAGAAGGAGCCGGTGAAGTTCCGCAAGGGCACCGAGGCGCTGGCCGAGCGGCAGAAGCTGCTGGCCGAGGCGGAGGAAGAATGGCTCGAGCTCGAGGAGAAGGCCGCGGGCTGAACCGCGGCTTTCGCCCGTCCATGGGCCGGTTCAGCTTGGGGGCTGGCCTTCTCACTGGCCTGGCCGCTGGCCCGATCACTGGCCCGATCACTGGCCGGCGCGGCCGTGTGGCGCCTTGTCGAACATGTGCCGCCGGCCGGCATAGGTCAGCACAACCACCGTCAGCACGATGCGATAGAGGTGGTGCAGGGTGACCACCGCCGGGTTGGCGTTGAGCGAGAGCGCGACGAGCGCCATTTCCGTCACGCCGCCGGGCGAGAAGGAGATCAGCAGCACGTCGAAGGGCTGGCCGGTGACGGTGTGGATCGCCGCCGCCATGAAGGCCCCGAGGCCGATCATCGACACCACCGAGAGCACGGCGAGCCAGAGGGCGCGGACCATGCGGCGTGCGTCCATGCCGGCGAAACGGGTGCCGAGCGAGGTGCCGATCACCACCTGGCAGCCGGACACGAGCCACGTGGGCGCCTCGATCACCGCGAGGCCCGAGAGGGTGACGATACCGGCGGCGATCATCGGGCCGATGAGCTGCCCGGCCGGCAGTTTCAGCCGGCGAAAGACCACCAGCCCCACCAGCGCCACGGCCACCACCAGCGGAACATGCTCCAGCCCGACGGCATGATCGTTGAGCGAGACCCCGGCGGAGGAGCCCACCGGGTGCCCGTACCAGAGCGACAGGCCGATGGGCAGCAGGGTGACCACCATGATGATGCGCAGGAACTGCTGCACCGCGAGCACGCGGACATCGGCGCCGGCGGCCTCTCCGAAGATGATCGATTCGATCAGCCCGCCGGGGGCGCCTGAGTAGAAGGCCGTGGGCCGGTCATAGCGCCCGAGATGATGGAAGATCAGGAAGTTGATCCCCTGCGCCAGCGGCACGAAGAGGGTGAGCGCGGCGATCGACAGCGCGTAGCTGGGCATGGTGACGAGCACGTCCCAGGTGATCTTGGCGCCGATGGTGGCGCCGATGATGGCGATGAAGACGCCGCGCAGGGGCTCGTTGAAGCGGTAGTTCGGCGGCAGCAGCCGCGGAAAGACCCCGGTGACCAGCGCCACGGTGAAGAGCGAGCCCAGCATGTAGGGCAGCGGCACATGGGCATAGTGGCCCGCGAGACCACCGATCAGCCCGAGCCCGCAGAGCGCCAGGGCCAGGGGCAGGGAACGGAGGAAATCGGCAACTGCGGGACGGATGGGCGGCCTCATGTGCGGAACACGGGTGTTCGGGAACAGCGTGCAGGGGCAATGGACCATCAGATCTGCCGCGCCATGGGCGCCGGCCGGTCCGGTGCAGAAGACGTGGAGCGGGTAGCGGGAATCGAACCCGCGCGTTCAGCTTGGGAAGCTGACAGGCTACCATTACATCATACCCGCCGCGCGAGGGATGAGCTAAGCCAAGGGGGGCGGCGCGTCAAGATGGAAAGCGGCGGCGGCGCCCGTAACCTGCGTTGCGGCGGCATTTTTCGACAGAGGCGAAGGGGATGCGGGGGCCCTGGCGCCCGGCCGCTGCGCGGGCTGCGGGGGCCGGGAATGCCGTATTTGAGGAAAGATGAAGGGCAGGTGGCGGCGGCAGGCCGGGCATGAGTATTTCCGGAAAGATGAAATCGCAGGCCCCTGCAGTCCGCGCGGGGGCCTGTTTTCATCTTTCTCCAAATACGGATGCGGGCGCGTTCCGTCCGTGTGCCGTGAGGGGCCTAGCCGCGACGCCGGCGACGGCGGCCGCCGCCTGAGCCGTCACCGCCGCCGGTGTTGAAGGAGACATCGGGCAGCTGCACCACCTTGGCCAGTTCCGGGAAGGGATCGGTGGCATGGGGCAGGGCATTGGCCGAGACGAAATGCTCCTGGAAGGCGGGGGCGATGGCGGTCTCGATCTTGGTGATCTTGCGCACGTTTTCCTCGATCGTGTGCCGGGCCTCGCGGTTGCAGAGCGCGATGCGGGCGCCGGTACCGGCGGCATTGCCGGCAGAGCCGACGCGGTCGAGCGGCGCATCCGGGATCATGCCCAGCACCATGGCGTGTTTCGTCGAGATATGGGCGCCGAAGGCGCCGGCCAGCACGATGCGATCGACACGGTCGACGCCCATTTCGTCCATCAGCAGCCGGGCGCCTGCGTAGAGCGCGGATTTCGCAAGCTGTATGGCGCGGATGTCGCCCTGGGTGACCGAGATCAGCGGGCCGCCCTCGGCCGTGCCGTCGTGGAGCACGTAGGAATGGGTGCGCCCCTCGGGGATGCAGCGGGGGGTGCCGGTCTGCTCGGCCGAGCCGATGAGGCCGGAGGCGTCGAGCACGCCGGCCATGCGCATCTCGGCCACGGCCTCGATGATGCCCGAGCCGCAGATGCCGGTGATGCCGCCGGCGCCGACGGCCTCCTCGAAGGCGGGATCGGTGGACCAGAGATCGCAGCCGATCACCTTGAAGCGGGGCTCCTTCGTGGCCGGGTCGATCTCGACCCTCTCGATGGCGCCGGGGGCGGCACGCTGGCCGGAGGAGATCTGGGCCCCCTCGAAGGCGGGGCCGGTGGGCGAGGAGCAGGCGAGCACGCGCGTGGTATTGCCGAGCAGGATCTCGGCATTGGTGCCGACGTCGATGATCAGCACCAGGTCCTCGGATTTCTCGGGCGCCTCGGAGAGGGCCACGGCCGCCGCATCGGCGCCGACGTGCCCGGCAATGCAGGGCAGGATATAGGCGCGGGCGCGCGGGTTGATGCCGGTGAGGTCGAGCTCTGACGCGGGCAGGGAGAGCGAGGAGGAGGTCGCCAGCGCGAAGGGCGCCTGGCCCAGCTCGACCGGATCGATGCCGAGGAAGAGGTGGTGCATCACCGGGTTGCAGACCACGACGGCCTCGAAGATCAGCGCCGGGTCGATGTCGGCCTCCCTGGCCAGGGAGGAGGCGAGCTCGGAGAGGGCCTCGCGCACGGCGCGGGTCATTTCCGCGTCGCCACCGGGGTTCATCATCACGTAGGAGACCCGCGACATCAGATCCTCGCCGAAGCGGATCTGCGGGTTCATCAGGCCCGACGACGCCTTGACCTCGCCGGTCTCGAGATCCGTCAGATGCGCGGCGATGGTGGTGGAGCCGAGGTCGATGGCGAGGCCGTAGAGGCCGCTTTCGTGCAGGCCGGGCCAGACCTGCAGCACCCGCGGCGCGGCGCCGGTGTGATCCTGGTAGACGGCGCAGGTGACCTGCCAGCCGCCCTTGCGCAGGGCGGGCTGGAGCGTCGAGATCAGCGAGAGGTCGGCCTTGACGCCCTCGATCTGCCATTGCGCGGAGAGCGCGGCGGCGAGGCGTTCGAAATCGCCGGAGGGCTCGTGCATGTCGGGCTCCTCGACCTCGACGAAGCAGAGGCGGGTGGCCGGGTTCATGATGATCGCGCGGGTGTCGGCGCGCTTGCGGATCACCTGCTTGTGCACCTGGCTCTCGGGCGGCACGTCGATGACCACGTCGCGCAGGATCTGCGCCTGGCAGCCGAGGCGGCGGCCGGGTTTCAGGCCCCGCTTGTCCTGGTAGCGCTGTTCGACCTTGTTCCACTCGGAAAGCGCATCCTCGTGCACGGTGACGCCATGCTTGGAGAAGTCGCCGTAGGAGGGGGTGATCTGGCATTTCGAGCAGATGCCGCGGCCGCCGCAGACCGAGTCGAGGTCGACGCCGAGGGAGCGGGCAGCCTGGAGCACCGGGGTGCCGGCCGGGAAACGGCCGCGCTTGCCCGAAGGGGTGAAGATGACCAGAGGATCCTGGGGGGCTGCCTGTTCGCTCATGTCTGCCTCGCTCGTTTCGTCGGCACCTTAGGCAAAAGGGGGCGGAAGCTAAAGGGGGGCATGTGCGGGTGTGTGGAGGGCGCGCGAAGATGGGGCTCTGCCCCCGCGCCTGCGGCGCTCCCCCGGGATATTTCCGGCCAGATGACGGCGCCGGCCGTCCTGCGGGAGAGGGGGTCAGCCGGGCGGGTAGAGGGCGGCGATCTCGGTGAGGGCGGCGGTGACGGGATCGGCATGGGCGCGGGGACGGTGGACGAGGGAGACGTCGATCTGTTCGGTGAAATCGGCGATGGGCAGGAAGGTGGCGCCGGGGGTGGGCTGAGCCAGGCTGGAGGGGACCACGGCGAGGCCGAAGCCGGCGGCAGCGAGGCCGATGGCGGTGTGGGGCGTCGAGGCCTGGCAGGCCATGGCGGGGCTGTAGCCCAGGACGCGCTCGGTCAGGCCGAGGCCGTCCATGTCGCCGGGGCCGGCATAGCCGATGAAGGCGGCGTCGCGCAGCGCGGCGGTGGTGACGCTGTCGCGCCCTGCCAGCGGGTGGTCGGAGGGCAGGACGAGGCGGGGCGGGTGGCCGCCCAGGGAGCGCGCGGTGAGGCCCGCGGGCAGGTCGAGCCAGCGCACGGTGCCAAGGCCGATGTCGGCCTCGTCGCGCATCAGCCATTCCAGCAGCTGCAGCGGGTGGGCCTCGGCGGGTTCCAGCACGAGGCCCGGCAGCGTGGCGCGCAGGTGGCCCGAGACGCGGGCCAGGATATGCGAGGCGACCGCCCCGGCGGTGAAGCCGATGCGCAGGCGGCCGCTGCCGCCGGCGGCAGCCTCGCGGGCCATGTCGCGGGCGCGGTCGGCCTGGTGCAGCGTGCGGCGGGCCTCGGCGAGAAAGACCTCTCCGGCGCGGGTCAGCCGGATGCGGCGGCCGGAGCGATCGACGAGCGTTACATCAAGATCGGTCTCCAGGGCCTTGATCTGCATAGACAAGGCCGGCTGGACGATATGCAGCTTTTCCGCTGCACGGGCGAAATGCAGCGTTTCGGCGAGGGTGACGAAATAGCGGAGCTGACGGAGATCCATGAGGCGATTCCTTGATCAGAAAAACTGATTGAGGTGAAAGAAAGCCATATTGGAGGTGATCGAAAGAAAGGTCTAGCTGTCATCTTTGTGCCGGGGGCGAATGCCTCGGGGCACCCTAAAAAACGACGCCGGAGCTCCCCCTCGATGAGGGACCGGCGCCACTAGAAAAGGTGAGAAGATGACAGTTTCCCGCAGAAAATTCCTCGGCGGCGCAGCCCTGGGCGGCGCGGCTCTGGCGATGTCGGGTGATTACGTCCTGGCGGATACGCCGCTGGGCCAGCTGCCGGGCGTGAAGGTTGCCACGGACAAGCTCCCGGGCAAGCACGAGCTCTATGCCCTGCGCGACGGCATGGGCGAATACTATCTGTTCGGTGGCCAGGTGGCGACGCTGCTGGCCGGTCCGAACGAAACCGACGGCGAATTCGTGGCCGCCACGATCACCGGCAGCATGGATTCCGGCCTGCCGATCCATGTTCATGCCGAGACCGACGAGGTGCTCTATGTCATGAACGGCCGCCTGGAGCTGTTCCTGGATGGCAAGACCTACCTGATGACGCCGGGCGACTATGCCTTCGTGCCGGCGGGCACCGAGCACGGCTACCGCATGAAATCCTGGCGCACGCGCTTCCTGACCTGGAGCCTGGGCGACAAGCTGGGTGATTTCTACCAGTCGGTGGGCGAGCCCTTCTCGCGGCCGGTGAACCCGGAAAACCCCGACCTGAGCCTGTCGAAGGATGTGCTCCATGCCGCCGAGGGCAAGGCCGACGTCAAGTTCCTTCGCGAGATGCCGCAGGATGCCGAGTACACCCTGGTGACCACCGACGGTATCCCCACCACCAAGCAGCCCTATGTGGTGCAGGAAGCCCAGGGCGAGCGCCTGGTGGCCGCCGACCAGATGTTCGAGTTCCTGCAAACGGGCGAGAACAGCGACGGCACCTTCTTCTCGGTGATGACCGAAGGCCCTGCCGGCCCCGCGATCCCGTGGCACTATCACCAGCACCACACCGAGAACTTCTTCTGCCTGGACGGGCTGATGACGATGTGGGTGAACGGCGAGGAGATCAAGATCTACCCCGGCGACTACATTCAGATCCCGCCGAACACGGTGCATTCCTATCGCCTCGATGCGCCCTACACGCGCTTCTTCGGCTGGCTGGTGCCGGCGGTCTTCGAGCCGTTCTTCCGCACCATCGGCGATCCCTACGACGCCCATACCTTCCCGCTGGTGCCGCCGCAGTTCCGGTTTGACCGGGTGATGGCAAAGATCGACGAGCTCGATCTGCACGTGGTTGCCGTAAACGACTGACCGGCCCGCAAGAGGCTGAAACAAGAAAACGGGTAGAGCGGGGCCGGGCAGCGAAAGTTGCCCGGCCCCGGTATCTTTTGGCGGGACGGGGTCTGTCTCCTTGTGGAAATGACCTAAATGTCCCTATCCAGCGGCAAAACTCTTGTCATGATTGTTCGCATTCGTTCAGGTGAGCGCATAGGTGGAGTTTCGTCGAGACGGAGAATGCCATGAGGGATCGGCAGGTGAAAACGGCTTGCAGTTGGGTGCTGATCCTGGCGCTGGCACTTTCGGCGGCCTGGGCAGGTGCGAGCCGGGCGCAGGTGCGGGACCCGTCATCCGGAGCGCCGGTGCTATATGATCCCGTGGTCATCGGCGGGAAGAAATATCCGGTTTTCGGCAAGCGGATTTCGAAGAGCGGCTCGGCGCGGCTCGCGGTGCCGACCAAGCGCGGATGGGCCTGGGATGTGTCGACCTATTTGCCGGCAGGAAAGATCCTGCTGGTGACCAAGACCTGCCAGAATGACCGACGCAACAAGCAGTGGTGCCTGACGGTGACCGAGGACGGGCTGATGCTCTTCGTGCGTTCGGATGGCCTACACTTCTTCAAGGCAGACGGCTGGAGCGGGGACCTGGCCGTGGCGCTGACCGATAGCGAGGGAACCGCCACGAAGGATGGCCGGACGGTGCCTTTTTCCGCCTCGGAGGTGTTGCCGATTGCGGCCCAGGGCCTGCAGGACCTTTTCCTCATGGTCGACAGCAGCAGTCAAAAGAGCGGCTTTGATGATCCCGAAGAGGTGAAGGTGCCGGATGATCCGCGCCTTTTTGCAATTGTCACCATTGCCGACGTCCTGAAGCCGGAGGCATTTGCGCCGATCGTGCCGGTTCGCGCGAACGAGACCGCGAACCTGCTGATGCAGGCGATCGAGACCGGTGAACTCGATGGGGCCGCCCGCGCGCAGATCGTGGAGGATATCAGCAACATCCTTGTCATCGACACGAAGACCTGCGCTGTAGAGCTGGGCATCGATCTGTCGGCTGCCGCGGAGCTGGGGCTGGAGACGGGCAAGTTCCTGAGCGTGGTGAAAGCGAAGCTGGGGCTGACGGGCGAGTTCGCCGGGGCATTGAAATACCCCCAGGGGCTGGAGTTTGAGGCAAGCCGGTTCGTGCAGCTGGATCCCGAGGGCGGTGTACCGCGCTTCCTCGAGTTGTGGCTCGAGAAACGCTATGGCGAGAACGGTTGCCAGGACGTGGTTTTGACGCGGGTCATGGCCGAGGATGACGAGGATTACGGCGGCTTTCACGGCAGCATCGACAGCAACGACCTGGTCGAGGGCGTCAACTTCTCGGCGACGACGAAGTTGCCGCAGTATTCCTGTCGGGACGAATACCTGAGACTTATCGATCACCTCACCCAGGAGGACGGCAACCTGACCACGGAAAGTGCGGCCCTCATGGTGGCGAACATGGCGCGGTTCACGGGCGCCCGTGACGCAGCGAAGTGTGACTCCGGCAATTGACTGCGGCACCAGACCGGGGGGGGAAGCCGTTGTGCATCCCGTATAAACCCTGCATTGCGGGCATTGCCGCTGTGCGCGTTTTCGCCTTTCGCCCGTTCGATATCCGTGCAATAGGGAAGCGCCAAGTGAACTGACCCAGATGGAGAGACCCTATGGAGATTCGCGAGGCATTGACCTTCGATGATGTGTTGCTTGTACCGGCAGCGTCGTCCGTTCTGCCCTCGACGGCAGATACGCGGACCTGGGTCACGAAGAGGATTTCCCTGAACATTCCGCTGCTGAGCTCGGCAATGGACACGGTGACCGAGGCGCGCATGGCGATCACCATGGCGCAGGCCGGGGGCATCGGCGTGATCCACAAGAACCTGACGGTGGAACAGCAGGCACAGGAAGTGCGGCGGGTGAAGCGCTTTGAAAGCGGCATCGTCTACAACCCGGTGACGCTGACGCCGAACCAGACGCTGGCGGATGCAAAGGCGCTGACGGCGCAATACGGCTTCTCCGGTTTTCCGGTGGTGGATGAGAGCGGCCGCGTGGTGGGCATCGTGACCAACCGCGACATGCGCTTTGCCCAGAAGGACGAAACGCCCGTGCGGGTGATGATGACCAGCGACAACCTGGCCGTTCTGCACGAGCCGGCGGACCGTCAGCAGGCCATCGAGATGATGCGCGAGCGCCGGATCGAGAAGCTGCTGGTGACCGACGGCAAGGGCAAGCTGACCGGGCTGCTGACGCTGAAGGACACCGAGAAGGCCGTGCTGAACCCCACCGCCTGCAAGGACGACCTGGGCCGGCTGCGGGTGGCCGCGGCCACCGGCGTGGGCGACGCGGGCTTCGAGCGCAGCGAGGCGCTCGTGGATGCGGGCGTGGACATCCTGGTGGTGGATACGGCCCATGGTCACAGTGCCGGGGTGCTGGACGCCGTGACCAAGGTGAAGAAACTGTCGAACGACGTGCAGATCATCGCCGGCAACGTGGCCACGGGCGAGGCGACCCGGGCGCTGATCGATGCCGGGGCGGATGCCGTGAAGGTGGGGATCGGGCCGGGCTCGATCTGTACCACGCGGATGGTCGCGGGCGTCGGCGTGCCGCAGCTGACCGCGATCATGGATTGCTCCCGCGCTGCCGGTGACGTGCCGGTGATAGCCGACGGCGGCATCAAGTTCTCGGGCGATTTCGCCAAGGCCATCGCGGCCGGGGCCAGCTGTGCCATGGTCGGCAGCATGATCGCCGGCACCGACGAGAGCCCGGGCGAGGTGATCCTCTACCAGGGTCGTTCCTACAAGAGCTATCGCGGCATGGGCAGCCTTGGCGCAATGGCGCGCGGTTCGGCCGACCGCTACTTCCAGAAGGATGCCGCGAGCGACAAGCTGGTGCCGGAAGGGATCGAGGGACAGGTGCCCTACAAGGGTGCCGCGGGCGCGGTGATCCACCAGCTCGTCGGCGGCCTGCGGGCGGCCATGGGCTATACCGGCTGTGGCACCGTCGAGGAGATGCGCAAGAATTGCAACTTCGTGCGGATCACCGGCGCGGGCCTGTCGGAAAGCCACGTGCACGACGTGCAGATCACCCGCGAGAGCCCGAATTACCGGATCGGCTGATCGGTCTGCGGTGACGGAATTGCAAAAGGCGGCCCCGGGGGCCGCCTTTTTCGTTGGCGCATCGGGCTGATCAGAAGATCGAGGCCAGGGCGATGATCACGATCAGCGCGATGATCGGGCCGACGAGCGCGACGATGAAGATGTCGATATAGCTCTTGGCGTGGGTCATGTTGCAGATCGCCAGCAGGGTGACGACGGCGCCATTGTGCGGCAGGGCGTCGAGGCCGCCGGTGGCCACGGCAGTGACCCGGTGCAGCACTTCCGGAGAGATCCCGGCGGCGGTCGCCAGGGCAAGGTACTGATCGCCCAGGGTTTCCAGCGCGATCGACATGCCGCCCGAGGCCGAACCGGTGATGCCCGCGAGGATGTTCACCGCGATGGCGAGCGAGATCAGCGGGTTGCCCGGAGAGATGCCCAGGATCGCCTCTCGCAGCGCGTCGAAGGCCGGGGTGGCGGCGATGATGGCGCCGAAGCCCACCAGCGAGGCGGTGTTGAAGATCGGCAGCACCGAGGCCTCGGCGCCTTCGGAAAGGGCGGGGATCAGCCCCGCGGCCTTTGCGGGTTTCATCAGGAAGACCGAGAGGCAGGCGAGGGTGAGGGAGACGGTGATCGACCAGATGCCGATGACGTCGGCAGGCGCCTGTTCGCCCCAGAGCGGCTCTGCCAGGTAGGAAAGGTCCATCGCCGGGAAGACCAGTTTCGACAGCAGCAGGTTGACCAGGATGACCAGCACGATCGGCATGACGGCAAGCGCCACATGCATGTGCTCGAGCTTTTCCTCCTCGACAGGGGCGACGGCGCTGCCGAGGGGCAGGCTGTCGGCATAGCCCTCGCCGGCGGCCACCGCCTTGCCCGCGCGCCAGTGCAGCCAGGCATAGCCCACCGCCAGCATGACAATCGCGGCCACGATGCCGAGGATCGGCGCCGCAAAGGCGGTGGTGCCGAAGAAGGGCATGGGGATGGCATTCTGGATCGAAGGGGTGCCGGGCAGGGCCGTCATGGTGAAGGTGAAGGCGCCGAGGGCGATGGTGCCGGGGATCAGCCGGGCGGGCAGCGCGGCCTTCTCGAAGACGGCGGCGGCCACCGGGAAGACGGCAAAGGCCACCACGAAGAGCGACACCCCGCCATAGGTCAGCACGGCGCAGGACAGGATGATTGCCAGGATCGCGCGCTGGCCACCGAGCTTTTCCACGCTCCAGGTCCCGATCGATTGGGCCGCGCCCGAGACCTCCATCAGGCGGCCGAAGATCGCACCCAGCAGGAAGAGCGGGAAATAGGTGATGATGAAGCCGCCGGTGTTGCCCATGAAGATATGGGTGTAGCTGGCCAGCACGGGCAGGCCGGAGAGCGCGGCGGCCAGCACCGCCAGCACCGGAGCCAGAAGCAGCACCGAGATGCCCCGGTAGGCCAGCAATATCAGCAGCCCGAGGCAGAAGAGAATGACGACGATACCCATGTGTCCCCCTGAGTTTCTTTCGGGTAGAAAAATGTTCCCTATGTAAGCGTAAGAATATGACGCGTGTATGGCTATTGCTAAGTTCGCCTTGTGGGGTGATATGCGCGAGCCGCCAGAGGTGCGGGCAAAAGGAAGGGGGGAGCGCGCGTGACGGCGGAAACCGAAGCCGATCTGGTGATCTTTGATTTCGACGGGGTACTGGTGGACAGCGAGGTGATCAGCGCGCGGATGCTGGTGGCGGTACTGGCCGATCACGGCGTCACGGTGGACCTGCCCTATATTGCGCGGCATTTCCTCGGCCGGTCCTATCCGGTGGTCCTGGCGCAGATCCGGGCCGAGTTCGGGATCGACCTGCCGGAGGGGTTCGAGGCGGCCTATCGCGCACGGCTGTTGGCGGCCTTTGCCCGCGAGCTTCGGATCATGCCAGGCGTCATGGCGGTGCTGGAGGCATCGCAGGTGCCCTGCTGCATTGCCACGTCGAGCAGCGCCGAGCGCATGAAGACCTCCATGCAGATCGTTGGATTGACGGAATTTTTCGGTGAGCGCTTTACCACCGCAAGCGAGGTGGCGCGGGGCAAGCCGGCGCCGGATCTGTTCCTGCGGGCGGCGGAAAAGGCGGGCGTTGCGCCGGCGCGCTGCCTGGTGATCGAGGACAGCCTGCCGGGCATCCGCGCCGGGCTGGCCGCGGGCATGGAGGTCTGGCATTTTCGCGGGGGCAGCCACCTGAAGGGGCTCGACCTGACGGGCGAAATGCAGGTGGCGCCGCAAAGGCACTTTGCACATTTCGGGGAATTGCCGCATCTTGCCCCCGGGCTTTTCCGAACGGACGGTTAGGTATGGTGGCAGCAGGCAATGGCGATGACAGCGACCGCGCGCTGAAGGACGACGCGGCGCGGGCGGCCTGGATGTATTACGTCGGTGGCATGCGCCAGGACCGGATTGCCGAGGAAATGGGCATATCGCGCCAGCGCGCCCAGCGCCTTGTGGCACGGGCGATGCAGGACGGGCTGATCCGGGTGCGCATCGACCATCCGCTGGCCGCCTGCCTGGAGCTGGAACGCGATCTGAAACGGAAATTCGGCCTGAAACTGGCGCGCGTGGCGCCCAGCCTGGGCGGCGAGGGCGATGCACTGAAGGCCATCGCGCCGGTGGCCGCGGTGGAGCTGGAGCGGCTCTTTGCAGGGCCGGCGCCGGAGGTGATCGGCCTCGGCACCGGGCGCACGCTGCGCGCCGTGGTCGAGAACATGCAGGCGGTCGAGGGCAGCCATCACAAGCTGGTCTCGCTGATCGGCAATGTCAGCCCGGACGGCTCGGCGAGCTTCTACGAGGTGGTGATGCGATTCGCCGATCGCACCGGCGCGCTGCACTACCCGATGTCGGTGCCGGTGATGGCGCGCGACGCGGCGGAGCTGGCGCTCTATCGCTCGCTGCCCCATGTCGGCAGCAGCCGCGCCCTGGCCGAACAGGCCGGTCGCGTCATCGTGGGGATCGGCCAGATGGGCCCCGACGCACCGCTCTTCGTCGACGGGTTCATTACCGCCGAGGAACTGGAAAGCCTGCGGGGAGCCGGTGCCGTGGGAGAAATCTGCGGCCATGTATTTGACGCCGAGGGGTGCTACCTCGACCACCGGATCAACCGGCTGATGGTCGGCGTGCGGGTGGAAAAGACCGCCGGTGCGGCGCTTTGCATCGCTGGAGGTGCAAAGAAAATCAAGGCTTTGCGCGGCGCGCTGAAGGGCGGGCTGCTGGCCGGGCTGATCACCGACGAGATCTCGGCCCAGGCGCTGCTCGACCTCTGACACCCTGACGGACCGCGCCTGGCGCGCGGGCGGCTCTGCGCTGCGGCGGAAGATTTTCTTGACTCGTCACATGGCTTTGTGTGGGTAATAGCCCATCACCTGAGCAGTTGCTCAGATGCCAAGGGAGGAATACCATGAAAGTCACCTCAGGGGCGGCCCTGATGGCCTGTACCGCATTGACCTGTACCGCCATGACGTTTGGCGCGGGCAGTGCAGGGGCGGAGACCATCACCATCGCCACCGTCAACAACGGCGACATGATCCGGATGCAGGGTCTGACGCAGGATTTCACCGATGCCCATCCGGACATCGACCTGGAGTGGGTCACGCTCGAGGAAAACGTGCTGCGCCAGCGCGTGACCCAGGACGTGGCCACCAAGGGCGGCCAGTTCGACGTGATGACCATCGGCACCTACGAGGTGCCGATCTGGGCCAAGCAGGGCTGGCTGATGAGCCTGGACGACCTGCCGGAGGAGTGGGATGCGGAGGACATCCTGCCGGCCGTGGCCGGGGCGCTCTCCTACGACGGGTCGCTCTATGCCGCGCCGTTCTACGGCGAGAGCGCGATGATCATGTATCGCACCGACCTGATGGAGCAGGCCGGCATCGAGATGCCCGATCAGCCCACCTGGGATGACGTGATGAAGGCTGCCGCGGCGGTCACCGACCGCGACAACGAGATCTACGGCATCTGCCTGCGCGGCAAGGCGGGCTGGGGCGAGAACATGGCCTTCCTGACGGCCATGGCGAACTCCTATGGTGCGCGCTGGTTCGACATGGACTGGCAGGCGCAGTTCGACAGCCCGGAATGGACGGCCGCCGCCACCGATTACGTGGACATGATGGACAAGTACGGCCCCCCGGGCGCCTCGTCGAACGGCTTCAACGAGAACCTGGCGCTGTTCCAGCAGGGCAAGTGCGGCATGTGGATCGACGCGACCGTCGCGGCGAGCTTCGTGACCGATCCGAAGGAGTCCACCGTGGCCGACAAGGTGGGCTTTGCCCAGTTCCCGACCAAGGGCGACATGGACAACCATGGCAACTGGCTCTGGGCCTGGAACCTCGGCATCCCGGCCTCGACCGATGCGCCGGACGCGGCCAAGGCCTTTGTCGCCTGGGCGACCAGCAAGGATTACACCGCGCTTGTGGCCGGCAAGGAAGGCTGGCGCGCGGCGCCTCCGGGCACCCGCACCTCGCTCTATGAAAACGAGGAGTACAAGGCCGCGGCGCCCTTTGCCGAGATGACGCTGAACTCGATGAATGCGGCGGACACCCAGCACCAGTCGGTGCAGGAAACGCCCTATTCCGGCGGCCAGTTCGTGGCGATCCCGGAGTTCCAGGGCATCGGCACCGCGGTAGGGCAGCAGTTCTCTGCCGCACTGGCGGGGCAGGTGACGGCGGATCAGGCGCTGGCCAATGCCCAGCAGCTGACCAACCGCGAGATGAAGCGCGCGGGCTATCAGAAGTGATCTGAGCTCCGGCACTTCGCGACGGCCGGGGGCGGGTCCTTCACCGCCCCCGGTCATGCTCCCCTCGAAGATCCCAAGCGAGCCCGGCCTGAACGCGGGCCCAACAAGGCAGGTAAAACCATGGCCACACAGCATTCCCGCGGCGCGGCGAGGCTGATGATTTCGCCGTCGGTCGTCCTTCTCCTGGCGTGGATGATCGTCCCGCTGTCGATGACCCTCTATTTCTCGGTGCTCAGGTACAACCTGCTGATGCCGGGCGACCATCCCTTCGTGGGCTGGGAAAACTACTATTACTTCCTCACCGATCCGGCCTTCAGCTCGGCGCTGGTGAACACGCTGATGCTGGTGGGCGGCGTGCTGCTGATCACCGTGGTGGGCGGCGTTCTGCTGGGCCTGCTGCTCGATCAGCCGATGTGGGGCCAGGGGATCGTGCGGATCCTGGTGATCGCGCCCTTCTTCGTGATGCCGACGGTCAGCGCGCTGGTCTGGAAGAACATGTTCATGAACCCGGTGAACGGGCTCTTTGCCTATCTCGCCAAGGCGCTCGGGCTGCAGCCCTTCGATTTCCTGAGCCAGGCGCCGCTGCTGTCGATCATCGGGATCGTCAGCTGGCAGTGGCTGCCCTTTGCCACGCTGATCCTGCTGACGGCGATGCAGAGCCTCGACCGCGAGCAGCTGGAAGCGGCGGAAATGGACGGGGCGGGGGCCTTTTCGCGCTTTGTCCACATCATCGTTCCGCACCTGGCGCGCTCGGTGACGGTGGTGATCCTGATCCAGACGATCTTCCTGTTGTCGATCTTTGCCGAGATCCTGGTGACCACCAATGGCGGCCCCGGCACGGCGAGCACCAACCTGACCTACCTCGTCTATGCGCAGTCGCTGCTGCAGTTCGACGTGGGCATGGGCAGCGCAGGCGGCGTGGTGGCGATCATCCTGGCCAATATCGTGGCGATCTTCCTGATGCGGATGATCGGCAAGAACCTGGATGCGTGAGGGGGATTTGATGACGTGTTTCAACGCAGTCCGGCGGGAAAAGGGGCGCTGCCCCTCTGCGCCTGCGGCGCATTCACCCCGCCGTATTTCGGGAAAGATGAAGCAGGGAGGGCGTGGCCATGGCGCGTAAGGTGAGCGTGCAGCGCAAGGCGCTGATGACGGCGCTGGCCTGGATGGTGGGTCTGGCGATCTTCTTTCCGATCCTCTGGACCATCCTGACCAGCTTCAAGACCGAGGCCCAGGCGATTGCCGACCCGCCGATCTGGTTCCGCTTCGACTGGACGCTGGAGAATTACGTGACGGTGCAGGAGCGCTCGAACTACTTCCGGCATTTCATGAACTCGGTGGTGATCTCGGTGGGCTCGACCATCTGCGGGCTGATCATCGCGGTGCCGGCGGCCTGGTCCATGGCCTTCGTGCCGGGCAAGCGCACCCGCGACGTGCTGATGTGGATGCTCTCGACCAAGATGCTGCCAGCGGTGGGGGTTCTGGTGCCGATCTACCTGATCTTCCGCAATCTCGGATTGCTCGATACCCGCACCGGGCTGGTGATCGTGCTGACGCTGATCAACCTGCCGATCATCATCTGGATGCTCTACACCTACTTCAAGGAGATCCCCGGCGAGATCCTGGAGGCGGCGCGCATGGACGGTGCGGGGCTGAAGGAGGAGGTGGTGCATGTTCTGCTGCCGATGGCGGTGCCGGGCATGGCCTCGACCGTGCTGCTGAACATCATCCTGGCCTGGAACGAGGCCTTCTGGACGCTGAACCTGACGGCGGCCAAGGCGGCGCCGCTGACGGCCTTCATCGCCAGCTATTCCAGCCCCGAAGGGCTGTTCTACGCGAAACTGAGCGCGGCCAGCACCATGGCCATCGCCCCGATCCTCATCATGGGCTGGTTCAGCCAGAAACAACTCGTGCGCGGCCTGACCTTCGGCGCGGTGAAGTAAGGAAGACTATCATGGGACGTATCACGCTTGACCAGGTGACCAAGAGTTTCGGCGACGTGGAGGTGATCCCGCCGCTGGATCTGACCATCGACGACGGTGAATTCGTGGTTTTCGTCGGCCCCTCCGGCTGCGGCAAGTCCACGCTGCTGCGGCTGATCGCGGGGCTGGAGGATGTGACCACCGGGCAGATCCGCATCGACCGCGAGGATGCCACCGACCTGCCGCCGGCGAAACGGCGGCTGGCGATGGTCTTCCAGAGCTATGCGCTCTATCCGCACATGTCGGTGAAGAAGAACATCGCCTTTCCGCTGAAGATGGCGAAGATGCCGAAGGAGGAGCAGGAGAAGCGCGTGGCCAATGCCGCCAAGGTGCTGAACCTGACCGATTACCTGGACCGGCGGCCGGGGCAGCTCTCTGGCGGGCAGCGGCAGCGGGTGGCGATCGGGCGGGCCATCGTGCGCGAACCGGCGGCCTTCCTCTTCGACGAGCCGCTGTCGAACCTCGACGCGGCGCTGCGGGTGAACATGCGGTTGGAGATTTCCGAGCTGCACAACACGCTGGCGACCACGATGATCTACGTGACCCACGACCAGGTCGAGGCCATGACCATGGCCGACAAGATCGTGGTGCTGCAGGCGGGGCGGATCGAGCAGGTGGGCAGCCCGCTGGAGCTGTACCATACCCCGCGCAACCGCTTCGTCGCGGGGTTCATCGGCAGCCCGAAGATGAATTTCATCGAAGGGCCGGAGGCGGCGAAGTTCGACTGCCCCTGCATCGGCGTGCGTCCGGAGCACCTGAACGTGTCGACCGAGGGCGGCACCTGGAGCGGCACCGTGGGCGTGGGCGAACACCTGGGCTCGGACACCTTCTTCCATGTCCATCAGACGGGGCTGGCCGAGACGGTGACGGTGCGGGCCAGCGGCGAGGTATCGCTGAAGCACGGTGACCGGATCTTCCTCAGCCCGGAGCCGGAAAAGATCCATCGCTTTGACGCAGAAGGTTTGCGCATCGCCTGAAGAACGGCCCGCAGGGCATTGTAAAATTTGGATAAGGAGGCAGCGTCATGAAGTTGGCGGCAGAGACTCTCGGCCAGGTGAACCCGGATGTGGCGCGGCCCGCCTATGATCGCGCGGCGCTGTCGCATGGCATCGTGCACGTGGGGCTGGGCAATTTTCACCGGGCGCATCAGGCGGTCTATCTCGACGATCTCTTTGCCCTCGGGGTGGACCACGACTGGGCGATCACGGGCGCCGGCGTGCGGGCACCGGACGGGGAGATGCGCGAGATGCTGGCGGCGCAGGACTACCTCTCGACGGTGATCGAGCTGGACCCGGAGGGGACCCGGGCGCGGATCACCGGCGCGATGATCGATTTCGTGCCGGTCCGCCCGGACAACGCGCCGCTGATCGCCAAGATGGCCGATCGGGCGACGCGGATCGTGTCGCTGACGGTGACGGAGGGGGGCTATTACGTTTCGGCCGATACCGGAACCTTCGACCCGGCGCATCCCGACATCGTGGCGGATGCGGCGCAGGCGGACAGGCCCGCGACCGTCTTTGGCGCTATCGTCGCGGCGTTGAAGGCGCGGCGGGCGGCAGGTGAGCCGCCGTTCACGGTGATGTCCTGCGACAACCTGCCGGGCAACGGCGATGTGACGCGGGACGCGGTGGTGGGCTTTGCCCAGCTGGTGGACCTGGACCTGGCCGACTGGATCGAGGGGCAGGTGGCCTTTCCCAATGCTATGGTCGACCGGATCACGCCGGCCACCGGCGCGCGGGAACGGGCGCTGGCCGCGCGCTTCGGCATCGACGATCCGGTGCCGGTGACCTGCGAGCCGTTTCGCCAATGGGTGCTGGAGGACAGGTTTCCGCTGGGCCGGCCGCGCCTCGAGAAGGTGGGGGTGACCTTTACCGACGACGTGCACGTCTATGAACGGATGAAGATCCGCATCCTGAACGGCGGGCATGCGGTGATCGCCTATCCCGGCGCGCTGCTCGGCTGCGAGCTGGCCCATGAAGCCATGGCGCATCCGCTGGTGCATGCCTTCTTCCGCAAGGTCGAGGAGGAGGAGATCCTGCCGCATGTGCACGCCGTGCCGGAATTCACGCCCGAGGCCTACCTGGAACTGATCGACGCGCGGTTTTCCAACCCGGCGGTCGAGGACACCACGCGGCGGCTTTGCCTTGACGGCTCTAACCGGCAACCGAAGTTCATCGTGCCCTCGGTGCGCGACGGGCTTGCGGCGGGGGGATCGGTGACCGGGCTGGCTCTGCTCTCGGCGCTCTGGTGCCGGTACTGCGCGGGGCACCTGGAGGACGGCACCGCGGTGGCGCCGAACGACCCGGGCTGGGAGCGGCTGCAGGCGGCGTCGGCGGCGGCGCGGGACGATCCGCGCGCCTGGCTGGCGATGCGCGATGTCTATGGCGCGACCGGGCAGGATCCGGCCTTTGCCGGGGCCTTCGGCACCTGGCTGCGCATGATCTGGGACGAGGGCGTCGAGGCGACGCTCAGGGCCTACCTGGGGTGATCGGGGCGCCGCGCAGGGAACGGGAAGGGGAAAGGGGCGCCGGTTGGGGCGCCCCTTTTTCCTGTGCGGTCAGCGGGGTGTCAGCCCAGAAGCTCGCTTCGCCAGGGCGGGTTGGCGCCGGCGCGGGCAACGGTCACCGAGGCGACCCTTGTGCCGAAGGTCAGGGCCTCCGAGAGGGCATCGGGGGCAATCCCGCGCAGGGCTGCCTTGGTCAGAAGGCCCTGTTCGGACAGGCTGCAGAGCACGCCGGCATTGAAGGTATCGCCGGCGCCGACCGTATCCACGACCTGGGCCGGGACGGCAGGCACATGCAGGCTCTCGCCGTCGCCGAAATAGGCCGAGGCGCCCTCGGCCCCGCGGGTCAGGATGACCACGGCGGCCCCGGCATCGCAGAGGCCCGCGGCCTTGGCGTCGATGCTGGTGCGCTCGGGCGAGAGCCATTCCAGGTCCTCGTCGGAGATCTTGATGATATCGGCCTGCGCCAGCATCCGGCCGAGGCGCGCGCGATAGGCCGCCTCGTCGCGGATGAAGCCGGCGCGGATGTTCGGATCGACCATGATGACGTGGCTGGCGGCGTGTCGGTCGCAGAGCGCGGCATAGGTCTCGGCGCCGGGCTCGACCACCAGGCTGATGCCACCGAAATAGAGCGCGCTCGCGTCCTCCGGCAGGGCGGGCAGATCGGCGGGGTCGATCATGCGACCGGCCGAGTTCTCGTCGTAGAAGGTATAGCTCGCCTTGCCGTCGGTCAGCTGGACGAAGGCCATGGTGGTGGGGCGGTCGGCGCGGATCAGCAGGTCGGTCGAGACACCGGCCTCGCGCAGGCCGAGGGCGAGGCGGTCACCGAAGAGATCGGTGGAAATCCCGCTGATCATCGCGGTGGCGGTTCCCAGCCGACCAAGCGCCACGGCGGTGTTGAAGACGGCGCCGCCGTTGTGCGGCACATAGCCGTCGGGCCCGCCGGAAACGGTGGGCGTGGGGATCATGTCCACGAGGGCTTCGCCGCAGCAGATCAGCATGTCCGGTGTCCTTTCGGAGGGGCTTGGGCGGGGCCTGGGGGCGCCGCGGAGAGGTGGACGGAGCGCCGGCTCTATCCTGTGGAATTCCTAGGAGATTTGCGGCCTCAAGTCGAGTGTGGCGAATGGCTTTCAAGGGGCCTGATGCGGGAAATCCGCGCATGGCCGGCGGCCGGTGTGCGGGGCTCTTCGACCGGCGGCGCCCCGTGGCAAAATGTCCCCGCGGGGCCTGTGGATAACTCTGGGGAGCAAAAGCCGTGAATCAGGGGAGAACCGCCGCAAAGCCCGAAAGCGGCCCGTTGCGCCGAAATATTTTCACCGCCCGGAAACAAGGAGGGTGTCATACGGATACGCATAAATTTCGATCTCCGTATAGTTAACGTTTTCAATGGGTTGTGATGATTAACCGAGTTTTCCCTTTCAAGTCAGGGGGTTGGTGGCCTGGTGGGTAAACTACCCAGGCGTGTGTTCCCTGGATGCCCGGGAGGGGCGAGAGCGCCCTGTGTGTTGCCTGTGGACGCCAGTGGATATTTTTTCACGAGGGTGCAGGCGCGTGCCGTGCCGGTGCCGTCTTGGCAGGCGTTTTCAAGCGCCAACTTCGCAAGGCAGCCATGCATCGGCCTGTCACTTGCCTGTCATGGGCGAGAGGAGTAGGTGTGGATCCCGTCTCGGACATGAACCCGCCGGCCTCCATCCGCGACGCGCCGGTGTGCGGTGCGTCCGGATCATGGATTCCGATCTGAAAGGAGGCGGCATGAACGCGATGATGAAACCCGAGGAGGCAGCCCTGCTGGCGGTCAGGGAGGCGTTGAAACAGCGCCTGGGCGACCGGCTGCAAACCTCTCGGGCGCTTTGCGAACAGCACGCCAACACCGCGACGGGCCGGGGCACCCAGCCCCCCGACATGGTGGCCTTTCCCGAGAGCACCGACGACGTCTCCTTCATTGCGCGCAGCTGTCATGAACATGGCGTGCCGTTGATCCCCTTCGGTGCCGGCTCCTCTCTCGAAGGGCAGCTGAACGCGCCGTTCGGCGGCGTCTCCATCGACATGAGCCGCATGGACAAGGTGCTTGAAACCCGGGAGGAGGACCTGCTCGTGGTGGTCCAGCCGGGCATCACCCGCAAGCGCCTGAACACCGACCTGCGCGCCACGGGGCTGCATTTTCCCATCGATCCCGGTGCGGATGCCAGCATCGGTGGCATGTGCGCCACCCGCGCCAGCGGCACCAACGCGGTGCGCTATGGCACGATGGCGGAAAACGTCCTCGCGCTGGAGGTCGTTCTGGCCGATGGCACGGTGGTGCGCACCGGCTCGCGGGCGGTGAAATCCGCCGCCGGTTATGACCTGACCCGCCTGATGATCGGCAGCGAGGGCACCCTGGGCATCATCACGGAAGTCACCCTGCGCCTGCGCGGCCTGCCGGAAGAGGTGCTGGCCGGGGTCGCGACCTTCCACGACCTGGCCAGCGCCTGCAAGACGGTGATCACCCTGGTGCAGATCGGTCTCGACATCGGCCGCGTCGAGCTGCTTGATCCCACCCAGATCCGCGCCGTCAACGCCTATTCCAAACTCGAACTGCCGGAAGTGCCGACGCTCTTCTTCGAATGCGCGGGCACCGATACCTCGGCGCGCGACGCGGCCCAGCTCTTCTCGGACATTGCTGAGGAAGAGGGCGCCATCGAGGTGGAATATTCCGCCAATCACGACAAGCGCCACAAGCTCTGGGCGGCGCGCCACGATGCCTACTGGGCGGCTCTGGCGCTGCGGCCGGGCTGCAAGGGGCTGGTCAGCGATGCCTGCGTGCCGATTTCGGCGCTGGCAGAGAACATTGCCGCGGCAGGTGCCGACCTCGAGGCCAAGGGCCTTGTCGGCACGATCCTCGGCCACGTGGGAGACGGCAATTTCCACGTCATCCTGATGAACGATCCCGACGACGCCGAAGAGGCGCCGAAGGTGAAGGACTTCCTGCATGGCATCACCGAGCGCGCCCAGGCGGCGGGCGGAACCTGCACCGGCGAACATGGCGTGGGGCAGGGCAAGATGGAGGCGCTGGCCGTCGAGGCGGGTGCCGCCCTGCAGGTGATGCGCGCCGTCAAGGCGGCGCTGGATCCGAAGAACATCCTGAATCCCGGCAAGCTCTTCGGCGATACCTGACATGACACCACAAGCACGTATTGCCGCGGCAGCCGGACTGCTGGACGACATCCTTGCGGGCAAGCCGGCGGAAAAGGCCCTGACGGGCTGGGCCCGCCGGTCGCGCTTTGCAGGATCCAAGGACCGTGCCGCCGTGCGCGACCACGTCTTCGACACGATGCGCAACCTGCGCAGCTTTGCCGCCCGGGGCGGCGGCATGTCCGGACGGGGGCTGATGATCGGGATGCTGCGCGCCCAGGGCATCGATCCGGAGACGATGTTTACCGGCGATGGCCATGCCCCGAGCCCGCTGACGGCGGTGGAGCTGGCCTCCGGTGCGCCGCCCAGCGACGAGCCCGAACGCTTTGACCTGCCGGACTGGATCTGGCCGCGCATGGTGGCCTCGCTGGGCGAGGATGCCCCCACGGTGGCCGAAGCGCTCCGCCTGCGCGCGCCGGTGCACATTCGCGTCAACACAGCGCTGACCACGCCCGAGGCCCTGACCGAGGAACTGGCCCGCGACGGCATCCTGGCGCTGCCCGGGCCGCTGGCCGCAAGCGCGCTGGAGGTGGCCGAGGGCGCAAGGCGCCTGTCGGGCACGGCGGCCTACGAGGCCGGCCGTTTCGAGATGCAGGATGCCTCCAGCCAGGCGATCTGCGAGGCGGTGCCGATCGCCGACGGGCAGCGGGTGCTGGATTATTGCGCCGGCGGGGGCGGCAAGACGCTGGCGCTTGGCGCGCGGGCCGACCTGGCGCTCTTTGCCCATGATGCCGCGCCGGACCGGATGAAGGACCTGCCGGTCAGGGCCCGGCGCGCCGGGCTGTCGGTGACGCTGCTCGACGATGCCGGGGTCGGCGAAAATGCTCCGTTCGACCTGGTGATCTGCGACGTGCCCTGTTCCGGCTCCGGCGCCTGGCGGCGCGCGCCCGAGGGCAAGTGGCGCCTGACCGAGGAGGACCTCGACCGCCTGCGCGCCGTGCAGGCCGAGATCCTCGACAAGGTCGTGCCCCTGGTCGCTCCCGGCGGCACGCTCGCCTATGCCACCTGTTCGCTTCTCGACGAGGAAAACGGCGGACAGGCCGCGGCCTTCCTCGAACGTCACCCTGAGTGGCAACAGGTGCTCAGTCGCCGGCTGACCCCGGTGGACGGCGGCGACGGCTTCTTTCTGGCCTGTTTCTCCCGGTCGTGATCTGCCGGTCGTGACCTGCCGAGCGGCGGCAAGCGCCGCGCCGGTGGGCGGTGGGCGGTGGCCCGCCAGTTACAAAAGCATGGCGAATTGAAAGTACAATGTTAATCTCCGGTTAACGGTTTCCCCGGCAAAACGTTGGGGAACACATGGCAGGCTTGGGAGGGCTCGCTTGGTAAACGTCGACACGGGGCGGTCTGACATGCTGGAGCTGCTCCGGCAGCGTCTTGGTGCGCGAGCGCATCTTCTGCTGGTCCTCAGCCTTGTCTTTCTGGCCACCGCGGTGATGGTGCCGAACCGTACCCTGTCGCTGGCGCTGGTGCTCTCGGGCCTGATCCTCGGTGCGGTGCTGATGGTGGTGCGCATGATACCTCTGCGGGCGCCGCTGCTCGAATACCGCGAGAGCACCTTTCTGAACGCCTTGCTGGAGGGGGATCCGACGCCGTCGCTGGTGTCGGATTCCGACGGCCGGCTGAGTTTCCGCAACGGGGCCGCCACCTCGCTGCTCGGGGCGGAGGAGCATGGCACCGCGCAGGCGGCCCTGGCCTCTCGCATCGGCAATGCGGCACCGCTGGTGCGTCGGCTGCTGGAGCGCACGCGGGCCGAGGGCTCTGCGCGCGAGGACGTTGTGACCCAGTCGGGCCATGCCCGGTTGAGCGTGCAGTCGCTGGACGGCGGGCACTTCCTGTGGCGGCTCGAGGAATTCGGTCGCGGCGAGAGCGGCGACGCGCTGGAAACCCGGTTGCCGGTGATTTCGGTGGGGCGGGGGCAGTCGATCCTCTACATGAACAAGGTCGCGCGCGACCTGGTGGGTGGGCGGCCGCAACGGCTCCAGGATCTGCTGACCGAGGTGCCGCAACAGCCCATGGGCCCCTGCGACCTGGTCAGCCTGCGCGGCCCGGATGGCCCGATCCCGCGCCACGCCGTCGAGGTGCTGCACAGCCCCGAGCGGCGGGAATACCTGTTGCTGCCGGCAATCGCGCCGGTCGAGACCCCGGCGCCGGCCCCGCGCCGCATCCAGCGCCTGGGCGACGGCGCGATCTGGGAGATGGTCGACGAGCTGCCGGTGCCGATCCTGCGGCTGGCGGTCGATGGCACGATCGAGCTGGCCAATGCCCCGGCGCGTCACCTGATGGACATCTCCGAGGCCCCCGGCATCCCGCTGTCGGACCTGATGGAGGGGCTGGGCCGGTCTGTGACCGAGTGGCTGGCCGAGGCCGCGGCCGACGGCGCCGAGGCCAAGACCCATTCCGAGTTCCTGCGCCTTTCGCGGTCCGAGCGCGAGGTCTTCGTGCAGGTGGCGATCAAGGCTGTGTCGATCGAGGGGCGCGTCGGGCTGATGGCCGTGCTGAGCGATGCCACCGAGCTTAAGACCCTCGAGGCACAGTTCGTGCAGAGCCAGAAGATGCAGGCCATCGGCCAGCTTGCCGGCGGTGTGGCCCATGATTTCAACAACCTGCTGACCGCGATCTCGGGCCATTGCGACCTGCTGCTGCTGCGCCACGACCAGGGCGATCCGGATTACGGTGACCTCATCCAGATCAACCAGAACGCCAATCGGGCGGCCTCTCTGGTGGGACAGCTGCTGGCCTTCTCGCGCAAGCAGACGCTGCGGCCGGAAACGCTCGATCTGCGCACCACGCTGTCGGATCTGACCCATCTGCTGAACCGGCTGGTGGGGGAAAAGGTCAAGCTGACGCTCAGCCACGATCTGGTCCTGCCGCAGATCCGCGCCGACAAGCGGCAGCTGGAACAGGTGCTGATGAACCTGGTCGTGAATGCCCGCGACGCCATGCCCGAAGGCGGAGAGATCCGCATCGTCACCGAGATGCTGCATCTGGCCGAGGAGATGCACCGCGACCGCGCCACCGTCGCCCCGGGCGACTATGTGCAGGTCACGGTCAGCGACACCGGCATGGGTATTCCCCAGGACAAGCTGCCCAAGGTCTTCGAGCCCTTCTTCACCACCAAGCGGGTGGGCGAGGGCACCGGGCTCGGCCTGTCCACCGCCTATGGCATCATCAAGCAGTCGGGCGGCTTCATCTTCGTCGACAGCACGCCGGGCGAGGGGACGAACTTCTACCTGCTCTTCCCGGCCCAGGCCGAGAGCCTGGCGGCGCCCATGGCGATCACGCCGCCGGAACAGGTCACCACCGAGAGCCGGGGCGACGGTGTCGTGCTGCTGGTCGAGGACGAGGCCCCGGTGCGGGCCTTTGCCTCGCGGGCGCTGCGCCTGCGCGGCTACACGGTGCTAGAGGCCGAGAGCGCCGAACAGGCGCTGGAGACCCTCGACAGCGCCCGCAGCCCGATCGACATCTTCGTGACCGACGTGATCATGCCGGGCATGGATGGCCCGACCTGGGTCCGCAAGGCGCTGGAGAAACGGCCCGGTACCAAGGTGGTCTTCGTTTCCGGCTATGCCGAGGACAGCTTCGGCGAGAAGAGCACCCACATCCCGAATTCGGTCTTCCTGCCCAAGCCCTTCTCGCTGGCCGAACTGACCGAAACCGTGCGCCGGCAGCTTGCCGGCGAGTGAACGGGGACCGTGCGGTCAGGGGATCGCGGCGTAGAGCTCGAAATCCGCCGCGTGCCTGCGCCGCAGCTTGCCCTCGGTTTCCGGCGACAGCTCGAGCGGCATCTCCGGCGAGACGTTCTCGCGCGCCGTGGTGAGCGTTGTCTCCAGCCGTTCCTCGAGGAACGCAGTCAGTAGCTGTGGCGTCTCGTAGCGGAAAAGCCGCGTCACTGCCGTGCCGTTGCCGGCAGGCTCGAGGAATTTCGACTGGCTGCCGACATTGGCGAATCCCGGCGGCTGGCCCTTGCAATAGGCCTCGACGAAGGTGTCGAAACTGATCCCCTCGGTGCTGTTGGGCTTGCCGCTCAGGAAGGGGCGGCGGCGGAAACGGTACCAGCTCCCGAGCCAGGACACCGGCTCGCGCATCACCGCGATCACCTCCAGATCTTCCGAGACGAATTTCTCGAGCATCGGGCGGAAGAAGCGGTTGTAGCGGAAAACCGGCGCATGTTTCAGCTCCGGCGGGTCGGAAACCACCATGGAGGCAAGGGGCGCGAGCGCTGTTTCATAGGCGGTGGAGCCCGTCTTGGGCACCGACAGGAAGACCAGGCGCGCCTTGGCAAAGACCAGCATTCAGCCTCCCATGCTGCGGATCCCGAGGGTTAATCTCTTGTAAACTACTCTTTAACCGAACGGGGTCAAAGTCGCTTTACGAAGAAATGAGTTGAAATGTTCTCCTTTTGGTCTCATACATGTGGGAACAAGAGGCGAACATCGGCAGTGATTGCCGCACCCTTCATGGTGTGAAATAAGGATGCATAGAATGGCAACGGCAGATCTTCTTTCCATGGACAGCAAAAAAGACCCCAACAAGCAGAAGGCCCTCGACAGCGCCCTGGCGCAGATCGAACGTCAGTTCGGCAAGGGCTCGATCATGAAGCTGGGGGGCAAGGACGCCATCCAGGAAATCGAGGCGACCTCGACCGGCTCCCTGGGCCTCGACATCGCCCTCGGCATCGGCGGCCTGCCCAAGGGCCGCATCGTCGAGATCTACGGCCCCGAGAGCTCGGGCAAGACCACGCTCACGCTGCACTGCGTGGCCGAGGAACAGAAAAAGGGCGGCGTCTGCGCCTTCGTCGACGCCGAACATGCGCTGGACCCGGGCTATGCGCGCAAGCTGGGCGTGGACCTGGACGAGCTGCTGATCTCGCAGCCCGACACCGGTGAACAGGCGCTCGAAATCACCGATACGCTGGTGCGGTCCGGCGCGGTTTCCATGGTCATCGTCGACTCGGTCGCGGCGCTCACGCCGAAATCCGAGCTCGAGGGCGACATGGGCGACAGCTCGGTGGGCGTGCATGCCCGCCTGATGTCCCAGGCCATGCGCAAGCTGACCGGTTCGATCAGCCGCACCAAGTGCACGGTGATCTTCATCAACCAGATCCGCATGAAGATCGGCGTGATGTTCGGCTCGCCCGAAACCACCACCGGCGGCAACGCGCTGAAATTCTACAGTTCCGTGCGCCTCGACATCCGCCGCATCGGCGCGATCAAGGACCGCGACGAGGTCGTCGGCAACTCGACCCGCGTCAAGGTCGTCAAGAACAAGGTCGCACCGCCCTTCAAGCAGGTCGAATTCGACATCATGTACGGCGAAGGCATCTCCAAGACCGGCGAGCTGATCGACATGGGCGTCAAGGCCGGCGTGGTCGAGAAATCCGGCTCGTGGTATTCCTACGGCGATGAGCGCATCGGGCAGGGACGCGAGAACGCCAAGACCTTCCTGAAGGAAAACCCCGACATCTCCTTCGAGATCGAGGACAAGATCCGCGCTGCACACGGGCTGGATTTCGGCGCCGAATACAGCGAAGATGACGGCGACGTCATGGAGAGCTGAGCGCTCCGTCACGGTATCTCCCGCCGGTGTCCCCTCGGTCCCGGCGAGACGATCAGGGCAGGGGCGGTCTTCGGGCCGCCTCTTCTCGTTTGCCAGAGGGGCCATGGCGGTGGCGCCCGTCATCTGGCCGGAAATATCCCGGGGGAATCGGCCCCCGGCCGATGGGGGCAGAGCCCCCGCCGCCCCGGCCGCGGCCCCGGTTTCAGCTATTCTCTTCCAAGGGCCCCGCGGGTGGTAGACACTCCCCGCGGCCCCCGCTAAATCACGGGGACGCTTCGGCAACGAAAAAAGGCCGCCACGATGCAGACGCTGAACGATATCCGCACCACCTTCCTGGAGTATTTCCGACGCCAGGGTCACGAAGTTGTGCCGTCGAGCCCCCTGGTTCCGCGCAACGACCCGACCCTGATGTTCGCGAACTCCGGCATGGTCCAGTTCAAGAACCTTTTCACCGGTGTCGAACACCGCGATTACACCCGGGCGACCTCGGCGCAGAAATGCGTCCGCGCGGGCGGCAAGCACAACGACCTCGACAACGTGGGCTATACCAACCGGCACCACACCTTCTTCGAGATGCTGGGCAACTTCTCCTTCGGCGACTACTTCAAGTCCGAGGCGATCCCCTTCGCCTGGGAACTGATCACGAAAGAGCTCGAGATCCCCAAGGACAAGCTGCTGGTCACGGTCTATCACACCGATGACGAGGCCGCCGAGATCTGGAAGAAGGTCGCCGGCTTCTCCGACGACCGGATCATCCGCATCCCCACCTCCGACAACTTCTGGCAGATGGGCCCGACCGGCCCCTGCGGCCCCTGCACCGAGATCTTCTTCGATCACGGCGAGAAGTTCTGGGGCGGCCCTCCGGGATCGCCCGAGGAAGACGGGGATCGGTTCATCGAGATCTGGAACGTCGTCTTCATGCAGAACGAACAGTTCGAGGACGGCTCGATGCGGGCGCTCGACATGCAGTCGATCGACACCGGCATGGGCATCGAACGGGTCGCGGCGCTGCTGCAGGGCACCAACGACAACTATGCCACCGACCTGATGCGTGCGCTGATCGAGGCCTCGGCTCATGCCACCAGCTCCGATCCCGACGGCCCCGGCCGCACCCATCACCGGGTGATCGCCGACCACCTGCGCTCGACCTCCTTCCTGATCGCCGATGGCGTCATGCCTTCGAACGACGGTCGCGGCTACGTGCTGCGCCGGATCATGCGCCGCGCCATGCGCCACGCCCACCTGCTGGGCGCGCAGGATCCGCTGATGTACCGCCTGGTGCCGGAACTGGTGCGCCAGATGGGCGAGGCCTATCCCGAGCTGCGCCAGGCGCAGCCGCTGATCGAGGAAACCCTCAAGCTGGAGGAAACCCGTTTCCGTCAGACCCTCGACCGTGGCCTGAAGCTGCTTGACGACGAGCTGGTCAACCTGCCCGAAGACGCCGCCCTGCCGGGCGAAGCGGCCTTCAAGCTCTACGACACCTACGGCTTCCCCCTCGACCTCACGCAGGACGCGCTGCGCGAGAAGGGCCGCGCGGTCGACACCGACGGCTTCGATGCCGCCATGGCCGAGCAGAAGGCCAAGGCCCGCGCCGCCTGGTCCGGTTCGGGCGAGGCCGCCGATGCCACGATCTGGTACGACCTGGCCGACAAGCACGGCACCACCGAGTTCCTCGGCTATGACACCGAGACCGCCGAGGGCCAGATCCTTGCCGTGGTCAAGGATGGCGCCACCGCCACCGAGGCCGGCAAGGGCGAGAGCGTCACCCTGGTGCTGAACCAGACGCCCTTCTACGGCGAGAGCGGCGGCCAGGTGGGGGACACCGGCGAGATCCGCACCGAGAGCGGCAAGGTGACCGTAACCGATACCAAGAAGGTGGCGGGCGTCTTCCTGCACATGGGCGAAGTCACCGAAGGCACGGTCAAGCCGGGCGAGGCGGCGATCCTCGAGGTTGACCATGAGCGTCGCTCGATGATCCGCGCCAACCACTCGGCCACGCACCTGCTGCACGAGGCCCTGCGCGAGGCGCTCGGCGATCACGTGGCTCAGCGCGGCTCGCTCAACGCGCCCGACCGCCTGCGCTTCGACTTCTCGCATTCCCATGCGATGACGCCCGAAGAGCTTGCCCGCGTCGAACGCGAGGTCAACGCCTTCATCCGTCAGAACACGCCGGTCGAGACCCGCATCATGACCCCCGACGACGCCCGCGCCCTCGGCGCCCAGGCGCTCTTCGGCGAGAAATACGGCGACGAGGTCCGCGTGGTCTCCATGGGCCGCGCCGACACCGGCAAGGGCCAGGACGGCAAGACCTGGTCGCTTGAACTCTGTGGCGGTACCCATGTGTCGCGCACCGGCGACATCGGTGCCTTTGCCCTGACCTCCGAGAGTGCATCCTCCTCCGGCGTCCGCCGTATCGAGGCGCTCACCGGTCAGGCGGCGCTGTCGGAACTGCGCAGCCGCGACATGCGTCTCAGCGAGATCGAGAGCCTGCTCAAGGCCCATGGCAGCGAGGCCGTGGACCGGGTGAAGAGCCTGATGGAGGATCGCAAGCGCCTGGAGAACGAGGTCGCCCAGCTCAAGCGCGAGATCGCCATGGGCGGCGGTGACGGGGCAGGGCCCGCGGTGGAAGCCGTCAATGGCCTGCCCTTCCTGGGCCAGGCGCTGCAAGGCGTTTCCGGCAAGGACCTGCGTGCGCTGATCGATGCCCACAAGCAGAAGCTCGGTTCCGGCGTCATCCTGCTGATCGCCGAGGATGAGGGCAAGGTGGCCGTGGCTGCCGGTGTCACCGACGACCTGACCGGCAAGGTTTCGGCCGTCGACGTGCTGCGCGCGGCCGTTCCGGCCGTGGGCGGCAAAGGCGGCGGTGGCCGCCCCGACATGGCCCAGGGCGGCGGCAAGGATTTTGCCGGTGCCGAGGCCGCCATCGCGGCCGCCAAAACGTTCATCGAAGGATAAGCAGAATGCCCAAGGGATACTGGATCGCCCACGTCGCCGTGACCGACGAGGAGGCCTATGGCCGCTACGCCAAGCTTGCCGGCCCCGCCATCGCCAAGTACGAGGGCCGCTTCCTGGCCCGCGGCGGCCGCTACGTCTGGCTCGAAGGCAATGAACGCGCCCGCAACGTGCTCGCGGTCTTCCCCAGCCTGGAACAGGCCGAAGCCTGCTATCGCGGTCCGGAATACCAGGAGGCCCTCAGCCATGCCCGCGGCGCCTCCGAGCGGGACCTGATGATCGTCGAAGGCGACGAATAGGTCGCGGTTGCGCTATGGCGTTCGGGCGTCTCTTGCCCGGGCAGCAAAGACATGCTCCTCTTGCCGGATGGTTTCCGGCAAGAGGTTTTTTATGTTCCCGTCCTTGTCCCCTTTTCTCATGCCCGTCGTGAGGCCCGTCGCGATGCCCGTCATGAGGCCTGTCGCGATGCTCGCTGCTCTCGTCGCACTCACGGCCTGCACCGCGCCCGCGCCGCCGGTTCTGCCGCTGACCGGCGCCCAGATCGCGGCCACCATCCCGGGCCATGCCTGGCAGACTCATCAGAAGCACGACGGCCGCCTGATCGTCCAGCGCTACAGCCCCGGCACGGATCACGGCACCTTCGTGGGCGTCTATGGCAGCGAAGCGAACCGCGGCACCTGGCGGATCGAGGGGGATCAATGGTGCGAGACCTGGACCGGCGGCGGCGGATGCTGGGGGGTTCTGGCCGTCAGCGACAGCCAGCTCCAGCTGGTCGAGGACGGCTTGCCGCTCCCCGATCCCTTCCTGCTGGTCGACTGACCGCCAAAGGAACTGCCCCGAGCGCACCCCCCCGAACATGAAAGAGCCGCGGCGCCCGTTCCGGTGCGCCGCGGCTCTCTTCATCTGGCCGGAAATATCCCCGCCGGAGGCATGGCGCCCCTCGGGGCGCCATTTCCTCATGCGCTGCGGGCGTTCCGCTTGCGCTCGTGCGGGTCGAGGAAGCGCTTGCGCAGACGGACCGAGTTCGGCGTCACTTCGACCAGCTCGTCGTCGTTGATATAGGCAATGGCCTCTTCCAGCGACAGAGTGATCGGCGTGGTCAGGCGGACCGCGTCATCGGTGCCCGAGGCCCGCACGTTGGTCAGCTGCTTGCCCTTCAGCGGGTTTACTTCCAGGTCGTTCTCGCGCGAATGCTCGCCGATGATCATGCCCTGGTACACCGGCGCCTGCGCCCCGATGAAGAACCGGCCACGGTCTTCCAGCTTCCACAGGGCATAGGCCACCGCGGTGCCGTCATCCATCGAGATCAGCACGCCTGCACGACGGCCGGGGATCGGACCCTTGTAGGGGGCCCAGCTGTGGAACACGCGGTTCAGAACGCCGGTGCCGCGGGTATCGGTCAGGAATTCACCGTGATACCCGATCAGGCCGCGCGACGGGACATGCGCGATGATGCGGGTCTTGCCTGCACCGGCCTGTTTCATCTCGGTCAGGTCACCCTTGCGGGCCCCGGTGATCTTCTCGATGACCGCGCCGGAGTATTCGTCATCCACGTCGATGGTGACTTCCTCGATCGGCTCCAGCTTCTCGCCGTTCTCGCCTTCCTTCAGGATCACCTGCGGACGCGAGATCGACAGTTCGAAGCCCTCGCGGCGCATGTTCTCGATCAGGACGCCCATCTGCAGTTCGCCACGGCCGGAAACCTCGAAGGCCTCGCCGCCGGGGGTGTCCTGGATCTTGATGGCGACGTTGGATTCGGCCTCTTTCATCAGGCGCTCGCGGATGACGCGCGACTGGACCTTCTTGCCTTCACGACCAGCCAGGGGGCTGTCGTTGATGCCGAAGGTCACGGTGATGGTCGGCGGATCGATCGGCTGTGCGTCGAGCGGCTCGGTCACGGCGAGGGCACAGATGGTGTCGGCCACCGTGGTCTTGGTCATGCCGGCGATCGACACGATGTCACCCGCCTGGGCTTCCTCGATGTCCTGCTGGCCAAGGCCGCGGAACGCCTGGATCTTGGTGACGCGGAACTGCTCGATCTTCTGGCCGATGCGGCTCAGGGATTGCACGGTTGCACCCACCTTGAGACGGCCGCTTTCGACGCGGCCGGTCAGGATGCGGCCCACGAAGGGGTCGGCACCGAGGGTCACGGCCAGCATCCGGAAATCGTCGTCGATCTTGGTGACCTGCTTGGGCTTCGGCACGTGGTTCACGATCAGGTTGAACAGCGCCGAGAGGTCCTTGCGCGGGCCGTCGAGCTCGGCGTCACACCAGCCGTTGCGGCCCGAGGCGTACATGTGCGGGAAGTCGAGCTGATCGTCATCCGCGCCCAGCGAGGCGAAGAGGTCGAAGCATTCGTCCAGCGCCCGGTCGGGCTCGGCGTCGGGCTTGTCGACCTTGTTCAGCACCACGATCGGACGCAGGCCCAGGGCCAGGGCCTTGGAGGTCACGAACTTGGTTTGCGGCATCGGGCCTTCGGCCGCGTCCACCAGCAGGACAACGCCGTCGACCATCGACAGGATGCGTTCGACCTCGCCGCCAAAGTCGGCGTGGCCGGGGGTGTCGACGATGTTGATCCGCGTGCCCTTCCATTCGACGCTGGTCGCCTTGGCGAGAATGGTGATCCCGCGCTCGCGTTCCAGGTCGTTGGAATCCATGGCGCGCTCGGCAACGGCCTGGTTGGCGCGGAAGGCACCGGATTGTTTCAGCAGCTCGTCAACAAGCGTGGTCTTGCCGTGGTCCACGTGAGCGATGATGGCGATATTGCGCAGGTCCATAGGACTTCCCTTGATAGCTTGCGCCCGCGCCTATACCGGCTGGACGGGAAAAGCCAGACAAAAGAGCCTTTCAGGCGATCACACGGCCCAGGGGGGCCGTCCAACGGCTATGAAGCCAGCTATGACCGCCGGTTTCCACGTGTGCGCCGGCGCCAAGCTTGAACCGCGCAAGCCCCGGCGCCTCGCGGGTTTCGACGCAGCCGAGGTCGAGCCGCGCGATGCCGCGCGCGGCCAGCCAGCCCGTGGCCCGCCACAGCAGCAGCGTATGGGCGTTCAGCCGGCGGCCGGTCTCGCCGCTCCAGCCGATATGATAGCTGGCGCCGGGGGCATGCAGCATGAACAGCATCGCGGCCAGCGGTGGCCCATCATCCTGCGTGGCGACGAACAGCCGCGTCTCGGGCCAGGCCAGGGCAAAGGCCGGGGGCAGGGCGCGATAACCGCGCAGGCGGCGCTGCTCCGCCTCGCGCAGCAACAGCCAGTGGCCGGGATCGGCGGGCAGGGGGCCATGGCGCACCGTCAGTCCCGCCTGTTCCGCCCTGTTCAGACGGTTGCGCCATTTCTGGTGCAGGGCCGCCCGGCGGGCGGGCTCCGGCGGCGTCAGGTCCAGCACGGCGCGCGACTGCGGGGTCATCACCGGGATCGCCCCGCTGCCTGACAGTTCCATGTCCATCGCCGCATGGGGGGCGCCGATCAGGGTCAGCCCGGGCAGGGCGGCAAGGTCGGGCAGATGCAGTGGCGCCGGCAGCCAGGTTACCGCCAGGGGGCCGATCCGCCGGTGCACCGCTATGCCGCAGGGCAGCCGTTCCGCCTCGGCGCCGATATGGCGCAGGGCGCGCAGGTAATGGGGGTGCCGGTGCATCCGGCCGTCCCTGGGCGGCGGAAAGCTCTCTGTCATGCCACCGTTAAGACAATCAAAACCTCAAATCAGGTTAATGGCCGCGATGAAACGCACAGCCCGCAGATCCCGCCGCCTGGTGGCCGGCGTCGAAACGCAAAAGAGCCGCCCGACATGGCAGGCGGCCCTTCTGGTGTTTCTCGTGCTGGCAGGGCCCGTCTGGGTGATCCTGACCCTGATCGATCTCGTGGTTTAGAACGGGATCTCGTCGTCGATGTCGCGGCTCGGGGCACCGCCACCGCTGCTGCTGCCACCGCCGCCATAGCTGCCGCCACGGTCGTCATAGCCACCGCGGTCGTCATAGCCGCCGCCACCGCCACCGCCGAAGCTGCCGCCACCATAGCCGCCGCCACCGCCCTGGCCGCCGCCTTCACCGCGACCGTCGAGCATGGTCAGCTCGGACCGGAACGGCCGCAGCACGACCTCGGTCGAATAGCGGTCCTGGCCCGACTGGTCCTGCCACTTGCGGGTTTCCAGCTGGCCCTCGATGTAGACCTTGGAGCCCTTGCGCAGGTATTGCTCGGCCACGCGCACTAGGGGCTCGCTGAAGATCGCCACGGAATGCCATTCCGTGCGCTCCTTGCGTTCGCCGCTGTTGCGATCCTTCCAGGTTTCCGAGGTGGCGATGCGCAGGTTGCACACCTTTCCGCCATTCTGGAACGACCGCACTTCCGGGTCACGGCCCAGGTTGCCGATCAGAATGACCTTGTTGACGGATCCGGCCATGTCGCATCTCCCCTAAAAATTCAGCCCCTGTCCCGGGGCGCTCTAATCCGTATCTTTCTGCCGCACCCGGGAGTTCGGGGCGCTTGGCCCGAATCCGGCGCGGCGCGTCCGGCCCTTACACCAGAGCGGGCCACAAAGGGGAAGACCCCACGCCGTGGCGCCGTCACTGCCCAGTTTAAAGCCTCTCCTTGGGTTCCCTGGCAATCAAAAATGGGCGATGTCCTGCCTGCGGGGCCCCTTGGGGGGTGCAATTTTCCGCCACCCGTGCTTAGGATCGTGGCGATACGGGACAGCAGACAGTGAAAACAGGGACGGACGAATGGGAATGCAGGCAAAACTGCGTCTTCTGATTGGTGCGGGCTGCGTGGCGCTTGCCGCACCGGTAACGGCTTCGGCCGATGTACTGGCATCGAAATCTCGGCTGGCGCAATTCCGGCAACAGACGAGCGTTCTGGATAACCGCGCCTCCAAGCAATATGCCGCCTCGGTCCGGCTGACCCCGCGCGCCATCCAGACCCCCACCAAGTGGGACAGCGTCTACAATGGCAAGTACAACGGCCCTTATCTCGACATGGCCCGCTCTGCCGCGCTGCGCAACGGCATCCCACAGGGGCTGTTCCTGCGCCTGGTGCAGCAGGAGAGCGGCTGGAACAGCAACGCGCTCTCGCACAAGGGGGCGATCGGTCTGGCCCAGCTCATGCCCGAGACCGCGCGGCTGCTGCGCGTCGACCCCAAGGATCCCTACGAGAACCTCGATGGCGGCGCACGCTATCTCGCCATGCAATATGCCGCCTTCGGGTCCTGGGAACTGGCGCTGGCGGCCTATAACGCCGGCCCGGAAGCGGTGCAGCGCTATGGCGGCGTGCCGCCCTATGAAGAGACCCGCAACTACGTCAAGGTCATCTACGGCAACGGCTGAGCCCAGCCAGACGCTCGGCCGGAACCACCCCGAGAGATCCGAGGCGTGCCCGTTCCGGGCGCGCCTTTTCCATTTTCATCAACGTCTTGAGGGGCGAAAGTCGCGTGGAATTTTCACGCGTATCCCATGGCCTGCATGTCTTCCTGCGTGACGGATGCCATCGCCGGCCGCCCGATGCAGCGGTCGATCCAGGCGCTGATTGCCGGGCTGGCGGGGCGGCTGTCGGGGGCCCAGGTAAAGGCCGAAGACACCAGGATATCCACCGCGGTGAACCTGTCTCCCATCAGGTAGTCGCCAGTTGCCAGCGCCTGTTCCAGCCTGTCCAGTGCCTCTTCCATGCCACGAAAGCTCCGCCTCAGCGAGGGATCCTCGATGCCCGCGACGCTCAGCGCCACCACCGGCTCGAGCACGTTGCCATACCAGGCCAGCCAGGTCAGGTAGCTGCCGCGCGCCGGATCTCCCACGACGGGGCCCATGCCCGCCTCGGGGAAAAGATCCGTGAGGTAGAGCATGATCGCATTGCTCTCCGTCACCAGGGCGCCGTCGTGCAGCAGCACCGGCACCTTGCCCTCGGGGTGCGGGTTCGCGGCATCGCGGCCGCCACTGCCATCCCGGCGCGGAATATCGCATCGCTGCACCGT
Source organism: Pseudooceanicola sp. DL12 (assembly GCF_056270665.1). Classification (NCBI taxonomy): domain Bacteria; kingdom Pseudomonadati; phylum Pseudomonadota; class Alphaproteobacteria; order Rhodobacterales; family Paracoccaceae; genus Pseudooceanicola; species Pseudooceanicola sp. DL12. The sequence continues at coordinate 1,812,454 of NZ_CM149884.1, forward strand.
GACCCGGTCCTCGATCCCCATTTCGCGAAGCAGCTGGACCATGCGCGTGGAGCGCGACAGCGGCGCGTGGAACAGGGTCAGCACGGCAGGTCTCCTTCAGTGTCGCCTCGACACTGCGCCAATCCCCGTCCCTCGGCAATCATTGCGTGACAGGGCCACCATGTACCGGCAACTGCCCGCTGACGTGGCGAAAGGCCACCGGGATCTGCAATCACGCGCATTGATTTTGCAAGGCGTTCTTGCATGGTTAACGAATTACGAGCGAGGAAACATATTCATGCGTGGCAGTGTGCTCGGCTTTGATGCCGAAACCGGTGAAGGCGTCATCAGCGGCGATGACGGCAACCGATATTCCTTTTCCGCCCTGACCGTCCAGAGCGGCGCCGACAGGATCCGTGCCGGCTCCTATGTTGATTTCGAAACCGACGGCGGCCGGGCCATCTCGATCTTCCAGATCGCCTCGCCGCAGGGCCAGGTGGGCGAGAAATCCAAGCTTGTCGCCGGGCTGCTCGCCATTTTCCTGGGCACCTTCGGCATTCACAAGTTCTACCTCGGCCGCACCAATGCGGGCCTGGTGATGCTGGCCTGCACCCTGCTGGGCTGGATCCTGCTCTTCATTCCCACCTTCATCATCGGCATCGTCGCCTTCGTCGAGGGCATCATCTACCTGGTCAAGAGCGACGCGGATTTCTACGACCAGTACGAGGTGGGCAGGAAGAGCTGGTTCTGACCGGCTGCCGCCGGGCCGCTCTCGCGCGCCGTGGCCGGCTCCTGCCGGCGTTTCGCGGGCGGGCGACCTTGCCTGCTATTGCGCCGTGACCCGGATCACCGGCACCATCTCGGCCAGGGCCTCGGCGCCCAGGTGGCACTTCACCTGGTGGTCGCCGCCCAGGTCGCGGATCGGCGGCACCTCGCGCTCGCAGAGGTCGCCGGGCACCCGGGATTTCCAGCGACAGCGGGTCTGGAACGGGCAGCCGGGCGGCGGGTTGACGGCCGAGGGGATGTCGCCCTCCAGCACCACGCGGGTCTTCTCGACGGATGTATCAGCAATCGGCACCGCGCTCAGCAGCGCCTCGGTATAGGGGTGATAGGGCGGCGCAAAGACCTGGTCCGTGGTGCCCAGTTCCACCACGTGGCCCAGGTACATCACCATCACCCTGTCGCTCAGATAGCGCACGATCGACAGGTCGTGGCTGATGAACAGCAGGGTGGTCTTTTCCTCGCGCTGGATCTCCATCAGCAGGTCTGTCACCGCCGCCTGCACGCTGACGTCGAGCGCGCTCACCGGCTCGTCCGCCACCACGATGCGCGCGCCGCCGGCAAAGGCCCGGGCGATGCCCACCCGCTGCTTCTGCCCGCCGGAGAGCTGCCGCGGCATCCGCTCGGCAAACTCCCGCGGCAGCTTCACCAGGTCGAGCAGCGTCAGCATCCGCGCGCGCCGCTCCGCCTCGTTGGCTCCCACCTTGAAGACCTCCAGCGCCCGCGTGATCTGCCGGCCCACGGTCATCGACGGGTTCAGCGTGTCGAAGGGGTTCTGGAACACCATCTGTACATCGGCCACGGTGCGCGCGTCGCGCTTCTCGATGGGCAGGTCCTGGATCTCGCGGCCGTCCAGGAAGATCCGGCCCTCGGTCGCGGTTTCCAGCCCCATCAGCACCTTGGCGAATGTCGACTTGCCACAACCGCTCTCGCCCACGATGGCGAGCGTCTCGCTCTCGTGCGCCTCGAAGCTCAGGGTCTCGTTGGCCTTCACCACCTTCTTCTCGCCGCCGTTAAGCAGGGCCGAGGCCGCGACCTCGTAGTATTTCTTCAGGTTTTCCATCTTCAGGACCGTACGGCCCACGGGGGGCTTCTCGCGCTCGGCCTCCACCGGCATCGGCGCGTTCCAGTCGATCTCCCCGAAACGCAGGCAGCGCGTGGCATGGCGGTCATCGCCCGCGACCCGCGTCATGGGAATGTCCGCGGCATCACAGCGGCCCGCCACGAAATAGTCGCAGCGCGGGCCAAAGTTGCAGCCCGGCGGGCGCTCATGGGGCAGGGGGAAGTTGCCGGGGATCGCCTTCAGCGGCCGGGTGGTCTTGTCGGCGCCGGGCAGCGGGATCGAGCGGAACAGCGCCTGGGTATAGGGGTGCCGCATCTGGTCGAACACGTCCTCGATCGAGCCATGCTCCACCGCCTCGCCGGAATACATCACGCAGATCCGGTCGCAGGTCTCCAGCACCAGCCCGAGGTTGTGGCTGATGAAGAGCATCGAGGTGCCGTATTTCCGCCCGAGGTCCTTCACCAGCTCGACGATGGCGGCCTCCACCGTCACGTCCAGCGCCGTGGTGGGCTCGTCCAGGATCAAAAGCGCCGGCTTCGACATCAGCGCCATGGCGATCACGATGCGCTGCTGCTGCCCGCCCGACAGCTGGTGCGGAAAGCTCCGCAGGATGCGCTCCGGGTCCGGCAGCTTGACGTCGGTCACCACCTGCAGCGCCCTCTGATGGGCCTCCTTCTCGCCGATTCCCTCGTGGATCATCGGCACTTCCATCAGCTGCTTGCCGATCCGCATGGCCGGGTTCAGGCTGGCCATCGGCTCCTGGTAGATCATGGCGATCTCGTTGCCGCGCAGGTGCCGCAGCTCGGCCGGGCTCATCTCGCTCAACTCGCGCCCGCGAAAGCGCACGCTGCCGCCCGTGATCCGCCCGTTCACGCCCAGGTCCTGCATCACGCCCAGCGCCACGGTGCTCTTGCCGCAGCCGCTCTCCCCGACAAGGCCCACCGCCTCGCCCGGCATCACCTTCACCGAAAAATCCATCACCGCCGGGATCTCCCGCAGCCGCGTGAAAAAGGAAATCGACAGGTTCTCGATCTCCAGGATGGGCCCGGCCGGTGTCGCCTCGGTCTCTGTCATCGCCTTCCCCATTTTCCTGTTCCAAATATCCCGGGGGGGGGACCGGGGGCTGGCCCCCGGTCCCGCCGGTCGGTTCGTCAGTCCTTCAGGCTCTCCTCGCGCAGCCCGTCGGCCAGCAGGTTCAGCCCCAGCACAAGGCTCAGCAGCGCCACCGCCGGCACGATGGCCGCATGGGGATAGATCGACAGCAGCTTGCGTCCCTGGTTGATCGTCGTCCCCCAGTCCGGGCTCTCAGGCGGCAGGCCCAGCCCGAAAAAGCCAAGCGTTCCCAGAAGGATGGTCGTGTATCCGATGCGCAGGCAGAAATCGACGATCAGCGGCCCGCGGGCATTGGGCAGGATCTCCCAGAGCATTATGTACCAGGGGCCCTCGCCACGGGTCTGGGCGGCGGCCACGTAGTCACGCGTCTTGATGTCCAGCGTCAGCCCCCGCACGATGCGAAAGACCGTGGGCGCATTGACGAAGACCACGCTGACGAAGACCACCAGGATCCCGCCCGGCACGTCGAAGAGATCGAGCGGCGCCGGCAGGAAGCGCAGCACCGTGCCGGGATCCGAGATCAGCGACAGATAGAGCCACCCCGCCACCACCAGCAGCACGATCAACATCACGTTCCGCCGTGCCCCCTGGGTGTGATAGCGGGCGTTGATCAGCACCGCGACGAACAGGATCGGCAGCAGGAAGAGCACCGCCGCCATGAAGCTCGGGATGCCCGTCTGCACCATCTCCGGCGTCACCAGAAGGTAGAAGAGCAGGATCACCGGGAAGGCCAGGATCAGGTTGGCCAGAAAGCTCAGCACCGCATCGAGCTTGCCGCCGAAATAGCCCGCCGGCAGGCCCAGGGTGATCCCCACCATGAAGGCAAAGAGCGTCGCCAGCGGCGCGATGCGGATCACCACCCAGGCACCCGCCACCATGCGGCTGAAGACGTCGCGCGCCAGCGTGTCGCCGCCCAGCAGGTACCATTCGTAATCGCCCGGCTCGGGCGCGCGCAGCGGCGTGCCCGGCGCCTTGTTCTTCATGCCGGTCAGCGCCGTCAGCGGGTCCTGCGTCATGATCATGTCGAAGAGCCCGGCAAAGAGCGCCGTGTAGATCCAGAACATCACCAGGCCAAAGCCGATCATGCCGATCGTGTTGTCGAACAGCTTGCCGTAGAGGCCCAGCCGGCGCTTGTAGGTGATTGAAACGGCAAATGTCGCGATCAGGGCGATCCAGACCGGGGTGAACCGGATCGCCACGTGCCAGATGATGCCTCCCCAGGAGAGTGCCGAGAGCGGTTCCATATTCTGCCCTCCTCAGGAAATGCGAATGCGCGGGTTCAGGTAGACATAGCCGATGTCGGAGATCAGCTGTGTCACCAGCACCACGAAGACCGAGACGATGGAAATGCCCAGCAGCAGGTCAACGTCGTTGTTGCCCGCCGCCTGCACCAGCGCCCAGCCCAGGCCCTTGTAGTTGAACAGGGTCTCGACGATCACCACCCCGTTCAGCAGCCAGGGAAACTGCAGCATGATCACCGTGAAGGGGGCGATCAGCGCATTTCGCAGGGCGTGTTTCAGCACCACGTTGTGAAAGCTCACGCCCTTCAGCCGCGCGGTACGGATGTATTGCGCCGTCATCACCTCGGCCATCGAGGCCCGCGTCATCCGCGCCACGTATCCCATACCGTAGAGAGAGATCGTCAGCACCGGCAGGAAGAAGTTCTCGAAGGTCGCGTTCTCCATGGCGCCCGTCGCCGTGCCCTTGAACCATTTCAGCCCCACCGCCGAGCTGGCAAAGACCGCGATCAGGATCACGCCCGAGACATATTCGGGCGTCGCCGTCGTGGCGATGGAAAAGGTCGACAGGATCCGGTCGAGCTTGCTGCCCTCGCGCATCCCCGCCAGCACCCCGATGATCAGCGCCGAGGGCACCATCAGCAGGATCACCCAGAACATCAGCTTGCCCGTCAGTGTCAGGCGCACCTTGATGATCTCGCTCACCGGCTCGCGGAACACTCGGCTCTCGCCCCAGTAGCCCTCGAGGATGCCGCAATAGGCGGGGATCTCCGCCTCGGGCGGCAGGTCGGCGCCTGCCGCCGCGGCCTCCTGCCTGGCCGCCAGGACACAGCGCCCCGTCACCACGCCGTCGCGCTCGAAGGTCCAGCCGGGCACCACGCCAAGCCATTCGCCATAGCGCGCGATGAGCGGCCGCTCAAAGCCGTTGTTGGCCAGCCAGCGCGCAACCTCCTCGTCGGACATGCGGGCATTTCCCTCGAACTTGGCGATCTTTTCCAGGTTCGGCGGCAGGTTGGTCAGGTAGAAGACGATGAAACTCAGGCAGAGCGCCGTCAGGATCATCATCCCCGTCCGTCTCAGGAGCAGTATCAGCATGGGGTGTCCCGGTCAGTGGCTGTCGGTGGCTCCGGCGGGCGCGGGCGCCTGCCTGTGCGGCCTCGGGCGGAAGAGGCGGGCAGGGCGCCAATCCGCCCCCCGTCCGCCTCCGGGGTCACCGGATCAGCTGTCGATCCACCACTTGTAGTGATGCAGCTCGAAGGTCGGGTGCATCTCGGCCCCCATCACCTCGGGCTTCATGTGACGGAAGATCGAGCGCCAGTAGGGCTGCACCATCACCGCTTCGTCGAGCATGATCTGCTCCAGCTTGGCCATGACCTCGCGGCGCTTGTCGGCATCGGCGATGGCCAGCGCCTCGTCGAGCAGGGCGTCGAACTCAGGGTTCGCCATGGCGCTCTCGTTCCAGGCCGCGCCGGACTTGTAGGCCAGGGCCAGTACCTGCACGCCCAGCGGCCGCATGTTCCATTCCGTCGCCGACCAGGGATAGGCCAGCCAGTCGTTCCAGAAGGTCGAGCCGGGCAGGATCGAGCGCTTGATGTTGATGCCCGCGTCGCGCACCTGGGCCGCCACCGCGTCGCAGGTCTCGCTCTGCCACTGGTCGTCGATCGAGATCAGCTCGAACTCGGTATCGGCATGGCCGGCCTCGGTCAGCAGCTGCCTGGCCATCTCCGGATCGGTCGGAATGCCGGGGATCTCGGCGTACTCCGGGTGGATCGGGCAGACGTGGTGGTTTTCGGCCACCGTGCCATAACCGGCATAGCCCAGCTCAAGGATCACGTTGTTGTCCACCGCCATCACCAGGGCGCGGCGCACGTCGGGATTGTCATACGGCGCGTTGGTCTGGTTGAAGCGCACGGTCAGCGTCGCCGCCGTCACGGCCTCGGATTCCTTCCAGTCCATCGCGGTCAGCACCTCGATGAACTCGCCCGTGGATTGATAGGTCATGTCGATCTCGTCGGCATCGGCCGCGGCAACCCAGCTCGCCATGTCGGTGCCGAAGTCGATGAACTCGATCCGGTCCAGATAGGCGCCTTCGCCCCACCATTCATGCTCGGTGTTCTTCACCAGCACCTGTTTCACGCCCACCTCGTTGGTCTCGGGCAGGTAGGGGCCGGTGCCCACCGGGTTCACCGACGGATCGCCGCCGTCATAGCTCTGGTGCACGATGGCCGCCGGATAATCGGCAAAGCTGGTGACCACGGTGATGTCGGGCGCGGCACAGCTCAGCTTGACGGTGTGATCGTCCACCACGGTAATCGCGCCTTCGCGGGCCACGCCGGTATCCGCGTCGATCAGCGTGCCCAGGCGCGAGGCCATCGAGTTGCCCTCGACATTGCTCTCGCACCAGCGTGCAATGTTGAAGGCGACGTCCTCGGCGGTAAAGGGATCGCCGTTGGTCCAGGTCACGCCGGGGCGCACGTGCAGCATGTACTCGGTGGCGTCGTCATTGACGTCCCAGCTCTCCAGCAGCATCGGCTTGAAGGTCCCATCCCGCTGATATTCCACCAGGTATTCCAGCCAGCCGCGGCTGAAGTTCGACATCTGCGACCAGTCGTAGTTGCGCGGATCCTTCAGCGCCTTGGTCTCCATCTGCATGCGCAGCGTGCCACCGGCCTTGGGGGTCTCCTGGGCCATGGCCGGGCGCTCCAGCCCGCCCAGGGCATAGGCCGCACCGGTCGCCACCCCCAGCGCCGAGGCGCGGGTCAGGAATTCGCGGCGGCTCAGCTTGCCGGCCTGGAACTCCTGCGCATACATCCGCGCCGCGGGATGAACCCGGCCCTGCGCTGTGGTGTCTTTCGTCATGCTCTTCTCCCTGTGACATGGTTCCCGTCGGGGAAGCGGCGCCCTGTCCGGTTGCTCCGGGTCTGTCCGGCGCGCGCCTTGCGGTGTCCCCCGTCAATCTTGCGCCCCGGCCGGCATGGCCGCGGCAGTGTCGCTTCGCAGACATCTCCGCACGGAAGGCGGAAAGGCGTCAATTCGCGGCGTCGTCATTTCATGGTCGAAAAACGACATGCATCTATTTCAAAAGCGACATTGCGCCCGTGACAAGTCAAAAACGTCGCCCGAGGGGCGGCGTCCTGTCAGCGTGGTCCTTTCGGGGCGGTTGTGCAACCTTCGCGCGTATGGTCCGGGGGAGGAGCCTTCAGTGAACCCGGCTTTCGCCGCGAACCAAGGCCTAAATATGCCGGCGCAACGCCGAGGGGGTGTGACCGGTGTGTTTCTGGATGAACCTGGTGAAATATGCGGCGCTGGAGAAGCCGAGCGCGTCCGAGATGGCGCCGATCGGCGCGCTGCCGTCCTGCAGCTGCACCCGCGCCTCGTGCAGGCAGCGCCCGGTCAGCAGGTCCGCCGCGGTCTGTCCCGAAGTCTGGCGCAGGACGCGCGTCAGATGCGTCGGGCTGACCTCCAGCCGGGCGGCGAAGTCGGCCATGCTCAGCCCCGAGCGGAATTCCTGTTCCATCAGCTCGCAATAGGCCCGCGCCAGCCGCTCCTGGCTCTTTTCGGCGGGCAGGGCGGCCGGCCCCTCCGCCAGCTGCCGCCTCAGCCAGACCGAGAGCAGCCCGGCGCTGGCCTCCATGGCCTCGTCGTGGAACGGCCGCCGCACTGCCTGTTCGCGCTGGATCGTCTCGATCAGACCCATCAGCTCGGTTCCCTCGGCCGCCCCCTGCAGCCGCATGTGCACCGGCGTCGCCGGCAGGCTCACCCGCACATCCGCGGGGATCAGCACCGCCTGGCCATAGCTCTGCCGCGTCAGCTCCAGCATCATCTGCGTGCCCGCCGGCACAAAGACCACCGACTGCGCGCTCAGCCCGCGGCGTCGGCCCGCCACCACGGCCAGCCCCTGGCCGCGCGTCAGCACCAGCACCAGGTGCCGGGGGCGGGTGTGGGGCAGGCTGATCCGCCAGCCTTCGTTCGGCGCAAGCTGTGCCAGCGTCATGCTGCGCACGCGCGAGATTTCCTGGTCCGTCATGCGCCCCCCTCAAGTAACGGTTGCTCTCAACGGTTGCCCGTCGGCCCGTGGTTCAGGCCGGCCGCGTCCGGTTGAGGCCTTTCAATCAGGGGTTGAAAGGCGATCTGTCCGCAAATGTCAAAATTGCAGGCAGCTTTTGCATAAAAATAGAACGGGATTGTCCGGATATGTAAAGTCAAACACCGGAATGAGCCGGCCGGTTCGGGGCTCTAGGCGGCGGAAAGCTGCCTCCAGCCCGTCATTCGGGCACGAAACCAGGTGCGCTGGCGCTTTGCGTACTGCCGTGTCGCCACGATCGCGGCCTCCCGCGCCTCCTCCAGGCCGAGCGTACCCTGCAGGTGCGCGATCAGCTCCGGCGCTCCGATGGCCCGCGACGAGGGCAGCGCCGGATCCCAGCCGGGCAGGTTCGCGGCGGCTTCCTCCAGCGCCCCCTCCGCCAGCATCATGTCGAAGCGCCGCTCGATCCGCGGCGTCAGCCACTCCTTCGGGGCCTCGATCACCAGCGCCTCGACCGCGTCCAGCGGCAGCAGTGGCGGCGGCGTGTCGTCCTGCCAGGCGGCGATGCCGCGCCCGGTGGCCTGCAGCACCTCCCAGGCCCGCTGTACCCGCGCCGGGTTCTGCAGGTCGATGCGCGCGGCGCTTTCCGGGTCGAGCGCGGCCACCATCGCCGGCAGCTCGCCCGCCGCCCGCAGCCGGTCGCCGGCGGCGCGCACCTCCGGCGGCACCGCCGGAATCTCTGCCAGGCCCTCGGTCAGCGCCCGAAAATAAAGCCCCGTGCCGCCGACGATGATCGGCCGTGCGCGGCCTTTCGCCAATATCTCTTCCACCTCGCGCAGCCAGTCACCGACGCTGTAGGCCGTTGTGCGCCCGACGTGGCCGAACAGCCTGTGGGGCAGGGCGGCCTCGTCCGCGACCGAGGGGCGGGCGCTGACGATGCGCCAGTTTTCATAGACTTGCAGGGCGTCCGCATTGACGATCACGCCGCCGTCGCGGGCCGCGATCTCCATGGCCAGCGCCGATTTCCCCGAGGCCGTCGGCCCCGCGATCAGCACCGGTCGTTCCGCCGAAAGGCCATCTGCCCACTTCATCTGCACATCGCCTTTTCCCGCCGGTCCGGGCCGTTTCACGGATTGAACCTGCGGCCCTTTTCGGACATTTTGCCGCCAATCATATTCGTTAGATCATTAGGAGTGCAACATGCCCGAATCCTCTCAGGAGCTTATCTACAACCGGGTATTGTTGAAGATTTCAGGCGAGGCCCTCATGGGCCCGCAGGGATTCGGCCTGCATCCGCCGACCGTCGAGCGCATTGCGCGCGAAGTGAAGGCCGTGGCCGACACCGGGGTCGAGATCTGCATGGTCATCGGCGGGGGCAACATCTTCCGCGGTCTGGCCGGTTCGGCGCAGGGCATGGAACGCACCACCGCAGACTACATGGGCATGCTGGCCACGGTGATGAACGCGCTCGCCATGCAGAGCTCTCTTGAAGGCCTCGGCGTCTTCACCCGGGTGATCTCGGCCATCACCATGAACGAGGTGGCAGAGCCCTACATCCGCCGCCGTGCGGTACGCCACCTCGAGAAGAAGCGCGTCTGCATCTTTGCCGGTGGCACCGGCAACCCCTATTTCACCACCGATACCGCGGCCACGCTGCGCGCCAACGAAATGGCCTGCGAGGCCATCCTGATGGGCAAGAACGGTGTCGACGGTGTCTATGACAAGGACCCCAAGACGAACCCCGACGCCAAGCGCTACGACAAGGTCTCCTACGACGAGGTCCTGCAGAAGAACCTCAAGGTCATGGATGCCTCGGCCATTGCCCTGGCCCGCGACAACCACAAGCCGATCATCGTCTTCCCGCTGGATCAGCCCAATGGCTTCATGGAGATCCTCTCCGGCAAGGGCACCTACACGATGGTCCACGACTGACACGGCACGCCTGGGCTCCGGGAGCGTCAGGGCCGGCGTCGCGCTGGCCCGGATCGAGCCCTGATCGGCCCCGGATCGAGCCCGGATCGAGCCCGGATCGAGCCCGGATCGAGCCGGAGCCGACCTGATCGAAGCGGGCCGGACAGCAGGCCGCGGGCGGGGCCCGGGGTCCGGTGGCGGTCCCTGTTGCGCCCGCCACCATTCATGCAGTATGTCGCCGCCCGCGGGGCGCGAAACCTGCGGTTTGCAGGCCTCAGATGCCCGCAAATGCGGCGCGGCGCTCTATACAACCTCATGCCGGTAGCGCTATAGGTGCACGGCATACCGATACCCGAAGGGATTGAGCAGATGGCTGAAGATTTCGAGCTGGATACCGATGATCTGGCACGCCGCATGGATGGCGCCATGGCCAGCCTGAAGACGGAATTCGCCTCCTTGCGCACGGGGCGCGCGTCGTCTTCGATGCTGGAGCCGGTGATGGTGGAGGCCTATGGCCAGCCCACGCCGATCAACCAGGTCGGCACCGTCAACGTACCCGAGCCGCGCATGGTCACCATCAACGTCTGGGACAAGGCGATGGTCGGCAAGGTCGAAAAGGCCATCCGCGAGAGCGGCCTTGGCATCAACCCTCAGCTGAACGGCACCATCATCATGCTGCCGATCCCCGAGCTGAACGAGGAACGCCGCCGCGAGCTGACCAAGGTGGCCGCGCAATATGCCGAGCACGCCCGCGTTGCCGTGCGCAACCTGCGCCGCGACGGCATGGACCAGATCAAGAAGGCAAAGGCGGACGGACTGTCCGAGGACGATCAGAAGTTCTGGGAGCAGGAAGTGCAGGATCTTACCGATTCCTACATCTCCAAGGTCGATAAGGCTCTCGAAACGAAACAAGCCGAGATCATGCAGGTCTGATCACGGCTGGCGCGACGCGAGGGAACACCATGGCGCAGGATCAGTCTCTGGCCCCCGAGGACAAATCCATGACCGGAGCCGCAGATCCTGCGACAGGGGGCGTGGCCGGCCCATCGTCGGGCGGGCCGCGTCACGTCGCCATCATCATGGATGGCAACGGCCGCTGGGCCAAGATGCGCGGGCGCCCGCGCCTCTTCGGGCATCACGCCGGCGCCAAGCGTGTGCGCGAGATCGTCGAGGCCTGTCCGGACTTGGGTGTCGACTACCTCACGATCTTCGGCTTCTCGACCGAGAACTGGAAGCGCACCCAGATCGAGGTCACCGGCCTGATGAGCCTGTTCCGCTCCTACATCCGCAAGGAGGCGCGGGCGCTGCGCGACAAGAACGTCTGCGTGCGTTTCATCGGCGACCGTCCCGGCCTCGATGCAAAGCTGCAGGCGCTGATGGACGAGCTCGAGGAAATGACCGCCGGGTGCACCGGCACCAATCTGACCATCGCGCTGAACTACGGCGGCCGCGACGAAGTGGCGCGCGCCACCAAGCGCCTGGCCGAGGATGTCGCCGCAGGCCGTCTCGATCCCGCCGCGATCGACGTTGAAACCCTGCCGAAATACCTTGATACCTGCGTTCTGCCCGATCCCGACCTGGTGATCCGCACCAGCGGCGAGGCGCGGATCTCCAACTTCCTGCTCTGGCAATCGGCCTATGCAGAATACGAATTCATCGATACGCTCTGGCCCGACTTCACGCGCGACGTCTTCGCCGGCGTGGTCGACAGCTATGGACAGCGCGACCGCCGGTTCGGCGGCGCCAAGGCCTGAACGGCCCCCGGCCGCCTTTCCTGCGCCGGGCCACCTCGAAAAGGAACGTCATGGCGCAGCCGAACTGGTCCGATCTCATGCCCCGGGTGATCTCCGGGGTGGTCATGGTGGTGGTCGGTCTGCTGCTGATCTGGGCGGGCGGCATGTGGTTCGCGGCCGGTATCGCGCTGATTGCCGGCGGCATGGTCTGGGAGCTCTGCTCCATGATCGCCCCCTACAACAAGACCCGCGCGCTCGAGATGGGCGGCGTCGCCACGCTCTGCCTCGTCGCCGCGATCTTCCTGCCGGGGGGCTTTGCCCTGCCGCTGCTGCTGATCCCCTCGATGATCGGCCTCTCGCTGATCCCGCAGCGCCGCTCGATGTTCCTGCTCTACTGCGCCGCCATCCTGCTCGCCAGCTATGGCATGGTGCGCCTGCGCATGGACCAGGGCGCGCTCTGGCTCGGCTGGCTGATCGCCGTGGTCGTCGTCACCGACGTTGCGGGCTATTTTGCCGGCCGGATGATCGGCGGGCCGAAATTCTGGCCCAAGGTCAGCCCCAAGAAAACCTGGTCCGGCACCATCGCCGGCTGGGTGGGCGCCGCCGTCGTCGGCATCATCTTCGTCCTCTGGCAGGGCGAGAGCTGGTCCATCGTCGGCGTCTCCATCGCCATTTCCATGGCCTCGCAGATGGGCGATATCGCCGAGAGCGCGATCAAGCGCCGCGTCGGCATCAAGGACAGCTCGAACCTGATCCCGGGCCACGGCGGCCTGATGGACCGGTTCGACGGCATGCTGGGCGCCTCGCTCATGCTGCTTCTCACCGGCCCCTGGACCGGACTTTTCTACATTATCCCAAGGCAATAACATGCGCAGGATCACGATCCTCGGGGCCACGGGTTCGATCGGGCAAAGCACCATCGACCTGATCGCCCGTCACCCCGAATCCTATGCCGTCGAGGCACTGACCGGCGGTGCCAACATCGACCAGCTCGCCCGCGATGCCATCCGGCTGAACGCGCGCCTGGCGGTCACCGCCTATGGCGACCGCCTCGCCGACCTGAAGGAGGCGCTCTCGGGCACCGGCATCGAATGTGCCGCCGGCCATGCCGCGCTGATCGAGGCCGCCGAGCGCCCGGCCGACTGGGTGATGTCGGCCATCGTCGGCGCCGCGGGCCTCGCCCCGGGCCTGCGGGCCCTGCAGCGCGGCGCCACCCTGGCGCTGGCGAACAAGGAGAGCCTGGTCTGCGCCGGCCCGCTGATGATGGCCGAGGCCGCGCGCTGCAATGCCACCATGCTGCCGGTGGACAGCGAACATTCCGCTGTCTTCCAAGCGCTCGCAGGCGAGGATCTCGGCTCGGTCGAACGGGTGATCCTGACGGCCTCGGGCGGGGCCTTCCGCGACTGGCCGCTCGATCAGCTGGTCACCGCCACGCCGGAACAGGCCTCCACGCACCCCAACTGGAACATGGGCCAGCGCATTACCATCGATTCCGCGTCCATGTTCAACAAGGCGCTGGAAGTCATTGAAGCCAAGGAGTATTTCCACCTCCGCCCAGAGCAGATCGAGGTGCTGGTCCACCCCGAGAGCATGATCCACGCCATCGTCGGCCATGTCGACGGCGGCATGCTTGCCCATCTTGGCGCGCCCGACATGCGCCATGCCATCGGCTATGCGCTGAACTGGCCCGAGCGGGCGCCGCTGCCCGTCGAGCGGCTCGACCTGGCGCAGATCGGCGCGCTCACCTTCCGCGCCCCGGATGCGGGCCGCTATCCCGCGCTCGAGATCGCCCGCCGCGTGATGGAGACGGGCGGCCTCTCCGGTGCCGCGATGAACGCCGCCAAGGAAGTGGCCCTCGATGCCTTCCTCGACCGCACCATCGGCTTCATGGACATGGCGCGGCTGGTCTCGCGTGTTCTTGACCGGATGGAGGGGGAAAACGCATTGACCGGGCAGGAGTGTACGCTGGATAACGTTCAGGCTGTCGATCGCATGGCCCGCGATCTGGCGGGGGCGCTGGTGCCGGCCCTGACCCGCGCCTGACCCTTCGCCGGGCCCCGCGCCGGGCCCCGCCGCCATGGCCCGTGCCTGGACAGCATCCGACCCGCCCATGCGGGCGCAAACGACGATCCCGACCGGCCCCGACCGGCCGAAAGGTGAAAGCAGGTATGACCCGATGAATTTCTTGCCCGAGTTTGGCAGCACCCTTTTCACGCTGCTGGCCTTCGTGGTCGCTCTCTCCGTGATCGTCGCCATCCATGAATACGGCCATTACATCGTCGGCCGCTGGTCGGGCATCAAGGCCGAGGTCTTCTCGCTTGGCTTCGGCCCGGTGCTCTGGTCGCGCGTCGACAAGCACGGCACCCAGTGGCAGCTGGCCGCGCTGCCTCTCGGCGGCTACGTGAAATTCCTCGGCGACGGGGATGCGGCCTCGGCCGTGCCGGACGAAGAGGGCATCCGCAATCTCACGGCCGAGGAACGCCGCGCCACGATGCAGGGCGCGCCGCTCTGGGCCCGCGCCTGCACCGTGGCGGCGGGGCCGGTCTTCAACTTCATTCTCTCGATCCTGCTCTTTGCCGGCCTGCTCTTCGTGCGGGGAGATATCGTCGAACCCATCGCCGTTGGCGAGATGCGCCCGCTGCCCGCTGCCATCTACGGCGAGAGCGGGCTTCAGCACGGTGACACCATCGTGTCGATCGGCGGGGCGGTGCTGCCCGAAAATGGCGATGCCGCCGGCATGGCGCTCTTCAACGAGACCCTGCCGCGCCAGCCTCAGGTCAGTTACCGGGTCGAGCGCGACGGCTCCACGCTCGACGTGAACGGGCCCTATCCCTATCCGCCGCTGGTGGCACAGCTGGCGCCCAATTCCGCCGCCTACGACATCGGGATGGAGCAGGGCGACGTGATCACCTCGGTCGACGGCAGCCCGATCTTCACCTTCGATCAGCTCCGCGTGGCGGTCGAGGGCGGCAATGGCGCGCCGCTGCTGCTCACCGTCTGGCGGCCAGGCGAGGATCAGGAGATCGAATTCGCCCTGACGCCGCGCCGGGTGGACGAACCCGCGCCCGACGGGGGCTTTCGCACCGAATGGCGCATCGGCATCGCCGGAGGCATGGCCTTCGAACCCGCCACCGACCGCGCCGGCCTCTTCCAGAGCCTCTGGGGCGGCATCACCCAGACGGGTACCGTGATCAGCTCCTCCCTCTCCGGCCTCTGGCACATCGTCACCGGTGCGATCTCCTCGTGCAACATGACCGGCCCCATCGGCATCGCAAAGACCTCCGGCGCCATGGCCAGCCAGGGGGCGGTGACCTTCATCTGGTTCGTTGCCGCGCTCTCCACCGGGGTGGGGCTTCTCAACCTCTTCCCGGTGCCGGTCCTCGACGGCGGCCACCTGGTCTTCCATGCTTGGGAAGCGGTCACGGGCCGCCCACCCTCGGACCGGGCCCTGCGCATCCTGATGACCCTCGGCCTGCTGATCGTCGGCTCGGTCATGATCTTCGCCCTCACCAACGACGTCTTCTGTCCGTGAGATAGCCCGCTCCCTTGCGGGAGCAGGCTGCCTCCGGCGGGGATATTTACGGCCAGATGAAAGAGCCACGGCGCGCTCCGTCATCTGGCCCAAAGTATCCCCGCCGGAGGCATCGCGAAGCGATTTTCGCACCGTCGCAATACCGACGCGATACCGACGTAATACCGACGTTGGAAACGGGCCTTTCCAGCGGGTTATATATATTCCGACAGTGGAATTCGAACGGGCTTGTTTACGGGCTCCGGCACGGGTTCGGGCATGGGCTTTCGCGGTCCGCGGGGCAGGGCGGCGGGGCCTGCGCGCCGTCGTGCAACTCGCCTTTCCTGCTGCATTCTGCGGCTCTGCCACATCTGGGCGTTGCAGATCTGCCAACCACTACGGATTGCGTGTCCTGACATTTTGACATGCGGACGCTCGCAAGGTACTCACACACAAAAGAGGCAGTTGAGTGGGCTTGGATAATGTCTGAAAACTTCGTGACCGGAGCTGCCGCGATGCCGCGCACCCGGCGTCTGATCTTGCCGGTTATCGCCGCATTTTTCGCTTTGATCGCAACCGTTTGCATGGTCGTGCCCGGGCAGGCTCAGGCGCAGACTTATACCTTCAGCAACGTGGTGGTCGACGGTAACGAACGCATCCCCACCGGCACCATCGTTTCCTACGCGGGAATCGCGCGGGGCGAAGCGGTCACCGAGGCCCAGCTGAACGAGGCCTACCAGCGCATCGTCAACTCCGGCCTTTTCGAGACCGTCACCATGACCCCGCAGGGATCGACCCTGTCGATCGACGTGGTGGAATTCCCGACGATCAACCGGATCAGCTTCGAAGGCAACCGCCGCGTCAAGGACGAGAACCTCTCGGGCGTGGTTCAGTCGAAGGAACGCCAGGTCTATTCCCCCTCGCTGGCCCAGGAAGATGCCGCAACGATTTCCGAGGTTTACACCCAGGAAGGGCGTCTGGCCGCAAAGGTCACGCCGCGCATCATCCGCCGCTCCGACAACCGTGTCGACCTGGTCTTCGAGATCTTCGAGGGCGGCAACACCGAGATCGAGCGCATCTCCTTCGTCGGCAACTCGCATTTCTCCGACCGTCGCCTGCGCCAGGTCCTGCAGAGCAAGCAGGCCGGCCTTCTGCGCGCGATCTTCAAGCGTGACACCTTCGTTGCCGACCGCCTCGACTTCGACCAGCAGGTGCTCGACGACTTCTACAAGTCCCGCGGCTATGTCGATTTCCGTATCACCGGGGTGAACGCCGAGCTTGCGCCCAACCGCAACGGCTACGTGGTGACCTTCAACATCCAGGAAGGCGACCAGTTCCGCTTCGGCAACATCACCACCACCAGCGCCTATGAGGGGGTCGACCCGGCACCCTATCAGGCCGCGCTCAGGATCAAGCCGGGCGAGGTCTATTCGCCGACGCTGGTCGACAATTCCGTCGAGCGCATGGAGCGCCTCGCCGTCAAGCAGGGGCTCGACTTCCTGCGGGTTACGCCCGAGATCACGCGCAACGACCGTGACCAGACCCTGAATGTCGATTTCAAGCTCGAGCGTGGGCCGCGCGTCTTCGTCGAGCGTATCGACATCGAGGGCAACACCACCACTCTCGACCGCGTGATCCGTCAGCAGTTCAAGGTGGTCGAAGGCGACCCCTTCAACCCGCGTGAAATCCGCGAGAGCGCCGAGCGCATCCGGGCCCTGGGCTTCTTCGAGGACGCGCAGGTCAAGGCCCGCGAGGGGACCAGTCCCGACCAGGTGATCATCGACGTCGACGTCACCGAGAAGCCCACCGGCTCCCTGTCGCTTGGGGGCACTTACTCGACCACCGAAGGCTTTGGTCTGGCGATCTCCTTCCAGGAAAACAACTTCCTGGGCCGCGGTCAGACCCTCGGCGTGACGGCTTCCGGTGCCAGCGATGACCAGGTCTATGGCCTGAACTTCGTCGAGCCGAGTTTCCTCGGCCGCGACCTGCAGTTCAGCCTCAACGCAAACTACCGCGAGACCGAGAGCAGCTACGCCGAATACTACACCAAGCAGACCACCTTCGGCACCGGCTTCAAGTTCCCGGCTGGCGAGACCTCGGCGCTGACGCTGAGCTACCAGCTCAAGAGCAGCGACATGTCTCTGCCGGACGATTCCGATGCCGGTCCGCTGATCATCTCCGAAACCGAGCGCCCGGACGTGATCGCAAGCTCGGTAGGCTACAAGTACAGCTACGACACCCGGATCACCGGACTCGACCCGAACACCGGCTACCTGCTTGAATTCGGTCAGGATTTCGCCGGCCTCGGCGGCGACGCCAAGTTCGTGCGTACCACCGCGCGGGCGACGGCTCAGACCAAGCTGTTCAACGAGGAGGTTACCCTGCGCGGTACCCTTTGGGCCGGTTCGATTGCCGGTTACGGCGATTACCAGACCCTGGTGACCGACCGCTACCTGATCGGCGGCACCTATATCCGCGGCTTCCAGCCCAACGGTATCGGCCCGCGTCAGTACCTCTCCGGCAGCTACGACGATGCCATCGGCGGTACGGCCTTTGCCACCGCGCAGTTCGACCTCGAATTCCCGCTGGGGCTGCCCGAGGAATACGGGATCTCCGGCGGCGTCTTCTATGACCTCGGTTCGGCCTGGGGCGTGGACACTTCGGCAGACAACATCATCTACTCCGACGCCTCGCTGCGTCAGGTGGTGGGCCTGTCCCTGTTCTGGAATACCCCGATCGGACCGCTGCGTTTCAACTGGTCCAAGGCGATCCAGAAAGAAGAATATGACATCGAGCAAACTTTCGATCTCACGATCCGTACGGAATTCTGATCTAGAGCGGGCGCCGGAGTTTCTCCGGCGCCCGGCCTCAATTGCGACATCGGGCCTGGCGGCGCTGCTGCTGAGCCTGACCTTCTCCGGGGCGCCCATCGCGGCGCAGGCCCAGAGCGCGCCACCGAACCAGTTCGGGGCCCAGACCCTGCCACGCTCTCCGATCCTGACGGTGGACAGCGAGCGGATGTTCTCCGAGAGCAAGTATGGCGAGAAACTCGCGGCCCAGATCGAGGCTCAGGCCTCCGAGATCGCGGCCGAGAACCGCCGGCTCGAGGCCGAGCTTGCCGAGGAAGAGCGCCAGCTGACCGAGAAGCGCCGGCAGATGAATCCCGATGATTTCAAGGCCCTGGCG
This sequence comes from Pseudooceanicola sp. DL12, assembly GCF_056270665.1. Lineage (NCBI taxonomy): Bacteria > Pseudomonadati > Pseudomonadota > Alphaproteobacteria > Rhodobacterales > Paracoccaceae > Pseudooceanicola > Pseudooceanicola sp. DL12. The sequence goes on from NZ_CM149884.1 coordinate 1,830,992, forward strand.
GATGCCTTCGACGAGAAGGTCACCCGCATCCGCAAGGAGCGCGAGGAGCGCGCGAAGGACCTGGGCCAGGACAGTGACGACGTGCGCCGCAAGTTCCTGATCTCGGCGGAGCCGGTGCTTGATCAGATCATGCGCGAGGCGGGCGCGGCGGTGATCCTCGAGCGCCGCTCTGTCTTCGTGGCCCGTGACGTGGTCGACATCACGGACGAGGCCGTGGCCCGTATCGATGCGGCGCTGCTCGACAGTGTCGATGACGGTGGGCAACCCGACGGGACGGGCACTGATCCGGACGGAGCGTCCGACGCAGTAGCCGGCGCCGGAGCGGCGCAGGCAGACGAGAGCGGCGCGGATGACGAAGCCGCCCCTGCGACCGCAGACGGCGCGGCAACCGACGGGGCCAGCACCGACGGATCCGAGGGCCAGTAGCCGCACTCGGGCCCATGGCAGGCACGCGAAAGCCCGCGGCCCGGTGCCACAGCCGCTTGCCGCATGGCGGTGGACTTGCTAGGGACTTTGGAAACCCGGATCTGTTTTTCCGGGCCGGAGAGATCCGGAATGACACTACTCTGAACAAGGACAGATCAGAATGAGCGAGACGCTTGAAAGCGCAGATATCGCACGAATCCGGCGCATTATCCCGCATCGGTATCCCTTTCTTCTGATCGACAAGGTCGTAGAGATCGACGGCCACAAGTCGGCCCTGGGCATCAAGAACGTCACCGTGAACGAGCCGCATTTCACCGGCCATTTCCCGGACAAGCCGATCATGCCAGGCGTGACCATCGTCGAGGCCATGGCCCAGACCGCCGCCGTGATGGTGGGTGTCGATCAGGGCTTCGAGGACAAGGGGCTGCTGGTCTATTTCATGGGCATCGACAACTGCAAGTTCCGCCGCATGGTGGTGCCGGGCGACGTGCTGAAGATGAAGATCGAAACCGTGCGGGGCAAGCCGGGTGGCAAGGTCTGGAAGCTGAAGGGCACTGCCACCGTGGATGGCAAGCTGGCCTGCGAAGCCGACCTGATGGCCATGATCGACATGTCCGCGGCGGGGGAGTAAGCGGTTATGGCGATCAGCCACGAAGCCTTTGTCCACCCGCAGGCGCTCGTCGAGGACGGAGCCAGTGTTGGTGACGGTGCCCGCATCGGTCCCTTCTGCCACATCGGCCCGGAGGCCGTGATCGGCGCCGGGGTGGAGCTGATGAGCCATGTCGTGGTCCAGGGCCAGACCGAGATCGGGGACGAGACGCTGGTGCATCCTTTCGCGGTGCTGGGCGGCATTCCCCAGGACCTGAAATTCAAGGGCGAGAAGACTCGGCTGACCATCGGCAAGCGCAATCGCATCCGCGAGCATGTCACCATGAGCACCGGCACCGCCGGCGGTGGCGGGCTGACCTCGGTGGGCGACGACGGGCTCTTCATGGCCGGCTGTCACGTGGCGCATGATTGCCGGGTCGGCAACAACGTCATCATCGTGAACAACGCTGCGCTCGCGGGCCATTGCGTGATCGAGGACGAGGTGATCATCGGCGGCCTCTCCGGCGTGCACCAATGGGTGCGGGTCGGCCGCGGCGCGATCATCGGGGCGGTCACCATGGTGACCCACGACGTGATCCCCCATGGCCTTGTGCAGGCGCCGCGCGGGGTACTCGACGGGCTGAACCTGGTGGGGCTGAAGCGCCGGGGTGTGCCGCGCTCAGACATCACAGCGCTGCGCGCTGCCTTTCAGATGCTGGCACAGGGCGAGGGGGCCTTCCAGGACCGCGCCCGCCGCCTCGGCGAGGAAACCGAGAGCGACTATGTCCGCGAGATCGTGAACTTCGTGACCGCCGGCAGTGATCGCTCCTTCCTCACGCCCGGCAAGCAATAGGCCGCGCGGATGGCCTGGCTGAAACGCCGCGGGCCGGCGGCGCCGGTCACCGCGCAACCCGCCACAACCGGACGCCTGGCGATCATCGCCGGGCGCGGTGACCTGCCGGTGCTGCTGGCCGATGCGGTGCCCGATGCCTACTGCGTGGCCTTCGAGGGCACCCAATGCGCCCTGCCGGAGGCGCGCCTCACCCGCTATCGCTTCGAAAAGCTCGGCGCCTTTTTCAAGGGGCTGCATGCCGCGGGCGTGACCCGCGTGGTCATGGCAGGCGGCATCGAACGTCCGCACCTCGACATGAAGCAGCTCGACATGACGATGCTGGCGCTGGCACCAAAGATCATGAAGGGGCTCGGCTCCGGCCGCGACGACGGGCTGCTGCGTCTCGTCATCTCGCTCTTCGAGGATCAGGGCCTTGCCGTCGTCGGCGCGCATCAGGTTCTGCCTTCGCTGACGGCAGAGCCCGGTGTCCTGGCAGGGGCCGGTCTGTCAAAGCAGGGGCAGGCCGATCTGGCCCGTGCGCGCGAAATCCTTGCCGCCCTAGCGCCGGTGGATGTCGGCCAGGGCTGCGTCGTGGCGGGTGGGCTCTGCCTCGGGATCGAGACGGTGCAGGGCACCGATGCGCTGCTGCGCTTCGTTGCGCAGACGCCCGGCAGGCTGCGCCGTGCCCCGGGCGTGTTCTGCAAGCTGCCCAAGCAAGGGCAGGACCTGCGGGTCGACATGCCCACAATCGGTCTCGAGACGCTTCAGGCGGCCTCCGAGGCCGGCCTCGAAGGCCTCGCGATAGCGGCCGGCGGCACGCTGCTGCTGGACCGCGCAGGGCTGATCGCCCGCGCCGAAGCTCTCGGGCTGACACTTCATGCGGTGGAGATGTGATGCGGATCTACGTGATTGCCGGCGAGGCATCGGGCGATTCCCTCGGCGCTGCCGTCATGGCCGGGCTGAAGCAGCTTGCGGGCGAGGCGGTTTCCTTCGCTGGTGTCGGCGGGCCGAGAATGCAGGCCGAGGGTCTGGTCAGTCAGTTCCCGATGGAGGAGCTCTCGGTCATGGGCCTGGCCGAGATCCTGCCCAAGTACTTCCACCTGAAACGCCGCATCAGCGAATGCGCAGAGGCGGTCTTGGCGGATCCGCCCGACCTCCTGCTGACTATCGACAGCCCGGATTTCTGCCTGCGGGTCGCAAAGATCGTCAAGGAAAAGAGCGACATCCGCACCGTGCACTATGTTGCGCCGACGGTCTGGGCCTGGCGGCCCAAGCGGGCGGACAAGATGGCGGGTGTCATCGACCAGGTGTTGGCATTGCTGCCCTTCGAGCCGCCATACCTGCAGCGGGCGGGCACCGAGTGCGATTTCGTCGGCCACCCCGTGGTCACCGAGCCCGTCGCGAGCGAGGCCGAGGCGCTGGCTTTCCGCTATAGCCACGGCATGGGCTCCGACCCGCTGATGATGATCCTGCCAGGATCGCGTCGCGGAGAGGTCGGTCGTCTGGCCGAAACCTTCGGTCGGACGGCGGCGCTGATCTGCGCCCAGGCACCACAGACGCGTCTGGTTCTTCCGGCGGCCGGGCACGTGGCCCCCATGGTGCGCGAGGCCGTCGAGAGCTGGCCGGTCAAGCCGCTGATCCTCGATCCGAACGGTGTCGATCCGGCGACCTTTGCCGCCGAGAAACGCGCGGCTTTCCGGGCCGCCGACGTGGCGCTCGCAGCCTCGGGCACGGTCTCTCTCGAGCTGGCGGCCTCTTCGACGCCCATGGTCATCGCCTACGACATGCAATGGCTGACCAAGCTGATCATCCGGCGGATGCTGCTGACCGATACGGTAACCTTGGTAAATCTCGTCTCCGAGACACGCGCGATCCCGGAGTTCATCGCCGAGAACTGCCGGGCCGAGCTGATCGCTCCCGCGGTGATGCAGGCGCTTCAGGCGCCTGAGGCACAGCAGGAGGCCATGCAGCTGACGATGGAGCGCCTGGGCCGGGGCGGCGAGGCGCCGGGGCTCAGGGCTGCGCGGGCCATACTGGAGGGTATGCAGGAAAAAGCCTGATGGGCAGGGCGCTTATGCGCCCCGCCAGATCCAGCCACCGCCCAGGATGCGCGAGCCTTCGGTTTCGTAGAACACGCAGGCCTGGCCCGGCGACACGCCTTCTTCCGGCGTCAGGAGCTCGACAACCGCCTCGGTATCCGAGATCGGGCGCAGGATCGCCTCGCGCGGCGGGCGGGTCGAGCGGACCTTGACCGAGATCTCGTATTCGTCCCGATCAGTGAACTTGCCGTCGCCGATCCAGTTCACCTCGCGGATGGGAATCATCCGTGTTGCCAGCATTTCCTTCGGGCCGACGACCACCTGTTTCGCATCCACGTCGAGCTTGACGACGTAGAGCGGGTCGGCAAGCCCGCCGATGCCAAGGCCGCGGCGCTGGCCAATGGTATAATGGATGACGCCCTCGTGGGTGCCCAGTACGCGACCGTCCACGTCGACAATCTCGCCCGGTTCGGCGGCGCCGGGGCGCAGCTTCTCGATCACGCTGGCATAGTTACCGTTCGGTACGAAACAGATGTCCTGGCTGTCAGGTTTGTCGGCCACGGCAAGGCCATATTCTGCCGCTAGCGCCCGGGTTTCGGCTTTGGAGGCAAGGTGCCCGAGAGGAAATCGCAAAAATTCGAGCTGTTCCGGGGTCGTGGAAAACAGGAAGTAACTCTGATCGCGATTCGCATCGGCTGCCGAATGCAGCTCCGGGCCGTGGTCTCCCATCATGCGCTGGATGTAATGGCCGGTGGCCATGCAGTCGGCATCCAGGTCCTTGGCGGTTTCCAGCAGGTCCTTGAACTTGACCCGCTCGTTGCAGCGGATGCAGGGCACGGGCGTGGCGCCGGCCAGGTAACTGTCGGCAAATTCGTCGATCACGGCGTCCTGGAAAATGTTCTCGTAATCAAGAACATAATGCGGAAATCCCATTTCCTCGGCGACCCGGCGTGCGTCGTGGATGTCGATCCCGGCACAGCAGGCGCCCTTTTTCGCGAGCGCCGCTCCGTGGTCGTAGAGCTGCAGAGTGACACCGATGACGTCGTATCCCTCCGAGGCCAGCTTGGCGGCCACGACCGAGCTGTCGACGCCGCCGGACATGGCGACGACGACCCGGGTCTCCGAAGGAGGCTTCGGAAAACCCAGAGAATTCAGTTCGGTGACGGCGTCGAGTCCCATGATTGCTCCTGATCTGCTCCCCTTGGGAGCGTAAGACCAAGAGAATATAGGAAAATGCGATGCACTCTCAACCCGCTGTTTCACTCCGCGTTAAATTGCAGGCGGAAAAATAGGGAGGATTGAACAAGGGTCAGAGCGATGTATCTGAAGAAAGTGCAGGGTCCGAGGGCAGTTACGCTGCCGGATGGACGGGTCATGACGCGGGCGGATTTGCCGCCTGCGGATACACGTCGGTGGGTGGCGTCGCGCAAAGCCGCAGTTGTGCGGGGTGTTGTGCATGGTCTTATATCTCAGGAAGAGGTACAAGAACGATACAACATTTCGCCGGAAGAGTTCCTTGAATGGGTCAGTGCCGTGGCCAATCACGGCGAGGAGGCTCTCAAGGCAACGGCGCTCCAGAAATTCAGACAACCATAGGGTGTTTCAAAATCTGGAATTACTCGGTAACGTTAGATTAACCAAATGGCGTCACGTTAACCAGCGTCAACGGGATTAACGGAGATTACTCGGCATGCGCGTGCTTTTGGTAGAAGACGATCCGACAACGTCGAAGAGCATCGAGTTGATGCTGACCCATGCCAACCTGAACGTCTACACGACGGATCTTGGCGAAGAGGGCATCGACCTTGCCAAGCTCTACGACTACGACCTGATCCTGCTGGACCTGGGCCTGCCGGACATGAATGGCCACGAGGTGCTGCGGCAGCTGCGCCTGGCCCGTATCGAGACGCCGATCCTGATCCTCTCCGGGGCCGACGACACCGAGAACAAGCTCAAGGGTTTCGGATTCGGGGCCGATGATTACCTTACCAAGCCCTTCCACCGCGAAGAGCTTGTCGCGCGCATTCACGCCATCATCCGCCGCTCCAAGGGGCATTCGCAGTCGGTCATCCGCACCGGCCGGATCGAGGTGAACCTCGACGCCAAGACGGTCGAAGCCGATGGCAAGCCGGTGCATCTGACCGGCAAGGAATACCAGATGCTCGAGCTGCTCAGCCTGCGCAAGGGTACCACGCTTACCAAGGAGATGTTCCTCAACCATCTCTACGGCGGCATGGACGAGCCCGAGCTGAAGATCATCGATGTCTTCATCTGCAAGCTTCGCAAGAAGCTCTCCACCGCCACCGAAGGTGATAATTACATCGAGACGGTCTGGGGACGTGGCTACGTGCTGCGGGATCCCGAAGGCGGCCGGATCGACGAGAAGCAGATGGCCCTCGGCGCTACCGGCTGAGGCCGGCATGGCCGGGGCGAGTTGCTCCGGATGAGGTCCTTCCCGCCGGGGTCACCACGCACGCACTGGACCTCGCAGATCACGCCCCCTATCACTTGCCCCCAAAGGCCGCCGTCGCGGCCGGGGAAAGTGATTTCGAAGGGCGTTTCAAATGGCACAACAGCAGCACCCGGATCAGGCGGCAGCACAGGATATCGCGCCCGGGGAACTGACCGGTGAGCAGGCAGAGGCGGAACTGGCCCGTCTGGCTGATCTCCTCGGGGCCGCGAACCGGGCCTATCACCGCGATGATGCGCCCGAGATCTCGGACGCGGACTATGATCACCTCAAGCGGCGCAACGCCGCGATAGAGGCCGCCTTCCCGGATCTCAAGCGCGCCGACAGCCCCAGCGACCAGGTCGGTGCGGAACCTGCCGAGGGCTTCGGCAAGGTGAAACATGCCCAGCGGATGATGTCGCTGGGCAATGCCTTCGAGGATTCGGACATCTCCGAGTTCGACCTGCGCATCCGCCGCTACCTCAATCTCACGCCCGCCGATGCGCTTGCCTATACCGCCGAGCCCAAGATCGACGGCCTCTCGCTTTCGCTGCTCTACGAGGACGGCAAGCTCGTCCGCGCTGCCACCCGCGGCGATGGCGAGACCGGCGAGAATGTTACCGCCAACGCCCTGACCATCGCAGATATTCCCGAGCAGCTTGAGGGCGCGCCGGACCGGCTAGAAGTTCGCGGCGAGGTCTACATGAGCCACGAGGATTTCGAGGCGTTGAATCTCCGCCAGGCCGAGCAGGGCGCCAAGACCTTTGCCAATCCGCGCAATGCCGCCGCCGGCTCCCTGCGTCAGCTCGACGCCGAGATCACCCGCGCCCGCCCGCTGCGCTTTTTCGCCTATGCTTGGGGCGTGCTCTCCGAACCCCTCGCCGACACCCAGATGAACGCGATCAAGCGCTTGAAAACCCTGGGCTTTCAGACCAACCCGCTGACCCGCCTCTGCGACGGGCCCGACGATATGCTGGCCCATTACCGCGAGATCGAGCAACAGCGCGCCACCCTCGGCTATGACATCGACGGCGTCGTCTACAAGGTCAACGACCTCGCGCTGCAGGCGCGCCTCGGCTTCCGCTCCACCACGCCCCGCTGGGCCATCGCGCACAAGTTCCCGGCCGAGCTGGCCTGGACCCGGCTCGAGGCGATCGACATCCAGGTCGGCCGCACCGGCGCGCTCAGCCCCGTCGCGCGGCTGGCGCCCGTCACCGTGGGCGGCGTCGTCGTCTCCAACGCGACGCTGCACAACGAGGATTACATCGCTGGTCGCGACAGCAAGGGCGAGGAGATTCGCGGCGGCCGCGACATCCGCGTGGGCGACTGGGTGCAGGTTTACCGCGCCGGAGACGTAATCCCCAAGATCGCCGATGTCGACCTGACCAAGCGCCCCGAGGATGCGGCGCCATATGCCTTCCCGCAGCGCTGCCCGGAGTGCGGCTCCGAGGCGATCCGGGAAGAGGGCGATTCCGTCCGCCGCTGTGCCGGAGGCCTGATTTGCCCGGCGCAGGCGGTTGAAAAGCTTCGTCATTTCGTTTCCCGTGCGGCCTTCGACATCGAGGGGCTGGGGGCGAAACAGGTCGAGTTCCTCTATGACATGTGCTGGCTGGCGGAGCCTGCCGACATCTTCACCCTTCAGGCCCGCGATGCTGCCGGCGCACGTCTCGTGCGGGAACCGGAAACGATGATCGCCCAGACGGAACATGATCCCGAACGCCGTGCCGAGCTGCTGGAGAGCCTGGCAGAGATGCTGCGCACCTCCGGCGTGCCGGTGGATGACAGTGACCCGGCTCATGTCGCTCAGGCGATCCGCCATCTGGCGGAAAAGCCGCTGGCACAGATAAAGGGCTGGGGCGAGAAATCTGCCGAGAACCTCTTTGCCGCCATCGACACCCGCCGTCGGATCGAGCTGAACCGCGCGCTCTTCGCCCTCGGCATCCGCCATGTGGGTGAGGTGGTGGCGATGGATCTGGCCCGCCATTTCGGCAGCTGGGCCCGGCTCACCACCTGCCTCGACGCAGCCCGCGCGCCACAGGCTCGCTACCTGCGGGCCGAGGCCGCCGAGACCGAAGAGCGCACAAGGGCCCGCGAGGAGGGCCGCCGCGCCAGCCTCAAGGCCGCGCGCGATGCCGTTTGGACCGAGGAACCGGCCCTGACACGTGCGGAAAAATCCGCCTGGGACGAGCTGATCGGCATCGACGGCATCGGGGCCAAGGTGGCGGCCTCGCTGGTCGCGGCCTTTGCCCAGGAGGCCGAGCGCGCCTCGATCGACCGGCTTGCCGCAGAGCTCGACATCCAGGATGTCGAGGCGCCGCAGCAGAGCGACAGCCCGGTGGCCGGCAAGACGGTCGTCTTCACAGGCACGCTGGAAAAGATGACCCGCTCCGAGGCCAAGGCGCGCGCCGAGGCGCTCGGGGCCAAGGTTTCGGGCTCGGTTTCGGCCAAGACCGACCTGCTCGTCGCCGGCCCCGGTGCCGGCTCCAAGGCCAAGAAGGCCGCCGAGCTGGGCATCGAGACGATCGACGAAGACGAATGGCTCGCCCGGATCGGTGACGCATGAGCACGGGCCGGCCCGAAGCCCTCTTTCCGCTCTTTGCCGGGCTCGACACGCTCGACGGCATCGGGCCGAAAACGGCCAAGGCCATGGCGCAACTGCGCGTCGAGGTGCCGCGCGATCTGCTGTTCACGCTGCCTCATGGCGCCATAGACCGGCGCCGGCGCGACACGTTGCGCGGCCTGCCGCTGCCGGCGGTGGCCACCGTCGAGGTCGAGGTGCTGCGCCATATCCCGCCGCGCGGTCGAGGGGCATATCGCGTGCAGGTCGCCGATGCAGAGATGACCTTCGATCTGATCTTCTTTCACGGACGGGCGGGTTATCTCGAGAAGGTGCTGCCCGAGGGGGAGCGGCGGCTGGTCTCCGGCAAGGTCGAGATCTACGACGGGGGGCCGCAGATGCCGCACCCGGATCACATCTTGCCGCTTGATCAGGCCGACGAGATCCCCGAGTTCGAGCCGGTCTATCCGCTGACCGCCGGCGTCACTCAGAAGGTCATGGCCCGGGCTGCGCACTCGGCGGTGGCAAAGGCGCCGCTCCTGTCCGAGTGGATCGACCCGGCGTTGAAGAGCCGGCATGCCTGGCCCGACTGGCACGCGGCGCTCGAACAGGTGCATGCGCCCGACACGCCCGGCGCGGCGCGCCCCGGCGATCCGGCGCGCGAGCGTCTGGCCTATGACGAATTTCTCGCCCATCAGCTGACCCTCGCCCTGGCGCGCAGCCGCGAGCGCAAGGCGCGTGGCCGGGTGACACGTGGCGACGGGCATCTGAGGGCGAAGGTGCTGGCGGCTCTGCCCTTCGAGCCGACGGGCGCCCAGACGCGCGCGGTGGCAGAGGTGGCCGCCGACATGGCTGCGCCGGAACGGATGTCGCGCCTGGTGCAGGGCGACGTGGGCGCGGGCAAGACACTGGTGGCCTTTCTCGCGCTGCTGATCGCGGTCGAGGCCGGCGGGCAGGGCGTGATGATGGCCCCGACCGAGATCCTGGCCCGTCAGCACATGGAGGGGCTGGCGCCCCTGGCCGAGGCCTGTGGTGTGCGGCTCGAAGTGTTGACAGGTCGCGACAAGGGGGCGGAGCGCCGCGCCAAGCTGGCCGACCTTTTCTCCGGGAAGATCAATATACTCGTTGGTACCCATGCTGTCTTCCAGGAAGACGTCATCTATGCCGATCTCCGGCTGGCCATCATCGACGAGCAGCACCGTTTCGGCGTGCGCCAGCGGCTCGAGCTGTCGCGGAAGGGCGCCGGGGTGGATGTGCTGGTGATGACGGCGACGCCGATCCCGCGGTCGCTCTCGCTGGCGCAATATGGCGATATGGACGTATCCGTACTGGACGAGAAACCCCCGGGGCGAAAGCCGGTACAGACCTCGCTGGCGGCGACCGACCGGATCGAGGAGGTGATCGCGCACCTGGACCGTGCCACGCGCGAGGGGCGGCAGGCCTATTGGGTCTGTCCGCTGGTCGAGGAGAGCGAGGCGGTCGATCTGACCGCCGCCGAGGAGCGATTCCGGCACCTGCGGGCGGTTCTGGGCGAGGGGCGGGTCGGGCTGGTGCACGGGCAGATGCCGCCCGAGCAGAAGGACGCCGCCATGGCGGCCTTTCAACGCGGCGAAACCGATGTGCTCGTGGCGACGACGGTGATCGAGGTGGGGGTCAACGTGCCCAATGCCTCGATCATGGTGATCGAACGGGCCGAGATCTTTGGCCTGGCGCAGCTGCACCAGCTGCGGGGCCGGGTGGGGCGCGGCGCGGCCCAGTCGACCTGCCTGCTGATGTACCAACCGCCGCTGTCGGAAAGCGGGCTGAAACGCCTGACCCTGCTGCGCGAGACGGAGGATGGGTTCCGGATCGCCGAGGCGGATCTGCAGATGCGCGGGGCGGGCGACCTGATCGGCACGGCCCAGAGCGGTTTGCCGCGATTCCGCATCGGCGATCTGGAGGCGCAGGCCAACCTGATGGCAGTGGCCCAGAGCGATGCAAGGGCGCTTCTGGCGCTGGATCCGGGGCTGGAAACGCCGCGGGGAGAGGCTGCACGCACACTTTTGTGGCTCATGGGACAGGACCAGGCAATTCGCCTGATTACAGTGGGTTAAACCCTCTACTCGCCCATAGGTTTCGCGGCGAAACCCCTTTTGTTCGCGTATGTTCTTAAAAAGTTCTTTACGAATGGCGTTCGGTATGAGAACAAAGTGGCAACACTTTTGTCGCCTAGCAGAGGATAGAGACCATGCTGACGGAAATGCTGAATGTTGTTCGCCGCTCTCGTGCCACCCTGGCGCAGGACATGCTTGGGGCCGCAGCCCTGATCGTCCTGCTCGTGGGCTCGCTCTACCTGCCGGCGCTGACCTGAGGCACTCGCCTTCAACCCTCTGTCCTGACTTACTTTTCTGCCTGCATATCGCCCCGGTGTGGCCGCATTCGCCCGCGGTTGATCCGAATTGCCTGTTCCGATCACCAGGTCTGCCTCATCCCCTGGTTCCGCACCTGTCCCAGGCGAATATGCACTACTGCCGCCGCCTCCCGTCCCGGAGTGTGGCGGCTTTCTTTTTCCAGGGGCAGGGACGCCGCTAGAAGCGGTAGGCCAGGCGCAGGCCGCCCCAGTGTCGGCCCTTGACGAAGATCGGCGCCGAGAGATCCTTGAGCATGACGAACTCTCCGCCGCCCATGTCGCGGCGATAGACCTGCAGCAGGAAGGGATCGGTGTTGCGACCGGCCTTGAGCCCGACGCGGTCGTCGAAGATGCGGCGGTTGCGGCAATTGGCCATGTTCCACACCGGGTCGTCTCCCTGAGGATGCGAGAACTTGCGGTTGTGCGTGGGCAGATAGCCGTTGCGATCCACCGCGGCGCAGAAGATCACCCGCTCGTCGAGCTCCAGCGCCTCTTCTTGAAGCTCGGGGAAGAGCCTGTCAGTGAGGGCGGTGAACCGGGTCATCACCTGCTCGGGGTCGGAGCGCGGCACCGGGCGATAGGATTGATCGAAGAGATCCTGAAGCGAAATCCTGTCCTGGTTGACGGCCTCTTCCAGCAGGGCGGACATGCGGGCGGCACGCGCGCGGACATCGGCGATGAAGACGGCATCGCCGGAATCGCCCCCGGCACTGACGCTGTCCTGCACCATGGCCTCTGACAGGTCGACGAGATTGCGGATGCGCTCGTGTACGTCGTGCACGCCCTCGGCCGAGGTGTGCACGATGGAAAAGGTGCTCTCGATCTGGGGGGAATAGTCGCGCAGGGATGCATCGGCATCGATCGCGTCGTCCCGCACCAGCTTCATGCGCTCCATCGTGCGCTCAAAGGCCTCTCGCACGCTCAGGCCCATTTCCTGGCTCTGGCGGGTAAGGATGGTCAGTTCACGGGAGGAGGTGTTGATCGTGGTGGCCTCGCCCTGAAGGCGGGTGATCCAGTCGACCAGGCGCTGGATGTTCTCGCTGACGGTTTCGGCGGCGCCGCGGGTCTGTTGCGAGAGATCGTTGATCGCATCCGCCACCACCGAGAAACCGCGCCCCGATTCCCCGGCGCGCGCGGCCTCGATCTTGGCGTTGATGGCGAGCATGTTCACCTGAGAGGCAATGTCCGCGATCTGGTTGTTGCTGACCTGAACATCCTCGAGCACGGTCTCGACATCGCGGGTGCGGGTGTCGAGCGTGTTGACCCAGCCGAGCACCGTTTCGCTGATGCTGCCGGCGCGCTGGCTGGTCTCCAGCTCCTCGAGGAAACGGTCCTGGGTCTGCTCCAGCTCGCGATAGGCTTCCTGGATGGTGGTCATGACGCTGGCATTCATCTGCAGCACCTTGCCGGTGCCTTCCTTGACCTCGCGCAGCTGGGTGAGGAGCACCTCCGTCCGGGCCGTCATCTCCTCCAGGTAGGCGTTGACGTCGACCATTTCATAGCCGATTTCGGCCGCACTTTCGGCCAGCCGGTCGAGCGAACCGCCTGCCGGGGTGGGATCGTGAAATTCGCCTGGGTGTTCCATGCCTGACCGGTAGCTGCCTTTCTCTCAAGGCATAGGACCGAAATCAGAATAACCGGTTAAGTCGTGAAGGCCGGGCGGGCGTCAGTGAGGTGTCAGGCGAAGGTCAGGCGCAGTCGCTCTCGCCGGCCTGCTCCATCGCCTCGGTCAGGGCATCGAGGGAGAGCATGATGGAGGCATGGCGGTTCTTGTAGTCGCGCGCGGGGCGCAGCACCTCGAGCCCGTCGAAGGGGGCAGGCGGCGTGGGCCCGTCCTCTTTCAGCATTGCGCGCAGGGCGTCACGGGCGGCGCGGATCTCTGTCTCGGTCCGGCCGATGACGGCGCCGCCGACGATGCTGGCGGCGGCCTGGCCCAGGGCACAGGCGCGCACCTCCTGGCCATAGTCGGCGATCTTGCCATCCTCGACGCGCACGTCGACGGTGATGGTCGAGCCGCAGAGCGGCGCGCGTTTGCGGATGGTGGCATCGGGGGCCTCGAGACGGGCCTGACGGGGGATATCGGCCGCGAGCGCGAGGATCCGGTTGGAATAAAGCTTGATCAGGTCGCTGTCGCTCATGGCTGTCCTTTCCGCGCCGGCCGGGGGGGGCAGGACCGCCCCACGGTGGGCCGCGGCGGGGTCTGTTCAATCAGGCGCTCTTCCCCTAGATAGGCCGGGCACTGCCGGATGCAAAGGGTTTACCGATGAGCTTTGATGCCGAAACACTCAAGTATGATGCCAATGGCCTGATCCCCGCGATCGCCCAGCAACATGACACCGGCGAAGTGCTGATGATGGCCTGGATGAACCGGGAAGCCATTGAGAAGACGCTTGAAACCGGTAAGGTGACCTATTGGTCCCGGTCCCGGCAGAGCTTCTGGATCAAGGGCGAGACCTCTGGCCACCTGCAGCGGCTGGTCGATTTCCGCTATGATTGCGACAGCGATTGCATCCTGGTGATGGTCGATCAGACCGGCCCGGCCTGCCACACCAACCGGCGCAGCTGCTTCTATCGAGCCGTCCGCGAGGGCGAGACCGTCGAACTGATGAAGCCGATGGAAGGCTAGGACAGCCCCACCATTTTCCGGATGTCCGCCGGCGTGGCGCCATCCTCGCGGTAGCGGGCGATGGCGCGGGCGTCGTCGCGCTTGGCCAGGCGTTTGCCCGCGGCGTCGCGGATCAGGCGGTGGTGGTGATAGGCGGGCGTCGGCAGGCCGAGAAGGTGCTGGAGCACCAGGTGGATGGCCGTGGTTTCAAAGAGATCCTGGCCGCGGGTGACCTCGGTGATCCCTTGGGCGGCATCGTCGACCACAACCGAGAGGTGGTAGGAGGTGCCCATGCCGCGTCGGGCCAGCACCACGTCGCCGACCTCCTCGATCAGGTGCCTTGCGGTCACGGTGATCCTGCCGGTTTCGCCGCCGGGGCCCTCGCCGGTCTCGGTGAAGGTGAAGCTGCGCGCCCCCACGGCGCGGCGCATGTCGAGCCGGAGCACGGCGTCCTGCGGCAGGGGCCCTTCGGGCGGGTGATCGGGGCGGCAGGTGCCCGGGTAGATCAGCCCGTCGGGGCCATGGGGCAACTCTGCACCCTCCTGCGGGGCCGAGAGGGCGGCGGCAATGTCGCGGCGGTTGCAGCTGCAGGGATAGAGCAGGCCCGCGTCCCAGAGCCGTTGCAGGGCGACGCGGTAGGCCGGCATGCGATTCGATTGCCGCATGACCGGCTCGGGCCAGTCGAGGCCCAGCCAGTGCAGCTCGTCGTAGATCGCCTGTTCCCATTCCGGGCGGGCCCGGGAGCGGTCGATATCCTCGATCCGGAGCAGGAAGGTGCCACAGCGATCGGCCGCGCGCCCCGCCGCCACCAGCGCCGCATAGGCATGGCCCAGGTGCAGCGGGCCGGTGGGCGACGGGGCGAAGCGGGTCACGAACATTGTCTTTTGTCAGTGGTTTGCGTGCCGATCTTCATGTGACGACTCACCCCTGCGTGTCGAGCCACTCTTGCCAGAGGCCCTTGGCACGGTCGGTATAGGCCTTGTAGCGGTCCTTGCGGCCGCGGCGCCCGCCCTTGAGCCCCTCGACGGGCGGAAAGAGCCCGAAGTTGACGTTCATCGGCTGGAAGGTCTTGGCCTCGGCACCACCGGTGATGTGGGTGACAAGCGCCCCCATTGCGGTTTCCGGCGGCGGCGGCGGAAGCTCGCGGCCAAGGAGCTCGGCTGCGGCCATGCGACCCGCGAGCAGACCCATGGCGGCACTTTCGACGTAGCCCTCGACCCCGGTGATCTGCCCGGCGAAGCGGATGTTGGGCCGGCTCTTCAGCCGCATCCGATCATCGAGCAGCGTCGGCGAATTGATGAATGTGTTGCGGTGGATGCCGCCGAGACGGGCAAAGCTGGCATCCTCGAGCCCGGGGATCATCCGGAACACCTCTGTCTGGGCGCCGTACTTCATCTTGGTCTGGAAACCGACGATGTTGTAGAGCGTGCCAAGGGCATTGTCGCGGCGCAGCTGGACAACGGCCCAGGCCTTCTCGTCCGGCTTGTGCGCGTTGGTCAGGCCGACCGGCTTCATCGGGCCGTGTCGCAGGGTCTCGCGGCCGCGTTCGGCCATGACCTCGATCGGCAGGCAGCCGTCGAAGTAGCCAGCAGTCTCGCCCTCGTGGAACTCGGTCTTGTCGGCGGCCAGAAGCGCGTCGATGAAGGCCTCGTACTGCTCCTTCGTCATTGGGCAATTGAGATAGGCGCGCTGCTCTTCCTCGGTCTCGCCCTTGTCATAGCGCGACTGCATCCAGGCCACGTCCATGTTGATGCTCTCGGCATAGACGATGGGGGCGATTGCGTCGAAGAAGGCCAGTGCCTCGGCGCCGGTCTCGGCCTGAATGGCCTTGCCCAGACCCTGCGAGGTGAGCGGCCCGGTGGCGATGATCCACTGGCCCTCGGTGGGCAGCTCGGTGATCTCGCCCTCGGCGACTTCGATAAGGGGATGGGCGCGGAGCGTCTTGGTGACGGCCTCGGAGAAGGGATCACGATCGACGGCCAGGGCGCCGCCGGCGGGCAGGCGATGCCGGTCGGCCGTCTGCATGATCAGCCCGTTGGCCGCCCGCATCTCCCAGTGCAGCAGGCCGACGGCGTTCTGTTCGCTGTCGTCCGAGCGGAAGGAGTTGGAGCAGACCATCTCTGCCAGGTTGCCGGTGCGATGCGCGAAGGTTTCCACCTGGGGGCGCATCTCGTGAATGACCACGGGGCAGCCGGCCTGGGCGGCCTGCCACGCGGCCTCGGATCCGGCCATGCCGCCGCCGATGATATGAAGCTTGTCTGTCATGCGCGCGATGTAGGGGATCACAGGCCCGAACGCAAAGCCTATCGCGCCGAAAAACGGGGCCGAGAGGGCGGAGGTGCGCCGATCCGCGGCTTGATTGACGGCGCGCTTTGCCGAAAGATGGGGCTGAGGAGAAAAGGTGAGGGAGGGACCATGGCGATCGCTATGGATGCGGAGGCGCTTGCGCGTTTCCTGGAGGACGAATTTCCGCAGGTGCAGAACGACTATCGCATCGAGGCGGTGCGCGACATGGGTATCACGGTCCGGCTGGCGGTGGACGAACGGCACCTGCGCCCCGGGGGGACTGTCTCGGGGCCGGCGATGTTCGCGTTGGCCGACGTGGCGGTCTACCTCGCGGTGCTGGCGATGATCGGGCCGAAGGCGCTTGCGGTGACGACGAATTGCTCTCTGGATTTCATGCGCCGGCCGGCCGCCGGGACGGACCTGATCGCCGAATGCCGGCTGCTGAAGCTGGGCCGTGTGCTGGCCGTGGGCGACGTGCTGATTCACTCTGAAGGCGATTCCGCCCCGGTTGCGCGGGCCTCGATGACCTATTCCCTGCCGCCCGCCGTGAAAAATGCCGCGAAATAATGGGGTATATTGATACCTATTTTTCAAACCATTGAAAACGCTCATTTAATATGGCGTTGGTGTGCTTGACTGGGCGCGGCGGCCCTGTATAACCCGCCCATCAATTCGCCTGTCGGTCGGAAACGGCCGGCAGGCTGCCAATTTCCAAAGGGCACCCGACATGAAAACCTTCTCTGCGACTCCCGCAGACATCGAGAAGAAATGGATCATCATCGACGCCGAGGGCGTGGTGCTGGGCCGTCTCGCTTCGATCGTCGCCATGCGCCTGCGTGGCAAGCACAAGCCGTCCTTCACTCCTCACATGGATATGGGCGACAACGTCATCGTCATCAATGCTGACAAGGTCCAACTGACCGGCAAGAAGCGTGGTGACAAGAAATACTACTGGCACACCGGTTTCCCGGGTGGGATCAAGGACCGCACCGCGGGCCAGATCCTGGAAGGTCAGCACCCCGAACGCGTCGTGACCCTGGCCGTCAAGCGCATGCTGCCGGGCAACCGCCTGAGCCGCCAGCAGATGACCAACCTGCGCGTTTACGCTGGCGCCGAGCACCCGCATGAGGCGCAGGCACCGGAAGTGCTGGACGTCAAATCCATGAACTCCAAGAACACCCGGAGCTGATTAGATGGCTGATCAAGTGAATTCCCTGGAAGATCTGAAAGACGCCGTCTCTGCAGAGGGCACCGTGGCTGTCGAGCTCGACACCCCCCGCGAGCCCGTTCGTGACGAGCTGGGCCGCGCCTATGCAACCGGCAAGCGGAAGGACGCCGTCGCACGCGTCTGGATCAAGCCGGGTTCGGGCAAGGTCGTCGTGAACGGCAAGCCGATGAACGAGTACTTTGCACGCCCCGTGCTGCAAATGATCCTGGCGCAGCCCTTCACCGTCGCTGGCGTTGAAGGCGAGTTCGACGTAATGGCAACCGTCAAGGGCGGTGGCCTCTCCGGTCAGGCCGGCGCGGTCAAGCACGGCATCTCCAAAGCCCTGCAGCTGTACGATCCGTCGCTGCGTGGTGCCCTGAAGGCCGCCGGCTTCCTGACCCGCGACAGCCGCGTCGTGGAACGGAAGAAATACGGTAAGGCCAAGGCTCGCCGCAGCTTCCAGTTCTCCAAGCGCTGAGCTTTCGGAACATCGACATACGGAAAGGCCGCTCTCTTCAGAGCGGCCTTTTTGCTTTGGGGCGTCCTCTGGGCAGGGAATGCCCGACTGGTCACCGGTGCCCGTGATCAGGCGCGCCTGAGGTCGGCCCGGGGCGCGCCCCCACGATTGGAAATGGTCCGGCGGGTCAGGCCGCCGACACTCTGGTTGGTGCAGAACTGGCCGACGCGTTCCGAGAGGCCGCGTGCGGTTTCAAAGAGCAGGGTGTTGGCCGAGAGGGTTTCTTCGAACATGGCGGCGTTCTGCTGGGCAAAGACTTCCAGCTCGGAAATAGCGGCATTCACTTCGCTCAGACCCTTGGACTGGTCAGAGGTGGCATCGGCGACGGCCTGCATCCGCCCTGCGGTCTGTTCCACGGCGTTGCGGATGCTGGCCAGGGCGGCGCCGGTGGTCTTGACCAGCTCGACTCCGCGATTGACGTGATCCGCGCCGCTGTTAATCAGGGCGTCGATCTCCTTGGCGGCCTCGGAGGAGCGCTGTGCCAGGGCGCGCACCTCGTTGGCGACGACGGCGAAGCCACGCCCGGCCTCGCCGGCCCGCGCGGCCTCGACACCTGCATTGAGGGCGAGAAGGTTGGTCTGGAAGGCGATGTCGTCGATCACGGTGATGATCTTGCGAATCTCGGAGGAGGAGCCCTCGATCTGGTCCATGGCAGACACGGTGCGTTCCATGACCTCGTTGCCGGAGGCGGCCTCTTCCTGGGTTTCCTCTGTCGCGGTCCGGGCGGCGCCGGTGTCGGCGGCCACGTCCTTGATCAGGGTGGTCAGCTGCTGGAGGGTGGCCGCGGCCTCGGTCAGGGTGTGCACCTGCTGCTCGGTGCGATGGCCGAGGCTCTCTGCGGCGGAATTGATCTCCTGCGACTGAGTCTGGATCGAGTCGACCTCGGCCTGCACGGCTGTGATCGCCTCTTCCAGTCGTGCGATGCCGACGTTGAAGCTCTGCGAAAGGTCGGAGAAGGCGGGGGGCAGAGGGCGGTCGATGCGGGTGGTCAGGTCACCGCGGGCGACGCTGGCGAGCTTCTCCTGCAGGTGGGCGATGACCTCCTCCACCTCCTGCTCGTGCCTGAGACGGGTGCGCGCGGTCTCTTCCTCGGCATTGCGGGCAGCGGCGGCGTTTTCCTCGGAGCGGCGCAGGGCCTCCTCGACTTCGCGGCCGGCCTGGAGGGCCTCGGCGGTGGCCTCCTCGGCGCGCTTCCTTGCCTTTTCCGCGTCCTCCTTTTGACGCTGCGCCTCCTTCAGGGCCTCCTGCACCTCGGCCATGGTGTCCTCGAGCTTCTGGGCGCGGCGTTCGGAGTAGATCGTCTGAACCAGGCGGATCTGGACGATCATGTAAAGGTTCACGACCGCAAGGAGCACCGCAACGGCGTGGAAGCTGCTGCGGAAGAGATTGAAGGAGATGCCGGAAGTGAGGAAGGCGATTTGTGGCAGCAACAGGGTCGCGAGGAGATGGTGTGCCACGATCAGCCCGACAGAGGCAATGAGCGCGGGACGGGAACTGAGCATCGCGATGGCCGTCAGCGCGGTGAAATAGAGCATGTGGCTGTCGGGCTGCATCGGATGGCCGATCATCGCGGCATTCAACAGGATGCACTGCCCGATCAGGGCCAGGGAGATCACCACACGGCTCTGGGGGCCGGGCAGACGCCCGGCGCCGACGGCTATACAAGCCAAGATCACACTGGCGACGGTGACGGGCCAGAAGGTGCCGTTCCCGATCAGCAGGGAGGCGCCCGCGACCGCAAGCACCGAGAGGATGCACACCCAGGTCACGACCCCGGCGGCAAATCGGCGGTGCCTTTCGAAGCGTGGCCCAAGGGACGCGCCGGTCACGTCTACTCCGTCGGAAAGGAATGGCCTGAAAATGGACAAGGGAGCCCCCGGAAGCACATGGATCCGGAGCATGAGTGACAGAACTACCTTTCCTGCCGCTTAACGTCTCTAATTGTCGGCTTCGATCAGGCCGAGGCCGCGCAGGTAGACACCAATGCCGCTTTCGAGAAGATCCTCGGGGGGGTATGGGCTCTTGGTGCCAGGGGAATTCCGCGCGAAGAGTTCCACCACGCCATGGCTGAGCGCCCAGATATGGGCAGTGAACATGGAGGCGGGCGGGCGTTTTTCGGGCGGGATGTGGCGGGAAAGATCCTCGGCCGCCTTTTCCAGGCCCTGCCAGGCCTTCTGGGCCACGGCGGCGAGTTCCGGTGTACGGTTCACCGAGATCCCGCTCTCGAACATGGCGATGTAATGGCCGGGATACTTCCGTGCAAAGGCGAGATAGGCGCGGCCCGTGGCCTCGAAGGCGGCCAGGGCCGAGGGCTGCCCCTTCTGGTAGGCGTATTCGATGACGTCGGCAAAGATCTCGTAGCCCTGGCGCGCTGCCTCTGCGATCAGGTCCTCTCGGCCCTCGAAGTGGCGATAGACGGCGGCGGGGGTCACGCCCGCGCGCTTGGCCGCCTCGGAGAGGGTGAAGCCGGTGGGGCCCTTTTCCTCGATCAGCTCGAGAGCGGCCTCGACCAGCGCCTGGCGCAGGTTGCCGTGATGATATCCGCGTTTCTTATGCATGCCAGATGTCAGGACCGCCGCAGATCTTGCCGTCGCTCTGCCCGATGGCCCTGGCCGATTTCAGGTCGTAGTCCATCACGCTGAGCACGCGACGGATCGCCGCAAGACGGGCGCGGCGCTTGTCGTCGGACTGGATCACCGTCCAGGGCGCAAAGGTGCTGTGGGTGCGGGCGAACATTTCCTGGATGGCGTTCGAGTAGTCATCCCACTTCTTCAGGCCCTCGACGTCGATGGCGCTGAGCTTCCATTGCTTGAGCGGGTTCTGCTCGCGATCGAGGAAACGGCGCAGCTGTTCGGCCCGCCCGACGTTGAGCCAGAACTTGAAGAAGTAGATGCCCTCGTCGACCAGCGCCTTCTCGAAGGCAGGGACCTGGACGAAGAATTTCTCGCGCTCCTCCGGGGTGCAGAAGCCGAAGACATGTTCGACCACGGCGCGGTTGTACCAGGAGCGGTCGAAGAAGACGATCTCGCCCCGTGTCGGAAGCTGCTCGATATAGCGCTGGAAATACCATTCGCCCCGTTCGCGCTCGTTCGGTGTGCCAAGCGCCACGAGGCGGCCACCGCGGGGATTGAGGTGCTCACGGAACCGCTTGATCGTGCCGCCCTTGCCGGCGGCGTCGCGGCCCTCGAAGATGCAGATCACCCGCGCACCGGAATCCCGCACCCAGGATTGCATCTTGGCCAGCTCGATCTGAAGCTCGAGGAGCTCTTCCACGTAGTCCTTGGCAGATATCTTCTCGGTATAGGGATAGCCCTCGGCAAGGATGTCGTGGCTGTCGGCGGACTGGATCGCCTGGCGTACCTCTTCGGGCGCCTCTTTCCGGTAATAGGCGCTGATGGCGCCATCGAAGGGCAGATCCATACCGTTTCCCCTTGTTTCCGGGAAGTGCTCCCGGCCAGGCCGTGCGTCGGCGCCGCGGAAGGTGCCGCAAATTGCCGCGTTCCAAATGACTTAAGTCATCTGGCGCGGGCAATCCAGAGGGCAGGCCGACGGGACGGGCTGTTGCGCGGCGGAAAAGCCGGATCAGCCGGCGGCAAGCTCGGCCTGTGGCGTACCTATCTGCCGGATGTCGTAGGGCGTATCCTGGTAGATCGAATTGATCCAGTTGCCGTAGAGCAGGTGCGCGTGGCTGCGCCAGCGGTTCAGGGGCCGCTGGGTGGGGTCGTCGTCGGGGAAGTAGTTGATCGGCACGTCGATCGGTTTGCCCGAGGCGACATCGCGGTCGTATTCCTGCTTCAGCGTGTCACTGTCGTATTCGAAGTGGTTGAAGACATAGAGCGCGCGGTGGTTCGGGTCCTCGATCAGGCAGGGCCCGGTGTCCTCGTTGCCGAGCAGGGTGTGCAGGCCGGCGGCCATCATCACGTCGTCCTGGCGGATCTCGGTCCAGCGGCTGACGGGCACGGTGCAGGTATCGGAGAAGCCGCGCAGGTAGGGCGAGGCCGGAGCCAGGTTCACCTGCGGGTAGCACCCGAAGTACTTGGCCGGCAGCAGGTGCTTCGGAACACCGTGGAAATAATGGATCATCGCCATGCCGCCCCAGCAGACGCCGAAGGTGGAGAACACGTTGGTCTGGGTCCATTCGAAGACCTGGCAGATCTCGTCCCAATAGGTCACGTCCTCGAAATCGAGGTGTTCGATGGGGGCACCGGTGATGATGAAGCCGTCGAATTTCTCGCCGGAGGCGGCAACCTCGTCGAAGGGGCGATAGAAGCTCTCCATGTGTTCGGCGGCGGTGTTCTTGGTCTGATGCTCGGTCATGCGGATGAGCGAGAGCTCGATCTGCAGTGGCGTGGCACCGATCAGCCGGGCAAACTGGTTCTCGGTCTGGATCTTCTTGGGCATCAGGTTCAGCAGGCCGATGCGCAGCGGGCGGATATCCTGACGGGCGGCCTGATCCTCGGACATGACCATGACGCCTTCGCGGCTGAGAACGTCATAGGCAGGCAGGTCTGAGGGGATCTTGATAGGCATGGAATGTCCTGAAAGCTGGGATGCTTAAGTGGGGTCTGTTTCCCGCCGGGCAAGGGCCGCGGCGATGAGGTCTTCGAATTCTTCGGCAGAGCTGACAGCGGCGATTTCATCCGCGAGCACGGTCACGCCGCGCCTTGCCATTGCCTCGTACCGCGGCTGACGGTGGGCCAGGGCGCGGGAATAGGTCCAGCGCACGAAGGCATCGGGATCGACGGTTTCGGGCATGTCGCCTGTCATCGCCAGATACTCCTCCCAAGCCTGCCGCAGGAAGGCCGGTTCGTAATACATCGGTTTCGGCGCGCGGTCAAAACGACGTATCAATTCTTCGGTATGTTGCGCGTCGCCCTTGAGCCAGATCATCAGCGCGGTCTGGTCGAGCGCCTCCAGCAGCGGATCCTCGGGGTCCAGGGGATCGACGACTTCGCAGATCGAACCGCCGCTGTCGCAGACGAAGTTCGGGTAACCGTAGAGAGACTTGGCCCGGCGCGCGAAACGTTCGGTGTCCAGAAGCGAGTTGATCTCGGCCCGGCGGTGCTGCTCCTGACGGATCATGTATTCTTCGAATGGCAGGCCGCCCTTTTCGGGGTCGCCGGGCTTGCCCAGGTAGGTCGAGAGCGGCTTGAGGTTGTTGAAGGTGATGTTGGAGCCGATGTAGATCGAATCCGTCATCAGCAGTTCACGCAGGAAGGGCACCTTCATGGCGTGGGCCTTGGCATTGTCGGCAATATGCTCGCCCATGTGTCGGGTGCCGATGCGGTAGTCGATCGAGAAATGGAACCAGTCACCGGAATCGCGCAGCAGGTTCGAGACGTGGGTCTTGCCCAGCCCCGACATGCCGAAGAGCAGAATGCGTTTCTCGGGCGCGTCGCGCCATTCCTGCGCGGTATTGTAGAGCATCCTGTTTCCCTCGGGGCGAAATTGCAGATCAGGACATGGGTAGGCGAGGTGCCGGGAAGGGTCAAATTCAAAACGTTAACGCATCGGGTGCCTCCGCGGAAAAGCGAAGGCCCGCCGCGGATAACCGCGACGGGCCCGGCAGGGGCATGCCCGAGGATCAGAACAGGTATGTGAACTTCAGTCCGACCGCCGTTGCGGTGTTGCCATCGAAGGTCGCCCGCGCGGTGTCTGCGGTCTCTGGGGTTGCATCCCCCAGCCAGACCTGGCTGACGCCGCCGGCCACCTCGAATTGCTCGTTGACCTTGTAGCTGAGCCCGAGGGCGATGCCGGTCTTGCCGTTGCTGGGCGCGAGGGGCGAGACCAACGGATCGGTCTCGGCCTCGTAGCTGACGGAAATGGAGCCGGAGAGCTTGTCATTGAAGCGGCGTCCGACACCCAGAGTGTAGGTCGTGGTGTCCTCGAGATCCACGAGCCCGGAGCCGGTGGCCGCGGTGAAGGCGACCGGATCGATCTGGAACTCGGAGTGCTTGACGTAGCGGATCGAGCCCATCAGCAGCGTGTCGGGCGCGATCCCGGTCTGGAACTCCAGGTTCCAGGACGGGGGCGTCTTGCTGGTGGTGGTGGATTCGCCTGCCGCGATGTTCTCGGTCGTCGGGAAATCGTGGGTAATCGCGGAGTTGTAGGTCAGCGCGACGCGCATGGCGATATCCGGGATCTCGTAGGCGGCGCCAATGACGTAGCCGGTTCCCGAGGCTTCTCCCAGGACCACGTTGTAACCGCTGATGGCACCATAACCGAGCCCGGCCAGGGTAACCTCGCCGCTGGCGCGCTGGAAGCGGACACCTGCAAAGGCGCTGACGTTCTCGTTGAACTGGTACTTGGCCAGGGCAGTCAGCGTGTCCGTCTCGGCCTTGGCCATGGTTCCACCGAGCATCGTCGATGCCGGGGATCCGGCATAGGTGATGTCCGCGCCCCAGGGCTTGTCGTAGATCAGCGCCACGGCGATCTGATCACTGAGGTCCATCTTCAACGCGAAGGACGGCAGGGAAAAGTCGCCGGCTACATTCGGAATGCTGTTGCCCAGCAAGTCCGTCCCGGTGACGCTGGGCATGACCGAACCGTAGCTGAGTTCAAGGCGATCTCCCTCGGCATAGAGGATCATCGCGGATTGGGTGGTGCGCTCGATACCGCCTGCATAGGCAGCCGACGCACCACATGTTGCGAGCACGAGGCCTGTTATAACCTTCATGTCCATCTCCTCCCTACAGATGTGACAATATATGAGGAAACAATCTAAGGGGGAGGCGGCCTCTTTGATCAATCCACCATTTTGCTTTACGTCGCGATAAGGCTACGTAAACCGCAATTTCCGCTGCGTCACTGTTGCGGGCAGGTCGCAAGACTTGCCGATTTCGCGGCACAGAGTTCCCGTCGGGAGGGGGTGTCAGAGTGGTGTCTCGAGCGAATCGCGGGCGTTCCCGGGCCGTGTTTCCGCCCAGATATTCAGGTAGTTTCCGGCAAAGATCACCGCGGCGCCGAGCAAGACCCAGATGTTCAGTGGCTCGCTCAGGAAGAGCGCGCCGATGATCGCGGCGAGGGGCAGGCGGGTGAAGTCGATCGGCACAACCACCGTCGCGGGCGCGAAGGATAGCGCCGTGGTGACGCAGAAATGCGCGAAGAGGCCGGCGCAGCCGATCAGTATCATCAGGGGCAGCGACTGGGCGCTGGGCAGGGATATGTCGAAATCCCACCCCGCGCAGACGGCGCCAAAGACAGTCTGCGTCGCGGTCATCCAGAAGACGATGCCAAGGGGCGTGATGTCGCGGGTCAGCCGCTTGGTAGTGACGGTGGTGATCGCGAAGAAGACGGCCGCGATGCCGGCCGCGATGACACCTGCGTTCAAGGTTTCCGCGCCGGGCCGCGTGACCATGAGGATGCCGGCAAAGCCCATCACCGCCGAGAGAACTCGCATGGAGGTGAGCCGTTCGCCCAACACGAGCGGCGAGAGGATGAGCACCCAGAGCGGCGAGGTGAATTCCAGAGCGAAGACCTGGGCCAGGGGGATCAGCGTAATGGCGAAGAACCAGAGGTTCTGCCCGGTGAAATGCGCCAGGTTGCGGACCATGTGAAGGCCGAACCGATCAAGGCTGATTTCGTTCCACTTGCCGCGCAGGGTGACGACGCAGAGCATGATGCAGACCCCGATGAGACTGCGGTATCCCATGATCTCGAAGGTATCGAGCTGGGCACTGAGTGCGCGGCCGGCAAGGGCCATTGCCAGGAAGGCGGTGATGGCACCGCTCATCCAAAACACGGCTCTGAAGATATCGGACCTGGAATTCACTCGGGGGACCTTTGCATCGTCAACAGCCCGTTTTGGTACGGTGCAGGCCGAGGTGCAACCCGGATCAGGCGAGGGCGAGGATCCGGGTGGCTGAATTCAGGTTGCGCAGTGTTGCGGGATGACCGAGTGCAGGTTCGATCCGGCCGGCAAGCTTGGAGCGCCCGATACCCTGCGGCGTGTGCAGGTAGAGGCAGTAATCTCCCCTGCAGACGACCTCGCCCTGGGTGCACAAGGCTGTCAGCCGTGAAGGGGCGTCCTCAGGGACCTCTTCCGAGAGAAACGCTATGTGCACATGCCTGGGATCAGCGTTGCCGAAGGGCTGAGCGCGGACGGTTTGCGCAAGGCGGTGCGGCATAAGGGCGATGACGCCAGGCCGGAAGCCGAAGCTGTCTTCGATCTGATCCGCGAACCAGGTCTCTACTTCCGGGGCGGATGTCGCATTGAGATCCAGGAGAATGTTGCCACTCTGGATATAGGTCGCGACGTTGCCGGCGCCTGCCATGCTCAGCATCTGTCTCAGATCCGCCATCGGAAGCTTGCCCGTGCCGCCGACATTCACCGCGCGCAGAAGCACGATCCAGCGCATGTCACATCAGCTCCGGCTGCGGGTTGATCTTCTTGGCGAGCCAGCCGACTGTCAGCCCCTGGACGAGGATCGAGAAGACGACGACACAATAGGTCGCGGCGAGGATCACGTTCTTGTACTCGCTCTCGGGCAGGCTGAGAGCCAGGGCGACGGAGATGCCACCCTTGAGGCCGCCCCAAGTCATGATCGGGATCGTGCCATTGCCGAAGTCACGCACCTGTCGCAGCATGGCAAAGGGCACAGCGACAGAGATCAGGCGCGCCAGGAGAGAGAGCACGATGGCGATCCCGGCAGCCGCAAAGATGCTCTGGTTGAAGTTCACGGCGAAGACCTCGAAGCCGATCAGAAGGAAGAGGATTGCGTTCAGGATCTCGTCGATGAGGTGCCAGAAATGTTCGACATAGGTGCGGGTGTTTTCGGTCATGCCGTGGCGGGCACCGATGTCGCCGATGAGCAGGCCTGCGCAAACCGCCATTATCGGCGCGGAAACGCCTAGAGTATCGGCGAGTTCATAGCCACCGAAGGCCAGGGCGAGGGTGATCAGGACCTCGAGCGAGGCATCGTCGATCCGGCGCATGACGCGAAAGACCAGGTAACCCAGGATCAGGCCAAGAGCAGCCCCGCCGCCGGCCTCTCGGACGAAGAGCATCGCAGCGCCGAGAAAGCCGCTGTTCTGATCTGCTTCTCCGGACATTTCGGGAAAGGCGATGCCGGCGATGATCAGGAAGAAGACATAACCGACACCGTCATTGAAAAGGCTCTCGCCGGCGATGCGGGTTTCGAGGGACCTGGAAAGGTGGGTCTCTTTCAGGACGCCCATGACGGCCACCGGGTCGGTCGGCGAGATCAGGGCGCCGAAGACGAGGGCGACTATGACCGGGATACCGGTGGCATAACTGAAACCGAAGCCAACGACGAAGGTCGAAATCGCAACGCCTATGGTGGCCATGAGCAAGACGACGCGCCATTGCGCGCGCAGGTCCGAGAGACTGACATGCAGGGCGCCCGCAAAGAGCATCAGTCCGAGCATCCCCTCGAGCAGGGCGTCGGAGAAATCGATGCTGGCGATGAAACCACCAACCTCGTCTGCCAGGTTAAGGGCGGGAAAGGCCATGTCGATCAGCAACATGGTGACGGAGGTAAAGAGCGCTACCAGAAGGATGCCGATCGAGGACGGCAGCTTGAGGAAGAAATAGTTGATGGTGCCGAAGGTCGCGGCAAGGACGATCAGCAGGGAGGTAATCTGGAAGAGACTCATGAAATCGCCCGGCGTGTGAAGAATGACCCTGAGTTACCACGCGTGGCTGCCGAGGACCACGGCGTGCGGTTCCCCGGCGGTTCGTGACGGTCATTCCTCGCGGAAGATGTCCACCTTGAGCGGCATGTGGTCGGAGGCAATGCGGGCCGGTTGCTGCATGTGTTGCTGCACGGGGCCGGCGCGCAGCTCCGGGCTGATGCCGAACCGGTCCAGGGGCGCGACCGGCCGCACGGAGGGATAGGACGGCGGAGAGGGCAGAAAGCGCACGTGCGTCAGTTCCGCGTCGAGATCGGCGCCGCTGCCCCATTCGTTGAAGTCGCCGGCGACCACCGTGGGGCGGGGCGACATACGCTCCATCGTGCGACGCAGCGTGGCACATTGCTGACGCCGCGAGCGGGCGATCAGCCCGAGATGAACGCCGATCACGCGCAGTGGCCCGATCGGTGTATCCAAGTCGGCGATGATGGCGCCCCGGGGCTCCAGCCCAGGCAGGTCGATGGCGTCGGTGTCCACGAGTTCGATCCCCTCGCGCACCAGCATCGCATTGCCGTGCCATCCGAGCGATCCGCCGGGCGCACCGAAGGGCAGGACCTTCCATTTCTCGGCTTTGATCATGTCATGGGGAAGGGCCGCTGGGCGCGGTGGCATGCGCTTGTCCGCCTCTTGCAGAACGCAAATCTGGGCTTCCGTGTCCTCGAGCACCTCGAGGATGCGGCGTGGATTGCGGCGCAGGTCAATGCCAACGCATTTTTGCAGGTTGTAGGTGGTGATGCGGATCGACGGTGAATTCATGGTTCGATGTGACACTCAAATTTGGGAAAATCCAACATGCTGAAAGAACAAACGATCGTGACACGTCTGATCTGGCTGTCGCTGCTGTTCTCCATCGTGGAAACCCTGATCCTCATGCGCTGGGCGCTGCTGGCCTATGTCGCGCGGGCCAGGCTCGTCCTTTCGATGGCTCCGATCTTGCTGGCACGCTGGATTCAAATCAGGGTTCCGCCGGGTTTTCTGGCTGCAATCGTGGCCTTTATATGGGGCACCCTGTTTCTGGGCGAGGCCTTCGACGTCTACAACCGATATTGGTGGCGGGCCAGAGTGATGCCTGCCGGTTCTGCCATCGGTTTTGGCATGATCGACCTTGTGTTGGTCTTCATGATGTTCCAGGGCGATCGCAATGCTGCACCCTTTGGGTGCTCTTCGACTTCGCAATTGACCAGGTTTTTGGCATGAAGATGCAAGAGTCCCGCCTGTTCGACACGATGCCGGACAACATCGTCGATCGGTTGGGTGCGTTTCCCGGCGCCTCGGTCGGGCTTGCCTATGCGAACCGCTATGGGGCGGGCGGACGTGCCGGGGTGATAGCGGAGTTCGTCAAACTGACCCCGAGTCGCTTCAAGCGGCTGAAGCAGGGCGAGAAATGAACAGGCTCAGGTTCCGCAGAAGGTTGCGGTGATTTCTTCCTCAGGGCGCGGAGGGGCGGCATAGGCCTTGTCGGCCTCGGCCAGTGTGAAGGGGGTCGCCAGGACGCGGTGCAGCTCCTCGAAGGGGTACAGATCGTCATTTGCCGCAGCGGCCAGCGCTCTTTCCACCTGGTGGTTGCGCGGAATGACGGCTGGATTTGTGTCCTGCATCAGCGCCTCCGGTGCATCCTCGTGCGCGATGCGCGCCTTCCAGCGCACCACCCAGTCGCGCACGGGGGCCGGATCGGTGAACTGTGCCGTAGCGTCCTCTGGATGGCCCGTGGAAAGGGCCCGGAAGGTATTCGTGAAATCCGCACCCTGGTTCGTCATCAGGGTCAGCAACTCGTCGATCAGCGGCCGATCGGCCTCGGTCGGGGCGGCCATGCCCAGCTTGGCGCCGAAGTGGCGCAGCCATGCAGCGTCTATCAGCCCCGGCATGGCATGCACGGCCTGAGTGTAGACATCCAGGTGGGCTTCGGGATCCTTCTCGAGGAGCAGGACGGCCGAGGCCAGCTGGGCCATGTTCCAGGGCAACACGTGGCGTTGATTGTCGTAGGCATAGCGGCCCTGCCGGTCGATGGAGGAATAGACCGTCTGCGGATGGTAGGCGTCCATGAAGGCGCAGGGGCCATAGTCGATGGTCTCGCCTGAAATGGTAGTGTTGTCGGTATTCATCACGCCGTGGATGAACCCGAGGGACAGCCAATGCGCGACGAGATCGGCCTGGCGCGCGATCACCTGTTGGAGGAAGTCGAGCGGCGAGGAGGCCCGCGGGTAGTGTCGGTCGGTGGCATAGTCAAGCAATTGCCGCAGGCGGGTTTCGTCACGACGCCCGGCAAAGAACTCGAAGGTGCCCACGCGCAAGTGGGAAGAAGCCACACGGGTCAGCACGGCGCCCGGAAGCGGCGTTTCGCGATAGACGTCATCGCCCGTTGCAACGGCCGCCAGCGACCGCGTCGTGGGCACCTGGAATGCGTGCATGGCCTCGGAAAGGAGGTATTCGCGCAGGACCGGCCCGATGGCTGCAAGGCCATCGCCGCCGCGGGAAAAGGGCGTCCGACCAGATCCCTTGAGCTGGATGTCGCGTCGGATCCCGTTGTTGTCGACGACCTCTCCGATCAGCAGTGCGCGACCGTCGCCGAGCTGGGGGGAAAAGCCGCCGAACTGATGGCCAGCATAGGCCTGTGCCAGCGGATCGGCACCCGCGGGCAGGGTGTTTCCGGAAAAGGCCTGGGCCAGCGTCATCTCGTCTTCGGTGCCGGTGATCCCGAGATCCCCGGCCAGTGCACGATTGAAGGCAAGCAGGCGGGGGGCCGAGGCCTGGCGTGGTGCCATGCGTGCAAAGAAGCCCTGTGGAAGGGATGCGAAACTGTTGTCGAAGGGGATATCGAGAGCCATGCTCCAGAAGGTAGTCGCCCTGCCTGCCGATTGCCAGAGGGTCAGAAGCGACGCGACATCAGCATGCGGCCGCCGTGAGCGCGGAACCCGGCCAGGTGGTAGAGGCGGCGGGTCTTTTCGTCGTCGGCCGGCACCTCGATCGTCAGCTGGCTCAGTCCGGCCTGCGACAGGGCGCGGGGCAGCGAGCCGAGGACCTCCGTGCCGATGCCGCGACGCCGCACCCCGGGTCGCACCCATATTTCGTCGATCATGCCGACAAGACCACCCGCCATGAGCGACCAGCCGAAGGAAAGGCTGGCATAGCCGATAGGCGCGCGGGACATGCCCAGCAGGTAGATCGCACCGTGCGGCGCCCCCTCCAACAGGGGAGAGAGCGCCAGTTGCAAGGTTTCGGCATCGGTCGATCCGCGCTCGAGCTCCTCGTGGCAGGCCGTGACCATCGGCAACAGGCGCTCCAGGTCATCGGCCTTTGCGAGATGCAGGGCAGTGGTCATAGCCGGCCCAGACGTTCCACCAGCAGGGCAAAGAACCCGTCTGCATCGACGGAGCCCATGAACATTGCGTTCGGCGCGCGGTCGGTCACACGCCACCAGTCGGCGACGGTCATGCCCATCGTCAGTTCCGAGGCGGTCTCGATCTCGACGTTGATGTGACGGCCCTCGAAGAGCTCGGGCTTGATCAGGTAGGCGGTGACGGTCGGGTCATGAAGTGGCCCGCCTTCGGAGCCGTATTTCTCGACGTCGAAACGTTCAAAGAATTCCAGCATCTCGGCGGTTGCGATGCCCACGCGGGTTCCCAGGTCGCGGAACGCTGCGACGCGCGGTGCTGTGACGAGCACCTTGTGCGTTACATCCAGCGACATGACAGTCAGCGGAACGCCGGATTTGAACACGATCTCGGCGGCTTCCGGATCGACCCAGATATTGAATTCCGCGGCGGGCGTGATGTTGCCCACCTCGAAGTAGGCGCCGCCCATGATCACGACTTCCTGGACCTTCTCGACGACGTCGGGGGCCTTGGTGAAGACGGTGCCGATGTCGGTGAGCGGGCCGAGGGTGCAGAGCGTGACAGTGCCGGCCGGTTCGCGGCGCAGGGTCTCGATGATGAAGTCGACTCCGTGCTGTTCCCGCAGCGGCATCTCGGGATCGGGCAGCACCGGGCCGTCGAGGCCGGTGGCGCCGTGAACATGTTCGGCGGTCTTCAGGGGGCGCTTCATCGGTTTGTCGCAGCCGGCGAAGGCGGGAATATCGGTGCGTCCGGCCAGCTCGAGGGTCATGCGCACGTTCTTCTGTGTCAGAGCGAGTGGCACGTTGCCGGCCACGGCGACGACCCCAAGAACCTCGATTTCATCGGGGCTGCCCAGGGCCAGCATGATGGCCACGGCATCGTCCTGTCCGGGGTCCGTGTCGATGATGATTTTGCGCGGCGCCATATCTTGTCCTTTTGGAAAAATTTTGCCGCGACCTTGGCGCGCGCCCAATGCGATGTCCATGGTAGGCTGCGGTGGCAGGCGGGAAAACCGCCTGCAGTGCCTTCAGGCTGAGCGGGAAACGGCCATGGCCTTGGAGGGACAGGGCATTTTGATGCCTGTTGTCCCTGCAATCAGCGCATGTCAGCCGTCGAAATCGACCTCTTCCATAAGGCGCAATGCATCGGGACGCAGGCGGGCCAGGTCGATCAGGTTGACGTCATCGGGGGTGAATTCCCCCCAGCTCGCGACCAGTTCCGCCGGCTCGACACCCGGCACGATCGGATATTCATAGTTCGCCTCAGCATAGATCTGCTGTGCCTCGGGCGAAACGAGAAATTCCATGAATTTCAGCGCGTTCTCCTTGTTCGGAGCGGCCTTGGTCATCGCGATGCCAGAGATGTTCACATGCGCGCCGCCGTCTTCGAAGTTCGGGAAGACGGGCCGGACGCTCTCGGCCCATTCGCGCTGCTCCGGGTCGGCCAGCATCTCGCCCAGGTAATAGGTGTTGCCGATGGCAATGTCGCATTCACCGGCCCAAATCGCGCGTACCTGTGCCCGGTCGTTACCCTGTGGCTTGCGCGCCAGGTTGCCCTTGAGCGCAGAGAGCCATTCCTTCGTGGCATCCTCGCCATGGTGATAGAGGTAGGCGGCCGTGAGCGCGATGTTGTAGGCATGCATGCCGGAACGGGTGCAGATGCGTCCCTCCCATTTCGGATTGGCAAGATCCTCGTAGGTGGTCACCTCACCTTCGGCGACGCGATCCTTGCTGGCATAGACGATACGGGCGCGGGAGGTCAGGCCCCACCAGTGACCTTCGGGATCGCGGAAGGCGGCCGGGATCTTCTCTTCGAGGTAGGCATCGTGGATCGGCTGCGTGACACCGGCATCCACGATGGCCGCCAGGCGCGCGATATCGACCGTCAGCACGAGGTCGGCCGGAGTACGCATGCCCTCGGCCTTGAGGCGTTCGACCATGCCCTGGTCGAGAAAGGCCACGTTTACGTTGATACCGGTCTTTTCGGTGAAGGCATCCACCAGAGGTTCCAGCAACTCGGGCTGACGATAGGAATAGAGGTTTACATCCTCGGCCAGGGCCGGCGCGGCGAAAAGTGCCGCTGCGGCGGTCGCGAGGGCAAAACGGGGGGCAGACATGAAACTCCTCCTGTCACAGAACCGATTTGCCGCGGTTAAACCTTGCGGCGAGCTGCCGGTCAATCCGGCAGGCTACTCCGCGGCCCGCTCGGAGGCCTTTGCGGCGTCCCAGAGGGCATCCATCTCCTCGAGTGAACTGTCCTGCGGGGCCTTGCCCCGTGCGCCCAGCGCATCTTCTATAGCGTTGAAACGGCGCGTGAATTTGGCATTTGTACCGCGCAATGCGACCTCCGGATCAACACCCATGTGCCGCGCCAGGTTGGCCATGACAAAGAGCAGGTCGCCAAACTCGTCCTCGACCTCGGCCTGTGTCATCTGATCCCGGGCCTCGACCAGCTCGGCCGCTTCCTCCGTGATCTTGTCGAGGACCATGCCGATCTCGGGCCAATCAAAGCCCACACGCGCCGCACGCTTCTGCAGCTTGACTGCGCGCATCAGGGCCGGCAGCCCCATGGCCACGCCATCAAGCACGCGTGTCTCCTGCTTGGCAGCTCGTTCCGCGGCCTTGATGCGTTCCCAGTCGACGGTCTGTTGTGCCGCGCTCTTGTCTCGGCTCTCGTCGCCGAAGATGTGGGGGTGCCGGAACACCATCTTGTCCGAGACGGCCTTTGCAACGTCTTCAAAGCTGAAATGTCCTGCTTCGTCAGCCATTTGAGCGTGAAAGACCACCTGCAGCAGAAGGTCACCCAACTCGCTCTTCAGCTCTTCCATCTCGCCGCGCTCGATTGCATCGGCGACCTCGTAGGCTTCCTCGATCGTGTAGGGAGCGATCGAGGCGAAATCCTGTTCTATGTCCCAGGGGCAGCCGGTTTCGGGATCCCGCAGGCGGCGCATGATGGCGCGCAGGCGGTCGATCTGCGGCAGGTTGTGATCGTGGGGAATGTCGGACATGGGGGCCTCGGGTCTGCTTCGCCGGCAGACTAGCGCAGTGGCGGCGCAGTGACCATGCCAAGACCTCGCGTCGCCGGGGTTCGCCGGCGCTTGCACCCGGAATGCGGAAAGGCCAGTCTCTCCCGGACAATTTACCGGAGCGCCCAGATGCCCGTCATCAATCGAATCGCCGGTCTTGCCCCCGAAATGGAGGGCTGGCGAAAACACATCCACATGAACCCGGAGCTGGGGTTCGACTGTCATGAAACCGCAGCCTTCGTGGCCGAGCGACTGCGTGAATTCGGCGTCGATGCCGTGCACGAGGGGATCGCGAAAACCGGCATCGTGGCGATCATCAACGGCAAGGCCGAAGGCCCCACCATCGGTCTGCGGGCCGATATGGACGCGCTGCCCATGGACGAGGAAACCGGTGCGGAATACGCCTCCAAGGTGGCCGGAAAGATGCATGCCTGCGGTCACGATGGCCATACCTCCATGTTGCTCGGGGCGGCCAAGTACCTTGCAGAGACACGGAATTTCGCAGGCCGCGTCGCGCTGATCTTCCAGCCGGCCGAAGAGGACGGTGGCGGCGGCGGGCGGATGGTCGAGGCCGGCATCATGGACCGTTTCGACATCGCCGAGGTCTACGCGCTGCACAATGCGCCGGGGCTGACCGAGGGCGCCTTCATGACGACGCCGGGCCCGCTCATGGCGGCGGTGGACACGATCCATATCCACATCAAGGGCGTGGGCGGGCATGCAGCCAACCCGCACGAGACCCGCGATCCGATCCCGGCCGTGCTGGGCATCGTGGGCGCGATCCAGACGATCCTGTCGCGCAATCACAACCCGCTGGAGGACCTGGTGGTCTCGATCACCCAGATCCATACCGGCAGCGCAGAGAACGTCATCCCGGAGACCGCCTATATCAACGGCACGGTTCGCACCTATGATCCCCGGGTGCAGGACATGGTCGAGCGTCGCCTGAACGAGATCGTCAAGGGGCAGGCAGCGGCCTATGGTGTTGAAGCCAAACTGATTTACGAGCGCTGGTACCCTGCGACTGTCAACAACGCCGAGAAGGCGGCCTTTGCCGCCGACATCGCCCGGGACCTGGTTGGCGACAAGATGGTGCTCTGGGATCAGGGCCGCGAGATGGGGGCGGAGGATTTCTCCTTCATGCTGAATGCGCGGCCAGGGGCCTTCCTGTTCCTGGGCCAGGGCGATACCGCCGCGGTGCACCAGACGACCTATGATTTCAACGATCGCATCGCGCCCATCGGCGCCAGCTTCTTTGCCCGGCTGATCGAGACGGCGCTGCCGCTCGGTGATGACAGCAGACTTTCCGAGGAGGCGTGACGGATGGCGCTTGAAGATGCAAAGACGCAGGTAGATCAGGCGTTTACGCGGGATAGCTCGCGCGGCCTGAGTTTCGAGAATGCCTTTGGTGGGGCGCCCAGCTTCCTGCGGCGCAAGTACACCAAGGACCTCTCGGGCTATGACCTTGCGGTGACGGGCGTGCCGTTTGACCAGGCGGTGACCAACCGCACGGGCACGCGGCTGGGGCCGCGGGCAATCCGCGAGGCCTCGACCCTGCAACCCTATGATCCGCCCTATGGCTGGGGGTTCGATCCGCTGGGTGAATTCGCCATCGCGGACTATGGCGACCTGGCCTTCGACTACGCCAAGGTCAGCGAGTTTCCGGACACGCTCACGGCCCATGTCCGGGGCATCCTGGACCAGGGCGCAGGCAGCATCGCCTTGGGAGGCGATCATTATATTTCTTTCCCGATTCTAAAGGCTTACGCAGAGAAGTTCGGGCCGATGTCGCTGGTGCATTTCGATGCCCATTCCGACACCTGGCAGGACGACGACATGTCCCGGATCGACCACGGCACGATGTTCTACAAGGCCATCAAGCTGGGCTTGATCGACCCGGCCACCAGCGTGCAGATCGGCATCCGCACGGTCAATGACGACAGCTGGGGAATGAACATCATAGACGCCCCGGAAGTGCATGAAATCGGGGCAAAAAAGACCGCCGAGAAGGTGCGCGAGATTGTCGGTGACAGGCCGGTCTACCTGACCTTCGACATCGATTGCCTGGACCCTGCCTTTGCGCCCGGCACCGGCACCCCGGTCTGGGGCGGCCTGTCGAGCGCCCAGGCCGCGGCGATCCTGCGGGGCCTTGCGGGGATCAACATGCAAGGGGGTGATATCGTTGAGGTTTCTCCGCCCTTCGACACCACCGGGGCAACGGCGATCGCCGGCGCCCATGTGGCGATGGAGCTGATCTGCCTCTGGTGCTGGAACCGTCGGAAATAGGGCCGCGGAACCACCCCGAAATGCACGTCGGTATTCCGAAAGTGGAATATTTTTAAGCCGCTGAAAAGGCCGGATTCCAACGTCGGTATTACGTCGGTATCGCGTCGGTATTGCGTCGGTGCCGTTTTGCGGGATTTCGCGGCGCGCAGGCGCGTCGCGAAGCCTCCGGCGGGGATAGTCGAGACAAGAAAATGGGAGTGCCAGGTGCTCTCATTTTCTTGTCGGAAATACCCCCGGAGGCTCCCGAAGGGAGACGCGGGCAGAGCCCCCACCTTTTCGCTGGCGGTCTCAGGCGAAGAGGCGCATCCGGATCGGCAGAAGGGCGGCACCCAGCACGGAGGGATCCGTCTCGATGGCGCTGGCCAGGATCGCCGGCGCCGGGATCGGGCGGCCGATGCGGTCGGGCGCGCGGGGATCGACCGCGGCGACCAGGCGCTGGCGCAGGTCGAGAGGGGCTTCGCCGCCGAAGACGATGGCCGATGGGTCGATGATGCCGGTGAGGGCACGCACCATCTGGTTCAGCGCCGGTGTGACGCAGGCCAGCCAGCGGTCGAGCGTGGGCCAGGCGGGGTCGTAGCGGGCGCGAAGCGCGCCGACGCTGGCGATGTCCAGCCCGTCCTCCTGAAGCATCGCGAGCAGCAACCCGAGCGTGGGACGGCGCGGAAATTCCGCCTCGGCGTAGATCGAGGAGACCTCGGCCGCGTTCAGGTGATGCCCGCGCCAGGGCGTGCCGTCGATCACCACGCCGCCGCCGAAGCCCAGGTTGAATGACAGGTAGGCAAAGCTGTCGTGCTCGCGCCCGGCACCGGCCCAGAGCTCGGCCACGGCGCCAAGGTTGGCGTTGTTCTCGGCCATGGCGGGCAGCGCACGATGCCGTTCGGCCGTGATCAGCCCTGAGAAGAGCCGGCCGATGTCGAGATTGGTCCAGCGGTCGAGCGGCTCGGGCGTGATGAAGGCGGTGCCACGCGCCTGGCGAAAGCCCTGGACGGAAATGCCGAGCCCGGCAATGCGGGCGCGGGGCAGATCGAGCGCGGCTATCTGACCGGCAAAGGCGCGGCGGGCTTCGGCGCAGACCGCATCGGGATCATTGGGCGGGGCGGCGAGGGTGGCATGGGAGAGGATTTCTCCGGTCAGGTTGGTCACCGCGATGCGCACCGCGTCGGTGTCGAGGGCCAGGCCGAGGCCGTAGGCGCCAGACGGGCAGAGCGCGAGGCGCGGGCTGGGCTTGCCGCGGCCGGCGATGCGGGGCGCCTCGGCCTGAAGCAGCCCCCGCGCCAGCAGGTCCTCGGCCAGGCGGTGCACGCTCTGCTGCGAGAGATAGGTGGGCCCGGGCAGGCCGGAGCGGGCCACCGGCCCGATGCGCCGCACCGCATCGAGCAGTCGGGCACCGCTGGCCCCGATGGCAAAGAGGCCGTCGCTGTCTGCCGCCTGAGGAAAGGTCATGTGGCCTGCATTCTCCCGTCGTCGTGGTTGCGCGGAGCATAGCCCGCGGCAGGGGGCGCGTCTCGGACCTTTCCACCCTGTCACAAGAATTTCACTCAAGGTGGGTAATAAAGGCGCGACTCGGGCAGGAGGCCCGGCGGAAGAGGTGCCCCATGAACGGATTGACGGCAGAGACCCTGTCCATGCGCTTTGGCGATTTCACCGCCGTGAAGGAGGTCAGTTTCGAGGTGAAGCAGGGCGAGTTCATCACCCTGCTGGGGCCCTCGGGCTGTGGCAAGACGACCCTGCTGAAGATGATCTCGGGCTTCCTGGTGCCCAGCGGCGGGCGGATCCTGCTCGGCGGGGCCGATATCACCCGGGTGCCGCCGGAGAAGCGCGACACGGCGCTCTGCTTTCAGTCCTATGCGCTGTTTCCGCACCTGAGCGTGCGCGGCAACCTGGAATTCGGGTTGCGCCAGAAGGGCCTGCCGGCGGCGGAGCGCGAGGCGCGGGTGGCGCAGGCGGCCGAGACGCTGGACCTGGGCGCGCAGATGGACAAGCTGCCGAACCAGCTCTCGGGCGGGCAGCAGCAACGGGTGTCGCTGGGCCGGGCGCTGGTGATGCGGCCGGGGGTGATCCTGTTCGACGAGCCGCTTTCGAACCTGGATGCCCGGCTGCGCGACCAGGTGCGGATCGAGATCCGGCGAATCCAGCAGGACCACGGGCTGACGGCGATCTACGTGACCCATGACCAGAGCGAGGCGCTGGCCATGTCGGACCGGATCTTTGTCATGAACGCGGGACAGGTGGAGCAGGCGGCGAGCCCCGAGGAGCTCTATGACCGGCCCCGCACGCCCTTCGTGGCGGATTTCATCGGGGACGCGAACATCCTGACGGGGCGGGTGGTGGAACCCGCCGGTGCGGGGCTGTGGCGGGTGGAAACCGGGCTGGGCACGCTGCTGGCCGGCGCGGGGACGGCGCCTGTCGGGCGCGAGGTGAGCCTCTGCTGGCGGCCCGAGACGGTGCGCATGGGCGGCGCGGCCGAGGGGATGCTGAACCGGTTCAGTGGCGTGGTGCGGCATCGCGCCTTCCAGGGGGCCTTTACCGACCTGCTGGCCGAGACGGCGGGCATCACCTATCGGTTGCAGCCCGGGCGCAGCGCGGCGCGGGTGGGCGACAGGCTCGATCTGGCGGTGGCGCCGGAGGACCTGATCCTGCTGGAGGGGCGGGCATGAGCGCCGTGCGGCGAAGCTGGCGCGACCGTCTGGTGCTTCTGGCGCTGCTGACGCCGGGGCTTGGGCTGATCCTGGGGCTGATCGGCACGGTGGTCTTCATGGCCGTGGCGCAGAGCATGGGGTTCTACAACCTGCGCGGCGAGAGCCATTTTGACCTGGAATTCTGGTCCGACATGCTGGGGCGCAAGGCCTTTGCGCGCAGCCTGCGCTATTCGCTGACGATCGGGCTGGTGAGCGCGGTGATCTCCGTGGCACTGGCCTATCCGCTGGCCATGTGGCTGAGAAAGCCGTTTCGCGGCTCGATGACGGTGGGGGCGATCCTGAAGGCGCCGCTGCTGGTGCACGGGCTGGTGGCGGCCTTTCTCTTCGTGAACCTGATCGCCTACCACGGGCTGCTGAACCAGGTGATGCAATGGCTTGGCCTCTGGGACGGGCCGCGGCGGCTGCAGAACGACAGCCACGGGATCGCGGTGGTGATCCTGCAGGTGTGGAAGCAGATGCCCTTTGCGCTGCTGCTGCTGACGGGCGCGGTGCAGGGGATCGGCGATGACATCCTCGACGCGGCGCGCGACCTGGGCGCGGGCAGCTGGGCGCGGTTCCGGCGGGTGATCGCGCCGCTCTCGGTGAGCGCGATGCAGGCGGCGCTGATCATCATCTTCATCGGGGCGCTGTCGGATTATTCCTTCCAGGTGATCGCGGGGCCAACCAACAAGCAGTCGCTGAGCCAGCTGATGCTGTTCTTCAAGGACCGGGGCGACTGGAACTCGGCCGCGGTGATCGGGGTGGCGCAGATGGTGGCGGCGCTCGGTGGGGCGGCCCTGTTGGCGCTCGGCAGCCGCTGGATCCTGCGGGGGCGGCTGAAATGACGATGAAACGCCTGAACACCGCGCTGATGGTGCTGCTGCTGGGGGTGTGCATCCTGTGGCTGGTGCTGCCCTTCGGGATGGCGGTCCTCTGGTCGCTGGTGGACCCGTCGCAGCCCTGGACCGCGGACAGCCTGCTGCCGCCGGAGATGTCCTTCGCGCGCTGGACCGACATGTGGCAGCATTCCTCGCTGAAGCGCGCTCTGCTGACCTCCTACGGGCTGGCGCCGATGGCGGCGATCCTGTCGCTCTGCCTGGCGATGCCCACGGCCTATGCGCTTGGCCGGATCGAGTTCGCGGGGCGGGAGGTGGCCAAGATCCTCTGCCTGCTGCCGCTGGTGGTGCCGGGTTTCGTGGTGGCGCTCTTCTTTACCTCTCTGCTCTTCCAGCTCGGGCTGGCAAGCTGGCGGGTGACGGGGATCGTCTTTGCCCATGCGGTGCTGGCGCTGCCCTATGCGATCCGCATCCTGACGGTGAGTTTCGAGCAGGTGCGCGATGACCATATCGAGGCCGCGCGGGACCTGGGCGCCAGCCCCTGGGCGCGTTTCCAGGCGGCCTATCTGCCGGCGCTGAAGCCGGGGATAAGCGCCACGCTGCTGATCGTCTTCATCCAGTCGATCGAGGAATTCGCCATCGCCTTCATTGTCGGCAGCCCCGACGTGGTGACCATCCCGACGCTGCTCTTCTCGGCGCTGGGGCAGGATTACGTCCGGCCCAATGCCGCGGTGCTGTCGCTGATCCTGGTCGTTCCGAACGTGATCCTGATGCTGATCCTGGAACGGCTGATGAAATCCGCCAACCCCACGCTCTCTTCCGGCAAGGGGTAGGTGGCAAAAGCAAGAAACCGACGTGAATACAGTTCATTACATTGCAAAGCTGATGGAGATTTCCATGCTGAAGACCATCCTTTCCACCGTTGCGGCCATCGCCGTGACCGCCGGTGCCGCGAGCGCCCAGACCGGAGCCACCGCAAGTGACCTGAGCGGCATGAGCTGGGACGAGATCGTCGCCCAGGCCAAGCAGGAAGGCCAGATGACCTGGTATGTCTGGTACTATCAGGACGACTTTAGAAATGCTGTGGAAGCATTTGAAAAGAAATACGGAATCGACGTGACGATCCCCGAGGGGACGGCCGCCGGCAATTCCGACAAGATGCTGGCCGAACGCAACCGCGAGATCGGTGACATCGATGCCTTCTCCTGGGGCTGGGGCGAGTTCCAGACCCTCGACCAGCCGGCCACCTTTGCCGCACTGGGCGACATCCTGCCCGAGGACGACGGCCGCAAGACCGACATCGGCGGCGTCGATTTCAACGGCTACGTGCTGCCCTACTGGGGCAACCAGACCGGCGTCGCCTATGATCCGGCCAAGATCAGCGGTGACGACCTGCCGCAGACCCCCGAGGAGTTTGCCGCCTTCTGGAAGGCCAACCCCGGCAAGTTCGGCTTCAACTACGAGAACGGCGGCTCGGGCCCGGCCTTCTACCAGGCGATGCTGCGCAATGAAGCCGACGTGGATTTCAACGACGGTGAAGTGACCGACGCCAAGCTGGAGGCGCTGAAGCCCGGGTTCGACCTCTTCAACGAGGACGCTCAGGACTATGTGATCACGGCCTCGAACGCCGACAACATCATCCGCATCAGCGATGGCGAGCTGTGGATGGCGCCGGCCTGGGAAGATCACCTGGCCAGCCTGCAGAAGAGCAACGAGGTGCGCGACGACATCAAGCTCTACATCCCCGAGATGGGCATGCAGGGTGGCGGCAACGGCGTGGCGATCCCGCTGAACGCCCCGCATCCGGCGGCTGCGGCCGTGTTCGTCAACTGGCTGACCTCGCCGGAGACCCAGACGATGTTCAACAAGACCTTCGGCACCGCGCCGATGAACGCCAATTCCGACGACAGCGCGGCGCTGCTGCCCAACAGCCAGCGCGCCTTCAGCGTGCCGGCCACGGCACAGCCCTTTGGCGACGCGGTGAAGGAAGCCTTTGTCGACAACGTGATCCTGGAGCGCTGAGGCGCCCTCCATGACACTGCCCGGGCCGCGCGAAGCCCGGGCCACCATCCCTGCGCCCCGTCCGATACGGTCGTCCGAAGCGGTTCGTCCGATACGGTCGTCCGATACGGCGGGGCGCTTGCCACAAGGACCAAGCCGATGTGCCCCCGCCGTTTTCACCCCGAACCCACCGAAGCGCCCGCCGACTACTGGATGCGGCTGCTGATGGAAGAGAGCTTTGACACGCCGCTGCCGCGCGGGATTTCTGCGCCCGGCGAGGGCGGCAAGTTCACGCCCGAAGGCGCGGTGCAGCCTTTCCCGGGCAATACCTTCCTCTGCCATATCGACCGCACCTCGGATGCCCATGCGGCACTGAGGGAGATGCAGGTCGAGCTGAAGGCGCTGCCTTCGGCGCAATATTACACCTTTCTGCCGGCTGACAGTTTTCACATGACGGTATTCTCCGGCGTGTCGGGGGACCCGCTGGGCGAGGACGGCTGGCCCGAGGGCGCGCCCGAGGGCACGCCTCTGGAGGCCTTCAACGCGCAGTTCGGGCAGGGCCTCGAGGGGCTGACGGGGCCCGCGCGCATGGGGATCCGGGCCGAGGGGCTGCGCGGCGGCTACGTGGTGAACGTGGAGCCGCGCGACCGCGAGAGCTTTGACGCGGTCTGGGGGCTGCGCGACCGGCTGGCGGAGATGACGGGGCTGCACCGCGCCGATCACGACAGCTATCAGTTCCACATCACGCTGGCCTATCGCGCCCGCTGGCAGCCGCGGGAGGTTGCGGCGCAGTCGGTGGCGCGGTTCCGCGAGGTCTTTGCCCGCCATGCGCCGGCGCTGCAGCAGATCGAGCTGGGCCCGGTGGAATTCTGCACCTTTGACGACATGTATCACTTCGAGACACAGGCGCGCATCGGCTGAGACGCGGGCCGGAGGGGGGCGTGACATGCGCGCCCTCTTGACCAGATGCCCGGGATGGGGGACAGCATCGCCCCATGATCTCCGAAGACAAGCTGGCCCGCATCACGGGGCGATACGAATTTCTGGAAGCCAAGATGGCGGAGGGCGGCGGCGATTTCGCCGCTCTGGCCCGCGAATATGCCGAGCTGAAGCCGGTGGTGGAGGCCGTGCGCGCCTACCAGGCGCTGCAGGGCGAGCTGCGGGAGGCGGAAGAGATGCTCGCCGATCCCGAGATGAAGGCGCTGGCCGAGGAAGAGCTGCCGGGGCTGCGCGCGCGCCTGCCGGAGATGGAGCACGAGGTGCAGCTGGCGCTGCTGCCGCGCGATGCCGCCGACGGGCGCCCGGCGATGATCGAGATCCGCCCCGGCACCG
The DNA here is from genome assembly GCF_056270665.1 of Pseudooceanicola sp. DL12. Lineage (NCBI taxonomy): Bacteria > Pseudomonadati > Pseudomonadota > Alphaproteobacteria > Rhodobacterales > Paracoccaceae > Pseudooceanicola > Pseudooceanicola sp. DL12. The sequence continues at coordinate 1,874,028 of NZ_CM149884.1, forward strand.
GCGGAGACGAGGCGGCGCTGTTCGCAGGTGACCTGCTGCGGATGTACCAGCGCTATGCCGAGGGGCGGGGCTGGAAGTTCGAGATTGTCGAGCAGCAGCTGACCGAGCTTGGCGGGATCAAGGAGGTGACGGCCGCGGTGAAGGGCGAGGGCGTCTTTGCGCGGCTGAAGTTCGAGAGCGGCGTGCACCGGGTGCAACGGGTGCCTACCACGGAAAGCGGCGGGCGGATCCATACCTCGGCCGCGACGGTGGCGGTGCTGCCGGAGGCGGAAGAAGTGGATATCCGCATCGATCCCAATGACTTGCGTATCGATACCATGCGGGCCTCGGGGGCCGGTGGCCAGCACGTGAACACGACGGATTCGGCGGTGCGGATCACCCACCTGCCGACCGGGATCGTGGTGACGAGCTCGGAGAAATCGCAGCACCAGAACCGCGCCATCGCCATGCAGGTGCTGCGCAACCGGCTGTTCGACATGGAGCGGCAGAAGGCTGATGACGCCCGTGCCGCGGATCGCAAGAGCCAGGTGGGCAGCGGCGATCGCAGCGAGCGGATCCGGACGTACAATTTCCCGCAAGGCCGGATGACCGATCACCGCATCAACCTGACGCTCTACAAGCTGGACCAGGTGATGCAGGGCGACCTGGACGAGGTGATCGACGCGCTGATCGCGGATCACCAGGCGCAGCTGCTCTCCGAGGCAGAGGGATGACCGCCACCGCCGAGGTGCTGCGGCAGGCGGCGGTGACGCTGCGGGAGGCAGGGGTGGACGGTCCGCTGCGCGATGCCCGGCGGCTGCTGGCACATCTGCTGGGGATCGAGGTGGCGCGACTGGTGGTGGAGATGCCATCGTCGCTCGACGCGGAACAGGAGGCCGGTTTCCGGGCGCTGGCGGCGCGGCGGGCGGCGCGCGAACCGCTGTCGCATATCACCGGCGAGCGGCTCTTTTACGGGCGGTCCTTCCGGGTGACGGCGGATGTGCTCGACCCGCGGCCCGAAACCGAGAGCCTTGTGATCGAAGCACTGTCGAAGCCTTTCGAACGGGTGCTGGACCTGGGGGCGGGATCGGGCTGTATCCTGCTGACCTTGCTGGCGGACGTGCCCGAGGCGACGGGCGTTGCAGCGGATCTCTCCGCGGCCGCGCTGAGGGTTGCGCAGGAGAATGCCGCGCGCCTGGGCGTGGCGGAGCGGGCGGCTTTCCTGCACTCGGACTGGTACGCCGCGGTGGAGGGCACCTTTGACCTGATCGTGTCGAACCCGCCCTATATCACCGAGGACGAGATGGTGGCCCTGTCCCCGGAGGTGCTGCACGAGCCGCGCATGGCGCTGACGCCGGGGGGCGACGGATTGTCGCCCTATGGCACGATCGCGGCGGGGGCGGAGCGGTTCCTGCGCCCCGGCGGGCGGCTGATCGTCGAGATCGGATACCGGCAGGGCCCCGCCGTGGCCGATATTTTCCGGGGGGCGGGCCTTGAAGAGGTCATCGTGCATCCCGATCTTGATGGCAGGGACAGGGTGGTCAGTGCCAGACGGGCGTGAAGATCGATTATTCGGTGCAATCTGCTTAAAACTGTCACTTCCCCCTTGTCATTCACGCTCCGGCATGTTTAGTCGGAGCTATCCGGGACGCGGATGCTCTATGTCAAGCGCTCCCCCCGGATACCAAGCCAGACAGACGCCGCTGATCCCGCTTACGGTGCAATGAGGCACCGCAGAGGGGCGGAGCGGCAGCTTACGATAACAAGGCTGGACAGCTGACCTTATGAGATCTTCGAAATCACGTTCGCGGAACAAGTCCCGCAGCCGGTCCGTCGGCAATATCGTCAACCGCGTCTTCGATTCGTCGGGACCGGAGGGCAAGGTACGGGGCACGCCGCAGCAGATCATCGACAAGTACAATCAGCTTGCCCGTGATGCCCAGCTTGCCGGCGACCGTGTTGCCACGGAGAACTTTCAGCAGCACGCGGAACACTATCTGCGGATGCTGGGAGAAGCACAGCGCGAGCAGGACAACCGCCGCGAACAGCAGGAACAGGAAAACCGCCAGCGTCAGGCCGACCGGGATCGGGACCGCGAGCGCTCTCAGCAGCGCCAGGACCGTGACGGCGGCAATGGCAACGGCAACGGTGGCCAGAATGCCCAGCAGGGCGGCCAGAACGGCAACGGCAACGGCAACGGCAACGGGAATGGCGGCAATGGCGGCCAGCACAAGGCCGACAACGGCCAGGATGCGCCCGCGGAAAGCCCCGCAGAGGCCCCCGGCGACAGCGCCCAGGCCCAGACCGAGGACAAGCCCAAGCGCAGCAGTCGCGCGCGCAAGAAACCGGCCGACGCCGGCGAGGGTGGTCCCGAGGCCAGCGGCGACGGCGAGGCCGCCAAGCCCCGCCGCAGGAAGCCCGCACAATCCAGCGACGACGTGATCGACACTTCCTCGGAGGAAGACGGCGAATCGATGCTGGTGGAGACCCCGGAAAACAAGGACAAGCCCGCGCCGCGCAAGCGGGCGCCGCGCAAGAAGGCCGCAGCCCCCGCAGAGGGTGAGCCCAAGCCCGAGGCCGGCGGCAGCGATGCCTCGCAGACCGCCGCCGAGTAACCGGCAGCAGGCTGAAACGATTGAAAAGGGCGGTCCGTGGGGCCGCCTTTTTTGTTGCGCGCTTGCTCCCGGGCCGCAGTGCGCCCTGTAATGAGGGGGGGCGCTTTCCGGCGCCGCCGGGCCGGCAGAGGGGGGAACGGAGCGCGCCTGCCGGGGAGGGCGAAAATGGAGGGATATCGCCGGGATTCGGGCGCGTCCCCGTGTCACGTTGGCAAATGCCACGTCTATTGATATGTTTGACATACGAGTATCGGGACAGACCGAGATACCGGGACATGGGACAGCCACGTATCCACATTACCGGCGCAGCCGGGACCGGGGTGACGACCCTGGGACAGGCGTTGTCGGCGCAGCTGGGCATTGCCCGGCTCGATACCGACGCCTTCTATTGGCAGCCCACCGATCCCCCCTTTACCTGCAAGCGGGCCATTCCCGAGAGGCGGCGCATGATCCGTGCGGCGCAGGACGCGGCGTTCGCGCAGGGCTGGGTGCTGGCCGGGTCGCTGATGGGCTGGGGTGACGCGCTGGTCGAGGAGGCGGACCTGATCGTGTTTCTGACGGCAGACTGGCCGGTGCGGCAGGCGCGGCTGGAGACCCGCGAGGCGGCGCGCTATGGCGACCGGATCGCGCCGAGCGGCGACATGCACAACATCCACCGCGAATTCATGCACTGGGCCTCGCAGTACGATCAGCCCTTCTTTCTGGGCCGGAGCCGCACGGCCCACGAGGCCTGGCTGGACGAGCAGGCCCAGCCGGTGCTGAGGCTGGATGGCGCGGCGCCCCGCGAGGGCCTTCTGGCGCAGGTGCTTGCGGCGCTGGAGGCGTTGCCGCGGGCGCTGGCAGGTTAGGGCGCTGGCAGGTCAGGACGCCGCAACGTTGCGCGCGAGGGCGCAGAACTGCTCCAGGCCCACGGTCTCGGCCCGGTCGGTGGGCTGAATGCCCGAGGCCAGCAGGCGATCCTCGAGATCCGGCACCAGGCCCTTGAGCGCCGCACGCAGCATCTTGCGACGCTGGTTGAAGGCGCGGGCCACGACGTTTTCCAGGATTTTCGGATCGGCCGGATAGCGCGGTTCCGGCAGGGCGGTCAGGTGGACCACCGCGGAGGAAACCTTTGGCGGAGGTGTAAAGGCCTCTGGCGGAAGGGAAATCGCGATACGAGCCTCGGCCCGCCAGGAGGCGAGGAGCGCCAGGCGGCCATAGGCCTTGGAGCCCGGGGTGGCGACGATGCGCTCGGCCACCTCGCGCTGGAACATCAGCGTCAGGCTCTGCCAGAAGGGCGGCCATTCCGGCGGGGTCAGCCAGCGCACGAGGAGCTCGGTGCCGACGTTGTAGGGCAGGTTGGCGGCAATGCGGATCGGCGGCGTCAGATGCGCCAGCGGGTCGATCTCGAGCGCGTCGCCCTCGATCACCTCGAGGCGGCCCGGATAATGGGCGGCGATCTCGGAGAGCGCGGGCAGGCAACGGTGGTCCTTTTCGATGGCGAGCACGTGGCGCGCGCCCTCGGCCAGCAGCCCGCGGGTGAGGCCGCCGGGCCCGGGGCCGATCTCGAGCACGTCGCAGGCGCTGAGGTCACCGGCCTGCCGGGCGATCTTGGCCGTCAGGTTGAGATCGAGCAGGAAGTTCTGGCCCAGCGACTTGCGCGCCGTGAGCCCGTGCGAGTTGATGACCTCTCGCAGGGGCGGGAGGCCGTCGATGGCGGCCATTTACTCTACGATCCGCGCTTCGGAGCGCAGCTGCGCCAGGTAGCCCTCGGCAAAGGAAGCGAGGCGGTTGGTCTGCAGCTGGTTCACGACCTGGGCGCGGTCGACCTCCTGGCCGGAGGGCATCGCGGGGGTGCGGCTGCAGAGCATCAGCAGGGCCAGCGTTTGCCCGTTGTTGCGGGTGAGCGCGGTCGAGAACTGGTTCGGGTTGAGCTTGGCCAGCTCAAGCGCGATGTCCTGCGGGATCTGCGAAGGCGGCAGGCTCTTGCGTTCGAGCACCTGTTCCGGCTGGCCCTTGGCGACGCCGTAGAGGTCGTTGCAGGTGTCGGTGTAGTCCTCGATGTGCTTGGCGGTTGCCATGGCCTCGGGGGAGTGACCGCCGTCGATGTAGTAGATGGCGTAGTCGATGTCGGAATAGCTGGCCTTGGGCACGCCGGTCTCGCGGACGCCGCGCATCTGGAAGAGCGCATAGGCGCCGCTGACCTGCAGCGGTTCGGTGACCTGGCCCGGGGACAGGCCGGCGATCACCGGCTGCAGCTGCGGCGGCAGGTTCGACAGGTCCATCCATTCCAGCTGGCCGCCGTTGGAGGCGGTGCCGGCGGCGGAATATTGCCGTGCCGCAGCCGAGAAGGCATCGATCGTGTCGATCTGCGAGATCTGCATCGCGAGCGCCTCGGCCGCGGCCGGGTTCTGCTGGTTCGGAATGAAGATCTCGGAGAGCAGCACCGAGATGCCGCCCGGGCGCGACTGCTGGGCGATGGCCCGGTCGACGTCATCCTCGGAGACCTCGACCTTGGAGCCGAACATGCCCCGTACCAGGGTGCGCCAGATCACGCCGTTGGCGATGAATTCGCGGAAGCTCTCCTCGGAGACGCCGGCCTGGCCGAGCGCCGCGATGAATTCCTCCGGGCTAAGGTCGCCGCGGGAGGCGAATTCGGCCACGCCAGCATCAATCTGCTCGGGCGTGGCGGTAACGCCGAAGCGCTTGGCGGCAGAGCTCTTGAGGCGCTCGTCGATGAGCTGTTCGCGGGCGAGCTTGGCAGGATCCTCGGGGGCGTTGAGCATTTGCAGCAGCAGCGTGCGCTGGTCCAGCTCGTACTGGGTGATGACCTGGTCGTTGACGCGGATCGCCGGGCCGAAGCTCTGGGCAGAGACCATGGCGGGCTGCAGCGTGGCGCCCGCGAGCAGGACAGCGGTGAAGAGGGCCGCGGCGCTGCGACGGAGCAGGGCGCCGGGGCGCCGGCTGCTGCGCTGGACTGCGCTCGGGCGGATATGCGTGCGTTTGATCGCTGTCATGGTTCTTGTCTGCCTGTCTTCGCTCTGCCGGTCTGCGCTCTGCCTGTTCGCGCAGCGGCTGTCCTTACTTGCCCGTGCCGGGGCTGCCCGAGGGGCGGGCCGGTCACGTCTGGTCCTGTCTTTGCCGGGCCTTGCGGGGCCCGGTCGCTGCCGCTTGCCCGGCCTTTCTATAACCTTTTGGCCTCCCGCCTCAATCAGTTCCTGCAGGTGGAGGGCGTTCCGCCACTGGTCTGCGCGGAGAAGCCCCGCAAGCCCACCGTCAAGCTGAAATCTGTGGAGGGGGTCACAACCGAGGAGGAGGTATAGGTGCGCGAGGCCGAAAGGGTGACGTCGACGCATTCGTTGGAATAGGTGACGCCGAGGCCGGCCTTGGCGGCGCGGTCGGCGACGATGTCGTAGCGGACCGAGGCGGAGGTGGTCCAGTGATCGGTCACTTCGTAGCTGCCGGAGAGTTTCCACTCGGAGATCACGTCGGGACGGTCCTCGACCTCGTCGGCATCTAGCCAGACGTAGGAGGCGGAGAAGAGCGCCCGGTCGTTTACCCAGGCGCCGCGGGCCTCGGCCTTGGTGACGCCGAGATCGCTGTCGAAGAGGCCGCGCGCGGTGATGGACCAGCCGCCCGGCGCCTGGATCTGCGAGGCGACGAGCAGGTCGGAGGTGGCGCTGGACAGGCCCGAGGACTGGCTGAAGTTCTCGTCCGCGCTCTCCTGCACCACCTGGCCCACGACGAAATGGCTGGCCCAGCCCTTGGCGCCATAGCGGTTGTAGGCAACGCCGTAGGCGCCGCGCCAGCCGCGCTCGCGCCGGTCGGGGGCGGTGAAATAGGTCATGGAGAGCAGGTTGCCCTCGTCGAAATCGACCAGGGTACTCTCGTCGTTGGCGACATCGAGGTTATGGCCGCCGGTCCAGGCAACCTGTGCCAGCGGTTCGATGACCTGGAAGGTGCCGTTCGCGCTGACCTTCTGCCAGGGCCAGCGCAGGGTCAGACCGGTGGAGGGTGTCACGCCCGCCTGTCGCGACGGCAGATCGGCATCCTGCCAGGTGCGGAAGGCATCGACGGCGACGCCGCTGACCACCGCGGCGCGGATGCCGTAGGGCAGCGTCCAGTCGCGCAGCCAGTTGGCCGAGACGCTGACACGTGCCACGTCACGGCCATCGGCGGTGCCGTCACTGTTGTCGTCGGTATCGACCTCGGAATAGCGGAAGTGCCCATGCACGCCCGCGTTCAGGCGCAGTTCGCCGCCGAGATAGCCCGGAAAGAGGCGCTGCTCGATGCTGGCGTCGCCGATGATCGAGGGGATGGTGGCATCGTCCTCGTCCGAGCGCAGCGAGTGGTAATGGGTCAGCTGGCCGCCGATCCACTGGTCGCGGCGCGCCCGGCCGACCCGCAGGATGCTCTCGATCCTGTCCTCGTCGGAATAGCCGTAGTCGGAGAGATAGCTGTCGTCGGAGACAGCCTCGATGTGGAAATCGAGCACGAAGTCGCGGGGCAGGTAGAACTTGCCCGCGGCATTCAGGTAGCCACGGAAATCGGCGGAATCGAGATCGTCGCTGGACCCGGCGCCGGTGATCGCCAGGGCGCCCATCGAGAAGGCCTGGCGGTAGCGGTATTCAAGGGTCTTGGTGTCGGCCGAGAGATAGGGGGTGAGGGTCAGGTCCTTGTGATCGCCCATGGCGATGAAATAGGGCACCTTGACCCCGGTGCCGAGCTGCGAGTTGCGCTTGATCGAGGGAAAGAGGAAGCCGGTGGCCCGTTGTACCGACGGATCGGGCAGGCGCAGGCGCGGCAGGTAGAGCACCGGCACGCCCCAGATGTCCATCCAGGCACCCTGCAGGTAGATCTGCTGGCCGACCTCGTCGTGAATGACCTTCTTGGCACGGATCTGCCAGAGCGGCGGACGGCCGTTGCAGACGTGACAGGAGGATACGGTACTCTTGTAGAGTTGCGTGTAGCGGCCATCGATGCGGGCGAGCTGTTCCGAGGCCATCTGGACCTGGTCGCCGAGCATCAGCCGCGCGCCGCGGATGATGCCGTTGCGCAGGTCGGGATCGAGATCGGCAGCATCGGCGACGATGGTGGTGGGGTTGAGGGTCTGCTCTTCGTTGGCCTCGGCGAGGGTCAGGGTGATCGGGCCCTTGATCTCGAGCTTGTCGTTGGCATTGTCGAAGACCACGCGGCTGGCCGTCAGGCGGACGCCGCCCTGCAGCACCTCGACATGGCCATCGGCCACCAGGCGTTGGTCGCCGTCCATGTAGACCTTGTCGGCGATCAGCGTGGCGGGGCCGGTGCCGGCGGTGTCGGGCAGCGCGGTCGTGCCGTTCTGGGTCGTGGTGGCCTGTGCTGTTGTTGCGGCGGTCTGGGCCTGTACGCCGCCAGCGGGCGCCATCAGCGCCAGCGCCAGCGCGGCGGCGCTGACCGTCGCCGGGAGCCGGGCGCGGGCCGAAGAAGCCAGGGGGGCGGGGCGCGGGGCGGTCATCAGCCGTCCTCCATCTGAAGCAGGATCCCGACGGCCAGGAGCACGGTCGCCACGGGCGGGGCCCATGCGGCGAGCATGATCGGGATCTGGCCATTCTCGCCCAGCACCTGCGCGAAATTCCGGATGTAGTAAAGCGTGAAGCCCAGCAGGATCGACGCCAGCACCGAGATGCCGGTCTTGCCGAAGCGTGCCGGGCGCATGGTGAAGGCAGCGCCGATCAGCACCATGGCGGCCAGGAAGAGCGGCCGGGCCAGCTCCATCTGGTACCAGACCTCGTGACGGCGGGCCGAGAAGCCGGCCTCTTCGAGGTCGCGCACGTAGGCGGGCAGTTCCCAGATGGGAATCGCGGAAGGATCGCCGAAGGAATTGCGGATGCGCTCCTCGGTCAGGGTCGAGGACAGGCGGTAGCTGTCGAATTCCTGGGCGCCGGCCTCCGGGTTGATGCCCTTGTCGAGGGGCCAGACCTTGACGTCGTGCATCAGCCAGGCGCCATCGTCGAGGCGGGCATCGGCGGCCTCGATCCGCTGGGTCGGTCCGCCGCCACCGGGGCCATAGGTGATCATGGTGACGTCGAAGAGCTCGGTCGCCTCGGCATTGGCGCTGGCCGCGCGGATCACCGTCTGGCCGTCGGCGCCGCCCTGGCGCAGCCAGAGCCCCTCGGAGGAGACCGACAGCGTGTCGGCCCCGCCGCTACGATAGTTCTCGTAGAGCTCGCTGTAGCGTTTCGACGTGGCCGCGACGATGGGGTTCATCATGATGACGGAAAGAATGCCGATGACGAGCGCAACCGCAAGGGGTGCCATGAGGGTGCGCAGCGCAGAGCGCCCCGCGGCACGGGTGACCACCAGTTCGGAGGACCGCGAAAGCGCAAGAAACATGCTGATCGTGGCCAGGATGATGATCAGCGGCAGGAATTCGTAGAGCCCCTTGGGCGCATTGAGCACCACCAGGCCGAGGATCTGGCCGAGGCTGACATCGTCGGAGGCGAGCTTGCGCATGTGCTCGACCATGTCGATCGAGGTGGTGAGCAGGAAGAACACGCCGGTCATGCCGAGGACGCTGCGCAGGAAGCGCATGGCGAAGTAGCGGTCGAGCCTCATGTGGAGGCCTCCGGCGCGGGCAGGGGCCTGTTGCGCACCCGCCGGGGCCGGCCCGCCCACCACAGCAGCAGGCCCGAGGCCAGCATGCCCGAGGCGGCCGGCAGGTAGAGGATGGGCCAGAGCTCGGGGGTCTTGCGGACCGGATCGGTCACCAGCCCCTCGATGAACTTGACCATGACCAGGAGCAGGATGGCGAAGATGATCTGTCGCCAGACGCCGAAGCGGCTGAAGCTGCCGACCTGCAGGGCCGAGAACCCGATCATCGCGGCGGCGATGCAGAGCAGGGCCTGGGTGATCCGGCCATGACCCTCCTGAATGGCCCGGCCGACGTCCTGGTATGTCAGTTCGGCGGCATGCTGGGGATCGAGGAGGAGCATCAGCGTGGGCAGGTTGCGGATCGAGGCGGTGGAGAAGGTGCCACGGTCGATCAGCGCGCCGATGTCATAGGAGAAATCCTCGAAATGGGTGGTGAAGAGGCGGTTCGAGGGCAGCCGCAGGTTCTGCGCCAGCCCGTCGATCATCACCAGCTTCGGCGCCGGCACCTCGTCGGGGTCGGCGGTGTTGATGATATAGGCGCGGTCGGCGGTGAAGGTCTGGGGCTGCTCCGGGTCACGGCGATCGGACAGGAAGACGTCGACGAGCGTGCCGTCCTCGGCAATGTCGCGGATGTAGAAGGTGATGCCGTCGACCGGATGCAGGAAGCTGCCCTCGGTCAGCATGCGGGCGGTGACGTTCTGGGCCACCTGCCGGTTGCGGACAAGTATCTGCTCCTGGCTGCGCGGCACGAGGTAGTTCGTGAGAACGCCCATGATCAGCGCCACGATGATTCCGAAGAAGAACACCGGCCGCGCCAGCCGCCAGGGCGAAAACCCGGTGGCCTGCATCACCACCAGCTCGCTGTCCGAGGACAGGCGGTTGGTGACATAGACCGAGGCCGCGAAGGCCGCGATCGGCAGGACGATGCGGATCACGTTCGGCAGGGTCAGCGCGGTGTATTCCAGGAAGACGGCAGCGGTCTGCCCGTCCGCGATCAGCTGATCGAAGAGCCGGACGGCACTGTTGATCCAGTAGATTGCAACCAGCACCAGGGCGAAGAAGCCGAACAGCATCATGAGTTGCGACAGCAGGTATCTGTCGAATCGCGCCAAGGTGAGCCTCCGAGTGCACAGGGTTATTCCTGCACCCCGGCAGGTCCTTGACGCCAAGTCTAGCGGCTTTCTCCGGCCGGGAAAACTGCATTCTGGTCAAAGGCCGCCCGCCGCGATAGCCTCTGGCGAAATGGCCGGGCAGAGGCCCGCAGATGCCCCCCCGGAAAAGAGCAGGAGAAAGCCCGTGACGAACCCTCTCAGCCTGAAATTCGCCGAAACGGACCTCGAGGCGATCGCCTCGCAGCCGGGGCGCGTGGCGCTTGTGCTCGATCCCGAGGGGGGCCTGTCGGTGGTCGCGCGGCGCGTGAACAAGCTGACCCGCGGTGCGGTGGCACGCCTGGTAGAGGCGGAGAGCTTTGCCGCCCGCAAGGCGGGCGAGGTGATCACCCTGGCCTGGCCACAGGGCCTTGCGGCAGAGGCGCTGGACATCGTCCTGCTGCCGCGCCGGGCGGAAGCCGCGCTGCTGCGAAAGACCGGGGGCAAGCTGGCAAAGCTGCTGGGGGAAGAGGGCATGCTGCTGCTGGCGGCGAGCCTGAACGCCCCGGGCGAACTGGCCCTCGGGCTGATGCTGCGGGCCTATGAATATGACGCGCAGAAGACAGAGAAGGCGCGGCCGAAGGGCGCGGTGACAGTCATGACAGCCAAGCCCTTCGAGGGGCTGGAGGCTATCGAGGCGGTGGCCGAGGGGATCTTCTTTGCGCGGGACCTGGTGAATGCGCCGGCCAACGTGCTGACGACCACCAGTTTCGCCGAGGAGCTGCTGGCGCTCGAGCCCCTCGGGCTGAGCGTCGAGGTGCTCGAGGAGGACCGTCTGGACGAGCTGGGCATGGGCGCGCTGCTGGCGGTGGGCCAGGGGTCCGACAGCCCCTCCAAGGTGGTGGTGATGCAGTGGACCGGCGGCGAGAAGGACGAGCCGCCGCTGGCGCTGATCGGCAAGGGCGTGGTCTTTGACACCGGGGGCATCAGCCTGAAGCCCGCGGGGGGCATGGAAGACATGACCATGGACATGGGCGGCGCAGGCACCGTGGCCGGCACCATGAAGACGCTGGCCCTGCGCAAGGCAAAGGCGAATGTCGTGGGCCTCGTCGGCCTGGTCGAGAACATGCCCTCGGGCAACGCCACGCGCCCCGGCGACGTTGTGCGCAGCATGAAGGGCGATACGGTCGAGGTGATCAATACCGATGCCGAGGGGCGCCTCGTGCTCTGCGATGTCATGTGGTACGCGCAGGAAAGGTTCCAGCCCAAGGCGATGATCGACCTTGCGACTCTGACCGGGGCCTGCATCGTGGCGCTCGGGCACGAGAATGCCGGCGTCTTTTCCAACAGCGACCCGCTGTGCAATGCCTTCCTGAAGGCGGCGGGCGCCGAGGGCGAGGGCGCCTGGCGGATGCCGCTGGGGCAGGCCTATGACGACCTGCTGAAGAGCCGGGTGGCGGACATGAAGAACGTGGGCGGACGCCCTGCAGGCTCGATCACCGCGGCACAGTACCTCAAGCGCTTCGTCAAGGACGAAACGCCCTGGATCCACCTCGACATCGCGGGCGTGGCCAGCATCAAGGGCGGCACGGCCCTGGCGCCGGCGGGCGCCACCGGCTGGGGCGTCATGGCGCTGAACCGGCTTGTTGCCGACGGGTTCGAGAGCTGAGAAGGGCAGCCCGATGGGCGAGGTCTACTTTTATCACCTGACCCGGTCCACGGTGGACGGCGCGCTGCAGAACCTTCTGCCACGGGCGCTGAAAGCCGGCTGGCGGGTGGCGGTGCGGGGCAGTGATGCCGACCGCCTCGACTGGCTCGACCAGAAACTCTGGCTTGGACGCGAGGAGGATTTCCTGCCCCATGGCCAGGACAAGAACCCCCATGCGGATCTGCAGCCGATCCTGCTGACCCTGGGCCAGGCGGCGAACAGGCCCGACTGCCTGATGAGCATCGATGGCGCGGCCCTGGAGCCGGCCGAGGTGGGGGAGCTGAAGCGCGCCTGTATCCTCTTCGACGGCCATGACGAGCCGGCGGTGGCCCATGCCAGGACGCAGTGGAAGGCGCTGACCGCTGCGGGGTGTCCGTCGGTCTACTGGTCGGAAGAATCCGGACACTGGGAGAAAAAGGCCGAGAGCGCCGGAACATAGGCGCTATCTCCGTTTCCCTGTTCCCAAATATCCTCCCCGAAGGGTTGGTGCGGCGAAGCCGGACCAAGTGCCGGCATGACGCTGCGCGTCATCGCTTCGCGGAGGATATTTGAAACAGGGAAACGATCAGATGGGGCTCCAGCCTTCGCCGTTGCCGCCTGTGTCGTCATCCTCTCCGGAGACGTCGGCCTCGGGGGCCGCGCGGTTCGTCATGGCGCGGAAGGATGCGGACTGGCGGGCAGTCCAGAGCACGTCGAGTTCCAGCCCGTCCTCGGTCTGGCGCTCGCCCTGCACGATGCCTTCCTTGTAGGCCCAGGCGCGCACCTTGCCGTCGGAGAAGTCGAGCGTGATCGTCTCGGTCTTGCGTTCCGCATCGAGGGTGCGTGTGACCTCTGCCAGCATCGCTGTCAGCCCGGCGCCTGTGATCGCCGAGATCGGCAGGATCTCGGGGTCACGGGCAGCGCGGGTCATCAACTGTTCGCTCTCGTCCTCCGGCAGCAGGTCGATCTTGTTCCAGACCTCGAGGACGGGAACGCTCTCGTCGAGGCCCAGATCGGCGAGGATATCCTCGACATCGGCCTTCTGCTCGGCGCTCTCTGGGTGCGAGATGTCGCGCACATGCAGCACCAGGTCGGCCTCGAGCACTTCTTCCAGCGTCGCGCGGAAGGCCGCGACCAGTTGCGTCGGCAAGTCGGAGATGAAGCCCACGGTGTCTGAGAGGATGACCTCGGCCCCGGTCTCGAGCTTGACGCGGCGCATGGTGGGATCGAGCGTGGCGAAGAGCATGTCCTTGGCCAGCACGTCGGCCCCGGTGACCCGGTTGAAGAGCGTCGACTTGCCGGCGTTGGTGTATCCCACCAGCGCGACGATCGGGAAGGGCACCTTGGCGCGGGCGGCGCGGTGCAGCTCGCGGGTCTTCACGACGCGGGCCAGCTGCCGGCGCAGGCTGCCCAGCTGTTCGTCGATGGCCCGGCGGTCGGCCTCGATCTGGGTTTCGCCGGGGCCGCCGACGAAACCGAGGCCGCCCCGCTGGCGTTCCAGGTGGGTCCAGGCCCGGACGAGCCGGGTGCGCTGATAGGCCAATGCGGCCATTTCCACCTGAAGCACACCCTCACGGGTCCGGGCGCGATCCGAGAAGATCTCGAGGATCAGGCCGGTCCGGTCGAGGATCTTGACGTTCCAGGCCTTTTCCAGATTGCGTTGCTGTTTCGGGCTGACCGGCCCGTCGATCAGGACGAGCTCTGTCTCTGCCTCGGCGAACATCTCCTTCAGCTCTTGCACCTTGCCGGAGCCGAAGAGGGTCTTTGGGGTCGGGTTGACCAGGCGCACCACCTTGGATCCGACGACGTCGAGCCCCGGAAGCGCATGGGCGAGGCTCACGGCCTCTGCCAGCGCGTAGTCCGGGGCGTGCCGCGCTTGCTCGCGCGGCATGTCGGGATGGATCACGAAGGCGCGCGTGGACGCTGCCTCATGGCCTATCAATTGTTGTCTTCGCCTTCATAAAGGGAGATCGGCTGCGACGGCATGATCGTCGAGATCGCGTGTTTGTAGACAAGCTGGGCTTGACCGTCACGGCGCAGCAGCACACAGAAGTTGTCGAACCAGGTGATCACACCCTGCAGTTTCACACCGTTGATCAGGAAGATCGTGACCGGAACCTTGGTCTTGCGGACGTGGTTCAGAAATGCGTCCTGCAGGTTCTGTCTATCGGAAGCCATTCTCGTTTTGCCTTTTTTGATTTTTTATCGCCATTCGCGGCTTTTTCGGATGATTTGGGACAATTATGAAACGCGGCAGGAAAAGTTACCACCCCCCCGACAGGGATTGTTGACCGGTAAACGCGCTTGCGTCAATCCCGCCACAGATCCGGGTTGAACAATGCAATGATTGCAAGCAGTTCAAGGCGGCCCAGGATCATCACGGCACAGAGCACAAGCTTGGCGCCCGGTGCAAGCTGGGCCAGGGCGATCGGCTGGGAACCGCCGTATTGGGTCAGGGGGCCGGTGTTCGAGAGTGCCGCCACCGAGAGCACGGTGGAATCCTCGAAGGCGATCCCGAAAAGTGCCAGCATCGCCATCGACGCCGCCAGGCACATCGCGAAGAGCATGAAGAACACCCAGGCGTGGAAGGCGCCCTGGCGCCGGATGCGACGGCCGGCCACGCCGGAGCCCGAGACGGAGGAGGGGTGTACGAGGCGGTCGAGTTCCTGGCGTCCGTTGAGGTAGAGGGCATAGACCCGCAGGAGCTTGACGCCGCCGGCCGTGGTGGCGACGCCGCCGCCGATCATCGCCAGGCCCATCAGGATCATGCCGGGCGTCGAAAGACCCGACCAGTTCTGTGCGGTGTCCCAGTGCGAGCCTTCCCAGCCGGTGGTGGTCAGGAAGGACAGCACGGTGAAGACCGAGCCCCAGAGCGCACCGAGCGCCATGCCGAAATCCTCTCCGGCCTGCACGTCGAAGGCGGCGATCCAGTGGCGCAGGAAGAGCAGGAGAGGCACCACGATCACCAGGGCGATGCCCATGCGGAATTCCGGATCCTTGTGGATCGCGATGCGCGAGGTGACGGTATCGGAGGAGAAGGTGACCCGGGAGAGGGCGAAGAGCATGAAGAGCGCGATGGCGATCTCTCCGGGGATGCCGGAAGCGGCGTTCTGGGTGCCGCCGATCGGCGAGATGCCCGAGGTGGAGAGCGTCGACATGGCATGGGTGAGTGCCACCAGCGGCAGGTCGCCCGCCAGCAGCAGCGCCAGCCAGAGCACTGCCGTCAGCCCGACGTAGATCGGACCGAGCTGGGTTGCGCCGCGGATCACGCGGCGGATGACGCTGGCACGCTGGAAACGGTCGATGGGGGTCTGATGCAGTTCGCGGCCGGCGGCGGTTACCTCGAAGCCACCGAGCGAGAGCGGCGCCATGATCGCCGCTGCGGCCACCCAGATCATGAAGCCGCCCATCCATCCCACCTGGGCACGCCAGAGGTGAAGCGGTGCCGAGAGCCGGCGGGGATCGTCGTAGAAGGCCATGCCCGTGGTGGTGAAGCTCGAGACCATTTCGGCGTAGGCGTTCAGGAAGCGGGTGTCGGGCAGGCTCTCCCAGAAGGGAATGGCCATGAAGAAGGGCAGGAAGACGTAGGAGCTGAAGAGCGACAGAAGCGCGAAGAGATCCGCGCGCCCGGTGGAGAGCACGGGGCGGCTGCCGCGGGCCAGGGTGATCAGCCCGGCGGCCGCAGAGCCGAGCAGCGCCATGTAGAAGAAATTGCGGGCCACGAAGAAGTTCTCCTGGGCCAGCGCGACGCCGGCGGGCAGGAGCATGGACAAGGAGATGCTGACCGAGATCAGCAGGAAGAGGGATTGTCCCTCGAGCCGTGTATGTACGGGCGGCTTGCGCATGCGCTGCGGCGGGCCCTAGAAGTAGTCGATGGAGACCTGCAACAGGCGCTCCACCTCGGGGACGTCGGCGGCCAGGGCAAACAGGACGATGGTATCGCCCTCGTCGATCACCAGGTCGGCGCCGGGTTTCACGACTTCGCCGTTCTTCATCACGGCTCCGACGAGGACGCCCTCGGGAAACTGGATGTCCCGGATCGGCTTGCCGGTCATGGGCGAGGTCGAGAGCACCTCGGCCTCGATCACCTCGGCCTCGGCATCGCCGATGGAATAGACGCCGCGCACGCGCCCGTGGCGGATATGGCGCAGGATCGAGGAGACCGTCGTGGCGCGCGGATTGATGTAGGCGTCGACGCCCAGCGGGCCCATCAGCGGCACCAGCGTGGGATCGTTGACCAGAGCGATGGCCATGGGGCAGCCGAGCGCCTTGGCGCGCACGGCGGTGAGCATGTTGGTCTTGTCGTCGTCGGTGACGCAGAGAATGGCGTCGGCGCGACCGATGCCGGCCTCGGCCAGAAGGGCACTGTCGAGGCCATCGCCGTTCAGGACGATGGTGCGTTCCAGCGCATCGGCAGCGCGTTCGGCGATGCCGCGGTTCTTCTCGATGACCTTGGCGCGGAGTTTCCGCTTTTCTTCCAGTGTCTTGGCGACGGTCAGCCCGACGTTGCCGCCACCCACGATGACCACGCGTTCCTGCCGCCGGTTGGTCTTGCCGAAGACCTCGAGGCAGCGGGTGACGTCATCGGAATGAACGCAGACATAGCATTCGTCGCCGGCAAAGATCTGATCCCCCGGTTCCGGAGCGAAAAGGTTGCCATCGCGGCGCAGGCCCACGACGATGGCGCGCAGCGTGGAAAAGAGATCGGTGAGCTGCCGCAGCGGGGTGTTCACCACCGGGCAGTCCTCGTCGATGATGATGCCGAGAAGCTGGGCCTGGCCGCCGAGGAATTGTTCGACATCGAAGGCGGCGGGCGCGGCAAGGCGTTGCAGCGCGGCCTCTGCCACTTCGAGCTCGGGCGAGATCACCACGTCGATCGGCATGTGGTCGCGGCGGTAGAGATCGGCGTAGATCGCGTCGAGATAAGAGCGCGCGCGCAGGCGGGCAATCTTTCGCGGCACGGAAAAGACGGAATGCGCGACCTGGCAGATCACCATGTTGACCTCGTCGGAGAAGGTCGCGGCGATGATCATGTCGGCGTCGCGGGCGCCGGCGCGGTCGAGGATGTCGGGATAGGAGGCAAAGCCAGCGATGCCCTGGACATCGAGCGTATCGGTGGCGCGGCGCACCAGGTCGGGGTTGTTGTCTACAACGGTGACATCGTTGTTTTCGCCCGAAAGATGACGTGCGATTTGCCACCCGACCTGACCGGCGCCGCAGATGATGACCTTCATACCCAGGGTTCCTGCTGTCTCTGAAAGCCCTGCATGGCAGAGAGGGCGCAGGGGGTCAATTCAAAAGCCCTGCGGCCCCCGGAGAGCCCGGAAGGCTGCGCGTTTCGGCCACGGATCCGAGCCCGCGAAAGAGCCCCGCTGGCTGGGGCATGTCCGGGGGCGGTCCGGGGGGGGGCGGTCCGGCCGTCAGCGGCTGGCGGTCGCGGTGCCCTGGCCTTCGGGCTCGAGCACGGTCACCCCCACGGCCGCGGCGCGCGCCAGCCCCTCGTCGAGGGACATGGGAATGTACTCGCCGCGTCGCCAGAGCTGGGCCAGGTCGTCGTAGTGGCGGGAGAGCGGATGGCCCGACTGGCCCGTCGAGATGATGAAGACGGAACTGTCGGGATCGGCGAAATCGTAGACCCCGCGATAGCCCGCGCCATGGACGTTGAGGAAGGGGTCGGGACCGGTTCCCTTGGTCTGGCCGCGCATCAGCGTGTTGTCGCCGCCGGAGGTGCTCTGACGGATGTTCACGAAGTAGCGCAACACCGGGATGTCGCCCAGCACCGGGTGATCCTGAGCCGCCTGGTGCGCGTCGCCCCAGCGCAGGCTCTCCAGATTCGAGCCATAGCGCTCGGTGATCCAGATCAGGGCGGCATCGAGGCTCTGCCTGGCGATGTCGTCACAGCTTTCCTTGGCGGTGGACTGGATGACGTCGCACCAGCGGGAGGCGCCGTCGATGTTGCGGTAGACCCGTTCGATGAAGACCGGGTCAAGATGGGTGAAATCATCGGCAAGCGGGCCGAGCTCGTCGCGGATCAGCTTGTCCTGCAGGGCGCGGACCCAGGCGGCATAGATCAGCGGCTCGGGCATGTGTTCGTTCATCTCGCCGTTCCAGGACGCCAGCAGGTTCAGCGCATCCTGACGCAGCCGTTCCGGCGTGCCCTTTGGCGCGGGATCACCGGTGAACCAGAGATCGCGGCCGATCAGCGGCAGCAGAGAGCGCGCGGTGAAGGAAACGGTGTCGAGTTGGGCCTCGATGAAGCTGTCGCGGGTGTGCACCTGGCGCGATTGCATCAGGCGCTGAAGGCGGTGGATCCGCTGGGTGTCGCCCCAGTCGAAGGTGACGTGATCGGGGAAGGGGTGGTCGACGGTCTTGTTGTTGGTATTGCCGAGGATCCCCTCGGGCGGGTTGATGACCTCGGGGTTGTCGGCATAGGGCTGGATGCCCTTCCAGCGGTTGATCGACTTCCAGCCCAGAGAGGGCATGCGGCCCTGGCTCTCGTTGCGGGGATCGCGATCGGGGATGGCGCCGATGGTCTTGAAGGCGATCGTGTCGGCATCCGCCAGCATCAGGTTCAGCGCCGGGGCGACCAGCGGCGCAGCGCCGTCGATGGCCTCGTCGATGTTCCGGGCGTACATCAGGTTGATGCCGGCGGTCAGGGTGGTGTCGTCGGGCGAAAGGGCCGTCCAGCTGATGGAGGCGACATGGCCCGCCGGGGTGACGGAGCCGAGGGAATAGTGGCTGCCCGGCAGGACGGGGCCGTTCTCCGTCCAGCGCAGGGTCAGGGTGACCGGGGCCGCATCCTTGACGTCGATGATCGAACGCTTGGTCTCGAAGGTCGCCCAGCCGTCGGGGGTGCGGTATTGCTCGGGGTTGTCGGGGTTCACCTCTTCCATGTGCACGTCGAGGTCGTCGACATAGGCGGAGGTCACGCCCCAGCCGAGGAAATGGGACCGGCCGGAGAGCACCAGCGGCATGCCTGGAATCGTGGCCCCGATGACGCCGCCCTGCTTCAGCTCGAGCCGCGCGAGGTACCAGATGGTGGGTGCCGTGAAGCCCAGGTGCGGGTCGTTGGCCAGCAGCGTGCCCCCGGTGGCCGAGCGCGACGGCGCGGCGGCAAAGGCGTTGGAGGCGCCGGCCAGGTCGAGCTGGGGGAAGGGCGAAAGCGGATCGGTGGGCAGGTTCAGTCCGCCCGCAGCGGCCATCTGGCGCATGCTGCCGTCGGGCATCATGGCGGAATATTCCGGCAGTGCGATGATGGGCTGACCGGGCGCATCGGGCAGGATGTCCTTGATCATCGTGGGGTCGGGCAGGGCGAGGGAGACGCGGGCGCGCTCGACCTCGTTGGCCAGACTGCCCGACATCTGTACAGCCAGCAACTTGCCTATGGCGATGGAATCGGCGGGCGTCCAGGGCGCGACCGGCACGTCGAAGAGGAACATCTCTGGAGCGCCGCGGCCGAGCGCGTCGCTGTTGATCTCGTCGAGGCGGGCGTTCACGCCGTGGGCATAGGCCTGAAGGATGGCGCGGGTGCGCGGATCCTGATCCTCGACCGAGGCACGGGCGGCGGAATAGAGGTCGTAGCGGCGCATCAGCCGGTCGATCTGAAGCGTGCGGGGGCCGAAGATCTCGCTGAGGCGCCCCTGGGCGGTGCGCCGCAGGGTGATCATCTGCCAGAGCCTGTCCTGGGCATGGGCATAGCCCAGGCCGAAGAACACGTCCTGATCGCCGGCACCGCTGGCAAAGATGTGCGGGACATTGGCGTTGTCGCGCACGATCTCGACCTTGTCCGAGATGCCCTGAACGTCCAGGGTCTTGTCGTAATCCGGCAAAGACCGGGCCCCGAGATAATAGATCCCGGCGATGACGATGACCGCAAGAATGACCATGCCTCCGGCAATGCGGAGGAGCCAGCGGAAAACACTTCTCATTCTTTTCCCTTGCCCTTGCGTTCCGGTACCGGGCCGGACACTACTTCACGGGACTGCAGCAATACAGGGGATTGAGCCATGGCGAAAGTCGCGTTTCTGGGATTGGGCGTGATGGGCTATCCGATGGCCGGGCATCTGGCCGCGAAGGGCCACGACGTGACCGTCTACAACCGCACGACCAGCAAGGCAGAGGCCTGGGTGGCCGAGCATGGTGGCGCCCTGGGTAAGACCCCCGCAGAGGCAGCAAAAGATGCCGATTTCGTAATGACCTGCGTGGGAAATGACGATGATCTGCGGCAGGTCTGCACCGGGGGTGACGGGGCCTTTGCCGGGATGAAGGCGGGGGCGATCCTGGTGGATCACACTACCGTGTCGGCGCGTGTGACGGCCGAGCTCTACCAGGGTGCAAAGGCGGCGGGGCTGGGCTATGTTGATGCGCCGATCTCCGGCGGCCAGGCTGGCGCGGAAAACGGTGTGCTCTCGGTGATGTGCGGTGGTGACGAGGCGGATTTCGACGCCGCCCGGCCGGTGATTGATGCCTATGCCAAGATCTGTCGCCGTATCGGCGAGAGCGGCGCGGGCCAGATGACCAAGATGTGCAACCAGATCGCCATTGCCGGGCTGGTTCAGGGGCTGAGCGAGGCGCTGCATTTCTGTCAGAAGGCGGGCCTAGATGGCGAGAAGGTGATCGAGGTGATCAGCGCCGGCGCCGCCGGCAGCTGGCAGATGTCGAACCGCTATCAGACGATGCTGGCAGATGAATTCGATCACGGATTTGCCGTCGACTGGATGCGCAAGGACCTGAACATCTGCCTGTCCACCGGTGACGAGATCGGGGCGAGCCTGCCGGTGACGGCGCTGGTCGACCAGTTCTACAAGGACGTGCAGAAGCTGGGCGGTGGCCGCTGGGATACCTCGAGCCTGATCAAGCGCCTGTCGATGCTGGGTTAAGTCTCTGGGATAATTCCGCGATTGGATGGCCTGCCGGGGCAGGCCATGCCTCCGGCGGCCGTATTTCGGGAAAGATGAAAAGGGGCGGTCGCGCCCCTTTTTTCATGCGTGCCGGCCTAATGCGGCGCCGTGTTGGAGAAGACCTGGATCACCGCGATGCCGCCGCCGATCATCAGCATCCCGAGGACGGCGGGCAGATCGAGGCGCTGGCCGAAGACGACGAAGCCGATGATCGAGATGAAGACGATGCCCAGGCCGCTCCAGAGGGCGTAGACCACGCCCACCGGCATGGAGCGCAGGGTCAGCGACAGGAAGTAGAAGGCCAGCGCATAGCCCAGGACCGTGACGACCGAGGGCAGCGGGCGCGTGAACTGATGGCTGGCCTGCAGGGCCGTGGTGCCGATCGTTTCGGCGATCACGGCGATGATCAGCGACAGGTAGGCGGGCATGGGCGACAGCTCCTCAGGCGACGACGTACCAGTCGCGGCGGTGGTTGATGGCGATCACGAGGTTGAGCACGACGGCGCCGAGCAGGGACCAGATAACCATTTGAAACGGCATGACGAAAAGCGCACCGACGAAGACGCAGAGATCGACGGCGAGCTGCAGGTAACCGGCGCGGAAACCGGTCTTTTCCTGCAGGTAGAGGCCGAGGATGCCGATCCCGCCCAGCGAGCTGCCGTGGCGGAAGAGCGCCAGCAGACCCGCGCCGGTGATCATGCCGACGAGCACGGCACCGACCCAGGGGGTGAATTCGACGATCTGGTACTGGCCCGGCAGCAGCTTGGACAGCAGCGACAGGAGGCTGACCGACAGGAAGGTCTTGATCGTGAAGCGCAGGCCGAGGCGGCGGTAGCCGAACCAGTAGAAGGGCAGGTTGATCACGAAGAAGACCCAGCCGAAACTCCACCCGGTGACATAGGAGATCAGCACCGCCAGGCCGGCCGTCTGGCCCGTCACGAGGCCCATGGCGGTGAGCAGGCTGACCCCGAAGGCGGCCATGGTTGCCCCGAAAATCAGCCCTTGGGCGTCCTCGAGCAGGGTGTGGTTTTTCTGCGTTTCCAGTGGTTTTTCGGTCGTGTCGGTCATCAAGGGCCCCAGCTTTTGCCATCACTGGTAGGCGGGCTGCGCGATCCTGTCCAGAGGCGCCGTCAGTCGGCGATGTAACGGTCGCGGCGATGGTTGAAAGCGATGACCCCGTTGAGGATCAGGGCGCCGAAGAGCGAATAGGCCACGACGCGGGTGTCGAAGAGGAAATAGGCCACCGCGAAGAGCACGGCATCGATGATCAGCTGCACGTATCCGGCCCGGAACCCGGTGCGGTCCTGCACCATGAGCGCGATGACCCCAAGCCCGCCGAGGCTGCCCTTGTGCCGGAAGACCCCCAGCAACCCATAGCCCGTCAGCACCCCGAAGATTGCGGTACCGAGGATCGGATTGAGGTAGGCGAACTGCATGCCCTGCGGCAACCAGTCGACCAGAACCGAGAGGATGGCCACGCAAATAATTGACTTGATTGTGAATTCCGAGCCAAGGCGCTTCCATGCCAGGGCATAGAAGGGCAGGTTGACGATGAAGAACACGGGCCCGAAGGACCAGCCGGTGACATAGGAGATGATCAGCGCCAGCCCCGCCGTCTGCCCGGTGATGAAGCCGAGCGAGGAGAGAAAGACCAGCCCGACCGAGGCGGTGAGCAGCGCGATGGAGAAGCCCTGCAGGTCTTCCAGCGGGGTGTGCGACTGGCGGAGTTCGTTGGGAATTGTCAGTGGAGAGGGCATTGCGGATCAACCTATTTAGGTCAGCATTGCTTCCATTATACGCTGCGCCGCGGCGAAATCATAGGGGGCGTGTCCTGGAAAAAATCAAGCGGTGTCAGTTGGTTGCCAAACTCCTGCGCCGGTTCCCGCCGATCTGAGATTTTTTCGGGAACGATGCGGCAGGGTCACATGTTGTATATGCAACCGGCCAGAACGCCGGATGTCCGGTGCGGCCCTCCGGGAGGGGAAGTGGCCGTTGGAACCCCGGACAGGGCTGCCAAGCGCGAAGGGTGGCCCGCAAATCCCGGATGTCTCCCCGGGGAGGGCCGGCGCCTGGCGCCGGCCCTTTATCGTCGGGCGCCCCGGACGCACGAAAACCGGCCTTTGAATTCCAAAAAATGCATATCTTTAACCCGTTGAATTCGGCGGATTCCAACGTCGGTATTACGTCGGTATCGCGTCGGTATTGCGTCGGTGCGAAAATGGCCGGGCCTGGGCCGGAAACGGCCGCGGAAAGCCCCCGAAAACCGGAAGTGAAGCAGGGGATTCAGGGAGAGGCTCAGGCGCCCGGCAGCCATCCTTCGGCGCGGAAGGAGGTCTCGCGCTCCTGACCGATGATGATGTGATCGAGCAGGTTGATCTCGACCGCGGCGCAGGCATCGGCAATGCGCAGGGTCATGTCGATGTCGGCCTCGCTTGGGGTCGGGTCGCCGGTGGGATGATTGTGCACAAGCACGATCGCCGCCGCCGAGAGATCGAGCGCCCGGCGAATGACCTCGCGCGGATAGACTGGCACGTGGTTGATCGTGCCGTTGCCCTGGGCCTCGTCGGCGATCAGCTGGTACCTGGTGTCGAGAAAGAGCAGGCGGAACTGTTCGGTCTCGCGGTGCGCCATGGCGGTGTGGCAATAGGAGACGAGGTCATCCCAGGAGGAGAGCACCTCGCGGTTGATGACGCGGGCCCGCGCCATGCGCTGGCCAAAGGCCTCGACCATGCGCAGCTGCAGGTAGACCCACTTGTCGGCCCCCTCGACCTCGAGGATCCGTGCCTCGGGCGCGGCCACCACGCGGTTCAGGTCACCGAAGGTTTCCAGCAAGCGCTTGGCCAGCGGCTTGACGTCGATCCGGGGGATGGCGTTGAAGAGCAGCAGCTCCAGCAGCTCGTATTCCGGCATCGCCTCGTGCCCGCCGGTCAGGAAGCGCTGGCGCAGGCGCTCGCGGTGGCCCCAGTAATGTGGCCGATAGGACCCGTCGGCATTGCGCAGCAGCCCGGTGCCGGCGGCCTCCCCGGCCGAGAGGCGGCCGCGGGCGCGAGACTGGCCGGCCGCGGTGCCGGCGGGCTCGATGGCCTGCTCATAGGCATCGGGCGGCGCCGAACGGGCAAGCAGGTCCTGCAGGCCGGCCTCTTCCAGGCCGGGCGGCCGGCGCCCAGCGGGGGTGCCGCGGCCGGGCTGCAGCAGGGCACGGCCCTTCTCGATCAGGTCGCGGGCCTTGATGGGGCGGGAAGAGGCGGATTTCGGCGGCGTGCGGGGCATGGGATGACCTTTGAAGGCCCCTCCGGAACGCCATTCGGGCGCGGGAAGGGGCCATCAGAGGGTTCCAATGCGGAATTAAGAACCGGTTAACGATGATCCGGAGATCGCCCGGGACCACTGGCACTGCGGCTTCGCTGCATCAGCAGGGCGGCAGGAGCGCGAGAGGGGGGGCAGGCCGTGTTCTTCATCTTTCCTCCAATACGGCGGGGGAGTCTCCGAAGGAGACGGGGGCAGAGCCCCCTCTCACGTGCGGTCGAGCACGCGCGGCACAGGAAAAAGGGCGCCCCGGTGCAAGCCGGGACGCCCCTGAAAGTGATCCGGGATCCGCTCAGGCGCGCGTCTTGGCGTCCTTCTTGGCGTCCTGCGGCAGTTCGATGTTGATCTCGAGCGCGGAGCGGTCGTCCTCGCTCTCCATGCGGATGTCGACGGCATCGCCCTCGACGGCCACATGGCGGCGGATCACCTCGATGATCTCCTTTTGCAGGGCGGCCATGTCGATGCCCGAGCCCTGTCCGGAGCTGCGTTCATGCGCCAGCAGGATCTGCAGGCGCTCCTTTGCGGTATCGGCCGTGCGGGCCTTGCGGGGGCGAAGCAGTCCGAACATGTCAGGCGGTCCGTCCGAAGAGCCGCGAGAAGAGACCCGGCTTCTGGTCTTCCTCGATCTTCATGGCGATGTCCTCGCCCAGCAGGCGCGAGACGGCGGCGGCATAGGCCTTGCCGGCGGCCGAGGGCTCGTCGAGGACGACGGGCGTGCCGACGTTGGAGGCGCGCAGCACCGCGGGGCTCTCGGGGATGATGCCGAGAAGCGGTACGGCGAGGATCTCCATCACGTCCTCGACGTTCATCATCTCGCCCTTGTCGATGCGGCCCTGGTCGAAGCGGGTCAGCAGGACCTGCGCCTTGACCGGCTCGGCATCGTTGGTCTCGGAGCGCCTGGTCTTCGACGACAGCAGGCCCAGAACGCGGTCGCTGTCGCGCACCGAGGAGACCTCGGGGTTGGCCACCACGACGGCCTCGTCGGCAAAGTACATCGCCATCTGCGCGCCACGTTCGATGCCGGCGGGGCTGTCGCAGATGATGTAGTCGAATTCCTCGCGGAGCTCGTTCAGCACCTTCTCGACGCCCTCCTGGGTCAGGGCGTCCTTGTCGCGGGTCTGGGAGGTGGGCAGCACGTAGAGAGTGTCGAGCCGCTTGTCCTTGATCAGCGCCTGCTTCAGCTTGGCGTCACCCTGGATGACGTTGATGAAGTCGAAGACCACGCGGCGTTCGCAACCCATGATCATATCGAGGTTGCGAAGACCCACGTCGAAGTCGATGACCACGGTCTTGAAGCCACGCTGTGCCAGCCCGGCGCTGATGGCAGCAGCCGAGGTGGTCTTGCCCACGCCGCCCTTGCCGGAAGTTACAACGATGATTTTGCTCACGGGAGCACTCCTCTCTGGAAGGGTTCAGGCGAGCGGCTCGATCTGCAGCTGCTCGTCGCGAAGGAAGACCTGCACCTGGGTGCCGAGGGCGGCGTCGCCCATGTTGTCGCTGGTGCGGTAAAGGCCGGCGATGGCCAGGAGCTCTGCGTGCAGGCTCTGGCAGAAGATGCGGGCGGAGGTGTCGCCATGGGCCCCGGCCATGGCCCGGCCGCGCATGGAGCCGTAGATGTGGATGTTGCCCGATGCGATCAGCTCGGCGCCCGAGCTGACGGGGCCGATGATGGTGAGATCGCCGTGTTCGGCCACCACCGTCTGGCCCGAGCGGATCGGGCGGGTGATCAGCAGGTTCTTGGGCGCCGGGGCCTCCGGCTGCAGCGCGGCGGGCGCCGCGCGGCGCTCTGGCGGGGCGCTGCGCACCTCGGTGCGGGGCGCGGGGGCGGGCTCGCTGGCCTTGGGGCGCGGCTGTTCGCGCAGCGGCGTGTCGCGGCCGCCGGAGACCTCGATCAGGCCGGAAGCGGCAGCAAGGGCCAGCTGGGCGGGCGCGGCGTTCTGCACGGCGAAGATGCCGAGGTTGCGGCGGCGCAGCTCCTCGATCAGCCCGGCAAAGAGCGAGCCGTCGGTGAATTGCGGTGCGCGCTCGAGATCGAGCACCAGCGGCGCGCCGGCAAAGAACTGCGGCGTCTGCGCAAGCTGCTGATCAAGCGCGGCGTAGAAGGCGGGGTCGGGGAGCTGATCCACGCGCAGGGCAACAGCCGTCAGGAAGCGCCCCCGGATCTGGAACGGCTGAACGGATGTGACAGGTCGGCTGCGACTGTCGCTTGCGGTCTGTGACGGCACGGGGGCTTCTGTGCTCCTGCTCTCTTGCCAGCGCAGATTCGTGCCTGCGCCGTGGTTTTCCCGAGGGCCTAGCCCCTTCGGGGCCGATGGTCCAGCGGGGAAAACAGGGAAAGCGCTGCTGAGCAGGGACATGCCGCGACGGGAGGTCGCTGGGCGGGAAACGGCCGGTCGCAGGGCGGGATCGTGCCGCAGGAGCAGGCTGCGGGCAAAGCTGGCCGGCGTGGCCAGACCTGCCATCGCCCGCCCGCCGCGGAAATTTCGGCACCCTGGACGGACGATGGAAGGCGGGCGAACCGGGAACAGACCGGTCCGCAGGAGAACCGGCCGGGGCTGAAATACCCCCCGGCCGGCCCGCTTGCTGATTACTCGGTGGCGTAGAAGGCGCCGGCCTCTGCCTCGCCGTTGACGGTGCCGGTGACATCGCCCTCGACAACGAGCTGGCCGCTGTTGTCGTAGAAGGTGCCCGCCAGGTCGAGGTCGACGGTGTTCTCGAAGCCGTCGCTCTCGGTCAGGGTGCCGGTGACGTCGGCGGTCATGCCAGAGCCCGAGATGGTGCCCGCGACGTCGAGCGTGCCGGCCAGCGAGGCCTGCAGGGCTTCGGTGTCCTCGTCGAAGAGGCCGAAGTCGGACGCGGTGCCGGAGACGGTGTCGGTGTCGAAGTCGGCGGTCATGGCGAGCGCGCCCAGGGCGGTCATGTCCTCGTTCTCGCCGACATCGCTGAGCCCGACATAGCCGGCCATCTCGACGCTGCCTGTGGGCTGGACGGTGATCGGGTCGATGTCGCCGTTGTCGATGGCGGCCTGGAGGGTCTCGTAGTCGGCCAGCGCGGTGGTGGCGTCGATCGAGCTGGGCGTGATGTAGGTCTCTTCGCTGTCGCCATCGCTGCTGGAGCAGGCGGCGAGGGCCACGAGGGCGGCGAGAGAGGTTGCCTTGAGGAGATATTGCATGGGTCTACCCTTGTTGGTTGTGCCGCCGTGACTGTGACTGTGACTGTGGCGGCGGGATTGAGACGCCTGCAAATTGGTCGGAAGCCATGCCCCGCGACAACCTATGAAAAGCTATAGATGGACAGGGAGGCGCCATCTAAGTGGTTGAAATAAAGTGGCAAAAAAGATTGCCGAAGGCAGGGTATGCCATCGGTTCCACAGGGGGTGGCGGGGCGGTAACAAAAGAGGCAAAAAAGGCAGCGCCACGCCGGCGCTGCCCAAGTCAACGACCCCCGCCGGGCAACTGAAAAGTCCCCAATCCCGGGAAGGGTCGGTCGTTGGAGACCCACCTGGAATGCGGTGGGTCGGATGGGGTGCGGCGGCCGGGGGAAGGCCTCCGCCGTGCCGTCCGGCCAGCGGGACCTGAACGGACGGGCCGGCAGCAGAAGGACGCCAGAAAAGCTGTCGGGACAGCGGAGGACAGGCGCCTGGGAACCGGCAGGGATCACTGTGCCGGTCTCTGGCCCGTATGGCAGCCTGCAAGAAGTCATAGGTTGCGGAACGGCAAGACCTGTGTTGCGGGAGGCAAGCGGGCCGCAGATGGCAAGACGGCCCCGGCACGAAGTGCGGGGCCGTTGCGGTCAGAAAGTCCGGTCGGTCCGGGTGGGGCGTGTCAGCCCACGAGGGCCTTGTTCAGGTTCTCGTCGACTTTCTCCAGGAAGCCCATGGTGGTGAGCCAGCCCTGATCGGGGCCGACCAGCAGGGCGAGGTCCTTGGTCATGAAGCCGCTTTCCACGGTTTCCACGACGGTCTTTTCCAGCGTGGTGGCAAAGGCCATCAGCGCGGTGTTCTCGTCGAGCTTGGCGCGGTGCTTCAGGCCACCGGTCCAGGCATAGATCGAGGCGATCGAGTTGGTGGAGGTGGACTTGCCCTCCTGGTGCTGACGGTAGTGGCGCGTCACGGTGCCGTGGGCGGCCTCGGCCTCGACGATCTTGCCATCCGGCGTCATCAACTGCGAGGTCATCAGGCCGAGCGAGCCGAAGCCCTGGGCCACGGTGTCGGATTGCACGTCGCCATCGTAGTTCTTGCAGGCCCAGACGAACTTGCCGTTCCACTTCATGCAGCAGGCGACCATGTCGTCGATCAGACGGTGCTCGTACCAGATCTTCTTCTTCTTGAATTCCTCTTCGAACTCTTCCTCGTAGACCTTCTGGAAGAGGTCCTTGAAGCGGCCGTCATAGGCTTTGAGGATGGTGTTCTTGGTCGAGAGGTAGACCGGCCAGCCGAGGTTGAGGCCATAGTTGAGCGAGGCGCGGGCGAAGTCGATGATGCTGTCATCGAGGTTGTACATCGCCTGGTAGACGCCGGCGGAGGGGGCCTGGTAGACCTCCTTCTCGATCACGGTGCCATCGTCGCCGACGAACTTCATCGTCAGGGTGCCGGAGCCGGGGAAGTGGAAGTCGGTGGCCTTGTACTGATCGCCGAAGGCATGGCGGCCGACGACGATGGGCGAGGTCCAGCCAGGAACCAGGCGCGGCACGTTGCGGCAGATGATCGGCTGGCGGAAGACCACGCCGCCGAGGATGTTGCGGATGGTGCCGTTGGGCGATTTCCACATCTTCTTGAGGCCGAATTCCTCGACCCGCGCCTCGTCGGGGGTGATGGTCGCGCATTTCACGCCCACGCCCACTTCCTTGATCTTGTTGGCGGCGTCGATGGTGATCTGGTCGTCGGTGCGGTCGCGCTCCTCGATGCCCAGATCGTAATAGAGCAGGTCGATGTCCAGATAGGGCTCGATCAGCTTCTTCTTGATGAAATCCCACATGATGCGGGTCATCTCATCACCATCGAGTTCGACGACGGGGTTGGCTACCTTGATCTTCGTCATGGATTGGCTCCTTCGGCCTGACTGGAATCGAGTACTGCGCCTGCATAGCCTAACCGAGGATTGACGGAAAGAGATGTATGCAGATGTATACCGTTCAATTCGTGAAAGATCGCGGGGATGTGAGGAAAGGCTGGGCGCTTTGGGGGCCGGGACGCAACGAAAAAGGGCGCCGCCGAAGATCGGGGCGCCCTTTCGGTTGTGCGGTCGGGGTGGGGCCTCAGGCGGCCACCTCCTCCTGGTCGGTCGGGCCGGTGTCGCTGTGACGCTCGAGCTTGCGGACCCGCATCATCAGGATGAGCGCGAGGCCGCAGAAGATGAAGGAGGCCGTCAGCTGGGGCAGGATCGAGCCGTCGTAGAAGCGGGTGACGATGGCCGAGACCACGGCGCCGGTGACGGTGGTGACCGCACCGATGACCGAGGCCGCAAGGCCGGCCACGTGGCCCAGGGGCTCCATCGCGAGGGCGTTCAGGTTCCCCATGGTGAGGCCCATCTGATAGTAGATCGTGGTCTGCCAGATCAGGTAGGCGACGAAATAGGGCAGGCCGCTGACCCCCGCGAAATGCACCACCAGCATGGCGGCCGAGATGATCACCGACACGGTGAGCGCCACGGTGATGATCTTGCGCATGCCGTATTTCACCACCGTCGCGGCGTTGAGCATGGAGGCGGTGGAGCAGAAGAGGCCGATGCCGGCGAACCAGTAGGGGAAGCTGTCGCCCAGGCCGAAGACCTGGTGGAAGGCCGGTTCGATCAGGCTGATGGTGGTGAACATCGACGACACGATCAGCATCTGCACCAGGGTGGTCATGCGCACCATCGGGTTGGCCCACATCTCGCCCAGGGCGTGACGCATGCGCGAGACGCGGAAGGGCTGACGGCGTTCCCTTGGCAGCGGTTCGGGGATGCGGATCAGCAGCAGGCCGGCGGCCACCACGGCAAAGACCACGAAGGCCAGGAAGATCGAGCGCCAGCCGCCGATCACGATGATCCATTGGCCGATGATCGGCGCCATGGCCGGGAAGATGGTGAAGACCATCATGACGAAGGAGACCAGCCGCGCCATCTGACGACCGGAATAGAGGTCGCGCACGATGGAGAGGGTCAGCACCCGCGGGCCTGCGGCGCCGAGGCCCTGGATGAACCGGCCGGCGACGAGCATCTCCAGGCTGGGGGCCTGCCAGGCGACGAGGGCGCCGATGATGTAGACGGCGGCACAGCCCACGACGACGGGCTTGCGCCCGATGGCATCGGAGAGCGGGCCCACGACGAGGGTGCCGAGGCCCATGCCGACCATCATGCCCGAGAGGATGAGCTGGACGTTCCTGAAATTGTCGGGGCTGAGTTCGGCCGCGATGGCGGACATCGCGGGCAGCAGCGAGTCGATGGCGAAAGCCACCGTCGCCATCAGCATGGCGAGAATCGCGACGATCTCCGCCGGGTGAATCTTGCGGTCCATGAAAACCTCTGAATGGATATAAACGTGCCGCTAGCATGTTTTCAGCAGCGGCGGAAGCGGCCGGTACCGCGGTGGGCCGCGGAACCGGTTGTGCGGAAATGAACAGCCTGGCGCCTCAGTGGCGCCAGTTGCGCTCTCCCGAAGGGCGCGCGGACGAAGGCGGACCCGCCTGACCCGGGCGTGCCCTCAGGGCGCGGAGCCGGCGGGCTGCTCCTCTGCGGCGAGCTGGCCGGTGATCTCGTCGATCACCTTCAGCCAGAGCTCCACCGGCTGGGCGCCCGGCACGGCGTGGCGCTGGCCGACGATGAATGTGGGCACCGAGGAAACCCGCATCTCGCGGGAGTGCGCTTCGCGGTCGCGGATCGCCTGAACGTCGGAGGGGCTGTCGAGCAGGCGCAGCACGATCGAGGCATCCATGCCGGCGCCATCGGCGATATCGGCGAGCACGTCATGCTGACCGATGTCGCGGCCTTCGACGAAATTGGCGCGGAAGAGCCCGTCCACCACGGCGCCCTGGGCGCCCTCGAGACCGGCCCAGTGGATCAGGCGGTGGGCGTCGAGCGTGTTGGGAATGCGGGTGAGGGCGGTGAGGTTCATCTCGGCCCCGGCGGCTGCGGCATGTTCGGCCAGCTGCTGCTCGGCCTGTTCGAAGCCGGTCTCGCCGCCGAAGCGCGCGGAGAGATAGGCCCGCCGGTCCATGCCCTCGGGGGGCATCTCGGGGTTCAGCTGGAACGGGTGCCATTCGATGGTGAACGGATGCGCCGGCCGTTCGGCAAGCGCGCGGTCGAGAAGGGTCTTGCCGATGTAGCACCAGGGGCAGATCGGGTCGGAGAGGATATCAAGCTTGACGGCCATTGCGGGCCTCCCAGATGTCGCGCAGGGCGCGGCGCTGCAGCTTGCCGTTGGCGTTCCGGGGGAGCTCCGGGACGTGGAGGAAAGCGCGCGGCTGTTTGTATCGTGCCAGCCTCTCGGCGGCGGTGGTGGCCAGGGCGGCCTCGTCCAGGGGGGCCGGCCCGGTGTAGAAGGCGATGATCAGGCGGGTGTCGTCCTTGATCTCGCAATCGGTGACGCCGATCTCGGTGATCCCGGGGATATCGGCCAGCGCGCCCTCGACCTCGATCGGGGACACGCGGTAGCCGCCGGCATTCATCATGTCGTCGCCGCGGCCAAGATAGGTGATCTGTCCGCCGGGCGCCATAGCCCCCTGATCGCCGGTCAGGAACCAGTCGCCGGAAAAGCGCGCGCGGGTCTCGGCCTCGGCCTCGGGCCCGCCGAGATAGCCGAGCATCAGCCCCGGGTCGGAGCAGTGCACGGCGATCACGCCCGGATCGCCGAGGGGCACCGGCGTGCCGTCGGGGCCGAGGATCGCCACGCGGCGGCCCTTCTGCGGGCGGCCCAAAGTGCCGGGGCCGGCGGGGGCATCGGGGCTGGCCGAGATGAAGGTGGAGCATTCGGACATGCCGAAGGCCTCGTGGATCTCGAGGCCGGTCAGCCGGTACCAGTCGGTGCGGATGGTGCGGGAGAGCTTCTCTCCGGCCGCCAGCCCGTGGCGCAGGCGCGGCAGGTCGAGGCTCTCGCGGTCCTGCAGGATCTTCCGGTAGACGCCGGGGGCTGCGGCAAAGAGCGTGGCCTCGTGACGTTTCATAAGAAGCGGCAGGCTGGCGGGGGGCACGCCCTCGGCGGGGATCAGCGCGGTGGCACCGGCGGCCCAGGGATCCATCAGCCCGGTCCCGAGCGTGAAGGTCCAGTTGAAGGCGCCCGCATGCATCAG
Source organism: Pseudooceanicola sp. DL12 (assembly GCF_056270665.1). Lineage (NCBI taxonomy): Bacteria > Pseudomonadati > Pseudomonadota > Alphaproteobacteria > Rhodobacterales > Paracoccaceae > Pseudooceanicola > Pseudooceanicola sp. DL12. Next base: position 1,906,478 of record NZ_CM149884.1, read on the forward strand.
CCGGTCGGCCCCGGTCAGCCCGTACCAGCCGGTGGTCATCATCTGCCGGGCCCAGATGGCGCGGTGGGCATGGCCCACGGCACGGGGCCGGCCCGAGGTGCCGGAGGTATAGACGATGTAGCCCAGCCGCTCCGGGGCGCCCATGTGATAGGCGGCGGGGGGCAGGTCGCGCATGGCGGCGAGTGCCGTCTCGTCTACGACCGGGATGGCGGTTTCCGGGCAGGGCACGCCGGCGCCGCGCAGGATGACGGCGGGGGCGAGCTGATCGAGGATCTTCTGGACCTCGGGCGCGGTCAGCTGGGCAGAGCTGGGCACCGGCACGAGGCCCGCCGCGATGGCGCCGAGGTAGGCGATGGGAAATTCGACGGTATTGCCGAGGCGCATCAGAACGATCTGTCCCGGTGTCAGCCCCATCTGCAGCAGGCCGGTGGCGGTGCCGCGCACGGCCGCCTCGAGCCGGGCATAGCTCCAGCGTTCGGCGCGCGACAGGCCGAGGATCGCCAGCGCCACCTTGTCGGGCTGTCGCGGAGCATGGGCCAGCACATGGGCGGCCATGTTGAAGGGAGCGGGACAGGCGGGGGCGGGGCCCTGGTCGAAGACGGACTGCATGGGAAAGTGCTAGGCGGCACGGGGGCTTCTGGCAAGGATTTCGATGGGCAGGCGCGGCGCGTCCGGGTGAGGACATGCGGCCCGGGCCCGTTGCAAACTGCTGGTGCCGGCTTTGCAAACCGATGCCCTGCCCGGATCCCTTGCAAGGAAAAGGCCCGGGGCCTATAGGCTTGGCCATGAAAGAAAGTGATCCCCGCAAACTGATCCGCATTGCCCGTGAGACCGGAGAAGAGATCTCCGGCGAGCCGCTCGACCTGGGCGAACGGGTGCGGGAGCTGCGCAAGGCGCGCGACTGGACGCTGGAACAGGCCGCGGCGCAGGCGGGGCTGGCACGTTCGACGCTGTCGAAGATCGAGAACGGGCAGATGTCGCCCACCTACGAGGCGCTGAAGAAGCTGGCCACCGGCCTTGGCATCTCTGTGCCGCAGCTCTTCACCCCGCCCAAGGCAACGCAGGTCATGGGCCGCATGGCGCTGACGAAATCCGGCGAGGGCAATGCCTATGCCACCGCGACCTACGAGCACGAGCTGCTGGCGAATGCCCTGGTGAAGAAGCAGATGCTGCCCTATCGCGCCCGGATCCGGGCCCGCGACATGGAGGAATTCGATGGCTGGGTGCGCCACGACGGCGAGGAATTCCTCTATGTGCTGACCGGGGTGATCCGGCTATTCACCGAGTTCTACGAACCGGTGGAGATGCGCCGTGGCGACAGCGCCTATTACGATGCCTCGATGGGGCATAACGTGATTTCGGTCAGCGAGGAGGATGCGACCATCCTCTGGGTGACCTCGCTGACGTGAGGCCGCTTGCAAGGCCGTCTCTCGCAAGTCTTTGAAACAGGCCCCGGCGGGGCGCCGCCATCGGGCGTTTCAACGCCTCCGGCGGGGATATTTCCGGCCAGATGACGGGGCGGGCCTTGTTGCAAGCCTGCGGTTGCGGTGCTGCCGCAGGTGCGTTCGAAGCTTTATCTTTCCCGAAATACTCCTGCCGGAGGCGGCTTGCTCCTCAGCCGGACCGGCCGACCGGAGTCTCGGTCTTGTCCTCGTCACCATAGAGCGCGTCGTCGTCATAGACGTCCTCGCCCTCCTGTATATAGCGGCCCGAGGCTGTGATGTTGCGCATGTCCTCGCTCTCGTCCATGCGGATGTCGGCCGGGGTCGCCCCGGCGCGCCAGTCCTCGATCTCGTCGTTCACCTCGGTGATCTCGCGCCCTGTCTGCTCTGCCAAATAGGCGGCGAGCGAGGTCTGGGTGCCGTCGAGACCGGTCAGCTCGGCCTCGTCGGCCTCGGGCCAGCGGTCGAGGATGGCGGGGATATAGGCGCTCCAGCGGCGGGAGATGGCGAGCCATTGCATGGGATGTCCTTTCCTTTTGCTCCGGGCAGTGGGCCCCGGGGCTTTGGAGGAACAACGCCTGGCGGGCCGCCGCTGTTCCGCCGGCTACTGGCTGTCGGTCCCGGCGTCCGCGCCGGAGGCGGCTCCGGCATCGGTGAAATACCAGACCTCGGGCAGGAAGCCCGCGTTGTCGCCGTAGATCGGGACCTCTCCCGAGAATGTGAAATCCTTCACATGGGCGATGCGTCCGACGTCGAAGGAGAAGATCGGGATGACGTAGCGCCCGGCCGTCAGCACCCGGTCGAGGGCACGGGTGGCCGCGGTGAAATCCTCGGAGCTGCGGCTGGAGAGCATGGCGTCGATCATGGCGTCGGCGGCCGGGCTCTCGACACCCATCAGGTTGCGCGATCCCGGAACCTCGGCCACGGCCGAGCCCCAGTAGAGGCGCTGTTCGTTGCCGGGGGAGAGCGAGAGGTCGCGGCGGAAATCGGTCATGTCGAAGTCGTAATCGAGCACCCGCATCTGGTATTGCGCGCTGTCGACCAGGCTGAGCCGAGGCTGGATGCCCAGGCGTTCGAGCGCCTTGACGTAGAGGTCGATGATCGACTGGTTCTGCCGGTCGCCCTGGCGCAGCAGGATCTCGAAGGTGAAGGGCTGTCCCTCGGCGTTGCGCAGTACGCCGTCGCTGCCCACGGTCCAGCCGGCCTCGTTCAGCAGTTTTGCGGCGGTGCGGATATTGGCGCGGTTGCGGGCCGAGCCGTCGCCTTGGGGTAGGGTATAGCCCTCGAGGGCGCCCTCTGGCAGCGTGTCGGCGAAGGGCTCCAGCAGCGCCTTGACGCGGCCGGTCGCGGGGCCGGGCTTCATGCCCAGCTCGGAGCCGGAGAAATAGGAGGTGATGCGCTGTTGCCGGCCGCCGGTGACGGCATCGTTGATGTATTCGAAGTTGAAGGCATGCATCAGCGCGTCGCGCACGCGGATGTCGTCGAAGGGCGCGCGGCGGGTGTTCATGACGAAGCCGGTCATGCCGGAGGGCTTCTGTGTCGGGATCTCGGTCTTCACGATGTCGCCGCGCTCCACGGCGGGAAAGTCGTAGTCGCGGGCCCATTTCTCGGCGTTGAATTCCCGGATGAAGGAGATCTGGCCGGCCTTGAAGGCCTCGAAGAGCACGTTCTGATCGCCGAAGAACTCGATCCGGATGGTATCGGCGTTGGCGGTGCCCTGGCGGATCGGCAGATCGCGGCCCCAGTAGTCGGGGTTCTTCTTCAGCACCACGTTGCGGCCGGCGACGAAACTGTCGACGACATAGGGGGCCGAACCGATGGGCGCCTCGTCCAGGCCACTCTCGGTGAAATCCTTGCCCTCCCACTGGGCCTTTTCCAGGATCGGCTGCAGGCCGGCAATCAGCGGCAGCTCGCGGTTGTCGCCCTTGAAGGTCAGCTTGACGGAAAGCGGGCCGGTCTGTTCGATGCTCTCCACCTGGCTCCAGAAGCCGTGGTAGCGCACGTTGCCCTCGGTGCCGAGGGTGCGGAAGGACCAGATGACATCCGCGGGCGTCACCGGGTTTCCGTCGGAGAATTTCGCCTCGGGGCGCAGGGTGAATTCGACCCAGTCACGGTCCGGGCCGGTGTCGACCGATTCGGCCAGGAGGCCGTAGAGGGAGAAGGGTTCGTCCCAGTTGCGGTACATCAGGCTCTCGTGGGTGAGAAAGCGCAGCTGCCACGGCGGGGTGCCCTTGGTGATGAAGGGATTGAGGCTGTCGAAGGTGCCGGTGTTGCCGGTGACGAGGGTGCCGCCCTGGGGGGCATCCGGGTTGGCATAGGGCAGGGACACAAAATCCGGTGGCAGGGCGGGATCGCCATACATAGCTATGCCATGCGAAGGATCTGCCAGGGCCGCAGAGCCGAGAATCGCCCCTGCAAAAAGTCCGGCGAAAATACGCGTCGAAAACCCGCCTGCACGGGGTGAATGAGATCGCATGATGCGTCTTTCCCTGAACTGCCCTTGTTTTGTTGGCAGGGACCGTAACCTTGGATTCACGTCTTTTCAAACTTTTAGCTTCCATGACGGCGCCGGATTGCTTATAAAGAGCGTACTGCTCGATAGGTTTCTTGCCTGTATGAAACCTGCCTCAATGACTTAACGCCGGCTTCGTGCCGGCGTTTTTTTTGCGCGTGTCATCCGGGATCGCAACGCCCCCGCCAGGCCGATGACCGAAGCGTGAACGGCCGTGAGCCCAATGGCGCAAGGCGCCTGCGAGGGTGCCGCCGCGAGGAAGATACGTGCCGATAGGTAGTCTTTCGTACTCGCAATTCGCATCTGCAGCATTATCCTCTCTTGCGGGTCCGGACCCCATCCGGAGACGAAAAGGGAGAGAATCATGAGTTTGAGCGGCAAGACGGCGATCGTGACGGGATCCACCTCGGGCATCGGGCTGGGCGTGGCGAAGGCGCTGGCGGCGGAGGGGGCCGATGTCGTCATCAATTCCTTCAGCGACACGGCGGAAGATCACGCCATCGCGGAGGGGATCGCGAAGGAATTCGGCGTCACCGCGCGCTATATCCAGGCCGACATGTCCAAGGGCGAGGACTGCCGTGCCCTGGTCGAGAAGGCCGGCGGCTGCGACATCCTGGTGAACAACGCGGGCATCCAGTACGTGGCGGCCATCGACGAGTTCCCGGTGGCGAAATGGGACCAGATCATCGCCATCAACATGAGCAGCAACTTTCACACCATCGCGGCGGCCCTGCCGGGCATGCGCGAAAAGGGCTGGGGCCGGATCGTGAACATCGCCAGCGCCCATGGCCTGCGGGCCAGCCCGTACAAGAGCGCCTATATCAGCGCCAAGCACGGTGTGGTCGGCATGACCAAGACCGTGGCGCTCGAGACCGCGAAAGAGGATATCACCTGCAACGCGATCTGCCCCGGTTATGTGCTGACGCCGCTGGTCGAGGCGCAGATCCCCGACACCGCCAAGGAATACGACATGTCCGAGGACGAGGTGATCGAGAAGGTGATCCTGGCCAAGCAGCCGAGCAAAGCCTTTGCCACGGTCGAGGAAATCGGCGGCACGGCGGTGTTCCTGTGCAGCCCGGCGGCCAAGCAGATCACCGGCACGACGATCAGCGTCGATGGCGGCTGGACCTCTCAGTAGGCGCGCGAAGAAGCGGGCAGGGCGGAGAGGCGCCGCGCTGTCCGCATCCGGGGTGTTAACCCTTTTCTAAGCAGTATCGTGACCAGTAGACCGAGAGAGACGCAGCCCGGAGGCGCCCATGCCAGAGACCAAGCGGATCAACCTGGCCCTTCAGGGCGGCGGCGCCCATGGCGCCTATACCTGGGGTGTTCTGGACCGGTTGCTTGAGGACGAGGACCTGGAGATCGCGGCGATCTCGGGCACCTCGGCCGGGGCAATGAACGGTGCGGCACTCAAGGCCGGCTGGGCCAAGGGCGGGCGCGAGGGCGCCAAGGCCGAGCTGGCCTGGTTCTGGCAGCAGATGGGCGCGATGAAGGACAACTCCATCTGGGCCTGGTTCTTTTCCGGGCTGCCGATGCCGGGCGCCGGCGATATCGGCCAGGCGCTCGACTATTCCATGGCCGGCAGCGTGGCCGACATGCTCTCGGTCGTCTCGACGCCCTATGCGCTCGGGCCCTTCTACCGTAACCCGATGCAGCCGATCGTGGAGAAGTTCGATTTCGAGGCGGTCTGCGACCAGGCAGGGCCGGAGCTTTTCGTCTGTGCGACCAAGGTGCGCGACGGAAAGATCCGCATCTTTGGCCGCGACGAGGTGACGACGGATGCGCTCCTGGCCTCGGCCTGCCTGCCGACGCTGTTTCGGGCAGTGGAGTTCTTTGATCCGCAATCGGGGCGCGAGGAGGCCTTCTGGGATGGCGGCTTCAGTGGCAATCCGGCGCTCTTTCCGCTGTTCCGCCCCGACCTGCCCGACGACGTGGTGATCGTGAACATCAATCCGCTGGAGCGCGACGAGATCCCGATGCTGCCGAACGAGATCCAGAGCCGGATCAACGAGATCAGCTTCAATTCCTCTCTGCTGAGGGAGTTGCGGGCGGTGGAGTTCGTCAAGCGCCTGATCGCCGAGGGGCGGGTGACGACCGGCGAGAAGAAGGACATCCTGATCCACATGATCTCGGACAACGCGCTGATGGTCGAGCTGTCCTCGACCACCAAGATGTTCCCGAATGTCTTCGTGATGAAGATGCTGCGCGAGGCGGGCTATGAGGCCGCGAACCGGTTCCTGCGCGATCACCGCGGCGCGCTGAACAACAACGGTACGCTGGATCTGGCGGGCATGTTCATGTGAGCGGAGGGCCGTCCCGGGGCGCATCCCGGGGGCGACCTCAGAGATCGCTGGCGGGGATCGGCTTGGACGGATCCTTCGGGTTCGGGTAGACGAGGCCCGCCGAGATCACCAGCTTTGCGGCATCCTCGACCGACATGTCGAGCAGCACGACGTCTTCCTCGGGGATATAAAGCAGGAAGCCCGAGGTGGGGTTCGGCGTGGTCGGCACGAAGACCGAGAGCAGGTTGCCCCCGGTCTCGGGGCGCTCGGCGATCTCGCCCTTGGCGGCGGTGGAGACGAAGCCGATGGCCCAGATCCCGCGGCGCGGATATTGCACCAGGCAGGCATGTTCGAACTTGCGCTCGGATTCGGCAAAGACCGTGGTCGCGATCTGCTTGGCGCCGGAATAAATCGAGCGGACGATCGGCATCTGGTCGACCAGCCTCTCGCCGGAGCGGATGATCGAGCGGCCGATCAGCCCCTTGGCGATCCAGCCGACCATCACCGTGAAGACCAGGAAGATGATGATGCCGGCGCCGCGCAGGTTCACGCCGATGTAATGATCGGGATGGAAGCGGTCGGGCACCAGCGGCATGACGAAGCCGTCGACCCAGCCCGCGAGGGTCCAGAGCAGCCAGATGGTGAGACCCACCGGCAGGATCACCACGATCCCTGTCAGGAAGGATGAACGTGCCCGGGCGAAGAGGCCGCGGCGCCCCGGGGGAGCTGCCGGTTCGGCGGGTTTGGGAGGCGAGGGGGGCTTGCTGGGGGCGTCCATCATTGGTCCGGATCAGGAATGTCGAGAGGAGAACCTATGTGCTCGGCCCCCCTGCAGCAATGGCCCGCGGTCCGGATAGGGCGGATTTGACGTGCTTTTCCCGGTGATGTCAGGTGAGGTGACGGGCAATGCGCGCGGCCAGCACGGCATTGTTGCGCACCAGCGCGATATTCGTCGCCAGCGAGCGGCCCTCTGTCAGCTCGAAGATGCGCTGCAGCAGGAAGGGGGTGACGCCCTTGGCGGTGATGCCCTGCGCCTCGGCCTCGGCCAGGGCGCGGGTGATGATCGGCTCGATCTTCTCGCGGGGGATCTCGTCTTCGGCGGGCACGGGATTGGCCACCAGCTGGCCACCGGGCAGGCCCATGAGGCCGCGCATGCGGTGGGCATTGGCGATGGCCTCGGGCGTGTCCATGCGCAGTGGCGCGGCAAGGCCGGAACTGCGCGACCAGAAGGCCGGCAGCTCGTCCTGGCCGAAGGCGATGACCGGCACGCCGTGGGTTTCCAGCACCTCCAGCGTCTTGGGAATGTCGAGCAGCGCCTTGGGGCCGGCGGCGACGACGGTGACCGCTGTCTGCGCCAGTTCCGGCAGGTCGGCGGAGATGTCGAAGGTCTGTTCTGCGCCGCGGTGGACACCGCCGATGCCGCCGGTGGCAAAGACCGAGATGCCGGCCAGCCGGGCGGCGATCATCGTGGCGGCCACGGTGGTGGCACCGGTGCCGCCCGAGGCGATGCAGGCGGCGATATCCGCCCGCGAGAGCTTGGCCACGTCGCTGCGCTGAGCCAGCGCCTCGAGCTGGTCAGGTTCGAGCCCCGCATGCAGGGTGCCGTCGATCACCGCGATGGTGGCGGGCACGGCACCCTCGTTGCGGATGTCCTGTTCGACCCGCCGCGCGGTCTCGATGTTCTGTGGATAGGGCATGCCATGGGTGATGATCGTGCTCTCGAGCGCGACGACGGGCATGCCGTCTGCCTGGGCACGACGAAGTTCGGAGGATTTCGTGATCAATTCCATGGGCTTGTCCTGTGTTCCTGACGTGGCGTGTGAAGATCTGTCCTAGAGAGGGGTCTCTCCGGAGACATACCGGGCGGCGGCAGTGAGGGCGCGCTGCAGCGCCTCGTCGCGGGGCGCGCCTGCGGCCTCGGCCACGATGTGGGCGGCCATGAAGGTATCGCCGGCACCGGTGACCCGGGTCACGAGCACTTCCGGCGGCGTCAGGGTGAGAATGTCGGAGGCCTCGCTGCCCTCGGAGGCGGCGCGGCTGCCGTCGGTGACCAGAACGCGGCGCGCGCCGCGGTCGAGCAGGCCGGCGGCGGCATCTGCGGAGGAGGCAAAGTCGCGCTGGCAGAGCAGGCCGGCCTCTTCGAGGTTGACGTAGAGCAGGGCGCGCTGATGGGTCAGGAAGGGGCGCAGGCGCTCGGCCTTGCCCGGAGAGGCCGGCGCCACGCGCAGGTCGGCCCGCGCAAAGGCGGGCGAGGCGGCGATCTCCTCCAGCAGGTGCAGGGTCAGGTTGCCGTCGAGGGCCACGGGCCCGGCATAGGGGGTCTCGGCACTGCCCAGGGCACCGCCGGTCAGCGGGCGCAGGATCTTGGCGCCGGCGGCCTCGAGAGAATGGGCATCGGCGATCGCGGCGATCAGGCCGTTTGCGCCTTCGATAGCCATGTAGCGATCGGTGGGCAGATCCTCGGAGCGATAGATGTGATCGGTGCACATGCCGAGATCGGCACAGGCGCCGACCAGTTCGTCGCCCTCCGGGTCACGGCCCACGGCGGTGAGAAGCGTGGGGCGCATGCCGAACCGGGCTAGGGTCATGGCAATGTTCATGGCAACGCCGCCGGGCAGGCGGGTGATACGGCCGGGCACGTCGGAGCCCTGCCGCATGTGGCTGGCGGAGCGTCCGATGATGTCCCACAGGACCGCGCCGATACAGATGATGTCGGAACTTTTCGTCATGAAGTCTTGTCTCTGGGTGCGTGAAAAAGCGCAAGCGGAATGAGGTGGCCGCGCGCATGCATGAGGGTCCTGCGATGCGGCACCGCCACGCGGGATGCATTCTGGACGTGCAACAGCATTTCCTCTTCCGCCGCAATGGGCGGTATGGGCCGGGCAGGAATTGGGCCTGCCTGGCGGAGGAATGGGAATAGCGGGGTGAAGCCGTAGCGTCACACCAAAAGGCAGCGCAACTCAAAGTGGAAAAGTGCATTGATAATTCAAATACAATAACACATAAAAGAACCATTCCGGACCGCGAATGTTAATGGTCTGCCTGCTGGCAAGACCTATAAAAACAAGGTTGTTAGTATGGAAGCGAGTGGGGGATCGAAGGCGAGGGACCGCCTGCGTAGCCCGGGACGGAAAAGGCACGAGCGTCGGCGCAGGCAGGGGCGCCGGGAACGTATTGTGAATTCCATTCTGGGGGCGGCGCTGTGTCTTGGGGTTTTGACCGTGGCCGGTGGATTGCCGGAACGCGCCGCCGCCCATGAAATACACCCCACGATGGTGGACATGATCATTTCACCGCAGTCGGTGACCCTGATCATGCGTTTCGATGCCGAAGCCATGCTGGCGGGCGGGCCGGGCGGGCGCGCGCAGGGTGCGGCCGCCGGGGCCGACACGGGAGGCGGAGCGGCGCGTGACATGCCGGCCTACGAGGATCTGCGCGGCATGCCCTCCGACCATGTCGAGGACCTTTTCCGCGAGCGTTGGAGCTACATCGCGACGCTCATGCCTCTGCGGACGGCCTCGGGCAAGGAGGTTCCGCTGAGGTTGGACCAGATCGCCATTTCCGAGGTCCAAAGCCCGAACGACCCGAGGCCTGCACGGGCGCTGATCCATGGCAAGTTTCCCGAGCGGACCGAAGGGTTTCAGATTTCCTGGTCCAAGGGCCTGGGCACGCTGATGTTGCTGGAAGTCAGGCCGCCCGTGAAGGAAACGCCGGCAGGCTACCAATTGTCCCCGAGCCTGAGCCGGAACACATCGGTGGCGGTTGCGGCGGGGATGGGGCCGGCGGCGGACAAGGCCTATTCCGCGGTTCTGCGAGGCGGCGACGAGACCGCGCTGATCCCCGTGCGGAGCCCGCCACCCGAGGCGACACCGCTGCAGGTGGTGGGCGACTTCATCCCCATCGGCGTGGAGCACATCATCCCCTATGGGCCGGACCATGTGCTGTTCATCCTCGGCATCTTCTTCCTGTCTGCGCGGCTCTCGGTGCTGGCCTGGCAGGTTGCGGCCTTTACCCTGGCGCATTCGATGTCGCTGGCCATGAGCACCTTCGGGGTGATCGATCTGCCCGCATCGGTCATCGAGCCACTGATCGCGCTGTCCATCGTCTTTGTCGCGGCCGAGAACATCCTTGTGCCGCAGATGAACATGTTCCGGTTCATGGTCATCTTCGGCTTCGGTCTCTTGCACGGGCTCGGCTTTGGCGCGGTGATCGAGAGCTACGGCGTGCCGCCCGACCGCATGGTCGCGGCGCTTGCCGGCTTCAACATCGGGGTGGAACTCGGCCAGCTTGCCGTCCTGGCGATCGCCTTCGGGCTGGTGGGCTATTGGTTCCGCCACAAGCCATGGTACAGGAGCCGGATCGCAGTGCCGGCCTCGGCAATGATCGCGGCCATCGGCCTGATCTGGTTCTTCGAAATTGCCTTTATCTCTCCGGTCTGAGGCCGCTCGTGTCCCATGGCGGGGGCCATGCCCGTGCCGCCGGCGGCAATCGGGGGTTGCCAAGCCCGCATTGGCTGTGTAAAGGAGCGCCACTTAATCCCGCAGGCGGGGTCGGGCCTATGGGGGAGACATCCCCATACGTCCACCGGTTGACCGATCAGGTTCACACCCCCGCCAAGGCGCAAACCGGAAAGGTATAAAGACCATGGCTCTTCCCGAGTTCACCATGCGTCAGCTGCTGGAAGCTGGCGTCCACTTCGGCCACCAAACGCAACGCTGGAACCCCCGCATGGGCGAGTTCATCTATGGCGCGCGTAATGGCATCCACATTCTCGACCTGACGCAGACCGTTCCTATGCTGGACGCTGCCCTGAACGTGATCCGCGAAACCGTCGCCAAGGGCGGCCGCGTGCTGTTCGTGGGCACCAAGCGCCAGGCGTCTCAGCCCGTCGCTGACGCTGCCGAGAAATGCGCCCAGTACTACATGAACCACCGCTGGCTGGGCGGCACGCTGACCAACTGGAAAACCGTTTCCCAGTCGATCAACCGCCTGAAGGAAATCGACGAACGCCTGGAAGGCGGCGCCGAAGGCCTGACCAAGAAAGAGCGTCTGCAAATGGAACGTGAGCAGGGCAAACTGCAAGCCTCGCTCGGCGGCATCCGCGAAATGGGCGGCGTGCCTGACCTGCTCTTCGTCATCGACGTCAAGAAAGAAGCGCTGGCGATCCTCGAAGCCAAGAAGCTGGGTATCCCGGTCGTGGCCGTGGTTGACACCAACTGCTCGCCCGAAGGCGTGGATTACATCATCCCCGGCAACGACGACGCAGCCCGCGCCATCTCGCTCTATTGCGACCTGGCATCGCGCGCAGCCATCGACGGCATGACCGCCCAGCTGGGCGCAGCCGGCGTTGACGTTGGCGAACTGGTCGACGGCATCGAAGAAGAAGCCGTCGCAGAAGACGCCGAAGCGTAAGTCTTTCGTTACACAAACGTCACCGGCCGCGTGATATGCGCGGCCGGACCCAATTCCAGATGTAAGGAGATCCCACCATGGCGATCACTGCTGCACAGGTGAAAGAACTGCGCGAAATGACCGGCGCAGGCATGATGGATGCCAAGAAGGCTCTGACCGAAACCGATGGCGACATGGAAGCGGCCGTTGACTGGCTGCGCACCAAGGGCCTCGCGAAAGCCGCCAAAAAGGCGGACCGCACCGCAGCCGAAGGCCTGGTGGCCGTTGCTGTCGAAGGTGGCAAGGGTGTCGCCATCGAGGTGAACTCGGAAACCGACTTCGTGGCGAAGAACAAGGACTTCCAGGACATGGTGTCGAGCATCGTCGGTGCCGCGCTGACCGTGGACGGCCTCGACGCGCTGAAGGCAGCCGAAGTGGGCGGCAAGACCGTCGACGCGCTGATCACCGACAAGGTGGCCACCATCGGCGAGCACATGACCCTGCGTCGCATGGCCAAGCTGGAAGGCGACCAGGTCGTCTCCTACGTGCACAACGCTGCCGCGCCCGGCATGGGCAACATCGGCGTTCTGGTCGCCCTGAAAGGCGAGAACGAAGAGTTCGGCCGTCAGGTTGCCATGCACATCGCGGCCTCCAACCCGGCCTCGCTCGGCGAAGCCGACCTGGACCCGGCGCTGGTGGAGCGTGAGCGCAACGTTCTGACCGAGCAAGCCCGTGAATCCGGCAAGCCCGAGAACATCATCGAGAACATGATCAAGGGCCGGATGAAGAAGTTCCTGTCCGAAGTCACGCTTCTGGGCCAGGCCTTCGTCATCAACCCCGACCTGACGGTCGAGGCTGCTGCCAAGGAAGCCGGTGTCGAGGTTGTCGGCTACGTCCGCCTGGAAGTGGGCGATGGCATCGAGAAGAAAGAAGAAGACTTCGCCGCAGAAGTCGCCAAGGCCGCTCAGGGCTGATCTTTCAACTGCATTTCTGGTGCAGGTCGGGGCCGGGAGTTCTCTCCCGGCCCTTTTTCGTGCCACCGGGGCCGGGTGGTACAGGGTGACGCGAGAACTTCTCTTGACCTTCCTTGCCGGGGCTGGCGCAGTCGGTTTGCCAGGCCACAACGCAGGGGAATTTCGTGCGCAAGTTGAAGGGTATGGGCGTTCTGACCCGATTTGTTGCCGCCAGTGCGGCGACAAACCTGGGCGACGGTATCGCGGTGGTCGCCTGGGCCTGGGCGGCGAGCCTGCTGACCCGCGACGCGCTGCTGATCGCGCTGATACCTGTTGCGCTGCGTCTGCCTTGGTTCCTCTTTGCGGTGCCGGCCGGTCTGGCGGCCGACAGGCTGAACCGCAAGCGCCTGATCCTGTCGATGGATGTCGTAAGGGCCGTGGCATTCGCAATGGCGGCACTGGCGCTCTGGCTGGCACAGCCCTTGCCGCAGGCGACGGAAGCCGGTGTGGCGCAGCCGCTGCTCTTCGCACTTCTGGCCGGCTGCGCCGTTCTGATCGGGGCCGCGGAGGTTTTTCGCGACAATGCCGCACAGACGATCCTGCCGTCGATTGTACCCCCTGATAACCTGGAGCGCGCCAACGGGCTGCTCTGGAGTGCCGAGCTGACGATGAATGCATTGCTTGGGCCGGCGGTCGGGGCGTTCCTGGTCGCAATGGCATTGCCATTGCCCTTTGCCCTGAATGTTCTGGTCTATGCCTTGGCGGCAGTCATAGTGGCGGGGCTCGAGGTGCGGCGGCGGTCTCCGCTACGGGAAAGGCGTGACTGGCGCTCAGAGTTGCGCGAGGGCTACGATTTCCTGATCCACGCTCCGATGCTGCGTGGCCTGGCCCTGTTGACCGGTCTGTTCAACATGTTTCACCAGATGCTGACGATGGCCCTCATCCTGCATGTTCAGGAGAATTTGGAAGCCGGAGCAGGAACTTACGGCCTGATCCTGGCGGTGGGGGCCATCGGAGGTATCCTTGGGGGCTTTGCAGGTGGGCCCGTGGCAGCACGCTTCGGACGCGGTCGAACCGCACAATGGATGCTGTTGCTGAGCGCGGTGACCTTCTGCCTTGTCCCGCTCATGCCCGGGCCGTGGAGCCTCGCCGTGATCCTGGCGGCATTCGGCTTTTTCGGGTTGATCTGGGATTCCGTTTCGGTGGCGTTCCGTCAGCGCATGATCCCCGATGAAGTCCTCGGCCGTGTCAACTCGCTCTACCGTCTTTTCACCTGGGGCATGATGCCCCTGGGGCTTGCGCTCTCCGGGTGGGTGGTGCGCTTGTCGGAGCCCGTGTTGGGCCGTCAGCAGGCCCTGGTAATGCCTTTCTGGTGCGCGGCTTCCGGGACGGTCGCGTTGACCCTTCTGGCATGGCGCCCGGTTGGGAAAGGATTCAGGTAAGGGTTCAGGATCGCCGTGTAAGGTATTGAAAAGGCGGTGCCGGTCGGGAGGCCGGCACCGCCTCGACGAAACGGGCGACTGGTTGGGGATGGAACCGCCCTTCGTTCTGTGCCGGATGAAGGGCTGATCAATATATCCTTCAGCCGGCGTCCGGTTTCCCGGGCGGTCCCGCAGAACCCTGCAATTTCAGGGGGGCGAGCCGCGTGTCCCATGGCCTAAATGCCACCACTCACGGAACGACCTCAGGGTCGTTTTTTTATCGTTCAGTCGAAAGTAAGGGAATCCTTACCTGGGCCTGAAACGTAAAGCGTGAATGGGAAAAATGGGGGCATTCCATACCTGCCGGCAGGAAAATACAGCACCTTGGGCCGACTTTCGCCAACCCGTCATGCGTCGAAAATGAACATCTGGTTGAGAAAGGCCGCCTTGAGCACGGCCTGCGCTGTCGTTTCGACGTTCAGTGTTTCTCGTGCGAGTCGCAGGTGCTTTTCGACGGTGGCCGTCGTCAGCCCCATCAGCAAGGCTATATCCTGGGTCGTCTTGCCGTCGCCGACCCATTGCAGGGCCTCCCGCTGCCGTCTTGTCAGCTCACGGGTTGGGCCCGAGTATGGCAAGGTCAGGATCTTCAGGTGGGCGACATTGTTCATGATCACGATATCACGGCCGTTCTTGGCCCAGATGTTGTCCGCTTCCTCCTGAGTCATGTCGCGCCGCGCGGTCAGGGCGATGGCGCCCTTGGTCCTCGGCGAAATCGACTTGAAGGAAATCGAGTAGCCAGCCGTCACTCCCATTGAACGGTTGAACTCGAGGACCCGTCGTTCACTCGCGGTCATGGCGCCATTGGCACTCATCTCTGCGAGGATGCGCCACGAACAGGCTCCTTCGTTCTCAAGAGCCCATCGGACCATTGGCGCATGGAAATAAAGCCCTTTGCCAAGGAAAGCCTCTCGATAGGCTTCGGAATGGTTCGTGAGAATGACAAAATCCTCTGGATCGCCAAGAGAGGTTGCCGTGCGATACCTGGTAAAGCCGTACAGCAGGCGGTCGAAGCCATAGCTTTCCATCTTCGCGCAGTGGATTGTCCAGAGCTCCTCGATGGTCTGGGCATTGGTCAATTGCTCGAGATACTCGCGGCGCATCATCCTGGCGTCTCCGCTTTTGGCCGAGCAGAGCAAAGGCCTTCGCACCAAAATGCATGGTGGGGCAAGGTGAACACGAATACTGTCATTCTGCTACCTCCGGATGTAGCCCGAGTGGGCCGCTCTTGTCGAGTAGCAGCTGTTGCCTATGCCGGAGGGCAGAAAGCTGAAGGCTAAAGTACAAACACTACCCTCGGCAGTGGGCAGTTTGCATAAATGTGATCGATGGCGAACGAACGAATGGGGGGCAACCCGGACACCGGAGTGCGCACCATCCCCAGAGATCTTCTGCCATGCCATGCAAGATATTGGATATCTAGTCGTAGAAGAACTAGCCACTATCTTGCAGGATCAAGCCACATCACCTCACCAAAGGTCAGCGTCGCCGGCAGAGTCGTCGGTGGCGTCCTGGTCTTTCTCGGTCTCCCTGAACATCGGGTCGATGCTGCCTCCCATGTCAACGACGGTTGAAAATGCCTGTTGAGTTACCACATGCTCTTCCTCCCACGTCAGGTTGGGGCCGAACTTTGTCAGAAGAGCTTCGATGTCCTTGAGGGACTGTCGCATAAAATCAATCCTTTGAAAGGCGACGAAAGCTTCTTCGGTGAGCGGGTTGCACGAGCAAAGGCTGGAAGACAAGGCATCCTCGAGCGCAGCCGTCAAGCCGCGCAACCCGGCGACTTGGCCCGCCAGCACCATGGCCATGTCTGAAGCACTGACCGTCGATGAAGACGGTGAGGTTTCGTCTGGCATATGTTGCCGAGGCTCTGTCATTTCAGAGGCGGCCGACCACTGCTTCGATACAGGCACGCAGGTCGTTCGGCTCGAATGGCTTCTTAAGGAAGTTATTCATTCCGAGGGTGCGCCCTTGATCAATGATCGCCTTGTCGGCCTTGCCTGTGATGAGGATGAAGCCGACGCCCTTGGTTCGCGCTCCGCTTCGCAGATGGTGAAGCAGTTGCAAACCATCCATTCCTGGCATGTTGTAGTCAGAAATCACAAGATGAACAGGCGCGGCTTCCAGAGCTTTCAAGGCCGTTGGGCCATCGGATGACGTTGCAACGTTCCTGATGCCGAATGCATCCAGCGCCTGGGTGATTAGACCCCGACTGGTGGACATATCATCCACAACCATGATTCTAATCTGGTCTCTAAGGGCCATCCGATCATTCCTTCCCGATTGAGGATGCGTATTTGCCTGCGGCCTTGTAGGCCGTCATGCCATTTGGTTCGAAGAGGCTGAGAGAAGAGTCGGAAATCCGTTCAGAATGGCCGAGGAAAATCCAACCGCCTTCGATGATCCTTTGGCGAAATCTGGGCCAAAGGGATGCTTGAGTTTCCGCATCGAAATAGATGACGACATTTCGACAGAAAATCACGTCGAACTGGCCTTTCATCGGCCACTCACGCAGCAAGTTCAGCTCACGGAACCGAACCAGCCTCCTGATCTCGTCCTTGACGTGGTGTTGCCCTGTCCTGGGATCGCTTTCCAGATAGGATTTACGCATCTCATCCGGAATGCCTGCGATTTGCTGATCATTGTAGATGGCTGTTTCGGCCTTCTCCAATATCGCCGGATCGATATCTGTTCCGAGAATAAGAATATCCCGACTTGCGAGTTCCGGTGCCGCCGCTTGGAGACACATCGATATAGAGTAGGGCTCCTGACCACTGGAGCAGCCTGCGGACCAGATCCTGACGCGTTGACCGTTCCTTGCCTTCTGGAGAAGGACAGGCAGAACTTTCGTTCGCAACATGTCGAAATGGTGAGATTCCCGGAAAAAGTGGGACACGTTCGTGGTAAGAGCGGAAATCATGTATCTGCGCTCTTCCGCACCTTCTGGCGAACAGACGAAGCGGCAATAGCTTTCGTAGGTCGGCTGACCGCTAGCAAGCAATCGCTTGCGTAGTCTGGACTGGACCATGGTCATCTTGCCTTCTGGCAAGACAAGGCCGGCCTCTTCCTTTGCCAGCGTTGCAATGGCCGCGAAGGACTTGTTGTCCATGGCCATTGCCGCCGTATCTGGGATGGAGGAGTTCATGCAGCCTCGTCGCTGGAAGTTGGTACGACAGCACCAAGATCAAGGACACGGATCATCCGATCGTCGATAACCGTCAGAGCTCGGACCACGGACATGTGCGGATCGGACGAGAGGTCCGGCGGGGGTTGGAGGTCATCATTGGTTATGGCCACGATGTCAGAAACGGCGTCGACGAGCAGGCCGGTAAGCGTGCCGTGGAGTTTCACGACTATGATCACGTTGCGATCATTTGTTTCCTGTGACGGCAGGTTTAGCCGGCGAGCGAGATCCATGACAGGCAGGACGGTGCCCCGGAGGTTGATTACCCCACGCATGAAGTCCGGGGCATGAGGCATCGGCGTTGTGCGTGTCCAGCCGCGAATTTCCCGGACGGACATGATATCGAGCGAATATTCTTGGTCTGCTACACGGAACGTGAGCAGTTCCAGGTCGTTTGTCTGTACCTGATCACTCATTTGCGATCTTCCTTTCCGAAAGCATGATGTCCGCTGATCGCGGGCTGCCAGTGCCGGCGATAATGTCGGCTGGATCCAGAATAAGGGCAATTTGCCCGTCTCCGAGAATTGTTGCCGCCGCGATGCCGGGGGCGCGGTAGAAGCTGTCGTCCAGCCCCTTGATGACCACCTGGCGCTGGTCCTGGATGCCGTCGATTACGAGAGCTGCACGGCTGCCGTCCTCGAGCGAAATCAAGAGGACGATCGAGCCTTCGTCTGTTTTTCGCTGAGCACGGTATCCCAACATGACGCCCAGGTCATATAGCGGGACGAAGCCACCGCGCACGCGAACCACAAAAGATCCCGGGCGGAGCATCTGCACGTCATCGGGTCCAAGCGACAGAGTCTCCACGACGACATTCAGAGGCAGGACAAGCGTCTCGCCTGCTACGTTCACGACCATCCCATCAAGGACTGCAAGTGTCAGTGGAAGGCTGATTGAGAAGGTCGTCCCCTTTCCGGGATCGGAGGCGATCGAAATCCGCCCTCCAAGCGATTGGATGGAGGTTTTGACAACATCCATGCCGACACCGCGGCCTGAGAGGTTTGAGACCTTCTCGGCGGTCGAGAAGCCAGGGAGGAAGAGCAAGTTGTCGATTTCTCCATCCGACATCTGAACGTCGGGCGGGACTAGGCCCTTCGACACAGCCTTTTCAAGAACGCGGGGACGGTTGATACCAGCCCCATCATCAGAGACCTCGATGATCACGCGTCCGGACCTGTGGGCTGCTGTCAGCTTGACTGTTCCAGCTCGCGATTTTCCAAGTTCTGCCCGTTTGGCGGCATTTTCGAGACCGTGGTCGACGGCGTTCCGGATCATGTGAGTCAGCGGGTCTGCGAGACGTTCAATGACCGTCTTGTCGACCTCAGTGCCTTCTCCCTCAGTGACGAGACGGACTTCTTTTTCTACGGCTGCAGAGGATTCCCGTACGATGCGCGACATGCGCTGGAACAGCGACTTCACTGGCTGAGCGCGGATCATCATGACGCTATCTTGGATGTCACGTGTCAGGCGCTGGAACTCTTCAAGCCCGTTCATTGCATCAGAGTGCGGCGAGAGCCCTGCCTCGTCCAGACTCTGAGACAACATGGCCTGATTGATCACGAGTTCGCCGACCAGGTTCACAAGCCGCTCAATTCTTTCGAGATCGACGCGAACAACGGATTTCGCAGCGGTGTTCCCGGATTTCTTGTTGTCCGGATCACCGTCTTTTCCGCCGTCCTCTGCAGCCTTTGACGCAGGCGCGGTTTCTATTGCTGCGGGAGCCGGATCTGCCACCAATTTTGCAACGGGAGCCGGCGTCTCGTCCACGAGTTCGGCCGCTGGGGCGAGCGGGGGGAGTTCGGGGGCGGGCACACCGGCAGGGCCTGATATTTCGAGCTCGCAAAGGCCATCGACGAACTCGAATACATCGCGGATTTCTGCTTCGGCGGCCTCTGTTTCGAGCTCGACAATCCACTCAATGTATGGCGTCTCGGGGGCCAGATCATCGAGAGCCGGTAGCTCGTCGAATTTGCAGGTAACCTTTGCCTTGCCGAGATTGCAAAGGTTGCGCAACAGCATCAACGGTTCGTTGCCGGTCGCAAAAAGTTCCTGCTCTGGCTTGAAGCGCACCTGAACGACATTGGCTACGGGCTGGACATCAGGCAGGTCAAGCGAGAAGGCGACGCCGAGCGGTTGGAAATCGGCCTCCTCGACCTCCTCAGCTCCACCTTCTTCGCCCAGCAGCTCGTCCAGGCGGGACAGGAGGTCTTCGCTGGTTTGCTCGGGCAGGGGAGCATCATCACGACATGCGCGGACCAGATCCGACAGATGGTCGGCCGCCAGGAAGAAGAGCTTCATCGACTCGCTGTCCGGAGACATGCGCCCGCCGCGAACTTCATCCAGAACGGTTTCGTAGCGGTGCGCAAATCTTACGAGCGCTTCGAGTCCGAAGGCGCCGGCGCCCCCCTTGATGGAGTGGACGGCGCGAAAGACGACGTTGATCGTCTCGGGGTCGTCCGCTCCTTCATCGAGTTCCTGCAGGCCATCCTGCAATGCCTCGAGCAATTCCTCGCATTCTATGAAGAACGAGGCGCGGATTTCCGCCATCGGGTCGTTCTGATCGGACATCTATCGAGTCTCCTAGCCTGCGACCATCTGCAGCGCCTTGACCAGTTTTGCGGGGTCAAAGGGCTTGACGATCCAACCGGTTGCTCCGGCATTCCGGGCCCGGGTCTTGAGCTCGGGCGCGCTTTCCGTGGTCAGCACGAGGATCGGCGTTGCGCGGTGTTCTTCCTGCTCGCGGACGGCATCGATAAATCCGAACCCGTCCATGCGCGGCATGTTGATGTCGGTGATGATGGCATCAGGAGAGATGTTCTCGAGAACCTCGATGCCATGAATGCCGTCTTCAGCGACGTGTACCGTGAAACCGGCAGGCATCAGGGCCATGCGGATCATGTCGCGCATGGTGCGGCTGTCATCAACCGCCAGCACAGTCATACTCATACCTGGCCCTCCGCCACGGTTTCGGGGGAAAAGCCCATCTGGGCCAGCTGCTCGACAACCTTGTCGCTTGCATTCGTGATGCTCATGCCGTGGCCGGCGGCCTTTAGTGACTTGGCGGCGGAGAGCAGCACCTGAAGACAGAGGGCACCGATATGTGTCACCTGGCCGGCGTCGATTACGACGGGACCGCCCAGGCGCGATTTCAGTTCTTCGGCCAAGGGGGCCGCCGCCGGCAGATCCAGCTTAGGTTGTAGGATCAGCGGCTCAGTCATAACCACCTGCCGAAGGCATGCGGGCGCAGCATGTTCATGCCAGACTCCCATCGTTCCATTGCGTCAGGGAGGTGATAGGGCGTGGCCCGTTAAGACGAAGTTACGCTGACCGAGGCTTTAGGTGGTTTTTGAATGAACCGTCTCGGAGAGGGGGGAGAGGCGCGGGGCAACCGAAAGGGCATGTGCGTTAAATAGCAACGATGGCGCGGCGCGCGTGGCACCTGAGTTTCGAATGAAAGCGTTATAAGTCAGAGAGATAGGGTGAGAATTCACCAGGCTGGTGTCGAAATGCCGAGGCAGGTCACCGGCATTGACAGAGGGCCGGACATAAAGAGACATGCCGCCCCAAGGGGACGGCATGTTGTTTTGGGGGGCGAAGACGTGTCTGACTTAGCCGCGGCGACGACGGCGCCCGCCACGACCGCTACCGCCTGCGGCAGACGCCTTGGCGGCCTCGGGGAAGGAGGCCCCTTCCTTGACGGCGTCGAGAACGCGCGAGAAGCGAATCCAGTCGGAACCGTTCGGATCATTGTTCATCAACAGGTTCGCGGCCTTCACGGCTTCCATCTCGACCTGGCGGACGGGGTTCATGATCGCCGAGGTCATGCCGGCGGCAATCGCCATGGGCAGGAAGGCCGCGTTCACGCCATGACGATTCGGCAGGCCGAAGGAGATGTTGGAGGCGCCACAGGTGGTGTTCACACCCAGTTCGTTGCGAAGTTTCGCAACCAGTTCAAACACCTGGCGGCCAGCGGTTGCCATGGCGCCGACGGGCATCACAAGAGGGTCCACGACGATGTCATGGGCCGGAATACCATAGTCTGCGGCGCGTTCGACGATCTTCTTGGCGACGGCGAAACGCACCTCGGGATCCTCGGAAATGCCGGTATCATCGTTGGAAATCGCCACGACGGGGACGTTGTACTTCTTGATCAGGGGCAGGACGAGCTCGAGGCGCTCCTCCTCGCCGGTCACCGAGTTGACCAGAGGGCGGCCCTCGGCGATGGCCAGGCCTGCTTCCAGCGCGGCGGGCACCGAGCTGTCGATGCAGAGCGGAACGTCCACAAGCCCTTGAACAAGCTCGATAACGGAGCGCATCAGTGGCGGCTCGGTCTCGTTGGGGTTGGGGTTGGAGTTGTAGACAACCCCTGCGTTGACGTCGAGGACAGCCGCGCCGCAGGCCACCTGCTCGAGAGCATCCTTCTCGACGGTCGAGAAATCGCCGGCCTCGAGCTCTGCGGCGAGCTTCTTGCGACCGGTCGGATTGATGCGTTCGCCGATCACGCAGAAGGGCTCGTCGAAGCCGATGGTCACGGTCTTGGATTTCGATTCAAGAACGGTGCGGGTCATGGAAGATCCTTCAAAAACTGCGTCGGTATCACGTCGGTATGACGTCGGTATCGCGTCGGTGCAAGCGGGTCGCAACGACAGGCCCCCGGAGCGGCACAGGCCGAAGGGGCGGAAATCGGCCCGAAAAATCCGGGCCGGTGGTTTTCGAAGGGGAGCTGTTTGCGCCTGCGCTCAGGCCTGCGCGTGCATCGGGGCGGTGGCCGGGCCTCCATGTTCGATGGCATAGGTCGCGGCGGTCTTGATGCCGCCCAGAGGGAAGAGATGGATCTGCTCGATCAGGCAGTCGGGATGCTCGACCTTGTGAGCCGCAAGCGCCGCCAGAACCTCGGTGGGCTCGTAGGGCAGCATCAGCTTGGTGACGTCGAGGGCGCGCTTCTGCAGCACCTTGAGGGAGGGGCCGACGCCGCAGGCCACGGCGAACTTGATCAGCGTCTGCAGCTTGGCGGGGCCGGCGATGCCGAGGTGGACGGGCAGGGTGATCCCCTCGGCCCGGAGCCGATCGGCCCAGGCGATGACGGGGGCTGCATCGAAGGCGAACTGGGTTGCCATGGCCATCTGCGCATCGCTGCGCTCGGAAAAGGCCTGTTTCCAGCGAAGCGCCTCCATCACTATGGCTTCCGAGCCGTCGGGATCGATGTCCCGGTTGCCCTCGGGGTGGCCGGCGACGTGCAGGCGGGTGAAACCGGCACGGTCGAAGAGGCCGGTTTCCATGAGTTGCATCGAGCAGTGGAAGTCACCGCGCGGCTGGGCAATGCCGCCCCCGAGCAGCAGCGCCTGCGAAACGCCGGCCTCGCCCTGGTAGCGGGCGATCCAGTCCTCGAGGGTGCCAGCGTCCGGGATGAGGCGAGCCGGGAAATGCGGCATGACCTCGAATCCCTCGCCGGCGATCCGGGCGGCAGTGCCGACCATCTCGTCGATCGTCGTGCCGTCGATATGGGCGATGTAGACGCGGGTGCCGCGGGGCAGGAGGGCTCGAAAGTCCTCTACCTTGGCAGCGGTGCGGGGCATCACCTCGATGGAGTAGCCCGAGAGAATGCCATCAAGAGCGGGGACGGTGGTACCGGCGGTGCCGGACTTGCGACGAAAGGGGATGAGGGCCATTCGGTGTCGTCTCCGTATCCTGAGGGGCATGCGCCCGGGCTGAAGGTATCCGTCAGGCCCAGCCGTCGTTGGCGATCAGGGCCTTGATCTTCTCCTGATCATATTCCGCATCGAGACGGGCAATTTCGCTGTCTGCGACCTCTTGTGCGTCACCTTCGACGTTATAGGGGGCGGCCTTGCGCCATTCGGCCAGGTAGGCGTCGGTGTCGGAGGCGCCGACCTTCATCGCCGCGCGGTCGATGGCCTGTTCGAAACGCTCGGGCAGGATGGCCTTGGTGGCACGGCGGCCCTTGCCGACGATGACCTGGGCGGGAATGTCGCGCCAGAAGACGATTGTGACATCGGGCATTGGGGAGCTCCTCGGGTTGTTTCCGGTTGTGCCACCGGGGATACCGCAGGCGCAGACGGACCGACAGCAGGATTTGCCGGGGGGATCGCGGGCGATTCCGCCGGGTCGGCGCCAGGCATGCGGAAAACAAGATGTATGTCGGATCAAGGTTCTTGCGCGGCGGCGGGTGAGAGACTACGTTTGGAGACAACACGATAAGGAGGGCGCGACCATGGCGCCCAGGCGTCCCGAAGGTGCGGGCGCATTCCCGAAACCGGTTGAAAGCCCCGCGCCGATACCTCCCGATCCGTCGGAGCTTTATGCTGCGCTGGACCTGGGAACCAACAGTTGCCGCATGCTGATTGCCCAACCCAAGGGCAGCCAGTTCCATGTGGTGGATTCATTCTCCAAATCCGTCCAGCTCGGCAGCGGGCTGGAACGGTCCGGTCGTCTTTCGCGCTCTTCCATGGCGCGCACGATCCAGGCCATGCGGATCTGTCAGCAGAAGCTGCGCCGTCACAAGGTGACGCATATGCGCCTGGTGGCCACCGAGGCCTGCAGGCGGGCGACCAATGCCAGGGGGTTCATCCAGCAGGTGCGGCGCGAAACCGGCCTGAAGCTGGAGATCATCGAGCCGGAGGAAGAAGCCCGGCTTGCGGTGATATCCTGTGCGCCCCTGGTCAGCACACGGACGGACCAGCTGCTGGTGGTGGATATCGGCGGTGGCTCGACGGAGCTTGTCTGGATCGACCTGACGAGCGTGCCGCATCGCGACCGGCCTAAGGCGATCATGCGGTTGCATGCCGGATTCCACCCCCCGGAAAGCCCGTTCCCGGCCGCCAAGGTGGTGGACTGGATTTCCGTGCCGCTGGGCGTGGCGACGCTGCGCGACCAGTTTCGCGACGTCGAGGACGACAGCGCACGCTTCGCGCTTATGTCCTGGTTCTTCGAGGAGGCGCTGGCGGATTTTGCGCCCTACAAGGACGAGCAGGCGCGGGAAGGTTTCCAGATCGTCGGCACCTCGGGCACCGTGACCACCGTCGCCGCCAGTCACCTCGGGCTGAAGCGCTATGACCGGACCAAGGTGGACGGGCTGAGGATGACCAGCGACCAGATCGACCGGGTGATCCGTGGCTACCTGGACCTTGGTCCGGAGGGGCGCCGCAAGGACCCGCGGATCGGCCAGGACCGCCAGGCGCTCATCATGAGTGGATCGGCCATCTTGCAGGCGTTGCTGCGCTGCTGGCCCACGGATCGGCTGAGCGTGGCGGACCGGGGCCTGCGCGAGGGGCTGCTATATGCACAGATGTCGGCGGATGGCGTTCTGGAAGATGGGCCTTTCTGAGCTGGGGCTTTTGCTGTAGCAGGCGGGTCTGGTATTTTCCGGGGTGGCAGGGGGCTCTGCCCCCGTCTCCCTCGCGGGAGACTCCCCCGGACGTATTTTTGGAAAGATGAAGAGGCGCGCCGTGGCGAAGAAACCTACCGGCAAGAACACCTCCGGACGGGGGCAGCGGGATCTGACCGTGAAGGTGAAGACGGCGCGCGGGCGGCGGCTGTCGTCGACGCGATGGCTGCAACGTCAGCTGAACGATCCCTACGTGGCCCGCGCCAAGGCGGAGGGCTATCGCGGACGTGCGGCCTTCAAGATCATGGAGCTGGACGACAAGTTCCGCTTCCTGGTGCCGGGGGCGCGGGTGGTGGACCTGGGCTGTGCGCCGGGCGGCTGGATCCAGGTGGCGGTGCCCCGGATCAATGCACTTGGCGAGAAGAGCGGCAAGGCCGTGGGCAGCATCATCGGGATCGACCTGCAGGAGGTGGACCCGATCCCGGGCGCCGAAGTCTATCAGCTCGATTTCATGAGCGACGACGCAGATCTGCAGGTCAAGGAATGGCTGGGCGGACGCGCGGATGTCGTGATGAGCGACATGGCGGCGGCCTCCTCGGGGCACAAGCAGACCGATCACCTGCGGATCATCGCGCTCTGCGAGGCGGCGGCCTACCTGGCCTTTGACGTGCTGGACGAAGGCGGGACCTTCGTGGCGAAGGTGCTGGCCGGCGGTGCCGAGGGCGAGTTGCAGAAGCTGCTGAAGCAGAAGTTCACCAAGGTTGCCAACGTCAAGCCGCCGTCGAGCCGGTCCGATTCCAGCGAGAAATTCGTGGTGGCAACCGGGTTCCGCGGTGCTGGGGCGGAGGACGGGACCGAGGCCGACGAATAGGGCTTTTCGCTCGGGCGGGGCGGCGTATTGTGCGGGCATGAGTCTGACCGATGCACTTGCCCCGTTTGCCGTGACCCCCTTTGCCGTGACTGTGGGAGATCCCGCCGGGATCGGCCCCGAGATCGCCGTCAAATCCGTGATTGCCGAAGGTGCGCCCGCCGCTGTGCTGCTGGGCCAGAAGCCCGTGGCCGAGAGGGCGCTCGCTCTCGTGGCGCCGGATCATGTTCTTCAGATCGTGACGGAGCTGTCCGAACCGGCGCTGTCCGGGCGGCATGTGCGGCTTCTGGAGACGGGACCGGCCGCTGCGGAGCCGGAACCCTATGGGGCGATGTCGGAAACCGCCGGCGCCGCGGCCTTTGCCGCGATCCGGCGGGGGATCGAGCTGTCGATGAGCGGCGAGGCCGCGGGACTCGTGACGGCGCCCATACACAAGGAAGCTCTCTCTGCTGCCGGGGTGCCGTTTCCGGGGCATACCGAGATGCTGGCCCATTACGCCGGCGGTGTGGATGTCGCCATGATGCTTGCCAATGACGTGATACGGACCGTTCTGGTGACCATCCACGTGGCGCTTCAGGATGCGATCCGCCTTGCGGATTTCGACGCTCAGATGCGCGCGATGCGCCTTGCCCACGAAGGGTGCCGGGCCTTTGGCATGGCGCGGCCGCGGGTGGCGGTGGCCGGGCTGAACCCGCATGCGGGTGAAGGCGGGCTCTTTGGCCGGGAGGAGATCGAGATCATCCGGCCGGCGATCGAGGCCGCACGGGCCGAGGGAATCGACGCGAGCGGGCCCTGGCCGGGCGATACCGTTTTCATGCAGGCACGAAAGGGACAGTTCGATGTCGTGGTGGCACAGTACCACGACCAGGGACTGATTCCGGTGAAGTACCTCGGGCTGGAGCAGGGGGTGAACATCACGCTTGGGCTGCCCTTCGTGCGGACCTCGCCGGACCACGGGACGGCCTTTGATATAGCGGGACAGGGAATCGCGGATCCCGCCTCGATGATCCTGGCCCTGAAACATGCGGAGTCCATGGCGCAGGCGCGCTGACGGCGCGTCGGCGGAGCCTTGCCAAGAGCCCAGCGGGCCGTGGGCCTGATTGGCCATATTTCACTGAAACGTGGAGTGTCGTCATCTTTCCCCGAGGCGGCCAAGGGCCTGTCCCAAAGGGGAAAGTGGCGGAGAGACAGGGATTCGAACCCTGGGATCCCGTGAAGGATCAACGGTTTTCGAGACCGCCCCGTTCGACCACTCCGGCACCTCTCCGCGGGGGTCGTGGGGGGGCGTTTAAACATGATTGTCATGAGGCGCAAGAGGGGTTTGCATTGCGAATGCCGGGAAAAGGCCTAGATTCTGTCTCAGGCCGGTTTGGCGGGGCGGAAACATCGAGCAGAAGCCCCACGCAGCAAGGCCCCGAGCGGGTGCCGGCGAGCTCACAGAAAAACCTACGGGAGCGCAATATGACGAAACGAAATGCGGCAGTGGCACGGGCGGAGGCAATGCCTGCACCCTCGACGCGGGCGCTCATGGCAATGGGCCTCTCGGCGCTGACCGCGCTGATGATGATGCTGGCGCTGGCGTTGCCGGCCAAGGCTGCCAGCCGCGAGGACGTCGAGACCTTCCTGAAGGTCACTGGATTCGACGTGGCTCTGGAAAGCATCAAGTTCTCTGCCGAGAGCGGCCCGCAGATGCTGGGCCTCGACGACAGCGACTTTGATACCTCGTGGTCGATTCTGACGCGCGACGTCTTTGATGTGCAGACCATGCAGGACATGGGCGCGGACATGCTGGAGAAGACGATCGACGAGTCGGACCTGAAGGCTGCCAATGACTTCTACGGCTCCGACCTTGGAGCGCGTCTGGTGGCGGCAGAGAATGCCTCTCACCTGCAAACCCGGGACGAGCGTGGCGACAAGCCGCAGCAGGCCCTCGACCAGATCCTGAGCGACGGCGACAACGAGCGGATCGAGATCCTGGACCGGCTGAACCGGGCCGTGGATGTCTCGGATACCTCGGACAACGCGATGGTAAACATCCAGTACCGCTTCCTGATGGCCGCGCGCGACGCGGGAATCATCGAGTTTCGGGTGGACGACCAGACCCTGCGCGAGTCGCTGGAACGCCAGGCGCAGGAAATGAAGGAAGCCAACCAGGCCTCTTCGCTCGCCAGTGCCGCCTATACCTATCGGGATTTCAGCAACGATGAGCTGGAGCAATATGCCGAGGCGCTGGAAGACCCTGCGATGCAACGGGTCTATGAGCTGATGAACGCCGTGCAGTTCGAGATCATGGCCAACCGCTTCGAGGTGGTGGCCGGCCGTCTGAAGGGCATTCAGCCCTCGACGGACCTGTAAGTGGTGAAGAGGGCCGCCATCCTGCCTGGGCCGCATGTGCGCGCGCCGCTGGCCGGGCTGCTGGCGGCCCTCTGGCTGTTGCCTGCGGGGGGCGCGCTGGCCGAGGGCGATGCCCCTGGGCCCGGGGCGGTGCGGGCGGAACGGCTCTACGAGCTGATGAAGATGCCCGACATGATGCGGGTTCTTGGCGAAGAAGGACACCAGATGGGGGCGCAGCTGGGACGGGACTATTTCCCGGGGCCGCCGCCTGGGGGATATCGGAGCATCGTCGACCGGCTCTACGATTCCCGGAGGATGGATGGCGTGATGCACGACGCCTTCGTGAGCGAGATGGCCGAGGTGCCGTCGCCGCAACTCGACGTTCTCATCGGCTTTTTCGACCAGCCGCGCGGACAGGCCCTGATCGAGGCGGAACTCGAGGCACGGACGGACTACCTGAACGAAGACAAGGTGGCGGACGCGGCACGTGATGCGGCCGAGGTGGAGGCGCAGGATCCGGAGCTGTTCTCTCTGGTCGAGGAATATGTCGCCGCCAACGACCTGATCGAGATGAATGTCGGAGCTTCGCTGACGACGGATTATCATTTCTTCCTGGGGCTGGTGCAGGGCGGAGCCTACCAGATGCGTGATGACGAGATCGTCGAGGAGGTATGGCAGCAGGAAGACGCCCTGCGCGACGAGACCCGCGACTGGCTGATGCCCTTTCTGATCCATGCCTATGGCGACCTCGATCGCGAGACGCTGCGCGACTATGTGGACCTGTCGGAGAGCGAACCCGGACAGAAGCTGAACGCGGCTCTTTTCGCGGCTTTCGCGGTGGTCTATGACGACATCTACCGTACCCTCGGCACCTCGATCTCGACCTTCCTGATGGGAGAGGAGATCTGAGCGCTGGCCGGCCCGTGATGCGCCGCAAGTTTCGCGTAAAGCGGGCAGGCGGGGCTTGACAAGCAATGCCTGACACTGGATAAGCCGCCCATCCCGGCAGGCTACCGCTTTGCCGGGCGTTTCAATTACGCCCCGTGAAAGGGGCGCGCTGTTCCAGGCGACCGCACCGGAGAGGGCTCCGGACAGGTCACAACACCCGCAAGGGGGCCGAAGGACGCGTCAAGACAAGGATGAACGAGATGTTCGCGGTTCTGAAAACCGGCGGTAAGCAGTACAAGGTCCAATCCGGCGACCTGCTGCGCGTCGAGAAGCTGGCAGCTGATGCTGGCGAGAAAGTGCAATTCAACGATATCCTGATGCTGGGCGGCGATGACGTCGTAGTGGGCGCGCCTTTCGTGGCTGGTGCCGCCGTTCAGGCAGAGGTCGTCGACCAGATCAAGGGCGACAAGGTCATCAACTTCGTCAAGCGTCGTCGTAAGCATTCGTCGAAGCGCACGAAGGGTCACCGTCAGAAGCTGACGCTGATCAAAGTGACCGAGATCCTGGCCTCCGGTGCAGATGCAACCGGCGTCAAGGCTGCCATCGGTTCGGGTTCCGTGCCCGCCGCTGCAGCAGCGCCGAAGGCGACTGCTTCGAAAGCCGAAGCTGCTCCGGCAGCCTACGGTTCGGACGATCTGAAGAAGCTGTCGGGCGTCGGTCCGGCAATGGAAAAGAAACTGCTCGCAGCCGGTATCACCAGCTACGCGCAGATCGCCGCCTGGACCGAAGCCGACGTCGCCAAGTACGACGAAGAGCTGGCTCTGAAGGGCAAGATCGAGAAAGAGGGCTGGGTCGAGCAGGCCAAGTCGCTCTCCGCTTAATCCAGGTATAGGAGACCACCGAGATGGCACACAAAAAAGCTGGCGGTTCCTCCCGCAACGGTCGCGACTCTGCGGGTCGCCGCCTCGGCATCAAGAAATACGGCGGCGAAGTCGTGATCCCGGGCAACATCATCGCACGTCAGCGCGGTACCAAGTGGTACCCCGGTGAAGGCGTTGGCATGGGCAAGGACCACACCATCTTCGCGACCGTCGAAGGCAACGTCGAGTTCCGCAAGGGGCTGAAGGGGCGTACCTTCATTTCGGTCATGCCAGTGGCAGAGGCAGCTGAGTAAGCCGACCTTCATCACAAGATGACAAGAAAGGGGGATCGGCGCACCGCCGGTCCCTCTTGCCGTTTTGGAAGGCGATTGGGATCCCTATATCAAGGTCTCATCGGAGGACCGCCTATGAACGACCATCTGAAATTCGCACAGCCCGTGATCGAAGCGGAGGAGCTCGATCTGCGGCCGCTGCGCCAATCTGACGCCGGCCTGATCGGCCTTTACGCCGCGGATGAGCGGGTGGCGAAGATGACCAGCTCGATCCCGCATCCACTGCCGCCAGGCACCACCGAAGCCTTCATCACGCGGGCAGGTGTCCCGGATGGACGCGAAGTGATCTGGGCGATGGATGCGAGCCGCTATGGCGGGGCCGAGCTGAAGGGCATCATCAGCCTGAAGCGCATCGACGACGAGCAGTCCGAGATCGGCTATTGGGTGGCACCGGCCTGGTGGAACGCCAATGTCGCGTCGGCGGCGGTAACGGCGCTCGTGACGGCTAACCCGCTGGAGGATCGTTCGATCTTTGCCAGCGTCTTCCAGGACAACCCGGCATCTGCGCGAGTTCTGACCAAGAACGGTTTCGAATACGTGGGTGATGCCGAGACCTATTCCGTGGCCCGTGGCGCGACAGTGGCCACCTGGACATATATCCGAAAACTCGATTGAGCCGCCGGGTGGCTTAGGCTAAGCACCTTTGCGGCAGGGGTAAGAACATGAAATTCCTCGATCTCGCAAAGGTCTATATTCGCTCGGGCGCCGGCGGCAACGGCTGCGTGTCGTTTCGGCGCGAGAAATTTATCGAGTTCGGCGGGCCCAATGGTGGCAACGGCGGACGCGGTGGCGACGTGATCGCCGAGGCGGTCGAAGGGCTGAACACCCTGATCGACTTCCGCTACCAACAGCATTTCTTTGCCCGAAACGGCCAGGGCGGCATGGGTAACCTGCGCACGGGCGCCGATGGCGACGACATCATCCTGCGCGTGCCGGTGGGCACCGAGATCCTCGAGGAAGACGAAGAGACGGTGATTGCCGACCTGACTGAGGTGGGGCAGCGCGTGCTGCTCGCCAAGGGCGGCAACGGCGGCTTCGGCAACGCACACTTCAAGACCTCTACCAATCAGGCGCCGCGCCGGGCAAACCCGGGGCAGGAGGCCGTGGAGCGTACGGTCTGGCTGCGGCTGAAGCTGATTGCCGACGTGGGCCTGCTCGGCCTGCCCAATGCCGGCAAGTCGACCTTCCTCTCGGCGACGTCGAACGCGCGCCCCAAGGTGGCGGATTATCCTTTTACAACCCTGCATCCCAACCTGGGAGTGGTGGGCGTTGATGGGGTGGAATTCGTCGTGGCGGACATTCCGGGCCTGATCGAGGGCGCCAGCGAGGGCAGAGGCCTGGGTGACATGTTCCTGGGCCATATCGAGCGATGCGCGGTTCTGCTGCATCTGGTGGATGGTACCGCGGATGACGTGGCCGAAGATTACGAGACGATCATCGGCGAACTCGAGGCCTATGGCGAGGGCCTGGCCGATAAACCGCGGATCACCGTTCTGAACAAGGTCGACGCCCTCGACGAGGAGCTGCGCGAGATGCAACGCGAATTCCTCGAAGAGGTCACGGGCGGCCCGGTCATGTTCATGTCCGGCGCCTCTGGTGAAGGGTTGACCGATGTGCTGCGGGCCCTGCGTACACGCATTGATGATGACCGTCTGCGTCGCAAGGGCGAGGACGAGCAGGAGGAAGAGACGTGGCGTCCCTGACTGGCGCAAAACGCGTTGTTGTAAAGATCGGGTCGGCCCTTCTTGTCGATCAGGGGCATCTGCGTGAGGACTGGCTTCAGAGCCTTGCCGATGATGTGGCGGACCTGCGGGCTGGTGGCACCGAGGTGGTACTGGTTTCCTCGGGCTCCATCGCGTTGGGGCGGGGGGTGCTGGGGCTGGGCCTCGGGGCGTTGGCTCTCGAACAGGCGCAGGCAGCGGCGGCCGTTGGGCAGATTGGCCTGGCGGCAGCCTATGACCGGGCTCTTGGTCGGCACGGGATTACCGTGGCCCAGGTGCTGGTGACGCTGGAAGACAGCGAAAACCGCCGCCGCTACCTGAATTCGCGCAACACGCTCGAGACGCTGCTGAGCCTTGGAACCGTGCCGATCGTGAACGAAAACGACACGATTGCCACCGACGAGATCCGCTATGGCGACAATGACCGTCTTGCCGCTCAGATCGCGGTGACGGTGGGCGCGGACCGGCTCGTGCTGCTTTCGGATGTTGATGGCCTCTATACCGCGAATCCGCATCAGGATCCCGGGGCTCGCCGTTTCGACGTGATCGAAAGGATCACGCCCGAGATCGAGGGGATGGCCGGGGATGCCGGATCCGGCCTGTCAAAGGGTGGAATGAAGACCAAGCTGATGGCCGCAAAGACCTCGACAGCAGCTGGTTGCGCCATGGCGATCACATTAGGGTCGCGCACCAACCCTCTGAAAAAGCTCAAAGAAGGAGCTGCGGCAACCTGGTTTACGGCCGAGGGGGATCCGCAGGCTGCGCGCAAGGGATGGATCGTGGCCATGAAGCCGCGCGGGCGGATCATGGTGGATGCCGGGGCCGTAACGGCGCTCGAACACGGGCGGTCGCTGCTTCCGGCAGGCGTGACGCGGGTTTCGGGGCGGTTTGGCCGCGGCGATCCGGTCGAGATCGTCGGCCCGGACGGCGAGGTGCTGGGCCAGGGCCTGACGCGCTATACCATGGAAGAAGCCCAGGCGTTGGCCGGGCACCGCAGCCAGGAAATCGAGGATCTACTGGGCTATCCCGGTCGTGCCGCGCTGGTGCATCGGGATGACATGGCACTGACGATCCGGGTCGACTGAGACACTGGACGGCAAGAGAAGGAGAGACGCCATGAAAGACGTCGACGACATTCACGCGATGATGCAGGACCTGGGCCGGTCGGCCCGCGATGCCGCCGCGGAGCTTGCCTTTGCTCCAGCCGAGACGAAGCGCAAGGCGCTCGAGGTTGCAGCGGATCAGGTTATCGCGCGGTCGGATGCAATCATTGCCGCCAATGCGAAGGATCTAGAGTTCGGTGCCGAAAAGGGTCTGACGCCGGCAATGATGGATCGGCTGAAGCTTGATGCGGACCGGATCCGGGGGATTGCAGAGGGGCTGCGGGCCGTGGCCGCACAGGACGATCCCGTGGGGGCAGTGATGGCTGAATGGGATCGCCCGTCCGGCCTCCATATTCAGCGGGTCCGGACGCCCCTTGGCGTTGTTGGCGTGATCTACGAGAGCCGGCCCAACGTTACGGCCGATGCCGGCGCGCTCTGCCTGAAGGCGGGCAACGCGGTGATCCTGAGAGGCGGCTCGGAGAGCTTCCACTCTTCCGGCGCGATCCATGCCTGCCTGATTGAAGGCCTGAGGGCTGCGGGGCTGCCGGAAACGGCAATTCAGCTTGTACCGACGCGTGACCGCGCGGCTGTGAGCGAAATGCTGAAGATGACCGAGTTTATCGACGTGATCGTGCCACGCGGCGGCAAGGGCCTCGTGGGGCTGGTGCAGC
Organism: Pseudooceanicola sp. DL12; assembly: GCF_056270665.1. Lineage (NCBI taxonomy): Bacteria > Pseudomonadati > Pseudomonadota > Alphaproteobacteria > Rhodobacterales > Paracoccaceae > Pseudooceanicola > Pseudooceanicola sp. DL12. The sequence goes on from NZ_CM149884.1 coordinate 1,939,860, forward strand.
GCGAGGCGCGGGTGCCGGTTTTTGCGCATCTTGAAGGCATCGTGCATATCTACCTGGACAAGGCAGCGGACCCGCAGAAGGCGCTGAACGTGGTGCTGAACGCGAAGACGCGGCGCACGGGTATCTGCGGCGCGGCCGAATGCCTGTTGATCCATCGGGATGTTGTCGAGACCATCGGCCGTACGATCCTGGAGGCCCTCATGGCGGCAGGGGTGGAAGTGCGTGGTGACGAGACGCTGCAGGAGCTGAAGGGCGTGGTCGCGGCGAGTGCCGATGACTGGGGGCACGAGTACCTCGACATGATCATCGCGGCGCGGGTGGTCCAGGATATCGACGAGGCGATCGCCCATATCCGGACTTACGGGTCGAACCATACCGATTGCATCGTGACCGAGGATGACGGGGCCGCGAACCGGTTCTTCCAGAGGCTCGACAGTGCGATCCTGATGCGAAACGCCTCGACGCAGTTCGCCGATGGCGGCGAATTCGGCATGGGCGCTGAGATCGGTATCGCCACGGGAAAGATGCACGCGCGTGGCCCCGTCGGTGCCGAGCAGCTGACCAGCTTCAAGTACCTCGTGGTGGGCGACGGCACGGTGCGTGCCTGAGGCCATTGGCAAACATTTAACGGAAGGGCCTGGGCGTCAGAAGGTGACGGTCAGGCCTCTTTCGTCCTGCCTGACGGACAGGGCGCCGAAGCGCTCCTTGACCAGCGAGGGCAGCAACGCGAACTGCACATGCGCGGGCATCACGAGGTCGGCGCCTTCGCCGGTCTTGAGCGTTTCCCAGAGCGAGGGATCCGGCCGTTCAACGCGGGCGGGCCCCGAAACCTCCCAGCCGGTATTGGTGTCGTCGGGGCGGGTCACGGAAATCGTGCCGCCGGCCGGCATGGCGCTCTCCAGGCATAGCAGCGCCAGGAAGACCTCCTGAATGTCCGAGCGATCGAAGCTGCCCTGCGGGGTCCAGTCATAGGTGACACGCCCGGAGCGGCTAAGATCGTCCAGAATCGTTGAAACCTCCTGCGGGCCTATTTTTTGCCCGTGTCCCGCGAGGCCGAAGGCGATGCGGAGGAAACGGATCTTGGCCGAGGCGGCGCTGACCGAATCCGATATGAGCAGCATTTCCGGGCCGCGCACCGCGCCTTCGAGGGAAAGAAGCTCTATGCCGTTCTGTATTGCGCCGACCGGTGATATGAGGTCGTGGCAGATGCGTGATCCTATCAGCGAGGCTAGTAAATGGCTATTCTGCAAGATCATTGGCCCTTTAACCTGTGTTTCGTCCGGAGATTCCATGAGTAACATGAATGACCTGCTAGAGCCCGGGATGCTGGTAAGGCATCCGACCCAACCGGAGTGGGGCGTCGGGCAGGTCCAGTCTAACATTGCAGGTCGGATCACAGTCAACTTTCCCGACGCCGGCAAGGTCGTTATCGATGGAAACCGGATTGATCTCATTCCAGTCTTCAACAACTGAAAGCTGGAATTGGTTTATGAAACGTTAACACAACTTTGACGAGTAAAGAAACCTTTCCGCCGGACCCGCATGGGCTTGCACCTGTGCAACCGCTCTCCTAAAACCCACGGACCATGACGGACAGCCCCGGCCATCCGGCCCCATCTGCCCGCAACTGCCACGCCCAGGCCCGGGTCGAGACACGGATATGACTGCTCCCACACCAGATTTCGAAACACGGTTGGCCGAGACGGCGGAGGAGCTCGAAGCAGCGCAGTACCTGCGCTACAAGGTCTTCGTCGAGGAGCTCGGCAGCGACGGAGAGATGGTGGATCACCAGGCCCAGCTGGAGCGCGACCGGTTCGATCCGTTCTATGATCACCTGTTGCTTATCGACCGGGCCCGTACGGGCACCCTGCGGGAACAGGTGGTCGGGGTCTATCGCCTGTTGCCGGATGACCGGGTGGGTGAGGTTGGGCAGTTCTACAGCGAGGACGAATACGACCTGACGGTGCTGCGGTCGTCAGGGCGCAAACTGCTGGAGCTCGGCCGGTCCTGCCTGCATCGCGATTATCGTGGTGGCGTGGCGATGTTTCATCTCTGGAATGCGCTGTCGGACTACGTGGTGACGCGCGGCATCGAAATCCTCTTTGGTACCGCCTCGTTTCATGGCAGCGACGTGATGGCGATCGCAGAGCCTCTCTCGCTGCTGCACGCCCGCCACCTTGCGCCGGAACCACTGCGGGTCCGGGCTCGAGAGGTGGCCTTTCAGCGGATGGATCTGATAGCGGAAGCGGAACTGGACCGGGTCGCGGCGATGAAGGCCGTGCCGGCACTGATCAAGGGCTACCTGAGGCTCGGCGGGGTCGTGGGCGAGGGGGCCTTTGTCGATCATGCCTTCAATACCATCGACGTGTGCCTGATCCTCGATACAAGTCGCCTCAACGAGAAGCAGAGCCGCCTCTACACGCGCGGCAAGTGAGATACGCCCCATGAGCGACACCTGGACCTCCCCGGAACCTCCGCCACAGTTCACGCCGGGTTTCCTTGGCTGGATCCTGTTCCTTGTCCGGGCCATTCCCTTTGCCATTCTGTGCTTTGGCGGGGTCCTGGTGCTGATGCTGCTGCGGTTGATCGAACGGCCGCTGTTCGGCATGCGCCGGCCGATTACGCCCTGGATGGCGCAGGGCGTCGCGCGGTTCTTCTTTATCCTCTGCGGCATCCGCTATCGGGTAACGGGCCGACCAATGACCCATCGGGGGGCGATGGTGTCGAACCATGTTTCCTGGACCGACATCTTTGCGCTGATGGCGACAATGCGGGGGTTCTTCGTGTCCAAGGCCGAGGTGGCGACGTGGTTCGGTGTGGGGCTTCTCACGCGCGCGACGGGCACGGTTTTCATTCGCCGCGACCGGCGGGACGCCAAGCTGCAGCAGCAGATCTTTGTAGATCGGCTCCTGGCAGGGCATCAGCTGATCTTCTTTCCGGAGGGGACATCGACGGACGGGCGGCGGGTTCTGGCCTTCAAGTCGACGCTTTTTGGCGCTTTCACCACACCCGAGCTGCGCGATCTGCTTCATATCCAGCCGGTGACCGTGATCTACCGTGCACCCGAAGGCGGCGATCCGAGGTTCTATGGCTGGTGGGGCGACATGGATTTCGGCGCCCATCTGGTACAGATCATGGGTAGCTGGCGTCAGGGCTCTGTCGAGGTGATCTTTCACGAGCCGCTGAAGGTCTCGGACTTCCGCGACAGGAAGGCCCTTGCGCTTGCCTGCGAAGAGGCCGTGCGCAGCGGGCTTCCCTGGGATCTGCAGATCAGCCGCTGAAAGCCGACTTCAGCGTGGCGAGTGCGGCGGCTGCATCATCTTCGCGCCAGATTTCCTCGCCGATACCGAAGAAGTCGGTCACCGGAGAGAGTCGTGCGATGCTCTCGAGGTCGAGGCCACCCTCGGCGACGACGGGCAGTTCAATCATCTGCGACCACCACTCGAAGAGCTCGTGCGGGGCGATTTCCCCGTCGCTTAGGACGGTTTCGGTAACTGGCCCGAAGCTGATGTAGTCGCATCCGGCCTCGCCGGCATTCATGCCGTCATGGCGCGAGGTGCCGCAGAAGCTGCCGACGATGGCGTCGGCGCCGAGGGCCTTGCGGGCCTTGCGCACGGAACGCGAACCGTCTTCGAGGTGCACGCCGTCAAGGCCCATGCGCTCGGCCAGCAGGATATGCCGGTCGATCACCAGCGCCACGTCGCGGGCATGGGTGACCTCGCGCAGGGCATCGGCCGCGCGGCAGAGCTTGTCCTCGTCCCGGGTGGCAAGCGCCAGCCGGACGCAGGCAATCTCGTGGGCATCCAGAACGGCGGCCAGACGGGGCGGAAACTCCATCAGGTCGAATTCCGGGGGCGAAATCAGGTAAATCTGCGGCTGCTCTTCCTGGGACATGACGATCCTCTTGAATTTGGGCCGCTATACCCCGGAAAAACCGCCGAGGCAAAGGGATTACGTGGAGAGGTTGCACCCGAGGCGGCCCGGTGCCGCTATGGGAACGGTCAGCGGGGACAAAACGACCGGAGACGCTGGGGCGAAGGCCGGGAATGACGCGATGCTCTCGACACCCCGCGAGAGCTTGGCTAGGAGGAGCCATGCAAAAAGAGGACGTCATGCCGCAAAACGGATCCCAGCCCGCCTTTGTCCTAGTCCGCCCGCAGATGGGCGAGAATATCGGCGGGGCGGCACGTGCCATGTGGAATTTCGGTCTCGACCGGATGCGGATCGTGGCGCCGCGTGATGGCTGGCCGAACCAGAAGGCAGTCGCCATGGCCAGTGGTGCCGGGCGTCTGCTCGACGAGGCCGGCCTTTACGATGACACTGCTGCGGCGCTGGAGGATTGCCATTATGTGTTTGCGACCACCGCGCGCAGCCGTGGCCTGACCAAGCCGGTCGTTTCGCCGGAACGCGCAATGGAAATGGCCCGCGAGAAGATTGCCGCAGGCGAGAAGGTGGCGGTGCTCTTCGGGCCCGAACGCGCCGGCCTGGAAAACGATGACATCGCCCGCGCCAATGCGATCATCTCGGTGCCGGTCAACCCGGAGTTTGCGTCGCTGAACCTGGCGCAATGTGTGCTGCTGACCGCCTATGAATGGCGCCGCCAGACCGAGGAAGTGGTTGCCGAACGCGTGGAGCTTGCCGGCTCGGACTGGGCCAGCCAGGTCGAGATCGAGAAATTGTCGGATCACTACGAGGAGAAGCTGGACAATGCCGGTTTCTTCTTTCCCGAGGCCAAGGCCGAGGGCATGAAAATTAACCTTCGTAACCTGTGGTCGCGTATGCCGCTGACACGGTCCGATGTGCAGATGCTGCACGGGGTCATGCGCCAGATGGTACGCTGGAAGGAACGAGGCGACTGAGCGGCTTGCCGGTCCGCGCGGCCGGGTGCCACTCTCGCCGGGCCGTAAGGAGGGCCCCTGGATGAGCGAAAAACGCAGCATTTTCGAAGAGGTCGACAGCGAGCAGAAGCCAGAGCTGCGCACCGGTGTGATCGATGGCGCCCGCCGGGGCTCCCGGCGCGCCGTGCGCTGGTGGTTGATGCTTCTCTTCGTGCTGGTCGCGGCGATGATCGCGGTGGGCGGACTGACCCGCCTGACCGACAGCGGCCTGTCGATCACCGAGTGGAAACCCATCGAAGGGGCGCTTCCGCCATTGAACGAGGCGGCCTGGCAGAGCGAGTTCGAGAACTACCAGCAGATCCCGCAGTTCCAGGAAATGAACAGCTGGATGGAGCTGAACGATTTCAAGCAGATCTACTGGTGGGAATGGAGCCATCGGCAGCTAGGCCGTGCCATCGGCCTGGTCTGGGCGATCGGCTTCTTCGGGCTCTGGGCGCTTGGCAAGATCCCTGCAGGCTGGAAGGGCCGCACGTTCTTCATCGGTGTGCTCGGCGGGCTGCAGGGGGCTATCGGCTGGTGGATGGTGTCGTCGGGCCTCGGCGCGGGGATGCTCAGCGTGGCGTCCTATCGCCTGGCGGTCCACCTCGGACTGGCGTTCATCATCCTCGGGTGCATCGCGTGGTTCGTCCTTTGCCTAGGCCGCGAGGAACGCGACCTGATGCAGGCACGCAGGATGCGGGAAGCGCGGCAGTTCGGCATGGCGACGGGGTGGATGCATATCCTGTTCGTGCAGATCATCCTTGGTGCACTCGTTGCCGGCATCGATGCAGGTCGCAGTTTCACGGACTGGCCGTTGATGGGGGGACAATTTTTCCCGCCCTTCGCCTTCGATATCGAACCGGTCTGGCGGAACTTCCTCGAGAACCCGGGACTGGTGCAGTTCATTCACCGCATGTGGGGCTATTTCGTGCTGATCTTCGGCACCTTCGCCTTCATTCGCGGGCGCAAGTCGCCCAACGTGAAGACGCGCAATGCCTTTACCTTTGCATGGGTCGTCATGCTGGCCCAGATCTCCCTCGGGATTGCGACGGTAATGACGGCGGCCTTCTGGCACGTCGCGATCACCCACCAGCTGGTTGCAGTGCTGCTCTGGGTCTCCGTGATCCGGGCACGCTTCATGGCGGCCTATCCGATCGTCACGAGCGTGAGGGGATGACATGTCTGCACTGACCGACCTGCTTGCCTTCCAGAAGGATACCGAGGCGCTGTCACTGATCGCCGGGCGACTGGACTGGGACCAGCAAACGATGATGCCGCGCGGAGCCTCTGCCCAGCGTGGCGAGGAGATGGCGGCGATGGAGACGCTGCTGCATTCCAGGCGGACGGATCCGCGGATCGGAGATTGGCTTTCGGCCTGCGAAGGGGCCGAGATGAGCGAGGCAGATGCTGCCAAGGTGCGGCTGATCCGGCATCGTTACGACCGGACCTGCAAGGTTCCTGCAGACCTTGCGACCGAACTCGCCCGTGTCACCTCTGTGGCACAGGGCGAGTGGGCCGAGGCGCGTGGTCGCGACGATTTTCCCAGTTTTGCGCCGGTCTTGGCGCGGGTCGTCGAACTGCGCCAGCAGGAGGCACGGGCCCTCGCGGATGGGGGCGATCCCTATGACGCGCTGCTCGATGATTACGAGCCGGGCGCCACGGCGGGGGACCTCGAGGCGATGTTCGCAGAGATGCGTCCGCGCCTGGTGGACCTGCGGGGCCGGGTCCTCGAGAAGCCGGCACCCAAAGGGCTGAGCGGGTCCTTCGGGGATGCAGCGCAGATGGAGCTTACGCGGCACCTGTCGGTGACCTTTGGGTATGACCTGAGCCGCGGCCGGATCGACAAGGCCGTTCATCCATTCTCGAGTGGCTCGGGCAGCGACGTGCGGATCACCACCCGCACCAATCCCGAGGATCCGTTGAACTCGATCTACTCGACAATCCACGAGACCGGGCATGCCTGCTATGAGCAGAACATCGATGCGGGCTATGCGCTGACACCCCTTGGGCAAGGTGTTTCGATGGGCGTACACGAGAGCCAGAGCAGGATCTACGAGAACCAGCTGGGCCGGTCGCGGGCGTTCACGTCATGGATGTTCGGACAGATGACGGACGCCTTTGGCGACATCGGCGTGGAAACGGCAGAAGATTTCTATCGCGCGGTGAACCGCGTGCAGAAGGACTTTATCCGCACCGAGTCGGACGAGCTGCAATACAACCTCCACATCATGCTGCGCTTCGATCTGGAGCGCGCGCTTATCTCGGGTGATCTGGCGGTGCGCGATCTGGAAGGGGCCTGGAACGAGCGCTTCAAGGCGGACTTCGGATACGAGGTGCCGCGGGCATCGCTTGGGTGCATGCAGGATGTGCACTGGTCCGTGGGGCTGATGGGCTACTTCCCGACATACTCGCTCGGCAATGTCTATGCCGGATGCCTGGCCGAAGCACTGCGCCGGGATGTCACTGACCTGGACAGCCACCTTGAGCTGGGCCGCACGGCCCCGGCCACGGATTGGCTGAAGGACAAGGTTCAGCGTCATGGCGGGCTCTATGCGCCGCGCGATTTGATCACCCGGGCCTGTGGCAAGGCGCCTGGCGCTGGCCCGCTGCTGGAGTATATCGAGGCAAAGTTCGGCGACATCTACGATCTGTGATCCACGGAGCGTTCGAAATACGAAGAGCCGCGAGATTGGATCTCGCGGCTCTTTTTGATTTTACCCCTGCTTTTCGGCGCCGGACGGTGCGGCGATCAGTAGCCAGGGTAGAGAGAGAAGCTGTCACGCGGCGAGAAGACACGGCCCGAGCCGAAGGTCAGGGTGGCGGAGATCGCCGCGATCATCGCGCCGCTGTCGGTGCGGCCTGCCTCTATCCCGATATCGACACCGTCGGAAATCTCGTAGCTGGCACCGATATAGGCGTAGTCGCGCACGAGAGGCTCGCCCGTATCGCGGACATAGCCGACGTGATAGCCGAAGGGTGATTGCGGCGCCGGCGTAAAGGATGCCTCGACGCCCCAGCGGAAGCCATCCGTGGATTCGGCTATGTCATCGCGATATGCGGCAAAGCCCTCTACCGATGCGATTTCGCCGAAGTAGCGGGCTTCTGCGCCGTAATAGTAGGAGTTGCCGGGCCGTCGGTCCTCGGCACTGAGATAGACACCCATGGCCAGGTCGTCGGTCTGCTTGTAGAGGTGCAGGGTCAGTTCGGACGTGGACGAAGTATAGCTTTCATGCTTGCCGAGGCCGAGGTCGGCCTGCATTCCGAAATCCCTCCAGACGAGACCGGAGAAGGAGCCGCCGACGCGCTTCGTATTGATGAGCGTGTCTGAATTGCGCGCCAGTTCCAGATCAAGGACGCCGTTCATCGTAAGCTCTGCGTTTGCCTGCGTGGCAAGGGCGGCAATAACAGGAATGGCGGTGAGGCAGGACAGGGTGGCGGAGCGGGAAAGCAGGCGACTTGTTCTGATTTTCATATGACCGTCTCGGATTTTCTCTCTGGCTTGCGGCATGCGGCCCCGGGGCGGTTGGGCGACATCCTCATGACCAATCAACTTGGTACTGTCCCCAATAGGGGACTGGCCGTCCCGGGGACAGAACAAATTTTCTCGGATTAACATAAAAAAGGGCCGGCTGTTCGAGCCGGCCCAGTCAAAGGGATTGACGGGGTAGAAGCGTCAAGCCTTGTAGGAGACCGTTACGGATTGGGGAACTCAATCCGCCGCTGAACGGGCGCGTTGAACAGGTCTACTAGGGACACTATTGAACTCCTCATACTAGTACATAGCCAAATCACCATGACAAGCATCTTGATGGCGACCCGAGATCCGAACTTGCAAGAAGTTCGAGCTTACCGGTGGGCTAACAAGTACTACGAAGCGCTCAAACGTTTAAAACCGAGTATGGCAGCCTTACCATACGTGGACAATATCTAGCAGATGCATGGTTGAGGTTGCAATATTGCAATTTAACTAGAACCCAGAATTTAGATTGAAGCGGTCTGCCACCCAGTCTGCGACCAGTTGCAACAATGGATCCTTGCGACGGGTCTCATGGAAACAAAGATACAGAGGCGTCTGCATGTCGCGACTTTCTGTATCAAAGGGTTGCAGGTCGGGCTCTGCCTCTGCTGCGATCCGCGGCATCAGGCCCGGAAGCCGCGTTGCCTTGACGGTAGTCACAATTTCGTGAAGCGTTTCGACCCGAATGATCGGATCGCCTCCGCCCATGATGCTGCGGGCGTGTTGGGCGGGGGGGAACCGATCATGTCGGGTATGCAGTCCGACCCAACTGCCATCCCTCGGGCTGTCCTCGTATCCGAAGACGTTTGTTGCATATTTGCCTACGAAACGGACAACAAGCCGGCCCTGCTGGGGACGAACCGCCGAAACGAAGAGGTCGTTGTCACCGAGAGCGTCCTGGTAGAATTGGCCGGTGAAGGAGATGTTCAGACCGGGGTTCTGGTCGAGGAAGCCCTTCAGTCCCGGATAGAGGACATAGGCACCGATTGAGGGCGGACACCCTATGTTGATGTTCCCGGAGAGGGTATCGCTCCGGGTGTCCTTGGCGTTGAGATAGGAGGCGATCTCGTTCTCGAAAGCCGTGATGCTCTCGATCAGATCATTGATCGCCTCGTTTGCCACCCATCCCTGCGGTGTCTTCAGGAACAGATCGAACCCGAGTGTTTCCGAAAGGCGCGCAAGCCGGCGCGACACCGTGGCGGGGTTGGTATCCAGTAGCCGTGCAGCTGCACTCATCGAGCCGGTCTTGTGCACGGCCACCAGATACCGCAGGTCGTCCCAGTTCTTCACGTCAGTCCTGTCCTTCGCGAAGGCACGGCGGATCCTAGCTTTCCGCTGGGGAATCCGCCGTGCCATTATCGTCTTCGTCGTCGCCATCTTCCGCAATTCGGGCAACGGAAACAACATGTTCCTCCTTACCGGTATTGAAGACGCGGACGCCGCCGGCGCTGCGCGATCGGAAGGAGATGCCATCGACCGGCACGCGGATCGACTGACCGCGCGAGGTGGCGAGCATGATCTGATCGTCCATCTCGACGGGGAAGGCCGCAACGATCGGCCCGCCACGCATGGATTTCTCCCATGCGGTGACGCCCTGGCCGCCTCGACCGCGCACCGGGTAGTCATGCGAGGAGCTGACGTGCCCGAGGCCGCCGGAGGTGATCGTGAGGATCAGTGTCTCGGCTGCTGACATTTCGGCATAACGCTCCTGGCTGAGCGGCATGTCGGCATTGCCTTCCTCTTCATCGTTCGTGGCCTCGGTATCGCCGGCCATGGCGCGGCGCATCTTGAGATAGGAGGCACGTTCATCCGATTCGGCGAGGAAGTGCGGCAGGACGAACATCGAGGCAACCTCGTCGTTCTCGGCCAGCCGGACGCCACGCACCCCGGTGGAGTTGCGCGAGTTGAAGACGCGGACGTCCTCGGCGCGGAAGCGGATGGCCCGACCGGATTGGGTGAAGAGCATCACGTCGTCATCAGGGCCGCAGATCCGGGCGTTGATCAGGCGCATGCCTTCGTTCTCGCCCTCGAACTTCATCGCGATCTTGCCGTTGCGCATGACGTTGGTGAAATCAGACAGTGCGTTTCGGCGCACGGTGCCCGCAGAAGTACAGAAGACGATCTGGAGATCGCCCCATTCCTCCTCCGCACGGTCCACGGGCATGATGGCGGCAATCGAGACGCCTGTCGGGATCGGCAGGATGTTGACGATGGCCTTGCCCTTGGAAGTGCGGCCGCCAAGGGGCAGGCGCCAGGTCTTGAGCTTGTAGACCATGCCCTCGGTCGTGAAGAACAGCAGCTGCGTATGGGTGTTGGCCACGAAGAGCGTGGTCACCGCATCGTCATCCTTCATCGCACCTCCGGAGAGGCCCTTGCCACCGCGTTTTTGGGCGCGGAAGTCGGCGAGCGGGGTGCGCTTGATATAGCCGCCCGCGGTCACGGTCACGACCATGTCCTCGCGTTCGATGAGGTCCTCGTCCTCCATGTCGCCGGACCAGTCGACGATTTCGGTGCGGCGCGGCACGGCGAAGAGTTCCTTCACCTCGCGCAACTCGTCCGAGATGATGCCCATGATCCGCTCGCGGGAGCCAAGGATTTCCAGGTATTCCCGGATCTTGCCGGCCAGTTCCTGGAGCTCGTCGGTGACCTCTTTCACCCCCAGCTGGGTGAGACGCTGCAGGCGCAGCTCGAGGATCGCGCGGGCCTGGGCCTCGGAGAGGTTATAGGTTCCGTCGTCGTTGATCGTATGGGTCGGATCGTCGATCAGCTTGATGTATTCGGCGATCGACATGGCCGGCCAGCGACGCGTCATCAGCTTTTCGCGGGCTTCGGCCGCGTCAGCCGAGGAGCGGATCGTGGCAACGACCTCGTCGACGTTCGAAACCGCAACGGCCAGACCGCAGAGCAGGTGAGCGCGTTCGCGTGCCTTGCGCAGCAGGAAGGCGGTGCGGCGTGCCACCGCGTCTTCGCGGAAGTCGATGAAGGCCGACAGGAAACCGTAGAGGGTAAGGGTTTCCGGCTTGCCGCCATTCAGCGCAAGCATGTTGCAGCCAAAGGAGGTCTGCATCGGCGTGAAGCGGAAGAGCTGATTCAGGACGACATCGGGCGTGGCGTCGCGCTTCAGCTCGATAACCACGCGCACGCCTTCACGGTCGCTCTCGTCCTGAACGTGGGCGATGCCGTCGACGCGTTTCTCGCGGACGAGCTCGGCGATCTTCTCGATCATCACGGACTTGTTCACCTGATAGGGGATCTCGTCGATGATGATGGCGTAGCGGTCCTTGCGCAGTTCCTCGACGTGGGTCTTGGAGCGGATGATGCAGGAGCCGCGGCCCTCGAGATAGGCCTTGCGTGCGCCGGACCGGCCCAGAAGGATGCCGCCGGTGGGAAAGTCGGGGCCGGGGATGTACTGGATCAGTTCCTCGGAGCTCATGTCCGGGTTGTCGATCAGCGCCAGGGTTGCGTCGCAGACCTCGCCGAGGTTGTGCGGCGGGATGTTGGTGGCCATGCCGACGGCAATACCGCCGGCGCCGTTCACCAGCATGTTCGGGAACTTGGCGGGCAGGACGACCGGCTCGCGGTCCTTGCCGTCATAGTTGTCCTGGAAGTCGACCGTGTCCTTGTCGATGTCATCGAGAAGGTAGTTGGCGACCTTGGCCATCCGCACCTCGGTGTACCGGAAGGCAGCGGCCTTGTCGCCGTCCATCGAGCCGAAGTTGCCCTGGCCGTCGAGCAGGGGCAGCGACATCGAGAAGTCCTGCGCCATCCGGACCAAGGCGTCATAGATCGCCGAGTCACCGTGGGGGTGATATTTACCCATGGTGTCGGCGACGGGGCGCGACGACTTGCGATATGGCTTGTCGAAGGTGTTGCCGACTTCGTTCATCGCGAAGAGAATGCGACGGTGCACAGGTTTTAGGCCGTCGCGCAGATCGGGGATGGCACGACTGACGATGACCGACATGGCATAGTCCAGATAGGACGAGCGCATTTCCTCGGTGATCGAGATCGTTGGGCTACCTGCGGGAGCGGGAGCATTTTCCTGTTCGTTTTCAGGGGGTTCCGGAGTATCGGTCAATGGACAGGCCTGCTTGCAGTTTGTCTCTATATATTGTTGGAGGGACTATAGCACTGCGCTTATCTGGGGTGCAATCCTTCCGGCAGGACGGCGTTGGCAGCATTTCGTATATAGTGCTAACAAACTGTTTTCATTGAAAAGTAATTTCTCCGTGGCAAGGTTTTTGCAGGCATGGCAAGGAGGTATGAGCATGGCAGCCTGCGAGACGGAACTGATGCTGAAGGGATACGGGTTGACGACGGCGGAATTCTTCTACCGGATGCCCGATCACATCCACGTCCTGAACAGCTTCATCTGGCAGCAATACGACCTGGCGCCGGACCACCCGCGACTGTTCAAGTTCATCGAATACTGGCAGTCGGAAATCGACGGGCCGTTGCATTCCGTGCGGTTCTCTCACCACAAGCGGCTGGCCTCGGGGGAATGGCGCAACGTGGTCGGAGAGTTCCGTTATCACTGAGGGCCGCCAGGGCGATCTTTGTCAGGGCGCCTGCCGGGGACGCCGTGCGGGAAGTTTTACCTGCAAGGTGTTAAGCGGATATGCAAAGGGCGCCCGCAGGCGCCCCGTCACGTCGCTAGATGCTCTGCCTCAGGGCAGGATGCGGGTGTATTTCATGCCCTCGATGACCGCGCCGGCCTGCAGGCCGGCCTGGTTGAAGACCACGGCGATCACCGGCGACAAAGAGGTGGTCGTAGAGGCATTCAGCATGTCGCCCTGATCGTTGAAGACGATGGTGGCGCCGGCATTGGCGGCCCAGCCTTCGGAGCGGCGGAAGTCCATTAGCGCCTGCGGCGTCATGAAGAACAGCACATGGGCATATTGCTGGGCGCCGATCTGGATGCCGAAGTTGGCGGCGGTGGCGGAATAGTAATCCACCGTGACGCCGTTGACGCGCAGCGCTCCGCGGCCGTAGGCGCCGCCGAAGCCGAGGCCGGCCTTGGTCATCAGCGGCATCACCAGCATGCCGGACGACTTCGCGGCCAGCTCGCGGGTCTGGGGGTAGTCCGCGTACATCTTGGCCAGGGTGGCATCGACGCGCGCGTCGATCTGGGCGCCGCCGGTGCTGCCGACGCCGCCGCTGCAGGCCGCCACGGCCGGAAGGGTTGCCAGTGCGGAAAGGGTGAAAGCTCTTCTGCTCAGGGTGCTCATCTCGATCGCCTGTCTCTCTAACCTGTCTTGGGTCCGGGATTGTCCGGTCTGCCTCGAAAAAGGCCGCAAGCGGCCAGCGCCGGTTCTCCGGCGTCTGTGCCGCTATTCATAGAGGCTATGCCACCCTCTGTCACTACCGGTTGTGGCACCTGATCAGGGGCAGGCGGGATCGGGCTCAGCCGGCCAGCCGGGCAAAAGCCGGAGCGAAATAGGTCAGGATCCCGTCGCAGCCGGCGCGTTTGAAGGCCAGCAGGCTCTCGACCATGGTCTTTTCGCCATCGAGCCAGCCATTCTGCACTGCGGCCTGGATCATCGCGTATTCGCCCGAGACCTGGTAGGCGAAGGTCGGCACGCCGAACTGGTCCTTCACCCGGCGGCAGATATCGAGATAGGGCATGCCGGGTTTCACCATGACCATGTCCGCGCCCTCGGCGAGGTCGCGGGCCACCAGACGCAGCGCCTCGTCGGAATTGCCGGGGTTCATCTGATAGGTCTTCTTGTCGCCCTTGAGCGCGCCTGCCGCACCCACCGCATCGCGGAAGGGGCCGTAGAAGGCCGAGGCGTATTTGGCCGAGTAGGACATGATCATGACATTCTGGAAGTCGTTGCGCTCCAGCGCCTCGCGCATGGCGCCCACGCGGTGGTCCATCATGTCCGACGGGCCGATGATGTCTGCGCCGGCCTCGGCCTGGCTGAGGGTCTGCTTGACCAGTGCCTCGACGGTGGGGTCGTTGACCACTTCGCCATCAACGACATAGCCGTCCTGGCCGGTGTCGGAGTAGGGGTCGAGCGCCACGTCCGTCATCACCAGCATGTCCGGGCAGGCGGCCTTGATCGCGCGGGTTGCGCGGTTCGACAGGTTGCCGGGGTTCCAGGCCTCGGCGCAATCGGCAGAGCGCTTCTCGGGCGGGGTGTAGGGGAAGATGTCGACGGCGGGAATGCCGAGGTCGTAGGCCTCGGAGACGGCCTCGGCCAGCTTGTCGACCGAGCGCCGCATGACGCCGGGCATCGAGGCCACGGGCTCTTCATGGTTCTCGCCCTCGCAGACGAAGACGGGCCAGATCAGGTCCTTCACGCCGAGGGTGTTCTCCTGCACCAGATCGCGGATCGCAGCGGATTTGCGGGTGCGGCGCAGGCGGGTGGCGGGGAAGGGGGAGTGGATCGGCTGCATCGTGAGTCCTCGTGACTATGCGGATGGCAGAGAGGTGGCACGGATCGCCCGGCAAGCTCAAGCGCGAAGCGCCCCGCCGGCCCCGGCGCGCCGGTCATGGCCGGGCTGCAATCGGTTGATGTCCGGGCGTTCCTCGGCATCGATGCGCGGGCTCTGGGCACGTCCGGGCGTGAATGGTGCCGGGGGGTAGGAAACCCCGGAAAGTCCCGCTATATGCGCCAGACAGGTGCAGGCATGACGGCCCGGGCTCTGACTGCGGGAGCTGACTGCTCGGGCGGACTGCGGGCGCGGGGCCCGGCACCATCGATGACGGCCTCCGGAAAGGACTTTTCAGCGTGGGTGCGGCTTCCGTCCTCAACGAGATGATTGATCTCAGGACCTTTTCCAACCTCTGGTTCTGGCTCGCGCTCGCCGCGATCTGGTTCTCGGCGAGCCACTGGGTCATGGGGATTCCCTATGACCTGGCGCTGCGCGGCCGCGAAGAAGGCACCGAGGAAGAGGCCGATTTCCGCGACAGCCTGCGCGTGAGCGTGAACCGCCTGACCCGGGGCAGCGAGAATGGCCGGGCCTGGACGGTGGCCCTGACCAGCGCGGCGCTGACGGCGCTCGCACTTCTGGGGTTCCTCTATGGTATCGAGTTCGCCCAGGCGCTCTTCCTGCTGGGGTTCCCGCTCTGCATAGTCTGGCTGATGACGGTGCGCACGGCACTGCAGATCAAGGGCGAGTGTCTTGAAACACCTGCCCTTTTCAACCGCATCCGCTATCTGCGGGTGATCATTCAGTGCATTTCGGTGCTCGCCATTGTGGCCACGTCCTTCTGGGGCATGTATGTGAACGCCTCCATCGGGGTATTGGGACGGTAGGGCATGGCCGACAAGACGCATATCATTCTGGGCGGCGCGCCCGAGGGCTATGACGCGGCGCTGCTGCTGGCCGAGGTTGCCAAGACCGGCGGCCCCGTGGTGCATGTGGCCCGCGACGACCGCCGCATGGCGGCGATGGCCGATGCGCTGCGCTTCTTCGATCCAACAATGCCGGTGATCAGCTTTCCCAGTTGGGATTGCCTGCCCTATGACCGTGTCTCGCCCAATGCCGATATCTCGGCGATGCGGATGGCGACGCTGGCGGGGCTCGCCCATGGCATGCCGGCGCGCTACATCCTGCTGACGACGATGAATGCCGCGACCCAGAAGGTGCCGGCGCGTGATGTGCTTCAGGAGGCCTCCTTCAGCGCCCGGGTGGGCAGCCGGATCGACGAGAAGGCCCTGAGGGCCTTCCTCGTTCGGATGGGCTTCTCGCAGAGCCCCTCCGTCGCCGAACCGGGCGATTTCGCCGTGCGCGGCGGCATCATCGACATCTATCCGGCGGGCGAGATGGGGCCGGTGAGGCTCGATCTCTTCGGCGACGTGCTGGACGGCGCGCGGCGCTTCGATGCCGCCACCCAACGCACCACCGATACGCTGGAAGTGGTTGAGCTTGCGCCGGTTTCCGAGGTGATCCTCGACGAGGCGGCGATCACCCGTTTCCGCCAGAACTATCGCATCGAATTCGGCGCCGCGGGCACAGACGACCCGCTCTACGAGGCCGTCAGCGCCGGGCGCAAACAGCAGGGCATGGAACACTGGCTGCCCTTCTTCCATGAGCGGCTGGAAACGCTCTTCGATTACCTGCCAGAGGCGACGATCACGCTGGACGAACAGGTGACGCCGGCGCGGCTGGCGCGCTGGGACACGATTGCGGACCAGTACGAGACCCGCCGGATCGCCCTGAGCCAGAAGGGGCGGATGGACTCGGTCTACAAGCCCGTTCCGCCCGCGCTGCTCTACCTCGACGATGCCGCCTGGGAGGCCGCCGTCGCCGGGCGCCGCCTGATCCAGCTGAGCCCCATGGCGCAATCGCCGGGGCCCGGCGTGCTCGATGCCGGCGGGCGCCAGGGGCGTAATTTCTCGCCCGAGCGGCAGCTTGAGAACGTGAACCTTTTCAGTGCCCTGGCGGACCACGTCAAGGCGCGGCTGAACGACGGGCCGGTGGTGATCGCGAGCTATTCCGAGGGCGCGCGCGAGCGCCTGGAGGGGCTGATCGAGGACGAGGGCCTGAGCGAGGCCATTCCGGTCACGGATGCCACCCGGGTGGGCAAGCGGGGCTTGCACCTGGCGATCTGGCCGCTGGAACATGGCTTCGAGGGCACGTGGCAGGGCCGGCCGCTGACGGTGATCTCGGAGCAGGACGTGCTGGGCGACCGGCTGATCCGCGGCGCGCGCAAGCGGCGCCGGGCAGAGAACTTCCTGACCGAGGCCCAGAGCCTCTCGGCCGGTGATCTGGTGGTGCATGTCGATCACGGGATCGGGCGGTATCACGGCCTCGAAGTGATCACGGCGGCGGGGGCGGCGCATGAGTGCCTGCTGCTGGAATATGCCGAGAACGCAAGGCTTTACCTGCCGGTCGAGAATATCGAGCTGCTGTCGAAATACGGCCACGAGGAGGGGCTTCTCGACAAGCTGGGCGGGGGCGCCTGGCAGGCCAAGAAGGCCCGCCTGAAGGAGCGCATCCGCGAGATGGCGGACAAGCTGATCCGGGTGGCGGCGGAGCGCGCCCTGCGCCGCGCGCCGATCCTGGAGGCGCCGGCAGGGGAATGGGATGCCTTCCAGGCGCGCTTCCCCTACGAGGAGACCGACGACCAGCTCTCTGCCATCGAGGACGTACTGGGCGACATGGCCTCGGGGCACCCGATGGACCGGCTGATCTGCGGCGACGTGGGCTTCGGCAAGACCGAAGTTGCACTGCGCGCGGCCTTCGTGGCCGCGATGTCCGGCGTGCAGGTTGCGGTGATCGCGCCGACCACTCTGCTGGCCCGCCAGCATTACCAGGGATTTGCCGAGCGGTTCAGGGGTTTTCCGTTGCAGGTCAGTCCCTTGTCGCGGTTTGTGAATGCGGCTGATGCCACCCGTACCCGCGCCGGCATCGCCGATGGCACCGTCGATATCGCCATCGGCACCCATGCGCTGCTGGCCAAGAACATCCGGTTCAAGAACCTCGGCCTGCTGATCATCGACGAGGAACAGCGCTTCGGCGTGGCGCACAAGGAGCGCCTGAAACAGCTGCGCAGCGACGTGCATGTGCTGACCCTGACGGCGACGCCCATCCCGCGGACGCTGCAGCTATCGCTCTCGGGCGTCAGGGACCTGTCGATCATCGGCACGCCGCCGGTCGATCGCCTCGCCATCCGCACCTATGTCAGCGAGTTCGATGCCGTCACCATACGCGAGGCGCTGCTAAGGGAACATTACCGCGGCGGACAGAGCTTCTACGTGGTGCCGCGGGTCTCCGATCTGGCCGAGATCGAGGAGTTCCTGAAGACGCAAGTGCCTGAAATCAGTTACGTTACCGCCCATGGCGGCATGGCGGCGGGCGACCTCGACAAGCGCATGAATGCCTTCTACGACGGGAAATACGACGTGCTGCTGGCGACCACGATCGTGGAATCCGGCCTTGATATCCCGCGGGCCAACACGATGGTGGTGCACCGGGCGGACATGTTCGGGCTGGCGCAGCTCTACCAGATCCGCGGCCGGGTGGGCCGGGCCAAGACCCGCGCCTATGCCTATCTCACCACGAAACCGCGGGTGAAACTGACCGATGCCGCCAGCAAGCGGCTGCGCGTGCTGGGCAGTCTCGATACCCTCGGGGCCGGATTTACCCTTGCATCCCAGGATCTTGACATCCGCGGCGCCGGCAACCTGCTGGGCGAGGAACAGTCGGGCAACATGCGCGACGTGGGCTATGAGCTCTACCAGTCGATGCTGGAAGAGGCGATTGCCAAGATCAAGTCGGGCGAGCTCGAAGGGCTGACCGAGGCCGACGATCAATGGGCGCCGCAGATCAACCTCGGCGTGCCGGTGCTGATCCCCGAGGATTACGTGCCCGATCTCGACCTGCGCCTCGGCCTCTATCGTCGCCTGTCGGGCCTGACGAAGAAGGTCGAGCTGGAAGGGTTCGCCGCCGAGCTGATCGACCGCTTCGGGAAATTGCCCAAGGAGGTCAATACCTTGCTGCTCGTCGTTCGGATCAAGGCCATGTGCAAGCGCGCGGGCATTGCCAAGCTCGACGGTGGGCCCAAGGGCGCCACGATCCAGTTCCACAACGACAAGTTCGTCAACCCGCAGGGCCTGGTGGAATTCATCCGCGATCAGAACGGCCTGGCCAAGGTCAAGGACAACAAGATCGTCATCCGCCGCGACTGGAAAAGCGACGCCGACAAGATCAAGGGCGGCTTTGCCATTGCCCGCGACCTGGCCGAAAAGGCCAAGGCCGCCCAGCCAAGGAAGCCCGGAAAATCCGCCTGATGTGCATTTTTGCAAGTGCCTGAAAAGCCCGGACTCCAACGTCGGTATTTTGTCGGTATCGCGTCGGTATTGCGTCGGTGCGGCGCCGGCTGTGCGAAAATCGCCGGCCCCTGCGCTGCTGCACAGCGAGGAGCCTCCGGCGGGAGTATTTCCGGAAAGATGAAGGGGCGCGCCGCCCCCCTCGTTTCCCTGTCCGAAATATCCCGGGGGAGTCCGCAGGACGGGGGCAGAGCCCCCGTGCCCGCCCTCAGCCGAGATGCTTTTCGAAGAAATGCGTCGGATAGGGATCGTCGTTGAACCGCGGGATCTCGCTCCAGCCGGTCTTGCGGTAGAGCTCGATCGCGGCCGGGAGTTGCACGTTGGTGTCGAGGCGCAGCGTTTCGATGCCGAGCGCCCGGGCCTTGGCTTCCGTGGCCTCCATGATCCGCCGGGCGAGGCCGAGGCCGCGGGCCGAGGGCGCCACCCAGAGGCGCTTGACCTCGGCGTAGCCCGCATCGGTGCCCTTGAGCGCCACGCAGCCGATGGGCAGCCCGTCGGAGAGCGCCAGCAGGAAGGCGCCGCGCGGCGCGCGCATGTCGGGCGCCTGGGGATCGCGGGTTCGGGCCCGTTCGAACCCCTGTTCGAAGATCTCCGAGAGCTCCTCGAAGTAACGGTCGAGACACCAGGCGGCATGGGGGCTCTCGGGGTCGGCGGTCTCGATGGTGATGCTGTCATGGGTGATGGCAGATGCGATGAAGTCCATGGCGGCGAGCAGCCTTTCGGAATCGGGGTGGCGGGAGAGCAGATCGGCGGCATTGCCGTCTGACAGTTTCTCGTATTCGGCAAATTCGGCAGCGCCGGCGGGCGTGAGCGCGGCGCGGCGGCGACGGGCATCCTCGGGGGCGGGGCCGGTCTCGATCAGCCCCTCGTCCTCCAGCCCGCGCAGGATCCGCGACAGCTGGCCGGAATCGAGCCCGAGGTAGAGGCGCAGGTCGGCCACGTCGCCGCGGCCATGGCCGATGGCATTGAGAACCCGGGCCACGCCCAGCGGGCGGCCCCGGCCGAGAAAGCTCTGGTCGAGGGCGCCGGTTTCACGGGTGACGGCGCGGCTGAAGCGGCGCACGCGGGAGATGGGATCGATGCTCATGATAGCTGACTTATGTCAGCTATCTGTCGCCCGTCAAGAAGTATCTGACTTTTGTCAGTTATCCCCGTGGCAGCAGGTGCTCGACGCGGGCGGGGCGCTGATCTGGCCATTGGCGATCATCGCCGATTGCGCGCAGGCGCAGGAGGCCGCAACGCCGCTGTCAGCCCGGGCCAGGGCCAGTTCCAGGCGCTGGCGCAGCTGGGTGAGCTCGGGGTGGTCGGGATCCTGCGCCAGGCAATCGTGCAGCCCCTTGAGCGCCCAGACGTTGTCGGGGTGGATCGAGGCGCGGGAGAGGCCTGGGGTGAGGCCGAGATCCTCGCGGAAGACCTGTTCGGCCTCTGCCACGCGGCCCTGTTCGAAGAGCAGCGCGCCGAGGGCATGGCGCGGCGGCTGCATCCAGCCCCAGGGCTCGTCGTAGGGCAGCGCGTCGTCGAGGGCGGCGGAGCGGCGCAGCTCGGCAAAGGCCTCGTCGAAGGCGCCCTGGCGATAGAGGATCTCGCCGCGCAGCATGGCGCGGGCCACCGGGATCAGGTCGACGATGCGGTTGTTGTGCAGCAGGCGCGTCTCGGGGATGCGGGCGGCAGCGGCGGTGAACTGCAGCTCCATGGCGAGGGCGCAATCGACCTCTCCGAGGGCCGCATGGGCCAGCGCCTTGCCGTAGAGGGTGAAGGCGGTGAGGGTGCAGAAGAGATCGGGGTCCTCGGGCAGGTCCATGGCGATCAGCTCGCGCCACTTGCCGAAGCGGATCAGGATATGCGGCTCGAAGCTGAGGTAGCTCTCGAAGTAATCCGCCATGGGCGGGCTCTCGATCTGCAGGATCGCGTCGGGCGTGGTCTCGCGCAGGCCGCGGGCGGCCGCCATGGCGGCCTCGAACTGGCCCAGGAACAGCGCGCCGTAGATGACGAAGTGATAATTGTGCTGGCGGTAGCCGGTGTAGAAATCCATGCCGCCATGGGCGCGGTACCATTTCAGGTCGGCAGCCACGGCACGCTGGTTCCAGAGCACCACGTCCTGGTAGGCGCCGCAGAGCACGTCGATATGGGTGGGCATGTGCACCAGGTGGCCGCCGTCGGGCACCAGGCTGCGCAGCGCATCGCCGGCGCGCAGGGCGGCCTGGGGTTCGGGCGACATCTCCATCAGGTGAATGTAGAGGTGCAGCAGCCCGGGATGGGCCATGGCGCCGGGCAGGGCGAGCATGCGCTCGAGCAGGGCGCGGCACTCGGGCGTGTCGGCACCGGCGGTGGGCAGGCCGGTCTGCAGGTCCCACATCTTCCAAGGGGTGCGCACCAGCATGGATTCGGCAAAGGCGGTGGCGACCTCGAAATCGTCCGGGAATTCTGCATGAAGCGCGCGCATGGCATCGCGGAAGGCGTCATCGCAGGGCGACATGTCCTCGAGCGGGGTGCGCTGCGGGTAGCGGGCGGTGAGGGCGCGGATCAGCCCGGCCTCGACGGGGCTGACCCGGTCGATCAGCGCCAGGGCGGCCTGGGTGGCATCGAAGGCGCGGGCGAGCTGGGTTTCGCGGGTGAGGGGATCCTGGATCAGCCAGGGGTAATTGTAATTGGGGCCGGAGGCATAGGCGGTGCCCCAATGGGCCATGGCGCAGGCGGGGTCGGCCTCGGCCGCGCGGGCGAAACAGGCCAGCGCCTCCTCGTGGTGATAGCCGTAGGTCCAGATCAGGCCCCGGTCGAACCAGAGCTGTGCCTCGGGGGAGGTGGTGGTGACGGGGCAGGAATATGCTCCGAGGTCGTAGTAATCCATGGCGGCTATCCGGAAATGTCTGTCGCCGGTGAGGATGGCCGATTGCGGCGCGGGAGGGAAGCGCGAAAGGGGGCGGCCCCAGCGCAGGCAGGGGGCGCTGCCCCCTCGCGGCCAGGGCCGCTCACCCCCGGGATATTTCGAACAGGGAAACGAGGGGCGGGGCGTGGGGCGGCAGTTTTTCCGCAAATGCTCCCGCCGGAGGCGGCCATGGCCTCAGTCGGCGAGCGCGGCCTCGATCCGGGGGGCGAGGTGGGCCCAGATCTCGGGCAGGGCCCGTTTGACCGGGGTGCCGACGCGGGCCTCGACCATCGGGAAGGTCACGTCGTGGGCACGCCAGGAGACACCGCCGGAGGCGATGTTCTGCATCGGCGGCTGCACCCGGTCCAGGGCCTTGGCGAATTGCGCGTCGGGCGTCTCGGCGGCCTCGAACTCGCGCCAGAGGGCGAGCAGCGGGGCGCCCTGGGGCTCGGGCAGCAGGCCGAAGAGGCGCAGGGCGGCGGCATCTTCCTTGAGGGCCATCTCGGCCTGGCTCTCCGGGGTCTGGGCATAGAGCGGGGCATCGCCGGCGTCGATCTCGACCAGGTCGTGGATCAGCAGCATGCGCAGCACACGGGAGAGAGAGACCTCTGCCGGGGCGTGTTCGGCCAGCACCAGGGCGTAGAGCGCCAGGTGCCAGGAATGTTCGGCGGAATTCTCGTAGCGCGAGGTGTCGCAGAGGGTGGTGGCGCGGGTGATGCCCTTGAGGCGGTCGGCCTCGGCCAGGAAGGCCGATTGCCGGGCCAGCTCCTCGACCTCGGCCAGCTCGTCGGCGAGGTGGGCATAGAGCGCGGGCCGGGTTTGCGCGATCAGCAGGGCGCGGCCGGTGGAGAGGTTTTCGCGGGCGACCGCCTCGTGATCGGCGCGGCGCGGGGTGGCGGCCCAGACCTGGAGTACCGGCAGGGCGAAATCGACGGTCTTGGCGAGCAGCGCATCCTCGCTTTCCCTGGCCTCGAACTCCTCCCAGAGGGCGCGCAGGCGGCGGCCCTGGTCGCCGGGGAGCAGGGCAAAGAGGCGATCGGCGGCGGCGGCCTCGTCGCGGGCCACCTGGGCCGCGTCATGGGGGATGTCGATGGGGTGGTCGCCGGCGTCGATCTCGACCAGGTCATGCAGCAGGATCATCGACAGGATGCGGTCCTGGCGCGCGACGGAAAGTTCCGGCAGCCAGGCCAGGACAGCCAGCGCCGCCTGCCAGGAATGTTCGGCGGCGTTTTCCTGTCGCGACTGGTCGAGCAGCGTGGAGGCGCGCTCCACCGACTTGAGCCGGTCGGCCTCGGTCAGGAAGGCGAGCTGGGCGTCGAGGCGGATGGTGTCCATGGGCGGCTCCTTGCGGCATCTGAGCGTCTGTGCCCGCGGGCCTACGCCTGTGGCGGGCCGGGTGCAAGAGGCGGCCGGGGCGCGCGCCGGCGGGAGGGCGCAGGCGTGCGCGATGGTCGCGTTGCAACCCCTTGGCGAGCATTGTCCTTTTCGCGCCATGGCGCCCTGGAAACGGGCATCGCGGCGGGCCGGGCGTGCCGGAGCGGGGAAAAGGATGCCCTTAGGTAAAGTTTTTGCCCGATCCGGTGGAACTTCGGAGCGTTTCAGGATTTGTTAGTGTGCGTCTGGCCTTATGGCGAGGCGCCCGTGCGCAACAACACAAAGGGTTTCATGTCACTTTCCGATGCACCCGGCCTGACCGGCCGCCCTGCAACCCCCTCCCGTCCGAGCGCGGCCACAGCGGCTGCGCAGCCTTCCCGACATATGAAACACGCGATCCCCGCGGCCGCCCGGCACGTGCGTGGCTGGCGGTATTTCGCAGGGCTCTTCGGGGGAGAGCATATCGCCGCCACCGAGTTCGTGATCGGCGTCACCTTCGTGACCATGGGCGTGGGCACCCGGGAAGTTCTGCTCGGCCTGCTGATCGGCAACCTGCTGGCGGTGGCCAGCTGGACCCTGGTGACGGCGCCGATCGCGGTGGAAACCCGCCGCTCGCTGTTTTCCTACCTGGAACAGATCACCGGCCCCTATTTCAGCAAGATCTACAACCTGGCCATCCTGCTCTTCTACGGCTCATTGGCGGCGGCGATGATTACCGTCTCCTCCTATGCGCTGCGCTTTGCCTTCGGCCTGCCGGTGCAGGTGGAATGGTATCCGACCTCGCTGGCCTTCGTGGCGATCACGCTGGTGCTGGCGGCGGTGGTCGTGGCGGTGGCGGCCAACGGCTTCGAGGCCATGGCGAACTTTGCCACGATCTGTGCGCCCTGGATGCTGGCCTGCTTCATCTGCGGCGGCGCGGTGGCGCTGCCGGTGCTGGCGCTGAATGCGACGGGGCAGACGAGTTTCGGCGGTTTCTCGGGCTTTCTCGACGTGGCCAACCAGACGATCTGGACGGGGACGACACCCAAGGGCGAGCCGGGGATCACCATGTGGGAGGTCGCGGCCTTTGCCTGGGCCAACGGCGCCATGGTGCACCTTGGCCTGATCGACATGGCAATCTTCCGCTTTGCGCGCAAGAAGAGCTATGGGCTGTTCTCGGGCGTCGGCATGTTCCTGGGCCATTACGTGGGCTGGATCGCGGCCGGGCTGATGGGCGCGGGGGCGGCGGTTCTGGTCGGCAATTCGCTGATCAACCTCGACTCGGCCGACGTGGCCTTTGCCACCCTCGGCTTCATCGGCATCTTCGTGGTGATCTGTGCCGGCTGGACCACGGCCAATGCCTGCCTCTATCGCGCGGGCCTTGCGGCCAGCAACCTGATGCCGGGCATGTCGCGCAAGAAGGTGACGGCCATCGTCGGCGTGGTGATTGCCGTGGCGGCCTGTTTCCCCTTTGTCGCCCAGTCGATCATGCCGCTGACGGTCTATGGTGCCATGCTGTTGTCGCCGGTGGGCGCCATCGTTGTGGCCGAGCATTACCTGCTGCCGAAGCTGGGGCTGACGCGCTACTGGTCGCGCTACCACGGGCACCGGCTGAACCCTTCGGCGCTGATCACCTGGCTGGTGGCGCTGGCCTTTGCCGGCACGATGCTGAGTACCGGGGCGCTGAGCTTCTACTATATCTTCATTCCCGAGTACCTGATTGCCCTGGGGCTCTATCCGGCGCTGGCGGCCTACATGGGCGCGCGCAACAACTGGCCCAAGCGCGAGGCGCAGCAGGCGCAGCGGGAAGAGGCGCTGGAGGCCTTCGAGGAGCGGCGCGAGGCCAAGGAAGAGGCGCTGGCCATGGCCGAGGACGACGAGGAGGACCCCTCGCAGGAGCGCACCGCCGAGGTGGCGAAATGGCTGCTGGTGGGCGCGGGCGTGATGCTGCTGCTGATGGTGGGCCTTGCGGTACGGCTGGTCTTTGCAGCGCCGGGGCCGGAGGCGCTCGACTACATGCGCGGCACCTTCCAGGCGGTCGCGGCGGCGCTGACGCTGAGCTATTTCATCATGGCGATCCTGGCCATGCGGGTGACCGACGCCAACGAGGCGTGAGCCACCTGCGACCCTGAAACGAGAAAGGCCCGGGACATGTGCCCGGGCCTTTTCGTGTCTGGTGATGTTGGCGCCGGAACCGGCGCGCGCCCCGTGCGAAATCAGCGCGAGGTTTCGGTGAGCCGGCGCTTCACGTAGTCGGAGACGGAGCCGATCATCTGGTTCATCTGCTCTTCTTCCGAGAAGAAGTGGCCGGCGCCGGGGATCTGCTCGTGGGTGATGGTGATGCCCTTCTGCTCCTGCAGCTTGCCCACCAGGTTGGCGGTATCGGCCGGCGGCGCGACGCGGTCGGCGGCGCCGTTGATGATCAGGCCGGAGGAGGGGCAGGGCGCCAGGAACGAGAAATCGTACATGTTGGCGGGCGGCGAGACCGAGATGAAGCCGGTGATCTCGGGGCGGCGCATCAGCAGTTGCATGCCGATCCAGGCGCCGAAGGAGAACCCTGCGACCCAGCAATGCTTGGAATTGTTGTTCATCGACTGCAGGTAGTCGAGGGCCGAAGCGGCATCCGAAAGCTCGCCAACGCCCTGATCGTATTCGCCCTGCGAGCGTCCGACGCCACGGAAATTGAACCGCAGCACGGTAAAGCCCATGTTGTAGAAGGCGTAATGCAGGTTATAGACAACCTTGTTGTTCATCGTCCCGCCAAACTGCGGATGCGGATGAAGAACGATGGCAATCGGGGCGTCACGGTCTTTTTGCGGATGGTAGCGGCCTTCAAGGCGACCTTCGGGTCCGGGAAAGATGACCTCGGGCATTCAGTGTTGTCCTCACGCGCGGTGCTATATTCTTGACGAATTTTGTTGGGCACCTTAGAATTATTCTAAACCGGCCGGGGTGTCCGGCGCGGGCTTTCATCGCAGATAGTCCGCGCAGGCCCGAAGGTCAATGAAATCAACCCGCCGGCGAGGAGATCGCGCGTGAAACTGAGTACCAAGGGGCGTTACGCCATGGTCGCACTGGCCGATATCGCGCTTCAGAAGGGCGACTCGCTGGTTGCGCTGAGCGATATTTCCAAGCGGCAGTCGATCTCGCTGCCCTATCTCGAGCAGCTTTTCGTCAAGCTGCGCCGTGCGGGGCTGGTGGATTCCGTGCGCGGACCGGGCGGCGGATACCGGCTGTCGAAGGATCCGATGGAGATCCGGGTGGTGGACATCCTCTCTGCCGTGGACGAAACGGTGAGCGCGATGCACAAGGGCGCGGGCGCCAGCGGCGGCCTGTCCGGCAGCCGCGCGCAATCGGTGACGAACCGGTTGTGGGAGGGCCTGAGTGCCCATGTCTATGTCTTCCTGCACCAGACGACCCTGGGCGACGTGGTGCGCAACGAGCTTGCGCCCTGTCCGGCGGTGCCGACCCTCTTCGAGGTGGTGGACGAAGCCTGAAGGGCCTGCGCGACGCGCGGGCCGCAGATGCAGCAGGGCCCGCAATGGGGCCCGTTCGATAAGGGCCCCGCTCCCCGGGGCCGGTAACAAGGTGAGAGGCGCCGGGGAAACGGCGCGAAAGGTTTGATGTGATGGCCCGGGTCTATCTGGATCACAATGCGACGACACCCCTGCGTGCCGAGGCGCGCGAGGCGATGATCGCGGCGATGGATCTGGCGGGCAACCCGTCGTCGGTGCACGCGGAGGGCCGCAAGGCCAAGGGCCTAGTGGAACGGGCGCGTGCGCAGGTGGCCTCGGCGCTTGGCGCGGACGGGGCGGACATCGTCTTTGTCTCGGGCGCGACGGAGGCGGCGCAGCTGGCCTGTGCGCACCGCGATTTGATGATGTCGGAGATCGAGCACGACGCGATGCTGAGCTGGGCCGGGGGCATCTTGCCGGTGAACCGCGATGGCATCGTGCAGGTGGAAAACCCTGAAAACAGTGCCTTGCAGCTTGCCAACAGCGAGACGGGCGTGGTGCAGGACCTGCCGCGGGGCCTGGCGGTAAGCGACCTGACGCAGGCATTCGGCAAGCTGCCCGTTGCATTCAACTGGTTGGGGTGCCAGATGGGCATCGTGAGCGCCCACAAGTTGGGTGGTCCGAAGGGCATCGGGGCGCTGGTGATGCCGCGGGGCACCGACCTGGCGGCGCAGCTGAAGGGCGGCGGACAGGAAATGGGCCGCCGCGCCGGCACCGAGAACGTCATCGGCATCGCGGGCTTCGGCGCCGCGGCAGAGGCCGCCGCGGCCGACCTGGCCAATGGCGTCTGGGAGGCGGTCGCCGAACGTCGCGACGCGCTGGAGGCGCTGCTGCGCGACGCGGTGGCCGATATCGAGATCGCCGGGGCAGGGGCGAAACGCCTGCCCAACACGACCTGCGTGATCACGCCCGGCTGGAAGGGCGAGACCCAGGTCATGCAGATGGACCTGGGGGGCTTTGCGGTCAGCGCGGGCTCGGCCTGTTCCAGCGGCAAGGTGCGCGCGAGCAAGGTGCTGCGCGCCATGGGATACGACGAGAGGGAGGCCTCGGGCGCGCTGCGCGTGAGCCTGGGCCCCGAGAATACGCAAGAGGACCTGGAGCGTTTTGCCACTGCCTGGCTGGCGCAAAGGGACAAACATCGCGCCCGTGCGGCGTGATACTGGAAACAGGACGAAAGCCATGACCAAGATGGACACGCCCGAAGCGAAGGCCGTCACGGAAGTGAAAGACGGCGTCGATCAGGAAACCGTCGATGCGGTGCGCAGTGTCAGCACCTACAAGTACGGCTGGGATACCGAGATCGAGATGGACTACGCGCCCCTCGGGCTGAGCGAAGACATCGTGCGGCTGATCTCGGCCAAGAACAACGAGCCGGAATGGATGACCGACTGGCGGCTGCAGGCCTACCGCCGGTGGCTGGAGAAGGAAGAGCCCAAGTGGGCGATGGTGGAATACCCCACGATCGACTTCCAGAACCAGTATTACTATGCCCGCCCCAAGAGCATGGAAGAGAAGCCGAAGTCGCTCGACGAGGTGGATCCCAAGCTGCTGGCCACCTATGAAAAGCTGGGCATTCCGCTGAAGGAACAGATGATCCTGGCCGGTGTCGAGGGCGCCGAGGAGATCAAGGACGAGGCCGCGCCCGAGCGCAAGGTCGCCGTGGACGCCGTCTTTGACAGCGTCTCCGTGGGCACGACCTTCCAGAAGGAGCTGAAGGCCGCCGGCGTGATCTTCTGCTCGATCTCGGAGGCCATCCGCGAGCATCCCGAGCTGGTGAAGAAGTACCTCGGCTCGGTCGTGCCGGTCTCCGACAACTTCTATGCCACGCTGAACAGCGCCGTCTTCTCTGACGGCTCCTTCGTCTATGTGCCGCCGGGCGTGCGCTGCCCGATGGAGCTGTCGACCTATTTCCGCATCAACGCCGAGAACACCGGCCAGTTCGAGCGGACGCTGATCATCGCCGACAAGGGCAGCTATGTCAGCTACCTTGAAGGCTGCACCGCGCCGCAGCGCGATACCGCGCAGCTGCATGCCGCGGTGGTGGAGATCATCATCGAGGAAGACGCCGAGGTGAAGTATTCCACCGTGCAGAACTGGTTCCCCGGGGACGAGAACGGCAAGGGCGGCATCTACAACTTCGTCACCAAGCGTGCCGATTGCCGCGGCGACCGTGCCAAGGTGATGTGGACGCAGGTGGAAACCGGCAGCGCCGTGACCTGGAAATACCCGAGCTGCATCCTGCGCGGCGACGACAGCCAGGGCGAGTTCTACTCCATCGCCATCGCCAACAACTACCAGCAGGCCGATACCGGCACGAAGATGGTGCACCTTGGCAAGAACACCAAGAGCCGCATCGTGTCCAAGGGGATCAGCGCCGGCCGCGCGCAGAACACCTATCGCGGCCAGGTGTCGATGCACCCCAAGGCCAAGAACAGCCGCAACTATACCCAGTGCGACAGCCTGCTGATCGGATCGGAATGCGGGGCGCACACGGTGCCCTACATCGAGGTCAAGAACAACTCGAGCCGGACCGAACACGAGGCGACCACCAGCAAGGTGGACGAGGATCAGCTGTTCTACTGCCGTCAGCGCGGCATGGACGAGGAGGAGGCGGTGGCCCTGGTGGTCAACGGCTTCTGCAAGGACGTGCTGCAGGCGCTGCCGATGGAGTTTGCCATGGAAGCGCAGCAGCTGGTGGCGATTTCGCTGGAGGGCAGCGTCGGCTGATGCAGATCAGCCGGGGCCCCGAACGCAGGATCTGCCGAGGTCGAGTGATGCGGAACGCAGTTCAGACGGAAGAACGCAGAGCGTGCTTTGTCGCGCTGCGTCCGCATGCCATTCTGATGGCCGGCGCGGCGCAGGTGCGGGGGATGGCCCCGGCCTGTGGCGTGCACCGGCAGGGAGACGGTAATGGCTGACAAGACCAAGAAGAAAAAGAAGAGCGCCAAGGCGGACAAGAAGATGTCCGCGGCGGCGGCCTCGGTGAACGAGGTGCTGACGGGCGTGCTGACGGGCGCGCCGGAGGGCGAGGGCGTGGTCCTGGTGCAGCCAGAACCACAGCCAGAACCGCTGCCAGAACCTCTGCCCGAGCCGCGTGCGGAGGCCGCGGTTGCCACCGCGGGCAAGCCTCGCCGGGTCCTGTTTTCCGCCATGAAGAACGAGGCGCCCTTCATCCTGGAATGGGTGGCCTATCATCAGGTCATCGGGTTCGATCACATCGTGATCTGTTCGAACGGCTCCGATGACGGCACCACCGAGCTGCTGGATGCGCTGGCGGACGCGGGCGAGATCGAGCACATCGTGCACGATGTGCCAAAGCGCGTCTCTCCCCAGGCAAATGCAGCCCGGGTCGCCAATGCGCGCGGCATCCTCTCGCACGGGGACTGGGCGCTCTGGCTGGATGCCGACGAGTTCCTGAACGTGCAGGTGGGCGAAGGATACCTGGGGGACCTGCTGAGCCGGATCGAGCCGCACCGGGGCATGATGATCCCCTGGCGGCTGTTCGGCGACGGTGGCAACGAGACCTTTCCGGGGCGCTTCATCTCTTCGGACTTCATTCGCGCCGCGCAGATCTCCTATGAGGGCAACCGGCAGATCAAGACCCTGTTCCGCCACGGGCCGGGGATCGAGGGATTTGCGGAATCGGGCATTCACCGCCCCAAGCTGTGCCCGGACGGCGGCCTGGAGGCGAGCGATTTCATCGGCGCCAATGGCCGCGAGCTGAGCGCGGGCAACCGCGTCAACCGGATCTGGCTGTCCGGCGAGGACAACTCGGTCACGAACCGTCTGAACGAGAAGGCCCTCGGCTGGGACATGGCGCAGATCAACCATTACAGCGTGCGCACGCCGGATGTCTTCGAACTGAAGCGCAGCCGGGGCCGGGGCTGGGCCGCAGGCAAGTCCGACGGTGCCAACAATCGCCATACCGAGGATTTCTACAAGGCGATGAACCGCAACGGCGTGCTGGACCGCTCGATCCTGCGCTTCGAGGCCGCGGTGGATGCCCGCCTGTTCGAACTGCGGTCGGTGCCGGCGATTGCCGAGGCCGACATGCGCGGCCGGCGGCTGACCGCGGCGGCGGTGCGCCGCCTGCGCCATCCCAAGGTGGCCGAGCGCCTGGAACAGGGGCCCGTCGAGGGGGAGGCGCCGCCGCGCTTCGAGGTGACCTTGCCCGAGGAGGAGAGCCGGCTCGTAGGCGAGCTCTATGCCCGCGACAAGGTGATCCTGGAATACGGTAGCGGGGGATCGACCTTCCTCGCGGCCGAAAACGGTGCCGCGGCGATCTTCACCGTGGAAAGCGACCCGAGCTGGGCCGAGAGCATCAGCCAGTCGCTGGCCCATCACTTTCCCGGGGCGCCGGTGCATGTGCACTATGCCGATATCGGCGCGACCGGCCCATGGGGGCGACCGATCGACATGAGCTCGGTGAGGAATTTTCACCGCTATGCCATGGAGATCTGGGACCAGCCGCAGTTCCGCCACCCGGACGTGGTGCTGATCGACGGCCGTTTCCGCGTTGCCTGTTTCTGCGCGGTCCTGCTGCGCATGACCCGCCCGCTGACGGTACTGTTCGACGACTACATCGACCGGACGGAATACCACTGGATCGAGGAGATCACTCCGCGCAGGGCGCTGCATGGCCGCATGGCGAGGTTCGAGCTTGAACCTGGCCCTGTCCCGCAGGCGCACCTGACCCGCATGATCGGCAGCTTTGTCGATTACCGATAACGCCGGGCACACCCAGCGGTGAGCCCCGAACCGAGATGAGAATGAAAATGCTGAAAATCAACAACCTGCACGTCAAACTTGAAGAAGAGGACAAACAGATCCTCAAGGGTGTCGACCTGGAGGTCGAAGCCGGCGCGGTGCATGCCATCATGGGGCCGAACGGCTCTGGCAAGTCGACGCTGTCCTATGTGCTGTCGGGCCGCGAGGGCTATGAGGTGACCGAGGGCAGCGCCACGCTGCTGGGCGAGGACCTGCTGGAGATGGAGCCCGAGGACCGCGCCGCGGCCGGCCTCTTCCTGGCGTTCCAGTACCCGGTAGAGATCCCCGGCGTGGGCAACATGACCTTTCTGCGGACGGCGGTGAACGCGCAGCGCAAGAAGCGCGGCGAGGACGAGCTGACCGCGGCAGAGTTCCTGAAGGTGGTGCGCGAGAAGGCCAAGAGCCTGAAGATCGACGCCGACATGCTGAAGCGCCCGGTCAACGTGGGCTTCTCCGGCGGCGAGAAGAAGCGCAACGAGATCCTGCAGATGGCGATGCTGGAGCCCAAGATGTGCATCCTCGACGAGACCGACTCGGG
This sequence comes from Pseudooceanicola sp. DL12, assembly GCF_056270665.1. Classification (NCBI taxonomy): domain Bacteria; kingdom Pseudomonadati; phylum Pseudomonadota; class Alphaproteobacteria; order Rhodobacterales; family Paracoccaceae; genus Pseudooceanicola; species Pseudooceanicola sp. DL12. Next base: position 1,972,074 of record NZ_CM149884.1, read on the forward strand.
CCTCGACGTGGACGCGATGAAGCTGGTCTCGGACGGGGTGAACGCGCTGCGTGACGCGGGCCGCTCCTTCCTGGTGATCACCCACTACCAGCGCCTGCTGGACCACATCAAACCCGACGTGGTGCACATCATGGCCAATGGCCGCATCATTAAGACCGGCGGCCCCGAGCTGGCCCTCGAGGTCGAGAAGAACGGCTATGCCGATATCCTCTCGGAGGTGCAGTAATGTTCCATCCCGTAGTTGCGAAAGTGACGCCGGCCAAGACGGAGGCCACCGAGGCGCGCCTGGCCGCGCTGCCGGTGCCGCCCGCAGGGGGCTGGATGGCCGAGGCCCGTGCGGCCGCCCGTGCGCGCGTCGAGGAGATGACGCTGCCCGGCGGGCGTGACGAATACTGGAAGTACACCCGGCCCTACAGCCTGGTGCAGCCCGAGGCACCGGGGGCTGCGGTCTTCGACCCGAAGGAAGACCAGATCTTTGCCCCCGTCGACCGTGTGACGCTGGTGTTCCACGACGGTGTGTTCATGCCCGGGCTGAGCGATGATCCGACCCTGGCGGGCGTGAGCATCGAGCGCCTGGCCGATGTGCAGGGCGCCGATATCCACTGGGCGAAATCGCTCTATGGCACGCTGGAAGCGGCGAGCCATGACCCGGTGCCGCGGCCGCTGGCCGCGCTGAACACCTATGCCGCCACCGACGGCGTGCTGATCCGGGTGACGGGCAAGGCCGAGAAACCGGTGTCGCTGGTCTATCACCACGGCGACGAGACCTCGGACGCGGTGCTGCACCACGTGGTCAAGCTCGAGGCCGATGCCGAGCTGACGCTGCTGGAGAACGGCCCCGCCGCCGCGCGCTTCAACAAGGTGCTGGAAGTGGAGGTGGGCGACCGTGCCAAGTTCCACCACGTGCGCCCGCAGGGCCGCGACCACGAGCGCCGGGCGGTGACGCATATCTTTGGCCGGCTGGGCGAGGAAAGCGTGTTCAAGTCGTTCACCATGACTGCAAACGGCGTGCTGACCCGCAACGAGGTTGTCCTGGAGCTGAAGGGCGACAATGCCGTGGCCCACGTGGCCGGCGCCTGCATGGGCGACGGGGATTTCCACCACGACGATACCGTGTTTGTCACCCATGACGCGCTGAACTGCGAAAGCCGCCAGGTGTTCAAGAAGGTGCTGCGCAACGGTGCGGTCGGCGTCTTCCAGGGCAAGATCCTTGTGAAGGACGGCGCCCAGAAGACCGATGGCTATCAGATCAGCCAGGCGCTCCTGCTGGACGAGGACAGCCAGTTCCTGGCCAAGCCGGAGCTGGAGATCTATGCCGACGACGTGGCCTGTTCGCATGGCTCGACCAGCGGCGCGATCGACGAGGAGGCGCTGTTCTACCTGCAGTCGCGCGGCGTGCCGGCGAACGAGGCGCAGAACCTGCTGACCATCGCCTTCCTGGCGGAAGCCCTGGCCGAGATCGAGGACGAGACCCTGCGGGAGATCCTGCTGGAACGTCTGACGGCCTGGCTGGACCGGCACAAGTAAGAAGAAGGGGCGGCCATGTCGCTGTTGGTGAACATTGCCGCAACCTATCGGGGGCCCCGCCGCGTGATGCGGGGCCTTCTGACGATAGGCCCCCGCGAGGATCGCGCGCTGGCGCTGGTGATGGGCAGCTGCGTGGCGATCTTCGTGGCGCAATGGCCGCGGCTGTCGCGCGAGGCCTACCTGGGCGGGCAGGACCTGCAGCTGCTGCTGGGCGGATCGCTCATGGCGCTGGTGTTCATCCTGCCGCTGCTGCTCTACGCCCTGGCCGGGCTGTCGCACCTTGTGATGCGGCTGATCGGCGGGCAGGGCAGCGGCTATGGCGCGCGGCTGGCGCTGTTCTGGGCCCTGGTGGCGGCGATGCCGCTGATGCTGTTGCACGGGCTGGTGGCGGGGTTCATCGGCCCCGGCGCGGCCAAGTCGCTGGTGGGCCTGCTGTGGTTGGTGGTGTTCGTCTGGTTCTGGATTGGCGGCCTGATCGAGGCCGAACGCGGCGCACCCGCCGGAGAAAGCGCATGATGGCAAAAGGCGGCTGGCTCGAGCTGGCCTGGAATTCGGTGATCAACCCGCGCGAGGTCGCACCCCTGGTGGTGCGGACGCCGATGGATCCGGCGGCGCTGCCGCTGGCCCTGGGGCTGGTGGCGGTGCTGAACGGCATCCTCTATTCGCTGGTGCTGCCGCAGGGGTTCCTGCCGCCGCTGCTGAGCGGTCCCTTCGCGCTGGCGCTGCTGGTGGGCATCGTGGTGCTGGCCGGGGCCGGGATCGTCACCTGGCTGGGCCAGATGTTCGGCGGCACGGGAACGTTTCCCGCCATCCTGCGGGCGATGCTCTGGGTGCAGCTGGTGCGGCTTGCGGCGCAGGTGGTGGTGAGCGCGGTGGAGATGGCCTCTCCGGCGCTGGCGCTGCTGGGCGGCACGGCGGCGGGGGTCTGGGGGATCTACATGACGGTCTGCCTGGTCAGCGCGGCCCATGAATTCGAGACGAGAACAAAGGCGCTGGCGGTGCTGACGCTGGCCTTCGTAGCGGGTGTTCTGGCGTTGTCGGTGCTGCTGGCGCTGACCGGCGCGGGCGCGCCGCCGCCGGCGAGCTGACACGCGCCCGGCGCGGGTCTGGCGCGGCCGGGACGCGGGCCCGGAAAGCGGTATTGAGACAAGAGGGGGCCTGCCCCCGCGGAGAATGAAGATGTTTGATGTAAATGCCATCCGGAAGGACTTCCCCATCCTGTCGCGAGAGGTCAACGGCGTGCCGCTGGTCTATCTCGACAACGGTGCCTCGGCACAGAAGCCCCAGGTGGTGATCGACGCGGTAACCCAGGCCTATACCCATGAATATGCAAATGTTCACAGGGGCCTGCATTACCTGTCGAACCTGGCGACGGACAAGTACGAGGGGGTGCGCGCCAAGGTGCAGCGCTTTCTGAACGCGGCCAGCGAAGAGGAGATCATCTTCAACTCGGGCACCACCGAGGGCATCAACATGGTCTCCTATGCCTGGGCCGCGCCGCGGCTGCAGCCGGGCGACGAGATCGTGCTCTCGGTGATGGAGCACCATGCCAATATCGTGCCCTGGCATTTCCTGCGCGAGCGCATGGGCGTGGTGCTGAAATGGGTCGACATCGAGGCCGATGGCAGCCTGGACGCCGAGAAGGTGATCGCGGCCATGGGGCCGAAGACGAAGCTGGTGGCCGTGACGCAGATGTCGAACGTGCTGGGCACGGTGGTGGACGTGGCGGCGATCTGTGCCGCGGCGCGCGAGCGCGGCATCGCCACGATGGTCGACGGCAGCCAGGCGGCGGTGCACATGCCCGTGGACGTGCAGGCGATCGGCTGTGATTTCTATGCCATCACCGGGCACAAGCTCTATGGGCCGTCCGGGTCGGGCGCGATCTATGTCCGCGCGGAGCGGATGAAGGAGATGCGGCCCTTCCTCGGCGGTGGCGACATGATCAGGGAAGTGACCCGCGACGAGGTGATCTACAACGATCCGCCGATGAAGTTCGAGGCCGGCACCCCGGGCATCGTGCAGACCATCGGCATGGGCGTGGCGCTGGATTACATGATGGGCATCGGCATGGAGGCCATCGCCGCCCATGAACATGCGCTGACCGCCTATGCCAGCGAGAAGCTGCATGGCCTGAACTGGCTGAACGTGCAGGGGCAGGCGCCGGGCAAGGGCGGGATCTTCAGCTTTACAATGGAGGGCGCGGCCCATGCCCATGACATCTCGACCATCCTCGACAAGAAGGGCGTGGCGGTGCGTGCCGGGCATCATTGCGCCGGGCCGCTGATGGAGACGCTGGGGATCACGGCAAGCTGTCGTGCGAGCCTTGCGATGTACAATACCGAGGCGGATATCGACAAGCTGGTCGAGGCGCTGGAACTGGCGCGCGAACTCTTCGCCTAGATCCGCCTCCGGCGGCCGCATTTCGGAAAAGATGAAGGGGCGTGGCCGCGGGGCCGCGCCCTTTTGCCGCCTGGTCAGGGCTGAAGGGTACGGATGCAGAAGTAGTCGTCGCGCGGGGTGCCGTCGATCATGACCCCGCCGGGATGGCGGGCGACGCGGGTGAAGCCGTGTTTCTCGTAGAAGGCCAGGGCGCGGCGGTTCTCGGTGTCGACGTAGAGCTCGAGCTGGGAGATGGCGTGGGTGCGGGCCTCCCTGACGATGCCGCGGAGCAGCACGGCGGCCGCGCCGGTGCCGTGGAAGGTGGGCGAGACGAAGAAGGGGCCGAGGGTGGCGCGGTGGCGGGTACGGATGAGGCGCTCGCGGTGGAAGCCCGCGAAGCCGATGAGCCGTCCCTCGGTGAAGAGCCCGCGAACCCCGCCGGCCGCGATCACGCGACGGGCCTCTTCGGGGGGGATGTCGGCCTCTTCCGGGGTGATCAGGAAGCCCAGCGGGAAGGCGCGGGTGCCCTCCAGGCGCAGCAGTCGCCAGGCCTCTGCCTGGGATTCATCGAGCCGTGCATAGCTGAATTCGGTCAAGACGGGCCTCCCTCTGGCCGGCCAACCCTAGGGGGGCTGTGCCCCGGGGAACAGGGCAAAGACAGCTGTAGCGCGAAGGGGATGCGGTGAGAATGAGCGGAAACGACATTAATTTGGTCGTTTTTCGGCATTGCGGTTTCTATCGAGGGCATTGGGGCCTAGGCTGTCGCCAACATTCACAAGCAGGAGAGACCCATGCCCCTTTTGACCGAAGCCGACGAAATCTCGCAAATCGCGTTCGGATTCATGGGGTCGAAGGCGCTTTTTGCGGCGCTGGAGCTGAAGGTCTTCTCGCACCTGGCGGAGGCGCCGATGACGGCGGCCGAGCTTGCAGCGAAGGAAGACATCCACGAGGACCGCGCCATGACGCTGCTGACGGCGCTGGCGGGCCTGGGCCTGGTGGACGTGAAGGACGGCGTATTTTCCAACTCGCCGGCGGCGGAGGCCTTCCTGGTGAAGGGCGCCAAGTATGATTTCGGCGATTACATCCGGCTGCAGGTCGGCAAGCAGATGTATCCGCTGCTCGACCAGATCGAGGGCGCGCTGACCGGCGAGATGGACGAGGATGCCACGAAATCCTATGCCGACTGGTTTTCCGACCCCGAGGAGGCGCGGCTCTATTCCGAGAGCCAGCACAGCGGCTCGCTCGGGCCGGCGCGACAGCTGGCCAAGGCGCTGGACCTGTCGGGCGGCAAGAAGATGCTGGACGTGGGCGGCGGCACCGCGGCCTTCGACATCACGCTGTGCAAGAAATTCCCCGACCTGACCGCGACGGTGCTGGAATTTCCCAACGTTGCGGCGCTGGGGCGGAAATACGTGGAAGAGGCGGGGCTGAGCGACCGGATCACCTACCGGGAGGGCAATGCGCTCGAGGCGGAATGGCCCGAGGGGCAGGATATCGTGCTGATGTCCTACCTGTTTTCCGGGGTGCCGGGCGAGACCCACGACGGGCTGATCGAAAAGGCCATGAGCGTGCTGAACCCCGGTGGCATCATCCTGATCCATGACTTCATCGTGGAGGCCGACCGCACCGGGCCGTCGCTGGCCGCGCTCTGGCAGCTGCAGCACACGGCCTTTACCCCCGAGGCGCGTTCGCTCGACGCCGGATGGCTGACCGGCAAGCTGAAGGATTTCGGCTTTGCCGAGGTTGGAATCCGGACCATGATTCCCGAGATGACCATGCTGGCCCAGGGCCAGAAGGCCTGAGAGATCAGGGGATTACGGATCGCCCGGCAAAAACGCCGGGCGATTTTGCCATTCTGGGCCAGAGACCCCATTGCGATGGCTGCGGGGACCGGCTATAGACCCCCGCAGGCACCCATAGCTCAGCTGGATAGAGCGCTGCCCTCCGAAGGCAGAGGCCATAGGTTCGAATCCTATTGGGTGCACCATAAAATCAATGACTTAGCTGTTTCTCGATCCTTCGGCGGTGCAGTTTTGGTGCTGATATTCCGCATTATCGGCGGCGATCCATGGCCTCGACCGCAGTTTCCTGATGGCTGGGCGAGTGGTGCCCATAGACCCGCTCAATGGTCGCTGCGCTGGTCCCGAAGTACCCGGCCGCGTCCCAGTAGGTCGCGCCGCGCTGCAGGGCCCAGGTGATCGCGGTGTGCTTCAGGGTGTGGGGCGTCACGTCGGACAGGTCGATCTGAACGTTCTTGGCCCGCGCCAGCTCTTCGCCAATGGTTCGGGCCCTGGCCCATCCCTTCTTGATATCGCGGACCATCTCGCGACTGATCCGGCCATCACGTTCAACCTGGCGCTCGACCACGTAAAGCCGACCAAGCGCCGCCTGGCGGCGCAGATGGGCCAGGTAACGCCTAGGAAGGCGCGCCGTGGCTTGGCGCTTCTTCGTCTCTGTCTTGGCCCCTGGTCTGCGGTAGAGAAGGCCGTTCACCGTGTCGACGTGGCCGCCTGACGGGCTCGGGCGGTCGATGTGCATGGAAAGGATCGTCTCCTTGCGCGAGCCGGTGTAGAGCCCGTGCAGGATGAAGTCCTGAAGGTGTCGGCCGTCGCTGTTCAGGGCGCGGGCCCCACGGATCAGCCACGCGGCCTCTTGGCGGGTGAGCCACCGCTCACGGGCGGGCGGCTTCGGAGGCATCACCACGCGCGGCGCTTCCAGCAGGTAGCCTTCCCGGTGGCAGTGATTGATTGCCGCCTGAAGCGCGTTCAGCTCCCGCCGCACCGTTCCGGCGCTCACTGGCGCGCCCGTCTTCTGGTGCACACGGCTTTTTGCGTAGCGCCGGCAGGTCTCGCCTTTGACCGCGCTCACGGGCAGGGCCCCCCAGAACGGATCGAGGGCAGATATCGCGTAGCCGATCCGCTCGGGTGCGGTCACATAGGCGGCGTGTTCGTCAGCGTAGATCGACAGCGCCCAGCCGCAGGTTATTTCCGACGGGTGAGCGGGACCACTGGGGCGGTGCTTCCGCGAGATGTAGTCCGCGAGCTGGTCTTCAGCCTCGCTGCGGCTGCCTGTGCCGGTCGAGACGCGGACCCCTCCGGTGTCGCGGATTTCCCATACCCCTGGGCGGCCTTTGCTTTCCCGCCAGTAGAGGCGGGCGCCTTTGCTTCGACGCGGCATGATGCAATCAGCTCCTTGATGTCTTCGTGGTATATGCCGACGCTGCGGCCGATGCGGACGGTGTGTCCCTGGTCGTTGCTGACCCGTCTCAGGGCCTCTACCGGGACGCCGAGGCGTTCCGCAACTGTCGCGAAGGGCAGGATCAGCGGATCACCGTCCCGCCAGATGGTCGGATCGTGCTTTCCCATCAGGCCTATTCCTTCTCGCCACGGGCGCGGATGGCGCCGGCGCACACAAGGTTCTTGCGCCGACTTTTCGACTTCCACCACTCTGCGGACCATGGCCATTCGGATGGTGCCATGCCGTTTGTCGGTCGCACCCATCCGAAATGAGCGTAGCACGCAGCGGCGGCAGAAAGTTCGTCGCGGTCGTGTTCGTCATCGTGCTCGGGAGTCCAGCCTTCTGCTTCGATCTGCCGGGCGCGCTTAGCGGCGATGCTCTCAATTCCATTCATCGTGCAATCTCCTGCTTGGCCACCCCCGCCAGCACCTCTGCGCTGGCCCGCATGGCGGTGATATTGAACTGGAAGCCCTCGGCCTCCTTCACGTTGCAGATTCGCCCTAGCGGGCCGGATCCGGATGTCAGGCGCACCATGGCGCCACGGGGCAGGCTCTGGCGCTTCACGGTCAGATAGACGTGGCGCGCGCGGGCGCAGGCGGCCTTCATTTCGTCTAGCTGTCTCTCCCGCCGCCGGCGCTCCAGGGCTTCCCAGCGTCTTCGCTGCGGCGGTAGGTGGTGGTGCCACCGACGATCTCGGTGGCATGCATGAGGGCGATCTCGCTCGGGCAGTGCAGGGCAGCCTCGATCAGGGCGAGCTGGGGTGCTGTGGCCGACAGCAGGGCGATGCTGGTGCGCTGGCGCTGGTCGGTCAGAGAGAGGCATGCGCGGGCGGTGGTCATCCCGTTTTCCTCTCGTTATTGCGCCATATGGGGTGCAGCATTGTGTTCAGCTCGCACATGATGGCGCGACTGACGCGGCGCATGTGCGGGCTGTCGCTGCTGTCGGCGTGGCGCTGTGCCTGCGCGCGGATCGCGTTGAGGCGGCGGAATTCGTTTGCCTTGGGGCTCATGCTGCGGTCTCCGCCTCACGCCAAACTGGTTGATCTGGCCCGTATGGCGAGGGCTGAAGCGACCCTGAGGCGCAGGCGGGAAGCGCAGAGGTGCTTCTGTGCTGCCGGCGGGGCGTAGGCTGAAGGCATTGTGGCCAGGCGCTCGAGGCGCTCCTGATCGATAGGGTGGCCGTGTGCCGCCTTGGCAGCCAGCCAGGAAGCCTGCGCCAGGCAGGGGAGCAGGGGGTGCTCAGGGATGTTCATTGCTGTCTCCATCGGGTGTGATGGATATTGGGTAAAGTGCCAAACGGCACAAAGTCAATCATTAATGTGCCAAACGGCACACCTACGCAGGTTGACAATGAGAACAAAAATAGAACATTTAGTCTCTACTGATACGAATTGGGGCTTCTGAAGATGAAAATGGGCGCAAGTAGATGTTCTTTGGAGGCACTTAACGGCCAGCAACATAAGGCGGTACGAGAACTTGCGTTGCTTCTGCTTACTGTGCGTTGCGGGCCAGGAGGCCGCGAATCTGCGCTTCCAGCAGTTGCCGCTCTTCTGGCGACAACAGATCAAGAAGGGCGGCAGTCTGACCAGCGTCAGACTGCGGAACAAGATTGATGAAGTCGTTTACTGACTTTCCGTAGAACGCTGCAATGAGCATGGCGTTTTCCACGGTTGTAGAGGCATTCTCACGCGACTTCAGTTTGTTGATTACATCTCGCGAAACGCCCGTTGCCGCGACCAAGTCAGAAATCTTGGTCCCGTGCTGGTTCATGTGCCAGAGCAATGCCGAGCGGAAATCATTTGCCATATGAGAGCTTATTGTGCCTGTTGGCACACTCAGCAATGTGTCAATTGGCTCTTGACTGATGATGTGCCTATTGGCACTTATGGGCACATGGTTCAGCAATCTGACATCCTCCTGGAGCTCGACGCGTACTGTTGCGCGAACAATCTACGTCCGTCGACGGTCTGCCGAAACGCGACTGGCAATCCCCGGCTGCGGGATCGCCTGGCTGCACGGTTGGCCAAGACGGAAGCAGATGTTGCCGCGCTTCGGACGTACATGGCCTCAAACCCACCCGAAATCTCGGCTGGGCGTGCTGTGGAGCATGCGAAGTCAGTGGATGCAGATCTAGCGAAAGCTGTTTGATCACCTTCACAGGGACGCAAGACATGAGAAACACACCCCCCGCCACGATCCAGAGCGCTCTCGCGTCGGCGCTGGACGCGACCGGGCTTCGCCGCGAGGACGTGGCCGAGTTTTTGGGGATCCGGGGCTCAACTTTGTCCTATGGCACCGAGGTCAGTGAGACCCGGCCGGGCGGGTTGGGAATCAACTACGTTCATCGCCTGTCGCTGGGCTTTCCGGGATCGGCAGTGCCGATTGCCCAGCACTTTGCCGGTCTCGCCGGCGGGGTGTTTCAGCCGATCGAGATGACCGGCAATGTTGCCTCGCTCCTCGGTCAGTGCGGCGAGATCGCGAAGGAATGCGGGGAGGCCCAGGCGGCCATCCTGCGTGCGGCAGAAATGGCTTCGGGGCGCTCCAACCGGGAAGCCCTGCGCGAGATTGACGAGGCCGTGGCCGCACTGGTGCGGGCCGGGGCCGTGATCCGACAGCGAGGCGCGGCCTGAGCGCCGGGCCCATCGCTCAAGACATTTCAGATAGGAGGTGCACGATGTTCGATCAGGTTGTTCCGGTCGATCCCGAGGTTGATCCCAATGAAACCCGCATTCCCTGGCCTGAGGATTGGCAGAGCCGGCGGGATCCGGGAGACGAAGATGCCTGCCGGCGCATGTGGCAGGCGGTGCTGGCGAGCTGCCTGCGCGGTGCGGTGGGGGAACGTCTGCGGCCGGGCAAGATTGTGCGGGGCGCGAACTGGATGCCGCCTCTGGTCCGGGCCTCCTGGATCGGCGGGCGGGACTTCCAGATGATCTGTGCCCTGGCCGGGATCGACGCAAGGGCGACGGTCGAGGCCATCGAGGCGGCAGCGCGCGCGCCGGGCGGGTTGGAGGCAATGGAGAAGCGCCTCGCCCATGCCTGCCGCTGGAGCGAGATGCACCCGGTGGGTGCTCCGGCTCGGGGCAAGGTGCAGCAGGCTGGCAGGCGGTCGGGAGGGCGGAATGTCACGCGATAGGGCAGGACAGAGGGCCTTGCATGGAGATGAGTTGCAAGAGCAGGTGCAGGCCTCGGAAGAGGGTTTCGAGGTTCCTTCCGGTAGGCGGTTGATATCGGCCAGTGATTGGAAAACGCAGCGCTTCCTGTGGCTCAAAGGGTTGCGCCGTGCCAGCAACCTGTCGCGCACGGAGAAGCTTCTCGCGCACATCCTGGCGCTCGATTTTGCAAACAGCAAAACGGCACAATGCAACCCATCTCTGGCGGAACTGGAGCGCTTTCTGGAGGTGTCCAAGATGACTGTGCGACGGTCTCTCCAGGCGCTTGAGGAAGCCGGCTGGCTGGTCCAGGTCAAGGGGAGCGGACGTGGGCGAAATGGCTCTTACGGGTTTCTGTTTAAGGCGCAGATCATGCCCTTCAGGGGGCAGGAAAACCCGTCGCTAAAAGGTAACATTGTTGAGCCTTTAAAAGATGGCATCAGCGTTACCCTTTCCGGCGAAAAGGTAACACCTATGAACCGAAAAGGTAACACTGGTGATACTGCCCATTATATAGATAAACCATATAAGAACCATAAAGGGCGCGCAGGTCCGCGCGGGCTCTCCGAAAACCCTATCGTCGCCGCCGAGGCTGAGGGTGCCGTGAAGCGCTTCCGAGAGGGTCGTCTCGACGCCTTCGACAATCTCCCGACTTGGGTCATCCGACACATCGAGGCCGCAGATCTGCTGACGCCGGAAGAGCGGCAGCGGGCGGGTATTTTCCGAGAACAGGGGGGCAGGCCATGACGGACGCACAGACCACCGAGCGGGCGAAGGCCGAGACCAAGCGGGACGAAACCAAGCGGGACCGCGTCCGGCGCCTGCTGCTGGAGCCGCTCAGCGAGATCGGCTTCCGGTTTCCGCGGGGCGTTTCGGAGGAGGAGGGCCGGCGCAAGCTCGACCGGATCGCGGACGAGCTGAGCTACCTGCGCGACGAAAACCTCAGTGGCCGGATGCTGGCCACGCTGCGGACGAAGGGCGAGGGTAGCGCCAAACGTTTCTGGCCCGAGCATGCGACGTTCATCGCCTATGCCCAGCTGGCGCAGCCACGCCCCATCGAGGACATGCCTGGGATTGCCAGCTGGTTCGGCAGCGAGGCGGGGCGGAGGGCCCGAGAGGCCGGGCGACTGGTGGCGGAGCTCCGGTTCTGGCTGGTGAAACAACGCCCGCCGATGAACGACAGCGAGCGGCGGGGGGTGGCCCTGAAGGCGCGGGAACTGGAGGATCGCCACATGCGGCTCTGCGACCGGCTGGAGAGGGGCAGGGCGCTGGATGCGGCGGAAGAGGGCTGGCTGGCCGAGTACCACCGGCAGAAGGCCCTGGCGGATCGGCTGGTGGCAGTGGCAAGGAAGGCAGAGGCATGAGCATGCAGCAGAAGATCGACCTGGCGCGGCCGGGGGTAGGCAAGGATCGGGTGATCTACGTGGACGGCCAGGCGGTGGCCTGGGTACGCAGCTGGCCGGCGGCTTTCGGGCAGGACCGCATCGCGGCTTCACAGCGGGCCTGTGCGGAGCTGATCGCCGGGGCCACGCCGCCCCTCTGCTGCGGCGAGGAGATCCCCGTGGCGCCGGCGCGCGGGCCGATGATCGCCTTCACGCCGCGCCGGATGGAGGCGACTAGCGGCGGACAGTTCGTAAGCCGTCACGACGGCTTTCTGGGGCGGCGTGCGGCGCGGGTAGCGGATGTCTTTGACCTGATGGAGCAGCAGGCCTGGCGGGCGCATGGCAAGCGGGTGAAACGGGCCAGGGAGGAGGGGCGCGAGGCCCCGGCTTTCGAGGCGCCCTTCACGCCTGCGCAGATTGCCGCGGCCCGGGACTATGCGGCACTGAGCGAGCGCTGTGCATCCTCGGGGGTGAAGTGTTCTTCCTTCGAGGCGATCCGCAGCCAGGGCAGCGGCGGGGGTGATCGCGAGGCCGCGGTGATGCGGGACCTGCAGCGCCTGCGGGCCCAGCACCGCCGCATCGGCGATGGCCTGGCGAAGGACGTCCGGCGGATCCGGCCGGGCACCTCAAAGCGGCATGCTATCCGGGTGCGGTACCTGGTCGATCAGGTTTGCCTGGGCGGGCGGACGCTGGGCGAAGTGCTGACGGCCTGCGGCTGGGCCGAGGATCAGGCGGCGCGAGTGGCGCTTAGGCGCTCGCTGAGTGCGGCGCTGGACCGGATGAGCGGGGCGCGGTTGGTAGGAGGAGAGTAGGGGCTGGGTCGGCGCTCGCGGCCCAGAGCTGCCATTCGTCCTGCGCGACGCCCCTGCCATGCAGTATACTGGAAGCGGACATTCCATGCTACTCGGCAATGATCGAGTGATTTGAGGTTCAAATTATGGCACAACTGACGGTGAAGGCTCTACCTTCCAACGATTCCGGACGCTTACTGGTTCGGGTAAATAAGGCGTATCGGGACGGTATTCCACGCTATGGCATTGCTAAATTGACAAACACTGAGAACAACAAATCTGTTAGAGTCTTGGTTCTTGGGCATGATGACGATTCCGCCATCTTCATGCCATATGACATCAGAGAAGCCCTCGGTGTAGATAAAGGTGGGAACCTAAATTTCGCAATCAAAAAGACTGGCTGGCTTGGCAAGTGTTGGTGGCTGCTAAGAACGCCCGATCCAGCAGTTCACGTCCCGGCTTGGCTCGCGCTGATTTCTGTTCTCTTGGGGGGCATAGGCATAGCAGTTTCTCTCTGCTCGTGACGGCCCGATGCCGCCGCGCGCCTATCCCATTTGATGCTGCGACGCGTCCCATCAAACCGGCACTTCATCAGTAGCGCAGCAACTAAACTTCCCAATGTAGCCTCGGGTTTGGGGGGACATACCAAAGGTCGCGAACTTGCGTGTCGTCGCTGTTCGGCGTGGGATCAGCATCCCTGACGCGAAAGGTCGTCGGAATTTTCACCGCGCTTCCGAAGATTAGCGCGTGCTGCTTCGGTAGAGATGGCAAGCGTCTCAAAACCGTTTCCGAAATGAATGGCGTCATCTGTTTTATCTGAGAAAGATCGTCGGGGTTTTGGATGCGGTGAATGATGAAGTTGTTACACTGCGAGAGAACCGTCTTTGAAAGCTCGCTTGGCCGTTGTGAGGCCACAATTAAGAAAGCCCCGTATTTCCTGCCCTCTTTGGCAATCCGCTGGAAGGTTATGCCCGCGTCGATGGCAAAGCGGCTTGGGCGCTCGGAGATGTAACGGTGCGCCTCTTCCAGGATCAGATGAACAGGCATTTTGTTTCGGGGTATTGCTCGGCGCATCCGGTCGAAGATCAGCCTCGCGACAACGGCGGAAGCGAGTTCAACGATCTCGTCCGAAGCATCGTTCAGGTCGATGATGCAAAGCTGCCGCTGCTTCTGATAGCTCTCTCCATTTCTGGCGATACCCAAGAGACGGTCCACGAAATGGGTTGGCTCCCTATCATGATCTTCTAAGTTTTCGACCGAGGCCCGCAAAAACTCGAAGTCCGGGTTGTCAGAAACCGACTTCAGACGCGTTACCATCTGTGAGCAGTAGTCCCGTATCTGTTTGTTTCCGTTCGCTTCCTCATAATGCAGTGCCAGATCGAGTGCTGCCTGAAGCCTGTCGAAGGTGAATGGCTTGTGCGCATAGGTTGGAAGGACAGGCTCCTCTTGGACAAAATTCGATAGAAACTCCGCCAGCCCTTCTGCGTCGGAGAGTTGTCCATAGTTCACTCCAACTCTGCGCCTGATAGCAGCAATGCTGATTTCCTGCGTATTGAAAGAAGCGAGAATGGACAAAATGCGGTCCGATTTACTGGGACTGCTGGCATCACTTTGCAGAATCGCAAGGACAATTTTGGCAAGAACATGGTTTCGTATCGTTGCGATCCCGTCGGTGTCCTCGACGACACCACCTTCCTGCTCTGCGAAGAGGGTAGTTAGGCCGAGTGCAGTCCGAAGTGCGGGCTGCTGCGACCGTTCGCTGGCGCGCAACAGTAGCGCCCATTCATCGACCGTCATGAACCAATGCGGCAGTCGAAAGCGGCTTATTTCTTCATTCCCTACCAGGCTCCTCGCGGAAGCCTCGATCTCTGCACCGGGGTCGGTGGCTTTGAGATAGCTTGAATGGATGGACGACGGCAGATTGTCGAGCGCTTGTCGATACTCGCCGTTGACATCGAAGATCACAAAAGACGCACCAAGCGCGCCGAAGGCATCTGACTTTATGAAGACAGATTGGAAAATCGAGGCAACAGTGCAAGATTTTCCGCTTCCAGTATTGCCGAGGACGGCGACATGCCCCCCAAACAGTGCATCAAGTTGTGCTTTAACAGGGTAGTCCTTGAACACGGCAGAAGTGCCTATCTCGATGGTATGGGGCACTGTTCCCTCCTTTTCAGCGCCCTCGGCGTCGATCTTTTTCTGCTGATCTGCCGGTTGCTCCACGTTGAAGATGCGGTCCAGGTCTTCATCGCGCGCATAAAGGGCGTCTGCATAAAGCGGGGGAAACGTCGAGACACCAAATTTGAAGGAGCCACCTTGGACAGGCATAGAGCCAACCGGAACCACGTCTAAGAACTTTGCCGCTGTGGCTTTGTCCATTTCTGGCCCGTTACCATAGGCTGGCGAAAAATCCTTTTCCCTGAGGCCGATAACCTCCAAGACGACATACTCGGATTGGTTCGGCACCATGAGATACGCCCCCAGGGTCGCGACATAGTGGACATCATCAAAGCCAACGACTGTGAAGTTGTCGCTGCCCCTATGCAACTCGACAACGAGGCGATCCGCCGAAACGCTAACAATCTTGCCTATGGCGCGGCTCGCATCATCCCTCGCCATTTTCACCACCCTGCTGCTTGGAAAGCAGCTTCTTGAAAACCTTCTCGATAGCCTGCTCTTCTTTCTGATCCGCGCTCGTAGGCATCAAGTCCTGCACGATGCTGTCGAAATAATGCGCCTTCTTGCCCGTCTCCTCGTCGCTGCCCCAGATGAAAGAAATTCTCGGATCTCCCAGCGCTGCGAGCTCTTTCGTCACCGGATTGTTGGCGTCGTCAGGGTTGAGGAATGCGATCAGGCGGAAGCCTGGGAGGGTCAGCCCTTGAAAAATAATGTTGTTGATGTGCTCATCGCCGAAGCTGAAGCCCATCACGAAAAGGACGCTTTGGTCTTGAACAATTTGACGTTGAAACTCTCGGAACATATCTGAATAGGGTGAGCCGAAACTCGCCGTCTGCTTCGAGGGCGTCGGATAGATCATGACACGATCCTCGGCAGGGTCGAGCTTGTCAGCGGACTCCCGGATTGGGAAAAGGCCTGTCTCCTCTTCCGTCCAGTTTACAGACCCGTGGAGCTTGCAGAAATGCACATATCCATCGACCGCTGCCCATCTCTTTGAAGAAATATCGAGCTGCTCAGCCAAGGCGCGGCGGTATGTGGAAGGGTTGAAACGGCGCTCGACCGTGCCCGCAAACCCGTTGGAATAGGGGGTGCCGGATCGGTCCATCGCCCGCTCGTTGAACAGGTCGTAGTTGGTGGTGAAAACCCACGGCGGCGCGAGCCCACGGGATCGAGTCGTGAGCGACTGATAGAAGCGCCGGTAAAGCGTCACGACTGCTTCATCGCCGTGGGCAAAACGTCCCTCGGTGCATTTTTGAAGGATAAACTTTTTGACGCCCGCGATGACGGCTTCGACGGTTTCAATGGCTTCCTGAAACTCCCTCTTGGCGCTCGTCTTGCAAAATTGCTGCGCAGTCATCAGAACTTCCATCATTCGCTCAAGGTTTTTCTGGAAGTCTTCGTGCGTTAGGTCGATGCCAAGCTGGTCCTTGAGCGCATCTCGTTGTTCAGCCGTGACAAAGGCACCGACGCCGGGGAGACCGGGCATACGCTGAAGCGTTGTCCCAAACTCTGCCGCAAGCGGTCCCATCGTCGGAATACCAAGCTCATTGCCGTCGAGCATGTAAGACGAGCAACCGGAGCCAATGAGGAAAGACACATTCTTGGATCCGAATGCTTCTGCAAGATGACGCCGGATAATCTCAGCCCGGTCATCATACCCTGCTTCAGCATGGAGCTTCGCAAATTCGTCTTTGCTCCCTTTTCTAAAATTGATCAAAAAACCACTCCAATTGAATTTGAATCTTTGCCTTCCCAACTCAAGGTAACGTCGGAGCTCGCATTCTGTAAGTCCGCTTTCGGTTGTTGTGCCACAAGAATACGGAGGTGCAGCGAACGACTGCTTGCCGCCCTCCCGGTAGGTGCCCCAGGGTTCCGCAGTGCGATCCTGGTCGAGTGTCCGCTTCCGTGATCTGGCTGAGTTCGGTTTGCACGCGCAGCGAAGGTCGGCTCTCCGCCCTCTTGCGACCAGGACTGTTCGGCCCGAAGCGGCCGTTCGGGCAAGTCGCGCGGATTATCTGGTTTGGCTCCACTTTGATCTGTGCTGCAATACGCACAACTGAAAGCTTTTGGGGTCTTAGATTGTAATGCGTTGAACACATTCCACGGCATGGTTTTCCAGCGCGGTAAAGCTCTACTCGAGCATCCGCCGCAGACGAAGCAGCCTCGGATCCTCAGCTAGGAGCAGATCCGCAGAAACCAACTTATCCAGCATGTCAGTGGCACCATGGACAGGAATGATCGGATCGTCAGAGATTGTCCGATCTAAAACCTCCAAGACATGAGCGGGGCGCGCTTTCACTGCTTCGTCGAAGTTGCTGAAAAGGTAGACCTCGGGCCATTTCGGGAGTGGCCGCAGATGCAGATCGATGGCGTCCCAAGCCTGACCGGCCAAGGCTATGTTCACAAGAGCGATGATCGTTCGTTCGGTTTGCAGCGCTGCCTGCCGCGGCCAGACCGAGCGGAAAAAATGGTCGAGAATGCCCTCGTCGGTTAAGAGCCTTGCAGCCTCGCTAATAGCTGCAAGGCGGATCGCCTCGCTCCCGCGCCTCAATACATCTCGCAAGGTCTCGTCATCCAACGTACCACCCGGTTGCCATGCGAGGAGAAGTTGACCCACAAGCCACTTTGCGTTCCGGTCGTCTCGCGCGTCCATGGCGCCTGCGACGAGAAGGGGACGCAACTTCTCGAACAGTACTGTGGAGAAGCCTTGGTTATTCTGCATTAGCCCACCGAGCAGGGCGTCCCCGCGGATGCCGTCTATAGCGGACAGGACATGGGTCTCTGTCCAGTTCGGAGCGTGTGCGTGGAGGTAGTGTGTCTGCATACCCAAGATCGTCAGAACATGCACGCCATGCGGATGCGGTAGGCGCAACATCTTCTCAACCCAGGCCTGCCAGTCTTCCGGGAACGTACCGCCCTTCGCATCCGGGATGCGGGGATCGCGCATCATCACTTCCGCCAACTGCCCGGCGGGCGCATTGATGGCTCGGAAAGTCCAGTCCGGGTCGGGATCGTGATCGTCGGGCCACGGGACATCCGTGAGCAAAGGGACGAAGCGGTCGAAAAGTTGGTTCATGGCGATGACGGCGGAGGCGGTCTTTGACATCGACATCATCCAGTACCCGATTGCCCAAGCCTCGATGACTAGGACCCCGTCCGGGCACTCCTGAAGGAGGTCCAGTATCGGATCGACTGGATGCTCCGCCTCGACGGCCGCAACCAAGAGCTTGTGCAGCGCTTTTCCTCGATCCTTGTCGCTGGCTCTCGATTCGCGAATGGCATCGCAAGCACGGCCAAGATCGTAGCGCGCGAGCCCCGAGAACGGGTCGTCCTCTAAGAGGATATCGTCGGTCCGTCCGGTCAGATCAAGCGCGACTGAAACGATCTGCTGTGTTGGCACGCCGTCCAGCACGGCGTGGTCGGTGTTCGTCACGACCATGCCACCGCGCGAAACGAGGGGCTCAATGGCACGCGCGATGCTCTCTTCCGACCAGCTAGGAGCATCTTGCTGCCACGCCGCACGGCAGGCAGGCCAATCAAGGGGAATCGCGACCCCTTCATGTATCAGCCACCCAAGAACGTCCAGGCGCAACAACGCACGGAACTCGGTGCGCTGGTCAGGGCTCGCCCAATCCAAAATTTCGTCGCTCGGTCCGGTTAGAAGGCGCTCCGCAAGATGTACTCGGTCCTCCTCCGGCAGGTCGTCCCAGCGGTCACGAATTGTGTAAAGAAGGTCGCGCTGCATGCGCGAGTACCAGAAGATATCCTCGGGCATCTCAGTCAGAGCGGCTGCCGCCGTCGCACCATCCGACCGATCCCTGTCCAAAGCGAGCCACAGTCGAAGGTGGGCCCGAAACGGTCCGTCCGGCCAGGCCGCGACGTGGCGATCGAAGGCGGGCCGGTCGATCCGGCAGAAGCGGTCGAGCATCGCACAATAGCCGAAGACGGCGGCGCCAATGTCGTGCTTGTACTCGTAGGCGGAGCCGTCGTCGTGTGGCCTCACGAACGGCGGTAAGTGAGACAATGCAAACCGGCCGCGCCTCTCGGAGATGAGGGCCCCGAGCCTTGCTAGGTTTCGACCAAGCGCCTCCGTGACGGGTCGGACCCATTCGTCGGGACAGTCTATGCGCCAGAAGTCATCGCGATAGTCGATCTCGGTCGAGAACATCTGGCGCCGCGAGACGCCAGCTTCCCGTGGGGGAGGTGCCACCGAAGTGTCCGGTCTGACTTTCATCCGCGGGCGCGCCGTGTCCTCGAAGCGGCGGACCACGGCATTTGTCCAACCAGTCTCATCCATGCTGTGCTTGAACTCGTGAATAGCATGTCGGGGATCGTCGAACTGCGTCGGTGTCGAATTTGTGTCCCAGCTTTCGTACAGGATATCCCAAGCTTCCCTAGCGTCGCTCGGACGCTCAGTAAGGGTCAGTTCACGTTGCATCATCCAACGGAAACGTGCTCTCGGCACGCCTTGCCTTGACCACCACCAGAGGGAGGCGGGCTCGTCGGCGACCTTCGCGAGCCATGTCTCGATGACCAGGAGACGCGGTGGGAGCCGAAGCTCCTCTCTTGTCAATCCCGGACGAGAGGTCCCTGCTAGGTCCTGCAAAACCTCGTCCCGATCCGACACGCTCCAATCGAAGGCGCTCCATGAGTCGGAGGGTGCCTCGCGCTGTGGCCAGGGTCGCGAGTGGTCGAGAGGTGCGTCCTGATCGTCGTCCAGCCCGTAGAGACGTTGCGGGTCGACTTGTTCGGCGCCGGAACGATATAGGCCCGGTGCCTCTTCCCCCGGAGGCCCGAAGCGGATCGATCGATCCAATACACAGACCCATTCGGCAGGCGGTGCAGCTTCTGCGAAAGCTATCGCCCCTTCGGACGAGACAAGAAGGTCAGCTACTTGGCCACGCTCGTGAGGCGCGAGCGCACGCGGGCCTAAACGTGCGCGATTGGCGATTGTGGTCCTCCACCTCGATGGGTCGGCGACGCGGTCACCCCATGCCGATAACGTGTCCCAAAGTACTGAGTGTCCTTCGGAGGCATCGTAGGAAAGGGCGGTAACGCCTTTCGCGGCCCATCGTCCTCCATCATCGCCGGGATTGAACGCGTAGGCTTGGCCGGTGGGCGCTCCAGTGCGGCGCATGCCTTCAAGCAGGTACTGCATCGGCGGATCGTCTGCGGAGTAACCAAGGAAAACGACAGTGTGCTTCTCTAGCAGGTTGCGCATGAAGCGCGCCGCCCAGCCATCGGCGAGGTAGGCCGCGCCGAAGCTGGCTGTAGAGAGAACGAACCCGCCACGAGCTGGCAGTCCCGCCTCGTTGAGCGAGCCATGGAGCTTCACAAGGCCACCGACATTCGCAGGGAGGTCCGGCGGGAGATGCACAGCTATGTCCGGGGCAGCTAATTCGAAAAGCCGGTCGAAGTTGGTGGTTACTATGCGGGGGCCACCCCCGCCCCCTGAAGCGAGCTGCAGCACTGTGCGGTGAGCTGACAGGTCCGCATCCTCCGAAACTTGCAAACACTCGGCCACCACGCGCTCAACCATGTCGATATGAAACTCGGCCTCCAGTTCGCCGAAAATCCGGTCTGCCGGGGCAATGCTAGAGAAGCCTGGGGGCATTGGGATCGGAGGTGTAGCGGAGCGGATAGCTAACTCTGCGGCTAGCAGAAGCCCAGCAGGACCGTGCGGCGCAGGCCGGAGCGCTTCGAGGGCGCCGTTCAAGAGACCTTGGAAGGTTGGCAACCCTGCCGTTGCCATTGATACGCCCGCACCGCAGACAAAAACAGTCTGTCCAACATCGGTCGCCGTAAGGAGTGAAGATGGCAGTGCAGGGCCATTGGCATAGAAACGCATAGGACCCAAGTTGGATGCTTTAAGCGCAAAACCCAAGAGAAAATCGAGCGATGCAAAAGACTAACGTCCGACTAGAAACGCGGACATCTGAAACTCGAAGTCGAGTGGTTAGAAGTCCGCAAAGCAGACGCTTGGTCTCTGCGCAGCGAACGTCCGCTCTCCGCCCTTTGGGCCGAATGTGAAGGTCTATTCCGGCGGAACTGCGACCGCGCCGCGCCCTCCCGCAATTTTCCCCATTGCGTTGTCCCCCTCCCGAGGTGCATTTGTCCGCCATCATCACAAACTGCGCCCGGAGCGGATCACCCCGCTGCCGGGCGTTTTCATGTCCGGAGGGTGCCATGCTCACACTCAAGCTCGATGACGCGGCCTTCGGGGCGGCAACGCAGGAGCTGGGCGAGACGGGTATCAACCAGGCTGCAGCCTATGCGCTGACGGACACGGCGCAGGATGTCCTCGATCATGTGCAGGGCCGGATGGACGTCGTCTTCGATCGGCCAACGCGGTTCACGAAGAACGCTTTCATGGTCTGGCGCGCAACACCGAAGACGCTGGAAGCCAAGGTGATGGAGCGTCCCTCGGTGGGCGCGCGCCACTACCTGAAGGTCCAGGAAGAGGGCGGCACCCGGGGCCGCACCGGCCTTGAGCGACTGCTCGACAGCAAGATCGCATACGATGGTGATCTGCGGTCGGTGGTGCCGGCGGCGGGCGCGAAGCTCAACGCCTATGGCAACTGGCAGACGGGCGAGCGCAACCGGGCGCTTTCGGCGGTGCAGGCGCAGCGCGACAGCACGGCGAACACCACGGAGGCCTCGCGCAAGCGGAACCGCAAGCGGGCAGGCTTCTTCGTGCCGCGCAAGGGCTCGCAGCTCTCGCCCGGGATCTGGAAGCGGAGCGCCGCGGGCAAGATCACGAAGGTGCTGCACTTCACCTCGCTGGCGCCGCACTACGATAAGCGCCTCGGCTTTTTCGATGGCGCCGAGGAGGTGCGGGCCGCGCGTCTGCCGGTGCATCTGGCGCGGACGCTGGCGAAGGCCGCTGAGCGCGCGGCTCAAGCTGCGCGCTGAGCTCCCTGCGACACTTGGCGTTGCGCTGGTCGACGATTGCAGGACTTGTTTTCCTGCTCACCCTTTTGAAGGTTTGGTCGGCTTACGCGGTGGATCCTTTTTCGCCTGTCCTGAGTTGGACGTAGAACGGCGTCCTTGGCCCGATCCGGAAGAGCTATCTCGCATGTAGCTCTCCTTAATTACGGAGCGGTCATTACGTGTGTTTGCTTTCAAAATGTCGTCTGGTTTCTTGGCCACGAATCAAAACACCCTGGAGGAAAGATTGGACGAGAACGTAAAGCGGCTGATCTTGGAAACGCAACGCCGATCAGAAATGCGCTTGGCGGCGCAGCAAGCGGTCGCATTAGCCGCCGATGCGCGTGCCGTTACGTTCTGCTCCATCACAGTCGCTGCGGCTGCGGCACTTCTTGGGCTGGCGGCCGGCGTGAAAGACTCGCTCCCCATGATGATCAGCGGTCTGTGTTTGCTGTGTTCGGCTGGCGCTTCGGCCTATGCCTTTCGCCCCATGAATTGGGGGGCTCCCGGGCAATACGGCGAGGACTATGCCAGTGATATCGAGAGCAAGAAGAATTTTTACTCGGTAGTGCAGGAAGTGGTCTCTCACACCGATGAGAAAATCAAAGAGAACAATCAGCGTATGGCAAAAAATGCGTTGGCTTTCCGAATTGCGCTTTTGCTCGCATTGATTGGTCCAGTCACTTCTTTTGCTTACATTCTGATCAGACCGTTGATCTGATTCAGTTTGGGCCTCGCGTCTGCCGGCGCACCTGGCGCGGACGCTGGCCAAGGCCGCCGAACGCGCAGCCAAGGCCGGGCGTTGAGGCGCGCGGGTCCTTCCCGGGAGATGCCGCTACGGGGGTAATTCGCACCCCGACACGTGCAAATTAGCTATTTCCGGACGGGGTTTCGGATGTGGTTGTTGTTGTTGTTCCGACAGGAGAGATCACTTGGCCTTCCATCTTGAGGAGGCGCTTCGGCAGTTTCCTCTGCCGGAGGGCCAGAGCGACATGACGGTGAACCGGCGCCAGTGCGCGACGGCCCTCGATGTCTCGGAGCCGATGATCACACGGTACCTGGAGCAGGGGCTGCCGGTGGTGAACCGGGGCTCGAACGGGCAGGCCTACGAGTTCCAGCTCTCCGAGGTCTACGCGTGGAAGATGGCGCGGGACGCGGACGCCCGGGCGCTGGACGCGGCCGCCGAGCAGGCGGCAAACCAGATGCGGCTGCTCTTCCGCAACGATGAGGAAGAGGCCGCGGGGCCGGTTCTGACGGCGCAGCAGATCGCCCAGGAGGCGGATGCCGACTACAAGCGCAATCGGGCGGCCGAGCTGCGCGGGGAGCTGACCCGGGTCAACCGGGTGCGCGAGGTCTTCGAGGATGTGCTGATCGAGTTCCGCACCCAGGTGACCACGCTGGTGGACTTCGCAGAGATCGAGTTCAGCCTGGAGCCGGACCAGGTCGACCGGATGCAGCGGCGCTGTGATGCCGCCCTGACCAGTGCCCGGCATAACTTCGAGCGGGCCTTTCCGGGCGGAACCGTGACGTCTCTGGCCGATGAACGTACCGGGACCGGGCGCTGATGGTGGAGATGACCGGGGGCCGGATCGGCCAGCGCCTGGAGTTCGCGCCTCTGCCGGCGCTGGTGACGCCGCAGGAGATCCTGGCCGATTGCCTGCCGATCCTCGATCCGCCGAGCCGGGTGAGCCCCTCGGCCGCGGCCGAGCGCTACGTGCGGGTGCAGGTCTCGGGCGCCTGGCAGGACTTCGACCGCAAGCTGACGCCCTACATGGTCGAGCCGACGGACACGACGCAATCGCGGCTCTACAAGGGGGTGGGCTTCGTGGGCCCGTCGCAGAGCGGCAAGACCAAGATGCTGGAGACGGTGGCCTTCCACGCGGTGACCTGCGACCAGCGCCCGACGCTGATCGTGCACATGACGAAGGGTGACCGGGACAAATGGGTCGAGGAGAAGATCGACCCGACTATCCGCAACAGTCCTGAGCTCCAGGACCGGATCGGACAGGGACGCGATGACAGCACCTTCTCTCGGAAGCGTTTCCGCGGCATGCGGATCCTGATCGGCTATCCGACGCCCACGATCCTCTCGGGCGGCTCCTATGGGCTGGTGCTCTTGACGGACGTAGACCACATGCCGCTGAAGCTCGGCGGCAAGGACAACCCGGAAGGCTCGCCAGTCCGCATGGCGCAGAAGCGCATCCGCAGCTTCATGAGCCGCGGCTGCGTTCTAGCCGAAGGCAGCCCGGCCTGGCCGGTGCTGGATCCTTCCTGGCATCCCTCGAAGGAGCGGCCGCACGAGATGCCGCCCGTGGCCGGTGGCATGGTGGCCTTCTACAACGAGGGCACGCGGGGGCGCTGGTACTGGGAATGCCCGGACTGCGGCGGTGAGTTTGAACCCCGGATCGACCGGCTGGTCTATGACGCCAGCCTCGATCCCGGGGACGCAGGCGAGGCGGCCGAGATGGCCTGCCCGCATTGCGGCACGCTACTGGCGCACCGGCACAAGAACGAGATGAATGAGCGCGCACTCTCCGGGCGCGGTGGCTGGCGGCACGAAGGCCGCACGCCGGGCCAGATCGTGGCGCTCGGGGATGCGGAGATCCGCAAGACCGACGTTGCGAGCTATGCGCTGAACGGGGCGGCGGCGCGGTTCTCGACCTGGGCGGAGATCGTTACAGAGTACGAGAATGCCAAGCGCCGGGCCGAGACGCTCGGCGATGATGCCGATCTGGCGACCTGTCACTACACCTCGATTGGCATCCCGCACCGCCGGCTGCAGGTCGCGGATGAGGATGCGCTCGGGAAACAGTTCCTGCGCGATCACGCCCAGCTCGCAACCAAGGGCGTGGCGCCGTCCTGGACGCGGTTCATCACTATTACGGTGGACGTGCAGAAGGGCTGGTTCCCGGTCCAGGTGACGGCCTGGGGCGAAGGCGGCAGGGCGCAAGTGGTCGACCGGATCGACCTGACCGCGCCGCCGACGGATGCCCCGAATGCGGCGCCCGATGCGGAGGGGCACCAACGGCGCCTCGACCCGGCGCGCTACCTTGAGGATTGGGCGGTGCTGACCGGGCTGCCGGATCGGGTGATCCCGGTGGACGGGGCCGACTATGGCTTGAAGCCGGTACGTGTTGCCGTCGACTTCCAGGGCGAGCCCGGCGTCTCGGACAATGCCACGGCCTTCCTGCTGGAACGGCGGCGGGCGCAACAGGGCGCGCGCTGGCGTCTGACGCGCGGGCAGGGCGGCTGGAAGGTACCGTTCCGCACGAAGTACGAGGCGCCGGAGCATGGTTCGGGCGGCAAGCGGGCGCGCCCGATCAAGTTGCTGACAGTGGCGACGGACCGACTGAAGGACACCTTCGAGGCCGCGCTGCGCAAGGCCGCCGGTGGGGCCGGCGGTTTCTTCCTGCCGAGCTGGATGACGCAGGACGAAGACCAGCTCGGGGAATACGTGGCCGAAGAGCGCCTGTCCGGGGGCTGGGCCAAGAAAGCCGGACAGGTGCGGAACGAAGGCACGGACCTCTCGGTGCAGGCGCGGGCTCTGGCCGAGGACAAGGGCATGCTTCTGATCGACTGGACGAAGCCACCGGCCTGGGCGGTCGGAGGGACGCAAAACACCTTTGCGGTGCCCCTGGGGCGGAGCGGAGAGACGGAAGCGGCGATGGCTCGCCCATCGCAACCGGCAAAGCCGAAGCAGATCAATTTCCTGAAGAGGTAACAATGGCCTACAGCCAAGCCGAAGTGGACGCGCTGCGTTCCGCTCTCGCCCGAGGTGCGACCCATTACAAGCTGAACGGCGAAGAGGTGACCTATGCCTCGCTGGCCGAGATGCGGCGCCAGCTGCGCGAGATGGAAGCCGAGCTCAAAGGGTCGCCTACGAGCGGGCCGGTGATCGGCTATGCCAGGACGTCGCGGGGGCTCTGATGGCAAACTGGATCGACCGCGCCATCCTGCAGATTTCGCCCGAGCGCGGTGCCCGCCGGTTGGCGGCCCGTGCCAAGGCCGGGGTGCTGATGAACTACGACGCCGCGAGCAAAGGCCGCCGCACCCATGGCTGGAAAGCGCCGGCGACGGATGCGGACACGGCGGCTGGGGGCAGCCGCAAGCAACTGCGCTTCCTGTCACGGGACTTCATCCGCAATCGTTCGCTGGCGGCGCGCGGGCAGGCGGTGGTGACCGGCAACGTGGTGGGCACGGGGATCATGCCCTCGGTGCAGGCAGACACGCCGGAAGCTGCAACCGAGGCCATGGACGTGATCCGGGCGCATCTTCTGACCTCGGCCATCGACGCCTATGGGGTCGAGGCGCTGCCGGGCCTGCAGCGGCAGGTGATGAACACGGTCTTCTCGGATGGGGAGGTGCTGATCCGTCGCCGCATGCGGGACCTGCGGTACGAGCCGGGGCTTGCCCTGCCGTTCCAGGTCCAGCTGATGGAGGCCGACTACCTGGACGAGACGATCACCAGTCATGGCCGGAACGAGGTTGTGGAGGGGATCGAATACGGGCCGACAGGCCGGGCGGTGGCCTATCACCTCTATGATGTGCACCCCGGCGACGGGATGCACCTGAAGGGCCGGCGCTTTGCCAGCAGCCGGGTGCCGGCCGAACAGATCCTCCATGTGCGACGGATCGACCGGCCGGGCCAGATGCGCGGCATTCCCTGGCTGGCGCCGGTGATGATGACCATCGGCGAGCTGAGCGATTACCAGGAGGCGCAGATCCTGAAGCAGAAGATCGCCTCGCTGCTGGCCTTCTTTGTCGAGGCCGGGGATGACGGCACGGTCTATGACGGGGCCAAGATCGAGGAGATTGCGCCCGGGGCGATTGTCGGCCTCGGCGTGGGCCAGAAGGTGACGCCGAGCGAGCCGCCGAAGGTGGACGGCTATCCGGACTTCATGCGCGAGGGGGTGCGCGTCATCGCCACGGGCCTCGGGCTGACCTACGAGAGCTTCGGCGATCTGACCGGCGTGAACTTCAGCTCCGGCCGCATGGGGCGGATGGAGATGGATCGGTTCATCCAGGTCTGGCAGCAGCAGCTGATCATCGGCCAGATGTGCACCGGGATCGCGCGCTGGACGCTGGACAGCTGGCGCCTGGTACAGCTCTCGCAGCGCCTGCCGGCACCGCCGAAGGCGCTGGAATGGACGCCCCCCCGGCGGCCGCTGATCGATCCCTCGAAGGAGATCAGGGCGGCCGTCGACGAGATCGACGCCGGCCTGACCAGCCGTCAGCGCAAGCAGCGCGAGATGGGCTACGACCCCGATGTTATCGCCCGCGAGCGGGCAGAAGATGCGGCCCGCGATGGGACCGCCCCGATCCCCCAACCAGACCCAGGAGAGTGAGATGGACGGTGAAGACCTGATCCTCAATGGCGAGATCATCCTGGAAGGCGACGTCCTTCCGCATGACTTCTGCCAGTACATGGAGAGCGGCTGCTTCTCCGCCCGCATGGTGCGCGAGGCGCTGGCGCGGCTCGAAGGCGACGTGATCGTGCGCGTCAACTCCGCGGGCGGCAGCCCCTACGAGGGCGAGGCCATCCGGGCTGCCTTCGAGGCCCACAAGGGCAATGTGCAGGTGATCGTGGGCGGCATTGCCGCCTCGGCCGCCTCGCTGATGATCATGTCGGCGGATCGGATCGAGATGACCGCCGGCTCCTTCCTGATGATCCACAATCCGAGCCGGTGCCTCTGCGGCACGGCGGAGGAACTGCGCAAGGAAGCGGAAGATCTCGACCGCCTCGCCGCGGTCTATGCCGGTGTCTATGCGACCCGCTCGGGCAAGAGCGTTGAAGAGATCATGCGCATGATGAACCTGGAGACCTGGCTCGGCCCGATGGACGCGGTCTCGGCAGGCTTCGCGGATGCGGTGGTGGGCGCTCCTGAAGAGGCCCCGGCGGACGCGCCTGCCGGCATCGCCGCCGTCATGTCGCTGCACCAGCGCTCGCTCGCCAACCTTCGCATGTGCGCAGAACATTTCACGCCGGGGGCCGACGCGCCTGCCGGTTCTTCGGCTGCCCGTGGCGGCCAAACTTCGGCCGTTATGGCCGCAACTCAGGAGACCCATATGGATCCCGTAAACCCTACCGCCGCGGCCCCTTCGACCACGGTGCAGACCCAGCCCGTACCGCCCGCGCCCTCGATGCAGGCGCAGGACGAGGCCGCGATCACGCAACGCGCCGTGGCCTCCGAGCGCCAGCGCCAGAGCCAGATCCGGCAAATGGCGCAGCCCTTCATGCGCGCCGGGCAGCTGACCGAGGCGCAGGTCGAGCAACTGATCGAGGATGGCACCACGGCCGAGACCGCCGGCAACAGGATGATGACCTTCATGGCCCAGGCCGAGCCCCTGTCGGGCGCCGGTGGCCAGCAGGTGCGCGTCACCCGCGACGAAGGCGAGACCCGGATGGAAGGCATGATCCAGGCGATGATGCGCGATTACGCCGGTCCCGGCGCGCAGTTCCGCGGCATGCGGGTGCGCGGGCTGGCGATGGAGCTAGCCGGCCGCAGCCGCACCTACTCCGACAACGAGACACTGCGGGCGGGCTTCCGGTCCACCTCGATGATGGGCGGTGCGCATGGCGTGTCGGACTTCGCCTATATCACCACCGAGGTGATGAACCGCAGCCTGATCGCCGAGTACGAGCGCCGGGGGGCCAACTGGAACATGGTGACCGGCACGCCGCTCTCGGCCTCGGACTTCCGCGAGCTGCATGCCGTTCGCTTCGGCGGGGACTTCCAGCTGAAGACCGTGAAGGAAAACGGCGAGTACCAGGAAGCGACCCTGAGCGACGAATCCGAAGGCCTGAAGGTCGAGCGCAAGGGGCGCACCATCAACCTGACCTTCGAGGCGGTGGTGAACGATGACATGGGGGCCTTCAACCGGATCCCGCGCGAGTTCGCCCTTGCCGCCCGCGTGATGGAAAGCGCCATGGTCTGGGCGCTGATCCGCACGAACGCCAAGCTGAAGTCGGACAGCAAGGCGCTGTTCCACAACGATCACAAGAACCTCGCCGGGACGGCCGCCGCGCTCTCGGTGGCTTCGGTGGGGGCCGGGCGCAAGGCGCTTTGGGAACAGACGGCCTATGGCTCGAAGGACGGCGATGACTTCCTGATGGTCGAGCCCAACCTGCTGATCGTGCCGCCGGCGCTGGAAGTCACGGCGCTACAGTTCGCCACCGCGACCACCCCGGCGAAAGACGGCGATGCCAACCCCTACAAGGGCACCCTGCAGCCGGTGACGGTGCCGAACCTCGGCGCGGCCGCGGGTGGCTCGGATACCGCCTGGTATCTCGTCTCGCAGGATCTGCCGCCGGTCTCGGTGGCCTACCTGGAGGGCTACGAGGCGCCGACCGTGCAGACGGTCGAGGGCATGAACCCCGACAAGGTGACGATGAACGCCCGCCACATCTTCGGCGCGGCCGCCAGCGAATACCGCGGATCCTACAAGAACGCCGGCGCCTGATCAGGGCGCCAGGCAGGCATGACATGAGACGGGACACGGGGCGGCATCGGGCCGCCCCGCGTCTTTCTGGAGCATTCTCAACAGGAGCGTGAGATGAAGAATTATCTGTTCCCGGGTGACAACATCACCCTCCCGGCGCCGGCAGAAGTCAAGGCCGGCACCTTCGTGCAGGTAGGCAGCCTCGGCGGTGTGGCCCAGGGCGATGCCGCCGCCGGTGAAGACGTGGTGCTGGTGCGCCGCGGCGGCTTTGAGCTGGGCAAGACCGAGGCTGAAGCCTGGACCGTCGGCCAGAAGATCTACTGGGATGGCACCGCCGGCGAGATGACCGGCACCGCGGCCGGCAATGTCCTGGTGGGGGCGGCCGCAGCCGTTGCCGCCAACCCCTCCACCACCGGCTGGGTGGTGCTGGACGGTGGCGTGCTGCCCGCAGCGGAAGCTGAGGCCTGATGAGCCTCTTTGACGGCATGGCCGGGGTGCTGACCAAGGTGTTCGGCGCCCCGGTCACCTACACGCCCCAGGGCGGAGTGGCGCGTCAGGTCCACTCGGTGTTCCGGCGCCAGCCGGTCGAGGCGGTGGATCCGGACAATCACCCGGTGCTGGTGGTGAACCCAACCTGGACGGTGCCGAAGACCCTCGCCCCGGAGGTGGCGGCAGGGGATCGGATCGAACCGGGCGACGGCAAAACCTACGAGATCCTGAACGTCTGGCCCTCCGGCTCGCCGGCGGCCGACGCGCGGGTGCTCTGCGAACTGTTCGAGGTCGCCGGGGAGGTGGACTGATGGCGCACTACCGCACGGCATACCGGGCTGCAGCAAAGGCGGCCCTCGCGGCGGCATTCTCTGACGTGACCCTGATGTCGGCCTGGGCGCAGAACATCGACGCCGAGAAGCTGCCGGTGATCGGCGTGGTTACGCCTTCTGAGCGGAGCGCGCCGGATAGCCACACGAACGTGCAGAAGGGCACGCTCCTGCAGGTCGTGCTGAAGCGGCGCGGCGGCGAAGACATCGAAGACGGTCTCGATGACGACAGCACGGCCATCGAGGCCGCAGTCATCGGGGCGATCCGGACCAGAGACGTCCAGTGCCTCCTGGAGGAGGTGACCACGGTGGTGAACGGCGAGGGTGCGCAGCGCATCGGGACCGTGACCGCGAGCTTCCGCGTGACCAGCTGGCGCGCGGCAGTCTAACCCTCAACATCGGAGCAAGACATGAGTGAAACGGGCGTAGGCCTTGGCTATGGCGCCAAGGTACGGATCGGGCGCGGCGAAACGCCGACCTGGACCGCCATCGCGGGGATCGGGGATTTCGACCTGCCTGCCGGGGAGAATGACGAGGTGGACGTCACCTCGCATTCCTCGCCGAACCGGACCAAGGAATACATCCCCGGCCTGACCGACAACGGCTCGCTGTCGCTGCCGGTGGATTACATCCCGGAAAGCACGCAGGACATGCTGCTGCGCTACCTGCGCGCCACCGGCGAGCTGATCCAGGTCGAGATCACGCCTGCCGGCGCCACGACGCCGGAGATCTACGCTGGCTTCGTCAAGTCCTACGGGCGCACTGCGCCGGTGCAGGGCAAGTCGGCCGCCACGCTGGTCTTCCGCATCAACGGCATTGTCTCCGGTGAGGCCACCGATCCGGCGGCCGCGGGTTCGGGGGAGTAATCCATGACGGGACGTTTCAGTGGTGAGCACCGCTTCCGGGCTCTCGAGCAAGACTGGACCATGCGGTTCGATTTCAACGCTCTGGCCGAGTTCGAAGACTTCAAGGGCGATGGCACCTCGGCCATGGCCTTCATCGGGAAGATGGAGGCGCATCCCGAACAGGTGTCGATTTCCGACCTGCGCGCGCTGCTTTGGGTAGGGCTGTTGCGCCATCACCCTGAGGCCACGCTGCAGACCGCTGGCGACATCATGAGCGCGGCGCCGGACGTGCTGACGGCCGCCATCTCCGCGGCCCTGCCATCGCAGGAGGCAGGAAAGCGGCAGGGAAAGGGGAAGGGGTCGGGAAAGGGGGGCAAGGCGCGCCCTTCGGCCTGAGGAGTCTTGAACGCGCCTACCTGCAGGCCGGCGGCGACCCCGAGCGCTTCGGGGGGCTGACGCCCCGGACACTCGCCCTGCATCTCGAAGCCGCGGCGGAGCAGGCCCGGGCCGTGCGCCGCCGCACCATCGAACAGGCCTGGCTCACGGCAGCGCTGGTGCGGGCCGAGAAGCTGACGCCTCTGCCGGAGCTGCTGGCGGAGGTCACGCCGCGTGACCCGGAAGAGGTCGCGGCGGAACAACGCGCACGACTGCGCACCCTGAGTGCAACCCTGCCAAAGAGGAGCTGGGCGGAATGGCAACAGCGATGATCGGGCGAATGCAGGCGGTCCTGGGCCTCGATGCCAGCAGCTTCAAGCGCTCGCTGGCAGAGGCCCGGGGCAATACCAGTAGTTTCTCCCGCGACCTGATCAGCATGTCCACGCGGATCGCTGCCGGGCTCTCGGCTGCCGTGGCCTCCATCGGCGCGGTGACGGCGGCCACGGTGGCCCAGGCCACCGAGATCTCCCGCCTGAGCCAGCTGGCCAATACCGGCACCACGACCTTCCAGCGGTGGGCCGCGGCAGCGGGCGCCTATGGCGTCGAGCAGGATCAGCTTGCGGACATGCTGAAGGACATGAACGACCGGGTGGGGGACTTCCTTTCCACCGGCGGCGGCCCGATGGCGGACTTCTTCGAGACCATCGCGCCCAAGGTGGGCGTGACGGCCGACCAGTTCCGCCGGCTCTCGGGGCCGGAGGCGCTGCAGCTCTATGTCGACAGCCTGCAGAAGGCGGGCGTGAACCAGCAGCAGATGACCTTCTACATGGAGGCGCTCTCCTCGGAGGCCACGCAGCTGGTGCCGCTGCTGCAGGACGGCGGCGCCGAGATGCAGCGCCTCGGCGACAGGGCGCAGGATGTGGGGGCGGTGCTGGATAAGGACACGGTGGCGGCGATGACGGCCACGCGGCTCTCGCTCTCGGAGATCTCCATGTCGCTCGCCGGGCTGCGCAACCGCATCGCCACGGCAGCCCTGCCGTCGCTGCAGCTCTTCGCCAGCATGCTGGCCGAAGGCAGCGGGCAGGGCGGTCTCCTGACGCAGGTCGTGACCACGCTCGCCGGGAACCTCGACCGCATCGTGACCTATGCCGGGGTCGCGGCTACCGCCATCGGGACCTATCTCGCCGGGGCTTTCGTGGCCGCGCGGATCGGGGCGGCGACCTTGACCGGCACGCTGGTGGCCCTGCGAACGGCGCTGATCCGACTGGGCTTCGGGCTGGTGATCGTGGCGGCCGGGGAGCTGGCGCTCCAGCTCACGCGCCTGTCGAAGGGAGCGGGCGGCATCGGGGAGGCCTTCCAACTGCTGGCGGATGTGGGGGTCGAGGTGTTTGACCGGCTCAAGCTCGCCGGTTCAGGCCTGCTGGCCGGCATGAAGGCGGTTTGGCTCGGTCTCACCGCAGATGGGCTCGATGCCTTCGAGGCGATTGTCTCGGGTGGGGTCAGTTTTGCGAACCGCTACATCGGCATCTATCGCGGCGCCTTTGGGGCCATCACGGCGCTCTGGGGCGGGCTGCCCGAGGTGCTGGGCTCTGTCGCCTTCGCAGCGGCCGACAGCATCGTTGCGGGTGTCGAGAGCATGCTCAATGGCGTGGTGTCCGGGATCAACAGCTTCATCGCGGCCGTCAATGACAAGATCCCCGAGAGCCTGAAGGAGCGCTTCTCCATCGGACTGGTGGGCGATGTAAGCCTGGGCGGGATCAGCAACCCCTATGCGGGGGCGATGTCGGACACGGCCGCTGCCATGACCGAGGCCTTCCGGGAGGGCTTCGGCACCGATACCCTCGGTCCCCTGGATACCTCCGCGCTCTCCGGCGCGGCCACGGCCGCCCGGGACGCGGCCGATACCGCCAGCCTCGCAGCCAGCTCGGTGGGCGCGCTGGCAACCACGCCGCTGACTGCCTGGCAGAAGCTGCAGGCGGTGCTGACGTCGGGGCGGGAGGAGGTCGAGGGGACCGCCACCTCTGTGGCGGAGCTCGCCGGCGCCTTCGACACTGCCGGCGCGGCCGGCGCCGGGGCGGCGGAGACGACGAAGGCAAAGATCACCGAGCTGCAGAAGGCCACCGACGACTGGGCCACGAGCTGGCGAGACGGCTTCAAGGGGCTTGTGACCGGCACGAAGAGCCTGGGCGAGGCGCTCTCGGGAGTCATCGACAAGCTCTCCGACATGCTGGCGAATGAGGCCTTCCAGCTGCTCTGGAGTGGAACGGGCAGCACCGGCTCCGGCTGGTCCGGGATCAGCAGCCTTGCTTCTTCCGTGCTCGGGAGCCTGATCGGGGCCAATGCCAATGGCACCGAGAGCTGGCAGGGCGGGCTCAGCCTTGTCAATGAGCGCGGCGGCGAGATCCAGAACTTGCCCGACGGGACGCAGATCATCCCGCACGACATCTCGAAGAGGATGGCCGACAGCGCCGCGTCGAATGCCGGCGCGGTCAATATCACGGCCAGCCAGATGACGCTCACGGATGACGGCCAGATCATGGCGGTGGTGCAGGCCGCGGTGCAGCAGGGTGAACAGCGCGCGGTACGCAAGATGCAGAGCACGCTCCGAACACAGCCCAAAACCCTCTCGGGGCTCCGATGACCAAGGTTTATGCTTGGCCGCCAGTGGGCCTGACGGGATGGGAGTTGACGACCTCGGCCCCGGTCTCCCGCTCGGCGAGCTTCTTCTCCGGGCGCAGTCGCACCTCCTCCTTCCAGAGAGCGCGCCGGCTGGCGACGGCAACGGTCTCCGGCATCGGGGCTGATCTGAACGGCGCGGGCTACATCGAGGCCCTGAAGCGCTTCCTCGAGGGCGGCACGCACCTGGTGCGCGTCGAGTGCCTTTCCCCGCTCTGGCTGCTGGCCCGGGCCGGGGCGGATCTGCGCACGGCGCTGATTGCCTTCCAGGATGCGGGGCAGCTGGTCTCTCTGCAGGACGGCACAGCCGGGATCCTGCTCGGCGATGGGCCCTGGGGCCTGGCGGCCACCCCCGAAGCGGATGGCATCTGGAACGGGCTGCGCATCGAGGGACTGCCACCCGGCCGGATCGTCGCCCGTCCCTCGGAGCGGATCACCGTCACCGACGGCACGGTGACGCAGGGCGCCACCATCATCCGGCCCGCGGTCGCGGATGCGGAGGGCGCGGCCCTAATCCGCACCTTCGAGGCGATCACCCTCTCCGGCCTCGCCAGTATCGGGGAGCGCGAGAGCATTGTCTTCGAGGCGCAGGAGCTGCCCCGGGCGGTACAGACGGCCGGGGCGGACTTTTCATATGCCTGGGACTTCCGAGAGGTCTTCGAGGATGAGTTCGAGAACTGGGAGGAGCTGGATCCATGGGCTTGAAGCGCGGCGCCTCGGCGGATCTGCTCACCAACCTCGCGGGCCACTTCCACCCGGTGCTGCTCATGGCGGCGGAATGGCCCGATTCCATGGTGCGCCTGCACACTGGCGTCGGCACGCTCTCCTGGGACGGCCAGGACTGGACGGGGACCAGCGTACTGGTGGAGGGCAGCCTGCTCTCCATCACGGAGCTGGACTTGCCGGAAGAGGCGGGCGGTCTCGCCACGCCGGACGCCAGCCTGCAGATCGCGGGGCCGCTGGAGGCGGTTCTGGCCGAGCGCGGCAAGGCGATCCGCAATCTCGCCTTCACGGCCTGGTTCGCCACCACCACCGAACGGGCGGGTACCACGCTGGCGGCGGATCCGGTGGAGATCTTCTCGGGCTACTACGCCTCGCGCACCATGTCGCTCAGCCGTAGCGCGGCGGCGCTCTATGCCCATGCCCTGGTGATCGGGCTCGGCATCGGGCCTTCGGCGCGGGCAGCGGCCTCGATCACCCATAGTGCTGAGGATCAGGCGGCGCGCTTTCCCGGCGATACGGCAGGACGTCAAGTGCAGAACGCCATAAAGCGCTCGCTCAACCCCTCGATTTGGCCCGAACCATGAGACGGGGTGTCACTGGAGCCGAAGAGGTTTTGGCAGTCGCCCGCCGGGCCATGCAGGGCCGCTTCGACTGGGGGCGGGGCGATTGCGCGACGGCGGCCTGCGCTGCCTGGGCCCTCCTCTGGGGGTGGCCGGATCCGATGCGGGGGGTGCGGGGACGCTATACCGACATGCATGGCGCGCTTCGCCTGCTGCGCCCTGCCGGCAGCTATGCGCGATGGTGCGCGCTGACCTTCGAGGGCGTCGGCCTGCGGGCCACGGCGGAGCCCCGGGTGGGCGATCTCGTCCTGGGCCCGGCGCCGCGCCCCTTCGATCACGTGCTGGGGCTGAGCCTCGGCGCAGGCCGCATGGCCCTCAAGGGGCAGATCGGCCTGCTCATTCTGTCTTGCGATGTCTATGGAGGCTGGACATGCCCGGATTGATCACGGCGGCTTCGGCCTGGCTCGCCACGGCCTTCACCGGGCTTGGCGCCTCGGCTGCCACGGCCTCGGTCCTGGCTTCGGCCACCCTGCGCCTCGGTGCCAGCGTGCTGCTGAACGCAGTCGGCAATGCGCTGGTGGGCGGCAGTTCGTCCTCCTCGGTCAGCGCCCAGGATCTCACGCGCGAGCTCTCGGCCCCGACCACCGAGCCCTCCTATCGCTTCGTCTATGGCGAGACCCGCGCGACCGGTACGCCGGTCGGCACTCCGGTGCGCGGGGAGTATATCTGGGGCTGCTGGATCCTGAACTCGCGGCCCTCCGAACTGCTCGACCCGGTGCTCTACCTCGACAAGCGCGAGGTGGTGGCCGAGGGCGATCCCTTCGACTTCTCCCTCTCTGGTGGGGCACGGCCGACGAATAGCCCCTTCGAGGATCACCTGATCTACTGGATCGGGCGAGGCGACCAGACCAGCCCGCCGGCGCGATTCCTGCAGGATGCTCCCTGGGCCGAAGGCGGCGACGAGGAGCTTTGGCTGGCCTCGGATGCCTGGCGCGGGCGCACCGTGATCTGGGCTGCCATGGTGGCAGGGGAGAACAGCGAGCGCCAGGAGCGCTGGCCCTCGACCCCGCCGCTGGTCGAGGTCGAGGGACGCTGGACGAAAGTCTGGGATCCGCGCGACGCCAGTCAGGACGCCGGGGATGCCTCGACCTGGACCTGGTCGGACAATCACGCGCTCTGCGTGCTCGATGCGCTGATGCAGAACCCGATCCGGGCCTATCGCCTGACCAACCTCGACCAGGTCTCGATCATCGAGGCGGCGGATGTGGCGGCTCAGACCGTGGCCCTGGCGAGTGGCGGATCGGAGGACCGCTACCGGGTGGCGGGCACGCTCACCTTCGGCGATGGCGAGATTGAGGATCAGATCAACCCGATGGTGCTGAGCGGGGCCGCCAACCTGATACGGATCGGCGGCAAGCTCGGTCTCGCGGCCGGCATGTACCGGGCCCCCGAGGTCGAGGTCAGCGAATTCATCGGCTCCAGCTTTGAGGCGGTGGACCTGCTTGCGGAGGCCGATCTCGTCAACGAGTTGCGCGTGAGCTATCTCTCGCCGGCCCGCGGCTACGAGAGCGCTGACCTGCAGCCCTGGTCGATCCCTGGCGCGATCGAGGAAGATGGCGGGGTGGCAGCGCCGGAGAGCCTCGATCTCGCCTTCTGCCCCTCGCCATACCAGGCCATGCGGGTGCGCAAGATCGCCGGGCTGCGCCTGCGCCGGCAGGAGAAGATTACCGCCATGCTACCGCCCGAGGCCTTCGACCTCATAGGCGGCGCCACGCTGAGGGTGGCCATTCCGGATCCTCTCTTCGAGACCTTCAACGGGATCTACGAGGTGGAGAGCATTCATCCCGGTCTCGATCCCATCGGAGACAGCGGAGAGGTGGCGATGCGGCTGCCGGCCGAGATCGTGCGGCATGGCGTGGAGATCTACGACTGGGATCCGGCGGAAGACGAGGAGGAGGTCACCGACGAGCCCTATGACAGCACCCGCTCCGGTGTGCAGCTGCCCGGCGAGATCGTGGTGACCACCGGCGCGGCGGCGAACCTTTCGACCGGTGGCGGGATCATCCCCCGCATCCGCTTCGCCTTTGAGGCCTCCCTTTCGAGTGGTGTTGACAGCTACGAATGGCAGTTCCGCGAGGAGGATGGCGTCTGGGAAGCCGGGGGCTCTATCGACGGGGCTATTCGGGACGCCTCGGATCAGGTGTTCGGGCACCTGATCGCGGTGGCGGGGCAGCTCTACGATCTGCGAGTGCGTACGGTGGCCGCAGCCGGCAAGTCGGAATGGCGCGAGATCACTGGCGTCATGGCTGTCGTCAGTATCGAGCTGGACCTGCCAACTGGCGGGGTGGCGGAAGAGACCGAGGCCGGCACGGTGGAGGTCAGCTTCACGCTGCCCAATGACGCCGATGTCCGGGCTGTCGAGATCTACGCAGGGGCCTCCACTGAGGCGGCTGCGGCCTCGGCGCTGGCGGATCCGGTCTATGCCGCCGCGAACACGGTGGTCCGGGTGGAAGAGACCGGCCTCGGTTCGGGCATCACCCGCTACTACTTCGCCCGGTCGCGCGGTGACTTTGCCGCTGCCTCCGGGTTCACCGAGGCCGTCTCTGTGACGACGGCCTGAGTTCAATCAGGGAACACAAGAATGGCATTTGAAATCCCCGTCGAAGGCACGGCGCCAAAGGTTGCGTCCAAGGCCAAGTTTGAAGCCGCGGTGAACGCCGAGTTTGAGGCGCGCGACAGCCGCATCGACGCGCTCTCCGCAGGCGAGCGCCGCATCGGCTCCTGGGATCCGGCGGAGGCCTTCCCGGGCGGTGAGGGAGTCTCGGCCGGGGACTGGTGGGAATGTTCTGCGGCGGGCACGCGGGACGGTCTGACCTTCGCCGTCGGCGATGGCGTCCAGGCGCTGGTCGATATGCCTTCCACCACGGTTGCGGCGGGCAACTGGGACATCAGGCGGCTGAGCCAGATCGTGAAGCGGGTCTATGACCTGCCCGCCACCCTGCAGGCCTCACTGGAGGCCGGGCGCGGAACAGGGCAGTTCTGGGACTACAGGGAGGTCGGCAGCGGCGCTTATATCGAGACCGATGCCGAGTCGGCTTTTGATGCCGACACGGCACCGGAGGGCTATCACCTGCTGACGGGCAGCGGAGCGAAGCTGATCGTCCTGCCGCTGGGCCTGGCCTACAATGTGCTGGCCTTCGGCGCGGACCGCACCGGGGCCATGGACTCGACGGCGGCCTTCCAGCTTGCAGTGGATGTGGCCTATGCGACGGGCAATCTGAAGGTCCACGTGCCCTATGGGGAATACATCGTGCACGAGTTGCAGTGGCGGCCCGGTGTTCGGATGGTCGGGGCCGGCTACCGGCGGGGGCTGGGCACTGGCTACTGGGGCACGCGGCTGACACGCACAGAAGATGTGCCGATCATTCAGGCCATCGGCACATCGGTCACGGAAGGTGGCCCGGGTCTGTTGGAGCCTGAGTTCCATGACATCATGTTCGACGGCGCCGGCCTCACCTCGGCCATTATGCAGCTCTTCGCCGTGCATGCCGCAAACTTCTGGCGGTGCTTCTGGACCAATGTGCAGGGGCGGTGGATCAACGCTCAAGAGCTCTTCGACAGCCGCTTCTTTGACTGTCGCTTCATGAATGGCGGTGTCACGGGTGGTGCGGTCGGCGGCTTTGACCTCCTCTCCGGCGCCTCCTTCGAGGCGACCAACCAGGTGCATTTCATGAATTGCGTCTTCGAGGCCTTCCGCGGCACGGCGATCCGCGCCTGGAAGTCCGACATCGGCGAGACCGCCTGGAAGACCAACGAGATCTACTTCACCTGTACCAAGGTCGAGGGCAACGCCACCGATGATCCGCTGATGGTGTTTGGCTACTGCGGCGGGGTGCACTTCAACCTTGCGCAGATCTGCTGCCGCGGCACCGAGGGCGAGACCAATGATTATGTGATCGGCTTCGATCATGCCAACAATGTGACCGGCACGCTGCACATGGAAGTTTCTGCCGGGGATGACACACCCGCGGACTGGTCCAGCTACATCGATATAAAGGAGAGCGTGAACATCGACCTGATGCTCTCGCCCTATGGTCAGGCGATTGCTGGCGACAGTGCCGTGACCTTCGACGGCAACAACAGCAATACGCTGCGCGTCACACTTGTGGGGACGGCCACGGCGAACGGGGCCAATCCGACGGACTTCCCCTATATCCTGACCCGCGAGGGCAAGGGGCGCATCGTGGCCAGCGCGAACACCCGCGCCGGGCTGGAGATGACGGATCCGACCCGCGCGACGGGCGAGGTCTGGCGCTGGCAGCTGACCGAGATTGAAGACAGCGAAGGAGAGGTTGAAGGCTCCAAGGCCACTTTCTCGCACAACGGCGCCGATGTGCTGACCCTGCAGAACGACAACACAGTCGTGGCGCATGTGGCCTTCCGCAGCGAGGCGCCGGTGACCTACCCGAGTTATGCCATGGCGGAGCTGCCCTCGGCCCTGACAGCCGGGCAGATGATCTTCATTCCCGACGAGGCCGACGGGGCCACGCTCGCCTTCAGCGCCGGCGGCAACTGGAAGCGGCTGCGCGACAGCGTGAACGTGTCCGCGGGATGAACATGCCCGTGATCGAGACCTGGGCCGCTTTCCTGCGCAACATGGTGGCGACGTTGATTGCGGTCGGGGCGCTCTTGGCGGGGGGGTGGTTCATCCTCGGCCCCCGCGTCACCGCCTGGGTTCTGCATGAGCTGGAACTCGACAGCGTCGCCACGACGCTGGCCACCCTGCAGAGCGTCCAGCAGACCCAGCAGGGCACGCTCTCGACCATCAGCCATACGCAGGCGCAGACGGCCGAGACCCTGGCCGCCGTGGTGGATCGTATCGCCGCCCTGGAGAAGACCGCCCGGGATGATCGCATGCCGCCGATCCGCTTTGTCGAGGACAGCCTGCGGGTGACCTCGGGGCGGGTGGGGGAGTTCCTGCGCTTCGAGGTGCAGTTCGTGAAGACACGCGAATGCGGCCGGCCGGTGGCGGAGGCCTTCTTTGTCGACGGCGAGGGCATCAGCCATGCCTTCACCGACAAGAGCAGCACCGCCGAGGATGGCCGCAGCATCGCCGCCCCGCTTGCTACCATGCCCCGAGCGATCCGCTTCCTGGCGCGGATCCCCGAGGACCAGGGCGTGGCGCCCAGCGAGCCGAACCAGTTCGCCCGCGCCTATCTGCTGGTCTCCTGGCCGGATTGTCCCAACGTGGCGCCGCTGCGCTCGCCGAGCGCGCCATTCCAGATCTTCCCTTAACCCCGGCCCTAGTGCCGGCACCCGACACCTTGCCCCGCCTGCGGGGGCTGACCCATTGGAGAACGCACATGCAGAAGTCTGTCGACGACATGGCCCGTGAGATCGTCGCCCGCGAGGGCGGTTTCGTCAACGATCCCGACGACCCGGGCGGCGCAACCAAGTGGGGCGTCACCATCCATACCGCCCGCCGGCTGGATTTGGATATCGACGGGGATGGCGATGTTGACGTGGACGACATCCGCGCCCTGACGCAGGCGGATGCCGTTGCAATCTTCATGGCGGATTACTTCCGTAAGCCGAAGATCGACCGTCTCCCCGGGGCGCTGCAGCCGGGCGTCTTTGACATGTACGTCAACGCCGGGGGCAACGCAGTGAAGATCCTGCAGCGCCTGGTGGGCGCCACGGCAGACGGCGCCCTCGGCCCGAACACCTTGCGGAAGGTTGCAGGCGCGGGAGACGCCAAGGACCTGGCCGTGAACTATGCGTTGGCACGCCGGAACTGGTACTTCGCGTTAGCAGACCGCAAGCCGACCCTGCGCAAATACGCCCGCACCCGCGCCGGCGGAAAGGGCGGGTGGATCACCCGGGCCGAGGCGTTCATGCCGTCGCAGCTGCACATGGATGCGGCCGAGTTCCGGGCGCGCACGCAAGGCTGGGGCTGATGATCCGGCTTATCCTCAAGTACGGGATCGGCGGGCAGAGCGGGAAGCGGGAGCTGAGCCTTGCCATCCTGCTCTTCGTCATGGGCATTGTCCTCGAGGCGGTCAGGGCAGAGGCCAACGGTTCGGAGATGGTGGGCACCTGGGGCTTCCTGGCGCTGGCCTTCCCCGCTGCCGTCGCCTCGGCCGTCGCCGCCTTCGGGCTGGAGCATGTCTCGCAAAGGGGCGTGCCGACACGGAAGGGGCGGCATGATCAGCCTGATTAAGCCCTATCTGGTCGTGGGTGTGCTCACCGCGGCCCTCGCGGCTTGCGCCTTCTGCGGCCTCACCGGCTACCGCCACGGCGTAGCGGTGACCGAGGCCCGGCAGGAGAAGGCCCGGCAGCAGACCCAAGCCGATCTCTATGCCCTCGGTGCCCGCATCGGGCAGCTGGCTGGGGCGCTGGAAGCCGCCCGCGCCAAACAGGCAACACGCGCAACGGAGCTTGAAGATGCCGCACGAAAAGATCCTGACGACAGCCCTGGTCTTAGCGCTGAGCGCATGCAGCGCCTCTACCAGCGATGGGGTGCACCTTGAGCCTCTCCCCGCCGCCGTTGTGCAGCCGTGTCCCGCGCCCTGGGAGATCGTGCCGCGGCGGGCGCTGAGCCCGGCGGAGGTGGAGATCTATCTCGGGCGGGTAGGGGAGGCTCTGGCGGACTGCGAGGGCAGGCGGGGGATTGCGGTGGAGGCTTATGAAGGAGCGGCTGCGGTGATGGGGGGAAGTGCAGAAAAATAGCGCACATGGCGCTACTACGGAATCACATCGGTGCCCGTCGTGTACCAGACAGGACCCACGCCATCCGGAAGCGCCAGATCGTCCCATGTCAGGACCACGTTGACATGCGGGTGGTTGCCGAAGAGCAAGAGCGCGTCTTTCGCCGTCGGC
The DNA here is from genome assembly GCF_056270665.1 of Pseudooceanicola sp. DL12. Lineage (NCBI taxonomy): Bacteria > Pseudomonadati > Pseudomonadota > Alphaproteobacteria > Rhodobacterales > Paracoccaceae > Pseudooceanicola > Pseudooceanicola sp. DL12. The sequence goes on from NZ_CM149884.1 coordinate 2,013,959, forward strand.
GCCACCACGTAGCCCTCTGCCGGGACCGTGCCGTCATCGGTTTCATCGAAAAAGAAGATCCACTTTGGCATTGGCGGATCTTACTTCGTCAAGCTTAATGGCAAGTTAGAGATGTGAGCGATGAGAGAACCGCACGTGTGCCCTTCAGCCGCAGTGGAAGGCTTCAAGAAACAGCGAAGTGCCGCGGACATACAAGGCGAATCTCAGTCGAGTAGCTTTTGAAAGGATGATATTAAATCTAGCGGAATGAATTTAGGTTGTTCACGCAGTGCAGTTTTAATAATTCTGTTCGGCAGTGATCTATTGTTTTGAGTGGCGTTCGGGATAACATCCTTGTATCCTAAGTTCTCAACTACTAGCTTCTCCAGCTTATGTCCATTCATTGATAGCATGATTTTTGGGCACTTGAACGTTTTATCGTTCAAGTATTTTACTTCCACTCTTTCACACGATGGTGTCTCTGCCGGTAGAATTCTATTGCAAATGATATCTATGTTTCTCTGCCAGGTCTCGTCACTCCATGTGTGCGGGGAAACTTGAGATTCCAACCCATCTAGCTTGATCTCGAACTTAGCTTTTTGAAAGTTCTCTGACACCAAGTCTAGAATTATCAAGGCGGGGTCTAGGAGCAAGCTTTCGATGCTATATCTCGTCCGATGCCCTAACACCTCAATGTATTTGGTGGGGTTGTTTTTTGTGTCCCAGTCGACGATTCCTCTAATGGATTCAGCCTCATTCTCGACTAAGTTGCCTACAACTTGATAGACTTTACCACATCCCGATCCTTCTTCTCTCGCCCCCCCTGAAGGGTCCTTCACTTTTGTTCCTACTGATATAAAGCTTAAGGAACGCTCGGAGTGTAAATACTTTGCGTACATTTGGTATAAGTTATTGTAGCGACACGCATCTATGACTCCTTCGACAAAAACTTGACGTCTGCCGCTGAAAGATATCGCGAGAGTTGGGACGCCGTCCGTCAGATTTCTAATGCCTTGGTCTTTTGAAATGCCAACTAACTTGGTAGGTTCTATCTGAAAAATTTCACCCTCTTCGGCAAGGGCAACCGTTGTTGGGCTATGGGTTGCTATTATGAAGTTAACGTCTGCTTCACTAAGGAAGTCACTTTTTGCGATGTCGAACATCTTTCTAATCATAGAAGGGTGTAATACGGCGTCAATCTCGTCTAAGAGAACCAGTCCTGGTAGCTGGAGGCTCGATGTACTCGCTTTTTGACTGAACAGTGCGAGCACCAATTTGAATATGATCTGTTCACCGGAGGACAGGTCCTCGCTATCGATAGTGGTGCATGTAGATTTCTTGCGTAGCTCGGGTGTAAAGTTTGTCTCAATAAGGTGGTCGGGTATAGATATTTCTAAATCTAGATTGGCCGTTTCTAGGAGTTCGTTGAGTATCTCCCATGGGGCCCTTCCATACTCCTCTTCGAATTGTGACAAGGTGAGGGCTCCGTCATTCGAATAGCCAAGCGCTTGTGCGCCTGCTTGTCTTAAGTTCTCATTGAACTGAATTTTGTAGGCGCCGAATATCTTAGAAATGTTCGGCGTGAATATATTGTTTTGACTTATCCTTCCGATAATTTCTAGGTTGATGTCGCGATTATTCTTAAATATTATTTGAATTATATTCTTGGCAAGTTCAAGTTGTTGTTCTCGAGTGTCGGCGGAAATCGGCCTCTGATCTCTGATGCGTGATATTTGGTTAGCAATGCCAATAATGTATTGGTCTAGTCGTATTTGCGTGGATTCGTCGGAGCGAAATGTCTTAATTTCAGGCAGGTTAAATAAATCACGATCTTTAATTGATGCGGCGAACGTTTTAAAGGAGTCCAGTGATATGGCGGCTTGGGGGTTTTGGGATGCATATGTTTGCATTTCCTGAAGGAAGGTGTTTTTGATTTTAATTATTTTATTTCTTTTCTCTGATAGCTCTTTAGTGCTTTTGTCGTGCTGGTATTCTGAAATTTTCGGTGGTGCAACGTCGTGTAGATCTAGAAATATTGCTCCCTTGCGTTTGGCTGAGGAGTATACTTTTTCTTCCGCTATCCCCTTTAGTAGCTGAGTTTTTCCGGATCCGTTAATTCCGGTAATTATTGTAATTCGTGGAAGTTTGATTTCTGAAAACGGTCCTAATGATTTGTATGCTTCTTTCATTTCAACGGTGTGGGACATATTGTTCTCGCTAATTTAATTGTCTGTTTTGCAGGGTGCCGGCATTTTTGCAGGCCCGTAGCATGATTAATTCCAAGTCGCGTCGCTTCGGAATGGGTGTATGGCTGGCATAGGGCGTGTATCAGGTTGTCAATGACACACTTGTGCGTGTGTTGTGTAGGGGCCAGACGCAATTCGTTTCACAGCCAGAGCAAGACAGTTGCGGCAAGCATGATTTTAGAGCAGACCTTTTCCGGACATCGGTCTTGTCTTGTGGCCTCGCGCCGCCAGTCCTTTAGGCGACAGAACATGATCTCGATGCGGTCGCGCCGCTTGTCGTATCTCACCGCCTTCTAGCGGGATGTCCGGTTTGTGATGCAAACCATTATGGCTTTGTCTTTCAAGGCTTCTCTGAACCAATCGGCATCATTGCCCCGATCTGTCAAAAGCCAGCCCGCCTTCGGCAGGCTGCCCAGCAGCGCCGCCGCGTCTGTGTAAATGCTGACATGCCCGGCCGACATTAAGAACGCGATCGTGCGCCCCTTCGCATCGGCGGCAGCGTGCAGCTTGCGCAAGTAAATATGTGTATATTTTGCGCAATATGAGGTTCGCCTGCGGCGGCACCGATGCTATTGATATAGTGCGCATGCGGCAATTGTGCCGCGCAGAAGATCCCCAGCTTCACGGGGGTGCCGCGAGATCAGGTTCTGTCGAGGCGACATGTGGCCGGTCCGATAATGTCGGCGCCGAGAATATGCGGATTTACTGGCATGCCTCGGCGCCGGAGGAGAAGGCAGACACCCACGTTCCTTGATTAACTCTTGATCCGGGCCCTGGTGCGGTTTCGGACGCTCTGGTCCCGTTTCGGTGCGGAATGGGCCAGTTTGCACGGATCGAAACAAGATTAAAACATGAACAGACCCACGACACAACGTGAACAAAGCCGTAGTCACTGCCCTCCGAAGGCAGAGGCCATAGGTTCGAATCCTATTGGGTGCACCATCCCCTCCCGAAAATCAGTTTTCAGTCGCCTGACGGCGCGAGCTGGAACTTTTGCCATCTGGAAACCGTGGTCGCGTCATGTTCCGCGTCGGCGCGCAGCGCCTCGCGATGCGCTGCCCTGATGTAAGGGGAGATTTCCGACAGGCGTTCATGCAGGCGCGGCTGTCCTGCAGAGCTCTCCGCCTGGGGCCGATTTGCCAGGCGCCGACAGGACCCATGACGCCGATAGGCCCCGCGACATCCCGCAGAACAGGGGGCAGGCCTGCATCCCGGGCCGGACGTTTCAAGGCGAAACCGTCAAATTCGACAAGAGCCGACACAAGCGCCGACACAAGGGCCGAAACCGCATCGGGATCATGTTCGGAAGGCTCAGGGACTGGCAGCATGTGGCGACCCGTCATGGCAGATGCCCCAAGGACATTTTTGCCATTGCCTTGGCCGCGACCGCGCGGTTCCGGTCATGGGGGCCGAGCGTGATCCGGGCGTTGCACGCAGCATTTTGACGGATCGTGGCAGGCCAGATCGCTCCGGATCGGCAAGGGGGCGTGCCGGTCCGCTTGGAGAAGTGTCGGTCCCGGAGCCAGTGCTCCGGGACCGGCTGATTATTCGGCAGCCTGTGCCTGCTGTCGGGCGTTGTACATCGCCAGTTCGCGGTGGATCTGCAGCGCGAGGTACTTCGAATAGATCCGGCACTGGCCAAGCCCGCCTCCGGTGAACCACAGGCCCGGCTGAGCGGTCTTGCTCCACATGTTCTTCAGTTCGCCGGTGTCATCCAGCCCCCAGACCTCACCCACGCGGTCGGCGAAACTGTCGCCAAGGATCGCACGGACGGTTTCCTGCTGGTTCTTGAAGCCGGTGGCAAAGACGACCAGTTCGGCCGGGATGAGCGCGCCGTCGGACATTTGCAGGCCATTTTCGGCCAGGCCCTCCACATCGGCCGCATTCACCACCTTGATGGTGCCGTCGACGATCAGATCCGAGCAGCCGAGGTTGAAGTAGTAGCCACCACCGCGCCGGAGATACATCGGCTGGAAGCCGCTGTCGTCCGGGCCGAACTCGATGCGGAACCCCTTGGCCTTCAGCCCTTCCAGCAGGGGGGTGTCGACCTGGCGCGCACGCTCCGTCAGCGCCTGGCAGGCCTCCAGCAGCACCGGGAAGGGTGTGCCGGAACTGATCAGGTCGGTATCTTCAAGGGGCAGGCCCTCGTTGTAGAGGGTGTAGAGCTTCTGCGCCTCGGCCAGGCTGATCACATAGGTCGGGCTGCGCTGGATCATCGTCACCTGTGCGCCGTTGGCGGCCAGGTCCTGGGCCACGTCGTGGGCCGAGTTCCCGGTGCCCACGACAACCACCGGCTTGCCGGACCAGTCGCTGCCGTCATGGAATGCGGCCGAGTGGACGACCTGGCCCTTGAAGGCTTCCAGGCCGGGCATCTTCGGCGCCGTCGGGATGGAACTGACGCCGGTGGCGAAAATCACGTGTCGGGGACGCAGGCGGCGCTCGCCATGTTGGGCGCTCTTGACGGTGATGTCCCAGAACCCGCTGGCCTCGTCATGGCTGGCGGCCACGATCTCGGTCTCGTTCCAGGTGTTGATCTCCATCGCCTCTGCGTAGATCTCGAACCAGTTGGCCAGCTTGTCCTTCGGGATGTAGTTGGGCCAGCTGTCGGGGAAGGGCATGTCCGGCAGGTGGTTCATGTTGGTCTGGTTGTGCAGGACCAGCGCGTCGTAGCGGTTGCGCCAGTTGTCGCCGGTGCGTTTCTGGCGGTCGATGACCAGGGTGTCGATGCCCATGTTGGTCAGCCGTGCGGCTGCCGCCAGACCTGCCTGGCCACCGCCGACGACCATCACGGCCGGGTCGTGATCGAGATAGGCCCGGGCGCGGGCGCGCTGGTCCTTCCAGGTCGGGCCGCCGAAGAGGCGCTCGTATTCGGGCAGACGGGCGCCGCCCAGATCGTCATATTCGTCCGAGAGGTCCTGCAGCGCGGTCATGCAGCTCCAGCCACGCAGGCCGTCCTCGGTGGCCAGGAGGCGCACCATGCCTGCGGCAGGGCCCCAGGCCGCGTCGCAGGTGAACAGAAGCTCGATCACCTGGCGGTTGTTGCGGGTGGCCAGGCGCGGCGGGGTGCGGCCCTCTGCCAGACGGAAGTTCGCCGGGCGCGGCGTGCCTGCGGTTTCCTCCAGCAGCGCCGCGATGCGGTCCTTGCCCGAGGCCGTGGTGATGGTGTCGCCGAGCACCAGGATGTCGCGCCAGTGGCAGTCGTCAACGAAGAGCGCGGTGACGGCGGCGCTGTCGCCTGATGCCAGGGCGTTGTCCAGCGCGGCCAGCCATTGGGTGGCGCCGGTGGTGATGTCTGTCGTATCGAGGGGGGTCATGTTGCCTCCGCTAAGATGTTGGCGGCCGATCAGGCCAGAAAACGGCGCAGCGTGGCGTCGAAGAGATCGGGGGATTGGTAGTTGCACAGGTGGGCGCCCGGCAGCACCACCAGCTCGGATCCGGGGATCCGGGCCGAGAGCTCTGCCATGATGGCGGGCGTGGTGGCGATGTCGCTTTCGCCCGCGATCAGCAGGGTGGGAGCGGTGATCCGGGGCAGGACTCCGGTGAGGTCGGTGCCGTCCAGACTGCGGCAGCAGCCGCAGAAACCTTCGACGGCCGAAGCCATCATGGCGCGGCGCAGCGTCTCGACGCGCGCGGGCTGGCCGGCATGGAAATCCTCGGTCAGGAAGCGGGCCAGGGTGCCCTCGACAACCGGGCCCAGTCCATCGGCGCGGGCGGTGTCGATGCGGGCCTGCCAGGCCGCGTGGCCCTCGGGGCCATAGCGCCAGGTGGTATTGGCCAGGATCAGCTTGTCCACCCGGTCGGGGTAGCGGCTGGCGAAATCCTGCGCCATGACGCCGGACATCGAAGCGCCCAGCAGGTGCGCCCTGTCGATGCCGAGGTGGTCCATCAGCGCCAGCACGTCGTCTGACATCTGCGCCACGGTTTCCGCCGGGGTCGCATCGCGGCTGAGGCCGTGGCCGCGGGTGTCGGGGCAGACCACGCGGAAGCTGTCGGACAGGGTTTCCAGCGGGCCGGCCCATTGCTCGGACGAGGCCAGCAGGGCGTGGCACAGGATCAGCCAGGGGCCGGTCTCGCCCTTGATACGGTAGCCGAGGGTGCTGCCATCTGCGGCGACAAAGGTGTTCTGGGTCATTGCGGAGCTTTCATGGCACGTTTCAGTGCGGGGATTTCCTGTTCCAGCTGGGCCAGAACCGTGTCGATCAGGGCGGGAACCTCGGCGGCGGGGCGGGTGCCCACGGCGTCGAAGACCCGGTGCTTGACGAAGAACCGCCAGGCGGTCGGCAGCCGGTCGAGGACGGCGCTCAGCGCGTCATAGGCGGCGGCGTTCCAGGTGGTCTCGAAGGCGGCACGGCCGGGGCCGAAATCGAAATGCGCCGGGGCCAGGGACTGGGCCATGTCGGCACGCAGGGCCTCGGTGGCGGGCAGGTCCGGCGCGCCGTCCTTCAGCACCACGCCGTAGAGCGCCTGCGCCGCGTCGACCGAGACCAGCCTGCGCCGCACGTCCAGCGCCACGGCCTCGGGCGCACGGGTCAGGGGATCGCCCCAGCCGCCCGAGCCGCCGCTGACCACCTGCATGATGTCGCCGGGGTTCAGGGTGATGACGTCGAGGTTGCCCATGTCCTGCGCGGCCGGCGTGCCGGGGTTGACCACCAGCGCGGCGGGTTGTCCTGCGCGGCCGCCCTCGGCGCCCCAGCAGGCAAAGCGCGACCGGTCGCGGTTTCGCGCCGAGACCATGGTGCGTGGTGCGAAGACCTCGAAGGACACGGTCAGGGCCATGCCGCCGCGGTGCTTGCCGGCGCCGCCGCTGTCAGGAGCCAGGCCATAGCGATGGAACTTGATCGGCAGCTCGGCCTCGTTGATCTCCACGGGCGTGTTCTTCAGGAAGCCGTTGTTGCCGCCCGAGCCCTCCGGCCCGTCGCGCAGGGGCGTGCCGCCAGAGCCGCCGGTGACCGGCCCGATGGAGGTCATGCGCCGCTTGCCTGATACCGGATCGCTGGTCTGGACGCTGACGATGGGCCCGCCGCTGGAGGGTGCTGCCGGCAGCCGGCCGGGCAGCGCGCGGGAAAAGGCGCCCAGGATCACCCCCATCAGCCGGACGGTGGAGATCGAGCGCAACCCGACCGCCGCCGGATAGGCGGGGTTCAGGATCGATCCTTCGGGCGCGATGGCGCGGAAGGGCCGCAAAAGGCCGGCGTTCAGCTGGATGCGCGGATCCAGCGAATAGAGCACGTAGATCAGCCCGACCATAAGAAGGGCGTGACGCTCGTGTCCGCCGGTGGGCATGTTGAGCGAGGATTGCACCTGCGGATCGGAGCCGGTGAAATCCAGCTCTGCCGTCTCGCCACGCACCCGCAGGGTCAGGTGCAGCCGGCAGGGTTTGCCGTCCGGGCTGTCCTCGTCGATGAAGTCGGTGAAGCTGTAATCGCCGTCCTCGATGGAGGCCAGCAGGGCCTTTGCCTGCCGTTCGGCCAGGTCCATCAGGGAGGCGATGCCATTGCGGAAATGCTCCGCGCCGAACTGCTCCAGCAGTTCCTTTGCATGGCGTTCGCCGGTGTTCAGCGCCGCGATCTGAGCCTTGAGGTCACCCCAGTTCTGATCCGGGTTGCGGACGTTGGTCATCAGGATGTCGACGACGCCCTGATCCAGTTCGCCTGCGCGCACCAGCTTGCGCGGGGCGATGCGGATGCCCTCCTGGTGCACCTCCGTCAGCGTGCGCGAGATCGAGGCGGGCACGGCGCCGCCCATGTCAGTGTTGTGGATGTGACCGACCGAGAAGCAGACAAGCTCGCCGTCATGGAAGACCGGCTTCCACAGGTGAATGTCGGGCGAATGGGTCGACACGAAGCCGCTGTAGGGGTCGTTGGTGATGCAGATGTCGCCCGGCTGGTAGTCGTCGATCATCCGGATCGCCTGGCCATAGTCGAGCCCGGTGAACCAGGTGGCCCCCAACTGGCGCGGCGAGGCGAAGGTCAGGCCCTCGGCATCCGTCAGGCCGGTGGTGAAATCCTCGGTCTCCTTGACGAAGGTCGAGTAGGCGGTGCGGTAGAGGGTGAAGGCCATCGCCTCGGCGGCGGCACGGCAGCGGTTGCCGAAGATCGCCAGGTCGATGGAATCCATGGAGAAATCCTTAGGCATTGCGCGTCACGATCAGGTTGGAGTGGATGTCGACATGGGCGGTGAAGCCCGCGGGAATGCAGCTGGTGGTGTCGGACTGCACGACCACTGCGGGCGAGGTGAAGCGCGCGCCCGGGGTCAGGGCGTCGCGGCGGAACATCGGGATCTGGCGGCGGGCACCGTCGAGGAAAACCTCGACCATGCGCTCGGGGCTTGCCTCGTGCGGGGTCTCGATGCCGACCGGGAAGCTGGGCTTCGGCACGATCCCGGCGATCGTCAGGCGCAGGGCAATGATCTGCACCCGGGCCGTGGGGTCGGAATAGTCGTAGATCTCATGATGGCGGGCGTGGAAGGCCGCCTTCATCGCTTCGATGTCCAGTGCGGCTTCGCGGTTGGCAAAGGGCACCTCGATCTCGAAGGACTGACCGGCATACCGCATCTCGGCAGCGATGGAGACGACGATCTCGGTGCCGGTGAACTGCTGTTCGTCGATCAGCCAGCTGCGGGCCTCGCGTTCCAGCGTCTCCAGCTCGGTCTCCAGCTTCGGCAGCAGTGCCGCGTCCAGATCGGCATAGAGGGTCGAGATGAAGTCGTTGCGCATGTCAGAGACGAGCCCGCCAAGCGCCGCCAGCACGCCCGGAGAGGGCGGCACGACCACGGTGGAAACGCCCAGCTCCTTCGCAAGGAAGCAGGTCAGCATGGGCCCCGCGCCGCCGAAGGCCATCAGCGAGATCGTCTTGGGGTCGATCCCGTCGCGCGACAGCAGCTTGCTGATCTCCAGGTGCATGTCCGAGACGGCGACGGCGACGATCGCCTCGGCCGCGTCCTCGGTGGGGCGAGCCAGGCCGCGGGCGACGGTATCGACGGCGGCTCGGGCGGCGTCATGGTCCAGCTTGAACTGATCATAGCCAAGGTCAGCGAGGCCGAGAAAGCCCATGACCACCAGCGCATCGGTGATCGTCGGACGCTCGCCGCCACGGCTGTAGCAGGCCGGGCCGGGGGTGGAACCGGCGCTTTCCGGGCCCACGGAGAGCAGGCCGAATTCATCCAGCGCGGCAATGGAGCCGCCGCCGCCGCCGATCGAGGTGACCGAGACGGAAGGGATATAGATCGGGAAATCTCCGATGATCTCGCCCACGCCATAGGTTGGGAGACCGTCGCGGATGACCGCCACGTCGGCGGAGGTGCCGCCGATATCCACGCTCATGACGCGGGGCAGGCCGGTCTGGCCGGCGATCAGCGCCGCGCCGACCACGCCCGAGGCGGTGCCCGACAGCAGCATCTGGGCGCAGTCCTTCTTGCCCGCCTCGGCGCGCATCAGCCCGCCGTTGGACTTGGTCAGCATCGGCGCAGCCGGCACGCCGCTGTCGCCAAGGGCCTTTTGCAGCGCGTCGATGTAGAAGCTGACGCGCGGCTGGACATAGCCGTGCAGCACGGCAGTGATGGTGCGTTCGTACTCGCGGATGATCGGCCAGACCTCGTGGCTGCAGAAGACCGGCAGGTCGGGGGCGTGCAGGGCCAGGTAGTCGCGGAAGGCGATCTCATGGGCCGGGTTGCGATAGCTGTGCAGCAGCGAAATGACGATTCCCTGGGCGCCCGCGGCGCGGGCATCGGCGAGGGTCCGGGCCATGGCCTCTTCGCTTGGGGCCAGGTCGACGCTGCCGTCGGACATGATGCGTTCGGCCAGGCCCAGCACGCGGTCGCGGGGGATCAGCGTGTCGGGGCGGCGCGACAGCAGATCGTAGGGATCGGGCATTTTCAGCCGAGCCACTTCCAGCACGTCACCGAAGTTTTCGGTGGTCACGAGACACAGGTCGATGCCGCGCCGCTGGATGATGGCGTTGATGCCGACCGTGGTGCCATGGGTGAAGTGGGTGATTTCCGACGGGGCGATGCCATAGCGTGCCTGCAGCATTCGGACACCTTCGGCGACATCCGCGCCGGGTTGGTCGGGGCGCGAGAACACCTTCATCGTGTGCAGCACGCCCGTGGCTTCGTCGAAGGCGCAGAGATCCGTGAAGGTCCCGCCGATATCGACGCCGACGCGATATCCCATAGTCGTTTCCTTTCCAGTTACGGCCAAAGGGGAGCGTGGCCGCACATGTTTTCAGCAGGCCGCAATCTCGCGAAACGACTTCGCGGATCGCAGGAGGAGGCCTGCAAGCTGTTGATGTGTTTCAGTTTTATTGGGGGTGCGGAGTGATGGCACAGCCCGTCCCTTGGGGGGCACTAAGCCGCAGCTTCGCGCTTGGCGTCAACTTCCACTATATATGTGTATCAAAGAAACTCATTTGTGATACAAAAGGTGAGAATTTGAGCGAGGAATCCCCCCATGGCCCCCGAGAGTGTGAAATCGGCGCAACGCGTCATCGAGATGCTGCGGGTCTTTGCCCGCTACCGAACGCCGCTGTCACAAGCCGAGTTGCTGGACGCGACGCACTATCCGCAATCCAGCATGACCGCGCTTCTCAAGACACTGACGGCAAACGGACTTTTGCACTACAACAGCTATACGCGTCAGTATTTCCCGACGATGCTGGTGAAGGATCTGGGCAGTTGGATCGAGGATCCGACTCCCGAAGCCGCTTGGATCACCCGCCTGATGACCGAGCTGCGCGCCTTCAGCGGCGAGACCGTTGCGCTCGGCGTGCAGAATGACACCATCATGATGTACCTGCGCAGTTTCGAATCGGATCACATCGTGCGCTACAACGTGCGGGCGGGGGAGCAGAGGCCGTTGCTGGATACCAGCATGGGCTGGCTGCTTCTGAGCCGGATGGACCCGCGCAGCATCGAACAAGTCTATCGCCGCTCTTCGTTGGAAACCCGCCAGAACGTCGGGCCCCTTGAGGACTTCCTGCTGGAGATGGAAAAGGTCCGTGGGCAGGACTACTGCTACGTTGCCAATATTCCCCCCAAAGCCGGGACCGTGTCGATGATCCTTCCGGCCACCTTCAACGGTGCGCCCATTGTCATCGGGGTAGGGGGCTTCATCGACCGGATGGAGGGGCGCGTTGATGAAATCCGCGCCGAGATGAGCCGCCTGATAGCGCTTTACCGCCCCGAGCCCTCGGCTGAGGGCTGAAGCGCGGGCATGTCCCGGATCAGACTTCGCATCTTCTGGGCGATCTCCGGGGCGACGGGCAGGATACGCTCAGTCGGGCCGCCGACCCCCATGACACGCAGTTGGCCGTTGAAATCGCCGGGCAGCAACATGGCAATGGTCATCGCACGATAGGGCCTTTCAAGGTCATGCCGGAAATAGCCGTCCTGCTCGCGGATGCGCGCCAGTTCCCTGGCTGTCCCCTCCGGGTCGAAGGGCGGGGTGTCCAGTTGGATGGCCGAACGCCGCAGGACCTGTTCAGCTGCATCGTCCGCCATCGCCGCCAGCAGGCGCCAGCCCATTGCGGATTCGGCCAGTGGCCTCTGGTCGCCCGCCGCGATGGCGTAGCGGATGACCGACGAGGATTCGACCGCGCCAAGGTATTGCAGGTAAAGGTCGTTGCGGATGCCCACGGCGACGGTTTCACCGAAGGCCTCGTGCAGCTGACGCATCATCGCGGCCACTGGTGCATCCACGCCGGGGCTGTCTTCCATCCACATTGTCAATCGCCGCAGCCGCGCCGAGGGAAAGTAATCCTGCCGCGTCGCGTTGAAGGTCAGGTATCCCATCTGCTGCAATGTCTTCAGAAGGTACATCGTGCTGGATCTTGGCAGCGACAGTCGGGCGGCCAGCTCCTGAAGCGTGGCGGGCCGGCGCAGCTCCTCGAATGAGGCCAGCACCAGCATGACCCGTTCGGCCGATTTCACGGTGGGCACGGATTTCGGCATCGCCTCTCTCCTTTGCGCGCTCCAAGAAGCGTCGTTCACATATGTGAATATCACCCCTTTGCCCGATTGCAAGATTGAGCGCCGGGCCGGGTGGGGGCAGCATAGGTACATTCCTGCCACCGGTTTGGCCACGCTCCCCGTGGCCCTCCCCGCCGGTGCCAGCCATTCAATACAACAACGCCAGGAGAACGCGGATGTCCCACCGGACTCTCGTGACCAATGCGAACATCTACACGATGGCCGATGACGGCCATAAGGCGCAGTCCATGTTGATCGAGGACGGTCGCGTCGTCGCCCTCGATCCAGCGGCGGATACGCCTGCGGATGAGATTATCGATGCCGGCGGTGCCACGCTGCTGCCCGGGCTGATCGACGGACATGCCCATATGGAAATGCTGGCCTATGCCTGGGGTATTGCGGTGGATCATCGCTATCCGGCGGTCGATACCATGGACAAGCTGCTGGACCGGATCGCCGCCAAGGCCGCCGAAACGCCCAAGGGGCGCTGGATCCTGGGGCAGGGCAACCACTACCAGGACCAGCTGCTGGCCGAAAAGCGCTATCCCGACCGCGATGATCTGGACCGGGTCGCCCCGGATCACCCGGTTGTCTGCCGCTTCAGCTTCCATATCAACGTCTTGAACTCCAAGGCGCTGGAAGTGCTGGGCGTGGACGAGAATACGCCCGATACCAATGGCGGCCGCCTCGAGCGGGAGCCCGAGACCGGCCGCCTGACGGGGCGTACCATCGACATGTGGGACGAGATCGACGGGCCGGACTGGCCGCTGGACGAGCTGCTGCCCGCGCTGTCGATTGCCCAGGACAGCTACCTGTCCGGCGGCGTGACCTCCCTGTGCGAATTCACCATGCTGCCCGGCGGCGTCGATGCCTTCCTGGAGATGGAGAAGCAGGGCGACCTGAAGATCCGTGTCACCGCCTATCCCAAACTGCCCCGCGTCGCCAGTTTCGACGAGGCCTGCGATGGCACTCTTGCTGCCCGCTATGCCGGGGCCGATCCCGAGCAGCTGAAGATGGGCGGCGTGAAGCTGTTCCTCGACGGCGGACTGACCTCGCGCGCGGCGGCAATGCATGAGCCCTACTACGGCACGGACATCCTTGGCGACCTGGCCTTTGAACCCGATGTCTACAAGGAAGCGGTACGCCGCCTGGATGAAGCCGGCCACCAGATCTGCGTCCATGCCATCGGCGACCTGGCGCTGGATACCGCGATTGACGCCTACGCAGCCCTCGGTGCGGGCCGTGACCCTGCCAGTGGTCGTCACCGGATCGAGCACGCAGGCAATGCCTTCTGGACGGCCGATCGCGCGAAGCGGTTCCAGGACCACGGCATCCTTCCCGTGCCGCAGGCGCCTTTCATTCATACGACTGCTCCCGGCTATTTGAAAAACCTCGGCCCGGAGCGCGGCAAGGGCCTGTTCCCCTTCCGCACCATGGTCGTGGAGCAGGAATTTGCCGTCCCGGGGAACTCGGACGCCATCGGCATCCATCCGCGCCAGCATTTCCCCTTCTTCGGCATGTACTGCCTGATGACCCGGGAAATGAGCAATGGCGAGGTGCTGGACACCGAGGAGCTGCTGGATTTCCCGACCGCTCTGAAGATGTACACGCGCCATGCTGCCCGCTCGATCGGGCGCGAGCACGAGATCGGCTCGCTGGAACCCGGCAAACTGGCCGATTTCGTGGTTCTGAAGACCGACCCGGCAACTCTGCCGGCGAGTGACCTGGCCATGCTGCATGCCGATGAAACCTGGATTGGCGGCCGCAAGGTCTGGGCCGCCGCCTGAACACCTTACCTGAACTCCAATCGAAGAGATCCCAAATGAAGTTCTACTGTTTCCTCCAAGGCGCATGGCATGGTCGTCAGAAGCCGATCAGCCAGGTTTACGAAGAGATTGTTGCCGAAGCCGTTCTGGCCGAGGAACTGGGTTATGACGGCATCTTTCTGGCCGAGCAGAACCTGGTCTCCTTCCTGGCCACGCCCGACCCGCTGCAGCTGGCGGCGATGATCGCGCAGAAGACCAAGCGCATCCGCATCGGCCTGGCCATCATGGTGCTGCCGTTCCACCATCCGCTGCGCCTGGCGGGCGAGATCGCCCAGCTGGACCAGCTCTGCGATGGCCGCCTGGACATGGGCGTGGGCCGCGGCGCCTCGCCCTACCAGGCCGAGCGCTATGGCATGAACATGGACGACGCGACAAGCCGCCGCTATTTCGAAGAGCACATGAAGATCATGACCCAGCACTGGGCCAACCCGGAAGAGGACCTGGCCTATGACGGCGAGTTCTTCCAGTATCCGGGCACGACGGTCCTGCCTGCTCCGGTGCAGCGTCCGCACCCGCGGCTTTGGATCGCCGCCCTGTCGCCCAGCTCGACCAAATGGGCGATCAGCCTCGGCTATGAATCGCATCACCTGAACTCGCCGTTCCGGGAGCCGTTCAGCTGGGTCGAGCAGGTCTACCGCGGCTTCGAGGAAGGTCTGAAAGAGCAGGGCAGGGCCCGCGAAAGCTCCATGTTCGGGATCAACCGCCAAACCTATGTTGCCCCGACCGAGGCCGAGGCAAAGGAGATCCTGTACACGATCCGCGATCACCACCGGATCATCGAGCAGCAGGTCAACATGAAGAAGGAAGAGATCAAGAAGGGTGAATACATCGTCGACAAGGCCGTCCCGAACGAGCCCTCGATGGAAGAGATGTATGCCAATACCTTCATCGGCACCCCCGAGATCGTCCGCGCCAAGATGCAGGACTACTATGACCTGGGTGTCGACGTGATTTCGACCTGGCACCACCTGGGCCAGCCGCACGCGCAGGTGCGCCGTTCGATGGAACTGTTCGCGACCGAAGTCATGCCGCATTTCCACACCCCCGTCCGCGAGGCGGCGGAATGATCGAGGCCGGATCGGCACTCTTCTCCCCGGGCCGCCTTGGCCCGGTGGAGTTCCGCAACGGCATCGTCATGTCTCCGATGAGCCAGAACAGTGCCGGTGAAGATGGCTGCGCCACCGACTGGCACCTGGTCCATTATGGGTCGCGTGCCGTCGGGGGATGCGGGCTGGTGCTGTTCGAGGACACGGCGGTGCTTGAGAACGGAAGGGTCAGTGCGGCATCCCTGGGTCTGTATGATGACGCACATGTTGCCCCGCTGGCCCGTGTCGTGGATTTCTGCAAGGCAGCGGGTGCCGTCTGCGGCATTCAGATCGCCCATGCCGGTCGCAAGGCCTTCAAGGAGCGGAGGGGTGCCGATTGCGATCTCATTTCCTCGGCAGCCCAGGCTTTCGGGGAGGGGTGGCGCGCGCCACGTGCGACCGTGGCCGACGATATGCCGAAAATCGTTCAGGGCTTCGCCGATGGTGCGCGTCGTGCGCGTGCGGCGGGCTTTGGTCTGGTCGAGATCCATGCCGCCCACGGCTACCTGTTGCACCAGTTCCTGTCGCCGGTGCTGAATGATCGGACCGACGGCTGGGGTGGAACGGCAGCCGGCCGCGAGAAGCTGCTTTTCGATGTGCTGGAGGCAGTTCTGGCGGAAGCGGATGGGGGAATGGCGGTGATTGTGCGCCTTCCCGCCCAGGATGGTCTGCCGGATGGCCTGACGACGGAAGATATCGCCGATCTGGCGCGTCGTCTGGTGGCCGCCGGGGCGCATGGGGTTGACGTGGCAGCCGGGAACATCGTGCCGGGGTTGCCGCCGGTTGCGGCAGAGACACAGCATGCCTTGGCAAAATCCCTGCTGGCCGAAGGGGTCCCCGCCATCTGCGGCGGGGCGCGGGATGCCGCCCACGCCGAGACCCTGGTGTCCGACGCTACCGCCAGCATGGTGGTGGTCGGTCGTCCGATCCTGCGCCAACCGTACTGGCCGCTTCAGGCGGCACTGCACCTGGGGGCTCAGCCCCCTGTGCCCAGCCAATACGCATTGGCCTTCTGATCCTGATCGGTCATTCGATTCGGATCTCGGGACGGGGCGGGCGGACGGGGCGGGCCATCGCTCCGTCCCGTTCATTTTCAGCCCTGCATGCGCAATCCTGCCCTTGGAAGTTGCCCCCATAACGCGCAGAGAGGGTCAGCGAGCAATCGCATATGTGTTTCTGGAAACTTATATCAGATTTGATTGATCTGCCGGACATCTTTCGGCTCAAATGAACAGAGGCGCCACGAGGATGCGAACAGATGATTTCCGTACAGACAGGGCTCCTTTCACCGGCGGCGGACCGTGACCGTCCGGCGTGACAGAACTCGAACGGGGAGCCGCCGGAACAAGGGGAATTCCATCAGCCCCCCCCCCACAAAGCGTTGAACAACACTTCCGATGCGCAGAACCCACAATAGAACAGGCGTTCGGAACACCGACCAACAGAAGAGGAAGAAAATGAAACTCGGATTGATCAAGGCCGTCGTGACCGGACTGGCTCTCACCATTGGAGCGGCAGCCGCAGACGCGCAGACGACCTTCGATGACGTCAAGGCCAGCGGTACCCTGCAAATCGGCTGGGGCGAGTGGAAACCCTTCGAATACAAGGACGTCATCTCGGGCGACCTGAAGGGCGTGATGATCGACCTCGCCGCCGAACTGGCCCGCCGCATGGATCTCGAACCGGAATTCGTGCTGGACGGCTGGGCGACCATGCCCGCCGGTATCGCCGCCGGCCGCTTCCAGGTTGCGCTGATGGGTTATTCCGATGGCCGCGCAAAGGTCGTCGATTTCTCGCGTCCGCTCTATACCTCCGACTTCACCGGCATGGTTTCCAAGGCCTCCGGCCTGACCACGTGGGACGAACTGAACCAGCCGGGCAAGAAGATCGCGGTGACCACCGGCTCTTCGACGGATGAACTTCTGACCAAGCTGACCGCCTCGGGTGACATCAAGGCTGATGTCCAGCGCATTCGCGACGTGGGTGCGGGTGTCCTGGCGGTCCAGAGCGGCAACGTCGACGCCTATGTCAATCAGCGTGACAGCCTGTCTCTGATGGTGGCCGCGCAGCCCCAGATGACCCTGGTGGACGGCAGCTTTGGCCAGGCCTGGTTCGGAGTGGTCTTCCCCAAGGGCGACACGGCCTATGAAACGGCGATCAACGCAGCCATCGAGTCGATGATCGAGGACAACTACATCGCTGACAAGATCGCCGAATACGACATCAACGGTTCGGTCCAGGCCGAGTAACCTCTGCCTTCGAAGTAAAATGACAGGTCGCGGCTTCTCGGACAGAGTGGCTGCGACCACGGGGAAATAGACATGTATCAATTCGACTGGGCGACCACCTGGATTGCCATGAAGTACATCATTCAGGGTGTCAACGTGACCATCGGTGTGTCGGTCATAGCCCTGATCCTGGCAATCCTCATCGGTTTGCCGATCGGTGTCCTTCGGACCCGCGACACGGTGCTATCGCGGCTGCTCAACATCTACGTGGAAGTCTTCCGCAACATCCCGGTGCTCGTGCTGATCGTCTGGGTCTACTACGTGCTGCCAATCTTGATCGGGCTGAACTTGTCGCCCATCGTCGCCGGCACTCTGGCGCTGACGCTGAACACTTCCGCCTTCCTGGCCGAAGTTTTCCGCGGCGGCATCAAGGGCATCGCCATTGGCCAGACCGAGGCTGCGGGCACCTTGGGCATGACCCACCTGATGACCCTGCGGTACATTATCCTGCCACAGATGTTCCGCAAGATGCTGGCGCCTCTGCTGAACCAGTTCATCGTGCTGATCAAGGAGTCAGCGCTGATCGCCTATATCGGCGTGCTTGAAATCATGCATCGTGGCGACATGATATCGACCCAGTTCTCGCGGCCGCTCGAGGCCTACACGGTCGTCGCCGTCTACTACCTGATACTTTGCTACGTTGTATCGCGCCTGGCCGCGGTCATCGAAGCGAAGTTCGCGATCCCCGAGTGAGAAAGGATCAGACCATGTCGAATGTGCAGACTGCAGCCCGCGACGCCGAGGTGATCGACTTGAGCCCGGAAACAAAGCCAGAACCTGTCGTGGTCATGAAGGACATCCTTAAGGCCTACGACGGGGTGCCGGTGCTGGAGCGCGTTTCTCTGGAGGTCGGCAAGGGCGAGGTTGTCGTGCTCATCGGTCCCTCCGGTTCCGGCAAGACCACCTTGCTGCGCTGCGTCAATGCGCTGAACACCATCGATCAGGGCAAGATCACCGTGGCCGGCGAGGTCGTCAGCGATGTTGGTCCCGGTGGCGTGAACCGCATATCGATGGATGATCGCCGCTTGTCGCGGGTGCGCCGGAACATCGGGTTTGTCTTCCAGCATTTCAATCTGTTTCCGCATCTCAGCGTGCTCAACAACATCACTATCGCCCCCCGTAAGGTAAAGGGTGTGGCGCGTGCCACGGCCGAGGCCAAGGCGCGAGAGTTGCTGGCGTGGGTCAGCCTTGAGGACAAGGCGGATACCTTGCCCGGCTATCTTTCCGGCGGGCAGAAGCAACGGGTCGCCATTGCGCGCACGCTGGCGCTGGAGCCCCAGGTCATGCTGTTTGACGAGGTAACCTCGGCGCTGGATCCCGAGCGCGTCGAGGAGGTGCTGGAAGTCATCAAGCGCCTTGCCAACGAAGGCATGACGATGATGATTGTGACGCACGAGATGCAGTTTGCCCGTGAAGTGGCAGACCGGGTGATCTTCATGGAGGGCGGGCGGATCGTCGAACAGGGCCCGCCGTCGCAACTCTTCGGCAATCCGCAGGAAGAGCGCACGATCGCCTTCCTGCGCCGCGCTTTGAAGTAGCCCGGTGCGCTCAGAACATGTCTCGCCCGATGTCAGATTCGGGCGGGACGCTCAGGCTCTGTCAGTGCCCGCCGCCCTGATGCGCCACAGCATATCCGGGCAATCTTGATTGCCTTTTTCCGGCTCCCGGGAGGATCTTGACGAAGCCGGCGTGGAACCGTTCAGATCCCTGATCTGGTCTGTCCTCGTTGTCCTTCGGGCCTGTCAGCAGCTTGACGCGATCTCTGAGTTCTTTTCCGACTGTCTTCGGGCGGAGGATGTCGGGCACGCCCATCCAATTCGAGATCAGCGAAGGCGCGCGAAGATATCGCGCTGGGTCGGCTGCTCCTTGGGAGACGACTTGTCGATCTCTTGTGAGAAAGGCGGATGTTCCTGAGGCGCCTGACCGGCTTCGTCGTGGCATCGGCAACTGGCCAGGGCCGGCAAATGGCTTGGCCATTCTGCTTGCGGCAAGCGTCGCCGTTGCAGAGGCGGTTGCCGTCGTGGTGATCGAGCCTGGCGCGACGGCCCATTTGGTGGCCCGCGGGGTGTTCCTCGATCGTGTTCGTGGCCCGGGCTATCTGATCATCGTGATCACCGGCATGGGCATGTTCGGGGGGGATGCCTGTTCCTGGCCAATTATCTCCGCGACATCCCCGATCTCAGTCCGCTCCCGACCTTTGCCGCGTTCCTGCCGATGATCGGGACGGTGATGATCAGTGCCCTCCTTTGCGGTGCCTTGTGGTGCCCGCGAAGTGGCCCGTGGCTGCGGGGGGGCGGCGGGCTGCCTTTCGGCCGCCCGGGGGGTGAACCCTTTTTGCCCGCATGGGGCCGGAGACGGCCTATGCCGTCGACCTGCTGCCGGCGCTCGTCGTGACGGGGCTTGGCGTCGGGGCGATCTTCGGCTCGGTTCAGAATGCCGCGACGAACCGTGTCTTTGCGGATGCCGTCGCGGTCGCTTCGTCCCCGGTCAACTCGGCGCGGCAGATCGGGATGCTTCGGCCGGTTTGGTAGCCGGCACGGTTGGCCTTGCAGGCGGTCTAGTCGCCGGGCTGGAACGGCCGCCCAAGGGACAGAGGGACATCGAGAGCCATGCGCACGCGGTTTTGCGAGATCAGCGCGAGCACGATGATCGTGGCCAGGTAAGGCGCGGCCGAAAGGGCTTCGGAGGGGATCGGCAGGCCGAGGATCTGGCCGTGAAGCTGCAGCACGGTCACCCCGCCGAAGAGGATCGCGCCGCCCAGCACCCGCCAGGGCCGCCACGTGGCGAAAACCACCAGCGACAGGGCGATCCAACCGCGACCGGCGGTCATGTCCTCGACCCAGATGCCGGTATAGGCGATGGAGAGATAGGCCCCCCCGAGACCGGCAAGTGCGCCGCCCCAAAGGATCGCGAGAAAGCGATTGAGGATGACGTTGTAGCCCAGGGCATGGGCGTTCTCGGGCGATTCCCCGGTGCTGCGCAGGATCAGGCCGGCCTTGGTGCGCTTGAGCCACCAGTTGGTGGCCGGGACAAGGGCGAGAGCAAGGTAGACGAGGATGTCGAAGCGAAAGAGCAGCGGCCCGAGGAACGGGATATCGGAGAGAGGGCCGAGATCGAGGGATTTGAGCCCCGCGATCGGCTCGGCACCGAAGCCCGACCCGATCATGGCCGAGATCCCGGCGCCGAAGATCGCCAGTGCCAGGCCCGCCGCATATTGGTTGGTCAGGAAGACAAGGGACAGGACGGCGAAGATCGAGGAGGCCAGCGCCCCCGCGAGGCTGCCGACCAGGAAGGCCGGGAACAGGCCGCCACCGTGGATGGCAACGGCGAAGGCGCAGGCCGCGCCGACCAGCATCATCCCCTCGATCCCGAGGTTGAGCACCCCGGATTTCTCGACGACCACTTCTCCGAGGGCCGCGAAGAGCAGCGGGGTGGCGGCGATCAGCGTGCCTGTGAAGATCGAGATGAACAGTTCGGTCATGCGACGGATCTCCGGCCGGTGATGCGGTACGAAATGAAGAATTCGGAGGCGAGAAGCAGGAACAGAAGCAGCCCCTGGAACACGTCCATGATCGGTGCGCCAATCCCGTGGCTGACCTGGGCGCTTTCGCCGCCGACATAGGTCAGCGCGAGGAAGAGCCCGCCGAGCAAGATGCCCGGAGCACTGAGCCGGCCGACAAAGGCGACGATGATGGCCGAGAACCCGTAGCCCGGCGAGATGACCGGTGTGAGCTGACCGAGCGGGCCTGCGACCTCGAAGAAACCTGCGATACCGGCCGCGCCGCCTCCGGCCATCATGCCGATCCACACGGCCGTCTTTTCGGAAAAGCCGGCATAACGGGCGGCGCGGGGAGCGGCCCCGCCGACCGAAAGCTTGTAACCGATGAAGCTGCGACTGGTGAGCATCCACAGCGCAGCCAGCGCGATCAGGGCGAACCAGATCGAGCTGGTCACCCGATAGGCGGGGTTCAGAGGTTCGAGCAGACCGGCAGGGGGCAGCATCGCCGTTTGCGGAAAATTGAACCCGTTCGGATCACGCCAGGGGCCGCGGACGAGGAAGGACAGCAGGAGGCTTGCGATATAGGTCAGCATCAGCGTCACGAGGATCTCGTTGGTGTTGAGCTTGATCCGCAGGACGGCCGCGATGGCGGCCCAGAGCGCCCCGGCCACGAGACCGGCGAGAAACATCAGGGGCAAGAGCACCGGGGCCAGGCTCGGCGGGGCGAAGAGGCCGGTTCCCGCGGCGGCAATGGCGCCTATGGTCAGCTGGCCCTCTGCACCGATGTTCCACACGTTGGCGCGAAAGCCCACGGCGAGTCCGGCAGCGATGATGATGAGCGGGGCGGCTTTGACGAGAAGCTCACTGACGCCGTAGGCCGAGGACACCGGGGCAATGAAAAAGGCATGTAGCGCGTCAAGCGGTGGGTATCCGAGCACGGCAAAGAGGATGCCGCCGCAGATCACGGTGAGACCCACCGCGATGACGGGGGTGAGCAGGCGTGCCGTGCGCGAAATGCTGCGCCTGGGTTCGATGCGGAAGAACATGGGGTATCCCTCTCGGGCTTAGGCGGGATGAAGGTCGGAAGAGGCCCTTGCAGCGCCGATCATCAGCGCGCCGAGACGATTTCGCGTGGCGCTCTCGCGCGGTACGGCTTCGGACAGGCGGCCCTCCGAGAGCACGTGAATGCGGTCGCAGACTTCCAGAAGCTCATCGAGCTCCTCGGAGAAGATCAGCACCGCCGCGCCCTTGCGGCTGAGGTCGATGATGCGTTGGCGGATGAAGGCGGCGGCGCCCACGTCGACGCCCCAGGTGGGTTGTGCGACGATGAGAATGCCCGGCTCGAGCAATAGTTCCCGACCGAGAATGAACTTCTGGAGGTTGCCGCCCGACAGACTCATGGCAAGGGCGTCGGGCCCGTCGGCCTTCACCGAGAAATGCGAGATGATCCCGGACGCGCGGGTGCGGGCCTCGTGGTAGCGCACCAGGCCGCGTCGTACCAATCCTGCGGTATAGCCGGTAAGAACGGTGTTGCCGGTCAGGGAATGTCCGGGCACCGCGCCGCGCCCAAGCCGCTCCTCGGGGACATAGGCAAGGCCCGCGCGGCGGCGCCTGTCGGGGCGCAGGTGTCCGGCCGGGTTGCCCTCGATCAGGACCTGGTCAGGAGGAGAAAGGGCTTCGCCACTGAGACACGCGGCCAGTTCGGACTGTCCGTTGCCGGACACGCCGGCGATGCCGACGATCTCACCGCCATGGAGGTCGAGCGACACGTCGCGAAGCTCTCGTCCGGCCATGCCGAGCGGCTGGCCCGAAAGATGACGCACCGACAGGCGCGGAGAGGCGGAACGCGTGTTGGCGCTGCGCCTTGTGACTGGCAGGTCGCTGCCCACCATCATCACCGCGAGATCATGTGCGTCGGCCCGGCGCGGATCGACAGTACCGGTAACCTTGCCGCGCCGGAGGACCGTGGCGGAGTGGCAAAGGGCGCGTACCTCGTCGAGCTTGTGCGAGATGTAGATGATCGAGCAGCCTTCGGCCGCGATCTGCCGCAGCACGCCGAAAAGCTGCTCGACGGCCTGCGGAGTAAGAACGGAAGTGGGCTCGTCGAGGATCAGCAGCCGCGGGCTGCGCATCAGGCAGCGCAGGATCTCGAGCTGCTGGCGTTCGCCCATGGAAAGGTCGGCGACCATGCGGTCGGGATCGACGTTGAGCCCGTAGTGCGCCGCGGTGTCGCGGATGCGTGCGCTCAGGTTGGGCAGGTCGAGCTTGCCCTCCTGACTGAGCGCGACATTCTCCGCGACGGAGATGGTCTCGAACAGCGAGAAGTGCTGGTAGACCATCTCGATGCCGAGCCGGCGGGCCTGGGCCGGGTTGTGGACCTCGAGGTGCCTGCCATCATAGAAGATCCGTCCCCGGTCGGGGGCGACCGCGCCATAGATGATCTTCATCAGCGTGGATTTTCCGGCGCCGTTTTCACCGAGGACGGCGTGGATCTCGCCGGCGGCGACGGAGAGCGTGATCGCGTCATTCGCGATCACGCCCGAGTAGGCCTTGGAAATATCGGAGATTTCGAGACGAGCAGTCATGTTTCTTTACCTCTGACAGTTCCATCTTCACCGGGGTGGCAATCAGCTCAGCTTGCCGATCATGCCCGCGGCAAGCCAGTTGATGCCGCGTACCTCTTCGTTGCCCAGGACATTGCCTTCGCCGACGATGACGGCGCCGTCATTATCGAGGATCGGCCCGGAATAGGGCTGGATTTCACCGGCACCGACCGCGGCGACCGCGGCGTCGAGCTTGGCGCGCACATCCTCGGGAATGGCCGGGTTGAAGGGGGCCATGGTCACCACGCCGGCGGCGAGCCCGTCCCAGCTCTCTTCGGTCTGCCAGGTGCCATCGAGGACGGCGCGGGCTGCACCGACATAGTCCTTGGTCCAGTCGAGGACCACCGATGTAAGCTGGCTGTCGGGCCCGAACGAGATAAGGTCCGAGGCGTAACCAACAGAATAGACGCCCTTTTCCTGGGCTGCCTGAACTGCGACACCGGTATCTGTCATGCCGAGGAGCACATCCGCCCCCTGTGCCATCAGCGCGAGGGCCGCTTCCTTTTCCTTGCCGGGATCGAACCATGAGTTGAGGAAGACGATATTGCAGGTGATATCGGGATTGACGGATTGCGCCCCGAGCAGGAAGGCATCGGCCGGGCCAACGATATCGGGGATGGGGAAGCCGCCGACAAAGCCAAGCTTGCCGGTCTTGGTCATATGGCCCGCGGCGATGCCGGCCACGTACATGCCCTCGTAGTACTTTGCCTCGAAGGTTGCGAGGTTGGGCATGTGCACGATGCCCGAGCAATGTTCCCAAGCGACATCGGGGAAGCGCGGGGCGACCTTCTGCATCGGCGTGCCAAGCGAGAAGGAGGTTCCGAAGATCAGCTTGTTGCCGGCCGCCGCGAGTTCGCGGAAGACGCGCTCGGCATCCTGGGGCAGGAAGGTGTTGTCGACGACGGTCACCTCGACGCGGTCGCCGAACTCTGCCTTGATCGCTTCGATGCCGAGCTGATGCTGCTTGGCCCAGCCGATTTCGGCGGCGGGCGAGGCGTTGACCTGGCCGATCTTGAGGACCTCGTCTGCAAGGGCGAAGCGCGGCAGGGCGGCCGCGCCTGCAAGGGCCATCGAACTTTGAAGCAGCGCTCTACGCGTGAGGGTCATTTGGGTCTCCGTTGTTGGTAGGTTTGTTATGGGACGTGTCAGATCGACCGGGGCACGGGCGGGAACCATGGGGCCAGCGCGTCGGCCAGGCTGTCGGGCTGGGCCACCGGCGCGTCGAGATCGTAGCCTCGGGCGATGGATTGATAATGGCTTTCGATCAGGGCCAGGGTTTCCCTGACCCGACCGGCGCGCATGTGTTGGAGCAGGTCGCGGTGATCGTCGTTGAGCTTGCAGCGATGATAGTCGCGATTGGTGTAGAGCTGTCGCATCAGTTCCACCCGGCGCGCCAGCCTGGCATAGGTGTCCTGCATCACGCGGTTGCCGGACAATTCCAGCAGGCGTTGATGGAAGAGCGGACCGATCCTGTCGGCGCCGTCGTCATCGCCATGGTCCATGAAACTGTCGACCGTATCGACGTTTTCCTGCAGGTGGGCCCATTCGGCGGGCGAGAGGCGCTGAATCAGCTGGAATGCGACGCCCTGTTCGATCGCGGTCAGCGCCTCGAAGAGTTCGTAAGCCTCGCGCTGCCCGAGCTGGGCCACGCTGGCCCCGCGGTTGCGCCGGGTTTCGACCAGCCCGCTCTCGGTGAGGATGATCAGCGCCTGTTTGATCACGGCGCGCGAGGTACAGCAGATCTCCGAGAGTTCGCGTTCGCCAAGCTTGGTTCCGGGCGGCAGGGCCTGGGCCACGATGGCGGAACTGATGGCTTCAGCTATTTGTCTCGGGGCGTCGGCCATTTGGTCGGATGCTCATTTATGGGTCTGGTATGGGCTAGCTGAAAAACGGGATAGCGAAACGGGGCGTATTGTCTTCGGAAATGATGAGTCTTGTGGTGCAAAAGGAGGATATTGCTATGCAAACGCATTTCAATTGATCATCATTGAGACAATCTGCGATAATATTAGCCGTTTGACTGGCGCGCCGGGCGCCCGCGGCGCCGTGGTGTTGTGCCCGGGGCAAACAGCGGATTTCACATGTCTCTCGAAGGCGCAGGCCGCCGGCGCAGATGACAAGGGAGTAATCCAGTGCGTTCGCAGATCCCCCCAGATCCCTTCATGCTGGATCAATGGTACCCGATTTCAGCTCTTCAGGACGTGCCCCATGGCAAGCCGCGGCGGACGAAACTGTTCGATCAAACGGTCAGCTTTGGCCGGGACAGGACGGGGTGCGTGGCGGTGCTCGGGCCGGATGGTCAGCCGCTTCGGATGCTCGAGCAATACGGCTATCTCTGGGCCACGCTCGGAGATCCCCAGCACGATTTGTTCGACATCGAGGAATACGCAGAGCCCGATCGCCGCAACGTGCCGGCGGGTTCGGTGAATGTACAGGTGTCGGCACAGCGCGGGATCGAGAATTTCCTCGATATGGGGCATTTCCCCTATGTGCATACCGGCATTCTCGGGGCTCTGCCGCATACCGAGGTAAAGGAATACAATGTCGAGATCATTCTCGATGGACGCGAGATAAGGGCGACGGAGTGCTTCTTTTTCCAGCCCATGGCCTCGACCGTCTCTACCAGCGGTGCGGATGTCGAATATGTCTATCGCGTGCCGCACCCGACCTGCTCGGTGCTCTACAAGTCATCACCGCTGGATGATGCCCGGCTCGACGCCATTGCGCTGTTCGGTCAGCCGACCGGGCAGGAGAGCTTTCGCGCGCATATGCTGCTGAGCATTCTGGATGATGTGAATTCGGACGATTTCATCAGCTATTTCCAGCTTCATGTTTTCGGCCAGGACAAGCCGATCCTGGAAAATCAGATGCCCAAACGCCTGCCGCTCGACCCGCGCGCGGAGACGCCGATCCGAGCCGACAAGACCTCTATCATGTATCGGCGTTGGCTGGCGGAGAAGGGTGCGACCTATGGGGTGATCCCGGTGTCGGCGTGAACGGGGCGAAAGGAATGAAGATGGAAGAGAAGAACTGGGTGCCGGTGGCCAACAGTAGCGACCTGGTGCCGCGCCACGTGTTCCAGGGCAGGCTGCTGGGGCAGGAGCTGGCCCTGTGGCGCGCCGACGACGGTAATGTCAACGTCTGGGAGAACCGCTGCCTGCATCGCGGTGTGCGGCTGTCTATCGGGGTCAATACCGGAACCGAGCTGGTCTGCCAGTATCATGGTTGGCGCTATGCCAACCGCAATGCCGGCTGCACCTATATCCCGGCGCATCCGGCCGATGCGCCGGCGCGCACGATCTGCAACAAGACATGGCCGGCCCTGGAACAGGATGGGCTGATCTGGACGCATTTCGAAGAGGTTGCCCCGCCGGTGCCGGAAGCCTTCGCCGTGGGGGCGCTGGCCATCAGGCCGATGCCGGTCGAGGCGTCGCTCGATCTGGCCGGCGCTGTCCTGGCCGAAGACTTTGCGCCGGAGGGGTTCGATCTGGTGTCTGCAGGGCATGGTGTGCTTGATTTTCGAGGTGGGGCCGGGCGCTTGCGGCTGATCCTTCAGCCCGAGGATGCCGGGCGCACGATCATCCGCGGCCTGGTCGAAAGCGAGGAAGAAGCACTCTCGGTGCTGCGCAGGCTGAACCGGGCATTGCGTGAAACCCGCGACGTGATCCGCAGTCGCGCCACCGAAGAGCCCGTGCCGGCGCCGATCCCGCCGCGCTACGACCCGGTGCCGGCAGAGCTGTCGGACATGCCGGAGCTGATGTCCGGTCCGGCGCGCCTGCGGGTGCGGGTGGCCGACAAGACCATGGTCGCGGAGGGGATCGTCGCACTGGAGCTTGAACCGCTGCGGGGCGTTCTGCCCACGTGCCAGCCCGGTGCCCACATCGACGTGGCGCTGCCCAACGGGTTGATCCGGCAGTATTCCCTGGTCAATGCGCCTGGGGAAACGGACCGTTTCGTGATTGCCGTCAAGCGCGAGGCGCTGTCTTCCGGGGGATCCGCGCTGATCCACGACAGTGTGCAGGTGGGCGACCTGCTGGCGATTTCCGAGCCCCGCAACAATTTCACCCTGCGCCGGGACGCGGTGAAGACGATCCTGATCGCCGGGGGCATCGGGGTGACGCCGCTGCTCTCGATGGCCGCGGCGCTGGCCGACGAGGACCTGCCCTTCGAGCTGCATTATTTCGCGAGCGACGCCGGGGCGCATGCCTTTCCCGATCGCCTGGCGGCGCTGGGCGCGCGGTATCATCCGCAGACGGGCCTGTCGCCGGAGCACACGCGCGCGGCCCTGTCGGAGATCCTGGCAGAGCCCGGGGCGATGACGCAGGTCTATGTCTGCGGACCGGCGCCCATGCTCGATGCGACGCGGGCTGCGGCGGCCGCAAACGGCTGGCCCGAAAGCGCAGTGCATTTCGAATATTTCGCCAATCCCAATGAGATAGATACCACTTCGAGCTTCCGCATCGAGCTGGCGCGTTCGGCGATGAGCCTGGATGTGCCGGCGGGGAAATCGATCCTGTCGGTGCTGCGGGAGAACGGGATCGCAATTGCTTCCTCCTGTGGGCAGGGCGCCTGCGGGACCTGCATGGCCCGGGTCATCGAGGGCGAGATCGACCATCAGGATGTCTATCTGACCGAGGCCGAAAAGGCCGCCGGCGAGAAGATCATGACCTGCGTTTCGCGGGCCAAGTCCGACCGCCTCATTCTGGACCTTTGAGACATGATCAGACTTTTTGATTTCGACCTTTCAGCGGATTGCTACAAGGCGCGGCTGTTGCTGGGAATTCTCGGGATCGACTTCGACAGGAAGAACGTCGACGTCTTTCCCGGGCTTCAGCACCAGGCGGCGGAGTTCCGTTCGGTCAGCCCGCTGGGCCGTCTGCCGGTGCTTGAAGAGGGGCCGCTTCGGCTGATCGGGGCGAATGCCGCCCTGGTGTACCTGGCCAGGTCGCGTGATCCGTCCGGGAAATGGTATCCCGATGAAAATGCAGAACTTTCCGGGGAAATCCAGCAATGGCTAAGCTGTGCTGACGCGCTGTCGGCGAGCGCCGGGGCGGCCCGGCTCGGCTCCGGACTGGAGTTCGAGGTGGACGAAGATGCGGCGCGGGAAGAGGCCTGCCGGCTGTTCGACATGATCGATGAACACCTGTGGTTCCGGGAGCGGGAGGGGCGCGACTGGCTGTGTTCGGCGGCGGCGCCGACGATCGCGGATCTGGCGTGTTTTCCGGATGTCATGCTCTCGGAGGAGGGCGGGGTGTCGCGCGGCGACTATCCCGCGATAAGGCGCTGGACCGACCGGGTGAAGCGGATTCCGGGCTTTGCCGTGATGCCGGGGATCTTTCCCGCGACAATCGGGACCTGAGCCCCGGCGGCTGCCGGACGGCGTCCCGGACGGCGTAGTTGTGCGTTTTTGCAAGCGCTTGAAAAGGCCGGAGTCCAACGTCGGTATTACGTCGGTATCGCGTCGGTAATACGTCGGTGCGCCGGCCAGTTCCGCACCTGCGCACGATGGTGCGGAAATGCTGATTTGCGCGGGTCGGCCCGCCGGCACGCGCAGCGCCCATCACCTGCTCCTCAGTCGCGCGGCAGCGAGACCGGCGCCAGGGCCCGGGCGAGGGCGGTGGTGAAGGCGCCGACCTTTGGCGGCACCATTCGGGCGGTGGGATAGACCGCCCAGATGTCGAGCGTGTCGGGTTCGGCATCGGCGAGCGGGATCTCGACCAGGCGGCCCGCGGCGAGATCGCCGGCGACGTACCAATGGGCGAGAAGGGCCAGGCCCATGCCGCCGGTGCAGGCCTCGTGCAGGGCCTCGATCGCGGTGGAGGTGACCCGGCCCGAGACGCGCTGCTGCACCTGCCGGCCGTCGCGGGCAAAGCTCCAGTGGGTGGCGCCGGAGGCCATCAGGCAGGGGTGCTGCGCCAGGTCGGCGAGCCGGTGCGGCGCGGGATGGGCGGCCAGATAGGCGGGCGCGGCACAGAGCACCCGGCGATTGGTGCAGAGCCTGCGGGCAATCAGGGAATTGTCGCGCAAGGGCGCGATGCGGATGGCGAGATCGATGCCGGTGGCAACGATGTCGATCACGCTGTCGGTGAGCGTGAGGTCGATGCGCAGGTCGGGGTTGGCCGCCATGAAGCCCGGCAGCATCCGCGCGATCACGGTGCGCCCGAAGCCGGTGGAGGCGGTGACACGCAACAGGCCCGCGGCACCGCTGCCGGCGGGGCGGATCGCGGCGCGGGCGCTCTCGGCCTGTTCCAGCAGCGCCTCGGCATGGGGCAGGAAGGCCTCGCCCTCGGCGGTGAGCGAGAGGGCGCGGGTGGTGCGCTGGACCAGGCGCACGCCGAGCTCGGCCTCGAGCGCGGCGAGGCGGCGCGAGGCGACCATGGGCGTGACGCCGAGATGGCGCGCGGCGCCGGCCAGGCTGCCGACGCGGATGGCATGGGCGAAGACGGCGAGGTCGTCGTGGTTCATTGTAACGGATTCCGATATGCCGGCATGTGATTATTGCAGTCTACCGGGGGAATGCGCCCGGCGCTAGCTCTTGCCCATCCCTGAAATCCCCGCCGCGGGGCGGGCACGAGAGGCAAGAGACGAAATGACGATGCAGAGCGATGTGCGGGCCGGGCCCGATGTGCTGTCGGGCGGCGTGACGCTGGCCATGGCGGTGGCCGCGGGGGCGGCGGCGGCGAATATCTACTACAACCAGCCGATGCTGGCGCTGATGGAGCGCGACCTGGGCGCGGGGCCGGTGGCGCTGGTGCCGGTGGCGACGCAGCTGGGCCTGGCGGTGGGGCTGTTCCTGCTGGTGCCGCTGGGCGACCTGGTGGAGCGGCGCAGGCTGATCCTGGGACAGTTCATGGTGCTGGCGCTGGCCTCGCTGGCCTCGGCGCTGGCGCCGGGGGGGCTGTCGCTGGCGGCGGCGGGGCTGGTGACGGGGGCGGCGGCCTCGGTGGCGCAGCAGATCGTGCCGCTGGCGGCGCAGCTGGCCCGGCCGGAGCGGCGCGGTGCGGTGGTGGGCACGGTGATGTCGGGGCTGCTGGCGGGCATCCTGCTGAGCCGGACGCTCTCGGGGTATGTGGGCGCCCATGCGGGCTGGCGCGAGATGTACTGGCTGGGCACGCCGCTGGCGCTGGCGGCGGGCGGGCTGATGGCGCTGGTGCTGCCCAGGACGCCGGTAAGCGGCGCGGGGCCGCGCTATGGCGCGCTGCTGGTCTCGATGGGCGGGCTCTGGCGCGCGTTGCCGGCGCTGAGGCGGGCGGCGATCGGGCAGGCGCTGCTCTTTGGCAGCTTCGGCGCCTTCTGGACCACGCTGGCCTTTCGCCTGCAGGCGCCGCCCTTCGGGATGGGCGCCGACGTGGCGGGGCTCTTCGGGGTGCTGGGGCTTGCGGGGGTGCTGGCGGCGCCGCTGGCCGGGCGGCTGGCCGATGCGCGGGGGCCGAAGCTGGTGATCGTGGCGGGCACGGCGCTGACGGTGGTGGCCTGGGCGATCTTCGGGCTCTGGGGCACGCTGGCGGGCATGATCGCGGGGGTGCTGCTGCTGGATTTCGCGGTGCAGGGTGCGCTGATCTCGAACCAGTCGGTGATCTTTGCGCTGCGGCCCGAGGCGCGCTCGCGGATCACCACGCTGTTCATGGGGGCGATGTTCCTCGGCGGGGCGCTGGGATCCGCGGGCGCGGGGCTGGCCTGGCGGCAGGGCGGCTGGGGCGCGGTGGTGGCCCTGGGCGGCGGCATGGCGGCGCTGGCCACGGTGATCCAGCTGCATGGCCATTACCTGAAGCGCTGAGCGCGGGGGCGACGACGAGGGGGCCTGCCAGGGGTGGCGGGCCCCTTGCGCGTGGTCAGGTTAAAAACGGCAGGCCCATTGCGGCAGGGCTAACGTTGCACGGGACCGAAATCGAAGCCATCGCGGTCGCGCATGAAGGCCTCGAAGAACTCCGAGAAGGTGGCGACCAGCGGCGGAAGCTGTTCGTAGGGCGGATAGTAGAGCATCAGGTAGAGCGGCGGGATCTGCCAGTCGGGCAGCACCACCTCGATGGCGCCGGAGCGCAGCCCCTCCTGCAGCAGGAAGGCGGGCAGGTTGACCACGCCATTGCCCGAGGCCGCGAGACCATAGAGGAATTCGCCATTGTTCGAGACGATGTCGGTGCCGGCCTGCACCTGCCGGCGGGTGCCGTCGCGCAGGAAGGTCCAGGTCTCGGGGGTCTCGGTGCTGCCGTAGGAGAGGCAGAGCGCGGGGTCGAGATCACCGGGCAGCTCGGGGCGGGCGATGCGGTTGAAGAGCGAGGGCGCGGCCACCGCGTGCCGGGGCACCTCGCAGATGCGGCGCCAGATGGTGGACTTGTCGCCCGGCGGCCCGGAGATGCGGATGGCCAGATCGCAGGTGTCGTCGACGATATCGACGAGGCGGTCGGTCATCTGCACGTCGAGGGCGATATTGGGAAAGGCGAGGCGGAAGCTGCCGACGAGATCGGGCAGGATGCGCAGCCCCATGGAGAGCGGCGCGTTGATGCGCAGCCGGCCGCGGTCGGGGTGGGTTTCGCGGGTGATCTCCTCGGTGATGCGGTCGAAATCCTCGACCAGCGGGCGATAGCGCGCCACCACCATGGCGCCGGCACTGGTGAGCGAGACCCGGCGGGTGGTGCGCACCAGGAGCTGCTGGCCCAGCGCCTCTTCCAGCCCGGCGACGATGCGGGTGACGGAGGCGGGGGTCATCTGCAGGTGGCGCGCGGCACCGGCAAAGCTGCGGCGGGCGGCGACCTCGAGAAAGACACGGATGGGTTTCAGATCCTGCATGGGGATTGTTACGCTGAGCGTAATGGTAAATGCAAATACCTTTCTATTCCGGATAATGAACGCCGGGCCTATCTTGGCGGCAACGGGGCAGGAGGGCGCAGGATGCGCCGCCGGCCCGAGGCCAATGTGCCGGAGCTCTGGAGGGCCCGATATGATCAAGGATGTCAAAGGACTGCACCACGTCACGTCGATGGCGGCGGATGCCAATGAAAACAATCAGTTCTTCACCAATACGCTGGGTCTGCGGCGGGTGAAGAAGACGGTGAACTTCGATGCGCCGGAGGTCTATCACCTCTATTACGGCGACGAGATCGGCACGCCCGGCTCGGTGATGACCTATTTCCCCTTTGGCCGCATGCCCAAGGGGCGGCGCGGCACCGGCGAGGTGGGCGTGACCGAGTTTGCCGTGCCCGAGGGCAGCCTTGCCTACTGGAGCGACCGCCTTGGCGCCATGGGCGTGCGGGGGCTGTCGCAGGACAGTTTCCTGGGCGAGGCGCGGCTGAACTTCGAGGGACCGGATGGCGACGGCTTTGCCCTGGTCGAGAGCGCGGTGAGGGGGCGGACGCCCTGGACCGGCTCCGGGGTGCCGGAAGAGGCCGGGATCCTGGGCTTTCACGGGGCGCGGATGCGCCTGCGGGATGCCGGGGCCACGGGCGAGCTCTTGGGCTTCATGGGGTACCAGAAGGACGAGAGCGAGGGCAATGTCACCCGCTATCGCATCGAGGGCGGCAATGCCGCCGACACGGTGGATATCGAGGAGCTGCCCGAGGCGCGCCCCGCCGGACAGGGCGCCGGATCGGTGCACCACATCGCCTTTGCGGTGGAGGACCGTGCGGCGCAGCTGCGCACCCGTGAAGCGCTGCTTGATACCGGGTACCAGGTGACGCCGGTGATCGACCGCGATTACTTCTGGGCGATCTACTTCCGTACCCCCGGTGGGGTGCTCTTCGAGGTGGCGACCAACGAGCCCGGGTTCGACCGCGACGAGGATACCGCCAACCTGGGACAGGCGCTGAAGCTGCCGACGCAGTACCGGCCCTATCGCGACCAGATCGAGGCTATCCTGCCCGAGCTGGTGGAATGAGGAGACAGACATGAGCACGGATCTCTACCACGCCCGCGTAAGCGCCCCCGCAGAGGGGGCGCCGCTGATCCTTGCCCTTCACGGCACGGGGGGCGACGAAAACCAGTTCTTTGACCTGGCCGGGCAGATCCGGCCGGGGGCCGGGGTGATCTCTCCGCGTGGCGATGTCTCGGAGATGGGCATGGCGCGGTTCTTTCGCCGCACCGGCGAGGGGGTCTATGACATGGCCGACCTTGCGGCGCGGACGGAGCGGATGGCGCAGTTCGTGGCCGCGCACAGGGCGGCGCACCCGGGGCGGCCCGTCTATGGTTTCGGTTATTCCAACGGGGCCAATATCCTTGCCTCGGTGGCCATGGCGCATCCCGGGCTTTTCGACCGGATCGGGCTGTTGCATCCGCTGATCCCCTGGGCGCCGGAGCCGGTGCCGGGGCTGAGCGGACGGCGGGTGCTGATCACCGCGGGCCAGAACGACATGATCTGCCCCTGGCCCGAGAGCCGGCGGCTGATCGACTGGTTCGGGGCCCAGGGCGCGGAGGTGGCCACGGTAGTGCACCCCGGCGGCCACGAGCTGCGCCAGCCCGAGATCGAGGGGCTGGTGGAGCTGCTGACCGACTGAGGCCGTCTGTCAGGTAAGGCCGGTTCTCAGGTGAGGCCGTTCCTTAGGTAATGCTGGCGGCAAAACCCGCGAGAAACCCGCGCAGGGTCTCGCGGGTTTTCTCGTCTGTCAGGTTGCCCTCGGCATCGAAGAGCTGACCGGCGCGGGAGACCATCATGCGGCCCTCGAACCAGGGATCGGTCTTGAGCGTGCGCAGCACCGGCAGCCAGTGCGATTGCGACAGGATGGTGCCGAAGCCACCCGGAGAGGCGCCGATCAGCGCCACCGGCTTGCCCTCGAAGAGCGCGGCGCCGGGGCCGCTCGACATCCAGTCGATGGCATTCTTGAAGACGCCGGGGATGCCGTTGTTGTACTCGGGCGTGATCATCAGCAGCCCGTCGGCCTGCGCGAGCTGCTGTTGCAGGAGCTGCACCGCCTCGGGCAGGCCCTCTGCCTCGACATCGGCATTGTAGAGCGGCACGCCGGTGATGGTGCCGGCCACGAGGGTGCTGCCCGCCGGGGTTTCCTCTACCGCGGCGCGCAGCAGGCCGGCGTTGTAGGAGTGCCGCCGCAGGCTGCCTGCGAGGCCGAGAATGCGTGCCATGATGTGATCCCCTTGGATGTCCGATGGTGTGCCCTGCGCGCCGGTCAGGGGCGCGCGGCCATGGGGCCATCCTGCGGGGCATCCGGGCCCGGGGTCAATGGCATCGGGGCGGCAACCGGGCGCAATCAGCCGCCCGGGCGGAGGCGGCGCCTGCCGGGCCGGTTTGCGGGCGTTGCAGGCGCTGGGCGCGCCGCGGTCCGTGACGGGACGACGATCATTGACGGGGCCGCCGCGACGGGCAAGATCGGGGCATGACCGCCGCCACCCACGCCTTCGGACCCGACCGCCCCTCGCTGCGCGCCACCGCGCTGGCGCCGATCGCGCGGCATTTCGGCGGCACGCCGGGGGCCATCGCCGATATCCTGCGCAAGAACGGCCTTGATCCCGAGGCGGTGCGCGACCCCTACGAGGTGATCCCGCTGGAGGCCTACATGGCGGTCTTCGAGGATGCGGCGGTGAAGGCCAAGGATCCGGTGCTGGGCGCGCGGCTGGGCCAGCGGACCAATGCCGCCGACCTGGGCCCGCCGGGGCTGCTGATGATGCAGAGCGCCACCATCCGCCGCGGGCTGACGCGGTTCGCGCGCGGGCTGTCCTGGCTGCAGAGCACCACGGAGATGCGGCTGATCGAGGACGGGGCGCTGATGGAGCTGACCTATCTGATCGGGGCGCGCAACCTGGTGGGGCGGCCGCAGGACTGCGAGTTCTCGCTGTCCTCGGTGGTGCAGCTGCTGCGGGCCTCCTTCGATCCGCGCTGGGCGCCGGAGGAGGTGCATTTCATGCACGAGACCTCGCGCCGGCCGGACCTGCTGCAGAAGATCTTTCGCGCGCCGGTGCGGTTCGGACAGGGGGCGAACCGGCTGATCCTGGACCGCGAGGGCCTGGACACGCCGCACCGCACCGAGGATGCCGCGCTGATCGCGGTGATCGAGCGGCACATGGCGGACCTGGCGCTGAAGCAGGATCCGCGCCAGCCGATTGCCGAGCGGGTGGAGGCGGTGGTGAGCCGCAACCTGGGCCAGCGGGCCATCGACCTGGAGAGCGTGGCGGCGGAGCTGGGGATGACGCCCCGGACGCTGCAGCGGCGGCTGGGCGAGCAGGGGACATCGCTGCGGGCGATCACCCGGGCCCAGCGCGAGCGGGTGGCGCAGACCCATCTGACCGATCCAGACCTGAGCATGAAGGCGGTGGCGCAGGCGCTTGGATATTCCGACGGCACCGTCTTCTGGCGGGCCTACCGGACCTGGACCGGGCAGGCGCCGAGCAAGGCGGGCGGAAAGGCCGGGGACGGCGGGAATCGCGGCTGAGGGGCGGGGGCACCGCCGCCCGATGCGGGCCGCCCTGCGGGGGCGTATCCCGGGGCTGCCGCATTT
The DNA here is from genome assembly GCF_056270665.1 of Pseudooceanicola sp. DL12. NCBI lineage: Bacteria > Pseudomonadati > Pseudomonadota > Alphaproteobacteria > Rhodobacterales > Paracoccaceae > Pseudooceanicola > Pseudooceanicola sp. DL12. The sequence goes on from NZ_CM149884.1 coordinate 2,049,888, forward strand.
TTCAGACCGGCGGCCGAAACCGCATTCAAAAAACAGGCATCCTGGAAACAGGATTTGCACCGGGCCGGGCGCGGCGCGGCCCCGGCGGCGCTGTTTCGTGATCGGAGCCGCCATTTGGCGCAAATTATCGAACATTTGGCGCCAAGTACAATAGATGCATCTGATCCGCCTCTTGAAGCTGATGACAACACATCAATCGAGACATCATTCGGAGGACGAGACGATGAACGAAGCGGTGACGGAATTCACCCCCGGGGTCGCGCATCCGCTGGACCCGATCACCCCGGCCGAGGTCGTGCGGGTGAAGGCGGTTCTGGACGCGGCAGGCTATAGCGGGGACTCGATCCGCTATTCCTACGTGATGCTGCGGGAGCCGGCACGCGAGGTGCTGGCGGGGTTCGTGCCCGGCGCCGCGGTGCCGCGCGAGATCGGCGTGCTGGTGAGTGACCTGGCCACCAGCGAGGTGACGGAGCTGGTGGTGGACGTGCCGGCGGGCGAGATCGTGGTGCAGCGCGCGCTCGACACCGCGACGGAGGGCTGGGGCCCGGTGCTCGACGAGGATTACGTGGCCGCAGAGGAGATCAGCAAGGCCGATCCGCGGTTCGTCGAGGCGCTGGCCAGGCGCGGGATCACCGATCTCGACAAGGTCTTCTGCTGCCCGCTCTCGGCGGGGATGTTCGACGACGAGCAGGAGAAGGGCCGGCGGATGCTGCGGGTTCTGAGCTTTTACGCGCCGGACGAGGCCGCGGTGCACGAGCTCTGGGCGCATCCCATCGAGGGGGTGGTCTGCCATGTCGACCTGAACGCCCGCGAGGTGCTGCGCTTTGTCGATACCGGCTACATGCATGTGCCGGAGGAGAGCGGCGATTACCTTGATCCGGCGATCGCGCCGCGCGAGACGATGAAGCCGCTGAACATCACCCAGCCGCAGGGCGCCTCCTTCACCATGACGGACAACGTGCTGGAATGGGAGAACTGGTCGGTGCGGGTGGGCTTCAACGGCCGCGAGGGGCTGACCCTGCACGACATCAGCTTCAACGACCGGGGTGAGAAACGCTCGATCCTGAACCGCGCCTCGGTGAGCGAGATGGTAGTGCCCTATGGCGAGCCGCAGCCGACCCACGACTGGCAGAACTATTTCGACGCGGGCGAGTACCAGTTCGGCCGGCTGGCGAATTCGCTGGTGCTGGGCTGCGACTGCCTGGGCGAGATCCACTATGTCGACGCCACGGTGGTGGACGATTTCTGCAACCCGGTGGAGATCAAGAACGCCATCTGCATCCACGAGGAGGACTTCGGCTCGCTCTGGAAGCACAGCTGCGTGTTCTCGGGCAAGAGCGACGTGCGGCGGCAGCGGCGGCTGGTTGTCAGCTTCTTCGTGACCGTGGGCAACTATGACTACGGCTTCTACTGGTACTTCTACCTGGACGGAAAGATCGAGCTGGAGTGCAAGGCGACGGGGATCGTATTTACCTCTGGCCGGCCCGAGGGCGAGTACGAATGGGCCACGGAAATGGCGCCGCGCCTGGGCGCGCCGCAGCACCAGCACCTGTTCTCGGCGCGGCTCGATTTCGCGCTGGATGGCCAGAAGAACTTTGTCGACGAGATCGACGTGGCCCGCGTGCCGATGGGCGAGGGCAACCCGATGGGCAATGCCTTTACCCGCACGATCACCCGGCTGAAGAGCGAGAGCGAGGCGCAGCGGGTGGCGAAGAACGACGTCGGCCGCGTCTGGCGGATCTCCTCGGCGGAGAAGACCAACTTCGTGGGCCATCCCACGGCCTATGTCCTGGCGCCGGAGGGGCTGCCGCTGCTGCTGGCCGATGACGCGGCCTCGATCAGCCGGCGTGCGACCTTCGGCAAGAAGTCCCTCTGGGTCACGCAGTACGACCGCGACGAGATGTGGGCGGCGGGCTATACGCCGAACCAGCATCCGGGCGGCGCGGGCCTGCCCAGCTATGCCGCCGGGGACCGTTCCGTCGATGGCGAGGACATCGTGGTCTGGCATACCTTCGGGCTGACGCATTTTCCGCGCAGCGAGGACTGGCCGGTGATGCCGGTGGATTACGCCGGCTTCAAGCTGCGGCCCGAGAACTTCTTTGACCGCAACCCGACGCTGGACGTGCCGGCGGACCCGAACGGCAAGGAATGCTGCCATTCCAACAAGACCCGGGCCGCCTCGGGCTGCTGCGGCGCGGAGAGCTGAGCCATGAGCGCCTATCACCTGGGGCTGCTGGCACTGGCGGGGGCGGGCACATTGGCCTGCCTGCTCTCGGCCTGCGGCTGGCGCACCAGGGGAGAGGCGCTGGCGGCGCTCGGTGCCATGGCGCTGGCCATGACCGGGGGCGCGGCGGCGCTGATCGCGGGCGGCGCGGTGCTGATCGGGCTGGCGGCGCTGTCGCTGTCCCGGGGCGGCGCGCTCTCGGGCCATCGCGCGGCCTCGCACCTGGCGATGGTGGCGGTGCTGGGCGCGCTCTTCGTGCTGAACGGCGCGGGGTTCTGCGGCGGCTCTGCGCTGCCGCTGGTCTCGCCCGGGGGCGTGACGCTGATCCCGATGTCGCGCGCCGCCATGGCCTATCTGGTGCTGACGCTGGCGGGGCTTGCGGCCTATGCGGCGCTGAGCCTGGGCACGGGCCTGCGCGCGGCGCGCCGGGGCCGGGCCGCTGCCCTGATGGAGATCGTGCCGATGTCGCTCGCGACCCTTGGCATGGCCGCGGGAACCACCTGAAGTACGACCCGTAACAAATTGACAAAATATAACAAAACACACCAACAGGAGATGAGAGTGAACGGATTTGCGAAACTTGCCCTGACGAGTGCCCTGGTGACCCTGCCGGTTGCCATGCCGGTGGCGGCGCTGGCCGAATACCCCGAGAAACCGGTGGAATTCATCGTGCCGTTCCCGCCCGGCGACCTGGAAGACATCCTGACGCGGATGATCGCGGACGAGTTCCAGAAGGAATACGGCGTGGCGGCGGCCGTGGTGAACAAGCCCGGCGGCGGTGGCGGCCCCTTCCCGGGGGCGGTCGACGTGGCCAATGCCGAGGCCGACGGCTACACCATCGGCTCCTTCGTCTCGGACGTGCCGCTCTCTGGCCCCGAGATCGGCATCCCGGCGCTGAGCCCGAACCCCTTCGAGCCGATCGGCGTCTTCGTGACCTATCCCTTTGTCATCGCGGCGGCGGGCGACGCGCCCTATTCGACGCTGGAAGAGCTGGCCGATTACGCCAAGGAGAACGAGGTGACCCTGGGCCATTTCGGCGCCATGCTGACGCCGACGCAGATCACCTTTGCCGTGGCCAAGGCCGAAGGGTTTGATTTCGCGTATGAATCCGCCTTCGATGCGCTCGACTGCAACACCCTGGCCTCGGGCGACGTGGACGTGATGAACACCACGCTGCAGCAGATCTTTCCCTGCCTGGGCGATGTGAAGGTGCTGGCCTCGATCGGCTCGGAGCGCATCCCGATCACCCCCGACACGCCCACCGTGGGCGAGGTGCTGCCGGAGCTGGACCTGGCGCTGTGGAACGGTCTCTTCGTGAAGGAAGGCGTGCCGCAGGAGGCGCGCGACAAGATCGCCGCCGTGGCCGAGAAGGTGATGGCCTCGGATGCGGCCAAGGAGCTGGCGGCGCAGACAGGCGCGCTGATCTACTGGCAGGACGCGGCGGAATCCGAGGCGCAGATCGAGGCCGACAAGACCGCGCGCGGCGCCATCAGCGGGCTGCTCGATGAGTGATCAGCCGACCCGCGGCATCCCGGGCGAGGATATTCCTCCGCGCCCGGGGCAACGCATGGGCACGCGGTTTCGCCGCATGGTGCGCACCAGGACCATGCAGGAGATGTTCGCGCGCGAGAGCCGGCCGGGAGAGCTCGTCTTTGCCGCCGGTTTCTTTGCCGTCTCGCTGCTGCTGCTGGCGCTGCTGCCGAGCCAGACCACCTGGGTGCCGCGGACGAAGATCTACGTGCAGCCGGCGTTCTGGCCCGGCATCGCGATCCTGGTGATGGTGATCTTCTCGGGGCTGCACCTGCTGGGGGCGCTGGTCTCGGAGCACAAGCCGGGGGTGAAGGCGGAGCTGATCAGCTGGCTGCGGCCGGTGGAATTCCTGCTCTGGTTCCTGGTCTATGTCTGGCTGGTGCCGGTGATCGGCTACCTGATCGCCACGGTGGCCTTCAGCTGCGGGCTGAGCTTTCGCATGGGCTATCGCAGTGGCGCATGGATGGGCATCGCCGCGCTCTTCGGGGTTCTGGTGGTGGTGCTGTTCAAGACCGTCCTTGGGGTGAACATCCCCGCGGGCGAGGTCTACGACCTGCTGCCGGCCGGCGGTTTCCGATCTTTCATGATGACGAATTTCTGAGGCACATCATATGGATATGCTGATTTCCGGTATCGGGATGCTGATGCATTTCGATGTGATCCTGGCGCTGCTGATCGGCTCTGTCGGCGGGGTGATCATCGGGGCCATCCCGGGCGTGGGCCCGGCGGTGGCCATCGCGATCCTGCTGCCGGCGACCTTTGCGCTGCCGCCGCTGGTGGGGCTGGTGATGCTGCTGGGCATCTACGGATCGTCGATGTTCGGCGGCTCGCTGCCCGCGATCCTGGTCAACACGCCGGGCACCGCGGTGAATGCGCTGACCACCTATGACGGCTATCCGATGACGCAACGGGGCGAGCCGCTGAAGGCGCTCGGGCTGGCCTATGGCGCTTCCTTCTTCAGCGGCATCCTGTCGATCATCGCGCTGATCCTGCTGTCGCCGGTGCTGGCGAAGATCGCGCCGATGTTCGGCTCGAAGGAGATCTTCCTGGCGGCGCTGATGGGCCTGGTGCTGGTGGTGATCGCGCACCGGGGCCAGACGCTGGCCGCGGGGATGCTGGCGGGCCTGGGCATGTTCATCGGCACCATCGGCCTCGAGCCGCTGAAATATACCCAGCGCTATACCTTCGGGCAGGAATGGCTGGCCTCCGGCTTCGACCTGATCGTGGTCGTGCTGGGCCTCTTCGCGCTGAGCCAGGCCTTTCTGCTGCTGTCGGATCCGGAGAGCGCGCCCCATACCGACCCGATCACCGGCTCCATGGGCCGCGCGATGACCCGGGTGCTGCGCCACAAGCGGGTGGCCACCGTGGGCACGGGATTCGGCGTGCTGATGGGGATGATCCCCGGCGTGGGCGAATTTACCGCGCAGTTCCTGAGCTATACCTATGCGCAGAAGAGCTCGAAGACGCCCGAGGCCTTCGGCAAGGGCAGCGAGGAGGGCCTCGTCGCCTCGGAGAGCGCCAACAACGCGGTGCCGGCGGCGGCGATGATCCCGCTGCTGGCCCTCGGCATTCCGGGCGAGGCCCTGACGGCGATGATGCTCTCGGTCTTCTACGTGCACAACGTGATCCCGGGGCCGCAGCTCTTCCAGGGGCAGATCGATTTCGTCTATGCGCTCTACGCGGCGATGATCCTGCTGAACGTGATCGTGGTGCTCTTCATGCTGGTGTCCTCGAACCTGCTGATGCGGATCATCCGGATCCCGACGCGGTTCCTGGGCGTGATGATCCTGACGCTGAGCTTCGTGGGGGTCTACAGCCTGCGGAACTCGGTGCTCGACTGCGCCTTTGCGGCGGGCTTCGGCTGGTTCGGGCTGATCCTGAAGCGGCAGAACCTGCCGGCGGTGCCGATCATCCTCGGGATGGTGCTGGGCGGCATCATGGAGGTGAAGTTCCGCCCGGCCATGGCGCGGGTGCACGTGCTGCAGGACTTCTTCCAGCGGCCGGTGGCGGCGATCCTGGGGGTGATGATCCTCTGCCTGGTGGTGGGGCATTTCCTGACCCTCTGGCGCGAGCGGGAGACCCGCAAGCTGGAGGGGAGCTGAGCGCGGGGGGGCCGATCCGGAAGCCCGTTCAGGCGGCCCATTCCGGTGGCCCATTCCGGTGGCAGACAAGGCCAAAAAACGCGCAGTGCCGGGGATTGGTGAAATTTCACGCAATGTCCCGGCACTCTGCGCTTTGGTCCCGCGGCGCGGGATGCTTTGCTGAGCCAAAGCCGGGAGCCTGCCATGCCAGCCATGAAAGACAGTATCGCCCTTCAGCAGTTTGCCCATGTCGAGGCGTTCCGTGACGGGATCCGCGGGATTTGCGGGGCCTATGACGTCGAGCCGAAGCGCGGCGGTTTCGCGGCGCAGGCGGGGCTGGCGCGGCGCGGCGGGCTGGAGATCGCCTCGGTCGGGCTGATGGCGGGCGAGGTGCGGCGCGATGCCCGGGCGATCCGGCGCGACGATGCCGATCATTTCGTGCTGGTGCAGCAGAAGAGCGGCGAGGCGGTGATGGTGCAGGAGGGGCGGCGGACGCTCCTCCGGCCCGGTGACATGTTCCTGTCGGATGCCACCCGGCCCTCGGTGTTCGATTTCGGCGGGCGCTTTGCGACCCAGCTCTCGATCCACCTGCCGCGCGAACAGGTGCTGGGCCGGTTCGGCGAGACCGCGCGCGGCGGCCTGTCGATCCGCCGCGAGGACAGCCTTGCCGTGGCGATGACGGCGCTGCTCTACCGGGCGCAGCAGGACCAGCCGCCGGAGATCGCCGAGGCCTTCCTGTCGCTGCTGGGGGCCTGGCTGCAGGACGCGGCGCGGGGCGAGAGCCGGCCCGATCCGCGGGGCGACAGCCTGCTGGGCCGGGCGCTGGTGCTGATCGACCTGCATTACCGCGATGCCGATTTCGGCCCGGGCGCGCTGGCCGATCTGCTCGACGTGGCACCGCGGCGGCTGCAGCGGGCCTTTGCGCCGCTGGGCGAGAGCCCGCGCGAGAGGATCCTGTCGACGCGGCTGGAGCAGGCGCGCCGGGCGCTCGAGGCGCGGGGGCCGCGCACCGTATCGGACGTGGCCTATGACCAGGGGTTCGGCGACCTGTCGCATTTCTACCATGCCTTCCGCGCCCGCTTCGGCATGGCGCCGGGGGCCGTGGCGCCCGATCCGGAGCGTGACGCCTAGGCCCAAAGCCCGCGTCGCCTCGGCCCAAGACCTGCCGGCCTGCGCGCCCCTAAGCTGCTGCAAAACGCAGAACAGGGAGTGCGACATGTCGCTGGATCAACCGGACATCAAGACCTTTGCCATGACCATCAACGGCGCCGCCGTGAGGACCGAGAAGACCTTTGAGGTGACCAACCCCGCCACCGGGGCGGTGGTGGGCCTGGCCCCGCAGGGCACCGCGGCGGACCTGGAGGCGGCGGTGGCGGCGGCCAGCGCGGCCTTTCCGGCCTGGGCGGCCACGCCCGATGCGGAGCGCGCCGCGATCTGCCATGCCATCGCGGAGAAGATGGAGGCCCATGCCGAGGAGCTGGCCGAGCTGATCACCCGCGAGCAGGGCAAGCCGCTGGGCGGCATCGGCTCGCGTTTCGAGATGGGGGGCGTGAGCGCCTGGAGCCATTACACGGGCACGCTCTCGACCCCGGTCGAGGTGCTGGTGGAGAACGAGAAGGAGCGCGTCGAGCTGCACCGCAAGCCGCTGGGCGTGGTGGGTTCTATCACGCCCTGGAACTGGCCGGTGATGATCGCCACCTGGCACATCCTGCCGGCGATCCGCACCGGCAACACGGTGGTGGCGAAACCCTCGCCCTACACGCCGCTCTCGACGCTGCGCTATATCGAGCTGATGGCCGAGCTGCTGCCCGCGGGCGTGGTCAACGTGGTCTGCTCGGACGAGCGCGAGGACAACCTGGGCGCGTTGATGGCGGGGCATCCGGAGATCCGCAAGATCGTCTTTACCGGCTCCACCGCGACGGGGGCAAAGGTGGCGGCGGCCGCCGCGCCCAACATGACCCGGCTGACGCTGGAGCTGGGCGGCAACGACGCGGGCATCGTGCTGCCCGATGTCGATCCGGAGGCGATTGCCGAGGGGCTGTTCTGGAGCGCCTTCATCAACATGGGCCAGACCTGCGCCGCGATGAAGCGCCTCTACGTGCACGAGGACGTGCATGACGCGGTCTGCGAGGCGCTGGCGGGCTATATCCGCAACATTCCCATGGGCGACGGGCTGGACGAGGGATCGGTGATGGGGCCGGTGGCCAACCGGATGCAGTTCGACAAGGTCGCCATGCTGGTGGCCGATGCCGCGGCCAAGGGGAAGGTACACACCGGCGGCGCGCCGGGCGAGGGGCTGTTCTTTCCGTTGACGCTGATCTCGGGGCTCGACAACGGCGATGCGCTGGTGGACGAGGAGCAGTTCGGCCCGGCGCTTCCGGTGATCCGCTATGCCACGGTCGACGAGGCGATTGCCAAGGCCAATGCCGGCGAGGCGGGGCTTGGCGGCTCTGTCTGGTCGTCGGACGTGGAGGCCGCGAAGGCGGTTGCGGCGCGGATGGACTGCGGCACCGTCTGGATCAACCAGCACGGCATGATCCGCCCCGATGCGCCCTTTGGCGGGCGCAAGAAATCGGGCGTGGGCGTGGAGTTCGGCCAGGAGGGCCTGAACGCCTATACCGACATCCAGGTGGTGATCGCCTGAGGCGGACCCCTCTTCATCTTTCCAGACAGACGTTTCCAGACAAAAGGGAAGCCGTGCCCGCAGGGCGGGCCGGCCTCTGCCGACAGGGACATGACAATGACACAAGACGACCACAAGAGCCCGGCCTCCGGGACGATCACCACCGAAAGCGGCGCCGCGGGCGCCAGCATGAACCCGCCGGGCGGCCTCGACGCAAGCTATGACTACATCGTGGTGGGCGCCGGCTCGGCGGGCTGCGTGATGGCCAGCCGGCTGAGCGAGGAGGGGGCCTCGGTGCTGCTGCTGGAGGCGGGCGGGCCCGACGACACCGACATGATCTGGACCCCGATGCGGGTGATCGAGCTGTGGAATTCGCCCTATGACTGGGCCTATTGGACGGTGCCGCAGAAGAACGCCCACGACCGCCAGCTGTTCTGGCCGCGCGGCAAGACGCTGGGCGGGTCCTCCTCGCTCAACGGCATGATCTACGTGCGCGGATCGGCCACCGATTACGACGGCTGGGCGGCGCTCGGCAATCCCGGCTGGGAGTGGGAGAACGTACTGCCCTATTTCCTGAAATCCGAGGACTACTCGGGCGATGCCTCGGAGATGCATGCCAAGGGCGGGCCGCTGCACGTCACCGCGAACCCGGTGCCGCATGTGATCAACAAGGCCATGGTCGAGGCCGCGGTGCAGGCGGGCCATGCGCTGAACCTGGACTGCAATTCCGGCGACCAGATGGGCGTGGGATTCTGCAACCTGAACACCCGCGACGGCAAGCGGCAGTCGACCGCCGTGGCCTTCCTCCAGCCGGCGCTGGAGCGGCCGAACCTGACGCTGATCACCCATGCGCGGGTGCACCGGGTGGAGCTGAGCGACGGACAGGCGACCGGGGTGACCTATGCCCAGGCGGGCAAGGTGCATACCGTCACCGCCACCAAGGAGGTCGTGGTCTGCGGCGGGGCGATCGAGAGCCCGCGCATCCTGATGCTGTCGGGGATCGGGCCGCGCGATCACCTGGAGGAGATGGGCATCGAGGTGAAACATGCGCTGCCCGGTGTCGGGCAGAACCTGCATGATCACACGCTGCTGCCGGTGACCTGGGAGGCCTCGGAGCAGGTGCCGCCGCCGCCGCACCTGGGGATGACGCCGCTGCACACGCATCTGTTCGCCAAGTCCTCGCCCGAGCGGGCCGAGCCGGACATGCAGCCGCTGGGCCTCTTCGCGCCCTATTACGCGCCCGAGCAGGACGCCAGCGTGGCCAATGCCTTTACCTTCAACGCGGGCGGGGTAAAGCCCACCTCGCGCGGGGAGGTGCGGCTGACGGCGGCGGATCCCGAGGCGCCGATCTCGCTCGATCCGAACTTCCTGGCGACGGACTACGACGTGGAGACCCTGGTGACCTGCGTGAAGATGATCCGCGAGATCGCGGCGCAGCCGGCGCTGTCGAAATGGATCGCGCGCGAGATCTATCCGGGGCCGGAGGCACAGACCGACGAGGAGATCGCGGACTATGCCCGTTCGGCGGTGATGAGCTATCACCACCAGTGCGGCAGCTGCAAGATGGGCCGCGACGAGATGGCGGTGGTGGACGAGAGCCTGCAGGTGCACGGGGTGAAGGGGCTGCGCGTGGTCGATGCCTCGATCATGCCCTATGTCACCACCGGCAACACCAATGCGCCGGTGATCATGATCGCCGAAAAGGCCGCCGACATGATCAAGGCCTCGGCCTGATCACCTGTCGCGGGTGCGCCGGGGGGCAGCCCTCGGTGTCCTGCTGCAGCACCCAGTCGAGAAACGCGTGGCCGTTCGCCGAGAGGTGATCGGCCGCGGTCACGTAATAGGCGGTGCCGAGATCGAGCGTGGCCTCGGGCCAGTGCCGCAATGCGCCGTCGCGCACGGCGCGGCCGGTGATGGATTTCCAGCCCAGCATGATGCCCCGCCCGTCGAGCACCGCCTGTGCCGCCTGCACGTAGTTGTTGAAGCTCTGCCCGGCGGTGCGCAGGCGGGGGATGCCGCGCCGGCGGAAGTAATCCTCCCATCCCGCCCAGTGCTGGTTGCGGGGGCTGCGGACGTGGATCAGCGGCACGCTGTCGAGGCCGCGCCCCTCGGCGAGCAGCCGCTCGATCAGCGCCGGCGCGCCCACCGGGCAGACCAGCTCGTCGAAGAGCTTCTGCGTGACGCCCTCGTGCCAGCCGCCGGTGCCGTAGCGCAGGGCGATGTCGACCCCGGGGGCCAGCACGGGCTGATCCGAGGCGGGGGCCTGGACGTTGACGGTGATGTCGGGGTGCAGCGCGTAGAAGCCGGGCAGGCGGGGCATCAGCCAGTAGGTGGCCATGCCCAGCGTGCAGGAGACGGTGACCTGCCGGTCGGCGGGGTCGTGCAGGGTGCGGATGTCCTCGATCGCGGCGGTGATCTGGCCCAGGCCGTCGCGCACGCCGCGGGCCAGGATCTCTCCGGCCTCGGTCAGGCCGGCGGGGCGGGTGCTGCGGTCGATCAGCGGCGCGCCCAGGTGATCCTCGAGCGCCTTGAGCGCCTGGCTGACGGCGGGCTGGGTGACGTTGAGACGCGCCGCCGCATCCCGCATGGAGCCATGGCGGGAGAAGGCCTCGAAGGTGGTCAGCAGGCGCAGCGGGGGCAGTCGGTCGGTCATATAAGTTAATCCATGGGTTATCTTATCTTCACGCGATCCGATCTGTCGGCGCAAGGGGGAATCTGGGAGCCTTTGGGCATCAGAATTTGAAACCCACCCCGAAACTGTCGAGAAACAACATGAATGTGATGTCCTCCCCGATGTCCGATCCCTCTGCCGGTGCCACGCTGAAGGCCAAGGGCCTCGACGTGATCCTGCCTGACGGTCAAAGTCATTACTTCAACTACCACTGGCTGCGCGACAATTGCCCCAGCTCCTTCAACGCCGATACCCGCGAGCGGAGCTTTGACATCTTTCACCTGGAAGAGGCGCCGCGGGCGCGTTCCGCCGAGGTCGAGGGCGATGCCCTGGTCATCGCCTGGGACGGCGAAGACCACGTGACGCGGATGCCGCTGAGCTGGCTGGAGCAATATACCGCCGGCCTGCCGCGCCGCGATCCGGCCGACCTGCCGCGGGTGGCCTGGTACGGTGATCATTACCCCGATGTGCCGCGCTTCTCGCAGCCCGAGCTGCTGGCCAGCGACGCGGTGCGGGCGAAGTGGATCGAGGCGCTGATCGTCGAGGGCTTTGCCATCGTCACCGACATGCCCAACAGCGACGCCGGGCTGACCGAGACCGCCGAGCTGATGGGCAAGATCCGCCCCACGTTCTTCGGCGACTACTTCGACGTCTATACCCACATCAAGCCCACCAACACGGCCTATACCTCGGCCGCGCTGGAGCTGCACACCGACACCCCGGCCGAGGAGCACGCCCCGGGCGTTCAGTTCCTGCACTGCCGGGCCAACAGCGTGCAGGGCGGCGAGAGCCTCTATGCCGACGGCGTGGCCGTGGCCAATGATTTCCGCCACCGCGACCCGGAGGGCTTCCGCCTGCTGTCGGAGGTGCCGATTCCCTTCTACTGCGAGCATGACACCTATGACATGCGCTCGCGCCAGACGGTGATCGAGCTGGATGCGCGCGGCGAGGTTTCGGGGCTGACGATCAGCCAGCACATGCTGGATATCCTCGATCTCGACCAGGCGCTGCTGGACGATTACTATCCCGCCTTCTGCCGGTTCGGCCGGATGCTGCAGGAGGAGAAGTACATGATGCGCTTCCTGATGAAGGCCGGCGAATGCATGGTCTTCGACAACCACCGCATCGTGCATGGCCGCGCCGCCTACGAGGCGACCTCGGGCGAGCGGATGCTGCGCGGCACCTACGTGGACCGGGCCGAGATGCGCTCGACCTATCGCTCGCTGGTCAGCGAGGGGCGGTTCAAGGCATGAACGAGATGGTCTCTCCCGGACAGGCCGAGGATCTTGCCGTGCTGCGGCAGGATCTCTCGGATGCCTTCCGCATCTGCCACATGCTCGGCTGGAGCGAATCCGTGGGCAACCACTTCAGCGCCGCGGCCTCGGACGACGGGCGGCAGTTCCTGCTGAACCCGAAGTGGCGGCATTTCGCGACGATCCGCCCCGACGACCTGCTGCTGCTGGACAGCGGCGACGAGAGCGCGCTGGAGGGGCCCGGGGCCCCCGATGCCTCGGCCTGGTGCGTGCATGGCACGATCCACCGCAAGCTGCCCTCGGCGCGGGTGGTGCTGCATTGCCATTCGCCCTATGCCACGGCACTGGCCTGCCTGAAGGATCCGACCGTGGTGCCGATCGACAACAACACCGCGCGGTTTCACGGCCGGACGGCCTATGACCTGGAGTTCGGCGGCATCGCGGATGCGGCGGAAGAGGGCGAGCGGCTGGCCGATGCCATGGGCGACAAGAGCGTGCTGGTGATGGGCAACCACGGCGTGACCATCGTGGGCGACACGGTGGCGGCGGCTTTCGAGGATCTCTACTTCTTCGAGAAGGCGGCGCAGACGCTGATCCTGGCACGCTCGACCGGGGAACCGCTGGCGGTGCTCTCGGACGCGGTGGCGCAGAACACCGCCGACGGCTGGCGCGCCTATGCCGGCATGGCGGATGCGCATTTCGCCTATCTGCGCACGCAGCTGAAGGGCTGAGGCCAAGGGCCGGCGACGCGGCGAAGGAGGGCAGGGCATCAGGCGGTTTCCTTCGATCCAGGCCCTGCGGGCCATCGAGGCGGTGGCCCGGCTGGGCGCGATCTGGCGCGCGGCGGAGGAGCTGAACCTGACCCGCAGCGCGGTCAGCCATCAGCTGCGCCAGCTGGAGCGCGACCTGGGCTTCAAGATCGTCGAACGCTCGGGCAACCGGGCGGCGATCAGCCCCCGCGCCCTGGCCTATGCCGAGAGCGTGCGCCAGGCGCTTGGCCTGATCGCCAATGCGCCGGCCTGCGTCACCGAGCAGAACCTGTCGGGCCGGCTGACGATCAGCTGCCCGCCGGGCTTCGCCTCGGGCTGGCTCTGCCTGAACATCGGGGCGTTCCTGGAGCGCTATCCGGAGGTGGTGCCCACGATCGTCGGCGCGCGGAACCTGACCGACACCAGCAACCCCGAGATCGACAGTTTCATCACCTTCGGGCACGAGCCGCGGGCGCATCTGTGGGCCGAGCCGCTGGTCTCGGTGGCCTTCACGCCGCTCTGCAGCCCGGCCTTTCATGCCCGGCTCGGCGGCCTGGAACGGCCCGAGGCGCTTGCGGGCGCGCGGCTGCTGCACATCGGGGATTTCGGCGACTGGGAGGCCTGGATGGAGCAGGCCGGGCTGCCGCCCGAGATGGCCCGGCGCGGCATCGTCTATTCCGACATGAACGTGGTCTACACGGCGGTTCTGGCGGGCGAGGGCATCGCCGTCGGCGACACGGTGATCTGGCGGCAGGCGCTGGAGCGCGGGCAGCTGATGCAGCCCTTCCGGACCACGCTGCACACCGAGACGGGATATTACCTCTGTGCGCCGGAGGCGAACCTGGCCAATCCGCTGGTCATGGCCTTTCACGACTGGCTGCGCGGTGCCTTCGGGGCCGATGAGGTGAGCGAGGACGCGGGCGAAGGCTGATCAGCCGGCCGGGCCGCGATCCTTGCGGGCGCGCAGGCTGCGGGGCGGCTGGCCGAACTCGCGGCGGAAGGCGCGGGTCATGGCGCTGGCATCGCCATAGCCGCAGCGCACGGCGACCTCGGCCACCGAGAGGCGCGTGTCCTCGACCAGGCGCCGGGCCTCGCGCAGGCGGACGGCCTGGTAGAGGCGCTGAGGCCCGAAGCCGTAGCGGGCGCGGCAGAGCTGTTCCAGCCGCTTGCGCGAGACGCCGAGCTGTTCGGCGATGCGGCCCACCGGCACCGGTGCCTCGATCTGTTTCAGCATCAGCGCCATGGCGGCCTCGGCGGTGCGGCCGGGACGCAGACGGGCGCCGTCGCCGGCCTGCACGGTGTCGCCATCGAGAAAGAGCGCGGCCACCTCGAGGCGCATGACGCTGCCCTGGTGGCGCTCGATCAGGTTGAGCGTCAGCTCGAAGGTGGTGAGCGCGCCACCGCAGGTCAGCAGCGCGCCATCGTCGACGACGCGGTCGGAGAGCACCTCGACATCGGGAAAGCCTTCGGCGAGCGCCACCTGTTCCTCGCGGTGGATGGTGGCGCGGCGGCCCGAGAGCAGTCCGGCGCTGGCCAGGAGCCAGCTGCCGGTGTCGAGGCCCGCGACATGGTCGTGCCGGCGCGCCGCGCGGCGCAGCGCCTGGCGGCAGGCGGGCGTGTCGTGGGTGCGCACGTCATAGCTCGGCATGACGAAAAGATAGGCGCCGCCGGGGCTGTCCTCCAGCCGCCCCTCGACCCGCACGGTCATGCCGCTGGAGGAGGCCACGTCCTCTCCGGTCAGGCTGAGGAAATGCCAGCGATAACAACTGCGTCCCGAGAGGTTGTTGACGGCGCGCAGGGGTTCGACGGCATTGGCCAGGCAGTAGTTGGAGAAGGCAGGAAAGAGCAGCACGCTGACATCCAGCACGGGCGGTGTAGATTTTATCCCACTATGCATGATTTCCGGCCAACTCTGCATGATCCCAATGCCGGATTTCTTTCACCAAGTGGCCATCCATACAAGAGGGCCGCAATGCGTTTTGGTTTGACCGAAGAACAGGAGATGATCGTCTCCACCGTCCGCAGCTTTGTCGAGAAGGAGATCTATCCCCACGAGGCCATCGTGGAGAAGACGGGCGAAGTGCCCGAGGAGATCGCGCAGGACATCAAGCAGAAGGTCATCGACCTTGGCTTCTATGCCTCGAATTTCCCGGAAAGCGTGGGCGGGCCGGGCCTGTCGCACCTGGATTTCGCGCTGGTCGAGCGCGAACTGGGGCGCGGCTCGATGGCGCTGACGCATTTCTTTGGCCGGCCGCAGAACATCCTGATGGCCTGCGAGGGCGAACAGGTGGAGAAATACCTGATGCCGGCCGTGCGCGGTGAGCGCATGGATGCGCTGGCCATGACCGAGCCCGATGCCGGGTCCGACGTGCGGGGCATGAAATGCACCGCCACGCGCGACGGCGGTGACTGGGTGCTGAACGGCTCCAAGCATTTCATCTCGGGCGCGGATCACGCGGATTTCTTCATCGTCTTCGTGGCGACCGGCGTGGACGAGACGCCGCGCGGCCCCAAGAAGCGGATCACCTGCTTCCTGGTCGATCGCGGCACGCCCGGGTTCGAGGTGGCAAAGGGCTACAACTCGGTGTCGCACCGGGGCTACAAGAACTGCATCCTCTACTTCGACAACTGCCGGCTGTCGGATGCGCAGGTGCTGGGCGAGGTCGACGGCGGATTCGCGGTGATGAACGAATGGCTCTATGCCACGCGGATCACCGTGGCGACGATGTCGGTGGGCCGGGCGCGGCGGGTCTTCGACCACGCGGTGGACTATGCCGCCGGGCGCAGCCAGTTCGGCCAGCCGATCGCCAAGTTCCAGGGCGTGAGCTTTCAGATTGCCGACATGATCACCGAGATCGACGCGGCGGATTACCTGACGCTGGCCTCGGCCTGGCGGCTGGACGAGGGGCTGCCCGCGAACCGCGAGATCGCCTCGGCCAAGGTCTATGCCTCGGAAATGCTGGCCCGCGTGACGGATGCGGCGCTGCAGATCCACGGCGGCATGGGCCTGATGGACGAGCTGCCCATCGAGCGCTTCTGGCGTGATGCCCGGGTCGAACGGATCTGGGACGGCACCTCGGAAATCCAGCGACACATCATCAGCCGGGAGATCTTCCGGCCGCTGGGAGCCTGATCCATGGCGCCGCTGTCGCGGTTCCTGACCCCCGCCGCGATCACCGTGGTGGGCGGTGGGACATGGTGCGAGGCCGTTGTCCGGCAGTGCCGGGACAGCGGGTTCGAGGGGCCGATCTGGCCCGTCCATCCGAAGAAGAGCGAGATTGGCGGCGTGCCCGCCTATCCGGACCTGGCATCGCTGCCGGGCCGCCCCGATGCGGCCTTCATCGGTGTCAACCGGCACCTGACGGTGGAGGTCGTGGCCGAGCTCTCGGCCATGGGATGCGCCGGGGCGGTCTGTTTCGCCGCGGGCTTCAGCGAGGCCACGGCGGAGCTGGCCGACGGGGCCGAGCTGCAGGCGCAGCTGGTTGCGGCCGCGGGCGAGATGCGCGTGCTGGGGCCCAATTGCTATGGCATCGTCAACATGCTGGACGGGGTGGCGCTCTGGCCCGACCGGCACGGGATGCGCAAGATCGAGCGCGGCGTGGGCATCATCGGGCAGTCCTCGAACGTGCTGATCAACCTGACCATGCAGCAGCGCGGGCTGCCGCTTGCGGCAGTTCTGGCCGCGGGTAACCAGGCGCAGACCTCGATGGCGGAGCTGGGCATTGCGCTGCTGGAGGATCCCCGGATCACCGCGCTCGGGCTGCATATCGAGGGGATCACCGACCTGACGGCCTTCGAGGGGCTGGCGCGGCGCGCGGCCGAGCTGGGCAAGCCCATCGTGGCCCTGAAGGTCGGCAGCTCGCAGCAGGCCCGCGAGGCCGTCGTGTCACATACCGCCTCGCTGGTGGGCAGTGACGCCGGCGGGCGGGCGCTGCTGGCGCGGCTGGGCATCGGGCAGGTCGACACGGCCTCGGAGCTGATCGAGACGCTGAAGCTGTTGCACGTGACAGGCGGGCTGCCCTCGGCCGAGGTGGCCTCGGCCTCCTGCTCGGGCGGCGAGGCCTCTCTGATGGCCGATATCGGAGAGCGCGGCGGCGTGGTGTTTCCGCCGCTCGGCGCGGAGCAGCGCGCGGCGTTGCGGGCTGTGCTGGGGCCCAAGGTGGCCCTGGCCAACCCGCTGGATTACAACACTTATATCTGGGGCGACGAGGATGCGCTCGCGGGGTGTTTCGGGGCGCTTGCCCTGGGTGCCCAGGCGGTGACCTGCGTGGTGCTGGACATGCCGCGAAGCGACAGATTCCAGGCGGCGGACTATGAGCAGGTGCTCTCTGCGCTGAAGGCGGTGCGGGCCGGGACCGGCAAGGTGATCGCGGTGGTTGCGCTGATGGCGGAAGGGCTGTCGGAGGTCTTTTGCGAGAGGTTGCTGGCCGATGGCATCGTGCCGCTCTGTGGCATGGGCGAGGCGATCCGGGCGATCCGGGTGGCCGCGGACGTGGGCCAGGCCCGCGCGCGCCTGACGCGGGATGACCGGGCGGCGGGGCCTGCGCCGGTTCTGGTCTCGGGCCCGGGCGAGAGCGGCCGGGTGCTGGCGGAGGCGGAGGCCAAGGCGATGCTCTCGGCGGCCGGCGTGCGGGTGCCCGGCGCCGCGCGCGCGACAGGTGCGGAGGCCGCGGCGGACATCGCGGGCGAAATCGGCTTTCCCGTCGTGCTGAAGGGCGAGGGGATCGCCCACAAGACCGAGGCCGGGGCGGTTGCGCTCGGGCTGATGTCGGCCGAAGAGGTGCGGTCGGCGGCAGAGGCCATGCCCTGCGAAAGCTTCCTGGTCGAGGAGATGATCACGGGCTGCGTGGCCGAGCTTCTGATCGGGGTGACGCGCGACCCGGCGCATGGTTTCGTGCTGACGCTGGGCCTGGGCGGGGTGCTGACCGAGCTGATCGCCGACAGTGTCTCGCTGTTGATCCCGGCGGAGCGCGAGGCGCTGCGCGAGGCGCTTGCCTCGCTGAAGACAGGGGCGCTGCTGACGGGCTATCGTGGCCGGCCGGCGGCGGATATCGAAGCGGTTCTGGATACGGTCGAGGCCATCCAGGACTTTGTGCGGGGCCATGCGGCGGCCCTGCAGGAAATTGAAATCAACCCGCTGATGTGCCTGCCCGACGGGGCGGTGGCAGCGGATGCGCTGATCCGCATGGGAGAGCCAAGATGACCGAAAACCTGATTGTCGAGCGCCGCGGTGCGGTTCTGGAAGTGACCCTGAACCGGCCCAAGGCCAATGCCATCGACATGGCCACGAGCCAGGAAATGGGCCGGGTCTTTACCGAGTTCCGCGACGATCCCGAGCTGCGCGTGGCGCTGGTGACCGGGGCGGGCGAGAAGTTCTTCTGCCCGGGATGGGACCTGAAGGCGGCAGCCGATGGCGAGGATCCCGATGCCGATTACGGCGTCGGCGGGTTCGGCGGGCTGCAGGAGCTGCGCGGGCTGAACAAGCCGGTGATCGCGGCGGTGAACGGGATCTGCTGCGGCGGCGGGCTGGAGCTGGCGTTGAGCGCGGACATCATCCTGGCCGCCGATCACGCGAGCTTTGCCCTGCCGGAGATCCGTTCGGGCACGGTGGCGGATGCGGCGACGCTGAAGCTGCCGAAGCGCATTCCCTATCACATCGCCATGGAGCTGCTGCTGACGGGGCGGTGGTTTGACGTGACCGAGGCGCAGGGCTGGGGCCTGATCAACCGCATCGTGCCGGCGGCCGAGCTGATGGACCGGGCGCGCGCGCTGGCCGATGACCTGGCGGCGGGTCCGCCGCTCGTCTTTGCGGCGATCAAGGAGATCGTGCGCGAGGCGGAGAACATGAAGTTCCAGGACGGCATGAACCGCATCACCCGCAGCCAGTTCGAGACGGTCGAGCGGCTCTACCGTTCGGAAGACCAGAAGGAAGGCGCCCGCGCCTTTGCCGAAAAGCGCGATCCGGTCTGGAAGGGCCGGTAAGCAGACCAAAGGAGACGACATGCCTCTTGCGATGAACCGCAAACTCTTTCTTACCGCCGCGATCACCGGGGCCGGTGCCACCCAGGACAAGAGCCGCCTGGTGCCGCGCTCGCCGAAGGAAATCGCCGATGCGGCGATCGATGCCGCGCGGGCGGGTGCCGCCATCGTGCACTGCCACGTGCGCGACCCCGAGACCGGTGCGCCGTTGCGCAAGGTGGAGTATTACCGCGAAGTGACCGACCGCATCCGCTCGGCCGACGTCGACGTGGTGCTGAACCTGACTGCGGGCGTGGGCGGCGACCTGACGCTGGGCGATCCGGAAACGCCGATGGCGCTCGACGCCGCCGGCACCGACATGGCCTCCGCGTCCGAACGGATGGCGCATATCCGGGCCTGCCTGCCGGAGATCTGCACCCTGGACTGCGGGTCGATGAACTTTGGCGATGGCGATTACGTCATGACCAATACCACCAACATGCTGCGTGCCATGGGGCGCGAGATGACCGAGCTGGGTGTGAAGCCCGAGATCGAGGCCTTTGACACCGGGCACCTTTGGTTCGCCAAGCAGCTGGTCGAGGAAGGGGTGCTGGAGGATCCGGCGCTGGTGCAGCTCTGCATGGGGATCCCCTGGGGGGCGCCCAACGACCTGCTGACCTTCCTGTCGATGGTGCACAACGTGCCGGCAGGCTGGACCTGGTCGGCCTTCAGCCTGGGCAGGGACCAGATGCCCTTTGTCGCCGCGGCCGCGCTGGCCGGCGGCAACGTGCGCGTGGGCCTCGAGGACAACCTGTATCTCGAGCGCGGCGTTCTGGCGACCAATGCGCAGCTGGTGGAGAAGGCCGCGGGCATCCTCGACGGGCTGGGCGTGAGCCTGATGGGCCCGCAGGAAGTGCGCGATCAGCTCGGCCTGGTGAAGCGCGCGCCTGCGGGCGGTGCCGCATGAGCCGTGCGGCGATCATCGGCGGCGGAGTCATCGGCGGCGGCTGGGCGGCACGGTTCCTGCTGAACGGCTGGGACGTGGCGGTGTTCGACCCCGATCCGGAGGCCGAGCGCAAGATCGCGGCGGTGCTGGCCAATGCACGGGCTTCGCTTCCGGCGCTCTATGACCGGGCGCTGCCGGCCGAGGGCGCGCTGAGCTTCTGCAGCTCGGTGGCCGAGGCGGTTGCGGGCGCCGACTGGGTGCAGGAGAGCGTGTCGGAGCGGCTGCCCCTGAAACACGCGGTCTATGCCGAGATCATGGCGTCGCTGCCGGAGGGCGGGTTCATCGCCTCTTCGACCTCGAGCCTGAAGGCCGAGGACCTGGGTGCCGCAGGCGCGCCGGTGGTCGTGGTGCATCCGTTCAACCCGGTCTACCTGTTGCCGCTGATCGAGCTGTCGGGCCCGGAGGATCTGCGGCTGCGGGCCGAGAGGGTGGTGCGGTCGCTGGGGATGTATCCGCTGCAGCTGGAGACCGAGATCGACGGCTTCATCGGCAACCGCTTCCAGGAGGCGGTCTGGCGCGAGGCGCTCTGGATGCTGAAGGACCGGGTTGCCACCACCGGCCAGATCGACGAGGCGATCCGCATGGGGTTCGGCCTGAGATGGGCGCAGATGGGCCTGTTCGAGATCTACCGGGTGGCAGGCGGCGAGGCCGGCATGGCGTCCTACCTGTCGCAATTCGGGCCGACGCTGAGCTGGCCGCTGTCGAAGCTGACGGATGTGCCGGAGCTGGATGACGAGCTGGTGGGCCTGATCGCGGCGCAGTCGGATGACCAGGCGGCGGGGCGTAGCGTGCTCGAGATGGAGCGCGAGCGCGACGACAACCTGGTGGGGATCCTGCGCAGCCTGCGCCATGGCGCGGCAGGGGCCGGCAAGGTGATCCTGGATCATGAGGCGACGCTGCCGGATCTGGGCGAGCTGGACGGGCTGCCGGTGACCGCGCGGCGGGCGGTGCCGGTGACCTGGACCGACTACAACGGCCACATGAACGAGGCGGCCTATCTGGAACTGGGCAGCTGGGCCACGGACGGGCTGATGAAGCGCGTCGGGGCGGACGAGGCCTATATCGCGGCGGGCAAGAGCTTTTTCACCGTGGACACGCGCATCCGCTACCTCGACGAGGTGCATCGCGGCGCGCTGCTGACGGTGACGACGCAGGTGATGCGTGGCGAGGGCAAGAAGATGCACCTGTTCCACCGGGTGATGAAGCCCTGCGGCACGCTGGCTGCCACGATCGAGACGCTGCTGCTGCATACCGACCTGAAGACGCGGCGCAGCTGTGAGCCCGAGCCGGCGGTCGCCGAGGCGCTCGAGGCGCTGGCGCGGGCCCATGAGGGCCGCGAGGCAGCCGGCTATGGCGGGGCCGTGGGCACCCGCGCCTGAGCGGCCGGCGGAAACTGGCGAAAAGACGAAGACGATTGGCCACGTCCCCCCGGGGGCGTGGCCTTTTTCTCTGGAAGGCCGTGCCTTTTGCCGTGCCTTGTTCCGGGGCCGACGTCGGGGCTGCGGCAACCTGAAGATCACGTAAGGGCAGCGACGTTACGGCAGCCTCCACGTCATCTGGCGTAGGGCGGCGCGTGATTGACACGTTTGAAGGGTAGACCCTAGGGTTGAATCATCCCTCTACGCATTCGTAAAAGAGAATTTCGAGACAATGAAGCTGCCCAAGAAGAACACTCTCTGGCTGATCGCTGGCGGTCTGCTTGTCGTTGTCGTGATCCTGGCCTGGATCGGCCGGAATGCCGGTGGCCTGCCCGACGGGATCGTCGGTGCCAATGGCCGGATCGAGGCCACGGAGATCAACATCTCTTCGCTGTCCGCGGGAAGGATCGACAGGATCCTGGTGCACGAGGGGCAATTCGTGGAGGCCGGCGAGGAGCTGGTGCGGATGGACACGGACCAGCTCGAAGCGGAGCTGCGCCAGGCCGAGGCCAGCAAGCGCCGCGCCGAGATCGGCGTGGATACCGCCAGGGCGCAGGTGGTGCAGGCCGAGGCCGAGGTGCGCAGCGCTCAGGCCGGGGTGGAAAAGAGCCTGGCCGAGCAGAAGGCGGCGGATCAGCGGCTGGAACGCAACCAGCAGCTTGCGGCCGGTTCCACCGTCTCGCAGCAGACGCTGGACGACGCGGTCTCGGCCGCGAGCCAGGCGGCGGCGGGCGTTGCGGCGGCGCAGGCCCAGCAGGCGGCGGCCGAGGCGGGCGTGGGCGCGGCCAGGGCCGCGGTGGTCGATGCGGAGGCGGCGGTGGATGCGGCGCAGGCGCAGATCGACGCGCTGGATGTGTCGCTGAAGGACAGCGTGCTGAGCGCGCCCGTGAGCGGCCGGGTGCAATACCTGGTGGCACAGGAGGGCGAAGTGGTCGGTTCCGGCAGCCGGATCCTGAACATGGTGTCGCTGACCGATGTCTACATGACCTTCTTCCTGCCGACGCCCGAGGCGGGCCGGGTGCAGATGGGCGACGACGTGCGCATCGTGCTGGATGCGGCGCCGGCCTACGCCATTCCGGCCAAGGTGACCTTTGTCGCCGATGTGGCGCAGTTCAGCCCGAAGAGCGTGGAGACCGCCGACGAGCGGGTGAAACTCATGTTCCGGGTGCGGGCGCGGATCGTGCCGGAGCTGCTGGAGCAATATTCGGCCTACGTGAAGACCGGGCTGCCGGGCATGGCCTACCTGCGGCTTGATCCCGATGCGGACTGGCCGAGCGTGGCGGTATCCTCGGCGGATCCGCCGCCCCCGGCGCAGCTTCAGGCGGAGCCTGCCACGTCCGAGAGCGAGTGAGCGGCGCGATGCAGAGCGTTATACGCGCCAACGCCCTGACGTTGCGCTATGGCAAGACGCTTGCCCTGGACGACCTGACCATCGACATTCCCGCGGGCCGCATGGTGGGGCTGATCGGGCCGGACGGCGTGGGCAAGTCGAGCCTCATGTCGCTGGTCTCGGGCGCGCGCCGCCTGCAGGCGGGCACGCTGGAGGTCATGGGCGGGGATTTCGCGAAGGCGGAGGTGCGCCGTGCTCTTGGGCCGCAGATCGCGTTCATGCCGCAGGGCCTTGGCAGGAACCTCTATCCGACGCTGTCGGTGCGCGAGAACCTTGAATTCTTCGGCCGCCTGTTCGGCCACGACAGGGCCGAGCGGGACCGCAGGATCAGGTCGCTCCTGGCTGCCACGGGCATGTCGGCCTTCGAGGACCGGCCGGCGGGCAAGCTCTCTGGCGGGATGAAGCAGAAGCTGGGCCTCTGCTGTGCGCTGATCCATGATCCCGACCTGCTGATCCTGGACGAGCCGACCACGGGCGTCGATCCGCTGTCACGGCGGCAGTTCTGGGACCTGATCGACCGGATCCGCGCCACCCGTCCCTCGATGAGCGTGCTGGTGTCGACGGCCTACATGGAGGAGGCGGCGCGCTATGACTGGCTCGTGGCGATGAACGCGGGGCAGGTGCTGTCGACGGGTACGCCGGCGGAATTCCTGGAACAGACCGGCACCGCGAACCTGGACGAGGCCTTCGTGGCGCTGCTCCGGATGCATGGCGCCGGCGGCGAGACCAGTGGGGGCGTGGACATCGCCCGCCGGGATGGCTCGGGCGCGGAGGTGGCGATCCAGGCCGAGAACCTGACGCGGCGGTTCGGTGATTTCACCGCCGTCGACAATGTGAGCTTTACCATCCACCGCGGCGAGATCTTCGGTTTCCTGGGCTCGAACGGCTGTGGCAAGACCACCACGATGAAGATGCTGACGGGGCTCCTTGAGCCCACGAGCGGCACGGCGGCCCTCTTTGGACAGCCGCTCGATGCCAACGACATGAGCGTGCGGCGGCGCGTCGGCTTCATGACGCAGGCCTTCTCGCTCTATTCCGAGCTGACGGTGGAGCAGAACCTGGTGCTGCACGCGCGGCTTTTCGGGCTGGAAGACGCGGCGATCCCGGCCCGGGTGACGGCGATGGTCGATCGGTTCGACCTGTCCGAACACCTGAATGCGCTGCCGGAATCGCTGCCGTTGGGGATGCGCCAGCGGCTGTCGCTGGCGGTTGCGGTGATCCACGGGCCGGAGATCCTGATCCTGGACGAGCCGACATCGGGCGTGGACCCGGTGGCGCGCGACGGCTTCTGGCAGCTGCTGGGCGAGCTGTCGCGCCAGGACGGGGTGACGATCTTCGTCTCGACGCATTTCATGAACGAGGCCGAGCTCTGCGACAGGATCTCTCTCATGCACGCCGGGCGGGTCCTGGTGAGTGCGAGTGCCGAGGCGCTGCGCGCGGAGAAGGGCACCGAGACCCTTGAGGAGGCCTTTATCGCCTACCTCGAGGAGGCGATCGGGGAGACCGGCGCGGCGGCGGATAATGGCGACATTGCCGGTGCGGTGGGCAGCGAGGCCGCCGCCGAGGTCCACCAGGGCGGTTTCAGCATGACCCGCATGGTCAGCTATGCCCTGCTGGAGACGCTGCAGCTGATGCGGGACCCGATCCGCGCGACCATGGCGCTGGTGGGAACGCTGGTGCTGCTGGTGGTGATCGCCTACGGCATGAGCACGGACGTGAAGGACCTGTCCTTTGCGGTGCTGGACCGCGATCAGACCACCCTGAGCCGCAGCCTGGTGCAGGAGATTTCCGGCTCGAGCTACTTCCGCGAGCAGGATCCGCTGGAAAGCCATGCGGACATGGACGCCCGCATGGAAAGCGGTGACCTGGACCTTGCGATAGAGATCCCGCCCGGGTTCGCGCGGGACATGGATCGCGGCGACGACGTGCAGATTGCCGGGTGGATCGACGGATCCAACCCCTCGCAGGCCGAGACCGTGCAGGGCTATGTCCAGGGCGTCTATGGCGCGTGGCTGAGCGACAGGGCGCGGGTGCAATATGGTGATGCGGCGGTCACCGGGGATTTCTCGCTCGAGACGCGGTTCCGCTACAATCCGAACATCGAGAGCCTAATCGCCATGGCGCCGGGGGTGATCCCGATGCTGCTGATCATGATCCCGGCGATGCTGACGGCGCTGGCCGTGGTGCGGGAAAAGGAACTCGGTTCGATCATCAATTTCTATGTCACGCCGGTGACACGGCTCGAGTTCCTGCTGGGCAAGCAGGCGCCCTATGTGATCCTGGCGATCTTCAACTTCTTCCTGCTGCTGGCGATGACGGTGCTGGTCTTCGGGGTGCCCTTTACCGGCAGCCTTCTGGCCATCACGATCGCCGCGATCCTCTATGTCATCGCCACCACCGGTATCGGGCTGGTGATCTCCTCCTTCCTGTCGAGCCAGATCGCGGCGATCTTTGCCACGACGGTGCTGACGATGATCCCGGCGACGCTCTTTTCGGGGTTGGTTGATCCGGTGTCCTCGCTGGAGGGGGGCGCGCGGGTGATCGGTGAGGTGATCCCGACATCGCATTTCATCACCATCGCCCGGGGGACCTATTCGAAGGGGTTGGGCATGGGCGACCTGACCGCCGACATGATCGCCCTGGTCATCGCCGTGCCGGTGCTGCTGTTCCTGGGAACGGCACTGCTGAGCAAGCAGGAGAAATGACCATGCAGCTTCGTCACGTCTGGTTGCTGGGGATCAAGGAACTGCGCGGGCTGCGGCAGGATACCGCGATGATGATCCTGATCGTCTTTCTCTTCTCGGTGGCGGTCTACATCTCTGCCGCGGCCTTCTCGATGTCGCTGAACAAGGCCACGATCAGCATCGTCGACGAGGACCGCTCGCAGCTGTCGAGCCGGCTTGCACAGTCTTTCTACGAGCCCTTCTTCATCCCGCCGGAGCTGATCAACAGCTCGGAAATGGACGCGCGGATGGATGCGGGGATGGATACCTTTGCGCTGAACATCCCGCCCTCGTTCGAGCGCGACCTGCTGGCCGGGCGCACCCCGGAGCTGCAGCTGAATGTCGATGCTACGCGGATGACGCAGGCCTTCAACGGGTCGGGCTATATCCAGCAGATCGTCTCGGCCGAGATCGCGGAATACCTGAGCCGCTATCGCTCGGACAGCGCCACCTCGCCCGAGTTGGTGCTGCGCAGCCGGTTCAACCCGTCTCTCGATCCCTCGTGGTTCGGCACGGTGAACCAGGTGATCAACTCGATCACGATGCTTTCGATCATCCTGACCGGTGCGGCGCTGATCCGGGAAAAGGAACATGGCACCGTCGAGCACCTGCTGGTGATGCCGGTGACGGCGGTCGAGATCATGCTGTCGAAGGTCTGGTCGATGGGAGCGGTGGTGCTCGTCGCGTCGCTCTTTGCGCTGATCGTGGTGACGCACATGATGCTGGGCGTGCCGTTGCGGGGATCGCTGCTGCTGTTCTTCTTCGGGGCGACGCTGATGCTCTTTGCCACCACGTCGCTGGGGATCTTCCTGGCGACTGTGGCCGGATCCATGCCGCAGTTCGGCCTGCTGCTGATGCTGGTGCTCTTGCCGCTGCAGATGCTGTCGGGGGGCATGACCCCGCGCGAGAACATGCCCGAGGCGATCCAGTTCATCATGCAGGCCGCCCCGACCACGCATTTCGTCATCCTGTCGCAGGCGATCCTGTTCCGCGGGGCAGGCCTCGGCACGGTATGGCCGCAGCTGGTGGCGCTGGCGGTGATCGGTGCGGCGCTGTTCTGGCTGGCGATGATCCAGTTCCGCAAGTTCCTGCGCTGAGGCCTCAGGGGGCCGCCAGGAAGGCATCGACCAGGGTCACCGCCTGCTGCCGCTGGTCCGCGTTGAAGGTCTTCTTCGAGAGCGCCGAGCGGTTCTGCTGGTCAAAGGCGTGATCGGCATCGGCGATGACCACCACATCGACGTCGTCACCGCGCGCCTGCAGCTTGCCGAGCTTTGACAGGCAGTCCGGGGTGCTGATCACGCTGTCGTTCTGGGCCAGGATCACCAGCCCCTCCGGTGCCTTGTGCCAGGGCACGGAGGCCGTGGCGTTGAGGATGCCGCAATAGGGATAGAGCAGGACCATCCTGGAGATCTGATCGAGGATGGTTTCGGGCGGCAGGGGCCATTGCGTGAGGCCCGGCGGCACGGTGCCTGCATTGGCCAGGTTCACCAGCTCGAGCGCGCTCCAGCCGCCATGCGAGGCGCCGAAGAGCAGCACGTCGCCGGTCAGGCCGTCGAGCCGGTCCATGGCGGCCAGCGCCACCGCGGCGTCACCGGCGCGTTCGCTGCCGCCGAGGGCCTGGCCGGCACAGACCAGCCGCCAGAGCTCGTGGCCGTCGAGGTTGCGTGGGGAATGGCTGTCGACGATCAGCGTGGCATAGCCCAGGCCGTTGAAGTGATCGGCCCAGAAGGTCATGTTGTCGCGCACGCCATCGCAGCCCGAGAGCAGGATGGCGAGCGGATGGGGCCCGGGCGAGGCGGGGCGCTGAAACTGCCAGTAGGGCGCCAGCTGGGCCTCGCGTTGCTGCGGTGTCTCGCGCACCACGTCGAGGTGCCCGGCCTGCCGCATGGTGTTGAGGCCGAGACCGATCACGAGAAAGAGCAGGACCGCTCCGGTGATGCTCAGGGTGCGCATCCACGCTTTCCGTTTTCCTGACATTGTTTCAGCAGAGCCTCGGTGTCTTGTTCGGTCCAGTCGGCGGGATCGGTCATGGCGACCCAGCCCTTGAGGTATTCGGGTGGGGCGTAATTGTGGCCGAAGCCGAGCGACATCCCCTCGGCCAGCATCATGTCGAGCGCCAGCTGGAACTGGGTGACGATGGGCAGGAAGCGCATCAGCGGCGTGACATCGGGAGCCGGCGGTTCCTTCATCCATTCGGGTTTGCGCCAGAGCGAGGCCGGTTCGTAGAAGGTGATGGCGTCGGAGGCGTGCTGAAGGAAGACGATGCGCATCGGCGACCAGTCGGCGGTGGCGCGGTCGAGCCCGCCGAAATGGGTGAAGAAGCGGATGACGGAGCCATCGTTCAGCACCGGCGAGACATAGGGCGAACCGGGGTTGCGGCTGTTGGTGGCGCGGATCCAGCGTTCAGACACGAAGGGCGAGCCGGTCCAGAAGGCCCCCTGGATCGGATCCTGGAAGACCTCGAGCATGTCGAGCGCGTACATCGATGACCAGGCGCCGAGGCTGAGCCCGTGCATGTAGAGTCGCGGGCGGCTGTCTTCGGGCAGGGTGGTCCAGTAGTGGTAGATGGCATCGAAGGTCGCGGAGGCCTGATCGAGACCTGTGCGGGTCTCGAAGATCAGGGCAAAGGGGGACTGCATGTAGGAATATTGTACCGCCACCTGGGCGACGTCGCCGTCATGAATGTAGTCGAGCGGATCCTGGCTGTTCGGATCGAGCCAGCCGGTGCCGGTGGGAGAGTTGACGACGAGCACCTCGCGATCGAAGGCGCCGAGGCGTTTGAGCTCCTCCAGCGCGATCTCGGCCCGTTCCTTTGGCGTATCCGCCTGTGCCCGACCGACATAGACGCGGATGGGCTCCTTGGCGGGGCGGCCGGTGATTGCCTCGATATCGGCGGCCGTGGGGCCCTGGGTCACGAAGTTTCGGCCCGGCTGGCCCATCGATCCCCAGCCGACGAAGGACTCGGCGCTGCCGGGAATGCGGTTGTCGGTGGGCGGTTCGGGAGCATCGTCGAAGAGCCATTGCGCCTCGGCGTAGGAGGCATCGAGGGAACGGACCACCGCAGGCACGAGGCCGTCGCGGGTGAGGAAGACCAGCAGGAGAACGGCGATGACGACCCCGAGAGTGTTGGCCGCGCGGCGTGGCATGTAACGATCGAGCCAGTTCCGCAGCAGGTTGACCAGCTTCTGGATCAGCAGCCCGATCACGAAGAGGGCGGCAAAGACGACGAGGGCCACGAGCAGCATAGGCAGCCATTGCAGATCGTCGAGTGGAGGCATCTCGACGCGTTCGCGGATGGAATTCTGCCAGCGCACGCTGGACGCGACGCAAAACACCAGCACTGCCAGAGCGGCAAGAAAGACGACCAGCCCGGTGATGCGGGCCGCGCGACCGCGCAGGTTCGGAATGCCCAGTGCCGTCCAGATCAGCTGGAAGACGCGCCCGATCAGATAGCCTATGGCCATCACCACGCCGCCCAGAAGGCCCTGGAACTGTGGATCGCGCGGCGAGAGCGAAGGCGTCAGCGACAGGGCAAACAGGAACAGCCCGAAAGCCAGCGGGAGCAGGTAGAGACCTACGCCCTTGAACAGGGAAACTTTCATTTGACGGCCCGTATTGTCAGTGTTGAGAGAATGCTTCGGGACTTTGCGGATGCCGTGCAAGGAGTTTGCGAGGCCTTTGCCCCTTTTGCCGCCGCACTGCGGCGCGCGCGGGACACCCGGAGACCGGGCAGGCGGCATCGCGCGTCAGCAGGACGTTCCGGCGAGCGCTGCAAGAAGGTCCGACGAAGAGGCGATCGTGCCGAAGAGCCCGTGATCGCGCATCGTGAATTTCAGGATCGAGGCATGGTGCGCGGTAAAGACCGAGGCCGAGCAATCCTCCAGCAGCAGGCATTCATAGCCCCGGTCGTTGGCCTCGCGCATGGTCGTGTGGACACAGCAATCGGAGGTGACACCGGCAAAGACCAGGTTGCGGGTCTGGTTGCGGCGCAGGATGTGATCGAGATCGGTGGCATGAAAGGCACCCTTGCCCGGCTTGTCGATCACAGGTTCGCCAGCAAGGGGCGTCAGCTCGGGAACGATGTCCCAGCCGGGGGCGCCGCGGGTGAGCATGCGGCCACAGGGCCCCTCGGTGCCGATTTCGGCGCCCTCCCTGGCGGATCGCCAGCGCTTGGTCTCCATCAGGTCGGTCAGATCAGCGCGGTGGCCTTCGCGGGTGTGAATGACGAGGAAACCCTGCGCGCGCATGGCATCGAGAACGAGACGCGTGGGGGGAATCGTGGCGTTCAGCAAGCCGATGTCGGAACCAGCCTGATCGGCAAACCCGCCGACGCCGCAGAAATCGATCTGCATGTCGATGATGATCAGCGCGGTGTCGGCGGCACTGAAGCCGCCATCGAAGGGCCAGGGATAGGGGCGGGCGGCGACCTGCGGGTTCATTCAAGGGGCTCCAGTGCGGCAAGAAGATCGGCGGACGTGGCGACCGACCCCCAGAGGCCGCCGGCGAGGGAGAACATGCGGATCTGCTCTTCGTGCAGGCCTGCATCGGTGGTGGCGCAGAGATCGGAGAGAACAAGGCATTCGTAGCCGCGATCATTGGCATCGCGCAGGGTTGCCTGCACCAGGCCGTCGGTTGTGGCGCCGCAAAGCACGAGGTTTCGCAGCCCGCGGCTGCGCAGGCACTGGTCCAGGGGCGAGGCAAAGAAGCCGCTCTTGCCGGGCGTGTCGATGACGTCGTCGCCGGGATGAACGGCGAGGTCGCTGAGGATCCGAGTGCCGTCCTGACCGGCCACGAGGTGGCGGCCAAGGGGACCGGGAGTGCCGATTTCGGCACCGGCGCGGGCGGAGCGCCAGCGCTTGTTGGCCGGCAGATCGCTGAGCGTGGGCTGATGCGCTTCGCGGACATGGACGACCGGAAGGCCGGCGCGGTGCATGACCGAAAGCAGATGGGCCAGTCCGGGCACGATCGCCCGGATCATGCCGAGGTCATCGCCACGGCAGGCCATCCAGCCCCGCGGGTCCGCGTAATCCCGCTGCATGCCGAGCACGATCACGGCGGTGTTGCCTGGCGACAGCTGCCCGTCGTGGGGCCAGGGGTAGAGGCCGTGGACGTGAGAGGCCGGAACTTTGGTCATTGAGCGGTCACTCCTTCCTGGAGACGGGCCGAACGGGGAGGTGCCCGCCTGCCTGAGGCACGATCCTCAAGGTTCGGGCCGGCCATGAAAACCGGAAGCGGTAACTTTTTGATCGTGAGGCGAGTCTGAAGGCACAACCGAACAAAATCTATCACTGCAAAACATTTTCGCACAAAAATCAGCTTGCCGCGGAATGGGCCGCTTTCTAACGTTTCAGGGATCCCGAGGCGGATTTCGTCGGCGGGGTCAGTGCTTACCGCAATAGAAGACCGGGAATGAACCATGTCAGCAATCGAGTTTCGCCAGGTGAAGAAAAGCTATGCTGATGGCTACATGGCGATCAAGGGCCTCGACCTGACGATCCGTGACGGTGAATTCCTGGTGCTTGTCGGCCCATCGGGCTGTGGCAAGTCGACAGCGCTGCGCATGATTGCCGGGCTGGAGGATATCTCCGACGGGGACCTGCTGATCGGGGGCACAAGGGCCAACGACCTTGCGCCGAAGGACCGGGACATCGCAATGGTCTTCCAGAGCTATGCGCTCTATCCGCATCTGACGGTGGAGGGCAACATCGGGTTCGGACTGCGGGTGCGGGGGCTGAGCCCGTCGGAGATCCGGACCAAGGTCTGGGACACGGCAAAGCTTCTCGAGCTGGAGGCGCACCTGAAGCGCAAGCCGGGCCAGCTCTCTGGCGGTCAGCGGCAGCGGGTGGCCATGGGGCGGGCCCTTGTGCGCGATCCGCAGGCATTCCTGATGGACGAGCCGCTCTCGAACCTGGACGCCCGGCTGCGGGCGCAGATGCGCGCAGATGTGGCCCGGCTTCAGAAGGTTTCGGGGATCACGACGGTCTACGTGACGCACGACCAGGTCGAGGCCATGACCATGGGCGACAGGGTGGCGGTGATGAACGCGGGCGAGCTGCTGCAGCTCGATACGCCGCGGATGCTCTACGATCACCCCGCAGATCTCTTCGTGGCGAGCTTCATCGGCTCGCCGCCGATGAACTTCATGAAGGCGGCCTGCGTCGGTGGTGCGCTGGATGTTGGCCAGGGACGGATCGATATTCCGGCGGATCCGAGGGCGGAAGGCGTCATTCTCGGGGTCCGGCCGGAGGCGATGGCACTGGCCGAAGGGCCGTCGGACCTGGAAGGTACCATCGGATTCATCGAGGACCTCGGGGCATCGCTACTGGTGCATGTCGACCTGGCCGGCGTGGAGCTTATCCATGGCAGTGCGGATATCGCCGAGGGAGATACGGAAATTGCCGGTCTGAAGCTGCGGGTGACGGTGGATGCGACCCATCGGCTGAAGGCCGGGGAGCGGATTGCGCTGAAGCTCGATCCGGCGCGGGTTCACATGTTTGATCCGGCTACGGGAAAGCGTCTCCAAGGCATGTGAAGGTCCGGGCGTTTCCAGGGCAGCGGCCCAGAGAGACTCCGGGCCGGTTTCATGCGCGGGTCCGGGACAGGATTCAGTGGATGCCCTTGGTCATGCCCTGAATGAAGTAGCGGTTGAGGAAGACGACGATCAGCACGATCGGGATCGTGGAGAAATGCGCCAGGGCGCCCAGCGTGCCCCAGGTGATATCCTTTGTGCCATAGGCCGAGAGAAGCGCGACGGAAATCGGCTTGTCGTCGAGGCGGGTCAGGAACATGCCGAAGAGGAAGTCATTCCAGGAGAAGAGAACGCAGAACATCGTTGCCGCGATGATCCCGGGCCTGACGGCGGGCAGGGCGACCTTGAAAAAGGCTCCGAACTGCGAACATCCGTCGGTCATTGCGGCCTCTTCGAGCTCGATCGGGAGGGAGCGGAAATAGGAGAACATCATCCAGGTGACAAAGGCCGCGTTCAGGGTGGTGTTGATCAGGGACACGCTGAACCAGTGGCCGAGCAAGCCGATATCACGCATCATCAGGTAGAAGGGAATGAGCGTGGCGGCGGCGGGCACCATGCGGATGGCCATGAAGAAATAGGCCAGGCCCATGGCATAGCGGCTGCGCGAGCGTGCGAGCGCATAGCCCGCCGGAACGCCCAGCAACAGCGACAGGACGGCCGAGGCCAGTGCTATCTTGAGGCTTGAGGCCAGGAGCGCGGGAACGTCGAAGAGGGTGAAGACCTTCTCGAAGTTGGCCCAGGTGGGCGTAAAGGCGAATTTCGGCGGCATCGAAAAGATGTCTCGCGCCGGCTTGTAGGCCGTCATGGCCAGCCACAGGAAGGGCGCCAGGGCGACGACGACAGCCGTGGAGGCAATCGTGCGTTCCAGGATCAGGGTCTTGCGTTGAGCGGCAATCATCCGTTGGCCCTCCGATCGGCGCGGCGCAGGAAGAAGATCATCGTGGCCGCGATGACGGCGATGCAGAACAGCATGACATTGCCCAGGGTGGAGGCCTCGCCGATGTCGAAGTACTCGAGGCCTTCCTTGACCGCCTGGAGCATCATGGTGTTGGTGGAATTGCCCGGGCCGCCGCCGGTGGTGACGAAGACGCTGTCGAAGACGCGGAAGGCGTCGACCGAGCGGATCATCAGCGCCAGCAGAACCGCGGGCAGCATCAGCGGCAAAACGATCATGTGGATCCTCTGCCAGGCCGAGGCACCGTCTGTCTGTGCCGCTTCGAGGATGTCGGAGGGTAGCGACTTGAGGCCTGCGAGAAGGATCAGGGCCATCATCGGCGTCCATTCCCAGACGTCGATCATCACCAGTGTCGCAAGCGCCATGTCGGGATCGGCAAGCAGGCCGCGCGGGTCGGTGATGCCCCATTCCGCCAGCCAATAGCCGATCATCCCGAAGTCGGGCGCAAGCAGGGCGCGAAAGATGAGGCCCACGACCAGCGGCGTGATCGTGACCGGCACCAGTACCAGCGCCAGGGCCATCCGGTTGAACCAGCTGTCACGCCAGAGCGACAGGGCCACGCAGAAGCCGAGGACGAGCTCTATCGTGACGGCGGAGAAGGTGAAGATGACGGTGTTGACCAGGGCCGCACGGTTCGCGGACTTGTGGAAGATGTCCAGGTAGTTGCCTAAGCCGACGAACTTTGTGCGGTTTGGTTTCAGCAGGTTGTAGTCGAACAGACTGAAGTACATGCCCTGTAGGATCGGCCAGACGGCGACCACGAGGATGTAGGCGAGGGCAGGTGCCGCCATCGCGACGAGAAAGTAGCGTCGCCTCTGGTGAAAGCTCCAGCCGCGGCGCGGCAGGGTATTGGCGGCGGTGCTTGTCGCGGTGATCTGCGTCACGGTGCAGCCCCTTCAGGTCCTTGAAAGTGCGGCAGAGGGCGGCGGTCGCCCCCTGCCAGTTGCAATGCCGGGATCAGAACAGGTCGGCGGCCTGTTCCTGGGCCTCGTCGAGGGCTTCCTGCGGATCGGCATCACCCACCAGGACCGCGTTGACGGCGGTGCCCAGCAGATCCTGGATCTCGGGGTATTCCGGGATCCGGGGACGGTATTCACCGTTGCCGTTCTCGAAGGTCTCCTTGATCACGGGCAGGAAGGGATAGGCCTCTGCCAGGTCGGGATCGGTCATCTCGGACTTGCGAAGGAAGGAGCCGGCGCCCATCATGATGAATTCCTTGTGGATTTCCGGGCTGGTGAGCCACTTGATGAACTCCCAGGCGGCTTCCTTCTGTTCCTCGGAGATGTCGGCGTTGATCGCCATGCCCCAGCCGCCGACGCCATAGGAGGGCGAACCGGCCTCTGCGGGAGCGAGGGCGATGCCGACGGTGTCGACAACCTTGGAGACCTCCGGGTCATAGTAGGCGGGGGCGCCCACGGACCAGGTCTGCATCATCGCGGCTACGCCCTGGCGGAAGCTTTCCTCGCGGCCGCCCCAGTCATAGTTGGCCGCACCCGGAGGTGCCGCCTTGTCGAAGAGCTCCTTGTAGACCTTGAGCGAGGCCACGTTTTCCGGCGAATTGAGCGTGGGTTTGCCATCCGGGCCCATGATCGAACCGCCCATCTGGCTGTTGTACTGCATCCAGTCCTGGGCGCCGGCGGCTCCGCGCTGGCCGTTGGCCACGAAACCGTAGATGCCGCTGTCGGGATCGGTCATGGCCTCGGCGGCCGCGGTGAACTCCTCGGGGGTGGTCGGCACGTCGAGGCCTGCCTTCTCCAGCAGGTCCTTGCGATAGGCCAGCACGTTGGCATAGCCGGCGAAGGGGAAGGCGACCTGCTTGCCCTCGTAGTTGCCCAGAGCTGTCATAAGGACGGGATAGATGTCGTCCACGTCGATTTCGTCGGCATCGCGCGCGATCCAGTCCGTCAGATCGACGGAGTAGTCGTTGTCGGCATATTGGCCGGCCCAGACGATATCCATGGTGTTGAGATCATAGGACCCCGTGTCGCCAATGAAGTCGGCGGTGGTCTTGGTGAGCAGCGAGCCATAGTCGAGAATGTCGACGACAAGCTCACCGCCGGTGTCCTCCTTGAACTTGGGCGCGAGCTCCGCGAGCACGGCCGCGAACTGGTCGTTCTGCGAGGCGAGGGTCAGGGTGATGCCATCCAGCGGGCCATCGGCGAAAGCCGGGGCGGAGAGGGCAAGAGTGGATACGCTGGCCGCGATCACTGTGCGTAAAGTGAAGGTTCTCATCTTCATTGGGTTTCCCTGTCAGCTGTGCCTGCTTCTTCCGTTCGAAGCAGTTCCTTCTGTTTTACCTGCGTTGCATGTTTGTTTTTCTCTGGCAGGCCGCAATGTGAACAAAAGAACACATTGAATGATCACCACAAAGACATCTTTGCCTGCCTGTCAGGGGAAAAGCCTCGGTGGGACGCTTTGGAGCGGTTGCCAGGTCGGGAGGCCTAGATTTTCAGCAGATCACGGTAGGCCGCCGGCGCTTGGTCCCGCCGAGAATGCCGAAACAAATGATTGATAATGCGTCAAATGCCCCTACTGGAGGAATCGAGACCTCTCTGCCCGTGGACGTGGAGCAAGCGCTCCGGGGTGGCGCATGAGTGTCAGTGGCGTGACGGGTTTCCGTATTCGGCCTGCAACAGGTGCGCAGGTATCGGGGAACTTGAACCTTTCGGCGGAATTCCCGCGGGGGGCGCGGCAGGCCACGCAGGTAAACGTCGTGCAATCCGAACATTGAAATGTTTGATATTGATTGGGTCGAGCACCTGGTCTTGCCGGGCGGCCTGTCACGCGACGGCCTCAGGGACCAGGGCTGACAAGTGCTCTGCACAGGGGAGGTGCTGCCTGCGCTACAATCGCGTGCTTTGGTTGGCATTCGGCGACGGGGTATCGGGGTGTGTCGGTCAGGCAAGCTGTTCCTGGCGGTGAGCTGGGGTCAAGGAAAGTCTCTGTCCGGCCTGATGATCTGACTGCTGGCGCCGATGAGGATCACTCCGGGCGCGTGCGTCTGTCCGTCGTTTCCCGGGAGAAGGCCTTTCAGAACTTGGAGGCGGTCGCTCATCCCGTGCTGATCGTCGCGAAAGCGCGACCCTCAGGTGTCGATTTCTTAGATGATGAGGAGGCTGGGCGTTATCGCCATGGCATCTTCAAAGCACTTTGCCGTTGCCGCATGCGTCGGCCGCAGTCGAGCCCTCAAGATCCCTTGAGAGGCCAATCTTCACGACTTGCAGTGCGGCAGGGCGCAGATCGCGCAGGCATCGCTTGCCGCTGAGGCCCGGCTTTCGTCGCAGCAGCTGCACCGGACGTGGCCAGACGGCGTTTTCACCGGGGCAACCCTTTTGCCTGTGCCCGCAGCCGCGCTGACAGATCCGTCAGTTTGGGTTGCCCTCCGGATCGCATCCCGGCATCCGGCACCGACGGTCCGCCGTGCCTTCAGCTTCCCTTCCGACATGACAAGGTCTGACGAGGCACCCTGCAAGGTCCGTTTGCGATATGTTTGATCTGTCCGAACTGGCAGCGCTGGGAATAGCCGCGTGGGGCGCGGTGGGTCCTGGGCTTCTGGTGTCCCGGTGGCACAGCTCTGGACCGCCTCCGCCGCGGGCGAATTTGTCAGGGTGAGCTGCCGCGATCTGGCGCACAGCCTTCAGTCAAGCATCACTCAAGCACTCGAGGGGGGCGGTGAAGGGGCCGCGCAAGATGCTGAAGTGGCAGATCGTCTCAGCGGGTGACCGGCACCGCGAAGACGGCGGGGCACGGACCGGTACAGTGTTCATATGGACACAAAGCCCGATGGATGTTGCGTTTCACGTGAGCCTTTTCGCAGTCCGGAAGCCCGTTAATCTGACGCAAGCGGCAAGGGGTGAATGCAGCAATAGCGGCTCTTGATCCGGCCGGGTCACGCTGTGACAGCGGATCTAGGAGGCCGGGGCGCCGGTCTGTGAGACCTTGAAGTTCCAGGCGATGATGGCATTGAGCACCACGGCACCGACAAAGGAAATGATGATCGCGTCGAATGGAAGTACCAGAAGCGAAAGCGCAAAGATCACGGCGTCGAAGCTCATCTGGAACCAGCCGGTCCGGAACCCGGTCTTTTGCTCGATGATCAGCCCCAGGATGCCAAGACCACCGGCCGAGGCCCCGTGCCGGAAAAGCGCGATCAGCCCGATCCCGCAACAGGCCCCGGCGAGAATGGCCGCCAGCAGCGGCGGCAGGGCTTCGAAGGCGAGCATCCGCCCGAGGTAGGGCGTAACGACCGCGATACCCACGACGGCTGCCATTGTGCGGAAGGTGAAGTCGGGGCCGCGCTTGATCCAGGACAGAACGAAGAAGGGCAGGCTGATCAGCAGGAAAAGGGTCCCGAACCCGAGCGGGACGACATAGGACAGCAGCACTGCAAGGCCGGCGGTCTGGCCCGTGATCAGGCTTGCCGCTTTCAGGAAACTCACCCCAAGCGAGGTCATCAGGATACCAAAAGCGATGCCTTGCACGTCGTAAAAGGAAATCGGGGATCTGACATTCATCGGAGGCTCCTGGCGGGTCGATGGGCGGGGGATAGCGCCCCGAATGGGGCGCCATTTTGGTGTGATCAGGCTTCGGCGATTACGGTGATCTCGACGCAGGCGTCGATCATCAGGCCGCTCTGGACAGTCGTGCGGACCGGTTTGGGGTCTGCGAAATACTCGGCGTAGACGGCATTGAAGGCCGCGAAATCGCTGGTGTCGGTCAGGTAGCAGGTCGCCGAGACGACGCTCGCCATGGTCAGGCCCTCGGCTTCCAGCGTGGCCTTGATCCGATCCAGGCAGTTGCGGGTCTGGGCCTCGATGCCTGCGGGCACGGTGCCATCGGCGCCAAAGCCGATCTCGCCCGAGAGGTAGACGGTGTTGCCGATGCGGCGGGTCTTGGAGAAGGGAAGGTTCATCTCTGGATCCTTTTGGTCTTGGGTCGTTTCAGGTGGGTGTTGAAGGGAGAGGAGCCTTCGCCTTCAGCCCCTCGATCAGCAGGTCGAGGAGGAAGTCGAAGCTCTCTCCATAGGGCACATCCACGCCGTTCTGCCAGCGCAGGACGAAGATGCGGTTGGTGATCTCTGGCAGTGCCGCATGGGTCATCGGGAATTGGTCCGGGTCGATCGCCCCGAGGCGTTCCGCAACGATGCGCTGCCAGTCGGTGTCGGGGGCTTTCGCCGGTGCGGGCGCAAGCTCCATCGTGACGAAACCCGCCAGGCCGCCGATCAGCGCATTGAACGCAGGCCGCAGCGCGGGTCCGCGAAAGCCGCCGTCATGGAGGATGGCCAGCACGGCCTCTACCATCGCGATATTGGCGACGCCGTTGGATTTCATCTGGGCGCCCAGCAGCGGCGCTATGTTTGGGTGCCTGTGCACCAGCGTGCGGTAGCTGCGGAAGATGTGGCGCAGGCGGTCGGGCCAGGCGACATCGGGACCGTCGATGACGGAAAAGGTCCCGGTGATTGAGGCCGAGATCTCGGCAAAGAGATCTTCCTTCGCGCCGCCCACATGCCAGTAGATCACCGCGGGGGAAACGCCGAGCGTGCGCGCGAGCTCGCGCAGCGAGAACGCGGCCAGACCCTTCTCGTCGATCTGTGCCAGGGCCGCCGCGACCACCTGCGCCTTGTCGAGGCCGATGGCTGCGGCGCGACCGCGCGGAGATTTCGGGGACGGAGGCATGGGCATCGGGTCTCGGTCGGGTTGTTTTGGCCGATATAGAACGGTGTACTATAAACCCGCAACCGGTTTCGCTGACCTCAGGCCATGAAAATGCCGGACACCACTTGGGTGCCCGGCATCAAGGCAGGAAAATGGGATCAGAGGCTGAGGAAGCCCGGCACCGCACTCAAGGGACCGGCTGCCTTGAGCACGTCCAGATCGGGCGCGCGCGGCGCCAGGTCCGACATGCCCGCGATGATCGCCTCCAGTTCGGCGGCGACGGCCAGAACGCCCAGGTCGTCATAGCGCTTGCCGACGATTTGCAGGCCAAAGGGCATGCCGTTGACGTCCGTACCGCAGGGAATGGTGATCGAGGGATGCCCGGCGATGGTCGAGGCATAGGCCATGGCCAGCCAATGATAGTAGCTCTTGGTGGCCTTGCCGTCGATCTCGGCCGGGAACAGTTCGTGCCAGTCGCGCGGGCTGATGGTGACGGCCGGAGAGATCACGAAGTCATGGGTTTCGAACCATTTCTGCCAGCGGAAGTGGTAACTGCCCTGCATGGTCAGGGCCTCGGCAACGTCATCGGGCGTAAAGCTGCGGCCTTCGATGATGTTCTCGGTCACGTTGGGGCCGACCTGCTCGGGATGGGCGTCGAGCCGCTTGCCATGCGCCGAGACGAAGAGGATGCCGCGCAGGACGGAAAAGATGCGGTCGGCATCGGTGCAATCCGGCGTGCCTTCGCCTGCCTGGCCGAAGAAGGGCGCGATCTGCGGTACGACCTTGCGGAAGTGGTCGCGGATGATGCCCTCGGTCGGGGCAAAGCCGTAATCCTCGGTGAAGGCCACTCTGAGGGAGGACAGGTCGCGTCGCGGCAAGGTCGCAAAACTGGCTGGATCCCATGCGGTCCTGCCTCCCACGACGGCCGTATAGGGGTCGTTCATGTCCGGTCGCGCCAGCACCGACAGCATCAGCGCCGCATCGGCGACATTGCGCGCCATCGGGCCCGAGGTCGACATGGGAAAGTAGCCGATGCCCCGGGTGTTGCCCGGCACGACACCCGGCGAGGGACGGTAGCCCACGACGCCGCAGAAGGCGGCCGGGTTGCGCAGGCTGCCGCCTGTGTCCGACCCGGTGGCGAGCGGGAAGTAGCCCGCTGCGAGCCCTGCGGCCGACCCGCCGGACGAGCCCGCACAGGTGCGCGTCAGGTCATGGGGGTTGGCGGTGGCGCCATAGACGCGGTTGCGGGTATTGCCGCCCGCGCTCCACTCTGGATTGTTGGTCTTGCCCATGGGGATGGCGCCGGCGGCGCGCATGGCGGTGACCATTGCGTCATCCTTGGTGGCGATGTTGTCGCGGAAGAGCTCGGAGCCGAAGGTGGTCGGCAGGCCCTTCACGTCGATCATGTCCTTGACGCCGAAGGGCAGGCCGTGCAGCGGGCCCAGGGCCTCGCCCTCGGCTGTCCTGGCATCGGCGGCACGGGCGCCGTCCAGCAGGCCGTCGAAATCCCGCGCAACCAGCGCGTTCACGGCATGGTCGACTGCCTCGACCCGGGTGATGCAGGCCTGTGCCAGCTCCTCGGCAGACAGGGCCTTGCGGGCAATCAGGCGGCGCGCGTCGAGCGCGCCCAGGTCGGCCGGATCGGTGGACAGGTGGGTAGCCATGGAAGCGTCTCCTTCAGAACAGGGCTTTGCGCAGCATGTTGAGGGCTGCGAGAATGATAAACAGGGCAAAGATCCGGCGCAGGCGGCCGGCGGGCAGCACATGGGTGAGGCGCGCGCCGATGGGAACGGTGAGAAAGGTCATCGCCACGATGCAGGCAAAGGCCGGCAGGCTGACCATGCCAAGCGTGAGCGGGGGCAGCCCGGTGGTGTCGGGGCGTGCCAGCAGGTAGGTGACCGACGCCGGCAGCGATATCAGCAGCCCGAAGCCTGCCGAAGTGGCGATCGCGCGGTTGACGGGCGTGCCGTAGGCGGTCAGCATCGGCACCCCGAATGTGCCGCCTCCGATGCCCATCATGGCACAGACAAAGCCCATGATCGCGGCGTAGGGGCCGTGGATTCGCACGCCCGGATGGCTGTCTCCCAGGCGCCAGTTCGGGTTTCCGGCGGCCATGTAGACCCCCATGAGGGCGGCCAGCGTACCGAAGATCAGCATCAGAGTGTCGGATTTCAGGCCGGTTGCCGTCAGCACGCCCAGCACCGCGCCGGTCGCCATCCAGGGCGCCCAGGCGCGCAGGATGGCGACCTCGACCGCGCCTCGCTTGTAGTGCGACCAGACGGAGCGGAGCGAGGTGGCCACGATCGTCGCCGTCGAGGTGCCGACGCAGAGCTGCATGATCACGGCTTCGGGCACGTCGAAGGCATGGAAGATCGCCAGCAGGACCGGCACCAGGAAGATACCGCCACCGATGCCGAGGAGGCCTGACAGGACGCCGGCAAAGGCGCCCGTGACCAGCAGGATCACCAGTGCGAGAAGAAGGGAAGGGTCGAGAGTCATGAGAGGATCCGTCCGAAGTCAGTCGAAGGTCAGCAGGCGGGCAGGATTGGCCACAAGGATGCGGTCAACGTCTGCCTGGTCGAAATCCCGACGCAAGAGCAGCGGCACCACGTTTGCGAAGATGTGCTGGAAGCCGTGGCCGCCGAAGCGCTCCAGCCGGCCCTTGGTGCAGACGTCGTGGCTGATCAGGATCTGGTTCAGGTGGCCGCGCTCGACCAGCTTGCGCAGCCATTTCACCCGCATCGCGTCATTGGGCAGGTCAATGTCGGGATTCGGCCAGTAGTAGCTCGTTTCCCAGCCGAAGAGGTCGTATTCGATCATGCAGCCGGTATCGGCGAGGCGGAACAGCGTGTCCTCGTCAAAGATCGTCCGATCGATGTGGCTCAGGATCAGCCGCCCCATGCGACCGCCGCGGGCGCGAACATATTCGGCCACCTCCTGCGGTTGGGCGGCCTCGCGGCCGGGGTGCACGTTCAGCGCGGCACCGGTGGCCTTCATCGCCTCGATCGCGCCGTCCATCACTCGTTTCTCGCGCTCGGTCCAGGGTGACTGGCAGCCAATCTCGCCGATGATGCCGGCGCGCACGTCGGTGCCCCAGGCCCCGTCCAGGATCTGGCCGGTCATCTGGGCAGCGAGCTGGTCCACGGTCATCTCCGCGGTCTCGGCCAGCTGGTATTCTTCCACGTAGTGGCCGCACCCCATGACCAAGGCCACCTCGGTCTCTTCCGCCATGCGGCGCAGCAGCAGAGGGCGCGGCCCGAGCCCGCCCACGGTCAGGTCAACCACGGTGCGGCCGCCGGCACGGTGCATCTCCTCGATCTCGGCCTTTACCACGGTGAAATCGTCGATTCGGTAATTGTCGGTGTAATGGCCCTGGCCGTAGGCGGCGCGGAAGCAGTTGCACAGGTCGATGGCGGCATTGCTGACACCCTCGGGCAGGCTGGTGCCGCGGAAGGCCGGCGGATTCAGGTCGATGAAGAGGTGCTCGTGCATCAGGGTTGGCCCCAACGTGGCAGGGTCCACCAGCCCGGTCACGGTTTGCACCTTTCCCTTCAGGTCATCGGGGGTCATGGGCGGATCCTTTCGTCATGGGGCAAGCGCCAGGGCATCAAGGCGGGCGCGGATCTGTTCTGGATCAAAGGCCGCGCCTTCGCCGATCATCACCAGCCGGCAGCCCGGCGCGGTGTCCCTCGCCGGCTCGAAGCCGGCACGGCGTCCAACCATCTGGAAGAGCAGCGCGCCATCGCGTTCGGCGAGCACCACGATACCCTTGGCGCGCAACAGCACCGGACCCAGCTCCTCGATCAGGCGCTGGAAACCGGTGAAGGGCAGGCGGCCCGGGTGGGTCCACTCGAGCGAGGCGAAGCGGTCCGCCCCTTCCAGCCGACCCGATGCCAGCGGCGCACGGGTAACGGCCTTGTCGATAAACAGCAGGTCCAGAGGCAGGCCGTCGCGGTTCGCGTCGAACATCTTCAGCCGGTATGCCGCGCTTATCCGAGCGCGCAGCGCGGCCAGCCGCTCTGGGTTGGCCGTGTCCGTCTTCGACAGCATCACATAGTCCGAGGCACGCACCTGCGCCTGCCAGAGGGGGTCGTCGGCGCGCGAGGGATCTTCGGTCAGCGCCTGCGCGTCGATGACGCAAAGGATCGTATCCAGGCGCACGGCGTTCCACAGAACCGGGTCGGACAGCGTCTGCAGGATGCCGCGTGGGTCCGAAACGCCCGACGCCTCGATCACTACCGCTTCGGGGGCGCGCGTCAGCACCTGTTTCAGGCTGCGCAGAAGGTCGCCCTGAAGCGAACAGCAGATGCAGCCGTTGCCCAGTCCGATCATGGCATCCGCCTTGCCTTCGAGGATCTCGGCGTCGATGTTGATCGCGCCGAAATCGTTGACGATGGCGGCGATGCGGCGGATGCCGCTTTCCAGCAGGCTGTTGATCAGCGTGGTCTTTCCCGCTCCGAGAAAGCCGGTAACGAGAAGGACGGGGACGGTCATGCGACGACACCCCGCACCGGGCGGCCGGGCGCGGCGGATGTGTCCAGCACGCCTCCGGCGATCACCGGGGTGCCGCCCACCAGCAGGTGGCGCACGCCTTCGGCCGGGCGATTCATCTGTTCGAAAGTCGCGCGATCGGTTAGCCGGTTCAGATCGAAAACGCAGAGATCCGCATCCATGCCCAGCTGCAGCCGCCCCTTGCGGCGCATCTGCGGCGCGGCGGTTTCCACCACGCGGGCGGGGATCAGCGTGCATTTCGCGATCCCCTCCATCAGCGGCACCACGCCCCGGTCGCGCACGTAGCGCGACAGGAAACGCGTGAAGGTTCCCGAAGAGCGCGGGTGCGAGGAGGCCTCGTCCGGCAGCGGCCAGGCGTCGCCGTCATAGAAGCTTCCGTCCGGCATCGTCCAGGGCAGGGCGTCCGACGCGACGGCGCCGCCGGGGTAGGTCACCGACAGGTCCAGCAGGCCTTCGTGCTCGGGGTTCTGCTCGGTGTCGAGGAAGTGCCACATGATCAGGTCGGCGGGGTGCTCGGCGGCTGCCTGCCGGATGTGGTCGGCATCGGTGAACCGCTCGCCCGTACGCACCAGCTGGATCTGGCTATACTCGGCTCCGGTGCGCGCCTCGAAGCCCTCGCTGGTCAGGAAATCCCAGCTGACTACGGTGGAGCCGGCGCCGTAGGGATAGGCCTCGACCGTGATCGGAAGCCCTTGTGCCTGGGCCTTGCCGAGCACCTGGACTGAGCGCGCAACATCAGTAAGTGAGGTGGAGTTCAGGTGGCAGACGTGCATGTGCGCGCCCGTAGCCCCCGCCAGGCCGATGATCTGCAGGTAGCTCTCCAGCGACGACTTGGGGTCGATGTTCGAGATGTTGGCGATGTGAGTATAGGTCACGCTGTCGTGTGCTGCGGCCAGGTCGCAGATCCGGGTCAGCTCGCGGATGCCGGTGCCGGCGGCATAGCCGTTGGGGATGCCGATGCCGATGCCAC
Source organism: Pseudooceanicola sp. DL12 (assembly GCF_056270665.1). NCBI lineage: Bacteria > Pseudomonadati > Pseudomonadota > Alphaproteobacteria > Rhodobacterales > Paracoccaceae > Pseudooceanicola > Pseudooceanicola sp. DL12. The sequence goes on from NZ_CM149884.1 coordinate 2,094,134, forward strand.
CCTGGTCCAGCGCTTCGGCCACCATGGCGGTGATCTCTGCGGCCTGGGAGTCGGTGGCAGGATCGGTGGACCAGCGCCGGTCCGCGGCCCCCTGGCCCATGGCCTGCATCGAGGGCTGCGCACCCGAGGGCGTGATGCCCGACATTACCTTCTGCCGGGCAAAGAGCCAGGCGGCCGACGTGCCGTAGTTCAACGCACGGGGGCGTGCCGCCTGTGTCTCGTACCATTCGGCGACGGGCAGGGCGCCGACCTCCAGCTCCAGTGCGGTCGTCACGCCGTCAAAGGCCTGCATTCGGTCGGCGGCCAGGGTCTGACCGTGGGCGTGGATGTCGACGAACCCCGGGGCGACGATGCAGCCGGTCGCATCCATCTCCTGCGCGGCCGCTGGCAGGCCCGGGCCGATGGCGCTGATCCTGCCGTCGGTGATGGCGACATTGGTCACCATATCGAACCCGGTCTCCGGGTCCATGACACGGCCCCCCCTGAGGATAAGGTCGGGCCGGGTCATGCGCCGAAGCCCTCGCGCAGGGCGTCCAGGAAGCCCGCGATCTCGGCCTCGCCCACGGCAAGCGACAGCGCCATGAGACCCCGCGCGGCGATGTAATAGCCGCGTTCCTGCAAGGTCAGGTGCAGCAGTTGCAGCAGCTTGCCATCGGCCTCGGCCCCATGCCCGCTGTGGGGATGTATGTTCATGATGGAGCCCATGCCTGTCACGTAGAAGGGCAGGCCCGTTTCTTCCAGAGCCGTGGTGATTCCCTGCTGCAACGCCTCTCCGCGGACATAGAGCGCCTCCAGCGCCTCGGCGCCGAGGTAGTTGTCGAGGGCGCAGACACCCGCGGCCATGGTGAGCGAGTTGTTGTTGAAGGTGCCCGCATGGGGCAGTGCAGCGGGGCGGGCCGGATCGAACCGCTCCATGATCTCGCGGCTGCCGCCGAAGGCTCCGAAGGCAAGGCCGCCGCCAAAGAACTTGCCCATGGTCGTCATGTCGGGCGTGATCCCCAGACGGGCCTGTGCGCCGCCGGTAGACATGCGCGCGGTCTGCACCTCGTCAAAGATCAGGATCGCGCCCGACTCGCGGGTCAGCTCGCGCAGGGCGGCCAGGTAGGCGGGGTCGGCGGGGCGGCAGCCGCCCGCCCCCTGCATCGGCTCGATCAGCACGGCGGCGATCCGGCTGCCGTTGGCGGCTAGCTCGGCCTCGGCCGCCGCAAGGTCGTTATAGGCAAGGCAGGCGTAGTCGAAGGGCACGTTTATCGGCGACAGGCCGTGGCCGAAGGTCAGCACGCCGCCATGATAGCCGCCCTGGAAGACAACGACGCGCGGACGCCCGGTGACCAGCCGCGCGGCGGTCAGCGCCATCAGGTTGGCCTCGGTTCCGGAGTTGGCGAAGCGCACCAGGTCAAGCGAGGGAAAACGCGCACAGAGGCGTTCGGCCAGCTCGACCTCATAGGGGGTGTGCGACGACAAGTTGATGCCGCGGGCGTGGGCCTCGGCCAGCGCTTGCGCCAGCAGCGGCGAGGAATGGCCAAAGATCCCGGCGGTGAATTCGCCCAGCATGTCGACATAGACGTGCCCGTCGACGTCCCGGATCCGACAGCCCTCGCCGCCCTCGACGCACAGCGGGAAGGGCCCGTTCCAAAGAGAGCTGCGGGTGTTGCCACCGGGCAGGACCTTGCGCGCGCGCTCCAGCGCGGCCTGGCTGCCGGGGTTGCGCGCAACATAGCGCTCCAGTGCGGCGGAATGCAGGGCGTCGATCTGCGAGGGGGTCATTTCGGTGCTCCTTGGGGGTCTTACGCGAGTTGGGTGGCCGGGCTGAGGGCATCAATCAGGGGGGAATGCGCTCCCTCCATCGCCTCGGCCAGCAGGGCGCCGGTGGTGGGGCCAAGTGTGAAGCCCTGGTGGCCGTGGCCGAAGTTCGTCCAGAGGCCGGGGGTGTTGGGCAGCGCCCCGAGCATCGGCAGCATGCCGGGCAGGCAGGGGCGGGAGCCATACCACTGGGGTTCTTCCAGGCGCGGGCCCAACTCGATCAGCGGATCGACGGCGGTTTCGGCGCGGCGCAGCTGGCGCGGATGTGCCGGGGCGTCCTGGCGGACAAGCTGCGCACCGCTGGTCATCCTCATGCCAAGGCGCATGTTCGACAGCACGACGCCGTTGGCCGCATCAAGGAAGGGCCGGCGCGGGCGCCTGGGCGCATCGTAATGGGCGTGGTAGCCGCGCTTCAGGACCATGGGCACATTGACGCCGAACCGCTTGAGGTAGGCCCCGGACCAGGGGCCAAGGCAGATCACGGCCTGCTCCACCCTCACCGGGCCGTCGGCAGTTGAGATCTGCCAGCCCTTGCCGCTGCGCGCCAAAGTCTCGGCATCGGCAATCAGAATGCGCCCACCGCGCTTTTCGAACAGCCTTGCATATGCTTGCGTCAGCGCTCCGGGATCGGATACCGACCAGCTGTCGGTGTAATGCACCACGCCCGCAGGGGTCAGCCTCAGAGCGGGTTCCTCGCGCCGCCAGTCCTGCCCCGAAACGATGCGGGATTGCACGCCATATGCCGCCTTGATGCGTTCCGCTTCCGCTGCGGCCTGGTCAAAGGCCCGCGCCTCGCGAAGCAGGATCACCAGCCCCTCTCGGGTTATCATGTTGTCGGAGCCGGACGCCAGGATCAGCGGCTGGTGATCCTCGCTCGCCCGGCGGGTCAGCTGGCTGTAGCTCGCGGCCGCCTTGGCATGTCCCTTGGGTGATGAATTGGCAAAGTACCGCATCAGCGCGGGCGCCATGCTGCCGATGCCCGAAAGGGAATAGGTCACGTCGTTGCTGCGCCCAAGGCCAAAGCTCAGCAGGGTCTTCAGGTCGCGGGGTATCGCATAGGGTTCGGCCGCTTCGACCTGGATGATCCCGGCATTTCCGTAGCTGGTTTCCCGGCCCGGTTCGCGCCGGTCTGCCAGGGTCACCTCATGGCCGCGCTCCTGAAGCGCCAGCGCGGTGGAGACGCCGACCATGCCGGCGCCGAGAACGAGGATTTCGGACATCGGTCCGCCTTTCAAAGATATGGCCGGGCAGGGGGCCGGGCCGGACTAATTGGATAGGGTGCGGGCATCAGGCCTCGCTCCCTGCCGGTGCGCGGGCCGCAAGCCCGTCGATCAGCAGATCCAGGAGCAGCTCGAAGCTACTGGTGTAGGGGATGGTGGCGCCGTTCTGCCAGCGCAGGACGAAGATCCGGTTGGAAATCTGCGGCAGCACCGCGTGTGTCAGAGGAAAGTGCGCAGGGTCGATCGCCTCCAGCCGTTTGGCGAAGATCGCCTCCCAGTCCCCGCTGCTGTCGGCGGGGCCGGGGGCGAATTCCATGGTGACAAAGCCTGCCAGCCCGCCGATCAGCGCATTGAAGGCATCGCGCAGCATCTCTCCGTCGTAGCCCGCTTCCTTCAGCGCGCCCAGAACGACCTCGACCCAGGCGAGGTTGGCGACCCCGTTGGACTTCAGCTGCGCACCCAGAAGGGGCGCAACATTGGCATGTTCGCGGACGTGATCGCGGTAGGAGAGGAAGACCGAGCGCAGACGGCTCTGCCAGTCCATGCCCGGCAAGAGGTTCTCGGACACGGAGCCGGTGATCGAGGCCGAAATTTCGGCGAATAGATCCTCCTTCGCGCCGCCGACGTGCCAGTAGATATTGCCGGCCGACACACCGAGCGTGCGCGCAAGGTCGCGGATCGAAAAGGCGGCCAGGCCTTTTTCATCTATCTGGCGGACTGCAGCGGCAACGATTCCGTCCTTGGTCAATCCGATTGCGGCGGCGCGGCCACGCGGTTTGCTGCCTTCTTTTTGATCGCTTGCCAAGCTCGACTCCAGAACGTGTGACTAAAATATGTGCGAAAATTCAGCTTAAGTCACGGTTTGTGCAGAATGGTCACCATACTATTGATCACCGTTCAATAAATTATTGATCACCGTTCAATAGGAAGTGCAACAGTGATCAAGCTTTCCGGCCGCTCCCCACGGCCCTTTGACGACCACCTGCTGAAATTGGAGCCACCATGGCGGCCATCGCGATCCTCATCTTCTCTACATTCCTGCTCCTGGGCGGGGCCGTGCTGGCGCATCTGATCGGCGCCGCGTCCGTCCTGTCCTTCTTCGCCGCAGATCGCGTGCGTTTTCTCGCTGCGGCGCCGCAGCGGATCATCGCCCATGTCGACCTGTTCTCGATCATGTCGATGCCGCTCTTCATTCTCGCGGGCGAAATCATGAACCGCGCCGGCGTGACACGGGCGCTGCTCAGCCTGTCGATGGGCATGATGGCGCGCCTGAAGGGGGGGCTTGGCCATGTGAACATCCTGACATCGGTCTTCTTCGCGGGCATCTCGGGCTCTGCCATGGCAGATGCGGCCTCGGTGTCGAATACGCTGGTCCCGGCGATGCGCAAGGCGGGCTACAGCGGGTCCTATGCGGGGGCGATTACGGCCGCCTCTTCGGTGATCGGGCCGATCATCCCGCCGTCGATCGTCATGATTTTCTACGGTGCCCTGATGAACACCTCGGTCGCGGCACTTTTCGTTGCGGGCATCCTGCCGGGCCTCTTCATGGCGCTGGCGCTCTTCGCCGCGAACGCCTGGATGGCGCACCGCCATGACCACCCCAGCGGCGAACGCGTCCCGGCCCGCGAACTGGGCCGCCGTTTCATCTACGCGCTGCCGGCCACGGTCATTCCTGTCATCATCCTTGCCGGCATCGTCTTCGGCGTCATGACGCCTACCGAGGCCGCGGGCGTTGCCGTCTGCTGTGCCATCCTGGCGGGCATTATTTACGGTGAGATGACCTTTGCCAAGCTCTTCGCCAGCCTGGAGCGTACGGCCATCCTGTCGGGCTCCATCTTCATCCTGCTCTCCGCCGTGGCGATCTTCGGCTACCTTGCCGGACTCGAACAGATCCCATCCAAGTTGGCAGAGATGCTGATCGGCCTGGGGTTCGAGGGCTGGAAATACCTTCTGCTGCTGAACGCGGTCTTCCTGGTCGCCGGAATGTTCCTCGAAGTGCCGGTGGCGCTGGCGCTGCTGGTGCCGCTGCTGGTGCCTACCGGCGTTGCCATGGGCGCGGACCCTGTGCACCTGGGTATCGTGATCGTCGTGAACCTGACGCTGGGAATCGTGACACCGCCCTTCGGTGCGGCGCTGCTCGTCGTCTCTACCGTCTCGGGCACGCCCTACTGGTCCATCGCCCGGGCGGCAGCCCCCTTCCTGCTGGTTCAGCTGGTCGTCCTGCTGGTGTTGACCTTCGTGCCCGACATCAGCCTGTTCCTGCCGCGCATCAGCGGCTTCATCAAGTAAGGGAGCGGAATGATGATCAAATTCGCCGACATGCTCTACGCCCTGTCCGAAATCCTCAATACCGTGGCCAAGAAGATCGCGGCGTTCTGTTTCCTCGCGATGCTGGCAGTGATGATGCTGCAGGTCGTGGCCCGCTATGCCTTTGCCTCGCCGCCCTTCTGGACCGAAGAGCTGGCGCGCTGGCTGATGGTCTGGGGGGGGCTTCTGGGGGCTTCCTGCGCCTTCCACACCCACGCCGACCCGGCAATGGTGCATCCCCCCGCCGAGGTGATCTGGCGGCAGAAGGTGCAGGTCGTGGCCCGCTTCATCGGCTCCTGGGTGTTCTTCGCCCCGGTGCTCTACTACGCGCTGCCTTTTGTCGAACGCCAGATCGGGCGGACCTCGGAAGGGCTGGAAATCTCGACCGCCTGGATGGCCTCGGCGCTTCCGGTTGCGGTCGGGCTGATCCTGCTGCACGGACTTGCGGGACTGGGGGCGCTGTTCTCGCCCAACGTCCTCGCCAAGGAAACGGCTTACGCCGAAGAATTCGAATCCAACATGACGGAGTGACCCATGAAACATTTCATCCTCGCCACGGCAGCCGCCATGGCCCTGTCCGCTGCGGTGACCGGCGCGGCCCAGGCACAATCCATCGGCGTTGCGCTTGATGCGACGCCCGATCGCAACAAGCAGGCGACCTACCGCTACGTCGACAACCTGCTGGGCGAGCTCAAGGAAATGGGCTGGGAAACCGAGGAATTCCCGCGGGATTCCATCGGCGGAGAAGACGAGCGCCTGGATCAGATCCGCGCCGGCATCCTCGACGTCTCGATGTCGAACTACGCGGTGGCGAACCAGTTCGTCCCCGAGATGCGCGTGATGCAGCTGCCCTATACGTTTGCCTCCTCTCGGCAGGTGTTCAACTTCTTCACCCAGTCCGGCTATCTCGACGAGGTGAACGAGAAGCTGGAATCCGAAGGCATGCACATTCTTGCCGTGGTTCCCTCGGGCGGCCAGCTGGGCATCTTCAACAACAAGCACGAAGTGAAGTCCGCGGCCGACATGGCAGGACTGCGCATGCGTGCTCTGGACCCGAACCAGCTGAAGATGTTCGAGATGATGGGCGCCTCCGGCGTGGTCATCCCGTTCTCCGAAGTGCCGAACGCCATCCAGACTGGTATCGCCGACGGTTACGTCAACGCCTCCATCGTGCCTCTGGCCTTCGGTCAGGCGGATCTTTTCACCAACTTCACCGACGCCAAGGTGATCATGTCCGCCCGCCTGGCACTTGCCTCCACAGCATGGTGGGATGGCTTGTCGGATGAAGAGAAGGCCCAGGTGAACGAGGCCTCCCACAAGGCACTGGCCGAGGTCTTCGATTTCGTCGACGAGTCCGAAGCCCAGCACCGTGCCGACCTCAATGCCGCAGGTATCGCTGTGTACGAGCCGACCGATGCGGAGCTGTCAACTTTCAAGAAAGCTACGGCCGACATGGCCGACCTGTTGGAAGACGTTTCCCAGGACCGCATTACGGAACTGCGTGACGAAGCGGCCAGCTATCCGTCCGAGTGACGGCATGATCCTCGCCTTGTGAAAGACGACACCCCCGCATCTGGTGTGGGGGTGTCTCGGGTTTTCCGGGCATGGCAAGCTCATCAACCATTCCAGGGGCAAGAGCTGCAGGCCGGGTTTCACTGGCCAAGACACCAGGGATGAGTCCTTCTTCATGTTGATCGAACAGCTTCGGGCCGAACGCTTCTTTTCAGATGCTTGATCGGAAACCCCAAATGCCGCGGGCATTCTGAAGGCCGCAGCAAGTGGGCAGGGCCCTTATCGAACTGGAGTGTATGGACTTTCAGCCGAGAAAGGGGCGTCACCCCTCCTGTTCATAAGCCAGGTGCGCAGGACAGTTTGGCGCATCAAGCCGCCATGAATGTTGTCTTAGGCGTCGGGCCCACCGCGCGCTTCTCCGGAGGCAAGGGCCTTCAGCATGTCGCGGAGCCAGATGTTGCGCGGATCACGCCTGTTGTGTGGGTGCCACGCGATCTGGGTTGGAAAGGTGCCGAGGCTTAGCGGGACCGCCACATCCCGGAGACCGTATGGCCCCGAGACCATGGCGGCGACACGTGCTGGGACGGTGGCGATGCCGCCGATGCGGGCAACCGTCATCGCGGCCGTCAGGAAGTGCGAGACTATAATGGCGGTATTGCGCCGCAGCCCTGCGTCGGCAGTCAACTTGTGCAGACCGGTGCGCCATTTGCCAGGCGGCGCCACCACCACATGCGGCAGACTCTCATAGAGGTCGCGGTCCAGAACGGCGCCTCCCGCCAGGATCTCGGGTGCCACGATGCAGCGGAACCCGTCGTTGAACAGGTCCGAGACCACAAGGTCCTGTGGCGGCGGATGGAACCGCCCGATGGCAAGATCGAAAGTGTGCCCGGCAAGCGACCGGGGATCCAGGTCGGGCCCAATTGGCGCGATCTCAAGCTGGGCCTCGGGGGCTTGACGAGCGAACGCCTCTGCCAGCAGCGGGGCCAGCACCACTTCAGCATAGGGGCCCAGCAATAGCCGGAAGCGGCGCGTGCTCTGTGCTGGATCGAAGGGCTCGGCGGCCCGGAAGGCCTGTTCCAGCCTTTCCAGCCCGGCCGCGATGTCCGGCGCGATCTGCAACGCCTTTTCGGTTGGCTCGACGCCGTACCTGGCACGCAGGAAAAGCTCATCCCCCAGGGCGATCCGCAGCCGCGCGAGGGCCGCGCTGACGGTGCTTTGCGATTGGCCCAGGCGCTGAGCCGCGGCGGTGACATTGCGTTCCTCCATCACGGCATGGAAAACGCGGAGTAGAGATATATCGGCGGTCATGTCTCCAGAATATCGATTTCTGATATGGATGACATCAATTTCTCGATTCCTCAGTCATGGCCCATATCGAGCTGTAGACGTCCCGGGCAAGCCCCGACGCGACGTTCTGCCCAAACCAAGGAGGCCTTGAAAATGGCACGTATTCTGATCCTATCCACCGCCGCCGATGTCCTGGGTGACACCGGCAAACCGACGGGCGTCTGGTATGAAGAGCTGGCCAGCCCCTATTACGCGTTCCTCGATGCGGGCCACGAGGTCACGCTGGTCACGCTCGGTGGCCGGCCGGTTCCCATTGATCCAAATTCCGACGTGACGGGTGAAGACACGCCGGCTTCGGTCACTCGGTTCCGCGCAGATGGCGCGGCTACGGCGCTTCTGGAGGCCCCCGGGCGCCTGGAAGATGAGGACGTGGGCGCCTATGATGCACTCTACATTCCGGGCGGCCACGGCGCGATGTTCGACCTCGCGGAAAGCCCGCTTGCCGCCAAGGTCATCGGCACCGCCTGGGACAGCGGCAAGATCGTCGCATCCGTCTGCCACGGCCCGGCCGCCTTCAAGAACGTCGTGGATTCGAACGGCGTTCCCATTGTGAAGGGCCGCAAGGTTACCGCCTTCACGGACAGTGAGGAAGAAGCCGCCGGCCTGACGGAGGCCGTGCCGTTCCTGCTGGAAGCGACCCTGCGTGAGCTTGGCGCCGACTTCGAGGGTGTGGATGACTGGCACCCCCACGCCGTGGCGGATGGCCGACTGGTCACCGGACAGAACCCGGCTTCGTCGGAGGCTGCGGCACAAAAGGTTCTCGAGCTGCTTTAAGTACGTAGCAGCGCCGCCCGCCGACGGGCGGCGCCTTGGCACTTGGACTGCCGTGCGGAACGGCGCGAGCCGAGATTTGACCCGAGCGAATTTGATGCGCAGGGAGCGAACCTCCCTGTCTTGTATTCCCCGGCTATTTATATAGCGGGAAGCAGGAGCTCTCTGCAGTTTGTACGGATGGCCGATGTGTTCACTTTCGGTCAATCGAACCGAGGATAAGTCTTCGCAAGACAGGTCAGCCCCGACCAAGGTGTCAATTTCAAGGAGCCTGCGAAGTTCACGTCACTGCCAGCGCCATTAGATACTGCGCCAGGGCGAACACTACGTGGGCCACCAGCACATAGGTGATCATCCCACCGGCGTTCGGCAGTTTGCGGGCGAAGAGGCCTCCGCCCATGCCGGGCATCAGGATGATCAGGCCCGCCAGCGTACTGATCACGACGCCGATCAGGATGAAGGGGAAGACAGTGGGCGCCTCGATGAAGCCCGTCCCCCAGATCAGCGGAAACATCACCGCGTAGGCGAGGCCGATCAGGTAGTGGAAAATCCAGCCGGTGGCGGCCTCGGCCCCGGTGTGCGGGCGGGTGTCGGTGCTGTCGAGGACAAGGCGACCCGTCGGGATCCTCAGCAGCCAGCGGCCGACGGAGGGCCAATGCGTGCCGGGCATCCAGCCAATCCTGGCAGTGAAGACGCCCCAGAGATCAAGCGCGATGGTGGACCCGATCCCGACGACCAGGATGAAGGTGATGATGTCTTCGGTCATGAGCAACTCCTCCGATGTTGTCGCAGGCGTAGCGCCACCGAAGCTAAGCGATAAATTCTTTCCTGCACGGCGATTGATCGTGAAATCGCATCAATCGGGGGCCAGGAGCTGGTCGAGTTGCCCTGCGCGCTCCATCGCCATGAGCTCCGAGCAGCCGCCGACGTGGATTTCACCGATGAAGATCTGCGGAACAGTATGGGCACCGCCGGCGCGGGCCATCATGGCCCGGCGGGCCTCGCCGTTCATCACGTCGATCTCGTTGAAGGCAGCGCCCTTCCTCGACAGCAGGGATTTCGCGAGGGAGCAGAAGCCACAAAAGGGCGTGGTGTAGATGTCGATCTTAGCCATGTCGTTGTCCTTGTCATGCAGGGCGCGCCCAAAGGCGCGCCCCTCGGTTTCTGTTCCCAGGATCAGCCTAGGGTAATCTCGGGGGTCACTATGATGGTCACGCCGGCCTTCTTTGCGAGGTTGCCGACCACGCAGACCTTGTCGGCCGTCGCGATGGCGCTCTCGGCGGACGCGCGCTCGGCATCAGTGGCGCCTGCGCTCAGCACCAGTTTCGCGGTGTGGCGGATAGCGAAGTCGTCATCCGTCGCAGTCGCTTGCGTTTCTACGGATAGGGTCTCTACTGGGACCTTCTTGTTCGCAGTAATGGCGCGCAGGGTCGCGGTGAAACACGCCAGCGTGGCAGAGGTGAAGAGCGACTTGGGATCGGCCCCAGCTCCTGAGCCGCCGAGCTCGGCAGGGATGCCGATGGCTACGTCCCAGCCTTCGCCGGTGATCTTACCTTCGCCCTTGAAGCCACCGTCCCAGGTGGAGATCATCTTGATATCAGCCATTGGTCTTCTCCTTCTTTAGCCTCAGGCCGCCTTCACGGCCTGCACGTATTGCGCCTTGGGGTTCAGGCCGACGACCACGTCGACCGGCTGCCCGTCCTTCATCACCACCACGGTGGGAACGGAGCGGATGCCGAATGCGCCGGCAATCTCTGGCGCCTTGTCGATGTCGACCTCGCCGAAGGCGGCGGTGTCGGCCAGTTCCGAGGCGACCTCGTTATAGGTGGGCTCCAGCGCGATGCAGGGGCGGCACCAGGTGGCCCAGAAACGCAGGACCTTCACGCGGCCCTGCCCGTTGATGAAGCTGTCGAAGTTGCTGGCATCCAGCGTGGTAACGTCTTTCTTCATGTCTTTTCCTTTGGGGTGATGTGTCGTCGTCGGGGGGGGGGCGGCCGGGACGGCGAGGGGCAGCCCGGCGCAGTAGCGCCCCGTCTCCAGCGTGGCCATGAAGCCCTGGCCGGCGGCAGTGACGGCTTGCCGGAACTGGTCGACCGCCACGGCGCCCGCAGCAAAGACGCCGGGGATTCTGGTGTCGGTTATCTCAGGCTCGGCTGGACGGTGGCGCCAGCTTTCAGCGTCAGCTGTTTGGCAAAGATCTCGGTTGGCAGGCTATGGACTATGGCAATGAAAACACCATCGGTCGCGAGGCTCCACAGCGTTTCGTCGCGGGTGGCGTGGATCGCCGCCGTCCGGTCCGAAGGGCCTGAGCCGAGGATGCTCAGTTTGCGCTCCATCGTCTTTCGTGCTCCTTCGCTTGCCTTTATCATCTCGATGGAGATATATGCGTCGAAAGGCGAAGTTTAAATTCGTAATCGGTATAGAGATAAATTCAATAATCGGATCAATTGGGCGATCATGGAAATCAAGGAATTAAGGTGCTTCACCCGCGTGGCAGAAACGCTGAACTTCAACCGCGCTGCCGAGATGCTGAACATGAGCCAGCCGGTGGTGACCAAGACCATCGCCCAGCTCGAGCACAAGCTGGGGGTAAAGCTGTTCGAGCGAACGACCCGGCGCGTGTCGTTGACGCCCGCGGGCGTTGTACTTCGGCGCGAGGCCGACGGGTTGCTGGCCCACCTTGACCAGGTTCAGCGGGCGGTGCGGCATGCGATTGCTGAAGAAAGCGGGCGGTTTGCCATCGGGGTCACTCCCTTGGCAATGCAGACGGTCTTTCCGGGCGTTATCCGCGGCTTTCGCGAGGCGCATCCTGAGATCGAAGTTTCCATCCACGAGCTGCCCACCGACGCCCAGGTGAAGGATCTGGTAGCCGCCGAAATCGACGCAGCCTTCCTGCTGATGCCTGCTGAAGACCCGGCGCTGGAGGTGCGGGAGATCCACTCAGAGCAGATGCGTCTTGCCGTGCCGGTGACGCATCCGCACCTGAAGGCGCTTGGTAGTGCGCCGCTGCCGCTCTCGGCCTTTGCGGGGGAGACCTTCATCATCCCGGCCCGCGCGCAGAACCCCGGCGTGCATGACGAAATCATCCGCGCCTGCGCCGTCTCCGGCTTCAGGCCGAAGGTGAAGGATTGTACCGAGGGGCAAAGCTGCCTCTGTCTGGTCGAGGCCGGAATGGGCGTGAGCTTCGTCACCAACCGCATCGATTGTGCAGCCAGTGGCGACATGCGGATCGTGGAACTGGAAGATCCGGCGCCCTCTCTCACCGTCGCGCTGGCCTGGCGAAAGGACGATCCGTCGCCGCTTCTCGGCACGCTGCGCGACCTGGCGTTGGAAGGGGCCGCAGCCTGACGGCCCCTTCTGCGGTCATGCAGCCTCAGGGCACTCGCCGTCGTTGCCTGCCCGCAGCGCAGCGCAGTGCTTGCGGTCGATACTGGCGCTGACCACGGCCAGAGCCAATCCGGCCATCACGACGACACCCGCCACTGGCCCTGTCATGCCGAGGCCGAGGTGATCGACCACCCAGCCGCCGCCGCCAGCGCCAAACGCGATGCCGAGGTTGAAGGCCGAGATGTTCATGCTCGAGGTCGCGTTCACCAGCCGGGGTGCAATCAGCGCTGCCTGGTTTACGGCGTAGAGCTGAAGGATCGACACCGACCCGAAGGCCACAATGCCCCAGATGATCACCAATGGCACGACCGTCATCAGGTTTCCTGCGAAGGGGATCAGCAGCAGGAGTGCCAGGGCCATCACGCCATAGATCCCCAGAAGCACGGGCATTGCGCCCACTCGGTCCGCGATACGCGCACAGACTAGATTCCCGATTGCCACCGCGACACCGTAGAAGAAGAGCAGCGTGCCGATGCCGTTCGGGGTCATGCCGGTGAACTGTTCGAGGATCGGCGAAAGGTAGGTAAAGGTCACGAAAGAGCCACCATAGCCGACAAGCGTGATCGCGAAGAGCAGCGCAAGGCGCGGCTTCAGCACCACGGACATCTGCTCGGCAAAGGACGACGGCGCGGGGCGCGCGATGTTGCGCGGCAGCAGCCAGGCCAGTGCGACGAAGGACAGCGCCCCGATACCGGTGACTGCGATGAAGGTGGCACGCCAGCTGAAGTAGTTGGCGATGAAGGTGCCTACCGGCACGCCCGAGATCAGCGACAGGGTGATGCCGGTGAACATGGTGGCGATGGCCTGACCGGCCTTCTCCTTGGGCACCATCTGCGCCGCGACGACCGTGGCAACCGAGTAGAAGACGCCCTGTACGACGCCCGACAAAATACGGCCGACAAGGAGCGTGCCGAAGGTCGGCGCAAGCGCCGAGAGGGTGTTGGCGATGACAAACAGGACCATGAGGCCCAGCACCAGCTTCTTTCGGTCAAACCGTCCCGTAAGTGCGGTCAGCAGAGGTGCGGCTATGGCAACGGCCAGCGCGTAGATGCTGACGGTGAGGCCCGCAGTGGCGAGGCTCACCTGGGTATCACGGGCGATTTGGGGCAGGATGCCGACGATCACGAACTCGGCCATTCCGATGGCGAGCGCGGCAGCCGTCAAGGCCCAGACTCCGATAGGCATGAGGATCTCCGATAACTTGAAGGGCCCGCTGAGTGGCGCGGGCGATATGCTCACGGATCTAAGGAGAGCTGAGGGAGACTTTAATTTCCAATCTTGAATAGGTTTTGATGCGCTAGAGAGAAACGATGATTGTGCCGGAGGGCATTTCTCGCAGTCGTGACCTCTTGCGGGGTTCCGGTCATGTGCCGCGCTGATGTCGAATGTCAGATCAGCACCGGGTGTTCCGCCGCTACATTGCCACCAAGGCTCCAGACCCTTAGACTTTCACAGCGAGAACACGACGGTTGCGGCGAGCATGATCGCCGAGAAGACGGTTTCCGGGCAGCTGTCATAACGGGGTGCAACGCGCCGCCAATCCTTCAACCGCCCGAACATGATCTCGATGCGGTTGCGCCGTTTGTAGCGCCTCTTGTCGTATTTCTCCGCCGTCTTCCGCGACTTCCGGCCCGGAATGCAGACCTTTGCCGCCTTGTCTTTCAACGTTTCTCTGAACCAATCGGCATCACAGCCCCGATCGGCCAGAAGCGAACGCGCCTGTGGCAGGCTACTCGGAAGAGCCGCCGCTCCGGTGTAACTGACCGGCCCGGCAGACATGAAGAACCCGATTAGGCGGCCCTTCGCATCGGCAACGGTGTGCAGCGTGGTGTTCATCCCACCTGTGGTGCGCCCCTCTCGGGACATTCCTTCGCAATGCCCCGAGGGGCAGTGGATCAGGCGGCCGCGCCCCCCCTGTTTCACCCCAAGGCTTGATGTCGAGCGGTGTGCCTTGAGATAGGTCGCGTCGATCATGACCGTCTTGGCTGGGTCGTATTCCTTCGGGGAGTCACATCAGCGCAACCCATTGCGACTGATGAAGACTATGCCGCCAAGGGCGCAGCGATCATCAACGCGGGGCTTCCCATGGCTTTTGGGAGGGAACGGCTTCAGACGCTCCATCTGGGCGTCGGTCGGCCAATATAGATGCTCATCGATCAGGTCTCCTTGCGGAGCCTGAAACATGCGAAAAGCCTGAAATTGATGGGTCCGGAGCGTAAGGGGAGAGGGCCCTCGGGCGGGCAATCACGAGCCGAAGCATCCGATATGTCGAAAATGATTTTCTGAATCTGATGTGACCATCCGCGCCATTCGTCATCATGTTCGGTAGGCGCGCCAGGCATTGATTTCGTCAGCGTGTCGGAACAATGGCGGCAGCTTCGCAACCACGCTGCTCATCAAGGGCATCGACGTCGCGACATCATATTGCTCATCATGCACGTCACCGTCGCTGTACCCGACCAGGTCACGGCGTTGCTTCTCGCTGACCTCGGGCAATTCCTTCAGGTGGGCGATGGCATAATGGCGGAACGAGTGGAAGCAGAGCTCCCTCGGGTTACCGTACAACTGCAGCACCAGCGCCTTCGCCCAGTTGTAATAGATCTTGTCTCCGAAGGACTGGCTATCGTTTGTCGCGATCAACTCGGGGAAGAGGGCCGAGGCGCCTCGCTGACGCATCTCTTCAACATGTCTGAAAAAGCCCAGCTCGATCAGGTGCTCGTGGATGGGAACCAGGCGCTCCGAACTGAAGGTCTTGACCCCGCGGTGCATGTTGTCGCGGATGTGGTAGCAGGGAATGCCGTCGACGGACACGACATCACGGGGTTCCAGCCCGAGAACCTCCTCCCGCCGGGCGCCGCTGTAGCCAGCCAGGATCGGCCCCAGTAGAGCCCGTCCGCCTTCACGATGTTGCCGCGCTCATGACGCCGCGACGTTGATCTGCACACCGTCCAGATCGGATGCCGGAAGACCTGCTGGAGTTCCGGCAGGGTGAAGGCTTCGCGCTTGTCGCGGTTGCGCTTTTCTTCCCGCACGCGGAACAGGCCGAGTTCGATCGAGTCCGAAATCGGGATGCTTTCGCTTTTGGCGAACTGGAAGATGAGCTTGAAACGGTCCAGGTGGCCGTTGATCGTTCGAGGTGAGAGGCCGACCTTCTTTTCGGGAAGATCCTCGGCGCGTTCCAGAAGCTCATCGATAGTCCCGTCTGCATCCTTTGCGCTTTTCCCGTAGCTCGTCGGAAGGCGTTACAGGACCGACTTGTAGAACTTGAGATGGCCCTGCGTGATATCCCGAACGTTGGTGATGCCGGTTGCCTTGATGAACAGGCGTGCCTGGGCGGCAAGCTGCTTCCTGGTGTCTTCCTTGAAGTGATCGCGATCCCTCTCGGCGTTGATACGCTCGACGACTGCGACAATGTCCGGATCGAAACTGAACTCTGGCCTCTGGGCCGAGATTCGAATTGGGGCAGGTGCCTCGATCAGGGTGGCTTCCTCGGAGATGTGAAGAGGCTCTCGGGTATCGATCATCTCGGCAGCCGCGCCGTCGAGGATTTCCCGAGCAAGGGCGCGCGCTTGTTCAAGGCTCGGATCTTCCCGACCTTCTGATGCGGACCAGGCCGCGGCTTTTTCCGCCAGCAGCAGTTGCCGCAGAGAGAGAATCGTCTCGGCCGCAGGGGTCAAGGTCTCGCCTGTAGCCGTCTGAACGCAGTCCCGCGCGGCGCGAAGCATCTTGTTGACGCCCGCCTCGGACAGTAGGTCGCGCGACAGGATGCCAAGCATCGTCTCCAGCGACGCGATGCCTGTCTCACTCTAACCTTTGTTGAGTACGGTGCGTCGGTCGTGAGCGGAGAGATCCGGATGCAGTCCCTTACTCGCGAGGTGAGACCAAGCGCGCGCCGTCGCCCAATCGAGACGCTGGTCTTCTTCGGATGAGCCCACCGGGTCCATCCGGCTAATCATGCGCTGACGCTCGATGCGGTCAAGCTCGCTGCGCACAACCGAGGTCAGCCAAGCCTTGGCCTGGCCGGGGGGCAGTTTTCCATCAGTGATTGCATCCAGCATCCGGTCGCACTCGTAGTTCAATCTGCGTGCGATGATACATGCGATCGACCGGTCCGTGGTGCGCAGAGACAGCTGCCAATGTCGGGTTTTTGTGGATAACGCCGGTAAGCGCCGCCGCCGGCTCCAAGTGGAGCCGCGCTGCAGGAGGTAAGGGGTGGTCGCCAAGATGCGGCCTCCAAGATTGGAGACGAGCGACCCGCATTTCAGGAACTTGTGCTACAGTGCTGTGTAACACTGTACTTGCCAAATTCAGCCTATGCCTTGATTATCAAGGGCTTAGTGGGTGAATTGGCTCCGGCGGTAGGGATCGAACCTACGACCAATTGATTAACAGTCAACTGCTCTACCGCTGAGCTACGCCGGAACATGGGGCGGTGTATAGCGATGGGATTCTGGGGCTGCAAGAGCTATTCTGGTTTTCGTTGCCTTTTTTTAAAGTGTTAGTGTAAGTGACTGAAAATAAATATGAAAAACTGTCATTTTAACTGAAAAACGGCCTCTGCCGACAAGGTTTCCTCGGGGGTGACCAGCCCGCGGCGGGTGAGGTCGATGAGGTGCGCCAAGAGGTTCCTCTGGGCCGCGGGAAGCAGATATGGCTCGATGTCCGTGTATACTCGGTATGTGAGCTGTTTGGGCGTTCCGGGACCATCTTTCAGGGCGCGCAGAATCGAGGCCTCCCGAGCCATGCGATGGGCAATAAGCCACTCGAGCCTTGCGGCGGGGCTTTCAATTTCGGGTCCGTGACCGGGCAGAAAGACGCGAGACGGACGTGTCCCAAGAACGCGGCAGGACGTCATGAAATCGGTCAGGTCCCCGTCGGGAGGCGACACGAGGGAGGTAGCCCAGCCCATCACCAGGTCTCCGGTGAACACCACGCCGTCGAGATCGAAGCAGAGGTGGTTGCCGAAGTGGCCGGGGGTCCAGATCGCTTCAATCCGCCAGCCGTCGCCGTCGACACTGGCACCATTTGCGAGCTCGATATCGGGCCGGAACTCCATGTCGCGGCCTTCACCTCCTCCGATTTCGCAGGTCTCGGCGAGCTCACTCATGATGTCCGAGCGCCCGGCAACCGCGTCGCCGTAGGCCAAGACGGGGGCCCCCGTGATGGCCGACAGGCGCCTGGCCAGGGGCGAGTGGTCGACATGGGCGTGCGTTACAAGGATGTGACTGACGGTTTGTTCGGGACCCAGGGCGGCGAGGATGGCTGTAAGGTGATCGTCGCTTTCGGGACCAGGGTCGATGACGGCGAGCTGTCTGTGGCCGACAAGATAGGTGTTGGTTCCTGGCCCGGTGAATGGGGATGGATTCGGAGCAAGGATACGCCGTATCAGGGGCGTGACCTTGTCCGGAATGCCCGGTTCTGCGGCAAAGCTCTGCAACGCATCCATTCGGCTTTTCTCCTCATTCCACGCGGCTTAGGGTGGCACATGTTCTTTTCCTGGCTCAAACGATATGTGCCTCGCGGCATCTATGGAAGGGCAGCACTGATATTGGTGCTGCCGGTGGTCACGCTTCAGCTTGTTGTCTCGGTGATCTTCATCCAGCGGCATTTCGAGGGGGTAACGGAGCAGATGACGCAGAGCGTCAGTCGCGATGTCAATTTCCTGTTGAACGAACGCAAGGCGGATGAGGGGCCGAAATTTTCGCAGGCGCTGGCCGTCGACATTCGGCCGGTCGATCCGGATACCGTTCCGGACGAGGACAGCGTACGGTGGTTCGACCTGTCCGGCCGGGTCGTGGTGCGGGGCTTAAGGACTGATGTTCCAGGGATCGTCGCGGTGCGGCTGCCGGATGATCACAGGGTCGAAGTCTTTCTGACCGACGACGGGGATATCATCGAAGTCAGTTTTGCGCGTTCCCGGGTGTCTGCCTCAAACCCTCACCAACTCCTTGTAAATATGGTGTTTTTCAGTCTCTTGATGACGCTGATTTCGTTTATCTACCTCCGCAATCAGCTGCGCCCGATCACAAGGTTGGCAAAGGCCGCCGAGGCCTTTGGCAGGGGACAGCACATGCCTTACCGCCCGTCGGGCGCGGTGGAAGTGCGTGCAGCCGGCAATGCCTTTGTCGAGATGCGGGCCCGGATTGAACGGCATATCGAGCAGCGCACATTGATGTTGTCAGGCGTCAGTCATGACCTGCGAACGCCGTTGACCCGGATGAAGCTGGCTGTGTCGATGCTCGATCCGGAGGACCGCGAGCCGCTCGAGGCGGATATCAACGATATGCAGAAGATGCTGGATGAGTTCCTTTCCTTCGCTCGGGGAACGGCCGAGGAGGTGGAACAGAGCGTTGATCCGATATCGTTGGTTCGGGCCGTCGTCTCGGATGCCTCTCGCGGAGGAATGGAAGTCACGCTTGTCCATGCCGAGGGCGAGGGGGAGATGGCGCTGCGACCGGTTGCGATCCGCCGGGCGCTCGAGAACCTGATCGGGAATGCCGGTCGCTATGCGGATCACACTGAGGTCAGCGTGGATTTGACACCCAAGGCGCTTCGGATTCGGGTCGAAGATGATGGCCCAGGCATTCCGGAGGATCAGCGGGAGACGGCGCTGCGGCCTTTCGCACGCCTTGAACCCAGCCGAAATCAGAACAAGGGGTCCGGTGTGGGGCTCGGATTGTCCATTGCTTTCGATATCGCCCGTGCCCACGGGGGCACACTCCGTCTGGACAAGAGCGAGAAGCTGGGTGGACTGCGCGCAGATATCGTGATCGGTCGCTGATAGAGGAAATTGAGAGGGGCCGACATGGCATCGGATCAAATCGATATGTCGCAGGGTGCCGACAAAAGGCAATTGGCGCAATGGCTTGTCATTGCGCGTGCCCTTGCTCGACGGGCGGGCGAGATCGCGATGGAAGGATATCATGATGGCGGGAATCGCGGTGTCGAATACAAGAACGGCAAGGATCTGGTCACCGCCTATGATCGCAAGGTAGAGGCCTTTCTGAGAAAAGAGGTCGCCGCGCACTTTCCCCTGCACGATATTCTGGGCGAGGAGGAAGGCGGGCAAATCGGAGATTGGACCTGGGTCATCGATCCCATTGATGGCACCGAGAATTACGCTGGCAACATTCCCTTTTGGTGCGTGTCCCTGGGATTGCTGCACCGGGGACGTTCGGTTCTGGGTGTCGTTCTCGATCCCAACCGGAACGAGGAGTTCTCGGCAGCGCTGGGGATCGGGGCGTTCCTAGATGGAAGAACCCTGAAATTGCGGAAGGATGACACGGATGCGGGTCATCGCCGTCTTGCCTTTGGCCTGACGCGTCGCTGGCCGCCGGAACACACATTCGGGCCGCTTGCCGCGCTGATGGAGAAAGGGTATCGGCCGCGGCTGCCCGGGGCGGGGGCGCTGGCGCTCTGCTATGTCGCCGCGGGGAGGTTTCAGGGGTATTTCGAGGCCAGCATTCATGCCTGGGACATTGCCGCGGCACGGGTGATCATCACCGAGGCCGGAGGCTGGTTTCATGACGGGATGGATATCGGGGCGCCCCAACAGGCCTTTCCGGTTTGCGCTGGGGCGCCCGGGCTTGAAGCAGGGATCTGCGAGGCGACGGCGAGCATGTTTGGTGGGCACGAGGCGCCCTGAAGGGATTGTCCTGCCATGATTGCCCTCAACACTTTGCGGCTCCGCGGTATGTCTTATCGATCACGTACCGCGGAGTGCTCTCATGGATTGGGCTTTGCCGTCTTTCGAATACGGCTCAGGTCATCACGTCCGGAGCTGAGCGCCCGGAGCGGCTCTTCAGGCCCGTCAGATCCTCCATGGCCGAGACCAGGGGGGCGAGCGCGGCCTGGGTTTCGATCCGAAGATTACCGTCGGCCGGGGTGTATTGCTCCAGGTAGAGGCGGATCGTCGCACCTTCGGTGCCGGTGCCCGAGAGGCGCATAACCGCGCGCGCACCGCCCTCGAAGTAAACACGCATCCCCTGGTTCTCGGAGACGGAACCGTCGACCGGATCTTTGTAGGAGAAACTGTCGATCTTCTCGATCCCCGCCGGCAGGGTCTTGATCGCCTTCAGGTCGTCCATGATGGCGTTGGCGACGCCGGCATCGACGGCTTCGTAGTCATGGCGGGAGTAATAGTCCCTTCCGTAGGTCTGCCAATGGTCCATCAGGATCTCGGCGACGGACATCTTGCGTGCTGCGAGGATGTTGAGCCATAGCAGCACGGCCCAGAGACCATCCTTCTCGCGCACGTGGTCTGATCCCGTGCCTGCGCTTTCCTCGCCGCAAAGCGTCGCCCGGCCGGCGTCCAGGAGGTTGCCGAAGAACTTCCAGCCGGTCGGCGTTTCATAAGCGCCGATGCCCAGCTTCTCGGCCACGCGGTCAGCAGCCCGCGAGGTCGGCATGGAGCGCGCGACACCGGCGAGGCCACGTGCATACCCCGGCGCGAGATGCGCATTTGCGGCGAGCACGGCGAGACTGTCCGAGGGGGTCACGTAGATGCCCTTGCCCAGGATCATGTTGCGATCACCGTCGCCGTCCGAGGCGGCGGCAAAATCGGGGGCGTCCGACCCCATGACCAGGTCAACCAGCGGCTTGGCCCAGATCGGGTTCGGATCGGGATGGCCACCGCCGAAATCGACCGAGGGGGTGCCGTTCAGAACCGTGCCCTCGGGCGCGCCGAGTGTGCCTTCAAGGATCGCCTTGGCATATGGTCCGGTGACGGCATGCATCGCGTCGAACTTCATCGAGAAGCCTCCGGTCAGGAGGCCTCGGATCGCATCGAAGTCAAATAGGGTTTCCATCAGCGCGGCATAGTCTGTCACCGGGTCGATGATCTCGACGGTCATGCCTCCGAGCGTGGTTTCGCCAAGAACGGAAAGGTCGAGATCTTTGGTTACCAGTGTCTTGTATGAGCGCAGGGTCTTCGTCTGCTCATAAATGGCGGAGGTAACGCTCTCGGGGGCCGGGCCGCCGTTCGAGATGTTGTACTTGAGGCCGAAATCCTCGTCGATGCCGCCGGGATTGTGGCTGGCCGACAGGATCAGCCCACCGTCGGCGCCGCGCTTACGGATCAGATTCGAGGCTGCCGGCGTTGAGAGAAGACCGCCTTGGCCTACGATGCAGCGCGCCGCGCCATTGGCCGCTGCCATGCGAAGGATCGTCTGAATCGCCTCGGCATTGAAGTAGCGCCCGTCACCGCCCACGACAAAGATCTTGCCGTCGCATCCGCCGATGGCGTTGAAAATCGACTGGACAAAGGCCTCGACATAGGCGGGTTCCATGAAGACACGTGTCTTTTTTCTCAGGCCCGATGTGCCTGGCTTCTGGCCTTCGAAAGGGGTTACCGATTTGGTCGTCGCGTCCATCAATCCTGTCGTCCTTTTTTGTCCGGGGGCGGGCCGCGGGGATGTTTTGCGGTCCGGTCGAAGGCTAACCTATCGCGTTTGTATGACTTCAAAAGGATGCGGGTGCAAATTCGCGCCAACGTCACAAAAGAACGCCTCGCCACAGGGCATGTCTCCAATGCTCGCCCATAATTTGCATCGCTCGACGGGCGCTTCATCTGCTCGCCTTGATGCTCGACGTTTCATGGCCGCCCGGTGAATCGCGATTGGTGATGAGAGAGTATGTATACTTGGTCAGGCGCTCCAAACGCTTTGAAAACGCGGGCTGGGTGGCCGACTTCGTACTTTCCGCTTTCAGCCTGGGCCCGTTTAGCCGTGACGCATCGCTCTGCCGTAGTCGTGCCGGAGCAGCGCTAGCTGGCCAGTACGCACGAAAATTTTCATTCGGCAGATGAGAAACAGGGAAGTTCTGGTAGGCCCGGCAGGATTCGAACCCGCAACCAAAGCGTTATGAGCGCTCTGCTCTAACCGTTGAGCTACAGGCCCTACCTTGCTGGGCAGTGGTAGTGACGCGTCGCGACAGCGTCAAGCCCGAGCGCTTGCACGAAGGGGGCTGAAAGGCGGGAGGACTCACGATGCATCGGTGTCCGGTCGGGCTTTCGCATTGCGTGAAACGGGACGATCCGCTAACCGGATCGCGATCGTCCTCAAGGAGCCAGACATGACCCAAGGCAAGAACGGCATCACCTACGCAGACGCGGGTGTGGATATCGATGCGGGCAATGCCCTCGTG
Organism: Pseudooceanicola sp. DL12; assembly: GCF_056270665.1. NCBI lineage: Bacteria > Pseudomonadati > Pseudomonadota > Alphaproteobacteria > Rhodobacterales > Paracoccaceae > Pseudooceanicola > Pseudooceanicola sp. DL12. The sequence continues at coordinate 2,116,624 of NZ_CM149884.1, forward strand.
GACAGGATCAAGCCCGCGGCCAAGCGCACGAACCGCCCCGGCACGATGTCCGGCCTTGGGGGCTTCGGGGCGCTCTTCGATCTGAAGGGGGCCGGCTACGAGGATCCGATCCTTGTTGCCGCAACGGATGGTGTGGGCACCAAGCTGCGGATTGCCATAGATACCGGGCATGTGGACACCATCGGCATCGATCTCGTTGCCATGTGCGTGAATGACCTGGTCTGCCAGGGCGCCGAGCCGCTCTTTTTTCTCGACTATTTCGCGACCGGCAAGCTCGAGCTCGATGAGGCCACCGCCATTATCGAGGGAATCGCGAAGGGCTGTGAACTGTCGGGCTGTGCCCTGATCGGTGGCGAAACGGCGGAAATGCCGGGGATGTACGGCAAGGGCGACTTTGATCTTGCGGGATTTGCCGTAGGGGCGATGGAACGGGACAGTGATCTGCCGTCCGGCGTGGCTGCGGGCGACGTCCTGCTGGGCCTGGCCTCTGACGGGGTGCATTCGAACGGCTATTCGCTGGTACGGAAAATCGTCGAGATTTCAGGGCTTGGCTGGGACGCAGACTGTCCTTGGAGAGAGGGCACGCTGGGAGAAGTTCTTCTGACGCCTACGCGCCTTTATGTGCGGCAGTGCCTTGAGGCCGTGCGGGCAGGGGGCGTGCACGCCCTCGCGCATATCACCGGCGGCGGTTTGACGGAAAACCTGCCCCGCGTGCTCGAGGGCAAGGGCGCGCGTATCGACCTTGAAGCCTGGGCAAAGCCAGGCGTCTTTGGCTGGCTGCGGGAGGTTGGCGGGATCGAGGAGCACGAGATGCTGAAGACCTTCAACTACGGCATCGGCATGGTCCTGATCGTGTCACCTGAGAGGGCGGATGCCCTGAAAGCGCTGCTTGAAGGGGCGGGCGAAACGGTTTCGGTTTTGGGTGCGGTCACCGAGGACAGCGGGATCACCTATTTCAACGGCGCGGCGTGAGGCTGACCGGGTGAAACGCGTTGCTATCCTGATCTCCGGGAGCGGATCAAACATGGTCCGCCTGGTCGAAAGCATGACCGGCGATCATCCTGCCCGGCCCGTACTGGTCCTGTCGAATGACCCTCAAGCCGGTGGGCTGAAAAGAGCCGTTGAAATGGGCGTGCCCGTTGTGGCTGTGGATCACAGGCCGTTTGGCAAGGACCGGGCGGCCTTCGAGGCCAAGCTGATCGAACATCTTGATGCAGTGTCGCCGGACATCATCTGCCTGGCTGGCTTTATGCGCATCCTAGCGCCGGATTTTATCCGGCATTTCGAGGGTCGGATGCTGAACATCCACCCGTCTCTATTGCCCAAGTACAAGGGATTGCACACCCACGCGCGCGCCATCGAAGCCGGCGATGCAGAAGCAGGGTGCACTGTGCATGAAGTTACCGCAGAGCTGGATGGCGGCCCGATCCTGGGGCAGGCGAGGGTGCCCATTCTGCCGGACGATACGGCCGATAGCCTCGCGGCGCGGGTGCTGACGGAAGAGCACAGGCTTTACCCCGAGATGCTGCGCGCGTTCGCGGCGCGGGGCTGATCAAACCTATCTGTAGGCAGGAAGGCTAGCTGAATTGCCGCGCCATATCATGTCGCGGGGCATATCTGCTGCCGGTACGAAAGCGCTGCCCAGAAGCAGTATGGCAACAAAGGCCATGGCAACGAGGGCGGAGATCGGCCAATGCGAGCGCGAAGTATCCTGGGGAAGTGCGGCCGAATTGAACATTTAAACTGATCCTCTGCAGACGTGGAGTGCAGTGGAAATAGCTCAGATTTGGATGTAACGAAAACGAATGTTTATGGCCTGAAGTATCACGAAAAATGATCTATTTATGTTGAGTGTCATAGCTGGCGCGCGCTTCCATGACTTGGGGTAGATGGGTTTTTGTCCATCCGTATAGGGCACGGAAGGGTGGCAGGATCGTCGCACCCAGGTCGGTGAGCGTGTACTGCACCGCGACGGGAGAGGTTGCCAGCACGTCCCGTTTGATCAGGCCATTGCGCTCGAGCTTGCGCAGGGTCTGGGCAAGCGACTTCTGGGAAATCCCCTCCAGCCGAGCCTTGATCTGATTGAAACGGGCGGGACCGCGATCCAGCACCGTCAGGATCATCATCGACCACTTGTCTGCAATCTGGTCAAACAACTCGCGGGTGGGGCAATCGGCGGAAAACGCCTGAGGCCCGCATTTCTGCCAGGCATGGCTGTGATCCAGATCTTCCATCAGGTTACCTCGAGGTGACGTGGTGAGTTTGAGGTGCGTCATTGACACCAAGTTTCCCAAATATACCTTCTCGCCGATGTTTTGAAAAGGAACGCCCGATGACAAATTCCATCGACACCCTGTTTCGCCCGTTCAGCTACAAGGGGCTGGAGCTGAAGAACCGTATCGTCATGGCGCCGATGACCCGGGGCATGGCGCCCGAGGGGCTGCCCGGTCAGCCACAGGTCGATTACTATGCGCGTCGTGCACAGCACGACGTGGGCTTGATCCTGTCCGAAGGGACGGTGATCGATCGCCCGGCCTCGCGCAACCTGCCAGGCATTCCCTTCTTCCACGGCAAGGCATTGGAAGGCTGGAAGGACGTGATCGACGCGGTCCACGCCGCAGGCGGCAAGATGGGACCGCAGATCTGGCATACGGGGTCAACTCGTGGCGGCAAATGGGAACCGGAAGCTCCGGTTGAGAGCCCTTCTGGCCTGGTCGGCCCGGATGACCCGCGTGGCGTCACCATGACCGAAGCGGACATCGAGGCAACCATTGCAGCCTTTGCCAGCGCGGCGGCAGACGCCAAGCGCCTGGGCTTTGACGTGGCCGAGCTTCATGGAGCACATGGTTACCTGATCGATCAGTTCTTCTGGGCGGGCACGAACCTGCGCACGGATTCCTGGGGTGGTGACACCATCGAGGCACGTTCGCGCTTTGCCGTCGAGGTGATCAAGGCGGTCCGCGCAGCGGTTGGTCCGGAGTTTCCGATCATTCTGCGTGTAAGTCAGTGGAAGCAACAGGATTACAAGGCCAAGCTGGCCACGACGCCGGAGGAGATGGAACGCTGGCTGCAGCCGCTGGTCGATGCCGGTGTCGATATCCTGCACTGCTCGCAACGCCGCTTCTGGGAACCGGAGTTTGCCGAAATCGATGGCGAGTACGGTCTGAACTTTGCCGGTTGGGCGAAGAAGATCACAGGCGTGCCGACGATTTCGGTGGGGTCCGTGGGCCTCTCTGGCGAGTTCCTTGCAGCCTTCGGAGGTGCAAGCTCCGAGGTCACGCCGCTGGACAAGCTGCTTGCTCGCATGGAGCGGGAAGAATTCGACATGATCGCCGTCGGGCGCGCCCTGTTGAGTGATCCGGAATGGGTCGAGAAGGTCCATCGGGGCGCTGCGGATGAGTTGCGCGGCTTTGACGCTGCCGATCTGGCCGAACTGGTCTGAAACAGAGCAAAGCCGAGAACGCGAGGGCGCAAGCCCTATGTAAAGCGGGAAAGGGCGGCATTGCCGCCCTTTCCATTGCATGATCGTCGCATTAAGAGAAAGAAAAACGCGGGATGACCCCGTGACCTGATGAAAGTGCGAGATGCAGACGATTACGACGACCGAAGGTCTGGCGGCCTTCTGCGAGCGGGCCAAGGCCCATCCCTATGTGACAGTTGATACCGAGTTTCTGCGTGAGCGCACCTACTACTCTCAACTCTGTCTGATCCAGCTGGCTGTGCCCGGCAACGATGACCAGGATGCCGTCCTGGTAGATCCGCTTGTCCAGGGCATCTCTCTCGAACCATTGTACGAGCTGTTCCGCGACACCAACGTGGTCAAGGTGTTCCACGCCGCACGGCAGGATCTCGAGATCTTTTACGTCGATGCCGGTCTGATTCCCGAGCCACTGTTCGACACCCAGGTGGCCGCCATGGTCTGTGGGTTCGGCGAACAGGTGGGATATGAAACCCTGGTCCGAAAGATCGCCCGTCAGCAACTGGACAAATCCTCGCGCTTTACGGACTGGTCCCGTCGCCCTCTGACGGAAGCCCAGAAGAAATACGCGCTCGCCGACGTGACGCACCTTCGCAACATCTATGAATACCTTGCAGCCGAGCTGAAGAAGGCCGGGCGCGAACAATGGGTTGCCGAGGAGCTTGGCGTTCTGACCAATCCGGAGACCTATATCGTGCGCCCGGAGAATGCCTGGGAGCGGGTCAAGACCCGCACCAATTCCGGTCGGTTCCTCGGGGTTCTGCGCGAACTGGCACGTTTCCGCGAGTCCTATGCGCAGTCCAAGAACGTCCCGCGCAATCGGGTCTACAAGGATGACGCTCTGGTCGAGCTGGCCTCGACCAAGCCGCAATCGGCGCAGGACCTGTCACGCTCGCGCCTGTTGCTGCGCGAGGCGCGCAAGGGTGAGATAGCGGATGGCATCCTGGCCGCCGTGAAGGCCGGTATGGAATGCCCCGAGAACGAGCTGCCACGGCCCGACAAGAGCAAGGAAAAGCTGCAGGTGAATCCGGCGCTCGCTGATCTCCTGCGGGTTCTTCTCAAGGCGAAATCGGAAAATGCCGGCGTCGCGGCCAAGCTTATTGCAGCCACCTCCGAGCTGGACGCGCTGGCCGCCGGCGAGCGCGATGTGCCGTCCCTGCATGGCTGGCGGCGCGATGTCTTTGGGGAGGAGGCCCTGAGGCTCTGCGACGGCGAAATTGGCCTGGCTGCCAAGGGGCAGAAGGTCATCACCTACGAGCTGAAGTAGGGCGCCGGACCTGAAGCCTTTGGAAATGGATCAAAAGACGGCGCCCGAGAGAGGCGCCGTTTTCGTCAGCGGCGTACTGTCAGGGCGTTGGTTGCGCCCTGGATCTGCATCGAGCGCGCGCCGGCAAGCTCGGCGTCGGAGAATCGCGTGGCGGCGATGACCTGGCGCGACGCCGTGGTGCCGACGGGCTGACCGGCGGGTTGGTTCGCGACGAGAGTATATTGCCAGACGCCATCGATCGGGCCCGCGGCATTCGGGATGAGAGCCACGTCGTAGGCGCCCTGAGCCGCAGCGGTGCCGGTCGCCGTCACGATGATTCCACCGGGCAGCCGGGCCACTTCGACCTTGTCGACATGAGCAATCGGGGTGCGGGTATCGAGCGGTTTAACCCGTGCCTTTTCCGGCAGGAGCGCGTTATCGCTGACCGTCACGGCCGGTTGGCTCGACCGGGAACCGCCAAACATGCCACAGCCGGACAGGCCAATGGCGGCGATCAGGACGAGGGGAACACTCTTGCGCATCGGTCGAAGCCTCCGGAATGGTGCAACCCCGTCTAACCCACGAGAGCGCCATTGAAAAGATGGCGCTTGCACTCGGCGGGGGCTGGACCTTCGCGGCATGTGGTCTTACGTGAAAACAGCACGAAAAAGGAGACGGTCATGGCGCAGCAGGCATTCGAGGACATCGTCGAGGATTTCGAGTTTCTCGAGGATTGGGAGGACCGCTATCGCCATGTGATCGATCTCGGAAAGGCGATGGATCCGCTCCCGGATGCGCTCAAGGTGCCGGCTACCAAGGTTGATGGCTGCGCGAGCCAAGTCTGGCTGCATCCACGCCCCGAGAACGGCAAGTTCTACTTTGACGGCGAGAGCGATGCGATGATCGTGCGGGGCCTGATCGCGGTGCTTCGCGCGCTGTACAACGGGGTTCCCATGGAGGAGCTCTCCGGGGTCGATGCCCAGGCCGAGCTGTCCCGGATAAGCCTCGAGGAGCACCTGTCGGCCCAGCGGTCGAATGGGCTACGGGCGATGATCAAGCGGATCCAGGAGCAGGCACCGAACTGAGGGCTCAGCGCGGGACGTACCGGCGCAGCCCGTGCACGAAGATGTCAATTTCGAGCGCCATTCCGACCTCGAAATCGTTCAGGCGTTGGCCGGACCAGTGGATCTCCTCCATCTGGGCAAGGTATTCACGCCGGGTCTGATCATCGGGCGTGTCGAGAGGCAGGGCCTCGGCAGCGCGGAGGAGGTCGATCCGTTTGTGAACCTCCCGCATCCCGGCAAAGGCCTCGATCATCGGGCGGGTCAGCATTGGATCCTTTTGCCAGGACCGGCCGTTGAAGACCTCCTGCACGACACGGTTTCCGGCACCAAGGCAATCGTATTTGACGCAGCCGGCAAAGCCCTTGCTTTCGAGGCTGTCGTGGATGGTGCAGCTGTGGCGATCGAGGTTCGGGCAGGGCTGCCCCGGGTTCTTGTGGAAGGCGAAGTCGCGCCCCTTGTCAAAAGCGAGGGCGATGCAGCAGAGCGCCGCGCATTGGCTGCAATCAGTCTGTAGTAGGTCCATTACTGGTTCCGGATAGTGCCGTGGCAAGATCGCCATAGCCCGTGTAGCGCCTTTCGAAGGCAAGGCCCAGACGTGCGGCGGCTTCTTCCGCCTGGACGGTCAGGCCGGGATCCTCGGTCTGGGCCAGATAGACCAGACGATCGTAGTTGCCAAAGTACATGTCGCGAAGCTGGGGGTGGCGGTCGAGGCCCAGAGGCTGCCAGACGAAGGCGTCGAACTGTCGGGCCAGGAAATCCGTCAGGTAGAAAGCCGTGACCTCACCCCGCGCCTCGAAGGTCTCGATCCCGTCGAAGAAGGCATAGCAATGGGGGCCGGGCAACATCTGCACGCCCAGCTCGTCACACATGGCCTGAAGCAGGCCACCGGTGCCGCAATCGGCGTAGAGCACGAAGATCCGGTCATAGTCCGCGCGATGCCTGTTGAAGCTGTCGCGGACCGCTTCGGGGATCTTTTCGGGAGCATTGTGCAGGATCGCCGGCAGGCAGATCAGCTCCATGTGATCCCAACCATTGATCTGCTTGAGGGCCAGAACCTCGCGCGCAAGCGCCCCGCAGGCGATCAGCAACAGCCTGTCGTTCTCCGGCGCGCTGCTGCGCAGGTCGGCACCAGCAAGGGTCAGGTCTTCATCAGCGGGCAGTGGGAGATTGGAAGGCATGGTGAAGCCTTTCTGAGTGGCCAGGGCCGCATTGGCGGCGCTGGCCGAAGGCGGTCTGTCAGCCGACTTTTACATTGTGCTTGCGCGCCATCCAGGTCTTGGCGGTCTCGACCGCCACGGCGGCGTCGCGGCAATAGGCGTCGGCACCGATGGCCGCACCGAACTCCTCGTTCAGCGGCGCACCGCCCACCAGGACGATGTAATCCTCGCGAATGCCCTGTTCCTTCATCGTGTCGATGACGACCTTCATATAGGGCATCGTGGTGGTCAACAGCGCGGACATGCCGATGATGTCGGCGTTCTCTTTCGCTGCGGCATCCAGATAATTCTCGACCGCGTTGTTGATGCCGAGGTCGACGATCTCGAATCCGGCGCCTTCCATCATCATGGCGACGAGGTTCTTGCCGATGTCGTGGATGTCGCCCTTGACCGTACCGATGACCATCTTGCCAATCGTGGGGGCGCCCGTCTCGACCAGGAGCGGCTTCAGGATCGACATGCCGCCCTTCATCGCGTTCGCCGCAAGGAGTACCTCGGGCACGAAGAGGATCCCGTCGCGGAAATCGTTGCCCACGATGGTCATGCCTGCAACCAGGGCCTTGGTGAGGATGTCGTAGGGTGTCCAGCCGCGGTCGAGCAGGATGCGTGTGGCCTCCTCGATCTCTTCTTTCAGACCGTCGTAGAGGTCGTCCATCATCTGCTGGGTCAGTTCGTCGTCATCCAGCTCGGACAGGATGATATCGTCTTCTTCGTCGGACATGTGATTTCCTGTGTCTTGGTTGCGCGCCTTTGCTGTCAGCCTTGTCTGAAACCAGAGGATCGACTTTCCGGAAACCGACAGATCGCGCGATACTGCCGACTTATACAGGCTCAGACGGAAAGAAATATTGAAAAAAATTCATGGAGATCATGGGGCGGCGGTAGTATGTTCGCCTTATGTTCTCAACCGAGTCTCATCCGATGGAAGCGAAACGACGCAAGGGGCGCGCCGCGGGCAGCAATGCCACCGGCAGATACGAACGATTTGAGCGTGTGCCCGATAATTTTGATTGGGAAGTCATAGAGGATGATGACCGCGTGCTGCGCACCGAGGTGACCGAAGAGATCGCCCGCAGCATGATCACGTACAACCGCTCGCCGGACCTGCCCTTTGACCGGTCGATCAACCCCTATCGCGGCTGCGAACACGGCTGCATCTATTGCTTCGCGCGCCCGACGCATGCCTACCTCGGGCTCTCTGCCGGGCTGGATTTCGAGACGCGCCTTGTTGCGCGGCCGAATGCGGCAGAGGTGCTCTCGCGCGAGTTGGGGCGGCGCAGCTATAGCGTGGCCCCAATCGCAATCGGCACGAATACAGATCCATATCAACCCGTTGAAAAGGCGCGTGGTATCATGCGCGAGTGTCTGGAGGTTCTGCTGGAGTACCGGCACCCGGTCGCCATCGTCAGCAAGGGCACTGGGATCCTTCGCGACGTCGATATCCTGCGCAAGATGGCGAAGCTGGGCCTCGTGCGGGTCGGGATATCGGTCACGACCCTGGACCGCGATATCTCCCGCAAGATGGAGCCGAGGGTGCCCGCCCCGGAAAAGCGGCTCGAGGTGATCCGCAAGCTGGCGCGTGCGGGTATCCCGGTGCGCGCGATGGTTTCTCCCGTGGTTCCCGGACTGACCGACGCCGAGGTGGAGGAGATCCTGGAGGCCTGTGCCAGGGCGGGGGCGACGTCGGCGAGCTGGATCATGCTGCGCCTGCCACGTGAGGTATCTCCACTGTTTCAGGACTGGCTCGCAGAGCACTACCCGGATCGGGCCAAGCGCGTGATGACCCGGCTGAAGGAAATGCACGGCGGCAAGGAGTATGACGCGGAATGGCATCGGAGGATGCGTGGAGAAGGCGCCTATGCCGCAATGATCAATCAGCGGTTTCGTGCTGCCGCCCGCCGGCTTGGCCTTGATCGTGCGCAGCCGGAGCTGCGGTGCGACCTGTTTCGCGTGCCGGTGAAGCCCGGGGAGCAGCTGAGCCTGTTCTGAGCGAGGGCGCTCTGCATCAGAAATGAAAAACGCCCCGTAAGGGGCGCTTTTGAAGGTATATTTAGAATTCAGCCGCGACGGCGACGGGTGGCGCGCCGGGCCGGGGCGTCGGACTGATCGCCGGTTCCGTCTGTTGCCGAAGAGAAGCCGCCAAGCTTGGCCGCGATCTCGTCCAGCGTGGGACGCGGGCCGCGGGGACGCATCGAGAGTGCTTCGTGCATCTTCTCGAGGTGCTGGGGCATCGTCCCGCAGCAGCCGCCAATGATCGTGGCGCCACAGTCTCGGGCCATCACGGCGTATTCGCCCATCAGCTCGGGCGTGCCGTCATAGTGGATATGGCCGTCCTCGTATTTCGGGATGCCGGCATTGCCCTTGGCGATGATTGGCCGCTCGACGCCCATGGCCGAGAAGCCGAGCACGGTGCGGAGCAGGTCGGACGCGCCGACACCACAGTTGGCGCCATAGGCGATCGGCGGATTTTCCAGTTTTTCCACCATCTTGACCATGGCTTCGGAAGTCACGCCCATCATCGTGCGCCCGGCGGTATCAAAGCTCATGGTGCCGCACCAGGGCATGTCGGCCAGCTTGAAGGCCTCGGCGGCCGCGCGGTATTCCTCGGGGGCAGAAATGGTTTCGAGCCAGAGCACATCGGCTCCGCCCTCCTTCAGGCCTTCCGCCTGCTGGTGGAAGATCTCGACCGCGACCTCGTGAGTCAGCGGGCCCATGGGGGCCATGATCTCGCCGGTGGGGCCGACGGAGCCGGCCACGACGACCGGCCGGCCGGCCTTGTCGGCCACCTCGCGGCCCAATTCTGCGGATATGCGCGACAGCTCGCCGGCGCGCTTCTCGGCGCCGTGCAGTTTCAGGCGCGAGGCATTGCCCCCGAAGGAATTGGTCAGAAAGATGTCGGACCCCGCATCAACGGCCATCTGGTACAGCTTCTTGATGCGGTCCGGGTGCTCCTCGTTCCACATTTCGGGTGCGTCGCCCGAGCTGAGCCCCATGTTGAAGAGGTTGGTGCCGGTGGCGCCATCGGCCATCAGCCAGTCCCGGGTCTCCAGCAGGCGGGAGAGGGCATTCGTCATAACGGACTCCTTGCGGTTTCTCTCGGCTGCGCTTCTCACATGGGGGCAGCCGGGGCAATCCCGCGTCCGTCATACGCGTCATCGTCGCTGGTTGAAAGGGGATCAGCGGTTTCCGCGGGCCTGCGCATGGCCAGGGCGAGGTCGATCGCGCCCAGAATAAGCGACAGATGCGATGGTGCGGCCATGTAGAGCGGGGCACGGCGCGGGGCAAAGCTCTCCTTGAAGCGGGTCAAGCCGTCGCCACCGGATTTCCGGGCAATGAGATCGCGCAGCCGCGCGAGCATTGGCGGCTCACCGGGCACATCCCTTGCCGGAATGGCTGCAAGCGAGAGCGGCTGGCCGGCCTCGGCGGCATCCTTGATGGCGGCGGTAATCAGCAGGTGCATGGTACCATCTGGCAGGCCCGGGCCATGGCGCATGAGGTCCAGGCACATCTCGTTGTGGTTGGCGTGGAAGGTGACATAGGCGATCAGTTCATCCTCGGCCCAGGCGCAATAGACGCGCTGTCGCGCCACGTAGGACGGGGCAAAGCGACCGGTGGACAGCCCGCGCGCAAGGCCGTGCGCCTCCTTCCAGGCGGTGTCGAGACGCGCCATGCAGGCCAGGGGCAGATCCTCCGGAGAGGTAATGGTGACGCCGGCCTTTTCCGCATGACGCAACTTGCGGCGCAGCTGACGGTGGCGCGGTCCGTCGAGGGAAAACCCTGCCGTGTCGACGATGGCCTCGTCGGCAACGCGGGCGACCTTCCAGCCTGAGGAACGGGCCTGAAGTGTCTGACGTGCAGAACTTTTGTAGACTATGGGCATGCGGTTGCTGCTGCGGGCGGCGGCGGCGAGCCGTGGCAGAAGCGGGGCAAGGTTGCCCGCGAGCGGATCGAAGAGGAGGGTCAGGCTCTGCGGTGTCGCGACGACGATGCCGCCGGATTGCGCGCAGCCCAGAAGTCGGGCGCCGTTCTGGCGGGCAATGCCGCATTCCGAACGCGGCGCGTGGTCGAGGAGCAGTTCCGGCACGGTGCGGGGAACGCGATGGCGCTCCTGCGGCTCGGCCGCGTTGCGGGTGCGCAGCACGTGGCCAGCGGCCAGGAGCGCGGGAATTGCATAGTAGATCAAGCGGAAGGCCAGGATGCCGGCCATCATCTCGCTTTCGGGAAGCATGGGCAGCAGCGCCAGCATCGTCAGCTCGAAGGGGCCGACGCCACCGGGCGTGCCGGCAAAGAGACCGGCGCCGAGGGCAAGCAGGAAGGCGGGCAGCAGCTGTGTGAAGGCGATGCCGTCCGGCAGCAGGATATGCAGGGCGAGCGCGGCCGCCACGGTGTCGACCAGGGCAAAGAAGGTGATGCCGCTCATCGCCTGGATCGATGGCAGGCGCAGGCGCCAGCGGGAAAACCGCATCTCGGGGACGAGGAGGCTGACACCGGGCAGGAGAAAGCCGAGGGCAAGCGCCGAAAGGGCCATCCAGCCGGGCAGGAAGCTGGGCGCGAAAGCCAGGCAGGCAAGGGCCGCGATCACGGCCCAAGCCATCAGGAAGGAGGCGGCGACGGCGGCGGTGACCTGTGCGGCGCGGACGGGCCCGAGACCCGGCAGCAACCGCCAGCGCGCCAAGGTGCCGGTCAGCACGCCGAGGCCCAGCACCTGGGCCAGCGCAATGGAGGACATGCCTGAAAGCTGGGCCTCGCGTTCCGACACGCCGGTGCGGAGGTGGCGATGGATGAGGGCATCATACCGCCCGAGGGCCCAGAAACTGACCGTTGTGGCAAGGCCGGCGGACATCCATTCCACAGGGGTAACTGCGCGGAATGATTGCCACATGAGCACCGGATCGAGGGAATGCAGGCGCTGAGCGAGCAACCAGAGGCAGCCAATCCCGATTGCAAGGGGCACCACCGTGCGCACCCATCCCCGTCGGGCCCGCAGACGCGCGCCGATAGCCAAGCTCATGACGTTTCCCCTTCCACACTCAAGGGACAGGGGTACGCAGCGTTTATTGCCGACAGCTTAATTCAAGGCCAGCGAAACCCGTCGAATTGGACAAAGCCAAGCCGATATGCGCTGGAGGCGCGCGCCTTGAATTGGTGAATGTTATTTACAATCAATGTCGTGCATGGTGACGTTAATCTGGATCGTAAGCCACGGATTGTTGCGCCATCGACAGTTCCGCGATCATCCGGGCCTCGATCGAGGGTGCATCGGCCAGGCCCTCGAGATCCTGCGCCAGACGCGCCTTCAGAACCGCTTCGCCATCGGCACCAAAGGCGAGGGCCTGAAGGTCGGCGAGGTAGAGCCCGGCCTCTTCACCGGTCTTTCCAAGCAACCCGGCCGCCCAGAGGCCCATGGCACGGTTGCGGCGCGCGCGGGCGCGGAAGCGGATTTCCTCGTCGTGTACATACTTGGCTTCAAAGGCTTTCTCGCGGTCGTCGAAGGTCGTCATATGGTCGTCTCCCTTGATGGATACATGACGGGTTGGCGGGCAGCGCGCCGCAATCCTAACGCGAAAATTCACGGCGGCCCAGCCTTTCCGGTGCCGCACTGCGCCTTGAAAGCAAGGCATCCGCAAGGGCTCGCTTGCCCCGATGCGCCCCATGATCTAAGAGGGCGAAAAGGCGAGACTCTCTCGCCCCCAGAGAAGAGGCCGCAAGCCCATGGCGCGACGCAAGAAAATCTACGAAGGCAAGGCAAAGATCCTCTACGAAGGCCCGGAACCGGGAACGATTGTCCAGTATTTCAAGGATGATGCCACTGCCTTCAACGCCCAGAAAAAGGACGTGATCGAGGGCAAGGGGGTTCTGAACAATCGCCTCTCCGAATTTTTCATGACGGGCCTCAACAACATCGGCGTGCCGACGCACTTCATTCGCAGGCTGAACATGCGCGAGCAATTGTGCCGCAGCTGCGAGATCATTCCGCTGGAAGTGATCGTGCGCAACTTTGCCGCCGGCTCGCTCTCCAAGCGCCTGGGGATCGAGGAAGGCACGCCGCTGCCGCGCCCGATCGTGGAATACTGCTTCAAGAATGACGAACTTGGCGACCCGCTGGTCACCGAGGAACATATCGCCGCCTTCGGCTGGGCCAGCCAGCAGGACATGGACGATATCGTGCACCTCGCGCTCAGGGTCAACGACTTCATGTCGGGCATCATGATGGCGGTCGGCATCAAGCTGGTCGACTTCAAGATCGAGATCGGCCGCGTTTACGAAGGCGACTTCCAACGCCTTGTCGTTGCTGATGAAATCAGTCCCGACAGCTGCCGCCTCTGGGATGTGGAATCCGGTGCGCACCTCGACAAGGACGTGTTCCGCCGCGACCTGGGCAGCCTGACGGACGCCTATGCAGAAGTGGCCCGCCGCCTGGGCGTGATGCCGAAGAATACCGGGCCGTCCAAGCCCACGCTGATCAACTGAAGGAGCCCTGCCGATGAAGGCCCGCGTTCATGTCATGCTGAAAAACGGCGTTCTCGACCCCCAGGGTGAGGCCGTGCGCCATGCCCTCGGAGCCCTTGGGTTCGACGGCGTCGAAGGGGTCCGCCAGGGCAAGGTGATCGAGCTGGACCTGGCCGAGGGCACCAGCGAGGAAACGGTGAAGGACATGTGCGAGAAGCTGCTCGCCAACACCGTGATCGAGAGCTACACGGTCGAGCTGGCCTGAGGCAACCCCGGGGGCTATCCTCGGGGCGAAGCGACCCGAAATCGACAGATCCACGTCTTGGGAAGACCCCGCGGCAAACCGGCCGGCGGGGTCTTTTCGTGATTCGTGTTAACGCATTGAAATCGGCGCATTCCAACGTCGGTATTACGTCGGTATTTTGGCGGTATCGCGTCGGTGCGGTTTCGGGCGCCGGGCCGGTTAACACAGCGCACGCAGCCCGGCCGAATGCGCAGGATCCGGGTCGGCCCGGGGCGGGAACCGGTGGCATCCTTGCGGTCTGGAAACCGACGGAGAGAGACATGACAACCTATCGCGGAATTTCATCCGAGCATGCCCGCGCCCTGCGGGCCGGCGCCCCCGATGACAACGGCCAGCCGGCGGAGCGGATCGCCAATCCCTGGAGCGCTGCGCCGTGCCGCCACTGCCTGCGGCAGATCCCGCAGGGGGCAGAGATGCTGGTCTTCGGCCTGCGCCCCTTCCGCGGGCTGCACCCCTATGCCGAGACCGGGCCGGCCTTTCTCTGCGCGGCGGACTGCGCCCCCGGGACGGCGCAGCATTTGTCCGACGAGCTGACCACCGCGCCGGACTACCTGGTCAAGGCCTATGGCGCGGACGAGCGCATCATCTACGGCACCGGACAGGTGACGCCGGTGCCGGCGATCGCGGGCTATGTCGATGCGCTGCTGGCGCGGCGAGAGGTGGCCTTCGTCGACATCCGCTCGGCGCGCAACAACTGCTGGCAGGCCCGGGTCACCCGGACCTGAGCGGGGCCGGTCATGACCGGGCCGGAACCGATCCGGAGCTGGGCAGAACCGGGCGGCTCTTTCATCTGGCCGGAAATATCCCGGGGGAGGCAGGCCGCGCCTGCCGGGGGCAGAGCCCCCATGGAGGCCGTTCAGGGCCCCCGGCGATCTCCGCCGCCCCCGGGGCGCTTCGGGGTTGATCGCGCGGGCGCTTGCGGGGTAAGAGCGCCTCATATTCTTCAGCGCCGTACCAGCATCGGAGTGCCGCCATGAAAGCCGCCGTCCTCGTCTTTCCCGGGTCCAACTGCGACCGTGACCTGCAGGTCGCCCTGACGCGTGCGGGGGCCGATGTGACGATGGTCTGGCACAAGGAGGCCGATCTGCCCGAGGGCGTGGATATCGTCGGCGTGCCGGGCGGCTTTTCCTATGGTGACTACCTGCGCTGCGGGGCCATCGCGGCGAATTCGCCGATCTGCGGCTCGCTGAAGCGGCACGTGGAGCGGGGCGGCTATGCCCTCGGCGTCTGCAACGGCTTCCAGATCCTGACGGAAACCCGGATCCTGCCGGGGGCGCTGCTGCGCAATGCCGGGCTGAAGTACATCTGTCGCCATGTGCCGCTGACGGTGCGCACCTCGGACAGCATCTTTACCCGCGGCTACAACGCCGGGGCGCAGATCTCGATCCCGATCGCGCACCACGACGGCAACTACCAGGCCGATGCCGAGCTGCGCGCCCAGCTGGAGGCCGAGGACCGGATCGCCTTTACCTATGACGAGAACCCCAACGGCTCGGCCGGCGACATCGCCGGCGTGCTGAGCGCGAACCGCCGGGTGCTGGGCATGATGCCCCATCCCGAACGGGCCGCCGACGAGGCCCATGGCGGCACTGACGGCCTGCCGCTGTTCTCCGGGATCATGGAGGCGCTGGTCTCTGCCTGACGCGGCTGACCGGGGCTGAAGAGGTGATTGGGCCTGAAGGGGCCAGAGTGGCAGCTCGTCCAAGCCAAGATGCGCGGTGCCCCGAGAGGTGCCGCGTTTTGCATTTCCGCCTCCTGGCAGAGCTGAAGACACGGGCGAGCGGGACAAAAGCAAGTTCTTGATCGCAATTGAATTTGCGAAAACTTTGCAAATCCCGCATGAGGTCTTTGCAGATTTTCGAGCCCAGATTGCAAAACGCAACAGGGTAGTTTGCAAACTGAGGGTCCGCGCAGGCGGGCCGAGAAAACAAGGACGGATTGCCATGCGCTATCTGCTGTGTCGGCCAAGGGGCGGATTCAATGATTGCATGGTGCAGATCGCGCTCTGCCGGGACTATGCCGCGCGCCATCACCGGGCGCTGATCGTCGACACCACCCAGAGCGGGCTGCACGATCCGCTGTCGCGGTATTTCACGCCGCTGGACGGCTTCGACGTGCCCTTCCTCGAGCTGACGGAGGACCTGCTTGCGGAGCTGAACGCGCTCGATGACGTGCAGCCGGCGGCGGTGGCCCATCGCCTCGACAGCTACGAGACGAGGTTTTCCGAGGGCAACTATCGCCTGGTGGAGAGCGGCACGCTGATGTCCTTTGACCATGGGCGCGACCACCCCGAGACGCTGCTGGTGCAGGAACAATGCCGCGGCGGGATCGAGAGCCTGCTGGCGCTGCAGCACCTGGCGCTGACCCGCCCGGCGGCGGATGCCCTGGCGCGGCGGCTGCTGTCGCTGGGGGCGGATTACGATGCGGTGCATGTGCGGCACAGTGATTATCGCAGTGATTTCGAAGGGTTCCTGGCCTGGATCGCACCGGCGGTGCAGGGGCGACGGCTGTTGCTGTGCACCGACAGCCACGAGGTGCAGCAGGTCGCACGCGGGCTGCTGACAGGCTGTGCCGAGGTGGTGACCCTGGCGGATGTGCCCGACACCGGCGGGACGCCGCTGCACGAGCTGGAGGGCGGCGACGTCTGGGGGCGGAACCTGGAGATGCTGGCGGATCTGATGGCGCTGGCCGGGGGCAGGAGGCTCTACTTCGGGTCGGTCAGCGGCGGTGGTGACGACAAGGTCACCGGCGTGGTCTCGGGGTTTTCCCAGCTGGCGGAGGCCCTGCGGCGCAATCCGCAGGTGCTGGTCCGGCTCTTTTCAAATGCCAGCCCGGATCTGCGCGATCCGCTGGTGGCGCAGATCGGGGGCGCCGGCCGCCGGCCGTTGAGCGCGGCGCAACGGCTTGCCGCGCTGCGCCTGCGGCTGACGCGCGAGCGCCAGGACCCGGCGCTCGCGCAAAACCTGCGGGGCACCGCGCGCACCCTGCGGCGCTTCCGCCGCAAGCGGCGGCTCTGGCTGGGCTGACCGGAGCCGGGGACGCGCCCCGGGGGAGCGCGCCGGGCCGGTCATGGCGGTGCAGGCGGCATAGGCGGCGCCTCGCCCATGGCGGCACGGCGGACGTTCACCTTGACGTCAGGCGACCTTGAGCGGAGGCGCGCCCCGGCGTAATCTGCCGCAATGGCAGGCAGAGAGAGAAAAGCGGGGCGTCCCGGACGCATGATATCCTGGCGCGCGAGGCTGGCCCTCGGCGTGTTCCTGGTGCTTGTCGTCACGGTGGTCCTGGTGACCAACGCCATGCTGATGAACCGTTTCACCGAGACCACGCGCAACCGCGCGGAACTGCGGCTGGCGCTCTTTGGCGCCAACCTGGTGAGCGAGCTGCGCCGCAACTCGATCGTGCCGCAGCTGCTGGCGCGCGACCCCGAGCTGATCGGGGCGCTGAATTCCGGCGATTACTCGCGCTCGACCCAGCGGCTGATCAGCTTTGTCGACGAGATCGGCGCTGCCAGCCTGATGCTGCTGGATCAGGACGGGCGCACGGTGGCGGCGACGGATCGCAACCGCCTGGGCGAGAACCACCGCAACGACAGCGTCTATGTCGAGGCGCTGAGATCGAACGATACGGTCTTTGCGGTCGAGCCGCGGGATTCCGGCGGCTACCTCTTCACCTACTCCCGGCGGATCGAGCAGAACAACCAGCCCATCGGCGTGATCGTCGTGGAGGTGGACCTGCAGAAGTTCGAGCGCGCCTGGGCGGGGATTTCCGACGCGCTGCTGGTGATGGACAGCCAGGGCAACATCATCCTGTCGACCGAGCCGCTCTGGCGCGGGCTGACGGAGCAGCAGGCGGTGGCGCGCGAGACCCCCAACAGCGCCATCGAGCGCGCGCTGCTGGCCACGACCGACTGGGCCAGCGATGCGGATGGCTACCTGCAGGGCGAGGCGGTGATGCGGGTGACCTCGCGCATCCCGTTCCGCGGCTGGCAGGTGGCGAGCTATACCACCTATCAGTCCGTCCGCGAGAAGGTGAACGGGGTGATCGCGCTCGAGATCATGGGATTCGCCATCCTGCTGGCGCTGGCCTTCTATGCGCTGAGCCGCAAGACGATGCTGCGGATGGCGCTGTTCCAGCGCGAGTCGGCGGATCTTCGCGCACTCAACGAGCGACTGCAGCGGGAGATCGCCGAGCGCGAACGGATGGAGAAATCGCTCGAGGTGGCGGAACAGACCCTGGCCCAGAGCCAGAAGCTGGCGGCGCTCGGCGAGATGTCGGCGGCGGTGAGCCACGAGCTGAACCAGCCGCTGGCGGCAATGAAGACCTACCTGGCGGGCGCCATGCTGCTGCTGCGCCGCAACCGGCCCGACGAGGCGCTCTCGAGCTTCTCGCGCATCGACGACCTGATCGGGCGGATGGGGTCCATCACGCGGCAGCTGAAGAGCTATGCCAGCAAGGGCGGAGACAGCTTTGGCCCTGTAAACGTTGGGGATGCGCTGGCCTCGGCCCTGTCGATGATGGAGCCGCAGCTGCGCCAGCGCAAGGTGCGCATCACCCGCGCCCTGCCGGAGAAACCGGTGATGGTCATGGCCGACCGGGTGCGCCTCGAACAGGTGATGATCAACCTGCTGCGCAATGCGCTCGACGCCACGGCGAGCGTGGAGGATGCCCAGGTGGACATCCTGCTGTCGGCGGGGGAAACCGCCACGCTGACCGTGCGCGACAACGGCTATGGCATCCAGGATCTGGATGCGCTGTTCGAGCCTTTCTACACCACCAAGCAGCCCGGAGAGGGGGTCGGACTGGGCCTTGCCATCTCCTCGGGCATCGTCAACGACCTCGGCGGACGCCTCACGGCGCGGAACGCCGAAGGGGGTGGGGCTGTTTTTGAAGTACAGCTTCCTATCTTGTCTGAAGAAATAGAAGCCGCAGAATAATCCGGAGCGGAGTAGATTATGCAAAAAGCCATGAAGATCGCGATCGTCGATGACGAACAGGACATGCGTCAGTCGATCAGCCAGTGGCTGGCCCTGTCGGGCTATGACACCGAGACCTTCCCGAGCGCCGAGGAGGCGCTGAAGAAGCTGGGGCCGGATTACCCCGGTATCGTGATCAGCGACATCAAGATGCCCGGCATGGACGGCATGGCCTTCCTGAAGAAGCTGATGGGCAGCGACAGCTCTCTGCCGGTGATCATGATCACCGGGCACGGCGACGTGCCGATGGCGGTCGAGGCGATGCGGCTGGGGGCCTTCGATTTCCTCGAAAAGCCCTTCAACCCCGACAAGATGACGGCGCTGGCCAAGAAGGCCGCCAATGCCCGCCGCCTGACCATGGACAACCGCCAGCTGCGCAAGGAGCTCTCGGACGGCGGCCAGATCATGAAGAAGCTGATCGGCACCTCGCCGGCGATGGAGCGGCTGAAGGAGGATATCCTCGACCTCGGCCAGGCCGACGGGCATGTGCTGATCGACGGCGAGACCGGCACCGGCAAGACGCTGGTGGCCCATGCGCTGCATGCGGTCGGCGCGCGCGCCGGCAAGAAATTCGTGCTGGTCAGCTGCGCGGCGCTGGAGGAGGACCAGCTGTCGAAGCGGCTCTTCGGCCCGATGATGCCCGAGGACAGCCAGCTGCCCGCAATAGAGGAGGCCCGCGGCGGCACCCTGGTGCTGGAAGACATCGAGGCGCTTTCGGACAGCCTGCAGGCGCGGCTGCTCTCGGTCATCAACGAGCAGGGCATGCCGGGCGAGACGCGGATCGTGGCGATCTCGAACCTGCAGGAGCAGGACCGCACCTGCGAGGACGTGCTGCGCCCCGACCTGTTCTATCGGCTGGCGGCGCTGCGCATCACCGTGCCGCCGCTGCGCCAGCGCGGCGAGGACATCCTGGCGCTGTTCACCCGCCTGTCGGAGCAGTTTGCCGATGAATATGGCTGCGAGACTCCCGAAGTCTCGGCCCAGGAGGCGGCGCAGCTGCTGCAGGCGCCCTGGCCCGGGAACGTGCGCCAGCTGATCAATGTGGCCGAACGGGCGGTGCTGCAGTCGCGCCGCGGCTCGGGCACCATCGCCAGCCTGCTGATGAGCGACCACGAGGAAATGCAGCCGGTGATGACCACCGAGGGCAAGCCTCTGAAGGAATACGTGGAAGCCTTCGAGCGCATGCTGATCGACAACACCATGCGCCGCCACAAGGGCTCGATCGCCAGCGTGATGGAGGAGCTGTGCCTGCCGCGCCGGACCCTGAACGAGAAGATGGCGAAATACGGGCTGCAGCGGGCCGATTACCTGCAGTGAGGTAAGGGGGCTCTGCCCCCGCCGCGCGTGCCGCGCGTCTCCCCCGGGATATTTCGGGCCAGATGACGGGGGCCAGATGACGGGGGCCAGATGACGGGGGAGCGTCACGCTCTTCATCATCTGGCCATAAATATCCCCGCCGGAGGCTCCCGAGGCCCGGGCCTGGGCCGACAGTCGAGAAAAGGGCGCCACGGTGACGGCGCCCTTTTTTCGTATCGCGGATCCTGGCGTCATCCGCGGCCGGCCGCCGGGGAGGCGCACCGGGCGGTCCCGACGCGGTTTGCGCGCGCGAGAGCGGGAATGTGCCGCATTTTTTTGCGCCCTCGTGCCCCTGCACGGACGGGGTGGCAGGAAGTGGCCGGTGGCGCGCGGGCAGGGCGCGGAAAGACGCGCCTGGGCTGTTTGGAGGCCGTCCCGCATGGGCTGTGGCGGGGAAGACGCGGGGTGCCAAGGGTGCGGGATATTGCCGGGCCGGGGTGCCGTGACGGCAGGAAAACGCGCCTCGCGTCACGGTTGTGTGATTTTCCTCATTGTCAACAGGCACCTCTGCACCTTATGTTCATGAAACGGTCTTAGGGCATTCCCGGACCGAGAGAGTTTCGCTGACGAGGGGCGCGCAGGACGCAAAGCCCGCCCCCGAGTCAGACCGATTGAACCCCGAAAGGGGTTTGCGCATCGCCGGAGGGCCCGAGGGCCTGCCCGGTAAAGAATGGGCGGCGTGCCCTCTGCGAACGGCCTTCCCGACGAGGAGTGGCACGCGCGGGGAGCGCCGCTGGAGAAGAAACGCAATGAGGCGTGTGAGGATCGAGACAGGAAGATGGGGGGCCGCATGCGGTACCTCAGTCCATGTCGTCGCCGCCGCCTTGATTGCCCCTGACAGTCGCAGCTTCCGAACCCTCGCACCTCCGGGTGGCGGGGGCGCAGGCTGTGCATATGGAACCAATGGCAAAGAAGATGCTTATCGATGCCACACACGCCGAAGAAACGCGTGTCGTGGTCGTGGACGGCAACAAGGTCGAGGAATTCGACTTTGAATCCGAGAACAAACGCCAGCTAGCTGGCAACATTTACCTGGCAAAGGTCACGCGGGTCGAACCCTCGCTGCAGGCCGCCTTCATCGACTATGGCGGCAACCGCCATGGCTTCCTGGCCTTTTCGGAAATTCATCCCGATTACTACCAGATCCCCGTCGCCGACCGCGAGGCGTTGATGGAGGAAGAGCGTGCCTATGCCGAGGCGATGAGGGCGCGTGACGAGGAAGACGAGAAGCCGAAGAAACGGCGCTCGCGATCCAAGGCAAAGGCCGAGGATGCCACCAGCGACGACGCCAAGGTGAGCCAGGACATCGAGGGGATGGAGACCATCGACCTCGACGAGGGCGAAGACGGCGCATCTGAGACCGTGGACGAGGGCAGCTCGCCCATGGAGACGGTCAAGGACACCCCGGTCGAGGAACCGGAAGAGGCGGCCTCGGATGACGAGGATGGCGCCGAGGATGACCTGTCCGATGACGATGGCGACGAGGATGACGACGAGGACGATCAGTCCGGTCGTGGCCGGTCGCGTCGCCGCAAGGATGCGGGTCAGAAGGACAGCGAGATCGAGAGCGTCGCCGAAGAGGACGACCACGAGGACATCCGTCGCGTCCGCAAGCCGCGCCCCAAGCGCTACAAGATCCAGGAAGTGATCAAGGTGCGTCAGATCCTGCTGGTGCAGGTGGTCAAGGAAGAACGCGGCAACAAGGGTGCCGCGCTGACGACCTACCTGTCGCTGGCCGGCCGCTACTGCGTGCTGATGCCGAACACCGCCCGTGGCGGCGGCATTTCCCGCAAGATCACCAATGCGGTGGACCGCAAGAAGCTGAAGGAGATCGCCGCCGAGATCGACGTGCCCTCGGGCGCGGGCCTGATCGTGCGCACCGCCGGTGCCAAGCGGACGAAATCCGAGATCAAGCGCGACTATGAATACCTGCAGCGGATGTGGGAACAGATCCGCGAGCTGACGCTGCAGTCGATCGCGCCGGCGAAGATCTATGAGGAAGGCGACCTGATCAAGCGCTCGATCCGCGACCTCTACTCGCGCGAGATCGACGAGGTTCTGGTAGAAGGCGAGCGGGGCTACCGCAATGCCAAGGACTTCATGAAGATGATCATGCCGTCCCACGCCAAGAACGTGAAGAACTATACCGAGGCGCTGCCGCTGTTTGCGCGCTACCAGGTGGAAAGCTACCTGTCGGGCATGTTCAACCCGGTGGTGCAGCTGAAATCCGGCGGCTACATCGTGATCGGCGTGACCGAGGCCCTGGTGGCCATCGACGTCAACTCCGGCCGCGCCACCAAGGAAGGCTCGATCGAGGAGACCGCGACCAAGACCAACCTGGAGGCGGCCGAGGAGGTCGCGCGCCAGCTGCGTCTGCGCGACCTTGCGGGCCTGATCGTCATCGACTTCATCGACATGGACGAGCGCAAGAACAACCTCGCCGTCGAGAAGCGGATGAAGGACAAGCTGAAGACCGACCGCGCCCGCATCCAGGTGGGCCGGATCTCGGGCTTCGGGCTGATGGAAATGTCGCGTCAGCGTCTGCGCCCCGGCATGATCGAGGCCACGACCCAGCCTTGCGCGCATTGCCACGGCACCGGGTTGATCCGCTCCGACGACAACATGGCGCTGAACATCCTGCGCCAGATCGAGGAAGAGGGCACCCGCCGCCGCACCCGCGAAGTGCTGGTCAAGGTGCCGGTGGGCATCGCCAACTACCTGATGAACCAGAAGCGCGAGCATGTCGCGCAGATCGAAGCGCGCTATGGCATGGCCGTGCGCATCGAGGGCGAGCCACACCTGGTCAGCCCCGACTTCGAGATGGAGAAGTTCAAGACCGCCACCCGCAAGGTCGCCGAGGTGACCCATGTGATCTCGGCCGACGGCTCGCTCATGGAAGGCCTGGACGAGGCGGAGGAGATCGAGGATCAGGTCGAGGAGGAGTCGGACGAGACCGAAGCCCCCGCGGCCGGCGCCGAGACCACCGAGGAACAGCCGAAGCCCAAACGCCGTCGGCGCCGTCGGCGGAAGAAGAAATCCGGCAACGGCGAGGATCAGAACGGCTCTGGTGACGACGCCATGGCCGGCGAGAACGGCGAGACCAACGGTCAGGGCGGCGACAGCGGCGCCGAAGCCGGCGCAG
Source organism: Pseudooceanicola sp. DL12 (assembly GCF_056270665.1). NCBI lineage: Bacteria > Pseudomonadati > Pseudomonadota > Alphaproteobacteria > Rhodobacterales > Paracoccaceae > Pseudooceanicola > Pseudooceanicola sp. DL12. Next base: position 2,139,854 of record NZ_CM149884.1, read on the forward strand.
GGGCGGCCTCCGAGGCGGCCGAAGCGCCCGCAGAGGACAGTGCGGAGAGCGCCGTCGAAAACAACGCCGCGACCGGCGAAGCGGCGAGCGAGGGAGACGGCGATGCGCCGAAGCCCCGGCGCAAGCGCAGCCGGTCCCGCAAGCCGAAGGTGACCGAGGCGGAAGCGGCCTCCGAAGAGGGCGCCAAGCCCACCGAGGAGACGCCCGCAGAGGAGACTGTAGCAGGGAACGGCCCGGCGGTTGTCGAAACCGCAGTCGAGACGCCGGTTGAAGCCCCGGCGGAAACTGCGGCCGAAGCTCCGGCCGAAGCTCCGGTTGCCGCAGAGGCGCCCGCCGCTCCGGAAGCCCCGGCAGAGGTCGAAGCGGTGGCGGAAGAGGTGACCGAAGCCCCTGAGGCCGAAGCGCAAGCCGCCGAATCCGAGGCCGAAGTGCAAGCGGAGGCGACCGCCGAAGAGCCGGCAGCCGAGACCGAGGCCGAGGCCGAGGAGGCCCCGCAGGAGGCCGAAGCGGAACGCCAGCCCGAGCCGGTGACGGAAGGGGCGGCCAATGCCGCGGACGAGCCGACCAAGCCGAAGAAACGCGGCTGGTGGTCGCGCGGCTGAGCCCGCCAAACTGACAGATGACAGACCGCCGTCCGGAGAGATCCGGGCGGCGGTTTGCCTTTCGGGGACGTTGATTTGCGGGGCATTCCCCTGGAATCAGGCCTCTGCGGGGTGGTCCTCTGCCGGTGCGGTCCGGGCGCCGCGTCGGATGACGAAGAGCAGCGCGCCGTCCTGCTCCTCGGCAGAGATCAGATCGTGGCCGGCCTGGGAGCAGAAATGCGGCATGTCGATGCGCGCCATGGGATCGTCGGCCCGCAGGCCCAGGAGCGCGCCAGGCGCCATGCCGGCCAGCAGGCGCCGCGCGCGCAGCACGGGCAGGGGGCAGAGCATGCCCCGCGCATCATATTCCCGGTCCAGTGCCAGATCCGTCATGCTGTCTCCCGAAATGCCGCCGAAAAGATTGCCGGAAAGATGGCCTAAATGGCCTTCACAAAGGCCTCTTCCGGCATAGACCAGCCGCTGCGCCCGGTCCAGACGCGCCTCCATCCGGGCCTCCATCTGGGCCTCCGGTGCGACTGCGGTATCATCTTTCCCGAAATACTCCGGGGGAGTCCGCAGGACGGGGGCAGAGCCCCCATCGGGCGCGCCGCTTGCCGCCTGTCGATCACGCAACTGCGAGGTGCGATTCCGGGTGGTGACCTGCCCGCGCGGGCAGGCTATGGCATTGGGCATGTTCGGAATCGAAATCATGGATGCGGCCCTGTTGCCGGCAATGATCGTGGCGCTGATGGCGGGGCTGGTCTCCTTCCTCAGCCCCTGCGTGCTGCCCATCGTGCCGCCCTATCTCGCCTATATGTCCGGTGTCTCGCTGAACGACATGGGGCAGGCCGGCAACCGCTGGAAGGCACTGGTGCCGGCGGTCTTCTTCGTGCTGGGCCTGTCGACGATCTTCCTGATCCTGGGCTTCACCGCCTCGGCCATCGGCACGCTCTTCCTGGCCTGGCAGGGCTGGTTCAACACCATCGCGGGCATCGTGGTGATGATCCTCGGCGCACATTTCGTGGGCGTCTACCGGATCGGCTTTCTCGACCGCGAGGCGCGGCTGGATGCGGGCGACCGCGGCGGCAGCGCCTTTGGTGCCTATATCCTGGGCCTGGCCTTTGCCTTTGGCTGGACCCCCTGCATCGGTCCGCAACTGGGCGCCATCCTGACGCTGGCCGCACAGGAGAGCTCGCTCGCCCGCGGCACGATCCTGCTGGCCTGCTATGCGGCGGGCCTTGGCATTCCCTTCCTGCTGGTGGCGGCCTTCCTGCCGCGGCTGACGGGGCTGATGGGATGGGTCAAGCGCCACATGGAGCAGATCGAACGTTTCATGGGCCTGCTGCTCTGGACCATCGGGCTGATGATGCTGACGGGCGGCTTCTCGCGCTTCTCCTACTGGTTGCTGGAGACCTTCCCGGGTCTCGCACAATTGGGATAAATCCTTTTCCCATATCCCCTTAACTTCCCGAACGGAGCGTCCTATCGTGCCGGAAAGAGGAGGGTCATGAGCCATACCACGGACCATAATCCCGACGGGGCCACCCCCACGGCAGAGCCTGACGCCCCCGAGCCGGCGCCATCGCAGGCTGCGGCGCAGCCCGGCGTGACACCGGGGGATGCCATGCCTGATGGCACCTCTGCCGGTCGCGCCGATACGGCAGAGGAGGGCGTGGCGCGGCGCCGGGTCTTCTATATTCCCGGCTACGATCCGATCCACCCGCGCCGCTATCGCGAGCTCTATCGCAAGGAAGGCGCGGTGCAGGCGGCCATCTCGGGCTACGAGATCGGGCTGACGCCCCGGCGGGGCCGGCACCACTACGGCTGGCACGTCGAAGGGCGGATCGAGGGCGGCGAGACCGAGGCCGACATCGAGACGCTGATCTGGTCCGACATCGTGCGCGACAGCATGGGCCATTCCATCGCCGCCACCTATCTGCAGCTGGGCCGCACCGCCTGGGCCTATATCGCCAGCGGCGCGCTCTTTCGCCTGATGCGCCTGCGCAAGGGGCCGGTGATCGCGGCGCTCTACCCGGTGGGGTTCCTGCTGTTGCAGCTTGTCGTGGCGCTGCTGGTGGGCTTTGCGGTGGGGTCGCTCTTCAACTGGGCGGCTGATGGCGCCCGGGCAGAGGGGCTGACGCCCTGGATCGGGATCCTGGTGATGCTGGGCACGGCGCCCTTCGTGCTGGCCTGGTTCAAGCGCCACGACAACCGCTTTTTCGCCTATTACCTGATGCATGATTATTCCTTCTCGGCGCGCTACCGGGGCGCCAATCCGCCCGCGCTCGAGGCGCGGATGGCGGAGTTTGCCGACCGCATCGCCGAGGCGCTGCGCGACGATGTCGACGAGGTTCTTGTGGTGGGCCATTCCTCGGGCGCGCATCTGGCGGTGTCGGTGCTGGCGGACCTGCTGCGTGGGGCCCGGGTGCCGGAGGGTGGGCCCGCGCTGAATTTCCTCAGCCTGGGGCAGGTGGTGCCGATGGTCTCCTTCCTGCCGGATGCGGAACGGCTGCGCGGCGACCTGGCCTATATGGCGGCGCAGGAGCGGGTGTTCTGGCTCGATGTGACGGCGCCGGGCGACGGATGTGCCTTTGCGCTCTGCGATCCGGTGAGCGTCTCGGGCGTGGCACCGGAGGGCAAGCGCTGGCCGCTGGTGATCTCGGCCGCCTTCAGCCAGACGCTCAGCCCCGATCGCTGGGCCGAGCTGCGCTGGCGCTTCTTCCGGCTGCATTTCCAGTATCTCTGCGCCTTCGACCGGCCGCGGGATTACGATTATTTCCGCATCACCGCCGGCCCCAAGACACTGCGCGCGCGCTATGCGGACCGCGCGCCCAGCCCGGGGCGGGTCGAGAAGCCGGTGAACCGCCATACCTCGGTGCCGACATGAGCGCGGGCGCATGACGCCGCCGAAGCCGCCGTCGCGGCCCGCGGGCAGGATCTCTCTCTGGCGCTATGCGCGGCTCTTCCGGCAGGACATCCTCTCGGCCCAGCCCGACCGTCTCTATGATGCGCGGATGGCAGAGTTCCGCACGCCGTTTTTCCGGTCGTTCCTGGTGAACCAGCCGGATCTGGTGCAGCTGGTGCTGAAGGAGCGGCCCCGGGATTTCCCCAAGAGCGACCGGGTGGGCGAGGGGCTGCGGCCGCTGCTGGGCAATTCGGTGTTCCTGACCAATGGCGAGACCTGGGAACGGCAGCGGCGGATCATCGACCCGGCCTTTGAAGGCGGGCGGCTGAAGGATACCTTTCCGGCGATGAAGGCCGCCGCCGAGGCCTGCGTGGCGCGGCTCTCGCCGGGTGTCACCGAGATCGAGGAAGAGACCAGCCACGCGGCAGCGGACGTGATCTTTCGCACGCTCTTCTCCATCCCCATCGAGCATGAGGTGGCGAGCCGGGTGTTTCACCGCTTCCGCGACTATCAGCGCAGCCAGCCGATCCTGAACCTGGCGGCGCTGGTGCCGCTGCCGCGGATCCTGCCGCGGTTCTTCCGTCGCTCGACGCGCGAGGCGGCGAAGGAGATCCGGGCGCTGATCGGCCAGCTGACGGCGGAGCGGATGGCGGGGATCGCCGCAGGCAAAGCGCCCGACGACCTGGCCACCAAGATCATGACCATGCGCGACCCCGAGACCGGTGCCGGGTTCGACACCGAGGAGATGATCGACCAGGTGGCCATCTTCTTCCTGGCCGGGCACGAGACCAGCGCCTCGGCGCTGGCCTGGACGCTCTACCTGCTGGCGACGCATCCCGACTGGCAGGAGAAGGTGGCCGAAGAGGTGGCCGAAGTGGTGGCTGCGGCAGGGGAGCTGGATTTCGCGGCGGTCAGCCGGCTGCGGGTGACGCGGGACGTGTTCCGCGAGGCGCTGCGGCTGTACCCGCCGGTGCCGATGATGGTGCGCGAGGCGCAATGTCCGGAGCATTTCCGCAATCGCGAGGTACCGAAGGGCAGCCAGATCGTGCTGAGCCCCTGGCACCTGCACCGCCATCGCAAGCTCTGGGAGGCGCCGGACGATTTCGACCCCGGCCGCTGGCAGACGGAGAACGGCCGCCACTGCCTGCGCGAGGCCTTCATCCCGTTTTCCGCGGGCGCCCGGGTGTGCACCGGGGCGGGATTTGCCATGGTCGAGGGGCCGCTGCTGCTGGCCGAGATCCTGCGGCGGTTCCGCGTGACCCCGGTGGAGGGCCGGATACCACGGCCCGTGGCACATCTGACGGTGCGCAGCGGGAACGGCATCTGGCTGCGCCTGGAGGAGAGGTCGGAGGGGGCGCTGCCCCCGTCAGGCGAGGCCTGACTCCCCCGGGATATTTGGGGCCAGATGAGGGAGCCGGGCGGGCTGCATTGGTCAGCCGCGCAGGCGCTGGCCCGTGGGATCGAAGCCGGTGTCGGCAATGACGCGGGCGGGGCATTTCCGACCCAGGATCTCGATATGCACCTCGGTGCCCGGAACGGCAGCCTCGACGGGCAGGAAGCCGAAGGCGATGCTGCGGCCCAGGTGGTGGGAATAGCCGCCGGAGGTGCAGAAGCCCGCGACGCTGTCGCCGAGCCAGATCGGCTCGTAGGCGTTCACGTCGGCCTCGGTCGTGGTGACCTCGAAGGTGCAGAGGTGGCGTGCAGGCTGATCGGCCTGTGCTGCGGCCTTGCCGATGAAGTCCTTGTCCCAGTCGATGAAGCGGTCGAGGCCTGTTTCGCGGGCGGTGTAATCGGGGGAATATTCCGAGAGCCAGGAGCCGAAGCCGCGATCGAGGCGCAGGGACATCATGGCGCGCATGCCGAAGGGGGCGAGGCCCAGCGGCTCTCCTGCCTGCCAGAGGGTGGTCCAGAGCGCGCGCTGTGCCATGGGATCGGTGTAGATCTCGTAGCCGAGGTCGCCGGTGTAGGAGACCCGCTGGACCAGGCAATCGGCCATGCCGAGGGTCATGGGGGCGACATCAAGGAAGCGCATGCCGGAGACATCGCTGCGGGTACAGGCCTGAAGAAGATCCCGGGCGCGAGGGCCGGCGATCTGGAACCCGGTAGAAAGGTCAGAGATGTTAGTGACTTGCGCGCCGTCTCTCATGTGCTGATCGAACCAGCGCATGTGGAAGGCCTGGGCCGAGTAGGAGGCGGTGAGGCGGAAGCTGTCCCGCGACAGGCAGGAAATGGTGAAATCGCCGATGATCCTGCCGGCCCGCGAGAGCATGGGCGAAAGCGAGATCCGGCCCGGTTTCGGCACCCGGCCGGCCATGAGGTGATCGAGCCAGGCGCGGGCAGCGGGGCCGGTGACGGCATATTTTCCGAAGTTCTGAAGTTCATTTATTCCAACGGCTTCGCGGACGTTCTTCACCTCTCGGGCGATGGCGGCAAAGGCGTTGGAACGGCGGAAGGACGGGGTTTCGAAGCGCGGCTCGGAGCCCTGCGCGAAGTAATTCGGCACCTCGAGGCCGTATTGCTGACCCCAGACCGCGCCCATGGCATCCAAGGTGTCGTACATCGGCGTGGTGCGGAAGGGGCGCGCGGCGGGGAGCTCTTCGTTCGGGTAGGAGACGGAGAAGCGTTTCTGATAGTTTTCAATGACTTTCGGGCGGGTGTAGCCGGGGGTGATCCAGGAGCCGAAACGGGCAACATCGAGGGCGGAGACGTCGCGCTCGCATTCGCCCTCGATCATCCATTGCGCCAGCATCAGCCCGACGCCGCCGCCCTGGGAGAATCCCGCCATCACGGCGCAGGCGGACCAGTAGTTGCGCAGGCCGGGCACGGGGCCGACCAGCGGGTTGCCATCGGGCGCAAAGGTGAAGGGGCCGTGGATCACCGTCTTGATGCCGGCGCGTTCCAGCACCGGGAAGCGGCGGTAGGCGAACTCGATGCTGTCGCCGATCTTGTCGAGATCGTCGGGCAGGAGTTCGTGGCCGAAGTTCCAGGGCGTGCCGTCGACGGCCCAGGGTTTCGCCCGCTGTTCGTAGAAACCGATGCAGAGGCCGCGGCCCTCCTGGCGCAGGTAGCTTTCGCCGGCCGGGTCCATGACATGGGGGTGTTCGCTGTCGCGGGTGTAGATCTCGGGGATGTCGTCGGTGACGAGATAGTGGTGCTCCATCGGGTGGAGCGGCAGGTAGACCCCCGCCATGGCGGCGACCTCCCGGGCCCAGAGGCCGCCGGCGTTGACGACATGTTCGGCGTGCACCGTGCCCTTGTCGGTGACCACGTCCCAGGTGCCGTCGGGGCGGGGATTGGTTTCGCGCACCATGCAGTGGGTCTTGATCGTGGCGCCGGCCATGCGCGCGGCGCGGGCATAGGCATGGGTGGTGCCGGAGGGATCGAGGTGGCCATCGAGCGGATCATAGAGGGCACCGATGATGCCCTCGGTATTGGTGACGGGGGCGATCTCGCGGATTTCCTCAGGCGTGACGATGCGGGTGTCGAGGCCCATGTGCCGGTGCTTGGCGCGTTCGGCCACCAGCATGTCAAAGCGATCCTGCGTATCGGCCAGGGTGACGCCGCCGACGTGGTGCAGCCCGCAGGACATGCCGGTGATCTCCTCCAGCTCGCGGTAGAGGCGGATGGTATAGCCCTGCAGCGCGGCCATGTTGGTATCGCCGTTCAGGGTGTGAAAACCGCCGGCCGCATGCCAGGTCGAGCCCGAGGTGAGCTCGGAGCGTTCGAGCAGCATGACGTCGGTCCAGCCGAGCTTTGTCAGGTGATAGAGCACGGAGCAGCCGACGACGCCGCCTCCGATTACCGCGACACGGGTGGTGGTCTGCATGGGGCCTCCGGTGCTGTATGGGTCGAGACTGGGAGGGCATCAGGGCACGGGCATGTCCGTTTGCGACATGGCGTGTCGCTATGGCCGCATGATGGGAGAGCGGGCAGTGTCTTTCCATCTGGCCCGGCGCGAATTTCGGCTTAGCTTAGGCGAAAGACCGAAGGGGACACCGATGCTGCCATCACTGCTGCGCAAGGCGCATGACTTTTCGCGCCGCCTGATCGTGCGGGTGCTGCTGATCGCGGCGCTGGCGCTGCTGGCGCTGGTGCTGAGCAAGCTGGTCTCGGGGGTCATTCCAGCCGACCTGGACGGGATGGTCGGCGCCGATGCGGTGGACAACATCCTGTCGATCATCGCCAATTCCATGCTGGCGGTTACGACCTTCTCGCTGACGGTGATGGCCGCGGCGCATCGCAACGTCAGCTCGCAATGGACGCCACGGGCGCATCAGATCCTGCTGGAGGACACCACGACGCATACGGTGCTGGCGACCTTCGTGGGGGCCTATCTCTATGCGCTGGCGGCGATCATCCTGCGCGACATGGAGGTGTTCCGCGACCAGTCTCTGGTGGTGCTCTTCGGCACGACGCTGGTGGTGGTGGCGATGATCGTGGTGGCGATCATCCGCTGGATCTCGCACATGGAGATGCTGGGCAGCCTGATCGAGACGGCGCAGCGGATCGAGGACAAGACCCAGCAGGCCTTCGACATGCGTGCGGAGTATCCGACGCTGGGAGCCGGGCGGCTTGACGCGGCGGCGATCCCGGAGGAGGCCGTGGTGATCGCCGCGCCGCAGACGGGCTATGTGCAGCAGATCTACCAGGACCTGCTGCAGGAGGCGGCCGAGGCGACGGAGGCGCGGGTCTGGGTGCTGCATCCGGTGGGGGCTTTCGTCTATCAAGGGCAGGCGCTGGCGCGGGCGGACAGCGACGACGAAACCCTGCGCGACAAGATCTGTGCCAACGTGGCCATCGGCACGCTGCGCAATTTCGACCAGGATCCGGATTTCGGGCTGACCTGCCTGGGCGAGATCGCAGTGCGGGCGCTGTCGCCCGGCGTGAACGATCCGGGCACCGCCAGTGACATCCTGCACCGGATCACCCGGATCCTGATGGCCCGGCGGGAGCCGATCACCGTCGACGCGGAGGATATCACCCTCGACCGGGTGTTCCTGCCGCCGCTGGACCGCGCGGCGCTGGTGGAGAACAGCGTGGGGCCGATCCTGCACGACTGGGGTGCGCGGCCGGACCTGATCCGGCCGATGCGCGAGACGCTGACGGCCCTGTCGCTGCATGCGGATCCCGAGATTGCCCGGGTGGCGCGGCGCCTGAAGGCCGATGCCCTTGCCGAAACCGACGGGCACTGACGCAGACAGACCGGGCTGCGTGGTGAAACGGCAAGGGCCCGGCATGAGGGGGCGCCCTTCGATCCCGTCGCACGGCGGCTGCGCGGTCGCGTGCGGAGCCTCCGGCGGGGATATTTGGGGCCAGATGAAAGAGCCGGGCGGCGCCTCAGACAGGGGTAAGCGGGCGGATCTTGAGCCGGGTGATGCGGTTGTCCTTGCGGGCCGAAACCTCGAAGCGGAAGCCGTGGAAGGAGAAGACCTGACCCACGGTCGGGATCATCTGGGCCTCGTGGATCACCAGGCCCGCGATGGTATTGGCCTCGTCATCGGGGAGCGACCATTCCATGGCGCGGTTGAGGTCGCGGATCGTCATGGCGCCGTCGACGATGTACTGGCCATCCTCGGTTCGGCGCACGACCTGATCGGCGGCATCGGGGTCGAATTCGTCGGAAATCTCGCCGACGATTTCCTCGAGGATGTCCTCCAGCGTCAGCAGGCCCTGCAGGGAGCCGTATTCGTCGACCACCAGGGCGAAATGGGTGCGCATGTGCAGGAACTGGCGCATCTGCTCGTCAAGCGTGGTGGTTTCGGGCACGAAGTAGGGCTTCATCATCACGTCGGTGACCTGGAAGCGGGCGAGCGCCTCGGCGCCGCCCTGGCCGTCGCTGCCGAGACGGTAGATGGCGCGGAGCAGGTCCTTGACGTGCAGGATGCCGATGATGTTCTCGGGGTCGTCGCGGTAGACGGGCAGGCGGGTGTGGTTCGACTCGATGCACTGGGCCAGGATGTTCTCCGGACTGTCGGCGGCATCGATCACCTCGATCTGCGAGCGGTGGAGCATGATCTCCTCGACCACGCGATCGCCGAGGTCCAGGGCGCCGAGGATCCGGTCGCGGTCCTCCTTCTGCACCACGCCCTCGGAATGACCGAGCTGCAGCGCGCCGGCGATCTCTTCGCGCACGGCGAGGATCTGGCTGTCGGGATCGGTTTTCACGCCGAAGATGCGCAGCACGCCGCGCACCAGGAGGCGCACTGCCGAGACGATGGGCGAGGCGACGGCAATGATCACCGCGATGGGCTTTGCCACCAGTGAGGCCGCGGCCTCTGCATTCGTGATCGCGTAGGTCTTGGGCAGAACCTCGGCGAAGATCAGGACGAGCAGCGTCATGACGATGGTGGCCATGGCCACGCCGCTGTCGCCGAAGAGCACGGTGAAGAGCGATGTGGTGAGCGACGTTGCCAGGATGTTGACCAGGTTGTTGCCGAGCAGGACCGACCCGATCAGCCGCTCGTTGTCTTCGGTGATGGCCAGCGCCTTTTCCGCACCCTTGTCGCCCTTGTCGGCGAGCGAACGCAGTTTTCCGCGCGAAGCGGCGGTGAGGGCGGTTTCGGAACCGGAGAAAAAGGCCGAGAAGACCAGGAGGAGCAGAATGCCCCCTGCGGTAAGGTAATACGTCATATCCTGTGCGACCGAAGTTTCGTCCATGAAAACCCCCCTGTATGTCGTGGGTTATGGGCACCCGGCGGCGCCGGCGCAAGACCCGATGGCCGCAGGCGCGTGCCTGCCGTCCCCATGCGCCGTCCGCTCCCTGTCATCTGGCCAAAAATATCCCGGGGGAGTCAGCAAAGCTGACGGGGGCAGAGCCCCCCGTACCGGCAGGCCAGGGGCGCTCTGCTCAGTCCTCTCGTGCTTGCTGGGGACGGTTCAGCGGGTGGTGATCCTCCACCAGCTCCTTCAGCCGTTCCTCGAGCACGTGCGTATAGATCTCGGTGGTGGCGAGGTCGGCATGGCCCAAGAGCGTCTGGATCGAACGCAGGTCGGCGCCGTTTTCCAGCAGATGGGTGGCAAAGGCATGGCGCAGCCGGTGCGGTGTGACCTTGTCGGGCGATATGCCCGCCTCGACCGCAATCTCCTTAATCAGGAGGTAGAACCGGTGCCGGGTCAGGTGGCCTTCCTTGCTGCGCGAGGGGAAGAGAAAGCGCGAGGGGGGCACGCCGTTCAGCCGCGCGACCTCTTCCTCGGCGTCGCGGTGAGCGAGCCATTCGGCCAGCGCCACCTCTGCCGGCGGCGACAGCGGCACCAGGCGTTCCTTGCCGCCCTTGCCGCGGATGAGCAGCATCTCGGGGCGGCCCCGGGCGGCCGCGGCGGGCAGGCTGACAAGCTCGGTCACCCGCATGCCGGTGGCATAGAGCAGCTCCATCAGGCAGGTGTTGCGCAGCCGGTCGGCCGGGCCACGGCCATGCTGGCGGGCGGCGTCGAGCAGGGCCTCGACCTCGGCAGGGCTGAGCGTCTTGGGCAGGGTGCGGGCACGGCCCGGGCCGCGGATCTGGATCGCGGGATTGTCCTCGCGCCAGCCTTCCTCGAAGGCGAAGCGGTAGATCTGCTTGATGGCCGACAGACGCCGCGCACGGGTGGCGCGCGAGAACCCCTGGGCATCGCAATGCACCAGGTAGGCCTCGACATCGGAACGGGTGGCCTCGGCCCAGCCGAGATTGCGACCCGCCAGCCAGCCCTGCACGTCCTTCAGGTCGCGGCCATAGGCCAGCAGGGTGTTGCGCGCGGCGCCGGCCTCGGCCGCCTGGGCGTCGAGAAAGGCCGGGATCCAGCGGGCATCGGGAATGTCGGGAGGGAGCGCCTCGCTCATCTCAGCCCCGCCGGTCGAGGATGAGGAACTGAAGCGCGGCGCTGCGGGCGGTGTCCTCTAGGCGGACGGCCCGGAATGTGGCCAGGGCCTCCTCGGCATCGCGCAGCTCGCCCGTCGTGGCGCTGCCGTAGAGGCGCATGGCGCCGAGCAGCGCCTCTCCCAGGCGGCCATGGTCGAGCTGATCCTGGATTCGCTGCGGCAGCTCCGGCGTGTCGGCAAAGCCGGCGGTCACGATGCGCGAGGCCGTGTCGTAGGGCGTGGCCTCTGCGGGGCGGCCACGGGCGAGGGCCAGCAGGAAGCTCTCGGTGCCGTCGCGGGCCTGCATCCGGGCGGCCGCGGCCTCGTAGCCGGGTGCGAGCAGGGCGACGCGGAAGGCGATATGTCCGGCCTCGCCCGGGGCATCGGCAAAATCGGCGAGCTGATCGCCGTAGAGCCGGGCAAAGGGCACCTCGAGCTCGGCGGTGGCCATGGCGGTCCAGGCGGCGGGCAGGGCGGCGAGCACGGCATTGCGATCCTGCGAGGTCATAGCCTGATCGAAGGTCTGCAGGGCGCGGACGCGGTCCCAGATGCCCCCGGAGGCGGAGGGGCGGGCCTGGGTGTAGATGCCGATCAGGCTGTTCTCGGAGAGCGCGCCGGTGCGGGTCAGGCGCTCGGCGGCCTCGAGCGCGGCCTTCCAGCCGGTCAGCCCGCGCAGGTCGGAGGCGGCAAAGGCACGGGGCAGCGAGGCGGTGGGCAGCGGCTCTCCGATCGCCTCGGAGAGGCGGAAGAGCAGGGGCGTGACATTGGCGGGCGGCGCCATCGGCACCGCACCGTCATCGAGGTTGTCGTGCAGGAAGCGCGTGAGCAGCATGTCCTCGTAGCCGGAGATGGCCCCCACGGCGGTGGCCGTGTCGAGCAGCAGCGCGGCGGTGTCCCAGTCCTGTTCGCGCGCGAGGCAGAAGATCCGCGCACCATAGCCGGGCGCCAGCGCGGGCTGGGCGATCATGGCGCGGCAGGCCCCGGTTTCGTCACCGGCCAGCAACGACAGGTCGAACCAGCGCGACATCAGATCGCGGCTGCGGGTGGGCCCGGCCCGTTCGATCAGCGCCAGCGCCGGATCCACGGCGCCAAGCGCGATCAGCGTGTCGATGCGCGCGAGCAGGAAACCGGCCGAGCCGTCCTCGCCCTCGGGCGGTTCGACCTCGGCCAGCAGAAGGGTGTAGAGCAGGGATTGCATCGCCGGCTGCTGGGCCACGTCGAGCGCGGAGAGCTGACGGGCGAGCTGGCTGGCGGAGGATTTTTCCCACAGAGTGTCGGGCAGGCCCGTGACCGAGGCGGGCAGGAGCCCCACGGCGCCGGTCTGCACGTCGCCAAGGGGGCGGCTGCTGACCTGGGGAATCCCCGCGCCGGAACTGACCGGCGGTTCCGCGGCCGAGCGGCCGGAGCCGGCGCCCGGAACCGGCATGGTGACGCCGGCATTGGACAGGCTGTTGAGCCAGTCGATGGCCGATTTCGGCCCCGTCACCGGCGCTGTTGGCTGTCGGCCGAGGGGCGTGTTGGTGGAAAGGCCGAGCGCGGAGTTGCGCAGCGTGGCCTCTTGTGCCGCGGCGGGGGCCGCGGTGATCAGGCAAGACAGCAGCAGGGCGAGACCGGCGGGCAAAACCCGCGCGGCCTTTGCTTGGCCCGCCACATGACCCGGGGGGCCGTTGCGCAAGATCCGTCTACTGCACATCCAGCACCAGAGGGGTTGTCGTCTCGCTCACCGGCGGGGCGAAATCGGCGCCGAGCCAGGGCCCGACATAGGCGTAGGCCACAAGCGCGATTCCGCAAAGGATCGCAAGGTATACCAGCCACTTGATAATGCGCAGCATGAATTCTTTGCCCCATTTCGTTGTTGTTTTGGGGAACTTATAACTGGCCTTTTCGGCAAGATCACGTCATTCAGGCCGGAAATTCTTGAAAAGGCAGGGCAGCGCCGAAGCGCGCATTCGCAATGAGCTGGAAACTGAAGAAAACAGTCGTGCTGGTGGGCATGATGGGGGCAGGAAAGAGCGCTGTGGGCAAGGCCGTTGCGGCCATGCTTGGCGTGCCCCTGCGCGATTCCGATGCCGAGATCGAGCTGGCGGCCAACATGACCGTCGCCGAGATCTTTGCCCGCGACGGCGAACCCTTTTTCCGGGGCAAGGAGCATCAGGTGATCGGCCGGCTGCTCGACGAGAGCCCCTGCATCCTGTCGACCGGTGGCGGCGCCTTCATGGCCGAGGCCAACCGTCAGATGATCAGCGAGCGCGGCGTTTCGGTCTGGTTGAATGCCGACCTGGACCTGCTGTGGCAGCGGGTGCGCCATCGCGACACCCGGCCGCTGCTGCGTACCGCGGATCCGCGCGCGACACTTGCCGCGCTTTACGACAGGCGCGTGCCCATCTACGCATTGGCCGACCTGAGCGTGAAGTCCGAACCCTCCTACTCGGTTCAGGACATGGCGCGCGAGGTGGTGAAGGCCCTGAAGACACGGCCGGACGTTCTGGAGGCGAAATGAGCGAAATGCTGGAAACCCTGCGGGTCGAGCTTGGCGAACGGGCCTATGACATCCTGATCGGGCCGGGGCTTCTGACGCAGGCGGGGGCGCATGTGGCGCCGCTGTTGCGGCGCAAGCGGGTGGCGGTGCTGACCGACGAGAATGTCGCGGCGCTGCACCTTGACGCGCTGCGCGAGGGGCTTGCGGCGGCGGGCATCGAGATGGTGGCGCTGACGCTGCCGGCGGGCGAGGCCACCAAGAGCTGGCCGCAGTTCACCCGGGCGGTGGAATGGCTGTTGGAGCAGAAGGTGGAGCGCAGCGACGTTGTCGTGGCGCTCGGCGGCGGCGTGATCGGAGACCTTGCGGGCTTTGCCGCGGCGGTGCTGCGGCGGGGCGTGCGCTTCGTGCAGATCCCGACGAGCCTGCTGGCGCAGGTCGACAGCAGCGTCGGCGGCAAGACCGGCATCAACGCGCCCCAGGGCAAGAACCTGGTGGGCGCCTTCCACCAGCCGAGCCTGGTGCTGGCCGATACGGCGGTGCTGGGCACGCTGCAGCCGCGGGATTTCATCGCCGGCTACGGCGAGGTGGTGAAATACGGGCTGCTGGGGGATGCGGCCTTCTTCGACTGGCTGGAAAGGATGGGGCCGGCACTGGCCTCGGGCGACATGGCGGCGCGGGTCGCGGCGGTGAAGCGCTCCTGCGAGATGAAGGCCGAGATCGTGGCACGCGACGAGACCGAGCAGGGCGACCGGGCACTGCTGAACCTCGGCCATACCTTTGGCCACGCCCTGGAATCCGCGACAGGCTATTCCGACCGGCTGCTGCACGGCGAGGGCGTGGCCATCGGCTGTGCCCTGGCCTTCGAGCTGTCCTCGCGCCTGGGCCTGTGCAGCCAGGAAGACCCGAGCCGGGTGCGCGCGCACCTGCGCGACATGGGCATGAAGGTGGACCTGAAGGACATCGAGGGCGAGTTGCCCGACGCCGAGGGCCTGATGGCGCTGATGGCGCAGGACAAGAAGGTGGTGGACGGCAAGCTGCGCTTCATCCTGGCGCGCGGCATCGGCGAGGCCTTCGTGACGGCGGACGTGCCGGGCGAGGCGGTGCGGAAACTGCTGCAGGATGCCCTCGCGGCGCGCTGACGCGAGACTTGATTTTATACGTGCAAGCGGCTGTTATCTCCGGACAAGCCCGGAGAGAGACACGATGATTACGCCTGCCTATTGCCTGATGATGGCCCGTTACAACGCCTGGCAGAACCGCTGCATGCGGCAGGCCATGGAGACGCTGTCGCCGGAGGCGCTGACGGAGGATCGCGGCGCCTTCTTCGGGTCGATCCTGGGCACGGCGAACCACCTGGTCTGGGCCGACATGCGCTGGATGTCGCGTCTGACCGACATGGCCGGCCCAACCTGCAGCAATCCCGACAGCCCGAAGATGTTTCCGACACTCGCGGCCTGGTCGGCAGAGCGGTTCCGGATGGATGGCAAGCTGCTGCTCTGGGCCGAGAAGGTGAAGGCGCTGGACCTGCAGGGCGATCTGCGCTGGACCTCGGGGGCCAAGGGCGGCGAGGTGACGGCGCCCTTGGGGCTGGTGTTGACGCATATGTTCAACCATCAGACGCACCACCGCGGACAGATCCATGCCATGCTGACGGCAGCCGGCGCAAAGACCGCCGACACCGACCTGTTCCTTATGCCCGGCGAGGGTCCCTGGTTGTAGTCCGGGCCGCAATCCGGGCCGATCGGGGGCAAAGAGCTACGTTCCCACACGTAAAACGGCATCGCGCCGTCGCTTTTATGCGTAAAGTCATCGGCTTTGACCCTTGTCTTTACGAATATAGCATTAGCCTTTCAGGAGAAGCGCGCGGCGTCGGGGCCGGGTGCCGGCGGCCTGCTGCCCCAAGGGGCGAACGGGCCGCGGGCCCATGAGCTCCTCTCTCCGCGCATCCCAGAGCCCGAAGGGCCGGAAACTGCAGGAGGGACGGAATGTTTACCAAGATCATGGTTGCCGTGGACCTGAGCCACGCGGACAGGCTGACGCGGGCACTGAGCTGTGCCGCGGAACTGTCGAAGACCTTTGACGCGCCGCTGGTCTACGTCGGGGTCACCTCGGGGTTGCCCGGCTCCGTGGCCCATACGCCGGACGAGTACCGCAAGAAGCTGGCGGGTTTTGCCGCCGAACAGGCCACCGCCCATGGCATCAAGACCGACAGCCACGCGATGATCTGTCATGACGTGGCGGTCGAGATCGACCACGAGCTGCTGAAGGCCATTCCCGAGGTCGGGGCCGACCTGGTGGTGATGGCCAGCCATATCCCGCATCTGAGCGATTACATCTGGCCCTCGAATGGCGGCCGGGTGGCAACGCACGCCAAGATCTCGGTCATGATCGTGCGCGAAGCCGAATAGGAAATTCAAGACAACCGCATAAGGAGTGCGGACCAACGTGCTGAAAATATAACAAGAACTGGAAGGACAGATGACAGACACAACCGAAGACCAGGGTATCCCTGCGCCGGAGGGTGCGGCAGATATCATCGACACCGATTACGAGATCGGCCAGGACAACATAGAAGGCGAGCTGGGGCCGTTCGGATTTGACATCCACAACCCCGTCTTCCTGATCTCGGGCCTGACCATCGTGGCCTTTGTTTTCTACACGCTGGCCCTGCCGGACCAGGCCGGGGCCCTCTTCAACTGGCTGTTCGACACGGTCACAAAGAAATTCGACTGGTTCTTTCTGGCGGCAGGCGACATCTTTGTCGTTTTCTGCCTGTTCCTGATCGTCACGCCCCTTGGCAAGGTGCGCCTGGGCGGGGCGGATGCGACGCCGGATTACGGCTATGTCGGGTGGTTCGCGATGCTCTTTGCAGCCGGCATGGGCATCGGGCTGATGTTCTACGGCGTCTCGGAACCGCTGACGCATTTCACCACTTCGCTGGGCGGCACCACCGTCGAGAACGGGGTGCGCACCGACTGGGCGCCGCTGGGCGGGGCCGATGGCGACACCGAGGCAGCCATCCGCCTTGGCATGGCGGCGACGATCTTCCACTGGGGTCTGCACCCCTGGGCGATCTATGCCATCGTGGCACTGTCGCTGGCGCTCTTCAGCTACAACAAGGGCCTGCCGCTGACGATCCGCTCGGCCTTCTATCCGATCCTGGGCGAGCGCGTCTGGGGCTGGTGGGGCCATGTGATCGACATCCTGGCGGTCTTTGCCACGCTCTTCGGCCTTGCGACCTCGCTGGGCTTCGGGGCCACGCAGGCAAATGCCGGCCTGAACGAGCTGTTCGGCATCCCGGTGAGCGATACCGTCGAAGTCATTCTGATCACCGGTATCACCGCGATCGCGCTGATCTCGGTGATCCGGGGCCTGGACGGCGGGGTCAAGGTGCTGTCGGAGATCAACATGGGCCTGGCGCTGGCGCTGCTGCTCTTCGTGCTCTTTGCCGGGCCGACCATCGCGATCATGACCGGTTTCGCGGATTACCTGATGTCCTACGTGCGGGAACTGCCGGCGCTGTCGAACCCCTTCGGCCGTGACGACACCAACTTCATGCAGGGCTGGACGGCGTTCTACTGGGCCTGGTGGATCAGCTGGTCGCCCTTTGTCGGAATGTTCATCGCCCGGGTCAGCCGCGGCCGCACGGTGCGCGAGTTCATTACCTGCGTGCTGCTGATCCCCTCGCTGGTCTGCGTGCTCTGGATGTCGGTCTTTGGCGGCGTGGCGATCCAGCAGGTAGTGCAGGACGGCTATACCGCCGCACAGGACGCCGAGCTGCCGATCCAGCTGTTCAAGATGCTGGCCGATCTGCCGCTCTCGGGGATTACCTCGCTGATCGGGATCGTCCTTGTTATCGTGTTCTTCGTCACCTCGTCGGACTCGGGCTCGCTGGTGATCGACACGATCACCGCGGGCGGCAAGGTCGATGCGCCGGTGCCGCAGCGGGTCTTCTGGTGCATCTTCGAGGGTGCCGTGGCCATCGTGCTGCTGCTCTCGGCCGGGGGGCTTGGCAGCCTGCAATCCATGGTCATCTCGACCGGGCTGCCCTTTACCATCGTTCTGCTGGTGATGTGCTGGGCAATCTTCCGCGGCCTCCAGGCCGAGCGGCAGAACACCTGATCGCGCCACAGGCCGGTTTTGGCCCCGTCCGCAGATCGCGGGCGGGGCCTTTTCATGCGCGGCGGGCTCTTGAAGCCGGTCGCGATGCGCTATCTCTGGCAGAACGATCCCCGGAGAGACCATGCAAGACCCGACTTTGCTCTGGCTGCGGCGCGACCTGCGCCTGACCGACCATCCCGCGCTGACAGCGGCCGTGGACCGCGGCGGGCCGGTGATCCCGGTGGTGATCCACGACGACAGCGTGGCGTCGCTCGGCGCGGCGCCGAAACTGCGGCTGGAAATGTCGATCAGGGCGCTGTCAGAGGAGCTCGCGGCGCGGGGCAGCCGCCTGATCCTGCGGCGGGGCCCGGCGCGCGAGGTGCTGGAAGAGCTGATCGCCGAGACCGGCGCCGGCGCGGTGTTCTGGAGCCGACTCTATGACCCGCAGGCAATCGAGCGCGACAGCCGCATCAAGCAGGGCCTGAAGGAGCGGGGCGTGGACGCGCGGAGCTTTGCCGGGCACCTGCTGTTCGAACCCTGGGAGGTCGAGACCGGGCAGGGCGGCTTCTACAAGGTTTTCACGCCGATGTGGAAAGCAGTGAAGGACCGCGAGGTGCCGGAGCCCGTGAGCGCGCCGACGGATCTGCCGGCGCCTGCGGCCTGGCTGGAGGGCGAAGCGCTCGCCGACTGGGCGCTGTCCGGGGCGATGCGGCGGGGTGCCCCGGTGGTTTCGGCCCATGTCGAGGCGGGCGAAAAGGCAGCGCAGCAGGCGCTGGCCACCTTTGCGCAGCACCGGATCGCGGCCTACCAGGAGCGGCGGGACTACCCGGCAGAACCCGCGACCTCGGACATGTCGCAGTATCTGACGGTAGGCGAGATCTCTCCGCGGCAATGCTGGCACGCGGGGCTGCGGGCACGGGAGGCCGGCAAGGCGGGGGCCGAAACCTATCTCAAGGAGCTGGTCTGGCGCGAGTTTGCCTATCACCTGATGTACCACACGCCGCGGATCCTGAGCGGCAACTGGCGCGAGGAATGGGACGATTTCCCCTGGAACAGGGACGATAATGCCCCCGAGGTGCTGGCCTGGAAACAGGGGCGCACGGGGGTGCCCTTCGTCGATGCCGCCATGCGCGAGCTCTATGTCACCGGGCGAATGCACAACCGGGCGCGGATGATTGTGGCAAGCTATCTGACCAAGAACCTGCTGACGGACTGGCAGATCGGCATGCGCTGGTTCGAGGACTGCCTTGTCGATTGGGACCCGGCATCGAATGCGATGGGATGGCAATGGACGGCGGGCTGCGGCCCGGACGCCGCGCCCTATTTCCGCATCTTCAACCCCGAGACCCAGGCCGAGAAGTTCGACAAGGATGGCAGCTATCGACGGCGCTGGATCGCGGAAGTCCAGAAGACCCCGCCGGAAACCGCGCTGAGCTTTTTCGAGGCCGTGCCGGAAAGCTGGGGCCTGTCCCCGGATCAGGCCTATCCCCGGCCGGATACCGACCTGAAGGCAGGCAGAGCCCGGGCTCTCGATGCCTACCAGGCGTTGAAGGCCGGCGATTGAACGGCGATTGCAATTGATCACCGGGCCGGGGCTGATAGGTTCGGACGATCATCAGAAGGAAGACAGAATGACCGCCGATCAGATCCTGACGGAAACCAAGGGGCAGAAGGATCTGCCGCGCTATTTTTCGCAGGTCTATGCCCTCGCGACGGGCCTGAACAAGGGGCGGCTGGACTTTCACCTGAAGGACGGGCGGGTGTTTCGGGCCGAGGGGCGCAACCCCGGGCCGATGGCCGAGCTGCATATCCACAACGATGACCTCTTTGCGCGGCTGATCCGGGAAGGCGACCTCGGGTTCTGCGATGCCTACCTGGAGGGGTGGTGGAGCAGCCCCGACCTTCAGGCCTTTCTGGATATGGTGCATGCCGACAACGACGAGATCTACGACGGGTTTCCGGGCATGGGGCTGGTGCGGGCCTTCGAGAACCTGCGCCACTGGCTGCGCCGCAATTCCAAGACGCAGGCCCGCAAGAACATCTCCTATCACTACGATCTGGGGAATGACTTCTACGGGCTCTGGCTGGATGACAGCATGACCTATTCCTCGGCGCTCTTCGAGGATCCGCAGATGAGCCTGGAGGCCGCGCAGCGGGCAAAATATGCCTCGATGGTGGACCGGATGGGGGTTCAGCCGGGCGATCACGTGCTGGAAATCGGCTGTGGCTGGGGTGGCTTTGCCGAATATGCGGCGAAGGAGCGCGGGCTGCGTGTGACCGGCCTGACCATCAGCGTGGAACAGTTGAACTACGCCCGTGAACGGATTGAAAAAGCGGGGCTTTCCGACCTTGTTGATCTGAAGCTGCAGGATTACCGTGACGAGACCGGAAGCTATGACGGGATCGCCAGCATCGAGATGTTCGAGGCGGTGGGCGAGAAATACTGGCCGGTCTATTTCGAAACGGTGAAGCGCTGTCTGAAGCCCGGGCGCGACGCGGTACTGCAGATCATCACGGTGCAGGACAAGCGCTGGGAGACCTATCGCAAGGGCGTTGATTTCATTCAGAAACACATCTTTCCGGGCGGAATGCTTCCAAGCCCGGCCGCGCTGCGGGCAGAGGTTGCCAAGGCGGGGCTGTCGGTCAAGGGATCCTTCGAGTTCGGCGAAAGCTATAGCCAGACCCTTCGGCGCTGGCACGAGACCTTCAACGCCCGCTGGGACGAGGTCGCGGCGCTCGGTTTCGACGAACGCTTCAAGCGGATGTGGAATTTCTACCTCACGGCTTGCGCCGGCACTTTTGCCGGGGGTAACTGTGACGTGACACAGATCACCATTTCGAAGCAGGCCTGAGGGCAGAGCGGGGCCGGTCGTGACGGCCCCGGTTCAACGCCCGGCCGCCGGAGGCACTTTGGCAGTAAATCTATTTCTTTTCGGTACCTTGCGGCATCTTCCTCTTCTGGAAATCGTGGCCGGTACATTGCCCGTGCTGCATCCCGCGAGGCGAGAGGGATTTCGTATCGCCCCCTCGGGGCACGGCGACTGGCCGGCCCTGGTGCAGGAGCCCGGGGCCGTGGCGCGCGGCCTGCTGATCCGCGACATCCTGCCAGACATGCGTGATCGCCTGGCCCATTACGAGGGTGCCTTTGGCATGCAGCTGTCGAGCTGCATGGTGGAGGTCGATGGCGAAATGGTGGAGGCGGACGTTTTCGTGCCTGCAGATCCGACGATGGTCTCGCCGGGGCAATGGGACCTGGCGAAATGGGCGGCAAGCCCGCAGGCGAGGGCGGATTGCTTCGCCGCGGTCGAGATCATGCGCCTGTGGGGGCGCTTCGAAGGCCGCGATCTGCAGCTGAGGGTGAACCAGATCGAGGCGCGGGCCTGGTCGCGGCTGCGGGCCGAGAGCGAGCCTGAACCCGAGCATGTCCAGATCGGGCCAAAGGTGCCGGACTTCAGCGTCGCCTCGCAACACGATGATCACGCTGGATATTTCTTTACGCGAACCTACAATATGACCTATGCGACCTTTGCCGGTGAGATGTCCGAGACTGTGCGCCGGGAGGTGTTCCTGACACCGGATGCGGCCATCGTGCTGCCTTATGACCCGGTGCGCGACCGGGTTCTGATGGTCGAGCAGTTCCGCATGGGGCCCTTTGCCCGAGGCGAGAGGCTGCCTTGGATGCTGGAGCCCGTGGCCGGCCGCGTGGATCCCGGCGAAGACCCCGAAACCTGCGCGCGGCGCGAAGCCGAGGAAGAGGCCGGCCTGACCCTGCGAAAGATGCACCATGTCTCCTCCTGCTATCCCAGCCCGGGCTGCATGACGGAATGCATTCATTGCTATGTGGGCATCTGCGACCTGCCGGACGGGGTGCGGGGCACCTTCGGCCTCGAGGAAGAGGCAGAGGACATCCGGACTCATGTCCTGTCTTTCGACGCCGCGATGGAACTTGTGTCCTCGGGGGAGGCCCGCAATGCCCCGCTCATCCTAGCGCTCTTCTGGCTGGCAGGTCAGCGGTCCCTATTGCGGGGCGCTGCTTGAGTTAGCCGGGTGTGGCGGATACATGATGAGCGAACGAATGTTGGAAGGAAGACCTCGATGCATATTGCCCAGGATCTGGCGAGCGCGGTTGGCAACACCCCTCTGATCAAGCTGCGCCGAGTCAGCGAAGAGACCGGCTGCACCATCCTCGGCAAGGCCGAGTTCCTGAACCCCGGCCAGTCGGTCAAGGACCGCGCCGCGCTCTACATCATCAAGGATGCCGTGGCGCGTGGCGAATTGACGCCCGGCGGCACCATCGTGGAAGGCACGGCCGGCAACACCGGAATCGGGCTTGCGCTGGTGGGGGCCTCGATGGGCTTCAAGACGGTGATCGTGATCCCGGAAACCCAGAGCCAGGAGAAGAAGGACATGATCCGCCTGGCGGGGGCGGACCTGGTGCAGGTGCCGGCGGCGCCCTACAAGAACCCCAACAACTATGTCCGCTATTCGCAGCGTCTGGCCGAGAAACTGGCGAAGACGGAAAAGCATGGGGTGATCTGGGCCAACCAGTTCGACAACGTCGCGAACCGCCAGGCGCACATCGAGACCACCGGGCCCGAAATCTGGCAGCAGCTCGATGGCAAGGTCGATGGTTTCGTCTCGGCCGTGGGGTCGGGCGGGACGCTGGCCGGCGTGGCCATGGCGCTGCAGCCGAAAGGCGTGAAAGTGGCGCTGGCCGATCCGATGGGTGCGGCGCTTTACAGCTATTACACCACCGGCGAGTTCAAGGCCGAGGGAAGCTCGATCACCGAGGGGATCGGCCAGGGGCGGATCACCGCCAACCTCGAAGGCTTCACGCCGGACTTCAACTATCAGATTCCGGACAGTGAGGCGCTGCCCTATGTCTTTGACCTGCTGTCCGAAGAAGGGCTCTGCCTGGGTGGATCCTCGGCCATCAACGTGGCCGGCGCGGTGCGCATGGCGCGCGAAATGGGGCCGGGTCACACCATCGTGACTGTGCTTTGTGATTATGGCACCAGATACCAGTCAAAGCTGTTCAACCCTGCCTTCCTGAAGGAGAAAGGGCTTCCGACGCCGGGCTGGCTCACCGAGTCTCCCCGGTCCATCCCCGGAGTCTTTACCGAGTAACCATGCACCATTTCCTGAAGATCCTCCGCCTCTTCACCCTGATCCTCTGCGTGGCCGTCACCACGCCGCTCCACGCTCAGGACAGTACCTCGGACGGATCTTCGGAGAGCGCCTCGCAGTCTGAGGGCAGCGGGGCGCAGGCGGACGAGGCCAGCAGCACCTCGACCGCGATCACGCCGGAAGAATACGAGGAATGGAACCAGCTGGCGGCGCAGGCCGAGCAGATGATCGATTCCGACGAGACGACCGATGCCGAGTTTGTCTCCCTGCGCGAGGACCTGGTGACCTGGCGCGACCGTTTCCGGTCTGCCGACAACAGCAACTCCGCCTCGATCCGAGCGGTTCAGGCCCAGCTCGACGCGCTCGGGCCGGCGCCGGCAGAAGGCGAGAGCGAACCCGATGCGGTGGCGTCGCAGCGCGCCGAGCTCGAGGCACGACTTGCCGAGCTGCAGGAGCCGTCGCGCCAGGCACAGGTTGCCTTCAGCCAGGCCGATGCCCTGATCCAGTCGATCGACGAGATCATGCGCGCCCGTCAGACCGAAGCCCTGCTGCGGCTCGGGCCCTCGCCGCTGAATGCCACCAACTGGCCCGGGGCCTATGCCGACCTGATTGGCGCCGCGACCCAGGCCATCGACGAGGTGATCGACGCCTGGCACAACCCGACGCGTCGGGCCATTTTCAAGCAGAACCTGCCGGTCATTCTGATGCTGCTGGTCGGGGCCTCCGTGCTGATCCTGCGCGGCCGCGACTGGATCGAACGCATGGGCATGAAGCTCGGCAACAACGACCGGTTCAGCTCGGCATGGCTGATCGCCTTCTTCGTTTCGCTGGGGCAGGTGGCCTTGCCGGTGATCGGACTGGGCCTGCTGTCGGCGGCGGTGCGAAGTACCAACCTTCTGGGGGCGGGCGCCAATTCGGTGGTCCAGATCCTGCCGGTCGCCGGGATGATCCTTTTCATGCCGCGTTGGGTGGCAGGCCAGATCTTTCCCATCGCGGACAAGGACGACGTCTTCCTGACGCTGTCGGAGCAGCAGAGACGGGCAGGGCGGATCTATGCCGCGTTCCTGGGGACCGTCCTGTTCCTGGTAGTGATCCTGCGCACCGTTGCAAACAACATGGACTGGCCCGACACCACGACGACGGTCCTGTTCTTCCCGCTGGTGCTGGCCGGGGGGATCCTGCTGCACCGGCTGGCAAAGTTCCTGGTGATCTATACCCAAGTGGGCACGGCCGAGGGAGAGGACCGGACATTCCTGCGCCAGCTGACCGCGGCGCTCGGCCGTCTTGTCAGTTTCGTGGCCATCGCGGGCCCGGTCCTGGCAGCCATCGGCTATTTCCAGTTCGGCAGCACCCTGGTTTTCCGCAGCTGCCTGACGCTTCTGCTGATCGGCATCCTGCTGATCATTCAGCGCCTGTTCGTCGAAGTCTACATTCTGTTGACGCGCAACAGGTCCGGCGCGCGCGAGGCGCTCTTCCCGGTGATAACGGGCTTTGCGCTGATCATCTTCTCGCTTCCGCTCTTCGCCCTGATCTGGGGCGCGCGCTACACCGACCTGACGGAAATGTGGTCGCGGTTCATGGAGGGGTTCTACCTCGGTGACGCGCATATCTCGCCGTCCGACTTCATCTCCTTCATTGTCATCTTCGCCATCGGATACGGTCTGACACGGCTGTTCCAGACGGCGATGCGCACGACGATCCTGCCGAAGACCAAGATGGACAAGGGCGGTCAGACAGCCATTGTTTCCGGGCTTGGCTACATCGGTGTCTTCCTGGCGGCGCTGATCGCAATAACCCTCGCGGGCATCAACCTGAGTTCCCTTGCGATCGTGGCCGGTGCCCTGTCGGTCGGTGTTGGTTTCGGGCTTCAGACCATCGTGCAGAACTTCGTCTCGGGCATCATCCTGCTGGTGGAGCGGCCGATTTCCGAGGGCGACTGGATCGAGGTGAACGGACAGATGGGCTTTGTCCGACGAATCTCTGTGCGGGCCACCCGGATCGAGACCTTTGACCGGACGGATGTAATCGTACCGAACGGCGATCTGATTTCGGGCATGGTCACCAATTGGACACGTGGCAACCTGATCGGCCGGCTGATCGTGACCGTTGGCGTTGCCTACGGCAGCGATACCCGGCGCGTGCAGGAGCTGTTGCAGGAAGTCGCGGAAGCGCAGCCCATCGTGCTGCTCAATCCGCCGCCGAGCGTCTTCTTCATGGGGTTCGGCGACAGCTCTCTGAATTTCGAGGTCCGCATGATTCTGCGCGATGTGACGCAGATGCTGGTGGTGCAATCCGAGGTGAATCACCAGATCGCGGAGTGCTTTGCCCGCGAAGGTATCGAGATTCCCTTCCCGCAACGCGATCTCTGGGTGCGCAATGCCGAGGCCCTGGTGCCTGCGGGAGCGGGCGGCGGCCAGCCTTCGGCCCCTCCGGCCGCACCGGTTCAGAGTACGGAAAAAGCTGCAAAGCCTGCGCCTTCCCTGCGATTGACGGAGGCGGACGAGGCGCCACGGAAGATGCCGGACGTTGATGCCGACGGCATGGATGGCGGGGACGCGGACGGATCTCGCTGAGGCTTCGGCAAGGCCTCTGCGGGCCAAAAACAGGGGCAGAAAAAGAAGCGTCGAAAAATGGCGAAAAGCTCTTGAAGTCCGGGTGGTTCCAACGCTAAAGAGACCTCCACGGAGAGGTGGCCGAGTGGTCGAAGGCGCACGCCTGGAAAGTGTGTAGGCGGGAAACCGTCTCCAGGGTTCGAATCCCTGTCTCTCCGCCATTACCCCAATTCCAACGCTCTTTTTGCGTGGCGGATCTTGTAGATCAGGCGCCAGTTGCCTGTTGCCGTGGATCCTCTGGCCGGGGGCGCAGGGTATTGCGCCACCGAGACAGGGCGCTTCTGCTTTCCAGCCAGCACTCCGTCATGGCGTCGAAAACCGCGGGATCCCGGGCAAACTCGGGGAGTTCGGCTTGCTTCATGGCCGCATCCGCAAGGACTGCAAGACGTTGGGCGCCAAATGTCGCGGCCGAACCGCTGAAGTGGTGCAACTGATCTGCGGATGGCGTCACTGCCTGTTCCAGGCAGAGCCGATCTCCCTCGGCCAAGACGCCGTCGAGAAGGCTCACAAGGCGATCTGCGTCGATTCCCGTGGCAAGATCTGCAAGAACAGCCGTGTCGAGCAAGGGCAGGGCAGCAAGATGGGCGGTGCTACCCCGGCGATGATCGCGACCGGGCCGTTCGCTGCTGCCGGCTTCGATCTCGAGCAGCAGGCGGCGCAGAACCACGGCCCTGATCGGTTTGGCGATGACATCATCCATGCCCGCTCCGCGCAGGGTTTCCGTGATCTCGACACCGGCGTGCGCGGTGAGGGCAATGATCGGCGTGTGCCGGTTGGGGCCCGGCTGACCGCGGATTTCGCCAGTGGCCTCGACTCCGCCCATCACCGGCATCGAGACGTCCATCAGGATGATGTCGTAGCGGGTTTCGAGCGCGGCCTCGACACCGCGCGCGCCATCCTCGGCCTCGATCACCGTGTGGCCGTCGCGTTCCAGCATGCGTCGGGCCACGAAGCGGTTTGTCGGATTGTCCTCGACCAGGAGAATCTGCATCGGCTGGGCGCGAGGAACCTCTTCGGAGCCTTTGCGGCGGTTCGTGACAACCGCCGCGGTGGCGGGCAGGGGGACGCGCAGTGTGAAGGTGCTGCCCACCGAGGGCACGCTTTCAACCGCGATGTCGCCCCCCATCGCCTGGCTCAACTGCCGGGCGATGCCGAGCCCAAGACCAGTGCCTTGTATCTGCCGGTGAAGAGCGGAATCGAGCCGTACGAAATCGTCGAAGATCCGCAATTGCTCTTCGGTGCTCATTCCCATCCCGGTGTCCTTCACCACGAAGAGCAGGTCGTCGCCCTGCCGTTCAACCGTGACACTCACGGTACCGTTCTCGGTGAACTTCACCGCGTTGGAAACGAGGTTCAGAAGGATCTGACGCAGGCGGGTGGCATCGCCGATCACCCAACCCCCCCGAGGATTTCCACTCCTTTTCAATTGGTTGCCCTGCTTTTTCGCGCGAGGTCGCTCGCTTGCCAGGATGTCTTCGATCAGCATGTCGAGATCGAAGGGGGCGGGGTGAAGGACGACGTCACCCCCTTCGATCTGGGTGATGTCGAGGACGTCATTGACGAGTTGCAGGAGGGTCTGGGCGGAATTTCTGACCACCTGGAGCATCATCGCTCCATCGGCTTGATCGTCGTTTTCCTCGATCAGGTCGATCGTGCCCAGGATGCCGTTCAGCGGTGTGCGCATTTCATGGCTGATGACACCCAGGAAACGGGCCTTGGCCCGCTCGCCGGAGAGGGCCTGATCGCGGGATGCCTTGAGCTCGACCTCGCTTGCCACCTGATGGGAGATATCGCGTACGACGCAGACGAGGACAGAGACGCCTTCGCGGTCGCTGACATCCATCGAAAGTTCGATCGGAAAGGTCTTGCCGCCCTCGGACTGCCCGATGAGGCGATAGCCGGTCTGCGGTCCGTCCCGGCAGGCATTGACCAGCTGTTTGCCCGGGACCGGCACGAGGCCTTCGGCCCCTTCGCGGCGCAGGAAGCGACCGGCAGGCAGCCCGCGCACATTCGCCTCGGCGATGTCGAACATCTCCAGCGCAGCGCGGTTCATCGTGCGAAGGCGCCCCTTGGCATCGACCACAAGGATCGCGTCTCGGGACGTGCTGAATATGGTTTCCAGCCGGGCCGTCGTGATCTCCATCTGTATCAGGCGTCGTTTCGACACCTGTGCCAGCGACCGGAACAGGATGACCATGGCGCTGAGCGCCGCGAGGAGAACGAGGCTGGCGACCGCCATGCGCATGAGCACACTTGCGACGCTGAGCCGTGTATCGTCTGAAAGCTGGACAAAGATGATATTGCTTTCAGACAGGATCCTGCGGATTTCCTGGCGCATACTGTCCAGTTGGCGATCCAACTCGATCAGCGAGGCGAGCAGCGTTTCATCTGAGGAAT
Organism: Pseudooceanicola sp. DL12; assembly: GCF_056270665.1. NCBI lineage: Bacteria > Pseudomonadati > Pseudomonadota > Alphaproteobacteria > Rhodobacterales > Paracoccaceae > Pseudooceanicola > Pseudooceanicola sp. DL12. The sequence goes on from NZ_CM149884.1 coordinate 2,167,890, forward strand.
CGATGATATCGGCCATGCCGAAGATCGCTTCCCTGATCTTCGCGAAGGCGCCGTCGAGCGTCGGGTCCTTGAGGGCGCGGCCATAGAGCTCGGCCTGGGACAGGGTGACCAGACGGCTGTAGAGAATGTCGTACCGCTTTCTCAGCTCGGCAAGGGAGGATTTCAAGCTCTCGCGGTTCTCTGGATCCTCGGCAAAAGCATAGGCGGCATGTCCGAGGGCACCGTGAAATTCGAGGTATTCGACCTCCAGCTGAGAAAGGGTCCACTGAATATTGTCGGCAGGCGAGCGGGACAGTTCCGACAGCTTCTGCCGGACGTCGGTCAGCAGGTAGACAATGACGATCAGGCAGAGGCCCGTGATCGTACCCAGGATCGCAAGCCGGATGACGCCCGTTTCCAGACTGGTTCTTTTGCCCCGGGGCTGCGCCATGGCTCTCTCCGGCGTGCCGGCCCGTCTGAGGGGGCCGGCGCGCGCCGTTTCACTCGACGAGCGCGATGCGATCCAGCTGCCAGATCGAGTTGGAATAGATCACCTCCGTCTGGAAATCGGGGGAAGCGTCATATGGGTAAACAAGCCAGAGCGGCCCCTTGCTGCGCAGGCTCATGGGCGCACCATTGCGTTTGTATGCAAGCATGGCTCCGTCGGGCCTGAAGTCGGCGACCGGAATGGTGATGGAATAGTCGTTCGCCGCCGTCAGCTGCAGGGTACCCTCGCTGATCCCGAGTTGCGCAAGAAGGTCGACCATGCGCACGCCCTCGAAGTGTTGCGGCCCCTCGGTCCAGATCGTGGAGGTATCAAAGCTCGACTGCGGCAGCGCCTCGAGCGCGGACAGATCCATCTCCGTGACCTTGTCACCGACGGTCACGGTCAGGAGCGGATCACCGCCCGCCCGGGCCGGTCCTGCGCAGAACACGATCGAGATGCCGATGAGGAGAGTGAAGATCTGGAGGAACGTCTTCATGCCAAATTCCTTTCTCTTGGACCCGACTGCGGGGTCGCATGGTGCGAGGAGGGCGGTTCGAAGGCCTGTTCAGACCAGCGAACACGTCCCGTTAAGGGCTTCGCTATAGAAAATCTCTTAATGTTCCCTGTAGCTCCGAGCGGCTCGCACCTTCGAATGGCTAAAATGCATGCCCCATATCCTGATCGCCGATGACCACGAACTGGTTCGGGAAACCCTGGCCGCCTACCTGTCGCAGCACGGCACCGTCGACGTGAGCGGCGTGGGAACGCTTGACGAGGCGCTTGACCAGGTCCTCGACAGTCGGGATTTCGATCTCGTACTGCTCGATCTGCGAATGCCGGGAATGGAGGGACTGAGCGGACTGCGGCGCATGCGAGAACTCGCTCCGGAGGTACCGGTCGCGGTGATCACGGGCAGTCCGGACGACATCAGTGCCGCGGCAGCGAGATCCATCGGTGCCGCGGGATTTCTTTCCAAGTCGCTGTCGCCGGACCAGGTCTTGTCGGCCGTGGCCGAAATGCTTGACGGAGGCACGGCCTTCGACTCCCTGCCTGCCGGCGAGAACGGGCTGACGGCACGAGAAATGCTGGTTTTGCAAGGGCTTGCGCGTGGTGGGTCCAACAAGGAAATTGCCCGGGATCTAGGTGTTCAGGAAGTTACAGTGAAGCTTCATGTTGGATCGCTGGCGCGCAAGCTCGGCGCGCGAAACCGGACCCATGCAGCCATGCTGGGCCGCGATCTAGGCCTGATCTGAGGGCTGCCGCCGGGCAGATCTGAAGCCTTGGTTTACGGGTTCTTCCCAATTCTTCTCAAAAAGCCGTCAGAGGGCGTCGGCACCTCTGCCGCGATTAAAGCTATCTTCACCCATGGAGCGACATACCTGCCGTGAGTATGAGGCGATCCCTTTCGGGCGCCGTAGCTGAATTGCAGGGGATACACATGGGTCTTTCCAGGATTCGCATTGCCGTAAGACTGCCCGCCGCCTTCCTTCTTCTCGTCGCCGTATCACTGGCGGTGCTTGGCGTGTTCTCCTATCGCTCAGCGAAGGATACGCTCATCCTGACCGGGCAGGCTGAATTGTTGGATGTCGCCGAGGCACGCGCCAAGGCACTGGAACATTGGTCGAATTCCGTGGGGACGGATATCGAGATGCAGGCACGAAGCCCATTTCTCGTAAACGTCCTGCGCACCTATGGCGCTGCCTGGAGTGTCCTGGGGCCGGATGCAGGTGAGCAGTTGCGGGAATTGTACATAACGCAGAATACCTATCCCGCCTTCGAACGGTTCGCCTTCACGGATGCCGGTGATGGCTCGGTCTACTCGCGGGCTCACGCGCGGTTTCATGACCATTTCCTGTCCCTCCTGCGTCGCGGTAGCTATCGCGATATCTACCTGATCAACGACAAGGGCGACATCGTCTATTCCGTCGCGAAACAGGACGATTTCGCCAGCAACATTGGAGACGTGCCAGGGGATGCCTTCTATTCGGCAGTCTCGGACATGCTCGCGCAGGAACAGCCCGAGTCTGTGAAGTTCGTCGATTTCTTTGATTATGGCAGTTCCTTTGATCCTTCCGCTTTTGTCATCGCTCCGGTCTATGGAGAGATGGGCGGGCTGATCGGCGCGGTTGCCTACCGCATCAGTGACCTGACCATCGTCGACAATCTCGGCGAGACCGCAGGCCTGGGACAGACCGGTCAAAGCTTTGCCATCGGCTCGGACGGGGTAAATCGGACCGAAGTCAAGGGGTGGAACAACGGGGCCATTTCTGCCGACTCGCCGCTGCAGGCAGCCTTGCGGCAGGAACCTGGCGTGACGTCGGAACAAATCCCGCAAAGCTATCTCCAGAACCAGATGGTGGCCTTTGCGCCCACAACAGTCTTTGGCCAGCCTTGGATTGTTCTGGCCAGCAAGGATATCGACGAGATCCTGGCGCCAGTCAGCAATTTCATGAGCCAGACCCTGATCGTCGGGGGCGTGATCCTCGTGCTCGCGGCGGCGGTCGGCCTCTGGATTGCCATGACCGTAACAGTGCCCCTGCGCGACATTGCCAAATCGATCCAATCCGTCAGCGAAGAGGACTATGACAGCGATGTGCCTCACGTTTCGCGGCGCGACGAAATCGGCAGTATCGCCACCGCCCTGGAGGAACTACGCGTCCGGCTCCTCGGCACGAAGGAAATGACAACTGACATGGCATTCAAGAGCGCCGCGCTCGAGTCCACCTCGGCTGCGCTCATGATGACGGACAACGATTTCACCATCACCTACATGAACGAAGCGGTTAAGGTGATGATGCGTTCCCAAGCAGATGAATTCCGCAAGGTTCTTTCCACCTTCGATCCGGACAACCTGATCGGCACTAACATGGACGTCTTCCATGCCAAACCGGAACAGATCCGACAGCTGATCGACAATCCGGAACATCTTCCGTTCCGTACCGACATTCGTGTGGGCAATGCCCGTGTTCAGATCGAGCTGAACGCGGTGTGGAGCGAAGACAACGTCTTCAGCGGGCTGGTCGTTGAATGGGTTGATGTGACCGAAGAACGTCGCAAGACTTCGGTGCTCGGCGCCATCGAGAGCGGTCAGATCCTTGCCGAATGCGACATGACAGGCCGCTTTGTCCGGATGAACGAGAATTTCCTGAATCTGATCGGCAAGCGATCCGAGGAGATGGTCGGAACGGATTTCGGCCAGCGTGTCGAGCTTGAAGGCGAAACCATGACACAGCGTGGCATTCTTGACGTGCTCTGCAACGGCACCCCCGTCCAGGGTCGCTTTCTGCTCCACCGCGACGGGCAGGAAAATGCCATCGTCGAAGGTGGTTTCTATCCAGTGATCGACCGGAGGAAAGAGACCATCGGGGTCACTTTGATCGGCTCCGATGTGACGGATGCGCAGCTCGAGCTTCGGGATGCGGAGGCCCGCCAGAAAGCCATGCAAGAGGCTCAACGTGCCGTTGTGGAAGCTCTTCGGGTTGGCATGCGCGACATTTCGAATGGCGACCTCAGGACGCGGCTCGATACGCCATTCGCGGCTGAATACGAGCAACTTCGCACGGATTTCAACGATGCCTTGGAAAACCTGACGCGTGCGATGGTCGATATCGCCAGCGAAACCGGGGCGATGCACTCCGAAACTTCGGAAATCGTAAAGGCGGCAGATGAAATGTCTGTCCGGACTGAACGCCAGGCCATGACACTTCAGGAAACTGCATCGAGCCTCGACGAGTTGACCACGAACATCACGCAGACCGCAAATGGCGCGGCCCGCGCGAACGAAGTGGTGATTGAGGCCCGGGCAAGCGCCGAACAAAGCGGAACGGTCGTGGACGAAGCTGAAAATGCCATGGCCGAAATCGCGGCCTCTTCAAAAGAAATCGTCAAGGTTATCAGCGTCATCGACGACATATCCTTCCAGACGAACCTGCTGGCCTTGAACGCAGGTGTCGAAGCTGCGCGGGCAGGCGAAGCGGGCAGGGGCTTTGCGGTCGTGGCGACGGAAGTTCGCGCCCTGGCGCAGCGCTGTGCGAATGCCGCCGCGGAAATCAACCAGTTGATCACGATCTCCGGTCAGCACGTGAACCGAGGTGTCGAACTTGTCGGGGTAACCGGCGAGACGCTCAAGAAGATCGTAAGTTCCATTTCCGATATTTCCGACTACATCGCGGAGATTGCACAGGCCGGAAAAGAACAATCCATCGGTCTGGCGCAGGTCAACTCCGCTGTAAATCAGATTGACCACGTGACCCAACAGAACGCAGCCATGTTTGAGGAAACTACATCGGCAAGCCATGCCTTGGCACAGCGGGCGAATAGCCTTGCGGACACCATCGGGCATTTCCAGATCGGTGGGCGTGATGAACGCAGAGAGCCGCGCAGACCTGTTCCTGCATCGGTCAAGGAAAAAAGAGCAGCCAAATCAACGGTAGCAACAAAAGGTAATCTGGCTCTGGCGCCGAAAAGTAATCCTGAAGCACATGATTGGGAAGATTTCTGATGAGCTTCTCCATGGAGACACATACGGAGTTCCATGATCCCAACCGAAAGACCCGCGTGTTGATCGTGGATGATCAGCCCACGGTCCAGAACTTGATCCGACTAGGCTTGAGCAAGGACAGCCGTATTGAAGTCGTAGGCGTAGCAAACGACGCCTATATGGCCCGGGAGATGATAAAGAAACTTGATCCGGATGTCCTGACACTGGATATCGAGATGCCTCGGATGAGCGGCCTGGATTTTCTGGAGAGGATCATGCGCTTGCGCCCCATGCCGGTGATCATGTTTTCATCCTTGACGCAACAGGGCAGCGAACACGCTGTGAGGGCGCTTTCACTCGGAGCAGTCGATGTGCTTCCCAAGCCGACTACGGGACTTACGCCGGACATCCTTGATAAGCTCTGCACAAGAGTGAAATCAGCAGCGCGACAAAGGCGGAGTGAACCAATTGAGGAGCGTGAAGGAGTACTTACCACCACATCGCTCGCCAAGATGGCGAGATGGAATGGAAAAGTCGTTCTTATCGGCGCATCCACAGGGGGGGTGGCTGCCGTTGAGGCCGTTCTTCGCCGAATGCCCGTAGATTGCCCTCCGATCGTCATAAGCCAGCACATGCCCGAAAGCTTCCTGAAGAGTTTCGCGGCTCGGCTAAATGACATCCTGCCCCAGAATGTGTCGCTTGCGCTTGATGGTATGCAATTATCTCAAGGACATATTTACCTCTCACCAGGTGGAGAAGCCCATACGGGCGTTCGCAGACGTGGGCGTCAAGGGGAAACTGCCGCAATTCCGAAGCCGAAACGAAATGGCCATATCCCTTCGGTGGACGAATTGTTCATGTCTGCCTTGGATATGGCAGAGAACGTGACGGCGGTTATTCTGACGGGCATCGGAAAGGACGGCGCAGAAGGCATGCAAATGCTCAGGCAAGCCGGCGCCTATTGCATCGGCCAGAATGAGGCGACCTGCGTCGTCTACGGAATGCCGCGAGCGGCCGCAGAGATGGGCGCGCTCGACGAACAGCTGCCGCTCAACGAAATTGCGCAGGCCATTTGCCGATCCTGCGAAGCGCGCAAGAACTGACGGAGTTCAAAGTGAAAAAAGCTGCGGGCAGGGGCCCAAACATCAACATTACCCAGGGCGAATATGCTGTTTCGGACTATCCGGAAGGTATCATCACGACCATTCTCGGGTCGTGCGTTGCCTGCTGCATCTGGGATGCCTCGTCAAAGATCGGCGGCATGAACCATATTCTCGTCGCGCGCTCGCAGACTTCTCTGGGCATCAATGACTACGCCGGCGTCAATGCGATGGAACTTCTGATCAATGGCCTGGTGCGCTTGGGAGCGGATCGCACGAGGTTGCAAGCCAAGGTTTTCGGCGGCGCGAGCATGATCAACGGCCTGTCGGATATCGGCAGTGCCAACACGAGTTTCGTCCTAGAGTACCTTGAGCGCGAAGGCATTCCTTGTATCGGTAAGAGCCTTGGGGGCAATTCTGCGCGTCAGATCCGCTTCTTCACTGCCGACGGCCGAGCGATGCAGCGCACTGTCGCGGCCGCACCAGAGGTAGTCGCGCCGGTCCGAGCACCCGAACCGGATACGCGAAACGGTGTCGAGCTCTTTTGAGGGAATATTTCTCGTTTGGATCCAGAGCGCTCTGGGCCCAAACGTAGGTTTTACAACAGGAATACATCGCAATTTGGACTGCAGGGCGGTTAGGGCATGTAAAAAGCGGTTTGCCTGCATGTGATATAATCAGTATTATGTAATAATTCCACCTTTCCCGGTGGCCGAGCTGAAAATCTCAACCTAAGGCGTATCCAGCTCCGCGCACCGTTCGCAGCGGGTCGAGCCCCCCATGCGTGCACAATGCCTTTCGCAGCCGTCCAATGTGAACGTCCACGGTTCGCGTATCCACATAGATGTCGCGCCCCCAAACCCGATCAAGGAGCTGCTCGCGCGACCAGACACGCCCCGGCTTCTCCATGAACGTGGACAAGAGCCTGAACTCCGTCGGGCCCAGTTTCAACTCCTGTCCGTCCCGCATGACGCGGTGGGTTTCGGCGTCCAGAACTATGTCCTGGTACTCAAGCCTCTCTCCCATGGAGGCCGGACGCGTTCGGCGAAGCTGCGCACGGACGCGCGCCATGAGTTCAATCACCGAGTATGGCTTTACGACATAATCGTCGGCGCCGGTTTCCAGCCCCCTGACGCGATCGACTTCCTCGGAACGCGCAGAAAGCATGATGATCGGTACGCCACGGGTTTCAGTCCGCATCTTGAGCTGACGGCACACCTCGATGCCCGACAGGTTTGGCAGCATCCAGTCGAGAACGATGATATCCGGCGCGACCTCATCCACCAGCAACATGGCCTCTTCGCCATTTTCCGCGCGCGAAACCCGAAAGCCCTCCGCTTCGAGATTATAGGCCAGAACTTCACGCTGGGCCGGTTCATCTTCAACAACCAGCACCGTGGGCTGTTGGTCTGCCATCTTACAGGTCTCCGTTCATCGGCGCGGGCGGTGCCACGCTGGGATCAGTCGATGTCTTGTCATGCTTGGGGCGCGCCTCTTCGGGCGTGTCACCAGTCACGAGATAGACCACCTGTTCCGCGATCGAGGTCACGTGATCCCCCATACGTTCGGTATTTTTCGCCATGAAATGAAGGTGCATGCAGGCGGTGATGTTACGCGGATCTTCCATCATGAAAGTCAGGAATTCACGGAACAGGGCATTGTACATCTGATCGACGTCGCGGTCGCGATTGATGACATCCTCGGCCAAGGCAAGGTCACGCTGGATGTAGGCATCAAGGGCGTCCCTCAACATGGCCTCGACCTCGCGAGCCATGCGGCGAAGAGCCGAATGAGCGCCCTGGATTGGCGACATCTGCATCAAAACCGAGGTCCGCTTGGAAATGTTTTTTGCATAATCCCCAATACGTTCCAGGTTCCCTGCGATTTTCATGATCGACAGGACAATGCGCAGATCCCCGGCGGTAGGCGCACGCAACGCGATGATCCGAGCCGCTTCTTCCTGGATCAGCTCTTCCAGCTCGTCGATGGCGATATCACCTTGCCGGACCTTCTCGGCCAGTTCCTCGTCGCGGTTTTCCAGCGCCTGGCTGGCATCGAAGATCGCCTGTTCGACCAACCCTCCCATCTTCATGATCTGGGCTTGCACGGCTTCGAGGTCGCGGTCGTAGGCACTCGCGATATGTTGTGACATGGTTCTCGGGCTCCTCACCCCAGCGATATGGATCAGCCGATGCGGCCGGTAATGTAGCTCTCGGTCCGCGGATCCTGCGGATTGGTGAAGATCTGGCCTGTCTCGCCGAACTCCACGAGGTTGCCCAGGTGGAAAAAGGCGGTCTTTTGGCTGACGCGCGCGGCTTGCTGCATGGAGTGCGTCACGATGACCACCGAATAGCTTTCGCGCAGCTCATCGATCAGTTCCTCGACCTGGCCGGTTGCGATCGGGTCGAGCGCCGAACAGGGTTCGTCCATCAGCAGGACCTCGGGTTCAGTTGCCACGGCGCGCGCGATGCAAAGACGCTGTTGTTGGCCGCCCGACAGGCCCGTGCCCGGTGCGTTCAGGCGATCCTTGACCTCGTTCCAGATGGCGCCGCGCCGCAGTGCCCGTTCGACGATATCGTCGAGATCGGCCTTGTTCTTGGCCAGCCCGTGAATGCGCGGGCCATAGGCGATGTTGTCGTAGATCGACTTTGGAAATGGGTTCGGCTTCTGGAACACCATGCCCACCTTGGCGCGCAGTTGCACCGGGTCGACGCGCGGATCATAGATATCTTCGCCATCGAGAAGGATATCCCCTTCCACCCGGCAGATGTCGATCGTGTCGTTCATCCGGTTCAGGCAACGCAGGAATGTCGATTTGCCACAGCCCGACGGGCCGATGAAGGCGGTAACGGTCTTGTCCTGGATCTGGACATTGACGTCCTTGATCGCGTGGGTGTCGCCGTAATAAACCTGCACGTTCTGCGCGGCGATCTTGATGCTCTTGCTGTCCAATTTAGTCTCCAGGGCGGGCGAGTCGTACATTTTCTTCCCCCTTGCTTACCAGCGGCGCTCGAAGCGACGGCGCAGGATGATCGCAATGATGTTCATGGTCAGGAGGAAGACCAGCAGGATGATGATACCCCCCCAGGCGCGTTCATAATAGGCCGGATCAGCCCGCTTGGCCCATTCGTAGATCTGCGCCGGCATGGCCGAATTGGGATCCATGAAGCCTTCGGCGATGCTGTGCGGATAGTTCGTCGCGATATAGCCCACCATACCGATCAGCAGCAGCGGCGCGGTCTCGCCAAGCGCCTGTGCCAGGCCGATGATGGTGCCGGTCAGGATGCCGGGCATGGCGAGCGGCAGGACGTGGTGAAAGACCGACTGCATCTTGGAAGCCCCTACCCCGAGCGCCGCATCGCGGATCGACGGCGGAACGGCCTTCAGTGCAGCACGGGTCGAAATGATGATCGTCGGCAGTGTCATCAGTGTTAGGACCAGGCCGCCAACGAGCGGCGCGGATTGCGGCAGTTCCATGAACTGGATGAAGACGGCCAGGCCCAGAATGCCGAAGACGATCGAGGGCACGGCGGCGAGATTGGAGATATTCACCTCGATCAGGTCAGTCCATCGGTTCTGCGGTGCGAATTCCTCGAGGTAGATCGATGCAGCGACGCCGATGGGCAACGAAAGGAAGAGCACGACAAGCATCATGAAGAACGAGCCCACCATGGCCACCCCCATGCCGGCCTGTTCAGGGCGGCTGTCCGAGGCATCGGCCCCAAAGATGAACTGCCAGTTGAACTCGGTCCGGATGACACCTGCATCGCGCAGTGCGTCGGTGATATCCAGATGCTCGGCATCAAGGTTCTTGTCCCGTGCCAAGGCGTCCCGGGTAACCCGGCCCTTCTCATAGCCGTCGACGCGGGATGACGCGAGGACGCGAAAATCGACCGTAGTTCCAATAACTTGCGGATTGGCAAGGACATAGTCACGGATTTGGGCCGGTGCAGAGGCAGAGACCATCTTTCGCAGCTCGCTGTCCTTGTCGAAGGGAGAGTCGACGCCATTTTCCGCGAGCAGCTGGGCCATCGCCGCGTCGATGATGCCGTTGTAGCCAAACGTCGAAACCTTGGCGATTTCTTCGGGATTACGATTGCCGTTCTTGTCCAGCTTTTCGGCCGGCAGCATCACAGGCAGTTCGATCACGGTCTGGGTAAAGGCGGGGAGGCCGTTGCGCACGATTGTGAAAAGCAGCACCATCAGGAAGATCACGCCGATTCCGACCGCAGCCATGCCATAGGCGCGAAAGCGCTTCTCTGCAGCGTTGCGGCGACGGGTGCGCGCGTCATGGGCCAGCAGCGAGCCCTTCTTCGATTGCGCGGGACCGGAGGCGGTTGCGTCGGTCATTCGTATTGCTCCCGGTATTTGCGCACGATCCAGAGCGCGAAGATGTTCAGGCACAGGGTGATGACAAAGAGCGTCATGCCCAGGGCAAAGGCGACGAGTGCTTCGGGCGAGGCAAAGTCCGCGTCGCCGGTCAGCTGGCTGACGATCTTGGCCGTCACGGTCGTCATCGCCTCGAAGGGGTTTAGCGAGAGCCGGGCCGCGGCCCCTGCCCCCATGACCACGATCATGGTCTCGCCGATGGCGCGACTGGCGGCCAGAAGGATCGCGCCGACTATTCCCGGCAATGCCGCCGGCATGACCACCTGGCGAATGGTTTCCGAATGAGTGGCGCCCAAGCCAAGCGAGCCATCGCGCATCGCCTGTGGCACGGCATTGATGATGTCATCGGACAGGGAACTGACGAAGGGGATCAGCATGATACCCATCACCAGGCCGGCGGTCATCACCGAGGTACCGCCTTTCATCCAGCCAAGGCTGTCCGGGCCGAAAACGCTCATCAGCATCGGCCCGACGGTCATCAGGGCGAAGAGGCCATAGACGATGGTCGGTATGCCGGCCAGAACCTCGATCATCGGCTTGGCAAAGGCGCGCATGCGCGGCGAGGCATATTCCGACAGGTAGATCGCCGCGAAGAGCCCGATCGGCACGGCCACGATCAACGCGATCACCGAGATGTAGAGCGTGCCCCAGAGCAGCGGCAGGATGCCCAACTCGGATCCGCCACCAAAGGACGGGCTCCAGGTGGTGCCGAAGAAGAAGTCTCGCGCCGGGTACAGCTTGAAGAATTCGACGGTATTGAAGACCAGCGAGAGGACGATGCCGATAGTGGTCAGAATGGCGATCGAGGCCGCGGCGATCAGCATGATCAGGATCACGCGTTCTACCGCATTCCGCGCACGATAGGCGCCGTTGCTGCGCATCACGGCCAGCACGAAGCCCCCGACGGCCAGCAACAGAACGAGGGTATTGCGGATCAGGTCCCCGGTCTCGCTCATCTGCATGTAGGTCAGCGAGGCCTTCAGCGTGGCGGCATCGACATCGCTGCCCAGCGGCACACCAATCTGGGCCAGAACTCCGCGCACATCGGTCAGCTCGGTATCCAGCGTCAGAACTTCCTGATGGGTCAAACTGCCCTGGCGAACAGCGTCCTCGAGACCATGCGCGACGTCGCGGACTTGCGACATCAGCAGGCTCAGCTGGCCGGGGTTCTGGTAACTGTCGGCGGGGATCAGCCCCTTGACCTGATGTTCGATGATCATCGGCTGCACCAGCAGCCAGACGGCAAGCACCAGCAACGAAGGTACAAGCACGAAAAGCGCGGCGTTCATCCCGTAGTAGGACGGCAGCGAGTGGAGCTTGCGTCCATCTCCGCCCACGGAAGCCAGGGCGCGACCACGTCCCAACACGTAGCCAATGGCGGCCAGTGCCAGAACGATCAGAAATATCCAGGATGCCTGCATCGAATACTCGCTGGAGAAAGGCGTCAGGTCCGGTCCTGTCCGCGATAGGTGCGGACCTGCATCGGTGCATTTCGGAGACCGGAAGGAGGTCTGGCGGCAGGCCCAGGGGCACTGCCGCCAGAGACGGGAAAGTCAGCCTGTCAGCTGGCCGAACCCATGGTTTGTTCGTCGGCGACGGCGCTCTGGGTGTCGGCCAGCTCGGGGTCGGACACCAGGCCATAGGCGGCCAGAGGGCCATCGGGGCCCGCGATGTCATCAGAGACGAAGAACTCCGCATAGTCCTTCAGGCCCGGAATGACGTTCAGATGCGCCTTCTTGACGTAGAAGAACAGCGGACGCGACACGGGGTATTCGCCGGTTGCGATGGTTTCGGTCGAAGGTTCGATGCCGGACATGGTCGCGACCTTCAGCTTGTCGGTATTGTTTTCGTAGAACGACAGGCCGAAGACGCCGATGCCGTTCGGGTTGGATTCGATCCGGGCCAGGGTCTCGGTGTAGTCACCGTCGATATCGACCGACTTGCCATCGGTGCGCAGCTCCATGCAGGACTTCGCCGCCGCCTTCTCGTCGCCGCCGTTGGCTTCGACATAGGCGTCATAGGCGCCGGTGGCTTCACAGCCCGCCACGATCACCTTCTCCTCGAAAACTTCGCGGGTGCCGTGCTTGGTGCCCGGGATGAAGGCAAGGATATCGGTGGCCGGCAGATCGCCGTTGAACTCGGACCACTGGGTATAGCTGTTGTCGACGAGCTTGCCGTCGACCAGAACCTTGGCGGCCAGGGCATTGTAGAGATCGGCGGGCTCGAAGGCGTCATAGGCCGGGCCGTTCAGCTGGCTGGCAAAGACGATGCCATCATAGCCGATGCGGACTTCCATGATGTCGGTCACGCCGTTTTCGGCGCAGGTCTGGATTTCGGAGTCCTTGATCGAACGCGACGCGTTTGCGATGTCGATGGTGTTTTCACCCACACCTTCGCAGAAGCGCTTCAGTCCCGACGACGAACCGCCGGACTCGACGACCGGTGTCGGGAAATCGAAGTTTTCGCCGAAGGCCTCTGCCACGATCGAAGCGTAGGGCAGAACGGTCGAAGAGCCGGCAATCTGGATCTGATCGCGAGCCGCGGCGGCAGTGGCGGAAACGGCAGCAACCGCGATGGCAGATGCGGTCAGTTTCATGAAGGACATGGAATGCTCCTGTTGTCATGGTCTGGCCACCATCCCCGGCAGCCTCACCGCCCCTGCTAGGGGGTTGGCGCAATGCTTTTGTGACATTGACGTAACAGTTTCATGACACAGCCCGATTTTCCTGCGTCTCGTGCCGATAAGTTCCGGGAGCACGACCGGCACGAAGCCCCTTAAAAATATGGGGAATGATCATAATACTGATTAAAAACAATGACTTAGAACGTCAGTCCGCAGGCAGGACGATACGGATCGTGGTGCCTTCACCCAGTTTCGATTCCACCCGCATTCGGCCGCGATGGCGATTCACGATATGCTTCACGATCGCCAGTCCCAGGCCCGTTCCGCCCATTTCCCTGCTTCTGTGACTGTCCACACGATAAAAGCGCTCGGTCAGCCGGGGCAGATGGACCTCGTCGATTCCCTGCCCCTTGTCACTGACCGTCAGCGCCACTCCCGGGCCGCGCAATTCCGGCATCTCGCGGCAGGCCGAGAGCGCCATCGTCACCTCGCCGCCCGATCCGCCGTACTTGATGGCGTTTTCCACCAGGTTTGTCAGAACTTGCCGCAGCTGATCCGGATCACCGTGAATGAAGACTTCGTCGCGCTCGGATTTCACCTGCAGATCCACCTTCGCACTCGTCGCCAGGGGCTGCAGGGCATTGCGCACCGAATCCATCAATCCATGCAGCTCGACCCGCTCCGTCGGGCGGATCCTCGCCTCGCCTTCCACCTGACTCAGTGACAGCAGGTCCTTGACCAGCCGCTCCATGCGTCCGGCTTCGTTCGCCATGATCCCCAGAAAGCGCTCCCGCGCGACCATATCATCCTTGGCGGGCCCGCGCAGGGTCTCGATGAACCCGATCAATGCGGTCAGCGGCGTGCGCAGTTCGTGGCTGACGTTCGCGACGAAATCGCGGCGCATCAGTTCGGCCTTCTCCAGCTGGGTGATATCCTGGAAGCAGACGACGGCACCCTGCCCCAGCGGACTGTCGACATAGGAGCAGGTGACCTCGAAATTCGTCTCCGTACCGCCGCGAGACGCAAGGTAGCGGGTGCGATGAACCTGCCGGTCTCGCAGGCAGGCCTCGACGGCATCGAGAACCGCCGGCTGCCTGATCACGGTGATGAAATGTCGCCCGTTGATCGAGCCCCCGAACAGAGACGCTGTCAGCGTGTTCGAGGCGATGATCCGCTCCCCGCGCCCCACCAGCAGCGCAGGTAGTGGGATGGCGCTCAGCAGCGCAGTGATGGAACTGTCAGTCATCGCTGTGCCTCGTTCAGACCGGCCTCAGCCCGTCGCGGAACCGCCGCATGTTCTGCTGATAGTGACGCGCAGAAGCCGCAAGCCTCTGTTCCCAGTCCGCTCCCAGCTCCTTGACCACGCGTCCCGGGGCGCCCAACACCATGGAATTGTCGGGGATCTGCTTGCCTTCGGTCACGATGGCCCCGGCGCCAATCAGGCAATTCCGACCGATGACCGCGCCATTCAGAACTGTTGCCCCCATGCCGATCAGGGAATTGTCGCCCACTGTGCAGCCATGCAGCATCGCCTTGTGTCCGATGGTGCAATTGCGCCCCAGAGTCAGTGGAAAGCCCATGTCGGTATGCATCACGGTGTTTTCCTGCACGTTGCTGCCGGCGCCAATCCGGATCACCTCGTTGTCGCCGCGCAGCGTGCAGCCGAACCACACCGAGGTGCCGGTCTCCAGCACCACCTTGCCGATCAGATTGGCATCGGGGGCCACCCAGAAATCACCGTCGTCGGGCAGTTGCGGTTCAACTCCACCAAGGCTGTATAGCGTCATCGGTCCTCCTCGTATTCCGTGCTCAGGGCGCGCACGAAATCCACCATACCCGGCTGTTGTGACAATCTCATGCGCTCGGCGCTGATGATCGTGCGCAGCCGCTCCTCCGTTTCATCCAGGTCGTCGTTGACCAGGACGTAGTGATATTCGGCCCAATGGCTGATCTCGTCCATGCTCTTGGCCATGCGCCCTGCGATCACCTCCTCGCTGTCCTGCGCCCGGCTGACCAGCCGCCGTTCGAGCTCGCGGATCGAGGGCGGCAGGATGAAGATCGACAGCACGTGGTCCTTCAGCGCCGAATTGCGGATCTGCTGGCCGCCCTGCCAGTCGATGTCGAAGAGCAGGTCATGACCGGCATTGATTGCCTCTTCCACCGGCTTGCGGGGGCTGCCGTAGGAATTGCCGAAGACGGTCGCATGCTCCAGCATGTCACCTTCTGCCACCATCCGGTCGAAATCCTCGCGATGGTGGAAATAGTAGTGCACACCGTGATCTTCGCCCGGACGCGGGGCCCGCGTGGTGGCCGAGACCGAGAACCGGATATCCGGGTCCCAGGCCAGAAGGCGTTTCGAAAGGGTCGATTTCCCCGCGCCGGACGGAGAGGAAAGGATAATCAGAAGGCCACGGCGTTTCGTCATCAGTCAGGAATCCGGATGTATTTGCGTTGCGCCGGGTGTTGCAGGTTTTCCGTGACAGGGCAATGACAGCGCACGCCCTGCCCGGCTACTCTATGTTCTGAACCTGCTCCCGCATCTGGTCGATCACGGCCTTCAGCTCCAGGCCAACGGCCGTCAGTTCCATGTCCTGCGCCTTGGAACACAGCGTGTTGGCTTCGCGATTGAACTCCTGGCTCAGAAAATCGAGCCGCCGTCCGATCGCGCCATCCTGCGTCAGCAGGTCTCGCGCGGCGCCGACATGCGCCTTCAACCGATCCAACTCCTCGGTCACATCCGCCTTGATCGCAAGCAGCGCGAGCTCTTGCGCCACACGTTGCGGATCCTGCGCCGCAACATTGTCCAGCACCCGGGCCAGCGCGGCCTTCAGGGTTTCTTCCATGCGCGGCTGGCGGGCGGTCACGACCTCTGCCGCACGTGTAACCAGGATTTCGATCTGATCGATCTGGGCAGAAAGGACGAGGGCAATCGCCGCACCCTCTCTGGTCCGCATATCCACGAAATCCTTCAGGAGCGGGGCAAATTCGCTCAGCAACTTATCAGGCAGGTCCTTGGCATCCTCCTCGGGGGCAGCAGTTTCCAGGACACCGCGCAGGGCCAGGATGTCCGTGGCACGGGAATCCTGCAGCGTCAGGCCCTTGTCTTCGGCGGCCACCTCGACCTTCCGCAGCGCGGCAAGCACCGCAGCCAGCTGCCCATGATTGACCACAAGTCCGCCGGTACTTTCCTCCCGGTTCAGCCGCAGGTTCAACGTCACGCTACCCCGGGCAAGCGCCTTGCCGAGCTCGCCGCGCAGCCGCGCCTCCAGCCCCGGCACCCAGTCGGGCACCCTCAAACGCAGGTCCAGCCCCTTGGCATTCACCGACCGAAGCTCCCAGCTCCAGACATATCCGGCGTCGCTTCCCTTTGCCGATGCAAAGGCCGTCATAGATTTGGCCATGTGCGCTCTCTGCCTGCCCTTTTCTTCGTTCGCAGTTCCAATGAGATACCGGATATACCGCTGTCGCAAGAGCAATATCTGCCGCACCGGTGCGTGGCGCCGCGTCAGGCAGGGTTAACCATTGGATGAAATTTAACAGAAAACTGTCTGAAAATGTGCCATGTTAATCTTCACGTAACCTCTGTGAACGTACCTTAACCATTGTGGGGCCCCCCGGACCCCACGGTTTCTGTTTTTGGCGTTCACCGGAGGCAGCATGACAAATTCGGGAGTGTCAAAATGCCAAAGGATTCAGACGACGGCGAGTCCGTCATCAGCATGTCCGGCTTCATGAACGCGATGCGGTTCAACGCTGTCAGCGAAGTTGAAGCCTATTGGGAAGCGATTCGAGCCGGGCGCCTGGTGCCGCGCCGGTCCGATATCGATCCGCGCGGAATAGAACGCGCACTGGAATACGCCTTCATCCTCGAACGCATCGCGCCGGGCATCGCGCGTCTGCGCATTGCCGGGTCTCACCTGTCCGAGTTGATGGGCATGGAAGTGCGGGGCATGCCGCTCTCCGCCTTCGTGTCCGCCTCGAGCCGAAATGACATGGGCGAAATCCTGGAACAGGTTTTCGACAGCCCGGCCAAGGCGGTGATCGACCTGCATTCGGATCGTGGCATCGGAAAGCCTTCGCTCGATGCAAAGCTGCTGGTTCTGCCGATGAAGAGCGACCTGGGTGACATCACCCGCGCGCTTGGTTGCATTGCCACCTCCGGAGAGGTCGGCCGCAGCCCACGCCGCTTCGACATCACCGGCCACCGAGTCACCCCGCTGCTTGGCGATTTCCTCAAGACCACCGAGGAAAAGGACACCTCCGCCACACCGGAGCGCCCGGCCCTGCGCCATGAAACGCCGGCCCCCGCAGCTTCCGGCCTGCGCGAAGGTCGCGCCGATTACGAGGCTCACACCATCGGCGGCAGTCAGACCCGCCTTAAACCGGGCCCGCGCCCCTACCTGAAAGTTGTCGACACCGGCAGCGAATAGCCGTCGCAACGGGGCAAAACGCTAGAAGGTGCGTCGCACCGCCACACGGAAAAGGGCCACCCGATCGGGCGGCCCTTCCGATTCATGGCTGTCGGACAGGCCTCAGCCCGCAGCCACCAGCTTTTCTTCGCGCAGTGTCGTCAGCTCTTCGGCCACGAGGAACGCCAGTTCCAGTGCCTGGCTTGCGTTTAGCCGCGGATCGCAAGCAGTGTGGTAACGGCTCGACAGGTCACCGTCGGTGATCTCCTGAACGCCGCCGGTGCATTCGGTCACGTCCTTGCCTGTCATCTCGAAATGCACGCCGCCGGGAATGGTGCCTTCGGCGCGGTGGATCGCAAAGAACTCCTGCACTTCCTGCAGGATCGCGTTGAAGAAGCGTGTCTTGAAGCCAGAGTTGGCCTTGACTGTATTGCCGTGCATCGGGTCGCAGGACCAAACGACATTCGCGCCTTCTTCCTGAACGGCCTTGATAAGGCGCGGCAGGTGATCGCCCGCCTTCCCGGCCCCAAAGCGCGCGATGAGCGTCAGGCGCCCCATCTCGTTGGCAGGGTTCAGCTTCTCCATCAGGACCTTGAGGTCATCGGCCGTCGTCGAGGGGCCACATTTCAGGCCGATCGGGTTCTGGACGCCACGGGCAAATTCCACGTGCGCACCATCGGGTTGGCGCGTGCGGTCGCCGATCCAGATCATGTGACCGGAACCCGCAACCCATTTGCCGGTGGTCGAGTCGACACGGCAAAGCGCCTCTTCGTATTCCAGCAGCAGGGCTTCGTGGCTGGTGTAGAAGTCGACCGTCTTCAACTCGTGTGCGCTCTCCGCGGTCAGGCCGGCAGCCCGCATGAAGTCCAGGGAGTCCTGGATGCGGTTGGCCATGTCGCGATAGCGTTCGGCTTCCTCGGTTTCGGTAAAGCCCAGCGTCCAGCTGTGAACGCGATGAATGTCGGCATAGCCCCCCTTCGAGAAGGCCCGCAGCAGGTTCAACGACGCCGCAGCCTGGGTATAGGCCTGCAGCATCCGGTTCGGATCGGGGATCCGAGAGGCGGCATCGAAGTCGAAGCCGTTGATGATGTCGCCGCGATAGCTGGGCAGCTCGACGCCGCCAACGGTCTCCATGGGCGCCGAACGCGGCTTGGCGAACTGCCCGGCCATGCGGCCGACCTTGACCACAGGCACCTTGGCGCCAAAGGTCAGGACCATCGCCATCTGAAGCAGCACCTTGAAGGTGTCGCGGATCTGGTCGGCCCCGAATTCGGCAAAGCTCTCCGCGCAGTCTCCCCCCTGCAAAAGGAAGGCCTCGCCGCGGCCGGCTGCGCCCAGTTGCTCTTTCAGCGTCCGGGCTTCACCCGCAAAGACCAGAGGCGGATATTTCGAAAGCTGTGCCTCTACGGCCGCCAGCGCTTCCTGATCCTGATAGTCAGGCATCTGCACCCGCGGCTTGTTGCGCCAATCGGATTTCTGCCAGGTACCCATCTTTTCCTCCGGGTTCGATGTTTAGAGCGTCAAGCCTATACCGAGATCGGCTTCAAAGAGCCACAATAGATTTGCGACTCTTGACGTCGCTGCCGCGCTCTGCCCAGATGCCCCGATAATTCGCCGCGGGCCCTGCCTGCCCGTGGCACTCAGCACTCGCAGGTCCAGCCATGCCCGAGCTCGACTCCTCGGTTCAAAAAGTTTCCGTCCCCCCGGCCCGCACGCGTCGGTTCATCTTCGTACTTCTCAACAATTTTTCCCTGCTCTCCTTCGCCTCGGCCATGGAATGCCTGCGGATCGCAAACCGCATGTCCGGCCAGGCTCTCTATACTTGGGAGATGCAGAGCGAGGACGGCGACATGGTCTCCTGCTCCGGCGGAGCAGCCTTTCAATGTGACGGGCCGCTTGGTGAGCTGTCACGCGAGGATACAGTGCTCGTTTGTGCGGGGATCGCGGTGCAGGACGAAACCAGCCGCAAGCTTCTGAACTGGCTGCGTCGCGAGTCGCGCAAGGGCCTGACGATCGGTGGACTTTGCACCGCCGCCTACGTACTGGCCCGCGCCGGCCTTCTCGACGGTCGTCGGGCCACGATTCACTGGGAGAACCAGGACAGTTTCCAGGAGGCCTTCGAAGAAGTCCTCCTGACGAAATCCGTCTTCGTGGCCGACGGAAATCGCCTGACCACTGCCGGGGGCACCTCTTCCATCGACCTTATGCTCAAGCTGATTGCGGATCAGCATGGCGAGGAGCTTGCCAACGCCGTGGCCGACCAGCTGATCTATTCCTCGATCCGCACCGACCAGGACACCCAGCGTCTCTCGGTGCCGACGCGGATCGGAGTGCGGCACCCGAAGCTCTCGCAGGTCATCCAGATGATGGAAGCCAATATCGAGGAGCCGATCAGCCCCGCAATTCTTGCCAAGGACGTCGGCATGTCGACCCGACAGCTCGAGAGGCTCTTCCGTCGTTATCTGAACCGCTCGCCGAAACGCTATTACATGGAATTACGGCTGCAAAAGGCGCGCAACCTGCTGATGCAGACGGATATGTCGGTGATCAATGTGGCTCTGTCCTGCGGCTTTGCCTCGCCCTCGCATTTCTCGAAATGCTACCGCGCCCAGTATAGCACCACCCCCTACCGCGAGCGCGGCAGCCAGGCAGCGCGGCTCTCGATCTGAATCCCGGAACAACAGACCAGTGGCGCGGCTTGTCTTGCGCCGCCGGTCTTACCAGGTGTCGGGCACGATGCGGTACAATGCGCCGTTGGCTTCCGAAAGGAACCAAAGAGCCCCATCCGGCCCGAGCGCCACGTCCCGTACCCGCTTGGTCTCCTGGGACTGGATGGTTTCGGTCACGGCCATCGTCTCCTTGTCGAGGTGCGCGATGTAATCCATCGTCAGCGACCCGACAAAGGCATCGCCCTGCCAGCTCTTGACCAGGTCACCGGTATAAAAGGCGATCCCGGACGGCATGACCGAGGGATCCCAGTGGAGGACCGGCTGTTCGATACCGGGCAGCGTCTTGATCACCCGCGCCTTGTCGGGCGAAACGGCCACCCCATAGGTCACCAGAGGCCAACCATAGTTATGCCCCGGCTCGACCAGATTAACTTCGTCGCCGCCTCGTGGTCCCTGTTCGGTGATCCAGAAGCGCCCCTGCGGATCGAACGCGGCGCCGAGCGGATTGCGGTGCCCATAGCACCAGATCTCCGGCTGGGCGCCGGGCATGTCAACGAAAGGGTTGTCCTCGGGCACACTACCGTCGCGATTGACGCGAATGATCTTGCCCGCATGCTGGCTCAGATCCTGGGCAAGGGCACTGTCGCCTCGGTCCCCGATGGTCATGTAGATCGTGCCGTCGGGGCCTTCGGCCAGACGCGATCCGAAATGTTGCCGGCCCTCGGTTCCCGGCGCCATCTCGAAGATTTCTTCCACCTGTTCCAGTGAGGCGGCATTGTCCTTCAGGACGGCCCGTGCCAGAGCGGTGCCCTCGCCATCCCCCTGCTGAACCGAGTAGGACAGGAATATCTCGTGGCTGGTCTCATAGTCTCGAGGCACCAGCACATCCAGCAAGCCCCCCTGTCCCAAGTCCGCGACCTCCGGCACATTGCCGAGCGAAACCGCGCCATGGCTGTCCACGCGCAGCAGCTTGCCGGACTTTTCCGCCACCAGCAGCCCTTCAACCGGCAGGAAGTCAAAGGCCCAGGGCATGTCGAGCCCCATGACCGCCATCTGGATCACCATGGGGCCGGACTTGGTCATAACCTCGCCGGCCTCAGCCCTGACCGGACCAAGCGTCAGCCCGAGCGTCACCGCCGCGATCGCGGCCAGTCTCATCGGGGCGAGACAGCTGTCCGTGGTGAACATCGCGTTGGCTCCACATTTGACGTACAGAATGTTGGTAAAGACCCTAGCGCACCCTGCAGCGCTAACAAGCCGTATGATTGATAAATTTCTACCAGTCGCAAGCTTTTCGCAGAGGCTGCCATGGCGTTTCTGCTCACGCAGTTTGCGGCCTCAGCCTAGAACGAAAAGCAATCATTAACCACTTTGTGTCAGGTTCGAGGTGTTCCGGCTTGCTTCCTTGCTCTCCGGGACAGACTTCCTCCCTGTCAGACTGGCCGCGCCTTTCATGGCGCGGCCTTTTTTTCACATCCACGCTGGCCGCCCGGTGCCCGCCGCGCGGCAATCAAAATCCCGGAACAGCTTAAATAACAGGCAATCCCCGGCATACCGCCAAAGGCTGTGAAGCGACGGAAAATCCGATTTTTTCTCGCAGCCCGGTCGAACAAGGGAAAAATCTTTCAATCGGAATGCCTCTTTCATGGGCATGTTACGTTCCCCCAATAGGATGTCCAGTTGCGACGTTTTTTCCCTGTTGACGACACCATTCAAACATCCTAGCGTCTCAATCAAACACAAGTCGGCCAGTCCGACGGGGAGAGAAAAAAGGGAAAAGGGGTCCATCCGGGCTCCTTTTTCTTTCGCCGGAACGGTTCTTTCCGCCCTCTTTCGATCCGACGCGAATTCCCCCTTCCCTCATCGCGCCCGGAACAGTCGCGCACGTGACCTGGTGACGCATCTGGGCCTGCGCGAGAGGCTGCATCGCGCGCTTTTCGCACCTCAGCCCCGAGGGGATAGGCTGGCCAAACACCTGTAGGGCAACGGCATGCAGCCGGTGAAAACCGGCAAGCCCTTGCCAATCCGGCAAACTCCCGCAAATTTGACGGCACCGCAACGGCCTTGGGGACTGACACTGCTTAACCGCCGTGTTAATCGGGCTCCAAACAATTTCATATCGGGGACGACATGCCTGTTTTTACCAAAGTCACAACCGCCCTGGCCCTCGTCGGCTGCCTTGCCGGCGTGCCGGCGCTTGCCCAGGACGATCAGTCCAAAGGCGAAGCGCCTCTGACCGGCCTTTCCATGGGCGAGGATCCCAATGCCGCACCCGGCGTCGGCCAGACCTATCCCAAGGAAACTTCGGGTGACTGGACGCTGCAATGCGTCAAGACCGAAGACGGCACCAATGAGCCCTGCCAGCTGTACCAGCTGCTGAAGGACGAGAATGACAACCCGGTTGCCGAGATCACCATCTTCAAGGTCGACAATGGTGGCCAGGCCGTCGCCGGCGCCAACGTGGTGGCCCCGCTCGAGACGCTGCTGCCCTCCGGCATCCTGCTGAACGTCGATGGCAGCCCGGACAAGAAGTATCCCTTCTCCGTCTGCACCCGCGTCGGCTGCGTCGCCCAGGTCGGCTTCACCCAGCCCGAGATCGACGCGATGAAAAACGGCAAGCAGGCCAACCTGACCATCCGGCCCTACACGGCGCCTGACGTCACGGTGAAACTGCCCATCTCCCTGATCGGCTTCACCTCGGGCTTCGACAAGACGACCGCACTGCCGGGTCAGTAACCCGCAGTCTCTCGGACAACGAAAAAGCCGCCGGCACCTGCCAGGCGGCTTTTTTTGATGTCCGGCACGATGCCCGCCGAAACCGTCTCCGGCTCAGACCTTGCGCAGGGCCAGAACGGCGTTCAGCCCGCCAAAGGCAAAGGCATTCGACAGTGCCACGTCCACCCTGGCCTCGCGCGCCTCGTTCGGTACGACGTCGAGCGCACATTCCGGATCGGGTTCTTCATAATTGATCGTCGGCGCGATCACCCCGTCCCGCACCGCCATGATACAGGCCAGCAGTTCGACCGCACCGGTTCCGCCGATCAGGTGACCATGCATCGATTTGGTCGAGCTGATCATCACGGTGTCCGCGTGCCGACCGAACACATCTGCCACCGCCGCGCTCTCGGTCTTGTCGTTGGCGGCCGTGCCGGTGCCATGGGCGTTGATGTAGCCTACGTCCTCGGGGTTCAGCCGCGCATCGGCAAGAGCCCCCGCGATCGCCCGCGCTGCACCCTGCTTCGACGGCATCACGATATCGCTGGCATCCGAGGACATGGCAAAGCCCACCAACTCGGCCAGGATCTCGGCCCCGCGGGCCTTGGCGTGCTCGTATTCCTCGAAGACGAAGATGCCCGCGCCCTCGCCCTGCACCATGCCGTTGCGGTTGGCGCTGAAGGGGCGGCAGGCGCTCTTCGACATGACTCGCATGCCCTCCCAGGCCTTCACGCCACCAAAGCACAGCATGCTCTCGCTGCCTCCGGTGATCATCACCGGGCTCATGCCGGTCCGCACCATCTGAAACGCCTGAGCCATCGCGTGGTTCGAGCTGGCACAGGCCGAGCTGACGGTAAAGGTCGGGCCTTTCAGGTTGAATTCCATGCTCACGTGGCTCGCGGCCGCGTTGTTCATCAGCTTCGGCACTACAAAGGGATGAACCCGGTTCTTCCCCTCTTCGTAGACGCTGCGGTAATTCTCGTCGATCGTGGTCATCCCACCGCCGGAATTACCCAGTATCGCGCCCGTCTTGTGTGCCAGTTCGCCGGCAAAGGTCAGCCCCGACTGGGCAATCGCCTCTCGGGCGGCCACCAGGGCAAACTGCGTGAACCGGTCATAGAGCGCCATCTGCTGGCGGTTGAACAGGCCCTCGCTGCTGAAGTTCTTGACCTGCGCCCCGATGGTCACGCTCAGCCGCGCGGAATCCCGCACGTCGAGCTCTCCGATACCGCAACGGCCTTCCCGGAACGCCTCCAGCGTTTCGGCCACATCGTGCCCCAGGGCATTGATCGTGCCCGCGCCGGTAATGACGACTCTCTTCACGCGTGCTGTTCCGCCACCAGCTTCTCGACACCGGCGATGATCGAGCGGACGTCCGAAATGTCGAAATCGCTCGCCTCGGGCTCGTTCGCGTTGAACGGCACCTCGATGTCAAAGGCTTCCTCGATGGCGAAAATGCTCTCGACCAGACCGAGCGAGTCAATGCCCAGGTCTTCCAGCGTGCTGTCCAGCGATACGTCCGAAGGCTCCAGAACTGCCTGTTCGGCAATGATTCCGATCACCTTTTCCCTGATGTCCGCCATGGACGGGTCCCCCTCTCGAGCGCTCTGCGCCGATTTAGTCATTATCGCCTCCCTTGAAAACTGCTTTCTGCAATTCCGCGACCTGCTTGAACAGCCGTGGCAGCCGTCGGTAGGCCTTGTAGAGGTCGATCTGCATATCCATCTTCGTCGCTGGATCGCCCATCATCACGCGGCCCTCGGGCACGTTCGAGCGGATCTTGCCATTGCCGGCCACCATTACCCGGTCGCCAATGCTCAGGTTGTCCGACACGCCGACCTGGCCGCCAAAGACGACGTTGTTGCCGATCGTGGTCGATCCTGCCACGCCGGCGCCGGCCGCGAAAAGGCAATCATTTCCCACCACGCAATTGTGCGCGATGTGGCTCAGATTGTCGATCTTGGTGCCATGGCCGATGCGCGTGGCACGCACGGTGCCCGCGTCGATCGTGCTGTTGCAGCCGAACTCGCAATCATCGCCCACGACGACCGCACCCAGCGAGTGGATCCGCACCCAGCTCTGGGCGGTGCCCTCGTCCTCGCCGCTCAGCGAATGACGGGCGCGTTCCACCATGTTGACCTCGGGCGTGACAAAGCTGAAGCCGTCACCGCCCACGACCAGGCCGAAATGTCCGATGAAGCGATTGCCGATATGCACGCGCGGTCCGATTTTCACACCGGCATGCAGCAGGCCTTCGGCGCCTATCACGCTGTCTGGACCGATATAGCACTGCGGCCCGATCACGGTGCCCGCCCCGATGCGCGCACCGGGGGCGATCATTGTGAACGCCCCGACCGACACCCCCTCGCCCAGCTCGGCGCCCTCGCCGATAACTGCGCTCGGGTGAATACCCTGCGGGTAGCCATGCCCCTGGTCGACCAGCGCCGTCAGCCCCGCCATCGCCATGCGCGGCCGCGGCGCAAAGATCGCCGCCTTCAGTCCGAGGGCCTGCCAGTCGGCACCTTCCCAGAGCATTGCGGCCTCGGCACCGCCTGCGGCCAGACCCTCCGCGTATTTCGGGCTCATCGCCAGGGCCAGTTGACCGGGTTTGGCCGAGTCGGGCTCGGCCACGCCATCGACGATCAGGTTCACAGCGCCCGCGGCCTCACAGCCCAGGGCTTCGGCGATCTCTTTGATTGCATGGGCCATATGGCCAGTGCCCCCTGTTACATATTCAGGGACTGCTTTAGCCGCGAACAGGCGCCGTTGCCACCCCCTGTGCCGCCAGCGCGTCCCAGATCTCCGCATCCCGCCCATAGACGTCGCGGCGGAACTGCAGGTCGCCACGAGCATCGGTAAACGCGGTTCGGTAGATCAGATGCACCTGGATCGGTGTCTCCAGGTTGATCTGGCTCTCACGCCCGGTGCGCAGCTTCGACTGGAACAGCCCTTCCGGATCGTCCGTCTGAGGCGCCAGCAGCGCATAGGCGAAATCGAAAGGATCCTGAAGCCGGATGCAGCCGTGCGAATAGGCACGGGTCTCGCGGGCAAACAGGCTCTTCGATGGCGTATCGTGCAGATAGATGTTGTTGGCATTCGGGAACATGAACTTCACCAGGCCGAGCGCATTGCCCTGGCTCGGCGGCTCCTTCATGTCGAAGGGAAAGTTCTGCGGCGTGAACTGGGTGAAATCCACCGCATCCCGCGGCACCACCCGCCCCCGGGCATCGATCAGGTTCAGCTGACCGGCGGCATAGGGGTTCTGCTGTAGCTGCGGCAGGTATTCCTTGACCACGATCGACCGCGGCACGTTCCATGTCGGATTGATGATCATGTGCTCCATCACATCCGAGAATTCCGGGCTGCGGCGCCCCTTGGCATTCTTGCCGATCACCGAACGCGTCTCGAAGGTGACTTCGTCGAAATCCACGATCTTGGCCGAGAAATCCGCCAGGTTCACCAGGACATGGCGGTCGCCGCGCGGCCGGTTCAGCCAGCGTTCGCGCTCCATCGCCACGATCACCGACTTCAGCCGGTCTTCCATCGGCACGTTCAGCTCGCCCATGGTGGTGGGCCCCGCCACGCCGTCGACGGTCAGGCCGTGATCTGCCTGGAATGCC
Source organism: Pseudooceanicola sp. DL12 (assembly GCF_056270665.1). Lineage (NCBI taxonomy): Bacteria > Pseudomonadati > Pseudomonadota > Alphaproteobacteria > Rhodobacterales > Paracoccaceae > Pseudooceanicola > Pseudooceanicola sp. DL12. The sequence continues at coordinate 2,194,361 of NZ_CM149884.1, forward strand.
TTCACTGCGGCAATGATCTCGTCATCATAGGCGCTGGTCAGGGAGTTATGCAGATACCCCATGGTGCTCAGCCGGTTGCGCAACGCAATCACGTCGCGGCCGGTCGCGCCGGGCTTCAGCACGCTCGCCTGCACTTCCGGGCCATAGCCCCCGGCAGAGATCTGGCGTTCCAGGTTCATCTTGGCCTTCAGCAGCCGGTTGTATTCGCCGTTCTGCGGCGGCAGGCTGCGGACGAACGCCATGGGATCATCGCCCTGGATCCCGTCCAGGTACTGAGAATAGTCGCGCAGCGGCACTTCCCGAAGGATCTCCGCATCCACCTTGCTCGGCGTCAGGATGCCGGTCTGCAGGTCGGTCGCCACGTCGATGAACTGCTTGCTCATCGCAACGTCCAGAGCGCCCAGCTCGCGGTTGGTGTGCGCGGCCCGCATCTTTGCAATCAGCGCATCCACATCGTACTTGGCGGCGGGCAGCCCGTGCTGCGGCGCCATTTGAAGCGCCGCGATCAGTGCCGAACGTCGTTCGGCCGAGGCCGCGTCGCTACCCGTCCAGATCGGTGCAAAATCATGGGCACGGTAATAGGCCGCGATCTGCTTGCTGCCGTCCAGGTTCTCGGCGACGGCCTGCTTGAAGGCTGTCACCGGCAGAAAGCTTCCGGACTGATCCTGTGCCTGTCCGGCCACCGGCAGCGCCGCAGAGAGCAGCGCAAGGCCGAGGGCCCCGGCCCGCAAAGCCCCGCAGAGTTGCATGGAGCCCACCCCGCACGCGCGGGAGGATACAGACGACAACAGTTTCAGCATAACCGGGAAATCCTTTCACGAAACACGCCGCAATACGTCACGGAAACACAAGGAAGACAACAGCTTGCCCCTGTCCACTCACGAAACAGTTAATCCGGCAAAGCTTTTGTCAACCGATGCATTTGCGAAACGCCCGGCGCTCCGATGCGCTGACAGATGCTCAGCCACCGTCATTTTTTGGCAAGATACCGCCGATTTCAGACCGTTTGTTTCAGTTTTTATCCATGGGGGTTTGAGAAACTCCGTCTGCGTGTCATAAAAACCTCGCATCTGGGGATGAGATGGCAGCAAGGCGCCGTGGCACTAAAACCGCGGGCCGCACAAAACAGGTAAGCGACGGGACAGCGCTAAATGACAGAGCAGAGCTCCGCGAAATTTTCGCGACGCGCCCTTTTGGGCGCCTTCGCAGCGACGGCATTCACTGCGGCACCGACCTATTCCAAGGCCGCGGGCTTCCTCCGAAACGCAGGTGACATCCGACGGGTGCACATGCATTCCTCCAGGACTGGTGAAAAGATCGAGATGATCTACTGGGTCGAAGGGGAATATATCCGGGACGCCGTCAACGAGATCACCAGCTTCATGCGCGACTGGCGCACGGGCACCCAGAAGCCGGTCGACACCCGCACCATCGACATCATCGCGGCGTCGCACAGCCTGCTGGACACGAGCGAGCCATACCTGCTCCTCTCCGGCTACCGGTCGCCGCAAACCAACGCGATGCTGCGTGCCCGCTCCAGCGGTGTCGCCAAGAATTCCCTCCACATGAAGGCCCAGGCGGCCGATCTCCAGCTTGCCTCGCGCAGCGTGAACCAGATCGCCAAGGCTGCGCTCTCCTGCCACGCCGGGGGCGTCGGCCGATACTCGAGGTCGAACTTCGTCCATATGGATTGCGGCCCTGTCCGCACTTGGGGGGCATAAGGCCGCAGGGTCCTACTCTCTCAACGCACAAGAGGCCGCCCGGGTTCCGGACGGCCTCTTCTTTTTTGCAACTTTCACGCAAGCCGTTGAAAGGGCCCGAACAAGTGTCCGGGCCCCGTTATGTCGACCGATCGTGTCAGCCCAGCACGCTCTTCACGGCCTTCACCGTGGCGGCCACCACTTGGTCAGCCTCCCCCTCGGTCAGGCAGAGCGGCGGCGCAAAGCCCAGGATATCTCCCTGAGGCATGGCCCGCCCGATCACGCCCTCGGCGGCCAGTGCCGTGGCGATCTGTGGGCCGACCTTCCTGTCGGCATCGAAGAAGCTGCGCTTCTCGCGGTCTTCAACGAACTCCAACGCGCACATCATGCCCTCGCCCCTGATGTCACCGACGTTGGCGTGACCACCAAGGGCATCCTTCATCGCCGCGTTCAGATAGGCGCCCGTGCGCCCGGCGTTCGCGACGAGCCCCAGCTCGTCGATCAGCTTGAGGTTCGCCACCCCGGCTGCGGCCCCGATCGGGTGCGCAGAATAGGTCCAGCCATGGCCGATCGGGCCATTCTCGTCGGTACCCTGCTCCAGCACCTTCCACATCTTCTCGCCGACAATCGATCCCGAAAGCGGCGCATAGGCACTGGTCAGCCCCTTGGCGATGGTGATCAAGTCGGGCTTCAGCCCATAGTGATCACTTCCGAACATCGTGCCAAGACGCCCAAAACCGGTGACCACCTCATCGACCACCAGCAGGATATCGTGCTTTTCCAGCACCTTCTGGATGGCCTCCCAGTAGCCGGCGGGTGGCGGCACGATGCCCCCGGTACCCAGCACCGGCTCGCCGATGAAGGCCGCGATCGTGTCGGCCCCTTCGCGCTCGATCAGCGCTTCAAGCTCGGCAACGCAATGGGCGGTAAAGGCCTCCTCGCTCTCGATCCCCGCCGGACGGCGGAAGTAATAGGGCGCCTCGGTGTGCAGGATGGGTGCCCGCGGCAGGTCGAACTTGTTGTGAAAGCCCGCCAGGCCAGTCAGTGATCCGGTCATCACGCCGGAGCCGTGATAGCCTCGCCAGCGAGAGATGATCTTCTTCTTTTCGGGCTTTTGCCGGATATTGTTGTAGTACCATATCAGCTTGATATTGGTCTCGTTCGCATCCGACCCGCTCTGCCCGAAGTAGACCTTGCTCATGCCCTTCGGTGCGCGCTCCATCACCATGTGCGCCAGCGTCACGCTCGCTTCGGTGCCGTGGCCCACATAGGCGTGGTAATAGGCCAGCTCACGCGCCTGGTCGGCAATGGCCTCGGCTATCTCCATCCGACCATAGCCCACGTTCACGCAGTAAAGGCCGGCAAAGGCATCAAGCAGCACCTTTCCGTCGCGGTCCTCGATATAGACCCCCTTGGCGGTCTTGATGATCCGGCTCGGCGTCTCGCCCCGGGCGTGCTGCGCAAGGTGGGTCGACGGATGGAAGAAGGACTCGCGGTCCCATTTCGACAGTTGATCGTTCGTCAGCATGTCAGCTCCTTTCGGCGCCGGATCATACCCGGCATTCTGATAGGTTCATCAACCCTTTGCGGGCCGAAATTCATGTTTTCCGGCACGCCACGGCCTTCGTCCCGGAAGGCCGCTGCGGCATCGGTTGGCCTGATCCCGCGCGGTGGCTGTTCCCCGCACACCGCACGGCGGCGCCCAAAGGCACCGTATCAGGCCCGGATCATTGTTCCGGCATCGCCGATCCGTCCCATGGCAAAGGCAGCAATGGCAGTATCCTGCACGCCGGTTCCCGTCAGATCGCAGAGGGTGATCTGTTCCGAACCGGTCCGGCCGCTCTTCTCTCCGGTGACGATCTGCCCCACCTCCGGCGGATCCTGCAGCCAGAACCCCGCACGCCGGGCCGTGGCCAGTTCCCCCATCCGGTCGCATTGGCTCACCCGGTCACACACCAGGACGTCCACCTCCGCCAGCACCTCAGCCGCAATCTCGTTCTTGCCCGCCTGGTCCGATCCCATCGCGGTCACATGCGTGCCGGGTTTGAACCAGCCGGCCCGTATCAGGGGCTGCGTGGCGGGCGTCGTGGTGACGATCAGCTGGCTTCGGGCACAGAGGTGTTCCCGCGCCGCCACCGCTTTGCAAATCGCACCGGTGCTCTTTGCAATATCTGCTGCACAGGCTTCGGCCCGTCCTTGATCGCGGCCCCAGACAAGGCAGGTTTCGAAGGGGCGCACCAGGTGCGCCGCCTTGGCCTGCAAACGTGCCTGCACACCGGTGCCAATGATCCCGCAGGTCTCCACCTCTCCGGCCAGGTGCCGCGCGGCCACCGCGCCGGCCGCCGCCGTGCGCAGGTCCGTCAGGTACCCGTTGTCTAGAAACACCGCCTGAACCAGGCCGGTGCGCGCCGAGAGCAGGATCATCAGGCCGATCAGACTCGGCAGCCCCACCTTGGGATTGTCGAAGAAGCCGGGGCTCACCTTGAGCGCAAACCCCTCCAGCCCGGGCACATAGGCTGTCTTCACGTCGACCTCGCCATGGGCTTCCTCCAGGGTCATCGACAGCACCGGCGGCATCACGACACCGCCGCGGGCCAGCGCCGCGAACCCCGCCTCTACGGCGTCAACCGCGGCCTCGTCCAGTCCCACGGCCCCCCGCAGCTCCGCCTCCGTCAGGATCCGGATGTCATGCGCCATAGGTCACCCCCCGCACCTTCACGTCGCCCAGCGTCACATCCTTGCCCGTCACCACCCGGGTGAACTGGCCCATGTCCACGTTACGCCCCGTCACGATGGTTGCGACCGGCCCGCGCCTCTCCACCTTGCCGGCCAGAAGCGCAGCCACGCCCACGGCGCCTGCGCCCTCCGCCACCAGCCTGTCCTCGAAATAGAGCGCCTGCATGCCCCGCGCGATCTCCGCCTCGCTCAAGAGAACGACATCGTCGAGGAGCGCCCGGCAGAGTTCAAAGCTCCAGCGGTTCTGCAGACCGATGCCACCGCCCAGCGAATCCGCCAGGCTCGCCACCTCGGTCACCTCCACCGGACGGCCCGCCTTCAGCGAGGCCGCCATGGCCGCGCCACGCGCCATGCTCACGCCTATCACCCGGATGCCGGGTTTGACCGCCTTCGCGGCCAGCGCCACGCCAGCCGCCAGCCCTCCGCCCGAAAGCGGCACCAGCAGGCATTCAAGATCCGGTCGCGCGGAGAGCATTTCCAGCGCCATCGTGCCCTGGCCGGCGATCACCGCCGGGTCGTCGAACGGCGGCACTTCCACCAGCCCGTCATCCCGGGCGATCCGACTGCTCTCCAGCTGCGCCGCATCCTGGCTCCGGCCATGGATCACCACCTCGGCCCCAAGCGCACGGATCCCAGCGACCTTCACCTCCGGCACCAGCTCCGACATGCATATCACCGCCAGCCTGTCCGACGCCCTCGCGGCCCAGGCCAGCGCCCGCCCGTGGTTCCCGGTGGAACAGCAGGTCACCCCCGGCGCCTCGATCCCCGCCAGAGCGTTCAATACGCCCCGCAGCTTGAAGGCGCCCATGGGCTGACAGCTCTCCAGCTTCAGCCACAGCCCCTCCATCATCCCCGAGGGCACCATAGGCGTGCCATCCGCCTGCCCCCGGATTACCATGGCAGCGGCCTGCACATCGCCGAGCGTCACGCCCAATTCGCGGGCGCCGCCTTTGGTGGCCAGGGCTGTTGCACGGGTTTCCATCAGGGTGATGATCCTTCTGCATTGACGATCTTCGGGGTGATAAATCAGATGATGTGCACAACACCACCCGAGTCGCTATCTGACTGCCAGAGGCTTTGGCGCGAATCCAGACAAATTTGGCGGTACATGCAGCATCGAGGGGATGTGTCTGTTCAAGATGTGCACAAATAGGACGCAACAGATGCCCGCCAGCAAAGCCCCCTTCTCGGCCGCCGAATATCAGCGGCGCCTCGCTATCACCCGTCAGGCCATGGCCGAGGCCGGGATCGACGTGCTCTTCGTCACCAACCCCTCGAACCAGAATTACCTCACAGGTTATGACGGCTGGTCCTTCTACGTCCACCAGGGCGTAATCCTGCCACTGGAGGGCGAGCCCTACTGGTGGGGCCGCCTGCAGGACGCCAACGGCGCCAAGCGCACCGTCTGGATGGAGCACGACCACATCCTGTTCTACGCCGATCGCTATATCCAAGCCCCCGACATCCACCCGATGGAGGACCTCGCCAGCCACCTGCGCATCATGGGTTACGGCAATGCGCGCATCGGCGTGGAAATGGAGACCTATTTCTACACCGCCCGCGCCCACGCCGTGCTGCTCGACGGGCTGCCCGAGGCCACGATCCTCGATGCCTCGACGCTGGTGAACTGGCAGCGCCTGATCAAGAGCCAGGAAGAGCTGGCCTTCATGCGCCGCGCCGCTCGGATCTCCGAACTGGTGATCGAACGCGCCATCGAGCTGGCCGAGCCCGGGATGCGCAAGCACGACCTCGTGGGCGAGCTCTACAAGACCTCGGTGCAGGGCGAGGATGACAGCTGGGGCGATTACCCGGCCATCGTGCCGCTGCTGCCCTCGGGCGAGGATGCCTCCGCCCCCCATCTCACCTGGAACGGCGAGGCGCTGAAAAAGGGCGAGGCCACCTTCATCGAGCAATCCGGCTGCTACCGTCGCTACCACGCGCCGCTCTGCCGTACGATCTTCTTCGGCAAGCCGCCGGAATTCATGGTCGATGCCTCCAAGGCCCTCACCGAGGGGTTGAACGCCGGCATCGAGGTCGCCCGCCCCGGCAACCGCGCCTGCGACATCGCCCGGGCGCTCGATGTCGAGCTGCTGAAGGTGGGGATCGAGCGGCCCAACCGCGCGGGCTATGCCGTGGGGCTATCCTACCCGCCCGACTGGGGCGAACACACCGCATCGATCCGCGCCATGGACGAGACCGTCCTGGAGCCTGGGATGACCTTCCACTTCATGCCCGGCCTCTGGATGGACAGCTGGGGGATGGAAACCACCGAGACGATCCTGATACGAGAGGATGGACCGGCCGAGACGCTCTGTAACGTGCCGCGCCAGCTTTTCGTGAAAGACTGATGACCGATCTCGCAACGACCAAGGCGATCCTGCGACAGCTGATCGCCTTTCCCACCATTTCCGCCGACAGCAACCTCGATGCTGTCGGCTATATCGCCGAACAGCTGCGCGCCGCCGGCGCCCGGGTCGAGGTGCTGCGCAATGCCGCCGGCACCAAGGCCAACATCTGGGCCACCCTCGGCCCTGATGTCGATGGCGGGCTGGTGCTCTCGGGCCATGTCGACGTGGTGCCGGTGGCCGATCAACCCTGGACCCATGACCCCTTCGACATGGCCGAACGCGACGGCGCGCTCTTCGGGCGCGGCGCCTGCGACATGAAGGGGTTCATCGCCGCCTGCCTGGCCATGGCGCCCGCACTTGCGCAGCATTGCCGGACGCGGCCCATCCATTTTGCCTTCACCCATGACGAGGAGGTCGGCTGCTTGGGCGCCCTCGACCTGGTCGAGGTGCTGAAATCCCGGCCCACCCGGCCGGCACTGGCGATCATCGGCGAACCGACCCAGATGCAGGTGGTCGAGGGGCACAAGGGCGTCTGCGAATATACCACCCGTTTCACCGGCTCCGAGGGGCATGGCTCCTCGCCCGAGGCTGGTGTCAACGCCGTCGAATACGCCGCCCGATTGATCACCCATCTCACCGCCCTGCGCGCGGAGCTGAAGGCTCGCGCCCCGCAAGACAGCCCCTTCACACCGCCTGAGACCACGATCAACATCGGCGCCTTGCACGGCGGCATCGCCCATAACGTGATCCCGGGGGCCGCAACGCTGGAATGGGAAATGCGCCCGATCAACGACGAGGACATGGCCTTCGTGAAAACCTCGGTGGCCCGCTATTGCGAGGAAGAGCTGCTTCCGGCGATGCAGGCCACATTTTCCGGCGCCGGGATCGAGACCGAGGTGATCGGCGAGGTCGTGGGCCTGCTGCCCATGGCCGCGAACGACGCGCGCGACCTCTGTCAGCACTTGACCGGCAACAACGGGGCCCATTGCGTTCCCTTCGGCACCGAGGCCGGGCTGTTCCAGCAACTGGGCATCCAGGCGGTGCTCTGCGGCCCGGGCTCGATCGAACAGGCGCACAAGCCCGACGAATTCGTCACCCTGGACCAGCTGGCTCAATGCCTCGACATGCTGGCCAAGCTCGGGGCTGCCCATGCCGCCGGTTGAGGCCGAGGAAACCTCGCTTTCGGCCCTGGAACGGGCCGAACAGCTCGAGGAAGAGCTCCGCGACCGGATATGCCTGCTCGACTATCCGCCGGGCATGAAGCTCTCCGAGGCAGAACTGGCCGCCGAATTCGGCATCTCCCGCACGCCGCTGCGACGCGTACTGGCCCGTCTCGAGGCTGCCGGGCTGGTCTCCTCTGTGCATGGGGTCGGCACCTTCGTCACCGACCTGCGAGACGAGGAACTCGACCAGATTTACCGGCTGCGTCTCGAGCTCGCCTCCCTCGCCGGACAGCTCGATCCGGTGTCCCCCTCGGCCGACCTCCTGTCCCGCTTTCGCCGGCTCGCGGTTCGCGCCCGCGCCCTCACGCCCGACCCGGACGTGCCGCGGCCCTTCGCACAGCTGATCATGGACTTCATCCTGGCACAGTCCGAGCTCTCGGCCAATGCGCCGCTCATGGACACGACACGCCACCTCTACTTCCAGACCGCGCGCATCTGGGTACATTCGCTGATGTCCACCCAGCTCGACCTTGCGCAGGAACTTGATCTCTTTGCACGAGAGGTCGAGGACGTGGTGGCGGCGCTGGAGGAAGGTGACCTCGAAGCCGCCGCGCTGATCCACCGGGCGCATGTCTCGATGTCCTGGCGCCGCATGCAGGCCCGCCGCAAAGCCGGCTGAACCGGCGCAGGGGCTCTGCCCCCGCCGGCCTCCGGCCGCCTCCCCCGGGATATTTATGGCCAGCTGACGGGGAGAGGTGGCGCTCGTTCATCTGGCCTCAAGTATCCCCGCCGGAGGCTCCGGACCTCGCTTGCCGAGGTCCGGAACATCGCCGGATCGCACCGTCGCATGACCGACATCCCACCGGCAGATATCTCTGTCCGGCGCCGAAACAAAAAAAAACGCCCCGGCAAAATCTGCCGGGGCGTTTCGATGTCATCAACGGGTTGGTCCCGCTTACATCCGTGCGTGCTGGTCGTAGAGCAGCCAGAGCGTGCCGCCGACCATCAGGAACATCATCACCAGCGTGAAGGCCAGGAGATAGAGGTTGTCCCGGTTCTTCTCGCTGAAGTCGAAGTGCAGGAAGTAGTAGAACTGTGCCACGAGCTGAAGGACTGCGAAGACCGTCAGCCAGGCCAGGGCGGCCATGCCGGTCGCGATGCCGAAGGTGATCATCCCGAAGGGGATCACCGTCAGCAGCAGCGACACGAAGGTGCCCAGGTAGATCATGGTCAGATCATGTTTTTCCTGCTCTTCAGGAGAGCTGTGCAGGTCGTTCTGATGCGCGCTCATGAGGCAACTCCATAAAGGAAGACGAAGGAAAAGATGCCGATCCAGACGACGTCCAGCAGGTGCCAGAAGATCGACAGGCGCTCGAAGCGCAGGCGAACCATCATGTCGTCCTTGCCGAAGACCATGAACTGGAACACCATCACGATCATCCAGATCATGCCGGCCGAGACGTGCACGAAGTGCGTGGCCGTCAGCAGGTAGAAGATCGACAGGTAGCCCGAGACCATCGGCGTGGCACCGTGGTGAACCCACATGATGTACCAGTCGCGGATCTCGAGGCCCAGGAAGCCCAGGCCCAGCACGAAGGTCACGGCGAGCCAGATCAGCATCTCCTTGTTCGACTTGCGATATTTCATCGCAATGAGCGAGAGGCCGATCGTGGCCGACGACCCCAGCAGGCACATGGTCTGCCAGAAGACGCCGCCGATCTCGTAGATCTCGCGGGCCGCCGGGCCCTGTGCGATCCCGTGGACCGACATGGAGCCGTAGGTGGCGAACAGGAGCGAGAAGAGCAGAAGGTCGCTCATCATGAAGATCCAGAAGCCGAACATGGTGTCGCCTTCAATGTCGTGCACGTGCTCGTGTTCGTGCGCGCCCGGATCCCCGGCCTGACCGTTGAGTGTCACGTTAGCTTGGCTCATTTCACCACCTCTGCTTTCCCGAGGTTTTGCGAGGTCACTTCAAGGCGACGCGGGATGGCCGGAGCAGCATTGACGGCTGCAAGCCAGGCTTCGTTTGCGGCCTTGATTTCGGATGCCGGGATGATCTTGCCGGTATCGCGCACGAAGCTGCGGAAGATCAGCACCGCGAAGCCGCCGACGAAGCCGAGGATCACCGCCCACCAGATGCTCCACACGAAGGCGAAACCGAAGATGGTTGCGAAGAGCCCGATGATCGGCGCGGCTGCGCTGTTCTTGGGCATGTGAACGTCTTCGTAGTGCGTCGGCGAGGCGTAGGCCGTGCCGGCTTCCTTCATCGCCGCGAACTGGTCACGCTCGGTAACGACGGGGTTGACCGAGAAGTTCCATTCGAAGGGCGGCGAAGGCGAGAACCATTCCAGCGTGCGGGCGTCCCAGGGATCGCCAAGCGGCACGGCAAGTTCCTTGCGCTTGATGAAGGAGACACCGTACTGGATGATCGTGGCCAGAAGACCCAGGCCCAGAAGCAGCGCACCGATGAAGGCAACGATCACCCAGGGCTGGAAGTCGGGGTTGTCGAGGGACATCGAACGACGCGGCGCACCACCAAGACCGATCACGTAGAGCGGCATGAAGGCGAGCAGGAAGCCCGGGGCCCAGAGCCAGAAGGAAATCCGGCCCCACTTCTCGTCCAGGCGATAGCCGAAGGCTTTCGGGAACCACAGCTGGATCGCGGCGAAGGATGCAAAGAGCACGCCGGGGATGATCACGTTGTGGAAGTGGGCGACCAGGAACAGCGTGTTGTGCGTCGAGAAGTCGACCGGCGGGTTAGCCAGCAGAATGCCCGTTGCACCACCGATCACGAAGGTCAGCAGGAAGTAGGTCGAGAAGAGCATGGGAGTGCGGATGCGGACCCGGCCATAGACCATCGTCAGCAGCCAGTCATAGATCTTCACGCCCGTCGGCACACCGATCAGCATCGTCGCGATACCGAAGGCCGCGTTGACGTTGGCCGAGGAGCCCATGGTGAAGAAGTGGTGCAGCCACACGGTGAACGACAGCACGCCGATGGCCATGGTGGCCCAGACCAGCGAAGTGTAGCCGTAGATGCGCTTGCCCGAGAAGGTTTGGAAGACTTCCGAGTAGACGCCGAAGGCCGGCAGAACCAGGATGTAGACTTCCGGGTGGCCGAACAGCCAGAACAGGTTCGCATAGTTCATCATGTCGCCACCGGCGTCATTGGTGAAGAAGTGGAACCCGAAGTAGCGGTCGAGGGCCAGCATGAGGGCAGCAACCGTCAGCGGCGGCATCGCGAAGACCATCAGGATCGCGGTGCAGAAGGTCGACCAGCTGAACAGCGGCATGTGCATCAGCTTCATGCCCGGCGCGCGCATGCGCAGGATCGTGACGATGAAGTTCACACCCGTCAGCGTGGTACCGATACCCGCAAGGGTCACAGCCCAGATCCAGTAGTCGACACCGACACCCGGAGAGAACTGGATTTCGGCATAGGGCGGATACATGGTCCAGCCACCGGTCCCGAACTTGCCGAGGACAAGCGACACCATGGTCAGCGCGGCACCGGCAACGGTGAACATCAGCGACACGGCGTTCATCATCGGGAAGCTGACGTCGCGGGCGCCGAGTTGCAGCGGCATGACGTAGTTCATCAGGCCGGCCAGGATCGGCATGGCCACGAAGAAGATCATGATCGTGCCGTGGGTCGTGAAGAGCTCACCGAAGTGCTCGGAGCTCAGGAAGCCGTCGCTGCCGACGGCCATCATCTGCTGCATCCGCATCACGATGGCCTCGGCCAGGGCGCGAGCGAACATCACCAGTGCGACAACGATATACATGATACCGATGCGCTTGTGGTCCATGGTGGTCAGCCAGTCGCGCCACAGGGGGCCCCACCAGCGCATGACGGTCAGGAGCACCACCACGGCGAGACCGCCGAGGATAACGGCGGCGGTGGCGCCGCCGGCGATGATGTTATTGAGGTTGGGGTCCTGGAACAGCGGGATAAGCGCGAAGTCGTTCCAGGTCAGGTTGCCGAATAGTCCGCTCATTCCTGCCCCTCCACTTCTTGTTTTTGGTTCATGTCGGAGGTTTCCGTGCTTTCGTCAGCAGGGTCCGTGGAAGCATGGGTGCCGGCCGCGTGATCTGCCTGATCCGCCTCCTCATCCAGCTTCATCACGTGCCCCATCATGTCATGGCCGCCAAAGCTTGCCATCAGATCAACGAAGAAGCCGTCCTCGACCGAGCCGAAGCTCGTGACACCGGAGCCCGCGACAACCGCGTCGAAGCTCTCGTGGGTCAGCTCGTCGGGCGCGGTCTGGAGGTCGGCCATCTTCGCGGCGAAATCGTCGGCGTTCAGGGATTGGACCTCAAAGGTCTGATCCGCAAAGCCTTCGCCGTTGTACTGGGTGTTCCGGCCTTCGAAGGTTCCGTCTTCGTGCGAGACGAAGTTCAGCATCGTCTGCATGCCCGCCATGGCATAGATCTGCCCGGCGAGTTTCGGGATGAAGACCGACTGCATGACAGAGTCACTGGTCAGCTTGATCCGGACGGGTTCGTTGGTCGGGATGATCAGCTCGTTCACCGTGGCCACGTTCTCTTCGGGGTAGATGAACATGAAGCCCCAGTCGTACGTCACCAGTTCGACATCGAACGGGTCGTCATCGAGCGGCTTGTAGGGATCGAGCTGGTGGGTAGAGATCCAAACCATGGTACCCATCGCGATGATGGCCAGGCCTGCCCCGCCCCAAACCAGGACCTCGAGGAGCGTGTTGTGGTCCCAGTTGCGTTTATAGGAGCCACGCGCGGTACCGTCTCCATCGTCCTTCAGCCGGAACCGATACAGAATGAACGGCAACGAGATGAAGATCGGCAGGATCACGAGGATCATGACGCCGACGATGAAGTAAAACTGGAACCCGATTTCCTTGGCAACCGGCCCGGCCGGAGAGAGGAAGCTCTCCGCAGCGCTGCCGGCTGTTGGAATCGTGGCGATGAGGGCCGCGGAAGCGGCGAGCAGCGCTCGGCCTCCACTGGCGAAGAGTTTGTGTCTTGATCTATCGAGTGGCGCTTGCACGCGAGAAATCCTTTGCTGGTTTATGGGCCAGCCAGACGTAGATTCCTCTCAGATACGAATTTCAACGGGATAGCGGGTTTGACAGTTTGTCGCACCCCTGCGCCGGATTGCCGCAGCGCGGCATCCGAAGCCCTTAAAAGCAACGGGAAACCCTCGATTTTCGAGCTGTTAAAACGTTCGTGAACAAGTGACCCTGGGGGCAAGAAAAAATACTCACGAAGCCGTGATGCCACGTTATCCCTCAGGGAGCGGCCGGCGACGCGCACCGTCAGAATGTGAAGGAAATGCAACACTCGCGCTATGGGTGAGCGCCGAATCAACATGATTCTGAGGCGCCGCCAAGAGGCTGCGCGCCCCTCCGCGATCAGATTTGTGACCGCGCGGCCCCGGGTTCAAGGGCCACGCGAAATCTGTGCCCGGGATCGGCGGAATTCGCCGATTATCCCATGTTTTCAGAGGACCGGCCCCATCATCGCGATCACGTTGTACTTCAGCCTCTGGAAGATCGAGCGGTTCATCACGCCGATGGTATCAAGCGGCTCCGAGGCATCGATATACTCCTGCTGGCGGGCCCGCAGCGCCGCCGTCAGCGGCCCGTCCTCGATCAGCATGTTGTTCTCGTAGTTCAGCTCGAAGCTTCGCCGGTCAAGGTTGGCCGAGCCGATCAGGCTCATCTCTCCGTCCAGTGTCAGCGACTTGGAATGCAGCAGCCCGAGCGGGTATTCGTAGACCTGCACCCCCGATGCAACCAGTTCCTCGTAGTAGCTGTGGCTGGCCGCCTCGACGATCCAGCTGTCATTGCGTTTCGGAAAGACGATGATCGTCTTCACGCCGCGCCGCGCCGTGGCGCAAAGGGCGGATTGCATGGATTCCGTCGGCACGAAATAGGGCGTGGTGATCACCAGTTCCTCGCGCGCCGCATGGAACATGGCTTCGAACATTTCCGGCATCGCCGTCGGCCGCACCGTGGGCCCGGTCCCGATCACCTGGGCAAGCACACCACCGGTTTCCTGGTGCGGGATGTGCCCGCCCCTGGCCAGGTCGCGCAGATCCTCGTCCACATGGGTCATCCAGTCGGAAATGAAGAGCAGCTCGTTCTGTTGCGCGATCGGGCCCACGAACCGCACCATCAGGTCGACCCAGGGCGCGAATTTCGCCTTTACCTCGAATGCCGGATCCGAGCAGTTCTGGCTGCCGCAATAGGTGATCTTGCTGTCGATCACCACGATCTTGCGGTGGTTTCTCAGGTCGACGCGGCCCCGGATCGGGTGCAGGATCGGGTTGCTCACCGGCAGCGCGCGCACCACGTGCACCCCGGCCCGCTCCATCTCCGTCCAGGCCTTCGACTTCACCATCACACGCGATCCGATGTCGTCGGCCATGGCGCGCACCTTGACGCCGCGCTTGGCCGCACGGATCGCGGCATCGACGATCTTGGTGCCGTTGACGTCGTTCAGCCAGATGTAGAACAGCAGGTGCACGGTCTTCTCGGCCGCATCCATGTCGGCCACCATGGCGTCGATCGCCGTGTCGGAATCCGCCAACAGCTCGGCCTCGTTGCCCTCGACCGGCCACATGTAGCTGATCGAGCGGCCGGTATCGAAGAGATGGGCCCGTGCCGAGGGCACGCGGCCGTCGGGATTGACCGTATAGGGCGGCTGCGCCTGCATGATCAGCTCGATCGTCTCGCGATAGCGCCGTGCGCGCCGCCGGCCGATATTGGTTTCACCGAACAGGACATAGGCGATGACTCCCACGGCCGGGATTGCCAGGATCACCACGACCCAGGCCAGCCGCGACGACGGCTCACGGTGCGGCCTCAGCAGGGCACGGATGATAAACCCCGCCTGCAGCATGACGTTCGCCAGAAGTAGAATGTATGTCAGCACTGAATGGTCCCTGTTCGTTCTGCCCCGCCCTGCGCCCCCGGCAAGGTTGTGCGACTATTTGCTGTATATGGCTCACGGTCAACGGACCGCGGCTCAAGATCAATGACTTCGCCGTCAGAAAGATCTCTGTCGCGGATTGCCTGCCGCGATGGATGTCATTCTGCATCACCCCGGGCTGCATCAACCACGGCGCGCCCCGCCCGCCTCAGGCCTGGCGCGCGGGGAGCTGGTGCACCATCCCGCTCGGCTCTTCCACCTGCATATGCGTCGACAGTTCGCGGATCCGGTCGGCCATGCCCCGCGTGATCCCGCCGTTCCGAGAGGTCAGCTCCACCGCCAGCGCAAGGCATTCCGCCCGCTCCTCCCGGTCGGGCACCATGGTGCGGATCGCATCGAGCGCCTGCCCGCTGTGCGCATCCAGCAACAGGATGTAGAACTGCGTACGCACCACCAGCTTGAAATCATCGAGCGACAGTTTCATCAGCGACTTGCGCGCCTCGCCCAGGGCCTCGAGGTAGCTGTCGTCCAGCACGTTGCCCGCGGCAACGATATAGAGCATCGCCCGCATCAGCGCCTCGTTGAACCCGCCCTCGCCCACGGCCTCCTTCAGGTGTCCGATCAGGTGATCGCGCATGGCGATCTCTCGGTGGGTCACCGCCGGCAGTTCGCGCACCGGCGCGCCGTCGTTCACCCCCATCAGCCCCTGCAACAAGCTGTTGCCGTAGATCCCGAAGAACATCGCCTCCACCGCGTCGTCGCGCAGCTGCCGGAACATTTCCAGGCTGTCGTTCACGTGGTCCGAGAAGACGTTCTGCATCTTCACAAAGGGGTTCTCTGGCCCCACCGGCCGCCGCGTCTCCCGCACCTGCTCGGCAAGCTGCCCGAACCCCTTCATGAAGGGATTGCTGTCGGCAAAGAGCGTATAGCTCAGCCGCAGCGGGTTGGCGTTGAACATGGCCCGGGCCGTCTGCGGGTTGGCAGTGGCACGCACCAGCGGCTGCAGGAAGGTGTTGTAGAGCGAATGGTTGACCTCGCTCACCTTCTTCACCGTGGCAAAGGCCCGGTCGTCCTCCTCGCTGTTGCGGCCAAAGGCGCGGATGTCGTCGAAATCCCGCGTCTCGAAGCGCGAGTGCCAGGGTTGCGCCGATCCCTCCTCCGCCTCCTCGATCACCAGCTCGAACAGTCCCGGCGGCAGGCAGTCCATCATGTCCATCAGCCGCACCATCTCGGCGTCTTCCTTGGCCCCCACCTTGGACGAGACGAAGATCGCCAGGTGCCCCACCTTGCGGTTCAGGCAATAGATCACCGTGCGGCCATGGGCGCGCAGGTCGTTGACGTCCTTGTAGAGGTCGAGCACCCAGCCCAGGGTCTGCGGCGGCGGGCTGATGTTGTCGCCCAGCGAGGTAAAGACCACGATCGGCGATGTCACGTCGCGCAGGTCAAAGGCGCGGCCGCTGCTTGAATGCAGCTCGTTGCGCGTCAGCTTGTCGCCGATGAACAGCTCGTCCACCAGGTACTGGATCTCGGGCCCGTTCAGGGTGATGAAATCCCCCCACCATTTCTCGAAGCCGAGGTAGCGTTCCGCCTCGGTGTCGATGTTGGAATAGAGATCGTACTGCTTGCCCCAGATCCAGTTGGCCGGGTTCAGGTTGTCGAAATTCAGGATCAGCCAGGTGCCGTCGAACTTGCCCTGCCCCATGTCGCTGGTCAGCGCAGTCAGCCAGGAGCCCCCCAGCAGCCCGCCGGAATAGCGCATCGGGTTCTCGCCATGCACCCCCTGCCAGTAGGAGATCGGCGAGCCGGCCACCATGACCGGCCCGAAGAGGTCGGGCCGCAGGATCGCCACCATCAGCGTCTGATATCCCGCCTGGCAATTGCCGATGGCAAAGGGCTTCGAGGCCTCCGGGTGCATCTCGGCGATCTTCTCCAGGAAATGCACCTGCCCCTCGACCACGTCGAGAAAGGTCTGGCCCGGCTCGGGTTCCGCCGAAAAGGCAATGAAGTAGACCGCATGGCCGTTCCGCAGCGCATCTCCGATCTCGCTCGAGGTCTTGAAACCGCCGATCCCCGGCCCCTGCCCGGCCCGCGGATCCACGACCACGACGGGCCGCTTCGCGGGGTCGGTCACCACGCCCTCCGGCGGCACGATCCGGGTCAGGGAATAATTGATCGGCTTCGCCAGGGTGCTGCCGCTCATGATCACCTCGTGATCAAAGGTCAGCACCGTGGCCATGGGCCGCGATGTCATCTCCTTCTGCTCGTTGCCGCGCAGTCGCATCAGATCCATGAACAGCACCGAGCGCTGCCACCCGTCCACGAGGTAATCCGTCCAGGGATTGCCAAGGCCGGGCGCGGCGCCGCCGTCTTCCTCCGCCCGGATCCCGGTCTGGATTCCGGTCTGGATTCCGGCCAGCGTCATCGGCCATGTCCAAAAGGCATTCAGGGCGGCGGGCATTCCGGTCTGTCTGTCGCTCATACTGTCCTCACGCGTTGGCCGGCGGGAGCAGCCCGGCGGCAAGGGGGATCACGCAGCCAGGTGTCACCCGGATGCGGATGAGCCTGGAAGCGATTGTCTTGCCGGTCAACACGCTCCGGCGTCGCACCTGTCAAACGAAGATTCAGCCTGCATTCTGACGCCTTCGTGCCGCAAGGCAAAGAAAAAGCCGGGCTCCCGCGGGCGCCCGGCCTGTTCCTGCGTGTTCCTCTCCCTTCCGCCCTGCGGCAGGGGGGGTGGTTTGCCGGGCTCAGCCCGCCGCCCGCATCGGCTGCGCCCCGTGCTTCTGGGTCCATTCCGCACAGCTCTTGATGCCGCCCAGCGGAAAGAAATGCAGCTGCGCCGGCCCGGGCCGGTCGGTCACCGCCATCTGGCGGGCAAACTCGCTCACCACCTCCGTCGGCTCGTAGGGCAGCATCAGCTTGGTCACGTCCATGGCCCGCTTCTTCAGCACCTGGAAGGACGGGCCCACGCCACAGGCCACCGCGAACTTGATCAGCGTCTGCAGCTTGGCCGGCCCCGCCACGCCCACGTGCACCGGCAGGTCGATGCCCGCCTCGCGCAGCCCGCCAATCCAGTCCATCACCGGCGCGGCGTCAAAGGCGAACTGGGTCACGATGGCCATCTCGGCCTCGGTCCGCTCCGCGAACGCCTGCTTCCATTTCAGCGCCGCCTCGACATTGGCGGTGCCCCCCGCCGGGTCGATGTCGGTATTGCCCTCCGGGTGGCCCGCCACGTGCAGCCGCTCGAACCCGTGCCGGTCGAACAGCCCCGTCTCCATCATCTGCATCGAGCTGTCGAAACTGCCCTGCGGTTGCTCCACGCCTCCCGCCAGAAGCAGCGCCTGCACCACGCCGGCCTCCTCGCGGTAACGCCGGATCCACTCCTCCAACATTGTCGCATCCCGTATGATCCGGGCCGGGAAATGGGGCATCACCGGAAAGCCCTCGTCGGTCAGTCGCCGCGCCGTGGCCACCATCTCGTCGATGGGCGTGCCCTCGATATGCGCGATGTAGACCCGCGTACCCTCGGGCAGCAGCGCCCGGAAATCCTCGATCTTGGCGGCGGTGCGCGGCATCACCTCGATCGAATAACCCTGCACGATGTCCTGCAGCCCGGCGCCGGTCGCCTCTCCGCCGCGGCCCTTCCTGCCGATGAAACTGATCATGTCACGCATCCTCCTCCAGATATCCATGTCTCTCTCCGGTCCGCGCCCCGCGGCGCGAACCGGCCTCTCGTTCGTCTAGTTGATCATCGTGTTGGGCAGGATCAGCGAGATCTGCGGAAAGGCCATCAGCACGGCCAGAGTCAGCAGCATCGCCACCCAGAAGGGTGTCACCCCGGCAAAGATCCGGCCCAGCGGCACATCGCGCGCCACCGACTTCACGATGAACACGTTCACCCCCACCGGCGGCGAGATCAGCCCCATCTCCAGCGTCAGCACGCAGAGCACGCCAAACCAGATCGGATCGAGGCCCAGGTCCATGATCACCGGGAAGTAGATCGGCATGGTCAGCACCAGCATGGCAAAGCCTTCCAGGAAGCATCCCAGCACCAGGTAACTCAGCAGGATCAACGCCAGTACCCCCATCGGCCCCATGCTCAGCCCCTCCAGAAAACCGCCCACGGCCTCCGGGATATGCGTCAGCGCCAGAAACGGGTTGATCAGATGTGCCGCGATCAGGATCAACATGACCGTCGCCGTGGTCACCACGGAATCCTTGGCCGCCGCCCAGAAGCGTGCGAAATCGAGCTGTCGCTGGATCACGCCCACGATGATCACCAGGCCCGCGCCCACGGCCGAGGCCTCGACCGGAGAGAAGATCCCGCTGTAGATCCCGCCGATGGTCAGCAGCACCACCAGCAGCACCGGCAGCGCCGCGACCAGTTTCTGGCCCTTCTCGCCCATGGTGCTCTTCGGCCCCTTGGGGCCGAAAGCGGGCCGGATCCAGCACAGCACCGCAATCGTCGCGATGAACATCGCCAGCAGCAGCAGCCCCGGCAGCACGCCCGCCAGGAACAGCCGCCCGATGCTCTGCTGCGTCAGGATCGCGTAGATCACGAACCCGGTCGAGGGCGGGATCAGGATGCCCAGGGTGCCGCCCGCCGCCACCACGCCGGTGGACAGGCGGTTGTCGTATTCGAAGCGGTCCATCTGCGCCATCGAGACCTTGCCCATGGTCAGCGCCGAGGCGACGGAGGAGCCCGAGAGCGCGGCAAAGCCCGCGCAGCCCAGCACCGTCGCACTGGCCAGCCCGCCGCGGAATTGCCCGATGATGGCATAGGCCGCATCATAGAGCCGTGCGCTCATGCCGGTGACGGAGGCCACGTTGCCCATCAGGATGAACAGCGGCACCACCACCAGCTCCGAGGAGCTTGCGAGCGTGAAGCTCTCCGAGGCCAGCAGGCTCATGGCCGAATTCAGGTCCTTCAGCACCCAGATGCCGCCAAAGCCCACGGCGAACATGGCAAAGGCCACCGGAAAGCGCAGCACCAGCAGCGCAAAGAGGATCACGATCCCCACGAGGCCAATCATTTCAGGGCTCATTCGCGGATCTCCTTCGCCGCGCGGGCCTCGGGCCCCGACAGCGACAGTTCCAGCGCCCGCACCAGCATCCCGAAGGCTGTGATCAGCGCCATGGCGCTCAGCGCCCATTGAAAGTACCACTTCGGCAGGTTCACGATGTTCGTGGCCAGCTTCAGCATCTGCGACAGTTTCGAGCTGTCGTAGACGGCCCAGGCCATGGCACCGAAGATCGCCATCCCCAGCAGCGCCGCGGCAATGTCCAGCATGTGGTTCATCCGGGGCGGGAAGTTGCTCTCGAAGATATCGACCGACACATGCCCGCCCAGCTTGTCGCAGAGCGCCATGCCGCCGAAGACGATGATGACCATCCCCATCTGGGAATAATCCTGGGCGCCGCGCAGCGGATGGCCAAAGCTGCGCCCCACCACGTCCACGATGACGGTCAGGGTGACAAAGATCAGCCCGATCGTCCCGAGGAAGGCGGACAGGCTGATCAGCCCGTCCGCCACCTTTCTCAGGGTGCCATGCATGTCGCGGGCTCAGTCGCCGCGCATGGTGGCAAGAACCTCGGGCCCGCCGTCGATTCCGGCCACCACCTGCTCCGTCACCGGCTCGGTCAGTGCACCGAAGGCCGCCGCCTGTTCGGCCGTCAGGTCGATCACCTTGTTACCGCTGTCAGCGCGCAGATCGGCGATGGTTTCCGCGGCCACCCGGTTCCAGGCTTCCTCCGCGCCCTTCGAGAGAGGCTCGCCGGCATATTTGTCGATCGCCGCCTGCTGGTCGGCGGGCAGGCTGTCGAACTTGTCCTGGTTCATCACCACGTAGAAGGTCAGCCGCCCCATGGGCGCCCCGATGGTGTAGGAATTGGCCACTTCGTCCAGCTTGAAGTCGCGCACGGCGCTGGCGCCGGTGATCACGCCATCGATCAGCCCGGTCTGCAGCGCGTTGTAGATGTCGCCCGCAGGCATCTGCACCGGCGTCGCACCGAGCGCCTCGACCATGGCGGCAGAGGTCGCCCCCGCCACCCGCACCTTCAGCCCCGCCAGGTCCTCGGGCGTGGTGATGTCATGGTCCTTCATGATGAAGATGTTCGGTTCCGAGGTCCAGAGCGCCAGCGGCTTCGTCGCCGGGAACTCGCTCTTGATCTGGTCCATCGCGGCCCAGATCGCCGGATAGCCCGGCTGGCCTTCCGCGATCACGCCCGGCATCTCGGCGATCATGGTCTTGGGAAACTGCGTCGAGGTATAGCCCGGCAGGCCCCAGACGATATCCGCCACGCCCTGCACGACGCGCACGTATTGCTCCAGCGGGCCCTTGCCCAGTTCGCCGCCCGGATAGGCACGCACCGTCAGCGCCCCGTCCGTATCGGCTGCCACGCCATCGGCCAGCGGCTCGATCACCGCGCCGGTCAGCGTATGGGTCGGCGCCGCGAAATGCGCGAACGACAGCTCCTCTGCCTGCGCCGCACCGGCGGCAAGCGTCAGGGCCGCAGCCGCTCCACCCAGGGTTTTTCCCAGTGTCTTCATGTACATGGTTTCTCCTCCCGTTTTTGTCCGCTTCCCGCGGAATGCCGGACGGGCTCTCCCTGCCCTCCGGATACGATGCCATGGCCCCCTCCTCCCCGGGGACCATGGCCGCGTTTCTGGGCGGCGACGCGCGCGCCGCCCCGGCGGATCACTCGGCCGCGACCTGCTTGGTCCGCCAGCTGTCCGCATAGTTCTCCCGCGCCTCGCGGGCATAGGGCGTCTCCGACACCCGCACCCGGATTTCCGTCTGGCGGTGCTTCTCGGCCGAGGTCTTCTGGGTGTCGTCCGGCTCGCCCCATTTCAGGGTCAGCACGTCGCCCACCATCACGTCAGAGTTCACCACGCCCAGCGACAGCAACCGGCGCTCGTTGTAGGAATAGCCGTTGAACATCGACATGCCGACCATCTTGTCGCCGTCCATGATCATGTCGGCCGAGGACGAAGCATAGTTCGGCTGCGGAAAGTCGATCCACTTGTAGGGCACGCCGTCCTCGAAGTTCGAGGCGATGACCTTCATCACGTCTTCCGGGTTCCACTCGAAGGTGACCTTCTTGCGGTTGTCGGCATCCTTCAGCTTCAGCAGCGCCTCCTTGCCGATAAAGCTCTCCTTCTTCCAGCCGATGTAGAAGCCATAGCCCAGCTCGAAGGGATTGACGTAGTAATCCTCGATGTTGTCCGAGACGAAGCTGCCGCCGATGGCGCCCACGGCCTCGTAGGCATCGGCCCCCAGCCAGTCGCGGTATTCCTCCATCATGCCATCGCCGGAATAGATCCCCGGCAGCGGCGAGGGGATCCAGCCCGATTCCAGCGTGTTGGTGGAATAGGCCCGGCTGCCCACCCGGCGCAGGTCGACACCCACCTCCTGCGCGGCCTCCAGGATCGTCGACAGGATGTAATCCTTGTCCTTGTAGGGGCCCCAGATTTCCAGCCCCGGCGCGCCGGCCATGCCGTGGCGCAGCGCCTGCACCTTCTTCGAGCCGACGTTGATCCAGTCGACATGGAAGAACTTGATGTCCGGCACCGGGCCGCCGTTGATCTTGTCAAAGATCTTGTTGGCATCGGGGCCCTGGATCTGGAACCGGTAATGGGTGCGCAGCACCCGTTCGCCCTCGGGCCGCGAGTCAGAGCGCGGGTCATGCAGCAGGCGCACGTTCCACTTGCCGATTGCGGCCTGGAACTTGGTCCAGTTGGCGGTCGGCTGACGGCCCACCAGCACGAACTTGTCCTCGCGCTCGCGGAAGATGATCATGTCGCCGATCACGTGGCCCTTGGGCGTGACCGGCACGAAGTGCTTGGCCCGGTTCAGGTCGAAATTGGCAAAGCCGTTGATGCCCACATGCGACAGGAAGGCGGCGGCATCGGGGCCTTCGACAATCAGCTCGTCCATGTGATGGGTCTGATCGAACAGCACGGCGGTATCGCGCCAGGCCTGCTGTTCACTGCGCCAGTTCGAGAACTCGGGCGCGACAACTGGGTATACATAGATACCGGCGCGGGAATTGCGCAACAGCTCTACGGGGTTCGAAACCCCCTTGAGAATCGTACTAAGGCTTTGAGCGGACATATTGGACTCCTCCCTCTCCAATCGGTCAATGTATACATGAGAATGGTCAGCAGGCCGCAAAAAGCAAGCGGAAAGAATCCCCGCAGGTCAAGAATTTCGCTTGTCCGGTATATGTCGAATCAGGGAATCGGCGCGCTGTTCACTCTGCCGCGTCGGCATCCGGCGCCACCAGCGCCAGGCCCGGAACGGTGCTGACGACGCTGTGTTCCTTCGAGAAGATGTACTCGAGGTTCCTGCGTGCAGCGAGCGAGTGCTCGCGGGCCAGCGCCTCTGCCCGGGCCCCCTCCCGCGCGGCGATCGCCGCCACCAGTTCACGATGTTGTTCCTGCCCCACCGCCAGCGACCGGCGGAAGGCCGAGAGCTGGCTGCGATCCGGCAGAAAGGCCGAGGGCGAGGCAAAGGGCAGCTTCTTCACCCGGTCCAGCTCCCGTTCGAAGGTGGCACTGCCGGGCAGCGCCGCAAGCAGGTCGTGAAACACCCCGTTCAGCTCGGAATAGCCTTCGAAATCAACCTCGTCCGGCAGATCCCCGAAACAGCCGTCAAGCCGCCGCACCACCTCGCCGATCTCCTGCAGCCTGGCCTCCTCCACTCCGCGCTCCGCCGCCAGCCGCGCCGCCGTGCCCTCCAGCACCCCGCGCAGTTCGATGGTGTCGATCACGTCGGAATAGGCAAAGCTGCGCACCATGAAGCCGCCGTTGGGTGCCCGCTCGAGCAGCCCCTCCTCGGCCAGCCGCGACATCGCCTCGCGCACCGGGGTCCGGCTGATCTCCATCTCCTCGGCCAGCGCCACCTCGAACAGCCGCATGCCGCCGGGGAAATCCCCGTCGATGATCCTCTTGCGCAGCTCGATCAGGGCACGCATCGCATGGGTCTTGGCAGCGCTCGTCGTGGCCATCGGGTCCTCCGTTGCTTTCCCTCATGTATACACGGGCGGCGCTCCGCCGCCCAGCCATCGCGGAAATACCTGTGCATGGCGGCAACTTTGCCCTCTGTGTATTCATTTCGGCAACGTTTTTCTTGTTTTTGGCCAAAATCAGCCCTAACCTCCCCTCAAATGTATTCACGAGACGGTTTGGGAGGGCCCTCATGACGACATTGCTTCTCATCCCAGGACTGGTTTCCGATGCCCGCGTCTGGCGCGACCTGGCCCGTCATGCGCCGCTGCCCGTGGCCGATGCCGATGTCATGCGCGATACCACGATCCCGGCCATGGCCGCCCGGCTGCTGGCCGAACATCCCGGGCCCCTGATCCCCGTCGGCCATTCGATGGGTGGCCGTGTCGCCATGGAAATGGCCCGCCAGGCGCCCGGGCGCATCCGCGGCCTCGTGCTTGCCAACACCGGCCACGACAGCCGCAAGCCCGACGAAGAGCCAAAGCGCCTGGCCAAGATTACCCTCGGGCATCAGGACATGGCGGCCCTCGCGGCCAGCTGGCTGCCGCCCATGCTCGATCCCGCGCGCGTCACCGATACCGCGCTTGTGGCGGACCTCACCGAGATGGTCCTGGCCGCCGGCCCGCAGGTGCACGAGCGTCAGATCCGCGCCCTGCTCGACCGCCCCGATGCCAAGACCTGCCTGCCCGCCATCACCTGCCCGGTGCTGCTGATCACAGGTGCCCGGGATGGCTGGTCCCCCGAGAAGCAGCACCGCGAGATCGCCGCCCTCCTGCCCCGTGCCGAGGTGCGGGTGATCGAGGGTGCCGGCCATTTCCTGCCCGTCGAGCGCCCCGCGGAAACCCGCGCCGCCATTCTCGGCTGGCTCGATGCGAACAAGGAGGAGTTCGATATGCAACCTGCCGTCACAGAACGGAAAATTGCCGAGACGCCGCTTTTCGACCGGGAGGGATCGAAGCGCGGCTACCGGATGAACAAGATGGCGATGTCGCTGGGCATCCCCGCCAACAGGGAGGCCTTCAAGGCCGACGAGGAGGCCTTTCTCGACAGCTATGGCCTCTCGGAAGAGGAGAAAGCCGCCGTCATGTCGCGCGACTGGCATCGCATGGTGGCGCTCGGCGGCAACCTCTTCTTCATCCTGAAGATTTCCGCCATCGACCCCACCCCGATGACCCGGATCGGCGCCGCGCAGGCGCAGATGGATCACGACATCTTTCTGAAACAGCGGCTGGGGAAACTCTGATGGCCCATATCATCGGCGGCGTGGGCACCAGCCACGTACCTTCCATCGGCGCGGCCATCGACAAGGGGCTGGCCGACAGCCCCGACTGGAAGCCGCTCTTCGACGGCTACATCCCCGGCAAGGCCTGGATGGCCGAGGCGAAACCCGACATTGCCGTCGTCATCTTCAACGATCACGGCAACACCTTCTTCCTTGACCGCGTGCCCACCTTTGCGGTGGGCGTCGCCGACAGCTACAAGCCCGTGGACGAGGGCTGGGGCCCCCGCGCCGTGCCCGATTTCTTGGGCGCGTCCGAGCTGTCGTGGCATTTCGTCGACCGGCTGGTGGAAAACCACTTCGACCCGATGGTCTGCCGGGAGATCGAGGTCGATCACGGCCTGCAGGTGCCGATGGAGCTCTTCTTCGGTCGCCCCGAGCACTGGCCCGTCAAGGTGGTGCCGATCTGGGTGAACACGATCCAGTACCCGATCCCCACGCCGCAGCGCTGCTGGGAAATGGGCCGGGTGCTGCGCGAGGCCATCGAGAGCTTCCCCGGCGACGACCGCGTGGTGATCATGGGCACCGGCGGCCTCTCGCATCAGCTTCAGGGCAGCCGTGCCGGTTTCATCAATCGCGAGGCCGATCTCGCCTGGCTCGACGGTATCGCCAACGACTTCGAGAAGTACCGCGACATGAGCCGCGAGGATTACGTCGAGCAATTCGGCTCCGAGGGCGCCGAGCTGATCATGTGGCTGGTCATGCGGTCCGCCATGAACCCGACGGTCGAGCTGAAGCACAAGCATTACTTCGCTCCCGCCTCGATGACCGGCACCGGCATGGTCGTGCTGGAGAATGCCTGATGGCCTTCTTCCTCATGCGCTGCCTGCATCACCCCGGGCAGGACGCTGCCCGCGATGGCGCCCGGGCCGCCCATCGCGCCTGGGTGCGCACGGGCGGTGACGGCCTCGTCTCGGTGCTGATCGGCGCCGCGCTCACCGATGGCACCGGCTCGATCGGCCATTTCGGCATCCTTGAGGCCCCCGGCGCCGAGGCCGCCCGCCACTTTGCCGAGGGCGATCCCTTCGCCCTGTCGGGCATCGTCCGCGAGATCGCGCTGACGCCCCTGCCAAACCGCTTCCAGGCCCACCGCATCACCGATCCGATGAGCCCGCGCCTCGACCTGCCCGTTACCTGATCGCCCGCCGATCCGGCCACGTAAACCAGGGAAAGGCGCCGCCCCGGACGGGCGCGGCGCCTTTTTCGCGGGGCAGGATCTCAGGCAATCGCGTCGCGGATTTCGGCCGCCAGCAGGGCCATCCGCTCCACCGCCTGCCCCTGCACGCGCGCGGCCTCCGTCGCCTCCAGCCGAGGCGAGAGCCAGAGCGTGACGGCCAGCCAGCCGGCCCGCAGCCAGGCATCCGCCGCCCATTGCCGCCGCACCGGATCGGCAAGGCCGATCAGCGCCTCGGCCAGCGCGCCGAAGAGCGCCATGGCCTCGGCCGGTGCGCCGCGCATCTCCATCGTCCGGGCCAGGAACAGATCGAACCCGCTTCGGTCCCGGATCAGCCGCCGCTCGAGGAAATCCAGCGCCTGCATGCCCGTGGTGCCCTCGTAGATCGACAGCACCCGGGCATCGCGTACCGAGCGTTCCAGCGGCCACTCGGCGGTATAGCCGGCCCCGCCCAGCACCTGCACCCCGGCATTGGCCACGTCAAAGCCGGTCTCGGCGCCAAAGTTCTTGATCAGTGGCAGCAGGAAGGCCGCAAATGCCGCGGCCTCTCTCGCCTCTGCCCCGCTTGCCACCCGTGCGATGTCCATGGTGCAGGCCAGCTCCAGCACCGCCGCGCGCAGGCTCTCCGTACGGGCCCGCATGTGGCCCAGCTGCCGCTGCACGTCCGGATGCGCCGCAATCGCCACCGGTGCGCCCTCCGCCGGCCCGCCCTGCAGGCGCTCCCCGGCATAATGCGCCGCCACGTCGCAGGCCCGGCTGGCGGTGCCGAGACCCTGGCACCCGGTCTGCAGCCGCATCAGCTCGATCATGGTGAAAAGCTGCGGCAACCCGCGCTCGGCCTCGCCCAGCAGCACGGCTTCGGCCTCGATGAATTCCATCACGCAGGTGGGCGAGCCGTGCAGGCCCATCTTCTCCTCGATCCGCACCGGGCTCACGCCATTTGGCCTGCCGTCGGCCCTGACCGAAGGCACCAGGAACAGGCTCAGCCCCCGCGTGCCCGGCGCCTCCGAGCTCCGCGCCAGCAGGCAATGCCCGATCACCGGCGTCAGGTCATGATCGCCGAAGCTGATCCAGATCTTCTGCCCGGTCACCCGCCAGCTGTCACCGTCCTGAACAGCCCGCGTGCGGATACGCCCCACGTCGGAGCCCGCGCCCGGCTCGCTGATGCAGATGGTGGTGCTGCGCTCGCCCGCGATCAGCGCCGGCACCCAGTCCGCCGCCACCTCCGGCGGCGCGGCCTCCGAGAGCAGCACCGCGCCCGAGCGGCTCGCGCCCGTCGCCATGTTGAAGGCCGGGCAGCCCCGGTCGAAGATCTGCCCCGCCGCCGCCTGCAGCACCACCGGCAGGCCCGAGCCGCCAAACCGCTCGGGCAGGTCGAGGCCGATCCAGCCGCCCTCGGCAAAGCTGCGGAAGGCCGCGTGATAGGCGCCCGGCACCTTCACCCGGCCACCCTCCATCCGGCAGCCCTCGCGGTCGGCCACCGCGTCCAGCGGAAACAGCACCTCGTCGGTCAGCGTGCCCGCCGCCTCCAGCACCGCTGCCGCCGTCTCGATGTCCAGGTCGGGCCGCAGCGCGCAGAGCCGCGCCCAGCCCGGTGTCGCCTGCAGCAGCGCCAGGGTCCGGCGCTGCTGGTCATGGCTCGTCATCACGCCCAGATCCTTCATTTCGGCGGCAACCGGTTGGCGCCGTCAAGGCGGATCACCTCGCCGTTCAGGTACTCGTTCTCGATGCAGAAGAGCACCGCATGGGCGAATTCCGCCGGATCGCCCAACCGCGACGGGTACGGGATGCCCTGCGCCAGCGCCTGCTGCGCCGGTTCCGGTAGCGTGTAGAGCAGCGGCGTCAGGAAGATCCCCGGCGCCACCGTGTTCACCCGGATGCCAAAGCGTGCCAGTTCCCGCGCGATGGGCAGCGCCATCGACACGATGCCCCCCTTCGAGGCCGCATAGGCCGCCTGCCCGATCTGCCCGTCGAAGGCCGCAACCGAGGCCGTGTTCACCACGCAGCCGCGCCCCTCGCCCATGGGTTCCAGCTTGGCCATCCGGGCCGTCACCAGCCGCAGCACGTTGAAGGTGCCCGAGAGGTTCACCCGGATCACCCTGTCGAAATCCTCCAGCGGCATCGCCCCCTCGCGGCCCACCACGCGGCCCGCCGTGCCGATCCCGGCACAGTTCACCAGGATCCGCGGCACGCCCTGTGCCGCCTCCACCTGGTCGAGCGCCGTCTCCACCGCCAGCGGCGAGGCCACGTCGCTCAGCACCGCCATGCCGCCAATCTCCGCCGCCACGCCCGCCGCGGCCTCCTCGTTTCGGTCGAGCACCGCCACCTTCGCGCCGCGTGCCGCCAGCGCCCGTGCCGCCGCCTCGCCCAGCCCCGAGCCGCCGCCCGTGACCAGCGCGCTCACTCCCTCGACCTGCATTCAGCTCACCTTTTCCGTTTGCCTGCGCCGCGTGGCCAGGATCACCTCCGGCCCCCCGGCATAGAGCGCCTCGACCAGGTCCGCGCGATGGGCCAGCACCGCGCGCTGGTTGACCGAGCCCTTGTCGGTCACCTCGCCCCGGCTCAGCTGCAGCGGCTCCACCATCAGCATCGCCCGGCAGATCCGGTTCGATGATCCGGTGGCATGGCCGGCAAAGGCACCCAGCAGCTCCTCCAGTCGCGCCCGCAGCACCGGATGGGCAAAGAGCGCCTCGTCCGGCATCGCCTCGCCGCCGGGCACCAACCGCTCGATGGCGGGCCGGAACGGCAGCAACAGCGCCCCCAGCTCGAACTGGTTCTCGCCGGTGATCACAGCATCCCGCGCCAGCCCGTCGAGCGCATCGACCAGCTTGGCGCGCATCGCCCCCACCGCCACCCAGGTGCCGGTCTGCAGCTTGAAGTTCTCGGCCGTGCGCCCGTCGAAGAGGAAGCCGCGCGCCGGATCGCCGGGCACCGCCGGGCGCAGCGCGTCGCCCATGTTGTAAAAGCCCTCCTCGTCAAAGGCCTTTGCGCTCAGGTCCGGCCGCCGCCAGTAGCCCGGCGTCACGTTCGGGCCCTTGAAATGCACCTCCATCTTGCCGCCCGTGGGCACCAGCTTCATCACCACGTCGCGCGCCGGGATGCCAACGTTGCCGGGCTCCTCCTGCGGCTCGGTGCAGAACATGGCAAAGGGCGCCGTCTCGGTTGAGCCGAGGCCCGAGCCCATCAGCGTGCGCGCGCCCACCGTGCGCTCTGACAGCTCGTTCAGGTGATGCCAGGTGCGGCTCGCCATGCCGGCCCCGGCATAGACCATCAGCTTCAGGTTTCGAAAGAAGCTCTCGGCCAGCGCCGGGTCCGCCTCCATCGCCTCGCAGAGCATCTCGTAGCCCACCGGCACGTTGAAATACCAGGTGGGCGAGACCTCGCGCAGGTTGCGGATGCTCTCGGCCATGCCGGCGGGCGTCGGCTTGCCCGCGTCGATGTAAAACGTGCCACCATTGTAGAGCGCGATGTTGAACACCTTGTTGCCGCTCGCCACGTGGTTCCAGGGTGCCCAATCCACCAGAACCGGCGGCTCGTCCTCGAGGAACCGATAGCAATCCAGCGCCTGTTCCATGTTGGCACAGATCATCCGCTGGGTCTGGATCACCGCCTTGGGGCTGCCGGTGGTGCCGGAGGTGAACAGGAACTTGGCGATCGTGTCGGGGCCGGTGGCGGCATTGGCCGCATCGGCCTCCGGGCCGGCCTCGGTCGCCACCACCTCCTCCCAGCGATAGGTCCGGTGGCCGGGAATGTCGCCCCCCGCAAGGATCAGCGGCATCTCGGGGC
Organism: Pseudooceanicola sp. DL12; assembly: GCF_056270665.1. Taxonomy (NCBI): domain Bacteria; kingdom Pseudomonadati; phylum Pseudomonadota; class Alphaproteobacteria; order Rhodobacterales; family Paracoccaceae; genus Pseudooceanicola; species Pseudooceanicola sp. DL12. Next base: position 2,224,463 of record NZ_CM149884.1, read on the forward strand.
CGAAGACATCGGCGATGGCCTCGGCGAAACGATTGGCGTTCTTGGCAAAAACCGCGCCCGGCGTCACCTGCTCGGCAATGTCGCGCAGCTTGCCGTGCCCCTCGCCGATCAGCGAATAGGCCGGCGCCACGGCGGCCGAGGGCACGCCCACGTATTGCGCCGCCAGCGCGGCAATCGCATGTTCCAGCGAGTTTTCCGACAGGATCATCAGCGGCCGTTCCGCCGACATCTCGTGGCTCAGCAGAAACGTGCCCACCCGCCGCATCAGATCGGCCAGCTCGGCATAGGTCACCTCCTCCCAGGTGCCATCTGCGCGGCGCTCGGCCATCCAGACACGGGTCGGCGCGGTCTCCGCCCAGTGCAGGATCCTGTCCGACAACCTCTCGGGGAACTCCCCCAGCGGCTCCTCCTGCCGGATCAGCATCGTTCCGTCCTTGCGTTCCTCTATCAGGATACGCGGCTCCCAGACGCGCGCGGGGCGCATCTTCTCCTTGGCGTTCATGATACCTCCCTGAAGCGAAATCACGTCAAAGTTGTTCGCTCGAAGATTGTTTACACGGAAAATGTTTTCTCGTATAGGTACAACTGCAAGAAGAATGGAGCCTTAAGTGAACAGCCAGGACAGCACCGATTTCGTGACCTTCGAGATGCGCGGCGACGTGGCGCTTGTCGGGCTGAACCGCCCGGAAAAGCGCAACGCCATCAGTGACCGTTTCGTCGAGCAGATCGCCCTCGCCGTCGAACGCGCCCGGATCGAGGCCAAGGCCGCAGTGCTCTTCGGCCATGGCAAGCATTTCTGCGCCGGGCTCGACCTTGCCGAACACGTGAAGAAGACGCCCTTCGAGGGGGTGCATGGCTCGCGCCGCTGGCACGAGGTCTTCGGCCGGATCGAATTCGGCCCGATCCCCTGGTTCTCGGCGCTGCATGGCGCCGTGGTGGGCGGCGGGCTAGAGCTGGCCTCCTCCACCCAGGTGCGCGTCGCCGACGAGAGCACCTTCTTTGCCCTGCCCGAGGGGCAGCGCGGCATCTTCGTGGGCGGCGGCGGATCGGTGCGCGCGGCGCGCCTGATGGGCGTGGCCCGGATGACCGACATGATGCTCACCGGCCGCTCGGTGGATGCGAAACAGGGAGAGGCCTGGAACCTGGCGCAATACGTCGTGCCCGCCGGCACCGCCGTCGAAAGGGCGCTTTTGCTGGCCGAAAAGGCCGCCAGCAATGCCGAGCTCTCGAACTACTCGGTCATCAACGCCCTGCCCCGGATCATGGAGATGAGCCGCGACGACGGTCTCTTCGTCGAGAGCTTCATTTCCTCCTTCACCGCCACCTCGCCCGAGGCCGAGGCCCGGCTGACCGCCTTCCTGGAAAAACGCGCGGCCAAGGTCGCCATTCCCGGGGGCGCCTGATGGGCCAGGACCCGCGCTTCGAGACCGATCAGCGCGCCCAGGTCGAACTGGGAGAGCTGGGCCGGTCGCTGGGCTTCCTGCTGCGGGTCTGCCAGGTGCGGGTCTACGACCAGTTCTACGACCGTTTCGCAGACGAGGACCTGCGGCCGGGCGAATTCTCGGTGCTCTGGGTCATCCACATGAACCCGGGCATCAAGCAGGGCGTGCTGGCCCAGACCCTGGCGATCAAGCCCGCCCACATGACCAAGACGATCCGCCGCTTCGAGGACCAGAACCTCGTCGCGCGCGAGATCCCCGACAACGACCGCCGCTCGGTGCTGCTTTCGCTCACCGAAACCGGCGAGGCCTTCGTCGATGCCAACCGGCACAATTTCTTCGGCGACACGGCCTACAACACCCACACGCTGTCGCAGGAGGAGGCCGCCACCCTGGCGAGCCTGCTGCAGCGCTACTGCGGGCTGCCCGAAACCGGCGGTGCGCAACAGGAAGACCCCCGGGAGGACAAATGAATATCGACGATCTCGTCGCCATCGACATCCACGTGCACGCAGAGGAGCCCTGCTGCACCACCCGCGATGACGGCTACAACGAGTTCCAGGCCGGCATGGCAAAGTACTTCAGGAACCCCGCCGGGGTCGAAGGCATGCTGCCCACGGTCCAGCAGACGGCGGATTACTTCCGCGAGCGCAGGATCGGCTGCGTGATCTTCCCCGTGGATGCCGAGCGCGAAACCGGCTTCCGGCGCTATTCCAACGAGGAAGTGGCCGAGATCGCCGCGCAGAATTCCGACATCATGATCCCCTTCGCCTCGATCGACCCGGCCAAGGGCAAGATGGGCGTGCGCGAGGCGCGCCGCCTGATGCGCGACTACGGCGTCAGGGGGTTCAAGTTCCACCCCACCTTCCAGGGCTTCTTCCCGAACGACCGCATGGCCTATGGCCTCTACGAGGCGATCGAGGAGGAAGGCGGCATCGCGCTCTTCCACACCGGGCAGACCGGCGTCGGATCGGGGATGCGCGGCGGCATGGGGATGCGGCTGAAATATTCCAATCCGATGCACCTCGATGACGTGGCGGTGGATTTCCCCGACATGAAGATCATCGCCGCCCATCCCTCCTTCCCCTGGCAGGAGGAGGCGCTGGCCGTCGCCCAGCACAAGCCCAACGTCTACATCGACCTCTCCGGCTGGAGCCCCAAGTACTTCCCGCCGATCCTGGTCAAATACGCGAATTCGCTGCTGAAGAACAAACTGCTCTTCGGCTCCGACTGGCCGGCGATCACGCCGGACAGATGGCTGGCAGACTTCGAGAAGATCGACATCAGGGAGGATGTCCGCCCTCTTCTGCTCAAGGAAAACGCGAGGAAGCTGCTGGCACTTTGACACGATGAACAACACTCAGGGAGGAGGAACGTTCATGACTTTCAAGAGGACCCTCGCCACACTGGCGATAACCGGCCTGATGACGGCCACCGCCGTGTCCCAGGTCCAGGCCCGAGACCTGCGCCTGGCCCCCGCGGCCCCGCCGGCGCATCCGGCCAACTACATGTACGAACACCTGAAGGAGTATCTCGCCGAGACCTCCGGCGGCACGATCACCGGCACCATCATGGGCCCAGAGGTCGTCTCGCTGCCGCAGATGAAGGACGCGCTGCAGACCGGCCTGGCCGAGGTGGGCAACACCCTGCCGCTCTACTTCCCCGCCGACATGCCGGTGACCGGCATCGCGGGCGACCTGGCGCTGCTGGGCCGCAACCCGCACGCCATGGCCATGGCGATGACCGAGTTCGGCCTCACCTGCGAACCCTGCCAGGAAGAGTTCAAGAACCTCGGCATGGTCTTCCTCGGTGCCGGCTCCTCCAACGTCTACAGCCTGCTCACCACCAAGCCCGTGCGCAGCGCCCAGGACATGAAGGGCCTGCGCCTGCGCACCGGCGGCGCGCCCTATTCGCGCTGGGCCGAGAATTTCGGGGCCACCCCGGTCACCATGGGCGTCGGCGATCAGTTCGAGGCCATGTCCCAGGGCACCATCGACGGCACCATGGCCTCGACGGTCGACCTGCTGTCCTACCGGCTGCTCGACGTGGCGAAATACGTCACCGAGGTGCCCATCGGCACCTATCACGTCACCTCCAACTTCACCGTCGGCCTCAATACCTGGAAGTCGATGTCCGAGGAGGAGCGCACCGCGCTGGCCATGGCCGCCGCCCGGGCCAACTTCGACCTGACCGACCGCTGGGCCTTCCAGCTGCCCGAGGCCGCGATGACCGCCCTCGAGGACACCCAGATCGAGGTGATCACCCCCGATCCCGCCTTCCTGCAGGCCTCCGAGGATTTCATCGCCAAGGATACCGAGGCGCGCATCGCCATGTCCGGCGAACAGGCCGAGGTCTTTGCCGCGCTGGTCGAGAAATGGACCGCCATCGCCGAGGAGATCGGCGACGATCCCGATGCGCTGTCGGACCGCATGAAGACCGAGGTCTGGGACAAGATCGACCTCTCCACCTACGGCATGTAACGCCCCATGCCCCGCGCCTCCGGTCCGCCGGGGGCGCCCACGCCTGCACTCGCACGACCCTCCTGGCCGGTCACTGCCTCCGGCCGGAGCCTCGCACAACTGCCCCCGGAGCCTCTCATGACCCGCCTCGTCCGGCTGGCCACCGCGCTCACGCGCGTGCTTGCCCTGATCGGCGCGCTGGGCGTCCTGCTGATGATGGTTCACATCTGCATCGACGTCCTGGCACGCAACCTGTTCAGTGTCTCGATCCATGTCACCACCGAAATGGTCGCCCGTTTCTACATGGTCTCCGTCGCCTTCCTGCCGCTCGGGTGGCTGGAAATGCGCCGCGACATGGTCTCGGTCGAACTGATCGACTTTGCCATGCCGCCGCTGCTGCTGAAGATATCCGATGTCGCGGTCTGCCTGATCTCGGGCGCGATCTACGCCGTTCTGGCCTGGGTCAGCTGGGGCTCGGCCGTCTCGAACTGGAACTCCGGCACCTACGTCGAGCTGGTCACCTTCAAGATGCCGGTCTGGCAGAGCTACTTCCTGCCACCGCTGGGCTTTGCCGTCGCCGCGCTCGCCTGCGCCGTGCTCGCCCTCGACTATGCCCGCCCGGGCACGATTACCGGCACCGAGGATCACCTGATATGACCGGCCCGAAGGACCCCCTGAAATGAACGTCGAAGTCGGCTTCTACGGCATCATCGCCCTGACGATCCTGCTGATCCTGCGCCTGCCCGTGGCCATGGCGCTGATCCTCGTCTCCTTCGGAGGCATCACCGCGCTGATCGGCCCGGTGCCGGCGCTGGGCGTGCTCTCTAACACCCCCTATTCCTTCGTGGCCTCCTGGACGATGAGCGCCGTGCCCATGTTCCTGCTGATGGGCTTCGTGGCCTTCCACACCGGCCTCACCGGCGGGCTCTTCGAGGCCGCAAAGGTGGTCATGCGCCGCCTGCCGGGCGGGCTTGCCATCTCCTCGATCTTCGCCTGCTCGGGCTTTGCGGCCGTTTCCGGCTCCTCGCTGGCCTGCGCCGCCGCCATGGGCCGCATCGCCATCCCCGAGATGGTCGCGGCGGGCTATCGCCCCTCCATCGCCGCCGGATCCATCGCCGCGGGCGGCACCATCGGCGCGCTGATCCCGCCCTCGATCCTGATGATCATCTACGGCGTCTTCGCCGAAACCTCGGTGACACAGGTCTTCATCGGCGGCATCGGCATCGGCGTGCTCACCGCCATCGGCTACTGCATCGCGGTGCTGCTGATCTGCTGGATCCGCCCAGACCTGATCCCGCCGCGCGCGGGCGCCGATGACGGCCCCGCCGACTGGTCCGCGGTGCTCAAGGTGCTGCCGGTCACCGCGCTCGTGCTGCTGATCTTCGGCGGGCTCTTCTCGGGCTTCTTTACCGCGACAGAGGCCGGCGCCGTGGGCGCGGCGGGCACCATCGTACTCGCACTCGCCACCGGCAGGATGACCTGGCCCGCCTTCTACCGCTCGCTGATGGAAACCGTCACCTCGACGGGCTCGCTCTTCATCATCGGTGTCGGCGCGGCCATGTTCACGCGCTTTCTCGGCATCTCCGGCCTCTCCGGCTTCATCTCCTCCTTCGTGGCGGGCGCGGATCTCTCCTATGTCTCGCTGATGCTGATCATCGTGCTGATCTACCTCGCCCTCGGCACCTTCATGGAGCCCTTCGGCGCCATGTTGATCACCCTGCCCATCTTCCTGCCCATCCTGCGGCAGGAGGCGATCAGCCTCGTGTGGTTCGGGGTGCTGGTGGTCAAGCTGCTCGAGATCGGGATGATCACGCCACCCGTGGGCATGAACGTCTTCGTCATCAAGAACGTGGCCGGAAAATACGTCACCATCGCCCAGGTCTTTGCCGGGGTGATGCCCTTCATCCTGATGGATCTGGTCATCATCGCCCTGGTGATTGCCGTGCCTTCCATCGTCATGTTCCTGCCGGACCTCATGGGGTGACGCGCGCGTAAACCTTGTTGGACACCCGATTCTGCCCCGGTGCCCGCCGGGTCAGTCAGGCCGGCCCCATGCTGCGGCACCTCGCCTCACGGTGGATTCCCGCCCGTGGGGTGAGGATGTTCGGTTTGGTGACAAAATCCGGCTTTCGTGAGGGGGTATGCCCCCGCAAAACCGCTTTCGTGGCCATCTTCGCGTCCGGTCCCGCCCGGCGCATCAGCGCGATGCCCTTGACATGCAAGCCCTTCCTCTTCACCTAAAAATCATCAGGTTTCTTTCTACCCAGCCCGCCTTTGCCGGCGGGTTTCCCAAACCTGACACCTTGAATGAACACCGAGTGTCCCAACCCAAGTGTGTTCGGGCCAGACCTGCCCCAGGGCGGTGTCTGGCCCCTTTTTGCGAGGGTCGCCGGCGCCCGTGCCGGCAAGGGCGTCAGTCCGGCGGGCACAGGCGCGCCCGCACGATACCCACATGCACCCGCGCCCCGTGCAACAGCGCACCGTCGTCGAAGTCATAGGCCGGATTGTGCAAGGGGGCGCTCTCCAAGCCGTTGCCAATAAACGAAAAAACCCCGGGCACATGATCCAGGAACCGGGCAAAGTCCTCTGATCCCGTCATCGGTTCCGCACGGATATGGGCCTGCGTGCTGACCGGCGCCGCGGCCCTCAGGACCGCCTCGGCCAGCGCGGGATCGTTCACCGTCGGCACGAACTCCCGGTCATAGCGCACCTCGGCCTCCACCCCGTGCCCCGCCGCCACCCCGGCGGCGATCCGGCGCATTTCCGCCTCGATGCGGGCCGAGACCTCGGGCGCGAAGCTGCGGCAATCCCCCCGGATGCGAGCCAGTCCCGGCAGGGCGTTTCGGGTGCCGTCCGTTGACAATTCCGTGACCGAGACCACCGCCACCTCCGCCGGGTTCAGCCGCCGCGCCACGATGCCCTGCAGCTCCAGCACCAGCGTGCAGGCCGGCACCATCACCTCGCGCCCCCAGTCGGGCCGCGAGGCATGGCCGCCCTCGCCCCTGAGCGTGATCTCGAAGATGTCCTCGGCCGACATGATCGCCCCGGGCCTTGTCTCCAGCTGCCCCACCGGCAGCCCCGGCATGTTGTGCAGCCCATAGATCTCCTCGAAGGGAAACCGCTCCAGCAGCCCGTCGTCGAGCATGGCGCGCGCTCCCTGCCCCCATTCCTCCGCCGGCTGGAAGATCAGCCGCACCGTGCCGTCAAAGCCGCCCTCCCGCGCCAGGATCTCCGCCGCGCCCAGCAGCATCGCGGTATGGCCGTCGTGCCCGCAGGCATGCATCAGCCCCTCGCGCGCCGAGGCCCAGGGCGCGCCGCCCGTCTCGGTGATCCTCAGCGCGTCCATGTCGGCGCGCAGCGCGATCGCCCGGTTGCCGGTGCCGCGCCTCAGCGTGCCCACCACCCCGGTGCCGCCCACGCCCTCGGCAACCTCCGCGCCCAGGTCCCGCAGCACCTGCGCCACGATCCCCGCCGTCCGCCGCTCCTCGAAGCCGAACTCCGGGTGCCGGTGCAGGTCGCGCCGCCACGCGCGCATCCGCGCCTCCAGGTCCTCGTGCCTCAGCGCCTCAGCCCCTCCGCTCATCGCGTCCTCCCGTCCCCTGCCGTGCCTTGCGAAACGCCGAGGGCGCCGCGCCGAAATGCCGGTGAAACGCCGCGCTGAAGGCGCTGGCGCTGGAATAGCCCAGCCGCGCGGCAAGCTCCGTGCTCGTCTGTCCCATCTCAAGCCCCTCCAGCGCCAGCAGAAACCGCATCCTGGCCCGCCAGTCGCGAAAACTCAGCCCGGTTTGCGCCCCGAACAGCCGTGCCAGTGTCCTTTCGCTGGTGCCCGCCGCCCGCGCCGCCCCGGCCTGGCCATAGGCATCGCCCGGATCGGCGATCAGGTGATGCATCGCCGCCGTCAGCCGCGGATCCCGCGCCCCCGGCAGCCGCAGGTCCGGGGTCTCCAGCCGCGTCATCTCGTCGATCGCCACCCAGGCCAGCCGACGCGCCTGCGCCGCATCGGGCAGAACGTCGCGCGGCCGCGGCGGCATCGGCGCCCCCGCCGCATCCAGCCGCGTCACCGGCGCCAGCCGGCTCGCCACCCCGCGCAGCAGCGGCGAGGCCCGCACCACCACCGGCCGATCCGGCAGCCCGGTGCGCCCGGCGAACTTCGGATGCACGTAGAGGTGATGCACCTCCACCGCCGCCTGGGCGCTCAGCTGGTGCTCCACCCCCGGCGGGATCCAGACGCCGTGCCGGGCCGGGATGAACCAGGTGTCGGCCCCCGCCTCCATGCGCATCATCCCCTCGTAGCACAGCGTCAGCTGCGCCCTCGGGTGGGCATGGGGCAGCACGGAAAACCCCGCGCCCAGCTTGCCCGTCCAGGCGGTCAGCGGCCTGTCGGGCGCATCGTCGAACCCCATCTGCCGCGGCGCATGGGGGCGGCCTCCGGGGCCCGCTGTCAGATATTCGACATGTTCTGTCATGTTATCGTTCTGGCACAAGCCTGCGCCGCGGGCTAGCACCATGACAGCGCCACGGCTTCCCCCGCCAGGGCGCGCCCGTGACCGGAAAGAGGCCCCCATGCGCTACATCAAGGAAGCCCTCGTCGCCCTGATCGCCCTGCTGGGCGTCGCCATCGCCGTCACCGTGCCGCCCGGGCTGCTGCCCGATCAGGCCGCCACCCTCGCGGTGGTCCTCGTCACGCTCTCGCTCTGGGCCACCGGCGTGGTGCCCGGCTATGTCGCCTCGATGTTCTTCTTCGCGGCGCTGCTGCTCACCGGGCTGGCCGCGCCGGATATCGTCTTCTCGGGCTTCACCTCTGCCGCCATGTGGCTGGTGATCTCGGGCTTCGTCATCGGCGCCGCCATCACCCACACCGGGCTTGGCCGGCGCCTGGGCGCCGTGGCCGAGCGTCACCTGGCACATTCCTACCCGCTGCTGATCTCGGGCCTCATGGCGATGTCGATGATCCTGGGTTTCCTCATGCCCTCCTCCATGGGCCGCGCGGCGGTGATGATCCCGGTGGGCATGGCCCTCGCCGACAGCCTCGGCCTCGGCAAGGGCTCCACCGGCCGCATCGGGGTGGCCACCGTCATCGCCCTCGGCACCAACATGCCCAGCTTCGCCATCCTGCCCTCCAACATCCCCAACGTGATCCTCTCGGGCATGGCGGAACGGGTCTGGGGCATGCATTTCAGCTATGCCGATTACCTTCTGCTGCACTACCCGGTGCTGGGCGTGGTGAAATCCGCGGTGATCGTCGGCCTGGTGCTGGTCTTCTTCCCGATCCGCATCGACACAGGCCGCACGGCCCCCGCCGCATCCGGCGCCACGCCGCCCGCCCATTCCGCCCGCCGCCAGGTCGCGCTGCTGATCATCCTGCTGATCACCCTGGCCTTCTGGTCCACCGATCAGATCCACGGCATCAACCCGGCCTGGATCGGCATCACCACCGCGCTCATCCTTCTGGTGCCGCAATTCGGCTTCGTGCCGCCGCCGGTCTTCCGGCAATCGGCCGATGTCGGCGTGCTGATCTTCATCGCCGGCGTGCTGGCCCTCGGCGGGGTCGTCGCAACCTCCGGCCTGGGAGGGGTCATCGCCAGCCATGTCACCGCCTCGCTGCCGCTGGCGCAGGGCCGCGACTTCCTCAATTTCGTCTCGCTCTCGGTGCTGGGCATCGTCACCGGCATCTTCACCACGATCACCGGCGTGCCCGCCGTGCTCACCCCGCTGGCGGGCGAACTCTCCGATGCCACCGGCTTTTCGCCCGAGGCGGTGATGATGACCCAGGTGATCGGCTTTGCCACGCCGCTCTTTCCCTATCAGATCGGCCCGCTCATCGTCTCCATGGGCCTCGCCGGAGAGAGCACCCGCCCGCTCATCCGCATGACCCTCTCGCTCGCGTTGATCACCCTCGTCGCGCTGGTGCCGCTCGACTTCCTCTGGTGGAAACTGCTCGGCGTCATCTGATCCCGCCCCCGTTCCGGGCGCCCGCACGCCCCGCGCCTGCCTGCCGCCGCGCTCTGCCTTGCAATCGTGGCCCGGATCGGGTCAGACCAGGGGACAGATCCACGGACCGATCCAGAGCGAGACGCCCATGCCCGAAGAGACCGCCCCCGACGCCGCCCGGCCCGGCCCCGCGACAGAGGGCCCGCGCCCCGGCAAGGCCGAGCTCGACCTGCTGGTCGGCCTCGCGGTCAAATCCGAGCGCGCCGCCTCCGGCATGACCCTGGCCGAGCTTTCGCAGCGCTCCGGCGTCTCCACCGCCATGATCTCCAAGATCGAGCGCGGCCAGGTTTCCGCCTCGCTCGCCACGCTCAATGCCATCGCCGCCGCCGTGGGCGTGCCGATCATCAACTTCTTCGCCCAGACGGTCGAGCTTGGCGAGGTCTCCTTCGTGCGGGCCGGCCAGGGCATCACCGTCCGCCGCGCCGGCTCCACCTATGGGCACAGCTACCGACAGCTCGGCCGCGTCGACACCTCGGCGCAGCAGTTCGAGAGCTACCTGATCACCCTCGAGGCGCCCGTCACCGGCACGCCGATCTTCCAGCATGGCGGGATCGAGCTGATGCACTTCCTCGAGGGCGCGATGACCTACCGCGTCGGAGAGAGCACATTCGAGCTCGCCCCCGGCGACACCCTCAGCTTCGAGGCCAACGTGCCCCATGGCCCGGTCGAGGTCCGCTCGTCCCGCGCGGTCTTCCTCACCGTCATCTCGAAACCCGCCTGAGGCGCCTTCCGGGCGCGCCGCGAACCGGGTCTCCGGGGGGATTTTCGCACCGACGCAATACCGACGCGATACCGACGTAATACCGACGTTGGAATCCGGCCTTTTCAATGGCTTGAAGATATTCAATTTCCGGAATTTCAGGGCCTGTTTTCGGCGGTTTCAGGCCGCGGAGATTCGGGCATTTCGCCGGGGTTTTCGGGGGCCTTCCCGGGCCTTTCGGCACCGCCCGGCCCACAAAAAAGCGCCCCGCCGAGGGAGGCCGGGGCGCTTGGACGCAGACTGAGAATATGCGCCGGCGGGCTTTTGCGGTTACCGCAGGATCACCCTCCAAACCTTTGTTTTACTGCTCAATTCCTGTGGCTGACGATTTCGAACAGGAACCAGGCGCGTTCTTCCGTCTGGTCGATCCAATCCTCGACAACGCTCGCCGTACCGACATCGCCGTTCTCGTCGGCAATGCTGTGCAGCTCCCGCAGGCTGGCCGTCAGTGCAGTATTATCCTTGCGCAACTCGTCAATCATATCAAGGGGTTCTACGAAATCTTCGTCATTGTCCTCGATACGCTGGTGGCGCGAGATGTCGCCGATCGACCGCAGAGTGGTGCCGCCCAGCTTTCGCACGCGCTCGGCAAGCACGTCGGTCATCCCCATCAGCTGATCCGAATGTTCGTCCAGCATCAGGTGGTAATCGCGAAAGTTCGGCCCCGACATGTGCCAGTGAAAGTTCTTGGTTTTCAGGAACAGCGCATAGATGTCGGCCAGCACGGCATTGGCCACCGGCGTGACCGCGTCGCGGGTCTTCTCGCTCAGGTCATGCGGGGTGTTCAGGGCTGCGTTGATCTTCAGTGCGGCACTACCGTCCATGGTAATATCTCCTGTCTCTTCAATGCTCTGGACGTTGCGCGGCGGGTAACCCCCGTCCCGGCGTCCGTTGAAGAGAGAACGTTCCGGGCGCCATTCGGTTCCATGAACTCCACCGGAAAATCCGTCGTCCGGCGGCCAGTTTCAGCCGATCACCAGTCCCTCCAGCTCCGCCAGATTGCGGATCACCGTCTCCGCGCCCGCCGCCTTCAGCACCTCTGCATGGCTGTCGCGCATTCCCTCGAGGTGGCCGCCACCGACAAAGCCCACCGCCCGCATGCCGGCGGCCACGGCGCCTTTCACGCCATGCGGAGAATCCTCCAGGACGACACAGTCCCTTGCCGCCACCCCGAGATTTTTCGCCGCGAAAAGAAAGAGATCCGGTGCCGGCTTGCCATTCTCGACCTGCTCCGCGCTAAAGGTCATCGCGCCGAAATACTCCTCCAGCCCCACCAGCTTCAGTGACAGTTCGATCCGCCGCACCGACCCGCCCGAGGCAATCGCCTGCGCCACGCCCGCATCCTGCAGCCCCCGCAGCAGCGCATCAGCCCCGGGCACCGGCTTCAGCGCGCTCTCGTAGGCTGAAAACAGCCTCTTTTCAAACTGTTCGGCAAAATCCGGCGGGCACGGCCGGCCCAGGGCCACGCCGATATCCTGGCTGATATCCGGCAGGCTACGTCCAAGGTGTCGGCCCCTCAGATCGCGCCAGTCGGCCGTCAGGCCCATCTCGCCGATCATGTCGGCGATGGTCGTCAGCGACAGCACCTCGCTGTCCACAAGGCACCCGTCCAGGTCGAAAATCACTGCACGCGCATCGGTCATAGCCGGATCCTTCAATCTATTTCCACGCCAATACAATCGTTTGGCACGGAAAGTTCAAGTACTACAGGATCGACTGGCCGGTCGCTGCCCAGTCATTGGCGAACTGGTCGAGCCCCTTGTCGGTCATGACGTGGCGCGCCAGCCCCTTGATGACCCCGGCCGGGATCGTCGCCACGTCGGCCCCCACCAGCGCCGCGTCCTTCACGTGGTTCGCCGACCGGATCGAGGCGGCGAGGATCTCGGTTTCGAACCCGTAATTGTCATAGATTGTCCTGATGTCCGCGATCAGCTCCATCCCGTCGAGGTTCAGATCGTCCAGCCGACCGATGAACGGGCTGATATAGGTCGCCCCCGCCTTGGCCGCCAGCAAGGCCTGATTGGCGGAAAAACAGAGGGTTACGTTGGTCTTGATGCCCTTTTCGCTGAAGTGACGGCAGGCCTTCAGCCCGTCCAGGGTCAGCGGCAGCTTGATCACCACGTTCTCCGCGATCCGTGCCAGTTCCTCGCCTTCGGCGATCATCCCCGCCGCATCCATCGCCGCCACCTCGGCCGACACGGGCCCGTCAACCAGCGCACAGATCTCGGCGATCACCTCCTTGAAGTCCCGGCCGGATTTCGCGATCAGCGTCGGGTTGGTGGTGACCCCATCGAGCAGGCCATAGTCGTTCAGCTCGCGGATCTCCTCCACGATGGCGGTATCGACAAAGAACTTCATCTTGCAATCTCCTCAATGAAATCAATTAGTTCAGACCGAGAGAAAGCCGCCATCAACCGGCAGCACCGCGCCCGTCACCATCGCCGCATCCGCCGAGAGCATCATCGCGATTGTCTCGGCCACCTCGTCTGCCTCGGCAAAGCGGTTCATCGGGTGGCGTACCATCATCGGTTCGCTTTTCACCGGATCACTCCAGGCCTCGACGGCCAGTTCGGTCATTGTGATCGTTGGGGCCACGCAGTTCACGCGGATGCCATGAGGGCCGAATTCCTTTGCCAGAACGCGACTTGCGCCTTCCAGTCCGGCCTTCGAGGCGGCATAGCACAGGTGCTCGGTGAACCCGCGGTGCCCGGCAATCGAGGTGATGTTGACGATCGCCCCGCCGCCACCGGCGGCCACCCGGGCACGGCCGAACGCCTGGCAGGTGATCAGAGCCGCCCTCAGGTTTATTCCGAGCACGGCCTCATAACCTGCCTCCGTCATGTCGAAACTGCTCTCCAGCACGTTGATGCCGGCGCTGTTGATCAGGAAGTCCGCCGTCCCGGCCTCCGCCATGGCGGCACGGGTCGCGGAAGGGTCCTGCAGGTCCACCTGGATGGAGCGTCCGCCGATCTCCGCGCGCAGGCTGTCCAGGTCGGATCGGGTGCGGGTCATGGCAATCACCTTGGCGCCGCGGGCCGCCATGACCCGGGCACAGGCGCGCCCGATCCCCTTGCCGGCGCCGGTGATGATGACTGTCTTGCCGGAAAAATGCATGTGATCTCCTGATGTTGTGCCGGAACTTGGGCCGGCAAGTCATTGGCAAACCGCGAGGTTAAACCATGAGTTGTTTCGCGCGCGAAACCACGGCCGCGGCCGTGATCCCGAATGTCTCGTAAAGCAGCCGCGCCGGCGCCGAGGCTCCGAAATCGGTCGGCCCGATGACCTCGTCCTCGCTGTCCACGTATCGTGTCCAGCCGAACTTGCCTGCGGCTTCCACGGCGGCACGCGGCGCGCTGCCCAGGACCTGCTGGCGATAGGCCTGCGGCTGCGCCTCGAAGAACTCCCAGCAGGGCATCGAGACGACCGCGGCCCGACACCCTCGCCGGAGAGGCTCTCTGCCGCCTCGACCGCCAGCGACACCTCCGTTCCGGTGGCAAGGATGGTGTCATCCCGCGCGCCCTGCATGTCCCGGATCACGTAGCCCCCCCTTGGCCCAGAGGTTCTCTGTCCCGGACTTGCGCAATTGTGGCACGCCCTGCCGCGACAGCGCCAGGAACGTCGGGGTTCGCCGTGATTTCACTGCGATCTCCCAGCATTCCAGCGTTTCGACCGCATCCGCGGGGCGCAAGACGTTCAGGTTCGGCATCGCCCGCAGGCTCGCCAGGTACTCCACCGGCTGGTGCGTCGGCCCGTCCTCGCCACGCCCGATGCTCTCGTGGCTCATCACGTGGATCGTCCCCACCTTCATCAACGTCGACAGGCGGATCGCGTTGCGGGGATAGTCCGAGAAAACCATGAACGTGCCGCCATAGGGGATCAGCCCGCCATGGCAGGCGATGCCGTTCATCGCCGTCGCCATGCCGAACCCGCGCACGCCATAGGAACCATAGCGTCCGTCGTAATGCCCGGGCCGAAAGTCGCTGTCGACGGCTGCGACGCGGGTGAGGTTCGACCCGGTCAGATCGGCAGAGCCGGCAAAAAGCTCTGGCATCACCTCGCTCAGCGGCTCCAGCGCCATCTGGCTGGCCTTGCGCAAGGCCACCTCTTTCGGCGCGGCAAGAAGAGCCTTCTTGGCCTCGGTCACGACCGTTTCGAGCGTCGCCGGAATTTCTCCGGCCATTCGGCGGGTGAACTCCGCGCGAAGCTCGGGCGCCGCTTCTGTCAGCCGTGCTTTCCAGGCCGCGCGCTCCGCCGCGCCACGCTGCCCGGCCGCGCGCCATTCGGCCCGCAGCCCGCCGGGCAGGCTGAAATCCTCGGGGCCAAGCCCCAGGGCCTCGCGCGCCGCCGCACGCTCTTCGCTCCCCAGCGGCTCCCCGTGGATGCCATGGGTGCCCGCCTTGGTCGGCGCACCAGGACCGATCACCGTCTTCATCCGGATCAGAACCGGCTTCGCGATCATCTTCGCTTCGGTGATCACCGCATCGATCGCCGGCACCGAATGGCAAACACAGCTCGGTACGCTCCAGCCGGCCGCCTCGAACCGGCCAGTCACATCCTCGGTAAAGGCCTTGTCGGTCGAGCCGTCGATCGAGATCCCGTTGTCGTCACAGAACAGGGTCAGCCGGTCGAGCTTCAGGTGACCAGCAAGCGAGTTCGCCTCCTGGCCGATCCCCTCCATCAGGCAGCCGTCACCAAAGAAGACCCAGGTCCGGTGGTCGACCAGATCATGGCCGAATTCGGCGTTCAGCCTGCGTTCGGCCATGGCCATGCCCACCGCCGAGGCCAGCCCCCGGCCCAGCGGTCCGGTGGTCACCTCCACTCCTTTGGCGTGGCCGAATTCCGGGTGCCCGGCGGTGATGGCGCCCCACTGGCAATTTCGCAGTTGGTCGAGCGTCATGTCCTCGAACCCGGTCAGGTGCAGCAGCGCATAGAGAAGCATCGAGCCATGGCAGTTCGACAGCACGAAGCGGTCGCGATCGGGCCAGTCGGGATGGGCGGCATCGAACTTCATGTGCCGCATCCAGAGCGCCATCGCCGCCTCGGCCATGCCCATGGGCGCACCGGGATGGCCGGAATTGGCGGCCTCCACCCCGTCGATGGCCAGCCCGCGGATGCGATTGGCCAGCGCAAAACTGTGCGGATCCGCCCGGGCACTGGTCGACGCGGCAGAGATACTCGGGCTCAGGCCGTTCATGGCATCAGTTCCTCGGTGGCGTGTCGGATATCGCGTGTAGCCTTCTGCAGTGTCAGGAAGGCCTGATAGCGGGCGTCATGCAGCCGTGCGGTCAGCCCGGTGGCCGGGGTGCAGCGTGTGGCGATGCGCGACATCGCCGGCATGGCGCCCTGCAGGTCGTCAAAGGCCCCGGCGGCCACCGCGCCCAACATGGCCGAGCCGAGCAGCACCGGCTCCTCGCATGCCGTCACCTCGACGGTCAGGCCGGTGGCATCGGCCAGGATCTGCCGGGTCAGCGGGTGCGCACCGGCGCCGCCGGAGATCGAGATCGTCTCGACCGCTGCGCCATTGGCGGCCTGTGTCTCGATGATCTGGCGCAGCCCATAGCCAAGCCCGCATACCCCCGCGACATAGAGCGCAACCAGGCTGTCCAGGCCCTGCTCCATGCCCTGCCCGGCGATCACGGCGCGGGCCTCTGGGTCGGCAAAGGGCGCTCGATTGCCCAGGAATTCGGGCACCACGTGCAGGTTGTCGGCCAGCCGCACCGCCTGCGAGAGATCACCGGCGAGCGCCTCTGCGCGATCCGCCAGGAAGGGCACCAGGCCCCTGTCACCCGCCGCCTCTGTCGCGGTGGCGGTGGCCGGATGCAGGTCGACCAGCTGGGCGATGGCCGCGCCCGCGGCACTCTGCCCGCCCTCGTTCAGCCACATGCCCGGCACCATGGCCGAGTAATAGGGGCCCCAGACGCCGGGGACGAAGGCTGGCGCCTCGGTTGTCGTCATGGTGCAGGACGAGGTGCCGAAGACATAGCCGAGGCATCGCGTGGCATCTCCTGCGCCCCCCGAGGCCGCAACGGTGCCCACACCGCCGGCATGGGCGTCGATCAGCCCCGCCGCCACCGCGATCCCGGGTGTCAGGCCGAGCTCTCCGGCGGCCGTGGCGGTCAGCCCCTCGCCAAGCGCTGTGCCCGGATGCACCACGCTCTGCCCGATGCGCGCAAAGTTCCCCTCGGCAAGATCGCCGAGGCCGATGGCCCGGAAATACTGCGGATCCCACCGGTCCTCATGGGCAAGGTAGGTCCATTTGCAGGTCACGGTACAGCTCGACCGGTCCAGCGCACCGGTGGCCTTCCACGTCAGGAAATCCGTCAGGTCGAAGAAATGCGCGGCGGCGCCGTAGACGTCGGGGCGGTGCTCCTTCAGCCAGAGCAGCTTGGGCGTCTGCATCTCGGGAGAGATGATGCCCCCGACATAGCGCAGCACGGCGTGCTCTCCCGCGTTGATCCGACGCGCCTGGTCCAGCGCACGGTGATCCATCCAGACGATGATGTCCCTCTCGGGATGGTCGGGATCACCCACCGGCAGCGCGCCCCGCGTCCCCTGCACCACCAGCGAACAGGTGGCATCGAACCCGAGGCCCCTGATCTCTGCCGGATCGATCCCCGCCATCACCACCGCCTCGCGGACCGCGGCACAGATTGCCTGCCAGACCTGCGCGCTCGACTGTTCGACGTGGCCGGCATCGTCGCGGTACGTGTCGATGGGGCGCTTAGCCGTGGCCAGCAGGCCGCCAACGGCATCGAACACCCCCGCCCGCGCCGAGCCGGTTCCCACATCCACGCCGATGAACTTGTCGGACATCCTCGCCTCGCTTCCTAGTCATCAATGGCGCCCGGACCGCACCGGGCGCCTGCCTGCCTACATCCGGCCAAAGGCCGTGGGCAGGATGATCACGTCGCGCACGGTCACGCCACGGCGGCGGGTCAGCATGAACTCCACCGCCTCGGCGACCTCCTCGGCATCCATCAGCGCGCCCTCTTCCTTGGCCTTTCGCAGGTTCTCCTCTGGCCAATCGGCCAACAGCGCCGAGATCACCGGCCCCGGCGACACCTGCGCGACGCGCACTCCATGGGGGATCATCTGCCGCCGCACGCCCTGCACAAAGCTGGTCATCGCCCATTTCGAGGCGGAATAGACCGGTTCCCATTCGGCAGGGAAATGGCCGGAAATCGAACAGGTCACCACGATGTCGCCGGTCTTGCGCTCCATCATGTGGGGGATCACCGCGTGGATGTTCTTGATGGCTGCGTTGACGTTCAGGTTCAGCATGCGGTCGATGGTCTCGGGGTCGGTCTCCCAGAGATCGCCGCCAATGTAGGTGCCCGCGTTGCAATAGAGGATGTCGATGTGATCGACCTTTTCCAGGACCTCGGGCACCATCGCCATGCAGCTCTCGGCATCGAGCAGGTTGGTGACCTGCGCAATGGACCTGTCGCCCAGTTCGGCCACCAGCGCCGTCAGCGCCTCTTCGTTCCAGTCGGCCATCACCACTGTGGCGCCATTGGCCAGCAGCATCTTTACGTTGGCGAGGCCAATACCGGAGGCGGCGCCCGTCACGACGGCGATCTTGCCGTCCAGCGTCTCAGACATTTCTTTCTCCTTGTCAGGGATTTCAGACGGATTCCAAGGGAGGAGGATCTCGAAGCCTCGGAAAACTCGTGAAATGGAAATCTTGGGAATTCGGGGCCCGGCGGTGCGCCGGGCCGGTCAGGATCTCAGCGCCACTCGCGCCCGATGTAGATGGCCAGCAGGATGATGAAGCCCTTGATGACGTCCTGCATGTAGGGGTTGATCCCCATCAGGTTCAGGCCGTTGTTCAGGATGCCCAGCAGGACCGCCCCGATCAGCGTGCCCAGGATCAGCCCGCGGCCGCCGGCAATCGCCGTACCCCCCAGAACCACCGCCGCAATGGCATCAAGTTCGAAGCCCACACCGGCGTTGGGTTGGCCGGACATCAGGCGCCCGGTCAGGATGATCGCCGCAAGCGAGGCCGTCAGCCCCGAGATGCCATAGACTGCCAGCTTGACGTACTGCGTCTTCACGCCTGAGAGCTTTGCGGCTAGCTCATTGCCGCCGATGGCATAGACATGGCGACCGAAAGGCGTGCGCTGCAGCAGGACCCAGGCCAGGGCATAGATGATCACCATAGCGATCACCGGCACCGGCACGATGCCGATCCGCCCGATTCCGAACCAGCTGATCCAGGACGGGAGACCGGAAATCGGGTAGCCGCCGGAATAGATCAGGCCCAGCCCCCGCGCGATGCCCATGGTGGCAAGCGTGACGATGATCGCCGGCATCCGGCCCCAGGCCACCAGCGCCCCGTTGAAGAGGCCCAGGCCGATGCCCACGCCGATCCCGGCCAGCAGCCCCACCCATCCGGGCAGCCCGACGTTCACCATCAGCCCCGCGGCTATCGTGCCGGCCAGGGCCATGACGGCCCCCACCGACAGGTCGATGCCGCCCGTCAGGATGACAAAGGTCATGCCGACCGCCAGGATCCCGACGATGGACACCTGCCGCAGCACGTTCATGATGTTGGACACAGAAAAGAAGTTCTCGCTGGCAAAGCCCATCAGGATGGACACGACGATCAGCCCGATCAGCGGCAATGCGAGCGGCGAATGCACGATCCAGCCAAGGCTGATGCCCGCGCGCTTTTCCGACGCCGGGGCGCCGCCCGTATTTGCATCATGCGACATTCTGAACTCTCCCGGTGGTAGCATGGGTCATGATCTCTTCCGAGTTGATGCTCTCGCCCTCGACCGTCGCGACGATCCCGCCAGAGCGGAACACGCAGACCCGGTCGGACATGCCGATCACTTCCGGCAGTTCCGAGGAAATCATGATGATGGAATAGCCCTGCGCAGTGAATTCGCGCATGAGCGAGTAGATCTCGGCCTTGGCACCCACATCGATGCCCCGCGTCGGCTCGTCGAAGATCAGCACCTTCATCTGGTGGTTCAGCCAGCGGGCGATGACCACCTTCTGCTGGTTGCCTCCAGAGAGCGTGTCGACGCGGGCCAGCGGCCCCTGCGCCTTGACCCGCACCTTGCGCATCACCTCGGTGCTGGCCTCCAGCTCCTTCTTCATGTCGATGAACCAGTGGTTCTTGCGGTACTTGCCGTAATTGTTGATCGAGATGTTCTGCAGGATCGAGAAGCTGGTGATCAGCCCCTGCTCCTTGCGGCTCTCGGGCAGCAGGCCGATGCCATGGGCGAGGCCCTCGGCAGGCTCGCGAAACCGCGTCTCCTCGCCGTCCACCAGCACCTTGCACCGGGTCGCCGGATAGGCGCCCAGCATGGCAAGCGCCGTTTCGGTCCGCCCAGACCCCACAAGGCCCGCAAAGCCCAGGATCTCGCCCTTGCGCAGCTGGAACGAGGACACCGGCCCGCCCTTGCGAAGCTGGACCTCCTCGCATTCGAGCACCACGGGCGCGTCAGCGGCAATCGCGGGTTTCGGTGGAAAGCTGTTCTCGATCCGCCGCCCCACCATCATCTCGACCAGGCGGTCGTTATCTGTCTCGGCCACGGTGCAGTCGCCGATGAACTCGCCGTCACGCAGCACTGTGATCGTGTCGCAGATCTCGAAGATTTCCTCGAGGTGATGCGAGATGAAGACGATTGCGACGCCTTGCTTGCGCAGCTCGCGCATCACCTTGAAAAGATGTTCCACTTCCGATGGCGTCAGCGTCGCTGTGGGCTCGTCGAGCACCAGGATCCGCGCCTCCAGAGACAGTGCCTTTGCGATCTCGACGAACTGCTGCTCGGCGACCGACAGGCGATTGACGGGCACGTCCAGCGGCAGATCGACGTCCAGCCGCTGCAGGATCTCATGGGCACGACGGCGCATCGCCTTGCGGTTCAGCAGGCCCAGCCCCGTCTTGATCTCGCGCGCCAGGAACATGTTCTCGACCGCGGTAAGATACGGGATCAGGCTGAACTCCTGGAAGACGATCCCGATCCCCGCGTCGATGGCCTCGTCGTAGTCGGCGAACCTTCGCGTCTCGCCCTCGATGACGATCTCGCCCTCGGTCGGCTGCAGGATCCCGCAGAGGATCTTCATCAGGGTCGATTTGCCGGCGCCGTTCTCGCCCAGCAGCGCATGCACTTCGCCGGGGCCCACGTTCAGGTTCACGCCATGAAGAACTTCGATCTTTCCAAAGCTCTTCTTGATCCCCTTCAATTCAAGCATCTCGTGCTCCTGGTCTTTCGTGAAAGAGGGGCCGCCCCCGCGAGAGAGGACGCGGAAGCGGCAGGGAGCAGCCGACTTACCAGCTGAATTCCTCGGCATTGGCCTGGTCGACCACCATCACGTCGATCGGCACTTCCTTCGGCACCACCTGCGCGCCCCACTTCTGCGCCAGTGCCATGGCCAGGCCGACACGCACCTGGTCGCGCGGGAACTGGGCGGTGGTTTCGATGAAGGGGGTGCCCTTCGCGATGGCCTCCACGGCCTCCGGCGCCCCGTCGACCGAGGTCAGCTTGATGTCGCGCCCCGATCCCTGGATCGCGGCCATGGCCCCCATCGCGCCACCATCGTTGACCGAGAAGATGCCCTTCAGATCCGGGTGAGACTGGATCATGTTCTCGACCACGCCGAGCGCCACGGACCGGTCCTGGCGGCCGTTCTGGGTGTCGACCAGGCTGATCCCGTCGTATTCGTCAAAGGCCGCCTTGCAGCCCTCCACGCGCTGCAGGATCGGCACGACCGGGATGCCGTCGAGGATGGCAACCTCGCCCTCGCCGCCCAGGTTCTCCGCAAGGTACTTGCAGGACTGATAGCCGGCGTCGCGGTTCTTGGAGCCCACGAAGGTGTCGACCGGACCATTGGCGTTGGCATCCACGGCCACGACGATCACGTCCTGCGCCTTGGCCAGGTGCACCGCGCTTTCGATACCGGCCGAATCCGTCGGGTTCAGCAACAGGATGTCGATGTCCTGCTGCAGCATGTCCTCGACGTCGGAGATCTGCTTGGCCACGTCATGGCCGGCGTCGGTCACAACGACCTCTGCGCCCAGGCTCGCGGCGGCCTCCTCCAGGGCCTCCTTCATCGAGACGAAATAGGGGTTGTTCATCTCCTGAAAGGTCATGCCGATCTTCAGGGGCGCGTCCTGCGCCATAGCCGGTGCGGCCAGGGCCAGGGCCATTGTGGCGGCGGATACGGTTCCAAGGGTCTTGTTCATTGCGGTTTTCCTCCCGGTGGATAGTCACGGACAAGAGATGTCCGGTTCCGGATGACACCATGTCATCCGAATTCTTGCGGTCAGTGGTCTGCGATGGCCTACTCGGCTGCGGCGAATGCACCGTTGGCGGCGAAGGTCGCACGGAATTGCGAGGGCGACATTCCTTTCAGTTTCAGGAAATGACGATTGAAATTGGACAGGTTCGAAAACCCGACGTCATAGCAGATCTCTGCCACCTTCACGTCGGGCCTGGTCAACAGCAGCTGGCAGGCAAGATCGACCCGAAGCTGGTTCTTGTAGCGTACCAGCGTCGTGCCGGTGTGACGCTTGAAGGCGCGCGAGAAGGCCGATTGGCTCTGGCCCACGAGGTCGGCCAGCTCCTTTTCGTCCACGCTGTCGGTCAGGTGTTCGCGCAGATGGGCAATCGCCCGGTTCACGCCACCGGCATTCAGCCTTTCAAGGTCGAGCTCATAGCTCAGGCTCGCCAGGACCTCGGGCTCGGGCGCACGGGCCAGCATGTCGAGGATCTCCCAGAACAGCGACAGCCGGCGCAGCCCCTGCGCCTCGATCAGTTCCCGGATCAGCGGACACACCATGGCGCTTGTCCTGTCATCGAACAGCAATCCCCGGTGACTGCGGTCCAGCAAGGGGCGGATCACCTCCATTTCGGGCATCGCCGCCGCAGCATTCTCGATGAAGTCTTCCGGGAATTGCACCACTAGGGACCGCGCCGGCACGGTCTCGCCGGGCGCAACGTCCGAGATCCAGTTCTGCGGCAGGTTTGGCCCCGTCATGATCAGCTGTCCGGGCCCGAAATCGCCGATGAAATCCCCGACATAGAACTTGCCCGAGGTCTCGACGACCAGGTGAATTTCGTATTCCGGATGGTAATGCCACCGAACCGTCCGGAACGGATACCCATGCATCCAGGCGGCGAAGCTCTCGCCTTTCCGGATATGGACAAGCTCCAGGTCGGGTTGCATTTCTTCTCCTCCGGGTCTTCCGCCGATCGTCCTCCACGACCTCGGCGTAACAGTGACGTTACGCCCTGTGCCCTCCCGGCTCTACCTCAGCAGCGGAAAATTGGTGATACTTTTTTGCAGCCCGCTTGCGGTCCAATGCCCAGTTAGCGCAAACGACATCATCACAAGATGAAAGGGCCATGCCGCAGTGCAGCGGCACGGCCCTTTTTTACCTAACCCTTGACCAGCCAACTTATTTGCATGGTCAAGAGGTGATTGATCTCAGTGCGGGGTAAGCTGACAAGTGGGTCTCATACTTTTTCGCATAGGCCTCTGCCAGGTTTCGCAGGGGCCTGATTTCCTCCCTCACCCGCGGCTTGGCAAAGATCCTCTCGGAGGTATCGCCAGTCGCACAGGCCGCAGCCAGCTTCGCGGCCCCGAAGGCTGCGCCGAAATCGCCGTCTTCCGGCACCAGAAGGGTCAGCCCCGTCGCGGATGCTAGGATGTTCAGCCAGGCCCGCGACCGCGCGCCGCCGCCAACGGCATAGGCCGCCTCGAGCTCCGTTCCGGCCTTGCGCAGCACCCGCACGCAATCGGCAAAGGCCATGGCCACCCCCTCCATCACCGCCTGAACCATGTCGGGCAGGCCGGCATCCCGGCGCAGGTTCACGAAGGCAGCCGATGCGCCCGGGTCGTTCAGCGGCGTGCGCTCGCCCGACAGGTACGGCAGGAAGGTCACCGGCGAGGCGGCCGCAACATCATCCGGCAACAGTGCCGCCAGCTCGGGCACCGGCATCCGGGTTATCTCCGAAAGCCAGCTCATCGAATCCGTGGCCGAGAGGATCACGCCCATCTGGTGCCAGGTATCGGGCACCGCATGGCAAAAGGTATGGACCGCGTCACCGGTATTCGGCTGATAGCTGTCGCTGGCGGCAAACAGCACGCCGGACGTTCCGAGCGAAAGGAACCCCGTGCCGGGCGTCATCACGCCCATGCCACAGGCAGTGGCAGCATTGTCGCCACCCCCGCCTGCCACCGGCACCCGTGGCAGCCCCCAGCGTTCGGCCAGGTCGGCCCGCAACCGGCCCGATACGTCCGACCCTTCGACCAGGGCAGGCATCTGGCTGCGCTCGAGGCCCGTCGCGGCCAGCAGTTCATCCGACCAGTCACGCTTTCCGACATCGAGCCAGAGCGTTCCCGCCGCATCCGACATCTCGCTGACATGCTCCCCCGTCAGCCACAGACGCAGGTAATCCTTCGGCAGCAGCACCTTTGCCGTCCTGTCGAAGATCTCGGGCTCGTTCTCCTGCACCCAGAGCAGCTTGGGCGCCGTGAAACCGGCCATGACGAGGTTGCCGGCGATGCCGTGAAAATCCGCCCTGCCCGTCAGCGTCTCGCATTGTGCCCCCGAACGACCGTCGTTCCACAGGATGCAGGGGCGCAGCACCTGGTCGGTGGCATCGAGCAGCGTGGCACCATGCATGTGCCCTGACAGGCCGATCGCCTGAAGGCGCGACAGGGCCGCACCGTGGCTGGCCTTCAGCTGGTCCAGCACCTTGCCGGTGGCCGCGATCCAGTCCCGCGGTGCCTGTTCCGACCAGCCGGCCTGCGGCCGCTGCACCGTCAGCCCGGCATGGGCCACGGCAACGGTCGCAAAGTTTTCGTCCACCAGCATCGCCTTGATGCCGGAGGTCCCCAGGTCAATTCCGAGATACATGCGCGCTTACTCCGGCATCCTGATCTGCAGTTTCACGTCGGTGTCGCGCGCCTCGACAGCGCGATCGAACCCGGCGATACTCTCCTCGAAGGGGATTGTATCTGAAATCAGCGGCTTCAGATCAACCTTGCCGGACCCCATGAGCGCAATCGCGCGGTCATAGACGTTCGCATAGCGGAAGACCGTCTCCACACGCAGCTCCTTGGCCTGCAGGCCAACGATATCGACCGGCACCGGATCGACCGGCATGCCGACAAGCACGATGGTCCCCCCGGGACGGGCCAGGTCGGCCATGCCCAGGATTGCCGGCGCCGCGCCGGAACATTCGAAAACGACATCGGCGCCCCAGCCATCGGTCGCCGCAGCTATCGCACCGGCGGCTGGTGTTTCGCGAATGTTGACCGTCTCGATGCCATCATAGGCCCCGATGATATCCAGTTTCGGTTGCGCCAGGTCGGTGACGATCACCTTCGCACATCCGCCTGCAAGCGCGGCAAGCGCCACCATCATGCCGATCGGCCCGGCGCCGCTGACCACGGCGATGTCTCCTGGCTGGATGCGTGCCCGCAGGGCCGCCTGCATGCCGATGGCAAAGGGTTCGACCATCGCGCCTTCGGCAAAGCTAACGCTGTCCGGCAACTTGTAGGTAAAGGCAGCCGGGTGGATCACTTCGGGCATCAGGCACCCATGCACCGGCGGCGTCGCCCAGAAACGCACCGCAGGATCCACGTTGTAGATCCCCAACTTGGAGGCCCGCGAGGTGGGATCGGGAATGCCCGGCTCCATGCAGACCCGGTCACCAGGTGCCAACTGGGTCACTTCGGCGCCGCATTCGATCACCACGCCGGCCGCCTCATGCCCCAGAACCATCGGCTCGTTGACGACGAAGTGGCCGATCTTTCCATGGGTATAATAATGCACGTCGGAACCGCAGATCCCCACGGTATGGATCCGGATGCGCACATCCTTGGGGCCCAGCGTCGCCGCAATGTCGAAGTCCCGCAGCGACAGCTTGCCCTTTTCCTCCAGAACCAGCGCCTTCATCCTCTGTTCCTCCCAAGATCGAAATCGTCTCTCGGCCTCCCCGCACGGGACCTGCCGCTACATCTTGTGCTGGCCTGCGCCACCGTGGAAGTAAACGAAAACCGGCTACCCACCCGAAAAATCATGGCCGATCAGAAAATTAGTATCGGCCCCATGAGTCCGGATGCACATCGCAACCGGGCCGGGCCGCAAATCGCCGCACCGCCGCGCCCCCACGATTCGCGGCGCATCCGCCCCTTTGTCATCCTCGACCCTCGGGTCGCTTTCCGCCCCCGGGGCGATAGGTCTGTTTCGCGTGGCGTCATGTCGCAAACAGAATTCTGATTCTCGCCGCCGTCTCTAGAATGAGTTCAAGTGTCGGGTGTGGCCCCCGGGCCGTGACACGTCGCGCGGGTCTCCCATCCGCTGCGGCACTTCAGGGATGGAACGCGCAGGTCTTGCGGAAATGCCCATGTCGGAAAACGATCCGACAGGTAGGGCAACGCATTGAAAATGCTGTTCTTCTCTCGAAGTTCTCCCGGTCACCGACCCCACCGCGGCGCTTGGCGCGGGCGCAGGCAAGCTTCCGGTCTCCACCGGCCTGACGTTCCGCAACACCGCCGCCCCTGTCAGCCAACGGGCAAAGCCCCGTATACGGAGAACGGCCATGGACGCAGCGGCCAAAGCGCAAGACCTCCTCAGCAGGCGCAAACCGGGGCATTCCCTCGAGCAGCCCTTCTATACCGATCCCGACATCTTCGATCTCGACATGCAGCAGTTCTTCTACACCGACTGGC
Source organism: Pseudooceanicola sp. DL12 (assembly GCF_056270665.1). Lineage (NCBI taxonomy): Bacteria > Pseudomonadati > Pseudomonadota > Alphaproteobacteria > Rhodobacterales > Paracoccaceae > Pseudooceanicola > Pseudooceanicola sp. DL12. Next base: position 2,250,808 of record NZ_CM149884.1, read on the forward strand.
TGTTTGTCACCGCCGCATGCGCCCTGCCGAAAAAGGGCAGCTATGTCACCCACCGCGTGGGAGCCTACAGCGTGGCGATCGTGCGCGGTCAGGACGATGTCATCCGTGCCTTCCACAACACCTGCCGCCACCGGGGTTCGATCATCTGCAAATCCGCCGCCGGCCACGTACCCAAGCTGGTTTGCCCCTATCACCAGTGGACCTACGAGCTCGACGGCCGCCTGCTCTGGGCGCGCGACATGGGCCCGGATTTCGACGCCTCGAAACACGGTCTGAAGCCGGTGCATTGCCGCGAGCTTTCGGGCCTCGTCTACATCTGCCTGGCCGAGAACGCGCCTGACTTCGACGCCTTCGCCGAAACCGCCGCCCCCTACCTCGGCGTGCACGACCTGAGCGAGGCCAAGGTCGCGCATCAATCGACCATTGTCGAAAACGGCAACTGGAAACTGGTCTGGGAAAACAACCGCGAGTGCTACCACTGCGCGGGCAACCATCCTTCCCTCTGCCGCACCTACCCCGAGGACCCCACGATCACTGGCGTCTCTCAGGACGGCACCTTCCCCCCCAAGGTCGAGGCCCATTTCCAGCGTCTCGAGGGCGGCGGCGCGCCCTCGCGCTTCACCATGGCCACCGATGGCCAGTACCGCCTGGCCCGCATGCCGCTGCTCGACGGCGCCGAGAGCTATACGATGAACGGCAAGATCGCAGTGCAGAAACGCCTCGGTCGCGTGCCCTTCCTCGACGCCGGCACGCTGCTGAAATTCCATTACCCTACGACCTGGAACCACTTCCTGTCGGATCATTCGATCACCTTCCGCGTGACCCCTATCAGCCCCACCGAAACCCAGGTTCAGACCACTTGGCTGGTGCACAAGGATGCCGTCGAAGGCGTCGACTATGATCTTGATCGCCTGACCGAGGTCTGGATCCACACCAACGACGAAGACCGCCAGGTCGTCGAGGACAACCAGCAGGGCATCAATTCGCCCGCCTACGAGCCCGGACCCTATTCGGCCAGCCATGAGGACGGCGTCCTGCAATTCGTCGACTGGTACTGCAACACCCTGACCAAGCGCATCAGCCCCGTCCGGATCGCAGCCGAATGAAGTCGCCGAATTCCGCTCTCGCCCAACCGATCAGCACCTGGGACGGGACCGCGCCGCTGGAATGCGTCGCGGTCCTGCCCGAGGCCCCCGACGTCGTGACCTTCAGCTTCGCGGCCGAGGACAAGTCGCTGTTCTCCTACCTGCCCGGTCAGTTCGTCACCCTCGAACTGCCGGTGCCGGGCGGCCCGTTCTATCGCACCTATACCATCTCCTCCACACCCTCGCGCCCGCTCTGCCTGACGATCACCGTCAAGGCTCAGGCAAATTCCATCGGAACGCGCTGGATGCTGGACAACCTGAAACCCGGCATGAAGCTGAAGAGCACCGCCCCCGGCGGCACCTTCACCAGCCACCATCACCGGGCCGAGAAGTACCTCTTCATTTCTGCCGGGTCCGGCATCACGCCGATGAAGTCGATGACCACCTGGTTCTACGACACCGGCCGCCCCTCCGACATCGTCTTCGTCAACTGCGCCAGGCGCCCGTCCGAGATCATCTTCCGCGAAACGCTCGAGCACATGGCCTCGCGCACAGACAAGCTGAAACTGAAATGGGTGGTCGAGGAAAGCGACCGTTTCCGCCCCTGGGCCGGCTACGAAGGCATGTTCAACCAGCTGATGCTGGGCCTGATCGCGCCCGACTACCTCGAGCGCGAGGTCTTCTGCTGTGGTCCCGAACCCTTCATGCAGGCCGTGCGCGAAGCGCTGCAGGGGCTCGGCTTCGACATGGAGCATTACCACCAGGAGAGCTTCCAGGCGCCCACGGCAGACCATGCCGAGGATCCGGCCGAGGGCGACGTCATCCCCGACGAGGAAACCAGGGCCGAAGTCATCTTTGCCGAGTCGGGCGTCACCGCGACCTGCGCAGAGACCGACACGATCCTGGGGGCGGCACGCAGCGCCGGCCTCAACATTCCCTCGGGCTGTACCTTCGGGGTCTGCGGCACCTGCAAGATCAAGAAGAAGTCCGGCCAGGTGCACATGGTGCACAACGGCGGCATCACCGACGAGGATATCGAGGAAGGCTACGTGCTGGCCTGCTGCTCGCATCCCATCGGCACGGTCGAAGTCGAGGTCTGATCCCCACGGGCTCCCATGTATGGGGCGGCCATCGCGCCGCCCCTATCTGTTCGCGCCGGTTCCCCCTGGCATCCGGCAAATCGACAGGATCCGCGCCGGCGCATCGTTGCGGGCGGTAAATCCATGGCTCGCCGAGCCGTCGAAATAGACCGAGTCCCCGCGCTCCAGATCGAGCGGCGCATAGGGGTCCATGTCAAAGGTCACCGCTCCCTCCAGCACATAGAAGAATTCCTCGCCCCTATGGGCGCTGCGCACCGCGCCCGGCACCCGGCCATCAACGGGGATTTCAACGATCATCGGCTCAAAGACCTTGTCGGCAAGCTCCGTGGCCAGTGCCTCGTAGGTGCCCATTTCGGTCCCGTAGAACCGGCCCTTGCCCGCCCTTGTCACCGCGCGCGCCCCGCTGGGCGGCCGCACCGGGGCACCGCCAATCAGGGCACCGAAATCGATCTGCAACCCCTCGGCCAACCGCACCAGCACGCTGTAGGCCGGCTGGGTCTGGTTGTTCTCGATCTTGGACAGGGTCGAAATCGACACGCCCGTCCGCCTCGACACCTCGCTCAGCGTCCAACCATTCAGCCGGCGCATCGCCGCCAGGCTTCGCCCCGCGCCCGTCGCACCCGAGTCGCCCTGCCCCGGGGCGCCAGTCGCCTCCTGATCCTCTTGCCTGGTCATAAACGCCCCCGCGTGCTGCCGCAGATCGCGAGGACCTGCCAAAGCTGCGCGCAAAACAGACAGTCTGCCCGGTTCTGCGCGCTTCTGCCTGCCGATAGTCGGAACAAAAGTTTTCAATACTGAAAAATTCTAGACGTTCGGAAAAAACACTGCAACCTGTGGCGCACAGACCCGCCTGCATACCGTACGCATCGCTGAATTCCCGGGCGTACACCCGCGGGACGGGTCACCACCAACAGAGGATCCAACCACGATGCCCACCCCCCGCAGAACCCTCGCGGCTCTGGCCCGGATGGCGCTGACGGCACTTGTTGTCGCCACGACCCTCCTGCCCGGCGCGCTCCGGGCGCAGGAAGATGACGCGGTCAAGGTCGCGCTGATCCTGCCTGGCCCGATCACCGACAACGACTGGAATGCCGGTGGCTACAACGGCCTGATGCAGGTCAAGGACCAGCTCGGCCTCGACGTCGCCTATTCCGAGAACGTCACCGACGCAGACGCCGAACGCGTGATCCGCGACTATGCTCAGCGCGGCTATGACCTGATCATCGCGCATTCCTTCTCCTACGGCGATGCCACCCTCGCCGCCGCAGAGGATTACCCCGATGTCATGTTCCTGGCCGGCACGGCGCAGGAACTCGCCCCGAACGTCGGCACCTACGACAACCCCGATTACCAGGGTGCCTATCTTACCGGGATGCTCGCGGCCGGCGCGTCGAAATCCGGCGTCATCGGCTGGGTCGGCGGTAACCCCGCACCCAACATGCTGGCCAACTACCACGCCTGGGAAGAAGGCGCGAAGGAGGTCGACCCCGATATCACCGTGCTGCTGACCTGGATCGGTTCGTGGTTCGACCCGCCCAAGACCAAGGAAGCGGCCATCGCGCAGGTCGAACAGGGCGCGGACGTGCTCTCGGCTCAGGCCGTCGGCGTGATCGACGCCGCCAACGAAAAGGGCGTGCTCGCCATTGGCGCGGTCTCCGACCAGAACCACCTCGGCCCCGATGCCGTGCTGACCTCCGTTCTCTGGGACCTGGGCCCCGTCTATGTCGACGTCGCCAAATCGGTTCAGGACGGCACCTGGCAGAGCCGGAACTGGACCTACGGGATCAAGGAGGGCTCGATCAAGCTCGCCGATTTCCACGGTCTCGACAGCAATGTCGACCCGGCCGTTCTCCAGGCCGTGCAGACCCGCGTGCAAGAGATCAAGGACGGTGATTTCACGGTCCCCCATGACACCTCGATGGTGAAGTAACCGAACCGAATGTCTCAGCAACAGACACAGACCAAACAGGTGGCGGCGCTCGATCTGAGCGGCGTCACCGTCCGTTTCGGCAATTTCACCGCCAATGATGCCATCGACCTGACCATCGGCCGGGGCGAGATCCACGCCCTTCTGGGCGAGAACGGCGCCGGAAAGTCCACCCTGATGAACGTCGTGTCGGGCCTGCTGACGCCGCAGCATGGCGAGATCCGGGTAGAGGGCCGACGCGTGCATCTCTCCTCACCGCTGGACGCCGCTGCCCAGGGCATCGGCATGGTGCATCAGCACTTCATGCTGATCCCCACCCTGACCGTGGCCCAGAACGCCTGCCTCGGGCTCCCCCGCGCCGGGCGCTTCCTGCCCGACATGCGCAAGGTATCGCGGGAGATCACCGAGATCTCCCGGAAATATCGCCTCGCCGTCGATCCCCATGCGATGGTCGGTGATCTCTCCGTTGCCGGACAGCAGCGGGTCGAGATCGTCAAGGCGCTCTATCGCGGCGCTCGCATCCTGGTGCTGGATGAGCCCACCGCCGTGCTGGCCCCGTCGGAGGTCGAAGGTCTCTTCGACGTTCTACGCATGCTACGCGCCGCCGGCACCTCCGTGATCTTCATTTCCCACAAGCTCGACGAGGTCACCACGATCAGCGACCGCGTCTCGGTTTTGCGTCGCGGCAAGATGGTCGCCACCCGCGACATTGCTGACACTGACGCCGCAGAACTTGCCCGCCTGATGATCGGCGGAGAGCTGACCCTGCCCACCTCGGCCGAGCCGGTGCCCGCCGATGCGCCCCTCGCCCTCAGGGTCTCGCACCTCGCCATCAGCGATGACCAGGGCGTCGCCCGGGTAAAGGACGTCAGCTTCACTGCCCGCGCCGGCGAGATCATCGGCGTCGCCGGTGTCGACGGCAATGGCCAACAGGAACTGGCCGCGGCGCTCGTCGGCCTGCGCAGCCCCACCGCCGGCGCCATCGAGCTGACGGGACACGACATTTCGCGCGCCAGCCCCGGCGCCCGCATCGCCCTCGGCCTCTCGCATATCCCCGAGGATCGCCTGCGCACCGCCCTCGTCGACCTGCCCATTGCCGACAATGCCGCGATGGAAACCATCTCGCAGCCGCCCTTCTCCCGTCATGGCTGGATCGACCGCGCCGCCATAGACAACTTCACCGCCGATCTCATCCGCACTTACGACGTGCGCTGCACCGGCCCGGACCAGACGGCCACGACGCTCTCCGGCGGGAACCAGCAGAAGGTCGTGCTCGGCCGTGCGCTCTCGCGCGATCCCTCGCTGATCGTTGCCGTTCAGCCCACCCGTGGCCTCGATGTCGGCGCCACCGCCTTCGTCCATTCCGAGCTTCTGGCACAGCGCAAGCGCGGCGCCGCCGTGATCCTCGTCTCGACCGAGCTCGACGAGATCTTTGCCCTGGCCGACCGCGTGATCGTGATGTTCGGCGGTCACCTGGCCGGCACGCTGACCCGCGATCAGCTCACCACCGAACGACTAGGGGCCCTGATGACGGGCCAGAAACTGGCAGATCCCGCATGAGTTCCGAGGATACAGACACCTCCGCCCCGCCGCTCCTGGCCAGCCAGGGTATCGGCACCATTGCCGCCGCAATCCTCGCCGCTCTGGCCGTGGGTGCGGTTCTCATCCTGGCCTATGGCGCCAGCCCCGTGGCCGCCTATGCCGCGCTGCTCGACGGCGCCTTCGGCAGCTGGAATTCCATTGCCGAAACGCTCCTGCGGGCGATCCCGCTCACCTTCGCCGGCCTTGCCGTCGCGCTGGCCTTTCGCGGCGGCGCCTTCAACCTCGGCGCCGAGGGGCAGCTCTTTCTCGGCGCCACCGCCGCCGCGGCCACCGGCCTTGCCCTCAAGGGCAGCGAGACCTGGATCGTCCTGCCCGCAATGCTCTTTGCCGCCGCCATCGCCGGCGCCTTCTGGTCCGGCCTCGCCGGCGCGATGAAGCTGCGGTTTGGTGCCAACGAGCTGATCACCACGATCATGCTCAACTACATCGCAATCTACCTCGTCTCCTGGCTGCTTCACGGCGCCTTGCAGGAGGCCTCGGGCTACATGGCCCAGACCGACCGCCTCGGTCGCGAAGCCCGGTTCCCCGATCTGATCCCCCGCACGCGCCTGCACTGGGGCTTCGTGCTTGCGCTCATCGCCGTGCTCGGGGCGCACCTGGCGCTCTGGCATACCACCTGGGGCTTCCGGCTCCGCGTCACCGGCCTCAACGCACGCGCCGCCCTCAACGCCGGCATGAATGTCACCGCCATTTCCATGTCCGCCTTCCTGATCAGCGGCGCCCTCGCCGGCGTCGGCGGCATGATCGAGATGGTCGGCATCCAGCACCGGATGATCGAGAACTTCTCGCCCGGCTACGGCTATACCGGCATCATCGTCGCGCTGCTGGGCCGCACCAGCCCCCTCGGCGTCCTGGCCGCCGCCATCCTCTTTGCCGCGCTTCAGGTCGGTGCCACCACGATGGAGAGCAGCGCCGGCGTGCCCGGCATGGTCACCACCATCATCCAGGGGATCATCGTGCTCTTCCTGATCGGACGTGGCGCCGGGGCATGGACGATGCACCTCTACCGGCAGGCCCGCCGCAAGTCCCTGCTACAGGAGAGCTGACATGGACACCCTTCTCACCTTGCTCACCAGCCCGCTCGCCGACGGCTTCTTCGAGGCCGCAATGCGGCTCTCGGTGCCGATCATGCTGGCCGCCCTCGGCGGGATCTATGCCGAACGCTCAGGCGTGATGAACATCGGCATGGAGGGAATGATGCTTGCCGGCGCCTTCTGCGGCTTTCTCGCGGCCTTCCTGACGGGCAACCTCTGGTGGGGTGTGGCCGCGGGCCTGGCTTCGGGTGCCGTGCTGGGCCTCGTTCTCGCCTTCTACACGGTCGTGCTCTCGGCCAACCAGGTGGTTACCGGCGTGGCCATCAACCTGCTCACCGTCGGCGCAACAAGCTTCGCCTTCCGCGCCGCCTTCGGCAACGGCACGACACAGCCGCGCATCACCCCCTTCGCGCCGCTCGACATTACGGGCCTCTCCGGCCTTCCCGTCATCGGCCCGCTCTTCTTCCATCAGACGGTCCTGGTCTACCTCGCGCTGGCGCTCGTGCCGCTCTCCTGGATCTTCCTGTCCCGCACCGCGCCCGGCACGGCGATCACCGCCGTGGGCGAGCACCCTCAGGCCGCCGAGACCCTGGGCATTTCGGTCGCCCGCACCCGCATCACCTGCGTGATCTGGTCCGGCGCGCTCGCGGGCCTGGGCGGCGCCTTCCTGTCGCTTTCCGCCACGGGCCTCTTCCTCGACAACATGACGGCCGGCCGTGGCTACATCGCGCTGGCAATCCTCGTGCTCGGCCGTCGCACGCCACTGGGCGTGATGCTGGCCGCCATGGTCTTCGGCGGCGCCGATGCCCTTCAGCTGCGCGGTCAGAATTTCGGCCTCGGCGTGCCCTACCAGGTGCTGCTGATGTTGCCCTACCTGCTGACAATCGTCATTCTCATCGGCGTCGCGGGCCGGGTCCGCGATCCGGCAGCCCTCGGACTGCCCTTCCGCCGCGCCCGCGCCGCCTGATTTCGGAGCCTTCCATGTATATCGACAGCCATCTTCATCTCGATTTCGACGAATTTGCCAAGGACCGCGATCAGGTTCTCGCGCGCGCCGCGAATGCCGGCGTCGGTGCCTTCGTCACCATCGGAATCCGGGTGCGCGATTTCGACCGGGTGCTGTCCACCGCCCGTGCATACCCCAACGTATGGTGCACCGTCGGCACCCTGCCGCATCACGCCGACGAAGAGGCCGACGTCACGACAGAGGAGCTCGTGGCACTGGCCCGGGATCCCAAGGTCGTGGGCATCGGGGAGTGCGGCCTCGATACCTTCCTTGGCAATGCCACCTGGGACAATCAGGTCAAGGTCTTCCGCGCCCATATCGCCGCGGCGCGCGACACCGGCCTGCCCCTGATCATCCACTCGGTGAAACAGGACGAGGCCATGGGCCGCATGCTCACCGAGGAATACGAGAAAGGCCCGTTCCGCATCCTCATGCACGGCTTCTCCGGCCATCAGCCCCTGGCCGAAACCTGCGTGGCGCTCGGCGCGCATTTCTCCTTCTCGGGCCTGCTCAGCTACCCCGACAACGGCCATATCCGCGAGGTTGCAGCAACCCTGCCCGCCGACCGCCTCTTGCTCGAGACAGACGCGCCCTCCCTGGCTCCCCTGCCGCTCGACCCCGAGGCGCGCAACGAGCCAGCCAATATCGCGCATATCGCCGCGCTTCTGGCCAGCCTTCGGGGCACCACGGCCGAGGAGATCGGCCGGATCACCACCGCCAACTTCTACGACGCCTACCCCAAGATCCCCCGCCCCTGAGGAGCCGCCCATGACCCGAAAGATCACAATCGCCTCGGCCCAGATGGGCCCTATCGCCCGGGCCGACAGCCGCCCCGTGGTCGTTGCCCGCCTGATGGAGCTGCTGCGAGAGGCCCATGCCCGCGGCGCGCGGCTCGTGGTCTTTCCCGAGCTGACCCTCACCACCTTCTTCCCGCGCTGGCACCTGACCGATCCCGAAGAGATCAACGCCTTCTTCGAGCGGGAGATGCCCGGCCCCGAAACCCGTCCTCTCTTCGAGCTCGCCGAAGAGCTCGGCATCGGCTTCTATCTGGGCTACGCCGAACTTGACGGTACACAGCGTTACAATGCCTGTGTTCTCGTGGGCCCCGATGGCAAGATCATCGGCAAGTATCGCAAGATCCACCTTCCCGGCTGGGATGCCCCGCAGCCGCACCTTCAGGCCCAGCATCTGGAGAAATACTATTTCAAGCCGGGGAACCTCGGCTTTCCCGTCTTCCGCGCCATGGGCTCCACCATCGGCATGGCCATCTGCAACGATCGCCGCTGGGCCGAGACCTATCGTGTCATGGCCCTCAAGGGGGCCGAGATCATCCTGCTGGGCTACAACACGCCCAACGATCACACCGGCAATTTCGACTTCGACAACCTGACCAGCTTCCACCATCAGCTCTCGGTAACCGCCGGTGCCTACCAGAACTCCACATGGGTCGTGGCCACCGCCAAGGCCGGGCTCGAGGAAGGCTCAAGCATGATTGGAGACTCGATGATCGTGGCGCCTTCGGGCCAGATCGTCGCCCAGGCCGTCACCACCGGTGACGAGGTGATATCCGCCAGTTGCGATCTCGACATGGCTAGGCTCTACCGCCAGACGATCTTCGATTTCTCGCGTCACCGCGAGCCCCAGGAATACCGGATCATCGCCGAGCAGAAAGGCCCGCTCCCGACCGAGTGATCCCCCCCATCTACCCCGACTGCGCCGCCCGGCTCCCTTTCCGGGCGGCTTTTTTTAGCGCGCCCCCCCCATGGCAAAGGGCCGCCCGGTTTCCCTGGCGGCCCTTTTCATCTTTCTGCAAATACGGATGGCGCCACGCCGGCAAGGGGCGCCCGGTCTCGTCAGGCGCACCCCGCCCCGGCCCCTTCAGTCGCCGTCGGCGGCCTGGGCGGCGGCGGCGGCTTCGGCGAGGGCCTCTTCCATCCAGCCGATGCGCATCTCCGGCACCGACTTCAGCAGCAGCTCGGTGTAATCGTCGAAGGGCGGCGCCAGGGCCTCGGCCTTGGGGCCATAGCGCACCACCTTGCCCTTGTGCATCACCGCCACCTGGTCGGCGATCGCGCGCACCGTCGCGATGTCGTGGGTGATGAAGACATAGGCCACGTCCTCCTTCGCCTGGATCCGCGCCAGCAGCTCCAGGATCCCCTCGGCCACCAGCGGGTCCAGCGCCGAGGTCACCTCGTCGCAGATGATCAGCTTCGGCTTTGCCGCCAGGGCCCGCGCGATGCAGACCCGCTGCTTCTGCCCGCCCGAGAGCTCGGAGGGATAGCGGTCGTAGAAGCCCGGATCGAGCTCGATGTCCTCGAGCAGCTCCAGCACCTTCTGCTTCTGCGCCTTGCCCTTCAGGCCAAAGTAGAACTGCAGCGGACGGCCGATGATCGTGCCCACCGTCTGACGCGGGTTCATCGCCACATCCGCCATCTGGTAGATCATCTGCAGCTCCTGCAGATCCTCGCGAGAGCGCCCCTTCAGCGCCGGAGAGAGCACCCGGCCGGCAAAGCTGATCTGTCCCTCGCTCGGCGGCAGCAGCCCCGTCATCACCCGCGCCAGCGTCGACTTGCCAGAGCCGCTCTCGCCCACGATGGCCAGCGTCGTGCCCGGTTTCAGCTCGAGGTCGATGTTCTTCAGCAGGTCGCGGCTCATGCCGCGATAGCGCGCCGCGATGCCCTCGATCTTCAGCACCGGCTCCACCTCGGGATTGCGGTCGGCGTGGCTCTTCGAGGTCACCGAGACCAGCGCCCGGGTATAGTCCTCGCGCGGGGCGTTGATCACCTGGTCGGTCGGGCCGGTCTCCACCTCCCTCCCGTGGCGCAGCACCATGATCTCGTCGGCGATCTGCGCCACCACCGCAAGGTCGTGGGTGATGTAGAGCGCCGCCACACCGAACTCGCGGATGGCATGCTTGATCGCCGCCAGAACCCCCAGCTGCGTGGTCACGTCGAGCGCCGTGGTGGGCTCGTCGAAGACCACCAGGTCGGGCTTGGGGCAGAGCGCCATGGCGGTCATCGCCCGCTGCAGCTGCCCGCCCGAGACCTGGTGCGGATAGCGGTTGCCGAAGCTCTCGGGGTTGGGCAGGCCGAGCGCGCGGAACAGATCCACCGCCCGCGCCTCGGCCTCGGCCTTGCTCGCCCGGCCGTGCCGCAGGGTGGATTCGATCACCTGCTCCATCAGCTTCTTCGCCGGGTTGAAGGCCGCCGCCGCCGATTGCGCCACATAGGTCACATCGGCGCCGCGCAGCTGCCGCAACCGCTTCACCGAGGCGCCGCGCATCTCCTGCCCGTTCAGCAGGACATGCCCGCCCGTCAGCTCGACGCCGCCGCGGCCATAGCCCATCGACGACAGGCCGATGGTCGACTTGCCGGCCCCGGATTCCCCGATCAGGCCAAGCACCTTACCCTTGTCCAGGTTCAGCGAAACACCGTCAACGATGGTGATCCGGCGCGGCTTCTCGCCCGGCGGATAGCTCGTCGCCTCGATCTTCAGGTTCTCGATCTTCAGAAGCGGTTCAGCCATCAGCGGCCTCCTTTCAGCGAGGACGTGCGGTCCAGCACCCAGTCCGCCACGAGGTTGACCGAGATCGCCAGCGCCGCGGTGAAGGCCGCCGGCAGCAGCGCCGCCGGGATGCCGTAGACGATGCCGTCCTTGTTCTCCTTGACGATACCGCCCCAGTCCGCCTGCGGCGGTTGCACGCCGAGGCCCAGGAACGACAGCGTCGAGATGAAGAGCACCATGAAGATGAAGCGCATGCCCATCTCCGCCACCAGCGGCGACAGCGCATTGGGCAGGATTTCCCGGAAGATGATCCAGGCCGTCCCCTCGCCCCGCAGCGTTGCCGCCTCGACGTAGTCCATCACCTCGATGTCCACCGCAACGGCCCGGCTCAGACGGTAGACCCGCGTGCTGTCCAGAAGCCCCATGACCAGGATCAGCACAGGCACCGTCACCGGCACCACCGAGAGCACCACAAGCGCGAAGATCAGCGTCGGGATCGACATCAGCAGGTCGACGAAGCGCGACAGCAGCTGGTCCACCCAGCCGCCGGTGACGGCCGCGAAGAGCCCCAGCACCGAGCCGGTGACAAAGCTCAGGATGGTGGCCGCCGTGGCGATGAAGATCGTCGTGCGCCCGCCGTAGATCAGCCGGCTCAGCAGGTCGCGGCCGATGTTGTCGGTGCCGAACCAGAACTGCGCCGAGGGCGGCTCCCAGACGTCGCCCACGACCTCGCTGAAGCCATAGGGCGCCAGCTGCGCGGCAAAGATCGCCATCAGGAAGAAGGCGGCCGTGATGATCAGCCCGAGGAGGGCCGGAAGAGGTATCTTTCTCATGTCGGGTGCCTCATTTCGGGTGCCGCAGGCGCGGGTTCGCAAGGATCGCCACGATGTCGGCCACGATGTTCAGCGCGATGTAGATCGCCGCAAAGATCAGCCCGCAGGCCTGCACCACCGGCACGTCGCGCTTGGCCACGTGATCCACCAGGTACTGCCCCATGCCCGGGTAGACGAAGACAACCTCCACCACCACGACACCCACCACCAGGTAGGCCATGTTCAGCATCACCACGTTCACGATCGGCGCGATCGCGTTCGGGAAGGCATGGCGCCAGATCACCTTGGCCCGGCCCAGCCCCTTCAGCTCCGCCGTCTCGATATAGGCGCTCTGCATCACGTTCAGCAGCGCCGCCCGCGTCATCCGCATCATGTGCGCCAGCACCACCATCACCAGCACCGCCACCGGCAGCGTGATCGCATGCAGCTTCTCGCCCAGGCTCATGCCCGGATTGATCATCGACACCGCCGGCGCCCAGCCAAGCTGCACCGCGAAGTAGAACATCAGGATGTAGCTGAGCATGAACTCCGGCACCGAAATCGACGCCAGCGTCACCGCCGAGATCACCTTGTCCGGCCAGCGGTTGCGGTAGAGCACCGAGACCAGGCCCAGGATGATCGCCAGCGGCACCGAGATGATCGCCGCCCAGAAGGCCAGGAAGAGCGAGTTGCCGAGGCGCACGCTGATCGCCGCCCCGATGTCCTGGCCATTCGCCAGAGAGGTGCCCAGATCGCCATGCAGCAACCCCGACAGCCATTGGAAATACCGCACATGCGCAGGCTGATCGAGCCCCAGAGAGGCCCGCAGATTCTCCAGCGCCTGCGGCGTCGCCTGCTGACCCAGGATCGCCTGCGCAACATCCCCGGGAAGCAGCTGCGTCCCAACGAAAATCAGCACAGACACCAAAAACAGCAGAAGGAAGCCCAGCAAGATACGCTGGGCTACCAGTTTCCAGATGAAGACACTCATCGCGGGATCAGCTGAACCAGCACTTGGTGATGGCAAGCCCGTTCATCAGCTCGCCCACGCCATTGGCCTCCCAGCCCTGCACCTTGTCGCTGACGCCCTCGACCCAGTCGTTGAACATCGGCGTGATCAGACCGCCCTCGTCGCGCAGGATCATCGCCATTTCGCTGTACATCGCCTTGCGCTTGCTTTCGTCCAGCTCGCCGCGGGCCGCCATCAGCAGCTCGTCGAAACGCGGGTTGTTGAAACGGGTGTCGTTCCAGTCGGCGCTCGACAGGTAGGCGGTGGAATACATCTGGTCCTGCACCGGGCGACCGCCCCAGTAGGAGGCACAGAAGGGTTCCTTGTTCCAGACATCCGACCAGTAGCCGTCGTCGGGCTCACGCTCGATCTGCAGCGGGATGCCGGCAGCCTGGGCGCTCTGCTGGTAGAGCTGGGCCGCGTCGATCGCGCCCGGGAAGGCTGCCTCGGCCACCCGCAGGATGATCGGCGAACCGTCATGGCCGGACTTCTTGTAGAATTCCGCGGCCTTTTCAGGGTCGTAGGTCCGCTGCGGGATGCTCTCGTCGAAGAGCGGATAGCTGCTGTTGATCGGGATGTCGTTGCCGATGGAGCCATAGCCGCGCAACACCTTGTCAACCATCTCCTCGCGGTTGATGGCAAGCTTCAGGGCCATGCGCAGGTCGTTGTTGTCAAACGGCGCGGTGTCGCAATGCATGATGAAGACGTAATGCGCGGGTCCCGAGACATTCTTGACCGACAGGCCCGGCGCCCGGTCGAGCAGCGCCGCGACGCGGGGTGCCACCTGGCTGATCAGGTCGACCTGGCCCGACTGCAGCGCCGAGTTGCGCGCCGTGCTGTCGTTGATCACCAGCATCTCGATGCTGTCGAAATGGCCGCGGCTGTCATCCCAGTAGTTCGGGTTCTTCTCGAAGACCTGGCGCACGCCCGGCTCGTTCTCGACCACCTTGTAGGCATTTGTTCCGATGCCTGCCGCCGGGTCCTCACGGCCACCGTCGGGCTGGATCACCAGGTGATAGTCGCCCATCAGGTACGGCAGGTCGGCGTTGGCGTGTTCCAGCTCCAGGATCACCTTGTTGCCATCCACCTTCATGCCGGCGATGCCCTTCATGATCCCCAGCGCCCCCGACTGGGAATCCTCGTCGGAATGGCGTTGCAGCGTCGCCAGCACGTCATCGGGCGTCAGCGTCTTGCCGTTGTGGAACTCCACACCGTCGCGGATCGTAAAGGCCCAGGTCGTGGCGTCGGCCGAGGGTTCGATCTCGGTGGCCAGGCGCATGTTCAGACTGCCGTCGGCGTTCACCTCGATCAGCTGCTCACCGAAGGCGCGCAGGTTCTGGAAGGCCACGCGGTCTGCGGCCAGCGCCGGATCGAGCGTCGTGGTGCTCTGTCCGCCCCCCAGGCCCATCCGCAGGGTACCGCCTGCCTTGGGCGTTTCCTGGGCCTGCGCGGCACGGCCCAGCATGGTGCTCGCGGCCGTGGCGCTCAGGCCCACGGCAGCCGCACTCTGCATGAAGCTCCGGCGCGACAGGCGCCCGCTTGCGGCCCTGGCGGCCAGTTTTTCGATTTCTTTGCTCATCTTTTGCGTCCCTGTTGTTTGATTCTTTACTTTTTGTAAGTTAATTTACATTTCCGTCAAACCAACCGATCCGTTCCGCCCGACAGCAGCGCGGGCGCCCGTCGTAAACGGCGCGGTTCCGGGCAGAAGCGGCGCACTCTCCCCTCCCGCCCGGCAACGTAATGGTCCCGCACCAAGCACACATCGGCGCGGGGGCCTTCGTCAACCTTCTGCAGGGGCCGGCTGGGCGGCGGGTTTCTGGCCCACGTGGCGCCCGGCCTCCTCTGCCGGCATCCCGGCATGGGCCTCGGCATAGCGCGCAAGCGCCTCGGCCACCGCTCCCTCGGGCGCGGAACTGCGCCTGGTCTCAAGGTCAGTATGCAGCAGAAGCGTCTCCACCGTGGCCGCAATGCGACCATCGCCGCGCCAAATACGGTGCATCAGATGCATCTTCTTTCCCGCGCCCTGCAGCACCTGCGTGGTGATCCGGATGCGCTCGCCGGCCAGAACCTCGTCGATATAGCGGATGTGACTCTCGACGGTAAAATAGCTCTTGCCCGAGGCGATATAGGCCGCATCGGCGCCGATCAGCCCCATGAAGGCATCCGTCGCCTGGCTGGCCGCCTCAAGGTAATGGGTCTCGTTCATGTGACCGTTGTAGTCGGTCCATGTGACAGGCACCTGACGTTCCACCGTCACCGGCAGCCCGTCCTGCTCGCCCCCCGGGTTCAGCGCCGCCTCGTGCCCGGTCAGCACGCCGCCGGCGCCGCTGCCGGTGCGCCGCAGCGCCCGCATCATGCCCACCAGGTTGTCGTCGCGCAGCCGTTCCAGCGCGCGGATGGACATGTGCCCGGATTGCGCATCCGACTGTCCGGCGATCAGGTCCACCAGCTCGGGCGTGAATTCGGGCACGTCCATCAGCTTGGTCCAGGGCCAGCTGAGCGCCGGGCCGAACTGCGCCATGAAGTGCTTCATGCCCGCCTCGCCGCCGGCAATCCGGTAGGTCTCGAAGAGGCCCATCTGCGCCCATCGGATACCGAAGGCCATGCGGATCGCCTCGTCGATCTCCTCCGTCGTGGCCACACCGTCCTTCACAAGCCAGAGACTCTCGCGCCAGACCGCCTCCAGCAGCCGGTCCGCGATATGCGCGTCGATTTCCTTGCGCACCGTCAGGGGGAACATGCCGATGCCCTTCAGCACCTCGGCCGCGCGTTCACAGCGCTCCGGCGTCCCCACCAGCTCCACCAGCGGCAGCAGATAGACCGGGTTGAACGGGTGCGCCACGACCGCGCGCGCGCCCTTTTCGTTCAGCTCAGACGGCTTGAAGCCCGAGGTGGAGCTGCCGATCACCGCGCTCTCGGGCGCCGCCTCGCTCAGCAGCCCCAGCACCTTGTGCTTGATCTCCAGCTGTTCCGGCACACTCTCCTGCACCCAGTCAGCGGCATCAACTGCGGCTTCCATGCTGCTGGCAAAGCTCAGTTTTCCCTCGACGGGCAGCGCCTTGTCATAGAGCGCCGGCAGCGCCCGGCGGGCATTGGCGATCACCTCGCCGATCTTGCGCCCGGCCTCAGGATCGGGGTCGAAAACCGCCACGTCCCAGCCGTTCAGCAGGAACCGCGCCGCCCAGCCACCGCCGATGACGCCACCACCGATGATCGCGGCCTTCATGCTGCCACCGCCTTGGGCGCGCGCTTCACCAGGCCGAGTTTCTCTCGCACGGCCTCCGGGCCGATCACCTTTGCGCCCATGTTGCTGGCGATGGTCGCCGCCCGCTCCACCAGCTGCGCATTGGTGGCCAGCACCCCGCGATCCAGCATCAGGTTGTCCTCCAGGCCCACGCGCACGTTGCCGCCCGCCAGAACCGCCGCCGCCACATAGGGCATCTGGTCACGGCCCAGGCTGAAGGCCGACCAGGTCCAATCCTCGGGAATGTTGTTCACCATCGCCATGAAGGTGTTCATGTCGTTCGGCGCCCCCCAGGGCACGCCCATGCACAGCTGCACCAGCGCCGGCCCCCTCAGCACGCCTTCCTTCACCAGTTCCTTCGCAAACCACAGGTGCCCGGTGTCAAAGGCCTCGATCTCGGGCTTCACGCCCAGTTCCGTCATCATCCCGCCCATGGCGCGCAGCATGCCGGGCGTGTTGGTCATCACGTAATCGGCTTCGGCAAAGTTCATCGTGCCGCAGTCCAGCGTGCAGATCTCGGGCAGGCATTCGGCGATATGCACCATGCGCTCGCTGGCGCCCACCATGTCGGTGCCCGCCTCGCTCAGCGGCAGCGGCCGTTCCGTCGGGCCAAAGACCATGTCGCCGCCCATGCCGGCGGTGAGGTTCAGCACCACGTCCACCTCGCTCTCGCGGATCCGCTCCGTCACCTCGCGGTAGAGCGCGGGATCGCGCGACGGCACGCCGGTTTCGGGATCGCGCACGTGGCAATGCACCACCGCGGCGCCCGCGTGGGCGGCGTCGATGGCGGCCTCGGCGATCTGCTTGGGGCTGCGCGGCACATGGTGCGACCGGTCCTGGGTCGCGCCCGATCCGGTCAGGGCCGCGGTGATGAAGACCTCGCGGTTCATGGTCAAAGGCATGGGGTGCTCCTGAAGTAAGTCTGACCCGCAGTCACGAGGCGCCTCGGCACCGACGCACCGCGGGAGGGTTCCTGATTGTCTGCCCGGGCAAAACTGGCTCTGCCGCACGGGTATCCGCATGGCGCCACCGGGCCTGTCTCCTTCCGGGAACGGAGGCCCGCCGGCCACCGGCACCCCGCAGGCGCCGTCACGTCCCGGATCCTGTCCGCCGCGCACACGGGGCATCGGGCACGGGGCCACCTGCCGGGCACGGGGACATTGTCCATAAACGACAGTCTAGGGTGGTACGCGCCCC
Organism: Pseudooceanicola sp. DL12; assembly: GCF_056270665.1. Lineage (NCBI taxonomy): Bacteria > Pseudomonadati > Pseudomonadota > Alphaproteobacteria > Rhodobacterales > Paracoccaceae > Pseudooceanicola > Pseudooceanicola sp. DL12. The sequence continues at coordinate 2,268,328 of NZ_CM149884.1, forward strand.
CGATCTTGTCCTATCCTGCCGCAAACCGATCCATATCCGTCAAATTTAACCTTTACGGCCGGCCCTGCATGACCAATGTCACCTTTCTCCTGCTCGACGGTTTCTCGAACATGGTCCTGTCCTGCCTGCTGGAGCCCCTGCGGGCCGTCCGCGACCAGGCACAGGAAGACGTGGAATGGTGCGTGGTCACCCCCGACAGCCGGCCGGCGCGCTCCTCTTCGGGGCTGTCCATCGCCGCCGATTTCGCGGCCTCCGATGCCCCCGATGGCGACCTGCTGGTGGTGGTCGCCGGCTACCGCTTTCGCCAGCACGCCGACACGCCGCAGGTGCTGCGCACCCTGCGCGGCCTCACCCGGCGGCACGATGTCATCGTGGGGGCGGATACCGGCGCCTGGCTGCTGGCCGCCGCGGGCCTGCTCGACGAACAGCCCGCCACCGTGCACTGGGCCGTCCAGCGCGACTTTGCCGAGGCCTTCCCCCGCGTCGATTTCAGTGATCAGCGCTTTGTCTCGCAGGGCCGCATCTGGACCAGCGGCGGCGCCTCGACCTCGCTCGACCTGATCCTGGAATATATCGGCAACCGCTTCGGACAGGCCCAGGCCTTCATGGCCTCGACCATGTTCCTGCATGACGCCAAGCGTGACCAGCTGCCCGACCAGGCCCCCGGGCGCCTCTCCGCGCGCGGCTCCGCACAGCTGCGGCAGGTGGTCAACCTGATGGCAGAGAGCATCGAGACGCCGCTGCCGCTCACCCAGATTGCCGCGCGCTGCGGCCTCGCGCCCCGCACCCTCGACCGGCTCTTCCAGGCCCAGCTCGGCATGGCCCCCGGCCGCTACTATCAGACGATGCGCCTGTCGCATGCCCGCGATCTGGCCAGTTCAACGCGCTTCGGGCTGCGCGAGATTGCCCTGCGCTGCGGCTATTCCGATGCACCCGCGCTCTCCAAGGCCTTCCGTCAGGCCTATGGCTATCCGATCGGCAAGGTACGCCCTGCCGTCACTTGACGCGGCACATAAGCTTCAGCGCGTAAACTCTTTCACCGCTTCGACAATTCCACGATAGGCCTCGGCGGCACGGGCACTCTGGTGACGCGCCCGCAGCCAGCCGTGCACAAGCCCCCGGTCCAGCACCCAAGCCGCATCAACCCCCGCCTTGCGCAGGTCGGCCACATAGTGCGAGCAATCATCGGCCAGCGGATCGCATTCCGCGGCAAAGGCGCGGGTCGGCGGCACCCGCCGCAGATCGCCCTTCGAGGCATTCATCCGTGCGTCGCCCCGCTCCACCCCGAGGGCCTCGAGATATCCATCCATGTCGTCCCGGCTCAGCAGCGGCGCATTGGCATGCATGTCATAGCTGCCACCGTGGAGCGGATAGCCGCAGCTCGGATAGACCAGCACCTGACCGCGCAGGTCGGGCCCGCCCCGGGTGCCGCAGTAGGAGGAGCAAAGCGCGCCCCCGGCACTGTCTCCCAGCAGGACCACCGGCCCGTCCGCCCGCAGGCTGTCGGCCACCGCGGCGAAATCGTCATAGGCGGCCGGGTGCAGATACTCCGGAGCCAGGCGAAAATCGACCGAAATCAGCTGCTTGCCCGTGGCGGCCGCGATCTCGGCACAGATATCGTCGTGGCTGTTCAGACCGCCGAGCACAAATCCCCCGCCATGGGCAAAGAGCACCGTGACATCCGTGGGCGTACCATAGACACGCACCGGCACGCCGGCGATCTCGCGGTCCTCCACCGGCAGGCCCGCTGGCCTTCCGTGGTGAAAATGCGCCGCCATGGCGTTGTAGACGCGCCGCTGCGCGTCCCAGTCATGGGGATCGAGGTCGTCGGGGTAGAAGGAGAGCGTCTCCGCGACGAAGGCCTGTACCTCGTCGTCCAGCAGCTTGGAATAGTCGGTGCGCGGCGCGGCGGTGGTGTTCATGTCTGTCTCCTCGGCTCTCGCCGCCAACTGAACGTGTCGGGGCCCGCGATGCAAGCCCTGCACCACGTCACTTCAGCACACCGCAGAGAATGCTGCGCGTCACCTGTTCACAGAGCGCCTTCTGCGCCTCTTCCTCGAACAGCGTCTCGCCGAAGTTCACCGAAAAGGTCGCCCGGTTCGACATGTTGAAAAAGCTCGCGGCGCTGATCTGCCAGTGCAGTGCCAGCGGCGAGACATCCTCCCGGAACAGCCCCGCCTCGAGCCCCGCGCGACAGATTCTCTCCAGCTGCGCAATGGCCGCCGTATTGGCCGTGAACAGCGACTGATCGCCTTTCATGTGGCGCCCGTTGTGGATGTTCTCGACCATCACGAGGCGGATGAACTCGGGGTTCTCGCGGTGGTGCCAGAAGGTGAATTCCACCAGCCTGCGCAGGGCCTCGTCGGGCGACAGCCCCTCCAGGTTCAGCTCCGCTTCCTGTTGGCGCACGCTGGCATAGGCCTGGGCCATGACCGCGCGGTACAGGCCCTCCTTGTCGCCAAAGTAGTAGAAAATCATTCGTTTCGAGGTGCTTATGCGGTCAGCGATATCCTGAACCCGCGCCCCGGACAGGCCCCGGTCGGCAAATTCGCTGCGCGCCGCGCGCAGGATGTCTGCCTTTACCGCCTCCGGATCCTGCTTCCAGGACCGTGCATCGCGCCGCTTGCGTTCGCTCTCCGCCATCGCTCTCCCCCTCGTCATCTCCAGCCTCAGAATGGCACTTTTAACCGCACGGTTCAATTGGCTTGACGAAATTAACCACCGGGTTCATTCTCCAGTCATCGAATCGGAGGATCTGGGAGGATTCCATCGTCATGACTGGTGCAAGCAGCCTCAGCGGCCGCGGCGACATGCTGCTGGCTGGTCTCGTCGGCAAGGGCATCGGCCTCTCGCGCACCCCCGGCATGCACATGGCCGAGGCCGAGGCCCAGGGCATGCGGGCGGTCTATCGCCTGCTCGATCCCGATGCCTCCGTCGCGCCCTACAGCCTGCCCGAATACCTGACCGCGGCCGAGACCGCGGGCTTCGACGGGCTCAACATCACCTATCCCTTCAAGATCGAGGTGATCGGCCTGCTCGACGAGCTCTCCGACAACGCCCGATCGGTCGGTGCCGTGAACACAGTCGTCTTCTGCGACGGCAAGCGCTATGGCCACAACACCGACCTCTGGGGCTTTGCCGAAGGCTTCAAGCGCGGCCTGCCCGATGCCACCCGCGACCACGCGCTGCTGATCGGCGCCGGTGGCGCCGGTGTCGCCGTGGCCCATGCGCTGGCCGATGTCGGCGTGAAACACCTGTCGATCAACGATGTCGATCCGGCCCGTGCCGCGGCGCTTGCCGAACAGGTTGCCGCCAACCGCCCCGGCGTCACCACCCAGGCCGTCACCGACCTGGCCGCGCTCGTTGCCGCGAACCGGCCCGACGGCATCGTCAACGCCACCCCCATGGGTATGGCCAAGCTGCCCGGAACATCCTTTCCGGTTGAACTGCTTGACCCTTCCATGTGGGTTGCGGATATCGTTTATTTTCCGTTGGAAACCGAGCTTCTGCGCGCCGCTCGCGCGCGCGGCTGCCAGGTGCTTCCGGGTTCGGGGATGGCCGTCTTCCAGGCGGTCCGTGCCTTCGAGCTCTTCACCGGTCGGCCCGCCGACCCAACCCGCATGAAGGCAACCTTCGACGCCTTCGATGCCCCCCCTGTGGCAGAAAGCACTGCTTCAGGACGCTGAGAGTTTACTTAGGGAGGAAACCAGATGAACTTCAAGCTGACCACCATGGCCACCGCCACCGCGCTGGCGCTCGGCATGGCCGCTTCGGCCCAGGCCCAGACCATCCGCGTCGCCCACGTCGACCCCGATGACTGGACCGCTTCGAAAAAGGGCGCCGCCGCCCAGATCTTCAAGAACATCGTCGAAGGCGAGACCGACCTCGAGGTCGAGATCTTCCCCGCCGGCTCGCTCGGCAACGAGGACGAACTGGTGTCGCAGGCCATGGACGGCCTGACCCAGGTGGCCCTGGTCTCCGGCGCCATGTCCAAGGTCTGCCCCGCAGCTTCCGTGCTCGACATCCCCTACACCTTCTCCTCGGCGACCGTCGCCTGGGAAGTGCTCGACGGCCCCTTCGGCGACGAGCTGGCAGAGCACTGCCTCGAGGAAACCGGCCTGCGCACGCTGGCCTATGGTGAAACCGGCTTCCGCAACTTCACCAACAACACCCGCCCGATCACCAAGCCCGAGGACATGGAAGGCCTGAAGTTCCGCGTCCAGCCGATCCCGCTCTACATCGAGATGGTCAAGGGCCTCGGCGGTGAACCCACCCCGATCGCATGGACCGAACTGCCGAACGCCCTCTCCACCGGCGTCGTCGACGGCCAGGAAAACCCGGTCGGCGTGATCTACAACAACGGCCTGCACAAGCTGCAGAAGTACATGACCCTCGACGGTCACGTCTATGCCGCCGACTTCATCGTCATCTCCGACGATTTCTTCCAGTCGCTCACCCCGGCTGAACAGGAAGTCGTGCAGAAGGCCGCCATCATCGCCGGCAACATGGGCCGCTCCATCCAGGAATGGAACTCGGCCGAAGGCGTCAAGAAGGTCCAGGACGAAGGCATGGAGGTCTATGCCCCCACCGCCGAGGAACTGCAGGCCTTTGCCGAAAAGGCACAGCCGGCCGTGATCGACTACTTGCAGGGCGAACTGGGCGACGATGCCGTCTGGATCGAGAAGCTGCAGAGCGCCGTGTCCGACGCCACCGCGTCGAACTGACCGCGCCACCCCTGACCCGGGCGTAACGCCCGCCCGGGCCTCACCCTAAACACTGCCGGGCCGGCTGCGGCCGGTCCGGCGCAATTCCGGGGATTGCCCAGTGACCGCACTCAACCGGGCCGCGCAACGCCTGTTCGCCTTCGGGGCCGGGCTGTCGATGACGCTGGTCTTTGCCATCATCTTTCTCAATTCGCTCCGCCGCTATGCCATCGGGCGCTCCGTGCCCTGGGGCGAGGAGCTGCCGATCTACCTCACGATCTACGGGGTGATGTTCGGCCTCGCGCTGGCCTACATGCAGGACAGGCACATCCGTTTCACCATCCTCACCGAGATGCTCAGCCATGGCACCCGTCAGCGGCTCTACCTGCTGGTCGACCTGATCACCCTCGCCTCTGGCGCGGCCCTGGCATATGCCGGCCATACCTTCGCCATGCGCCGCGGCAGCGTCGACGCCTCGGGCCTCAAGGGCACCGCGCAATATCTCTCCGAGATGATCGGCTGGGACTGGCTCGTCTGGACGGGCAAGGTCGGCACCTGGCAATACGCCACCGCCATCGGCGGCGCCATGCTCGCCGTCGCCGCCCTGCTGAGATTCCTCGAACGTCTGCAAGAAATCAGGAAAGCGTGACATGGCCTATGTGATCCTCATCGGCGGGCTGCTGATCGGCGTTCCGATCGCCGTCGCCATCCTCGCTGCCCTGCTCTTCTTCATGGCCGTGGGCGAACCGCCCTACACCATCCGCATCGTCGCGACCGAGCTGTACAAGGGCCTCAACTCCTTCCCGCTGCTGGCCATCCCGCTCTTCATCCTCGCCGGCGAGCTGATGAACGAAAGCGGCATCACCGGCCGCATCATCGCCTTTGCCAACGTCCTGGTGGGCCGCATGCGCGCCGGCCTGGCGCTGGTCAACATCTGGGCCTCGGTGATCTTTGCCGGCCTGTCGGGCTCGGCCGTCGCCGATACCTCCGCCATCGGCCGCGTCTTCATCCCCGAGATGGAAAAGCACGGCTACAAGCGCGACTTTGCCGCCGCCCTCACCGCGGCCTCCTCGGTGATCGGCCCGATCATCCCGCCGTCGATCCCGGTGATCATCTACGCGCTGATCGTCTCCGGCGTCTCGGTGCCCGCCCTCTTCATGGCCGGCGTCATCCCCGGCATCCTGCTGGCGATCTTCCTCTCGGCCTACGTCATGCTGACGGTCAAGGTGGACGACCCGCACCCCGAGACCATCGCCGAGGCGCAACCGCCGCTGCAGGCGCTGCTCGGCGGCGTGCTGCCCCTGCTGATGCCGGTCTTCGTCGTGGGTTCGATCCTGATCGGCATCGTCACCCCGACCGAGGCCGCCTCCTTCGCCGTGGCCTATGCGCTCGTCCTCGGGCTCTTCGTCTATCGCAAGATCAAGATCTCGGCCCTGCCGCGCATCTTCACCGATGCCATGCGCGACAGCTCGGTCATCCTGATCATCATCGGCGCGGTCAGTGCCGGCAACTGGCTGCTGACCTACAACCGCGTGCCGAACATGCTGACCGACTGGGTGCTGTCCAACGTCAACTCCCAGACCGCCTTCCTGATCGCCGTCATCATCCTCTTCCTGGTGATCGGCCTCTTCCTCGAAGGCATCGCCGCCATGCTTGTCCTGGTGCCGATCCTGCACCCCATCGCCGTCGGCATGGGCGTGGATCCGATCCACTTCGGCATCCTGGTGATCTTCAACCTGATGATCGGTCTTATCACCCCGCCGCTCGGCCTCTGTCTCTTCGTGGCCGAGGGCATAGCCCAGGTGGGCATGGCAAAGCTCACCCGCGCCATCCTGCCCTTCTTCCTGGTCGAGGTGCTGGTCCTTCTGATCCTCACCTTCGTGCCTGCCACGGTCACGTGGCTGCCAACGGTGTTGGGCTACTAAGCCCCGCGCCGGCGTCTCCGGGCCCATTCCTCCATCCTGGGCCCGGAGACGCCCCAAGATCGCAAGGCGGGGTCGCACCGCCGCGATACCGACGCAGAACCGACGTCATACCGATGCACTTTTCAAGGATTCCAAGGCCATGAAAACCTCGATCGCCACAGTCTCCATCTCCGGAAATCTGCTCGAGAAACTCGAGGCGATCGCCGCGGCGGGCTTCGACGGGATCGAGATCTTCGAACAGGATTTCCTGGCCTACGACGGCTCGCCCCGCGAGGTTGGCCAGATGATCCGCGACCATGGCCTCGAGATCACGCTGTTCCAGCCCTTCCGGGATTTCGAGTGTCTTCCCAAACCCTTGCGCACCAAGGCCTTTGACCGCGCCGAGCGCAAGTTCGACGTCATGCAGGAGCTGGGCACCGACCTGGTGCTGTTCTGCTCCTCCTGCCACCCGGCCTCCCTCGGCGGTATCCAACGCGCTGCCGACGACTTTGCCGAGCTTGGCGAGCGCGCTGCCAAGCGCAACCTGCGCGTCGGCTACGAGGCCCTCGCCTGGGGCCGCCACATCAACGATCACCGCGATGCCTGGGAGGTCGTCCGCCGCGCCGATCACCCCAACATCGGCCTGATCCTCGACAGTTTCCACACCCTCGGACGCAAGCTCTCGCCCGAGAGCATCCGCTCGATCCCGGGCGACAAGATCTTCTTCGTGCAGCTCGCCGATGCGCCCCTGATCGAGATGGACCTGCTCTACTGGTCGCGTCACTTCCGCAACATGCCGGGCGAAGGCGACCTCGACGTCGTCTCCTTCATGCGTGCCGTCACCGCCGCCGGCTATACCGGCCCGATCTCGCTCGAGATCTTCAACGATCAGTTCCGCGGCTCGAACCCCAATACCGTCTCTCAGGATGGCTACCGCTCGCTCGTTGCCCTGATGGACGACGTCCGCCGCATCGAGCCCGAGAGCACCGTCGACCTGCCCGATTTCCCGGCCCGCGTCGAAACCAAGGGCGTCTCCTTCATCGAGTTCGCCACCCGCGGCAAGGAGGCCGAGATGCTCGGCCAGCAGCTCTCCACGCTCGGCTTCCACAAGTCTGGCCGCCACCGCAACAAGGACATAAGCCTCTGGCAACAGGGCGATATCCGCATCGTTCTCAATTCCGAGGCCACCGGCCATGCCGGCAGCGCCTGGAATGCCCGCGGCACGTCGGTCTGCGATATCGGCCTCTCGGTCAGCTCGGCAAAGGATACCGTGAAACGCGCCGAGGCCCTCGGCGCCGCGCCCTTCGGTCAGCCCCTCGGCCCCGGAGAGGTCGACATCCCCGCGATCAGGGGCCTCTCCGGCTCGGTGCTGCATTTCATCGACAACACGGAAACGCTTGAAAAGGTCTGGGAAACCGAGTTCGAGCCCCTGCCTGGCGAGGCGCCGAAGACCGGCCTCACCCGCATCGACCACCTGGCCCAGACCATGAGCTACGAGGACATGCTCTCCTGGACGCTGTTCTACACCTCGATCTTCGGCATGACCAAATCGCCGATGATCGACGTGGTCGATCCCGACGGCCTGGTGCGCTCGCAGGTGATCGAGGCGCCCGACGGCCAGCTTCGCATCACCCTCAACGGCGCCGAGACCCACCGCACCCTCGCCGGTCAGTTCCTCGCCGATACCTTCGGCGCCTCGGTCCAGCACATCGCCCTGCAGTCGAGCGACATCTTCGCCACCGCAGAGGCGCTCAAGGGTCTCGGCTTCGACATGCTGCAGATCCCGGCGAACTATTACGACGATCTCGCCGCCCGCTTCGATCTCTGGCCCGAGATGCTGGCCCGGCTCAAGGCCACCAACATCCTCTACGATGCCGACGAGAACGGTGAGTTCTTCCAGTTCTATTCCCGTGTCTTCCCCGGCGGGGTCTTCTTCGAGATCGTTCAGCGGCGCGGCGATTATGCCGGTTTCGGCGCCCCCAACGCGCCCTTCCGCATTGCCGCGCAAAAGCGGGCCGCGCGGGGCAAGGGAATCCCGAACGGATGATTTTTCAGTGCCTTACGGGGCGTTGTTGACGTAACGGATCAATGCTTTCCGGCGTGGCACGCCGGCAGCTCCTGCAGCCCTTCCAGGATCGCGCAACGCGGGTCGTCATCGCCCCGGCAGGCATTCACCATGCCCTCCAGCGTGACCTCCAGCGCCCGCAGTTCCTCGATCTTGCGGCGCACCTGCTCAAGGTGGCCCATCGCCACCTCGCGCACCTCGCGGCTGGTGCGGTGCTCGTCGGCGTAAAAGCCCACCAGCTTGCGGCATTCCTCGAGCGAGAACCCAAGGTGCCGCGCCTGCGACAACAGCCGCAGCCGGTCCACTTCCTCGGGGCGGAACTCGCGATAGCCGTTCTCGGCGCGTGCCGGCGTCACCAGCCCGATATCCTCGTAATAACGGATGGTCTTCACCGGCAGGCCGGTTTCCTTCGATGTGTCACCGATATTCATGGGCAGCTCCTTCGCCCCTTTATATGGCGCCCGCCGCCCCGGCCGGCAAGGCCGAGGCTACTTGCCCAGCTCGCGCGGCGCCGCCTTGGAATTGGCCGCAAAGACCAGCACCAGCAGCGTCATCGCATAGGGCAGCATCGAGTAGACCTCGGTGGGCAGGCTGAACATGTCGCCCTGCACCCTCAGCGAGAAACTGTCGAAGAAGGCGAACAGGAAGGCGCCGAGGAAGGCCCCCAGCGGCGTCCAGCGCCCGATGATCACCACGGCCAGCGCCACGTAGCCGCGCCCGCCGCTGATCCCCTCGTTGAAGGATCCCAGGAAACCGATGGTGATCGAGGCGCCGGCCAGCGCCATCAGGCAGGCCCCCGCGATGATCCCGAAATAGCGCAGCCGCGTCACGTTCACGCCGCGCAGCGCCGCCGCGGCCGAGGCATCGCCCGCCGCCCGCATGGTCAGGCCGAGGCGGGTGTAGCGCAGCACGGCGCCCACCACGATCAGCAGGACGATCGACAGGTAGGTCACGATGTTCTGCTGGAACAGGATCGGCCCCAGCACCGGGATATCGGCGAGCAGCGGGATCTCGACCTTGGGCGCCAGCGACACGAAGACCGCCGATTGCCCCGAGGGTTGCCAGAGCTGGAACAGGTAGCTCGTCAGCCCGGCGCCGATCAGGGAGATCGCGATGCCGGTGATGATCTGGTTGGCGCCGCCGCGCACGATGGCCAGCGCCATGACAAGGCCGTAGAGCGCACCGGTGATCAGCGCCGCGACGATGCCCGCGCCCCAGCCCCATTGCGCCGCCCCGACCAGCGCCGAGAAGGCGCCGGCCGTCAGGATGCCGTCGATGCCGAGGTTCAGCGTGCCGACGCGCTCCGAGAGCACCTCGCCGAGGGCGGCCAGGAAGATCGGCGTCGCCAGCCGCAGCATCCCGCCCAGCACGATTTCCCAGAAGATCAGGTCGGAGGGGGTCATGGGGTCACGTTGTCCTTGGTTGCGCCCTCGGCGGGCGGAGCGGCAGTGGCGGCCGGCGCCCGGGCCACCTGCGTGCGGCGCAGCGCCACCGCCGCACCCAGCAGCACGAGGCCCTGCGTCACCACGGCAATGGCCGCGGGCACGTCGGTGCCGATCTGCATGCCCTGCGCGCCGGTGGTCAGCACGGCAAAGAGGAAGGCGGCGAGCACGGTGCCGAGGGGCGCCAGCCCGCCCAGAACCGCCACGAGGATGCCGGAAAACCCGATGCCGCCATCGACGCTCGGATAGAGCGTATGCGCCACGCCCGCCACCTGCACCCAGCCGGCCAGCCCGCAGATCGCGCCGGAAAACAGCATCGTGGTGACGATGGCCTTCGGCTCCGACAGGCCCATGCGGGCGGCAAGGCCCTTGCGCTCGGCAAAGAGCTGATAGGTCAGGCCGGAGCGCCCGCGCATCCAGTAGGCAATCCCGAGGCCCAGGATCAGCACCACCAACAGCCCGGCGTGCAGCCGCGTGCCGGTCAGGATGTTCGGCAGCAGCGCCGCATCGGGCAGCGGATCGCTGCGCGGCGTCGCCGTCACCTTGTCCGCCGCCAGCGGCCCCTTCAGCGCCCAGAGCAGCCCGTAGAGCGCGATGTAGTTCATCAGCAGGGTCGACAGGATCTCGTTCACGCCGCGATACGCCCGCAGCAGCGCCGGGATCAGCGCGAACAGCGCACCACCCAGGGCCCCCGCAAGGCCGCCCAGCACGATCAGCGCCGGGGCCGGCAGGTCAGGCGCCGCCTGCACCGCGGCGGTGGTCAGCGCCGCCCCCGCGATCAGCTGCCCCTGCGCGCCTATGGGAAAGACCCCCGCCCGCAAGGCCGGCAGGATGCCCAGGCCCACAAGCGCCAGCGGCACCATCGTCACCAGCGTTTCCGCCGTCATGTAGCGCGCGCCGAAGGCCCCGCGCCAGAGCGCGGCCAGTGCCTCGCCCGGTGCGGCGCCCGCCATGGCGATGAGGCCGGCCAGAATGGCCAGCACCACCGCCACGGTGATCGCGATCCGTGTCATCCCCGCAGGCAGTGTCACTGATAGAGCCCCGGTTCCGGTTCCCAGCCCGTCAGCACGTGACGGCCCAGCTCTTCCATCTTCCAGTTCACCGGGTCGTGCAGGCTCAGCACCCGCGCGTTGCGCCAGTAGCGGTCAAAGCCGTTCTTGGTGCTGACCGAACGCGTGCCCATCAGGTCGAAGACCTGCGTGCAGGCATCGAGCGCCGCCTTGTGGCTGACGATCTTGGCGGAATAGACCGCCATGGCCAGATCGGTCCGGCTCACCTTGCCCGCCTCGTAGAGGTCGAGCATGTCGGCCGCCTGCAGCATCGCGTTGTAGGAGGCCACCAGCGCCGCCGTCAGCTCGCCCATCTGCCGCCGCACCAGCTTGTCGTCCGCGGCGCTGTCCACGCCCGCCGACCACCAGGGGCGGCTCTTGTTCGGCACGAAATCCGCGGCCTCGCGCAGGGCACCGATACCGATGCCGGTCATGATCGCGCAGAACCCCACCTGATAGCGCAGCGAGGCATGATCGGGCGAGAACTTGCCCGGGATCGTCGCGTTCCACTCCGGATCGGTCTTGACGTTGTCAAAGGTGATCGAGCCGGAATCCGTCGCCCGCTGCCCCATCACGTCCCAGTCGCGGTGCACCGTCACGCCGGGCGTGTCGCGCTTGATCAGGTTCAGCTGCATGCCGGCGATCGGGTTCTCGGCCACGCCCGGCGCTTCCGGGTTGAAGGCCCAGGTGGCGATGTAATCGGCCTCGGCGGCGGCGGTGGTATAGATCTTCTGCCCATGCACGATGAACCCGCCATCGGCCTGTTTCATCGCGGTGGTCTTCATCGGCTCGACAACGGTCTTGCCGGCCTCGGCCACGGCCAGGCCGATGATCGCGTCATCCTCCTCGATGGCCCTGGTCAGCCGCGGCTTCATCTCTTCGGGGCAATAGGTGAAGATCTCGCGCACGATCTCGTCGTGCACCTTGAAGATCTGCGCCACGGCGCTGTCCGCCACGGCGATGCGCAGCTGCGCTTCCATCGACACGCGGCTGGGCAGGTTGACCCCGCCATCGGCCACGGTCTTCAGGAAACCGCTCTCCTTGATCGCGGCAATCGCCTTGGTGGGATAGCGGCCCTCGGCGTCGTGTTCCTTTGCCAGCGGCGCGATCGTCGTGTCGATCACCTCCTGCAGGGCGATCAGATCGTCAAGGTATGCCTCGGGCATGGTCAGCGGCGGGAAGGCCGAACCCAGAAGCGGCTTCAGTGTCTTGGTCATTTTTCTTCTTTCTACCTCTTGTCCGCTCAGCCGATGTAGCTCGACGGATCTGTCATCTTGTGAATGTCGTGGGCATGGCTCGGGCAGCGACAGCACACCATCTCGGCCTGCATGCCCAGCACCAGGTCGGTAAAGCTCTGGCTCGCCGTCTCGACCAGCCCGCGTTCCGTCAGGCCAAGGTCGGGCACGCCCACCAGCCCGATGAAGGACATGATCAGGAAGGGCGCATGCATGGTGCAGCCGATGCTCTCGGCGCCCTTGTCATTGGCCAGCGACTGATCCCGCACGATCTCCCAGGGCTGATCCGACATGCAGCCGGCAACGGGCAGCGGCACGGTCGAGATCACCTTGCCATCCGCCACGGTCACCAGGCCGCCGCCGATCTCCTCGACCGCCCGCGCGGCAAAGGCCATCTCCTCGTCGGAGGTGCCCACGATCACCAGGTTCTGGTTCTCGCAGTTGGTCGTCGCCGCAATGGCGCCCTTCTTCAGGGTGAACCCCTTCACGAAGCCACAGCCGATGGTTTCCGTCGCATGGTGACGGTCCACCACGGCCACCTTCAGCACGTCCAGGTCCAGGTCGCATTGCACCTTGCCGTCGACCACCGGCAGTTCACAGTGGAACGCCCGCTTGAAGTAGCCGTCGTACATCTCCATGGCCTGCACCCAGGCGCTCTCGCCCTCGGCCCTGGTGGCAAAGCTCTCGGCGTTGATCTTCGGCGACAGGTGCATGGTGTTGCGGGTGAAATCGGGCACCTCGTCGGTGTTCTCGAACACCGGCGCCCCGTCCACCGCGGCCACCTGCCCGTCCACGATCACCATGTGCGGGCGGGCCTCGGCCAGGTCCTCGATCAGCTGCAGATCGGCGATCTTGCAGGGCGTGATCGAGCCCAGGATGTGATCCAGCCGATAGTAGCTCGCCGCGTTCAGCGTCGCCATGCGATAGGCGCGCAGCGGCGGCACGCCGCATTCGATGGCCTTGCGCACGTGGTGGTCGATATGGCCCTGGGCGTCCAGGTCCTCGACCAGCTTGTCATCGGCACAGAAGGCCATGTGGAACATGCCGTCCTTCAGCTCGGGAATATCCGCAAAGACATGGGGCACGTTGTCGTTCATGGATCCCGCCATGACCGTCAGCATCGCGCCCAGGCGCAGGCGCTCCACCACGTCCTCGGTCTTGTGCGCATTGTGGTCGTCGCTGATGCCGCCCGCCAGGTAACCCCAGAGCGGTTCGTTCTCCAGCAGCGCCGTATGCCCGGTAATCCGCTTGCCCGCGGCCAGCGCGCTCGCCTGCTTCTGGGCCGAGGCCAGGTCCATGTTGAACGGGTTGCTCTCGCCAAGCGTCGCGGTCTGCGGCCGCTGCACCCGGGCCGAGAGCGCCTCGGTGCTCACATGCGCGCCGCCCAGTTCCAGCTCGGGCGCCTGCGGCACCTTGTGGCTGGTCTGGGCAAAGATCTTCAGCGGCGTGCCGGTCTGGCCCATGTAGTCCATGCCCGGCTCGCCAAGGACGTTGGCGATGCAGTTGGCATCGGCCAGCATCGTCGTCGTGCCCTTGGGCACCGACAGCCGCGCCAGCTCGCCCGGCACCAGCTTGGTGTATTCGATGTGGATGTGCACGTCGATGAAGGTCGGCGCCACGTGATAGCCCGTCGCGTCGATCACGGTGTCGCACTCGAAATGGCCCACCGGCGTCACGGCGGCGATGTGCCGCCCGCTGATCACCACGTCCCGCTCCAGGATGTCGCCGATATGCAGCGCAAGGACCTTGCCGCCCCGGATGATCATGTCCGGCTTGTCCAGGCCCCGCGCCACCCGGCGCAGCTTCATGATCTCGTCCGGCGTCGGCGCGTAGTCGGCGCCCGTCGCGGGAAATTCGATCGGCGGATGGTCGTGGTTGCAGGTCTCAGACATCTCAGCTCTCCAGTTCCGGCTGGTGCGCGCCGCTCGCGGTCATCGCCCGGCCCAGCTCGCCCGTATCCACGGGCTTTGACAGATCGAATTCCGCGCTGATCCGGCCCGCGGCCAGCACGATCATCCGATGCGCCATGCTCATCAGTTCTTCCAGGTCGGCCGAGATCACCAGCACCGCGGCGCCATTGGCGGCGGCCCGCGTGATATCGGCCCGGATGGCGGCGGCCGCGGCAAGGTCGAGGCCCTGCGTCGGCCCGTGCACCACCAGCACGCCGGGATCGCGGCGCAGCTCGCGCCCCACCAGCAGCTTCTGCTGGTTGCCCCCCGACAGCCCGCCGGAGGCAATCGCCGGATCCGCCGGGCGCACGTCGAAATCGGCAATCACCTCGCGGCCAAGCGCCATCTCGGCCGCCCTGTTCCTCAGGCCCAGGCGGCGAAACTCCGGCCGGTCCAGGTGGAACAGGCTCGCGTTCTCGGCATTGCTCAGCCCCGGCGCAAGGCCCTCGCCCCGGTCCTCGGCCACATAGCCCAGCCCCTCGCGGGTGGCCTTCGCCGGCTGGCCCGTCACCTCGGTGCCGTCGATCAGCACCCGGCCCGCGTCGGGCTTTCTCAGCCCGGCAATCGCATCGGCCAGCGCCGGCTGCATCGCCCCCGACACCCCCGCCACCGCCAGAACCTCGCCCTCGCGCACGTTCAGCGTCACGCCATCCAGGATCGGTGCCGCCTCGCCGCGGATCGTCAGCCCCTCGACCTGCAGGCGCTTCCAGGTCGATGTCACCGGCTGCAGCACCGGGCCCGAGCGGTTCCGTTCGCCCACCATCAGCCGCGCCACCGCCTCACCGTCCAGGCCCGCCGTCGCGCGGTCCATCACCACGCGCCCGTGGTTCAGCACCGTGATGTGGTCGGCGCCTTCCAGCACCTCGCTGATCCGGTGGGTCACCATGCCCACGGCCCGGCCCATGCCGGCCAGCCGCCGCACCGTGCCGATCAGCATCTCCACCTCCACCGGCCCCAGCGAAGAGGTCGGCTCATCCAGAAGCAGCACCCGCGCCCCCGCCGCCACGGCAGAGACGATCTCGCCCAGCTGCCGCTCCGCCAGGCTCAGCGCCTCGCTCGGCAGGTCCAGGTTCAGCACCGCGCCGATCTCCTCGGCGGCCTCCAGCAGCGCGCGGCGTGCCGCGGCGGTGTTGCGGCGCATCCCGCCCCGGCTCAGCACGTGGTTTTCCGTGATCGTCAGCGTCGGCACCAGCGACAGCGACTGCGGCACGAAGCCGATGCCCGCCGCCACCGCCTGCCGCCGCGTCCAGCCCGCAACCGGGCTGCCATCAACCACCAGCTCCCCGGCATCGCGGGGCTCCAGCCCCGTGATGATCTTGGCCAGCGTCGACTTGCCGGCCCCGTTCTCGCCCACGATGGCCGCCACCTGTCCGGGCACGAGCGCAAAGCGCGCATCGCTCAGCGCCTGGACCTTGCCATAACGCTTGTCGATGCCGCTCGCGGTCAGGATCGGGGCCACATTCCGGGTGATCTTCGGGGCCGGCATCGCACTCACTCGAAGAAGTTCGGCAGTTCCAGGGTGCCATCGGCCAGCTGGTCGATGATCGCCTGGATCCGCGCGTCGAAGTCCTCGGGCAGGACCGCACCGGCCTCGGCATTGATCGGCGTCATCACCAGGCCGCCGTTGGCGATGCCCGAGACGATGAAATCACCGCCGAAGGTGCCCGCGTCGATGTCGTTCACGTACTGCGAGAAGGTCGGGTACATGTCGAGCACCACCGAGGCCACGTTGACCTTGGCCGCGTTGCCGCCCGCATCGCCGGTCACGCCGATGGTCATGCCGCCCTCCTGGGCTGCTGCCGCCGCCACGCCGTTGCCGATGCCGTCGCCCGAGGTCCAGACCACCTTGGCGCCCTGTGCAATCATGCCGCGGGTCACTTCGGCTGCGCGCTGCGCGTCGTCAAAGCTGCCAGTGTAGGTCTCGGTCACCTTGGCGTCGGGGTTCACCTCGGCCAGGCCCGCCTTGAAGCCGTTGTGCGCGGCCTTCACGAAGCCCAGCTCGGGGCCGCCCACCATGCCATAGAGGTCGACGCCCTGGATCTCGCCGGCGATCAGCCCGCCAAGGTAGCCCTGCTGGCCGAAATCATAGGTCCAGCCGTCGACGTTGTCGATCAGCGCCGCGGCAAGGTCGGGGCCGCCCGAGGCCGCGAAATGCGTGTCCGGGAAGCTGGCGGCGACCTTCAGGATCGGCTCGGACAGCTCGATGCCATGGCCGATGATCAGGTCATAGCCCATGGCGGCATATTGCTGGATCACCGGCTCGGATTTCGACGGGTCGGCCATCTCCTCGCGCAGCTCCAGGGTGATCTTGCCCTCGTCCTGCAGCTCTTTCGCCGCATCGGCAGCCACCTGGTTGAAGGAGCCGTCGTTGCTCAGGCCCGGCAGCAGCAGCGCCACCTTCAGCGGATCGGCAAAGGCACCGCCGGCGGCCAGGGCGCCAACGGCAAGGGTGGTCAGGAACAGGGATTTTGACATGAGAGGATTTCCTTGTTGGATCAGTCTGTTGTTATCGTTTCACTTGTCGTCCGGCGCACCATTGGCGCCCGTATCGGAACCCGCATCGGGGGCAACGTCCTGCCTCCCGGCAGGCAGCGCACCCAGCGTGATCGTCAGGTCCGCCGGGTCGAGCGTCGGCCCGTCGAACTCGCCGGTATCGCGATGCCGTTGGGCAATCGCCGCGCCGGTCCTGGTCTCGAAGCAGGGATCCAGGATCGGATCGGCGATCCCCACCACTTCCCCGGGTAGGCAGATCACCTGCACCTTGCCAAAGGGCCGCGTCTCCGCCCGGCCCGTCAGCCGCCCCTGCCGCTGGGCCGAGATCAGCCCCGCCGTGCTCAGGAACCCTGCCGGCATGGTGCCATCGGCGGCCGAGCGCATCTGCTCGGTGCACATCATGCCCGGCGGGCAGATCACCTGCGCCACCTGGCCGTCGGGAAAGACCCGCAGCGCCTCCATCGACCGTTTCGTCCAGGCCGGCGCACCGCCCTTGATGCTGATCAGGTCGCCCTCGCGGATCACGTCGGTCGCCGCCAGGTAGGTCGGTTCGTTCTTGACGCCCTGCACGGTGTATTGCTCGGGCAGCCCCGCCGCCCAATCCGCAAGGTTCACCTCTTCCGCGCCCGCCGTCACCGGCAGGACCAGCAGCAGCAGAGCGGCGGCTCTCACCATGCAGCCAGCGCCGCCTTCAGCCCGGCCTTCACGTCGTCATCGGCAAAGGAGGCCTCGATCGAGGTCGCCGCCAGGTCGCGCACCACTGCCTCGTCCCAGCCAAAGGCCGCGACGCATTTGGCGTATTCCTGGGCCAGGTCCACTTCCAGCAGCGCCGGATCGTCGGTATTCACCGAGACCTTCACGCCCTGCCTGCGCAGCGCCTCGATGGGGTGCTCGCCCATGGTCTTGTACAGGCCCAGCGTCAGGTTCGAGCTCGGGCAGACACCCAGGGCGATGTCGCGCTCGACCAGCGCCTCGATCAGCTTCGGATCCTCGATCGCACGCACGCCGTGGTCGATCCGGTCGGCGCCCAGCAGGTCGATGGCATCCCAGACGCCCTCCGGCCCGCTGCTCTCGCCCGCATGCACCGTGCGCTTCAGCCCACCCTTGCCGGCCAGCTGGAAGGCCTCGGCAAATTTCGTGCCGGTCCGCCCCGCCGCAGCCTCGTTGCCATCGACAGAGAGCGCCACCACGCGCGGATGATTGATCTTCAGCAGCTCCTGCACCAGCTCGAGCGCCTCGGCGCTCGATTGCTGCCGCAGCAGCGAGATGCAGAGGCCGGATTTCGGCAGCCCCGCCGCCTCGGCCTCGCGAAAGCCCGCGTCCAGCCCGTCGATGAAGCCCTTGAGGTTGCCCTGCCAGTGTTTCGCCCAGTGCGTCGGGTTCACGATCACGTCGGCATAGCCGGTGCCCGCCGCCGCCATGCGCTCGGCAAAGGCGCGCGCGGCCTGGGCCAGCTGCTCGGGCGTGCGCGCCAGCGAGCAGATGAAATCGAGGAACTCGAGAAAATCGGACAGGCCGGTGAACTCCAGCAGCCGCTCCTTGGGGCGCGGCAGCGGCGTGCCCGTCTGGGCGGCCAGGTCGACGATGGTATCGGCCCCGAAACAGCCCTCCAGGTGGATATGCACCTCCGCCTTCGGCAGGCTCAGCAGTCGGTCACGGGTCGGCACGGCGGTCAGGGTGTCGGGCAAGTGGGGCCTCACGATATTCACAATACGCGCATATCCTACGTCTTGCGGCCCCTCTCACAAGCATAGAAATCCGCATGGAGCGTGCGAGAAATAGCAACGCTCAGCCCTGACCGGCGCCCCCTTCAACCAGCCCGCGCGCCATCAGGTGATCGAACCCGCCCCGGATGATGTCGATGAAATCCCGCGCCGCGGGGCTCAGATGGCGGTTCGCCGGCGTCGCGATGCACAGCACCTCCTCGCCGAAATCCCGGTCGGCCACAGGCACGAAGGCCAGGTCGCCGCGCATCAGCTCGGCCTGCACGTCAAAGACCGACAGGATCGCCAGCTGGTGCCCCAGCTTCAGCATCGACTTCATCAATGCCGTGGAATCCGTTGAAATCATTCCCGGAATGCCCACCCCCATCTCCTCGAAGGCACGGTCGATCACGCGCCGGATCCCGAGCGAGGCCGAGGGCCGCACGAACTGGTACTGCAGGCATTCCGACAGCCGCAGGCTCTCGGCCCCGGCCAACGGGTGGTTCGGCGCCATCACGAGGCCGGGCCGTGCCCGCCAGACATGCAGCGCCTCGCCCGCAACCCGTTCCGGAGGGTTGAAAAACAGCGCAAAATCAACGTCCTTCTCCACGATCTTCGCGTAAATACCCTGCGCCATGGAGATCTGCACATCGATCTCCACCAGCGGATTGCGGTCACTCATCTCCTTGATCGCCTGGGGCAGCAGCGCGGTCGCGAAACACTCCATCGCCCCCACGGTCACGGCGCCGCGCCGCTGGCCCTGCAGGTCGCGCAGCTGGCCCTCGATCTGGCGCTGTTCGCGGCTCCAGCGCCGGATGTCGGCCAGCACCCGTTCCCCCGCCGCGGTGGGCCGCACGCCGCGCGGCAGCCGTTCGAACAGCGGCAGCCCCGCCTCTTCCTCCAGCTTCAGGATCTGCCGGTTGATCGCCGAGGCCGAGCGGTTCAGCTGCTCTGCCGCCTGCCGGAACGAGCCTGCCCGCGCCACCACGTCCAGCAATTGCGCCGATTGAGAGAGCAGTTGCATCGAAACCTCCGAAAATATATCCGACCGTTGCAAAATATCGCACGATACGCGCGAAAATGGATGCTTGCGCCGGCAAGGTCCATGACAAAATATCGCGCCGCAACAGCACGCGCACAGAAGAGGACCCAGACGTGACGATTTCCCCCGAGCAGGACGAGGCGCTGCTGCGCCGCACCTTCCAGATCGCCCTCGACGCCATGGCCGAGGGCAGCCACCCCTTCGGCGCGCTGCTGGCCGATGCCGATGGCAACATCCTGATGGAACAGGGAAATGCCTTCGATCCCGACAGCGACATGACCGGCCACGCCGAGCGCGTCCTGATGACCCGCGCCGGCATCGCCTATGGCCCGGAAAAGCTGAAATCCTGCACCATGTACACCTCGGCCGAACCCTGCGCCATGTGCGCGGGCGCCGCCTACTGGGTCGGCCTCGGCCGCGTGGTCTATGGCATGTCCGAGCGTCAGCTGCTTGAAATCACGGGCTCGCACCCGGAAAACCCCACGCTCGACCTGCCCTGTCGCGATGTCTTTGCCGCCGGTCAGCGCGAGATCGAGGTCGTCGGCCCGCTCCTCGCCGAGGAAGCCGCCCAGGCGCACCGCGACTTCTGGGCGCGCTGAGCCTCAGCCGCGCACGAACTCCAACAGCTCCGCCTCCAGCCGGCACGCCAGCGCCGGCGCCACCGGATCGCCCGCCGCCATCGGGAACAGCGCCGGGTCGTGCAGCCCGAAGCGGAACGCCTCGTCAAACCCATGCGCGGCGCCAAACTGCGCGTGGGGCGCGGGCGGCACCCAGTCAAACCGACTCTCGCCCGCCCAGCCGCCCGCCGCGCGCTGCGCCTCTGCCGTCTCATGCGCCGGCCGCTGATAGATCCGGTCGCTCAGGAACAGCTCCTCGCGCCGCGCCAGGCTCTCCTCCGGGTACCAGGCCGCCAGCACCTCATCCGCCCGCGCCCCCTCGTAGAGCCGCACCGTCTCCCTCAGCCGCGCCGCATCCACCGCCGGCATCGCCCCGAGCGCGTACCAGAACCGCGTCTCGTCGCGTGTCGTGGTGAACATCAGCCGCTTGTCGGTCGCCGCCCCCGCCCGGATCGCCTCCATCGGCGGGCGCGCCATCGTCTCGCCCTCCACCACGATGCCCAGGCGCTTGCCCTGCGGGCAGTTCCGCTCGGCCAGGTGCGCCGGGAACATCCGCTTCTGCGCCCTCAGGATCATATCCACCGGCAGCGCCAGAAGCGCCGCCGTATCCCCCGCCGCCACGCCGGTGCGCGCCAGGAAATCGTCACAGATCTCCGCCGCCCGGTCGCGGGAAATCCAGCGGCTGGCATTGCCGCTCATCATCCAGGCGCGGCGAAACAGCCCCGCCGCCTGCGGCACCGCCAGCAGCGCCGTGGTGGTAAAGGCCCCGGAGGACATGCCCACCACCGTCACGTTGTCCGCGTCGCCGCCGAAGGCACCGATGTACCGCTGCACCCATGTCAGCGCCGCCACCAGGTCGAGCAGCCCGCGGTTCGCCCCGGCCAGCTCCGGGAAATGATCGCCCAGGTGCAGATAGCCCAGCACCCCTGTCCGCAGGTTGGGCCGCACCAGCACCACGTCGCCGGCGGCGGCAAATCCCGCCCCGTCGATCGGCGCCGAGAGGGAATTGCCGGTCTCGAAGCCGCCGCCAAAGACATGCACCACCACCGGGCGCTGCCCGCCATCCGCCGCCGGCGTATAGATGTCCAGGTTCAGGCAATCCTCGGCCTGCCCCTGCGCCGGCCGCGCCCCGTTCCAGTCTGCCACCGGCCATTCGATCTGTGGCGCCATGCGCCCATGCGCCCGCGCATCGATCGCGCCCGCCGGGTGCAGCACCCCTGCCGCGCCGAACCGCGCCGCCCGCGCAAAGGGCACCCCGAGAAACGCCTGTGCCGCGCCGCGCGTGACGCCGGTGATCTCCGCCGCTCCGATCCGCACCCGTGCCATCCGTCCTCTCCTTCTTCATCCGGACCCGAGGCCTATCGCGCCACGGCAGCGGACGAAACCCCACCGGTCGGTCCGGCGCGGCCCCGGGCCGGCTCTCCGCCATTTCCGCCCTTCATTAACCACCTCCACGGGGCAATTTCGCACCGTCGCAATACCGACGCGATACCGACGTAATACCGACGTTGGAATCCGGCGTTTTCAGGGGGTTAATCACATTCAACTTACGGAATACCGACGTCGGTTTCCGTCCCGTTTCCGGGGCCTACGGGCGGCCTGTCCCTTCTTCGGAAACGCCTCGCGCTCCCGGTCCAGGCACGCTGTTTTTCCGGGCACTCCTGGCGAAGTGAACATCTTTGCCCCGTTAAAATGTGCTTAACATACGCCTTTCGCCCGGGCAGTCCGAAACCTGCAGGATAAGCGCAATGCCGCAATTCATTGTTTTCCCGTCCAAATCTCGATCCGGCCAAATTCTGGACCTGCATGACCCCGCGCAAACTCGCACAGTTTCAAACATTTTCAAACTTGACACCTCGGGGCGGCTCGGCGCAGGCTGGTTCCCGACCATGGCCACAGCCCGCCCGCGGGCCCGGCTGCCGTGCCCGGTCGAGCATTCAGACAAGAGGCCCTCATGTCAGCCCCTGACGCCGCCCTGACCGCGCTTGAAACCCGTGTGAAAGATGAACTGGAGCGCATAGAAGCGCTTCCGGATCAATGGCTTCCGCCCTTTTCCGGAGATGGTGTTACGGTCACGATCTGCGGCGCCGGCCTCTCTGGCCTGGGCATTGCATTCGGGCTGATGCGGCGCGGCATCCGCGATATTCTCGTCATCGACGCCCGACCCGAGGGCCAGGAGGGCCCATGGGTCACCTCCGCCCGGATGAAGACCCTCCGCTCGCCGAAAACCCTCGCCTCCGTCGATCTCGGCGTGCCCAGCCTGACCATGCGGTCTTGGTACGAGGCGCTCCATGGCGCCGCGGCCTGGGAGGCCCTCGACAAGCCGTCCAAGGAGGACTGGATGGCCTATCTCGGCTGGTTCCGAAAGGTCACGGGCGTGCCGGTGCAGAACCTCACCCGGCTGTCCAACGTAAGCCCCGCCGAGGGCGGCCGCGGCCTGCGCCTGACGCTCGAAACCCCGCAGGGCACGCGGCAGACGCACAGCGACCGCCTGGTGCTCGCCACCGGGATCGACGGCGGCGGCGGCCCCTATATTCCACCTGAAATCAAGGCTTTGCCAGCCGATCTCTATACGCATTCCGCCGACATCGCCGATGACGATCAGCTGCGCGGCAAGGAGATCGTGGTGATCGGTGGCGCCACCTCGAGCTTCGACTGGTCCGTGACCGCGCTCGAGCATGGTGCGGCCCATGTCACACAGCTCGCCCGGGGCGCCGCGCTGCCGCGTACCGAGGTTCTCGCCTGGACGAACTTCCCCGGCTTCCTGGGGCATTTCGCCGATCTGCCCGATGCCACGCGCTGGCGCTTCATCCGCCGTTACTACGACTTCAAGGTGCCGCCGACGCAGGACCAGTACAACCTGGCGCACAGCTATCCCAACTATCGTTTCGTCACCGGCACAAAATCGAACAAATATTCGGTGGAAGACGGGCGCGTGCGCATCGACACTGCCTGTGGCACCTTCCATGCCGATCACCTTCTGCTCGGCACCGGCTACAGCCATTGCCCTGAAATCAGGAAGGAAATCCACCCGCTGCTCTCTCACGCCGCGACCTGGGGCGAAACCTACACCCCCGGCGAGGAGGAGCAGGACGCGGCTCTCGCCGCACATCCCTATCTCGACCACGGGTTCGAGCTCACACCGCGGGGCCCGGACGATGGCTGGGTGTCGCGCGTGCATGTCTTCAACGCCGCCGCGGTGCCCAGCCTGGGCCCGGTCTGCAACGGGATCACCGGCCTGAAATACGGCGTCCCCCGCCTCGTCGACGCCCTCGTCGGCCATCTCTTCTGCGACAACGCCGAAATTTTCTTCGAGAATCTAGACAATTACGACGAAAAGCACTTTGATCCGCTAGGCTATGCGGATCGCGAAAATGCCTGAGAGGAGGCAAGATGCACCCTCGTGACGACAGTGAGCTCTACCGGGCCGTCAGGGCCCGCGCCAAGGCGGATTCCGTTGAATTCCCTCAGTTTCTAGCCAACCACGCCCCAATGGTGCTGGTGGCAATGCGTCAGATGGGCGCCAGTGCCGCGCGCATCGAGGAATGGTATCAAACCTACAACCACGCGCACCCGCTGCCCCCGCAACCGCCGGCCATTGCCCCGCTGTCCGTCGAAACATGGCAGAACATCCTGGGAGATCGCAGCCGCGAGCGCGATGCCCGAACTTTCTTCGTCGCCGAGGCAAACCGCCTCGGGATCGACGGCGCCCTGCGCACCTATGTTCCGCAACTCGCGCCCTACATGGCCGCAAGTGCCATTCACCCTCTCATGCGCATCGCATATGCCCTAATCGACGAGGACGTCGAAGATGTCGGCCACGCCCTGGGCTATTGGGCGGCCTGCGCCCTGCCCGTTCCCATGTGCGACAGTGACACGAAGAAGACGTCAGATCCAATTGATATCGTTTCTGAAATTCCTTCCCTTCCCGGTGTTAAGAGCTATGAGGTCGAGATCGATCTGCTCTGGCATCACATCCGCGCCGTCACCCAGGCCGAGGGCTTTCCAGCGCTCGCCGGGCGGCTTGAAATGACCTCGGAAACGCCCTGTCGCATGGCGGCTCTGTCGCTCGCACTCTTCGCCGGCACGATGGATTTCTGCGCGCTGCACGCGGTCACCGGCTTTCACTGGCTCCGCCTGATGCGGCCGCATCTCGACGATCCGGACGCCCTCTACCCGGTCCTCTGGGCGATCATCGCCGCTCTGATCCCCAAGATCGGTTTCCCCGAATTGCCGACAAAGGAGGCATTGGACGCCATGCGCCAGGTTCCAGCTCCCGATTGGCCCGAAATTTTCGCCAAAGCCTGCGCCTCTTCCGATGAACATGACATCAGCCTGACATTCTCGGCCCACCAGGAAAACCAGATCTGGCCCGATCCGCTCTATCGTGTCGTTGCCGCACGCCGGGTCGGCCTGATCAACTAGAACAGGAAGCCCCCGCATGCGCGCCACGCCCGATCTGCTGATCCGCAATGTCACCCATCCGGACCTCGGCCAGACAGACGTTCTCATCCAGGCCGGAACAATCGCCGAAGTCGGTAGCGCCCTCTCTGCCCCGCAGGGCGCCGAAATCATCGACGCAACCGGTCGCCTGCTGTTGCCCGCGCTTGTCGATGGTCACATCCACCTCGACAAGACGTTGATGGGCCTTCCGTTCATTCCGCATATTCCCGGGGCCAGCGTGGCCGAGCGCATCGCTGCAGAGCGGAAGTTGCGCCGCGAGCTGAACAGCCCGGTGGAACTGAGAGGCGGCGCCCTGCTCGAACGGCTGGCCACCCTCGGCACGGTGGCCGTCCGCAGCCACGTGGACATTGATCCCGAGATCGGCCTCGCCGGTCTCGAAGCTGTCTTGTCGCTGCGCGAGAGCCATGGTCACCTCGTCGACATCCAGACCGTGGCCTTTCCACAGTCAGGGGTAGTGACAGAGCCCGGCACAGCCGAGCTGCTCGATGCCGCTGCCGAGGCGGGCGTCGACCTGATCGGGGGGCTGGACCCCGCCGGAATCGATGGCGACGTCAGCGGGCACCTCAACGCGATTTTTGCCGTGGCCGAGAAATACGGCATTGGCCTGGATATCCACCTCCATGACGCCGGAGAACTCGGCGCGCACGAACTTCAGCAGATCGCCCTGCGCACCCGGGCCGCCGGCCTTCAGGGCAGTGTCAACGTCAGCCACGCCTTCTGCCTGGGCGCCCTGGATGCCGCCACCTTTGGCCGCACGGCCGATGCCCTGGCAGAGGCCGGCGTCTCGATCATGACCTCGGCCCCGGGGGCGGTGCCGATGCCACCGGTCAAGCCTCTGGTGGCCGCGGGCGTCCGCGTCTTTGCCGCCAACGACAATATCCGGGATGCCTGGTCTCCCTTCGGCAACGGCGACCTGATCGAACGCGCCGGAATCCTCTGTGATCGTCAGGACTTCCGCTCCGACGAGGATCTCTCGCAGGCGCTGGATCTGGTCTCCATCCACCCGGCCGAAATCCTGGGCCGCGCGCCCGTCACGCTGCTCAAGGGGAGCCCAGCGGACCTGCTCCTCTTGCCGGCCACCAGCCGCGCAGAAGCCGTGGCCACGCGTCCGCTCGACCGGATCACGATCAAGGCGGGCCGCGTGACCGCGCGCAGCGGCGCCCTCGCCTGAAAGGACCTCCCTCATGCACCCCGATCTGCTGATACGAAACGCCGTGCTGCCCGGTGCATCGCGCCCTACCGACATCGCTGTTCAGGGAGGACGAATTGCCGAGATCGGGCCGAGCATCACCGTTCCGCACGACACCGAAATCCACGACGCTGCGGGCCGCCTTGCCTGTGCAGGACTGATCGAAACGCATATCCACCTCGACAAGGCCGGTATCATCCATCGGTGCGCCATGTGTGAAGGCACCCTCGCCGAGGCGGTCAGCGAAACCGCCAGGGCAAAGGCGGGATTTACCGAAGAAGACGTTTATCTGCGCGCCGAGACGGTTCTGCGACAAGCGATCAGCCATGGCACGACCCGCATCCGCTCGTTCGTCGAGATCGACCCGCGCGCCGGGTTTCGCAGTTTCGACGCACTGCTCCGCCTCAAGGCAGATTATGCGCACCTCATCACACTGGAACTTTGCGCCTTTGCGCAGGAAGGCCTGACCAACGATCCCGAAACGCTGCCGATGCTCGATGCGGCGCTCGCCCGGGGCGCCGATCTCGTCGGCGGATGTCCCTACACCGACCCCGACCCGCGAGCGCATGTTGCGCAGATCTTTGATCTCGCGCTGAAATACGACGTTGCGGTCGATTTTCACATCGATTTCGACCTGAGCCCCGAGGGGTCGAACCTGCACCATGTCATCCGCGAGACCGAAGTACGCGGCTGGGGCGGTCGCACCTCCATCGGCCATGTGACCAAGCTCTCGGCCCTCCCTCCCGCCGAACGCAGCGAACAGGCGCGCCGGCTGGCAGACGCCGGGATCGCCCTCACCGTGCTGCCGGCCACCGATCTCTTCCTGCTCGGTCGCGACACGGACCGACTCGAGCCGCGCGGGATGCTGGCGGCGCACCGTTTGGCCAAAACCGGTTTGCTTGCCACCCTTTCAACAAACAACGTGCTGAACCCCTTCACCCCATTCGGAGACAGTTCGCTCATGCGCATGGCGAACCTCTATGCCAATATCGCACAGGCCGGCACACCGGACGAATTGTCCGAAGTTTTCTCGATGATCACAGACAAGGCCGCACGGCTGAGCAACATGTCGGACTACGGGATCGCCGTGGGCAATCCCGCGGATATCGTCATTTTCGAATCCGAGAGCGAGACCGCCGCCGTTGCCACCGTGGCTCAGGCGCGGACCGGCTTCAAGGCAGGCCGAAAGAGCTTTGAGCGCCCCCTGCCCACCGTTTTCTGATCTCAAGTCATATAGACGCCACCGGTCACGTTCAGCGCCTGACCGGTCATGAAGCGGGCCCCATCGGAACAGAGAAAGACCACCACGCCCGCGACATCTTCGGCGGTCTCGATCCGGCCGAGTGGCGTCTGTGCAATGTAGTCCTGTTCAACTTCCTCGGGCGTCATCTTGCGCAACTCCGCTTCCCATGCGATCTCGCGCTCCTGCATCGAGGTACGAACGAAACCGGGGCAGACCGCATTCACGCGGATGCCGTGCGGCGCCATCTCCTTGGCCAGTGCCTGCGTCCAGCCGACAACGGCAAACTTCGAGGCAGAGTAATGCGCCAGAAGCGGCGCGCCGACCTTGGCAGCCAGAGAGGCCGTATTGACGATCACACCCTTGCCCTGCTTGACGAAATGCCGTGCCACGATCTGGTCTGTAAGGAAGACGCCACGCGCGTTGACGTCCATGTTGAAGGCCCAATCCTCATCCGTCAACTCCAGCGCCGGGCGCATTGTCGATACGCCGGCATTCGCCACCAGAACTTCGACGGACCCCATCCGTTCCAATGCTGCGGCGAAGGCCGCCTCGACCGACTCACGCTCGCGCACATCCACGCCGACACCGAAATGCGCCCCTCCGAATTCCTCGCTGAGTGCTGCGGCCGCTAAATCGGCCGCCCCCTCGTTCAAATCGGCGATCGTGACGACGATTCCCTGTGCTGCAAGCGCCCGCGCAATGGCCAGACCTATCCCACCGGCCGCGCCGGTGACGAATGCAGTCTTTCCCGCCAGGCCGGGATATGTCTGAATGGCGAGATCATGCGGTGACATAGCGAACTCCTCTTTTCATCAAACAAACAAATTCAAACACGTTTCGCAACGAATTTGTTTGCTTTGCGTCAATTATGTCGATAGGGCTTCAAACTGAACAGGGCTGGAAACCATGACGGAAAATACGGCAGAGACGGAAAACACGGCACGTGGCGGGCGAAGCAGGATACCAGCCCAGGCAAGACTTGCCGCGATCCTCGACAGGCTGCACACAGGCGGCTCTGTGACCGTCGCGGATATTGCCCGTGATTTCAATGTTTCCGACATGACTGTCCGGCGGGACCTGGCGGAGCTTGAAAACGAGGGACTGCTGGAACGGGTCCACGGTGGCGCCGTCCCCCTCGCGGGCGGGCCATTAACCCTGATGGACGACGTCGAACCGGACTTCGGTGAGCGCACCGAACACAACCGAACGAGCAAGGAATCCATCGCACAGGAAGCCGCCCGCGTGGTCTCACGTTATCGCACAATTGCGATGGACGTCGGCACCACCACCCTTCAGGCCGCGCAATACCTCGAAGGCCTGAGCCGCAAGCGGATATTCACGAACAGCCTGCGCATCGCCGACGCGCTTTCGCGAAGTGCGAACGAGGTCTACGTGCCCGGTGGCCGCATCCGTCCCGACGAAATGTCGATCATTGGCCCCATCGCTGTCGAGCAATTCTCGAACCTATATTTTGATGTCGCACTGCTCGGCGCATCGGGCCTGACGGCTGATGGCTTCTACGACTACTCGATGGAGGAAGGAGAGCTGAAGCGCATCTATGTCGAACGGTCCGCCGTCAAGATCGTGCTATGCGACGCTTCCAAGTTCCGCCGGATGTCCCTGATCTGCTTTTCCGAGCTCAAGGACATCTCGATGGTGATTACCGACGCCCCGCCGCCGCCCGACATTGCCCAGGCGCTTGCGGCGGCGCGCGTCGACGTCCGCATCGCCGGCACCGCCGGCTGACCTACCCCCAGGAGATACCTATGCCCTTCGACTTCTTCGGCGAAAAATCCAAGGCGGTCATCGCCATGGCCCATATCGGTGCCCTGCCTGGCGCTCCGCTCTACGACCCGGACCGCGGCATGGATGGGCTGATCGAAGACGTCATAAAGGATATCGAGGCCCTGCAAGTTGGCGGCGTCGACGCCATCATGTTCGGCAACGAGAACGACCGTCCCTACCTGCTCAAGTCCACCCCCGAGAGTCTGGCCGCCATGACCGCCGTCGTCACCGCTGTCAAGCCGCTGCTCAAGGTGCCTTTCGGCGTGAACTACCTGTGGGACCCGGTTGGCACGATCGCGCTCGGCGTTGCCACCGGCGCAAGTTTCGTGCGCGAGATCTTCACCGGCGTCTTTGCTTCCGACATGGGCGTCTGGGAGCCCGATTGTGCCGGGGCCGCCCGCCTGCGCGCCAACCTCGGCCGCAAGGACATGAAGATGCTCTTCAACATCAACGCAGAATTCGCACATTCGCTCGACCGCCGACCGATCGAGCTGCGCGCCAAATCCGCGGTATTCTCCTCGGTCGCGGATGCAATCCTCGTCTCGGGACCGATTACCGGCCAACCGGCAGATCAGTCCGACCTGCGCAAGGTCTGCGAGACGATCACGGATGTCCCCGTCTTTGCCAATACCGGCGTCAATATTGACAACGTCACGGATGTCATGTCCGTCGCCAGCGGCTGCGTGATCGGCACCCATTTCAAGGTTGATGGCGATACCTGGAACGCAGTTGACGCGGATCGTGTCAAGCGCTTCATGGATAAGGTCGGCAGCCTGCGCTGATCCCGCCGACAGGAGCGACAAGATGACCGTCTTCCTCGGCCTCGACATCGGCACGACTTCGACTATCGGCATCCTGATCCGGCTTCCGGATCAGATCCTTGCCACAGCCAGCCGCCCGGTCACCCTGCATTCCGACCATCCCGGCTGGGCCGAGGAGGATCCAGAGGAATGGTGGCGCAATACCTGCGCCATCGTGCCCGAACTGCTCAGGGCCTCCGGCTGCCAGTCCGCGGAGATAAGAGGTGTCGGCGTGACCGGCATGCTGCCTGCCGTGGTTCTCCTCGACCAGGATGACCGGCTGATCCGCAGGTCGATCCAGCAGAGCGATGGCCGTTGTGGCCGCCAGGTCGAGCAAATGCGGCGCGAAATCGATGAAGCGGCGTTCCTTGCCCGCGCCGGCAACGGTGTAAACCAGCAGCTTGTGGGCGCCAAGCTGCGCTGGCTTGCTGCACACGAACCCGAGGCACATGCGCGGATCCACACCGTGTTTGGGTCGTACGACTTCATCAACTGGCGCCTGACGGGCAAGAAGGCCATAGAACAGAACTGGGCCCTCGAGGCGGGGCTGGTCGATGTCACGCGCGGTGTTCTCGATCCAGAGCTGGCGCGCATGACCGGCGTGCCCGAACAGGCCGTGCCAACCAAGATTGCCTCCGAACAGATCCTGGGCACCGTCACCGAAGAAGCGGCTTACGCGACCGGGCTGGCCGCAGGCACGCCTGTCATCGGCGGCGCTGCAGACATGATCGCCTCCGCCTTTACTGCAGGCATTCGGGAGCCTGGCGATGTCCTGCTCAAGTTCGGCGGCGCTGTCGACGTGCTGACTGTAACGGATCGTGTCGCGCCGGACGAACGGCTCTACCTCGATTACCACCTGATCCCAGGCCTGTTCATGCCCAATGGCTGCATGTCCACGGGCGGGTCCATGTTGAACTGGTTCATTCGGACCTTCGCGGCGGGGCGTGCTGTAGAGGCGCCGGATGGCAACCTGCATGCCTGGCTCGACGGGCTTGCCGAACAGGTCCCCGCAGGCAGCGGAGATCTCCTTGTCCTGCCCTATTTCCTGGGGGAAAAGACACCGATCCACGATCCTGCTGCTCGAGGCGTCATCGAGGGGCTGACGCTCAGTCACACCCTCGGCCATCTCTGGCGTGCCGTCCTGGAGGCCTACGCCTTCGCCCTCCGCCACCATGTCGACGTGCTGCGGGACATGGGCCATCCGGTCAGCCGGTACACCGCCTCGGATGGCGGCGCGGTCAGCGATGTCTGGATGCAGATAATGGCCGATGTGTTGCAGGCGCCGGTCCGGCGGCTGGGCCACAACCCGGGATCCTGTCTCGGCGCGGCCTGGACCTCGGCGGTCGGTACAGGGCATGCGGATTGGGACGGTATCGAGGCCTTTGCCGCTGAATCCGGTACGCTGCACCCCGATCCCGCGAAGGCCGAAACCTATGATCGCGCCTATGCGCGCTTTCGGGACCTCTATCTGCGGCTGAGGGACTTCCACGCCGCTTGAGGTGTAGCCCCGATGCTACTTTTTACGCAAAGGAACATCCATAACCGCATTCCAAACACGCAATGTTTGAAAATGGTAGGTTCGCGCACAATTTACGTTCGAAAATGTTGCGGATGGCGAGTCGGATGGTACTCTGCTGGGGTCCTGACTGGGCCTATGAAGCTGACCGGCCACCCCCCATGACGCCTTCGCATGGTACCAAGAAACACCGTGCCAGACAGGTGAATAACAAAGTTCAACAGGGTTAATAGGAGACCGCCCTCATGACCGCCCGAATTTCCGCCTCCCGTACCGGACTTGCGCTCGCCCTTGCCGGCGTGCTGCCACTCACCGCCGTTCCGGCCTCGGCCCAGGCAATCAGCGACGAACGCTGCCAGGCCAACAAGGATGCCGGCGAAATCACCTTTCTGACGTCCTTCGCCTATGCCGCGTCGCACGGCATTCTCGATGTCCTGGCTGCAGACAAACTTGGCCTCTTCGACGAGCTATGCCTCGATGTCACGATCCAGCCCGGTGGCACCAATACCCAGCTGGTTTCGGCCGGCACGGCCCAGCTCGCCGGCATCGGTGGCCCCTCCGACACCATGGTGGCCATCGACAACGGAGCCGAAATCGTGGGCATTGCGACATATGGCAACGTCGGCGCCATCGAACTGATCACCATGGCAGACAGCGGCATCGAGAGCCTCGCGGATTTCTCCGGCAAGACCGTCGGCTACAAGGGCGCGGTAGCGCCGCAATTTTCAGCCATGTTCCAGGACAACGGCGTGGATCCGCAATCGATCAACTGGGTTTCCGTTGGCTATGACCCGACGATCCTGCCCAACGGCCAGGTCGAAGGCCTGGGCGCCTACAAGTCGAACGAGCCCCGCGCGCTCGAGGCCCAGGGCTATGATGTCGTCGAATGGGACCCGAATGATTACGGCATCAAGTCTGCCTTCAACACCCAGATTGCAAACACCGAGTTCGCAGAGGCCCATCCGACCGCGATCGAGGATTTCCTGCGCGCCTCCTTCAAGGCCATGAACTGGATGAACGAGGACGAGGCAAATCTTGACCAGGCGCTCGGCTGGGCAGCCGAACTCTCGACCGCCGGCTATGACATTCCGTCCAGCAAGGCCCGCTGGCAGACCGAAGTGTCCCTGATCGACGGCAGTCAGCCCGAGGGCATGGGTTTCGGCATGCAGAGCGCCGAACAATGGCAGCCGGAAGCCGACATGCTGGTGCGTTACGGTCTGGTGAAATCCGAGCCCGACGTCAACACCGCCATGAGCACCGCCTATATCGACGCCATTTACGACGACAGTGGCAACCTGATTTGGCCGGGTGAGTGAGCGACACGATGAAAGCCTGGGTACAGGAAGCATTTGGCGGGCCTGAGGTCCGCCATCTTCGCGAAATTCCGACCCCCGTGCCGGGGGAAGATGAGGTTCTGGTAAAGGTAGCAGCCGTTGCGCTGAACCGTCTCGATATCCTGCAACGTCACGAAGCAGTCGTGGGAACATTCCACCTGCCCCACATCGGCGGCATGGATGTTGCAGGCACGGTCATCGACGCGGGCGGTGCCGCGGGCCAGGCCCTTATTGGCAAGCCTGTGGTGCTCGACCCTGTGGTGACCTGCCAGACGTGTGATTTCTGCAAGGCGAACATGCCGATGTTTTGTCGCGATCTGCGCACCATCGGCTCCAGCCGAGAGGGTGGGCTGGCAGAATACGTGGCGGTGCCGGCCCGCAATTGCCACGTGGTCAACGACTGTGCGATCCCTCTCGAAGAGCTCGCCTGTGTTCCCGTCGCTTCGGTGACCGCCTGGCACGGATTGCTCGGCGCAGGTCAGATCAAGGCAGGTGAAACCATCGTCGTGCCGGGTGCAGGCTCGGGCCTCGGCGCGGCCGGGATCCAGATCGCCAAGAGTCGGGGCTGCAACGTGATCACCCTCGTGGCCGGCGCCGAAAAGGCCGAGAAGGCCCGGGCCCTGCCGCAGGCGCAAAGGGCCGATCTCGTGATCGACCGCAAGGCAGAGGACTGGGTCGCGGCCGTGCGCGCACATACGCGCGGCGCGGGCGCAGACATGGTGTGGGATCACGTCGGTGGCCCCTTCCTGCAACAGGCCATCGACGCACTCCGCATCGGCGGGCGGGTCATCATGTCCGGCACCACGGCAGGCAACAGTTCGACCATAACGAACACCTCGCTGTTTCACTGGGGCAAGAGCATCATCGGTCATGGCGGCTATTCCAGAGAGGAAATGGCTGACACCATCGACACTTACGCGCGCGGCGAGCTGAACCTTGTGCTGGACAGCCGGTGGAGTTTCGACGATGTCCTGAAGGCAGAGGCCCGACTGGAATCCGGAGACTTTTTCGGGAAGGTCCTCGTATGCTTGACCGACTGACCCCAAAGGCGAAACCGCAGCAATCCTCCATGATCGTGATGCACAACATCTCGAAGACCTTCACGCGCGGCGAGACCGAAGTGCGTGCGCTGGTCGACGTGAACACGACATTCCGCGAAGGTGAGTTCATCACGCTCTTCGGGCCATCGGGCTGTGGCAAGACGACCCTGCTGCGCATCATCGCGGGCCTCGAGAAGCAAACCGAAGGCGAGATTTCCCTCTTCGGCGACAGCCCGGTTCACGCCTCGCGCCTGAAGAACATCGCATGGGTCCCGCAGAGCTCTGCGCTACTGCCCTGGCTGTCCATCCGGCGCAACGTCCTTCTGTCCGAATTCGTCAATCGGCGTGCAGACCGAAACCCCGGCAGCAAGCGCAAGTGCGAAGACCCAGACACGGTGCTGGCCGAGCTCGGCCTGGGTGACTTTGCCGATGCCCGGCCCGCCCAACTCTCCGGCGGCATGCGCCAACGCGCGGCGATCGCCCGCGGTTTCGTGCAGGGGGCACCCCTGATGCTGATGGACGAACCCTTCTCTGCCCTCGACGAACTTACGCGGGATTCAATCCGCTTGCGCCTGCTGCAAGTCTGGGAAAAGCACCGCAAGACTGTGGTTTTCGTGACCCACTCGGCCTTCGAGGCGGTGATGCTCTCCGACCGTGTCGTCGTCATGACCCCGAGGCCCGGCCGCATTCATAGCATCGTCGACATCGATCTGCCCCGCCCGCGCACCCGCGACGTGCTCGAGAGCCGTGCCTTCGAGGACAAGGTCCGGGAGGTCAAGCAGGTGCTGCGCGATGGTTGGGAGCACGACGAATGAGCCGCGTTGTGACGCGACAGAACATCCTGCGCCTGATCGCACCTGTCGTGATGTTCGGGGCACTATTCCTCGGCTGGCAATGGATCGCGCTTAACTTCAAGAGCATCCTGCCGCCGTTTGGCGACATCATACTTGAGTTCGCCGGGCGACCGGAGTTCTACTTCTCCAACCTCTGGATCACCATCCAGGCGGCATTGATCGGCTTTGCATTCGGTTGCGTGATTGCGATTTTCCTGTCGATCTTGATGATCTACTTCGACTTCCTGCGCGCCGGGATCATTCCCGTGGCGCTCCTGCTGAATGTCACGCCGATCGTCGCCATCTCTCCGGCACTGATCGTGGCGTTCGGCTTCAATGCCGTACCGCATATCATCGTCGCGGGCCTTGCCGCCTTCTTCCCGATGCTGATCAACTCGATGGCCGGCCTCAGCAAAGTCGACAGGGAAACCCTCGACGTCTTCAATGCCATGTCCGCCTCGCGCACCGAGATCTTCTATCGCCTGCGCTTGCCCGGCAGCCTACCTTACCTTTTCTCCGGTGCAAAACTCGCGATCACCGCCGCCATGGTCGGCTCGATCGTCTCGGAATTCATGGGCACTTCCAAGGGGATTGGCGCCACGATTGTCATGGCTACCACCTATCTGAACCTCAATCAGATGTGGGTCGCGATCTTCGTTTCGGCGATCTCGTCTTTGGTGCTGATCGGCCTGGTTTCGCTCTGCGAAAGGCTGTTGATCCGGTGGTAGGTTACTTGCAACCGCCCCTCGCCGCAATCTGAACGGGCCGCCTAAACGGCCCGCTTTCCTTAAGCCTGGATCATTCCATGGCTCCAGTGTCCGTCTTCCATACGATAGTGAATGCGTCTGTTCATCGCCTCTGGATGGCCTTCCCAGAATGTCATCTCGTCGGGGCGGATCCGGTACCATTTCCAGTAGTCAGGGCGCGGGATCGGGGCATCCCCTTCCGCCAGCTCACGAAACGCAGCAAGATGGGCGGCTTCGTCCGGCATTGGCTTGCCATGAAAGGAAACCGTCCGCGCCGCCTGAACGCCACGTGTGTCCTCGTTGAAACGGCGATCGTTCTCCTCGTCGGCTGCGATCTCGATGGACCCAGAGAAATTCACCGACTGGGCGGTTTCGCGCCAGTAGAGCGAGACCGCTGCACGACCGGTTTCCAGCATTTCCATGCCCTTGCGGCTGCCGAAATTGGTGGTGAAGAGCGTCGTATCCTGTTCCACCGCCAGCAGCTGCACCGTTCGGCTGGAGACATGCCCTTTCAGATCCGAGGTCGCAAGGGTCACGAACATTGGCTCGACCGCCTCGATCTTCAGGATGTGGTCCACCCATCTTTCCAGCAGTCTCAGCGGGTTCGCCGGCGCCGTTGCCATGTCGAGCGGCTCCGCACCAGCCGCCAACGCGGGAAAGACGTTCGTGGTTCTCAGACTTGTCATCTTCATTGCTCCTCTGCATCTGTCATCCGCGCCACCGGGCCGGCGGTCGTCACCTCGCCTTACCATGATCGATTATGTTCGTTAAGGTTCATATTTGTTTGATTTAACGCAAAAGCTGTACCCGTGCGGCCGGCGCCTCATTCTTCATCCCTTCACATGAACTGTGCGCGGATGGCCTGTCTTTCTGCCATGCGGCCCATTGCCTCTGCCGATTTGATGGATATGTTTCACATGTCTTCGGGGCGGGGTGGAATTCCCCACCGGCGGTAGGCAGCATGGCCGATCACGTCATGGTCACGGCTGCAAGTCCGCGAGCGCCTGGGTCGAAAGATTCAGGGTCGAGCTGATCTGGTCAGAATCCAGAACCGACGGTCATAGTCCGGATGAAAGAAGACGCGGACCCTGCCCAGTCTCCGACCGGGCGGGCCCGTGGTTCCCTGGAGCGCCCTTTTGACGTATGAAAGGAGCGTCCAAATGACTACGAATACTGCAAGCGGCACCACCCGCCTGCCCGCTCGGGCCACACGGTTCGGAGAGGGCGCATAATGTACACCGGTATCGTTCAAGCCCATGTGCCAATCACCAAGGCAACCCGCAATCCGGGGCATCTTGCCCTCGAAATCGAGTTCCCGCCGGACCTTGTCACCGATCTGAAGATCGGCGGCAGTGTCGCCATCGAAGGCGTCTGCATGAGCGCGACTGCCATCAACGGCACCACCGTCAGCTTCGACGCGATGGATGCGACACTGGAGCGCACCAACATCGGCCATTTCGATGTGGGCGATCACGTCAACATCGAGCGTTCGGCAAAGATGAACGACGAGAATGGCGGCCATGTGGTTGCCGGCCACGTCTCCTGCACCGCCGAGCTGGTCGAGATTACGACCGGCGAAAAGGATGCCAAGATACGCTTCCGCGTGCCGGAGCAATGGGCCAAGTACGTCTTTCCCCGTGGTTTTCTGGCTGTGAACGGTTGCAGCCTTACTGTGGCTGAGGCCGATGGCGATATCTTCACCATTTACCTGATCCCGGAAACCCTGCGCCAGACGACCTTTGGCAACTACAAGGTGGGCGACCACATCAACATCGAGGTCGATCACCAGACGATGATCACTGTCGACGTGATGGAACGTACGCTGGAAAGGCTCTTGCCTCAGCAACTTTCTGGCCAGCGGGCCGCGTGATTGTCAAACCCACCGTGTCCTCTGGACCGGTGGGTTTTTCTTCGGCCATCAGGATATGTGTCGCGGCTGCTGCCGCCATCTTTGACCAAGTTCTGCCTCGAACGCACATCCAGCAAGATGGACAGAAGGTCAGAATCGGCAAACGAGCATAGTTTCCCCGCAAGAATAATTCGTTAACCAATTCAGAGTTTCTGAATTGAACTGTCGGCTTGACTAATTTGTATGCAAATGGTCAGAGAAGCGCCGGCACGCGCCGGGGGGCGGCTTGGCTTTTCGGTTGTGCGGACTATGCGTGACTTGTCACTTATCTGACTCAGTTCGCCCGATTCCGGGTAGACTGGCCTTTTCTTCAACAGGGAACCCGCAATGAAAAAACTGGTATCTGTGTCCGCCCTGGCCCTGATGGCCTCGGCTGCAACCGCACAAGCGGAAACCTTCACCATCTCCTGGTGGGGGTACAACGGCGACAAGCTGCAGGCGAACATCATCGAGCCCTTCGAAAAGATCTGCGATTGCGAAGTCATCTTCGAAACCGGCAACAACGCAGACCGCCTCGGAAAGCTGCAGGCACGCGGCGGCAAGGGCGTCGATGTCATCTTCCTGACCGACGGCTACTCGCAGCTGGGCATCGAATCCGGTCTCTTCCAGAAGATCGACCGCTCCAAGATCCCCAATGTCGAAGACCTCTATGACATCGCGCAGGACCCTCAGGGTGGCTATGGCCCTGCCTACACCGTGGGCCGCGTCGGTATCGTCTACGACAGCGAAGCCGTCGAGCCGATCACCTCGTGGAACGACCTGTGGCGTGAAGATTTGGCTGGTTCGGTCAGCCTGCCCGGCATCACCACCACCGCCGGCCCGATGGTCGTCATGCAGGCCGGCAAGCACGCCGGTGTTGACGCCTACGAGGACGAGGATGGCGCGTTCGATGCAATCGAAGCCATCAAGCCCAACGTGGTCAAGAACTACAACACCGGCTCCGAGATGGTAAACCTCATCTCCACCGGCGAGGCCAACGTGACCGTGGCACAGGACTTCACCCTGAAGTCCATGCAGGACGCCGTGCCCTCGATGGTCTGGGCCGATCTGAGCGATGGCGACATCGCGACGCTGAACACCGTGAACATCCCCACTGGCGCCGCAAACCCCGAGCTGGCGTACAAGTTCATCAACTTCCTGCTGTCGCAGGACATCCAGCAGGTGGAAGCCGAACAGGGCGTCGACGCCCCCGTCAACACCAAGGTCGAGCTGACGCCGGAACAGGCCTCCCTCTGGACCTACGGCCCCGAGGCGATCGCTGCACTGAACCGGATGGACTATGCAAAGCTCAACGAGCACAAGTCCGACTGGATCGACCGCTGGAACGAAATCTTCGGCATGTGATCTGCCGGCACTGACACCATCCGGGGCGGCTCGAAAGGCCGCCCCGGATTTCCTTTTCCCAGACTACAAACTCGCAAGGACACAGCCATGTCTCCCCGTCTGCGTGCCTGGCTTATCGCCACACCGGCCCTGTTAATGGTCTTTCTCTTCCTCGGGTTGCCGGTTCTGTCGACCTTTGCGACCACATTCGGCGACCCCAAGGGCCCTTTCGTTCCCTATGCCAAGTTCTTCAATTCCAAGTTCCGGATGACCGTCCTTTGGCGGACGATGCAGATCGCGCTGATCACCACCATCGTGTCGGTCGCCGTAGGCTTCGTTACCGCTTGGGTCGTTGCTAAGGCCCCCAGCCGCATGAAGAGCGTCCTGATCATCGCCGCTGTCTTTCCGCTGCTGACCGGTGTTGTCGTGCGCTCCTTCGCCTGGCTGGTTATCCTGGGCAAGAACGGCATCCTGAACACTTTCCTGCTGAACATAGGCGTCATCTCCGAACCCCTGTCGATGCTCTACACCGAGGGCTCAGTGATCGTCGCAATGATCTATCTTTTCGTGCCCCTGATGATCCTCACGCTCGTCGGCGTCCTGGAGGGTATCCCACAGGATCTGACCTATGCCGCCTCATCCCTGGGCGCCACACCTGCCGCCACCTTCCGCCAGGTCGTGCTGCCAATGGCAGTGCCCGGCCTGATCGTGGGGGCCGTGCTGGTCTTCACCGGCTCGTTCACATCCTATGCCACGCCACAACTCCTCGGCGGCGAGCAGCAGATGACGATGGGTACCTTCCTCTATCAAAACGCCATGGTCCGCTTCGACTGGGTCGCGGCTTCGACCATCGCCGTCATCATGGTGATCGTCACGCTGACGACCGTCCTGCTGATGTCGAAACTGGCGCGCAAACTCAACCCGGTGGCGGGGTAAGACCATGCAACGCAAGACACATCCCCTTCTGATCGCCTTTGCGGTCCTCACATTCTTCTTCCTGATCGGGCCACTGGTGATCATCATCGGCGCCTCGCTCTCGGACACCAGCTACCTGACCTTCCCGCCCCAGGGGCTGACCCTGCACTGGTATCAGAACGCCTTCGACATCTCGGCTTTCCGCCGCACCTTCGTGACTTCGCTGATCCTGGCGGTGGGCGGCACGGCGATCTCGATGCTGATCGGGATTCCAGCCGCCTATGCCATGGCACGCTACCGGGTCGAGCTGCCGCGCTTCCTAGGCAACATCTTCGTGCTGCCGATCCTTATCCCTGAAATCGTGCTTGGCTTCTCGCTGATGAAGTCGCTCGCCACGGGTTTCGGAATGCCGATCATGCCGGCGCTTCTGGTGGGGCACGCACTCATTGTGCTGCCCTACTGCGTCCGCGTGGTGGGCGCCTCGCTCAACGCCTTCGACTTCTCGGTCGAGGATGCGGCCGTCTCTCTCGGCAGCCCGCGCTGGAAGAGCTTCTTTACCGTCGTGCTGCCCAACGTGAAGCCCGGCATCATCGCCGGTTTCATCCTGGCCTTCATCACCTCGCTCAACGATGTTTCGGTGTCGATCTTCCTGACCGGCCCCGGCATCTCCACCCTCCCGATCCAGCTTCTGGCCCATATGGAGCAGTTCTTTGACCCGACCATCGCTGCCGTTTCCGTGCTGCTGATGTTCGTGACCGTTGGCGTTATGGCCATCATCGAACGCACCCTTGGCCTGACCTTCCTGACAAAATGATGGGCTGAAATCATGACCGTCTCTCTCTCTATCGAAAACGTCACCGCCCATTACGGCGACACCAAGGTCCTAGAGGATCTGTCGCTGCATATTGCCGAGGGCGAGCTTGTCTCGCTGCTGGGCTCCTCGGGCTGCGGCAAGACGACCACCCTGCGCCTCGTGGCCGGCTTTCTCGAGCCGACCTCCGGCGCGATCAAACTGGGTGAGCGGGACCTGACCCGCCTGCCCGCCCACAGCCGCGACATCGGCCTTGTGTTCCAGACCTATGCCCTCTTTCCGCACCTGAGCGTACGCGACAACGTCGCCTTCGGGCTGAAACAGCGCGGCATCGGCAAGTCCGAACGCAACCGGCGCGCCGACGACATGATCGAGCGCGTGGGCCTCGCGCATCTCGCCGAACGCTATCCAGCCAACCTCTCCGGCGGGCAGCGCCAGCGCGTGGCCCTGGCTCGGGCGCTTGTGATCGAACCCCCGCTGCTGATGTTCGATGAACCGCTCTCGAACCTGGACGCCAAGCTGCGCGTGGACATGCGCGTCGAGATCCGCCGCCTGCAACAGGCCAACGGCACCACCGCGCTCTACGTCACCCACGATCAGGAAGAAGCATTCAGCATCTCCGACCGCGTGGCGATCATGAACGCCGGCCGCATCATGCAGCTCGATGCGCCGGAGGTTCTCTATTCCCGTCCGGCAAACGCCTTCGTGGCCGATTTCGTGGGCTTCGAGAACATGATCCCGATGACGGTCATCTCCGAAGCCGGTGATGCCGTACGCGCCGAAATGGCCGGCGGCGCCACGCTCGATTTTCCGAAATCGCAGTTCACCGTGCCGGCGAAGAACTTCATCCTTGCCACGCGTCCCGAGGGGCTCGAGGTCTCGACCTCTGAATGGGGCATTCCGGCCACGCTGGGCCTGCGTACCTACCTCGGCCGTGCTTACCAGTATCAGTGCACGACGCCCGCCGGCGAAGTAAAGGCCAACGGTCCTCTCTCTGCTCCCTACGACGCCGGGCTGAACGTCAACCTCATCCCCCGGCCCGAGCAGTGCTGCCTGCTGCCGGCCGAAGCATGAGCACCGCCACAAGGATTGTCCTGGGCAACGCCCGTATCCTGACCATGGATGCGGGCCTGACCGAGATCGAATGCGGCTGGGTCGCCCTTGACGGAGACCGCATCGTCAGCCTTGGCGAGGGCGAGGCCCCCGCCGATCTCGGCCCGGTTCAGGACATGGCCGGCGACCTGATCATGCCCGGCATGGTCAACCCGCACTGCCACATGTCCATGTCGCTCTTCCGCGGTCTTGGAGAGGACGTGGACGACCGTCTCTTCCGCTACATTCTGCCGCTTGAACGTGCGCTCGTGACCGCAGAAGTGGTCGAAGTGGGCGCCCGTCTCTCCGCACTCGAAATGATCCGCGGCGGCGTCACCACTGTCGCTGACATGTACTACTTCGAGGATCGCATCGGTGCCGTCATCGAAGAGAGCGGCATGCGTGGCATCGTGGGCCAGACACTGGCCGATTTCGACGCCCCCGACCACGACACGATGGACGAGGGCTTTGCCCGGCTCGATGCCCTTGCCGACCTCTATCGCCACCATCCTCTCGTCACGGCTTCCGCCGCGCCGCACGCGCCCTATTCCACCGGGCTCGAAGTAATGGCCCGCGTTGCCGAATGGTCCGCCGCGCATCCTGGCCTGCCGGTCCAGATGCACCTGGCCGAGACGAAACCCGAGCTGAAATGGGCCGCAGATACCCACGGCTGCACCACGGTCGAAGTCAGCGACCGTGCCGGCCTGCTCTCGCCCGCACTCGTGGCCGCGCATTGCATGTACCCCACCGAGGCTGACATGGACCTGATGGCCGAGCGTGGCGTGAACGTGGCCTATAACGCGCGGTCCAACGGCAAGGCCGGGCGCGGCATCGCTCCGGTGAACGCCCTGCGCTCGCGCGGCATGAACGTGGGTTTTGCCACCGACGGGCCGATGTCCGGCAATACCCTGGATCTCTTCAGCCAGTTCGGCCCCGGCGCCATGTTCCAGAAGATTGCCGCCGGCACCCGCGCCGCCATGTCCTGCACCGACGTGATACGCATGGCCACCATCGAAGGGGCCGCGACGCTCGGCATGGCCGACCGCATCGGCTCGCTTGAACCGGGCAAGCAGGCAGACCTGATCCGGATCTCTCTTGCCGATCCGCGGCTCCACCCGATCTACGACATCTATTCGATGCTCACCTTCGCCACCATGCCCACGGATGTCCGGGGCACGATGGTCGCAGGGCAATGGCTGATGCAGGACCGCGCCTGCACCACGGTAGACGCCGACAAGGCGCTGGCCGATGCCCTGCAGGTCGCCCGCACCTTCAAGGCGCGCATCGTCGAGATCGATCGCGCCCACCTTCAGACTACCTAACGGGGAAGACCATGACCCAAGCCATTCTCGATCACATCGACGCCACCATGGACGCGCGGCTGGCGCGTCTCTTCGATCTGATCCGCATCCCCTCCGTCTCCACCGACCCGGCCTATGCGCCAGAGGTGGCCCGCTGTGCCGCATGGCTCGCCGAAACACTCCGAGACATGGGCGCCGAGGCAAAGGTGCATGAGACCATCGGCCACCCGATGGTCGTCGGCCACCTGCCCGGCCCCGAGGATGCACCGCACGTCCTCTTCTACGGTCACTACGACGTCCAGCCGGCGGATCCGCTGGAGCTTTGGAACTCCGATCCTTTCGAACCCTTCCTGAAGGACGTCGGCCACGACAAGGAAATCACCGGGCGCGGCGCGTCGGACGACAAGGGCGCGCTGATGACCTTCGTCGAAGCCTGCCGCGCCTGGATCGAAGTCAACGGTACCCTGCCGATCCGCGTCAGTTTCCTTTTCGAGGGCGAGGAAGAAAGCGGCTCGCGTTCGCTGCCCGGCTTCCTCGAAACGGCCGCGTCCGAGCTTGCCTGCGACGTCGTTCTCGTCTGCGACACCGACATGTGGGACCGCGACACTCCCGCCGTGACCACGATGTTCCGTGGCTTCGTCGGCCAGGAACTGACCGTGACCGCCGGTGACCGCGACCTGCATTCCGGGATGTTCGGCAATGCCGCCGCCAATGCGCTGACGGTCATGGCCGACGTGCTCGCCTCGCTCCGCACCGAGACCGGCGGCGTGGCCGTGCCCGGCTTCTACGACGGCATCACCCCGCTCGATGCCGACTGGACCTCGCTGCCCTTTGACCAGGAAGGCTTTCTCACCAACGTCGGCCTTTCGGTGCCGGCCGGCGAAGAGGGCTACTCCGTGCTGGAACAGGTCTGGGCGCGTCCCTCCTGCGAGATCCATGGCATCTGGGGCGGCTACATGTCCGAGGGCTTCAAGACCGTGATCCCCTGCAAGGCCCATGCCAAGGTATCCTTCCGCCTCGTCGCGGGTCAGGACCCGGAAGCGATCCGCGCCAGTTTCCAGGAACACATCCGCGCGCGCCTGCCCGCAGATTGCACTGTGGAATTCGCCGATCACGGCC
This sequence comes from Pseudooceanicola sp. DL12, assembly GCF_056270665.1. Taxonomy (NCBI): domain Bacteria; kingdom Pseudomonadati; phylum Pseudomonadota; class Alphaproteobacteria; order Rhodobacterales; family Paracoccaceae; genus Pseudooceanicola; species Pseudooceanicola sp. DL12. The sequence continues at coordinate 2,311,950 of NZ_CM149884.1, forward strand.
TTGCCTCCGCCTGGGCCATGGACGAAACCAACGCCTTCCTCGCCCCCACACTCGCGGCGCTCAAGGACGAATGGGGCCAGTCCACCACCTGCGGCACCGGCGGTTCCATCCCGATCATCGGCGCGCTCAAGGACACGCTGGGCGTCGATGCCCTGCTGGTCGGTTTCGGGCGCTTCGACAACCGCATCCACAGCCCGAACGAGAAATACGATCTGTCTTCCTTCCAGGGCGGCATGCGCAGCTGGGCGCGGATCATCGATGGCCTGGCCAAGCAAGGCAAGTAAGCGAAAGGGGCGCCGGTTGGCGCCCCTTCTTGCTACGTCAGTTCCTCTTCCACCACCGCACACCAGAAGGCCACGCCGTGGGGAATGCAGGCATCGTTGAAATCATAGTTAGTGTTGTGATGCTGGCCGTTTTTCCGCATCTCCCCCATGCCGAGCCAGACATAGCAGCCAGGCACCCGCGAGCCGAACTCCGCGAAATCGTCCCCTGCGGTCGAAGGCGGAAAGGTCGTGCGCATCCTCTCCTCGCCCAGCACCCTTGCCGCCGCACGTTGCGCAACCTCGGTCGGCGTGCCCGCGTTCACCACCGGCGGGATGCGGCGGGTGAAGGCATAGTCCACCTCGATGCCAAAGCCCGCCGCCACGCCACGCGCGTGTCGCCCGATCGCCTCTTCAAGCTGATCGCGCACCGCCTGCGAATAGGCGCGCGCCGTACCACCGATCCTCACTTGCTCCGGGATCACGTTCAATGCGTTGAAATCCCCGGCCTCGAGCGCACAGGCTGAGACAACGGCCGCCTCCAGCGGATCCACTTCGCGCGCCACCACGGCGTGCACCTGGCCAAGGAACAACGCCGCCGCCGTCACCGCGTCTCGGCCCTGGTGCGGCTTCGCCCCGTGGCTGCCCACCCCGTGAAAAGTCACGTGCCAGTGATCCGAACTGGCCAGCTGCGGCCCCTCGACCGCTGCCACCACGCCCAGGTCAAGCCCCGGCATGTTGTGCAGCCCATAGGCTGCATCAACGGGAAACTGCTCGAAAAATCCGTCCTCGACCATCTTCGCGCCACCGCCCCGGCCCTCTTCGGCGGGCTGGAACACGAAATGCACCGTGCCAGAGAATTCCCGTCCGGCCATCGCCTCTGCCGCGCCCAGCAGCATCGTCGTGTGCCCGTCATGGCCACAGGCGTGCATCTTGCCGGGTACGGTCGAGGCATAATCGAGGCCCGTCGCCTCGCCCATCGCCAGGGCATCCATGTCCGCCCGCAGCAGGATCGCACGGTTGCCGTCCCCCTTGCGCAATGTTCCGACAACGCCAGTCCCGCCCAGACCCCTGGTGACCTCCAGACTCGCCGCTTCCAGGCGCGCCGCCACGATGTCGGAGGTGCGCATCTCCTCGAACCCCAGCTCCGGGTGCGCATGCAGGTCGCGCCGCAGCGCCGTCAGATCGGCCAGGGTTTCGGGATCCATCAGGGCGGTGTCTTTCATGATCGTCAGTCCTCGTCTATTGCTGCGCAAGCTACGGACCATGCGCCCGAATACAAGAGCCGAAACAGCGCCTGAAGAAAGGATACCCCACATGCGAACCGATGTCTGGCAGGTGCTGCACGATGACCTCACGCCCGGGGTCCAGCCCGACCAGGAAACATTTGCCGCGTCGCTCGGTGATCAGACGCTGCTGCTGCCCATCCGCACCCTTGCCGATGGCGAAAGCGGCGTTGCCTCGATGATCCTGAACCAGGCCAGTTTCGAGGTGCTCGATGCCATTTCAGACCAGGTCGCGGACCGCCTGCGCCCCTATGATCCCGAAGTGATCGTGGCCGTGCCCACCCTTGGCCTGCCGCTGGCCGAGGCCGTGGCGCGCCGCCTCGGGCATTCCCGCCTGGTTCCGCTCGGGACATCCCGCAAGTTCTGGTACGAGGATCGTCTCTCGGTGCCGATGTCATCGATCACCTCGCCGGTGGCCGGCAAACGCATCTACCTCGATCCGCGCATGGCCCCGCTGTTGCAGGGCCGTGTCGCGGTGGTCGACGACGTACTGTCCACCGGCACCTCCATGCGCGCCGTACTGGAACTGTTGGCCCTGGCCGGGCTCACCCCCACCGTGATCGGCGCCGCGATGCTGCAAGGCGAGAAATGGCAGGGAGGTACAGGCGACTGTCCCGTCGAGGCGGCCTTCCGCACACCGCTCCTGCGCAAGACAGCAAAGGGATGGCAGCCCCGCTGACCGGGGCCGCCCGAAACCGCTCGGGGGGGGGGGCGGTCAGGCCGGTTCGGCCTCCATGTGCCAGATGAAGCTGCCGCTTGCCTCTGGTCCCGCCCTGTCGATCACCCGGATCATCCCGGAAACGGCCTCTTCGACACTCAGATCGCCCTGATATCCGGTCATACGCGTCTTGACGCGGCCCGGCCGCAAGGCGATTGCCGTACAGCCCCAGTCCCTCCATTCCACCGCCAGGTTGCGCCACATCTGGTTCATGGCCGCCTTCGAGGCGCGATAGGCGAACTGTCGCGGCACGGCATATTCTCCGGTCGCCGCCGCATAGCTGGAGATCCCCACCAGCGTTTTCTCGCTGCCGAGCTTCAGGTTCCCCTCCAACAATGCAGCCAGGTGAAGCGGTGCATAGGTGTTCACCATAATCGTCCGCTCGAAGCTCTCCTGCGTCACCGCCTCGGGCGCCGCTTCGGTCTCCTCGCTGATCCCGGCGTTCAGGATCACCACGTCGATCGGACGGCCCTTCAGGCGCAGCGCCACGTCTGCGGCGGTCTCGTCCCGTTCGGCGTCATAGCGCAGCTCGGTGACGTCGTAGCCCAGCATCGCATAGTCGGCCGGTTTGAAGGAAGTCCGATTGAGTGCGATCACCGCCCAGCCTTTCGCCGCATATTGCCTGGCAAATTCCAGGCCGATCCCGCTGTTGGCACCTGTGATAAGAACGGTTGGCATGTCATTGACCCCTTTCAGAAATTACCACGGCACATCAAGGCCGTCATAGCCGATGATCCGGCCTGCATCGGCCATTGACAGACCTTCGACCACGGCTTTCATCCCGGCGACGGAATCGCGGACGTCGATGCCCTTGCCCTTTGTCATGTCCGTGGCGACCATCCCCGGACGCAATAGGGTGCAGGTAATCTCGTCGGGTTTCCATTCCTCCGACAGCGCGTTCCAGACAGCGTTCAATCCCGTCTTCGATGCGCGATAGGAATACTGCGTACCCCAGTCATTGGCCGAGACCGAGGACATCAGGCTCGACATGGCGCAACAGATCTTTCGCTCGCCCGCCATCAGGTTCTCCTTCACTGCCACAGCCAGCGCCAGAGGCGCCCAGGTGTTCGTCCGCACAACCTTGCGAAACTCATCGCGCTGCACCTCTGCCGGGCCTGCCGTCAGGTTGATGGCAATCCCGGCGTTGGCAACCAGCACGTCGATCGGCATGTTCTTCAACCTGGCCGCCAGCGCGTCGATCGAAGCCTGAACGGTCACCTCGAGCGGCAGCACGCGCGCGCCCAGGGCCGCCAGGTCAGTGGCCTCCTCCGGGCGCCGGGCCGTCCCGATCACGTCCCAGCCAGCGGTGCTGAACTGCCTTGCAAGCTCCAGCCCGATTCCCCGGTTGGCGCCGGAAATCAGCATTGTCGGCATTCCTCGCTCCTCTCGTTTATTTTGGTACTCATTTGGCATACCATCTAGCCACCACCTGGCAAGATGTTGCCCCGAACGGCGCATCGGCGGCGCTCAAAACATCACTCGTCCGCCCATATTTCAGGCAGGTGACAATACCTTTTTCACCCAGATCAGTTTCGCGCTGGCAATTGGTGCACCTTTGGTATGCCGTAGTGAAAACACTCCGCCCGCCGCGGCTCTCCTGACGGCAGGCACCAAGAAGACAGGGAGCTCCCTCAATGTATCATGCCCCGCCCGACCTCGCCCTTCAGGCCGAAGCGCCACGCAGCGAGCGCCCCGAGGCGATCATCGAACTGGCGCATGCCGGCGTGACCTTCGAGAGCCGCAAGGGCGGCCAGCTCGTCGCGGTCGAGGATCTCAACCTCACTATCTACCGGGAGGAAATCATCTCTCTCGTGGGGCCCTCAGGCTGCGGCAAGTCCACCGTGCTGCGCATCCTCGCGGGGCTTCAAAAGCCCACGTCGGGCGATTTCTGGATCGGAGGCGGCAGGACACGTCAGGGCTTCTCCGAAGTGGCCATCGTCTTTCAGCGTCCCACGCTGCTGCCCTGGAAGACCGTTCTCGACAACGTGCTCTACCCGGCTCGCGTGCTCAAGGGCCGCGCCGACAAGGCCGACCGTGAGCGCGCCATGGAACTGCTCGAGCTTGTGGGACTCGAGGAAATGTCCGCGCGCATGCCGCACGAGCTCTCCGGCGGCATGCAACAGCGCGCCTCCATCGCCCGCAGCCTGATCCTCGATCCGAAGATCCTTCTGATGGACGAACCCTTCGGCGCGCTCGATGCCCTCACCCGCGAGGATCTTCAGCTCGACCTGCTCGACATCCACGCCCGCACGAAAAAGACCATCCTCCTGGTCACCCACTCGATCTCTGAGGCCGTGCTGCTGTCTGACCGGGTCGCCGTCATGTCCGCCCGTCCCGGCCGGCTTCAGGACCTGATCGACATCGACCTGCCCCGCCCCCGCGGCCCGGAAACCACCGCGCTGTCACAATTCCACAGCTACTCGCAACGCATCCGGGACGACATCTTCGGCCCCCGCATCGCATCGGAGCGCCGCAAATGAACCCCACCCTGCGCAAGATACTCCTTCCCGTGATAACCTTCCTGGCCTTCCTCGGCATCTGGCAGCTGGCCAGTGATATGATGGATATCCCCGTCTACCTGCTACCGTCTCCGCTGGATATCTTCGAGGGCGGGCAAAGGCTCGGGATGACCATGCTCACCAATACCGGCGAGACGGTAAAGACCATCCTCATCGGTTTTCTCTGCGCCTGCTGCGTGGGCATTCCGCTGGGCATCGTGGTCTCCGTCAACCGCACCGTCTCCGAAGCCATCTATCCGCTGATCGTCTTCCTCAACGCCATCCCGATCATTGCAATCGCGCCGATCCTCGTGGTGATCTTCGGCACCGACATGACCACGCGATTGATCATCGTCACGCTCACCTGCTTCTTCCCGATCATGGTGGCCACCGCCGCTGGCATGATGGACACGCCCGCCGAGATGCTCGATCTGGCGCGAGTCGCCGGCGCCTCGACCATGCAGGAGATCCTGACGGTCCGCCTGCCTCATGCCGTCTCCTTCATCTTCAGCGGCCTGCGCATCGGCGTGACAGTCGCTGTCGTCGGGGCGGTGGTGGCCGAGTTCGTCAATGCAAACAAGGGGCTGGGCTTTCTCGTCACCTCTTCCACGGCCCAGTTCGCCATTCCGACTGCCACCGCCTGCGTAGTGATGCTCGCCATCGTTTCGGTGGTCCTCTACGAGGCGGTGAACTGGATCCACCGCGGCTTCTTCGGCTGGTCGATCAAGTCCGACGTGGGCGAGTGAACCAGCAGCCGACCGCAATTTCGACAAAGCCGGGGCGTTTCGTGGCCCCGGCTTGACATTTCGGAGCCGCCCTGTGCCAGTGTCTGTTCGCCAACGAAAGAGCGTCCAGATGTCAGCGTACAGTGCGAGCATGTCACTGCCCCTGATTGGCGCACAGGCAACCGTCACGGCCTTTGGCTCCGCTCTCCCGGATGCCGCTTCCCTGCGGGAAAGGCTTCGGGAGATTGCCACGACAGAAGAAAGGGTGACCGAGGTGCGCGCATCCAGGCGCGGGCGTCGACGAGGGATGAGCGCCCGGGCCCGAGCCCACCGGCAAGGCAGTTTCAACGACATGCACCGCGCGCTCAACCGCCTGCGCAACGGCGGTATCGGGGGCACACTTATCGCTGCGAATTCATCCGGCACCCGGTCACTTCGCATCGGCAATGGGGATGCTTCAGTCACCCTGCGGGCCGAGGCCGTCGATGACGTGACGACCGGTGGCGGCAGCGAGGCCCTCGCCATCGAGGCGGATACCATTTCGAACATCTGCACCGGACAGTCCCGCGGGCCAGGAATGGGCCGCGCCTCTGCTTCGGACAATGACGCCCTCGCGCTCAGCGCCGAGATGATCGAATGCATCTATACCGGGGCCGGGAGCGATGCCCTCGCGTTGCGGGCAGAGATACTCAGGTCGGTCTACTCCGGTGATGGCGCAGACAGCATCGCAATCAGCGCTGGAGCGGTCACTGGCGTCTACGCCGGAGCAGGAAACGACAGTGTCACGGTCAGCGCGGTTCTCGGTGCTTCGTCAATGTACGACTGGGCCAGGGGCATTGCCGCGCCCGCAGCCGATGCCGGACTGAGCGACCGCTTGGCTTCGGTCCAGACAAATGCACCCGACATTGATCTGGGTGCCGGCAACGACAGCCTCTCCGTCTCCCTCGAAGAGGAAATTTCGGTGCGGGCCGGCACAGGCGATGACCTGATCGCAATCGGCGGCGGCACCGTGGCGCTCCATTACTCGCAAGGCGCTGGCAACGACGTCGTCACCGTCGCAGCCAGCGCCACGCTCGCCATTCAGTTCGACGCTGGCGATGAATGGACTTCGGAATGGAACGGCGACGCCCTTGTTCTCCGCAGTGGTGGCGGCTCGATCAGGATCGAGGGGGCTACCGGCGCGGCAGGCATCGGCGTTTTGCAATGGGGCAGCGATGCGCCGGTCATCCGGCACGAGGCCGGAACACTCGATCTGCTGATTTGATGCAAAAGGCCGGCGGTTCCGCCGGCCTTTCCCTTCTATTCCCACCCTGACACTGATCAGGCCGCTGCGTCCTGCGCCACCTGGCCCTCGCCAAGCTCCTGGTTCACAACCGAGATCCAGTAGGCCGAGCCCCAGGGGATTATCTCGTCGTTGAAATCGTAATCCGGCATGTGGTTGTTCTTCCACTCGGGGCCGTCGCCGTTGCCCATCATCACGTTGCACCCAGGCCGCGCGATGGCCATGTAGGCGAAATCGTCTGCGGCGTTGATCGGCGGGCTGTTCGGATCGACATTTTCCGCACCCGCCAGCGCCGAGGCCGCCGAGACCGCCTTGGCGGTTTCCTCCGCGGAGTTGACCAGCGGCGGGTAGCCCTCTTCATAGACAACCGTCGCTGTGCCGAGGCACATCGAGGCCGCGCTGTCGGCAACCTCGCGCAGGCGTTTCTGCAACAGGGCGCGGATGTCGAAATTGTGGCAGCGCGCGGTGCCGGTCACCACGATCTTGGAAGGCATCACGTTGTGGCTGGTACCGGCCTCGATCATGCCGATGGTCAGAACCGCGCTCTCCTGTGCCACGATGTTGCGCGCCACGATCCCCTGGATACCGAGGATGAAATGCGCCAGCGCGGTCATCAAGTCGACCGACTTCTCCGGCGCGCCCGCATGGCCTCCGGTGCCATGGAACGTCACTTGCCACTGGTCGGCACAGGCCAGCTGTCCGCCCACGCGCGTGATGAACTTGCCGACCGCAAGCCCCGGCTTGTTGTGGAGCGAATAGACGGAATCGCAGGGGAATTGATCAAAGAGCCCCTCCTCGATCATTCTCTGCCCGCCTGCGCCTCCCTCTTCGGCGGGCTGAAAGATGCAATGCACCGTGCCGCCGAAATCGGGGTTCTCGCTCAGGTACCGCGCCGCATTCAGCAGCATCGTCGTATGCCCGTCATGGCCGCAGCCATGGAACTTGCCCGGGATGGTCGATTTGTGCCCGAAGGTGTTCGTCTCGGTCATGTTCAGGGCGTCCATGTCCGCGCGCAATCCGATCGAACGGTTGCCGGGCTTGCTGCCCTTGATCACCGCCACCACGCCCGTACCAGCAAGGCCCTGGTGCGCCTCGATGCCCCACTCGGCCAGCTTTTCCATCACCAGTGCCGAGGTGCGATGCTCTTCATAGCTGGTCTCGGGATGCATGTGGATGTCGCGGCGCAGTGCCACCATCTCGTCCTGACGCCCAGTCAGCACCTCGAAGACCCGATCCATTTGCATGTTTTTTCCTCTCTGCTTGCTTTCTCGCGGGGCGGGGCCGGGAAGCCTGCATCGCCCACATATATTTTCTGGACGCCATGCTATCGGTATTCTAATGGTATGCCAATAACAAACCACATACCAACAGGAGTTCCCCATGATCAAGAATCGGACGTGCCGCCCGCGCCTCACGCCTGCCACCGCCGTCGTGTCCGCACTCGCCGTTTCCGTCGCTGCCCCTGCCCTGGCCAATGACCAGGTCGACTTTCAGCTCGACTGGACCCCGGGTGGCATTTCCGCCGCCTACTACCTGGGCAAGGACAACGGCTGTTTCACCGATCAGGGGATCGACGTGACCATCTCGCGCGGCTACGGCGCCTCCGATGCCGTCACCAAGGTCGCCACGGGCGTGGCCGACTTCTCCGTCACCGACCTCGGCACCATCATCGGAATCGTCTCCGAAACCGGCGCACCGGTGAAGGCCATCGTGCCCATCGTCCAGGAATCTCCCATGGCCATCGCCGTTCTCGATGACAGCCCGATCAAGGAGTTGAAGGACCTCGAGGGTCATACGGTGGGCTCCTCCGTCGGGAATGCGGCCATGACATTTCTGCCGCTCGGCATGCAGCTCGAGGGCGGAGACTACTCCAAGGTCGAGGAAGTGACGGCCGAGGGTTCGGCTCTGAACGGCCTTCTTCTGCAGGGCAAGATCGACTCCCTTGCAAGCTACGTGACCTCCGTCGTCGGCATCAATGCGGTTGCCCGGAATGCCGGCAAATCCGTGCGGCCGGTCTACTACGGCGACGCCCTCGACATCTACAATGCCTCCGTCTTCACCTCCGACGCGCTGATCGAGAGCAACCCGGACCTGATCGACCGTTTCGCCAAGGCCGTGCAATGCACCTATGACGCCGCCCGCGCCGACCCCGAGGCCGCCATCGATGCCATTGTCGCCGATGTAGACGGCATGATGCGCGACAGCCAGGAGGCCATGGTGCCGAACTCGCTCAGCTTCGCCTTCGACAACGATACCTTCGAGGCGAACGGCTATGCCTTCGATCTCGACCGGGTCGCCCACAACATCGACATCGTCGATCAGGTCACCCCGCTGACCAACAAGCCCTCGGCCGAGGACATCATCTACGTCGTCGGTCAGTAACCCCTGCCCGCCTTCGGAACATACGTCGCCGTCCGGTTCGCTCCGGGCGGCGTCTTGCCCCTCAGAAAGTCCGCCTCATGACCCTCATCACCTCTTCCAGCAAGGGCGTCTTCGTGATCGCCGTCACCCCCTTCACCGAAACGGGCGAGATCGACCGCAGCTCGATCGACAGCGTGACGGATTTCTACCTCGAAAAGGGCGCCGACGGTCTGACGATCCTCGGAATGATGGGCGAGGCTCCCAAGCTGACGCCGGACGAGGCCCTGATGATCACCCGCGCCACACTGGCGCGCATGGGTGGCAAGCCGGTAGTCGTCGGCGTCTCCGCGCCCGGCCTGGCTGCCATCCGCGATCTCTCTGCAGCGGTCATGGATGCCGGCGCCGGGGGCGTCATGGTGGCGCCGCCCGGCTCGCTCAAGACCGGAGAACAGATCGAGGCCTATTATGCCCAGGTGGTCGAGGCCATTGGCACGGATATCCCTCTGGTCCTGCAGGATTTTCCGCTCTCCACTGGCGTCCATATCTCCACCGGCACGATGCTGAGGATCTACGCCGATCACCCCTCCATCGCCGTGCTCAAGCACGAGGACTGGCCCGGCCTGGCCAAGGTCTCCGCCCTGCGCAAGGCCGAGGCAGAAGGCGCGCGCCGCGTCTCGATCCTCTGCGGCAACGGTGGCATGTTCCTGCCAGAGGAGATGGGCCGTGGCGCCGATGGCGCCATGACGGGCTTCGGTTTCCCCGAGATGATGCGCGACGTGGTGGCGCTGTCCTTCAAGGGCGACATGGGCCGCGCCCGCGACCTCTTCGACGCCTACCTGCCGCTGGTGCGATACGAGCAGCAGCCGGGCCTGGGCCTCGCCGTGCGCAAGTACGTGCTGGCCAAACGCGGCGCCATTGCCTCTGCCGCCATGCGCAAACCCGGCGCCGCCCTGCCCGCCCCGGCCGTGGCCGAAGTTGAGGCCATGCTCTCGCGGCTCGATCACCGCCTGGCCGAACTCGGCTGAGGTCAACCCTTTCTGCCGAACCCCTCAAGACGGCGGTTCGGCAGCAGCGACAGGCAGACCAGGTTCAGCACCATGATCCCCGCGGCTGTCGCGCCCAGCGTCCAGACCGGCAGTGTCGCGGTCCCGCCGGCCTCTGTCGCCAGCCCCGAACGCACCGCCATCATCCCCATCAGCGATACCCCCAGCAGCCCGCCCATCGAGCGCATGAAGGCCATCACGCCCATGGCCGCGCCCATCTGCGCACTCACCGCAGCGTTCTGGACGATCAAGGGATAGATCGGGAAGAGCATGCCGATCCCGGTCCCGAGGCAGAAGGCGGGCAACAGCACCCCCCGCAGCCCCGGATCACCTGCCATCACCAGCGTCATCGCAATGGCGCAGATGCTCGACAGCAGCGAGAAGATCCCCACCAGCGGCTTGTAGGCCGGGTGGCGCTTCAGGATCTGCGGCGGGATATAGGCCCCCACCATGCCGCCCATCACCATGACCAGCAGGCTCAGGCCTGCCTGGCTGGCGTTCAGGCCAAAGACCCTCTGAAGATAGAGTGGCAGATAGACCGCAAGGCCGAGGTTGCAGGCCACCGTCGTGGCCAGCCCCAGGCAGGTCAGCAGAATCGTGCGGTTGGTCAGCACCGCGATCGGGATCAGCGGGTCACGTCCCCGAACCATGCGCAGGGCAAAGCCCGCCCAGAAGACCGCGCTGATCGCTGCCAGCGCTTCGGCGGGCAGCACCGACCCGGCCACGTCCGGCGTTTCCGAGTTCGAAAAGATCAGCAACAGTGGTACCGTGGCCAGCAGCAACAGCAGTGCCCCGAGCCAGTCGATCGACCGCCCCCGCGTCGCTGCGCGTGGGGTCAACGCTGTCTTCACCCCGTACCAAACCAGCAGGCAGGGAATGACGTTGATCCAGAACACCGCCCGCCAGCTCAGGAATTCCGCAAGGCTTCCGCCCGCCAGCGGCCCCAGCAGCCCCGCCACCGCGTAGACGGTCGAGATGAACGCGCTGTAGAGCGGCCTGTGGCTCATTGGCACCCGGTCCGCCACCACCACGAAGGGTATCGAGACCAGGCCCCCGGCCCCTGCGCCCTGCAAGATCCGTGCTGCCACCAGCAGCGGCAGCGACGGCGCCAAGGCACAGGCAACCGAACCCGCCAGGAACAGCACGTTCGACAGCAGGAGCGCGAACCTCCGCCCCCGTATGTCGGCGATGGCGCCATAGAGCGGCGCCGAGACCATGGCCGCCATCAGGAACCCCGTAGGCACCCATGCCAGCCAGGCGCCGCCCTCGAACTCCACCATGACATCGGCCAGGATCGGCCCGACGATGGTCTGGTCCAGCGCCGCGATGAACAGCGCCAACATCGAGGCCGCCAGCAACCGTGGCGTGCCCCGCGCCGGAACACCAAGGCGCAAACGGCCGCGCTGCAGGCTGTTGTCGCCAGGGCTCACCGCGCTGTCGCTTCCCTCCGCGCTCACCGGCGAATGCCGAGGATGTAGTCCACGATGGCGTCGCGCACGTGGTCGATATGCTCGCCCATCAGCTGACGGCTCAGCTCCGGGTCATTGCCGGCCACGGCGCGGATCAATGCCCGGTGTTCATCCGCCCCCGGCCGCAGCCGGTGCGAGATCCGCGAGGTGTTGAAGATATGCGTACGCCGGCGCAGGTCGCGGATGGCCTGGGTCAGCATCGGGTTGCCCGCGGCCTCGGCCACCGAATGGTGCACCAGGTCATCGACCGCCCAGTGCTGCGCCGAGGTCACCTCGTTCAGCTGCACCAGGTGATCCAGCTGCGCCTCGACTTCCCTCAGCTTCTCCTCGCCGATCCGCCCCGTGGCCCGGCCCGCGGCTTCCACCTCCATGATCCGCCTCAGATCCAGCAGCCGCACATAGCTCTCGACGCTGATGTCGGCCACGATCAGGTTGCGCCCCGGCCCCCGCAGGATCAGCGCCTCGGCCTCCAGTCGAAACAGCGCCTCGCGCACCGGCGTGCGGCTGATCTCCATCATCTGTGCCAGACGCCGCTCGTGCAGGGCCTCGCCCGGCTTCACCTCGCCCGACAGCAGCATGTCCAGGATCCGCGCATAGGCGATCTCCGACAAGCTCTTCTCGGCATTCCCGCCGACAGCCACCGACGGGTCGCTATCGATCAGGTCTCTGGAAAATGCGATGCGGTCCACTGGCCCACTCCCATCGTACTGTTTTCATGTTTCGGGACAGGTGCTGCCGGGCGCCGGCCGAGTTGCATCCCCTTGGTCGACCAAAGCCATACCGCAACTCTCCCGGAGAGGAAAGCCTGGCACCCCTGCACTCTCTTCGTGCGGGAAAGGGCTCTCTACAGTGGCGCGAACCCATTAATACCACTCATTGACACCTTTTGCGTCCCATTGGTATACCACCTGCACACAAAACTATACAACAGACATTCAAGACTGACAGGGAGTCGCAGATGGCCATTGCACCTTGGCGCGCCACATGTATCCAGATCGAAAGCAAGATCGCCTGTAATGCCACGTCGAAAGACGCGGTATGGGAGATCATCAACGGCAACCTCGCCAACGCCATGGCCAAGATTCGCGAGGCCTGCGAGGGTCCCACCCCGCCCAAGCTCGTCGTGCTACCGGAATTCGTCTTTACCGGCCCGCAGCGTCATGTGCCTGCCAGCACCTGGATCGAGAATGCCTGCACCACGATCCCCGGCGCCATCACCGAGACGCTGGCGGATCTCTGCCGTGAATTCGACATCTACATCGCCGGCAACCATTTCGAGGTCGATCCCAAATGGCCCGACCGCTACTTCAACTCCTCCTTCCTGCTTGACCCCAATGGCGAGGTGATCCTGCGCTATCGCCGCATCAACACCGGCAGCTGGACCTCCCCCCACGACATCCTCGATGAATACCGTGCCGAATACGGCGAAGATGGTATCTTCCCCGTCGTCGATACCGAGCTCGGCCGCCTGGCGATCTATCCCTGTGGCGAGGTCAACGTGCCCGAGATCACCCGCGTCTTCATGCTGCGCGGCGCCGAGGTCATCCTGCACCCGAACAACGAGCCCCTGACCCCAATTGCCGACATGGCCAAGCAGTGCCGCGCCCACGAAAACATGGTTTACGTCATCTCGACCAACCTGGCTGGCACCGCGGGCTTCTCCGACACGCTGACCGGCGGCCATTCGATGATCGTCGATTTCCGCGGCAACCGCATCGCCTTCGAGGAAAGCGCCGAGGAGAGCATTGCCTGCTCCGCCATGATTGACGTCGCCGCGCTCCGCACGGCGCGCCAGGATCTCGGCATGGGCAACTCGATCCTGCGCACCCGCCTCGAGATGTACCGTGAATACTACGGCACCGCCGACATCTATCCCGCCAACGGCCTTGCCGCCCGGGCGGTCGAGACCAACGATGATTTCGCTCCGGTCCAGAAAAAGGCGCTGGCCAATCTAGAGGCCGCCGGGATCACCCGCGAGGCCTGATCCCCTCTCCGCCACATAGCATCAAAGACGGCCGCCCCCATCGGGCGGCCGTTTTCATATGCGGGTTTGCCTCAGGCGTGGCGCCCACGGCGGCTGATACCGAAGATTCACCGCAAACGCCGGTTTTGCAGGCAGGCAGGCCAATTTCCGCGCGCTTTTCCCGACAGCCGGACGATTTGCCATACCGACGTTTGACCGGCAAGATGCCAGTGGCATACCATTTAAATACCAAAAAGAACAAACATGCCTCTCAGCCAACAGGACCCAAGATGACACACCATTTTCTCAGGGCCACCAGCGCCCTTGCCGCCGCTGCGTTTCTGGGCACGACCTGCCTTTCCGCCGCCCAGGCACAAGAGCTAGAAGACGTGAAACTGCGCCTTGCATGGATTGCCGGCGGGGTTGATGCCCCCTTCTTCATGGCCGCTGAAAAGGGCTATTTCGCCGATGCCGGCCTAGACGTCGACATCGTCGACGGCAATGGCTCCACCGGCACGATCCAGGCCATCGGCAACGGAGATTTCGACATCGGAATCGCCGGGCTCGGCGCTCTCGCCCAGGCCCAGCAGGCCGCCGGAGCCGACAACATCATCGCCGTTGCAGGTCTCCTGCAGAAGGACCCCACCTCGATCATCAGCCTCGAGGGCTCCGGCATCACCACACCCAAGGATATCGAGGGCAAGCGCCTCGGAACCGACGCCGGAAACCTCGAGGACGGCATGATCAAGGCCTTCGCCGAGGCCAACGGCGTCGACATGGACACAGTCAAGATCATCATCGTCAACGGCGGTGCCGACCGCGTGGCCCTGCTCAAGGGCGATGTCGACTTCATCAACGGCTGGGCCAACCCTGATGGCGACAAGGTCAGCGCCATCAAGCCCATCGAAGAGCCGATGCTCTTCGCCGATTACGGGGTCAACCTGCTCGGATCCTCGGTCATCGTCCGCAAGGATTTCCTGGCCGAGCACGGTGACGAGGTGACCGGTTTCCTCGAGGCCATCATCAAGGCCAAGGCCGACGTCGCCGCCGATCCGGTCGCCGCGCGCGACATCATGATGGAATACCGCCCGGACGTCGATCCCGAGGGGATCCTGAACGAGATCAAGGTGATGCAGAAGTACGAGCACACCGCCGCCAGCGAGGGCATGCCCTATGGCGCCGTCGCCCCCGAGGACGTTCAGCTCACCATCGACCTGCTGGAGAAATACTCCGGCATGGAGCCTGGCCTGACCGTCGATGACATCTACACCGCCGATTACTACCCGGCACAGCCCGCCGCCAGCAACTGACGGCGGACCACGCACCGACGGGGCCGCCTTCCCTTCCGCGGCCCCGTCCACCGGGCAATTGCCCCACGGAAAGATCAGGACTCATGGATTTCGGACTAACCAACAAACATGCCCTCATCACCGGTGCCAGCTCCGGCCTCGGTCTCGCCATTGCCAGCGCCCTGCTGGCCGAGGGCGCAAGCGTCACCCTCTCCGGCCGCTCCGAAGAGCGCCTTGCCGCCGCCATCGAAGGCATGCCGCCGGAGCTGGCCGAACGCTGCGATTTCGTCGCAGCCGACCTCACCGATCCTGAGGTCTCGACGACCCTCGTCGCCGCTGCCAGCCGCCGCACGGGCCAGGTCGACATTCTCGTGAACAACACCGGCGGCCCGCCCCCGGGCACGCCCTCCGGCATCGACCCCGATGTGATGCAGGCGCAATACGGCGCCATGGTCGACCCGGTGATCCGCACCACCCTCGCCCTGCTTCCCGGCATGCGCGCACGCGGCTGGGGCCGGATCATCACCGTCACCTCCTCCGGCGTGGTCCAGCCGATCCCGCACCTGCCGATGTCGAACGCCCTGCGCTCCACCCTGGTGGGCTTCATGAAGTCCCTCGCCGGCGAAGTGGCGGGCGACGGCGTGACCGTCAACATCATGGCGCCGGGCCGCATCGGCACCGCACGCACCGCCTCCCTCGATGCCGCCGCCGCCTCCCGCAGCGGCAAGAGCGTCGAGGAGGTCGCCGCAGCCTCCGCCGCCAGCATCCCCGCCGGCCGCTATGGCACGCCCGAGGAGTTCGGCGCCGTCGGAGCCTTCCTCGCAAGTACCCAGGCCAGCTACGTCACCGGTTCGATCATCCGCGTCGACGGCGGTGCCATCCGCGCGGTCTGAGCCCGCCTGCTGCGGGCGATCCCCGCCCGCGGCCCACGACAACCAACAGGGAGCCGGCCCGCCCGGCAGGAGTGATATGCAAGTCATGACCCCCACCACGACCGCCCTGCAGGACCCGGTCGCGGAAGACCCCATCGAGACTCGCGCGCCCATCCGGAACACCGGGGACGGTCACGTATCGATGTCCGGCGTCACCAAGATCTTCAACAGCCGCAAGGGCAAGGTCGAAGCGCTGCGTGCCGTCGACCTCGATATCGCCCGGGGCGAGTTCGTTTCCGTGCTGGGGCCGTCGGGCTGTGGCAAATCCACACTGCTGATGCTGCTCTCCGGGTTGCTGTCGTCCACCGACGGCACGATCACCGTCGGTGACAAGGTGATCGACGCGCCCAATTCCGACCTCGGCATCGTGTTCCAGCAGGATGTTCTGTTGGAATGGCGCACCGCCATCGACAACATCCTGATCCAGGCCGAGCTGCGCAAGACCGACAAGACCGAGGCGCGCCAGAAGGCCCGCGCCCTGATGCGCATGGTCTCGCTGCAGGACTTCGAGGATGCCTACCCGAACGAGCTCTCGGGCGGCATGCGCCAGCGGGTCTCGATCTGCCGCGCCCTGCTGCACGAACCCCATCTGCTGCTGATGGACGAACCCTTCGGCGCCCTCGACGCCATGACCCGCGACCAGCTTCAGATCGACCTGATGCGCATCTGTGCCGAGCGCGACATGACCGTCTTCTTCATCACCCATTCGATCTCCGAGGCGATCTTCCTGTCGGACCGCGTCGTGGTCATGACGCCCCGCCCCGGTCAGATCGAGCGCGTGATCGACATCGACCTGCCCCGCCCCCGCCGCCTCGCCATGCGCGAGGATCCGAAGTTCATCGGCTATGTCCACGAGCTGACGGGTATCTTCAAATCTCTCGGCGTCTTCAGAGAGGAATACTGATCATGGCCTCCGTCACCGACAGCAGCTTCGAACCCCGCGCCAATATCCTGCGGCGCACCTTCGATGCCATCCCGCCCGCGCTCTGGACGCTGATCTGCGTGATCCTCTTCTGGCAGTTCATCGTACAGGTTCGCGACATCCCCGAGTACATCCTGCCCTCGCCCACCGCGATCATGGCCGAGATGATCTCCTACTGGGGCCGCCTCTGGCCCAATGCTCTGGTCACCGCCGGAGAGGTACTCTTCGGCTATCTCTGCGCCGTCCTCATCGGTATCCCGCTGGCCGTCGCCGTGGTCTATTCCGGTTTCATCCAGCGCTCGGTCTACCCGCTCATCGTGATGAGCCAGACCATCCCAAAGGTCGCCATCGCGCCGCTGCTGCTCACCTGGTTCGGCTATGGCATTGCGCCCAAGATCGTCATCGTGATCCTGCTGTCCTTCTTCCCCATCGTGATCAACACGGTGATGGGCCTGAACGCCACGACCCAGGACATGATGCACCTGGCGCGCTCCATGGGCGCCTCCGGCTGGCAGATCTTCTGGAAGTTCCGCCTGCCCCGCGCCCTGCCCAACATCTTCGCCGGGCTCAAGCTGGCCACCGTGCTCTCGGTCATCGGCGCCATCGTCGCCGAGTTCATCGGGGCCGACAAGGGGCTGGGCTACCTTATCCTCATTGCCGGGGCCAACTTCGACATCGCCCGTCAGTTCGCCGCGATCATCCTGATCTCGGTCATCGGGATGCTGTTCTTTGCCGGCATGTCCAGGCTCGAGAAGGTGACCATCCCCTGGAGACCCACAGTGGATGTCACCGGCGAGGGCTAGCCAGGAAGTCCGCCTTCCCCCTCCCTCGCAGAAGCGCCCCGGTCATCCCGCCGGGGCGTCTTTTTCTTGATCTAACCTGAATGGCCAGCCGCCCGGACCCTTCCGACTTCCGCTCGGAAGCATGAAAAGACCCCGCGCGGGCGGCGCCCGGCGGGGTAAGGTCCTGACGGGGACGTCAGCTGGGAAAAGCTCAGATATCCAGCACCAGGCGTTCGCTCCGGGCCAGCGAGCAGCAGATCATCATCACGCCGCCCCGCTGGCGCTCACGCTCCGACAGCACGTTATCGCGGTGGTCCGGCTCGCCCTCGATCACGCGCGTCTCGCAGGTGCCGCAAACCCCGGACTGGCAGGAATAAGCCACGCGCACGCCGGCCTCCTGCAGCACTTCCATGATGGTCTTGCCGGCCGGCACCTCCAGCTCGATGCCCTTGCGCTTCAGCACCACGGTAAAGCCGCGTTCGGCGCCTGCAGCTTCGACACCCTCGAAACGCTCCACATGCACGTGGCTCTCGGGACGACCTTCGCAGAGCGCCTCGAAGGCGTCGATCATCGGCGCCGGGCCACAGCAGTACAGATGGGCGCCCTCGCCTGCGGCCTTCAGGTGATGCGCCAGGTCCAGCACCGCGCCCGCACGATCATCCTCGTGCAGCGTCAGCCGCCCCCGGCCCGCGTCCAGCATCTCCAGCTCGGCCAGAAAGGCCGCAGAGGCGCGGTTGCGCACCGCGTAGATCAGTGCCCATTCGGCGCCCTGCGCCTCCAGGTGCCGGATCATCGACAGCACCGGCGTGATGCCGATTCCGCCGGCAAAAAACACGCTCTCCCGCGCCTCGGCGGCCAGCGGGAAATTGTTGCGGGTCGGCGTGACCCGCACCATGTCACCCACCCGCAGCGCCTCGCAGAGATAGGCCGAGCCGCCCTTGCTCTCGGCGTCGCGGTTCACGCCCACCACGTAGGCATCGCGGCGCTCCGGCCCGTTGGTCAGCGAATAGCTCCGCATCATGTCACCGGGCAGCGCCAGGTCCACGTGGGCGCCGGCCTCGATGCCCGGCAGGGCCCGGCCGTCAGGGGCACGCAGCTCGATGGAACGCACGGTCTCCGCCTCCCAGCGGATCGCCTGCACTCTCAGGTCCATGGTCTCGCCCAACGTCTCGACCGTTGTCTCAGGCGCCGAAACCGGCGCCTCTCCGGCGCCGGCCTCCTTTGCAAAATGGGCCGTCATTCTGCGGCCTCCGGCGGCGGGGTATAGCCCTTCATCTTGGCCATGTGCTCCTCGTAGCCGTCCAGCCAGTCGGTGCCCTTGGGCACCACAATGTCGCCGCCATGGGCCTGCCGGGCGTATTCGGGATGATCCACGAAATCTGGCAATTCCTTGTTGTCGCGCCAGGCCAGCGCGGCATCGAGCATCACCCGGCGGGTCAGGATCACCATCCGGTCAGAGGCCGCCAGGTGCTCCATGGTCCGGTCGACGATGTGGCCCATGCTCTCCTGGATCGCCTGGTCCTGCAGCGGCACGCCGACGATGCCGGTATAGCTGTCCCCCGAGCGCTGCCATTCGCGGTCGATGCCATAGTCGTTGCTGTGGTCCTTGACCGGGCGCCAGCGGCCCTTCCAGTCGGTGGTGGTCGGCAGGTATTCCAGCGGCCGCTCCAGGCCCTTCACCGGTTCGCCGTCCTTGTACTTCAGCCGCTTCTTGCCGCCGCCGGCCGCGCGGCTCAGGTCGATGTTGAAGATCATGCAGCTGTCGTCGTCGATCGGCACCCAGGCATTGGCGGTCTTGGCCTCGCCCAGTTCGCCACCGCCCGGGTAGGTGACCCAGAACGGGAAGAGATAGGAGGCATAGCGCTGGTGCTCATGGCCTTCCATGGCATCGCGCTGCGCCGAATACATCGTGCCGAAGGGCATGACCGAAACGTTGATCTTGGGCGCCTTCTCGGTCACCGTGTAGGTCTCGGGGTCGGACATATCCAGGTTGTCACCGTCGATCCCGCCCATGTGCAGAAAGCCCAGGTGCGAGGTATCGATATCCCCTTCCAGCGCCTGCATGTAGTTGCAGTCGCGGTGGGTCAGCGCGATGTTGCGGTCGTCGCCCTCGCCCATGATCGCCTCGATCTCGGGCAGCGGCGGCGGGTTGTCCTGACGCTCACCGAAATAGGCAAAGACGATGCCCCCGCTCTCGCAGGTCTTGTAGGCATAGGAGGGCGTGCCGGCCGGGTACTTCGACTTGTCCTCCAGGTTCGGCTGGTCCAGGCACTTGCCGTTCACGTCGAACTTCCAGCCGTGGTAGGCACAGCGGATGCCGCCATGTTCGTTGCGGCCAAAGAACAGCGAAGCGCAGCGGTGCGGACAGCGGTGATCCATCACCCCCACCCGGCCTTCCGTGTCGCGGAAGCCGATCAGCTTCTCGCCCAGGATCATCAGCCGCACCGGATCGCCATCCGCCACCAGCTCGGAGCTGAGGCAGACCGGGGTCCAGAACTGGCGAAAGAATTCCCCCATCAGCGTTCCGCGCCCCACGGCGCACAGATCCACGTTTTCCTCTGCTGTAATCATCTTGATCTCCTAGTGTTCAACAGTTGAGAGCGGCTCGGTTGCTCCGGCCGGCAAGGGGGTCAGAACGCCTGCGCGTTCCAGATTGGCGCGGGCCCGGGCAATGGCGGCGGTCGTCTCGCGCACGTCCACCATCGGGGCCTCGAGAAAGAAATCCGCCGGGTAGAACCGGGCGGCCTCGTAATAGGGCACGTACATCTCGTAGCGCGCCCGCAGGTGCGGATTGCTCAGCCCGGTGTCGGCGCGCCGATCCCGGCGCAGGGCCTCGATGTCGATCAGCGCGGACACGCCGATGCTCTCCCCGGCGTCCTCCTGGAAGGCCAGGGTATTGCCCACGTGATCGAGGATATGACTGCGCCCGCCGGTAAAGGTGCCGTCGGGCGAAAACCCGATGGCGCCCGCCACGTTGCCCGAGACCATGGCGCACATGTTCTCGCTCACCCGGCAGAGCTTGGCGGCCTCCTGCGCGGCGCTGAACCGCGAATTCGTCGGATGCAGGATCACCTCGGCCCCCTGCATCATCATGCAGCGTGCCACCTCGGGCACGGTGATCTCGCCACAGGCGATCACGCAGAGCCGGCCCAGCGGCGTATCCACCACCGGCATCACCTCCTCCTGCGGCGTCACCTTCAGGTAATCGCTGCGGAAATCATGCACGCTGGGAAAGGCGGCGGTGTTCACCCGCCGATAGCGCAGGATCACGTCGCCATCGGGCCCGATGATGAAGGAGGTGTTGAAATAGCGCCCCGGCCATTCCTCCGGCGCCTCGAAGGCATTGCCGCAGATATAGATCCCTTCCCGCCTGGCAAGCGCCTGCAGCGGCGCCGTCACCGGCCCCGGCAGCGTAAAGCACGCCCGGCGGATCCAGTCGGCCACCGGCATGCCCAGCGGCGGCCCCTGCAGGCCGAACTCGGGAAAGACCACCAGGTCGGGCTTATCACCGCTGGCACAGGCCGCCTCGATCATGCCGATCAGCCGCGCCCGGTTACGCCCGATCACCTCCTGCGCGGCAATGTCATCAGCCGCCTCGCAGGCTCTTTCGCTACGCATCTGGATGCATGTGGCGCGCCATGGGCTCATCGCTAGCTCCCTGTTCATCCGGCTGGCGCGCAAATTGCACGCCATTGGTATACCATTGACACTCCATGAAGCCTTTTCGGATTTCAAGCCTTCTCTGCGGGAAATCCTGAATTTCAGACTGGGGATTTCTCGCGGGGCGAGATTTTCGGCAAACCGCCCGCGCTAAAAACACTTGGAATACAATCCCTATACCTCGGGCCTTCCAAGTGTACGCCGATAGGTATAGACAGACAGACACGCGACGCGAATGGAGACGAGAATGACGGCTGCTGCCCCGATGACTGCCCCGAGCGCGGCCTCCACCCCGGAGACCAAGCAGAATCTCACCGAGCAAGTCTACCAGCAGCTCATCCAGATCCTCATCTCCGGAGAGCTCCGCCCGGGCGACGTCATCGTCGAGCGTCGCATGGCCGAGCGTCTCAATGCCTCCCGCACGCCCATCCGCGAGGCCCTAGGCCGGCTCGAGGCCGAGCGTCTCGTCTACAAGCAGGCAAACCGTGGCGTCACCGTCTCGCCCTTCTCCACCGAAGCCCTGATCGAGATCCTCAACGTCCGTCAGCTGCTCGAGGCAGAGGCCGCGCGCCTGGCCGCCGGGCGCCTGCCAAAGGCCACGATCGACCGGATCCGCACCGCCATGAACGACCTCGCGGAGAAGGAAGATGCCACCCTCGCCGACATCTGGCTGGTCGACGACATGCTGCATGGCGAGATCGCCGATGCCTCCGGAAACCATCTGCTCGCCGGCATGATCCGCGACCTGCGCCGGCGCACCCATGTGCTCAACGCCTACCGCAACCCGCACGAATCGAGCTTCGATCTCGCCGAGAACACCAAGCTTCTCGACGCGGTCGAGAGTGGCGACACCGCCCGTGCACATGATGCGATGGAACAGCACATCACCAACGTGAAGGTTGCGATCATCAACCGTCTCACCGGCATCTCGCGTTAGGGCGCCATACGTCAGCGCACTGAAACGTCTCGGCAGGGCGCCTCATTTTGCGGCGCCCTTTTTCCTGCCTGCCACCCTCCCCGTGCAAGCCCTGGCAAATCAACCGCAATTGGCGCGCAGGCAACTTGCAAAGCTGTGGCTCCTGTGGCTTCTAAACGGTATACCATTGGCGCACCTTTAGTGCGCCAGCCTGTCAGAACCGGAAAGATGACCATGCTCTACGATCTCACCACGCTTGCCCTCCTGCCCAACCGGATCGGGGCGGTGATGCCGAAACTTGCCGAAATCTACGGCAATTTCTCCTCTACCGGCACGCCGCTCGGCGTCTTCTCGGTGGAATTCGGCGTGCTGAACCGCTTCCATTTCCTCACCGAATACGAAAACACAGAAGCCCTCACCGCAGAACGTGCCCGCTGCATGGAGGCGGCCGATCCCTATGGCATCGGCGAGCATCTGGGCGGTGTCGAGCGCACCGCCTTCAAGCCCTTCGGCTTTGCCCGCCCGATCACCCCCGGCAGCTACGGCCCCTTCTACGAGTTCCGCACCTACACGCTCGCCCCCGGCGGCCTCGCGGAAACCGAGGAGGCCTGGGCCCGTGGCATTCCCGCCCGCGAGGAGCTTTCGCCGCTTCTGTCGATCATGGGCTCGGTCGAGGGCGCGCCCATGAAAATGATGCACATCTGGCCCTATGCCTCGCTCGATGCCCGTGCCGAGGCCCGGGTCGAGGGCTCGAAGCGCGGCATCTGGCCGCCGGCGGGTGGCTCCGTCCACCTCACCTCGCTGCAGTCCGAGCTGGCCATGGCCGCCGCCTGCTCCGATCTCAAGTGAGCCGCCCGGCATGACGGTCAATCTCGCCATCATCGCCCAGCTGCCGCCGCCGCCCGCACCGGTTGCCATGTTCCTGCCCGCGCGCACCACGCGCGGGCAGGTCTATCTCTCGGGCCTTGCGCCGCTCGACGACGCCGGTCAGCCGATGACCGGCAAGGTCGGCGCTGATGTCTCGCCCGAGGAGGCCCGCGCCAGGGCCCGTCGCGTGGGCCTTGCCCTGCTCGCCAACCTCCAGCGCGAGATCGGAGATCTCGACCGGGTCGACCACGTGGTCAAGCTGCTCGGCTTCGTCAACGCGCCGGCCGATTTCACCGGACATCCCGGCGTGATCGACGGCTGTTCCGAAGTCTTCATCGAGGCCTTCGGCCCCGAGGCGGGGCGCCACGCCCGCACCTCCGTGGGCGTCGCCTCCCTGCCCGGCAATATCACCTGCGAAGTCGAGGCGGTGATCGCCCTCAAGGCGCCGGATCCGGTGTAAGAGCCTGCAGCACGGTCGTTTTCACTGTTTCCTTCCGCGCTCTCATGATACGTGAGCGCGGATTTCCGCTCTTCTCAGCCGCGCCGCAATCCGTGATTTGCCATGTTGCAGATGGCAGTGAATCGTCCCTCAGGATTTCCCAGCTCAGAAGGCCCCTCCCATGCCGTTTCCCTTGCGCGCAGCCCTGCCCGCCGCCCTGCTTCTTGCCATTCCGGGCCTCGCCCTGGCCGATGGCAATCTTTTCCAGTTCGACGGCGGCAGCGCCGGCTCCCGGGCGGTGATCTCGGGCAGCGGCGGCCCGCTCACCTTCGGCGCAACCTATCTCGAATACCAGGGCGGCTCCGCCCTTAGCGCCTATGTCGCCTATGGCGTCACCTTCGACGATCTCGGCACGTTCCGCATTGGCCCGAGCCTCGGCAAATCCTATAACGATCACGGCCCCGACGAAGACCTCGAGCTCGGCGGCCGCCTCGCCTTCGAACGCGGCCAGGTCACCTCCTTCGGCCGGCTCGGCCTGGATGCCAGCTACGACACCGTCGACAACACCTGGTTCACCGGGCTGCAAACGGGTTTCGGGCGCTCCGGCTTCGCGGTCGAGGCCTCTGCCGAAGGCAGCGACAATTACGATGAACAGACCCTCGGCGTCTCGCAGCGCCTCGGCGATGGGCCCACCACCCTGCGCGCAGGCTATCGCTTCGATGCCGATGCCTTCTACTTCGGCGCCGCGATCAAGACCTTCTGAGGCTCACAGAACAGCGCCGAGCGCCATCACGGCGCCGGCCATCACCGGGTCGATCACCGGCACGCCGATCTCGGCTTCCAGACGGGCGCGTATCGGCGCCATCCCGGCACAGCCCAGCACCACCGCCCCCGCGCCCATGCCCCTCAGCCGGCGGCCGAGGTCGACACAGCGCGCAAAGACCTCCGGGTCCCGCCCCGAGGCCAGCGCCGAAACGCCGGGGAGTGCCAGCTCCCCGGCAAAGCGGCTCTCCACCCCCATGGCGCGGATCCGGCGCCGGTGCCGCTCCAGCACCCCGGGCGCAAGCGCGATGATCCCGAAGCGGTCCGCCCGCGCCATGGCGGTCAGCAGGCTGGCCTCCTGAATGCCGATCACCGGCGCCCCCTGCGCGCCCCGCGCAATCTCCACACCAGGATCGGAGAAACAGGCACTCACATAGGCATCCGCCCGCCGCGCCGCCACCCGCGCCGCAAAGCCGAGGCCGGCCCGCGCCACGTCCGCATCGCTGGCAATGGTCGCCGGCCCGTCCGAGAGCTCCTCGCAGACAAACAGCACTCCCGCACCGGCCAGTGGCGCCACCACCTCGGCAATCCCCTCGGTCACCGCGACGGTGGAATTCGGGTTCAGGATCAGGATCTCCTTCACCTCAGCACCGCGCCGAAGTTCTGCGCCGGGTCCAGCTCCTTGGCGGTGTATCCCGGCTTGCCGCGCAGATCGACGGGCGCCCGGGCGATGAACCTCCCCTGCCCCTCGCGGGCCTTCAGCGCGCCATCCTCCACGATCACCGCGCCGCGCGTCATCACCAGCTCCGGCGCGCCGGTCAGCTCCATGCCCTCGAAGGGGCTGAAATCCATGTTGTCGTGCTGATCGGCCAGCGTCACCTGCCGCGTCACCTCCGGGTTCCAGATCGCGATATCCGCGTCCATCCCCGGCGCGATCCGCCCCTTGCGCGTCACGCCGAATGTCTTGGCCGCATTGGTCGAGGACAGCGCCACGAACTGCTCCAGCGTGATCCGCCCCGTCATCACGCCTTCGGAAAAGAGATACGGCAGCCGGGCCGCGATCCCCGGCATGCCATTGGCGATCTTCGGATAGGCCACGTCGCGCCCATTGGCGAACTTGCCCGTCTCGTCAAAGCGATAGGGCGCATGGTCCGAGGATACGCTCTCGAATGTTCCCATCGCCACGTGATGCCAGAGCGCATCCTGCGTCGCGCGGTCGCGCACCGGCGGCGAACAGATGTACTTGGCCCCCTCCATGCCCTCGCGGTCCAGGTCCGCACGCGTCAGCGCCAGGTACTGAGGACAGGTCTCTGCAAAGAGCTTCACCCCCGCCTGCTTCTCCCGCCGCACGATCTCGGCGCCACCCGCCGTGCTGACATGGACGATGAACAGCGGCGCATCGGCCAGCTTCGCCAGCTGGATCATCCGGTGGATCGCCTCTTCCTCGGCCAGTTCGGGCCGGCTGATCGCGTGGTATTTCGGCGCCGTCAGCCCCTCGCGCGCCAGCTGCCGGTTCATCCATTTCACCATGCCGTCATTCTCGGAATGTACCATGGTGATGGCGCCGTGCTCGCGTGCCACGCTCAGGATATCCAGCATCTGCGCATCGGGCAGCACCAGTGCGTCATATGTGGTGAACACCTTGAAGCTGGTGATGCCGCGCTGAAACGCCCGCGGCAGCTGGTCGGACAACACCTCTTCCGACGGGTCCGAAACGATCAGGTGATAGGAATAGTCGATGACCGACCGCGCGCCGCGCTGGTCATAGGTCTCGATGACGTTGTCGATGCTCTGGCCCCGGTGCTGGGCCGCAAAGGGGATGAAGCTCGAATTGCCGCCAAAGGCCGCGCTGATCGAGCCCGAGAGGTAATCATCCGCCGTCATCAGCCCGGTGGCGCTTTCCTGCGCGATATGGGCATGGGCCTCGATGCCGCCCGGCATCACGATGCGCCCGCCCGCATCGACGCGGCGGTCTCCCCCGTCCAGCTTTTCGGCCACCGCCACGATCCGCCCGTCGCGGATCCCGATATCCCCGTCAAAGAGGAAATCCGCCGTGGCGATCTGTCCGCCATGAATGACCGTGTCGAAGTGCATGTCCCGCCCCCGGTAAAGTACGCCATTGGTATACCGTTACGAAACCATGCGCTCCGCCGGGATGCAAGGTGCCCCGGCGCCCATGGCGCAGATCGCAGCCGAAACCCCGCCCCTGCACCCGCTGAAAGGCCCGCACATCGGGCAGATCACGCTTGACCGTCGGCGCGCGCCGGCCGAAACCTCGCCCCCATGAGCGCCCTCACCACCATCCGCAATCTCGGCCCCGCCATGGAAAAGGCGCTGACCCGCGCCGGCATCCCCACCGCCGAGGCACTGCGGGCGCTCCCGCCTGACGAGGTCTATGCGCGCCTGCTGAAATCCGGCCAGAGGCCGCATTTCATCACCTATTACGCCATGGTCATGGGGCTTCAGGGCCGCCCCTGGAACGATTGCCGGGGCGCCGAGAAAGAGGCGCTGCGCGCCCGCTTCGACGCGATCTGCTCCGCCGCCAAGGGCCCGCCCGCCGAGGGCGAGCTGCCCCCTGATCTTGCCGCCTTCCTGCACCGGATGGGGATTCACCCGGCGCCAGAGTGAGCCCCCGCAGCCAATCTTGCACGGAACCCGTGCAGCCCCCTTCCCGTTGGGTCTGCAACCGCAGATACGGAAAGGACCATATCATGGACCAGACACGCACCCGCGATCCCATCGGCGCAGACCTCCTGCGCGTCCTCATCGCCATCCTTCTGCCGCCCGTCGGCGTGCTGCTGCAGGTGGGCTTCGGCAAGCACTTCTGGATCAACCTGATCCTGACGATCCTGGGCTATATCCCCGGCATCATCCACGCTCTCTGGGTCATCCTGCGCGACTGACGGAAGGAGGCGCCCGGCTCCCTCATCTGGCCCAAAATATCCCGGGGGAGCGCCGCAGGCGCGGGGGCAGAGCCCCACCCCGCATCAGCCCCCACCCCGCATCCGCAACGAAAAACCGCCGGAGACTGCTCTCCGGCGGTTTTCATGTCTCACGTCGCGTCGAATGAAAGGACGGCTCAGCCGACCAGTTCGAGGCCCGAGAAGAAGTAGGCGATTTCCTCGGCCGCGGTTTCCGGAGCATCGGAGCCGTGCACGGAGTTTTCACCCACGGATTCAGCGAACTCGGCACGGATGGTGCCGGCGGCAGCGTCTGCGGGGTTGGTTGCACCCATGACTTCGCGGTTCTTCGCGATGGCGCCTTCGCCTTCCAGAACCTGCACGACGACCGGAGCGGAGGCCATGAATTCGGTCAGTTCGCCGAAGAAGGGGCGTTCCTTGTGCACCGAGTAGAACTCGCCGGCTTGCGCGATGGTCAGCTGGATGCGCTTCTGTGCGACAATGCGCAGGCCGGCATCTTCGAACTTGGCGTTGATCTTGCCGGTCAGGTTGCGGCGGGTTGCGTCGGGCTTGATGATCGAAAGGGTGCGTTCGATGGCCATGTCTCGGTCTCTCTATGTCTCAGGGCAGCCCCGAGGGGCCGCATGTGTGATCGGCGTTCGGGTACCATGAGGGGGGGCGTTTGAAAAGCCGTCAATTGGAGCGCGGGTGGTGCGCGGGCGGCTTGGGTGCGGGGGGCTCCGCCCCCGGCCTGCGGCCTCCCCCGACGTATTTTCGGGAAAGATGAACGGGAGGGGCGCGCGCTCCGTTAAAGGGGGGAGTTTCCCTGATCCGCACCGTCGCGATACCGACGTGATACCGACGTGATACCGACGTGGCATTTTCGGGCGCTTTACCCTGTTAACCTTGGGTTTTCGCGCCGATTCGGCGGGCAACGGCGTGCGCACCCGGTCAGCACCCGGTAACACTGATTGACGGCCCCTCCGGCTTCGGGCAGAGAGCAGCCATGTTGCGCATCCAAGATATCACCTATTCCATCGCCGGCCGCACCCTCATCGAGGGCGCCTCCGCCACCATTCCCGAAGGCCACAAGGTTGGGATCGTGGGGCGCAACGGCGCCGGCAAATCGACGCTGTTCAAGATCCTGCGCGGCGAGCTGCCGCTGGAGGGCGGCACCGTCTCGCTACCGTCCAAGGCCCGCATCGGCGGCGTCGCTCAGGAGGTGCCGGGCAACGAGGTCTCGCTGATCGACACCGTTCTGGCCGCCGACATCGAGCGCGCAGA
Organism: Pseudooceanicola sp. DL12; assembly: GCF_056270665.1. NCBI lineage: Bacteria > Pseudomonadati > Pseudomonadota > Alphaproteobacteria > Rhodobacterales > Paracoccaceae > Pseudooceanicola > Pseudooceanicola sp. DL12. The sequence goes on from NZ_CM149884.1 coordinate 2,340,308, forward strand.
GCTGCTGGCCGAGGCCGAGACCGCTCAGGATGCCGCCCGCATTGCCGATATCCAGACCCGCCTGGCCGATATCGACGCCTGGTCCGCCGAGGGCCGCGCCAGCTCGATCCTCAAGGGCCTGGGCTTTACCGACGAGGAGCAGCGCATGCCCTGCTCCGCCTTCTCCGGCGGCTGGCGGATGCGCGTGGCCCTGGCCGCGGTGCTCTTTGCCCAGCCCGACCTGCTGCTGCTCGACGAACCGACCAACTACCTCGACCTCGAAGGAGCGCTCTGGCTCGAGAGCTATCTCACGCGCTATCCCCACACCGTACTGATCATTTCCCACGATCGCGGGCTTCTGAACCGCGCCGTCGATCACATCCTGCATCTCGATCAGAAGAAGCTGACGCTCTACACCGGCCCCTACGACCAGTTCGCCCGCCAGCGCGCCGAGAAACGGGCCCTGCAGGCCGCAGCAGCCAAGAAGCAGAGCGCCAAGCGCGAGCACCTGCAGGCCTTCGTCGATCGTTTCAAGGCCAAGGCGAGCAAGGCCAAGCAGGCGCAATCGCGCGTCAAGATGCTGGAAAAGATGGAGAAGATCACCGCGCCCGAGGACGAGGCCCGCACGGTCTTCACCTTCCCGGAGCCCGAGGAGCTTTCGCCACCGATCATCTCGGTCGAGGGCGCCAGCACCGGCTATGGCGAGACGGTGATCCTGCGCGGCATGAACCTGCGCATCGACCAGGACGACCGCATCGCGCTGCTCGGCCGCAATGGCGAGGGCAAGTCGACCCTGTCCAAGATGCTCTCGGACCGGCTGCCCCTGATCGACGGCAAGATGGTGCGCAGCTCCAAGCTCCGCATCGGTTTCTTTGCCCAGCACCAGGTCGATGAACTCTTCGTCGACGAGACCCCCCTGCAGCACCTTCAGAGCGCCCGCCCCGGCGAGCACCAGTCGAAGCTGCGCGCGCGGCTCGCGGGCTTCGGCCTCGGCGCCGATCAGGCCGAGACCGAGGTGGGCCGCCTCTCCGGCGGTCAGAAGGCGCGGCTCTCGCTGCTTCTGGCCACGCTCGATGCACCGCACATGCTGATCCTCGACGAACCGACCAACCACCTCGACATCGAGAGCCGCGAGGCCCTCGTGGAGGCACTGACCGCCTATTCCGGCGCGGTGATCCTCGTCAGCCACGACATGCACCTGCTCAGCCTGGTGGCCGACCGGCTCTGGCTGGTCAAGGATGGTCGGGTGAACCCCTACGAGGGTGACCTCGAAGCCTATCGGCAGATGCTGCTGACGCCGGAAAAGCCGTCCCAGGCCAAGGAAAAACCCGCGCCCAAGCCCAAGCGGGCCTCGCGCGACGAGATCCTGGCCCTGCGCGCCGAGGTCCGCAAATGCGAGGAGCGGGTCGAGAAGCTGAACCAGATGAGTGACAAGCTCTCCTCCAAGCTCGCCGACCCCGCCCTCTACGAGAGCGACAAGGTGGGCGAACTCGAGGTCTGGAACCGCAAGTACGCCGAACTGCGGGAGGCCATGTCCAAGGCCGAAACGCTCTGGGAAAGCGCCCTCGTGAAGCTGGAAAAGGCCGAGGCCTGACGGCCTGATCCCCCCTGCGCCTTTTTGCGTAGCCCCCTGTGCGAAACGGGGGGCTATGCCATTGGCAAGACAGCGCCTATCTTCCTGTTAACCCCGATACAGGAGGAAAAAATGTCCGGCCTCATGCCCACTTACTTCATTTCGCACGGTGGCGGCCCCTGGCCCTGGATCCCCGACATGCGCGCGGCCTTCGTCAACCTCGAAGCCTCGCTCGTCGAGATGGGCAAGGAACTCGGTCACAAGCCCCGCGCCATCCTCATGGTCTCCGGCCACTGGGAGACGGAGAGCTATACGGTGATGTCCGCGCCCAAGCCGCCGATGGTCTATGACTACTACGGTTTCCCGCCTGAAACCTACAAGATCCAGTACCCCGCCCCCGGCGCCCCGGACCTTGCCCTGCGCACGAAAGAGCTGCTGGAGGCCGCCGGCCTGCCAACGCGCCTCGACGACAAACAGGGGTTCGACCACGGCACCTTCGTGCCGGCCCGGATCATGTACCCCGATGCCGACATGCCGATCTATCAGTTGTCCCTGCGCCATGGCTACAGCCCCGAGGAGCACTTCGCCGTCGGCCGCGCCCTGGCGTCGCTGCGCGAGGAAGGCGTGGTGATCATCGGCTCGGGCCTGTCGTTCCACAACCTGCGCCTCTTCGGCCCGCCCGCCAAGCAGCCCTCCGAGGCCTTCGACGCCTGGCTGGCCGACACAATGGCCCAGCCCGGTGACAAGCGCACCGCCGCCCTCCTCGACTGGGAGAGCGCGCCCTACGCCCGGGTCTGTCACGCCCACGAGGATCACCTCGTACCGCTCTTCGTCGCCCTCGGCGCGGCGGAACAGGACGAGGCCGTGCGCACCTACCACGACAGCAACATCTTCGGCGGCGTTATGGCCTCGAGCTACCGCTTCGGCGCCCTCCCCGAAGCCGCCTGAGACCGCCCGCCCAGGCCCTGAAAAAGGCAACGTCAGGGCATTGCCCCTGACGTTGCATCCACAGGTTCCAAAACCCTCGCCCGGTAGCGGGCGGCGTGTTAACGCATGTTTATGGAACAGGGCTTTATCATCACCGCATTCGTCACGCTCTTCGTGATCATCGATCCGGTCGGGCTGACACCGCTCTTTGCCGCTCTCACACAGGGGCAAACGGCGAAACAACGCCGTGTCATCGCGATCCGGGCCTGCCTGATCGCCTTCCTGATCCTGCTCGTCTTCACCTTCTTCGGTGAACAGGTGCTGGGCTTCGTCGGCATTTCCATGCCCGCCTTCCGCATCGCGGGCGGGCTCCTGCTGTTCCTCACCGCGCTCGACATGCTCTTCGAACGCCGCACGAAACGGCGCGAGAACCAGTCCGAAGGGGCCGAGGCGGAATACGACGAGGGGCATGACCCTTCTGTCTTTCCCATGGCCATCCCGCTCATTGCCGGCCCGGGCGCAATCGCCACGGTGATCCTCCTCGCGGGCCAACAGCCGGGATTTGCGGGCATCGCCCTGGCAATCGGCGTCACCGCCCTGGTGCTCGGTGTCGTCTTCGTCTTCCTGCTCACTGCCGGCCCGCTCGAGCGGCTCCTGGGCCGCACCGGCATCAACGTGGTCACCCGGCTGCTCGGCATGCTGCTCGCCGCGCTCTCGGTGCAGTTCGTCCTCGACGGCCTCAAGGCATTCGGCTTTGCCTCTCAGGCAGTTGCGGGCTGACGTGACGCTCACGCAAGCGTTCCACGCCTTCCGGGTGACAGCGCTCTGCCCTGTGCTTATATCTGTCTCATGAACGGATCTGACCTCGGACAAGGCCTCTACCTGATCCTGATGCTCGTCGGCATCGGGGGGTATTTCATCGTTGCCAACCGCGCCCATTTCGGGCGGATGGCGCGCCACGCCGTGCTCTGGGCGCTGATCTTCGTCGGCGTCATCGCAGCCTTCGGCATGTGGGACGACGTCCGCCAGACGATCGCGCCCGCCCAGACCATCAGCGCCGACGGCACCGCCGTCGACCTGCCCCGGGGTCGCGACGGGCACTACTATGCAGTGCTTGAAATCAACGGGCACAAGCAGCCCTTCCTGGTCGACACCGGCGCCTCGGACATGGTGCTGACCCAGAAGGCCGCCGAAAACATCGGCATCGACCTCGACAGCCTCGTCTATTCCGGCTCGGCGGGCACCGCCAACGGCAAGGTCCGTACCGCGCCGGTGGTTCTCGATACCGTGGCCCTCGGCCCGGTGGTCGACCGCAACGTGCGCGCCTCGGTCAACGACGGTGATCTCTTCATGCCACTGCTGGGCATGTCCTACCTCAGCCGGTTCTCCAAGATCGAGATCGAGGACGGCGCCCTGCGCCTGACGCGCTAGGGCCAACCGCCCGACACCAAGGGGTTATTCCGCCGCGGTGGTCACATGCTCGTCTTCCATGTCCTCGTCCTCGATGCGGGCAATCCGGCCGCCGGCGCGGTTCGTCGTCACCACGTTCAGCGACTTCAGCTTGCGGTGCAGCGCCGAGCGCTCCATGCCCACGAACTGCGCCGTCTTCGAGATATTGCCACCGAAACGGTTGATCTGGGTCAGCAGGTATTCCCGTTCGAAGGCCTCGCGGGCCTCGCGCAGCGGCAGCATCGCCAGCGAACCGGAGAGCACCACCCGTCCCTCGCCATCGGCGGCGCGGTCTTCCTCGCTGGGCACTTCGCGCACCGTGATCTCCTCGGTGCCATCGCCCAGGATCAGGATCCGCTCGATCATGTTGCGCAGCTGGCGCACGTTGCCGGGCCAGGACATGGTCTGAAGCAGCGCCGCGGCCTCTTCCGAAAGGGCCCGTTTCGGCAGCCCCTGAGAGCTGTGCAGCACATCGGTGAAATGCTCGGCCAGCAGCGGGATGTCCTCGCGCCGTTCGGCCAGCGAGGGCACCGCCACCGGCACCACGTTCAGCCGGTGATAGAGCTCCTCGCGGAACCGGCCCGCGGCGATCTCGTCCTCCAGGTTGCGGCTGGTCGAGGACAGCACCCGCAGGTCGACCTTGACCTTGTCGCTGCCGCCAACGCGCAGGAACTGCTGATCCACCAGCACCCGCAGGATCTTGGATTGCGTGCCGAGGGGCATGTCGGCCACCTCGTCGAAATAGATCACCCCGCCGTGGGCCTGTTCCAGAAGCCCCGGCTCGATCCCGCGCTCGCCGCTTTCCCGGCCAAAGAGCACCTCTTCCATCCGGTCCGCCTCGATCTGGGCACAGCTGACCACCACGAAGGGTTCGTCTGCGCGCAGCGAATTGGCATGGACATAGCGCGCCGCGCTCTCCTTGCCGCTACCCGAGGGGCCGGTAAACATGACCCGGCCGTTCGACTTGGTGATCTTGTCCAGCTGCGAGATCATCGCGCGATAGCTGGCGGACTGCCCGATCATCTCGGCCACCTGGCCATCGCGTTTCTTCAGCTGGCTGTTCTCGCGGCGCAGGCGGCTCGTCTCCATCGCGCGCCGGATGACCACCAGCAACTGGTCGATATTGAAGGGCTTTTCGATAAAGTCATAGGCGCCCTGCTTGATCGCCGCCACGGCGATCTCGATGTTGCCATGCCCCGAAATGATGATGATCGGAATATCGGGGTTGTCGCGCTTCACGGTCTTCAGAATGTCGATCCCGTCCATCTGGCTGTCCTTCAACCAGATATCCAGGATCATCAGCGCCGGCGCATCCGAGGCGATCTGCCCCATGCATTCGTCGGAGTTTCCGGCCAGCCGCGTGCTGAACCCCTCGTCGATCAGGATGTCGGAGATCAACTCGCGGATATCTCGCTCGTCATCAACAATCAGAATATCGCTCATGTCTGCCCTCGTCAGTTCTTGTCGTTGGTGCACGGTTTCAGCGGCAGCCGGATCACGGCCATGGCCCCGACCCTCTCGCTGCCGTCAAAGGCCGGCGCATCTTCCAGAGCAAGTGTCCCACCATGCTCCTCGATGATCTTCTTGACGATCGGCAGGCCCAGCCCGGTGCCTTTTTCCCGTGTCGTCACATAGGGTTCGAACAGGCGCGTCCGATCCGCCGGAAGGCCCACCCCGTTGTCCGCGATGCGGATCACCGCCTCGGGCACTGCGCCCTCGCGGTCCACCGCAAGCGCGATGCGGATTTCCGGCCTGTAGCCCTCGGGGGCGCCACGTTCCCGCAGCGTCTCGGTGGCCTCGCCGGCATTCTTGATCAGGTTCGTCAGCGCCTGGTGGATCATCGTCGCATCCAGGTCCGCCGGCAGAACCTCATCCGGCAGATCGACGCCAAAGCTTACCTCGGGCTGCCCGCTCTCCTGCAGCAGCACCGCATCGCGCACCAGCCCGGTCAGGTTCTCCTGGCGCCTTTTCGGCTCGGGCATCCGCGCGAATTTCGAGAACTCGTCGACAATGCGGCGCAGGTCGTCGGTCTGCCGCACGATCATGTCGGTCAGGTTCTCCAGATCACCGGCCTGGTCCTCGGCCAGCTGGCGGCCGAACTTGCGCCGGATCCGCTCGGCCGACAGCTTGATCGGCGTCAGAGGGTTCTTGATTTCATGGGCAATGCGCCGCGCCACGTCGCCCCAGGCGGCCATGCGCTGTGCGGTCACGAGGTCGGTCACATCGTCAAAGGCCACCACGTAGCCTTCGCGTTCGCCTTCCTCGTTGCGCCGTGTCGACATCCGCACCAGCAGGTTTTCCAGCAGGCCGGAGCGCATCACCTTGATCTCCTCCTGCACCACCTCGCCGCGACTGTGCAGCAGATGCGTGAAGAGCGGGCCGAACTCGGGCACGGCCACGCTGATCGGCATCTCTTCCTTGTCCTCGCTCCAGCCCAGCAGCCGCTCGCCGGAACGGTTGACGAAGGTCACCCGCCCTTCCGCGTCGAGGCCCACCACGCCCGAGGTGACAGAGGAGAGCACGGAATCGAACAGCCTGCGCCGCTGTTCGATCTGGTCGGTGATCTCCTGCTGCATCTCGCGCTGATGCTTCAGCTCGCGCGTCATCGCGTTGAAATAGCGGCTGAGTTCGGCGAATTCGTCGTTGCCCGCTTCCTCGTAGACGCGGGTATCGAGGTTGCCTGAGCCCACCTGTTGGGCCGCGCTGGTCAGCCGGCCCACGGGCTTCGACAGCCGCTCGGCAAACCACAGGCCAAGCCAGATCGCCGCAAGGATCAGGATCACCGCGAAGCCCAGGTAGAGCAGAGCGAACTCGAAGAGCACCCGGCCCCGCTCGTTCTCGAGCTGCTGATAGAGGCGCACCGTCTGCTGGGTATCGTCGAGAAGGTTCAGGATGCCGCCATCCACCGACCGGCTGACATAGAGATAGCGGTCCGGGAACCGGTCGAGTGCCACCAAGGCGCGAAACTCGTCGTTGTCCCAATCCTCGATGATCGAGATGCCCTTTTCCCGGGCCTCGTCCATCTGGTCGCGGGTCGGTTCCTCGTAATTGAACAGATAGGAGCGGTCGCCACGGGCACGTATCTCACCGGCACCGTCAATCACGTAGGCCTCGCGCAAGCCGCGCTGGATCTGCGACTGGCCGGTGGTCAACACCTGCCGCAACTCGCCATCGCCCACGTAGAAAGCCGCGTCGCGGCTGGCATCCAGCAGCTTGCCGAGCGCCATGGCGTCCTCGGTCAGGTCGTCGCGGTGCTCGTCCTCGTAGGCAGTGGCCGCGGCGAGCGAAGTGCCCACGACCTGCCGCACCCGGTCCGAGAACCAGCCCTCCAGACCGATATTGATGGTCAGCGCGGCAAAGACGGCGACAGAGATCGTCGGGATCAGTGCCATCAGGGTGAAAACGCCGGTCAGCCGCAGGTGCAGCCGCGATCCTGCCGACTGGGCACGCCGCGCGGCCACCATGCGGGCCACGCGCTGCAGCACAAGGGCCGCAACGGCGAGGATATAGACAAGGTCCGCCAGCAGGACGAGCCGCAGCGACAGCGACGACGCCCCCTGATCCAGCGGCCCCATGACCAGAAAGGTCGCAAGAACCAGAACGGGCCCCAGGATCACAAGACCCAGCGTAGCCACGTTCTGCAACTTGCGCATGCGCCGGAGCCGCAGAACGCGGTCCCAGCTTCGTTGTCGTGCCCGGGTCGCCACAGGCTTCCCCCGCCTTGATGTGGCCCCTTGCGAGGCCATCCGCCATATCATGTGGCTCGTCATGGGGCTGTCCCCCATCGGCCACGGTTATGTGGCGTTTTTACATCAACTTGCGGCGCCGTGTCACGCGAATATCCAGATCGGTGATCTTCTTGCGCAAAGTATTGCGGTTGATCCCGAGCAGATCGGCACATTTTGCCTGATTTCCGCCCGTCGCCTCCAGGGCGATCTCGATCAGGGGCAGCTCCACTTCCTTCAGGATGCGGGCATAGAGGCCCGGCGGCGGAAGCATGTTCCCGTGCAGGTCGAAATAGCGGCGCAGGTGACGCGCAACGGAACCCGAGAGCTTCTCGGTGTCGCCCTGCCCGCCCAGCAGCGGCTCGGTCTCGGGCTGGTTGCCCAGAACGGCCTCGACCTCGGCGCGGCTGATCTCGTCGGTACGCGCCGTCAGAACCAGGCGCCGGATGGCGTTTTCCAGCTGCCGGACGTTGCCGGGCCAGCTGTAGGTGCGCATCATCTCGAGCGCATCCTCGGCCAGGTAGCGGCGCATCGCACCCTCGCGCTCGGCGCGCTGCAGGAAGTGGTCCACCAGCAGCGGGATGTCGTCGACGCGCTCGCGCAGGGCCGGAACGTTGATCGTGGCACCGGTCAGCCGATAGAACAGGTCCTGGCGCAGGTCGCCGTCTTCCATGGCGCGGTTCAGATCGGTCTGCGACGTGGCCATGAAGCGCGGCAGCATGTCGGTGGGACCGTCCATCATGCGCACGATGCGGGCCTGCACCTCCTGGTCGATATCGGCGATCTCGTCAAAGAGCACCGTGCCGCCCTTGGCCCGGGCCAGAACCCGCGCCGGGCCTTCCAGGTCCTGCAGGTCGCTGGCCGAAACGGCCACGAACGGCAGGTTGCGGCGATCGCTGAAATCGTGGATCGCCTTGGCAATCAGGCTCTTGCCGGTCCCGCTCTCGCCTGCGATCAGTACCGGCAGATCGGTGTTCATCACCCGCGCAACCAGCCGATAGAGCGCCTGCATCGCCGGCGTGCGGCCCACCAGGGGCAGCTCGTCGGGGCGTTCCTTTTCCTCGACCTTGTTTTCCTTGGAGGGCGCGCGCTGGCGCTGTTCCAGGGCCCGCGCCGTGCGCTTCATCAGGTCCGGCAGGTCGAAGGGCTTTGGCAGGTAATCATAGGCCTCGGCCTCGGCCGCCTGAATGGCGGTCATGATCGTGTTCTGCGCCGAGATCACGATGACAGGCAGGCCGGGCCGGTCCTGGCTGATCTTCGGCAGCATCTCGAGGCCATTGCCGTCGGGCATCATGACGTCGGAGATGACCACGTCACCCTTGCCCTCGCCCACCCAACGCATCAGCGTCGTCAGCGAGGAGGTGGCATGCACCTTGCAGCCGGCGCGGGTCAGCGCCTGGGTCAGAACCGTGCGGATAGTGCGATCGTCGTCAGCGACGAGGACAGTGCCGTCCATCAGTCAGTCTCCTCTTCGAGTATTTCCTTGGGCGCCCGCGGCAGTGAAATGCGGAACACGGTCTTGCCCGGAACCGAAGTGACGGAAATCCATCCCTCGTGATCCGAGATGATCTTGCTCACCAGCGCCAGGCCAAGCCCAGTGCCGTTTTCCCGACCCGACACGAAGGGGTCGAAGATATCTGCGGCGATGTCCTCGGGCAGGCCCGGGCCATCATCCTCGATCTCGATCTGCAGCGGCAGGGAGCGCCCCTTGCCGTCCGCGCGGCGCAGCCGGAAGCTGTGCTCGAAATAGGTGTGCAGGCGGATCCGCCCGCCGCCGGGGCCTGCTGCCTGGGCCGCGTTCTTCAGCAGGTTCAGGATCACCTGCAGCAGCTGGTCCGGGTCGCCGTGGGCCAGCGGCAGCGAGGGATCGTAATCCTCGACGATCTTCATGCTGGCGCCAAAGCCCAGCAGCGCCGAACGCCGTGCGCGGTCCAGCACGTCGTGCAGGTTCACCGGCTTCAGGTCGGGCATCGTCAGGTTGCCGAATTGCTCGACCTGCTCCAGCAGCTTCACGATCCGCCGGCTCTCGGCCACGATCAGGTCGGTCAGCTCCCGGTCTTCGGCGTTCAGGTTCATCGACAGCAGCTGGGCGGCCCCGGTGATCCCGGCCAGCGGGTTCTTGATCTCGTGGGCCAGCATCTCGGCCATGCCGATGGCCGATTTCGCCGCCGATTTCACGCTGTGGTCCTGGGTCATCCGCCCGGCCAGCTCCCGTGGCGAGATCAGGAAGATCATGTAGCCGGGCCGGTCGTTCAGCGGCGCGATCTGCAGGTTGCAGTGCAGCGGGGCCCGCTCGCCGGTGCCCACGTCGACATCATTTACGAAGAGCGGCGACGCGGTTTCCCGTGCCCGCTGGAAGGCCTCTTCCAGCGGGCTGTCGATCATCACCCGCTCCCAGACCTTCTGGCCCCGGATCGACTTGGCCGAGGTATTCAGGAACCCCTCTGCGGCCGAGTTGATCGAGACGATGGAATCCGTCGGGTCGAGCATCAGCGCAGGCACCGGCAGCGAGGCCCAGACCTGGCTCTCCTCCAGTTCCGCGATGGCCGCCTGTGCCTCTTCGGATTCCAAATCTATGACCTGCGTGTTCATGCAGCTGCCGCCTCCGGTTGCTTGTCATTGCCGGGTCCCGCCGCCAGAGCCTCCGGCAGCAGGGCCTGTACCTCCTCGGGATCCGTGGCCCGCAGGATGCGCCCGCGCAGGGCGCCACCGGTTGCCGCCGTATCCATGTACCAGCCCAGGTGCTTGCGCGACACGCGCAGCCCCAGGTCACGCCCGTAAAAGCCGAGCATGCGTTCGTAGTGATCCTCCACCATGGCGACGAACTCGCCGGCATCAGGCGCCTCCGGCACCCTGCGTCCGGCCAGCGCCGCCGAAACCTGTGCCAGCAGCCAGGGCCGCCCCTGCGCGCCACGCCCGATCATCACGCCATCCGCCCCGGACAAGCGCAGCGCCTCGGCCGCGCTCCCGGCATCGGTGATGTCGCCGTTGGCGACCACGGGGATCGAGACCGCCTGCTTCACCGCGCCGATCGCGGCCCAGTCGGCATTGCCCTTGTAGAACTGACAGCGCGTGCGGCCATGGATGACCAGCATCTGTACCCCGGCCCCCTCGGCCCGCCTGGCCAGCTCCGGTGCGTTCAGCGTGCTGTCGTCCCAACCCAGGCGCGTCTTCAGGGTGACCGGCACCTCGACCGCATCTGCCACCGCCTCGATCAGCGTCAGCGCATGATCGAGATCGCGCATCAGCGCCGAGCCGGAGAGCCCGCCCACGACCTTCTTGGCAGGGCAGCCCATGTTGATGTCGATGACGGCGGCGCCCTGCCCTTCGACCTGGCGCGCCGCTTCGGCGATCCAGTAGGCATCGCGCCCGGCCAGTTGCACCGAAGTCCTGTCGGCGCCAAAGCCGAGCTCTGCCTTTTCGCGCACGCCGGGCTTGGCCTGTACCATCTCCTGGCTCGCAACCATCTCGCTGACAACCAGATCCGCGCCGAAACGCGTCACCAGATCCCGGAAGGGCCTGTCGGTAATTCCCGCAAGGGGTGCAAGGCAGACCGACGGTGCAGCTTTATCAAACAGAGTCGAAAGGAACATGCCTAATCCTTGAGCATCAGCCTATCGGATAGACCGAAGCTGGAGTGGAAACAACAAATCTGGTCGAAATCAGGGGGGCGAAGAGTTCCCGTCGCCCGTTTTTTAGGCACACACGCGGAGCGCGGCAGATTGCCCTGACCTTGCAGACACCCTATTGCAGGCCGTGCAGCAGAAGGAAGTGCGAAATGAGCGACGCCGCCATCATCGTCGCCGCGGGGCGCGGCACACGGGCCGGAGGGGACCAGCCGAAACAATGGCAGCCGCTGGCCGGGCGGCGGGTGGCCGACTGGACGCTCGCGGCGATCCGCGCCGCGGGCCTCTCGCCCGTCGTGCTGGTGCTGCATCCCGATGACATGGAGACCCCGGGCCTGCCCCAAGACGTCATCCGTGTGGCCGGCGGTGCCACCCGCGATGCCTCGGTGCGCGCGGGCCTTGCCGCGCTCGATCCGGCGCAGGTCGAGAACGTGCTGATCCACGATGTCGCCCGCCCCTGTGTGCCTGCGGATGTGATCGCCGCCGTGCGCGCCGCCCTCCAGGCGGGTGCGCAGGCCGCCGCACCCGGCCTGGCGGTAACGGACGCGCTGTGGCGCGGCGAGAACGGCACCGTCGCGGGCGTACAGCCGCGCGAGGGCCTGTTCCGGGCCCAGACGCCGCAGGGCTTTCGCCTGCAGCCACTGATTGCCGCCCATGCCGCCCACCCCGGCGGGGCCGCCGACGACGTGGAAGTGGCCCGCACCGCCGGGATCACGGTTGCCATCACGCCCGGAAGCGAAGACAACCTGAAAATCACCCTGCCCGGCGATTTTGCCCGGGCAGAGCAGATCCTGAAGAACCGGAAAGATCACATGGATGTAAGACTGGGCAATGGCTATGACGTGCACGCCTTCGAGCCAGGCGACGGCTGCTGGCTCTGCGGCATCAAGGTACCGCACGACAAGGCACTTAAGGGCCATTCCGATGCCGATGTCGGCATGCATGCCGTCACCGACGCGATCTATGGCGCCCTGGCCGAGGGCGACATCGGACGGCATTTCCCGCCGTCCGATCCGCAGTGGAAAGGCGCCGAGAGCCATATCTTTCTGCGTCACGCGGTGGAACTCGCCCGGTCGAAGGGCTACCGTATCTCCAACATCGACTGCACGCTGATCTGCGAGCGCCCAAAGGTCGGCCCCCATGCCGCCGCCATGCAGGCCCGCATGGGAGAGATCATGGGCCTGCCCGCGGACCGCGTGTCGATCAAGGCCACAACCTCCGAGAAGCTGGGCTTCACGGGCAGAGAAGAAGGGATCGCGGCGATTGCGACCGCGACGCTGGTGAGCGCATGACCGCAGAAAACACTCCGAAGAGCGGCACCGCCCTGACACACATGATCGCCACCGTGGGCGGCGTCGGCCACCTGAAGCCCGCGCCCGGCACCTGGGGATCGCTCGTGGCGCTGCCACTGGCCTGGCTGGTCAACCTGATCGGCGGCGCCTGGCTCTTCATCGTGCTGCTCGTCGTGATCACCCTGCTCGGCTGGTGGGCCACCAAGCAGGAGATCGCCGGACAGGCCGAGAAGGACCCTGGCGAGATCGTGGTGGATGAACTGGCCGGCCAGTGGATCGCCCTGCTGCCGGTGATCCTGGGCGCCGACATGATGGGGGCCGACGTGCTCCGCCTCTATCCCGGCTGGATCGTGGCCTTCCTCGCCTTCCGCTTCTTCGACATCCGCAAGCCCTGGTGGGTGGGCCGTATGGACCGCCGCAAGGGCGCGACAGGCGTGATGGCAGATGACCTGGTTGCCGGGGCCCTGGCGGCCGTGGTCGTGGTGATCGCCGCGGCCATCGGCCACGCGATCATGTTCCTGACCTGACCCAGCCCAAGCCACGGAGGCCGACATGACCGACCGCCCCGAAGCCGACCCCGGACTGGCAGAAGCCACCCTCGCCGCCTGTCGCGCGGCCGGGATGACGCTGGCCACCGCAGAAAGTTGCACCGGAGGCCTGGTGGCCGCAGCGCTGACGGATATTGCGGGCTCTTCCGACGTGGTTCTGGGCGGCGTCGTGTCCTACTCCAATGGGGTCAAGATGGCCCTGCTGGGGGTAGAGGAGGCGACGCTGGCGGCCCATGGCGCGGTATCCGAAGAGGTCGCGCGACAGATGGCAGAGGGGGCCCGCAGCGCCACCGGCGCCGATATCGCAGTATCCACCACCGGGATCGCCGGCCCCGGCGGATCGGAGTTCAAGCCCGAGGGCCGCGTCTGCTTCGGCATCGCCACGGCACGGGACACCCGGGCGGAAACGGTGGAATTCGGCGCGCTCGGCCGCGCCAACGTGCGCGCCAAGAGCGTTGAACATGCGCTGATGATGGTGCTGGCCGTGGTCGAGACGCACTAGGCGCCCCGGGCGGGGTCTCAGCTGTAGAGTTCGGCGGCGCGGCGCTCGAAGGCGCGGACGATGCGCTGCATCGCCTCGTTGAAGACCACGCCGATAATGCCCTGCAGAACGGCATTCTTGAACTCGAAATCAACGAAGAAATCGACCTCGCAGCCCCCTTCCACATCGCGGAAGGCCCAGTTCGACTTCATGTAGCGGAACGGCCCGTCGAGATACTCGGTGTCGATCTGCTGCTTTTCCGGCCAGAGCACGACGCGGCTGCCGAACTTCTCCCGGAAGACCTTGAAGGAGATCACCAGATCGGCATCCATCACCGAGTGGTCTTCCATCGGGGTGACCTTTCGGATACGAGCCGCAGCGCACCAGGGCAGAAACTTGGGGTAGCTCGCGACATCGGCCACCAGGTCGTACATCTGTTGCGCCGTGTAGGGCAGTTTTCTGGTCTCGCTATGGGTCGGCATATCGCCCCGGTTCTGCTGTGAGTAATCGTTTTGCTTGCGGGCCTGATGTCTTACACTGGCCCGGTATATTCAAGGGGAAACCATGGCTTCGCGTCCATATGTCATCGACGAAATGATCTCTGCAAAGGAGATCGCCGCCCGGATCGAGGCGCTGTGCAGGGAAATCCGCCAGACCTTTCCGGCCGATGAACGGCTGGTCGTCGTGGGCCTGCTGCGCGGCTCCTTCGTCTTTATCGCCGACCTGGCGCGGGAACTTGCCGACCGCGACGTCGAGGTCGATTTCCTCGAGGCCTCGTCCTATGGCAACTCCACCGAGAGCAGCCGCGAAGTGCGGATCCTGAAGGACCTGCGTGGCGAGATCGAGGGCCGAAACGTGCTCGTCGTCGAGGATATCGTCGACACCGGCTATACGCTCAGCCACGTGATTTCGCTGCTGAAATCGCGTCAACCCAAGCGGATGAAGACCATCGCCCTGCTCGACAAGCCGTCGCGCCGCGAAATCGACATCACCGCAGATTACATAGGTTTCGAGATCCCCGACGAGTTCGTCGTGGGCTATGGCATCGACTATGCGCAGCGCAACCGCAACCTGCCCTACATCGGCAAGGTGCGCTTCACGGAGTAAACCATGCACTGGTTCCTCAGGATGAGCCGATGGGTGCGCAACCCACCGTCGACGCGCATGGTGATCATGGTCGTGGCCATCGTGGTGGCCGGCCTGGCGATCTGGGGCGCCGAACAGCTCTGGGGATTTCCGGAATGGCTTACCCCCAACAAGATGCGCGGCCCCGGCCGCTTTTGAGCAGCCAGTGACCGCCGGGAGCATCCCTGATCAATTTGTGAGAGATCGCGCAGAACTTGTCTGCTAGGCTTTGCCTTATACCGCGACGGAGGGCGGGACCACCTGAACGTGTGCCCGCCCCGCAGCCCCGGCAAAAGGCAATTTTCATGCGCAGATTCATCGTTTTTCTTTCCGTTCTCATCGTCATCGGCCTCGGCGTGGCCTGGTGGGTGACACGCCCGCAGCCCCTGCCCGACACCGCAATGAACGACCTGACGGGCGATCCCGTTCACGGCGAAGAGGTTTTCTATGCCGGGGGCTGTGCCTCCTGCCACGCGGCGCCAGGCGCCGAGGGCGAGGCCAAGCTGGTGTTGGCCGGCGGCCTGCCGCTCGCCTCGGATTTCGGCACCTTCTACGCTCCCAACATCTCGAGCGATCCGGACGCCGGCATTGGCAACTGGACCGCGCTTGATCTTGCCAATGCGATGAAACAGGGTGTCTCGCCCGATGGAGAACATTTCTACCCGGCGTTTCCCTACACGACCTACACCCGCGCCACCCTTCAGGACATCGCCGACCTGCATGCCTTCCTGCAGACACTGCCGGCCGATGCGACTCCGAGCAAGCCCCATGACGTGGGCTTTCCGTTCAATATCCGGCGCAGCCTCGGTGGTTGGAAGATGCTCTATCTCGACGACGACTGGGTGATGCCCGACCTGGAGGAAGAGCAACTGAAGAGAGGCCGTTACCTCGTTGAATCCCTTGCACATTGTGGTGAGTGCCATACACCGCGCAATGCCCTTGGCGGGCCCGACACCAGCCGCTGGCTGGGGGGCGCACCGAACCCGTCGGGCGATGGTCGGATCCCGAATATCACCTCGGGCGGGCTCGACTGGTCGGCGGACGAGATTGCCGAGTACCTGTCTTCCGGCTTTACCCCGGATTTCGACGTGGTCGGCGGCGAGATGGCCGACGTCGTGGCCAATACCTCGCAGCTGAGCGACGAGGATCGCGCCGCGATTGCGGCCTATGTCAAGGCCGTGCCACCGGTCGAGAACTAACGCATCCGGTCGACGGTGCTGCTGCCGATGACGGCAAAGCCGGTGACCGCCATGCTGATCTCGTAGCGTTCGGCGCTGAAGGTCGTTACCGCCTGCCCGTCTGCGGGCATCACGCTGGTGGTCGCCGAGGCGTTGATCGTCGCCGTTGAAATCGTGACGGCGATCGTGCCGCGCTGAACCTCCTGCCGGAGATCCTGGATCATGGATTTGCGGCGGGTGTTGCGTTCGGCCTGCTGACCGAGGCGCAGGCCCCTCTCGAATAGCTCGGCGTTATTGGGTGCGAAGAGCGTCACGACCGAGAGGCGCGCCTGCAGTTCGATCTCCTGCATCACGGCCTCGGCCTCCAGCCGCGCGTCGACCTGAGCCACGATGGCGGCATCGACGACCACCGCGCGGGTCTCCGCGTCGAGGGGGATCGCCTCCTCCGGGCTGCGGAGCTGCGCCAGGCTCTCCTGGCCCAGCTTGTAGGTCTCGATGGCGATGCGGTGCAGCGGCGGCATGTCCTCGGGCAGATCGCCCGCAAGGTAGCCCTCGACCACCTCCTGCCCGCCGAGGGCATCGGAGAGCAGCGCATAGGTCTTGTCGAGCTCCTTGCCCAGGAGATCGGCCAGCGTGGCAGTCCAGTCGACATCGCTGCCGGTCTTCTTGATCTGCCCGGGCGCATGGGCGTGGGCGAGCGTCGAGACGATCTGCGGCGCCTTGACCTGAGGCCCGCGGGAGAACCCCACGGCGATCACATCGCGGACCCGCCCCGCCTGAAAGCTGGAAATCGTGGCGCCAAACGCCGGGGAAGAAGAAACGGAAAAGCCCATGACACCACCGCTGCGAAAGGCACCGGGTGTATCATGGGCCAGAAGTCTTAACGGCGACTGACGTGCCGTGGATCAGGCGCGGCCGAGCTTCTTCAGCCGGGCATCGCGCAGGCGGGCGAAATCGTCGCCGGCGTGATAGGACGACCGCGTCAGCGGCGTGGCCGAAACCATGAGGAAGCCCTTGTTAAACGCCGATTTCTCGTAGCTGGCGAATTCCTCGGGCGTCACGAAACGGGCCACGGCATGGTGTTTCGGCGTCGGCTGCAGATATTGTCCAATTGTCATGAAATCGATGTCGGCCGAGCGCATGTCGTCCATGACCTGAAGCACCTGGGGGCGTTCCTCGCCCAGGCCGACCATGATGCCGGACTTGGTGAAGATCGTCGGATCGAGCTCCTTCACGCGCTGCAGCAGGCGCAGCGAGTGGAAGTAGCGCGCGCCGGGACGCACCTCGTGGTAGAGGCCGGGCACGGTCTCGAGGTTGTGGTTGAAGACATCCGGTTTCGCCTCGACCACGGTTTCCAGCGCGGAGGGCGCGCATTTCAGGAAATCCGGCGTGAGGATCTCGATCGTGGTGGAGGGCGAGCGGTGACGCACGGCGCGGATCGTCTGGGCAAAGTGCTCGGCGCCGCCATCCTCGAGGTCATCACGATCGACCGAGGTGATCACGACGTGATTGAGCCCAAGCTTTTCAACGGCATGGGCGACGCGGCCGGGCTCGAAGGCATCGAGCGTGTCGGGGCGCCCGGTGGCGATGTTGCAGAAGGTGCAGCCCCGCGTACAGATGTCGCCCATGATCATCATGGTGGCGTGACCCTGGCTCCAGCATTCACCGGCATTGGGACAGCCCGCCTCCTCGCAGACGGTGACCAGGCGGTTTTCCCGCATGATCTTCTTCGTCTCCATGTATTCCTTGGAGGTGGGCGCCTTGACCCGAATCCAGGAGGGCTTCTTCGGCTGGGCGTTGTCCGGGCGAT
Source organism: Pseudooceanicola sp. DL12 (assembly GCF_056270665.1). Classification (NCBI taxonomy): domain Bacteria; kingdom Pseudomonadati; phylum Pseudomonadota; class Alphaproteobacteria; order Rhodobacterales; family Paracoccaceae; genus Pseudooceanicola; species Pseudooceanicola sp. DL12. The sequence goes on from NZ_CM149884.1 coordinate 2,358,021, forward strand.
GCGCCTTCTCGGGGTGACGCTGTTCGGGGATCTTCAGATCACGCATGTCTCTTCGGTCTTTCCTGGCCAGTCACTGCAACGGGGCAGATATCGAACACGGGCTATCATAGCGGGACGCAGGGGCAAGGGCCAGCCACGCATGACAGCCAGGCAGGGAAAGTACGACGCATTCTCGCAACCTTCGCGGGTGCAGCATGGAGGGCAGAGGAAACGCAGCATCTGGTGGCCTTTTTTTCAGCGCCCACAGCATGGCGCAGGCCAGCTCTCGCCGCAGTGCGGAATGATCCTTGCACCCATTTTTGAATCATTCTAGGAAATTGCCGAGTATTTTTCTGCACAATCGAGGAAAGTCCAATGCAACCCGGTTCCAAGCTCCCCTCCGTCACCTTCCACACCCGCGTCCGCGATGAAAGCATCGGCGGCCCGAACCCCTTCAAGTGGGAAGACAAGACCACCGAAGATTACTTTGCCGGCAAGCGCGTGATCCTGTTCTCGCTGCCCGGTGCCTTCACCCCCACCTGCTCGACCTACCAGCTGCCCGGCTTCGAAAACAACTTCGAAACCTTCAAGGACCTGGGCATCGATTCCATCTACTGCATGTCGGTCAACGACAGCTTCGTGATGAACCAGTGGGCCAAGGCGCAAGGCATCGAGAACGTGAAGGTCATCCCCGACGGCTCCGGTGAATTCACCCGCCGCGTCGGCATGCTGGTCCACAAGGACAACCTGGGCTTCGGCATGCGCTCCTGGCGCTATGCCGCCGTCATCAACGACGGTGTCGTCGAGGCATGGTTCGAAGAGCCCGGCATCTGCGACAACCACGGCGAAGACCCCTATGGCGAATCCTCGCCCGAGAACCTGATCAAGTACCTGGAAGCCAAGAAGGCCGAAGCCGCCGCCTGAGGCGCGGCCCCGCAAGGGGCGGTATCATGACGATCAAGAGGGCCCGGAGCAGCATGTTCCGGGCCTTTTTCACGACCCTGCCACGGAACATCGCTATAGCAAAATTGAATGTCGGTATTACGTCGGTATCGCGTCGGTATTGCGTCGGTGCGAAAATCGCGATTGCGGCAGTTTCGTGCGCTGTTTCATTTGGTTGAAAGATGCCTACGCAGCGGGACGGAGCGCAGAGCGGGCGATAGATCACATTTCACGTGAATGCACCCGTACCAGCAGGAATGAATGTCCTTTCAGCCGCGCGTCTCTGCCACCAGGCCTTCGCCCACCTGCGAGAGGATCTCGGCCAGGGCGCGGAACCAGTCGTCGTCGGGGCTGGTGCGGCGGCGCACCAGGGCGACGGTGCGGAAAGGTTCGGGCGCCGCGAACCGGCGGAGCGTCAGCCCTGCCCCTTCCGAGGCCAGCGCCAGTTCCGGCAGAAGCGTCAGGCCGAACCCGGCGGCGACGAGGCGCGTGAGCGTGGCCAGGGAGGAGGCGCCCATGTTGATCTGGGCGTGGCCCCTGCCCCGGCCGCAAACCTCGAGCGCCTGGTCGGTCAGGCAATGACCATCCTCGAGCAGCATCAGCTCGGCCGGACCGATCTCGGAGGGGCGGAAATTCTCGCGCCAGTCGCCCAGCGTCGCGATGCGCGTGGCCGAGCCCGCCAGCAGGAACCGGTCCTCGAACAGGGGTTCGACCACGAAGCCCTCCGTCTCGTCGATCGGAAGCGCCACCACGGCGGCATCGAGGGTGCCGGCGCGCAGATCGGACAGCAACCTGTGGGTCATGCCCTCTTGCACCTGAACCGAGAGGCCGATGTCGCGCTGACGGATCCCGGCGAGCGCAGCCGGCAGCAGGTAGGGCGCGATGGTGGGAATCAGGCCCAGGCGCAGCTCGCCGGAGAGGCCCTTGTTCCAACGCGCGATCTCGTCGAGCACGCGCATCTCGGCCAGCACCTTTTCGCCCTGTTCCAGCACCAGCCGCCCGAAGGGAGTGAGCACCACGTCCCGCGCCTGACGCTCGACAAGCGGCGCGCCGAGAGTGGCCTCCATCTCCTTGATCTGCACCGAGAGCGCGGGCTGCGAGACATGCACCGCCTCGGCCGCGCGGCCAAAGTTGCGATGCTGGGCAAGGGATTTGAAATAGGAGAGCTGTCGCAAGGTGATGTTCATAGGGCAAACTTATCACTTGCAACCCTGATGACAATATTGAGCTATGATCTGCCCGTGTTTTTTGCCCCATCCGGCCGCAGGTCATTTGCCGGGCGCCGCCGCCGGGTTAGCCTGCCCCGAGCGACGTGGAGAGAGGACAAGCCATGGTCTGGAGCCAGCAGGTTGGCAAGGCACACCGGATTGGAAAGCTTCAGGAATTCGTCAAGCAGATCGTCTACGGCGGCAACGACGGCATAGTGACCACCTTTGCCATCGTGGCAGGTTTTGCCGGCGCCTCCTCGGAGGGGGTGGCGCAGATCGGCGGGCTTGCGGTGATGGTCTTCGGGCTGGCCAACCTGTTTTCCGACGCGGTCTCGATGGGCCTGGGTGAATTCCTGTCGGGACGGGCGCAGCAGGACCTCTATCGCCGGCGCCATGCACAGGAGGTGGCGGGGCTGGTGGCCGATGCGGCGCCGGCACGCGCGCGCCTTGGCTGTCTGTTGCAGGCACGGGGCATGGCGGCAGAGGAGGCCGAGGCGACGACGGCGCTGCTGGCGCGCCACCCGGGGCTGATGGTCGAGCTGATGATGCGGGAAGAGGACGGGCTGCAGGCGCCTGCGGGCACGACGCCGGCAGTGAACGGGCTGGTGACCTTTGGCGCCTTCGTCTGCTTCGGGTTCGTGCCGCTGCTGCCCTATTTCCTTTTCGAACCGAGCCCGCGCATCTTTGGTGCCTCGGTGCTGGCAACGGTCACATCGCTGACGGCGCTGGGGCTGCTGCGCTGGCAGGCCACCGGCGAGAGGCTGGGCCGGACCCTCGCCGAAACGCTCGCGGTGGGTGTGACCTGCGCGGTGGTAGCCTTTGCCGTGGGTTGGATCGTGGGTGGTTAATGCGCTGTTAACCCCACCGTACGGGCAAGACGCATTTAGGTAAGATTGTGTTCAATATGGTAACGAAAAAGCCCGGCGCACCTAGGTGCGGCCGGGCTCTCTGGCATCGGAATCAGGGGCGGATCCGCGCGGGTTTGATGGCCTAGCCGATCAGCCCGCTGTCGCCCGGGAGGGTCACGTAATGACGATGAAGACGCTCGAGCGCGATGCGCAGCACGATCTTGGCGGAGCGCGCCGACCAGCCCATCTTGCGCTCGGCGGTCTCGAGCCCCTCGAGGTGGCAGCAGCACCGCAGCGCCACGTCGCCGAGACCGGGGCCGAGCTCTCTCAGGGCGGCATCGACCCGTTGGCGCGCGGCCTCGGGGCCCCGCGCCCGTTCGCCGCTGCGCGTCCCCGAGGAGACCCCGGCGGTAAGGAAACGGTCCCAGTCCTGGGCCACCCGCGGGCCCATCTGCGCCAGCTCGAAATCCTCGCGCAGGCGCTCTCCCGCCCGCACCAGCTCGGGGCGCAGGAAGGGCGTCCCGTCACGGTCGCGCCGCCGCGCCAGTGCCGCCACCGGCGTATCGGCTGCAACGCCGCGCAGGCGCGCGTTCTCCTCGGCCTCGACCTCTTCCTCGCTCAGGGCGCGCGCGCCCTTCATGTCGAAGGTCGCCATGCCTTCGGCAAAGCCGCGGGCCGCGTTTTCACGCTTGGCAATCAATTGGTTGAGCGCAGTGCGCCCCAGCGAAGTGATGGTGTAGCGCGACACCCGCCCCTCGCCCGCGCAGGCGATCCATTCCTTCAGCACCATGGCCTCGGCCAACTCGCGCGTGACGATCTCCAGGCGCTCGGGCGTGCCGTCGATGCGGTCACGCACCACGACCCCCTTGTCCATGTCGGCAGCGACGGCCAGCACCGTGCCGGGCCGCGCCAGATGACGCAGCACCACGAGCCCGCGCTCGCGCAGGACGGCATCGGAAACGGGCGGCTGAAAATCTTGGTCGGGAATAGGTTTCATCAGGTGCAGATCCTTCTGATCACCGCTCCGGGGGGCAGCGCCACAATGGCATCCCAGGCGGTCGAGCGCGTCGTCCACCAGGGGATCGTCGCGCAGGGTTTCGTACCGCCGGACCTGGCGCAGGATGGTGGAGGCATGGCAGCCCGCCTCGCGCGCCAGCTGGCGAATGGAAACGCCGGCCTCTGTATGGGCGATGTAATGCAATACCGGCAGCGGCACCCAGCCCGGCAAGGGGCTGTCGTGCAACAGATGCGCGTTCTCTCCTGTCGGAAGGTCGATCACGGTATGGCAAACCATCGTTTATGAGTTATCCCCAGTCTTACGCTCAGAAAACGGCGTTAAGGTTTCGCAAAGGTTAACAGTTAACCTCTGAGGCCATCATTGTTTCCATTCGATAAACTATCCTTGACAGACCGTGCGGCGACTCATGCCGTCACGCAACGGCGTCCCAATGGCCTGTAGCATCGGCCCCCTGGCGCAAGAAACGCGCCGGAAAGAGCCACCTGGGGAAATGAAGGACATAACCGATGCAGGACATCCACTCGATGCTCGCCCAAATGCGCCGTCCGGGATTGCTGGTGAAAGCCGCACGCCTGGCCGCAGACCACTATCGCCGCGAGGTGCAACTGGCCCATCTGCTGGGCACCAGCGTGCTGCCGCGCCACGGGGCGGCGGTGCTGAGACTGATGGAACGGGAGGCCGAGCTGGACCGGCTGCGCCGCGAAAAGGCTGCCACCTATTCGCCTTCGCGTCATGTCCAGGTACTCTCGGTCATCATCGCGGAATCGCGGCTGATGCAGCCGGTCGTCGCGCCGCTGTAACAACGCGGAACATATGAAAACGCGCCCACCGGAAGGGCGGACGCGCAGGACATTGACCAGGTTTGCAGGCGCCGGAGGATCAGGAGAAGGCGTCGGGCATCTCGGCCTTGCGACGGGCCACGTAGGCGGCAAGCGCCTCGGCCACGGCCGGGTCCATCTGGGGCTGCTGATAGCTGTCGAGCATGCGGGTGACACGGGCGGCAGCCAGCTGCTGGGTGTCGCGGGCACCCTCCTCCGACCAGGTCTCGAAGGGCTTGTTGTCGAGCACCTCGGAGCGCCAGAAGGCGGTCTGGAAATGCCGCTGGGTGTGGCCGCAGCCGAGATAATGCCCGCCCGGCCCCACCTCGCGGATCGCATCCATGGCCTGGGCCTCCTCGTCATGAGGGACGCCGGCGGCGATCCGGTGCAGCACGCCGAGCTGATCTGCATCCATCACGAATTTCTCGAAGGAGGACACCAGCCCGCCTTCGAGCCAGCCACAGGCATGGAGCATGAAGTTGACGCCGCCGAGCAGTGCGGCGTTGAGCGTGTTCGCGGTTTCATAGGCGGCCTGGGCATCGGGCAGCTTGGAGCCGCAGAGCGCGCCGCCCGAGCGGAACGGCAGACCGAGGCGGCGGGCCAGCTGGCCTGCCCCATAGAGAATCTGCGACGCCTCGGGTGTGCCGAAGGTGGGCGCGCCGGAATTCATGTCGATCGAGGTGACGAAGGCACCGAAGATCACCGGCGCGCCCGGGCGCACCAGCTGGGAATAGGCGACGCCGGCCAGGACCTCGGCCAGGACCTGCGTCAGCGTGCCGACCACGGAGACCGGCGCCATCGCCCCGCCGACGATGAAGGGCGAGATGATCGTGGCCTGCATGTTGGCGGCATAAACCTCGAGCGCGCCCATCATCACGTCGTCGAAGGTGAGCGGCGAGTTGATGTTGATGAGCGAGGTCATCACCGGGTTGTTGGTGGCAAATTCCTCTCCGAAGAGGATCTTGCACATGTCGACGCTGTCCTGGGCACGGCTGGGTTCGGTGACGGAGCCCATGAAGGGCTTGTCCGAATAGACCATGTGGGCATGCAGCATGTCGAGGTGACGCTTATTCACCGGGATGTCGGTGGGCTCGCAGACGGTGCCGCCGGAATGGTGCAGCCATTTCGACATGTAGCCGAGCTTCACGAAATTGCGGAAATCCTCCATCGTGGCATAGCGGCGACCGCCGTCGAGGTCGCGCACGAAGGGCGGGCCGTAGACCGGCGCCAGCACGAGGTTCCGGCCGCCGATCTCGACGTTGCGATCGGGATTGCGGGCGTATTGCGTGAAGGTGGCGGGCGCGGTGGCGCAGAGCTGGCGCGCCAGGCCGCGGGGAATGTGCACCCGCTCGCCCTGGATATCGGCGCCGGCCTCTTTCCAGCGGGCCAGGGCCCCGGGATTGTTGACGAAGTTGACCCCGATCTCTTCCAACACCGTTTCGGCATTGGTTTCGATCACCTGCAGGGCCTCCTCGGAGAGCATCTCGAGGTTGGGGATGTTGCGGGTGATGGTGGGAGCCGTGTCGAAGCTGACCGCAGAGCGCGCTGCGCGCCTTGCCGCTCCGCCGCCGCCCCGTGCCCGTTTGCGCGCTGGTGCTTCTGTCATGGCCCGAGAGTCTCCGCCTAAGTCGTTTCTTTTCTTCTAACGTGCGCAAGAGGCGGCGCGCGGTGCGCAAGCGGCATCGGCGTCGCAAAAGCGACACCGCGGGACCTGCGGGCGACGCAGAGAGGCCGCCCGCAGGTCATGCTCGTGGCCCTGACCAGGCCCCCGGTCAAGGCCAGATCAGAAGCGCATCAGGACGGCATCACGACCGGGCAACGAGGATGTCGCAGGGCGGTTCGCGCAGCAGCTGCTCGGTGAAACCACCAAGGATCGTCGGCGCCAGCGAGGGCCGGCCATGGGCGCCGATGGCCAGCAGGTCGGGCTTGGCCTGTTCAAATTTCGTGGCCATCACCTCATTGCGGCTATTGGCCTCCGGGACGGGCTTTTCGGCGCGCTCGGGCAGCGTGTTCTCGCTCCACCAGGCGTCGAGGTGTTGCTCGGCCTCGTGCAGGAAGGGGGCGATCTGGCTGGCGCTGTCGTGCAGGGCCAGCATGCCGCGATAGGGCACGTGGAAGGCGTGGAAGGTTGTGATCGCGGCCTCGGGGGCAAGCGCGGCGCTGGTGTTGAGCGCCGCAGCGGAGGCCGCCGAGAGGTCGATGCCGCAGAGAATCGACGCATAATCGTGGTCCACCGGATCCTTGACCAGCAGCACAGGACAGCGCACGGCGCGCACGATGCGTTCCATGGTGGTGCCACTGAACAGGTCCCAGAAGGCGCGTTTGCGGTGCACCCCGAGACAGAGCAGGTCGGCACTCACCTCCTCGGTGATCGCGACGAGCTCCTGGACCGTCTCGCCGGTCACCACCCGCAGGTCGACCTCGGCATCGGAGACCGAGGCACAGAGCTTGGTCAGGTCGGCCCTGGCGCCCTCGGACACCTGGCTGATCATCGAGAATGGCATGTCGCCGTCGACGACATAGGCAACCGTCAGCCTGGCCCCGTGCTTGGCGGCCAGAGCCATGCCGCGACGCAGGGCGCGCTCGGACCGGTTCGACAGGTCGGAGGCGACGACGATATTACTAAACATGAATGACTTCTCCCTTGCAGTGCCGGGTCCGGCAGCACGGCCGCCCCGCCTCCAGCCGGAGAAGTGCCGGTGAAAAGCGGTGGTGCCCCAGTCCCTTGGAGGGAACTTTAGCACTTTTCCCGCACAGCGATAGTCCGGAGCGACCTGCTTTCTCTTGCGCCTTTCGCCGCGCCGCACTAATGCGGGTTTTATGAGCCAGACATCCCATGACCGCCTCCTGATCATCGACTTCGGCAGCCAGGTGACGCAGCTGATCGCGCGCCGCCTGAGAGAGCTGAATGTCTATTGCGAGATCCACCCCTATCAGAAGGTCACCGATGCCTTCCTGAAGAATTTTGCCCCCAAGGCCATCATCTTTTCCGGGGGCCCGGATTCGGTGATGCGCGAGGGCTCTCCGCGTCCGCCCAAGGCCGCCTACGAGATGGGCGTGCCGATCCTGGGCATCTGCTATGGCCAGCAGGTCATGATGCACGACCTGGGCGGCCGCGTGGAAGCCGGCGAACATGCCACGGCCGAGTTCGGCCGCGCCTATGTCACGCCCACCACGACCCGCGACCCGATGCTCTCCGGCTGGTTCCTGGAAGAGCGCGAACAGGTCTGGATGTCCCATGGCGACCACGTGGCGGAAATCGCCCCGGGCTTCGAGGTGCTGGGCACCTCGCCGGGCGCGCCCTTTGCCATCACCGCCGATCAGGCGCGCAACTTCTATGCCGTGCAGTTCCACCCGGAAGTGCACCACACTCCCAACGGTGCCAAGCTCTACGAGAACTTCGTCAAGCTGGCCGGCTTTGCCGGCGACTGGACCATGGCCGCCTATCGCGAGGAAATGGTTCAGAAGATCAAGGACCAGGTCGGCGATGCGAAGGTCATCTGCGCCCTCTCCGGCGGTGTCGACAGCTCGGTTGCCGCGGCACTGATCCACGAGGCCATCGGCGAAAACCTGACCTGCGTCTTCGTCGATCACGGCCTGCTGCGCCTGAACGAGGCCGAGGAAGTCGTGGGCATGTTCCGCGACCACATGAACCTGAGCGTCATCCACGCCCAGGAGCAGGAGCTCTTCCTCGGCGAGCTGGACGGTGTTTCCGATCCGGAAACCAAACGCAAGATCATCGGCAAGCTGTTCATCGACGTGTTCCAGAAATACGCCGATCAGATCGATGGCGCGCAGTTCCTGGCCCAGGGCACGCTGTATCCGGACGTCATCGAGAGCGTCAGCTTCTCCGGTGGCCCCTCGGTGACGATCAAGTCGCACCATAACGTGGGTGGCCTGCCCGAGAAGATGGGCCTGAAGCTGGTCGAGCCGCTGCGCGAGCTGTTCAAGGACGAGGTCCGGGAACTGGGCCGCGAGCTGGGCCTGCCGGCAAGTTTCATTGGCCGCCACCCCTTCCCGGGGCCGGGTCTTGCCATCCGCTGCCCCGGAGAGATCACCCGCGAAAAGCTGGAGATTCTGCGCAAGGCGGACGCCGTCTATATCGACCAGATCCGCAAGCACGGGCTCTATGACGAGATCTGGCAGGCTTTCGTGGCGATCCTGCCGGTGCGCACCGTCGGTGTCATGGGCGACGGCCGGACCTATGACTACGCCTGTGCGCTGCGTGCGGTGACCAGCGTGGACGGCATGACGGCGGATTACTATCCCTTCAGCCACGAGTTCCTGGGCGAGACCGCGACGCGGATCATCAACGAGGTCAAGGGCATCAACCGCTGCACCTACGACATCACCTCGAAACCTCCGGGGACCATCGAGTGGGAATGATCCTGCGCGCAAGCCATTGATTTCGAATCTACAATGGCTTGCGCCTCTGCCCGTGACTGTCGCCATTCCAGAAGATTTCCACGACATCCGCTGCCCCCCGCCCCGCAAATCTGATCGGGCGGGCCGCCTGGGCCAGGGATCACCCTGCCCAGAGCGACGAAAGAAGTGCGCCTTGCCGCTGCTGCAGCAACGGCGTTGAACTTCGCCAAAACTCGCCCTAAGATTGCAAGGCCTGTCCCGACAGGGATCCCTTGCGAGGTACGTTCTTGGTCCAGTTTCCCGTCCCTGCCCGACCTGCCTGCGGCCTCCAGCCGGCGAACGCCCGCCGATGAAGGTCATGATGGCAGGGCGCAGGGCGATCTACGAGATCGTGCAGGCGGTGCTGTCCGGTGATGCATCAGGCCATGGGCCGCTGATCTGCGAGGTAGGTGTACTGAAGGGCGCCAATGCCGCCCTGCTGCACGAGATCCTGAAACCGTCGCGGATGTACCTGCTGGATGCCTGGTCGCCCGGGGCCTTTGCCGATTACCGCAGTGCCAATGCCCACCGGGACTGGGTCGCGGGGATCGAAGGCTTTGCCGATTACTTCGGTGGCCCGATGGACCGGCAGGAGACCTTTGACCGGCTGCTGAAGCAGGTGCGCGCCACCTTTGCCGGGCAGGAGGAGGTCACGATCCTGCAGGCCGACAGCCGGCAAGGTCAGCCGCTTCTGCAAGAGGCGCTCGCCGGCCAACGGCTCGATTACCTCTACCTGGACGCAAGCCACCAATACGAGACCGTTCTGGACGATCTGATGCTCTACGTCCCGCTGCTGGCGGAGGACGGGCTGTTGCAGCTGAACGACTGCTGTCATTCCGAGGAGGGTGTGCGGCAGAACCTGGGCGTGCTGGAGGCCGTGGTGAAGGGCTGCAAGCTGCTCGACCTTGTGCCGCTGCTGCTGACCAACACCGACTGGACGGATGTGCTCTTCTGCCGTTGCGGCAGTGCGCGTGAAGCGCAAGTGGCCCGGGCCGCCCGCGAGAGCGGCCTGGCCTATGTCGATCTGCCGCCGCAATTGCTGGGCGCATTGCAGGTCGAACGCGGCCGGCGCGGCAGCAACCTGAGCTTTCTCTAGCCGGCAAGGCACCGTCCGGTTCGGACTTTTGTTTCCAAACCGCTTGCCAGCCAAGGAAGAGGTCTGCGAAAAGGTAGGTCCACGAACAGACGAGACCTGCACAGCATGGCGACACGCGAGACCATCCTGCAACGCTGCGAGACCCGGAAGCTGCGCATGACGGCCCCGCGCCGGGTGATTGCCGGCGTGCTGGAAGCCGCCCACGACCATCCGGACGTCGAGGAACTTCATGCGCGGGCCAATGCTGCGGATCCGCGGATATCGCTTGCCACGGTCTATCGCACGGTGAAGCTGTTCGAGGAGGCCGGGATCCTGGAAAAAGTGGATTTCGGCGATGGCCGGGCGCGCTACGAGGATGCCGAGAGGGCGCATCACGATCACCTGATCGACGTGACCACTGGGCAGGTGATCGAGTTCGTCGACCCGGAAATCGAGGCCCTGCAGGAGCGTATCGCGGCGCGGCTGGGCTATCGGCTGAAGGGTCACAAGCTCGAGCTCTACGGTGTGCCGGTCAAGGAAGAGTAAGGCGCCTGCAGCGACAGAGGGCGCCCGCGCAGGGGTGCAAAAACTGCAGTATTGCGCCGGCGAAACTGCATATCCGCCCTGCTTCCGAGGCGATTTCGCAGTTTAACGCAAACAGTTGCGCCCTGCCCCTTCCCACCGGCCCGACGACCCCCTAAGACTCGGCCAAAGGCTTTTTCAGCAAAGGGACAGACCCCCGATGAGCACCATTATCGACATCCTTGCCCGCGAGATTCTCGACAGCCGTGGCAACCCCACCGTCGAGGTGGACGTGATCCTCGAAGACGGCACCCTGGGCCGCGCCGCCGTGCCCTCGGGCGCCTCGACCGGCGTCCACGAGGCCGTGGAGCGCCGCGATGGCGACAAGGCGCGTTACATGGGCAAGGGCGTGCTGGAGGCCGTGGCCGCCGTGAACGGCGAGATCGCCGAGGCCATCGTGGGCTTTGACGCCACCGACCAGGTGGGCATCGACCTGGCCATGATCGAGCTGGACGGCACGCCGAACAAGGGCCGCCTGGGCGCCAACGCCATCCTCGGCGTCTCGCTGGCCGTGGCCAAGGCCGCCGCCGATTTCACCTCGCAGCCGCTCTATCGCTACGTTGGCGGCACCTCGGCCCGCGTGCTGCCGGTGCCGATGATGAACATCATCAACGGCGGCGAGCACGCCGACAACCCGATCGACATCCAGGAATTCATGATCATGCCCGTGGCCGCGGAGAACATCCGCGAGGCCGTGCGTATGGGCTCGGAAGTGTTCCACACCCTGAAGAAGGAGCTCTCGGCTGCCGGCATGTCGACCGGCCTGGGCGACGAGGGAGGCTTTGCGCCCGAGCTGGGCTCGACCACGGATGCGCTTGATTTCATTCTGAAATCCATCGAGAAGGCCGGCTACAAGCCCGGCGAGGATATCTATATCGCCCTCGATTGCGCCTCGACGGAATACTTCAAGGACGGCAAGTACGAGATGAAGGGCGAAGGCCTCTCGCTGACCTCCGCCGAGAACGTCGACTACCTGAAGAAGCTGGTCGAGACCTACCCGATCATCTCGATCGAGGACGGCATGGCCGAGGACGATTGGGAAGGCTGGAAGCTGCTGACCGAGGCGCTCGGCGACAAGGTGCAGCTGGTGGGCGACGACCTTTTCGTGACCAACCCAGAGCGCCTGGCCATGGGCATCGAGCAAGGCGTGGCGAACTCCATGCTGGTCAAGGTGAACCAGATCGGCTCGCTGACCGAGACGCTGAAGGCCGTCGATATGGCCCACCGCGCGCGCTACACCAACGTGATGTCGCACCGCTCGGGCGAGACCGAGGATGCCACCATCGCCGACCTGGCCGTGGCCACCAACTGTGGCCAGATCAAGACCGGCTCGCTGGCCCGGTCCGACCGGCTCGCCAAGTACAACCAGCTGATCCGCATCGAGGAGATGCTGGGCGAGACCGCCGAATACGCCGGCCGTTCGATCCTGAAGTAGGCGTCGCAACGGGGCGCAGGCTGCGCCCCGCCGACGGCCCCTGTAAACGCGTCGGACAAGAGGCAACGCGCTCCGAGGCCGAATCCCGGCCCCGGGGCGCGAATCTTTGGTTAATCAGGAAGTTGGAGGCTTTTCTTCAACGTCGGTATCACGTCGGTATTACGTCGGTATCGCGTCGGTGCGAAACCGGCCGGAACGACGGGTTAACCGAGCGCGCGGTAGCTGTGGCGATCGCCCGGTCAGGGACGGCTGAAGACATCGCCCAGACGCTGCGCGAGGAAGAAGGCCACCGGCCCCACCCCCTGCGAGAGCACGAAGGCCACCGGCCAGGCGCTGACGAAGCGCAGCAGCCAGGCCCGAAGCCAGCCGGCTTCGAAATGCATCGGCAGGGCGGTGAAGATGAAGGTCATGGACAGGGCCATCATCAGCGAGATGAAGACCTGGGCCAGCAGGACGGTGCGCTTGGCGCTGGAGGGGGCAGACATGATATCTCCGTTCGTTCGACTGGTGCGGCGGAGACGGGAGCGTCTTCCACGGGGCACCCTTGTTGCGGGTGCCGTGGGATCGAAAATCGACAACATTCAGCGGCGGTACATCCCGCGCACCGTGACCGGCATAACCAACCGGCCGAGCGTTTTTCGGCTGCTATTGATATAGGCGGAGGGCGGTGCCGGGTCAATCGCGGCTGCCGCACAGGGGCGACGCAACGGATGCACAACCGGGCGTGCCGCGCAGGGAACGGGCAGCGCGCGCCCCGACGCCGGCACCGGTGCCTTTGCCGCACAGGTCCTGCCACGCGCCCCTGTCCCGTGCCCGCAATTGGCGCTAGACCCGGTGGGGCGCGCGGAGCGGCCGCGTGGGACAGCGCGGACGACGACAGAGAGAGAAGACGATGCAACAGCCCAGCCCCGACATGCAGAACATGACCGCCGACGAGATCATCGAGTTGCTGGCCCTGGAGCCGCATCCCGAAGGAGGATATTTCCGCCAGACCTGGATCGAGACCGGCAGCGACGGTCGCCCCGCCGGAACCTGCATCTACTTTCTGTTGAAGGCGGGCGGCGACAGCCACTGGCACCATGTGGACAGCACCGAGATCTGGCACCATTACGCCGGCGCCCCGGTGCACCTGAGGGTTTCCGAGACGGATCAGGGGCCGGCCAGCCATATCCTGCTTGGCCCCGACCTTGCCGCGGGCCAGCGGCCCCAGGGGATCGTGCCGCTGCGCTGGTGGCAGGCGGCCGCGACCACCGGGAATTGGAGCCTCGTGGGCTGTACAGTCTCTCCGGCCTTCGACTTTGCAGGCTTCGTCCTGGCCGCGCCAGGGTTCGATATTCCCGGCTGATCCCGTCGCCCGCCCCCGCGCATCCCGCCCACCTATCCGATTGATTTGTAAGAATTGTTTGCGGGTTTTAGCAAACTGCAAAGCACCAGTTTGCAAAGCACAGCGGGTGCGCCGCGACTATGCAAACTGCCCATTTGCACTTTGCAGCTCGCAGCAAAGTGCCTGCGAAAGCGCGCACCGAGGGCCATGGCCCCGCGAGGCCCTTGCGGCGGGACTGGTCGCCTTCCTCTTGTGACGGCGGCCCTGATAGCCGCGCAAAGGCAAGCGGTGTGGTGGCCATGGCGATCCCGTGGCACATGACCGGGCAACATGCGCGCCCCTGTCAGACCGGGCACCAGGCGCACCACAGTCAGGTCGCCGGCCGTGGCAGGGCATATGCCGGCACGGCCGGGCATCTGGCGGCCCCACGAAAGAGCCATGAAACATCTCCGCTGCGCGCCGGGACGCCCGCGCGGGCTTGCAACCGGTCAACGTCCATCGCGGCCGCGTTCGATAGCACCCGGCCGGGCTGCCAAAATGGGGCGAGCCGGGCTGATGGAGCACGGGGCGGAGCGGGCGGAAGGCCTTCACCTGCCGGAAACGGGTAAAGATCAGACGTGGCGGGCGGCAGGGGATCGGAGCTGATCGGCAGGAGTCCCTTGATGGCTGGAAAGCGCGGCCCGCGGGAAGGACCTCACAGGGAGGGGCGCGAAGCATGCCGGTCGGAAGCTGGCCCGCAGAGGGCGTTTCCCGCAGAGGAACCGGGCCACCATCCGACACGACCGGGGGATCTGATCAGACAGTCCCGCGCCGCGGAACGGCCGACAGCAGGCGGCACTGAGCCCGTTTGACATAGGGCAGCGGAACGCGATCTGCCCCGTCCGGCGCCGCGAAATCACGCCCGGCCGGACGGAGGGAATGCCCCAAGTTGCGCCGGGGGCCCACCCGCCATGAAGGACAGCGCGCGATCGGACCATGCCGAGCGACAGGAGGTTCCGTCGGAAGGAGGCGGGACCTGATCAAACCGGGCCGGGCGCGACGCCCCTTGACGGCGCCGAGCGACAGGTGACCCGAGCACGGGTCCGGCGCCCCCGCCCCCGACCGGCACGACCGGCAGTAAAAGGGCCGCCCCCGGCGGCATGCGGGGGCGGCCCTTCGAGCCTGCTTGCGCTCGCGGTGGCTCAGCGCGCGGACTGGATCTCGGCGATCAGCCCGGCGGTGGAACCGTCCTTGCCCGTGGTCGGTTCGTCTCCGGCCAGCATGGGCGAGAGTTTCACCGCCAGCTCCTTGCCGAGTTCGACACCCCATTGGTCGAAGGAGTTGATGCCCAGGATCACCCCTTCGACGAAGACGCGATGCTCGTAGAGCGCCACGATCTGGCCCAGGACATAGGGCGTGAGCTTCGGGTACAGCAGCGTCGTCGACGGGCGGTTGCCCGGGAAGACGCGGTGCGCGGCCTGGCGCTCGGCCTCGGCGCCCTCGAAGCCTTTCGCGGTGGTGATCGCCAGCGCCTCTTCGAAGGAGCGGCCGAGCAGCAGCGCCTCGGATTGGGCAAGGCAATTGGCCAGCAGCAGGTCGTGCTGATGGGCCAGATCGGGCTCCTGCCCCTCGACCCCCATCATGAACTCGCAGGGGATCACCCGGGTGCCCTGGTGGATGAGCTGGTAGAAGGCGTGCTGGCCGTTGGTGCCCGGCTCTCCCCAGACGACGGGCCCGGAATTGACCGGCAACGCGGCGCCATCCATCGAGACGCGCTTGCCGTTGCTCTCCATCTCGAGCTGCTGGAGATAGGCCGGCAGGCGCAGCAGGCGCTGCTCATAAGGCAGCACGGCCCGGGTGGCATGGCCGAGGCCCTGGTTGTGCCAGATCCCGACGAGGGCGAGCAGCACGGGCAGGTTGTCGGCCAGGGGCGCGGCCTGGAAGTGCGCATCCATGGCATGGGCACCGGCGAGGAACTGGCGGAAGTTGTCGGGGCCGATGGCGACCATGACCGAGAGGCCGATGGGCCCCCACATGGAGTAACGCCCGCCGACCCAATCCTCGAAGCCGAAAACGCGCGAGGGATCGATGCCCCAGTCGGCGGTCTTTTCCTTGTTCGAGCTGAGCGCGGCGAACTGGGCGCCGGTGTCGGTGACCTTCTCGGCCATCCACTTGCGCGCGGTCTCGGCGTTGGTCATCGTCTCGATGGTGGTGAAGGTCTTCGACGCCACGATCACCAGCGTGGTGGCGGGATCGAGCCCCTTGAGCACGTCGTGGACATGGGCGCCGTCGACATTCGACACGAAGTGCACATTCGGCCCGTCGGCATAGGGCGAGAGCGCGATCGAGGCCATGACCGGGCCGAGATCGGAGCCGCCGATGCCGATGTTGACCACATCGGTGATGGCCCCGCCCTGGCCGGTGAAGCTGCCGTTGCGCAGGGCTGTGGCAAAGATCTCCATGCGGTCGAGGGTTTCGAGCACCTCGGGCATGACGTCCTTGCCATCGACGAGCACCGGCGTGGCCGTGAGGTTGCGCAGCGCAGTGTGGAGCACGGCGCGGCCCTCGGTCTCGTTGATCTTCTCGCCGCTGAACATGGCGGTGCGGCGGCCGGGCACATCGGCCTCCTCGGCCAGCTCCAGCAGTGCCTCCATCACCGTGGCGTCGATGTTGGTCTTGGAATAATCGAAGAGCAGCCCGTCATGGCGCGCGGAGAAGGCGCCGAAGCGGTCCGCGTCCTCGAAGAGCGACAGGATGGGACGGTCGGCAACCTGAGCGGCCAGAAGCTTGAGCTTTTCCCACATGGATAAAATACCTGTTTTCAATAGTTTGAATGTCGAACTCGATGTATCGGATCAAGGCGCCCAATGGACGGTCGCATCGCCGAGGACGGCGGCCACGGGGGCCTCTTCGGGGGGCAGCTTGCGGGCCTTTTCCAGCACCTCGCGCTTTTCCTCGCCCATGATGACGATGTGGATCGACATGGCGCCCTTGAGGTAGGGCGCGGTGATCGTGATGCGCGGCTCGCCGGCACCATCGGCGCGCATGGGCAGCAGGATCGGGGCATCCGTGGCCAGCGCCTCGGAGAGCTTGTCGGCACCGGGAAAGAGCGAGGCGGTGTGCATGTCGGGCCCCATGCCGAGGACCAGCACGTTGATCGGCATGTGCGGAGCGAGCGCCTCGGAAAGATCGCCGAGGGCCTCCTCGGGCGTCTCGACATCGGCGTGCAGCGGCAGCAGCGTGGCAGCGGCGGCATGACCCTGAAGCAGGCGCGCGCGCAACAGCGCGGTGTTCGAGCGCGGCGAGCTCTCCGGCACCCAGCGTTCATCGTTCAGCACCACGTCGACGCGGTCCCAGTCGAGGTTGACCGCGGTCAGCGCATCGAAGATCGGCCCCGGGGTTGTGCCGCCCGGCACCGAGAAGGTGACGCGATCCTCGTGGCGCAGCGCCGCCCCCAGTTCGGAGGCGAGCGTGTTGGCGAGGTTCATGGCAAGCATGTCGCGATCGGGGTATTCGACGAACTTCATGTGCGGATCTCCCGCCAGCGGCGGCCGTCGCGATGCATCAGCATCAGCGCCTCTTCGGGGCCGGTGGAGCCGCTCTCGTAGGGCATCGGGCGGTCGCCGCGGCGCTCCCAGCCCTCGATGATCGGATCGGCCCAGGCCCAGGCGGCCTCGACCTCGTCCCCGCGCATGAAGAGCGTCTGGTTGCCGCGGATCACGTCCATGATCAGGCGCTCGTAGGCATCCGGCACATCCTCTGCGTCGGGCCCGAGGGCATCGGCAAAGGTCATGTCGAGGGGCACGTCGATCAGGCGCATGCCGCCCGGCCCCGGTTCCTTGATCGTCACGCCCAGGTCCATCCCCTCGTTCGGCTGCAGCCGGATGGTGAGGATGTTGCGGTGAGAGCCGCTCTCGGGGCCGAAGATCGAATGCGGGGTCTCCTTGAAGACCACGGCAATCTCGGAGGTGCGGGCCTTGAGACGCTTGCCGGTGCGCAGGTAGATCGGCGTGCCGGCCCACCGCCAGTTCGAGATCTTCACCTTCATGGCGATATAGCTCTCGGTACGGCTGCCGTCGTCACCGACGTCCTCGAGGTAGGAATTGCCGCCGCGCTCGTCGGCCAGGTACTGGCCGCGCACGATGTCGTCCTGGGGCACCGGATCGAGGGCGCGGATCACCTTCAGCTTCTCGTCGCGCATGGCATCGGGATCATATTGCGCGGGCGGCTCCATCGCGATCAGGCAGAGCAGCTGCATCAGGTGGTTCTGCACCATGTCGCGCATGGCGCCGGACTTGTCGTAGTATTCGCCACGGCCACCCACGCCGACGGTCTCGGCCACGGTGATCTGGATGTGGTCGATGTACTGCGCGTTCCACAGCGGCTCGAACAGCATGTTGCCGAAGCGGACCGCCATGAGGTTCTGCACCGTTTCCTTGCCCAGGTAATGGTCGATGCGGTAGATCTGGCTCTCGTCGAAATGCTGGGCGAGAGAGTCGTTCAGCGCCCGTGCAGAGGCGAGATCGCGGCCAAAGGGTTTCTCGACCACGATGCGGGTGTCGCTGGCGCCCATGCCATGGGTCTGCAGCCGTTCGGCCAGCGCGCCGAAGAGGCTGGGCGCGACGGAGAAGTAGAAGGCGCGCACGCAATCCTTGCGCACCATCGAGGCCAGCTCGGACCAGCCATCGGTGCCCAGGGCATCAATGCGAACATAGCGGATGCGGTCGAGGAAGGCATCGAGGATGCCCGGTTCTCCGCGGCCCTCGGGATTGAACTCCTCGATGGCCTCGGCAACGAAATCGCGGAACTCCTCGGTGCTGTGTTCGGAGCGCGCGGCACCGATGATACGGGCCTCGGCCTCCATCTGACCGGCGCAGAAGCGGCGGAACAGGGCGGGCAGGATCTTGCGCCGGGCAAGATCCCCGGTACCGCCGAAAATCACCAGATCAAAGGTATCGACGGGAATGACGCGAGAGACCATCTAAACTCCTCTTCGTATTGACCTTTTCCCAAGGCCGTTCGGGCCGGTGCGGGACCGGCCCCTTTCTGCAGCGCGGCGGCTTCGGATGCACCATATCAGATGGCCCGCGCATCACAATGGGGCCTGTTAGCGGTAACGAAGCGCCACTTTGCCCGATTTCATGCAGGGCGCCGCCGTTTACGCCACGAAACCGGGGCGGAAGCGCCGCGGACGGACCGGCGCGGCGAGTCGCCCTGCCCCTGCTCCTGCTCCTGGTCCGACACGCCTCAGGCGCTCTGGCGCTGATCGCCCATGGCGCCGGGCCGGCTGATGCGCCCGCCGCAGACCGGATGCGCGGCACCTGTGGTGCCGGCGCAGGAGGTGGGCAGGCCACGCAGCACCCGCACCGCTAGGTAGGCAAAGGCCTGGGCCTCGAGCATGTCGCCATCGAGGCCAACCGCCTCGACCGGAGCCACCGGACAGGGCAGCAGACGGGCGAGCATGTCCATCAGCACCGGGTTCGAGCGTCCGCCCCCGGTGACGAGGAGGCGCTCGGGCGCCTCGGGCAGGAGCGCCATGCCGACGGCAACGGCCCCGGCGGACATGGCCAGCAAGGTGGCGGCCGCATCGGCATCGCCGAGCGTCGCGACACGGTCCTGGATATCGGTGAAATCGTTGCGGTCCAGAGACTTGGGTGCGGGCCGCGAAAAATATTCATGGGTGAGGAACTCGGCCACCACGGCGGTGTCGGCATGGCCCTCGGCCGCCAGCGCGCCGTCGCGGTCAAAGGGCTGACCGAGGCGCGCCTGCATCAGGTCGTTGAGCGGCGCATTGGCCGGCCCGGTGTCGAAGGAGACGATCGCGCCCGGGGTCTCGGGGGCCGCGATGCGCGGATCGGCCCAGGTGATGTTGCCGACGCCGCCGAGGTTGAGAAAGGCCACAGGGGCCTCGGCCCCGATCCAGCGGGCGCAGGCGTGGTGGAAGAAGGGCGCAAGCGGCGCGCCCTCGCCCCCCTGGGCCACGTCCTCGGTGCGGAAATCCCAGACCACGGGCGTGTCGAGACGCGCGGCCAGCGCGGCGCCATCGCCCAGCTGATGGGTGCCGCGCCCGCGCGGATCATGGGCCAGGGTCTGACCATGAAAGCCTGCCACGTCGACGCGTTCGAAGCCCGCCATGACCTCGGCATGGGTGGCGATCAGCACCTCTGCGGCATGATCGAGCGCCCCCGCCCCCTGCCCGGGCCAGAGCCCCAGCACGGCGGCCAGCGCGGCCCGTTCGGCGCCGGTATATTCGCGGTAGCGCCCCGGCCCGAAGGCGGTGATATCCTCTCCGTCGGTCTCGATCAGGGCCACATCGACACCGTCGAGCGAGGTGCCCGACATGGCACCGAGCGCCCTGAGGGGCCCGGGGGCGGAGGCGGACATGGCCGGCCTGTCAGACATGGTCTTTTCCTTTGTTCTGCTCACGTCTATAGAGTGCCGCGCAACCTACTCAGGGACAAGAGCCATGACATATACCCCCAAGTCGGAATTTCTCGCGACCGTCCAGGCACGCGGCTTTGTCGCCGACTGCACGGATTATCAGGGCCTCGACGAGGCGCTGCTGAAGGGGGTTGTGCCCGGCTATATCGGTTATGATGCCACGGCGGCCTCGCTGCACGTCGGCCACCTGATGAACATCATGCTGCTGCGCTGGTTCCAGAAGCTGGGCGGCAAGCCGATCACGCTGATGGGCGGCGGCACCACCAAGGTTGGCGATCCCTCCTTCCGCAGCGACGAGCGCCCCCTGCTGAGCGCCGAGGCCATCGACGCCAACATCGACGGCATGGGCCGCGTCTTTGCCCGCTACCTCGACTACGGCGAGAGCGACACCGGCGCGCTGATGCTGAACAACGCGGAATGGCTGGACGGGCTGAACTACCTGGAATTCCTGCGCGACATCGGCCGGCATTTCAGCGTGAACCGCATGCTGTCGTTTGAATCGGTGAAATCGCGACTGGACCGCGAGCAGTCGCTCTCGTTCCTCGAGTTCAACTACATGATCCTTCAGGCCTATGACTTTCTGGAGCTGAACCGCCGCTACGGCTGCCTGGTGCAGATGGGCGGGTCGGACCAGTGGGGCAATATCGTCAACGGCATCGACCTGACCCGCCGGGTGATCGACAAGGAAATCTATGGCCTGACCACGCCGCTGCTGACCACCAGCGACGGCCGCAAGATGGGCAAGTCGGCCAATGGCGCGACCTGGCTGAACGGCGAGATGCTGTCCTCCTACGAGTTCTGGCAGTTCTGGCGCAACACCACCGACGCCGACGTGGGCCGTTTCCTGAAGCTCTATACCGAGCTGCCGGTGGAGGAATGCGACCGCCTGGGCGCCCTCGGCGGCTCCGAGATCAACGCCGCCAAGGTGATCCTGGCCAACGAGGTGACGGGGCTGCTGCACGGCGCCGAGGCCGCCGCCGCCGCCGAGGCGACCGCGCGCGAGGTCTTCGAGAAGGGCGGCATGGGCGACGACCTGCCCACGCTGGAGCTGAGCGCCGAGGAGCTGGGCGACGGGATCTCGATCGTGCAGCTGATCGTGCGCTCGGGGCTTGCCAAGACCGGCAAGGAGGCCAAGCGGCTGATCTCGGACAACGGCGCGCGCATCGACGATGCACCGCTGACGGATGCCGGCCTGATGCTGGATGCCGCGGCGCTCGCCTCGCCGGTCAAGCTCTCGGCCGGCAAGAAGCGCCATGCGCTGGTGAAACTGGCCGACTGATACGACGCTCCGGGCACCGAATGACGACAGGGCAGCGCCGCGCGCTGCCCTTTTTCGTTGTGCCGCCGGCGGATCGTGTCAGGATGATCCCCGAGAGCGCGGGAGAGTGCCATGATCACCACCGATTTCGACCCCACCACCCGGCTGCTGACCGCCACGGCCAGCGGCGATGTCACAGGCAAGGACTATGCGGCAACCCTGATGCCCGCGCTCGACGCCGCGCTGGCCGAGGCAGGCGGCCCGGTGAAGATGCTCTACGTGCTGGGGCCTGCCTTCACCGGATTTTCCACCGGGGCCATGTGGCGCGACGCCAAGCTGGGCCTGACCCACATGCGTGACATCAGCCGCGTGGCCGTGGTCACCGACAGCACCACGCTGGGCGGGATGATCCACGGGTTGTCCTGGCTGCTGCCGATGCCGGTAGAGGTCTTTGCCACCGCGACGCTGGCCGAGGCCACCGCCTGGGTGCTGGAAGAGAGCTGACTGCGCTTTCGCCTTTCCGAAAATACGGCCGGGGGTGAACCGGCCGCAGGCCGGGAGGGGGCAGCGCCCCCTTGCCCCGCCCGCCGCAGGCGCGCGGCCAGGCCACCGGCCGTTCCGGAACCGGCAGGCAGGCCCCTGCCCGCGAAACCGGTCGGATCGATGACATTTCCCCCCTTTAAATGCCCCGCCGTCCGGACTATATCTGCCCTGTCCCTTCGGGGACTATGGACATAAACGCGCTCGTAATAAGCGGCTCGGACCCGGGGGCGGTACCCGGCGGCTCCACCAAACATCCCTTGTTGGGGGATCATGGGGCCGAAATAGGATCGACGAACGTCTAAAGGGGTTTTGCTTTGTCTCGGCTGTCTGCCACCGTTACCGGCGAAAAAAGTACAATTGCCAACAACAATCGTGCTCCGATGGCTCTGGCCGCGTAAGCGGTTCGATCTATCGAAATCTAAGTCCTTGCGCCTAGCAGTGTAAGGCGGGGTTCGCAGGTACCTGGCAACAGAAACCTGCACTTCCCATTCCTGCCCGATCTGATGCGCGACGCCGACTGGCGGCGACGGCCTTTGACGTGGCATGGGGCGTTCGCCTCTCCTTTGACAGGTACCGGGGCCCGTTCATCCCCCGGGATATTTCCGACAGGAAAATGAGACGGGAAAGCGCGAGATGCCTCTCGCCGCGGCGGTGGTTTCGCTGTATCTGCTGCCCGATGAGCGCACCTTTCGAGATATTCCTGCAATCCGCCCCGGGGCTTGAAGAGGCCCTGCGGGACGAGGCCGTGGCGGCCGGGTTCTCCCATGCGGAGGCCCTGCCGGGCGGCGTGCAGTTCCTGGGCCACTGGACGACCGTCTGGCGGGCCAACCTGATGCTGCGCGGCGCGGGCCGCGTGCTGGCGCGGATCGGCGGCTTTTCCGCCGTGCACCTGTCGCAGCTGGACAAGAAGGCGCGGGCTTTCCACTGGGGCGCGGTGCTGCGTGCCGATGTGCCGGTACGGGTCGAGGTGATCGCCGCGCGCAAGGCAAAGATCTATCACGCCGGCGCTGCCCAGCAACGGATCGAGACCGCGCTGAGCGAAAGCTTCGGCGCCCGCATCGACCCCGAGGCCGAGGTGGCGCTGAAGGTCCGGATCGAGGCCAACAACCGCGTGCAGTTCAGCGTCGACACCAGTGGCGAGAGCCTGCACAAGCGCGGCCACAAGGCCGCGGTCGGCAAGGCGCCGATGCGCGAGACCCTTGCCGCGCTGTTCCTGCGCCAATGCGGCTATACGGGTGTGGAGCCCGTGGTGGACCCGATGTGCGGCTCCGGCACCTTCCTGCTCGAGGCGGGAGAGATCGCGGCGGGGCTCTGGCCCGGGCGCGACCGGCATTTTGCCTTCGAGAGCCTTTCGACCTTCAACCCCGAGGTTTATGCCCGCATCCGCGGCGAGGCGCCGGCCCCTGTCAGCCCCCAGCCCGGGCTCTACGGATCGGACCGCGATGCCGGCGCCGTGGAGGCCGCGCGGCGCAATGCAGAGGCCGCGGGCCTGGGCGCCGCGATCACGATCGGGCATCACGGCGTGGCCGAGCTGCAGCGCCCTGACGGCCCGCCGGGCCTGGTGATCGTGAACCCGCCCTATGGCGCGCGGATCGGCGACAAGCGGCAGCTCTTCAGCCTCTACGGCACGCTGGGCCGGGTGCTGAGCGAGCGGTTCCAGGGCTGGCGCGTGGGCATCGTGACCTCGGATGCGCAGCTGGCGCGGGCAACGAAGCTGCCGTTTCTGCCGACCGCCGCGCCGGTCGCCCATGGCGGGCTGCGCATCACGCTCTACCGGACCGATCCGCTGCCCTGAGGCCAGGCGCGGGACGGGTGGCCGGTGGAAAGAGGCTTGCAGCCGCCGCGGCCGCGAGGCCCTGTCCTTGCGCCGCCGGCGCACAGCCTGCTGGCGGAAGACCGCTGCTTCCTTCGCCCCCGGGCGCGGCTCGGGGGATACGGCGGCATCGGGGCTTGACCACGCAGGCGCGAGCGGATCAGGTGACCGCGAGCAGCGAGCCGAGGCCCCCATGACCCTCCCCGTCCCGCCCGCCGAGACTGACGTGCCGGGACAAGGCATGCAGGGCGACGACCATATCGAGATGCCGCCACGCTGGCGCGAGATGCTGAGCGCCTTCGGGCGGATCGGCCTGATCAGCTTTGGCGGACCGGCCGCGCAGATCTCGGTGATGCACGAGGAGCTGGTGGAGCGGCGGCGCTGGCTGAGCGAGCAGAGCTTCCTGGGCGCGCTGAGCTTCTGCATGCTGCTGCCGGGGCCCGAGGCGATGCAGCTGGCGACCTATTCCGGCTGGCTCAAACGCGGCACGGCCGGCGGGCTTCTGGCCGGGCTGCTCTTCGTGCTGCCGGGGGCGCTGGTGATCGCGGCGCTGGCGCTGCTCTATGTCGAATGGGGCGCGGTGCCCCTGGTGCAGGCGGCCTTCCTGGGCATCCAGGCAATGGTGATCGCGGTGGTGATCCAGGCGATGATCCGGCTGTCGGGCCGGGCGCTGGACACGCGCGAGGCGCATCTGCTGGCGCTGGCCTCCTTTGCGGCGATCTTCCTTCTGGGGGTGCCCTTTCCTCTGATCATCGCGGCGGCGGCGCTCTGGGGCGGCTGGCGCGGCCATGGCCGCATCCCTGCGGACCGACCGGCAACGAGGCCCGCGCCGCCGGTGAGGCGCACGCTCGCCGTGATCGCGGGCTGGCTGCTGCTGTGGCTGTTGCCGGTGGCAGGCGTCTGGCTGATGGGCGACCGGTTCCTGACCGAGCTGTCACTGTTCTTTGCCCGGCTGGCGGTGATCAGCTTTGGCGGCGCCTATGCCCTGCTGGCCTGGATGACCCAGACGGTGGTGCAGGTGCATGGCTGGCTGACCGCGCAGCAAATGATGGATGCGCTCGGCCTGGCCGAAACGACGCCGGGGCCGCTGATCCTGGTGACGCAATTCGTGGGCACGGTGGCGGCGGCGCTGCGCGGCGGGCCGGTCTATGGGCTGGCAGCAGGCGGTCTGGTGCTCTGGGTCACCTTCGTGCCCTGCTTCCTGTTCATCTTCGCCCTTGCCCCGCATGTCGAGCACCTGCTGCGGCAGCCGCGCCTGTCCGCCGCGCTCTCTGCAATCACCGCTGCAGTCGTGGGGGTGATTGCCAGCCTGGCCATCTGGTTCACGCTGCATGTCCTTTTCGACGTGGTGACCATGGCGGGCCCCCTGCCGGTGCCGCATCTGCAGAGCTTCCAGCCGCTGGCGACGGGCCTGGTGCTGGTGGCGCTGGGGTTGGTTTTCCGGCTGAAGATGGGCCTGTTGCCCGCCATTGCGGTGATGGCGGCGCTTGGCCTGTTGAGCGGAATGGTGCTGCGCTGAAGCCATCACGGCGCGCACGCCCTTGCAGGAAAGGCCGCATCACCCTTGCGCCAGAATTTGCGCAGGTGACCTTCCGTTTTGGATCGAATCCCCTATGCTCAGCCGAAAGACACGGAAGAGCCCATGCCACGCACCATCGACTACGGCAATCTCATGCACCGCGCCATGCGCAGCCTCATCCAGGAGGTTCTGACGGATGTGGCCGAGAACGGCCTGCCCGGTGCCCACCACTTCTTCATCACCTTCGACACCACCCACCCCGATGCGGAACTGGCCGACTGGCTGAAGGAACGCTATCCGGAGGAGATGACGGTGGTTATGCAGCACTGGTTCGATGACCTGGAGGTCTCGGACGAGGGGTTCGGCGTAACCCTGAACTTTGGCGACGCACCGGAACGGATGTTCATTCCCTTTGATGCGATCCAGACCTTCGTCGACCCCTCGGTGGAATTCGGCCTGCGCTTCGAGACCCAGGTGAGCGACCTGGAGGACGACGAGGACGAGGATGAAGATCCCACCCCGCCCGAGCCCCCTCGCCCGCTGCGCGACCGCAGCAAGAAGGACAGCGGCGAGAGCGGGAACGAGGAGCGCCCGGCCAAGGATGCCGAGGTCGTCCGGCTCGACAGCTTCCGCAAGTAGGCGCCCGCGCGTGTTTCCCCGCGCGTGTTTCAGAGACAACGAGAGAGCCGCCCTTGGGGCGGCTTTTTCATGTGATCACGTTTGGTTCGAAACCCTCCTCGT
This sequence comes from Pseudooceanicola sp. DL12, assembly GCF_056270665.1. Lineage (NCBI taxonomy): Bacteria > Pseudomonadati > Pseudomonadota > Alphaproteobacteria > Rhodobacterales > Paracoccaceae > Pseudooceanicola > Pseudooceanicola sp. DL12. The sequence goes on from NZ_CM149884.1 coordinate 2,383,948, forward strand.
GGCGCCTTGCCAGCGGTCGCGACGCGGAGCCGCGCGCCGTGCCCCGCTGCGTGGCGCGCCGCCATGACATCGCCCCTGTGGAAGTTGCCCGAAATTCGGGCCCGCGAATCAAGAGACATCCGCCTCTCGGGCGTTGCGGCGGTTTCTTGTGATCACAAACAGCCGGAAAGCGCTGAGTTCCGAGAATGTTAGCGGCAAAAGCATTGAAATGCCCCTGCGAAGCGTTAAACCCGAGCCGAGCATCCACGTGGAGAGCAGACATGACTGATACCCGTACCGAAACCGACAGCTTTGGCCCGCTGGAAGTCCCTTCCGACAAGTATTGGGGCGCACAGACCCAGCGGTCGATCATGAACTTCCCCATCGGGTGGGAAAAGCAGCCGGTCCCGATCATTCGCGCGCTCGGCGTGATCAAGAAGGCCTGTGCCATGGCCAACAAGGAACTGGGCAACATGGACGCCGAGATCGCCGACGCGATCATCGCGGCCGCGACCGAAGTGATCGACGGCAAGTTCGACGACAACTTCCCCCTCGTCGTCTGGCAGACCGGTTCGGGCACCCAGTCGAACATGAACGCCAACGAAGTGATCTCGAACCGCGCCATCGAGATGCTGGGCGGCGAGATGGGCAGCAAGAAGCCCGTGCACCCCAACGACCACTGCAACATGGGCCAGTCGTCGAACGACACCTTCCCCACCGCGATGCACGTGGGCATCGCCATGCAGGCGCGTGACGTTCTGCTGCCGGGCTTGAAGAAGCTGCAGGCGGCGCTGGCCGCCAAGTCGGAAGAATTCAAGGACATCATCAAGATCGGCCGCACCCATACCCAGGATGCAACGCCGCTGACGCTGGGCCAGGAATTCTCGGGCTATGCGCACCAGGTGACCAAGGCCATCGAGCGCGTCGAGACCAGCCTGCACGACATCTACGAGCTGGCACAGGGTGGTACCGCCGTGGGTACCGGGCTGAACACAAAGAAGGGCTGGGCCGAGATGGTCGCCGGCAACATGGCCGAGATCACCAACCTGCCCTTCGTCACCGCGCCGAACAAGTTCGAGGCGCTGGCTGCCCATGACGCCATGGTGCAGTTCTCGGGCACGCTGAAGACGGTTGCGGCCTCGCTCTTCAAGATCGCCAACGACATCCGCCTGCTGGGCTCGGGCCCGCGCTGCGGCCTGGGCGAGCTGATCCTGCCGGAAAACGAGCCGGGTTCCTCGATCATGCCGGGCAAGGTGAACCCGACGCAGGCCGAAGCGCTGACCATGGTCTGCGCCCATGTGATGGGCAACGATGCCGCCATCGGCTTTGCCGGCTCGCAGGGCCACTTCGAGCTGAACGTCTACAACCCGATGATGTCCTACAACGTGCTGCAGTCCATGCAGCTGCTGGGCGACAGCGCCGGAGCCTTCACCGACAACATGGTTGCCGGCATCCAGGCCAACGAGCCGCGCATCGAGAAGCTGCTGCACGAGAGCCTGATGCTGGTGACCGCGCTGGCGCCGACCATCGGCTATGACAACGCCACCAAGGTCGCCAAGACTGCGCACAAGAACGGTACCACGCTGAAGGAAGAGGCCATCGCGCTCGGCTTCGTCGACGAGGCAACCTTTGACGCCGTCGTGCGCCCCGAGCAGATGATCGGCCCGAAGGACTGATCCCGCGCGGATCATTCGAGTATTTATGGAAAGATGAAGGGGCGGTTCCGCGAGGAGCCGCCCCTTTCGCATCTGACGGGAACGTGAGCGGGCGACATTTGCCCGGTCGGCCTGCCCGCGGCAGGATGGAGCCATGCTGACAAGACGTATCCTCTGTGCCGGAGCGCTGGCCCTGCCCCTTGTCCGGCCCGCGGCCGCGGGGGTTTCCGACCTCGACGAGGCCGGGCAGTTCGACCAGCTGCACTCCGTGCAGGTGATGCGCGGGGACACGCTCGTGTTTGCGCGGGCCTATCGCGGGCCGGGCCTCGACGGGCTGAGCAATATCAAGAGCTGCTCCAAGAGCATCGTGGCGCTGATGCTGGGCTGTGCCATTGCAGAGGGGGCCATAGCGGATGTCGACGCGCGGCTGGATGCCGTGGCGCCGGGGCTGATCCCGGCGGCGGCCGACCCGGCGGTGGCGGGCATCAGCATGGAAGACCTGGTGACGCTGCGCGCTGGCCTGGAGCGGACATCGGGCGCGAATTACAGCGGCTGGGCGGCCTCTGGCAACTGGGTCTCGAACGCGCTGTCGCGGCCCATGGAGGCCGAGCCCGGCGGGCGGATGCTCTATTCCACCGGCTCGACCCATGTCCTTGGCGCGGCGCTGACCGAGGCCACGGGCGAGAGCCTTCTGGCGCAGGTCCGGCGCCACCTGGGCGGCCCACTTGGCATCGAGATCCCGCCGTGGACCCGCGACCCGCAGGGCTATTACCTTGGCGGAAACGAGATGGCACTGACGCCGCGCGCCATGTTGCGGATCGCGCAGATGATCCGCGACGGCGGTCGCTGGGACGGGCGGCAGGTGATCCCGGAGGACTGGATGCGGGCCTCGATGCGGCCCCGGACCCGCTCGCCCTTCTCGGGCTTCGATTACGGCTATGGCTGGTTCCTGACGCCTTCGGGCTATGCGCTGGCGCGGGGCTATGGCGGGCAGGTCATCGCGGCCCATCCCGAAGCCGGCCTGGCGGTGGCGATCACCTCGGATCCGATGCGGCCGGCACGATCCCAGGGGTATTTCGGCGATATTGAAGCATTGCTCGACGGGCCGATCCTTGCCCTTGCGTGAGGCCGGTGGCACAGTTGCCGCATGAGCAACGTCACCAACCTGAACCAGTTCCGCAAGCAGAAGGCGCGCAGCGAGAAGCGCGCCAAGGGCGATGCCAATGCCGCCAGGTTCGGCCGCAGCAAGGCCGAGCGCGAGGCAGAAGCGCTGCGCGCGGAAAAGGCCCGGCGCGAGCTGGATGGCCACAGACGAAGCCCGGACGACGAGACGCCGGACACATGAGCGGCCGACCGGTCAAGCGATCGCTGACCCTGAAAGGGCATCGCACGAGCGTGTCCCTGGAGGATGCCTTCTGGGCCGAATTTCGCAAGATAGCAGACCGAAAAAACAAACCAATCAATGCATTGGCAGCCGAAATTGATGCATCGCGCGAACTTGAGACCGGCCTGGCGTCGGCCATACGGCTTTATGTGCTGGCGGACCTGCAGGCGCGGGTGAGCCAGCCGTGATCGCCTGCTTGCTGCTGGCGGCGGGCAGGTCCAGCCGAATGGAGGGACGCGACAAGCTGCTGGAGGAGATCGAGGGAATTCCGCTGCTTCGGCTGCAGGCGGAACGCGCCCTGGACGCGCAGTGCGGACCGGTCCTGGTGACGTTGCCCGGAACGGGTGCACGGCGCCGCGAGCGGGAGCGCGTGCTGAAGGGTCTTACGGTTGAGATCGTGCCGGTGGAAGATGCCGCGGAGGGGATGGCGGCCTCGATCCGGGCAGGCGTGACGGCCCTGCCCGACGGTTGCGACGCGGTGATGATCCTGCCCACGGACATGCCCGAGCTGACCACCCCGGACCTGCGGACGATGGCCGCTGCCGCGCGGGCGGATGACATGCAGACGATCCTGCGCGGCGCCAGCGAGGGGCGCCCGGGGCATCCGGTGATCTTTCCGGCCGCCTTCCACGCCGAGCTGAAAAAGCTGAACGGCGACCACGGGGCCCATGCCGTGATCGCCGCTCACAAGGATCGAATGCGCCTTGTCGCCCTGCCCGGGCGCCACGCGGTTACCGACCTCGATACACCTGAGGCATGGCGCGCGTGGCGCTCTCGTCCTGCTCCTCGTTGAGGAAGTTTCCGCCGGCCGCAAGCACCTGAACCTCGTGGCGCTTCAGGCTGCGCCGAGCCGCAGAATAGCTGTTGAGGTTCGAGGCGTTCTGCAGCTCGGGGAACAGGAAGAAGACCTCTGCCCGCTGTTCGTTGTGCAGTCCGCGCAGGGAATAATCGCCGGGCTGGAAACTCTCGCTCCAGGCGCCGTTGGCGAGGATCACCTCGTGTTGGTCGAAGAGCAGGTGCAGGTAGGTCACTGCCTGACCGTCGTTCACGCGCTCGACGCCGGGCATGCCCACAAGGTGCTTGGCCGCGACCAGCACTTCGCTCTCCTCGTAGAGAACCGCAGCCCGATCCGAGCGGATCAGCATCCGATGGTTCGGACTGATGACCAGATCGATATGGGGCAGACCGTGGCCCAGGGCACCGGCGCGAATGCGGACCGGCTGCATCTGGGGCATCCGCTTCAGCTCTTCGGTGCTGAGCGTCCGCCGACCGATCCAGCGCAGCTCCTGCATGCCGTTGTCGCGGGTGATGATCCGGTCACCCGCCTTCAGCTCCTCGACCGGAACTTCGCCGCGGATCGTCGCGATCAGTGTGCCGGGGGCAAAGCATATCGGGATATTGTGCGGGTCCGGCGTGGCCGAGATGCTCTCGATATTGTAGTAGGTGATCCGCCCGAGTTCCTGGCCATCGGCCGTCTTGAGCAGGATCCGGCCGCTCGACGAGGTCTCGCTGCCGCTCTCGTAGATCACCTGAAGGCCGGGATACATCGCGTAGTATTCCGACAGATCGAGCACGTCGTTGTCGTGCGAGTTGATGCCGCCGTAAACGGTGATGTTGTTGAAGTTCGACCCGTCCGCCTGAATGACGAAACGGTCGTCGCCCTCACCACCGTAGAGCTGGTCCTGATTGCCACCGGAGTAGATGGTATCGTTGCCGGCGCCACCATAGACGGTATCGGTGTTCTTGTTGCTGGCGGTATCGCCGGTATAGATCACGTCGTCGCCGCTGTCGCCGATCAGCGTGTCGTTGCCCAGGCCGCCATAGATCGTGTCGTCGCCCTGCCCCCCCACGACGGAATCGTCGCCGGAACCACTGTCTATGAGGTCATCGCCGCTGCCTGCGGAAATACTGTCACCGCTCCGGCCACCATAGATCTCGTCGTTGCCGCTGTGCGCCGCGATGGTGTCGTTGCCCTCACCGCCATAGATGGAATCGTCGCCGCTTCCGCCGTAGAGGACATCGCGGCTGTTGCCGCCATCCAGCCGGTCGTTGCCGGCGTCGCCCTGCAGGGTGTCGTCACCATCGCCGCCGGTCAGGTCGTCATTGCCGGCACCGCCGAACAGCTTGTCATTGCTCTGACCGCCATCAAGCGTGTCGTCACCCGAGCCGCCATAGAGCGTATCGTTGCTGTCGCCGCCGTAGAGTTGATCATCGCCGGCTTCGGCGTCGAGCACGTCACTGCCCTGCCCACCGTCAAGGCTGTCGTCACCGGATCCACCGTTCAGCGAGTCGTTGCCATTGCCGCCGTAAAGCGAGTCGTTGCCGCCCAGGCCGATGAGCGTGTCGTTGCCGTTGTTGCCACCGTAAAGAACATCGTCGCCGTTCGTGCCGACGATGCTGTCATTTTTGTCTGAACCATTGATTGTATCCCCAGAGCTCACCGGATCTCTCCTTCAAAGCTCCACAGGGCGGACGGCTTGCAACCGTACGTCGAAATTCTACCCATTTTCTTCCCTTTATGGGTCATGGCCCGCCGTTATATTTCGGCTGATCCCATGCCCAGAGTTAATGAAAGCTGACCGAGAGTGTCCCAGACCCACGGACAGCAAGTGTCCCATTGAGGGTTATTAAGCGCAATCCGGAGATTTTTTCAATTGCGGTAAACAAGAAGTGTGCGGGAGTGTCGCGCGACCGACAAATTCGCAAACAAACGCCCCAATTTTCATAAAACGAGACGTAAGAAATATCACTGCGTGACCGTTTTTTCGCGACACACGACATGCCGGGCCATCCGCAAGCGCAAGAATCTGTCGCGACGAGCGGAGCGATTGATTCGAAAACCATACCGCCCGAAACCGGAATTGCGAACCATCGTTCTAATCTTACCCTGAAACATGCCCGCGGTGTTCCGCCTGACAGGCCATTGGTCGTCTTGGCTTTCCAGGGAATGACGGCAGTGGCTGGCCATTGGCCCGGGCCGAAACGCGCAATAGGGTTCCAATACCGTTTCCGGGTCTCGGCCTGCGCCAAACGCACACCCCGGCTCGGAAATCGAACAAATTCTTACGTGGGGGAAGCCTGCGCCTGTGCGCCCATCAGAACCGCAGCTTCGTGCCGTTTCAGGCTGCGGCGGGCCGCAGGAAACCGCTCGACAAATTCGATTGCGGACAATTCGGGGAAAAGTTCCAGCAATTCATTTCGGGTGTCCCGATCGAGACTGTCCATTGCCTGACGGCCCGGCTGAAAGCTCTCGGTCCAGGCGCCGTTCGACAGGACGATCTCGTGCTGATCGAACATGAAATGGATATAGGTCGCCTCTTCGGCCGTCTCGCGCGAGACGCCGGGAAGCCCCATCAGGTGCTTTGCCATCACCAGCACCTCGCGATCATCGAAATAGAGCGCGGCGCGGTCCTGGGTGACGAGGATGCGGTGGTTCGGGCTGACCACGAGGTCACTGACCGGAAGGCCGTACCCGAGCGCCCCGGCCGCCACCCGCACCGGTGCCATGTGCGGCGCCGCCATGAGCGCGCCGCGGGTCAGCGTCTTGTGCCCGATCCAGCGGATCTGCTGCAGCCCGTTGTCGCGAGTGATGACCCGGTCGCCGACCTGAAGCTCCTCTACCGGCACCTCTCCGCGCGGGGTGGCGATCAGGGTGCCCGGCGTGAAGCAGGGCACGATCTTCTCGATGTCGTGGAAGTAGGCCGAACCGATGCGGTGACCGTTGCAATCGTAGAACTCGATAATCCCGTCCTCGGGATTCAGGCCGTAGATGATGCGGATGGCGCCGCCCGGCGGGATCGAGCCCGCAAGGTTCAGTGTATCCTGATCGATCCCAGTGGAGCCGCCGAAGATCACATCGCCCGGCGAGATGCCGGTGAAGGTATCCGGATCCGCGCCACCGAAGAGCCAGTCGCTTCCGGAGCCGCCGGCGATGACATCGGCGCCGGAGCCGCCGAAGACGAGGTCGTTGCCCTCGCCACTGTCGATCAGGTCGTCACCGCTGCCGCCGTAGATCTCGTCCCGCCCCAGGCCGGAGAAGATGGTATCATCGCCCGCGCCGGCCGTGACGATATCATCCTCCGGCGCCTCTCCCTTCAGGACCGCATCGCCGTTGTCGATGCGGTCTCCCTCGGGATCGCCCAGATAGCCGGTATCGATCAGGTCGGCCTGATCGGTGCCGGCGACAATGCCGTCAAGCTGCGTCGCCGGGCCCTGCCCGCCACCATCGTGATCGTCGTGGCCATCGCCGCAGGACGTGCTGGTCATGCTTCTACCCCTTGTGGAGGCCGCGCGGGTGTTCCCGTCGCGGCAGGTTCCACTGGTCCAGTCCGGCGTGCCCGCCCTCGCGAGGAGACGCACCCGGCGGTCACCAATGGACAATCGCGTAAAACGGCGCGCCCCATTTTTCGTGCCCGGAACGGGGAGAGGCTGCGGCCACCTGCGCTGATAGTCCGCAAGAATTAACGCGGGAAGTCCTCTCGGCCGGTAACCACAACCTTGAAGTGCCAAAGCACCAGAAGACATGTCGGAACCGGCACTTTGCGGCTCTTCCCTCCCCCAAGAACACGCGGCTTTCTCGGGCAAAGGTTCACAAAAGGTAACGCCGTATCAGCCACTTGCCCACGCCTTGGAAAATGACCCGCGGGGCCTGCAAGTTGACCAGCGGGTATTAACCATGTGGTCATTTTTCTGTCCGTCGCCGAGGGCGTTAACCACGCCACGGCCCAGGCCGGATGCCCGGACACGCCAGAGGGGAGAATTTATCCTATGAGACGAATCATATGCCCCGGAGAAACGTCCGGTTGTCCCCAGTGTGCCATGTGGGCCGGCGGAGACTGCGATCATTACAGGCATCGGGTCTGCGGGCCCTGCCGCCGGACCGCGCGACGGGCCAGGTGCCATTGCAGCCCCTCCCATAAGTGGGAACATTACCCAAACTGATATGATATCACCGATCGCCCTCCTGAAAGGACCTGCCATGCCCGCCGCACCTCTTTCCCTTGCCGACCGCGCCGCCGGTGCGGTCCTCGGCGGCCTGATCGGTGAGGCGCTCGGCGTCGGACCGCACTGGTACTATGACCTCGACCAGATGCACGCGGACCACGGGCCCTGGATAAGCGGATACGTGGCCCCGAAACCCGGGCGCTATCATGAGGGGCTGAAGGCCGGCGAGCGCTCGCAGATCGGGTTCATCGCCGAGCTGCTGCTGGACAGCATCCTGGAGGAAGGAAGCTATGACGAGGCCGCCTTTACCCGCGCAGTCGACACACGGCTGTTTCCGCTGCTTGACGGATCGGCCACTTGCGGCCCCGGCGGCTATACCAACCAGTCCATGCGCGAAGCCTGGCGTTTGCGGGTCGAGGGCGGGCTGCCCTGGGGCCAGGTCGCGGGTATCGCAGATACCACCGAAGGGGCGGAGCGGATCTTCGTGCTGGCTGCACTGCTGGCGGCGCGGCCCGGCCCTGCGGCCGAAGCCTGTCGCGACAACACGCTGCTGTTCCAGAACGACACCACGGTGGTGGCCATGACGACGGCCTATGCCAGCGTTCTGTCGGCGCTGGTGCGGGGCGAGCCGCTCGACGACGGAATCACCGGCACGCTGATGGCGCAGGTGCGGGATGGCACCCTGCCCTTTCACCATGTCACGTCGAAGGGGCTGCAACCGCCGGAGCCGGGATCGACGGAGGCGTCCCTCGGGCGCAACTTCCCCTCTCCCGATGCCTTGCTGGGCCTGGCGGCGCCGATCCGGTCGGCGCGCGATCCAGGGGTCAGGATAGAGCCGGCCTGGAAGGCGGCACAGGTCTATGGCCTGCCCTGCGCAATCTATTGCCAGGTACCGGCGGCCTACTACCTGGCTGCCCGTTTCGCGGATGATTTCGAGGCTGCCGTCCTGAATGCGATCAACGGCGGCGGCCAGAACCAGGCCCGCGCGGTGCTGACGGGCGCCCTGGCCGGCGCCCAGGTCGGGCTGAGCGGACTGCCCCTGCACCTTGTCGCCGGGCTGAGCGAAAGCGAGGCGCTGGTGGGCAAGGCCGAGGCGCTCGGCAGGCTATCGGAGACCATGGCCTGAGAAAGATCGGCCTGGCTCTCTGGCCTGCGTATTTGATCACATTCAAAAATAGAGAAACAGCCGTCGAGAAATCCGACGGCTGTTTTCATTCGAGCATTTCAAGACGCCATTGCGGAACGGAATGCCCCCGAAGTGCTCAGGATCAGCGCTCGTAGCCGAGACCGGCGAAATCGAAACCGAGCGGAGAGGACAGATCCTCTGAGGAATCATAGAGCAACTCGATCGCGTAATGCGGATTGTGCACATATATCCCCTTGTCGGAATTCACGAATTTCCAATTGTAGGCTGCCTTGAGCAAACGCGGGCTCCAGCTCTTGTAGGCGACGAGCTTGCCGTCGGCCTGATCCGCCAGGCCATCGCCATTCGCATCGGCAAAGAAATAAGGGTAATGTGCACCATCATAGACAATACCCGTGCCGACGACATCGGAGGCATAGGCCTGAATCAGTTTCAAAAGCTGATCGGACATGGTGCGCACGTCGGAATAGATGCCCTTGGTCATGTCGCCGCTGCCGTCATAGCTCTGCCGCGAAATCCGGATCTGCTGGAAATTTCCGGTCTGGTGGCACATCAGGCAGGTGTCGCCCTCGACCTCCAGGCTGTGCGGATCGTGACAGGACAGGCAGGTGCCGACCGGCTTGGCGTGCAGGAAACGCCCGGTATAGCTCTTGTCCGGATATTGGTACCCGCCCTTGCCGTAGCCGCCGAGGTTGGTCACGGCCGCAAGCGCGTAATGCGGATTGACGAAGGAAAGATCCGCATTCGCGGCGTCATCATCCTTGCCGGCCACGGCCTGTTCGACAGAGGCGCCGGAGGCGCGGCCCTGGTGGCAGGTGGTGCAGGCGGCATCGGCAACGGTCACCGGGTGCACGACGCCGGATGGCAGAGTGATCTCTGTCACCGAGGCCAGGTTCGGATCATGGCAGGTGCCGCAATCGACGACACTGCCGGTGGGCACCGGCTCGGCCGGCAGGCCGGGTTCGGAGCCATCGAGGCCGAGGGTGCTGCGGAAACCGGGACCGGAGTGACAGGTGGAACAGACGGGAGGGATGCTGCCGTCTTCGTCCCAGTGGCTGAATGCCTCGCCCGAGGCATCGGCATGGCCGGAGCGGATCCAGGCGGAAATCGCCCGCGCATTCGGAATTTCGACAAGGTTCGGAGAAAACGGACCGGTGCGCGGCATGACAAATGTATTTACCGTTTCGACCTGAACGTCATTGTCCTGTGCATGGGCCGGCGCCGGGGACAGCAGGAAGCCGAAAATCCCGGCAGCCATTACGAGGGCAATGGCCATGATGAGCTGATGGAAATAGCGATTTGGCATTCCAGGAACCTCTTGTCTAAAAACTTGGCCGAATGGCAAGATCGTTGCACCTCGTCCCAATCCTTACAAGTTGCATTTCAAACACCTCTTTTCTGCGGGCCCCTTTTCGGACCAGTATGAAGGAAATACGGGGGCACAGAATGTCGCAATTGTGGACAAGGGGATTGAACATTGCCGTTACGGCGCCCGCGCCGTCGGCCGCCCCCACCACCCAGATCACGGCAGAGGCCAGCCTGATCGTTTCGGGCGACAGGGACCTGCGTGTCGATGCACGGGTGGCCGAGGGCGACATCGTCGCCCAGGGACAGCCCCTTATGCATCACCGCCGCGCACCCGGGCTGGCCGTCACCGCGCCGATGTCCGGCCGCATTGCCGAGCTGCAGATCGATTCCGCCAAGCGGCTACGCAGCCTGACGATCTTTCACGATCCGGATGGCGACCGGCACGATTTCGGTCCCCTCCACAGCAGCGATCCGGCGGCCCTGCGCGAAAGGCTGATGGCCACCGGGCTGTGGCGGACGATCCGGTCGCGCCCTTTCGGCCACATCCCCGCGCCGGAAGCGACGCCTCGCGCGATCTTTGTCATGGGCATGGATACCCGGCCCGGCGCGCCCGATCCGCGACAGGCGATCAAGGGACAGGAGGAGGCCTTTGCGCGCGGACTGTCGGCCCTGTCCCGGATCGCCGGCGAACACGTCTTCCTCTGCCAGGACATGGGGCCGGCCATGGCGACGCCGGATGCAGGGGCGCGGATCCGCATCGAGACATCTCGCCCGGTCCATCCATGGGGCCTGGCCGGCCTGCAGGCGCACCGGGCCTGCCCGGCAACCCTCGAGGCGCCGGTCTGGGACATCGCGGCTGAGGATGTCGCGGCCTTCGGCGCCGTCCTGATGACCGGGCTGCTGCCGGAAACCCGGCTTGTTTCCGTGACGGGCAGCGGGATGCGCGAGTCCCTGCTGCTGCGGACGCAGCCATGGGCGGACATGCGCGGCCTCTGCCAGGGACATGTGCAACCGGGACAGAACGCGATCCTGTCCGGATCGCGGCTTGACGGTCGCCCTGGGCGCTGGCTGCGCGACAATGACCGCCAGGTCACCGTGATGACCGCCGCGCATCATGCGGATCGCGGGCATTGGTTCCTGTCGGCCCTTCGGCGCGCCTCCCGGCCGCTGCCGCTGATCCCCTCGGCGGCGCTTGACCATGCCCTGGGTGGCGAGATCCCGACCATGCCCTTGCTGCGCGCGATCTCGGCCGGCGACAGCGAGGCGGCGATGCGGTTCGGCGCGCTGTCACTGCTGCCGGAGGACCTGGCGCTTGCCGATTACATCACCGGGGCCGAACCCTCTCTGTCGGAGATGTTCCGAGTGTTGCTGGAACGGATCGAAACGGAGGAAACGGCATGATGCGGGGCATCTGGGATCGCGAGACGATTGCCGCGCTGCTGCTGATCGCGGCGCTGCCGCTCGCCGCGACCTGGGGCCTGGCCGAGGGCGCGACCTCGCTTGCTCGGCTGGCATTTTTCCTCGTCGTGACGGGGATTTGGCACGTGCTGTGGATGCTGGCGCGGGCCCAGCCGCCCTCGCTCGCAGGCGCCTACACGGCGCTGGCACTGGCCATGCTGAGCCCGCATGACCTAGGGTTGGTGGCACTTCTGCTCTCGGTCAGCTTCGGCGTGGTCGTGGCCGAACTCGCCTTTGGCGGCTGGGGCCGCAACATCCTGAACCCCGCAACGGTCACGCTGGCCTTCATGGGCTTCGGCTTTCCCTCCGCGCCCTGGCCCGACCTAGCCGTGCAGATCGGCTGGGCGGCCTGGGGCACCATGGCGCTCGGGGTGCTCTTCGGCGTCATGGCGCCCGGCCTGCTGCTCGGCGCAGGCCTCGCCCTGGGCATCGCGGCGCTGAGCGGCGTCGACCTTTACCCGGTACTGCCCGCGCTCTCGGTCGGGCTGGTGCTGCTGGTCGCAGATCCGGTGACCAGCGCCTCGACACAGCTCGGCCGCTGGCTCAACGGCCTGATATTCGGCGGGCTGGGCGCCCTCTTCACGACCCTCTGGCAGGACGCGGCACCGGTTCAGCTGGTGGTTTCGGCGGCACTCTTCGCCTCGCTCGCGGCACCGCTCTGCGATGAAATTGCCCTGGCCCTCTGGCTGCGGCGACGGAAAGGACGACATGGCTGATCTCAATCCCGTACACGCCTGGAAGCGCCTGCTTGCCCTGCCCAACGAGAGCCGGACCAAGACCCTGGCCGTGGCCTTTCTGACGGCGGTGATCTGCACCCTGCTCGTCACCGGCGCCACGGTGATCCTGCGGCCCATCCAGACGGCCAACCGCGCGGCGGAAACCCAGCTGCGGCTGGAAACCATGCTGGCGGCCATCCCAGGCATGAGCGAACTGCTGCAGGAGAACGAGAACGCCACCATTTCGACCGTGGTGATCGACCTCGATACCGGGCATGCGGCAAGCGACGTGACGCCGGAAACCCTGGAAACCGCCCTGCTGGACACCGCGAACTGGACGGCGCTGCCACCAGAGGATGACCTGGCCGGGCTGGGCAACCGCCCGAACTATGTCCAAGTCTACATGGTGCGCGACGGCGAGGAAATCGAACTGATGATACTGCCCGTCGTCGGCGCAGGCTACAACGGTACGATCGAGGCGATGCTGGCGCTGGATGGCGACATGGAGACCATCGCCGGGCTGACGGTGACGAGCCAGTCGGAGACCCCGGGCCTGGGCGCTCGCATCGAGGAACCTGCCTGGCAGCAGAGCTGGGCCGGCACGCGCTATCGCGATGACCAGGGCGAGATGAAGTTCACCGTCGCCAAGGGCCCGGCCAGCACGGAATACGAGGTCGACGGCATCACGGGCGCCACGCGCACCAGCAACGCGATGACCCGTATCGTCCGCTTCTGGCTTGGCCCGAACGGCTATGGCCCGCTGATCGACGCCGTTCAGAGGGAACAGTTCTGATGGCCACGCAGCCCCTCCACAAGATCGTCACCGGCCCTCTGATCGAGGGCAACCCCGTCACGGTGCAGATCCTCGGCATCTGCTCTGCGCTCGCGGTGACGACCTCGCTCGACACGGCCGTCACCATGTCGGCCTCGCTGACGGCCGTGCTGGTGCTATCGGCCCTGGTGATCAGCCTGATCCGCCGCCACATCCCCAATTCGATCCGGCTGATCGTGCAGATCGTCATCGTCGCCTCGATGGTGATCGTGATCGACCAGATCCTGCAGGCCTGGTTCTTCGACATCAGCCAGCGGCTCTCGGTCTTTGTCGGGCTGATCACCACGAACTGCATCGTGCTGGGCCGGACAGAGAGCTTTGCCCGAAACAACCCGCCGCTGGCCTCGATGGCGGATGCGCTCGGCAATGGCCTCGGCTATTCGCTCGTCCTGATCTCGATCGGGGCGATCCGGGAGCTGTTCGGCGCCGGCACGCTCTTCGGGTTCACCGTCTTTCCGCTGGTCGAGAACGGAGGCTGGTTCACGCCGCTGAACCTGATGCGGCTGGCGCCCTCGGCCTTCTTCCTGCTGGGCGGACTGGTCTGGGCGCTGCGCAGCGCCCTGCCCGACCAGGCCGAGGAGCGCGAGACGACTCCGCCAGAGGTCGCGGAGCATCGCTCATGACCGGCCTCGGATCCCTCTTCATCCAAGCGATGTTCGTCGAGAACATGCCGCTGACGTTCTTTCTCGGGCTCTGCACCTTTCTGGCGCTGTCGCGGCGAATGGAGAGTGCCATCGGGCTCGGCGCGGCCATGATCGTGGTGATGGGCATCACGGTGCCACTGAACCAGCTGATCTATGCCGCCGTGCTGGCCCCCGGGGCCTGGTCCTGGGCTGGGATGCCCGAGATCGACCTCTCCTATCTCAACCTGATCGCCTTCATCGGGCTGATCGCCGGCACGGTGCAGATGCTGGAGATGCTGCTGGAGCGGTTCCTGCCGGCGGTACATGCCAGCCTCGGGGTCTTTCTGCCGCTGCTGACGGTGCAATGCGCAATCCTTGGGGGCAGCCTCTTCATGGTCGAACGCCGCTATGACTTTCCCGAGGCCCTGGTCTTTGGCCTGGGCAGTGGCGCGGGCTTTGCCCTCGCGGTGATCATGCTGGCCGCGATCCGCACCCGGATGGCCTATGCCGACCTGCCTGCCGGGCTGCGGGGTCTGGGCATTACCTTCATGCTCGCAGGCATGATGTCCCTGGGCTTTTCCTCCTTTGCGCAGATGGTCGCGCCATGATCGAAATTGCTCTGGGCACACTGATCATCCTTGCGCTGATCCTGATCCTGACCGCGGCATTGCTGTTCGCTCGGGCGCGCCTCCTGCCGCAGGGCGAGGCGACGATCACGCTGAACGAAACCACCGAAATCGCCGTGCGCAACGGCGAGACGCTGCTGTCGTCGCTGCAGGGCGCGGGCTTTGCCATTCCTGCGGGATGCGGCGGCAAGGGCACCTGCGGGCTCTGCCGGGTAAACGCCACCGGGCCTGGCGCGGGCGAGGCGCTGGCCTCGGAACGCGGGCTGCTCTCGGCCCGCGAGCGCAAGGACGGCATGCGCCTGGCCTGCCAGGTCACCGTGCGCGGCCCCGTGCACGTCGAGGTTCCTGCAGACCTGCTCTCGGCCGAGACGATCACCGCCAAGGTGCTGTCGAACCGGATGATGGCGCCGCTGATCCGCGAACTGGTCCTCGACCTTCCGGAGGGACGCGAGGTCAGCTTTCACGCCGGCAACTTCATGCAGCTGAACGCCCCCGCCTATCGGCTGGACTTCGGGGACATCGAGGTGGATGGGCCCTTTGCCGAGAGCTGGGACGACGCCGGCTGGCGCGATCTGCGCTCGGTGTCGCCCGCGCCGGTGACGCGCGCCTATTCGCTGGCCTCGCGGCCCGAGGACCGGGGCAAGGCGGTTTTCAACATCCGCCTGGCGGTGCCGCCCGCCGGCAAGGAAGCCCAGATCCCGCCGGGGATCGTGTCTTCCTATCTCTTCTCGCTGCGGCCCGGCGACGACATGGCGATCTCCGGCCCCTTCGGCGATTTCCAGGTGCAGCCGACCGAGGCCGAGATGATCTTTATCGGCGGCGGCGTCGGCATGGCACCGCTCCGTGCGATGATCCACGAGCAGATCGGCAAGGGCACCACGCGCAAGATACAGTATTTCTATGGCGCGCGCTCGGCCATCGACCTGTTCTATACCGAGGAGTTCGACGGGATCGCCGCGGCCCACCCGAATTTCACCTGGACCCCCGCCCTCTCGGACCCGGCCCCGGGTGATCGCTGGACCGGGCCCACGGGGTTCATCCACGAACGTGTGGCCGATGCCCTGCGACGGCACCCTGCGCCGGACGAATGCGAATATTACCTCTGTGGTCCGCCGATGATGATCTCGGCGGTGATCTCGACGCTTCTCTCCTTCGGAGTCGAGCGCCATTCCATCTTCAACGACGATTTCGGAGGCTGAACCATGCCCCTTACCAGGATCGACCGACGCAGCTTCATCGCCCTCTCCGGTGTCATGATCGCCTGTCCGGGTCTGCTCCGGGCCGAAACCCGCGCCACGCAGGTGCTGAGCGGGGCGGCCTTTGGCACTTCCTGGCAGGTGGTTCTGCCGGCGGGCCACGATGCGCAGGAGCTGCGGGACCGGATCGTCACGCGGCTGGACGACGTCGACCGGCACATGTCGCCCTGGCGGGCCGGGTCCGAACTGAGCGGGATGAACCGCGCCCCTGCCGGAGCCCTGACCATTTCGCCCGAGATGGCGCGGGTGACGGAGGCGGCGCTGCGTCTCTCGGCGCTCAGCCAGGGGGCCTTTGATCCGACAGTGGGCCCGTCGGTGGCGCGATGGGGGTTTGGCCCCATCAAGGGCGAGAGCGGCTCCTGGCGCGAGATCACACTGGAGGGTGACCGCATCATGAAAGAGCGCGCCGGGCTGACGCTGGACTACTGCGGCATCGCCAAGGGACGAGCGCTCGACCTGGTGGCAGGAGAGCTGTTGCGGGCAGGCCGGCAGGATTTCCTGATCGAGATCGGTGGCGAGATCCGGGCCGCGGGCCGACACCCTGCCGGTCGAGACTGGCTTGCCGGGGTGGAACATCCGCTGCCCGGGGCAAGCGGGCTGGCCGGATATCTGCCGCTCACCGATCGCGCGATCGCCACCTCGGGGATCAGCGCCCATTCCTACAGCCTCGCGGGGCACCTTTATTCCCACATCATCGATCCCGAGCGTCACGCGCCGGTCGCGGCCGGAGAGCTTGCCTCGGTGTCGGTGCTGGCAGGGACGGCCATGGCGGCCGATGGCTGGGCCACGGCCCTTTTCGCGGCGGGCCCGGTGCGTGGCCCTGCCCTCGCGCGGCAGCACGGGTGCGATGCGCTCTTCCTCTACTCGGATGGCGATAGCCTGCGCCGGGAGATCACCGGACAGGTGTCCTTTACCCAGGTGACAACATGATCGAGCTTCTCCTGGCCGTCGTGATCATCTGCCTTGCCTGCCTCGGGCTGTCGGCAGGGCTGTTGCTCCGGGGGCGACCGCTGCAGACCTCCTGCGAGGCCTCGGCCTGCATCAACGGCGGCCAATGCGCCACCTGCCCACGCCGCCTTGCCGCACGGGAGCAGACCGATGAGTGATCTGACCGTAGGCACCTGCATGCGCCGCGAGGTGCTGACCCTGACACCTGGGATGCCGATGCGCGACGCGGTGGCACGACTGGTCGAGGGCAATTTCTCTGCCGCACCCGTGCTTGATCCGGAAGGCCAGCTGATGGGGATCCTGTCGCAGAAGGATTGCTTCAAGGCCGCGCTCAGCTCGGCCTATTACCAGCGCTGGTCGGACACGGTGGCTGATCACATGACCACGCGGATCGAGACCCTTGATGTGAACACCGATATCGTCACGGCTGCGGAAAGGTTCATCGCCGACCCCTATCGCAGCTACCCCGTCGTCTCGGACGGGGCGCTGGTGGGCATGCTGAGCCGCGCCGACGTGCTGTCGGCCTTCCTGGAGCTGGGTTGAGGCCCAGAGAGGGCTAGCCGCGCATCCGTGCCGCCACCTCGCCCATCGCGATCGCGGCCTCGATGCTGTCGATCACGGGCAACTTGTGCCGGGCCGACAGGTCACGCGCCCGCCCGGCCAGCCCGCCCGATCCGAGGATGATCGCACCGGCACCGTCGAAATTACGGGCATCGCGGATCGTCTCATCGAGCCGCCGCGAAATTTCCTCTCCGCCGGCGGCCGCAGCCGCAACACCGATCCCGGCCGCCCGCACGGAGCAGATCGCCTCTGCGCCCTGGCTGCGGACGAGAGCGCGGATGCCCGGCACCATGCCCTCGACCGTCGTGACGATGGTGAAACGTGCCGCGAAAAGCCTCGCCATGGAAATCGCGGCCTCGGCGGCGCAGACGATGGGCGCCCCGAGGAACCTGCGCCCGCTCTCGATGGCGATATCGTCGAAGCAGGCCATGACATAGGCGTCATGCCCGGGGTTCTGCGCCAGAAGATCGATGGCCAGGGGCTCGGCCATGCGACGATCGGCCAGCGTCTCGATCGAATGCGGGCTGCCGGCCGGGTTCAGGACCCGGCAACTGGTCCGGTGATCCAGCATCGCGCGAGCGGTCCGCGCAACCAGATCGGTCACTCCGGAATTGCCGTTGGGATTGACCACGAGCATGCTGCGAGGCCGCACCGGTGCACAGGGCGCTGTGCCGACAAGGCTCTCCATCTCAGCGCCCCGCGGCCATGTCGGGCAAGAGCATTGCAATCTGCGGCACGGCGACCAGCAGCCCGGCGAAAGCGATCATGATCAGCACGAAGGGGGTTGCCCCGCGGATCACGTCGTTGAAGTCGCCGCCGCCCTTGCGCACGCCCTGTACCACGAAGAGGTTCATGCCCACGGGCGGCGTGATCAATCCGATCTCGCACATCACCACCACGAAGACGCCGAACCAGACAGGATCCACCCCGAGAACGGTAACCATCGGCACCGCAATCGGCACGGTAAGCACCAGCATCGACATGGCATCCATGAACATGCCGAGGATCACGTAGAAAAGCACGAGCAGGAGAAGCAGCGTCGTTTGCGACAGCCCGAGGCCGGTGACCCACCGCGTCACCGCCTGTGTACCGCCGGTCATCGACAGCGTGACATTGAGCAGCAGTGCGCAGACGATCACGAGAAGGACCATGCCAGAGGTGCGCGCCGATTGCAGGAAGCAGTTCTCGAGCAGATCCCAGCTGAGACGGCCACTGCGCCAGACGAAGAAGAAGGCGGCAACGACACCGAGGGCGGCGCTTTCGGTGGGGGTGGCGATGCCGCCGTAGATGGAGCCCATCACGATGCCGAAGATCACCGCCGGCGGCACCAGGTGGCGCAGCAGCCGACGCTTTTCCGTGGCCGTAATCGCGGACACCGAGGCATCGCGGCCGGCGTCGGGATAACGCAGTGCGACATAGGCCGAGAACAGCAGCGTCAGCAGCAGGCCCGGCAGAACGCCCGCGATGAAAAGCTGCCCCACCGAGACATTGGCCAACGAGCCGTAGACGAGCAGGTTGACAGAGGGCGGGATCAGGATGCCCAGCGTTCCGCCAGCCGCCAGGGTACCGAGCGCCGGGCGTACCGGGTAGCCGCGGCCCTCGAGTGCCGGCAGGGCGATGGTGCCCACCGTGGCCGCCGTGGCAACGGAAGAGCCGGAGGTGGCTGAAAAGAGCGCGCAGGTGCCGATGTTGGTGTGCAGGAGCCCACCGGGCAACCGCCCCAGCCAGACAGAGAGCGTGGCGAACATGCGGTCGGCAATGCCACCGCGCAGCAGCAGTTCCCCCAGCATCATGAAGAGCGGCACGGCGGTCATGACCGGGTTGTTCAGCGTGCCCCAGACGACGCCCCCCATTGTTTCCACCAGTGGCATGCCGAAAGCGAGGTAGCCTCCTATGCCGCCGACGGCCAGGATCGAGACAGCGACCGGCAGCGACAGGAACATGAGCACGAGCATGCAAAGGAAACCCGCGAAGATGACTGTGATGCTCATGTGCGGGCATCCAGGTCGGAAAGCTCGGCCGCGAGTTCGTCTTCCACGCTTTCGGGGCCAAAATCGCGCAGCAGCGCATCGCCCTGCCCGCGCAGCGCCAGAAGCACGGCTTGAAGTGCGAGCAAGAGCGTTGCCAGGGCAAAGATCGCCATGCCGATGAGCCAGACCGATTGCGGCCAGATAAGCGGCGTCATCCAGGGGGTCTGGGCAACCGAGCCGAACAGCCTGGTTTCCGCGACGGTGCGCAGCGAGAAGATCAGAAGGAAGACCGAAAGCCCCGCCAGTGCCAGCGCCGACACCAGGTTCAGAGCCGCCTGGGCGGGCTTCGGCATGCGCATATGCAGCAGGTTGATGCGGATATGGCTGCGCTCGATCGCCGCGACGGCAAAGCAGAGCGGCGCCCCCACCGCGATCGCGTAGCCGGAGAGTTCATCCACCCCGGCCAGTGAATGGTTGAAGAGCTTGCGCAGGATCGTTTCGGCCGCGATGACGATGCAGAGCACCGTCATCATCAGGCCGAAGACAATCGCGCAAAGCCGCGAGTAGGTCTTCACTGCGTGGTCCTCCGGGCCTGTTTCAAAGACCGAGTTCGGCGCCGACGGAGGCCATCCAATCTGCCTCGCAACTCGCGTTCACGGCATTGCATTGCTTCGTCCAGGCGGGAAGCGAGGAGCCGACCAGCGCATCGGAGACCGCTTGCAAGTCCGCCTCGGAGACATCGACGCTCTTCAGGTGGTAAGGCGTGCCGTATTCGCAGGGCTCCTGCCCCGTATTGCAGTTCATCGCGTCGATGTAGAGATCCTCGGAATAGCTCCAGACATCATCGACCAGCATGTCGATCGCGCCCTGCAACTTGACCTGCCGGTCAGAGCCGAGCGCATTCCAGCTGTCGAGGTTGATGGCATAGCCGTTGACCGCCAGCTGCAGCGCGATCGGCAGAACCGTCGTGGTCACCTCCGGCCAGCCGGCGGAATTGGCCGAGGACGGGCCCGTGATCGCACAATCGACAACACCGCGGGCCAGTGATTGCTGCACCTCGCCAAAGGGAAGCGGCACACCGGTGGCCCCGAACTGGGCCACGAAGGCCGAAGCCGACTGATCGCCCACCCGCACCTTGAGACCTTCGAGATCGGAGAGGCCGCCGATCTCCGGCTTGCAGAAGATCACCTGCGGCCCTGCCGGCCAGACGCCAAGCAGCTTGGCATTGAAACGGTCCTGAACAGCAGCATCGACCGTCGGGAGAAAGGCACTGGTGTGTGCCTTGCCACTTGCGTAGTCGGGATTGAGGCCGACAAGATCCAGGCCCAGCATCGTCGGTTCGTCCCGGCTGACCTGCGGACCGCGCACCGAGACGATATCGAAGAGACCGGTGCGCAGAACGCGCATGCCATCCGTATCGGGAATGCCCGCGACGTCGACCGGGAGGTATTCCACGTCGACATCCAGCCCGGAAGTCTCGGCGAAAGTCTCGAAGAAGGGCTGTTCCAGTTGTTGCTGGATCAGGCCTGAACCGACCGGCTGACCGAGAACACGGAGCGTGGTCGTATCAGCCAGCCCGGACTGGGCAAGACAGATCAGGGCGGTGGAGGCAAGGAGCGTGCGCATGGTCGAATCCTCTGAAAAGGCATGACAGGACGATTGAAGAACTTATCCACATGAAAACACATTTTCCTCTTTGTGAAAATATTTTTTCACCCCTCCTGTGCATTTTCCGCGAAATAGGCCGGACTGTACCGACCATATGCCTTGTTCGTAATCATTTCTGCGCCCCAGTTCGGCGCCCAGTGCTCAGAGTTCGTTCAGCTGGTCGTTCATCGTCTCGATGTCCCTGAGGCGCTGCCTGCCGTCGGCATCCGCCAGCTCGATCGTCCTGTTCGTCAGCAGGTTGATCAGGGCCATGACCCCCACGTGGCTGAAGAGAGGGCCGGCAGAGCGGGTCTCGCAGCGGAAATGCCAGGATACGTCGGGGTTCTCGGGCACCCCTTCGTCGGTCACGAGGGCAATGGACGCACCGGTTGCACCGATGACCTTCAGCAGGTTGTCGAACCCGGCGACCCGTCTGCGCAAACCAAAGGCCACGACAACGTCTCCGGATTTCATTCGGGCGACATGTTCGCCCATGGTCTGTCCCCCGCCGGGCACGGGAACCACATCTTCCAGGGCCTGAAGAAGCTGCCATTGAAGGTAGTTGGCCATGGCATTGGAGGCGCGAAAGCCCAGGCACCAGACCTTGCGCGAAGCGAGCATCGTGGAGGCCAGCGCATCCACCTCGGTGCGGGAGATCCCTTCCAGGGTATGCTGCACGTTGCGGATGTCGGTCTCCATGAAAGTGTCGGGCGCTGCCTGCGCTCCCTCTCCGGCGTGCCGGGTATAGAGCCGCGAACCGCTGCTGCGCTCGGCGCGGGCATCGCGGCGCGCGTCCTCGTAGGTTTCGTACCCCAGCCGCTTGATGAAGCGCGTCACGGTCGCGTTCGAAACCCCGGCAAGCGTCGCCAGTTCCGATGCGGAGTAGCTGGCAAGCTCGCCCGGGAAATCGCAGACGAGTTCGCCCAAGCGCCGCTCTGCGGGGTGCAACTCTGGCAGTTTCCGCCGGACGCGGGCCAGGAAGGATTGAGACTGCATGCTGCTCTCCACGAAAACCTGTTTTCACGGATAGCCCAGCGCGACGATACATGCAAAGGGCTGGCGACATGCCCCGGATCCAGCGATGACGCGGCCCCTTCTGCCGCGGCGCTACTGTGGCTAGACTTGCCTGCGAACCCAACGATCAGCCCGGGCCAGGCACAATGCTCCCCTCTCTTACAGCAATTAGAGCCTTCGAGGCCACCGCACGCACGGGCTCTGTCCGGGCTGCGGCCCGCGAGCTGAATGTCGTCCATGGCGCGGTGAGCCAGCAGATCCGGGCGCTCGAGGCCACGATCGGCCGGCCACTCTTCGAGCGCAAGGGCCGGCAACTTCTGTTGACCCCACAAGGACGCGATTATGCCCGCGCCATTTCGACCGCCTTCGGCATCATCCGACAGGCCACCAAAGATGTGCAGCCCCGCAACCGTGCCCGCCCCTTCCGCCTGGCGATGCGCCCGGCCTTTGCCGCCTATTGGTTCATACCGCGGTTCGAGAGCCTGCTCCGCGCGGATCTGGGCATCGATCTCGACATCATAGAAGACGACATAGCGACGGATCTCGACGCAGCAGAATTCGACGCCCTAATCGTCGCAGGCGGCCACTCTTCCCAGCCGGAGGTGTCGAGCCTGAAATTCATGGACGCGGTCATTGGCCCGGTTCTGGCCCCGAGGCTCATGCCGCGGAATGGAGACCTGCCGGCAGGCTGGGCGGACGGTTTGCGCAGCCTTCGCAACACCTCCAACAATCATCTTTGGGACCGCTGGTTCTACGAAACCGGCCAGGCCGCGATCGATTTCCGAGAAGATATCGAACTCGCCTCGCTGTCGCTGGTGATAGAGGCAGCGCGTGCCGGGGTGGGCGTCGCCATCGTGCCCATTCCCCATGTTGCGAGCGATCTGGCCAGTGGCCAGCTCAAGGCGCCCTTCGGGATCAACGTTTCCGGAGGCTTTTACCTGCGCTGCGCCACGAGCCGCGCCGATAGCCCCGAGATTCGTCGCCTGTTCGAGTGGCTTCAGGCTGAAGGAGCAAGGACACTTTCCCTTTTGGCGGGCGAAAGGCGGGTCTAAATAGAGGATGTGCTGCGCATTTCATGTGCAGCACATCCGGTTCGGATCGCCAATGCGCAGATCAGCCACCCCAAAAGGAGCGGCGCCAGCCGTAGCCCAACAAGGTACCGCGCAGCGATTTCCGCGCATCCGATCCATGCCCAGTTCAATGTTCGGGGCACTCCCATACCACTCATTTTGTTGGGAAAGCTTGGCCAGGCCAGCGCGCTTGGTGCGCTACGGCAGTCACGATTCACTGCGACTGTCATGTTCGGAAATGTCAGGTGCACGGAATGCATCTGGATAGCTGGTCTATCCAAGCAGGCAAATATCCCTGTTTGACGGGGCCGTGAATGTGGCTTTCGGAATGTATCTTAATCGAAATTGCCTCAGCCACAGGAAGGACAAGACTGGTGCCTCTCCCCATCGCCATTCGGAACGTTTCACAGAGGTTCGGGGCCTACCAGGCGCTGGCGCATGTGGATCTAGATATCGCTGCCGGGGAATTCGTTTCGCTGATCGGGCCGTCCGGATGCGGCAAGACGACCCTGCTGCGGCTGGTGTCGTCGCTGCAGATGCCGACGGGCGGAGAGGTTCTGATCGACGGAGAGACCCCGCTCGAGGCGCGCCACAAGCGACGGTTGGGACTGGTCTCCCAGCGACCTGCCGTGCTCCCCTGGAAGACGGCGTGCAGCGATGTGGAATTCACCCAGCGCATGGCGCGCAAGAAGGGTTTTTCCCCTTTGCGCCTGCTGCGGGATTTCGGACTGGCCGGTCACGAGGAGAAACGCCCGCACGAGCTCTCCGGCGGGATGCTGCAACGCGTCAACTTCGCCTCGGCCATTGCCCATGATCCCGATGTCCTGCTGATGGATGAGCCCTTCTCTGCCTTGGACGAGATGCGCCGCGAGGAGCTGGGTCTGTGGTTGTCGGAACAACTCTCGGAGCGTCCGAAGACCGTTCTCTTCGTCACCCACCATATTGACGAGGCGGTGCTCCTCTCGGATCGCGTTCTGGTCTTCTCGCCGGCGCCGGGCCGGATCATCGACGATGTACGCATCGCCGCACCACGGCCACGGCCAGCCTCCTTCCGCAGCTCGAAGGAATTCGTGCGCACCGCTCAGCTGTTGCGCGACCATCTGTTCGGCACCGACACGAAGGAGGTGGCGGCATGAGCGACACGAGCCTGCCCGCGCCCTCCGACACCGAGCGTACCACGGTGCCGCCCATCCTGCGAAAGACCGCGCTGATTGTGCTGCGCCTCATGGGCGCCATCGGGTCGATCCTGTTGATGTGGTACCTGGCGATCTGGTTCTCCGGCCTGCCGGAATTCGTTATCCCGCGCCCCTCTCAGGTGCTTAACACGATCGTGACCGAGCGCAGCTTCATCACGGTGCACATGCTATCCACGCTCAAGGCGGCGCTGCTGGGCTTCCTTCTGGCCAATGTCGTCGGCATCGGTCTGGCCGTGCTATTTGTCGCGGTACCGATCACCCGGACCCTGCTGATGCCGGCCGCGATCACCATCCGGAACGTGCCCTACGTGGCGCTCGTCTCCGTGCTGGTGCTGGCCATCGGCAACGGATTCACCTCGGTCGTCGTGGTGGTGACGCTGGCCGGATTCTTCCCGGTGCTGGTGAACACCTACCGCGGGTTGCTTGCAACCGATCCGGTCGTACTCGACCGGATGCGGATCCTCGACGCGGGACCTGTCGACATCTTTCTTCGGGTCCGATTGCCCTATTCCCTCCCCTTCATCATCGCCGCGCAGGAAATTACCGCCTCCGGCTCGATCATCGTCACCATCGTGGTGGAATGGATGATCTCGACCGAGGGGCTCGGATATGTCCTGAATCGGGCGATGCAACAATACCGGGGCGATCAGGTCTACGCCGTCGCCCTGCTCGCAGCCATCCTCTCTTTTGCCGCCTATTCCATGGTTCAGATCGTGGGTCGGCGCCTCAACTGGAAAGACGACGCCCCCTGACGGGCACAGCCTTTCCACAACCTCAATAATGACCCAACAGGAGCTTCCAATGAAACCGTTCTCTATCGGTATTCTCTTGGCGTGCACGGCGATCACCCCCGCCTGGGCCCAGGATCTCGACGACATCAGCATTGCCCTTGGCTGGCTACGCAACGGCCAGTACTCGGCCCTAATGGCGGCAGATGCAGAAGGCTTCTTCGAGGAGGAAGGGCTCGATGTGACGTTCATCGATGGCGGGCCCGGAAAGAACCCGGTGCCCATGGTCGGCGTCGGCCAGGCAGATTTCGGCGTCACCGGCGCCTCGGCGATCTTCTTCGCCCGGCTTGCCCAGTCACCGGTGAACATCAAGGCCATCGGTGCGATGTCCCAGATCCGGCCCTATGCCTATATCGAGATCACCGACCCCGACGCGCCGCCCCCAACACCGGCGGACCTGAAAGGTGCCGTCGTCGGCATGCAAAGCGACGGCCAACCCTTTCTTGACGCCATCACCTCGCGCAACGGCGTGAATCCAGAGACCGTCGAGACGAGGATCGTGATGGCCACGCCGGAGCCGCTGCTGCTGGGACAGATCGATTTCTTTACCGGCATGCTCCACAACCAGACCTATCAGATCGACCAGGAGATCGCGAAGGCCGAGGAAGGCTCGCCGCTCTACGGAAAGGTCTGGAAGGCCATCGAGTACAACAAGTATGGCACCCCCTCCTACCACGACGTTCTCTTTACCTCCGACACGATGATCCAGGAGAATCCCGAGCTGGTCTCGCGTTTCCTGGCCGCGGTGGCAAAGGGCGTGGAATTCACCGTCGAGCATCCGGATCAAACCGTGGCGGACGTCGTGGATTATCCGGAGCAGATCGAGGACGAGCGCAAGCTCTCCTGGCGCATGCCGATCCAGGCCAGCTTTGCCGTCAGCCCCGACACTGCAGACCATGGCTATCTCTGGATGAACCCGGCCACCTGGGAAGCCGACATGGCCTTTTATCAATCCGCCGGCGAAATCGACGAAGCCCTGCCGGTCGACGAAGTCATGACAAATGCCTTCAACCCGGGGCTGCTGTCCCGCAGCCCGGAGTGAGCGCGACATGACACAGCCCGAAATCCCGACCATCGACATTTCCGGCCTTGTCAATGGGATAGGCTCCAGAGAGCCAACGGCCAGCCCTGACGTAATCCATCAGATCGGTCGCGCAGCCGAGGAATACGGATTCTTCAAGGTCACTGGCCACGGCATATCGCCTGAGCTAATCGCGAAGACCAAGGACCTGTCGGCCGAGTTCTTTGCCTGGCCGGAAGAAGAAAAGATGCGCTTTGCCGAACAGCGCACGAACCGCGGCTTTCAGCCGAAGTTCGACAACGTGAAGAAGGGCCAGAAACCGTCCAGCCAAGAGGCCTTTTCCATGGGCCATCCCGCCCGCCCGTCTGATCCCGCGCTGCTGGAGCTTCCCTTCTACGCCGAGACCCCCTGGCCCGAGGCACCGGACGGGTTTCGCGATACCCTCGAGGAGTGCTACGGCGCGCTTTTCGGGCTGGGCGAAGCGCTGCTGCGTGCCCTCGCCGTCCACCTTGGCAAGACGGCTGAATTCTTTTCCGACGTGTCAAAGGATACCTACTCCAACATGCGGGTGAACCATTACCCCCCCATCGCGGACACCGCCCATATCACGGATGTCGGCATTCGCGCGCACGAGGACCAGGGGCTGATCACGATCCTGGTGCAGGACCAGGTGGGCGGTCTCGAGGTGCGCGCGCCCTCCTCGGCGGAAAAAGACGAGGAAGAGCTCTGGCTACCGGTGGTACCGGAACCCGATGCCATCGTCATCAACTGTGCCAAGTTGCTGACGCAATGGACAAACGGCCGCTGCCGCTCGGCCATGCACCGGGTCTACAACCGGTCAAGCGAGGAGCGGTATTCGATCCCGCTCTTCATGCATCCGAGCTGGCACCAGAAGATCGACCCGGCCGATTTTGCCGAAGACGGCGAGCCGCTGCACTATGATGCCTTCGTGGCGGGGGAGCGTGTCTATGCGAACTTTGCAAAACAGCGCAAACGCTGGCTGGAGGCCGCACCTTCGGCCTGATATCCCCTGTCACAGGTAAGGGTGCCGGTCCTTGTCCTGGGGCCGGCGCTTGCATTCGTCACGCCGCCTCAGTCGAGGCTCATGTGGCGGCGCAGCAAGCGCCATTCATGCCAGACGAGGACCATCACGAAAAGGTCGAAGGCCGTCAGAATGAGCAGCCCCACCGAGTGCGTGTAACTGTAGCGATAGAGCTGGTAGGCAATGAAGGCCACAAGCGCCAGGAGTGACAACGGATAGGCCATCAGCTTTTCCTTCAGCAGGCCGATCACGAGGACGACTTTGATCAGGCCGTGGCTGACCAGGTAGAAGGCATAGAAGGACTGAGTTGCCCCGGTCATCGCCTGCGCCGCATGCAAAATATGCGTGGCGACAACATCGCGCGGATCTTCCGTCAGCTCGGTCCGGGTGAGCGCATTGGCCCAGTTCAGGAAAGTCTGGGTGCTGATGAAGTAGAAGGCGACGCCGATGGCGATCTCCGTCAGCGCGTGCAAGCCCTTCAGGACGACGCTGAAGCGAAAGACCTGGTGAATTCTGTGTTCGCTGACCTGCATGCGCGGGGCGTTCCCTTATCTGTCACGCCCGGTCTGTGTCATCGGCGCGGGACATGCGCAAGGGCAATGCGGGGGCGGGCGGCGGCCCGAGGGATTGCGTGCCCCCGCACCGCTGGGCCCGCCTGTTATGCAACCCGCACTGACCTAGCCGAGGCGGTTCAGCCCCAGCCCACGACGCCCTTGATCTCTAGGAAGTCGTGCAGGCCCCAGTCGGCGTATTCGCGGCCGTTGCCGGATTGCTTGTAACCGCCGAAGGGAGCAAAGCGATCCCAGGCCGGACCGTTCAGATGCACCGTACCCGCGCGCAGCCGGCGTGCGACCCGGCGTGCGGCCTCCGGGCTGCCCTGCACGTAGGCCGCCAGCCCATAGACCGTATCATTGGCGATGCGGATCGCGTCTTCCTCGTCCTCATAGGAAATGATCGAGAGTACCGGGCCAAAAATTTCCTCTCGGGCGATGGTCATGTCATTGGTGACATGCCCGAAGACCGTGGGCCGAACGAAATAGCCCCGGTTAACCCCTTCGGGACGACCAGTGCCGCCCGCGGCCAGGATTGCCCCCTCCTCGATGCCCTTCTCGATCAGGGCCTGGACCTTGTCGTATTGCATCTGGCTGACCAGAGGGCCCATGACCGTGGCCGGATCCTGCGGATCGCCCACGGCAACCCCCGCCGCGACCGTGGCAGCGATTTCCATCGCCTCCTCCATGCGCCCGGCGGGCACCAGCATCCGCGTGGGTGCGTTGCAGCTCTGGCCCGTGTTGCCGAAGCAGCCCGCGGCGCCCTCGCTGACGGCCCTGGCAAAATCGGCGTCGGGCAGAACGATGTTCGGGGATTTGCCGCCGAGTTCCTGCGCCACGCGTTTCACCGTGTCGGCCGCGGCCTTGGCGACGAGCACCCCGGCCCGCGTGGAACCGGTGAAGGACACCATGTCGACATCCGGATGCTCGGCCATGACCTGTCCCACCGCGGGGCCGTCACCGTTGACCAGGTTGAAGACCCCCGCCGGCACGCCGGCTTCCTCCATGACCTCGGCAAAGATCAGGCCGGAGACCGGGGCGATCTCGGAAGGTTTCAGCACCATGGTGCAGCCGGCAGCGATGGCGGGCGCTACCTTGCAGGTGATCTGGTTCAGCGGCCAGTTCCATGGCGTGATCAGGGCACACACGCCAACCGGTTCACGCAGCACTGCCGTGGTGCCACGCATCTCTTCGAAGTCCATGTCCCTGAGGGCCTGGAGTGTCGCCTCGATGTGCCACTGTCCGATGCCGGTCTGCCAGTCGCGCGCAAAGCCGATGGGCGCGCCCATCTCGAGGCTGACCGCCTGGGCGATGTCCTCGAAGCGCGCCTTGTAGCGCTCGAGGATACGCTCCATCAGGGCCACCCGCTCTTGCTTGGTTGTCAGGCTGAACGTCTCGAAGGCGACCCGCGCGGCGGCGACGGCCTTGTTCACATCGGCGCTGCCGCCCATCGAAAGATCGGCAAAGGCGGTCTCGTCCGCGGGATTGATCACGGGCAGTGTCGCGGGCATCACCGGATCAACCCAGGCGCCGTCGATGTAGAACTGCTTGCTGTGCTTGGTCAGGGTCATGAGGGGTCTCTGCGATAGGAAAAGGACAGACCGGCGCCCTTGGCCCCGGTCTGCCAGTTGGGGAAGAGGTGCGGCTCAGGCGGCCGCGGTTGCGGAGGATTTGCCCGCGATGGCCCTGGCCGCGCGTTCAGCGACCAGGATCACCGTCGCGTTGAGGTTGCCCGAGATCATGCGCGGGAAGACCGAGGCATCCGCCACGTAGAGCCCTTCGATGCCGTTCACCGCGAAGCTGTCGCTGTCGACGACCGCTGTTGCATCCTTGCCCATCCGACAGGTCGAAGACGGATGGTAGAGCGTCATGCAGTGGCTGCGCACATACATCTCGATCTCCCCATCGGTCTGGCAATCGGCCGAGGGGGCCATTTCCCCATCAAGGATCGACGAGAGGGGATCGGTCCGGGCGATGCGGCGCTGTATCTTGATCGCTTCCACCAGGGTCTTGATGTCCTGACCGCTCTCGTCGGAGACGAAGTATTTCGGATCGATGGAGGGATAGCGGACGGGATCGGCGGAGAAGAGCTTGATCTCGCCCCGGCTTTCGGGCCGCTGCAGGGTGGAGTGCATCGTCATCCCGGCCTTGACGGACATGAAGCGGGTATAGTCGCGATGCGGCGAGGCAGCACCGTAGAGCTGCAGGTCAGGTTCGACGTCCGGACGCGAGCGCACATGCGCCCCGGCGGCGACCCAGGGCACCGAGAATGGTCCGGTCCCCTTCTCTTCCCATTCCTTCATCGCGTCGTTGATGAAGGTCTCGTCCCAGGCGCCGATACCGTCATGCTCCTTGGTATAATAGCTGAAGGCCACATTGATGTGGTCCTGCAGGTTCTTGCCCATCTCGGGGATGTCCACCTTTGCCTCGACCCCCGCTTCCGTCAGCTCGTCCGCGACCCCCAGGCCCGAGAGCATCAGGATCTGCGGCGTGCCGATGGCCCCCGCGGCCATCACCACCTCGCTGTCAGCGCGCACCTGCACCGGCCGGCCGTTCTGCAGGTATTCCACGCCCACGGCACGATTGCCCTCCATCAGCACGCGGGTGATCAGCACGTTCTTCGTCACCGTCAGGTTCGGCCGATCCAGCACCGGCTGCACGTAGGCGGCGTTGGTGCCATAGCGCTGGCCGTCCTTGATGAAGAACTGGAAGAAGCCGAAGCCCTCCTGGCTCTCGCCGTTGAAGTCGGGATTCGCGCCATAGCCCGCGGCCGCCCCTGCCTCCACCCAGGCTTCCTCGAAGCGGTGCCGGAATTCCGGGCTCTGGATGTGCAGGGGGCCATCCTGGCCATGTATGGGGTCCTGGTGATTGGCATTGGTTTCGGAGGCAATGAAATCCGGCAGGACGCTCTCCCAGCTCCAGCCGGGGCAGCCCATCTCGCTTTCCCAGGTGTCGAAATCAGAGGGCAGACCGCGAATGTAGATCATCGCGTTCATCGACCCCGAACCGCCCATCATCTTGCCGCGCGGCCAGAAGATGCGGCGCCCACGACAGCCCGCCTGCGCGATCGTGTAATAGCCCCAGTCGGCATCGGTGTTGAACAGCGACACCCAGTTCGAGGGGATCTTTGCATCGAGAGGCTGATCGCCCCCGGCTTCCAAAAGCAATACCTTGCGCGTGGGATCGGCGCTCAGGCGGTTGGCCAGCACACAGCCGGCAGATCCGGCCCCTACGATAATCGTGTCATACATCTTGGAGGTCTCCCTTTGTCCGTAGTGGCGTCCGGGGACGACATGCCCCCGGACGCGCATCAATTCCTCAATTTCCTGACGAGATCGTCGAACCGTCCGACCAACCCGCGCGGCAAAAGAACCACGGCGGCCGCGATGATCAGCCCCAGGCCGATGGTCCGGAATTCCCCCGCCTCGCGCATCAGTTCATCCGCCGTCATGAGAACGATGGTTCCCACGACCGGCCCCCAGAAGGTGCCGACCCCGCCAACCACGGCAATCGCCAGGATGAAGAGCAGCGAGGACATCGAGAAGACGTTCGGTCCGATGGCCTGGAAGTGGGTGGCATAGAGGCCGCCGGTCAGACCGGTGAAAAAGGCCGAGATGCCGAACACAAGCAACTGGGTGTGAAACCGGTTGATGCCACGGGCCACCGCATAGGGCTGGTTGTCCCGCAGCGCCTTGAAGGCCAGGCCCATCGGGCCATGCAGGATGATCCAGCTGACCCCCATGCTGAGGACAAAGCTGACCAGGACGATGGCATAATTGCCGCGGATCCAGTCTCCCCGGAGGATCGGACGCATGCCGAAATCCCCGAAGCGCGCAAAGCCGGTGGCACCGCCGCTGAACTGCCGGCACGAGGTGCCCACCATCTCGAAACAGCCCGTGTCTGTCACGATCAGCAGGTAGATCACCTGGGCGATCGCATAGGTCAGCAGCGCGACGTAGACCCCTTGCAGACGCAGGCACGCCAGCCCCACCAGAAGCGAGAACAGCGTGGCAAGCACCGCGCCCGCGCCGATGGCGAGCCAGATGTTGATGCCGAGGTAATGCGCCAGCATCGCCGTGCCATAGCCACCGACGGCAAAGACCGCCATCTGACCGAGGCTGAAGACGCCGGCGTAGCCGAAGAGCAGGTTCCACTGCACTGCGATCGAAGCCCAGAAGAGCCCCAGGATGACCTGGCCCATCATGTAGCGGCTCTCGATGAAGAAGGGCGCGGCAATGGCCACGGCCAGCAGCACGAGACCGATAATCAGATCATTGCGCCCGCGATTCCCAGCGGGACCAGCCACGGAGGGGGTGACGTTCTGCGTGATGTCGCTCATGAACCTGCCCCCTTCACATGCGCCGGATCTGAGCGCGGCCGAACAATCCGTTCGGGCGCCAGATCAGGATGGCGATGACCAGCATCAGCAGTACCGGAAAGCCCCAGCGGGCGCCCATGGTGAACTGGACGATGGCCTCGATCAGCGCCAGGCCGAACGCCGCGGCCACCGCACCGGGCAGGTTGCCGAGACCGGCCACCACGCACATGATGAAGGCCTTGAGCATCGGGTCGGCGCCAAGGGTCGGCGAAAGCTGCGTGACAGAGCTGACCAGCACGCCACAGATGCCCGAGACCGCCCCCGAGAGGGCCAGCACCTGCAGGTAGGTCCGCTCCACCGGCACCCCCATCAGCAGGGCGGCCTGTCGGTTCTGCGCGGTGGCGCGGATGGCGCGGCCCATGCGGGTGCGGCCGATCAGCAGTGCCAGTGCCACCATGACGACGACCGACACCAAGATGATGGCGATGTTCAGCATCGGAATGACGCTGTTGCCGATGCGGATCATGCCGGAGACGCCGAACGGCTGGGCCAGGGGCTGACCGCCGTAGACCAGCAGCAGCGCGTTCTGCAGGGCAATCGCGATACCGACGGTAGCGATCATCACGCTGGTTTCGAAGTTCTTGCCGGCGTTGTGCAACAGGCTGCGCACAACGGCGAGATAGAGGATCGCACCGGCCACCGCCCCGACGCCGGCCGCCACGACCACCGCCAGCCAGACCGGCATGCCCAAGGTGGTGGAAATCGTGAAGACGGTATAGCCGCCAAGGGTAAGCATGGCGCCATGGGCCATGTTCAGCATCCCCATGGAGCCCCAGACAAGTGACAGGCCGATGGTGGCCAGCGCATAGAGCGCGCCGTTGGTCAGGCCCGTGGTCAGGATTGCGACAAGGATATCCATGTCTCAGCCTCCCAGATAGGTTTCGAGAAGTTCTTCGCGCTCCAACAGCTCTGCAGGGGCGCCGGACCAGGTCAGCCGGCCATCGTCCAGAAGGTGCATCGTGTCGCTGAGATGCGCGACGCGGGCCGGGTTTTCCTCGACCAGCAGAATCGTGCGCCCTTGTTCGCGCAAGGCGCCGATGACCTCGTAGATCTGCTCGATCACCAGCGGCGCCAGCCCGAGCGAGGGCTCGTCGAGCATCAGCACCTCCGCGCCGGCCATCAGGCCGCGCCCGATGCCCACCATGCGCCGTTCGCCCCCCGAGAGCGACGAGGCGATCTGGCCGTGGCGTTCCTTCAGCCGGGGCAACAGGGCATAGACCTCTTCAAGCAGCACGTCGAACCGCGCGGGATCCCGGCTGAGGTAGGCGCCCATCTGCAAGTTCTCGTAGACCGTCATCTCCGGGAACAGCAGGTCGCCCTGTGGCACATGCGCAATCCCGAGCGCCGCGATCTTCTCCGGCCGCACGCCGCTCAGCTTGCTTGCACCCAACGTGATCTCGCCCTGCCGCAGGCTGGTCAGCCCGGAGATAGTGCGCAGCAGGGTCGACTTTCCGTGGCCATTGGGGCCCACTACCGTCACGATCTGGCCCTGCGGCACCTCGAGGGAGATACCGTGCAGAACGTCGGGGCCCTCGTAGCCCGCGTGGACATTCTCAAGTTTCAGGCTCGCTCCGGCGTCAGACATTCTCTGCCTCCGAGAAGTGGGATTTAAGTCGTCCGGCCGTGCCCGCGCCCAGGTAGGTTTCCACAACGGTTTCATCTTCTGCCACCTGGTCCGGACGGCCTTCGAAGATCACCTGCCCGTGGTGCATGATGATGACCCGCGTCGAGAGCGAGAGCAGGAAGCGCATGACATGTTCGATCAGAACGATCGTGATGCCCCTGCCCTGCATTTGCCGCACGAGGTCCTGGATCTGGTCGATCTCGCTGGTGTTCAGCCCACCGACGGGCTCGTCGAGGAAGACCATGCGCGGGTTGGTCGCCATGGCCCCGGCAATCATCAGCAGCTTGCGGTCAAGCACCGGCAGATCGCCCGCCTGCATGTGCCGCCGCGCGGAGAGGCCAACGAAACCCAGCGCCTCGTCCACCGCCCTGCGTGTCGGATCACCAAGCCGCAGCCCCGGAAACCGCCTCGCGGTACGCCCGAACTGGGCCGCGACCTGCACGTTTTCCAGCACTGTCAGGTGATCGAAGGCCGCGTTCAGCTGAAAAGTGCGCGCGATACCGGCATGGCAGATCCGGTCGGCGCCATGATCCGTGATGTCGTGCCCGTCGAACTCTATCTGCCCTCCGGAGGGGGGCGTGATGCCAGTGACCACGTCAAAGAACGTGGTCTTGCCGGCGCCATTGGGTCCTCCGATGCCAAGCACTTCGCCGGGCATCACCTGAAGCGAGACCCCGTCCACCGCGGCAAGCGAGCCGAAGTGGCGGGAGACCTCGGTGCAGGTCAGGAGGGGGGCCTGCACATCCGACATCACGACATCCAGGGCGGCATGATAAAGTCGCCCTTGGCATAGATCGTCGGCGCGACAAGAACCGGATCGGTCGCCAGGTCCTGATGCTGAAGGAACTGGTGCGGCATCCCGAGCGAAGGATCCGCCGTCTGGGCCGGATAGGTAAAGGCCGACTGCCCCTCGGGATCGAAACGGCAGACGCCGTTGACACCGCGGTAGACCAGGCGGTTCATGGCACCCGCCACGGCCTGTGCCTGCTCGCGATCATAAGGCTCGCCCGCGCCACCGGCCATCGCGGCCGCCAGGGCCCATTTCCAGACGCCATCGTATGTCTGAGAGCCGGTCAGATAGGCCGAGTTGGGGCCGAACTTCTCGCGGTAGGTGGTGCGGAACCCTTCGGAGTAGCCGTCCGGCAGGCAGCCCACGACGGTCGAATAGAGCACGCCCTCCACTGCATCGCCGCCGATTTCCTTGAACGCCGGCAGAGACGGGCCATACTGCATGTAGACCAGAGAGTTGGTCGGTTGCGGAATGAACTGCGTCATGAAGGCAGCGAGGTCCTGCGGCAGGAAGTGGGTGACCGCGATCACCGCAGGCTCGTCCTGACGGATCTTGGCCAGGGTCGGCCCCCATTGGTTGGTCGGGAACTGGACGGTCTCGTAGAGCGAGATTTCCCAGCCGTATTCCTCGGCAAACTCGCGCACGGCGTTGGCGATCACGACGGAATATTCCACCGAGGAGGCCACGAGCGCGATCTTTCGGTTCGGCGGCGTCCACTGGCCGCTGTCCACCAGCGTGTTCAGATAGGTCAGAAGGCCGGGACCATAGTAGTATTCGGGCGGATCCCCCTGAAAGCAGCCGTAGTAGCGCTCGGGATCTTCCTTGAACTTGTTGTTGTGCGAAATCAGCGTGTTGTAGTGCGTAAGGATGACGTCGCTGTCGGCAGCCACGTCCATCTCCACCATGTTGGTGCCGTTGTTGTAGCCGTTGATGATGACCGGCGTCTCGTAGCGGTCGATCAGGCGCTGCATGGCCTGGCTGACAACGTCGGCCCCCATGTCGGCGGTGTCCTCTACATGCAATTCGAGAGGGCGGCCGAGCACACCACCGACCGAGTTGATCTCCTCGATGGCAAGCGTCAGGCCATTCTGGAACTCGATACCATCGGCCGCGGCCATGCCCGACATCGGCAGCGCGGCGCCGACCGGAATGGGGTCGCCACCGGCCGCTTCGGCACGGCTTGCATTCATGCCGGCCAGAAGCGACAGGCCGGCACCGCTGGCCAGCGAGGACTTCAGCAAGGAACGTCTGTTCATCATGGTCGTTTCTCCGTGTTGGTCGGCCCTGGGCCGTCCGTTTTTCTGGTTCAGAAGTTTTTGGGGCGGTCCGACCAGGGCAAGACTGCCCCGATCCATCTGTCCGGCCACCCGCCCGCGCCGGACAGGCTTCACGTCAAAGCAGGTGTAATGGGTCCTGCCGCTGCCAC
Source organism: Pseudooceanicola sp. DL12 (assembly GCF_056270665.1). Lineage (NCBI taxonomy): Bacteria > Pseudomonadati > Pseudomonadota > Alphaproteobacteria > Rhodobacterales > Paracoccaceae > Pseudooceanicola > Pseudooceanicola sp. DL12. Next base: position 2,419,899 of record NZ_CM149884.1, read on the forward strand.
CATTTCGCGAGCGCAAGGACCGCGGAATCGCGCCCCTTGGCCGAAATGATCTGCAGGGAGTGCGGCAAGCCGGAGGCGCCAAGACCCGCGGGCACGACCGCGGCCGGCTGCTGCGAGAGGTTGATCGGATAGCTGAAGCCTGCCCATTCGAACCAGCGCTCCAGACCGCTTCCCGGCGGAACTTCCTCGCCGGCCGCAAATGGCAGAACGGCACATCCGGGGGCGACGATATAGTCGAAGCGCTCCATCAGCATATCCATGCGGCTGCCGTATTCCGCGCGTGCGTTCACTGCCGAGATGTAGTCGGTCGTCGTCCAGGCAGTGGCCTCCTGCGCAATTGCCATGAGGCCGGTGTCGATCGCGCCTTCCTCGAGCTCTTCCAGCGGGGAAAACGCTTCCAGCCGGGCCCGCGCGCCGCAGAACCACAGCCGCGTCGCAATCGCGTAGAGCTCATTCGACATCGGCAACTCGATCTCCTCGAGCAGCGCGCCCGCAGCCTCGAGACGCGCGAGAGACGCGTCAAAGGCTGCTGCCACCTCGGGCTCCACCTCGCCGGTCGGCGGCGTCTTCCACACGGCAATGCGCAGACCGGCCGGCGTTGTCTCATGCGGCGACAGCTGATGCAGTTGCGCTTCGCCCTGGAACCAGTCCCGGCGGTCCCTGCCCGACATCGCGGTCAGCATGACCTCCACGTCCTCGACGCGGCGCGCCATCGGCCCGATATGCGCCACCGTCCCAAAGGCCGAGGCCGGATAGGCCGGAACCCGCCCGAAGGTCGGCTTGATCCCCGCGATCCCGGTAAAGGCCGACGGGATGCGGATAGAACCGCCGCCGTCCGATCCCAGATGCAGCACCCCTGCCCCCATGCTGGCCGCCACCGCCGCGCCCCCGGAAGAGCCGCCGGGCGTGACATCGGTGTTCCATGGGTTGCGGGTGATCCCCCATCGTGGGCTGTCGGTCAGGGCCTTCCAGCCAAACTCCGGCGTCATGGTCGCGCCGAGCATCACCATGCCTGCCGAACGCAGTCGCTCGACACTGGGCGCATCCTCGCTGCCGGCGGGATCCTGGCATAGGCTGCTGCCATTGCTGACAGGCCATCCCTTTATCTTGACGATGTCCTTGATCGTGCCCGGCACTCCGTCGATCGGCGACAATGGTGCGCCGGACTTCCAGCGCTCTTCCGATGCGCTTGCGGCGGCCAGCGCCCCGTCCTCGTCGATCAGGGCAAAGGAGTTGCAGAGTTCCTGCGCCTCGCCCGCCCGATCAAGGGTCGCCCTGGTTACCTCGACGGGCGACAGCATGCCTGAGGCATAGGCTTTGGTCAGCTCAGCGGCTGACATTTGGCATAGTTCACTTGCATCCGCTATCGGATGCGACCGAGTTTTCAGCACCGTTCCGTCCATCGTTCGCTTCGATTGACACCAATGCTGGCGAAGAAAATACCGACCCGTAAAATGCAAAATATATCACGAATATATACATTTCATGGGTATCTCGATCAGTGACACCTTCGCTCAGGCAGCTTTCCTATATCTGCGCAGTTCAGGAATGCGGCAGCTTCTCGAAAGCCGCGCAAAAAATGAACATATCCCAATCATCTATTCTCTCCGCCGTTGACACGGCCGAACAGGATCTCGGGGTACGAATCTTCTCGCGGCAAAAAGGCAGAGGGGTTCTGATCACCGCAGCCGGTGAAAGATTCATCGCGGCCGCACGCAGACTTCTAGCAGCAGAGCGGGATTTCAACCGGGAGGTGCAATCTCAGAGCTGGGACGAGGCGCATCTGCGGATCGGCCTCTTTGAACCCTTCAGTTCGATCATGATGGTCGAGGTGCTGCGACAGCTCCGGCAGCGTCTGAAGAACATCTCCATCGAACTGGTCGAGGCGGATCAGCCCAGCCTGAAGCGCTATCTTGATCGTGGCGAGGTCGACGTCGTCCTGATCTATGACCTTGGCCCGGATTTCACCGGCACGATCCACCGTATCGGTCGCGCCCCGCCGCATGCGATGGTGCACGAGGAGTCGCCGCTGGCGCGGCATGACGCGATCAGTATCAGCCAACTGGCGCAATATCCTGTCTCACTGCTCAGCCTTCCACTCACCATGACCTATCTCATGACCCTCTTCGACTATGCGGACCGGCGCCCAAAGATCAGCTTCAAGAGCCGCAGCTACGAGACAATCATTCGCGGTGTCTCCGAGGGGTTCGGCTCGACCATCCTCAATGCCTGGCCGCGCACGCCCCTAAAGGTCGAATCGCGCACGCGGCGCATTCGCCTGATCGACCCTCTTCCGGCGCCGAACATCGTGACGGTGGATCACTACGGGGAGATGAGGCCACCTGCCTTGGAGATATTCATCGAAGTGATGAAATCTCATTTCAGCGAGGCCTACCATCAGTTCTGAAACCGCCCACGCGACGCCACCCGCTCGCAGACGGCGCAAGTCACGCGTGCCTTGGGACGCAGATTGATTGTAAAGCTCTCCCCCGGCTCTTGTCTGGTGTCCGGATGCTGGGGCAGAAGCATCCGTACGACAGTCAATTAGGCAGGGCGATCTCCAGGCAGTCGGCAACTGCAGAAGCGGGTCGCGCCACTTCAGGGGCGGGCTCTGTTGTGCAAATTCCGTGATGACCGAGCTTTCCCTTTCCCGTGACAGCCGTTGAGCACTGGGATGCGAACCTGGAGTTCGCGATAGCGGTCGACATCCCCTGCCGTGCGGCGCTGACCGAATAGCTTTCCACAATGGATGTTCACCTCAACGCGTCTCCGGCAGTGGTAACTACTCCATTGTCGCCGCAGCGGCACCGGGGGTGACGATCTGCCACGACTTTGCGGTCATCTGGGACGGGATGACAACATGGGTGCCGCGCTCCGCGATGGCCATGAAGCACTTGCGGAGTAAGGAGAGTTCCCGGAACCTCTGCGGGATGACGGGGGCACTTCGTGCAGTGAATACATGTCAGTCACGCAGGGCAAGGCGCAAGAATGGATCTGGGTGGTCTGCCCGAGAGATCGTCGGGACCATCTTGCGACGTTGCCCAAGGGCGGGCGCTACATTGTCGCCAGGTAAGTGACCGAGCCGATGAGCTATGACGACATGCAGAAGCGTTTTGCTAAAACGAGAAAGAAGGCCGGGAACGCCTGTGACAGGTTGGGGATACATGGCCGCCGCTGCACTGCGTCAGTCGCCCGGGCCGGGACGGGAGGTTCGAGCGCGGAAATCAGAGCGTGACCGGGCAACGCATCGCCTAAACGGCGCGGACCCATCGGCGCCGGGGCGCGCAGAATGTTCTGGCGAAGTTGGCTCTGACTCGCCACGACACGAGAAATCAGAACGGGCATAGAACTGAAATAGCGAAAGCCCTGGGGGCACACATCTCCGCTTGAGATGAAACAGGCTTGGTCAAATTCGGGATTTAACCTTGTATTTCAAGTTGGTACCCAAGGCCGGACTCGAACCGGCACGCCTTGCGGCGGGGGATTTTGAATCCCCTGCGTCTACCATTCCGCCACTTGGGCCCATCGTGCATTTGCACGGGCTGTCAGGAGATTTGTCTAACCGTCCTTACCTCTTCCGTCCAGAGGCAAACCGCGCCCCGCCGGCCAGCTTGGCATAGCAGCTAAGCAACGCCTTGGTCCACCCGGAATATTGCGCGCTGGAAAGGACATATCACGCCGATGTGGTGATTGGCCGACCGTGGGAGCTTGACCATCACAACCGTCGCATGATCTTTGGACCGCTGACAGCCTCCCCATTTTCGGGCAAAACATCGGGCAGACCTTTGATCAGATCTATTTACGACTGGACCATTCGCATGGCGGAACACCCACAGGCCCTCTGGGTTCTGGCGCTGGTGTCATTCGTCGAGAGTTCCTTCTTCCCCATTCCACCGGATCTCCTGATGATCCCAATGATCATAGCAAGGCCAAACAAGGCCTTCGTGATCGCCACGGTGGCCACGGTCGCCTCGGTTCTCGGGGGCATTCTGGGCTATGCAATCGGGGCATTCGCCTTCGACTCCATCGGACAACCGATCCTGGAGCATCTTGGCAAGGCCGATTCCATGGAAGCCTTCAACGAGAAGTTCAACAATGCCGGCTTCTGGGCCGTGCTTGGCGCAGGCATGACCCCCTTCCCCTACAAGGTGATCACGATCATGTCCGGATGGACCGGCATGAACATCGTCACGTTCATGCTGACATCCATTTTGGCTCGGGCCATCCGCTTCTATCTCATCGCCTTTCTGCTGTGGAAATTCGGCTCACCCGTTCGTGACTTCATCGAGCGCCGTCTGGGGCTTGTGTTCACGGCATTTTTCCTGATCCTCTTCGCCGGTTTCCTGGCTGTGAGATTTCTATGACTTTTCGTACTGGCGTAACGATCGCCGCCGCGGGTTCGGCTGCTCTGCTGCTCGGAGCCCTGGCCTTTCAATACTTGGGCGGACTGCCGCCTTGCCACCTCTGCATCCTGCAGCGCTGGCCGCATCTTGTCGCGGTCGTCGTCGGCCTTATTGCAGTCATCACGGGCTGGCGGCCACTGGCGCTGATCGGCGCGGCGGCCGCCGGTACCTCTGCCGCGATAGGCATTTACCATACCGGGGTCGAGCGCGGTATTTTCGAGGGGCCGACAAGTTGCACGTCCAGCGCACCGGGCGGGATGAGCAGCGATCAACTCTTCGATCAGATCATGTCTGCCCCCCTGATCCGTTGCGACGAGGTGGCCTGGCAGATGTTCGGCCTCTCGATGGCCAGCTGGAACGCAATCATCTCATTGGTTCTCGTCGGGGTCTGGATCTACGCCTGGCGGGCCAAATCCTGACCCCACGCAAAGGAAAAGGGGCCTCGATTGGCCCCTTTTCTCTTTGGCTCGGACAACCCGATGGCTTGTCAGAAGTCTTCCCAGGAATCTTCTGACACCGAGCTGGCACTGACCGGCGCGTTCACCGCCTTTGCCGCCGGTCGCGAGGCTGGCATTGCCGCCGCAGGAGAGGATTGGAAACTTACAATCTTCCCACCAGTACCGTTCCTGGACAGCTTGAATTGCCCCACGGCCTTGCGCAGGCTCACAGCTTCCATCGTCATCGAACGGCTTGCTTCCAGAGTATCCTGGAATTTGGCCGAGTTCTCTTGCGTCGTGCGGTCAAGATGCGCAACGGAGGTGTTGATCTCGCTGACGCCGGCGGATTGTTCATTGGCCGATGTCGCGATGTCCGAGATGTGCGATGCGATTTTGGCAACAGACCCCGAGATCTGCTCGAGCGAGGCACCGGCGGCATCGACCAGGGAAACCCCTTCGCTGACGTGGCCACCGCTCTCGGTGATCAGGATGTTGATCTCGCGCGCCGCCTCGGAGGACCGCTGAGCAAGAGCACGCACTTCCGAGGCCACCACGGCAAAGCCGCGCCCGGCTTCGCCCGCACGGGCGGCCTCGACGCCGGCGTTCAGAGCCAGCAGGTTGGTCTGGAAGGCGATATCGTCGATCACGTCCATGATCCGGGAAATCTTGCCAGAGGATTCCTCGATCGCACCCATGGCCTTGACCGCCTTGCGCACGACTTCCCCGCTCTGTTCTGCGTTATCGCGTGCTTCGGTCGCGATGATGTCTGCCTCTGAGGCACCCTGCGCAGCCAGCCGCACAGAGGAGGTCAGCTCTTCGATCGCGGCGGCAGCTTCCTCCAGGGATGCGGCAGATTCGATCGACCGGCGAGCCACGACCTCGGCAGATTCGCTGATCTGTTCTCCACGCTTTTCAAGGCTCATGGATGTTTCGCTGATCGTGCCGATCAGCTCGGCAAGATTTCCGACCGTTCCATTGAAATCGCGGCGCAACGCCTCGTAGTCGCCCGGGAACGGGTCGTTCAGGCGGATGCTCAGATCCCCGGTCGACAACCCCTTCAGACCTTCGGCAAGGGCCGATACCGCAGCCTCCTGTTCTGCCTTCCGCCGCGCAGCTTCACGCTCCATCTCGGCCCCGCGCTGAATGTCCTGCTGGAAATTCTGCACAGAACGGGCCATCTCGCCGATCTCATCCGCCTTGCCGGTATAGGGAATCGGCGTATCCGAGTCTCCCTTCGAGAGCGACTGCATTCGCGCATTCAGCGTCTTGATCGGAAGCGTCACGCTGCGCGCGATGAACCAGCTGACCACACCAAGGCAGATAAGCCCGAGGAAAAAGGCCACGAAGGCCCGATTCCGCATCTGTGCGATCGTCCTTTCGATCTCGGCAATGTAAGTGCCTGTGCCGATCACCCACCCCCAAGGAGCGAATGTGCGGGCATAGCTCATCTTGGCCTCTTGGGCAGCCTGATCGCCATCCGTGCGCTGAGTCGCGTAAAAGACGATTCCGCCGCCGTCCTGGGCCGCCTTCAGAAGCTCGCCATAGACGTCGACTCCATTGGGGTCGAGAATGCCGCCCTTGCGCTTGCCGACATCGCCCGGACTGCGCCCATGGGCCACCACGACGGTGTCGTAATCGAAAGCGAAGACATAGTTGCCATTGTCATAGCGCACGTTCTGCAGCAGCTCGACCGCCTGAGCCTTGGCCTCTTCCTCGGTCAGCGTACCTTCGACGGATTCCTGATAAAGTGCATCCACGAGGCTGGTCGTCGAATCCACCACATCCCGCAAATGGGCCTCGCGCATATGGTAAATGTTCCGGACGCTGATGTCGTACATCGTGAAAGCCAGTGCGGCACTGGCCAATACCGAAACAAGAATGATCGAATAAATACGGGCACCGATCCTGAGGCCCATTCCTGATTTCATTCCCGCATCTCCTGTTACCTTTGAGCCCACACATGGAGGCAAAGGGTAAAGCCCGCGTTTACCGCCACTCAGGGAACAGCTTAAATCTGCATGAAACTTGCTTGTCGCGCGTCGGCTGCGCCCGCAAAGACGGGGGATCTGTCTTCTCTTTGCCCAGCAAAACAGGCTTGGCTGCATGGTGCCGCCCCGGCTCAGGACCACGCCACACTCCAAGCGGACATCCGATAGATTTTGAATGATTTTCTGCCGCCCCGACAGCCGAACACGGGCGCTGCTCCGGGTCTGTCCCTATCCGCGAAGGGTTCGCCAGAGGCTGAGGAGAAGGTCACTGACATCGCCGAGCCGTGCCGCAAGGTGCTCTCGGGCCAGGGCCGGACGGTCCTCGCCGGTGCGCCCGGCAACCTCCAGCCGGTCAAGCAGCCGCAGCAGCCGCCGCCGGTGGATGCCCGTCCAGAGCTGCACGGGATCGGCAAGAACGCCGGCAAACGTCGTAATGATCGAGGTGATCATCGCCAGTCCCACCGCCGTGGCAATCAGGTCCAGCGTCGAGTGGTGCACGGGAAAGACCCCGTACCAGAGGCGCCCCGCGCCGTCGCCCAGAGGAAAGCCAGCAATGGCTGCCGCCTGTGCCCGATAGTCCGCCACCGGACTGGCCAGCGACACGACGCCCGGCGTCGCGGCGTGAAACAACAACAGCCCGGTCAGCAGGACGATCACCGAGGTTGTCATCTCGGCGATGGCATTGCGGACGGTCGCATACTCCAGGATCTCGCGGCGGATCACCTCTTTCGGGGCCCCGGTGACCTGGCCCTCCGCCTCGAGGCGCCCCAGCAGATCCTGCAACCGCCCTGCCACCTGCGCTGCCACTTCGGTCTCGAAGAGGATGTTCTGCCGCCGCAGCCAGGCCGAGGCCCGCAGCAGGCGCAACTTGCCCAGCAATGCCGCGAAAAGGCGCAGCAGGAGGTAGACCGGCGCTAGAACCACGTTTGCCGGGGCCTTGAGCAGATCCCATCCCAGGGCGGCGCGATGCAGCAGGAAGGTGCCCAGAATACCGAAGTTCCCGCGGGTGAACCTGCGCACCTCGGCCTGGACTTCGGGCCGCGCACTGAACGCCATGGCTTCAGGCACGGCCGGTTCTGTCTCAATGCTGGCGCTCACCCGATCTGCCCTCTCCTATGCACGTCAATTGCGATCAATCTGTGCGCTGATCTCTCGCCTGAAAACCTTTCCCCCGGAATAATTCCTTGGCAATTGCCGGGGCCGCCTCCGGGCCTTCGGGACAGGCAGCTGCCCCACAGTCGCCCTGTACGAGTGCCGCGGCAAGGGCGAGACCCAATGAGGCGGTTCATCGGCAAAGACCCCGGCACGCCGCTTCCAAATGATGCCGCAGCGCAGGGGGGCTCCCGTCACCCGGCTCAGGGCCTCCCGGGCCCAGAAGCACCCGGATCGCCTTGCGCGGCCTTGCAGTCTCAGGGCCTCGCCTCCTCACGGAATATGATGCAGCCATTCCGGGCTGGCGAATTTCTCATCGGCCAGTATCCGCGCCGCGGCATATTCCGCCTCGGTGATGTCGCCTACCACCCCACCGTTCAGCCCAAGGAAAGTCTGCTGCATCCGCCGCAGCACCTCTGCCCGTTCCAGGCCGGTCTGGCTGCGCACCGGGTCGACCCGTTTCGCGGCACTCGTCGTGCCCTTGTCCGAGAGCTTCTCCCGCCCGATCCGCAGTACCTGCATCATCTTGGTGGCGTCCATGTCGTAGGACATCGTCACGTGGTGCAGGACGGTCCCGTCGGCATAGCGTTTCTGCGCGGCGCCACCGATCTTGCCCTTCGGGCTCGTGATATCGTTCAGCGGCTTGTAGACCGCCTCGATCCCGAGCTCGTTCAGCGCCTTCAGCACCCAGTTGTCGAGAAAGGCATAGCTGTCGGCAAAGCTCATGTCGGCCACGAGTTCCTTGGGCGCATAGAGAGAATAGGTGATGGCAGAACCCGGCTCCACGAACATCGCGCCGCCACCGGTCACGCGCCGAACGGTCGACACCCCCAGGCGTTCTGCCGCCTCCAGGTCCACCTCGTTCTTCACCGACTGGAAGTTGCCGATGATGATCGCGGGCCGCTCCCATTCCCAGAACCGCAGCGTCGGCGGGCGGCGCCCGGCTCCGACCTCCTTGGCAAGGACATCTTCAAGGGCAAGCTGCATGGCCGGTGTCTCGGGTCGGCCCTCGATGATCTGCCATTCGAAATCCTGCCAGGTCTTGCTGACCCCGAGGGCCCGGCGTACGGCGATCGCCACCGCTTCGGGGCCGAACCCCACCATGGCCGCATCAGGACGCAGGCCGCTCTGAACCGCTTCGGAAATCTCCCGGGCCGAGGCCTCGGCCGACAGGCCCTCCAATGCGGCGCGGATATCGGCAAGCGCCTCTGCCGGTTCAAGGAAGAAGTCGCCCGAAATCTGAACGTCCGCCAGCACGCCATCGCGCACCTCCAGATCCGCTACAACCAGCTTGCCGCCATGAACCTTGTATTCGCCGTGCATCGTTCTGCCCTTTCGCCTCGATCCCGCGCGCTCGGTCGCGCTTTCGCGGCGCACTATGGCGCCCCGCGCGGCCAAAGCCCAGAGCCCGCGATGCCCGAGCTGGTCTGCGCCAATGCACAGGGTCTGCCAGGTGACCGGACCTCTCGCCGCAGGCGGAGCGGCGGCAGTGGACAGCTCTTGCGATTGCATGCCATATTTTGCAAAAGTCGCTTAAACAACTGTCGTGCATCAGGGATTTGCCTCGCGCGGTGGAAAAAATGCGGGCCACGGGCCCGGGGACGGAGAGCACCGTGAGAGCAGAGCACCCGATCACCGCCCGCCGAGCATTCCGCAGGGCTTCGGCCCCGATCACAGCGGCCATGGTCCTGATCCCCCTGCCCGCCCTTGCCGAGAGTCCGGCCCCCTCGGTGCCCATGTTCGGCAGCTTCTTTCCCGCCTGGCTGGTCTGTCTCGCCGCCGGCGTGATCTCTGCCATCGTGCTGCGGGTCCTGTTCGTGCTGGCAGGGATCGACGACATCCTGCCCTTCCGCGTGCCGGTCTACATGTGCGCGGCCTTGGGGCTGACACTGCTCTATTCCATGATCTTCTTCGGACGCTGAGGATGAGTGATATCCGCAAGCACCGCCTGGCCCTCTCTCTCGGCGCCATTGTCGCCCTGGCGATCCTTCTGATCACCGCGCTGCTGGCCTGGCGCAGCCACCTGCACGCAGAGGCCAACCCGATGTCCGACGACGTCACACTGACCGCCGACGTGGTGCATATCGCCCCTTCGGTCGCCGGCCGGGTCAATGCGATCCACGTGCGCGAGAACGACTTCGTCAAGAAGGGCGACATCCTGCTCGAGATCGACGACGAGGCCTATCGCTTGGCCGTCGACCAGGCCCGCGCCGACCTCGCCGTGGCCGAGGCAGCGCAGGCAGACATGACCCGACAGATCCGTGCAGAACAGGCCAATGCCGAGATCGCCCGCCAGCAGGTCGACCGCGCCGAGGCCAACCTGGCGCTGGCCACCCAGACCCTGAACAGGCTGCTGCCGATGCAGGACAAGGGGTATGTCTCGGATCAGACGGTGGATGATGCCGCCACCGCGCAGCGCGACGCCCAGGTCAGCCTGCAGGAGGCGCTCAAGCAAAGAGAGGCCGCCGATGCCCTCGTGGGCGACGAGGCCGGCACAGCCGCCCTGACCCAGGCGCGGCGCGCGGCTCTTGCCATCGCCGAACACGAGCTGGCCGGAACCGTGCTTCGGGCCCCGCACGACGGCCGCATCGTGGGGCTGACGGTCACCTCCGGCGGTTATGTGCTGCCGGCCGAACCGATCTTTACCCTGATCGACACCGACAGCTGGGTCGCCACCGCCGCCTACCTGGAAACCGAGCTGCCCGGCATCGCCACCGGCGACTGTGCGACAGTCTATGCCCTTGCCGCCCCAGACCGCGCCATCCCGGGCGTGGTCGAGGGCATCGGCTGGGGCATCCAGTCGACCGATGTCATCAACCCGCCCTCGACCCTGCCCATCGTGCTGAAATCGCTGGAATGGGTCCGCGTGCAACAGCGCTTCCCCGTGCGGATCCGCCTGACCGATCCCCCCGAGGACCTGATGCGCATCGGCGCCTCCGGCCTCTCGATCATCCACCATGACGGCGGCTGCTGATCCGCAGGCCTCCGCCTGGCCCGGGCTGATCCGTCAGGCCTGGCTGGACCTGCAGCCGACACCCGGCCGCCTCGCGCTGACCTGGCGCGTGGCGCTGCTCTGTGCGCTCGTCTCCGCGGTTTCGATGATGTTCCACATCCCCGAGGCCTCGGTCAGCTGCTACCTGATCATCTTCCTGATGAAGCCCGACGCGGTCGAGAATTCCATCATGGGTGTCGGGCTGATCCTGCTGGCCAGCCTCGTGGTCGTGCTGATGATCCCCCTCGTGAACCTGACGATCGAGAGCGCCTCCGCCCGCCTCGCGGTGATCTTCTTCTCCTCCTACCTTTTTCTCTTTCTCGCCTCCGCAACGCCGCTCGGCGAAGAGGCGGCCATCGTCGGGCTGATCATCGCCTTCATCATGACGCTGGTCACCGATGTGCCGATCGGACAGATCGGCGATCAGGGGCTCTTGCTGGCGTGGAAGATGGCCTGCGTGCCCATGGCGATGATGGTGGTCTTTTCGATGCTGCTGGGGGTGCCGGCACAGACCCATGTGCGCAATCGCGTCGCGGAGCGCCTGCATGCCACGGCGGCACGGCTGCGCGGCAGCGATGATGCCGCCTTCGAAGCGCTGCTGGCCGAGGGCAACGATCCTGGCTTGAAGCAGATGATGATGGTGCGCCTGCTGCATCTGGTCCCGCGACGGCGGGGGCTCTGGCTCAACGGCGCCATGGCCACGAGCTACGAGATCATGCTGGCCGCGGCGGCCCTGTCCGGCGACACCCCCGAGGGCCGCACCCTGGCCGATGCCCTCGACAGGGCCGCCGATCATGTCACTGCGAACCGCCTGCCCGAGGCGCCGCAGGCCCCCATGCCCGAGGGCGCGCTCACCGATCTGCTCCTTGCCCTCGCGGCTCCGGATGCCGGCGCCCGGCCGCAACCGCGCAAGCAGCCCTTCCTGGCGCCCGATGCCTTTACCAACCCGGTGCATCAGAGGTTCGCGCTGAAATCCTCCATGGCCGCCGTGATCTGCTACCTGATCTACACCGGCCTGCAATGGACCGGCATCCACACCGCGATGATCACCGTATATGTCGCGGCCCTCGCCAGCACCGGCGAGACTCTGCGCAAGCTGGGCCTACGCCTCGTCGGCTGCCTGATCGGGGCCGCAATGGGCGCGCTGACGCTGATCTGGGTGATGCCGCACCTGACCTCCATCGGGGGCCTGATGGCCATGGTCTTCTGCGGAACCTTCGTTGGGGCCTGGGTCTCTTCGGGCAGCGAGCGGATCTCCTATGCGGGTGTACAGATTGCACTCGCCTTCCTGCTGACCACGCTCAACGGCTTCGGGCCCAGCTTCGATTTCGACGCCGCCAGCGACCGCATCTACGGCATCCTGCTGGGGATCACCGTGATCTACCTGGTCTTCACCCTCTTCTGGCCGCGTTCGGTCCTGCACGAGATCCAGCGCAAGCTGGGCGAGGTCTGCGCCGCGCTCGCCACCCTGGCCGCGTTGCCCGCCACCTCGTGCGTCTCCCCGTCCGAACCGCGCACCGAGGCCAGCTCTACCGCGCTGATGACGCTGGAACAGATTCGCGAGCTGCTGGCCTCGGCCCCCTTCGAGCCGCGCCGCATTCGCCCCTTCGACGCACGTTTGCTCCGCGATGCCCAGATCACGGAGACGTTGCAAGAGCTTGTCCTGGCCCTCCATGCGGCCCCCGCGCCTGACCCGGCGCTCGCCGCACGCCTGACGGTCCTCGGCAGGCGGCTGTCCGGCGAGGGCGGCCAAAGCGCCACGGAGCCGAAAGAGAATGATGACAGCGGTTTACCCGGGCCCTCTGCCGCCTATAGTGAACCCGCCGGCCTGCTCACCCGGCTCGAACAGCTTGCACAGGTCTGAATGAACGCCTCCGCCGGACATATCCGCCCGCTGCTGCGCGCCCTTGCGCCGCTGGCCCTGATCACGGCGCTCGCCGGCTGTCTCGCCGACAGCGATCTCGGCACATCCGCCGGCCCCGGACAGCCCTGGGCGCCGGAAGGCAGCAATGCCACGCCGGGCGATTTCTCGGTGCCCGCCAACCCGGAGGTCGGCAAGATGCCCGCCGGCATCAGTTCCTCCCACAGCTACGACCTGGCCGAACTGATCGACCTGGCTCAACGCAGCCATCCCTCCACGCGCATCGCCTGGGAGGAAGCACGGCAGGCCGCACTCGCCGTGGGCATGGTCGAGGCGACCTTCCTGCCGATGCTCACGGTCAATGTCATCGCCGGCCAACAGCAGGTGAACACGCCCATCGGGCTGCTCGACGGATCCACCTATACTCTTCAGACCAACGTCAGCGGCTTCTCTCCGAACCTTGCCCTGGAATGGCTGGTCTTCGACTTCGGCCAGCGGCAGGCCTGGCGCGACGCCGCGCAACAGACGGCCTATGCCGCCAACGTGGCCTTCAACGGCACGCACCAGGCGCTGATCTACAACGTGACACGCGCCTTCTATCAATACGGTGCCGCACGGAACAATCTCTCGATCGCATCCCAGACAATGGAGAATTCCAAGGCCATCCTCGATGCCGCGCAGGCACGTTATACCAATGGCACGGGCACCACGATCGAGGTTGCACAGGCCCGGCAGCTGGTCGCCCAGTCGAACCTGCGTCTTGTGCAGGCCCGCAACCTGTCCCGCGACAGCTACCAGGACCTGCTCGGTGCTGTCGGCATCTCGCCACGCTCGCAGATCCGCGTCGCCTCCTCGGCCAGCCGGCCGCTGCCACGGCCCCGCGCCACACCGACCGACAAGGCAATCGAGACGGCGCTGTCCAAACGTCCCGACGTGCTCGCTTCCTATGCCGCGCTCAAGGCCACCGAGGCGAGCCAGCGCGCCGCCGATGCCGCCTACCTGCCCAAGGTCTACATGGGCGCCATTCTCGGCAGCAACGAAAGCGCCCTGCAGGTCGGCAGCCTGCCCTCCATCGGCACCCAGAATTCGGGCTCAGGCGTGCTGATGGGCGTAACCATCCCGGTCTATGACAGCGGGTTGCGACGGGCGCGTCAGAAACAGGCGGACTCGGTCACCGCCGCGGCCCAGGCCACCTTCGAGGCCACGCGCGACACCGCCGCCCGCGAGATCATCGTCGCCGACGACGGGCTGCGCTCGGCCCTGGCGGCCTATGACGCGGCAAGCGAACTGACCCGTGCCGCCCAGACCACCTACGACGCAGCCTTCGAGGCCTATCGCAACGGTATCGGCACGATCACCGATGCCACCGCCGCGGACTCCGCCCTGCTTGACGCCCGCCAGGCGCGCTCCGATGCCCACGCCGCCTCGCTGATCGCGGCGGCCACCCTGGGCTTTGCCCTCGGCACCATGACCTCTGCGCGCTGAAGCCGGGCCCTCCCGGCGGTCGAATGTCCTCTGATGCAGGCAGAAATACCTAAAATATTGGCGTTTATCCAATTCAACCATTCTTCTAGGCCCGCAATAGCGCCGGGCATGGTCGCCAAGCGCCTTCGGGCGCAGTACTTTTTTCCCGCCGGCCCAAAGATCCGGCCGGCGTGTTCAACAGGGACCCGCACCGCGGGATTTAACGAGTGATAGAGCAAATGGATACCGTAGCCGAAGAACCCGGCGCCCAAAGTGATGCAGTGCCGCCTCCGTCCCCCACTTCCATGACACCGCAATCTCCTCCCGGGGCAGGCCCCGAGCCGGAGAGCACGAGCGGAACACGCGGCCCTTATCGCAAGGGTAAACGCCGGCGCGCCCTGATCATCGAGGCCGCGACCGAGGCCTTTGCCCTTTCCGGCTATCACGCCACCTCGATGGGGGTCGTCGCCGAGCGCGCCGGGCTCACCGTGCCAGGTCTGCTGCACTATTTCCCGAGCAAGACGCATCTGCTGATGGCAGTGCTGGAACAGCGCGACAGCTCTGCGCTGGCCCGCCTCCCGGCAGAGGCCTCCGAATGGCGCGCGCGCCTGCGCGGTACGGTCGAGATCGTCCGACATAACGAGACGATGCCTCGCGTCATCGCGGCCTTTTCGATCCTCGAGAGCGAAAGCCTGCAGGAGGGCCATCCTGCCTCGGAATGGTCGGCCCGCCGCCTTGCCGAAATGCAGGATCGCCTGACCCTCGTGTTCGACAACGGGATCGTCACCGGCACCATGCGCCCCGAGGCACGGCCGCGCGCCCTTGCCGCCGAGATCATCGCGGTGCTCGACGGTTTGCAGCTGCAATGGCTGCGGCAGGAACAATCCTTCAGCATGGCGGATGTCTTCAGCGACTATGTCGAACGGCTGATTGCGATCTACGAGACCTGACGGCGGCGCCTCAGCGCGCCCTGTCTTGCACCGTCTCGTCGCCGGTCCTCCCTTCCCCGCCGACAAGCGCCAGCATCGCCTCGACCGCCCGCGTCCGATGACGCTGTGGATGCAGCAGCACCGAAAATGCGCGCGAAGGCTGAGGCATGCCCTCCGGGCGCAGGGCCGCTAGCCCGCCGGTCCCCGGCTCCGGCAAGGCCCGGGCCGAGAGCATGGCCAGGTAGCCGCTGTGCCGGACCGCCGCCAGGATCGCCTCGTTCGACGGCAGCACCATGGCGATGCGCAGGTCGGCCAGTGTCAGGCCCAGCTCCGACAGGTGCCGCTCAAACGCCGCGCGCGTGCCCGATCCCGGCTCTCGCAGGATCCAGTCGCCGTTCAGATAGGCCGCACGGCCGATCCTGCCTCCTGCCGCCAGCGGATGCGCAGCGGAGACCACCGGCACCAGCCTGTCGCGCTCGACCACGCGGATCTGCAGGTCGCCCTGCGCCACCTCGCCCTCGACAAAGCCAAGATCTGCCTCGCCATCCTCGACGGCCCGGGCCACCTCGGATGAATTGCCGATGCGCAGGCCGATCTCGACCCCGGGCCAGCGTTCATGCAGCGCAACCAGCCGCTCGGGCAACCAGTAGGAGGCGACCGTCTGGCTGGCCCGGATCCGCAGCCGGCCGCGCGCCTCTCCCGACAGGTCTTCCAGCACCAGAACTGCCGTTTCGCTCTCGGCCATCAGCTTGCGTGCCGTCGGCACAAAGCGGCGCCCGGCCTCTGTCAGCGCGATCCGTCGCCCCACCCTGTCGAACAGCCGCACGCCATGGCGGGTCTCCAGCGCCGAAATCGCCGAGGAAACCGCCGACTGGGTCAGGTTCAGCGCCTCGGCCGCACGCGTGACATGTTCGCGCTCGGCCACGGCCAGAAAGATGCGGATCTGATCAAGAGTCATGGCCTACATTAAGATTTTCGATCAATTTGAGCAAAACAATTCGTTGGAGTTTTTGAACGATGCGGCGCACCTCTCTGCAAGGACACGCAGCCAGAGAACCCGCCCGATGACCAGCCACAGCCCCCATGCCCTAGCCCATCCGCCCTCCGCAAGGCTGCGCGTCCTTCTTCCGGGCCTGGGCCTGACGCTGGCCCTCGCCATCCTGTCCCTCGCCCTTCAGCGGCTGATCAGCATCCCCGCCCTCAGCCCGCTGGTGCTCGCCATGCTGATGGGCATGGCGCTGCGCAATATCCGCGGCGCGGTCCTGCCGGCCGCGCCCGGCATCGCCTTTACCCTGCGGCGGCTCCTGCGGCTGGCGATCGTGCTGCTCGGCTTCCAGCTGACCATTCCACAATTGCTCGCCCTTGGGCCGGGCGGCATCGCTGTGGTCGCGCTCACCCTCGCCGCCACCTTCCTCTTTACCAGGGGCATGGCCCGCGCCCTGGGGGTGGACCGCCGGCTGGGAGAGCTGATCGCCGCCGGCACCTCTGTCTGTGGTGCCTCCGCCGTCATGGGTTGCAACACCGTCACCCGAGGCAGCGACGAAGACGTGGCCTATGCCATCGCCTGCGTCACCGTCTTCGGCTCGCTCTCCATGGTGCTCTACCCGCTGATCGGGGCCTTGCTCGACATGCCTGCCGAGAGCTATGGCCTCTGGACCGGCAGCACCATCCACGAAGTCGCGCAGGTGGTCGGCGCCGGTTTCGCGCGCGGTGACACGGCCGGCCATACCGCAACCGTCGCCAAGCTGGGCCGGGTGATCCTGCTGGCCCCTCTGATCCTGGCGCTGGCGCGTCTCGGACCCGACAGGCAGCTTCAGGGCGGCGCGCGGGCGCCCATGCCCTGGTTCGTCTTCGGGTTTCTCGCCGTCGTGGTGTTGAACGGTCATGTCGTTCTGCCCGAGGGCATCCATCACGGCATTGTCGTCACGACATCCTTCCTGATGACCATGGCCCTCGCCGCGATGGGGCTTGAAACCGACATTCGCAAACTGCGGATGAAGGGCCTGCGCCCGCTTTTGCTCGGGGCGCTGGCCTGGCTTTTCATTGCCCTCTTCGGGCTGGCGCTGGTAGCGCTCTTCGCGGGGCCGTGACCGCGCTCAGCCCATGCGCGCCTTGCGGCGGGCCTCCAGCTTGCGACGCTTGCGCTTTTTCACGTTGTTCACGTCCGCGCGCACCTGGGCGTGGCTGATCAGGGCAAAGATGAAGGTGCCCCCCACCACGTTGCCCGCCAGCGTCGGCAGCCAGAAGCCCAGCACCGCCTCGCCAAGGCCGGCCTGTCCCTGCAGCAGCAGATAGCCCACCTCGACCGTGCCCACGATCACGTGCGGGAAATCTCCTACCGCGATCAGGTAGGTCGCCACGAAGATCAGCGGCAGTTTGGCCTCCGGCGTGGCATACATCGCCCAGACCAGCGTCGCGATCACCCAGCCCGAGATGATGCCGCCGGCAAACATCTGCCCGGCGGGTTTTTCCAGCAGGTGATGGCCGATCTCGCGGAAGGCCTCGTGCACATCCGCCGGGAACACCGGCAACCAGACAAAGACCGCGGCAGCCACCAGGCCGCCGATGGTATTGCCCAGCAGCACCGTCCCCCAGAGCCGCAGCAGGCGCAGGAAATTGCGCGCCGAGGGCTTCGACATGAAGGGCAGCACCGGGGTCACCGTGTTCTCGGTGAACAGCTGCTGCCCGGCGCAGATCACGAAGACAAAACCGACGGTATAGCCCACGGCCTCGATCAGGAAGCCGAAGTCGGTGGGCGGCAGGTTGGCCTGCAACAGGCCACGCGCCATCAGCGAGGTGCTCATTGTGATCCCGCCGGCGATCGCGGACCAGAGCAGCGCCATCACGTCGCGCTCCAGTTCCTTGTCGCCCTCGCGGCGGATGACCTCGTGCACGGCGGCGGCGGTCGAGGGCAGGTGTTGCTCCAGTTCCTCGACGTCCGGGGCCTCTCCCTCGCCGGTCGGTTTCTCGGTAATGGGATCTTTTGGCGGCAGGTCTGTCGTCACGAAAGGCTCTTTCAGCTATGTCAGATGACGTACCCGGGGCCCCGGGCACTCCGACTGAACGTCCGGACGGCCCCCGGGGTTCCGCAACGGCAACATTTTGCCCGTCAGAGCTCGCCTTCCGTCCGGATGTGTATCGTCGCCCCGCAGTGCTTGCAGTGCACCGCGTCCGGATCATGCAGCAGCAACCCGCATTGCGGGCATTCCTCGCGCACCTTGGTTGGCCGGAACAGTACCTGAAGCAGACGCAGAAACAGCGTCACGCCAAAGATCATCACCACCACCGACAGAATGCGCCCGCCCTCGCCCATCAGGGTGATGTCGCCGAACCCCGTGGTGGTCAGAGTGGTGACGGTGAAATAGAGCGCGTCGGCATAGTTCTGGATCTCGGGATTGACGTGCACCTGGCTGACGTAGATCAGCCCCGTCATGACAAAGAGAAAGACGCCCAGGTTGATCGAGGCCATGATCACCTCTTCATGGGCCCGGAAATAGGGGAAATCCTGCCGCAGCCGGTCCGCAGTCTGATAGGTGTGCAGCAGCCGCAGCGTGCGCAGCACCCTGAGAAAGCCGAAACCCTCGCCGGCGATCGGCGCCAGGAAGGACAGCACCGAGGCGATATCCGCCCAGTTCGCGGGCCTCGTCAGGTAACTGCGCCTGTCCTTCTCGAGGATCATCCGCACCACGAAATCCGTCAGGATCAGCACCCCGAAGACGAGGTCCATCTTCTCCACCAGGAGGTTCGGCGGCAGGAAGGAGGTGATCACCACGAAGGTGATCGTGATCAGGTCGAAGATCAGCAGCCCGTAGCGAAAGCGGTGCGCCTCGGGCGTGTCATCTTCATAGAGGGATCGGATCCGCTCCAGCGGCTTGCTCAACTCTGGTCTCCCCTGGCAAAGGCCCACGTACCCGGCGCAAGGCCTTTTTCCGCCTTCGCATATCCCGTGGGCGCTGACCAGCGGCGGGGGCCCTCGGCGAACGGGTCCCGTGACAGGCGCGGCGGCGGCGCCTCACTCTGCGGCATCCGCGGCCGGCCCATTGCCCAGCTGGTCGATCATGTAGCCGCCCGGGTAACTGCGGATCCGTCGCCCGGTGATCCGCACCGGCCGCCGGCGCGCCGGCAACAGCCGCAGCACCGCCGCCCGCGCCCGCATGCCCCCCCGCACCAGCCCCCGCAACCAGGCGGGCGGTTCGGGATACCCCATGGCCTCCAGCAGCGGCGCATCCATGAAACAGCGTGCCACAGGCCGCCCAATCGGAAACAGCATCTTCGGCAGGTAGAACCCCAGCAACAGATCGAGCGTGACATCTCCGATCCGGCGGTTGCTCTCGGCGGGGCGGAACCGCTCGGCCTCGATCCGCCGGTTCAATTGCTCGAAACCTTCCAGTGTTTCGGGAATGTCCGAGATCCCCATCCGCGTCCCGAGCGCCCTGTAATATGCGACCCAGGCCTGCTCCTCCTCCTCCGTGAAGGGCCGCTTGCCATAGCGTCCGACCCAGCGGATCGGCTCCAGCACGAAGGTGCTCAGCACATAGAGCATGTCCTGGTTGGCAATCCGGAAGCGCCCGTGGATCGCGTTGATCCTGGCGATGGCCGCCTGGCCCCGCGCGCTGTCGAGCCCGTGTTCACCGGGCTCCGCCAGCAGCAGCTCGGTGTCGTCATAGCGTTGTTGCGGCGCGGCCTCGAACTTTCCTGTGCGCACCAGCAGGCCGGAAATCGACGGCACCGCATAGGTGCGGAAGAGCGCGAATTCCAGCGCCCGTTCGATGTCCCAGGCAAACTCGTATTGCGCCAGGCGCCGCACGACCGCCTCGAATTCATCCTCCGGTGTCTCCTCCTGCATCCGTCCCTCCCGGCGGCATATTCCCCTTGGGAAGGATAGCTGCACCTGCCCGATGCACCAATCCCCAAAAGGAAAGAGCCGCCCGAGGGCGGCTCAACCTTGACGATATCATAGGACTGCTGCGCCGGGGCGCCGGATCTCAGAGCTTGATTTCCGGGCGGCGGCTGTCGACCAGTTCCTTGAACACGTAGATCGGCAGCAGGATCGCCGCGATCAGGCTGCCCAGCCAGATCAGCAGGGTTGCCGCCAGCCAGTTGGAAATGCCGCCGATCGACAGGCCAGGCATCAGGACGTCCAGGATGATCAGGCAGACCATGATCGTCACCAGCGCCACACCACCCTGCAGTTGCGGGATGTACTTGAAGGAAATCTTCGTCAGCAGCGGTTGCAGGATCACCTGGATCAGCGAGAACAGCCCAACGGCCAGAGCAAAGGGCCAGATGCCGCAGGTAAAACCGGGCAGCAGCAGGATGGCAATGAGAAGACCCGCCGCATTGGCCAGCAGGTAGGCGAGAAGGGAATAGATCATGCGCAGCAAGGTTCTGTCTCCTGAAAAGGGCATAATTTGCGGGCCATGGTACTCCAATATTAACCAAACGAAACCACCGCTGCCCCGCCGTGGCGATTTTTCCCGGTTCGGCGGCGCCAATGCCACGGTCTTCGGCTCTTCCCGTCCGTCAGTCTGCTCACCTTCTCGCCGCGCGAGGTTTCCCGCGGTTCAGCACTTGCGAAGCGACACCGCCAATGCAAGTTTGACGTGTCAGTGGAATCCGGGGGACACACATGAAAGACCGCAGCCTGGGCAGGACGATCTGGAACCTGTTTCTCGCCCTTTTCAACGCCACGCTCATCCTCGTCATCATCGCCCTCTTTCTCGCATGGCTGGTGATGGATTCCGCCGAGGGAGTCTCGGACAACGTCGCCGACACGGTTCAGCAATTCGCCCCGGTCAAGGACGAGGTCACCGAGCTGCGCGATCAGCTGGCCGGCACCCGCCAGGACATCGCCACTCTCGCCGCCGCCGCTGAAAACAACACCGCAGACACCGTCTCGGCCAATGTCACAGGCACGCTCTCGGTCAAGCTCGACGCCATTGAACAGCAGCTCGAGCAACTCAACCGCACCATGAGCAAGATCGAGGCCAATTCCGACGACATGATCACCAAGGCGATCGACGTGGCCTTTGCCGAGCTCCGCGTCCTGGTGGATGAATCCGTGGCCCTGCTGCGCGCCAAGCGCGACGAGGCCGCCGCCGATGCCCTGGCCACGGAAGAGGCCGTGTCCGGCAACTGAGCCCGGCCCGGGACAGGACCAACGAAAAGGCGCGCCCCGCGGGACGCGCCTTTTTCATGGGGGGCTGTCTCTGGCCGGCTTTCGGGCCGGCCGATGGCGGCTCAGTTCAGCACCACCGCCTCGCCTGCATAAAGCAGCGTCACCGTGCTGCTGGCCCCGTGCATGCGGATCTCGGCCACCGACATGGGCCGGGCGGGCATGCCCGCACCGAACAGCTCCACCGACATGCCACCGCCGTGGGTGGCATTCAGCACCGAGGTCAGGTCTTCGCCTGTCACCTCGGCCACGACACCCTCTTCGGTCATTTCAAGTTCGACCGGATGAAGACGGGTAGTTCCGACAATCAGCTCCATCAAACACTCCATAACTGGCCCGCCGCATGTGCGGTTAGGGCCGTCCTGCCTCTGCTCAGCCGCCCCGGCAAAGTGCCGCAGCAGCCTGTAAAGACTAGCGTTTCCGGCCTGCGGAGTCGGTCGACTTATCCACAGGCCTCTTCGGAAAACTGAGGGTGTTTCCTGTATAATCGGGGCATTTCCCTGTACGGTTTTCCCGAACCCCAAAGGCCCGGAAATCGGCCTTTGGCGGCCTCTCGGTGCCCCGGGGGTGATTCCCTGCGCCCTGCCGCCGGTTCAGAAGACCGCGTCGCTCATGCCCTCCCCGCATCCGCGATCAGGGAGGAGCTCGTCCTGCGATGGCACGGGCCCTGGTCGCCGGCCGTCACCCCCTCTGCCCCAGAGGCTCAGTGCCGCGCCCGGGCCGAGCCGGCAAACTCCAGCATCACCTCCGAGCTGTCGCCCGACATGTGGATCTCCGTCACCTCCAGCGGATGCGCCGCGCGACCCTGCCCCCAGAGCTCGAGGCTTGCCGACCCGAAGGCCGCGTCGAGCACCCTCGACAACGCCGCCCCGGAGAGCCGCGCAACCAGCCCGCCTGCCCCGTCCGGCCTCAGGTCCAGGACCTCCACGCGGGCCTGCCCCGCGATCAGTTCCAGCCCGGTCAGCTCCTCCGGCGCCTCGATGCGCGCCTCGCGCTCCTGTCCGGAGGAAACCCCGGCACCAGGGGCGCCGGGGTCTCCGATGTCGTAATCACGTGCCATGTCGTTTCGCGATCAGCTGCAGCCCGAGGTGCCGCCGCAAGTGTTGCACTTCATGCAGGTGCCGTTGCGCACCAGCGTGTAGTTGCCGCATTCCCCGCAGGCCTCGCCCTCGTAACCCTGCATCTTGGCCTTTGCCCGGGCGTCGATGCCCATGGTCGCGCTCACCGTCGTGCTGCTGATCGCCGTGCTGGTCGTCTGGGTGACGGACGCCTTGACCGGAGCCATCTGCGCCACGTCACCCAGTCCGCCGTTCAGCACCATCAGTTCCTGGGGAACCCGCTTGCGCAGGTAACCGGTGGAGCTGATGTGCTTCAGCACCTCGAGCGACTTGCTTGCCGCCGTCTCGCTCATCTCCTGGATGTTCGAAACGCCCTCTTCCACGCCACGGCCCACATCATCGAAGGTTGCGCCTTGCGGTTTCACATGAGCCAGGTCCGTGCGGTCGAGGTAAGACACGGCAAGTTCCCGGAAGATGTAGTCGAGGATCGAAGTTGCATTCTTGATGCTGTCGTTGCCCTGCACCATCCCGGCGGGCTCGAACTTGGTAAAGGTAAAGGCGTCGACGAATTCCTCCAGCGGCACGCCGTACTGCAGGCCCACCGACACCGCGATGGCAAAGTTGTTCATCATCGCCCGAAAACCGGCGCCTTCCTTGTGCATGTCGATGAAGATCTCGCCCAGCTTGCCGCCTTCGTATTCGCCGGTGCGCAGGTACACCTTGTGCCCGCCCACGATGGCCTTCTGGGTATAGCCCTTGCGGCGTTCGGGCATCTTCTCGCGGCCGCGGGCGATCTCCTTGATCACCACCTTCTCCACGATCTTCTCGGCCAGCACGGCGGCCTTTTCCTGCGGGCTGCCGGTCTCCAGGATCTCGGCCGCCTCGTCGTCGTCCTCCACCAGCGCCGAGGCCAGCGGCTGGCTCAGCTTCGAGCCGTCCCGATAGAGCGCATTGGCCTTGATGCCGAGGCTCCAGGACAGCTCGTAGGCGGCCTTGCAGTCCTCGATCGTGGCGTCGTTCGGCATGTTGATCGTCTTCGAGATCGCGCCCGAGATGAAGCTCTGCGCCGCCGCCATCATGGTGATGTGGCTGTCCACCGACAGGAAGCGCTTGCCCTTCTTGCCGCAGGGGTTGGCACAGTCGAAGATCTCGTAGTGCTCGGTCTTCAGATGCGGCGCCCCTTCCAGGGTCATCGTGCCACAGACATGGTCGTTCGCGGCCTCGATCTCGGCGCGGGTAAAGCCCAGGTGCCGCAACAGGTCAAAGGACGGATCGTTCAGCTTCTCGGCCGGGATGCCCAGCGTCTCGCGGCAGAAGGCTTCGCCCAGTGTCCACTGGTTGAAGACAAAGCGGATGTCGAAGGCGCCCTGCAGCGCGCCGTCCACCTTTTCCAGTTCCCGCGGGCCGAACCCATGGCCCACCAGCGCGGTATGGTTGATCGCCGGGCAATTGCCGAGCGAGGCATGGCCCACCGCATAGCTGATGATCTCCTCGATCTCGGCCGAGCTGTAGCCCAGCTTGTCGAGCGCGGCGGGAACCGAGCGGTTGATGATCTTGAAGTAGCCGCCACCGGCCAGCTTCTTGAACTTCACCAGCGCGAAATCGGGCTCGATGCCGGTGGTGTCGCAATCCATCACCAGGCCGATCGTGCCGGTGGGCGCGATCACCGTGGCCTGCGCGTTGCGGTAGCCGTGCTTCTCGCCCAGGCGCACCGCCTCGTCCCAGCTCGCCATGGCGATCTTGGTCAGGCTCGGATCGGGGCAGTTCACCAGGTCGAGCGGCACCGGCTTGATCGCCAGGTCCTCATAGCCCTCGGTGGCGCCATAGGCCGCGTTGCGGTGGTTGCGCATCACCCGCAGCATGTGCTTGGCGTTGCGTTCGTAGCCCGCGAAGGGCCCGAGCTCTCCTGCCACCTCGGCGCTGGTGGCATAGGCCACGCCGGTCATGATCGCGGTCAGCGCGCCACAGAGCGCCCGGCCCTCGTCGCTGTCATAGCCGAAGCCCATGTTCATCAGCAGGCCGCCGATGTTGGCATAACCCAGACCCAGCGTCCGGAAATCATAGGAGAGCTGCGCGATTTCCTTGGAGGGGAACTGCGCCATGGTCACGCTGATTTCCAGCGTCAGCGTCCAGAGACGCGTGGCGTGGATATAGTCATCCACCTGGAACTCGCCATCCTTCAGGAAGGTCAGCAGGTTCATCGAGGCCAGGTTGCAGGCCGTATCGTCCAGGAACATGTACTCGGAACAGGGGTTCGAGCCCCGGATCGCACCGTCTTCCGGGCAGGTGTGCCAGGCGTTGACGGTGTCATGGTACTGGATCCCCGGATCGGCGCAGGCCCAGGCGGCATGGCCGATGTCTTCCCACAGGTCGCGCGCCTTTATGGTCTTCGCAACCGAGCCGTCCGTGCGCCGGATCAGCTCCCAGTCGGCATCGTCCTTCACGGCCTTCAGGAAGGCATCCGTGACACGCACCGAGTTGTTGGAGTTCTGACCCGACACGCTGGCATAGGCTTCACTGTCCCAATCGGTGTCGTAGGTGGGGAATTCGATGCTGGAATAGCCCTGCTTGGCGTAATCCAGCACGCGTTTGATGTAAGTCTCGGGGATCGCCGTCTTCTTCGCGCCCCGGATCGCGGTCTTCAGGCCCGGGTTCTTGGCCGGATCCACCGCATCCTCGGTGCTGCCGTCCCAGGTGCGGATGGCGGCAAAGATCGCGTTCAGCTTCTCCTCGTGCATCTTGGACCCGGCGACGATGGAGGCAACCTTCTGCTCCTCCTTCACCTTCCAGTTGATGTATTCCTGGATGTCCGGATGGTCCGCATCGACGATCACCATCTTGGCCGCGCGCCGCGTGGTGCCGCCCGACTTGATTGCCCCGGCCGCCCGGTCGCCGATCTTCAGGAACCCCATCAGGCCGGAGGACTTGCCGCCGCCCGACAGCGGCTCGTTGGCCGCCCGCAGGCTCGAGAAGTTGGTGCCGGTGCCCGAGCCGTACTTGAACAGCCGCGCCTCGCGCACCCAGAGATCCATGATGCCGCCGTCGCTCACCAGGTCATCCTTCACCGACTGGATGAAGCAGGCATGGGGCTGCGGATGTTCATAGGCCGATTTCGAGCGGGTCAGCTTGCCGGTCTTGAAGTCGACGTAATAATGCCCCTGCCCCGGGCCATCGATGCCATAGGCCCAGTGGAGCCCGGTATTGAACCACTGCGGGCTGTTCGGCGCCGCGCGCTGCGTGGCCAGCATGTGGCGCATCTCGTCGAAATAGGCCCGTGCGTCGGCCTCGGTGGTGAAATAGCCACCTTTCCAGCCCCAATAGGTCCAGGCCCCCGCCAGCCGATCGAAGACCTGCTTCGAGGAGGTCTCGCCGCCCATCGTCGCGCCCTCTTCGGGCACCGAGCGCCAGAGGAACTCCGGCACGTCCTTTTCGCGGACTTTCTTCAGCGCGGAGGGCACGCCGGCCTTGCGGAAGTACTTCTGCGCAATCACGTCCGAGGCGACCTGGCTCCAGCTCTTCGGCACTTCCAGTGCGTCGAGCTTGAATACAGTGGTGCCATCGGGATTGCGGATCTCCGACGTCGTGGTGACAAAGGTGATCCCGTCATAGGCATCCTTGCCCGCGGTCGTGAACTTCCGGTCGATCTTCATTGCATTGCCCCTACAATCTCTGCCTGACCGGCCCTCCGCCCGTTGAAGCATGGCGGTTCGGACCTTCTGCGCGTCGCGGAACATGGCAAAGCGGATCGGTCGGGGCGCCGGGGGCGCTCCGGGACGCAACATCACCGGCACCGCCGGCGATCACGTTTCACGGTAAAATGTCCTCTGTGCCGACAGGGCCACTATATCTAGTGGGCATCCCGCTCGCCGTCACAATCTGGGGTATTCGCCCCCGCATGGTCAACGCAAAAGAATCATAAAATGACTATTGACGAAATTACCCACAGAGCCGCCGATTCTCGGATCTTTTGATCAAAACCGGCGCCGGGCTCAGAAACTCAATTCTTTCAGGCAATTTGACGGGAAATCTGAAGCTCTGCCTGAAGTTATCCCCAGAGGCCTGTGTAAAGGCGCGTTAACTAATCTGCGCAAAAAGCCACCACATTGCCTGTATACGGGCTATGCTCCCCACTACATGTGGTAGCGGCGCGGGCCGAAAGGGAATCGCCCGCGGTTCTGCTGCGCGCCAATCGCGCCCCGCCGCACAAGATATGGGGGCGCGGGCCTGCGGCCCTGCCCCCCTCCTCTCCGCCGGATCAGGCCATCCGCTTCATCAGCCGGTCACGCATCACGAACTGGTGGATCAGCGCCATCGCCACGTGGCCCGCGATCACGAACAGCAGCCCCCAGGCCAGCAGTCCGTGCAGCGCATTCGCCGGTCCCACCATCCAGCTCACCGCCTCCGCCTGCCCCGCGCTCAGCTGCCAGCCAAAGACCTCGAAGGGGCGCGTGCCGCCAAACCCGCGCAGCAGCCCCATGCCCGGCACCGCCACCATCAGCGCATAGAGCAGGACGTGGCCCGATTTCGCGGCCAGTCCCAGCACTCCGCCCCCATGCCCCGGACGATGCCCCCGGTTCACCCAGGCCCAGACGATCCGCAACAGGACCAATCCAAAGATCAGCGTGCCGACACTGGTATGCATCCCCACGAAAAAGGCCACCACCGGCTGGCGGCCCAGCAGCAGCTTCAGCACCATGCCGAGCAATTGCCACAGGATCAGGGCCGCCATGGCCCAGTGCAAAATCCGGCTGACGATGCCATAATACACCTGCGTATCCATGAGGCCTGGCCGGGTTCTTCCCTCGGTCATGCGAATCCTTTCTGTTTCACTCAGGTATAGAGTGTCGCAACGGCCGGTCGCGGCAAGTCACGCAGCCTCACAGCCGCGTGTCCGATCTGTCGCGTTCGTGCACAGCCGCTGTCGCGAAGCCCGGGCTGCCCCTGTGGGCCCCGCCCTCAAGCGACAACGGCCAGCGAACCGATGCAGCGCGCGGTATCCGCCCGAGCGGCGCCCCCGCGACAAAACCGCGCGGCCCGAAGGCTCTGCACAAAATGCAGGCGCCCCTGGCGGGGTGCATGCTCTCTACATATCGGAAAGTGGTCGGGGCGGCGAGATTCGAACTCACGACCCCCTGTACCCAAAACAGGTGCGCTACCAGACTGCGCTACGCCCCGGACCGTGCTCGTCTCTAGCGAAGCCCGACGCGGTTGGAAAGCCAAAAGAACACCGGATCCTGTCCGATTGCCCGCTTCACTCGCCCGCGGGCGGCAATTCCTGGTCGGTAACCTGGGGCACGGGCGGTGGCGGTGCGGCCGGCGGCTCTTCGCCCCGGTCCTCCGGGGCGCTCCCGGCGGCCCCTGCTTCATTGCTCTCCGCCGTGGGGCTCGCCGCATCCGCAGGCGTCTCGGCCTGGGTGTCCTGCGCGCCGGGCGCGCCCTCTTCCCCCGGCTCCTGCTCCCGTGTCACGGCATCGTCGCCGCAGGGCCAGGCCGCCAGGCTCGGCAGGATCGACGGATGCCGCAGCTCGCTTCCCGGCGCGATTCCCATGCGCTCTGCCAGCCCGCCATTGATCTCCAGCACGTACTGTATCCCCGGCCCTCCGGGCAGCGGCGTGGTGTCGAGCGGCTTTGCCATCTCCTGCACGGTCTTCACCGTGCCGGTGGCATCCATGAAGATAATATCCAGCGGGATCAGTGTATTCTGCATCCAGAAATTGGTCGACAGCTGCGGCGCCTCGTAGATGAACAGCATCCCGGCGCCTGTGGGCATGGTCTCGCGGAACATCAGGCCACGGGCCCGTTCGGCGGCCGTCTCGGCCAGCTCCACGCGGAAGCGCTGGATGCCGGCGTCGCCGCGAATCTCGACCCGGTCGTCGCGGCAATCGGCCAGGGCCATCGGCGCGGTCAGGGTCAATGTCAGTGTCTGCGCACAGACAGCGAGGATGGCGAGACGCGAAAGGCGTTCTGCAATCATGGCTGGTCCTCGCTGTGGCTGTATCAGGGGGCTGGGGGCTGTCGCCGCCTCAGTGCATCGCGGCTTCCCAGGCACATATTTCCGTGGCCATGCGGCCCCGTTTGCCCTCGATCACGCGCAGCGCCACGGCTTCGCCCGGCGCCAGGTCGGCAAGCCCGGAGGCCCGCAGAACTTCCACATGAATGAAAATGTCTTCAGGCCGGCCAAACACATTGGCAAACCCGAATCCCTTGATCTTGTCGAACCATTTCACCCGCGCGGGTTCCAGAGGAACCGACTTGATCGTCTCCGGATCCAGCATCCGGAAATCTTCCAGAACCGCGGTTCCGGTGCCTTCGGGCGGCTCGATCCTCAGAACTTCGATCGCCTGCACACCCCTTTGAGTCTTCTGAGCGATAATTCTCACTCTCGCGCCATCCGCCACCGAGCTCTGGCCGAAATTCCGCAGCACGTTCGCGTGCAGCAAAATATCGGGCCCTCCCTCCTCCGAGACGACAAAACCGAACCCTCTCGACGGGTCGAACCACTTCACGGTTCCGTCGAGCGTCCGGGCGCTTTCGTCTTGTTGATTCAATGTTAACCCCGTTATTTCCAGTCGGGCCGCCACAATGATCCCCAGGCGGCACAACACATTGCATTCGGCAGGCCAACCCCTGCCGTCCCAAATTTCCTACTACGCCGTCCTCCACCCCATCTCTTTTACGGGTTCAGGCGCTGAATATCCCATTCATCGCTACTTTCGCCGCGTGTCCAGCGAAAACGATCATGGAGTCTGAACGCACCATCTGCCCAAAACTCGATCTCGACAGGTGTCACCCTGTACCCGCCCCAGAACGCGGGACGTTTCGGCTTCATCCCCTGTACCGCGGTCACCTTCGCGACTTCCGCCATCAGATCCGCCCGTGAGGCAAGCGGCCTGGACTGACGCGAAGCCCACGCCCCCAGCCTAGACTTCAGGGAACGTGATTCGTAATACAGGTCAGCTTCTACGCCGTCATAGCGCTCAACGCTGCCCCTAACCCTTATTTGTCTGCGCAAACTCTTCCAATGTAGCACGAATGCGGCTTTTTCGCGCGCGTCGAGTTCCTGCGCCTTGGCGCTCTCGTAGTTAGTATAAAATACGAACCCATCTTCCAGTATGTCTTTCAGCAAGACCATCCTGACATTCGGCAATCCTGACTCATCCGCGGTCGCCAGGGCAATCGCATTCGGGTCGTTCAGCTCGCTCTTTTCCGCTTCGGCCAGCCAGCGCCGGGCGATCACGAAGGGGTCGTCTCCGGCGAAAATTCCATCCCGATCAGCCATGCCGTCTCTTCCTTATGTTCAGGGCTTCTGCCAGGTCAGGACACCACGCCCAGCCCGTTTTCCCGCGCCAGAGAGCGATACAGCCGCCGCAGGCGCGCCGATATGCTCATCTCGTGGCTCGGTGTCTCCGGGCAGGCTTGAAGCGCCCACACCTATCGCCTAAAGGATTGTGACCGGAAATTACAGGGCGGAGCGCGCGAATGGCGAACACTCTCATGGCAGGCAAACGCGGGCTGATCATGGGCCTGGCCAATGACAAATCCATCGCCTGGGGCATCGCCCAGGCGCTGGCGGACGCCGGCGCAGAGCTGGCAGTCACCTATATGGGCGACCAGTTCAAGAAGCGGGTCGTGCCCCTGGCCGAACAGCTCGGCGTGACCAAGCTCTACGATTGCGATGTCTCCTCGGAGGAGTCGATCGACGCCGCCTTCGCCGCCCTCGCCGAGGACTGGCCCACCATCGACTTCATCGTGCACGCGATCGGCTTCTCCGACAAGAACGAGCTGCGCGGACGTTACGTCGACACCAGCCGCGGCAATTTCTCGATGACCATGGACATCTCGGTCTATTCCTTCACGGCCGTCGCACAGCGCGCCGAGAAGATGATGCCCGAGGGCGGCGCCATGCTCACCCTCACCTACTATGGGGCCGAGCAGGTCATGCCGCATTACAACGTCATGGGTGTCGCCAAGGCGGCGCTCGAGGCCTCGGTGAAATACCTGGCCGAGGATCTCGGCAAGGATGGCATTCGCGTCAACGCGATTTCCGCCGGCCCGATCAAGACGCTTGCGGCCTCGGGCATCGGCGATTTCCGCTATATCCTGAAATGGAACGAGCTGAACTCGCCCCTGCGGCGCAACGTGACCATCGAGGATGTCGGCAAGTCCGCCCTCTACCTGCTCTCCGATCTCGGCTCCGGCGTGACCGGCGAGACCCTGCACGTGGATTCGGGCTATCACATCGTCGGCATGAAGGCCGTCGACGCTCCCGATATCGACAAGTCCTGAACCCGCGCCACCAGAGCGTCAAAGGAGAGCCCCATGACCGACCGTCTCCCCCATGAAAAAGGCTTCCACATCAGCTGGGACCAGATCCACCGCGACGCCCGGGCCCTGGCCTGGCGTCTCGACGGGCATGGCCCCGATGACGGCGCCTGGCGCGCGGTCGTGGCGATCACCCGCGGCGGCATGGCACCCGCGATGATCATCGCGCGCGAGCTCGACATCCGCACCGTCGACACGATCTCGGTCAAGAGCTACGACCACCAGACCCAGTCCGAGGCCGTGGTGCTCAAGAGCCCCGATGCCGCGATCATGGGCGACGGCACCGGCATCCTGGTGATCGATGACCTCGTGGACAGCGGCCGCACCCTGGAACTGGTGCGCTCGCTCTATCCCAAGGCGCATTTCGCCACGGTCTATGCCAAGCCCAAGGGCAAGCCCCAGGTCGACAGCTACATCACCGAGGTCAGCCAGGACACCTGGATCTTCTTCCCCTGGGACATGGCGCTGCAATACGTCGAACCCTACCGCAGCTGACGGCTCTCCGCCCGCCCGCAGGGGACGACAGGATCACGAAAAGGGCGCCCCGGTCTCCCGGCGGCGCCCTTTCTCATCTCGGCACGCCCACGCCAGGGGCTTCCCGGCTCTCTCATCTGGCCGGAAATATCCCGGGGGTGAATGACGCGCAGCGTCAGAGGGGGCAGCGCCCCCTCCTCCGCCCTCGGGTCACCGCGCTCCGAGCGCCGCCGCGATCACCTCGCGCACCGGTGTCGAGGGACGGCCGATCAGCGCCTTCAGGTCGGCATCGCTGCCTTCCAGATCGCCGCGCTTGGCCGCGGTGTCACTGACGGCCAGCAGCTCCGCCACCGGCGTCGGCAGGCCGGCCCCTTCCAGCGCCTTGATGTATTCGGCCTCGCTCAGGTCCACGTAAGGCACCTGCTTGCCCGAAACCTCGGACACCGCCGCCGCGAATTCCGTCAGGGTAAAGGTCTCGCTCCCGGCCAGCTCGTAGACGGCGCCGTCTTCCGGCGCCTCCCGGGTCAGCAGGGCCGCGGCCGCCTCCGCGAAATCTGCGCGTGCCGCCGAAGAGATCCTCGCGTTGCCCGCGGCGCCGATCATGGCACCGTGCTCGACGGCGGCCGGAGCGCTGGCAGCATAGTTCTCGGTGTACCAGCCGTTGCGCAGCAGTCCATGGGGCAGACCGGCCGTGGCCAGCATCTTCTCGGTGGCGAGGTGATCCGGCGCCACGGCCAGCTCCGAGGTATCGGCCCTCAGCACCGAAGTATAGGCGAGGTATGTCACGCCCGCAGCCTTGGCGGCCTCCACCACGTTGGTGTGCTGGGCCAGGCGCTTGCCGAACTCGTTGCCCGAGATCAGCAGCACCCGTCCGACACCGGCCATGGCCTCCGTCAGCCCCGCCAGGTCGTCGTAATTGGCGATGCGCACCTCGACGCCCTCGGCCTTCAGCGACGCGGCGGCCTCTTCACGGCGCACCTGTGCCACGATCTGGCTTGCCGGCACACGGTTCAGCAGCGCCTTTACGACGAGGGCACCCAGCTGGCCCGAGGCACCGGTCACGAGAATCTTGTCATTCATGGTCTTGTCCTTTGTCTTTCCCCGACCGGGGCCTTTCCGCCGGTCTCTCTCTGGGGTATGGTCTCAGATGTAGACCACCAATTTCATCCCGTGAAGGAGGCACTATTTCATGACAAGGGAACATCCGGGTAACCCCGTCGTCCTCGACGCGGCCGCCCGCGCCACGCTGCGCACCTTCTCGGAGAACTCGGACCCCGCCGCCGGTCTCGACATGGCAAACTGCCCGGTGCGCGACGTGCTCTCGCGCATCGGCGACAAGTGGAGCCTGCTGATCCTGATTGCCCTGTCGCAGCGTCCCTATCGCTTCTCCGCCCTGCAGCGCGAGGTGGGCGACATCTCGAAACGCATGTTGACGCAGTCGCTGCGCACGCTGGAACGTGACGGCCTCGTCTCGCGCAGGGTCTTTCCCACCAAGCCGCCATCGGTGGAATATGCCCTCACCGCGCTCGGGGAACGGGCGCTGGTGCCCATGGCGGCCCTGGTCGACTGGGCAGCGGGC
The DNA here is from genome assembly GCF_056270665.1 of Pseudooceanicola sp. DL12. Lineage (NCBI taxonomy): Bacteria > Pseudomonadati > Pseudomonadota > Alphaproteobacteria > Rhodobacterales > Paracoccaceae > Pseudooceanicola > Pseudooceanicola sp. DL12. Next base: position 2,452,733 of record NZ_CM149884.1, read on the forward strand.
GCCCACGAGCAGATCCGCGCGGCCCGCGTCAGCTTCGACGAGATCCACGGCTGAGGGCGGTTCTGGGGGGCTCTGCCCCCGTCCCCCTCCGGCGGACTCCCCCGCCGTATTTTGGGAAAGATGAAAAGGGAGATGTCGCGCCGTTGCGGCGGCGTCTTTCCCTTCTCCGACCGGGCTGATAGCCTCTCTTTTCAAGGCATCCGGAGGCCGATTTCGCACCGCCGCGATACCGACGCAATACCGACGTAATACCGACGTTGGAATCCTTTGTTTCCGGAGGCTTGGCCGATGACCCATTTCACCCGTACCGACGCCACTTTTGCCCCTCCCGTGATGGAGGCGCGGCGCTGGATCGAGGGGGTGGATTTCTCGGAAAGGCCGCTGATCAACGTCTCTCAGGCCGCCCCCGTGGCGCCGCCGCCCGCGCCCCTCGTCGAGGCCATGAAAGAGGCGCTTTCCGACACCGCAACCCACCTCTACGGCCCCGTCCTCGGCCACCCCGGCCTGCGCGCCCGGATCGCCGCCGACTGGTCTGCCGCCTATGGCGGAGAGATCACGCCCGCCCAGGTGGCGATCACTGCCGGCTGCAACCAGGCCTTCTGTGCGACCCTGGCTGCGCTGACCACCGAAGGGGATGAAGTTATCCTTCCAACCCCCTGGTATTTCAATCATAAAATGTGGCTCGACATGACCGGGGTACGGGCCGTTCCGCTGCCCTGCGAAGCCGATCTCATGCCGGATCCCGAGCGTGCCGCCGCGCTGATCACCGATCGGACCCGCGCCATTGTCCTGGTCACGCCGAACAACCCCGCGGGCACGGAATATCCGCCGGCGCTGATTGCCGCCTTCCGCGATCTGGCCCGCAGCCGGGGCATCCGCCTGATCGTCGACGAGACCTACCGCGATTTCCATTCCTCATCCGAGGCGCCGCACGACCTCTTCGGCGATCCCGACTGGGATGACACGCTGGTCCATCTCTATTCCTTTTCAAAGGCTTATCGCCTCACCGGCCACCGCACAGGGGCCGTCGTCGCCTCCGAGGCCCTGCTCGCCGACATCGAGAAATTCCAGGACACCGTTGCCATCTGCGCCCCGCAGCTCGGCCAGATCGCCGCGCTCTGGGGGATGGAGAACCTCTCGCAATGGCTGTCCGGAGAGCGGGCCGAGATCCTCGCCCGCCGCGCCGCGGTGCTCGCCGTCCGCGATCAGCTTGCCACCGCCGGCTGGACCCTGCATTCCGCCGGGGCCTATTTCGCCTATCTCTCTCATCCCTATGAGAAATCTTCGGCCGACCTCGCGCCCGAGCTGGTGCGCACGGCCGGGGTCCTGATGCTGCCCGGCACGATGTTCCATCCCGCCGGCGCCGCGGATGGCACCCGCCAGATGCGGGTCGCCTTCGCCAATCTCGACGTCGCAGGGATCGCGGGTTTTGCCAACCGGCTGACCACGCTGTCTCAGGCGTGAACGGGCGCCGCTTGCCCCCAATCTGCCAAGGCTTTAACAAGGCCCGGACCATCGGGGGCACGCGCGCCCCACGATGACCAAGCAAATGAATAAGGACTGCCTGCAAGTCTCTGACAGGTAATCCGAAATGCGGAGGTCGCCCTATGGCGAAAAAGAAATCCAAGGCGTTGATCTGGGCGCTTCTGGGTCTGCTGATCATCGGTCTCGGCGGGTTCGGTGCGATCAACCTGGACAGTTCGATGGCCTATGTCGCCACGGTGGGCGATCAGAAGCTGCCGATCCAGCAATACGCCCGCGAGTTGCAGAACCGGATGAACCAGCTCGGCCAGCAGCTCGGCACCCAGCTCACCTTCGATCAGGCCCAGGCCTTCGGGATCCCGAACCAGGTTCTCTCGGACATGATCGTCCGCGCCTCTCTGAACGGGGAAGCCGACGACATCGGGGTTTCGGTCGGCGATGGCTCCGTGCGCGATTCCATCGTGGCGATGCCTGCCTTTGCCGGTCCCGACGGTGACTTCTCCCGCGATGCCTACAACTTTGCCCTCGACCGCGCCGGCATGAGCGAAAGCGAATTCGAAGAGAGCCTGCGTGACGATACCAGCCGCTCCGTCCTGCAGGGCGCCGTCGTGAATGCCGTGACGATGCCCGACATCTATGCGGAAACGCTTGCAAAATACGTTGGCGAGACGCGCAGCGTCACCGTTGCCACGCTCAAGGCAGACGACCTCGAGACCCCGATCGCAGCGCCCGACGATGCGACCCTGAAGGCTTGGTACGACGCCCATATCGACGATTACACGGCCCCCGAGAAAAAGCGCATCACCTATGCGTTGCTGACGCCGGACATGGTGATCGATGACGTGGCCGTTGATGATCAGGCCATTCGGGACCAGTACGAAGAGCGTATCGACGAATACCAGGTGCCCGAGCGCCGGCTGGTCGAGCGGCTGATCTTCATGGATGACGATGCCGCCACCGCCGCGAAGGCGCGGCTCGACTCGGGCGAGATCGATTTCGATGGCCTGGTCGCGGAACGCGGCCTGAACCTGGCCGATATCGACCTGGGCGACGTCAGCGAGGCCGATCTCGGAGCCGCCGGGCCGGATGTCTTTGCCGCCGCCTCCGACACGGTCGTGGGCCCCGAGGACACAGATCTCGGGCCGGCCCTTTTCCGCATCAACGGAATCCTGGCCGCAGACAACACCAGTTACGAGGACGCCGCCGACCAGATCCGCGAGGATCTCGCCGCCGATGGGGCCCGCCGCCTGGTTCAGCAGCAAGTCGAGCCTATCGAGGACGAGCTTGCCGGGGGCGCCACGCTGGAGGACCTGGCCGAGGACAGTGACATGGAGCTCGGCACGATCGACTGGTCGCCGGACATGTCCGAAGGCGTCGCGGGCTATGACGAGTTTGCCTCTGCCGCAGAGGCCGTCAAAGCCGAGGATTATCCCGAGCTGACGCAGATGGAAGACGGTGGCCTCTTTGCCCTTCGCCTCGACGCCACCATCCCGGCCGCGCCCATCCCCTTCGAGGAGGTGCGCGATCAGGTGGCAGAGGACTGGACGGCCGACGCAACGCAGCAGGCCCTTCAGGCTCAGGCCGAGGGCCTTGTTGCCCAGGTCGAGGCCGGCACGCCGATGCAGGGGCTGGGCGTGCCCGTCACCACGCTGAACAACATTACCCGCAACGGCAACGCCCTCGGCATGCCGCAGGACTTCAACCAGGTCGTCTTCGGCATGGAAGAAGGCGCCCTGACCATCACCGATGGGTTCGACTCCGTCGTCATCGTGCGCCTCGACAGCATCGCCCAGCCCGATCCGGACGCCGATCAGACCAAGCAGCTGGTCGCTTCGATCCAGCAGCAGGCCTCGAACTCGATCACCAACGATGTCTATCAGATCTACGCCAACGACGTCCGTAGCCGGACCGACCTGAACGTGGATCAGGATGCCTTCAACTCGGTGCTCGCACAGTTCCGCTGACGCCTGCAGCCAGCCTGAAACGAAAACGCCCCGGCCATCTGACCGGGGCGTTTTTCATTGCACCAGGCTGGCTTGCAGGTCAGCGCCCCTCAGCCCCTTCCGTCAGCACCCCCGATACCGGCACCAGCTGTACCTCACCGGCCTGCTCGGCCAGTGCCCAGGTCAGCAGCGCCTGCACCGTCTCGGGGCGGACACGCCCCACCATCACGACGCCGCCTCGGGCCTGGGCCCTTGTCGCGGCGTTGTCCAGGAACCGCCGGATCGTGGCTGCGTCCTCGCCGTTCTGGTCAAAGTCGCGAAAGAGCGTGCGCGCCGGCACACCGTCCCTGACCGCCAGCTTGCGATCCACATTCTGCCCGACGGGATAGAGCAGAAGACCATAGCCGTCGCGCAACAGCCGCGCCGAAAGCGTCTGAGTCATAGCCCGGCCCATCTGAAGGCTGCCTGGCGCCTTCTCCATTACCCCCACGGACCCGGGGATCACCGAGAACCAGGCGTCGGCATCGGCGTCCACTTCTGTCACCCCGGCGCCCTCTGGCAGGCCCGCCCGCGTCAGAACCTCGAAGCCGGCCTCGCGATAGGTTTTCGCGGTGGCGGCGGCTTCCGCCCCCCCCACGTCGACGGCAAAACTCAGCGGATAAGGAAAGTTCAGCAGCGCCGCTCTATCAACGCTGCTGTCCCCGCCATCGATCAGAACGATGGCCATCCGCGGACGCGCATCAGCCCTGTCAAAAGGCTCGGCATTGGCTTCGATTGCCGGTACTGCGCCGGCCGCCTTGCGCGTCATCTGGCCGGGCAATTCGGGCACGCTGTCCGGGTCGGCCGGCACCGGCGGCAATGTGGTCGCAACCTGGGGGGCAACGTCCGGCGCGCTGTCGAGCGCTCTCAGATCGGAGCTTGGAAAGCCAGCCGGTGCCTCTGGATTTGCGGCACGGGCCTCCTCCTGCTGCGATGCGTCGGGAACGGGCAGAGCATCGGGCGCCTGGGGCACCTCAGGGCTGCCCTCCGTCTCCGGGGCGGTCAGCGCGGCCCCAAAAGTATTCTCTGGTACCGGCGTCACCGGCCCCAGCTCCACGCCGCTGCCCGGGCGGCTTGCCGGCAGCTGGGCATCGCTCAATCCGGCGGCGTTCCCGGTCTCCGGCACGGCGGCGCTCCGGATCGAGGCCTCGTCAAGCGTCAGCCCATCCGGCCCTGCGCCCTCGGGCCGCACCAGTTCCAGCGTGACAGGCGGCGTCGCCTCGCCCCCCGGCAGGATCACCGGCCCGTCGGTCTTGCCCCGCGCAAACTCGGATCCGGGCGACACCTCGGCGCGGCCGGCCACGGGCGCTGCTTCGCGATTGGGCGCGGCGCCCTCCGGATCCGGCAGGGCGGCAAGGCTGCGCGACGGCAGGATCTGTGACAGAACCACCAGGCCAGCAGCCGACAGCACGCACCCCAGCAGAAGTCCGGAAAACAAATTGCGTCCCACGCACACCCCTTTCTTCTGCGGTTTTGCACTGCACCGGGCACCTGCCCCGGCGGCTGCTACCGCCTTTTCTCCTGTTGCCCGCGCGCATGTCCCTGCGCTGCGGCATATCCCTGCCGGCCAAAGCGCCCCTTGACGCTCCGGCGCAGGCGCGGGATCTATGGCCCACCCGGCCGCTGTTCCGGCCCCGGAACCTGACCCGAAATCTCGGGACGCAGGCCGACTATACCACCATATCCGCCCTCGGAAAGAGGGAGAGGGAAACGCCAATGTCTGATGCCATCAAACCCCTGATTGCCGCCGCTGCCGACCGCGCCCTGACGCGCGAGGAGGCCGGACGCGCCTTCACGATCCTCTTCGAGGGCGAGGCGACGCCGAGCCAGATCGGCGGGCTGCTGATGGCCCTGCGGACGCGCGGCGAGACGGTCGACGAATACGCCGCCGCGGCCGAGGTGATGCGCTCGAAGTGCAACAAGGTCACCGCGCCGGCCGGCGCCATCGACATCGTCGGCACCGGCGGCGACGGCAAGGGCACCCTAAACATCTCCACTGCCACGGCCTTCGTCGTCGCGGGCGCCGGGGTACCCGTGGCCAAGCACGGCAACCGCAACCTCAGCTCGAAATCGGGCTCTGCCGATGCGCTCTCGCAGATGGGCGTCAACGTCATGGTCGGCCCCGACGTGGTGCAAAAGGCCCTCGACCAGGCCGGCATCGCCTTCATGATGGCGCCCATGCACCACCCCGCAATGGCCCATGTCGGCCCCTCGCGGGTCGAGCTCGGCACTCGCACGATCTTCAATATCCTCGGCCCGCTGACCAATCCCGCCGGCGTCAAGCGCCAGCTCACCGGCGCCTTCAATCGCGAGGTCATCCGGCCCATGGCCGAGACCCTCGGCGCCCTCGGCTCCGAGAAGGCCTGGCTCGTCCATGGCTCCGACGGCACCGACGAGCTGACGATCACCGGCGTCAGCTGGATCTCGGCGCTGGAGGAGGATGGCTCGGTGCGCGATTTCGAACTGCACCCCGAAGATGCGGGCCTGCCGGTGCACCCTTTCGAGGCCATCGTCGGCGGCACGCCGCAGGAAAACGGCCGCGCCTTCCGTGCCCTGCTCGAGGGCACGCCGTCGGCCTACCGTGATGCGGTATTGCTGAATTCGGCGGCGGCCATCGTGATCGCGGGCCGCACCAACGACCTGAAGGAGGCTGCGGGCCTGGCTGCCGAGAGCATCGACTCGGGCGCGGCCCTACGCACCATCCGCACCCTCGCAGATATCACCGCGGCGGTGGAATGACCGCCACGACGACCCGGGTTCCGCCGCCCCCTTCCTGGGCCCATCTGCCGTTCTTTCAGGACAATTACCCCCGGATCGAGGCCGCCCTTCAGGCCGAAACCCGGAAGATCCTGCCACCCGCAGCAGAGCGCTTTGCCGCCCTGGCGCTGACCGCGCCCGCCGACACCCGCGTGGTGATCCTGGGGCAGGATCCCTATCCCACCCCCGGTCACGCCCATGGACTGGCCTTCTCGGCCGCGTCTCATGTTCGTCCGCTCCCGCGCTCGCTGGCCAATATCTACAAGGAGATGGAGGCCGACCTGGGCGCCTGCCCGCCCGACGCCGATCTTCATTTCTGGGCCCGGCAGGGCGTCCTGCTGCTCAATACATCGCTCTCCGTGCCTGCCGGCGCCGCAAATGCCCATGCCAAGCTGGGCTGGAGCACGCTTACCCGGCAGGTCCTCGGGGCCCTCGATGACCGCCCGCGCGCCTTCCTGCTCTGGGGGCGCCCAGCCCAGGCCTTCATAGGCTGCATGTCGAATGAAGATCACCTGATCCTGTGCAGCCCGCATCCCTCGCCTCTTTCGGCACACCGCGGATTTTTCGGTTCACGGCCATTTTCAAAGGTTAATAACTGGCTTACACGAAGGGGTGAGCCGCCGATAAACTGGACCGACCCGGGAGCCCCGACATGAGCGAAACCGTTCTTGATCGAATCAAGGCCTACAAGCTGGAAGAGATCGCCGCCGACAAGCAGGCCCGGCCCCAGACCGAGGTCGAGCAGGCCGCGGCTCAGGCCAGCGCCCCGCGCGGCTTTGCAAAGGCCCTGCACGACGCGATGCGCGGCGGCTACGGACTGATCGCGGAGGTCAAGAAGGCTTCGCCTTCCAAGGGTCTCATCCGCCCGGATTTCGACCCCGCCACCATTGCTGCCGCCTACGAGGCCGGTGGTGCCGCCTGTCTTTCGGTGCTGACGGACACGCCCTCCTTCCAGGGCGCCAAGGAATATCTCGTCCAGGCTCGCGAGGCCTGTTCCCTGCCGGTCCTGCGCAAGGATTTCCTCTTCGATCCCTACCAGGTCTACGAGGCCCGTGCCCTCGGTGCGGATTGCATCCTGATCATCATGGCCTCGCTCAGCGACTCCCAGGCGGACGAGCTGGAAGACGTGGCGCTGAAACTCGGCATGGATGTTCTGATCGAGGTTCACAACCAGGAAGAGCTGGAACGCGCAACCGCGCTCAAAGGCAGCCTTATCGGCATCAACAACCGCAACCTGCACACTTTCGAGACCTCCCTCGACACCACGCGCAAACTGGCCCGCCTGGTGCCCGAGGATCGCGTAATCGTGTCCGAAAGTGGCCTCTACACCAGTGACGACCTTGCCGACATGGCCCGCTTCGGCGCCCGCTGCTTCCTGATCGGCGAGAGTCTCATGCGCGAAGAGGATGTCGAAGCCGCGACCCGTCGCATCCTGCGCCAGCCGCCCACCGCCGCCGGCGGAATGTTCTGATGGCGCTGACCCATTTCGACGGCAAGGGCGATGCCCATATGGTCGACGTCTCCGACAAGCCGTCGACCGCACGGGTGGCCGTTGCGGCGGGCTGGGTGCGGATGACCGCCGAAACACTCCAGATGATCAACGAAGGCACCGCCAAGAAGGGCGACGTGGCCGGCATCGCGCGCCTCGCGGGCATCATGGGCGCCAAGCGGACCTCCGACCTGATCCCCCTGTGCCATCCGCTGCCCATCACCAAGGCCAGTGTCGAGATCAGCCCCGACCCGGAACTCCCGGGCCTGCGGATCGAGGCCACAGTAAAGACCGCCGGGCAGACCGGTGTGGAAATGGAGGCGCTCACCGCAGTCTCCACTGCGGCACTGACGATCTATGACATGTGCAAGGCCGTCGACAAGGCGATGGAAATCGGCGGCATCCGCCTGCTGCTGAAGGAAGGCGGCAAATCGGGCCGCTACGAGGCAAGATGATCTCCGTAGGCGAGGCCCTCGAGGCGCTCTTTGCCCTGACCCCCATCCTCCCGTCCGAGACGGTGCCGCTCCGACAGGCCTCGGGCCGCGTTCTGGCCGAGACCGTCACGGCCCGCCGTGATCAGCCCCCCTTTGCCGGCTCCGCCATGGACGGCTACGCCGTGATCGGCGGCGAGGTCCGCCCCGGCGCCCGCTTTGCCGTCGTCGGGGAATCCGCCGCCGGACACCGCTTTGCGGGCCGCGTTTCGGCCGGTCAGGCCGTGCGGATCTTTACCGGAGCGCCGATGCCGGACGGCGCCGACCATGTCGTGATCCAGGAAGACGTGATCCGCGATGTGGACGGCATCACCCTCTGCGATGCCCCCGGCCCCGGCAGCAATGTCCGCGCCGCCGGTATCGATTTCCGGCTTGGCGACCGCATGGAGGCCCCGCGCCTCCTGACGCCCTCCGACGTGGCCCTTCTCGCCTCGATGAACCTTCCGCAGGTCAGGGTGGCGCGCCGGCCCGTGGTGGCGCTGATCTCGACCGGCGACGAACTCGTCCTGCCCGGCGACACGCCCGGCCCTGATCAGATCATCGCCTCCAACACCTTCGGCCTCGAGGCGCTGTTTCGCAGCCTCGGGGCCCGCACCCGGCTGATGCCGATCGCCCGCGACACCCGCGAGAGCCTGACGCAATGCTTCGAACTTGCGGCCGACGCGGACCTGATGATCACCATCGGCGGCGCCTCCGTCGGCGATCACGACCTCGTCGCGCCGGTTTCCGAGTCCCTCGGCATCGAGCGCAGCTTCCACAAGGTCGCGATGCGGCCCGGCAAGCCGCTTATGGCGGGCCGCATGGGCCGCGACGGCCCCATGATGATCGGCCTGCCCGGCAACCCGGTTTCGGCCATGGTCTGCGGCCAGGTCTTCGTCGCCCCGGTGTTGCGCGCGATGCAGGGCCTTCCGGCGCGCGCCGCTCAGCGCCGGCGGGCCACGCTCGGCTCGGCCATTGCCGCCAACGGCCCGCGCGAGCATTACCTCCGCGCGCGTCTCGACGGCGACACCATCACCGCCGCCGACAGCCAGGACAGCTCTCTGCTCTCGGTCCTCTCCGCCGCTGACGCGCTCCTCGTCCGCGCCCCCGGTGCGCCCGAGGCCCGGCCCGGCGACAGGGTCGACTACATCCCTCTCTGAGACGGCTCTTCCCCGGTCCTTCCATGGCGGGTTCACGCCTGTTCCCGTGGTTTCCGCACAGCGAAACCATTGACACAAAACGTGAACACTTGTAGAACGAAGCCTGACACTTCACTCAGGGAGACGCAGAATGCTGACCAAGAAACAGCTCGATCTGCTCGAATTCATTCACCTCCGGATGGAGCGCGACGGCGTGCCGCCCTCCTTCGACGAAATGAAGGAAGCACTCGACCTGCGGTCCAAGTCCGGCATTCACCGCCTGATCACGGCGCTGGAGGAACGCGGCTTCATCCGCCGCCTTGCCCACCGCGCCCGCGCCATCGAGATCGTCAAGCTGCCCGACAGCATCCTGCGCGCCGCAAAGGCCGCCGATGCCTCCGGCCTCAAGCCCAGGGTCAGGACCGCCGGTGGCAAGCCCGGCACCGCGCCGGCCCAGGGCGGAACCGGGCTCGAGGCACTGCATGCCCGTGAACTGCCCCTGATGGGCAAGATCGCCGCCGGCGTCCCGATCGAGGCGATCAGCGAGGTTGCCTCGCATATCGCCGTGCCCGGCATGATGCTCGGCAATGACGGCGCCCATTACGCACTCGAGGTCAATGGCGACTCGATGATCGAGGCCGGCATCAACGACGGCGACGTGGTCATCATCCGCGAAACCGCCTCGGCCGACAACGGCGACATCGTCGTGGCCCTCGTCGAGGAGCACGAGGCCACCCTGAAGAAGCTCTATCGCCGCAACGGGTCGGTCGAACTGGTGGCCGCCAATCCCGCCTACCCGCCCCGCATCCTGCCCGCCGATCAGGTGCGCGTGCAGGGCCGCCTCGTTGGCCTCATCCGCAGCTACTGACCCAGCCGGGCAACCGGCTCGCCCCCGAGGGGCGGTCTCAACATCTCTCGCATCTGCTCCGTCAGGGGGCGGTGCAGCTCCGGAGCGTTCCAGTATCGCAGCCCGCTCACTTCACGGGCCGTCACCTGGGTCAGCGCCCCCGGCACGCCGTTCAGCGCCACGGCGCCGGTCTGCCTCAGACGGGCCGGATCGTAGATGTCACAGCCGGCGGCCCCCGGGGCCTCGCTGCGGGCCACGTTGATCACCACGATCTCTCCCGCCGTGCAGGGGCCCAGGGCCGCCGCCCCCCGCTTGCCCGTGACATGGCGGATCTCGATCCCCTCGATCAGCGGCCAGCGCGCGGCGGCCGCCGCCTGCTCCGTCGGATCGCCATCGTTTTCAAGCCAGATCCCCGCCACAAAGCTCTGGGCGCGGTCGCGGCTCAGGGCCCGCCCCGCCTCCGTCATCACGCCTACGATCCCGCCCGAGGGCGCGATCAGCACCAGCGGCCGCTCCGTTCCCGCCCAGAGCACAAGCGCCGTGGCCACGGGCAGCAGCCCGAGCCAGCGCAGGCGCCCGACCCAGAGCATCACCCCCAGGGCCCCCAGCACCATCATCGGAAGGACCGTACCGGGCGGCGCCGGCACCATGCTGCGCGCCCCGTCCAGCCCGGCGACAAACCGCGCCACGCCCAGGATCCAGTCGAGCCCCAGCCCCATGAGCCAGAGCGGCAGGGCCTGCAGCCCGAGCGGCATCAGCAGCACCGCGACCACCGCCGCCGGGATCACCACCGTGCCCATGACCGGTACCGACAGCAGGTTCGCCAGCAGCCCGTAGTGGGCGATCTGGTTGAACTGTGCCGCCGCGACCGGCGCCGTGGCCGCGCCCGCCACCGCCGAGGAGATCACCAGCGCCGCAACGCCGCCCTTCCATCCGCGCAGCCTCCACGCGCGGTCCCGCATGACACCAAAGACCACCACCAGCGCCAGCGTGGCGGCAAAGGACATCTGGAACCCCGGCGACAGCAGGGCCTCGGGGCGCAGGAACAGCACGATAATCGCCGCCAGCGCCACCGCCCGCAGGCTGATCGCCCGGCGGTGTGCGATCACCGCCCCGAGCGCCACCGCCACCATGACGAAGGCGCGTTCCGTCGCGATGCTGCCCCCAGACAGCAGCAGATATCCAGTCGCCGCCAGCAGCGCCGTGGCCGCCGCGATCGAGGTGGTGGGCCAATAGAGTGTCATCCGCGCCGAGAGCGTCAGCCCCCTGCGCGTCGCGGCAAAGACAAAGCCCGCCAGAAGCCCCATGTGTAGCCCGGAAATCGCCAGAAGATGCGCCAGGTTCGACACCCGCAGCGCCTCGATCGTCTGCTGGCTCATGCCTGATCGGTCGCCGGCGGTGACGGCCGCGGCAAAGGCCCCCACCTCTCCCGGCAGCCCCTCCTGGAACTGCTGCGAGAGCCACATCCGCGCGCGAAAGATCATCGTCTCACCTGGCCTTGGCATCTCGAGTGCCACCAACGGCACGCGGGTATAGCCGACGGCGCCCAACTGCAGGAACCAGGCGTGACGCTGGAAATCAAATCCCCCCGGCTCCACCGGGCCTTCGGGCGGCGAAAGATGCGCGGTGGTCATCACCACCATGCCAGGCCGGGGCTCGGTGCCGCCCTCGCCATGCAGCGACACGCGCACCCGCGCCGGTGTCCTGTCGGGCGGCACATTGTCCAGCCGCACCCGGTCCAGTGTCAGACGCACCGCGTCCGAGGCCGACCTGTCCATGCCGATGATGCGCCCCTCGACCGGCCCGTAGTAGCGCCAGCCCAGCACCGGCGCGCCCACCTCCTGGGCCCGCCAGGCCGCAAGGATCAGCCCCCCGGCAACCAGCGCCAGCGCCAGCAGCATGGCCCGCGCCACCGCCGCCGCCCGCCAGGCCAGGAGCCCCGCCAGGCACGCCAGGCTCGCCCCGCCGGCGAGAATGCCGGGTCCAGGTTCGACGGGAAGCAGGAAATAGCCTCCGATCCCGAGGCCAAGGCAGACCGGCACCCAGTGAAACAACGCACCGCGCTGTGCCAGGATGACCGATGCAAAGGCAGAGCGGATGCGCTGCACTTGTTTCCCCTCCGGCCCGCCGATAGACATTGCGCAAACGCTACAATGCGTATGGTAAACCAATCGTTAGGATACTGGACACGTGACTGGACAGGTCGTCACCCGCTTCGCTCCCTCTCCCACGGGATTTCTGCACATCGGCGGCGCGCGCACCGCGCTCTTCAACTGGCTCTATGCCCGTGGCCGCGGCGGTAAGTTCCTGCTGCGCATCGAAGATACCGACCGCGCCCGCTCCACGCCCGAGGCGACCCAGGCCATCATCGACGGGCTGAAATGGCTCGGGCTCGATCATGACGGCGAGATCGTCAGCCAGTTCGAGCGCGCCGACCGGCACCAGGCCGTCGCCCTCGAGCTGCTCGAGGCCGGCCGCGCCTACAAGTGCTTCTCGACTCAGGAAGAGATCCAGGCCTTCCGCGATACCGCAAAGGCCGAGGGCCGCTCGACCCTGTTCCAGAGCCCCTGGCGCGATGCCGATCCCGCGACCTTCCCCGACCTGCCCTACGTGATCCGTCTGAAGACGCCCACCGAGGGCACCACGGTGATCGAGGACGAGGTCCAGGGCACCGTCAAGATCCGCAACGATCAGCTCGACGACATGATCCTGCTGCGCTCCGATGGCACCCCGGTCTACATGCTGGCCGTGGTGGTCGACGACCACGACATGGGCGTCACCCACGTGATCCGTGGCGACGACCACCTGAACAACGCCGCGCGCCAGATGGGCATCTATGAGGCTATGGGCTGGGACCTGCCCGTCTATGCCCATATCCCGCTGATCCACGGCCCCGATGGCAAGAAGCTCTCCAAGCGTCACGGCGCCCTGGGCGTCGAGGAATACCGCGACATGGGCTACCCGGCGGCCGGCATGCGCAACTACCTGGCCCGTCTTGGCTGGTCGCATGGCGACGACGAATTCTTCACCGACGCACAGGCCCAGGCCTGGTTCGGCTTCGACGGAATGGGCAAGTCTCCGGCGCGTTTCGACTTCAAGAAACTGGCCAATATCTGTGGTCAGCACATCGCCGCAGCGGACGATGCTGCACTGCTGCAGGAACTGCTTGCTTTCATGGCTGTGACGGAACGTGACGTACCGGATGACGCAAAAATTTCATTGTTGAAATCTGCACTTCCCTTCCTCAAAGAGCGCGCGAAGACACTGATCGAACTCATTGAAAAGGCTCACTTTGTCCTCGCAGACCGCCCCCTGGTTCCGGACGAGAAAGCAGCCAAATCCCTCGATCCAGTATCCATTGGTATACTGGGAGAATTGACGCCGCAGTTGCAAAGTGTTAGCTGGACGCGTCAGGATCTGGAGGGTGAACTGAATGCTTTCGCCGAGGCGCGAGAGATGAAATTCGGCCAAATGGCCGGACCTCTCCGCGCCGCGCTGGCGGGACGCAGCGCAACCCCGAGCGTTTTTGACATGATGCTGGTACTTGGCCGCGAGGAAACCCTCTTGCGGCTTGACGATGCAACTCAGACAGGCGCCGCTTAACCTCGCGTTGAGACCGCCCGTGGAAATAAGGGGCGCCGGTAGGAACCGGTGCGGGAAAAGAGGAAGGGAAAGATATAAATGTCTGATACCAATAAAACGGCCACTCTAACCGTCGGGGACAAGAGCTACGAGTTCCCCGTGCTTTCGCCCTCTGCCGGCCCCGATGTCATCGACATCCGCAAGCTCTATGGCACCACGGGCATGTTCACCTATGACCCCAGCTTCACGTCGACCGCCTCCTGCGACTCGACCATCACCTACATCGACGGTGAAAAGGGCGAGCTGCTGCACCGCGGCTACCCGATCGATCAGCTGGCGTCGAAATCCCACTACCTCGAAGTCTGCTACCTGCTGCTCTACGGAGAACTGCCCTCCGCGGCCCAGCTCGAAGACTTCGAGACCCGTGTGACCCGCCACACCATGGTGCATGAACAGATGCACCGCTTCTTCACCGGCTACCGTCGCGACGCCCATCCGATGGCCGTCATGGTCGGCGTGGTCGGCGCAATGTCCGCCTTCTACCATGACAGCACCGACATCAACGATCCCTGGCAGCGCGAGGTCGCCTCGATCCGCCTGATCGCCAAGATGCCGACCATTGCCGCCATGGCCTACAAGTACTCGATCGGCCAGCCCTTCGTGTACCCGCGCAACGATCTCGACTACGCGTCGAACTTCCTGCGCATGTGCTTTGCCGTTCCGGCAGAGGAATACCAGGTGAACCCGATCCTGAGCCGTGCGATGGACCGGATCTTCACGCTGCACGCCGACCACGAGCAGAACGCCTCGACCTCGACCGTGCGCCTCGCCTCCTCCTCGGGTGCCAACCCCTTCGCCTGCATCGCCGCCGGCATCGCCTGCCTCTGGGGCCCCGCCCACGGTGGCGCGAACCAGGCCTGCCTGGAAATGCTGCGTGAAATCGGCACCGTCGACAAGATCCCGGAATACATCGCAAAGGCCAAGGACAAGGACGATCCCTTCCGCCTGATGGGCTTCGGCCACCGCGTCTACAAGAACTTCGACCCGCGCGCCAAGGTCATGGCGGAATCCGCGAAAGAGGTCCTCGAACTGCTCGGCGTCGAGAACAACCCGACGCTGCAGGTCGCACAGGAACTGGAAAAGCAGGCCCTGGCCGACGATTACTTCGTCTCCAAGAAGCTCTTCCCGAACGTCGACTTCTATTCCGGCATCATCCTCGAGGCCATGGGCTTCCCGACCTCGATGTTCACCCCGATCTTCGCGCTGTCGCGCACCGTCGGCTGGGTCTCCCAGTGGAAGGAAATGATCGAGGAGCCCGGCATGCGCATCGGCCGTCCGCGTCAGCTCTACGTCGGCGAAACCGCCCGCGACTACGTGGATGTCGAAAACCGCTGATCCGCGGCACGACCAGACAGATCAAAGGCGGCGCCCGGTGCGCCGCCTTTTTTCATGCCCCGGTCCTCTGGCCCCGCCTGCTGGCACGGCTTGCCGCCGCGGGCCTGTTGTCACGGGCCTGTTGTCACGGGCCCTCGCTCGTCATCTGGCCATAAATATCCCGGGGGAGGCTCCCGCAGGGAGACGGGGGCAGAGCCCCCCTGAACGAGAAAACCTTCCCCGCGGGGAAGGTTTTGTCATTTATTACCAATATGTTAACGCATTCCCGCCGATCAACGCCCCTCGAAACTCGGTGCACGTTTCTCGAGGAAGGCCACGACCCCCTCCTTGAAATCCCGCGAGGTGCCGCAGATCCCCTGCCCGCGCCCCTCGGCGGCAAGCTGTTCGTCCAGCGTCGCCTCCCAGCTGCCCCGGATGACCTGCTTGATCTGGCGGTAGGCTACCGTCGGCCCGGCCGCCAGATGCGCCGCACGGGCCTTCCAGACCGCCTCGAACTCGGCATCGGGCACCGCCTCCCAGATCATGCCCCAGTCATCGGCCTGTTTCGCGCTGATCTTGTCGGCAAAGAGCGCCGCGCCCATGGCCTTCTGGCTGCCCATGCTGCGCGGCAGCCAGTAGGTGCCGCCGGCGTCGGGCATCAGCCCGATACGGGTGAAGGCCTGCAGGAAATAGGCGCTCTCGGCGGCGATCACCACATCGGCACAGAGCGCCAGGTTGGCGCCTGCCCCCGCCGCGGCGCCGTTGACGGCGCAGATCGTCGGCACCGGGCACTCCACGATGGCCTTCAGCATCGGCACGTATTCGTCGCGCAGGGTGCGTTCCAGGTCGGGCGTGGCCACGCTGGCGCGGTCTGTCAGGTCCTGTCCGGAACAGAAGGCCCGCCCATCCGCGGTGATCACCAGCACCCGTGCCGCGCCGTCGAGGCCGCGCACGGCATCGGCGATCTCGGCCCGCATCTGGCTGTTCAGCGCGTTCATCACCTCTGGCCGGTTCAGGCGCAGCACGGCGATGTCGTTCTCTATCTCAAGCGTGATCGTCTGATAGCTCACGTCTCGGTCCTCCCTCACTCTTTGCCGCACAGAGAAACAGAAGCGGCCGGAGGGGCAAACAGAAACACTGCGTCAGTTGTCGAGAATCTCTTTCAGCCGGGCCTGTTCCTCGTCCGAGAGCGCCTCGGCCTCGGTGCCGGTGCGGTTGCGCCGCCGCACGAAGACCCAGGCGATGACCAGACCGATCAGCAGCATCAGCGGCCCCGCCGCCCAGAGCAGCCAGTTGGCACCTCCGGTGGTGGGCTTGAGCAACACGTATTCGCCATAGCGGTCGACGACGAAATCCACGACTTCGTCATTGCTGTCGCCGGCGGTCAGCCTTTCACGCACCAGCACCCGCAAATCATGGGCCAGGTCGGCGTTGGAATCGTCGATGTTCTCGTTGCGGCAGACCAGACAGCGCAGGCCCTTGGAGATATCGCGCGCCCGGGCCTCGAGCGCCGGGTCCTGCAGCATCTCGTCGGGCTGCACGGCCATTGCCGGGCCCGCCAGGCCCAGCGACATCAGCATCGCCAGCGAAAGGACCGCGAGCCGCAGTCCGCTGCGGATCTCTGTCAGAGTGGCTCTCATTCCGCCGGTACCCCCTGCACCCTTGCCGTACGGGCGGCGCCGGCCGCCACGCGGTAGCGGCGGTCGGACAGGCTGAGCAGCCCGCCGAGCGCCATCATCAGCGCCCCGCCCCAGATCCAGTTGGCCAGCGGCTTGTAATAGCTGCGGAAGGCCCAGCCGCCGCCCGCCTGTTCGTCGCCGAGCGCCACGTAGATGTCACGCAGGAAGCCATTGTTGATCGCCGCCTCGGTGGTGGGCATCCCGGCCACCGGATAGAAGCGCTTCTCGGGATGCATCATGGCGATCTCGTGCCCGTTCTTCGACAGGGTGACATCCGCCATGGTGGTGACGTAATTGCTGTTCTCGAGGCGGTTCACCGCGTCCAGCGTCAGCTCGTAGCCCGAGATCTCGACGGTGTCGCCCAGCTGGACCACGCGGATGTCCTCGGTCTGCCAGGCCAGCATGGCGCTGATCCCGCAGATCGAGACGCCAAAGCCCGCGTGGGCAATCACCCGGCCCCAGTCGGACCGCGGCAGGCGCAGCAGGCGCGAGGGCCCGCTTCGGCCGGTGCGCGCCCAGAGGTCGGTCAGCGCCCCGGCAAAGAGCCAGGTGCCCAGCATCATGCCGATGGGGCCGAGGGCCGAACGCCCGCTCTGCATCGCCCAGCAGAGCGCCAGCACGGCAATGGCGAGCACCATCGCGGGGAGCAGCTGTCGCAGCACGCGGCCCAGCTTGGCACGTTTCCAGGGCAGCATGGCGCCCACGGGCAGGATCAGCCCCACCGCCACCATGAAGGGCGTGAAGGCCATGTCGAAGAAGGGGGCGCCCACCGAGAGCTTCCTGTCGAAGAACATCTCGGCGATCAGCGGCCAGACGGTGCCGATGAAGACCACGAAGGCCGCGACGGCCAGCAGCACGTTGTTCAGCACCAGCGCGCTCTCGCGGCTGACGAGGCCGAAGATCCCGCGCGAGCTGAGCACGTCGGCCCGGGCGGCGAAGAGCGTGAGCGCTCCACCCATGAAGAAGGCCGTGATGCCCAGCAGGAAGACACCTCGCTCGGGATCATTGGCAAAGGCATGGACCGAGGTGATGACACCGGAGCGGGTGATGAAGGCGCCGATCATCGAGAAACCGAAGGCGATGATGGCGAGCAGCACCGTCCAGGCCTTCAGGCTCTCGCGCTTTTCCACCACGATGGCCGAATGCAGCAGCGCCGCGGAGATCAGCCAGGGCATGAAGGAGGCGTTCTCGACCGGGTCCCAGAACCAGAAACCGCCCCAGCCGAGCTCGTAATAGGCCCACCAGGAGCCGAGCGCGATGCCCACGGTGAGGAACATCCAGGCCGCCAGCGTCCAGGGGCGCACCCAGCGGCCCCAGGCCGCATCCACGCGCCCCTCGATCAGCGCCGCCACGGCAAAGGAGAAGGACATCGAGAGCCCGACGTAGCCGAGGTAGAGGAAGGGCGGATGGAAGGCGAGGCCCGGATCCTGCAGCAGCGGGTTCAGGTCCTGCCCGTCGAAGGGCGGCACCGCGAGGCGCAGGAAGGGGTTCGAGGTCAGCAGGATGAAGGCCAGGAAAGTGACCCCGATCATCCCCTGGATGCCGATTACCCGCGCCCGGAGCGTCGCAGGCAGGTTGCCCCCGAAGACCGCCGCCGCCGCGCCGAAGAGCGCCACGATCAGGATCCAGAGCAGCATCGAGCCCTCGTGATTCCCCCAGACGCCGGAGATCTTGTAGATCAGCGGTTTGGCCGAGTGGGAGTTCATCACCACCAGGCGGAGCGAGAAATCCGAGGTCACGAAGGCATGGACAAGCGCCAGGAAAGAGATGCCCACCAGCAGGAACTGCGTGATCGCGGCAGGCCCCGCCACGGCCATCCAGCCGGGCCAGCGTTTCCAGGCGCCGATAAGCGGAACAACCATCTGGAAGGCCGCGACGACGAAGGCGAGGATCAGGGCGTAATGGCCAAGTTCGGTAATCATGACGCGACTATATTCCTGCCCGCCGCCCTGCGCCAATCCAAATGCAAAAAGGGCGCGGCCAAATCGCCGCGCCCCCGATCACTTTCCCTTCAACACTGGCGCCCGGCGCAACGCCCGGGCTCAGCCGGCCCGACGCCATTCCTCCAGCGCGGGATTGCCGTCGAGGGCCCCATGCTGCGGAGGCGCGGCGGAGCGGTCCTCGAAGACCGGCGCCGGGCTCCCATCCGGTACCTCCTCCTTCAGGGATCGCAGGCTGCGCAGGTTGTCTGCCACCTGCGGCGTCATCGACATTGTCTGGGCAATCTCGCGGCGAAATTCCTGCCCCTTGGCTTGGTGACGCGCCCCGAAGTAAAAGGAGACCACTGCGCCGAGAAGCCACCATAGCGCCTCCGGGACCAGGGCAAGCCCTTGCATGCGCTCGGAGAACCAGATCGGATCAACCATCGCCGACACAAAGAGCGCGATCGAGCCAAGCGCCATCGCCGGGCGCGGCAGGCGGTTCAGCGCGTCCATCAGCCGATCGAAGGCACCGCGCTGTTCGCGGAACTCGGCCGCATGCTGCATGAGTGCCGCCGCCAGCGCTTCGTGATCTCGTTGGGCACTCGCCTCGGCATTCGGGCGAAACACCTCGGCCGTGTCCCGGATCAGGTTACGGCCATTGCCGAAGGCAAAGCCGAAGAGCGTATCGATCAGCCCCATGCCGCGACCCTCCGATCAAAGTCCGCCGAGCCCATGTGGAAACGCGGAGAGATGAACTCCTCCGCGCGGCGGATCCAGCCGCCCTTGCCGCCCGCGCGGGTGCGGACGTACTTGCGGCTGGCCTCGCGCCGGTCGGCCAGCTGGAAATAGTAATTGCGCCGCGCGATTCCGTAGGCATCGGCAATATGGCCGGGGGCCTGCGCATGGGCGGCCTCGGCAGCGGCAATGGTCTGCGGGCCGATGGCGCCATCGACGCTCACCGCCTGCCCCATGTCGCCTAGCAACCGCTGCAGGATCTTTACCGCGTTGCCCCCCGCGTTGACGTACATGTCGAAGACGGAAGCCTGCAGCACCTCGGGCAGCAGCGCGATCCCGGGCCGATGGTAATAGTGGTCAAGGAAGATCCTGACCGCCTGCTCTCGGCTCAGTGCCTTGACGTCGGACACATCCACGGTGCCGTCGCGATCAAGGTCGAGGCCAAGACGCTGCATCGTCGCCAGCGTCACCCCGTATTTCGTGGCCCCGCCGGGATCGTCGGGGTCGTTCACATAGCCGCCCTCGCGGGCCACGATGTCTTCTGCGATCTTGCGCACCTCAATGGACATGTCGCGTCTCCTGCACGATTAATGTCCGTACAGGATGGGCGCGCCCGGTTAACCGAGCCTTCAGCCATCGCGCGCCTAGCCGGGCGCGGCCTCAGCTGCCGCTGCCGGCCGCGTCGGGATCCTCGTAGACGCCCTGTTCCTTGAGCGCGTCGATCACCTCTTTCGGCATGTAGGTTTCATCATGTTTGGCCAGGATTTCAGTGGCTTCAAAGGTGCCGTTGACGTATTTTCCGGTGCCGACCATGCCCTGTCCCTCGTCAAAGAGATCGGGCAGGATGCCGCGATAGGTTACCGGTACGCTCGCGCCGCCGTCGGTCACCGAGAACCGGATCACCTCGCCGTCGCCGCGCTGCAGAGAACCATCCTCGACCAGCCCGCCGAGGCGGAAGGTCTCGTTCGGCGAGGGCGGTTCGGCCATGAGCTGGCTGGGGGACCGGAAGAAGTTGATCCCGTCGCGCATGGCGTATCCCACCATGCCGGTCGCCAGAACCAGCGCGGCCGCCGCCAGCGCGATGATCTGGATACGACGCTTTTTCTTCAGCCCTCTCATGGCCTCACCTCACTTTTTATCCCGATCACGGAAACAGCGGAGCCATCATCAGCCCCTCGGTCTCTTCCAGCCCCAGCATCAGGTTCGCGTTCTGGATCGCCTGGCCGCTCGACCCCTTGCAGAGGTTGTCGAGCACCGTCACCACGATGGCGCGCCCCTCGATCCGCTCTCCCGTCACCCCGATATGAACGAAGTTCGAGCCGCGCACATGGTGCGTACTCGGCGTCTCTCCAAAGGGCAGCACCTCGACGAAAGGCTCATTCGCATAGGCTTTTTCAAGTGCATCTTGAATGGCTTGCGCGTCGCCATTCACGTAAGCCGTGCAGAGGATCCCACGGTTGGCCGGCATCAGGTGCGGGGTGAACTGCACCTTGACGGGCCGGCCTGCGAGCTTCGAGAACTCCTGGTCGAACTCGCCCAGGTGCCGGTGCTTGCCGCCGACGGAATAGGCGTTGTAACCCTCCGACAGCTCGGCGTGCAGCAGGTTTTCCTTAAGGCTCCGGCCGGCACCGGAGACAGCGCATTTCATGTCGAGGATGATCTCGTCGAGGTCGATCACCCCGGCCTCGATCAGGGGCCGGATGGTGAACTGTCCGGTGGCCGCGTTGCAGCCCGTCCCGGCCACCAGACGGGCCCCTGCGATCTCGTCGCGATAGAACTCGGTCAGGCCATAGACCGCCTCGCCCTGCATCTCGACCGCGGCATGCGCATTGCCGTACCATTTCTCGTAGTCCGCAGGGTCCCGCAGCCGGAAATCGGCCGACAGATCGACGATCTTCAGCGTTTTCGGCAGCTTGCGGATGACCTCCTGCGAGGTCTTGTGCGGCAGCGCGCAAAAGGCCAGGTCGATCTTGTCAAAGTCGATCTGATCCACGGTCACGAGGTCCGGCAGGCCCAGGTGACGCAGGTGCGGATAGACCTGAGCCATGCTCTGCCCGGCCTTGGAATTGGCCGCCAGCGCGGCAATCTCCATGCCCGGGTGGGTGGCGATCAGCCGGATCAGCTCTGCGCCGGTATACCCCGACGCACCGATGATTGCGATTTGCTTTGCCATGTCGTGTTTTGCCATGTCAGCCCTTTAAGCGGAACAGTCTCCGCCGTTCCTTAATCTAAGTGGTCTACGGTGCTCTTTGAATGAGCGGGATCAAGTGTGTGCGGTTCAGGCCGCGTGAAACTCGATCTTTCTTCGCAGGAATTGCGTTGCATGGGTGGTCACCCGCGCCGGATCGCCCGTGGTCAGGAACATCGGCACCTCGCCCGGCCCGCGCATCGCGGGATGACGGGTCAGATAGTCGGCCAGCGACTCGGCCACCAGGTTGGCCTGACTGAAGACCTTGACGTCGGCGCCCAGCTCGTCGCGGAAGATGTCCTCCATCAGCGGATAATGCGTGCAGCCCAGGATCGCGGCCTGCGGGCGCGGCATCTTGCGCTTCAGCGCCTCGACATGGCTGCGCACCAGCGCCTCGGCCAGGATCATGTCGCCCTCCTCGATGGCATCGACCACCCCGCCGCAGGCCTGCGCCTCGACGTCTACTCCGATGGCGCGAAAGGCCAGCTCGCGCTGAAAGGCGCGGCTTGCCACGGTGGCCGGCGTCGCAAAGAGGGCCACGTGCTCCAGAGCCACCTCGCGCGGCGGTGAATTGTCGCCCCACTGACGTTCGGTCAGTGCCTCGATCAGGGGCACGAATACCCCCAGCACCCGCTTGTCGGTGGGCACCCAGCTCTCCTGCATGCGGCGCAAGGCGGCGGCGCTGGCGGTGTTGCAGGCCAGGATCACAAGGTCGCAGCCGGCATCGAAGAGCCGTTGCGTGCCCTTCTTGGTCAGCTCGAAGATATCGTCGGCGTCGCGCACGCCGTAGGGCGCGTTCACGTTGTCGCCGTAGTAGACGAAGGGCACATCGGGCAGACGGCGCGCGCAGGCGTCCAGCACGGTAAGTCCGCCGATTCCGGAATCAAATATGCCTACTGCCATGTGCCTGGTGCCTCGCTGGCGCTCAGGCGCGTCCCTGAGCGCGGTGTTTCGTATCGAATTCGAAGCCGTAGTCATAGGTTTTCAACGGCTTCGGCGATAGCTCATACGTCGCTTTGCGGAGGAAATCCATCATTGCTTTCGTATCGCCTGCCCGTGCGCGCAGGGCGGCCGGATCGACGGGCGCGCCGATCACCGCGCGCACCGGCAGATCCATCCGGCTCCGGAACTCGTGCAGCAGCAGACCCAGGCGCAGCGTGGCGTGCAGATGGCTTGCCACCTGGAACATGCGCGAATTTGATCCCTCGAAGAAGACGGGCACCACCGTGGCGCCACTCTTGGCGATCATCCGTGCCGTGAACCCGCGCCAGCCCGGGTCCATCGGCGGAGAGAACATCCTCAACCCGGTCGAAACGGTACCGCCCGGGAAGATCCCGATGGCGCCGCCCTGCCCCAGGTAGCGCAGCGCGTCTCGCCGGGTCTCGATGTTCTGCGCCTGCGCGGCGCGGCTGCCCTCGAAGGAGATCGGCAGGATCACCCGGTCGAGGTCGCGTGCCTTGCGAAAGACCCGGTTGGCCAGGATACGGAAATCGCCACGACGTTGTTGCAGGATATGGCCCATCACAAGCCCGTCCAGGATGCCGTAGGGGTGGTTCGCGATCATGATCAGAGGCCCGGTGGCAGGGATGTTCTCCATCGCGCCACCGGTCACCTCGAGGCTGAGGCCATAGCGCTCCATGATCACCGACCAGAAATCGCGCCCGGCTTCGACCTCTGCGTCATAGCCCATGGCACGGCGGATCAGCGCCGGACGGCCCAGCATCGTTTCCATGGTGCGGATCACCGCGCGGCCGGTCCGCGTCGCCGCTTCGTGGGCATAGGAGAGATCCCGCGCTACCTGCCTGCGCGTCGGAACCTCCTGGCCGTTCTGGGGCAGAATACTGGCAGTCATGGCGAATCCGGCAGGCCTCCTGCAGCTTTGCGGCTTCCATAGGCCGACACCCGGATTCGTTCCAGTTCCGTGTTAAGGAAACATGTATTCCGCCGCAGGCCACAGAGAAAACCTGCCAGCCGGGGGCCCCTGCAACAGGGCGCCCGGCTCTGCCGCCCGTTACTCGGCTGCCTGCCGCATCGGACCGTCCTTCAGCGTCGCCAGAAGGGCCTCGCGCTGCTTGGCGGCCTTGGCCTCGTTGGCGGCCTTGACCGGGCCGAAGCCGCGGATCGAGAGCGGCAGTTCGGCCAGCGCCACGGCGGTCTCCTGCTGATCGGGATGGAAACCGGCCAGCAACAACTCCAGGTCGCCCTCGTACCGCGTGATCAGCGCGCGTTCCATCTTGCGCTCCTCGGTTCGGCCAAAGGGGTCCATCCTGGTGCCACGCAGCATCTTCATGTGCCTGAGCACCGAGAGCGGCATCCCCATCCATTCGCCAAAGGTCCGTTTCACCGGACGGCCGTCCTTGCCCATCTTCTCGGCCACCGGCGGCGCCATGTGATAGGTCATCTTGAAATCGCCCTCGAACTCGGCCTGGGCCTTCTTCTTTGTATCTGCCAGCAGACGCGCGACCTCGTATTCGTCCTTGTAGGCCAGCACCTTGTGATAGCCCTTGGCAACGGCCTCCTTCAGTGCCGGATCGGCGAACCGGTCGACCATGTCGCGGTACTGCCGGGCCAGCTTCCTGTTCTGATAGGCGGTCAGATGCGTCTCGCGATAGGCAATCTTCTCTTCCAGGCTCTTCGGCTTTTCGACCACCTTAGGGCTCAGCATCGCTTCGGCCTCTGCCGGATGCAGCGCCGCCCAGCGACCGATCTCGAAGGCGCGCTTGTTGTTCTCGATGGCCTGGCCGTTCAGCTCGATGGCCTGCAGGATGGCCTCATGGCCGATGGGGATCAGGCCCTTCTGCCAGGCCGCGCCGCAGATCATCATGTTGGAATAGATGCTGTCGCCCATGGTCACCTTGGCCAGCTCGCTCGAGTCAAAGAGCGTCAGCCCATCCTTCAGCCGTGCCTCCAGCTGCAGCTCCAGCCGGTCCGCCGGCAGGGCGAACTCTGTGTTGCGGGTGAAATCGCCGGTGATGATCTCGTGGCTGTTGACCACCGCGCCGGTCTTGCCCGTGCGGGTCAGCCCGAGCGTCTTGGACCCGGCAGAGACCACCAGATCACCACCGATCAGCGCATCGGCCTCGCCCGTGGCGACGCGGATGGCACTGATGTCCTCGGGCGCCTCGGCCACGCGCAAGTGGATGTGCACGGCGCCGCCCTTCTGAGCGAGGCCGGCCATTTCCATCATCGCGGCGCCCTTGCCGTCGATCTGCGCTGCCTGGGCCAGCACCGCGCCGATGGTGACGATCCCGGTGCCGCCCACGCCGGTCAGCACGATGTTGTGCGTGCCGGCAATTGCGGGCAGAACCGGCGCCGGCAGATGCGGCAGGTCAAGGTCCTGCGCCTCGGCGGCATCCTTGCGCACCTTCGCGCCCTCCAGCGTCACGAAACTTGGGCAGAACCCCTTGAGACAGCTGAAATCCTTGTTGCAGCTCGACTGGTCGATGGCACGCTTGCGGCCCAGCTCGGTCTCGACCGGCACGATCGAGACGCAGTTCGACTGCACGCCGCAATCGCCACAGCCCTCACAGACGTCGGTATTGATGAACACGCGCTTGTCCGGATCCGGGAACTTGCCCTTTTTCCGACGGCGGCGTTTCTCGGCAGCACAGGTCTGGACATAAATGATCGCGCTGACGCCCTCGACCCCTGTCATGTGCTTCTGAACGCTGTCCAGGTCGGCGCGTTCGTGCAGCTGCACCGCCTTCGGGAAGAGGCTGAGATCCAGCTCCTCCTTCTCGTCGTAGACGGCAGCGACCTCCTTCACCCCCATCGCCAGCAGCTCCTGCGCGATGCGATAGGCCGTCAGCCCGCCCTCGTTCGTCTGCCCGCCGGTCATGGCCACCGCATCGTTGAACAGGATCTTGTAGGTGATGTTCACCCCGCTCGCCAGCGCGGCACGGATCGCCTGCACCCCGGAGTGGTTGTAGGTGCCGTCGCCCAGGTTCTGGAACACGTGCTTCGTATTGGAAAACGGCGCCTCGCCGATCCAGTTCGCGCCCTCGGCCCCCATGTGGGTAAAGCCGGTGGTCTCGCGGTCCATCCATTGCACCATGTAGTGACAGCCGATGCCGGCATAGGCCCGGCTGCCCTCCGGCACCTTGGTCGAGGTATTGTGCGGACAGCCCGAGCAGAAATAGGGCAGCCGCGCCGCGATGTCGGTGACATTGTCGTTACGCCGCACCTCGCCGAGCGCATCGAGCCCCGCACGGATCCGGTCGGTGTCGCGCCCCTCCTCGATCAGGATGGTACCCAGCCGCTCGGCGATCATCACCGGATCCAGCGCAAGCTTGGTCTGGAAGAGCTCGGGCCCGTGCATATTGCCCGCGCCGCCCCCCTTGTGCCAGCCATAGACGCGACGCCCGCGACGGTCGTCAAAGATCGCCTCCTTGACCTGCACCTCGATCAGCTTGCGCTTTTCCTCGACAACCACGATCAGGTCGAGCCCCTCGGCCCAGTCGTGGAAGCTCTGCATGTCCAGCGGCCAGACCTGAGCCACCTTGTAGGTGGTGATCCCCAGGCGCTCGGCCTCCTCGGCATCGACACCCAGCAGGCTGAGCGCATGCTGCAGGTCGAGCCAGTTCTTGCCGGCGGCAACGAAACCGATCTTGGCGCCCGGCTTGCCCCAGACCCGCTTGTCGATCCGGTTGGCCCGAGCAAAGCTCTCGGCGGCAAAGCGCTTGTAGTCGATCATCCGCGCTTCCTGCTCCTGCGGGCTGTCGACCAGGCGGATGTTCAGCCCGCCTTCCGGCAATTCTATATCAGGTGTGACGATCTGGACGCGATCGGGATTGCCATCGACCACGGCCGTGGCCTCGACAGTATCCTTCATCGTCTTCAGGCCCACCCAGACGCCGGCAAACCGGCTGAGCGCATAGCCATAGAGCCCCAGGTCCAGGATTTCCTGCACCCCGGCAGGGCTGACGATGGGCATGTAGGCATCCACCAGCGCCCATTCGCTCTGATGCAGCACGGTAGAGCTCTCGCCGGTATGGTCGTCGCCCATGGCCATCAGCACGCCGCCATGGGGCGATGTGCCCGCCATGTTGGCATGGCGCATCACGTCGCCGGAGCGGTCGACGCCGGGCCCCTTGCCGTACCAGAGGCCGAAGACCCCGTCGAAACGGCCCTCCCCCCTCAGGTTCGCCTGCTGGCTGCCCCATAGGGCCGTCGCGGCGAGGTCTTCGTTCAGGCCTTCCTTGAACAGGACGTCCGCTTCCGTGAGGACTTTCGCGGCCCTGTTCATCTGCATGTCCACGGCGCCCAGCGGAGACCCGCGATAGCCCGTGACGTATCCGGCGGTATTTAGCCCAGCCTTAGTATCTCGGGCTTTCTGGGTCAGCATTAGCCGTACCAGCGCCTGGGTACCGTTCAGAAGAACCGGCGACTTGGTCAGGTCGAACCTGTCGTTCAGGCTGATCCGAGGTTCGGTCATGATAGCGTGCCTCCTCTTGCCTTTATTTAAAGCAAGCGTAGGGCATCACAGGCAAACTTTGAAAGCTATTTTCAAAAAATTCCTATTCTTCCCCCGAAGTCAGGGCTAAGAGGGCGCCGAGAAATCAAGGTTTGATCACGCTTAACAAAAAGGCCATCGTCATGTGCGAACCTTTAGTTGCGTCATGGTCATCCAAAAGGTCACGAATGGGCAGTATGGACTGGGACAAGCTCAGAATATTTCACGCCGTCGCGGATGCGGGCAGCCTCACGCATGCGGGGGATGCCCTGCATCTTTCTCAGTCGGCCGTGTCACGCCAGATCCGCGGTCTTGAGGAGAGCCTCAACACGACGCTGTTTCACCGACACGCGCGTGGGTTGATTCTAACCGAACAGGGAGAGCTGCTCTTCGATGCCACCCGCGCGATGGCCAAGCGGCTCGATACCGCGACGGCCCGGATTCGCGACAGCGAGGAAGAGGTCTTCGGTGAATTGCGCGTGACCACGGCCGTGGGTTTCGGCACGCTCTGGCTGGCCCCCCGCCTGCCGAAACTCTACGATCGTTATCCCGATCTGAAGATCGACCTGATGCTCGAGGAACGCGTGCTCGACCTCCCCATGCGGGAGGCCGACGTGGCCGTCCGGATGAAGGAGCCGTCGCAGGCCGACCTGATCCGCAAGCGACTGATGTCGATCCGGATGCGCTGTTATGCCAGTGAAAACTACCTGGCCAAGCGCGGGCGGCCGGAGCGCCTGGAGGATCTCTCCGCGCATCGCGTCATCTGCCAGGCCCCCTCTGCCCCTCAGGTCTCGGCCGGCGCATCGCTGATCAATCGCCTGCTGTCCAACGACGTACAGTCGACACTGACGGTCAACAACTACTTCGGCGTGCTGCAGGGCGTGGTTCATGACCTGGGCATCGGCGTCCTGCCCGACTATCTGATCGAGGATTTCCCGAGTCTCGAGCGCATCTTCCCCGACATCGAGTCGGTCGAGGTGCCTGTTTTCCTCGCCTTCCCCGAAGAACTCCGCCATTCCAAGCGCGTCGCGGCCTTCCGCGATTTCGTGCAGGAGGAGATCATCGCGCACCGCCGCACCATGCGGGAACTGAGAGAGCGCGACGACGACATCTGAGCCCTCGGCGCCTTCACATGCGGGCCCGGCGACACCCTCGCCCGGGCCCGTTTTCCATCCGCGTACCGCGCGCGGGCACACGCGAATCGCGAGTGGTTCGC
Organism: Pseudooceanicola sp. DL12; assembly: GCF_056270665.1. Lineage (NCBI taxonomy): Bacteria > Pseudomonadati > Pseudomonadota > Alphaproteobacteria > Rhodobacterales > Paracoccaceae > Pseudooceanicola > Pseudooceanicola sp. DL12. Next base: position 2,481,047 of record NZ_CM149884.1, read on the forward strand.
CCCACTGCGCAAGCGTCATGCACCATGCGCATGGCTGACTTGCTCAAACTGTCGAAATTAGGGGCTTGATCGTTTCAACTCCGGCGCATATTTCAGCGCTTGACGGTGATGCTGCACACCCGCGCATCATCTTCATACCTCCCTGTTGGACTTGGCCGGACCTTGTGTCCGGCCTTTTTTTTGGCTGGCCATTACGGCGCCCACTGCTCCCTTTGCCCAACGGGTGCCGTGCGCCCCTTCCCAAGCATTCTTCAGCGCCCCACCTGGCCTGACGCGCACGGCGCCCGATGATCTTTCCCGTCTGCCCCCGCCGTCTCAAACCAGGCAGCTTCAAATCATGCTGCAGATGCTCCCGCGCGCAATGCCGCCGAAAACTCCGCCCGACATGAATATTTTTCCGGAACCTTTCTTTGCACCGCCACGTTCAGTTTCCGAAGACAATGAGATGATGATGAAGGAGCAAGTTATGATTACTGCTAAGAAAATTCTGACCGGTGCCGCTGTTGCAGCTCTTATTCCGATGACCGCCTTCGCCAACACCGCCGCAATCACCGATATCGAGCAAAGCCCGCGCGAGCAGGCTGAGCAGCACTTCCAGGAGCCCAAGGTGAACATTTCCCTGGCACCTGACGAGATCCCCGTCGCCGAGGAGCAATTCGATGCCTTCCTCGCGGACGCCCAGCTGATTGACTCCCCCGTGAAGGGCAAGCTGGTCCTGAGTGAAGACCAGCAGGTGATCGGCGCGATCGAAAACGTCTATGAAAAGCCGAACGGCCAGCTGATGGCCAAGGTTGCCTTGGACCAGACGCTTGACACCAACGGTTCGGCCGCACTCGTGCCCGTCTCTACCGTTGATGAAGCCAACAACGTGGTGATGGACGGCGACTACGACGCGATCCGCAACACTTTCATCGCCAAAGATGGCTATGATCCCGAAAGCTGATCGCGCCTGACCGGCAAGACAGAACGCGAGTCACTGCAAGGGGTGCGGAGAAATCCGCACCCCTTTTCCGTGCACGAGTCTCTGTCACCAAGTGATTTCCACCCGTTTCGGCCGATCAGAATTGCCAAATCAATCCCGCGAAGAGAGAAAAATAACGCCCTTTGATTGCTTGGATATCATTTCCCTTCTCCTTAACAGGGCGCCTGAAGCTTCCCCGAACTCTCGATTCCCCCTGTTTTTCAGGCAAATCGCGCCCCCTTGTTACCCGGTCAAAGTTTTTCAAGAGCCCGCAAACTGTGCAAATTTGCGCTTAAGGCTGTTCACCTCTGGCTGTTTTCCTCTCTGCCGGCAGAGCCTAAATCTCCCTCAACGCTGCTGAACAAAACAGTTCACATCACCACAGTCGCAGCGACCAAATGGAGACTAAGACAATGAAAACCCTGAAAAACATCGCCGCCCTCGCAACCGCCGCCGCCATTCTCCCCCTGGCTGCCTTCGCGTCCGTTGACGACACCAACAATCCCTATGCCAACAACGCGAACGCGGCCATCACCTCGGCACCTGCCACCGCCGCAGAATTCGACAGCGCAACGCGTCAAACCCAGACCTTTGGCGGCGCAGCCCTGACGAACTCGTCTCTCGACGGCGCCCTGGTGCTCTCGCAGGACCGCCAGCTGGTCGGCTCCGTCGTGTCCGTCTTCGAAGACGCAAACGGCGACCTGGTGGCCTCCGTTGCCCCCTCCAGCCGCATCAACACCTCGGCGAACCGCACGCTCCTGCCCGTGGGCACCGTGAACGCCGATGGCAACGTCCAGCTGAAGGGTGATTTCGACGCCATCCGCGCCGACATCATCAGCGAGTACGGCTACGCACCGCAAGACTGATCCAAAAGACCGACTTCAACTCTCTTTCCCGGCCCGGGGGTGTCCCCCGGCCGGGAAACTTGCTTTTTTTTCATCCCCTTGGTTCGGCGCTCCACCGGTTTCGCCCGATGCGGGCCACAGCACGGCCAAGAAACTTCCATGTCATCGCGTAGGCCCTTTCGAACTGAACCGTTCAGATTGTCAGGGAGCAACAGAACGCACTCGCCCCCGATCTCGCCGGACAGGCGGGACAGGTCATGAGTGCCACACATGGAGACAACCCCAATGAGTATGACCCGCAAGATCGCAGCCCTCGCGGCTGCTGCTGCCCTTGTGCCCCTTGTCGCCGTCGCCTCGGTTGACGACACCAACAATCCCTACGCACGTCAGGGCAATGCCGCGCTTGCCAGCCGCCCGGACAGTTCCGTGCACCTGCGCCGCGCTGACCTCGATCCGCCTGCCATCGACGGCGCCTCCCTAGTGGCATCGCCCCTCGATGGTGCGCTGGTACTGTCCAAGGACATGCAGACCGTCGGCTCCATCCTATCCGTCCATGCCGGGCCGGACGGCCAGATGGTCGCCAACGTCGCGCTCTCCGACCGGATCCCGACCGCAGCCAACCGCGCCCGGATCCCGGTCGACGGACCTCTGTCGAGCGTTAACGGCGACGGCAACCTGCAGCTCAACGCGAGCTTTGAACAGGTGCGCGCCGCGATGATCAGCGAATACGGCTACGCCCCGGAGGATTGATCCGAGGTGTAATCACCAGGCCTGCGACTTTCGCACATATATATAGTGAGGGCGCGATAGCCGGTCGCGCCCTCCTGCTTTTTCAGCTTGCGTCGGGTCAGAGCGCACAGCATCAGCAAATTGTCATCTGCCCCTTCCCCATTGCCCGCCACTCGCGTAAATCGGGCGCAACCGTCAGAGGGGGCAAGCATGCAAGAACCGGCCATCACCGAAGAATTGATTGCCAGCCATGGGATCAAACCCGAGGAATACGCCGAAATCCTGAGGATCCTGAACCGGGAACCGACGTTCACCGAACTCGGCATCTTCTCGGCGATGTGGAACGAGCATTGTTCCTACAAGTCCTCCAAGAAATGGTTGCGAACCCTGCCGACCGAGGGCCCACAGGTCATCTGCGGCCCGGGCGAAAACGCCGGCGTCGTCGATATCGGCGATGGTCAGGCCGTGGTCTTCAAGATGGAGAGCCACAACCACCCCTCCTACATCGAGCCCTACCAGGGCGCGGCCACCGGCGTCGGCGGCATCCTGCGTGATGTCTTCACCATGGGCGCCCGGCCGATTGCCGCGATGAACTCGCTCTCCTTCGGCGATCCCTCCCTGCCCAAGACGCGCCAGCTCGTCCATGGCGTGGTCGAGGGGGTCGGCGGCTATGGCAACTGCTTCGGCGTGCCCACGGTCGGCGGCGAAGTTCGCTTCGATCCCGCCTACAATGGCAACTGCCTGGTCAACGCCTTTGCGGCGGGCCTGGCCGACGCCGACAAGATCTTCTATTCAGCCGCCTCGGGCGTCGGCATGCCAGTCGTCTACCTCGGTGCCAAGACAGGCCGCGACGGTGTAGGCGGGGCCACCATGGCCAGCGCCGAATTCGACGAGACCATCGAGGAGAAGCGCCCCACCGTTCAGGTCGGCGATCCCTTCACCGAGAAACGCCTGATGGAGGCCTGCCTCGAGCTGATGCAGACCGGCGCCGTGATCTCGATCCAGGACATGGGCGCCGCGGGCCTGACCTGCTCTGCCGTCGAGATGGGCGACAAGGGGGGGCTCGGCATCCGGTTGCGTCTCGATGACGTTCCGGTGCGCGAAGAGAACATGACCGCCTACGAGATGATGCTCTCGGAGAGCCAGGAGCGCATGCTCATGGTTCTCAACCCCGAACTCGAGGCCGAGGCCAAGGCCGTCTTCGACAAGTGGGACCTCGATTTCGCCATCGTCGGCGAAACCCTTGCCGAAGACCGCTTCATCATCGAGCACAAGGGCAAGGTCTGGGCCGACCTGGTGCTGTCGAAACTTTCCTCCAGTGCGCCGGAATACGACCGGCCCTGGCAGGAGGTCGAGGCGCCCGAGCCCCTGAGCGACGAGGACATCCCCTCCGTCGATCCCATCGACGGTCTCAAGGCGCTGATCTCCTCGCCGAACTATGCCTCAAAGCAGTGGGTGTATGACCAGTACGACTCGATGGTGATGGCCGACACCGCGCGCGGCCCCGGCCTCGGCGCCGGCATCCTGCGGGTGCACGGCACGAAGAAGGCGCTTTCCTTCACCTCCGACGTGACCCCGCGCTACGTCAAGGCGAACCCCTTCGAGGGCGGCAAGCAGGCCGTTGCAGAGGCCTATCGAAACCTCACCGCCACCGGCGCCCTGCCGCTTGCCACCACCGACAATCTGAACTTCGGCAACCCCGAAAAGCCCGAGATCATGGGCCAGTTCGTCGGCGCCATCAAGGGCATCGGGGCGGCAGTGGCGGCGCTCGACATGCCGATCGTCTCCGGCAACGTCTCCCTCTACAACGAGACCGACGGCTCGGCGATCCTGCCCACCCCCACCATCGGGGCGGTCGGGCTGATTGCCGACGCCGACCTGGCGATCACCGGCGTTGCGCGTGAAGGTCACGTGCTGCTGATGATCGGCACGCCCGGCACGCACCTGGGCCAATCTGCCCTGCTGGCCGAGGTATTCAACCGGACAGACGGTGATGCCCCCCAGGTCGACCTGGCCACCGAGAAGCTGCACGGTGATTTCATCCGTGACAATCTCGACGGGATCAAGGTCTGTACCGACATCTCCGATGGCGGCATGGCCCTCGCGGCCTTCGAGATGGCCGAGGCCGCCGGTGTCGGTGTCAGCATCGACACCGCGGACCAGCAGGAGCTCTTCGGCGAAGACCAGGCACGCTACCTCGTGGCCTGCAACTTCGACCAGGCCGAGGCGCTCATGGTCAACGCCGGCCGCGCCGGCGTGCCCCTGCACACCATCGGCAAGTTTCACGGCGACCAGGTCTCCTTCGGTGGGGTCTCTGCCCCGCTCGAGGAGCTTTCGGCGCTCTACAGGTCTGCCTTCGGCGCGGCCTTCGCCTGACCCCATCCGCCAGATCCCGGCGGGCCCCTCCCTTGAACGGGCCCGTCGCGACTCACCCGGATCGCCGCAATGCCGCGAAAATGCTGCACTGCAATACCGACGTGATACCGACGCGATACCGACACTAAACCGCATCGCGGTTTTTGGCTCTGCGCGCCCTGCACTTGCGGGACATGCACGCAGGGCTTACATTTTCCACAACGACAAGAACGGAGACACGAATGGCGATTCAGGCCTCGGATATCGAAGCTCTCATCCGCGAATCCTTCCCCCAGGCTCAGATCAACGTCGAAGGGGATGACGGCCAGCATTTCTCGGCCATGGTGGTCGACGAAAGCTTCCGCGGCATGAACCGCGTGCAGCAACAGCGCGCAGTCTACGCCGCGCTCAAGGGCAAGATGGATGGCGCTCAGGGCGAGCTCCATGCCCTCGCCCTGACGACACGGGCCCCCTGAGCCATGGAGCTGCGATACTGGATCCTCCTGCCCCTTGCAGTGATCGGTATCGTGGTTGCCATTGACCTGTGGCGGGTGCGCGGCAAGCACCGAAGCCTGTCACGGATGATGGGTGCCGATGACGACGAGGTCCGGCGCCGCGCCGGGCTGCCCCTGCCGGATCCGAACGGAGGGCCCTTTGCCAGGCCCGGGGTGAAAGAGAAAAAAGATCAAACGCTTGGCACCGGGAAACGGTGACAAAGCTCCCAGGAGCGCGACGAGCAGCCAAGGCAAATGTCGCCTCTCAGAAAGGACGGAGAAGCAAGATGACGGACGCAAAGACGCGTATCGACGAAACCGTGAAAGCCAATGACGTCGTGCTTTACATGAAGGGCACCAAGGAGATGCCGCAGTGCGGGTTCTCCAGCCGTGTTGCCGGCGTACTGAACTACATGGGCGTGAGCTACACCGACGTGAACGTGCTGGCCGATGCCGACATCCGCCAGGGCATCAAGGATTACTCGGACTGGCCCACCATCCCCCAGCTCTACGTCAAGGGCGAGTTCGTCGGCGGCTGCGACATCATCACCGAGATGACCCTGTCGGGCGAACTCGATACGCTGTTCGAAGAAAACGGCGTCGCTTACGACAAGGACGCCGCTGAAAAGATCCGGGCCGCAAACGCCTGATACGAAACGGTTACTCTGCTGTCGCGCAATCGGACAGCAGGGTGACCGCCTCTTCCGTATCGGCATGATGCCAGCTCAGCGTGGCCTCGTTGCCCTTGGTCCACCAGATATACCCTGTCTGGTCGTCCGGCGCCGCGTAGCGAGAGCCGGAACCCGACGGCGCCATGGGCAGCGTCACCTGTTTGCCCTCGACGTTCAACACCGCAAGCTTCGGCGTACTGCTGTTGATATAGGTAACGGGAATCTCAACGCCACGCTCGCAGCTGTAGTCCGCTTCGATCACGTCGTCGGCAGCCATGGCGGCCTGCCCCAGAAATGCTGTGCAAGTCATTGCCAGAAAGAGTGATTTCTTCACGTCTCCGCCTTTCATCAATTGGCTTCAGCTTTTTCCTCGACCTGCGCCGCAAGAGCCTCTGCGCGCGCAGCGAGTTCCGCCAGTGTCTCAGAAACGCTCTGCGGCACAACAGGCACTTCGATCCGCTCTGGTTCCGGCGCCGGAGCGTTGCGCAAATCCTCCAGTTGTGCCTGCAGGCTCTCGATCTCCTGCTCCAGCGCAGCCAGCTTGCTCTCGGCATTGCTCGTCCGATCTGCCAGGAGCAGGCCGGCAAGCAGCAGCATCCGGTCGGCCGGCAAGCGCCCCGCCTGCTCGACCAGCGGGCCAGCCTCTTGGTCCAGCATTCCCGCGGCCTTCTCCAGGAACGGCTCCTCGCCCTCTTGGCATGCCACGTCGAAATGGCGACCGCCGATCATGACTTTCACTTCGGGCATCAGTTTTCCTCCGTGGCATCAACGCCGTCTTCATCGACCAGCGGCGTCAGGGCAGACAGGATCGCATCGGCCTGGGCCTTGGCGCCGGCCTGATCGGCCCGCAGCGCTTCCAGTTCCGCCGCGATGCCAGCCTCGACAAGCGCACCAGAGGCCTCGTGGGCCTCGCGCAGGGCCGCGTTATTCTCGCGCAAAGCTTCATTTACGGCACGCAAGCGGCTGATTTCGCTTTCCATTCCAGCCATCGCCGTCAGCGCTTGCGCCAATTCGGCGCCACTGACCGATGCGGGCTCTTCGGGCGCCTGGCTCCGTGCATCGGCCAGTTCCGCCTCGAGGGTTTCCTGCCGTGCGTGCAACACACGGATCCTCTCTTCGAGCTGCGCGGTCAGCACCTTCTCGTCGTCTAGAGCCTGCTTCAGATCATCGCTGCTTTCGCCTGCCGTGGTCGCCGGAGCTCGCTTTTCAAGCTCCTCGAGCCCGGTGCCAATGCGCGCCATCGCGGTCAGGATCCGCCCCTGCAACTCTTCGAGATTACTCATCTGCCCTCATCAAACTGCCTTTTCTTGCCCGGCGCGCAGGCCGGCACCGGAATGCGCCCGGCCGTTCTCTTGCAACAGACATACTCCGGGCACCTGCCGGCTGCATCCAGTTTCCTACGGACGCAACGATTTCGGCAAGGACAGGCATGCGAACGACCACTTTCACTTCACCCGCCACCCCTTTGTCATTGCATACGAATCAGCAGCCTAGGGCGCGTTGGGGAGAGTTTAGCGAATGGATCCCGCTTTCCCAAATGGCCAGCGTTTTCCGGCCCAATCGCCCTGATATGCTTGCCTTTCGCGCCTCGGCTGGTAAGAGCGCGCTAACATACCGTTACATCTTCCCGACCCAGGACAGAGGACAGATCACGTGGATATCGACGCGCTGCGCACCGCCCATCCGGAACATTGGTCCAAGGCATCGGCCATTCGCGCACTGACGCTGGATGCCGTCGCCGCGGCCAACTCCGGCCATTCCGGCATGCCCATGGGCATGGCCGACGTGGCCACGGTGCTTTTCGAGAAACATCTGAAGTTCGACGCCAGCCAGCCCACCTGGCCCGACCGCGACCGCTTCATCCTCTCCGCCGGCCACGGCTCCATGCTGCTTTATTCGCTGCTCCACCTGACCGGCTACGAGGAATTCCCGATCGAGGAAATCCGCAACTTCCGCCAATGGGGCGCCAAGACTGCCGGCCACCCGGAGAACTTCCTCGCACAGGCGATCGAGACCACCACCGGCCCGCTCGGCCAGGGCATCGCCAATGCCGTCGGTTTCGCCATGGCAGAAGAGATGCTGCGTGCCCAGTTCAGCAAGAAGGTCGTGGATCACCACACCTATGTCATCGCGGGCGACGGCTGTCTGATGGAAGGCGTCAGCCAGGAGGCGATCACCCTCGCCGGCCGGCACGCCCTGTCGAAGCTGATCGTCTTCTGGGACAACAACAACATCACCATCGACGGCAAGGTCGAACTGTCCGACAAGACCGACCAGGTGATGCGCTTCAAGTCCGCCGGCTGGCACGTCCAGGAAATCGACGGGCATGACCCAGTGGCCATCGATGCCGCCATTGCCGCCGCGAAATCGGCCGGCAAGCCCTCGATGATCGCCTGCAAGACCCATATTGCCCTCGGCTCCTCTGCCCAGGACACCTCCAAGGGGCACGGCGCACTGACCGACGCCAAGCTGATCATGGACGCCAAGGCCGCCTATGGCTGGACCGCCGCGCCCTTCGAGATCCCTGCAGACGTGAAGTCCGCCTGGGAAGAGATCGGCCGCCGCGGTGCCGCTGATCGCTTTGCCTGGGAAGAGCGTTTTGCCGCTCTCTCCGATCGCCGCCAGGCCGATTTCACCCGTCGCATAGACGGTGACGTGCCGAACAAGCTCTCCGGAGTCGTGCGTGCCCTCAAGAAGCAAGTCTCCGAGAGCCAACCGAAGGTCGCCACCCGCAAGGCCTCTGAAATGGCGCTTGAAGTCATCAACCCGGTGCTGCCGGAAACCGTCGGTGGCTCGGCCGACCTGACCGGCTCCAACAACACCCGCACCCCGGATCTGGGGATCTTCGACACCGACAACCGCAAGGGGCGCTTCGTGCACTGGGGCATCCGCGAGCACGGCATGGCCGCCGCGATGAACGGCATGGCCCTGCACGGCGGCATCAAGCCCTACTCCGGCACCTTCATGTGCTTTACCGATTATGCCCGCCCTGCCATGCGCCTCTCCGCGCTGATGCGCGTCTCGGCCGTCTACGTGATGACGCACGATTCCATCGGCCTTGGCGAGGACGGCCCGACGCACCAGCCGGTGGAACACCTGGCCATGCTGCGCGCGACGCCCAACATGCTGGTCTTCCGCCCCGCGGACGTGGTGGAAACCGCCGAAGCCTGGGAAATCGCGTTCAGCCAGAAGGGCACCCCCTCGGTGCTGTCGCTGACCCGCCAGAACCTTCCCACCGTACGGACCGAGCACAAGAACAAAAACCTCACCGCCCAGGGCGCATATGTGCTGGCCGAGGCCGAGGGCAAGCGCCAGGCCATCCTCCTGGCCACTGGTTCCGAGGTCGAGATCGCGCTGGACGCCAAGAAGCTGCTCGAGGCCGAGGGCATCGGCACCCGCGTGGTCTCCATGCCTTGCTGGGAACTCTTCGAGGCCCAGGAAGAGAACATCCGCAAGCGTGTTCTGCCCGCCGGCCCCGTACGCGTCGCCATCGAGGCTGGCGTGCGCCAGGGTTGGGACAAGTGGCTGCTGGGTGAACGCGGCCGCGAGGCCAAGGCCGGTTTCGTCGGCATGGAGGGCTTTGGTGCCTCCGCACCGGCGGAAACCCTCTACGAGAAATTCGGCATCACGGCCGAGGCCGTGGCGGAGAAGGTCAAATCCCTGCTCTGATCTCGTCTAAGCACCTGTAGTCGGAGAGGCCGGGCGGTGCGCCCGGCCTTTTTGTTTTCAACGGATCACGGCATCACTGGGTCGGCAAACCACTGGCAAGCAGGCCGGAGGCCACGCCGATACTGCCCATCGTCAGCATGTCGTCACCGCCCTCACAGGCCCAGTTGCCGGCATCGTTCACATCACCTTCTCCGGAATAGCTAGCCTTGGCGGGATAGGGGCAAAGCGGCATCGAACGGGTCACGTCACCGGTCTCATCCAGCTTGACCGCATCCAGGCTCGCGGGCGCCTGCCCTCTTTCGACCCAGGCTTCCAACGCCGCAAGAGTATCAAAGGTGTCGGGTCCGATCCCGCCGCCGCAATGGCCCATCTCCGGCACCATGAACAAGCGGCTCTCGCCCGCAAGCGCCTCAAAGCCGCCGCGGCTGTCGGCCAGGTCGTCGTAGTAGCGCACGGTTCGGAAAGGGCTCAGCGCGTGATCACCCATACCATGATAAAGGATCATCTTCTTTCCGGCATCGAGAAAGGGCTGCATGGCCGCAATGTCGGACCCATTGCCGGGATTGGTCTTCTCGACAAAGAACGCCACCTTGTCGCGAGGCACGATGCCGCTCGCCGTCACTCCGAAATCGCGCACGTCGTAGCCAGGATCATGCATCACCATCCCTTGGATGATGTGATCCGAGAACGCCCATTCGAGTGGCGCCGGACTGTAGCCGCCGTTACCCCAGGGTTCCGCAGCAGTGACGTCTGCAGGCGCCTCCTTGCCACCCATGAAGAGGGCAAAGCCACCATCGAGGAGCACCGGCGAATACCCCGGGAAAGCCAGCTGTCCTTCATCGGTGTAAAGCGCGGTATAGTAGGCCCGAAGACTGCGCGCCTGGTCCACTGTCAGGCAATCGTCGGCCTCGGCCCCATCGCAAATCAGGCTCTCCGGCTCGAAGGAACAGGCGGCCGGCATCTGGATCATCCCGTCCTCGACCCCATCCACGCCGTCGCAGGCCGCCATGACAGCGGCATTCAGAGCCGGCAACTTGGCCGCCGGTATATGCGCCGTTGGCGAAGAGAGCTGAGCCACTCGAAAATGCTGGATCTGCAACATGGAGGAGATGTCCATGAAGGGCGCGCCGGAGATCACGCCGTCGAAATCATCGGGAAATTGCGTGGCAGCCACCTGCGCCATACGCCCCCCTGTCGAACAGCCCGAAAGATAGGAATAGCCCGGTGCTTCGCCATAGACGGCCGCAGCAAGGGCCTTGCCGGTCTCCGCCACGATGTGGCTTGCACGGAAGTAGTAGTCGGCCAGTGCCGCTTCGTTGGGGCTGCCATCGCCATTGGTCGCGAAACTGGCATCGAGGATGTTGCCGCCGCCATGCCCCAGATCGGTCATCGCGGTTACATAGCCATCGGCCTCGGCATGGGCGATATCCGCCTTGTTGGCCGACGCGCCCACCTTTCCCGCCAGCCCCCCGTTGCCGATCATCAGAAACTTGCCGTTCCAACTTTCCGGCAGGCGGTAGGAAAAGCCCGCCCTGCCATCCGGAGCCCCATAGCCACTCGTCACGACCTCGCCTTCCGCAATGCAGGCAGGCGGTCCCTCGACTGTCGGCGTGGCCGCCGAAAAACTGATCCCGGGAAGATCGAGCGCGGCCAGCGCCTCGACCGAACACTCCAGAGCCCACGCCGGCTGCGCCATCAACACCAGGGCTGCACCTGTCAGCACTGGCCATCGCATGGCTCTTGCAAGGTTGTCTTTTGACATCTGTCTCTCCTGTTGATTGGTCCCTTTCGGCATGGAGGGCCACGCGAAGGCCCCTGGTGCGAGAGGGACACCACCATCCTGCTGACCGATTATGTACGTGCACGTATTTCTATCACTCCGCAGCCATCTTTTCGGCGGACAAGATCAAATGAGCACCAACAATCGCATGTGCTGCGCATCTTTTATCCGCTGTCGTAAACGAATCTCTTGCGGGCGCTGTCGCCCAAGGTTCTACGGCCGCCGCCGGTGTTAGCGCGAACCTCCAGATTGGTTAGCGCAACCATGAGCACGAAAGACATGTTTCCGCTAACATATTGTCTTGAAATGGAATTTTTACTTACTCCCGTTAACTACCCCGGCTATAGACGAGCCGAAGTTGTTTTGCAGGAGACACGAGAGATGACGATCACTCTGGCCATCAACGGCTTTGGACGGATCGGGCGTTGCACCCTCGCCCATATCGCCGAAAGCGCCCGCAACGACGTTCAGGTCGTCCGGATCAATGCGACCGGCCCCATCGAAACCAATGCCCACCTGCTGAAATACGACAGCGTCCACGGACGTTTCGGCGGCGAGGTCAAGGTGGCCGGAAACACGCTGGATATCGGCCGCGGCCCGATGGAAGTCTTCTCGACCTACGATCCCTCCGAGCTGGACTGGGACGGCATTGATGTCGTTCTGGAATGCACCGGCAAGTTCAACGACGGCGAAAAGGCCAAGATCCACAAGGAACGAGGCGCAAAATCGGTGCTGATTTCCGCTCCTGCAAAGAACGTGGAAAAAACCATCGTCTTCGGCGTGAACCATCGTGACCTCGTCGAGGGCGACACGATGATCTCGAACGGCTCCTGCACGACCAACTGTCTTGCCCCACTGGCCAAGGTGCTGAACGATGCCATCGGCATCGAGAGCGGCATCATGACCACGATCCACTCCTATACCGGCGACCAGCCCACGCTCGACCGTCGCCATGGCGACCTCTACCGCGCCCGCGCCGCCGCCATGAGCCAGGTGCCCACCTCCACCGGCGCCGCCAAGGCCATCGGCCTGGTGCTGCCCGAACTTGCCGGAAAGCTCGACGGCTCCGCGATCCGCGTGCCAACGCCCAACGTCTCGGCCGTGGACCTGACTTTCATTGCCTCCAAGGATGTCACCGTTGACGACGTAAACGAAGTCGTCCGCGAGGCTGCTGCGGGTCACATGGGCCATGTGCTCGGCTATGACCCCGAGCCGAAGGTTTCCATCGACTTTTGCCACACCGAGCAGAGCTCGATCTTCGCCCCCGATCAGACCAAGGTCACCGGTGGCCGCCTGGTACGGGTTCTGGCGTGGTACGACAACGAATGGGGCTTCTCCTGCCGTATGGCGGATGTCGCTGCAGCGCTGGGTCATCTGCAGAACTGACCCCGAACAATATGCCCATTCGAAGCCCCGCCGGACCGGACCCGCGGGGCTTCTTGCCTTTTCAGCCCCCCTCTTGACGTTTGAACGCAATGAGTAGATTTTCGAGTCAAACTTGTTAGCGCTAACCGATTTATGGCCCCGAAATACGGGGGAAAGGACGATCCATGGCTATTACAGTTGCGATCAACGGTTTCGGACGCATTGGACGGAACGTGCTGCGCGCCATTGCGGAAAGCGGCCGTGACGACATCGAAGTCGTTGCCGTCAACGACCTGACCCCGGTCGAGACGAACGCCCACCTCTTCCGCTATGACAGCGTCCACGGTCGCTTCGGCGGCGAGGTAACCACTGGCGAAGACTGGATGGATGTCGGCAGCGGCCGGATCAAGGTAACGGCGATCCGCGACCCCGAAGAGCTTCCCTGGCAGGGCGTTGACGTCGCGCTCGAATGCACGGGTTTCTTTACCAAGCGCGAAACCGCCGCGCGACACCTTGCCAACGGCTCGGCCCGCGTGCTCGTATCTGCCCCCTGCTCCGGCGCCGACCGCACCGCCGTCTTCGGCGTCAACCATGACCAGCTGACAAGCGAAGACATCGTTGTCTCCAACGGGTCCTGCACCACCAACTGCCTCGCTCCGGTGGCAAAAGTCCTGAATGATACAGTGGGTATCAAGCACGGCTTCATGACGACGATCCACTCCTACACCGGTGACCAGCCCACGCTCGACCGTGGTCACAAGGATCTCTACCGCGCCCGCGCTGCAGCGATGTCGATGATCCCGACCTCCACGGGCGCTGCGAAAGCAGTGGGCCTCGTCCTGCCCGAACTGGCCGGCAAGCTCGACGGGGTGGCGATCCGTGTGCCTACGCCGAACGTTTCGGCCGTGGATCTGACCTTCACCGCGGAACGCGCGACCAGCATCGAAGAGATCAACGAAGCCGTCTCTGCCGCAGCCGCAGGACAGTTGAAGGGCATCCTGGGCGTGACAGCCGACAAGCTCGTTTCTATCGACCTGAACCATGACGCACATTCCTCCACCATGGCCCTGGATCAGACAAAGGTCATGGACGGCACCATGGTGCGGATCCTGTCGTGGTACGATAACGAATGGGGCTTCTCGAACCGGATGGCCGATATGGCCGTAAAGGTCGGCAGCCTGATCTGATCCCGCCGCGACACGCGATCTTGTAACACCCCGCCGATAGAATTCGGCGGGGTGTTTGCGTTTTGCGCACAACGCTGAAAACTTGCGTGGCAAGGTTGCCTCGGGCATAGCCAGAGGAGCTGCATTCAAGGAGAGACAGGCTTGACCAACAAGATCGCGATTGTCCTGGCGCTCGTCATCGTGTCTCTTATCGTCTTGGACATGGTGGTTCGGAGTGGCGAAGAACTCTTGTATGTCCTTCGCAAGGGCGACGAATTTATCGAATGGCTCGCCTTCTGGCGCTGACACTGAGGGGATATCCGATGACGTTTCTGCTCGTTCTGCTTGGCCTTGTCGTTTTGATCGCAGCGGGACTTGTCGCGTATACTTGGCACTGGAAACGCAAGGCGGAACGGCTGGTCCCGCCGCGCGGCAAGTTCGCCCATATCTCGACAGGCAAGCTGCATTACGTTGAGCGCGGCGAAGGCCCCGACGTGCTGCTGATCCACGGACTGGGGGGACAGCTTGGCAACTTTGATTGCGGCGTCATCGACGAACTGGCCAAGTCCTACCATGTGATAGCAATTGATCGACCGGGTATGGGCTATTCGGAAAGGCCCGACGGCGCGCCCACATCACCGACTGATCAGGCGCACCTGATGTACGAGATCATCGATGCTTTGGGCCTCGTACAGCCGCTGGTCGTAGGGCATTCACTTGGAGGCGCCATTTCGATGGCGATGGCCGTTCTTGATCAAAACCGCCTCAGGGGGCTTGCCCTTCTCGCTCCGCTTACCTTGCCCGTTGGCGCATCTGCCGAAGCCTTCAACAACCTTGCGATCAGCAACGACCTCTTGCGGCACGTGATCTCCTGGACAGTGGCGACGCCCGGTTCCATCCGCAGTACCGAAACGGTTCTCGATCAGATCTACGGCCCCGAGGCTCCTCCCGCAGAAGCTGCGATCCAAGGCGGCGCGCTGCTCGGGCTGCGGCCGGGCCATTTTTACAATACGAGCCGGGATTACCTCGGTTCCGGTCGAGGCCTCCGCAAGATGAGCGCCCGTTACGCCGATCTCACACTGCCGGTCAGACTGCTCTACGGGGATCAAGACCGCACGCTGGACTATCGGCTGCATGGCGTGGATTTGGTCGATCGCTTTCCGCAATTCCATTTGCAGGTTATCGAGGGCGCAGGCCACATGTTGCCTGTCACCCGTCCCATGGCCTGTGCAGAGTTCATCCGGTCGGCTGATCCGCTGACCAGCGGAGCACATGCCGTCTCATGATCCGATGCCGAGTTTTGCCTTGAGCCGGGCGTTGACATCCGGCGTCACGAATTTCGAGACGTCCCCCTCGAGCCTGCAGATTTCCTTGACCAGCTTTGACGCGATCGCCTGATGCTGCGCGTCCGCCATCAGGAAGACGGTCTCGACCCGGTTGTCCAGCGCGCGGTTCATGCCAACCATCTGAAATTCGTATTCGAAATCGGCAACGGCGCGCAGGCCCCGCACGATGATCCGGGCCCCCACATCATGGGCGCAGTGGATCAGCAGGTTTTCGAAGGGATGCGCCACGATCTCGGTCTCGGTTTCCTCCGACAGGTGCGTGCACTCTGCCTCGATCATTTCGACCCGCTCCTCGAGCGAAAACAGGGGCCCCTTGTCACGGTTTATCGCAACCCCAATTACAAGACGATCCACCAGTGGAGCCGCCCTTCGTATGATGTCGATATGGCCCAGGGTGATGGGGTCGAAGGTTCCGGGATAAAGTCCGATGCGCATTGGGGCTCTCCGCGGTTGGCACTCAGGGCGCACGCAACAATATTGCCTTCCTGATTGCAAGCAGAGAACGTTAACACGACGAATTACGCTGCGCGCCGCGTTGGATTTCCCGCTTTTCCCCTGAAGAACGGAAGACGCTTTCCTGATCTGTCAGAAAAGCCGGGACGGCCCGCGTGGTCATCCATAGGATGCCTCCCCCCACGCATATGGACCGTCCCGAAACCCGACATCCGCTTCCGGTTCGGATGTGGGTATTCCTGGGTCTCAACTCAAAGCAATTGACCCGCGCAGCGGCTCAATAGCCCATGATCATCCCTTCAAGGGCATCCTTTTCCGCCGAGAGCTGGCTGAGACGCGCCTTGACGACGTCCCCGATCGTCACGATCCCCACCAGTTCGCCGTCTCTGGTCACAGGCATGTGACGGAACCGGCCCTCCGTCATCTTGGTCAGAACCTCATCGGACATCATGTCGAGCGTACAGCAGATAGGATTGCGGGTCATCAGCGCCTCGGCAGACAGCTCCACGCAGGACGGCCCCCGCGCCGCCAGCGCACGCACGATGTCGCGCTCGGACAGGATACCCTCGGCGTGGATCCCATCGCTGCTGACGACGACACCACCAATTCTCTTCTCCGCCAAGACCTGGGTCACTTCATGAACAGGCATTTCCGGTGCGACGGTAAAGACACCTTCCGTGCCCTTGGACTTCAGGATTTGCTGAACCAGCATCCGATTCCTCCCTGGCTTGTGATGCTCTCCTCTAATTCAACTTTTATGAGGATAGGCGATTAGTCAAGAGAGTGCTTCAATCCGGGCAATTTCCGCTCGAAGCCGCTGGCCCAGCATCGCGGCAAATCGGTTCATCCGGTCCAACCGCGCATCATCGGCATGCCGCACCAGATAGAAGGCCCGTTTCAGACTGACGATATCGGGAAGGACACGCACAAGATCCTGATGCGCCGACAGCGAAAAGTCATGGATGATCCCGATGCCGCAGCCCTGCGCGACCCAGTGGAACTGAACGGACACGGAGTTGGATGCCAATGGCACCCGCTCTCCGCCAATCTCGCCCAGATAGTCCAGCTCCTTGTCGAAGATCATGTCTGGAATGTAGCCGATCAGGCGGTGCCTTTTCAGATCCTCCACACAGGTGATTGGCGGATGGGCCGCAAGGTATTCCCGCGTGGCTGCCAAATGCAGACGATAGTCGCTGATCTTCTGCACTTTCAGACGACCGGCCGTCGGTGCACTGACCGTGATAGCCATGTCGGCCTCGCGTCGTGTCAGGTTGAACAGGCGAGGCAAGGCCACGATTTGAATGTCCAGCTCCGGGTTGTCATCGGCGATGTCGGCGCAGACCTGCGGCAGCAGGAAATTTGCAACGCCATCCGGCGCGCCAACTCTGATCTGGCCTGACAGGCCGGCTTCGCCCTGCCCCGCAATTTCGGCCTGTCCGGCCGCAAGCGAAGCCTCAGCCCTGGCTGCATGACTCATCAACCTCTGCCCGGCGTCCGTGAGGGCGTAGCCTTGCGGGCTCTTAGCAAATAGCGCCGCACCAACCGATTGTTCGAGACGTGTTATCCTGCGCCCCACCGTTGCGGGGTCGATACGCAGATGCCGGGCTGCTCCGGACAGGCTCTCGCTGCGACCAACGGCAAGAAAGAAACGTAGGTCATCCCAGTTCATACATGCATTCCTGCAAAATGGTTTGAAGAACTTCCTCTTTCACCGGCAGAAATGCAAGGATAGCGTGAAGAAAATCAAATACTGGAGGATTCCATGCAGGAACTGACCCATTTCATCGGCGGTGCCGCCACGGCCGGCACGTCCGGTCGCTTTGCCGACGTCTTCAATCCCGCGACTGGCGAAGTGCAGGCCAAGGTGCCCCTGGCCAGCGCTGCCGAAATCGATGGCGCAGTCAATATAGCCATGGATGCTCAGGTGGAATGGGCCGCGGTGAACCCCCAGCGCCGTGCCCGGGTCATGATGAAATTTGTCGACCTTCTGAACCGCGACATGGACAAGATTGCCGAGGCGATCAGTCGCGAGCACGGCAAGACCTTCCCCGACGCTAAGGGTGATGTGCAGCGGGGGCTGGAAGTGGTCGAATTCTGCATTGGTGCGCCGCACCTGCTGAAGGGCGAATACACCGACGGCGCTGGCCGCGGCATCGACATGTACTCCATGCGCCAGCCGCTCGGCGTCTGTGCCGGGATCACCCCTTTCAACTTCCCCGCCATGATTCCCATGTGGATGTTTGCTCCGGCTCTGGCCTGCGGCAACGCCTTCATCCTGAAGCCTTCCGAGCGCGCCCCGAGCTGCCCGATGATGCTGGCCGAGCTGATGGAAGAGGCCGGCCTGCCCAAGGGCCTGCTGCAAGTCATCAACGGCGACAAGGAGGCCGTCGACGCCCTTCTGGATCACCCCGTGATCCAGTCGATCGGCTTCGTGGGCTCCACGCCGATTGCCGAATACATCTATGGCCGCGGCTGTTCGAACGGCAAGCGCGTCCAGTGCTTTGGTGGCGCCAAGAACCACATGATCATCATGCCCGACGCCGACATGGACCAAGCCGCCGATGCTCTGGTCGGTGCCGGCTACGGTGCGGCGGGCGAACGCTGCATGGCGATCTCCGTGGCCGTGCCCGTAGGTGAAGAAACCGCCGATCGTCTGATCGAGAAACTGGTACCCCGGATTGAGAAACTGAAAGTTGGCCCCTACACCGCCGGGGACGATGTGGACTATGGCCCTGTCGTGACCGCGGCCGCCAAGGAGAAGATTCTCGGCCTGGTCCAGTCCGGTGTCGATCAAGGCGCGGAACTGGTTGTCGACGGGCGCGACTTCAGCCTTCAGGGCTACGAAGAAGGCTTCTTCGTGGGGCCGCACCTCTTCGACAAGGTCACGCCCGACATGGACATCTACAAGCAGGAGATATTCGGGCCGGTGCTCGCCACCGTGCGTGCTGGCTCCTACGAGGAGGCAATCGGCCTTGCGATGGATCACGAAATGGGCAACGGCACGGCAATCTTCACCCGCGATGGTGACGCTGCCCGTGACTTTGCCAACCGGATCAACATCGGCATGATCGGCGTGAACGTCCCGATCCCCGTGCCACTGGCCTATCACACCTTTGGCGGCTGGAAGAAATCGGCCTTCGGTGACCTGAACCAGCACGGCACCGACAGCTTCAAGTTCTACACCCGCACCAAGACAGTTACGGCCCGCTGGCCCTCGGGCATAAAGGAAGGCGGCGAGTTCAACTTCAAGGCCATGGACTGACCAGAGTTGGGGCGGCTGCGGCCGCCCCCTTCTCACCGCATCGACATCTTGAAGGGAGGCAAGATGACGGGACGAGAAAATTGGCGCTCAGGCGTGGCCGTCACGCTGGTTGGACGCGTTCAGCAAAGCGATTGCACCATCATAAGGAAGCTCGTCCGGTGTCACCGGCAGCTCGAGCGCCGGGAGGCGGATGGCATCGGCCTGAGCCATGCGATGGAACCGGCTGCGCCCGCATTCGAAACTGCCCGAGCGAAATGCACGGCAAGCGGTCGGTCTGTTCTCGTATATGGCACAGGCAAGCCCGCCGCCCGGGATCGGTGTCAGCTGGGCGCAATGCCCATCCTTCATGCGCATGAAAATGCCCTCGGTCGTCACCGTGAGAGCCTCGGCGGGGATATCGCGCGCCTGGTCCTCCGGGAACAGGCGGATATAGCGGTCGTGCGCGCCAAAGCAGCAGGCGCCACAGGACAGGCAGTCGTACGCAGTCTCTGTCATTGTGAAAAAGGTCCAGGCGCCGGCCGTCGGCTACGGGACCGAAGGCGATGCGCTGCGCGGCCATTACACCCGGGATGACGATCCGGGAAGAGGGAAAATCATTGCTGCGCGGATGAACTGAACGAAGCAGCAAGAGGGAATGGAAGGTCCGGAAGGCGCCTTCGGATCGGCAGATGAGGCAAGGAGGAGTGCCCCATGGACTTTGCGCTGAATGAAGAACAGCAAGCCATTTTCGATTTGGCACATGCCTTCGGACAGGACCGGATCGCATCCCATGCCCGCGCTTGGGAAACCGCCGGTGAAATACCCAAGAGCCTGTGGCCAGAAATCGGCGAACTCGGCTTTGGTGGTCTATACGTCAGCGAGGAGCATGGTGGCTGCGGCCTGAGCAGGCTCGATTCGACGCTCGTCTTCGAAGCCCTTTCAATGGCCTGCCCATCGGTGGCCTCGTTCCTGTCCATCCACAACATGTGCGCCAAGATGCTCGACAGCTTCGGCGCCGACAGACTGAAGGCCGATCTGCTGCCCGGGGCCTGCGCCATGACCACGGTACTCTCCTATTGCCTGACGGAACCGGGATCGGGATCAGATGCCGCGGCACTGAAGACCCGTGCGGAACGATCATCCTCGGGCTACCGTTTGACCGGAACAAAGGCTTTCATTTCAGGCGGCGGCTACTCTGACGGATACCTTGTCATGGCCCGCACTGGCGACGCTGGGCCGAAGGGCATTTCGTGCTTCTATCTGCCAGCGGACAGCGAGGGTCTGACCTTCGGAGGATTGGAAGACAAGATGGGCTGGCGCAGTCAGCCCACCCGTCAGGTCCAGATGGATGATTGCGCAATCCCGGAGGGTAACCTAGTCGGCGATGAGGGACGCGGCTTCGCCTATGCTATGATCGGTCTCGATGGTGGCCGTCTAAACATCTCGGCCTGTTCGCTGGGCGCCGCACAGTCAGCGCTCGACGCAACAATCAATTACATGCAGGAACGCAAAGCCTTTGGACAATCGCTTGACCAATTCCAGGCACTTCAGTTCCGGCTTGCGGACATGGAGATCGAGTTGCAGGCCGCCCGCACCTTCCTGAGGCAGGCGGCATGGAAGCTCGACACCGGCGCTCCGGATGCCACCAAGTTCTGCGCGATGGCCAAGAAATTTGTAACCGAGGCCGGATCACGGATCGTCAATCAGTGCCTGCAGTTGCATGGTGGTTACGGCTATCTCACCGATTATGGAATCGAGAAGCTGGTGCGGGATCTGCGCGTGCATGAAATTCTGGAAGGCACGAACGAGATCATGCGCCTCATCACGGCAAGGACAATGCTGAAAGCATGAGTGACATCTTCATTCGCAAGGACGGATGCGCAGGCCGCATCACGCTGACACGCCCCGCCGCGCTCAACGCGCTCTCCTACCAGATGGCCCTCGCCATCGACGCGGCCCTTCAAGATTGGAGCACGGACGAGAGTGTCTCGCTCGTCATGATCGACGCTGAGGGCGACAAGGCCTTCTGTGCTGGCGGCGACATCCGGGAAATGTATGAGACTGGAGTTCGGGGTGACTTTGCCCACAGTCGGAATTTTTGGCGCGACGAATACCGGATGAATGCCCGGCTGGCAGAATACGGCAAGCCAATCGTCAGCTTCATGCATGGGTTCGTCATGGGCGGTGGGGTTGGAATCGGCTGCCATGTCAGCCACCGCATCGTCTGCGAGAGTACCCAGATGGCGATGCCCGAAGCAGGTATCGGTCTCATTCCGGATGTCGGTGGCTCTCTGCTTCTCGCGCATGCGCCCGGGCATCTCGGCCGTTACCTGGGCCTGACGGCCTCACGGATGGGGGCATCGGATTCCATCCATGCCGGTTTCGCCGACTATTTTATTCCCGCCTCCGGGTGGGAAGCCCTCAAAGCGCTGCTGGCAGAGACCGGTAAGCTCGGTGCGATCTCGGCCGCCTCCATTCGCACGGAACAAGGCAAGCTCGCGTCGGAGCAATCGCTTATCGACGCGCTCTTTGCCGCTGATGATCTGCCCGGAATCATCGAAGCCCTGGAACTGGAAGAAGACGATGAATTTGTGGCCGGCGCTCTCAAGTCGATCCGGCGCAATTCGCCCCTCGCGATGGCATGCATCTTGGAGATGCTGGACCGTTTGCACGACCGGAGCAGTGTCAGGGAATCGCTTCAACTGGAATACCGCTTCGCTTATCGCTCGATGGATCAGGGAGATTTCCTCGAAGGGGTGCGTGCGCAAATCATCGACAAGGATCGCAAGCCGCGGTGGAAACATACGTTTGCAGGCGTCGAGGCCAAGGTCGAGGCCCTTCTCGCTCCGCTAGATGCCGCAGAACTTACATTCGACACCGCGCCTTGAACGGACGTCGTAGGGAGGAAAGACATGAAGATCGGATTTATCGGGCTCGGGAACATGGGCGGACCGATGGCCCGCAACCTGGCCGCCGCCGGACACAGCGTTACTGGCTTTGACACAGCCAACGTCAATATCGATGCTGTGACCATGGCCACGAACGCAGGCGATGCGGCCAAGGGACAGGATGCCGTGATAACCATGCTGCCCAACGGCGAAATACTGCGCCGCGTTGCCGCAGAAATCCTGCCGTTGATGGATAAGGGCGCGCTATACCTCGATTGCTCTACGGTCGACGTGGACAGCGCTCGCACCGTGGCAGAACTCGCGGAGAAACACGATCTTCTGCCGGTTGACGCGCCTGTCTCTGGCGGCACGGGCGGCGCCACAGCAGGCACTCTAACCTTCATGGCAGGAGGGCCCGAGGAAGGCTTTCTACGCGCGAAACCGCTCTTCGACATTATGGGACAGAAGGCCGTTCACTGTGGCGCTCCGGGCAACGGCCAAGCGGCCAAGATCTGCAACAACATGATCCTCGGAGTTACCATGATCGCGACATGCGAGGCTTTTGCCCTCGCCGACAAGCTGGGTCTGGATCGCCAGGCCATGTTCGATGTCGTCTCGACCTCGTCGGGCTATTCCTGGTCCATGAACGCCTACTGCCCTGCGCCGGGGATCGGCCCGCAATCTCCCGCCGACAACGGCTACCAACCCGGCTTTGCCGCGGAACTGATGTTGAAGGATCTTCGTCTGTCCCAGATGGCGGCTCGTTCTGCGGATGCAGATACGCCAATGGGCGCCACCGCAGAAGACCTGTATACCACCTTTGTCGAACAGGAAGACGGCAGGGGTCGGGACTTCAGCGCAATGCTGCCACGGTTCGAAAGCCGAGGCAGAGGTTGACACTCCGACACCCATCAGCGAGGCGACCAGCAATTGTTGGCCGCCTCGCGACAGCGTGATCATCGTGCCTGCGACGGAAGGCACGGGGCTGTGCGTTCAACTCTGTAGCATAACGCCAGACAGGAGAGCGCCATGCCCACTTCGATTGCAACCAGATCCCTGCACGCCCTGATGGCAGGTAGCGTGGCCCTTGGCCTTGCCGGCACGCCGGCTCTCGCGCAAAACGCCCCGTCGCAGGGCTGTCAGCCGGGCCAGCAATGTGGCCAGCCAAAGCACGACGACAAGGATCGCCAGACACAACGGGACGGCGGCCATCAGCAGGGTGGGCAAAACCGGCCCCCGCAGATGCCAGGTGGTGACCGTCAAGCCAATAGCCAGCAACGCGGCTCTCAGCAGGGAGGCCCCCAGGGCAACTCCCAACAGAGGCCGCCTCAAGGCGGAGATAGTCGGCAGGCACAGGACCGGCCCGGTGGGAAGCAGGGCCAGCCCCCTCAGTCAGGCAGGGGCCCGCAAGGGCAACCGCCCTTCCAGGGGAATCAGAACGCACAAAACCGCCCTCCTCAGGGCGGACACCCGGATATGCATGACGGACGCGGACTGCCGCAGTTGTCGCAACAGCAGCGCTCCCACTTGCCGCCTCTTCCCCAAGGTCAGTCGTACCGCCGGGACGGCAAACAGATCGTACGCGTAGACAACCAGACCGGAGAAGTGATTGCGATGATTGGCCTCTTCGCTGCCATTGCCGCCCTCGCTTCCGGAAACTGACGACAACCGAAGACAACCGGCGAATGCCGACCCACCAAGGCGCCGCGGAACTTTTTTGCGGCGCCTTTTGTTTTTCTCCCAAAGGCGCCCCCTCGACCAGAGAAGCCGCCAAGTGGAGTTGATTAGATGCCCCGACTGAAGACATTCACCATGCCTGTCGCCGCCGGTCTGATATCGGCCATGCTTCTGGCCGGTGCCGCCGAGGCGAATATCCCGGACGAAGTTCTTATGTTCAAAGCGGCCGAGGACCATTGCGACGCGGAGGCGGCGGGTCAGTCACCGATATGCCGCGGGTCAACCCTTGCACTAGACATCATGCCCTATTTGCTCAATGACGAGCTTTCACATGATACTCATGATGTCCGCTTGGAGCCCTCTCCAGAAGACAACAGACAGTCGCCTGAGGACGCCGATTCTCATAAATCGCCGAACCCGTCATGAGTGTCGATCGCCAGACTTGCGAACTCTAACCTACTACCAGCCCGGAACCAAAAATTTCCCAAGACCTGTTTCAGCGACAGGCCACCCAGCTGCCGCAGAGATTACTCTGCGGCGACCTTCGCGTTCTTGAGCATATCCTTCAGATAACGACCGGTGTGGCTCCGCTCTACGGCAGCCACGTCTTCAGGCGTACCGACGGCAACGATCTCGCCACCGCCGTCTCCGCCTTCCGGGCCGATATCGATGATCCAGTCGGCTGTCTTGATCACGTCCAGGTTATGCTCGATGACCACGACCGAGTTCCCCTGATCGACAAGCTCATGCAGCACCTCGAGCAGTTTGCGCACATCCTCGAAGTGAAGTCCCGTCGTAGGCTCGTCGAGAATATACAGCGTACGGCCAGTGGACCTGCGGCTCAGCTCCTTTGACAGCTTTACCCGCTGTGCTTCGCCGCCAGAGAGCGTCGTGGCCTGTTGACCTACCTTGACGTATCCAAGACCGACCCTAACCAGGGCATCCATTTTTTCGCGGATGCTCGGCACCGCCTGGAAAAACTCCTGCGCGTCCTCAACTGTCATATCCAGGACATCTGCGATGCTCTTGCCCTTGAACTTGATTTCGAGCGTCTCGCGGTTATACCGCGCCCCGCCGCAGGTTTCGCAGGTGACATAGACATCCGGCAAAAAGTGCATCTCGATCTTGATGACACCGTCCCCCTGGCATGCCTCACAGCGTCCGCCCTTGATGTTGAAGCTGAAACGCCCGGGCTTGTATCCACGGGCCTTTGCCTCGGGCAGACCCGCGAACCAGTCCCGGATCGGCGTGAAAGCCCCGGTGTAGGTCGCAGGGTTCGACCTCGGTGTACGGCCAATCGGGCGCTGGTCGATGTCGATCACCTTGTCGAGATGTTCGAGGCCCTTGATCGTTTCGCAGGGCGAAGGCGTCTGACGGGCACCGTTCAGCCGCATGGAGGCCGTCTTGAACAACGTCTCGATGGTCAGCGTCGATTTGCCGCCACCCGATACGCCGGTTACGCAGACGAACTTTCCCAAGGGAAATTTTGCGGTCACGTCCTTCAGATTGTTGCCGGACGCCTTGACCACTTCGATGCTCTTGCCGTTGCCCTCACGTCGTGTCGCCGGCACCGAGATCTCGCGTTTGCCCGAGAGGTATTGTCCCGTCAGGCTTGCAGGGTCGGCTGCGATTTCTTCAGGGGTGCCCTTGGCCACCACATTGCCGCCATGCACGCCGGCGCCCGGCCCGATGTCGAAAACATAATCCGCTTCCCGGATCGCCTCTTCATCATGCTCGACCACAAGCACAGAGTTCCCCTGGTCACGCAGGTTTTTCAACGTCTCCAGCAGGCGGCCATTGTCGCGCTGATGGAGGCCGATGGAAGGCTCGTCCAGGACGTAGAGAACTCCTGTCAGCCCCGAACCGATCTGACTGGCAAGCCGGATCCTCTGGCTCTCGCCACCACTCAGTGTGCCGCTGGCGCGTGCCAGCGTCAGATACTCTAGCCCGACATTATTCAGGAAACCGAGCCTTTCCCGGATTTCCTTGAGAATGGGCCTTGCGATCTCGCCCTTCTGGGTTGAAAGCTGATCCGGCACCGTCTGGACCCAGTCGAGAGCATCACGGATCGACATTTCGGTGACTTGCCCGATGTGCAGTTCGGCGATCTTCACCGCCAGCGCCTCCTCCTTCAGACGATATCCGTGGCAATGTCCACAGGGCCGGTTGTTCTGGTAGCGTTCAAACTCTTCCCGAACCCAGTTGCTGTCGGTCTCGCGATAGCGGCGTTCCATGTTCGGAACCACCCCCTCAAAGGCACGGGTTACGTTGTACACCCGCCCGCCCTCGTCATACCGGAAGGCAATCTCCTCCTTGCCGGACCCATAAAGAAAGACGTTCTGGATCTTGTTCGGCAGGTCCTTCCAGCGCGCCTCCTTGTCAAATTCATAATGCCGCGCGATGGACTCGATCGTCTGAAGGAAATAAGGGCTCTTGCCCTTGCGCCAGGGTGCAATGGCACCATCAACAACCTTCAGCTGTGCATCCGGGACCACCAGCCGCTCGTCGAAAAACAGCTCCATCCCGAGACCGTCACAATGAGGACAGGCCCCGTCAGGCGCGTTGAAAGAGAACAGACGCGGTTCGATCTCGGGGATCGAGAAGCCGCTGACAGGACAAGCAAAGTTCTCGCTGAAGGTCAGCCGCTCCGGAGCCCCCTCACGCGGCGCGGTCTCGAGAACCGAAATCCCATTGGCAAGGTCGAGAGCCGTTCGGAAGGAATCCGCCAAGCGGGTTTCCATGCCTTCCCGCACGACGATCCGGTCGACGACCACATCTATGTCATGGCGGAACTTCTTGTCCAGCTTCGGCGGCTCGTCAAGATCGTAGAACTCTCCGTCGGCCTTGATACGCTGAAAGCCCTGCTTCTTCAGGTCTTGGAATTCCTTTCGATACTCTCCCTTGCGGTCCCGCACGATGGGCGCAAGCAAGTAGGCCCGGGTCCCCTCTTCCATCCCCATGACCCGGTCGACCATGTCTTGAACCTGCTGAGCCTCGATCGGCAGACCGGTCGCCGGGCTATACGGTGTCCCGGACCGGGCAAAGAGCAGTCGCAGATAGTCATAGACCTCGGTCACGGTGCCGACGGTCGACCGCGGGTTCTTGCTCGTCGTCTTCTGTTCGATGGAGATAGCCGGGCTTAGGCCAGAAATATGGTCCACGTCCGGCTTTTCCATCATGTCGAGGAACTGCCGCGCATATGCCGAAAGGCTCTCGACATAGCGGCGTTGACCTTCTGCATAGATCGTATCGAAGGCCAAGCTCGACTTTCCCGACCCGGACAGACCGGTAATCACAACCAGCTGATCCCGGGGAATCGATACATCGATATCCTTGAGGTTATGTTCGCGCGCACCGCGGACTTCGATTTGCTTCTGTTCGGCCATTTTTGCCCCCCGGGCTAAGACTTTCCTAGAGATAGGTGACGGTGGCCGGACGTCCAAGCGGAAAATGAGAACATTACAGGAACATCAAATACAGCCACTTCACATTCTCTTTTCCGAATACCATATCATGGTCAACAAATGTTCACACGAACGGAGACACCATGCTCAAGCTGTTTTCCAAAAGGTCCAAGTCCCAAGAGATGTCGGCTGCCGATGCAGTCTCCGCGTCCGACAGTATTGTCCTGCTGGACATCCGTGATATCGGAGAACTTCGCCAGTCGGGCACCGCAAAGGGCGCCGTGCATATACCTCTCTTCACCCTCTCCTTCCGCGCTGATCCCCGCCATCCGGAACACGACGAGCGCTTGGCCACGGACGCGACCATCTGCGTTTTTTGCGCCGCCGGAGGGCGGGCCGCCTCTGCCAAGAGAATGCTCGAAGACATGGGCTACACCGACGTCCACAACATCGGTGGCCTGCGTCACTGGGCCCAAGCAGGTGGTGAGGTTGTTTCGTCCTGAGATGCACCCGATCCGCAAGGGTGCAAGCGTCCCCCAGCTCTTGGGACGAAATGACGAGGGGCGCCCTTTACAGGGCGCCCCTCTGAAATCGATTTGTCACGCACGCGGTCAGATGTGGATCTGACGACCATAGGCTGCAAGCGCGGCTTCATGCATCATCTCGCTTAGCGTCGGATGCGGGAAGACGGTCTGGAAAAGATCTTCTTCGGTCGTCTCGAGCTGGCGCCCGACGACATAGCCTTGGATCAGTTCCGTTACCTCAGCCCCTACCATGTGGGCGCCGAGCAGCTCGCCGGTCTTCGCGTCGAATACGGTCTTGATCAGACCTTCCGGCTCGCCGAGCGCCACGGCCTTGCCGTTGCCGATGAAGGGGAACTTGCCGACCTTCACCTCGTAGCCCTGCTCCTTGGCCTTTGCTTCGGTCAGTCCGACAGATGCTACCTGTGGATGGCAATATGTACAACCCGCGATGCTCTCCGGCTTTACAGGATGGGCATGCAGCCCTGCGACCAGTTCGGCGACCATGACGCCTTCGTGGCTTGCCTTGTGCGCCAGCCAGGGGGCCCCCGCTATATCACCGATGGCAAAGAGACCTTCGACACCTGTCCTGCAGAATTCATCCGTCACCACATGGGTGCGGTCGATCTTCACGCCCAGCTCCTCGAGACCGAGGTTCTCGACGTTGCCGACAATCCCCACCGCGGAAATGACCGTGTCGAATTCCATCTTCTCGACCTTGCCACCGGTTTCGATATGCGCGGTCACCTTGCCTTTGGCACGGTCAAGCTGTTTGACCATGGATTTTTCCATGATCTTCATGCCCTGCTTGATGAACTGCTTCTTCGCGAAGGCGCTGATTTCAGCGTCTTCGACCGGAAGGACGCGGTCCATGACTTCGACCACGGTCGTGTCGGAACCAAGCGTGTTGTAGAAACTCGCAAACTCAATGCCGATGGCGCCGGACCCGATCACGAGAAGCTTCTTGGGCATCCTGACAGGCTTAAGCGCGTGCCTGTATGTCCAGACCAGATCACCATCGGCCTCTAGGCCGGGCAGTTCGCGGGCACGCGCACCGGTGGCCACAACGATGGCCTTGCCGGTCAACTCTTCGGTCCCTTTGTCGGTCTTGACCGAAACCTTGCCCTTGGCAGGCAGGCTTGCCTCGCCCATGAACACAGTCACCTTGTTCTTCTTCAAAAGGCCGCGCACGCCGCCTTCCATCTGCTTGGCCACCCCTCGCGAGCGCTGGACAACGGCATCAAGGTCATAGCCGATCTTCTCTGCGCTCAGCCCGAAATCCTTGGCGCGCTCCATCAGGTGGAACACCTCCGACGACCTCAGGAGCGCCTTGGTCGGGATACAGCCCCAGTTCAGGCAGATCCCACCGAGGTGTTCACGCTCGACAACAGCGACATTCAGCCCTAGCTGCGCCGCACGAATGGCCGAAACATAGCCCCCCGGGCCCGCGCCGATCACGATGAAATCAAAAGATTTGGCCGCCATGCGCCCCTCCGCTGCAATATGGTCTGCAAGATAGTTTGACGTTAAACTATCTCGAAACAGGCCACAAGGAGCCAAGGCGGAATGCGTTTTGCACGACAAGAGGCACTCCGAGCAACTCAGGCCCGACGGTCGACACTCTCGTTGCGACAGTCGGGAGAGTCAAAGAAATCGTGCAGGCAGGCGCCTGCGGATCTCGTCCGATGGCAGCCAACGTTAATCTACCGCCTGCAGCTCCCTGACGGTCTGACCGTACCCCCCCTTTTCAAGATAGGCAGCTTCCTGATCCGAAACACTCCGATCGAGTGCCTCGTTGCGATAGGGGAAACGCCCGAATTGGCGGATTACTTCGCGATGTGCCTTCGCATGCACCATGTTGGAAGCACCCGTTTCAGGCATCCGCTCTACCATCAGCCGCACACACCGCTCCTGGTCGCAGAGGTTCTCGGAATGCATCATGGGCAGGTAGAAGAATTGGCGAGCCGGCTCGTCGATCTTCATGTCGAACCCGTGATTGATGGCCATTTTCGCTGCTGCCAAGGCCATGGCATCACTCCGGAAGGCCTTCCCTTCCCCCCGGAACATGTTGCGCGGAAACTGGTCCATCAGAACAAGGTAAGCCAGCGCTCCGCTCGGATAGGTAAGCCAGAAGCCGTTGTGTCCTTCGCATGCCTTGTGCCAGGCGTCGGAGAACTTTTCACGGATCGTGGCATCCAAGTCATCTGAGGACTTGTACCAACCGTCCGGCCCGACGTCGTCCAGCCAGAATTCCAATACGTCTTCGGGGGCAATCATGGCGATCTCCTCTCTGCTCTGCTTGCCTCTTCACCAATAAGGAGAGCATTGCAGTTGTAATTCCACAAAAAAATATCTTCTTCCGTCGCTATCGTCCGAACCGGCGGGGTTCAGCCGTCGCTTTCCTCTGATGCTGCCTCCTCAGCAGCCTCATGTGCCCATTCCTGCGCCGCTCCGACTGCAACCGAGGTCGCGGACATAAGGACCGGAGCATAGGCTGCAGTCTCCTCAACGGCCGGCGCGGCGCGTTGCGTCATCCGATAGAGTGCATAGGCGGCCGTGGCGAGAAGGAGGACCGCGATGAACAGGAAAAAGCCCATCGGCCCGGTTACCGTCATCACATAGCCGGTCAGCAGGGGGCCCCCAATTGCGCCAAGTCCGTTCACGAACATCATGCCCGCACTGCCCGCAGCCATCTGATCATAGTCGAGAAGATCGTTCAGATAGGCCAGCAACAAGGAATAGAGCGGATTCGTGAGCCCCCCGATCACGAAGGCGGCAAAGAGCAATGCCATGAAGTTCTCGCCGAAGAACAGGCCGATGATCGCACCGAGCCCGCCGACGAGCGCTTCGAACATGATCAGGCGCCGGCGATCCATCCTGTCCGACAGCCAGCCCAGGGGAAAGAGTGCCACCAAGGCTCCAATGTAGAAGGTCGTGATGAAGAGCGAAATCTGAGGCAGGGACAGCCCGGCCTGAGTACCGAAGACCGCGGCCATGCCGAACTGGGCCGAGAAGGCCCCACCGACGAGAAAGACACCGACGATGCTGAGAGGCGAGGTGCGATAGAGTTCGACGAGGGACATCGGCTTGGTCGACTCGAAGGCGGGCGTCGGCGAGATCGAAAGAAGGATCGGCGCAAAGGAGATCGAGACGAGAACGCTCGGCACGATGAACATGACATAGCCAGCCGGGTCACCCAGTAGCAGGATCCCCTGCGCGAGCATGATTCCCACCACCTGAACGAGCGTATAGAGCGCGAGGGACTGCCCCCGCGTCTCATTGGTTGCAGCGTTGTTAAGCCAGCTCTCGGCAGTGACATACACCCCTGAGAAACAGAAGCCGATGATCACCCGTTCGACGCTCCAGGCCCAGGGATTTGCCCAGGTCGGATAGAGAATGAGAACGGCCGAAATGAAGGACGCCAGTGCGGCAAAGACCCGTACGTGACCCACGCGACGGATCATCTCCGGGGCGAGGCGTGATCCTCCGAGGAAACCTGCGAAATAGGCCGACATCACAATCGACATGTTGAACGTGGAAAAGCCCTCGATTTCCCCCCTGACACCGAGCAATGTCCCCTGTAGACCATTGCCGAGCATCAGAAGCATGAGGCCGAGCAGCAGAGCCCATGATGTTCCCAGAACCTGGATCATCAGCGTATCTCCTTCAGGTCTTCTCGTCGGATTTGAATTACGCTCAGGAAGTACCCGGCGGGGCGGTCTTCCTTCCCTGTCATGTCCGGCTTAAGGGATCAACAACGAGGCGTCTCCATAAGAGAAAAATCGGTATTTCTCCTCCACCGCATGAGCATAGATCTGCCGTATCCTCTGCTGTCCCATCAACGCAGAGACGAGCATCATCAACGTGCTCTTGGGTAGGTGGAAATTCGTCATCAGAGCATCGGCCACGCGGAAATCGAAACCCGGATAGATGAAGATGTCCGTCTCGCCCTGCCAAGGCGCAATTGCGCCGGTGTCGCGCGCAGCGCTTTCGATCAGCCGCAGCGCCGTGGTGCCAACCGGAATGATACGACCGCCCGCCTCCCTGGTCGCGGCGATTTCCGCTGCAGCGGCCACGGTCACTTCTCCCCATTCGGCGTGCATCTTGTGCGTTGTCACGTCATCGACCTTGACGGGCAGAAACGTCCCGGCGCCCACATGAAGGGTCACTTCGGTAAAGCCCACGCCGATTTCCCGCAGATGCGCAAGTAGCGGTTCATCGAAATGCAGCGACGCGGTAGGGGCTGCCACGGCGCCCGAACGCCGGGCCCATATGGTCTGATAGTCTTCCTTGTCCTGCTCGTCGGGCGCGCGCAGCGCGGCAATGTAGGGCGGCAACGGCATGTTGCCTGCCTCGCTGAGCGCTGCATCGAAATCCTCTCCCTGCAAGTCAAAACGCAGCAGGCCCTGCCCTTCCTCCCGCCCTTCGAGGACCGCCGACAGTTGATCGGAAAAGCGGATTGTCTCGCCTTCATGGACCTTCTTCAGTGGCTTCAGCAACGCCGCCCAGGTGCCATCCGCGCGAGGCTCCAGCAGCGTGACCTCGATCCGTGCCTCGGTCTCGCCCTGGGCGGATGCACGACGACGGATACCGGTGAGGCGGGCGGGAATGACCTTCGTGTTGTTCAGAACAAGCCTGTCCCCAGGGCGCAGCCAATCTCCGATATCCCTCACGATCGCATCCGTGATCATGTCTCCCTCCGCGACCAGAAGCCGCGCCGAGGACCGGGGGCGTGCCGGACGGGTTGCGATCAGCGTCTCGGGCAGGTCGAAATCGAAATCGGACAGGTGCAAGGGAAACTCCGTGACATCACGCTGACCCGGACCCCGGGGCAGCCTTTCGGCAGCCCGCTACACCCGAGGGCCCGAAATCGCAATGGCCGCATCAGGAAACCAAGGGAAAAGGCCATTTTGCGATGATCGAACACCGTCAGTTCGCGACCTCCGGCGGAGGACGCCGAAAGATCTCGCGGAACATGCCCGGGGTCAGCAGGGAGAGCGGGTTCACGCGCACCGAGGGTGACGCGGCATCGCCCTTGAGGGTAAAGTTGAAACCGATCAGTCCCTCGCCCTTGCGGGTCAGAACCGACCCGATGCCGTTGACAAGGTAAAAGGGCGACACCACACCCTGCATGTCGATGTGCTTGCTGTCGATGTCGTAGATCCCGTCGAGCGAAATACCGAGCGAAGCGCCGGTTGCACTCGCCCTCTTCAGGATCAGCTGGTCTGGGGTCAGACGGAAATCCGCCTCGACATCGGAAAAGGCGATGCCCTGCCCGGCCATCTGTTCCACAAGGCCGATGACACTGATGGCGCTGAGGAGGTCGGCCACGACCGGAGCATCGTGAATGGAGAGGTCCGAGATGTGCAGGTGGCCGTCATAGGTGCCAGGCGCCCCGGTCGGATCCAGCTGCAGCTCGAGCTGGCCGCCGCGCCCGAGCTTCAGCACTTCCGTGGCCGACATCACCCGCCCTGCATCATCGGAACGGATCACGATCTGGTTGCCGGCCGCAACTGGCGTGACCGTCCCTGTGATCGGAGCCATGCCGTTCAGCATCCCGGCAAAATTTCCTCTCAGACCGCCATCCGAGACGAACTCGCCGGTCATGTCGTCAAGGCTGAGCGTATCGGCAATGCGCAGGCTGTCGAGTTTAAGGCTTAACGGTCCACCTGTCTGATCGCCTTCAGAGAGGCCTTTCGGCATCTTCTGCATGTCAAGCTTGCCGCCGTCAATCTCCACGCCCGGTGGCACGCCGCGGCCGCGTCCGCGCAGGGTCACCGGCGCCTGCAGCCAATTGCCAACGCGGACCTGGTCGAAGACCGCCGCCTGCATGCTGCCATCGGCGGCCATGTCAACATGCCCTTCGGTCTGCAGTCCCGGGACATCGAGGCGAAGTTGGGTGATCTGAAGCGGCGCCCCCATCGAGCCGGCGACTTCGAGCCTGCCGGTCCCGGACTGGGAGAGCTGCCACCCGATCGAAGGGATGGAGACCCCGAGCCCACCCAGATCGGAGCTAAGGCGAAATGAAGGCGTGCCGCCCTTTGGCAGATCCACGGCCAGGTCGCCCCGGCCACTGCCGGTTATGCTGCCCGGCGCCAGCCCCAGCTGGAAGCTCTCTGCAGCCCCTGCATCGAGCACTACATCCGCCGTGACGGTGGATCCTTTGGTGTCGGGACCGATGGGAGAGGTCCATGCACCGTCGAAGGCCACGCCGGCCAGCGACCCGCTGCCGCCGATACGGATGGCCTCCTTGTTGACTGACAGCGCCAGCTCAGGCGCAAGCAGGGTCTTGCCGGGCACAAGCTGGTCGCTCTCGACATCGCTCAGGGTTCCATCGACCTTCAGGGTCATCTCGTCGAGCGTGACCTTGTGGCCCTTTATCATCGGGAACGTCATCTGCGCCGAGGCGGCAACCTGCCCCCGGGCCAGGTCCACCGGCCGCCCTGCCTTCGTCATCAGGCTGAGCGGCTCCTGGTCGAGGAGCGCCAGAACATCCGGGATTTCTCCGGCGATTTGCAGGTCGACCTGTCCTGGCCCGCCCTTCACCTTGACGTTCGGCACCACGAAGGTAGTGCCTGCGATGTCGATCGGATCATGTCCCGGCGCCGTGACGTGTCCCTCCTCGGCGCGGATCACGAACCGGTTCCGCAGCAGCGTCCCGTGGCCGCGCCCTCCGGTAATCGGCGGCATGGTCTTCATGAAGCGCGAGGTCATGTCGTCGTAATCGAAGCCGAGGAAGACATCCGGCTTGTGTCCCTGCCGCGCCTTGAACGCGAATTGCACGTTTTCAAGGGTCGCCTGGCTAACATTCTCGGTGATCCAGGTCCGGCTCTTGGAGGCAAGTGGCGCAGGCCAGATCGACAGCAGCTCTTCCGATGACATCTCCTCGGGCATATGCCCTGCCAGGCTGAGTGCCCAGCCTTCGCTGCCTGCGGTCATCTCTCCGGACAGGCGCAGCGTCTTGCCGTTCTGGGTCAGGCTCAGCTCGCCCAGCGTCAGCTCGAAAGGGTCGAGCCGCAGCCGCATATCGAGGCTGGCCCCGTCCAGCCGCACCGGCTCGGGCAGCAACTGGCCCGGACTGAGGCGAAAGTCGGTCACAGCGATCTGACCGACCATCTCGACCGGCTCCGCGCCACCACCGTTGATCTGCAGTTCTCCCTCGGCCGAGACCCGCGCCACCTGGCTGTCCACGGAGATCTCGGAAAAGCTGAGGCGGCGGGTGGCGGGATCGTAGGTAAGATAGGTGCGCGCATTGCGGAAGCGGATCGGACGCGCGTCCTCGTTGGGCTGCAGCGCACCGGGCCCGATCTGCAGTGTCGCGTGCATCGGGCCAACCTTGCCCTGGTCATCGAGGCTGATGCGCAGGGCCCCCGACAATGGCGCATCTAGAACCGAAAGCCAGGCCAGCGCCGGACTCTGGGTGGCAAGATCCGCCGCGGGCATCTCCTCGACGTTCAGGGCGAACTCTCCGCCACGGGTGTCCAGGCGCGTGGAATAGCTTGTGCCGATGACAGTGGCATAGGAATGCCCGCCCAGCAGCGCGAAATCGCCCCGGATCACCAGGTCTTCGCCCGAGCGCGACAACAGGACACGGCCGCCGTCGACCGACCAGGCTCGCTCGGCCTGAAGATCCTCGTAGGCGACAGTCATCGCGCGGGCCTCGATCCGGGTCAGGGCCGAGAAATGACGGCTCGAAAGCAGGCTCTTGAATTCTTCCAGAACCTCGGTGATGTCCTTGCCCGCCTCGGCAGCGGTCAGCCCGCCCGATGCCTGCGGCAAGAGATCGAAAGCGCCGTCCGCCTTCCGACGAATACTGAGCTGTACGCCGGAAATGGTCACGTCACGGGGCCTGATCTGCCCCTTGAGCAGCGGCCCGAGCGCAAGCTGAACCGTCATCTCTGCCACGCTGAGCCGGGGCAGATCGGATTGCAGCGAAACGGTGGCATCGGAGAGCCGGATCCGCGGCTGCCAGCCCTCCTCGAAGACCAGCGTCAGATCTGCAAAGTCGAGGTCCATGCCGGGGTTCTGCACCTCGACCCGATGTTCGATGGCCGACCGGAGCCAGGCAGGCGCGGTCAGCGTACGGTCATTGGTGAGGATATGGGCAACCGCCGCAAGGCCCACGAAAACCAGCAACAGGAGCGCCAAGCGCACCAGCCGCAACAGGACCCGGATGATGCGGTTGCCCTCCTGGTGACCGTGCTCATGGTCCTGCCGCGCTGGCTCACCGGAGCTTTCCGCGTCGGCTCCGGCCGCGCGGTTCTGGTCCTGCCCTTCCGGGGAAATCTGCGGCCCGGTTTCCTCCGGGCGCTCGGTCTCGTCCATACACTTCCCTGCGCTCTCTGCTCTGCGCATCGCGTCTCGGCGCTTCGCAAACGGGCGAAGACCGGATTGGGTTTATTCTCTCCCGCCACGGTCTAATATGGAAGGCAAGAGTAACGCACCAGAAAGGCGAAGGAATGCCCTCGATCGGCGAAATGGCCCCCGACTTTACCCTGCCCGCGACCGGAGGCAGCGACGTGACCCTGTCCGCGCTGCGCCCCGCTCCGGTGGTATTGTTCTTTTATCCAAAGGACGACACGCCCGGCTGCACCACCGAGAACAAGGATTTCACGGCTCTGGCTGCGGCATTTGAAGAGGCCGGCGCAAAGCTGCTCGGCGTGTCGAAGGACTCGCTCTCCAAGCACGAGAAATTTACCGCCAAGCACGAGCTGGCGACCGTCCTGCTGTCGGATGAAGAGGGCGACGTCTGTGAAAGCTATGGCGTCTGGAAGGAAAAGAAGATGTACGGCAAGACCTTCATGGGAATCGAACGCGCGACCTTCCTCATCGACGCAGAGGGCAAGATCGCGCAGGTCTGGCCCAAGGTGAAGGTGGCAGGCCACGCCGAGGAGGTTCTGGAAGCGGTGAAGGCCCTCTGAGCGCACTTGCGTGACCGGCATGCGGGGGCCGGCCCCCGCATGTCGCAGATATTTTCCAAGAGATAGAGAAGGCGCTGCGGCCCGAAGGCGGAATGCGGCGGCGAAAGGACAAGATGGCCGAAACACTGGCAGAGATGGCGGTGGAGGTTCTGAGCACCGCAGACGGGCGCGCCAAGACGGCGCTGTCGCATCGATATGCGGCGGAGTGGTTTGCAGCGCGAAGCGAAGGCCGCGAGATACCCATCGGCCGCTCCCTGCCACCGCTGCAGCCTGCCCGCCCGGCAAAGCCCCCGCTGCTGAGCCCGCGCGATGTGCCCAGGCGCCGGCCCGGCTCGCCCCAGGGGCGGATCGCCCTGCTGCATGCGGTGGCGCATATCGAACTGAATGCCGTCGACCTGCACTGGGACATCATCGCGCGGTTTCCGGACGTGTCGATGCCGCCGGGCTATTATGACGACTGGGTCAAGGCGGCAGACGAGGAATCCAAGCACTTCAACCTGATGTGCGATTGCCTGGAGGAGCTGGGCAGTCACTACGGCGCCCTGCCCGCCCATGCCGGCATGTGGCGCGCCGCCGAGGATACGGCAGACGACATCTTTGGACGACTGGCCGTGGTGCCCATGGTTCTGGAGGCGCGCGGCCTGGACGTGACCCCGGGGATGATCGACATCTTCCGCAAGGCCGGGGTAGTGAGTGCCGTGGCGGCGCTGGAAACCATCTATGCAGAGGAAGTGGGACACGTGGCCTATGGCTCGAAGTGGTTTCATTTCCTGTGCGGCCGCGAGGGACGGGACCCGAAGCCCTTTTTCCACGATCTGGTGCGGCGCTATTTCCACTCTACGCTGAAACCGCCCTTCAACGAGGAAAAACGCGCGGAAGCCGGACTGCCGCCGGATTTCTACTGGCCCCTGACCGAGAGCGGCAACGACGCCGAGTGATCCCTGGTTGTGCCGCCCACCGGCGGGGAGCAGGCGGCGCCGAGGCGCCGGCGAAAGGCTGCCCTGCCCGTTCCACGGGCGCCAGACGGCGCCGTATTGCCGATTTCCTCAGTATTTCCACGTAAAACAGGCGGGAATTCGCCAGTTTCGCAGGATTGCACTGACCCTGCGCAAGAGAAAGTCCAAAACTGTTGCCCGACTGCCACCCAGCCGGTAACAGGTTGCAGGCGCCCTTGATGGGGATCAGTGCGGGGCGCGGGGACGGGACGAAAAGGGACACGAATACGTGAGGACTAGGGTAGCCATTCGCCTTCACGCGATACTCGAACGGCATTTTCCGGAACGCCGGCTTTTCCTGAAATCGGACAGTGACACGCGCTTCATCCGCCTTCGGCCATCGACGCAGCTGCTGGCCGTGGCCGGCAGTGCCGCGATCGTGGCCTGGACGATCATTGCCACCGCGATCCTTCTGATGGACAGCATCGGATCGGGCAATTACCGCGAACAGGCGATGCGCGATCAGCAGACCTATCAGGACAGCTTGAACACCATGGCCGACGAGCGCGACAACCGCGAGACCGAGGCGCTTGCCGCCCAGGAACGGTTCAACACGGCTCTCGGCCGGATCTCGGACATGCAGACCGAACTGCTCAAGTCGGAAGCACGCCGGCGCGAGCTGGAAACCGGGATCGACGTGATCCAGACCACCCTGCGCCGCACCTTGGATGAGCGCGACAATGCCCGCAGCCAGCTCGCCGCCCTGAACGACGCAAACAGCCAGGACAGCGATCGCCAGGAGATGCCCGCCTATGCCGAGGACACGCTCTCGGTTCTGACCGCCGCGCTGTCCGAGACCGCCGAAGAACGCGACCAGATCCATAACGATGCCCGCGATGCCGTTGAACAGGCTGACGAATTGTCCCAGCAGCTGGCGCTTCTGCAGGACCAGAACGACGCGATCTTCCACCAGCTGGAAGATGCCCTCGACGTCTCGGTCGAGCCGCTGGACAAGATGTTCCGCGCTGCCGGCCTGAACACCGACACGCTCATCAGCCAGGTGCGCCGCGGCTATTCCGGTCAGGGCGGCCCGCTGACCCCGATCTCCTTCTCGACGATGGGCACCGTGCCCTCGCCCGACGCGCAGCGCGCCAATCAGATCCTGAGCCGGCTCGACGAGCTGAACCTCTATCGCCTGGCCGCGGCCAAGGCGCCCTTTGCCAACCCGGTGCATGACAGCTATCGCTTCACCTCGGGCTTCGGCACCCGGCGCGACCCGAAAACCGGCGGCATCCGGAGCCACTACGGCGTCGATCTTGCGGGGCCCGTGGGCACCCCGCTCTATGCCACCGGCGACGGCGTGGTGATCTTTGCCGGCTGGTCGACCGGCTACGGCAGACTGGTAAAAATCCAGCACGATTTCGGAATCGAGACCCGATACGGGCATATGTCCCGCATTCGCGTGAAGGTGGGCCAAAGGGTCTCGCGCGGGGACCGGATCGGTGATATGGGAGCATCCGGACGTGTGACGGGCCCCCATGTGCATTACGAGGTGCGCGTCAACGGTAAACCCGTTAACCCGATGACATATATCAAGGCTGCAAGAGATGTTTTCTAAGAGCAAAATCAACGAACCCGGCCCGAAGGCCACCGAGAGCACCACGCCGGCAAGTGACGCCCCGGTGAGCAAGCCCGCCGCAAGCTCTGACTACAAACCCTCTGCGCCCAAGGCAAAACCGCCGGCATCCGTGCTGTCGTCCGACCTGCACATTACCGGCAACCTGAAGACCACCGGCGACATCCAGGTTGAGGGCACCATCGAAGGCGACATCCGTGCCCACCTGCTGACCGTCGGCGAAGGCGCCACGATCCGCGGTGAGATCACCGCGGACGACGTGGTCATCAACGGCCGCATCGTGGGCCGCGTGCGTGGCCTGAAGGTGCGCCTGACCTCGACAGCACGGGTCGAAGGCGACATCATCCACAAGACCATCGCGATCGAGAGCGGCGCCCATTTCGAAGGCTCCGTCCAGCGCCAGGACGACCCGCTGTCGAGCGGCCCGAAGGCTAGCGCGCCCAAGGCCACCGTCAGCACCGGCGGCGACGCAAGCTGATCCCGGGCCGCCTTGTCGGGCGGCACCGCGACAAGAAAGAGACCCCGGCCGGACCTCGTTCGACCGGGTTTTTTCATGCCCCCGGATGAGGGTCGAAAACCCGCAACACATTCCATACCGACAATATTTCCAAGTGCCTGAAAAGGCCGGATTCCAACGTCGGTATTACGTCGGTATTGCGTCGGTATCGCGTCGGTGCGAAATCGGCCTGTCCGGGCCGCCGCGGCGCGGGGCAACCGGCGCCGGATCGGGCCCCAGATTGGCGCCGCATGGGGTCGAGTTTTAGGGTTCGGAATGGGAAAGGGCCGGCGAGATCGCGAGACCTCAGCCAGCCCTTTCGGCGCGAACGAACCCTTCCCCAAGACATCCGCCCGCGACGGCCCGCCGGGGTCTCCTTCCGCGAGACCACCGGCAGGTTCAGGTGCCTCCCGAGTGCCGCGGCAGACCCCGGACGGGGATCCGCCACCGACCCGGCAGCTTTCCGCCCATCCTTCCCGGAAGACGTGCACCGCGAAAGCATGACCCGACGGCATCGCGGAGGCGCCCCGGCGTCACCCTGCGAAGGCGCGCCCAGCGGGCGGGCGCGGCGGGTGCGAAATCATTCCTCGAGTTCAGATCCCCAGTAGAGGAAATCGAGCCAGGACTGATGCAGCTCGCTGGTCCGGAAGGAGAGCTTGCGGGCCACGGCGTCGAGCTGACGCACCGAGGGCTCGTAGGGCGGGCGCAGCAGCTTCATGCGGGCCTGGGAGGGGGTGCGGTTGGCCTTGCGCAGGTTGTCGGCCTCGCAGGCGGTCACGATGTTGGTCCAGGAGGTGCCGCCGCCCTTGCTGCGCGGGATCACGTGGTCGAAGGTCAGCTGCTTGGCCGGGAACTGCTCGCCGCAGTACTGGCAGCGGAATCCGTCGCGCAGGAAGACATGGTAGCGGGTGAAGGAGACCTTCTTGCGCTTGCGATAGCTCTTTAGGGCGACGACCGAAGGCACTTCGAAGGTCTGGCTGGCGGAATGCACCCGCACCTCCTCGTAGGCCTTGATCTGCAGCACCCGCTCCTGGTGGACGGCAACGAAGGCGTCCTGCCAGTTCCAGACCGAGAGCGGCGCCCAGGAGAGCGGCTGCATGTCGGCATTGAGGACAAGTGTCCGCAGGTTCCCGACGGGTTGATGCATCATGCCGATACCCTTTCCGGCGATTGGGCCGGCCGCGGGAGAGATCCCGTGCCGGCGGTCCTTGACGTGAATGGCCGGGCCCTCCGAAGCCCGCCGCGAAAGAGGCCCCCGCGCCGCGGGCTGCGGCGCGATGAGCGGTTTGAAGGGCAACAAAAAAGGCGCGTGAAACACACGCGCCTCGGGGTCATCCTGTCTGTGGTCACCGGCACCATCCGGGCCCGTATCGGCATCCGCAGATGCAGCCGCATCGGGCGCGGACTGCTCTCTGGCCGCCTGGTGAGGGCGCGCAGGAGCGGCCTGCTGCCCGGTCGGTCTATCTCGGCCTGCGGCCGCCCGGACCGGTGGCCTCCGCGACGATCACCGGCACGACCAGCGCACAGCTCAGGACGCAGATCGGGGATCCGCCCCGGCGCCCGCTGCCGTCCTGTCCGTGATCTTTCGCCTTCCCGCATCCGGCCCTCCGCCGTTCTGCTGTTCCGCCGATCCGATACCTGCCCACCGGCATTCTACGCCGAGGGCATGAAAAAACTATATATCGCGTGTCTCGCCTGACAAGCCCCATGATATACAGCGACCTGCCAAAGCCATACCCGCGCCGCGTAACGCCCAAATGACAATCGGCGCCCTGCCTGTCCTTGCCCCGAGGCGCGCGCCCCCTAGCTCAATCCTATCAGACGAGAGGTTTTGCCATGGATCAGATCCTTCCCTCGGAGACCCTGCGCCCCGGCGCGATCCTGGAAACTGCGCTCTATGCCGAGGATCTCGATGCGGCCGAGGCCTTCTATACCGGCGTGCTCGGCCTGGAGAAGATCGCCCGCGCCGGCGACAGGCACCTGTTCTGCCGGATCGGTCGGCAGATGCTGCTGCTCTTCAACCCCGCCCGCACGGTGACCGGCGGCGACGATCCGGCGATGCCGGTGCCGCCGCACGGCGCCACGGGACAGGGGCATATCTGCTTTGCCGCCAGCGCGGCCGAGATCCACGCCTGGGCCGAACGGCTCGAGGTCTCGGGCCATCCGATCGAGGCCGATTTCCACTGGCCGGGCGGGGCGCGCTCGATCTATGTCCGCGACCCTGCCGGCAACTCGCTGGAATTCGCCGAACCCCGGTTGTGGTTCCCCGAGGAGTGACGGCAGCGCGGCCCGGATCTCGTGATCGAGTATTTTCAGAAAGATGAATGAGGGCGGGATGCCCGTGT
Organism: Pseudooceanicola sp. DL12; assembly: GCF_056270665.1. Classification (NCBI taxonomy): domain Bacteria; kingdom Pseudomonadati; phylum Pseudomonadota; class Alphaproteobacteria; order Rhodobacterales; family Paracoccaceae; genus Pseudooceanicola; species Pseudooceanicola sp. DL12. Next base: position 2,522,945 of record NZ_CM149884.1, read on the forward strand.
TTCATCTTTCCGGACAATACTCCGGGGGGGGCAGCCGCAGGCTGATGGGGGCAGAGCCCCCTTGCCTTGCCTATGGCAAGCGCCTCAGAACCCGCACTTGTCGCGCAGGAAGGCCAGCGCCACCGAGAGGCCATCCGGCGCGATGCCATGGGCCGTGCCCTTCATGATATGGGCAAAGACCTCCTTGAAGCCCGCCTGCTGCAGCGCCTCGGCGGCAGCGGGCAGGCTGGCGGGATCAACCACCGGGTCCTCGTCGCCGTGCACAAGCAGCACGGGCATGCGGCTCTGCACCTCGTCGACGAGCATCTCGGGGCGGATCAGCCGGCCCGAGAAGGCCACCACGCCCGCCACCGGATCCTCGCGCCGGGGCGCGACCTGCAGCGACATCATCGTGCCCTGGGAAAAGCCGAAGAGCGCCACCTGTTCCGGCAGCAGGTCCTCGTCGACCATCAGCGCATCGAGAAAGGCGTTCAGGTCGTCCGCGGCCGCGAGCAGCCCACGTTCGGCCTCCTCCTCGGAGGAGCCATCCATCCAGGGGATCGGGAACCACTGGTAGCCGAAGGGCGCGCCGGGGATGCTCTCGGGGGCATCCGGGGCCACGAACATCGTGTCGGGCAGGTGTTCGCCCAGCACGTCGGCCAGCCCCAGCAGATCGGCCCCGTTGGCGCCATAGCCATGCAGGAAGACCACCGCCGAGCGCGTCTCGCCCGAAACCGGTGCCTTCTTCTCTGCCTGCAGAACCCGTGTCATAGCATCCCCTCTCTGTTCTTCTCGGCGCGGTAGAAGCTCCAGAGCATCCGCGCCGCAACGCCCCGCCAGGGGCTCCATCGCGCGCCCAGGGCGCGCAGCGCCCCCTCGGTCGGGCGCGCGTCCAAGCCGTAGAGCAGCCGGGCGGCCTCCTGCAAGGCCAGATCGCCCGCGGGCAGCACATCGGCCCGGCCGAGCGCCGTGGTGGCATAGATCTCGGCCGTCCAGCGCCCGATCCCGGGCAGCGCCACGAGGCGGGTGATGACCTCCTCGTCGGGCAGCGTGGCAAGGGCGTCGAAACCGGTGCCCGAGCCGGCGATGGCCAGGGCATAGCGGATCTTTGGGCGCGAGAGGCCGCAGGCGCGCAGGCCCTCCTCGCCGGCCTCCGTCACGGCGGTTTCGCTGGTCAGGCACGCGGCCTCGAGCCGCGCCCAGATGGCCGCGGCGGAGGCGGTGGAGACCTGCTGGCCGGTGATCGCCTGCAGGAGCGTGGCAAAGCCCGGCGCGCGGCGCCGGAGCGGCGGCAGGGGCAGTGTCTCGGCGAGGCGCGCCATGGCGGGATCGATGGTGGCAAGAGCCGCGACGCCCTCGGCCAGCACGCCTTCGTCGGTGAGGATGCGGGAGATCACGGCACCAACGCCCAGGCAAGGGCCTCTTCGACGGTGGAGAGGCAGGTGACGCGCTCGGGGAGCGGCGGGCGGTCGATGAGCAGCACCGGGAGCGCGAGCGCGCGGGCGGAATCGAGCTTGGCCCGGCCGCCCGCGCCGCCGGAATCCTTTGCGATCAGCCACTGGATGCCGAGGTCACGGAAGAGATGGGTCTCGCTCTCGACCGTGAAGGGCGGCCGACCGACGTGAAAGCCGCCGTTCGGGAAGGGAAAGGGCGCCTCGGGCGGGTCGATCACGCGCAGGGTCAGGTGGCGGCCCGCGAGGCCGGCATAGCGCGGCAGGGTCTGACGGCCGGTGGCGAGAAAGACCCGGGCGCCGGGGGGGATGTGCCGGGCGGCCTCCTCTTCGGCCCCGATGCGGCGCCAGTCGTCGCCCGGGCCGGGCTGCCAGCCGGGACGGCGCAGCACCGCATGGGGCAGCCCAAGGTCGGCGCAGACACGGGCGGTGCGCGCGGTGATCCGGGCGGCGAAGGGATGGGTGGCGTCGAGCACGGCGGTGATGCCCGCCTCGCGCAGGAAGGCCCGAAACGGCGCCTCGCCGCCAAATCCGCCGATCCGGGTGGGCAGCGCCTGGGGTGCGGGGCGGCGCACCGCGCCCGCCAGCGAGACGAGGGCGGGCGTGCCCGCCTGAGCGAGCCGGCCCGCCAGTTGCCGGGCCTCGAAGGTGCCGCCGAGGAGCAGGATCATCCGGCGCGCCCCACGATCGTGCCCTTGCGGTCGATCACCACGACATCGGCCGAGATACCTTCGGGCAGGCGGCGGCGCATCTCGGCCAGCGCCTCCTCGGCCACCCAGGTGCCGAAGCGCGGCCCGAGGGTTTCGAGCACCTGCAGGGCCGTGTTCATCTGCGCCACCTCGGGCGCCTCGAGCGCCCGGGAGAGCGCCGCGAAATCCACCTGCGAGCGGCCCGAGTGCAGATCCCCTGCCCCCTGGGCCAGCTTGGTGAGCTTGCCCACGCCGCCACCGATGGTGACATGGGGCAGCGGATGGGCGGCGATGTATTTCAGCATGCCGCCGGCGAAATCGCCCATGTCGAGCATGGCATGATCGGGCAGGTCATGGAGCCCCTGCACCACCTTTTCCGACGTCGCACCGGTGCAGCCGGCCACCCGCGGCAGGCCGGCGGCGCGGGCCACGTCGACACCGCGGTGGATCGAGGCGATCCAGGCGGCGCAGGAGAAGGGCCGCACGATGCCGGTGGTGCCCAGGATCGAGAGCCCGCCCTCGATCCCGAGGCGGGGATTCCAGGTTTGCGCGGCGAGCGCGGCGCCGCCGGCGACGGAAACCCGGATCTCGGCGTCGAGATCATGGCCGAAGCGGGCGGCGAGATCGCGCAGCTGCTCCTCCATCATCTGGCGCGGCACCGGGTTGATCGCGGGTTCTCCCGGCGGGATCGGCAGGCCGGGACGGGTGACCATGCCCACGCCTTCGCCGGCGCTGAAGCGGATGCCCTGCCCGCCCGGGATCACCCGCGTGGTGATCGCCGCACCATGGGTCACGTCGGGGTCGTCGCCGGCATCCTTGATCACCGTCGCCTCGGCCCAGCCGGGTCCCGTGGCGACATGTTCGATGTCGAAGACCGGCGTCTCGCCCCGCGGCAGGGTGATCTGCACCCGGTCCGGCGCCGCATCCCAGAGCGCGAGCAGCGCCGCCCGCAGGGCAGCGGTGGCGCAGGCGCCCGTGGTCCAGCCACGGCGGAGAGGTCCGGAGGGTTTGCGGCTCATGCGCCGGATCATAGGGGCGCGGGCGGCGAGTGCCATGCCAAATCCGAGGGTGACAAATCGGAGGGGGCAAATCGGAGCGTGGCAAATCGGCGGGCGCCGAGGGGGCTCTGCCCCCAGGGGCCTGCGGCCCCTTCCCCCGGGATATTTCCGGCCAGATGAGGGGAGCCGGTTCCACGCCGGGCTGCTGGGCCGGAATTCCGTTCGGCGGCGGGGGCATGGCCCGGGGATCATGATCCTGATTGCGCGGGTGGGCTTTTCCTGCCCCCGGGGAACGGGCATATTGGGGGCATGCATGACTCACCGCTTCCCATGGCCGACTGGCCCGATTTCGAACCCGGATGGGTCTGGCTCTGCGGGGCCGGGCCGGGCGATCCGGGGCTTTTGACGCTGCATGCGCTGAACGCGCTGCGCCAGGCCGACGTGGTGATCTATGACGCCCTGGTCTCGGATGCGATCCTTGGCTGGGCGCCGCAGGCAGAGCTGATCTATGCCGGCAAGCGGGGCGGCAAGCCCTCGGCGAAGCAACGCGACATTTCCCTGCGGCTGGTGGACCTGGCGCGCGAGGGCAAGCGGGTGCTGCGGCTGAAGGGCGGCGATCCCTTCGTCTTTGGCCGGGGCGGCGAAGAGGCGCAGACGCTGATCCAGCATGGCATCAACGTGCGCATCATCCCCGGCATTTCCGCGGGCATCGGCGGGCTGGCCTATGCCGGCATCCCGGTGACCCATCGCGATGTGAACCAGTCCGTCACCTTCGTGACCGGCCACGACCAGACCGGCGAGGCGCCCACCAGCCTGAACTGGAAGGCGATTGCCGAGGGGGCGCAGGTGCTGGTGATCTACATGGGCATGAAACATGCCAAGCGGATTGCCGATGCGCTGCTGGAGGCGGGGCGCGATGCGGATGAGCCGGCCGCCGTGGTCTGCAATGCCACGACCCCGGACCAGCAGGTGCTGGAGACGACGCTGGGGCGCATGGCCGAGGATCTGGAGGACAGCGGGCTGCAACCGCCGGCGATCCTCTGCATCGGGCGCTCGGTGCTGATGCGGCAGGTGCTCGACTGGCAGGCGCTGGCGGGCGGCGTGGCGCCACGCAACCTGGACCCGCTGGAGCGCGGGCTGCCGGCAGAGGTGTCGTGAAGGGGCTGATCCTGGCCGCCCCCTCATCGGGCGCGGGCAAGACCACGGTGACCCTTGCCGCCCTGCGGCTGTTGCGACAGCGGGGCCTGCGCGTGGCCGGCGCCAAATCCGGCCCCGATTACATCGATCCGAAATTCCACGAGGCTGCCTGTGGTGCGCCCTGTCTGAACCTTGACGCCTGGGCGATGGGGCCGGCGCGGCTGCGGGCGCTGGCGGGGCGCAGCGCGGCGCAGATGCTGGTGATCGAGGGGGCCATGGGCCTTTTCGACGGGGCGCCACCCGCGGGGCGCGGGGCGGTGGCGGATATCGCGCGCAGCCTTCACCTGCCGGTGGTTCTGGTGGTGGATGCGGCGAAGATGGCGCAGAGCGTGGCGCCGCTGGTGGCCGGGTTCGCGCGGCATGATCCCGGGGTGCGTGTGGCCGGCGTGATCCTGAACAGGGTGGGCAGTGCGCGGCACGCCGCCATGCTGCGTGCGGCGCTGGCGCCCCTGGGCCTGCCGGTGCTGGGCTGTCTGCCGCGCCGCGCCGACCTGGCTCTGCCCTCGCGGCACCTGGGCCTGGTGCAGGCGGGCGAGATGGGTGAACTCGACGATTTCCTGGACCGCGCCGCAGCGGCGCTCGAGACCGGCGTGCCGGGAGACCGGCCGCTGGACCTGGAGGCGCTGACCGCTCTGGCCGGGGAGATCGAGGCAGGCGAGGCGCCGATGGTGGCGCCGCCGGCGCAGGTGATTGCCGTGGCGCAGGACCGGGCCTTTGCCTTTGCCTATCCGCATCTGCTGGGCGACTGGCGCGCGGCGGGGGCCGAGATCAGGTTCTTCTCTCCACTGGCCGACGAGCCGGTGCCGGAGGCGGATTTCACCTATCTGCCCGGGGGTTACCCGGAGCTGCATGCCGGCAAACTCTCTGCAAACCGGGTATTTTTGCAAAGTCTTTGCAAACATGCCGAGGGGCGTCCGGTGTTCGGGGAATGCGGCGGCTACATGGTGCTGGGCGACGGGTTGGTGGATGCCGACGGGACGCGGCACGGGATGGCCGGGCTGCTGCGGCTGGAGACCTCCTTTGAGCGGCGGAAACTACACCTGGGCTATCGCAGCCTTCAGGCCGGGGCCGGGCCGATGGCGGGCGCATGGGCCGGGCATGAATTCCACTATGCGACCACGCTGAAGGCCGAGGGCGAGACGCTGTTTCAGGCGCAGGATGCCGAGGGCAGCGCCCTGCCCCCTATGGGCCTGCGGCAGGGCCATGTGAGCGGCAGTTTCGCCCATCTGATCGACCGGGCGTGACGACAGGCGCCCGAGGCCACGGCACCAGGCCGCCGGAGGGCGACAGTAAAAAGGCGCCCCCGCGAGGAGGCGCCTTTCGTCATTCCGAGTGTCCCAACCCGAAACCGGCGCCCGGACGGGCCGGACGCCCTGGTGCTTGCCGTCTCAGAAGACCAGGACCGGCTTCAGAACCTTGCCGCTCGCCTGATCCTCGACGGCGTCGTTGATCTTGTTGAAGGGATAGGTGGCGATGAGCTTTTGAAGGGGGAACTTGCCCTGGCGGAAGTACTCGTACATCTCGGGGATGAAGACATCGGGAGTGCTGTCGCCCTCGAGGATCGCCTTTATGGTCAAGCCGCCGGAGAGGAAACCGAAGAGCGAGAGCGGCAGCTCGGACGCGGGATCGCGCGGCACGCCGATCATGCCGAGGGTGCCGTGCACGGCCATGGCCGCCAGCGCGGCCTCGAGCACCGGCAGCACGGCAGTGGTGTCGACGGCATAGTCGAGGCCGCGGGGCACGATGGCGCGGATTGCCTCGGTGACATCGCCGGCGGAAGGGTCGATCGCATGCGTGGCGCCCAGTTCCAGCGCCAGCTTGCGCCGCGCCTCGACCGGTTCGACCACGATGATCGGGGAGCAGCCGCGCACCACGGCGCCCATGACGGCGCTCATGCCGACGGCCCCGCCGCCGAAGACGCCGAGGGCCCGGCCGGCCTGGGCATCGAGCGAGTTGATCACGGCGCCGGCGCCGGTCTGGACGCCGCAGCCGAGAGGCGCGGCCATCGTCAGGTCGGCATCATCGGGCAGCCTGACGCAGTTGCGCTGGTTGGCGACGGCGTAACTGGCAAAGGAGGACTGACCGAAGAAGGCACCGGTGATCTCTTGGTCGTGGCCATGATCGTGGCCGTGGCGACAGATCGTGCGGCTGCCGTCGGGGCGGGCGCCGGCATAGTTCATCTGCGCCTGCTTCTCGCAGTACATCACGTCGCCGCGCCGGCAGTTCTCGCATTCGCCGCAATAGGCCATGGTCATGACGACCTTGTCGCCGACCTTGAACTTGGTGACGTCCTTGCCGACCTTCTCGACGATGCCGGCGCCCTCGTGGCCGAGCACCACCGGGAAGGCCAGCGGAATCGACTCGTGCTGCACCGCGAGGTCGGTGTGGCAGAGGCCGACGGCTTCGATGCGCACGAGAATCTCGTCGTCCGCGGGGCCGTGAAGGTCGAGCGTCTCGATTTCGAAGGGCGCGTGCGCCTTGTTGATGACGGCTGCTGTGATTTCCATTTCGGGCTCCTGTCGCAGGGTCTGCCCCCGGCCGTGCAGCGCCGGAACAGCGCGCCCACCGGGAAGTTCCGCAGGAAAATTAGGCCGCTGCATACAAATGTGCACCGTTCCATTTCGCCACAGCTCCTGTGCACTATCGCACGTATACGTGATTTTATAACACTCCCTTTCAGTGACTTGCAGACCACCACCCTGCCCCCTCCGCGAAAATGCACATGTTCAGGAACGGTTCCGGAGGCGCGCGCCGCGGATAGGACTTGCCCGAGGCCTGCGCAGGCTCTACCGGTTTCGCCATGACAGACCAGATCACCGATGCGCCCCCCGCCCCGCCCGACGACCGCCGCGCCCGCAAGAACGTGGTGGTGCTCGTCATGGCGCAGGCGCTGCTGGGCGCCCAGATGCCGATGCTGTTCACCATCGGAGGGCTGGCAGGGCAGAGCCTGGCGCCCAATCCCTGCTTTGCCACGCTGCCGATCTCGCTGATCGTGCTGGGCTCGATGCTGGCGGCCACGCCGGTCTCGGCGGTGATGCAGCGGTTCGGGCGGCGTACCGGGTTCCTGACCGGCGCGGGGTTCGGCGCGCTCGGCACGATCATCGGCGCGATCGGCCTCTACCAGGCCTCCTTCGGGATCTTCCTGGCAGGATCCCTGCTGACCGGTGTCTACATGTCGGCGCAGGGGTTCTACCGCTTCGCCGCCACCGATACCGCCTCTGCCACCTTCCGCCCCAAGGCGATCTCCTATGTCATGGCCGGCGGCCTGGCGGCGGCGATCATCGGGCCGCAACTGGTGAAGGTGACGGCGGATGCCATGGTGATCCCCTTCCTGGGCACCTACCTGACGATGATCGTGATCAACCTCTGCGCGCCGATCCTGTTCTATTTCCTGGACATCCCGAAACCGCCCGCGCCGGCCCATGACGCCCCCGCCGGGCGGACCCGCTGGCAGATGATCCGCACCCCGCGCATCGCGGTGGCGATCATCTGTGCCATGGTCAGCTATGCGCTGATGAACCTGGTGATGACCTCGACCCCGCTGGCAGTGGTGGGCTGTGGATACGACAAGGCAGATGCCGCGAATGTGGTCACAAGCCACGTGCTGGCCATGTATATCCCCAGCTTCTTCACCGGCGCATTGATCAACCGCTTCGGCGTGGAGAGGATCATGGCCATCGGGCTGGCGATCCTGGCCACCGCCGGGGTGGCCGGCATGCAGGGCGTTGACCTGAGCAACTTCTTCATCACGCTGGTCCTGCTGGGGATCGGCTGGAACTTCGGCTTCATCGGGGCGACGACCATGCTGGCAGGGGCACATACACCGGAGGAACGCGGCCGGATCCAGGGCCTGAACGACCTGATCGTCTTCGGCGGCGTGACCTTTGCCTCGCTGGCCTCTGGCGGGCTGATGAATTGCAGCGGTGGCGGCCCCGAGGCGGGCTGGTACGCGGTGAACATGGCGATGATCCCGCTGCTGGCACTGGCGGGCGGCGCGTTGATCTGGCTGGTGATGCGGCCCAGGGACGAGGCCGCGGCATGATCCTGGAGGTCGAGGTGATGTGTCCCACGCGATCCTCGGCCGACCGGATTGCCAGTGCCCTGCTGAAGGCCCGGCTGATCGGCAGCGCCAGCCGCGGCGACACGGTGCTGAGGCTGTCCCATGACGGCGAGGACCTGACCCAGAGCGAGGAGGTGGTGCTGCGCCTGCGCACCCTGCCCGAGCTGGGCGACCGGGTGGAGAATGCGATCACCGAGATGCACCCGCACGAGGTGCCGATGATCCTGCGCCATTCCGTCTGGGCCAACGCCAGCTATACCGCCTGGCTTGCGCTCGAGGTGGCGGGCGCCAGCCGGGACTAGCCTGCCACCGAGCTACCAGCGCCCTGTCAGCGAGACACGCATCAGGGCGACGCGTTCCGCGAAGGGCGAGAGCGCCAGGGCGCCCTGCTTGACCCGGCCAGGCTCGCGCGCGGCCAGTTTCAACAGGCCTTGGGCCTCCGGCAGCGCAAAGAGCAGCGGCGCCACCGGTTTTGCCACGCGGGCGCGGCGGCGGCGCGCCGCGGCGATCCGGTCGAGCCCCTCGCGGGCCAGCATTTGCACGGTTTCGGGGCGACCATCGGGCAAGGGATAGCGGCCGGAACTCTCGAGCGCGGGCACGGCGCGGAACCAGTTGGCCAGGCCCATGGCAAAGCCCGCGTCGGCGGCGACTTCCTCGTCCAGGGGGCTGCCCAGCATCAGGGCGCCGGCGCGCAGCAGGTTGCCGGAGGTGGCATCGAGGTAGCGGCGGAAATGGATCTCGTCCTCGAAGGGTTCCTTCCAGACGTCCCAGCGGCGGGCCTCGATCAGCGCATCGAGCGGCGCCGTGCCGGACGCGGGCAGCCGGTGAAAGAGCGGCGTGACCACCTCGTGGTGGCGCACCCCCTCGCCCTTCTCGATCTCTTCCAGCGCGTCACGCCACCATTGCAGGCGCATCTCGGCGATCATCGGCTCCTGGGTGACCCAGGGCGCGCGGGCGACCTCGATGTTGAAGGCATAGAGCGGAAAGAGCGACAGCCGTGCCGGCACCGGGGCCGCCATGACGGTGCGGAACCGCTCGGGATCGCCGCGTTCGACGAGGCCGGCACAGGCCGTCAGGTCTTCTGTCCAGGCGTCATTCCGGTTGGGGCTGGTCGCTGTATCCGGCAAGGAACTCTCCGATGGCTTGCGGCGTGTCGGGGGCATTGACCACGTCGAGGTGACCGACACCCGGCAAGAGCAGGTAACGCCCCTTGTCGGTGGCTGCAACCATCGCGGGCTGGTATTCCGCGGCGTCGAAGGCCTCGTCGGCCTCGCCCGCGATCAGCAGGAAGGGCGGCAGCGCAGAGAGATCGCCGCCATAGTCGTTGCGCGGCGCGAGGGACTGGTTCAGCCGCCAGGAATAGGCGGTGGTGGCCATGTCGCCCCGGGGCCCGTCGAGCACGGCGCGCGGCATGGCGAACTGGATCACCGTCAACCCGTCGAGCGCATGGATGCGCATGAGGTTCAGGATCGACAGCCCGATGATCCGGCGCAGCAGCACATGGGCCCAGCCGCTGTCCTGGCGGATCGTGGCGGAGCGGTAATGCAGGTAGGGCGCAAGGAGCACGGCACCGTCGATCATGTCGCGGTATTCGCCACCGGCAAAGCGGATGGCGAGACCGCCGCCGGAACTGTGCCCGGCCAGGATCACCTTTTGCCCCGGCCGCGCCCGGGCCGCGATCAGGTCGGCGATGTCTTCCTCCAGCTGTCCCATGTGGGCGATGTCGCCGCGGGGCCCGGGAAAGCCGCCGTGGCCACGCAGGTCGGGCACCAGGACATCGGCATGGCGCGCCAGCTGCGGCGCCAGGCCGTCGAACTGCGCCCCGTACCAGGCGGAACCATGCAGCAGGATGACGAGCGGCGCGCCGGGCGGGCCACCCAGCCCGCGCACCGGCATTTCGGTCCCGTCACGGGCAGTGACATGGCTGACGGGCAGCGGCGCGACGTCCTGCGCCAATTGCCCGCCGAACTCCATGCGCCCGCCGGAGAGCCTGCGGCGCGGGGGCTGCGACAGGATCATGACCAGCGCGATACCGATCATCATGAAAAGTGATATGATGATGAAAATCAGTATGTTGGCGATCATAGTTGATCCTTTGCATCAAGCCGTCTGAAGCTGGCTCGCGTGCAGCAGCTTCCAGGTGACGGCATCCACCAGCGCCTCGAAGGAGGCGTCGACGATGTTCGGGGAAACCCCCACGGTGGACCAGCGGCGACCCTCGCCGTCCTCGCTGTCGATGATGACACGGGTGACGGCCTCTGTCCCGCCCTGGGTGATGCGCACCTTGAAGTCGACAAGGCGCATGTCGTCGATGACGTTCTGGTACTTGCCCAGGTCCTTGGCCAGCGCCTTGGAGAGCGCGTTGACCGGGCCGCGGTCATTGCCCTGCGGATCGAGGCTCTCGGAGACCGAGAGATGCCGCTCGCCGTCGATGCGCACCACCACCACGGCCTCGGAGACCGAGACCATCTGCCCCCGGTCGTTGCGGCGGCGCTCGATGGTCACGCGGTAGCGGTCGACCTCGAAGAAAGTCGGGCACTGCCCCAGCTCGCGCCGCGCCAGCAGCTCGAAGCTGGCCTGGGCGCTGTCGTAGGTATAGCCCTTGTCCTCGCGCTCCTTCACCTCCGTCAGGATCCGCGCCAGCGCCGGATCGCCCTTTGGCACGTTCAGCCCGGCATCGGCCAGGCGGCGGCGCAGGTTCGACTGACCGGCCTGGTTCGACATCGGGATGATGCGCTCGTTGCCGACGATCGCGGGGTCGATGTGTTCGTAGGTCGAGGGATCCTTGAGGATGGCCGAGGCATGCAGCCCCGCCTTGTGCGCAAAGGCGGAAGAGCCGACGAAGGGCGCCTGTTTCACCGGCACGCGGTTCAGGATCTCGTCGAGCTTGCGGCTGATCGCGGTGAGATCGGCCAGCGCCGCGCGGCTGACGCCGGTCTCGTAGGTGCTGGCGTAGGGTTCCTTGAGCAGGAGCGTGGGGATCAGGGTGACGAGGTTCGCGTTGCCGCAACGCTCGCCCAGGCCGTTGAGCGTGCCCTGGATCTGACGGGCGCCGGCATCGACGGCGGCGAGGCTGCCGGCCACGGCATTGGCGGTGTCGTTGTGGGTATGGATGCCGAGACGGTCGCCCGGGGCGCCCGAGGCGATGACATCGCGGACGATCTCGCCGATTTCCACCGGCAGCGTGCCGCCGTTGGTATCGCAGAGCACCACCCATCGGGCGCCGGCATCGAGCGCGGCATGGACGCATTCCAGCGCATATTCGCGGTTGGCCTTCCAGCCGTCGAAGAAATGCTCGGCATCGAAGAGCGCCTCGCGGTTCTGTGCCACGAGATGGGCGACGGAGCGCGAGATGTTCTCGAGGTTTTCCCCGAGCGTGATGCCGAGGGCGGTGGTGACGTGGAAATCATGGGTCTTGCCGACAAGGCAGACGGCGGGGGTGCCGGCGTTGGTGACCGCGGCCAGCACGTCGTCGTTCTCGGCCGAGACACCGGCGCGCTTGGTCATGCCGAAGGCGGTCATGGTGGCGCGGGTCGCGGGGGCCGCGTCGAAAAAGGCGCTGTCGGTGGGGTTTGCCCCGGGCCAGCCGCCCTCGATGTAATCGAGGCCCAGGTCATCGAGCATCCGGGCGATGCGGAGCTTTTCCGGGGTGGAGAAGCTGACGCCCTGTGTCTGCTGCCCGTCGCGCAGCGTGGTGTCGTAGAGATAGAGACGTTCCATTTACAGCCCCTCCCCGGCTGGTTGTTCTGTCTGGCGCGGGGCGCGGCCGGTGCGGCGCGCCACGCCCGGGTCGCGCAGCGGCCCGGTCAGCCCCCGGGGCTTCGCCCGTTCGGCCCTGAAACCGTCCACCGGACGGTTTCCGAGACGGGCCTCACCCTCCAGGGAGGGGGCTTTCGCCCCCACCCGAGGCCGGGGGCCGGCCTGTTGTGCTCTCGGTGTCATTTCGCGGCGTCCAGCTTGGAGGCGTCGAAGTTCGGTGTCACATCGATCTCCACCCCGCCCTTGGAACTGCGAACTTCCAGACCGGCATGCAGGAGCATTTTCGTCATCGCATCGACCTCGCTGAAGTCCTTCGTCCGCATTGCCTCTTGGCGCAGGGCGAACAGCTGCTCTTCGTAGACTTCCAAATCCACCTCATCGCCCAGCAACCGATCAATGGAGTTGCCGAAAGTGGCAGTCCAGATGTGGGAGACATCGAAGCCAAGGAAGTTGAGGCCTGCCGCCAGTGCCAGCTTGCCATCGCGCCCGTCGCGCGCGGCTTTCGCCAGCCCGTGCAGCTCAGTTATGGCCTTGGCTGTGTTCAGGTTGTCAGCAACAGCGGCGACAACACTGGAAGGCACCTCTGCGCTATCTATGTTGTCAGCAACATAGTCGCGTTCCTCGTCGATCAGGCGCTTCCACTTCAATAGAGTTGCCTCGTCCTCCTGCCGCTTCTTCTCGGTCCAGTCCATCGGCTTGCCGTAGTGGGTGCCGAGGAAGACCATGCGGATCACCTCTCCGGGCACGCCCTGATCGAGCAGGTCGCGGACGGTGAAGAAATTGCCGAGCGATTTCGACATCTTCTTGCCCTCGACCTGCAGCATCTCGTTGTGCAGCCAGAAGCGGGCGAAATCGCCCTCGGGGTGGGCACAGCAGCTCTGGGCCACCTCGTTCTCGTGGTGGGGAAACTGCAGGTCGATGCCGCCGCCGTGGATGTCGAAGCTCTCGCCCAGCAGCTCATAGCTCATGGCCGAACATTCGATGTGCCAGCCCGGGCGGCCACGGCCCCAGGGGCTGTCCCAGCCGGGCAGATCGTCGGAGGAGGGTTTCCACAGCACGAAATCCATCGGATCACGCTTGTAGGGCGCCACCTCGACCCGGGCGCCGGCGATCATGTCGTCGACGGAGCGGCCCGAGAGCGCGCCGTAGTTCTTGTAGCTGTCGACGGAGAAGAGCACGTGGCCCTCGGCGGCATAGGCATGGCCGCCGTCGATCAGGCCCTGGATCATCTCGATCATCTGGGGAATGAACTGCGTGGCGCGGGGCTCCGCTTCAGGCCCTTCCTTGCCCTTAATGGACGGGCGCAGGGTGCCGAGGGCGTCCATGTCCTGATGATACCAGGAGATCGTCTCGTCGGTGCGCTCGGCGATCAGCTCCTCGAGGGTGCCGGGGGCGCCGGCCTCCTTGCGCGCGTGGGCGGTGGCGTTGATCTTGTCATCGACGTCGGTGAAATTGCGCACGTAGGTCACGTGATCGGGCCCGTAGACATGGCGCAGCAGCCGGTAGAGCACATCGAAGACCACCACGGGCCGGGCATTGCCCAGGTGCGCGCGATCATAGACCGTGGGGCCGCAGACATACATCCGCACGTTGGTCGGATCGATCGGGTGGAACGCCTCCTTCTTCCGCGAGCGGGAATTGTGCAGCTTGATATCGGCCATGTCTTGCTCCTGTCGGCACGCCTCTTGGCGCGGGTAACCCGCGGGCGGCTTAACAGGTTCTCAATTTCCTGGAAACGATGAAGCGGCCCGCGAGAGATGTCTCAGCGGGTAATGATGCAGCAGGTAATGATACAGATCATCCGGTTCATGGGCGTTTGCATAGCGCGGGGCGCGCGCCCTGCCAAGGCTTGATTTGCGCACCTGGGCCCGTGCCCTGCCCCCAGGAGAGATCAGCGGATCATCCCGGTGCCGACGCCCGCCGCCCATTCGTCGCGCCCGTTTCCCCGCGCGGCGGCGACCATGCGCGCGGTGTCATAGAAGACATGGCGGTGGGCGATGCGGAAACCGGCGCCGTCACGCTCGACCAGCGCCCAGGTGGCCGCCGGCGTGCGGGTCTGCACCACGTGGGGCACCGGGGCGACATCGGAATAGGCCGGGCAACCGACGGAGCCCGGGTTGAGCAGGATCTGCCCCGTCGGCAGCTGCAGCAGCGCGGGCAGATGGGTGTGCGCGCAGAGGATCAGCCGGGCGTCGATGCCCGCGGCGGCACCGGCGATCTGATCCATCGGGCGGGGCAGCACGTCGCCCGCTTCGGAAACCATGTGCGTCCAGTAGGTGTTGTCGTCACCGGGCATGGCGTGGCAGGCCCAGACATCGCCGCAGGAGAGCACCTCCGGCATCCCGGCGAGCCAGGCCATGGCGCTATCGTCGAGCGCCAGCCGCGCGATGCGGTCGGAGGGGTAGAGATCGTCGAGCGGTTGCTCCAGCAGGTAGCGATCATGGTTGCCGCGCAGGGCGAGCGCAGGCAGCGGCAGGAGCTGTGCCGCGGTGCCGGCGGCATCGAGCGGGCCGCTGAAATGATCGCCGAGCAGCAACACCGCATCCGGGGTGCAGGCACGCATGTCGGCGAGCACCGCGCGCAGGGCATCGGCATTGCCGTGGATGTCCGCAAGCACGGCGAAACGATCCGGCAGGTCGGGAAGTTTGCGTGTGATCATGGCCTGAGCCTGACCCGCGGGACGCGGCCGAAACAAGCGGAAAACCCTTGCGCCCCGTCGTTTTCTGCAAGACCTTCCCGGCACTGGCTTTGTGAAAGCGTGCAGAAAGTGCGCGGCAAGCCCCGCAGAAGGAGGCAGTTCATGCACAACCCCGGCCCCGTCTTTCGCGCCCTGCACAAGCGCGGCACGCCCTTTGTCCTGGCCAATGCCTGGGATATCGGATCGGCACGGATGCTGGCGGCCATGGGCGCCCAGGCCATCGGCACCTCCTCTGCGGCCTTCGGGTTCACCCTGGGCAAACCCGACGGCACAGTGACCCGCGACGAGGCCATGGCCCATGCCGCGGCCATGGTCGCGGCTACCGATCTGCCGGTCTCGGCGGACCTGGAGAACGGCTATGGCGAGGATCCCGACACCGTGGCGGAAACGGTGAAACTGGCCTTCGAGGCGGGCCTTGCGGGCATCTCGATCGAGGACAACCCCCAGGGAGGCGGCAGCAGCTATGACCGGGCGCTGGCGGTGGAACGGATCCGCGCGGCCACCGCGGCGGCCCGCGCCCTGCCCCGCGACATGGTGATCGTGGCCCGCGCCGACGGGGTGCTGAACGGCACCTACGACATGGACGAGGCGCTGGCGCGCACGGCGGGGTTCGAGGAGGCCGGGGCCGACGTGCTCTATGTGCCCGGCCCGCCCAGCTTCGACGACCTGCAGCGCATCGTCGAGAGCACGGAGCTGCCGGTGAACGCGCTGACCATCGGCACGCTGGCGAGCTATACCATCGAGGATTTCGCCCGCATCGGCGTGGCGCGCATCTCGCTCGGCTCGGGCCTTGCCCGGGTGACGCACCGGGCGATCATCGATGCCATGAGCGAGGTCTTCGAGGACGGCAGCTTCAGCCGGCTGAAGAAGTCGGTCTCGGGCGAGGAGATCAACAAGATGCTGGAGCGTGGCGCGCCGGGCTGGGCCGCAGGCGCCACCGGGGAGGATTGAGCCCCTGGGCCGCCGGCGGATCCGGAGGGAGCTGCCCGGCCTGCGGCCGACGCCAGCCACGGGGGCCCGATGGCGCGGCGCCCCAAGCCGGAAAATGGGCAAGGCCCCGTGAAGACGTGAAAAAGGCGGAGCCGAAGCCCCGCCTTTCACCAGGTCGGCAAGATCGCGTCACTCGGTGACGGTGACCTTTTTCATCACGTCGGGCTGACCGACCACGGCGCCGTTCGGGCCGGTGCCGCGCTTGATCTGATCGACCACGTCCATGCCCTCGGTCACCTTGCCGACGACCGTGTACTGGCCGTTCAGGAAGGGCCCGGGCTGGAACATGATGAAGAACTGCGAGTTGGCGCTGTCGGGATCCTGGGCGCGGGCCATGCCGACGACGCCGCGGTCAAAATCCTCGTCCGAGAACTCGGCCGGCAGGTCCGGCAGATCGGAGCCACCACGGCCGGCAAGGCGCATGTCGTCGCCCAGGTGGCCGTATTCCACATCGCCCGTCTGGGCCATGAAACCGTCGATCACGCGGTGGAAGACGACGCCGTCATAGGCGCCCTCGGAAGCCAGCGTGGTGATCCGCTCGACGTGCTTGGGCGCGATGTCGTCGAAGAGATCGACGTGCACCGTGCCGTTGGCCTCGCCCTCGATCTCGATGTCGAGACCGGTGGCCAGGGCCGGCGCCGCCATCAGCAGCGACAGGCCGGTTGCGAGGACGAGCTTACGCATCTGCGGCCACCTTGACCGAGATCATCATGTCGGGATCCGCGGGCGGCTCGCCGCGCAGGATGGCATCGACGTGTTCCATGCCCTCGATGACGCGGCCATAGACGGTGTACTGGCCGTTGAGGAAGTGGTTGTCCTTGAAGTTGATGAAGAACTGCGAGTTCGCCGAGTTCGGGTTTTGCGACCGGGCGGCGCCGAGCGTGCCGCGATCGTGGGGCAGCTTGGAGAATTCCGCCGGCAGGTTCGGCAGGTCGGACCCGCCGGTGCCTGCCATGCGCAGGTTGAAATCGTTGTTCTTGTTGCCGTTGGCCACGTCGCCGGTCTGGGCCATGAAGCCGTCGATCACGCGGTGGAAGACCACGCCGTCATAGGCACCGGACCGGGCCAGTTCCTTCATCCGTTCGGAATGCGCCGGCGCCACGTCGGGCAGCAGCTCGATGATGACGGTGCCGTTCTTCAGCTCCATCAGGATGGTGTTTTCGGGATCCTTGATTTCGGCCATTTGCCACTCCTTCCACATGTTTGCGCAAGCAATACGGGCAGATGCCCCGGTTGCCAAGTAACGCATGTTGACCCCTGCGTGGGAACCCGCCAGAACTTGGCCAAACAGGGCCGTACCTGGGCAAAGGAGAGGGACATATGGGCTGGAAAACGCTTGATGACATGGAAGTTGCGGGCAAGAAGGTGCTGACCCGCGTCGACATCAACGTACCGGTGGAGGACGGCAAGGTGACCGATGCCACCCGGATCGAGCGAATCGTCCCGACCGTGAAGGACATCCTGTCGAAGGGCGGAAAGGTGATCCTGATCGCCCATTTCGGCCGCCCCAAGGGCAAGGTCGTGCCGGAGATGAGCCTGCAGGTGGTGCTGCCGGCGCTGGAAGAGAAGCTGGGCCAGAGCGTGGCCTTTGCCGGGGATTTCGGCGCCGTCGCGGGCCTCGATGCCGATGTGATCCTGCTCGAGAACATCCGGTTCTATCCCGGCGAGGAGAAGAACGACCCCGCCTTTGCCAGCGAGATCGCGGCGCTCGGCGACATCTATTGCAACGATGCCTTTTCGGCCGCCCACCGGGCGCACGCCAGCACCGAGGCGCTCGCCCGCGAGCTGCCCTGCTGTGCCGGGCGGCTGATGCAGGCCGAGCTGGAGGCGCTGGAGGCCGCGCTCGGCGATCCGGTGCGCCCGGTGCTGGCCGTGGTGGGCGGTGCCAAGGTCTCGACCAAGCTGGAGCTGCTGGGCAACCTGATCGAGAAGGTCGACAAGCTGGTGATCGGCGGCGGCATGGCCAATACCTTCCTGGCGGCCAAGGGCATCAAGGTGGGCAAGTCGCTGGCCGAGCTGGAGATGATCCCCACCGCCAAGGAAACCCTTGAAAAGGCGGCCGACCTGGGCTGCGAGATCATCCTGCCCGCCGATGTCGTGGTGGCCTGGGAGTTCAAGGCCGGCGCCGAGAACAAGACCGTGCCGGCCACCGAATGCCCCGAGGACGCGATGATCCTGGACGCCGGCCCCGAGAGCGTCGAGCGGCTGGCCTTTGCCTTCGAGAAGACCAAGACGCTGATCTGGAACGGGCCGCTGGGCGCCTTCGAGATCGAACCCTTCAACGCGGCCACCGATGCCGCGGCGCTGAAGGCCGCCGAGCTGACGGCGGCCGGCAAGATGGTTTCCGTCGCCGGTGGCGGCGACACGGTGGCGGCACTGAACGCCAGCGGCGCGGCGGAGAAATTCACCTATATCTCGACCGCCGGCGGCGCCTTCCTGGAATGGATGGAAGGCAAGACCCTGCCCGGCGTTGCGGCACTGGAAGGCTGATTTCAGCCCGACGAGGGGGCGCGGGCCGCTTTCGGCGGCCCGTTAGCGCAACCTAGATTGCATGGCTGCGCCCCCTCGCCTACGATTGGCGCAGTGAGGCCACGGACGCGCTGTGGCCCGATTTAACCCAACTATTTCAGGCGATTGCAAATGACGGAAACGAACCAGGCCGAATTGGTACGCGCCGATGCCGCCATGGCAGAGCAGATCCGCAGCGGTGACGGGTTCATCGCAGCGCTCGACCAGAGCGGCGGCTCGACCCCGAAGGCGCTGAAGCTCTATGGCATCGAGGAGAGCGAATACTCCACTGACGAGGAGATGTTCTCTCTGATGCACCAGATGCGGGCCCGGATCATCAAGTCGCCCGCCTTCAACGGCGAGAAGGTCATCGGCGCGATCCTCTTCGAACGCACCATGGACGGCGAGATCGACGGCATGCCCACGGCCGAGTACCTGTGGAAGGAAGCCAGCGTCGTGCCCTTCCTGAAGGTCGACAAGGGGCTGGCCGAGGCGGAAGACGGCGTGAAGCTGATGAAGCCGATGCCCGAGCTGGACATCCTGTGCGAACGCGCTGTTCTGAAAGGCATTTTCGGCACCAAGATGCGCAGCGTCGTGGATGCGGCCAATGCCACCGGCATCCGGAAGATCGTCCAGCAGCAGTTCGAGGTGGGCCAGCAGATCCTGTCGCACGGGCTGATCCCGATCATCGAGCCGGAGGTGACCATCTCGATCGCCGACAAGGCCGAGGCGGAGGACATGCTCCGCGACGAGATCCTGACGCAGCTGGACGCCCTGCCGGAGGGCACCGAGGTGATGCTGAAGCTGACGATCCCCGAGGTCGACAACCAGTACAAGGTGCTGGTCGACCACCCGGCGGTGATGAAGGTCGTGGCGCTGTCGGGCGGCTACTCCCGCGAGGAGGCCTGCGAACGGCTGGCCCGGCAAAGCGGCATGATCGCCTCGTTCAGCCGCGCCCTGACCGAGGGCCTCTCGGCGCAACAGGACGATGCCGATTTCGACGCCACCCTGGGCGCCACCATCGACATGATCTACAAGGCCTCCGTCGCCGGCTGAGCCGCATGAGGAGCGCCGGTTAAACAGTTCAAATGATGGACTGATCGGAAAGGAGCGGCAGGCCGCTCCTTTTTTCGTTTTTTGCGAATCAGGGGATTCACAAGCCGATTCGGCTATGGCATAGTCTGCCCATAGCCACCCGGAAGAGGTGGTTCCCCCGAAAGGGGATTGAGGCAGACCATGAGCAGCGAAACACGCCCGGCGATCGGGATCTTTCTATTCTTCGGAGCCATCCTCCTGCTGGGGATGTATTTCACCTTTGCCGCCGTGCAGGGGGAATACGGGCTGTTTCGCCGCGCCGTGGTCGAAGTCGACAACACCCGCCTGGAGGCCCAGCTCGCCGAGCTGGAAGGACAGATCGAGGTGATGGAGAACAAGACCCACCGGCTGTCCGACAATTACCTGGATCTCGACCTTCTCGACCAGCAGGCGCGCGACGTCCTGGGGCTGATCCGGGGCGACGAATTCGTGCTGCGCTGAGCGCCGCGAAACCGCCGATACATTCCAAAATCTGCAAATCAGCAAGTGCCTGAAAAGGCGGGATTCCAACGTCGGTATTACGTCGGTATCGCGTCGGTATCACGTCGGTGCGAAACTGGCCCGAAACACTGCTGATTTTTACCCCGCGCGGCCTGATTTCGGGCCGGCCAGAGGCCGCCCCGAAGCCTCCGGCGGCCGTATTTTCCGGAAAGATGAAGGCCCGGGACAACTCGCCCCCTCGTGGCGACCGCCCGCAGCGCGAGGCATTTTCACGAAAAGATCCAACAGAAGCGCCACGCCCTCCTTTCATCTTTCCCGAAATACGGCGGGGGAGGCGCGCGGCACGCGCGACGGGGGCAGAGCCCCCTGCCACATCCGGAGCGGCGGGACCGGAGGCGCGTCACGCGCCCGCCCCTGAGCCCCGCTCCGCAACCACTTCAACATGCACCAAGTTGGTGCTTGCTCCCCGTGCGGGAAAGACTACCCTTGCTCTACATACATGGCCGGTTGGCCGCCTCGGCAGGACCTTCGGCATTTTGGCTCTCGCATCGGCGAGCCACTTGCTGTAGGGAATAGTTTAATACTAAACTATTCCTGTTTTGCCGATCTCGGTCAGCAGGACGATTTCACGGGACGATACGGGGAGGACACCTATGGCGACCCGCAAAGCCGCAGCGAAGCCGAATGTCTCGGCTGACGAGCTGAAGAAGTATTACCACGACATGCTGTTGATCCGCCGGTTCGAGGAAAAGGCCGGCCAGCTCTATGGCATGGGCCTGATCGGGGGCTTCTGCCACCTGTACATCGGCCAGGAAGCCGTCGTCGTCGGCCTCGAGGCCGCGGCGGAGGAAGGCGACAAGCGCGTCACCTCCTATCGCGACCACGGTCACATGCTGGCCTGCGGGATGAACCCCGACGGCGTGATGGCGGAACTGACCGGACGCGAGGGCGGCTATTCCAAGGGGAAGGGCGGCTCGATGCACATGTTCTCCAAGGAAAAGAACTTCTATGGTGGCCACGGCATCGTGGGCGCGCAGGTGCCGATCGGCACCGGCCTCGCCTTTGCCGACAAGTACCTGGAAAACGGCCGCGTGACCTTTGCCTATTTCGGTGACGGCGCGGCGAACCAGGGCCAGGTCTACGAGAGCTTCAACATGGCGGCGCTGTGGAAACTGCCCGTCATCTACGTGATCGAGAACAACCAGTACGCCATGGGCACCGCCCAGAAGCGCTCAACCTCCTCGGCCGAGATCTACAAGCGCGGCGAGCCCTTCGGCATTCCCGGCGAGCTGGTCGACGGCATGGACGTGCTGGCGGTGAAGGCGGCCAGCGAGAAGGCCATCGCGCACTGCCGTGCCGGTGACGGCCCCTATATCCTGGAAGTGAAGACCTATCGCTATCGCGGTCACTCGATGTCGGACCCGGCCAAGTACCGGACCCGCGAGGAAGTGCAGGACATGCGCGAGAAGCATGACCCCATCGACCACATCCGCCAGATGCTGATCGACGGCAAGCACGCCACCGAGGATGACCTGAAAGAGATCGACAAGTCGATCAAGGCCATCGTCAACCAGTCGGCCGAATTCGCCAAGGAGAGCCCGGAGCCCGCGCTCGACGAACTCTGGACCGACATCTATGCCGACGTGGCGCCGCAAGACGAAGACGCCTGAGGGAGGATATCGCATATGCCTACTGAAATTCTGATGCCCGCCCTTTCTCCGACCATGGAGGAAGGCACCCTTGCCAAGTGGCTGGTGAAGGAGGGCGACACCGTGTCCTCCGGCGACATCCTGGCCGAGATCGAGACCGACAAGGCGACGATGGAATTCGAAGCCGTCGACGAGGGCGTGATCGGCAAGATCATCGTGGCCGAGGGCACCGAGGGCGTGAAGGTCAACGAACCGATCGCCGTGCTGCTGGAAGAGGGCGAGAGCGCCGATGACATCGGTGATGTCGCGGCCCCTGCCCCTGCCGCCGCCACCGAGGAAGCACCGAAGGCCGAGGCCAAGGCGCCGGCGGTGGCCGCCGCCCCCGCAGAGGTGAAATCGAACGCCAGCCCGGATTACCCGGAAGGCACCGAGATGCGCCAGCAGACCGTGCGGGAAGCCCTGCGCGATGCCATGGCCGAGGAAATGCGCCGCGACGAGACCGTCTATCTGATGGGCGAGGAAGTGGCCGAGTACCAGGGCGCCTACAAGGTGTCGCAGGGGCTGCTGGACGAGTTCGGGCCCAAGCGCGTGGTCGACACGCCGATCACCGAGCACGGCTTCACCGGTCTGGCCGTGGGCGCCGCCTTTGGCGGGCTGAGGCCCATCGTCGAGTTCATGACCTTCAACTTTGCCATGCAGGCCATCGACCAGATCGTGAACTCTGCCGCCAAGACGCTCTACATGTCCGGCGGCCAGATGGGCGCGCCCATGGTCTTCCGCGGGGCCAATGGCGCCGCCGCCCGCGTGGGCGCCCAGCACAGCCAGGACTTTGCCGCCTGGTATGCCTCGATCCCCGGCCTGAAGGTCGTCATGCCCTACAGCGCCGCCGATGCGAAGGGCCTGCTGAAGACCGCGATCCGCGACCCCAACCCGGTGGTCTTCCTGGAAAACGAGCTGATGTACGGCCATGCCTTCGACGTGCCCGTGCTGGAGGATTTCACCATCCCCTTCGGCAAGGCCCGCATCTGGCGCGAGGGCACCGACGTGACCATCGTGTCCTGGGGCATCGGCATGAAGTTCGCCCTGGAAGCGGCGGACAAGCTGGCCGAGGAGGGCATCAGCGCCGAGGTCATCGACCTGCGCACCCTGCGCCCCATCGACTATGACACGGTGATCGCCTCGGTGATGAAGACCAACCGCTGCGTCACCGTCGAGGAGGCCTTCCCCGTCGGCTCGATCAGCAACCACCTGTCGGCCTACATCATGGAAAACGCCTTCGATTACCTCGATGCGCCGGTGATCAACTGCACCGGCAAGGACGTGCCCATGCCCTATGCCGCAAACCTCGAGAAATTCGCGCTGACCAGCACGGAAGAGGTGATCGACGCGGTGAAGAAAGTCACCTACCGGTAAGGAGAGAGAGCGATGCCAACGGAAATCCTGATGCCTGCCCTCTCTCCCACGATGGAGGAAGGCACGCTGGCGAAATGGCTGGTCAAGGAGGGTGACACCGTCTCCTCCGGCGACCTGCTGGCCGAGATCGAGACCGACAAGGCGACGATGGAATTCGAAGCCGTGGACGAGGGCGTGATCGGCAAGATCCTGGTGGCCGAGGGCACCGAGGGTGTGAAGGTCAACGAACCCATCGCGGTGCTGCTGGAAGAGGGCGAGAGCGCGGACGACATTGCCGCCGCCCCTGCCCCAAAGGCCGCCACAGAGGCGCCCAAGGCAGAGGCCGCGGCCCCCGCTGCCGCCGCGAAGGCCGAGGCGCCCGCCGCCCCGGCCGCGCCCAAGGGCGCAGACGGCAGCCGGATCTTTGCCTCGCCGCTGGCCCGCCGCATCGCGGCACAGAAGGGTCTCGACCTGGCGACGATCACCGGTTCGGGCCCCCATGGCCGGATCGTGAAGGCCGACGTGGAAGCCGCCGAGGCCAAGCCCGCCGCCGCCAAGGCGGAAGCCGCCGCCCCGGCCGCCGCGGCTCCGGCTGCTGCAGCTGCCGCACCGGCAGGCCCGTCCACCGAGACGGTGCTGAAGATGTACGCCGATCGCGACTTCGAAGAGGTCAAGCTCGACGGGATGCGCAAGACCATCGCCGCCCGCCTGACCGAGGCCAAGCAGACGATCCCGCATTTCTACCTGCGCCGGGACATCAAGCTGGACGCGCTACTGAAGTTCCGCGCCGAGCTGAACAAGCAGCTGGAAGGCCGCGGCGTGAAGCTCTCGGTCAACGACTTCATCATCAAGGCCTGTGCGCTTGCGCTGCAGGCCAACCCGACGGCCAATGCCGTCTGGGCCGGTGATCGCGTGCTGCAGCTGAAACCCTCGGACGTGGCGGTTGCCGTGGCCATCGAGGGCGGCCTCTTTACCCCGGTCCTGAAGGACGCGGACATGAAGAGCCTCTCGGCGCTGTCGACCGAGATGAAGGACCTGGCCAAGCGTGCGCGCGACCGCAAGCTGGCGCCGCATGAATACCAGGGCGGGTCCTTTGCGGTCTCCAACCTCGGCATGTTCGGCATCGACAATTTCGATGCCATCGTGAACCCGCCCCATGCGGGGATCCTGGCCGTGGGCACGGGCGTGAAGAAGCCGGTGGTGAACGACGCGGGCGAGATCGAGGTGGCAACGGTGATGTCGGTGACCATGTCGGTGGATCACCGCGTGATCGACGGGGCGCTCGGCGCCGAGCTGCTGAAGTCGATCGTCGAAAACCTGGAAAACCCGATGATGATGCTGGCCTGAGCCGGCCCATTGGACAGACATTGAAACGGCCCGGAGAGCGATCTCCGGGCCGTTTTCGTATGTGTGGACCGCCGCACGATTTGATCCAGCGCAAGGCGTCACATTCCTATAATGATATGTGTAAGGGACACATCAGCCATGGAGTAAGTGATGGACTGGAAAGACTACCTGCGGGACTCGGCCCGCAACCTGGGCACCTTCCGCAAGGCGCACCCCGATGCCGCAGCCGGTTTTACCGCCCTGCATGATGCGGCGCTGCACGACGGCGCGCTGTCGGCCAAGCACAAGGAACTGCAGGCGGTGGCCATCGGGATCGTCAAGCAGTGCAACGATTGCATCGGCTTTCACATGAAGGCCGCGATCCGCGCCGGGGCAACCCGCGAAGAGGTGGTGGAGACGATCAGCGTGGCCATGGCCATGGGCGGCGGCCCCGCCTACATGTACGGCGGCAAGGCCATCGAGGCCTACGACCAGCTGGCCGGCTGAGCCCGCGGGCTCAGCCGATCTCGGCCGCCATGTCGATGCCGAGGGGCCGGTAGCGGCCTTGGATCCGCTCCGACACCTCGGTGCATACCCCCTGCGCGGCGGGGCCGCCATCGGCGTTCAGATCGTGATCGGCGTCCCGGCTCATGTCATGGCACAGGTCGCGCCGCATCAGGAAGCGACGCAACAGCATGGCGAAGAAGCTGATCTCCTCCTTGCGGGTCTGCAGGGCCACGAGGCGCTCCATCACCATGCGATACTGCAGGTCATCGAGCTCTGCGATCTCGACCGCAGCCAGGTCGAGACAGGGATGCAGGAGGTCGAGAAGGGCCTGAGCCGCGATGTCCTGCATCACCTGCGTCGAGGTTTCGGTGCTGCGCAGATGCGGCAGCAGGATCAGTTGCAGGTCGCCGAGCGCCTGCTGGAACCGGATCATCATCCGTTCCAGCGGGCCGGAACGCTGGGTGAAGAGCACCCGCATGCGCCCGAGGATCAGGCCAGGCAGCTCGATGTTGACCGAGGAACTGAGGACCTGGGATGCACTGTCGCGTTCCGGCAGGTAGGGCCATATCGCAGCGAGAAACCCCGGGTCGAAAGCCCGGGGCAGCATGGGCTTTTCGCCCTGGGGATGGACCGTCATCCGGAAGGTGTGGCGGGTGAATGCCACCCAGTCCATGCGCCAGCTTTCGGTGCCACTGTCCCGCACCAGGGCGATCTCGACCATCGGTCGCGCCTGCCCCCCGCTCGATATGCTCTCAGCCATGCCTCAATCCCTGATCTTGCTTGTCACTTTGGCTGGCCGGAACTTTTGTCGAAATCTGTAAAAATTGTTTTAAAAATTTAGACAAACTCTCGGGCAGGCAGAAAGGGGCTCCTCGACAGGGCTCAAGACCGGTTTGGATCGGCCCTGCAGGGCCGATCGGGGTCGGTTCGGGAAGGAAAGTATGGAATTCCCCACTGTTTCAGGCGCTGTTTCCGTCGCAAACAAGTGCATGACCCGGGTGCGGTCCCAACCGCGTTCCAGAGTATCCTTGTTTCAGTACCAGTTCTGCCTGTTTATCAATTACCCGGGTCAGACAGGCCTTTCCTTCAGACCTTTCCCCTGGCCTTGCCTTCCTGCACGTAAGGCCATGAAAAAGGCCCCGCGATCCGAAGATCCGGGGCCCCGTCGCCGTTCATCGGGCATCTCACATGCCGAGAAGCTGGTTCATCGCGAGGGCGGGCTGATCGCAGCCGGCCTCTCCGACGATCTTGGCCGGCACACCGGCCACCGTCGTGCAGGGCGGCACCTCGTGCAGGACGACGGAGCCGGCCGCGATCCGCGAGCAATGGCCCACCTTGATGTTGCCGAGCACCTTGGCCCCGGCGCCGATCAGAACGCCGTTGCCGATCTTGGGGTGACGATCCTGCTCTTCCTTGCCGGTGCCGCCGAGGGTGACGGAATGCAGCATCGAGACATTGTCGCCGACCACGGCGGTTTCACCCACCACGATGGAATGGGCATGGTCGATCATGATGCCCTTGCCCATGCGGGCCGCGGGATGGATGTCGACGCCGAAAACCTCGGAGGAGCGCATCTGGAAGAAATAGGCCAGGTCGTGGCGGCCCTCGGTCCAGAGCCAATGGGCGATGCGGTGGGTCTGAACCGCTTGGAAGCCCTTGAAGTAGAGCAGCGGCTGGATGAAACGATGGCAGGCCGCGTCACGCTCGTGGATGGCCACGATATCGGCACGGGCGGCGGCGGCGATCTGCGGATCCGCGCCAAAGGCTTCGTCGCAGATCTCGCGCAGGATCTGCCCCGACATCTCGTCGGACGCCAGCTTCATCGAGATGCGATAGGCCAGCGCCCGTTCGATCGAGGAATGGTGCAGAATTGTCGAATGGACCATGCCG
This sequence comes from Pseudooceanicola sp. DL12, assembly GCF_056270665.1. NCBI lineage: Bacteria > Pseudomonadati > Pseudomonadota > Alphaproteobacteria > Rhodobacterales > Paracoccaceae > Pseudooceanicola > Pseudooceanicola sp. DL12. The sequence continues at coordinate 2,549,574 of NZ_CM149884.1, forward strand.
CCGAGCAGCGGTTCGTCGGCAATCGCGCGGCGCGCCTCACAGACGATCCGATCCCAGACCGGATCGAGTTCAGCGAGTTTTGCGTTCGTGTTAGCCATGGCTCTAATCCCAAGTTTGCCCCTGAGACTAACAAATGGGGCCCGGAAAGGGAATCGCAAACCCGTGAACCGAGCGATCAAGGACCGGAATGATTTAGGCGAAAAAGGAGATCCGCGCCGCGAGACCAGGTCCGTAGCTGGCGGAAACCTGTGAAATTTCAAGTTCTGCGACGCCCGAAACAGCATCCTGGGCCTGTTGAGCGGCGGAATAGGTCCAGGCGGTTTCGTTCACCAAGACCTCGCGCAGGAGGCTGCCACCGGCGCGCAGGCGAAGCAGGAAGGACATGCCTTCCTCGCCGAGAGGCACCTCGGGCAGCGCCCATGAGTCGCCGTCCAGACGGGTGCGCCGGATCCAGCTGAAGGCGATATCGCCGTTGCCCAGCGCCCGGCTGCGCAGGTGACAGGGCGCATAGGGCCGCAGGCCGTTGCCTTCGAAGGCCAGGACGTCGTGGCGATAGGAGGGATCATCCGTGCCGCGCCGCGCCGGGCCGGTGCGGTAATGCCGTTCCAGCCCACGCTGGTTCGGCGCCAGGGCGATCTGGGGCAGGCTGTTCTCGATCAGCACCACATAGGAGCCTGCGGGCCATTCCGCAGGCATGAGGGCATCGGTTCCGAGCTGTCCCCGCAGGCGGTGGCCGAGCTGATAGGTGCGAGGCCCGGTGAGCTTGACATCTCGGAACTGGAAGAGCTCCCACTTGCCGGGGGTGCCGTCGCCGATGGCCATCAGGTTTTGTCCCGACAGCAGCCCCGCGTCGTCGGTGGACGACAGCGCTCCGGAGGTCAGCGTGACCGACAGCGGCGCGCCACGGTCGATCCGGCCGACGGGGCCAGCGGCCATGGGCACATTGGTGACGCCGACAATGGAACGGGCCGAGAAGGTGGTGTCGAGCGCATAGCCCGCGTCGCTGCTGGCACTGTAGATAGCCACGGAGCCGGGCCATGGATCGCCGGTCACGGCGACATGCGGGGCATGGGGCGGCTCGTCTCCGCGGATCAGCGGCAGATCGAGAAAGAGCGGCAGGACCGGCGATGGCGGGATGAACGCGGGGGCGGCGGGCAGATCGGTGTCGATGCCCGCGGGCAGATAGACTTCGGGCTCGACCCGCACGGCGTCGAAGATCCCGGCCAGGCCGTATTCGGCACGGTCGATGCGATAGAGCGCAGGGGAAGCCGCATCCGTGAAGGCGATGACATCGCCCGCGCCGATATCGCGACGTGAAGGCGGCAGGGCAAAGCGCAGGGTATCGCGCGCCACCCGGGCTTCGGCCAGCCAACGCTCGACCACCTCCCTGCCCTCGCCGCGGTTCATGGCCAGGGACATTTCACTGCCGGCAACGGAACGACCGGCCTCGTCCGGCAGGACAGCCTCTTCGGCAATGGTGGCGTAATCGGCACCGGCCTCGACGAAACGCAGGCGCATGCGCCCGGCGAGCTCGGCCTCGGGGGCCCGCTGGTGCTCGATCCGCCCCTCAATCTCGCGCGTTACGGCGACTTCCTCGGCCGAGACCGAGACGTCCTGCTGTCCGTCGCGCATGATGAAGACGATCCGGCCTTCGCGTTCCACCGCATCGAAGCCATAGCGCAGCATCAGCGGTTGCAGATCCGCACGCGGTTCACTGACCTCGTCGCAGAGATAGCCGCTGACGTGGCCGTGGAGCCCCGAGACGTCATAATGCTGCAGGCCGGCAGCCTCGCAGATCTCGGCCACGACGAGGGCAAGGGAGCGCCCTGACATGCGTCCGGTGATCCAGTGCCCGGCGCGGTAGTTGTCACCGTCGCTCCAGAGCGTGCGGTTGTTCGGAAAATGCGGAAAGGGGCGCGCATCCCAGGCCCAGACATAGGCCCGGCTCATGTCCAGCATGGGCGCGGCATAGACGGTGGAGACAGGGTTGTTGGCCGGATCGTTCCAATAGGCATGCATGACCTGCAGGTACTGCTGCTGCATCAAGTCATCGCGGCGCCCGGAGGAGTAATGGGGCAGCGCGGATTCCGAGGACTTGGGATCGAGGAACTTGTTCGGCTGGTTCGTGCCCTTGTCGATCGCGGCACAGCCGAGCTCGGTAAATCGGATCGGCTTGGATTGCGGTACCCAGGCCGTGGGCACGGCCTCACGTAGGCCGCCGATGCGTTCGTGGTGGGCATTCTGCCACCATCCCGAGAGGTCCTTGACCCGCCAGATCCAGGGCTCTCCATGGGCGCCATCGGTGATCGGAGTGCGGATCTGCGCGGCCCGATCCGCCACCGAGGCATAGTACCAGTCGTAGTATTCCCCGCCTTCCACGTTGCCCGCCAGGTAGGCCGGATCGTAAATGCTGTCGGCCTGCGCCGCATCAAGATGCGCGCGACCGTCTCGCCAGTCGGACAGCGGCATGTAGTTGTCGATCCCGATGAAGTCGATTTCGTCATCCGCCCAGAGCGGATCGAGATGAAAGAAGCGATCGCCAGAGCCGTCCTGGGGCTGATAGCCGAAATACTCCGTCCAGTCGGCAGCATAACTGATCTTGACCGCCGGACCGAGAAGGGCGCGCACCTCGGCCGCGAGGGCCTGTAGGGCGGCAACGGCCGGGAAGGTGTTCCCCGCCCCCCGGATGCAAGTCAGACCGCGCATCTCCGACCCGATGCAAAACGCCTCGACCCCGCCCGCGGCGGCACAGAGCGCCGCGCCATGCAGGATAAAACGCCGATAGCGCCATTCGTCGGGCCCGGAATAGCTGACCTGTCCGCCGGAAATGCTGAAGTCACTGGCCGAGGCCGTACCGAAGAAGGCGGCCACTTCGTCCGCTGCGGCAGCCGTACCATCGGGCGACCCTGCCCGCTCCGGGGAAATGGACGACGTGATGCGGCCACGCCAGGGCAGCGCTGGCTGGCTCGTGGCGGCGCTGTAGGGATCCGGCAGCGTGTTGCCGGACACCTGATCCATCAGCATGAAGGGATAGTACATCACCGCCTGGCCACGCGCTTTCATCGCCTGGATCGCCTCGATCACGGCAGCATCCGAGGGCGTGCCACCATAGATCGGCCGGTCTTCGTCATCCCGGGCCACCACCTGGGCGGCGGAACGGCCAAGACCGGCCACGCTCCAGGGCATCTCGACACCGTCGAAGCTGCCCTGTTCGACCTTGGGACGAACCTCGCAGGAGCCACAGCGCAAATCGTTGCCGAACCAGCTGACGATCAGTGACGTGGCTTCGCAATTGGGCAGGGTGGTCTGCAGTTGATCGAGCGACGTGGAGAGGTCGGACTTGCCCGACGGCGTGTTGACGTTGGCGAGAGAGGTCTGTCCGGCGCCATAGCTGTAATGCACCCGTGTGGTCGCGAGACTGTACTCCCCCGATCCGGGCATCATCGCAACACCCCTTATGGCGCGCGAAGCCTCTGCCCCAGCGCCCGGGACAGCGGATTGCACAGGGCGGATCACCTCGAACGTGAACTGGGGAATGCGGCTGCCGAATTGCGACAGTCCGAGATCCTCGAAGACGACATAGGCCAGGCCGCGGTAGGCAGGCACCTGCCCTGCCCCCTCGATCGCCTCCATCTTCGGATCGGGCAACTGGTAGGCGCCCCCGTGGTAGATCCGCATGTTGAGATCATCGCGCGAGACCTCAGTGCCATCCGCCCAGATTCGGCCGATGCCGTCGATCTCGCCTTCGCAGAGCGCGATGGCTAGGCTGACACTGTAGCTGTACTCGGAGACCTTGGGCTGAGACGGCGTACCCTTGCCGCCGCCTGAGGTGCTGACATGTTCATTGAACCCCGACGCCCAGATGACCTGACCCGCCACACGCATGCCCCCATAGACGCGGGCCACCGCGCCCCCCTCTCCGGCTCCGGTCAGCCGAAAACGCTCCACACGTCCGGTCTCGACCGCCTCGGAGCCCTGGCCCAGCAGACGCTGATCGATCGCACGCCCGACTGTCGCCCCGACGAAGCGCCCGAGGACGGCGGTGGAAAGGCCCAGGACCGAGCCCCCCATCGAACCGCCCAGCGCGGCGCCGGCAGCAGAGAGAAGTATGGTAGCCATCAGGAGACCTCCTCGGGGAATGCGAAACGGGCCACGACCCGCCGACGCCACGGCGCGCTGAACGGACTTTCCAGCACCTCGTGGCCGGAATATGCGTGAATGAAGCTGGGCACCGGGCCGAGGGCGGCCATGATGCCGAGGTGCTTGGCGACACTGCCGTCGCGCATCCGGAAGAGCAGCACGTCACCGGAAGCCGCGTCGTCCAAGGGCTTCGGGACAAGGTGCCGGAGCGCCGCCTGCCAGAGATCTTCCTGGCGCCGCGGCTCGGACCAGTCCGCGGTATAGGCTGGCACGGCCTCGGGTTCCGGGCCGACAACATCGCGCCAGACACCCCGCAGCAGACCGAGACAATCCGTGCCGGCGCCCATCACCGAGGCCTGGTGAACATAGGGCGTGCCAATCCAGCGACGCGCCGAGGAAACGATCACTTCCTGTCGGGTCACCTGAGGCTGCCCCCGCCGGTATGGGCACTCTGCCCCGGCTGCACCATCAGCCAATCATCGCCCGGCAGATCCGGAAATCCCTGGAAATTTATGGCATTGGCGAACTTGTCACGGCAGGTGGAGAAGCGTTTGTCACATCCCGCCGTAAGGCGCAGCATAACCCCGTTTCCGGGATCGACCGGGAGCGGGCCCCACAGTTCGAGGACACGCAGCCCGTCCTCCGAAAGGTCCCGCTTTACCGGCGTCCTCAGCCCCGCTGCGGGGCCGTCGAGCACTTCGATCACCCCACGGGAAAACCAGCCTTCCGCAAAGCCGCCAAGCGTCGCGAAGCCGAAGCGTTGGCCCTCCTGGACGGTGCTGGCCGCTGTCTCGACCGTATAGAGGGGATCATCGACGGCGAAGCTGCAGGCCTCATCGCCGAGCACCGCAGCGCAGGGCTTCTGATAGATCCGTCCCGTTGGTTGGTTCAGCTGTTCGGAAAGACCGCGCAATTCCGCCCGAAAGACACCGGCGCTACGCGTCAGCTCGCCGAGAGAGCCACGAAAGATGATCTGCCGCTCATCGGTATCGGCCCAGTTGACCAGCCAGGCGCGCACCTCGGCACCGTCGTAGCGGCCCGCCTCGATATCCGCCTCGGTGATCGCACCGGCCGACAGGGCACCAAGCGCTTCGGCATTGTCGACCGACAGGCCGGTGCCCTGCTGCAGCGCACTGGCCGTCAGGCCCGTATCGGCATTGAAACTGATGCCATCAAACTGAAGCTGGCAATCGTGATCGGTAAAGCCCATCATGGTGCCGTCGCGCCGGGTGATTGCCCAGGCGTGACAGGTCGTGGTCGCACCGGTGGCCAGATGAGCGGCAAGTGCGGCATCGAAGCTCATCGGACGCGTACCTCCACCACGGGGACGTCGGGCACCTGGCCGGCCTCGAAGGTCGCAACCGAAACCTGTATGCGGTCCGTGTCAAAGCGCACGGGAACGTCGAATTCGAAGCCTGCCGTGACGACATGGCCAGTTGGAGCAGCGCTTGTCAGGGTGACGAGGCCCGAGGACAGGTCGACGGAGAAGCCGCTTCCTTCGGACAATTCCACGCCGTTGACACCCAGGCGCACCGTACCCGCAACCGGTTTGGAGATTGGGCGCAGATATTCCTGCGCCCCGGAGCTGTAGCGCTTGCCAAGCTGAAACTGCGTCTCGCTTCCGTCTCCGACGCCGATCTGCTGATCCAGGAAACCGATCACCTCGCTCGGACGCGCCGACTTGTAATCCGCCCAGTCCTTCCAGCGGAAGCCGTGCAATTGCCCCTGCCGGGCCTCGAAAAAGGCGATGACCGTCTCGAGATCATCCAACGAGCGCATGGCAAGACCCGCGTCGTAGTAGCGGCGCGAATGCTGCCACGGTGCATTGCGCTCCTCGAACCCGTTGGCGAGCGTCACGACATCGGTGCGCCGCTCCGGACCACCGGCCGCACCGAAGGACAGCGAGGCGGGAAAGCGGATTTCGTGAAAACTCATGTCGATCTCTCCTCAGCGGTTGCGTTGACCGCGGCCGAGCGCACGGCCCATTTGGGCGGCGATCTGGGACTGCGACCGGCGGAAGCCCTCGACGTCCGGCGTCGAGATATTGATCGTGATGTTGACGCCACCACCGCCTTCGCTGCGCACCCCGAGCTTGCCATCGGCCCCGCGTGTCAGGGGCATGATTGCCTCGGCTCCCGCTTCGCCCATGAGGCCGGTCCCGCCCTGCATCGGGAAATAGGTAGGCGAGGAGACCACGCCCCCGCTTGCAAAGGCCCGTACCCGGCCACCGCTGAACGCACCGCCCTTGGCAAATGGCATGATCGCCTGGGCGAGCATGCCACCGAAATGATTGGTCACCGGGGAAACGGCGGCGGAATAGACGCTGTTTGCGGCTGACCCAGCAATGCTCCGCAGGGCATCGCTCATCTTCATGCCATCAAAGACAACGCCATCGAGGGCACGACGCAGCCCGCGGCTGAGGCCGCGCTCCAGAGATTGTACATCCTTTCCGGCACCTGCAAAGGCGCTGCGCATGCGTCGCAACTCGGAATCGAAACCCGCCGCCATGTCGGCGGCGCCTCCCAGACTGACATCCAGGGCGGCGAGTTGCTCCTTCAGGTCGTCAATCGAGCTCAGGTCATCCATGACAATCATCTCCCTTTCCCGGCCTGTCCGGATAGGCGGCCAGCAATTCTTCCAGGCGCCTGCGCCCGAGAGACGTCTCGGGGCCTGGCAGGCTGCCCAGCAGCATGTGCAGTTCTGCAGGCGTCAGCGCCCAGAACTCGGCGGGTTTGAGCCCAAGGCCACGCAGACCGGCCTGCAGCATCGCGGGCCAGTCCAGCGCGCTCATGCGGCACCTTCAGGCGGCAGCGAGAACGCCCGCGTCAGGAGTTCGGCGGCCTTGCGCGCGGCTGTCATCGGGCCGCCCTCGATCTCGGCCGAGAGCAGATCCTGCGGCCGCCCACGCCAGCCTCCTCCGCGCAACCCGGCAACGATCAGCGCCAGCACATCCCGGGTGGAATAGCTGCCGGCTTCGAACCGCTCGACCAGATCGATCAACGATCCGCTCGCCAGCCCGGCCTCCAGCTCGGCCAGCGCACCCAGAGTCAGCCTCATGACGTGGCGTTCTCCGTCGATGACCAGCGCCACTTCTCCGGCCCAGGGATTGGCCATCAGATCGCCGAAAAGCTGAGGGCGCCGGCGGAAGCCAGTGCCATCTCGTAGGTCGCCTCGCCGTCATGGGCCCCGGAATACTCGATCGAGGTCAGCTGAAACGGCCCTTCGACGACCCCGAAGTCCGGAATGATGACCTGGAACGCCGGTGTCTCGCTGTCGAAGAAGATCTGCCGTGCGCGCTCATCGCTCGTGGCATCCTTGAAGACGCCGGAACCGCTGATAGACGCCGAGCGCATGCCGGCACCCCCAAGAAGCTCACGCCAACCGCCCTGGCTTTCCAGGCTGGTCACGTCGACACTCTCTGCGTTGAAGCTCAGCCGCGTGGCCCGCAATCCCGCCAGGGTTTCGAATGCGCCGGCGCCGGTCATGTCAACCTTGATCAAAAGATCCTTACCGCTCTGGGCAACCATGATCTCTACTCCGTGTGATGTGTTCAGATGTCTGGCGCTCAGGTGTCCTGCACCAGGGCGCGAAAGCTCATGTCGATACGCCGCAGCGAGGCACTGCTTTCCAGACGGGCGCGGGCCCTTACGAAGCTGAAAGCAACAAGGTGCCCGCGACTGAGTGGCGGCAGGGGGGCCGCCAGCGCATCGCTAACCGCCGCTGCGACGGCCTTGGCGGCCTGAAACCCTGCCTGATCCGTGATGACGGAAATGGTCAGGTCGTGCTGGGCACCTGAGCCGTCCTTGTCGGAACGGTCGCGAACGATTTCCTGGCCAAGGCTGACATAGGTGGCCGGCGGTGTTCCAGTGGGCGGCGCATCGAAGATGTCACTGCCAATCAGCGCGGAAACCGCCGCGTCCTGGCTGATCTGCTGGAAGATAGCCGCCTGGAGGGCGCCGGAGATCGCATAGCTCATGAGGCGATCTCCTCTCGGGCGGAACAGATCAGATAACGGCCTGTCGCGTCCTGTTCGGTGACCCCGTCGATCATGAAGATCCTGCCGCCTTCCCGAAACCTCTGGCCCGGAACGGGCCGGCTCTGGGCCCCGTAAGGCGCACCGCGAACGGTGATCGCCAGTCGCTGCTCACGAACCATCAGGCCACCACGGCCGGTAGAGCTGCCAGTGCCCGGCAATATCTCGGCCCAGAGTGTTCCCAGCGGCGTCCAGTTGCTGGTATAGCCACCGGCGCCGTCAGTTGTGCGGCTCGGCGCCTCCAGGGTGACCTGCCGGCTCAGGTTCGGTGTGCTCATGCGCCACCTCCCATCGTCAGGCGCATAGGACGATAACGCTCGATCAGGGCCGTGACGCCAAATGGGGTACAGCCACGCGACAACCTCAGGTCGTTGCGGTATTCGTAGTAATGCGCTGCCATCAACAGAACTGCCTGGGCCAGATCGGGCGGCACCTGCGACCAGTCCATTGCGTTGCCAACGATCATGTAGATCTCGGCCTTGCCGGCCTCATCGATGCTGGGCAGCTTGCCGGACCTGGCCCGCAAAACGGGCTCAAGGCTGTCTTCGCGAACGATGAACTCCTCGCCGGGATATTCGGTGCCCACTCCGTCCGCATCCAGAACGGTCACGCGCATGATCATGCGGATCGGCGCCAGCGGAAAGGGCTGAAGCTCCGGGTCCTTCCACGCGGGAACCACCCAGGTCATCTCTCGTTGATAGAGTGCCTGCCCCGTCCGCCCTTCGATAGAGGAAATCGCGGCACGCAGATAGCCTTCAAGCACCTGCTCCTGAACGCCATCTTCAGCGAACCCGCTGCCAAGGCGCAGGTGTGCCTTGAACTGTTCGATAGGCAGTATGCTTGCCGGCGTCTGGTTTTCTTCGATCAAAATCATCATGTCACTCCGATGATCCGGGCCCCGATGCCCGGCCCCCATATCCGCCCCGGCGCAGTGACCGGCGCGTGTCTCCCAACGTTGCTCGGACGGAGGGAGCTGCTGGACAACGCATGCAGGAGACACGCGCCCGGCGGGGCCGTAGGCCCGGCCCCACCGATCCGCCCCTCCCGATCAGGAGATGGCGAATTTCAGCAGCTTGATCGCCGCGAAATCACTGACGTCCCCACCGACGCGCTTGGTCGCGTAGAAGAGAACATGCGGCTTTGCGCTGAAGGGATCACGCAGAACGCGCAGGTCCGGGCGTTCGGCCACGGTGTAACCTGCATGGAAATCGCCAAAGGCCATCGCGTAGGCGCCAGATGCAATGTCCGGCATGTCTTCGGCGATCAGCACCGGATAGCCCATCAGGCGTGCCGGCTCTCCGGCAGCCATGCTGTCCGACCAAAGGAAGCGGCCATCCGCGTCCTTCAGCTTGCGCACGGCACCGGCAGTCTTGGAGTTCATCACGAAGGTGCCGTTCGCGCGGTAACGGGCCCCCAGGGCATAGACCATCTCGACAATGGCATCGGCTGGGTCATTCGGATCGAAAGCACCGTCGGAACCAGTGGCGATGTAGCCGATGTTGTCCCAGCTCCAGGTCGCATCGGCGACCTTGGTGTGCGTCATGAAGCCGGTGGGCTTGTCGTCGCCATCACCGTTGATGAAAGCCGCCGCCTCTGCGCGTGCGAACTTGTCGGCGATGCGTTCGGCCAGCCAGCTCTCGATATCGAAGGCGCTATCGTCGAGCAGGCGTTGCGATGCCTTCGGCAGGGCCGAAAGCTCGTAGAGCGGGATCGAAATGCGGTCCACGGTCGGCGTAGAGGTCTCGGACACCGAAGTTTCGTCGTTCCAGCCGGCACCGATATCGGTGGTGTCGATGAGAACATCGTAGGAGGTCGCGTTGACGTTCACGACATTGGCGATCTGGCGGATCGAGGACGAGGACTTCAGAACCGACTTAATGGTATCCGACGTCGCCGGATCCACCAGGTAGCCGCCGTCACCGTTCACTGCCGTCGACATCGACTTGCCTTCGAGTTCCAGTCCGCGCAGACCATCGTCATTGCCAGAGCGCAGGTAGGCGTTGAACGCTTTCTGATGGGGCGCCTCGATTTCGGCAGTCGTGGCCAGCACGGGACGCGCGGCGCTCAGGGATTTGCGGTCAAGCATTGTCAAACGGCTTTCCTGTTGTTGAAGCTTTTCATGAATATCGAACTGGAAGTCCTTGAACTCCTGCATGAAATCCACGATGGCGGATTTCACCTCGGCTACCGGAGACACATGCTCTCCGTTCCGAGAATGCTTCTCGGTCATACCCATCGTCTTCTCCTTTGATGGAAGTTGAGAGAGCGCCCTATCGGTCGCCCATTTCGGCACGGGCCGTGTTGAACAGCGTCACCAGGTCCCACAGGTCGTCTTCGAGGGGATCGGCGCCCTTACCAGCCACCGGCACCGCCGGTGCCTTTGCCCGTGCACTGGTCAGCATAGGGAAGGTCACCAGAGAGACCTCCCAGAGCTCCAGTTCCGTCAGAAGCCTGCGGCCTCCGCTATCCTTTGCCGAACGCTTCGTGCGATAGCCAATCGACAGCCCGTCGATGGCGCCCGCCTGGATCAGTGCCGCAGCTTCGCGGCCCCGCATGACGCCGTCGAGCAGCCGTCCCTTGACCCAAAGGCCGGTCTCGTCCTCGCGCAGCTCGTCCCAGACACCGATCGGCTGGCAGGGATCATGCTGCCACAGCATCTTGACGCTGCGGCCCTGGCTGCGCAGCTCCTTCAGAGACAGCGCATAGGCTCCCTTCTCCACCACGTCGCCGCCCTGGTCACAGGCCCCGAACCGAGAAGCATAGCCTTCGATCACCATCCCGTCCTCACGGACGGTCAGCCTCTCGTCGAACCGGCAGAATTTCAGTTCGAGGGCGTTCATGCTATCATACATCTTCATACCTCTCCGCTCTTCGCGCCCGTGTCGGACGATCAGGGCAATTGCTCGATGATGGATTGAAACGCCTGGGCCAGGATCACCCCGACAATTCCGTAGACAGTCAGCCAGAGGCGACGTTCCAGCCGTTCGATGATCTGCTCCTGTCGCTCGATCTGAGACTTCAGGCCGTCGATCTGCAGCTTCGAAACCCTCTCGTGGGCTTCCAGCCGCAGGGACGGCCCACATTCGAAACCGTCATAGCCAAGCCGCGCCCCTTCCCTCGGGTCAGCCATGATGGTCCGCCAGCGGGGGCAGCCCCAGCATTGCACGCTTCTCTTCCCGGGTCAGGAAATCCGCTTCGCTGATGCGGCGCCACTGAGAGTCACGCTCGGAGGCCAGCGCCGGTACCTTGTCCAGATCCGGTGACACTCTCAGATCTTCTCCGGTAAACATCTCGAGCCATTCGCCAATGCTGGCGGTTACCCGCGTCGCGAGCGGCAGAACTGTCAGCCGGAAAAAGGCCCTGTGCGCTTCCTGATAGTTCGCATAGGTGGCATCGCCGGGAATCCCGAGCAGCATCGGCGGCACACCGAAGGCCAGGGCGATCTCGCGCGCCGCGGCTTCCTTGGTCTTCTGGAATTCCATGTCAGAGGGGGAAAAGCCCATCGGCTTCCAGTCAAGCCCGCCTTCGAGCAGCATAGGCCTTCCGGCATTGCGGGCACCCTGGTGATGCATTTCCATTTCCATGACCAGGCGGTCGTATTGCTCGGTGGTCATCGTCCCCTCGCCCTCGACACCGCGATAGACGATCGCGCCAGAGGGACGCGCCGCGTTGTCGAGCAGCGCCTTCGACCACCGCGAGGCACTGTTGTGCACGTCGAGCGCCTGTGCGGCCGCCTGCATAGGAGACAATCCGTAGTGATCATCCTGCGGGTGGAAGGTCTTCATATGGCAGATCGAGGGCCGTGGGCCGGTCACGTCGAAACGCAGCTTGCGTCCGTTCACGGTATAGTCAAAGGCAACGGGCCAGCCATCGGCCCCTGGCACCAGCGCCATGCGATCGCTGCGCAGCACGTGAAGCTCCACCGGTGCCCCCGTCTCGGCAGCTACGGCCTCGGCATAGGCATTGCCCGTCAGCAGCAGCTGTCCATAGAGCGCCTCGAGGAACTCCGCTCGCCCCTGCGCCTGGTTCGGCTTCCGCAGCAGCGCCAGGACAGGATGATCCTCGTAGCGTCGCGCCTCGTCCTGCAAGATCAGCGGCAGCGCGGCCGCGGCTTCGGCAATCAGCTTGACCACACGAAAGCCAACCGGGTTGCCGGCAAAGCCGGTCCGGGTCAAAGAGACCGTATCCCGGGGAGACCACGCCACGCCGCCATGGCTCTGCATGGCAACAAGCTTTCCGGTGGCCGACGCCTTGCGCTCGGGTGCGGGTCCCACGGCCGCATCGGTCGCCTGCCCGCTCGTGTCGCGGCGGAAATAGTCGATGACCCCCATGCGTCTCTCCTTCGGTGCCTCGCCCTGCATCGTTCTGCCGGGCCTTCATCGAACTGCCCTCTTGGCGGCCCGTGAGAAGAAGATCGCGGTATTCCGTTAAAAAGGTTCTCGCCGACCGTACGCTGCCCAAGACCCGCGGTTTTCCTTTCCATTCAGCGTTTTGAGACGGGACCATGATACGCGAAAGGGCCCCGGAAATCCGGGGCCCTCGTTGCTCGTGTGACTTGTGTCTCGATCATTCCTCGCCTGGCTTCGGCGGCCGCGCGCCACCCTCTCCGCCCGGAGGTGGCGGCATGTCGCCACCAGGACCCGCCGGCGGCGGCGCCATGGTGCTGCTGTCGGCATCAAAATCCACCGGGATCACCAGCGTTCCCTTGTAGCCGCTGTTCGCGTCTCCGGTCAGGGACAGGGTCTGCTGTTGCAACTCGGCGTCGGTATTGTCGCCAAAGACGTTGTCGTCGGGAATGGAGATGCGACCCAGGTTCCGCGAGCTGCCGTCATAGCGGCTGTCGTTGGCATAGACATCGCTGCACTCTGCCTCAGGCATCGCGATCTGCGCCGTCAACACCGAGGCTTCCCCTGAAACCGCCGCGTCAACGTTGCGGAAAATTTCGAAATGGATATGCGGCCAGCGCCCGTCGTAGCAGCCCGGGAAGATACTGGTGAACTTCACCTTGCCTTCGTCATCGGCCACCCCGACGCCCCGCAGGAAGTTCGCATCGGTATAGTCATAGAGCGAATACTTGCCCTGGGTGTCGCAGTGCCAGATGTAGATGGCATAGCCCGCGAGCGGCGTGCATCCCGCCGCATCCTCGAGCGTCAACTCCAGATCCAGCAGCAGGCCATCGGCATCTTGCGTCATGTCACCAAAGGACGGGCGCAGATCCTCGCGGATGATGCCCTCCTGCGTCAGCGCATTCACGGTCTGACCGTCCTTCACATTGCTCCCATCGGCCGGGTACGGGCCCGCGGTTTCCCAAGGCAGCGCGACGCATTCCATGGCTGCGGCCGGCAGGCCCGCAGCCGAGGCAAGCCCAAGCCCGCCCATCAGCGTCAGCAGGCGCCGCCGTCCCAGCATCCGTGGCAGATCGTGGGCAAAGCCCAGGTCGTGATCATCATGCCCGTGGTGGCCGTGCGTCTTTTCGGGGGAGTTTGTCATCTTTGGCTCCTGACGTTTCGTCTTCTTGGCTCGTTTCGTCGAATTCAACGCGCCAGGAGCTGCATTCCGTCTCAAATCAGGCCGAGTTTATTTTTCAGCTCGCCCCATTTTCCAGGGAACCCAATGTTCTAAAACGAAAAAAAGCGGCAGAGCATTTCTGCCCTGCCGCGTTGCCTAAACCATGAAAAGTAGAATTTCCTAAAGGGGACTCGCCCTAGATGCTGCGCACCTGGGGCATCCTTTTCGGTTGTGCCGAGAGCATCAGCTCGTGCAGGGCCCAGACAAGGGCATCCAGCCTGTCAGGGCTGCCAAGCCCCTCCCAGCCCCGCATCGTCATCTGTGTCAGCTGATCCTCAAGTTCTCCCAGGCCGCGCATATGCCGGACGCGGCCCTGTTCATAGAGCGCCGCAACCGGCTCGGCCCGGGCGGCCTTGCCGCGCGCGGCACGAACCTTGCGAACCGGAGCATTGGCATCCACCTGCCGGATCACCGCCTCCACCAGGTCGCCGCCCTGGTTCACCTCGGCCACGATCCTGTCGGCACCGTGGCGATGCAGCGCCGCGATGGCGGCCTCGGCCCACTGGACCGGGCTGGCCGCACTCACGCTGGCATCTTCCAGCACGTAGGCGCGCCAGCTCTGCACCGGGCCCCTGCATACCGCCCCGGCCACAACGATCCCGCATTCATCCGAACCCGCGTGCCCGGTCACAGGTGGATCCACCGCCACCACGATCCGGTCCAGCTCGGGTATGTCTTCGGTCTGGGCCGCGCTCAGCATCGCCTCGGTCCAGAGCGCGCCCTCCGCATCGGCCAGCATGATCCCGTCCAGTTCCTGACGCCCGAGCCGCGTGCCCGCGTAGCGCGCCCGCACCTCTTCGAGGAAACCATCGGCAAGGTTTGCGCTGTTGGCCTCCGTAGGCGCCTGGGTGACCACCGTCGACGGGCTCTCAAGCAGTTGCTTCAGCACACCGACATTCCGCGGCGTCGTCGTCACGCAGATCTGCGGATGCTCGCCCAACCGCAGCGCAAACTGCAGCATGTCCCACGTATCGCCAGCCTTTTTCCACTTCGCCAGCTCGTCCAGCCAGGCACCGTCGAATTGCGGCCCCCGCAGCGCCTCCGGCTCGCTGGCCGAAAACACCTGGGCCTGGGCGCCGTTGGGCCAGACCAGAGTGCGCTTGCTGGCCTGCCAGTCCGGCCGCCGGTCAGGGGGCGAACAGGCCATGATGCCGCTCTCGCCAAAGATCATCACGTCGCGCACCTGGTCATAGGTCTCGCCCACCAGAGCGAGGCGCCGGCAGCGACCCGGATCGAGCGGCCGCGATCCCTCCACCTGGGCGCGCACCCACTCGCTTCCGGCGCGGCTCTTGCCGGCGCCACGGCCGCCCATGATCACCCAGGTGCGCCAGTCCCCCTCGGGCGGGATCTGGTGTGGCAACGCCCAGAACTCGAACAAAAAAGGGAGAGCACGAAGCTCTCCCTCACCAAGTTCATCCAGAAATTGCTTCTGTACGTCCGCATCTGCGCAGGCGATCCAGGCGGCACCCGATCGAAGCCCGGGCGGCGCCGAGGTCGAGCTCTTCGCCCCCGCCGGAGTGCTGTCCATTCCGTTGTCGTCCTTCATCGAGCTTGGCCTCCATCTCCATAGCAAACCGGATCCAGAAACGGATCTCTCCGCACATCTTGGTGGCGTCTTTCACCGCCCCCGTCTCTCCGGCGCGCACCCTGCCCTGCAGCGCTTTCAAGTCGGCCGAGATGTCCAGTACCTGTCGTTCAATTGTCTCGATCGCGTTCTGCAACCGGGTGTCTTCTCTCTGGGACTGTAGTTTTGTCATTGTCGCTCTTGCCTCGTGCGATTTTTTGTTGTCCCCGATCGAGCAACACGAAAAAACGGCCTCGGGATTTCTCCCGGGCCGTTTCCCCATGTCTTCCAGCATGTCACAAGTTCTACAGCGGACCGTTCGCCCTGTCAATTTCCGGGCGAGTGCGGGCGGGCTATCGAAATCTTAACGATATTCGCATAGCCCGCGCCAACCCATTGAAATCGCGCCCTATTGGTTCGCGTTCTGCTGTTCGATCTCGCGCCAGCGCGCTACGTTCCGATTGTGTTCGGCCAGGGTAGAGGCAAAGGCATGCCCCCCGCTGCCATCCGCCACGAAGTAGATGTAATCCGACACCTCCGGGTTTACCGCAGCCTCGATGCTGGCGCGTCCCGGGTTGGCGATCGGCGTCGGCGGCAGACCATCGATCTGGTAGGTGTTGTAGGGCGTCGCCCGGTCAAGCTCGCTGCGGCGCAGGCCACGGTCCAGAACCCCCTGCCCGTTGGTGATGCCATAGATCACCGTCGGGTCGGTCTGCAGGCGCATGCCCTGCTCCAGTCGGTTCTCGAAGACGCTGGCCACCAGGCGGCGCTCTTCCGGCACCCCGGTTTCCTTCTCGATGATCGAGGCCATGATCAGCGCATCCTGCGGCGTGTCAAAGGGCAGATTGTCCGCCCGGTTCTCCCAGGCCGCGGCCAGGATCAGCTCCTGGTTCGCCTGCATCCGGTCGATGACCGACTGCTTCGTATCGCCCTTGCGCACCTCGTAGCTGTCGGGCGCCAGGCTGCCCTCGGCCGGGATCTCGGTGATCTCGCCCGTCAGTTCGTCCATGTCGTTCAACAGCTGCACGACCTGCCAGCTCGTCACGCCTTCGGCCATCGCGATGCGATAGCGCGTGTCATCCTGCGCCGCGACCGTCTCGAAGACCTCGGGCTTCTCGGCGTCGCCGGCATCGAAACGCGCGGCCTCTTCGAAGCGGCCGGTGGCCGGATCCAGTTCGCGCACCAGCACGTCCGAGTTCCGAACCCCCACGCGATAGACGATCTCAGTGCCGCAGGTGCTTGCGCCGCCACGGGTCACGATATCGACGATCTCCTGCATCGAGGCGCCGGCAGGCACCAGGAAGGCGCCGGCCTTCAGGGCACCGGACTTGTCGGTGTAATCGGCGCCGATCCGCAGGATCGCGGCATGGCTTACCGCGCCCTGCTCCTGCAGGTCGTCACTGACGCCGCGCATGTTCTCGCCGCTGGCCACCCGAATGCAGATGCCTTCGGTCAGAGGGCCCTCGGCCGTGTATTCACGTTTGCCCCAGAGAATCACGCCACCCAGCAGCAGCGCGGCCACGATCAGCAGCGTGATCCCGTTCGAGGCGACAGACCGCCACATGATTTACCGAACCTTCCCGAACACCAGGCTTGCGTTGGTGCCGCCGAACCCGAAGGAGTTCGAAAGGGCCACGTCGATCTTGCGCTCGACCTTCGCGTTCGGGGCCAGGTCCATCTTGGTCTCGACGGCCATGGTCTCGAGGTTGATCGTCGGCGGCGCGACCTGGTCGCGGATCGCCAGGATCGAGAAGATCGCCTCGATGGCTCCGGCAGCGCCCAGAAGGTGCCCCGTCGACGACTTGGTCGACGACATGGTCACGTTCGGCGCATGCTCGCCCATCAGGCGCTCCACCGCGCCAAGCTCGATCGTGTCCGCCATGGTCGAGGTGCCGTGAGCGTTGACGTAATCCACGTCAGCCGGCGTCAGGCCGGCCCGCTTCAGCGCCATTTCCATGCAGCGCCGCGCGCCGTCGCCATCCTCGGAGGGGGCGGTGATGTGATAGGCGTCGCCCGACAGGCCATAACCCAGGTATTCGCCATAGATCTTGGCGCCACGGGCCACGGCGTGCTCGTATTCCTCCAGCACCACGACACCGGCACCCTCGCCCATGACGAAACCGTCACGGTCCGCGTCATAGGGGCGGCTGGCGTGGGTCGGATCATCCTTGCGCTTGGTGGACAGGGCCTTGCACGCGTTGAAACCTGCAATGCCGATCTCGCAGATCGCGGCTTCGGCACCGCCGGCCACCATCACGTCGGCGTCGCCCCACTGGATCAGCCGGGCAGCGTCGCCGATGGCATGGGCGCCGGTCGAACAGGCGGTCACCACCGCGTGGTTCGGGCCCTTGAAGCCATGGCGGATGCTCACCTGGCCCGAGATCAGGTTGATCAGGGCGCCGGGAATGAAGAAGGGAGAAACACGGCGCGGGCCGCGTTCCTTCAGCAGGATCGACGTTTCTGCGATGCTCTCAAGCCCGCCGATCCCCGAACCGATCATGACGCCGGTGCGCTCGCGCCCCTCGTCGTCCTCGGGAGACCAGCCGGAATCCCGCACGGCCTGTTCGGCGGCGGCGATCCCGAAAAGGATGAATGTATCGACCTTCCGGCGCTCTTTCGGCTCCATCCAGTCATCAGGGTTGAAGGTGCCGTCGCTGCCATCGCCAAAAGGCACTTCGCAGGCGTAATCCGTCGCCAGGTGCGAGGCATCCCAGCGGCTGATGGTCCCGGCACCGCTTTGTCCATCCAACAGACGTTTCCAGCTTTCCTCAACCCCGCAAGCCAGGGGAGTGACCAGTCCCAGTCCGGTGACAACGACACGACGCATGTATTCTGCCCTTTTTAAAAACCTCTCGGACGCTCTTAACCGAGGCCGCCCTGCGGGGGCAAGCCTCGCCAACAATTCGCCCGTCCGGAGGCGGGCCTTCTCCGGTCACGATTGCGGGGGGGCGGCCGGTTTGGCCGCGACAGTCGCCGCCAATCTCCCGATGGCCTGCCGCGATGGCCCTGCGCCCCCACCGGCGCCGCCACGGCCGGCAGCACCAAAAAAGAAAGCCCCCTGTCTTGCGACAGGGGGCTTTCCGAAACCTTGATCTCCCGCGGGATGCGGGACAGCGATCAGGCAGCTTCGCTGATGAACTTCACCGCGTCGCCGAAGGTCTGGATGTTTTCGGCGGCGTCATCGGGGATTTCGATGCCGAATTCTTCTTCGAACGCCATGACCAGCTCGACGGTGTCCAGGCTGTCTGCGCCCAGGTCGTCGATGAACGAAGCGTTCTCGGTCACCTTGTCTTCTTCCACGCCGAGATGCTCGACAACGATTTTCTTCACGCGGTCTGCGACATCGCTCATAGGATTTCCCCTCACGTCTCTCTTGGGCTCATTCGGCCCGGTTCTTGCCTCGCCCCGAGGGGCCAGCTTGCCTTGCCCTTTCGGGCGGTTCACCCCCGCGCATGCGAGGCGCGGGAACAGGTCATCTCTTGACCGCCCCCGCAAATCTGCGCCGCCTATAACACATGGTTTCCATCAGGCAAACGCTTTCACGATCTGGTGCAAGGGCGCTACCATTGCAACCCGTACCTGCTGCGCTTTTCCTGCCGAAGCCCCGGCAAGACAAGATCAGACTTCAAAAAAACACCTCTCGCGGCGGAAAAAAGGCCGCGAATCCGGCGCCCGGCCCCTCCACACGGCGCGATTTGCCGCGGCCGGCGGGATTTCGCCCGGGCGCCATGGCGCCTTACAGCATCGCCATGCCGCCGTTGACGTGCAGAGTCGCCCCCGTCACATAGCCCGCCTCGGGGCTCGACAGGTAGACGACCGCCGCCGCGATTTCCTCCGGCGTGCCCATCCGGGCGGCGGGGATCTTGGCGTCGATGGCCGCCTTCTGCTCGTCGGTCAGCTTGTCGGTCATCGCCGTGGCGATGAAGCCAGGCGCCACGCAGTTGGCGGTGATCCCGCGGCTGGCCACCTCGTAGGCGATCGACTTGGTCATGCCCACCATGCCGGCCTTCGACGCGGCATAGTTCACCTGGCCGGGGTTGCCCGTGGCCCCCACGATCGAGGAGATGTTCACGATCCGGCCCCAGCGCGCCTTCATCATCGGGCGCATCACCGCGCGGCACAGCCGCATGGTCGAGGTCAGGTTGATGTCGATCACCTTCTGCCAGTCCTCGTCACTCATCCGCATGAAGATCTGGTCCTTGGTGATCCCGGCGTTGTTCACCAGGATATCCAGCCCCCCCATGGCCTCGATGGCCTGTTTCGGCAGGGCGTCCACCGCCGCGCCGTCGCTCAGGTTGCAGGGCAGCACATGCGCCGCACCGCCCAGTTCCGCCACCAGCGCCTCCAGCGGTTCCACCCGCGTGCCGCTCAGCGCCACTTCCGCGCCTGCCGCATGCAGCGCCTTGGCAATGGCCCCGCCGATACCGCCGCTCGCGCCGGTCACCAGCGCCTTCTTGCCCGTCAGATCAAACATCGAATTCTCCCGATCAGGCGCCGCGGCGCCCTCGTTTCAGTCCTGTCGCGTCCGGGGCCCGGGCCCCGGCCCGCCCTCAGCCGGCCAGCGTTTCCGCGGCGGCCTTCACCTCTTCGGGGGTGCCCACCTGCAGACAGCCGATGCCCCGGTCAATCCGCCGGATCATCCCCGACAGCGCCTTGCCGGCCCCGATTTCCCAGATTTCCTTGACGCCATGGCTGCCCATGTACATCACCGATTCCCGCCAGCGCACGCTGCCGGTCACCTGTTCCACCAGCAGCTGGCCGATCTCGTGGCCCGCATGTACCGCCTCGGCCAGCACGTTGGCCACCAGCGGCACCGCCGGTGCCTGCAGTTCGACATCGGCCAGGGCGCCCGCCATGACCTCGGCCGCAGGCGCCATCAGCTGGCAATGGAAGGGGGCGGAAACCGGCAGCAGAACGGCGCGCTTGGCGCCCTTGGCCTTGGCGATCTCCACCGCGCGTTCCACCGCTTCCTTGTGGCCGGACACCACCACCTGGCCCGGGTCGTTGTCGTTTGCCGCCTGGCACACCTGGCCCTGCGCGGCCTCAGCGGCCACCTCGGCCGCGGCCTTGAAATCCAGGCCCAGCAGCGCCGCCATGGCGCCGACGCCCACCGGCACGGCCTCCTGCATGGCCTGGCCACGGGTGCGCAGCAGCCGCGCGGCATCCGCCACGCTCAGGGTGCCTGCCGCCGCCAGCGCCGAATACTCGCCCAGCGAATGGCCCGCCACGAACTTGGCGTCGGTGATCTTCACGCCTTCGGCCTCCAGCGCGCGGAAGGCTGCCAGAGAGGTCGCCATCAGCGCCGGCTGCGCGTTCTTGGTCAGCGTCAGCTCGTCCTGCTCGCCCTCCCAGATCAGCGCGCTCAGCTTCAGGTTCAGCGCCTCATCCACCTCGTCGAATACCGCCTTTGCCTGCGGATAGGCCTCGGCCAGGGCCTTGCCCATGCCGATCGTCTGGGCGCCCTGCCCGGGGAACACGAATGCGCGGCTCATTATGGCTTCCTCGCTCTCAGCCTCATCTCATTGGCCGCCGGGATAGCCAATGATGCCCCTCAGCGCAATCCGCGCGATCATCCGCGCGATCATCCGCGCGACACAGAGGCGTGATACCGCATCTGCGCACAGGCGGTGCGCGAGCAGCCCGGATTGAGCAATGCCGCACCGCAGCTAAACTGCGGCATCAGTCACCCTTCCCCCTCTTGCCTCCCGATCCAAGGAACCCGCATGTCCCTTCGCGATACCACCGACAGCTACGGCAGCGTCACCCGGCTCATCCACTGGCTGACCGCCCTGCTCATCCTCGTCGACTGGCCGCTCGGCCTCTACTCTCACACTCTGGCCGAAAACCTCGGAACCGTCGCGCCCGATCAGCAGGCCGCCTATGTCGCGCGCACGGCCACGCTCTTCTCGGTGCACAAGACCATCGGCGTCACTGTGCTCTTCCTGTCGGTCCTGCGCATTCTATGGGCCCTCACCCAGAGGCGCCCCGGCCTGATCAACGGCGATCACCGCCTCGAGGCCATGGCGGCCTCGGTCGTGCACTGGCTGCTCTACATCTGCATCATCGCCCTGCCGCTCACCGGCTGGATCCACCATGCCTCCACGTCCGGTTTTGCCCCGATCCTCTGGCCCTTCGGCCAGTCGCTGCCCTTCGTGCCCCAGAGCGAGGCGGTTTCGGCCGTCTTTTCCGGTCTGCACTGGGCCTTCGCCTGGACCCTGATCGGAGTCCTCGTGCTGCACGTGGCCGGCGCGCTCAAGCACCATGTCATCGACCGCGACGCCACGCTTTCCCGCATGACCCGGGGCACATCCGGCACCCCCTCGGCCGAGCAACCCTCCCATGCCATGCCGGCCCTTGCCGCAATATTCCTGGCCCTGGTCGTGATCGGCTACGGCGGCCTGGTGCACCGCCCCGAGGCCGCACCCACCGCCGCCACCCCGGAACTGGCCGCGGTCGACAGCGACTGGCAGGTCCAGCAGGGCACCCTTGACCTGACGGTCACCCAGTTCGGCAAGGAGGTCACCGGATCCTTCGGCGACTGGACGGCGGATATCGACTGGAACGAAGACATCACGGATGGCGTCGCGGGTCATGTCACGGTGACAGTTTCCGTCCCCTCGATGACCCTCGGCTCGGTCACCAAGCAGGCGCTCGACGCCGATTTCCTGGCCGCCGCCGACCATCCCACCGCGGTCTTCGATGCCGATCTGCTGAACACCCCAGAGGGCCAGCGCGCCGAGGGTACCTTCACCCTCAAGGGCACCGAGGCACCGCTCGACTTCCCCTTCACCCTGGTGATCGATGGCGAGACCGCCCATGCCACCGCCAGCTTCCCGCTCGACCGCCGCGACTACCACGTCGGCGACACGATGCCCGACGAGCAATCGGTGGCCTTCCCCGTGCAGATCAGCTTCGACCTGACCGCCAGCCGGAACAGCGCCCCCTGAGGCACGGCTCTTTCGCCCGGACAGCACCAAAGGGCCGCCCCGCACCGGGCGGCCCTTTTCTCGTCCCCGGCGCGCCCGGCCCCGGGCGTACCCTCTTCGGAACGGCGGCCCCTCCCCGTACCGCGCGCGATGATCATGGCCACAGGGCGCTCCTGCCCTGCTCCCGCAGCGCCGCTCCCCCCCTGCACTGCCCCATTCATCTTTCCCGAAGTACTCCCGCCGGAGGCCCGCCCTCCGCAGGCGCAGCGCTCCCGCACCGTTGCCTTCCCGCCCCCCTCGCGGCACATGAAAAAGGGCCGCCCGAAGGCAGCCCTTTCCGGCCCCGAGGGGAGCCATATCCCGGAGGGATTACTCGGCGTCGGCCTTGAAGGCTTCGACGGAGAGTTCCAGCTTCACTTCGTCGCTGACGTAGGGCGCAAAGGCATCCACACCAAAGTCCGAGCGCAGGATCGTGCCGGTGGCAACCAGGCCCATCCAGGGCTTGCCTTCCATCGGGTGGCTTTCAACGGCCTGGCGCAGGGTGGTGTCCAGCGTGACCGGCTTGGTGATGCCGTTCAGCGTCAGGTCGCCGGTGATCAGCGCGGTATTGTCGCCGGTCACTTCGATGTCGGTGGAGGTGAAGGTCACTTCTTGCTGACCGTCCGCATCGTCAAAGAAGTCGGGCGACATGAAGTGATCGAAGCGCGGCTGCCAGCCGGTGATCATGGTGTTCAGCGGAAAGCTGACCTCGACCGAGGAGGCTGCCGGATCTTCGGCGTCGTACTGGATCGTGCCGTCGATGCCCGAGAACATGCCGTAGCCGCGGGAAAAGCCCAGGTGGTCGTAGGAGAAGATGATCTGGGTGTGGCTGGCGTCCAGGTCATAGGTTTCGGTCGCGGCGAAGGCAGCCGGGGCCACCAGCGTTGCCAGGGCGGCGGCCAGCATCGTCGTTTTCATGATATTTCCTTTCCATGCAGGAATTTGGAGGTCGCGTTTCGATAGGCCCAATGTGCCGCAGTGCAGCGCGTTCTCAATTCCCGATGTGCCCACAGGTGCTGTGAGAAAATGAACAACACGGCTCCGTGTTCTGCAGATCTGCCCTCGGGACCAGGCACTTTCCCTGCAGGCAGAGCTTGTGTTTTCTCGCCGAACGCCTATCTGGGGCGCTACTAGACGACCGGTCTATTCCAAAGAGGGCCCCACATGACCCGCCCCGTTCCCTCCGCGAATGCCGCCACCGAGGCGCCCACCAAGGGCGACCTGACGCGCCAGCGCATCATCGACACCGGCCACGCGCTGGTGCTGCGGCACGGGTTCGCGGCCCTCGGCCTCTCGACGCTGCTGAAGGAGGCCGGCGTGCCCAAGGGCTCCTTCTATCACTACTTCGCCTCCAAGGAGGCCTTCGGTGTGGCCCTGCTTCAGGATTACGTCGCCAGCTACCTTGGCCGGGTAAGCTGCGTGCTCTCCGCCCCCGGCACGGCCGCCGCGCGGCTCAGCCAAATGTTCCGTGCCGCCCTCGAGGTCGAAGGCTCCGCCGAGACCCCCGGCGCCATGGCCAGCCGCTGCCTGGTGGTCCGCCTCGGGGCAGAGGTCGCCGATCTCTCCCCCGACATGGCCGCCGTGCTCGACGACGGCGTCGGAGAGCTCACCGCCCGCCTCGCGCAGGTCCTGCGGGACGGCGCCGAGGACGGATCCCTCCGGGCCCAGCCCGATCCCGAGGCCGCCGCCGCCATGCTCTATGCGCAATGGCTCGGTGCCGCCATTCTTGCCCGGCTGTCGCACAGCCCGGCTCCCCTGCAAACCGCCTACGACGAAACGCTGCGCCGTTTCCTGGCCTGACGTCCCGAAAGGACCCAAGATGAAAGCCATCTCCTATTCCGAATACGGCGATCCCGCCCAGGTGCTCGCCCCCATCGACACCCCCAAGCCCACCGCCGGCCCCGGCGAAGCGCTGGTGCGCATGGTGCTCGCCTCGATCCACAACCATGACCTCTGGACGGTGCGTGGCCAGTACGGCGTCAAGCCCGATCTGCCCGCCCTGGCAGGCTCCGAGGCCGTCGGCGTGGTCGAGGCCGTCGGCGAAGGTGTCGACGAGGCCCTCGTCGGCAAGCGTGTCGTGGCCGCCGGCACCATCGGCAAATGGGCCGAATATTTCACCGCCGAGGCCGCCGGCCTCCTGCCCCTGCCCGATGCCATCGACGACGAGGCCGGCGCCCAGCTGGTCGCCATGCCCTTCTCGGCCATCACCCTGCTCGATTTCATCGACGTGAAAGAGGGCGACTGGGTCATCCAGACCGCCGCCAACGGCGCCGTCGGCCGCATCTTCCATGACCTGGCCCTGGCCCATGGCATCAAGACCCTGAACCTGGTCCGCCGCCCCGATGCCGTGGAGGAGCTCAAGGCCGCCGGCTTCGAACACGTGCTCTGCACCGCCGATGAGGGCTGGCAGGATCGTGCCCGCGCCATCCTCGGCGAAGGGGGCGCCCAGGCCGCCATCGATTCCGTCGGCGGCGCCGTGGTCAACGACATCATCTCTCTGCTGGGCCTGAACGGCCTGCTGGTCTCCTTCGGCTCGGCCCTCGGCGAACCGATGCAGATTTCCTCCGGCACGATGATCACCAACCACCTCACCATCAAGGGCTTCTGGGGCGCCCGCGTCGCGGCCGAGATGGAGCCTGCCAAGAAGGCCGAGCTGATGGGCGAGCTGGTCACCCTGGCCGCCACCGGCAAGCTTCACCTGCCCTCCGGCGGCACCTTCCCGCTCGACGAGATCACCGCCGCGGTCAAGGCCTCGCTCACCCCGGGCCGCGCCGGCAAGATCCTGCTCCGCCCGTAAAGCTGTCCGCCCACAAGCCTGGCCAACCGCAAGCGGCGAACGGCAAGCGGTGAGCGGCAAAGAAAAACCCCGCACCACCTCTCGGTGGTGCGGGGCTCTTCCGGGCCGGCGCCCGGTCAACCCGGTCAGAAAGACCGCACGCCGGATCCCGGCAAGATCACTTCAGGTCGAAGCGGTCGGCGTTCATCACCTTGGTCCAGGCGTCGACGAAGGCCTTCAGGAAGGTCGGCATGC
Organism: Pseudooceanicola sp. DL12; assembly: GCF_056270665.1. NCBI lineage: Bacteria > Pseudomonadati > Pseudomonadota > Alphaproteobacteria > Rhodobacterales > Paracoccaceae > Pseudooceanicola > Pseudooceanicola sp. DL12. Next base: position 2,574,875 of record NZ_CM149884.1, read on the forward strand.
CGTCATCCTGGGCAAAGACCTCTGCATAGGCCCGCAGGATCGAGTTCGACCCGAAGACCAGGTCCACACGGGTGGCGGTCCACTTCACCGCGCCGGTCTTGCGGTCGCGGATCTCGTAGAGCCCGTCGCCCACCGGCACCCAGGTATTGGCCATGTCCGTCAGGTTGACGAAGAAGTCCGTGGTCAGCGCGCCTTCGCGGTCGGTAAAGACACCGTGCTTGGTGCCGGCATGGTTGGTACCCATGGCCCGCATGCCGCCGGTCAGAACGGTCATCTCTGCCGCCGTCAGGCCCAGCAGCTGCGCACGGTCGAGCATCATCTCTTCCGGGCTCACCACGTAGTCGGTCTTGGCCCAGTTGCGGAAGCCGTCGGCGAGCGGTTCCAGCGCGTCGAAGCTCGCCGCGTCGGTCATCTCGTCGGTGGCGTCGCCGCGACCGGGGGCAAAGGGCACGTCGATGTCAAAGCCCGCGGCTTTCGCGGCCATCTCGACACCCAGGTTGCCAGCCAGCACGATGGTATCGGCAATGCTTGCCCCGGCCTCTGCGGCCAGCGGCTCCAGCACCGAGAGCACGTGCGCCAGGCGCTCCGGCTCGTTCCCGGCCCAGTCCTTCTGGGGCGCCAGACGGATGCGCGCGCCATTGGCACCGCCCCGCATGTCCGACCCGCGATAGGTGCGGGCGCTGTCCCAGGCGGTCGAGACCATGTCCGAGACCGACAGGCCGCTGGCGGCGATCTTCGCCTTCAGGTGGCCGATGTCGTACTGCGTCGGGCCTTCCGGGATCGGATCCTGCCAGATCAGGTCTTCCTGCGGCACGTCCGGGCCCCAGTAGCGGGCCTTGGGGCCCATGTCGCGGTGGGTCAGCTTGAACCAGGCACGGGCGAAGGTCTCGCTGAAATACTCGGGATCGGCCATGAACTTCTGGCAGATCGCGTTGTAGACCGGGTCGACCTTCATCGCCATGTCGGCATCGGTCATCATCGGCATGCACTTGATCGACGGGTCTTCCACGTCGACCGGCATGTCCTCTTCGCGGATGTCGACGGGCTTCCACTGGTGCGCGCCGGCGGGCGAGGTGGTCAGTTCCCACTCGTAGCCGAACAGCATCTCGAACCAGCCCATGTCCCACTTGGTGGGTTCCTTGGTCCAGGCGCCTTCGATGCCCGAGACCACGGTGTCACGGCCGATGCCGCGGCCCTTGGTGTTCATCCAGCCGATGCCCTGGAATTCCACGTCGGCCGCTTCCGGATCCGCGCTCAGGTTGTCGGCATTGCCGTTGCCGTGCGACTTGCCGATGGTGTGGCCACCAGCGGTCAGTGCGGCAGTTTCCTCGTCGTCCATCGCCATGCGCGCAAAGGTTTCGCGCACCTGCGCGGCGGTTGCCATCGGGTCCGGCTTGCCGTTCACCCCTTCCGGGTTCACGTAGATCAGGCCCATCTGTACGGCAGCCAGCGGGTTTTCCATGGTCTCCGGCTTCGACACGTCGTCATAGCGGTTGTCGGAGGGCGCGAGCCATTCCTTCTCCGCACCCCAGTAGGTGTCCTTCTCGGGGTGCCAGATGTCCTCGCGGCCAAAGGCAAAGCCGAAGGTCTTCAGGCCGGCTTCCTCGTAGGCGATCGTGCCCGACAGGATCATCAGGTCGGCCCAGCTCACGGCGTTGCCGTATTTCTTCTTGATCGGCCAGAGCAGACGGCGGCCCTTGTCGGTGTTCACGTTGTCCGGCCAGGAGTTCAGCGGTGCGAAACGCTGGTTGCCGGTACCGCCACCGCCGCGACCATCGGCCAGGCGATAGGAGCCGGCCGCGTGCCATGCGACGCGGGCGAACATGCCGACATAGCTGCCCCAGTCTGCGGGCCACCAGTCCTGGCTGTCGTGCATCAGCTTGCGCAGGTCATCCTTGAGCGCTTCGATATCAAGCTTCTTCAGCTCTTCGCGATAGTTGAAATCGGGGCCGAGCGGCTTCGTCTTGGTGTCGTGCTGGTGCAGGATGTCGAGGTTCAGCGCATTCGGCCACCAGCTGGTGACGGAATCCTTGTTAGCAGTCATGCCGCCGTGCATTACCGGGCATTTGCCGCCGGTCTGAATATCGTTGCCGTCCATGTCTTCCTCCGAAGTTTTCAACCTGGGTATTTCCTCGGGAGGGCTTCTCCGCCCCGAACCGCGACCATCCCCGACTCACCGGTCGGTTCCCTGTCCCGGCTCCCACCCCGACACTATGGCACAACCCTAGGCCCCATTTAGAATAAATAGAAATCGTATAAATTTACGATATCTATAACCTAGCCTTATCGTTTTGCGCTCTTTGCATCGGCTTGCCTTTGAGGGGCCCCCAGCAGACCGGCACTGGCGCTCGGCTCTGCTCCCCGTACTGGCCCGTGAAACGGCTGATGCAGTCAAGAAACCATGCCACCACACTGTGGCCCGGGGATGACAGCGGCCCCGCGCCGCCTTATCTATCCCGAAATCACCTCCGGACGCCTGATGACCGATGCTCCCGCCCCGTCTCCCCGCATGATCGCCCCGTCGACAGGGCACTGGCCCGAGGCCGCCGCGCCGGGGCCGACCCTCCCCCTCCACCGGCTTCGGATGGTGATGAGGGGAAGCGCCCGCGCCCTCCTGTCCGCCATGGTCCTCACCGGCACCGCCCTGGCCATGGCCGGGCCCGCCGCCGCGCTTTCTCTCGCCGACGCGACCCCCGTGATCAGCTCCATCGTCACGCCGGAGGGGCCAAGCGTCCTCCCCGATGGCAGTATCGCCGCGGTCTCCTTCATGACCGGCAAGGTGGTGCAATCGGTGCCCGGCGATCCGGCCAGGACCAGCGTGCTCGCCACCACCGGGCGCGGCGCTTCCGGCAGCGCACTGCTCGATCCGCACCGTCTCATGATCACCCGCATGAACATGGGCAAGTTCCTCAGCCAGTTCGACGCGACCGACTTCGAAGCCAATGATGACGGGCAGATCCTGGTCCTCGATCTCGACACCGGCGCGCTCTCCGTTGCCTTCGACGAGGCACGTCACGATCCCATCACCGGCCCCGACGACATCACCGTCGATGCCGCCGGCAACGCCTGGATCAGCGACGCGGTCGAGGGCACCGCGCTCTACGTGCCCGCAGATCTCTCCGCCATCACCATTGCCGCCATGGACATCGACGGCGCCAACGGCATCGCCCTGTCGCCCGACGGCACCGCGCTCTACATGACCGACGGCGAGAACCTCGTGACCTTCCCGGTCACCGGCCCCGGCACCCTCGGACAGCGCCGCGTTCTGGCCCGCCTGCCCGAGGGCAGCCAGCCCCACGGCATCAAGGTGCAGCCGGACGGCAGTATCCTCGTCGCCCTCGGCCCCCAGGGCATCTGGCGCGTCTCCCCCGACGGCCTCCACGGCACCGTGATCGACGTCGGCGGACAGAACGTGGTGAACTTCGCCTTCGGCACCGGCGACAGGGCCGACACGCTCTACATCGTCCTCGAAGGCGACGCGGGCGGAAAGATCCTGGCGATCGACTGGGCCGGAGCCGCCTCCGGCGCCAACGGATAGCCCCGCGCGGGCGGCCTCGCGGCCCCGTCGCGGGCGCCCTCCTCCCGCGCCGCACCCTGCCCCTTGCCAGCTCGCGCGTTCCCGTGTAAGTGCAGGCCTCCTTCCGCATCTTTTGGATGAACCGCGCAGTCTCTCGTGGAGTGGTCGCGGAAGGCTTGGACCCTCCTATGAAATGCGCCTTGACAGAAACAGGAGAGCACATGCCCCTTTACGAGCATGTCTTCATCGCGCGCCAGGACCTTTCCAACGCGCAGGCCGAAGGCCTCATCGAACATTTTGGCACCGTCCTCTCGGACAACGGCGGCAAGCTGGTTGATTCCGAGTACTGGGGCGTCAAGACGATGGCCTACAAGATCAACAAGAACCGCAAGGGTCACTACTCCTTCCTGAAGTCGGACGCGCCTGCCGCTGCCGTTCAGGAAATGGAACGCCTGATGCGCCTGCATGATGACGTGATGCGCGTCCTGACCATCAAGGTCGACGAGCACGCAGAGGGCCCCTCGGTCCAGATGCAGAAGCGTGACGAGCGCGAAGACCGTCGCCGCGAACGTCGCTGATCAGCCTGAAGAAAAGGACATAAACCATGGCCGCAAAACCGTTTTTCCGCCGCCGCAAGGTCTGCCCGTTCTCGGGCGAGAACGCGCCGAAGATCGACTACAAGGACACCCGTCTCCTGCAGCGCTACATCTCCGAGCGTGGCAAGATCGTGCCCTCGCGCATCACCGCCGTTTCCGCAAAGAAGCAGCGTGAACTGGCTCGCGCCATCAAGCGCGCCCGTTTCCTCGCCCTGCTTCCCTACGCCGTGAAGTAAGGAGCCAGATCTATGGAAGTCATTCTTCTCGAACGCGTCGCCAAGCTCGGCCAGATGGGTGATGTCGTCACCGTCAAGCCCGGCTACGCCCGCAACTACCTGCTGCTCCAGGGCAAGGCCCTGACGGCCTCGAAAGAGAACATCGCTCATTTCGAAAGCCAGAAGGCACAGCTCGAAGCCAACAACCTCGAGACCAAGAAAGAAGCCGAAGCTCTCGGCGAGAAACTCGACGGTCAGAAGTTCGTTGTGATTCGCGCAGCCTCCGACGGCGGCAACCTCTACGGCTCCGTTTCCCCGCGTGACGTTGCAACCGTCGCCACCGAGAACGGCTTCACCGTCGAGCGCAAGCAGGTGATCATCCCCGATCCGATCAAGGAACTGGGCCTGCACGAAGCCAAGGTCACCCTGCACCCCGAAGTTGAGGTCACCGTGATCATCAACGTCGCCCGTACCCCGGAAGAAGCCGAGGTTCAGGCCGCAGGCAAGTCGATCCAGGAGCTGGCCGCCGAAGAGGAAGCCGCTGCAGAGTTCGAAATCTCCGAGCTGTTCGACGACATCGGTGGCGCTGCCTCCGACGACGACGATGCACCGGCATCCGCAGAGGAAGACGAAGAGTAATCTTCGCTCCCTGTCGCAGAGATATGAAACCGCGCCTCACGGGGCGCGGTTTTTTCTTGTCCGGTGCTCGGCTTGGCGGCCGGGCGACGTAAATCCGCCTTGTTCGGCCTTCCGCGGCCCCTGTCCCGCCCTGTCCGGCCCTGTCCCGCCCGGGGGAGCCAGGGCGGGAGTCAGGACGGGATTGGATCTCAAGGACGGGGGCCAGGGCCCCCACCCGTCTCAGCTTTCCGCGGTCTCGGCCGCGGGGCTGACCCCGGGCCAGCGTTGCAGCACGCCCCAGCTCAGCACCGCCAGCGCCGTCAGGATCAGGATCGCCCAGCACATCGGCCCCGCGGTCTCCGTGCCCGCCAGCGACACCACCGTCGAGGTGGCAAAGGCCATGGCGAACTGCACCGCGCCGATCCCGGCCGAGGCAATGCCCGCCCCTTCCGGGCTGGCCTCCATCGCCACGCTCATCGCATTGGCCGAGAGCAGGCCCACCATCCCGAGCGCGACCCAGAGCGGCACGACCAGAACCCAGAGCACCGAGGTGCCCGAGACCGCCACCAGCGCCACCCCAGCGAGCAGCATCACCAACAGCCCGGCCGACAGGATCCGGCGCGGCTCGAAGTGGTTCAGCAGCCAGTTGTTCACCTGGCCAAAGATCACCAGCGCCGAGGCGACGCAGCCGAAGAGCACGCCATAGGCCACGCTCGACAGGCCGAAGCCGGTCTGAAAGACCCCGGCCGAGCCTGTGATGAAGGCGAACATCGCCGCCTGGACAAAGGCACAGACAAGCGCCGGCAGCACGAACTGGCGCCGGCGGATCAGCGTGCCGTAATGGTTGAAGGCCCGGGCAAAGGCATCATCGTGCCGGCGCGCCCTGGGCAGGGTTTCGGGCAGCACCAGCTGCACCAGGATCAAAGCGATCAGCCCCATGATCACCATGAAGACAAAGATCGACTGCCAGCCGAAGGCCGTCAGCAGCAGGCTGCCCGCGGTCGGCGCCAGGATCGGGCCCAGGGTCATCAGCATCACCAGCACGGTCATCACCTTGGCCGCCCGGCGCCCGTGATACAGGTCCGTCACCACGGCCCGGCCCACCACCATGCCGGCACAGGCCCCCAGCGCCTGGACAAAGCGCAGCCCGTTGAAGACCACGATATCGCCCACCATCAGCAGCGCGACAGAGGTCAGCGTGAACAGCACCGTGCCCAGCAGCAGCGGCCCCTTGCGCCCGAAGGCGTCGATCAGGGGCCCCACCATGAGCTGGCCCACGCAGAGCCCGAGGAAGAAGAGCGACAGCGAGAGCTCCGCCGCCGACTGGCTGGCCCCCAGCGTATCGGCAACGTCGCCGATCCCGGCCAGGTACATGTCGGTTGCGAGCGGCGGAAAGATCGAGAGCAGGGCCAGCACGACCACGATCAGCATCGCGCGCAGCCCGGTAGGAGAGGTTTGCGTCATGGGATTTTCTTTCAGGAGAGCATCGTTGCCCCTAATTAGAGTACTGCAGTCTCGTATTTCAAGCCGCAGCAGCGCACGCCCCCTTCTGCACTTGCGCAAGACGGGCTTCCGCCCGGCGCGCGGGCGCTTCCCCGTGCGGGCCGTCGCAAGGGCCCGGCAGGGTGCCCCAAGGGAAATGGGCGATTTACCGCCGATCAAAAGATGGAATTAAGATTCAATTAACGAAACGCGAAATTCCGCCGCTAGCCTCTCCCTACAGGGACATTTTTCGGTGCGACATGCGTTCTCAGATGCAGTGGTGGTCACCCGTTTCGGCATTTTTGGCCGGTCTTGCCCAGTTTGCCACTTCCTATCCTGCCCGCACCGATGGGCCGGCGGGCAGTGCTCCGGCTCCCGCGCCGTCGGACGGGCCGCGGGCCTGTCGGGCGCAGTCCAGGCCTGCCCCCCGCTCCTTCCCTGCGCTGCCCGGCATGGCCCTGCCCGGGCCACCCGGCCGGTTCCCGATGCCCATATCCCCGGAAAGGATCAGTGATGGCGGACAGTAAGAAAAAGGTTGGTGTCATCGCGGCCACGCTGATGGTCTGCGGCAACATCATGGGCTCGGGGGTCTTCCTGCTGCCCTCCAGCCTCGCGGCCGTCGGCGGCGTGGCGATCTACGGCTGGGTGGTGACGATCATCGGGGCCATGTCCCTGGCCTTCGTCTATGCCAAGTTCGCCTCCTTCGACGAGAGCGCCGGCGGCTCCTACGCCTATGTCCGCAAGGGCCTCGACGATTACATGGGCTATCAGACCAACCTCGTCTACTGGTTCGCCGCCTGGACGGGCAACATCGCCATGGCGATCATCGGGGTGGGCTACATCGCCTACTTCCTGCCGGTCATAAACACGCCGGTGCTCTCGGCGCTGGCCGCCATCGCGGTGATCTGGCTCTTCACCTTCATCAACATCCTCGGGCCCAAGCTGGTGACACAGGTGCAGTCCTACACCACCTCGCTGGTCTTCATCCCGATCTTCGGCACCGCGATCTTCGGCTGGTTCTGGTTCAGCGGCGAGACATACATGGCGGCCTGGAACGTCTCGGGCGGCTCCACCGTCTCGGCGATCCAGTCGATCCTCAACGTCACCCTCTGGGCCTTCCTCGGGGTGGAAACCGCCGCCGTGGTCGCCGGCACCGTCGAGAACCCTAAGAAGAACGTGCCCATCGCCACCCTGGGCGGGGTGGGCATCGCCGCCGTGGCCTATGTGCTCTCCTCGACCGTCATCATGGGGATCATCCCCAACGCCCAGCTGGTCGTCTCCGCCGCGCCCTTCTCCGATGCGGCCAACCTGGCGCTCGGGCCCTTCGCCGGCTCCCTCGTGGCGGTCTGCGCCGCTGCCGGCTGCCTCGGCTCGCTGGGGGGCTGGACCCTGGTCGCCGGCCAGTCCGCCAAGGCCGCCGCAGACGACGGCCTCTTCCCGCGGTTCTTCGCCCGCACCAACAGCCGCGATGTCCCCGCCCCGGGGCTGATCGCCATCGCCATCGCGATGACCTTCATCTGCCTGCTCACCATCTCGCCCACCGCGGCGCAGCAGTTCGCGGTGATCTCCTCGATCTCGGTGATCATGACGCTCTTGCCCTACATCTATACCTCCGCCTCGCTCAAGCTGCTGGGCCAGAAGGAATTCGGCAGCCGTGCCATCATGTGGAACATCCTGATCATCATCGCGGTGGTCTATTCCTCCTGGGCCATCATCGGATCCGACAGCGGCCAGGTGGTCTGGTCCTTCGTCTTCGTGACCGTGGTCACCCTCTTCTACGCCTACAACCAGACCGGCCAGGCCAGGGCAAAGCTCAAGCAGGCAAATCCCGAGGCCGGAGCCACCGCAGCGGAAGGAGCCCCGCAATGACCGAGGACAAGGATACCGGCCACAGCTGGACCGACGACCTGAAGGAGGGCTGGGTGATCCTCGCCGTGGTGGCGCTGATCCTGCTGGTGCTGATCTGGCGCCCCTTCCACAACGAGCCCGAGAAGATCACCCTGCCAGACCTGAACGGCGTGGAACGCAACCTGCTTATCGAGAAGATCGCCAGCCGCCTCGAGCAGGCCGGTGCAGGCCAGCTCTTCCCGGCCCGCGGCTACGGCGGCCTCAGCCCGCATCAGCCGGTCACCACCCTGCCGGCCGAGCTCGAGCCGGGCGACGGCCCCGCCTCGACGCCCACCCCCGAAACGGACCCCGCATCGGAACCGGCAACGGATCCCGCAACGGCTCCCGCCGACCAGTAGCGCTCACCGCGCCCCCACACAGGCCCCGCCCTCGCGGCGCGGGGCCGCCCAGCCGCACCGCGCCGCCCCGCGCGCACCGAAAGGCCCCCGCGATGTTCACTTCCATCCGCCAGTTCGTCACCTCCAAGATCCTCTACCTGAACCCCGCCGACGAAGACGGCTATGCCGCCGAGCGCATGGCCCAGGTCCTCGCCGCGCTGAAGGAGCAGGAGATCGAGACGATCCGCGTCGGCTCGATCGAGACGGCGCAATCGGTGGCCTTCTCGGAACCCGCCGTGCACCTGGTCATGGTCGACTGGAGCAATACCGCCCATGATCCCGCCACCACCACGGCCCTGCTCGCCCTGATGACCGAGATCAAGCGCCGCGATCCCGACCTGCCCATCGTGCTGCTGGCCGAACGCCCCGTCGGCCGCGACATGACGGTCGAGCTCGCGACCTGCATCGACGAATTCGTCTGGACGCTGGAGGATTATCCCCCCTTCATCGCCCAGCGGATCCTGCTGACGCTGGAGCATTACCTCGACGATTTCCTGCCGCCGCTCACCCGCACGCTGATGGAATATCGCCTCGACGCCGAATACCCCTGGGCCGCGCCCGGCCATCAGGGCGGCGTCGCCTACAGCCGCTCGCGCATCGGCCATGTCTTCAAGGAGACTTACGGCGAGGAGATCTTCCGCAACGACATGGGCATCGAACGCGCCGCCATCGGCTCGCTGCTCGAACACGAGGGTCCCATCGGCGAGAGCGAGAAATACGCCGCCCGCGTCTTCGGGGCAGAGCGCAGCTACTGCATGCTCAACGGCACCTCCGGCTCGAACCGCACCATCATCAACGCCAGCGTCGGCGATGGTCAGATCGCGCTCTGCGACCGCAATTGCCACAAGTCCATCGAACAGGGGCTGATCTCCTCCGGCGGCATCCCCGTCTATCTCACCGCCCGGCGCAACCGCTACGGCGTGATCGGCCCGATCCACCCCGATCAGATGGCCCCCGCCGCCATCGCCGAGCGCATCGCGGCCAACCCGCTCGCCGCCGCAGCCACCGACAAGACGCCCGTCTATGCCGTGGTCACCAACTGCACCTACGACGGCATGTGCTACAATTCCGCCGCGGTCGAGGCCGCCTTGGGCCAGAGCAGCGACCGCGTGCACATGGACGAGGCCTGGTATGCCTATGCCCGCTTCCACCCGGTCTACGAAAACCACTACGGGCTGCGCGGCGATCCCGACGGCCATGACACCGACGGGCCCACCGTCTTTGTCACCCACAGCACCCACAAGATGCTCGCGGCCTTCTCGCAATCCTCCTTCATCCACGTCCGCAACGGCCGCAGCGCCATCTCGGACCACGCCTTCAACGAGTCCTTCTGCGCGCAATCCTCCACCTCGCCCTTCTACCCGATGATCGCCTCGAACGAGATCGCGGCGGCGATGATGGACGACGGCGCGGGCGAGACCCTGCTCGACGATACCCTGGGCGAGGCGGTGCGCTGCCGGCAGACGGTGATGCGGGTCAACCGCAGCTACCGCGAAAAGGGCGAGTGGTTCTTCGACAGCTGGAACGCCCCCACCGTCACCGACAGTGCCACCGGCGAGACCTTCGATTTCGCCGATGCCCCGCCCGAGCTGCTGATCCGCGAGCAATCCGCCTGGCGGCTGAAGCCGGGCGAGGCCTGGCACGGCTTCGATCACCTGCCCGACGACTGGTGCATGCTCGACCCGCTGAAATACGGCGTGCTCTGCCCCGGCCTTGCCGCCGACGGCACGCTCGAAGACTGGGGCATTCCCGGCGACGTGGTCACCGCCTATATCTCCAAGCGCGGCATCGTGCCCTCGCGCACCACCTCGCACATGGTGCTCTTCCTCTTCTCCATGGGCGTGACCAAGGGCAAATGGGGCACGCTGGTCAACAGCCTCGTCGACTTCAAGCGCGACTATGACGCCAATGCCCCGATCGAGAAGACCCTGCCCGGCATCGTCGAGATGGATCCCGACCGCTACTCCGGCTACGGGCTGCGCGATTTCTCCAACGAGATGTGGGCCAACATGCGCAAGCACAACATCGCCGCCGCCGAGAGCCGCGCCTACGAGGAGCTGCCGGAGCCCGCGATGCTGCCGCGTGCCGCCAATCAGGCCTTCATCCGCGGCCGGGCCGAGCTGGTGGGCGTCGATGCGCTGGCCGGCCGGATCTCTGCCGTGGGCGTCATCCCCTATCCCCCCGGCATTCCCATCGTCATGCCCGGCGAACGCTTCGGCGCCGAGGACAGCGGCACGCTGAAATACATCCGCGCGCTCGAGGAATGGGCCCGTATCTATCCCGGCTTCGAAAAGGTGATCGAGGGCGCGGTGATGGAGGACGGGCGCTACGCCTTCAACTGCCTGACGGAATAGGCGCGGCAGACAGGCGCAATGCAAAAGGGCGGCCCCTTGGCCGCCCTTTCCCGTTCGATCTGTCTTTGCGCCTATTCGGCAGCGGCACTGCGCGGCACCGCGATGCCCTGCTTGCCCTGGGTGATCAGACGGGCCGAGTTCTGCCCGCTCAGGTAAGACCACAGCCAGCTCCAGGCCACGACGGCCCGGTTGCGGGTGCCGATCAGGAAGTAGATATGCGCCAGGCCCCAGACCCACCAGGCGAGCGTCCCGCGCAGGCGGAAGCGGCCGAAATCGGCCACGGCGGCGCGGCGGCCGATGGTCGCCATGCTGCCCTGGTGGCGGTACTGGAACGCCCCCGGATCACGGCGGGCACCGTTGCGGTGCGCGATCACCTTCGCCACGTATTGCCCCTGCTGCTTTGCCGCCGGCGCGATGCCCGGCACCGGCTTTCCGTCGCTGTTCGTCACCGCTGCCGTATCCCCGATCACGAAGATCTCCGGGTGATCGGCCAGGCTCAGGTCCGGCCCCACCGGCACGCGGCCGGCGCGGTCGCCCTCGACGCGCAGCCATTGTGCGGCACGGCTGGCCTTGACCCCCGCCGCCCAGATCGCGGTGCGCGCGGGCACGCGCTCCTCGCCGATGCTGATCCCGTCGGGGTCGCATTCGGTGACCGGCACGCCCTTGCGCACCTCCACGCCCAGCTTCGCCAGCGCCGCCTCGGCATAATCCGACAGGCTCTCCGGAAAGGCCGGCAGCACCCGCGGCCCCGCCTCCACCAGCAGCACGCGGGCCTGCCGCGTGTCGATGGTGCGAAACTCCTGCGGCAGCACCTTGTGCGCCAGCTCGGCGATGATGCCCACCAGCTCCACGCCCGTCGGCCCCGCGCCGACCACCGCAAAGGTCAGCAGCGCCTGGCGCTCCTCGGGGTCGGTGGTGCGCTCGGCCGCCTCGAAGGCCGACAGGATCCGCCGCCGGATCGCCGTGGCATCCTCCAGCGTCTTCAGGCCGGGAGCGGAATCCTCCCAGGCGTCGTTGCCGAAGTAGGAATGCCGCGCCCCCGTGGCCAGCACCAGCGTGTCATAGCTCAGCGAGCCGCCGTCGGTGAACTGCACCCGCCTGTCCGCGGTGTTCACATCGGCCACCTCGGCCATCAGCGTACGCACCTCCGGCCGGTCCTTCAGCAGGTGCCGGATCGGCCAGGCAATCTCCGACGTGGGCAGGATCGTCGTCGCCACCTGGTAGAGCAGTGGCTGGAAAAGATGGTGATTTCTCTGATCGACAAGGGTCACCTTGACCCCGTCCTGTTTCAGGCCGCGAACACAGGCGATGCCGCCAAATCCGCCGCCGACGACCACTACGTGATGTTCTTTTTCCATGGGTTCATTCCAAGCGATGGGTTGATCCCCTCCCACTTCGACGGGCTCCGTCGCCCCTGCCATGTCCCTCCCCGGGGCACCGCAGACCCTGCGACCAAAATCCGCCTCTGTGACACATCATTTAGGGTCGCCCTGGCCGGATTGCAAATTATTACTCAAAATCAATACCTTGAATACCTATGCATACCGAAATCCGCTGCAGGACCGCCCTTTTCCCGCGATCAGGGCCATCAGTCAGGGCCATCAGGGCGCCCCCGCGGGCCCCGCCGTCATGGCCCTCGTGCCCGGGAAGGCACCGGATGGTCCCCGGATGGTCCCCGGGCCCGCAAAACAATCAAAAGTTGATCGAATCGGCAACCTGACCCATGGTTAAGCAGGATCCCGCCCATATGCCGGAGATGTCGTTGTGACCAAGTTCATTTTTGCCGCCTTCATTCTTACCGTCCTTTCCCCCCTGGGCCTGGCCCCGGTGCCCACCGGCACGGCCGCGCCCCCGGCGATCACCACCCAGCCGCTTCAGCCCGTCGCCTGCAACCCCAACGTGCGCCGCTGCAGCTAGGTCCCGCCTCCCGCTGACGGCTCCCGGCCGTCGCTGCCCTGCCCTCGGCGCCCCGACCTGGACGCCCAGACCTGGACACCCTGCCCTTGACGCCCCGCCCGGCGCCGCCCCCGCGTGCGCCCCGCGGCCGTACGCCCGGAGGCCCCATGCTCACCCTCGATCCCTCCTACCTGCTCTCCTTCTTCTTCGGCCTCGCCGTCCTGGTGATCGAGGCCAACCGCCTCTTCTATGACAGCACGATGAAGTCCGTGCTGGGCCAGGGGCACTTCCCCATCCTGCGCGGGGTCGAGCTCGACCAGCTCTCCCCGAAACGCCGCCAGCGCCAGGGCTGGGCCTTCTACATCGGCATCTACGTGCTGATCTACATCGCCGCCGTCTGGGCCTACCGCTTCGGTGACATCCTCCTCTCGGTCAGTCAGAGCGCCTCGACCGCCGGCGCCCAGGGCACCGTGCCCACCCAGTCGCCGGTCTCCTCCACCCCCGGCGATCCCGCCCGCCTCACCGCCACCAGCGACGCCTCCCCCCTGGCCATCGCGCTGGCCATGCTGGCGATCATGGCCGCCCGCGACAGCACCGGCGGCGTGGTCCGCGCGATCGAGGCCACGGTGCGCAACTATGCCCACCGGCTCTCGGGCATTCCCAACAGCATCTTCACCCTGATCACCCGTCTCAATCACCTCGACTATCCGCAGGGGCTGGGCGCCGCCGGCGGGCCCTGCGTCGGCGATTTCGACATCGCGCTCCGGCGCTACATGGCCACCAATCCGCCGCATCAGCACATGCAGGACACCGCCATTGGCCATGCCCGACAGGCCTGTTTCGCCATCGACACGCTCAGCCGCGCCATCGGGGTCAGCGGGCCGGGCAGCGTCTTTCCCGTCGCCGTCACGGAAAGCCTGAAAACCCTGCTGGAGACCCAGCGTCAGGAACGCCACGCCCTGCGCGACACCTTCGCCCGCCTCTGCGATCAGGCCGGCCCCGTTCCCACGTCCGATGACATCGACGCGCTCTGCGAACAGGTCCAGATCTGCCAGCGCAATCTCAAGGCCGTCTTTGCCGTGCTCTACAGCCAGAGCCGCCGCGAGGCGCTCCAGAGCGAGGACAAGCCCACCCGCTTCGTGCTCGAACAGCTCTCCCAGCCCGATCCCTTCAACCTGAAGGACAAGGCCCTGATGGCGGTGGTCGCCGCACTGCTCACCATGATCATGGTGGTGCCCGTCTTCGAAACCCTGTGGGAATTCTTCAATACCGCGCCCGAGGGGCGCACGCTTCAGGGCACGATCGACAGTTCGCTCCGCGGCTTCATCCTGCCGCAGGCGCTCAACATGCTGTTGCAGGGCGGCGTGCTGCTGCTGGTCAGCTTCCTCTCCGTCATCGCCATCCGCCGCGCCGCCATCGACCGCGAGCGCTGGGACAGCGGCTATACCCTCAGCACCCTGCCCGCCCTGCGCCTGCTGGGCACCGCGCTCTTTCCCGCCGCCCTGGCCGCCATCTCGGTGCTTCTGGCCATCACCTTCAGCGAGGTCATCCAGTACTACCCCCTCAACGAGGGGCTGCCGACGCTGATGGACGGCATCTACGTCACCCTCTATTTCTACCTGAAATACCTGCCGGAGTTCTTCGTGCTGGGCATGATCTCCGCGCTCTGCGCCCTGGTCGTCTCCGACGTGCACGTGGCCCTGCCGGCCAGAAAGACCATCACCATCGCCGGTGCCTTCGCGCTGCCCTTCTTCGTCTTCGCCTTCCTCGGAGAGATGTTCCTGGGCGACAGCCTGCGCCGCGCCGCGCTCACCGGGGCGGAATTCACCCTGACGGCGCTCATCGCCTTCCTCGTCTATGCCTGGCTGGTGGAAAAGGCCGAGACGCCCGATCCGGCCGAGAACACCGCGCCGCCGGTCGTCTTCCGCCGCAGCGAGCCTCAGGATCAGGCGGCGCAGCCCGCGGCCCGCGTCGGCGGCAGCCGGCTGATGCTGCCGCTCCTGGTGCCGCTCACCGCACTTGCGCTCCTGGCCGCCACCGGCCCCGCACCCGCCGCCGAACAGCCCTCGCTCACAGTCGGCGTGCGCGCCGATACCCCGCCCTTTTCCGTCTACGAGGGCAGCGCCCCCCTCGATCCCGCCGCCGCCCTCGACGGCGGGCCCAAGCGGAACGGCTTTCGCGGCTACATGGTCGAGATCTGCGATGCGGTCCTCGCCACCATGGGCACCCGGCCCGGGGGCCTGCGTCTCGCCACCCGGCCCGTCACCGCCGAGAACCGCTTCGACCTGATCGCCAGTGGCGAGATCGACCTGCTCTGCGATCCGGCCACCCTCACCCCCAGGCGTCTCGAGCAGGCCAGCGCCTCGGTGCCGGTCTACCTTTCTGCCGTCACCTTTGCCGAGCCGCGCCGCCTGCCCGACGGGCAGCCCTGTTTCAGCTACGTCGGCATCGTGGCGGGCACCACCGCGCTCGGTTCGGTCGACACCATCCTGCGCTCCGGCGCCTGGCTGCGCTTCGGCGCGCAGATCGGCCAGGCCCTGGATGCGATGGCCGACGACTACCATGCGCCCTCCCCGCCGGTGCCCGGTGATTGCCCCGGCGGTGCGCCGCCGGTGATCCAGGTCTTTCCCGATCACACCAGCCTCGCCGAGGCCTTCTGCGCCCAGCCGCGGCAGGTGCTCTACTATGTCGGCGATGTCGAGATCGTGCGCCAGATGATCACCGGCGCCGGCTGCATCGGCAATGCCAACCTGGCCCCCGCGCTCTTCAGCAACGAGCGCTATGCGATCTTCGGCGCCCCGCCCGGAGAGGGGCTCGGTGCCAGCGCCCGGAACCGCGCCGTGCTGGCCTTCTTCACCGAACTCAACCGACAGGTCTTCACCGCCGCCGCCGGAGAGGTCGCCGCCGGTTCCGACGCCAACCTGCTGCTGCAGGCCTTCGGCAGCAGCATCAGCGCGGGCGGCACCTATTCCGCCTCCGAAAAGCTCCGCACCTTCTACTGGAGCCTGACCGGCAGCTACCCGAGATAGCCTCTCTCACGCCCCGGCTGCGCGCCCGCCGCCCAGCTTCCTGCGTCCGTTTTCGCACCGACGCGATACCGACGTAATACCGACGTTGGAATCCGGCGATTTCAGGCACTTAAATACATTCAAGTTTCGGAATACCGACGTCGTTTTCGCGTGCCTTACCCGTGCAAATTCTGGCCCCTTCCGGGCCCTCAAACGCAAAAGGGCCGCCCCATGGGGCGGCCCTTCGCGATCGTCTAAGTCCTTGGGACTTATTCGTCTTCCAGCGCTTCGACGGCTTTCTCGAGCTCGTCCTTGCTGATTTCCTTCTCGGTCACGTCAGCCAGTTCGAAGACATAGTCTACGACCTTGTCTTCGAAGATCGGCGCCCGCAGCTGCTGCTGCATCTGCGCGTTCTGCTGCGCGAATTCAAAGAACTGACGTTCCTGCCCCGGATACTGCCGCGCCTGGTTCATGATCGCCTGGGTCATCTCGGCATCCGTCACTTGGACCTCTGCCTTGGTGCCCAGCTCTGCCAGCAGCAGGCCCAGTTTCACACGGCGTTCGGCAAGCTTGTTGTGCTCGTCGGTCGGCTCGATGGAATCGTGATTGTGATCGTGGACGTCGGGGTTTTCCTCGTGCCACAGCTGGTGCGCGATCTGGCTGGCTTCCGCTTCCACCAGGCTCGGCGGCAGGTCAAAGCTCACCACTTCGTCCAGCTTGTCCAGCAGGCCGCGCTTCATCACTGCGCGGGCGGCACCGGCGTACTCGGCTTCCAGACGCTCGGCGATCTGGGATTTCAGCGCAGCAAGATCATCAGCGCCGAACTTCTTGGCCAGTTCGTCGTCGATCTCGGCAGCCTTGGGGGCCTTGACGGCCTTCACCGTGCATTCGAACACGGCGGCCTTGCCGGCCAGGTGCTCTGCGCCGTATTCCTCGGGGAAGGTCACTTCGACGGCTTTTTCTTCACCGGCCTTCACACCCGTCAGCTGTTCCTCGAAACCGGGGATGAAGCTGCCGGAGCCCAGCACCAGCGGGTAATCCTCGGCCGAACCGCCTTCAAAGGCTTCGCCGTCGACCTTGCCGACGAAGTCGATGACAACCTGGTCGCCGTCTTCAGCCGCGCCGTCCTTGTCCTCGAAGTCCTTGGCGGTATCGGCCAGGTTCTTCAGGGCGTCGTCAACCGAAGCGTCATCGGCCTTCACGACCAGCTTCTCGAGAGCGATTGCCTTCATGTCCACTTCGGGGATCTCGGGCAGCGCTTCGTAGGACATCTCGACGACGACATCGTCGCCCTCTTTCCAGTTCTCGCCGTCAACCATGTTCACGGCCGGCTGCATCGCCGGGCGGTCGCCGCTGTCTTCGAAGTGCTTCGACATCGCGTCGTCGATGGTTTCCTGCATGGCTTCGCCGAGCAGGCGCTGGCCGAACTGCTTCTTCAGCAGTGCCATCGGCACCTTGCCCTTGCGAAAACCCTTCATCTCGACTTCGGGCTGCGCCTCGGCCAGTTTCTCGTTGACCTTGCTGTCCAGCTCGTCGGCCGAGACAGTGATCGTGTAGCCGCGTTTCAGGCCCTCATTCAGGGTCTCGGTGACCTGCATCGTTGCTTGTCCTTCCATACCGGGTGCCGCGTCACTCGCACGGCCTTCAAAATCAGAGGCCCTTCTATGCGGTGAACCCCTGTCGCGCAAGGCGGATTCACCGCGTTTCGCGGCTCTGGCGGCAAAAAGCGGCGCGCTCGGGTCCCCCCGATCCGGCGCCGCGGCCTCTGCCCCCGGAAATCTTCCCCT
This sequence comes from Pseudooceanicola sp. DL12, assembly GCF_056270665.1. Lineage (NCBI taxonomy): Bacteria > Pseudomonadati > Pseudomonadota > Alphaproteobacteria > Rhodobacterales > Paracoccaceae > Pseudooceanicola > Pseudooceanicola sp. DL12. The sequence continues at coordinate 2,592,633 of NZ_CM149884.1, forward strand.
TCGCTCAACGGGAAAAGCCCCGGAGGCCCTTTCGGCCGCCCGGGGCGTGGTGCTGAAAATTTCGCTATATCCGCTGCTTTGCCGCCCGATCGGACGCCCGCGCGAAACTTCCGAAACCGTCGCGGTTCAATCGAGCTCGTAGAATCCCACGGCCATATTCATCTCGAAGAGGGCCACTTCGCCGTGATAGAGCAGCTGCGTCAACAGTTCCGTGTCGGCCGCGCCACCATCGGCAATCTGGTCAAAGCGCTCACCCATCCAGCCCCAGATCAGGTCCACGAGTTCCAGCTGGACCACGATCTCGAAGGAGGGCGGCGGGATGATACCGTCGAAGGAATTGCCCTCCTGCAGCTTGAAAAGCGTACTCTCGAACAGCGAAACCGTGCCGCGCAGGGCCGCGCGGTCGTCGTCCTGGCCAAAATTCCGCCCGACCATGCAGGCTTCCTTCAGCGCCTTCATGATCAGCATTCTCTGACGCCCGGCCACGTTCAGCGCCATGGCAAGATCGGGGGCCACGACCCCCTCGCCATAGACCCGCTCCATCACGCCGACCGCAGCATTCATGTCCTTCAGGACGGGCATGTTGCGGTTGCGGATCTGGTTCAGGGCGGTCCGGCTCTGCGTCTCCAGAAAGCGTTCGATTGCAACGCTGTAGCCGGTCCATTGCATGTCGACGATGTCCAGCGCCGCCTGGACCTCTGCATTGGTCTCCGGCATCAGCTCATCGATCGCATCGCCGACCTGCAGACCGGTCAGCACGCGGTCGAAGCGGCTGGTGGCAGCGCGGGCCTTTTTCAGGCTGTCCTCGACGTTCACGCCACTGTCGGCCATGCAGCTCAACATCGCGATCCGCTGCGAAAGCATCCTCTGCGCGCCAGCCAGGTTGATCTTGTGCTTGGCCGCCTCGACCCTGTCCGCCGTGCTCATCTGCTGGGCCACCTCTGCCTGCGCAGAGGCCGCGTGACCGACGATCAGCTGCACCAGGCAGAACAGGACCGCAACCGCAATCCGGGTTCCGTTGCGTAGACATACGTACATGATGGCGATCCTCGCAGGCGAAGGGATGCCGGCAAGGAACAGTATCCGCCTTTAGGAAAGGTAAAGATGCCGCCCGGGATGAACGCGCCGCACTGCCGCAATGACTAAAGTTGCTGATGTTCGGTGTTGACGATCAGCGTTGCTTCACCTTCAGATCGCCCCGCAACCATCTGACATCAATCCGTAATCAGCGCTGCAACCCTCTGCCCGATGGCGCGGCTGCCCTTTGACGAAGGATGGATCAGATCGACCGCGTGAAAGGAATCGTCACCGCTCGGCACCACGTCTTCGAGTGATACGAAATAGACGCCAGGATCGCGCGCGGCCATCGCCGTCAGGCGGCGGTCCAGCTCCTTGCCCTCGCCACGACACCCGTCGATGACCGACCAGCGCCCGGGACTGAACAGGTAGCCGGTATAGATCACCCGCGCGCCTGTCTGCCGCAGGTCTCCCACGAATTCGGCAATCGCACCGGTGCTGCCATCCTTGGAGAGCAATCGGTCGAGCTGGTGATCGCAGAGGGCACACCCACAGCCGAACAGCAGATCGTTGCCGCCCCCATTCAGAATGATCCAGGACCAGGGCCCGGGTCGGTACTGCTTCTCGATTTTCAGCCCGGCGCTGCCCGATATCGGCAGCAGGTAGAAGTAGCGCGCGCCGGACACGGAACGGTCCACGACTTCCTCGCCAAGCTCCGCCTCGACCACGTCGGCCACCGAATTGCCGGAGCTGCGATTGAAGGCCATCATGGAATCGCCCATCAGCAAAATACGCTCGTCCGCACTGCCGGTAACGGCCTCTCCGCAGTTCGCCAGCATCAGGACGGCCAGTACCGCCAGAACTCGTTTCAGCATTCCGCCAGGATCTCCTGATAGATACATTTATCGCGATATTTGATGGGCCCGACCGACGGCCCAATCAGTGCACACAATATACAAATCCGGGTCCGGGCCCGGGCGCGAAATCATCTCCGCCCGTCGCCGTGGGTCCTGTTTATGGGAACAGAGATCAATTTTCGAGCATTTTCAGCGCCCTAAACATCTGTTCTGAGTACATATTCCGGACGTATCCGTACAAACTGAATTCATGACCCTGTCCAGATAGCCCTTTCGGGCAGGGCTGCAAATTTGGGCAATCTCAGGTTTCCTAAGGCAAATCGATGTCCTGAGCCGCCACTTCAGCCACGACCGCCAGGAAATTCTGTAGCGTGGGCGTCCTGTCCTCGCGGCGCCAGATGATCCCGGTTTCCAGTACCGGCGCCTCGGCGGCCAGCGGCAGATAGCGCACCCCGAAGCGGGCGAGGTTATGCAACGAAGCCGGCACCAGGGCGATACCCATTCCGGCAGAGACCAGGCTGATGATCGTCTGCATCTGGATCGCGTTCTGGACCACGTTGGCGGTTCCTCCGCAGGCGGCATAATATCCGGTGACCAGATCATAGAAGGACGGCGCCGCCCGGCGCGGAAAGACGATCAGCGGAGAGGAAATCACCGCCTCCGGCATCAATTCATTTCCGGTCACCTGCAGGCGCCCCTCAAGGATCCAGGCCTCCGGCACCGCCGCCATCAGGGGCTCTCTCAACAGCCGGCGATAGGCAAATCCGGCTGGCAGCTCCTCCTCGCCGTGGGGAATGATCAGGCCGGCGTGGCCATTTCCCTCTGCAATCGCGGCGATCTGACGGTCACTTGTGGCCTCGCTCAGCGCAAGTTCGACATCCGGATAGACCTCTCGAAACCTGTGCACGAGCGCCGGCAGAACACTGTAGTCCGCCGTACTGACAAAGGAGAGCTCCAGCCGCCCTGCACTGCCCTTGCGGATGCGTTCGGCCGTCTCGCGCAGGGCCGCAATCCCTTCGAGCGCTTCGCGAACATGCGGCAGCCAGGCCGCCCCGAAAGGCGTAAGCGCCACGCTGCGCCGCGTACGCTCGAAGAGCGGCGCGCCGAGATCGTGCTCCAGGGCCCGGATCGACTGGCTCAGTGGCGGCTGCGTCATGCCAAGACGCCCCGCGGCGCGGCCGAAATGCAATGTCTCCGCCACGGCGACGAAGTGCCTGAGTTGCCTGACGTCCATTCACTCATATCCTGTGCGACCCAATGGCGGCACAATAATATATTTCACTCGCAAGTTCGAGGCGTATAGGGTGCGCCCGACATTATCTCAGGGAGGGTTCGATGCCCCTGTATCGATCAAGAACCAGTACCCATGGCCGCAACATGGCCGGGGCCCGTGGCCTCTGGCGCGCCACCGGTATGAAAGACGGCGATTTCGGCAAGCCGATCATCGCCATCGTCAACAGTTTCACCCAGTTCGTGCCCGGTCACGTGCACCTCAAGGACCTGGGCCAGATGGTGGCCGCCGAGGTGGAAAAGGCCGGCGGGGTTGCCAAGGAATTCAACACCATCGCGGTGGATGACGGCATCGCAATGGGGCATGATGGGATGCTTTATTCCCTGCCCTCGCGCGAGGTCATCGCGGACAGCGTGGAATACATGGTCAACGCGCATTGCGCCGATGCCATGGTCTGCATCTCCAACTGCGACAAGATCACCCCCGGCATGATGATGGCCGCCATGCGCCTGAACATCCCGGTGATCTTCGTGTCTGGCGGTCCGATGGAGGCAGGCAAGATCGACATCGCCGATCTCGACGTCAAGAAAATCGACCTCGTGGATGCCATGGTTGCCGCTGCCTCGGACGCCTACACCGACGAACAGCTGCAGCACATCGAGGAAAATGCCTGCCCGACCTGCGGGTCCTGCTCGGGCATGTTCACAGCCAACTCGATGAACTGCCTCGCCGAGGCGCTCGGCCTCGCCCTGCCCGGCAACGGCTCGACCCTGGCGACCCACGCCGACCGCAAGCACCTCTTTCTCGAGGCCGGCCGCAAGATCGTCGAGATCACGCGCCGCCACTACGAGCTGGAGGAAAAGGGCCTTCTCCCGCGCGAAATTGCCACTTTCGAGGCCTTCCAGAACGCCATGTCGCTCGACATCGCCATGGGCGGATCGACCAACACCGTGCTGCACCTGCTGGCCATCGCAAACGAGGGCGGCGTGGATTTCACCATGGACGACATCGACAAGCTGTCGCGCCACGTGCCCTGCCTGTGCAAGGTCGCGCCCAACATCGAGAACGTCCACATGGAGGACGTGCACCGCGCCGGCGGCATCTTCTCGATCCTGGGCGAGCTCTCCCGCGCCGGGCTGCTGCACGAGGATTGCGCCACGGTGCATTCTTCCACCATGGGCGAAGCCATCGCGCACTGGGACATCAAGGTCGCCAACAACCCCGAGGCGGAGCAGCTCTTCAAGGCCGCTCCCGGCGGTGTCCGCACCACCCAGGCCTTCTCGACCGAGAACCGCTTCAAGGAGCTCGATACCGACCGCGAAAAGGGCGTGATCCGCTCGAAGGAACACGCCTTCAGCCAGGATGGCGGTCTTGCGGTCCTTTTCGGCAACATCGCCGAGGATGGCTGCATCGTGAAAACCGCGGGCGTTGATGCCTCGATCCTGAAATTTACCGGCACCGCACATGTCTGCGAGAGCCAGGACGCCGCGGTCAACAACATCCTGACCGGCAAGGTCAAAGAGGGCGATGTGGTAGTGATCCGCTACGAAGGTCCGCGCGGCGGCCCAGGCATGCAGGAAATGCTCTATCCGACGTCCTATCTGAAGTCGAAGGGCCTGGGCAAAGCCTGCGCGCTTCTGACTGATGGCCGGTTCTCCGGTGGCACCTCCGGCCTCTCCATCGGCCACGTTTCTCCCGAGGCGGCAGAGGGCGGCACGATCGGACTGGTACAGGACGGCGACAAGATCGAGATCGACATCCCGAACCGTTCGATCCACCTCGCGGTCGACGATGCCACCCTGGCCGCGCGCCGCGCGGATCAGGAGGCCAAGGGCTGGTTCCCGGCAGAGCCACGCAAGCGCAAGGTATCCGCCGCGCTTCAGGCCTATGCCGCACTGACCACCTCTGCCGCCAGGGGCGCGGTGCGTGACGTGACCCAGCTGCAGCCGCGCAAGCGCTAAGCGGCATCATTCGTTAAGAAAATGTCCCTCCCCCACCGAAAGGCGCGGGAGGGTCTTTTTTGCCAGGTGTGGCTGCCCGCTCAGGCTCCGGCAGAGGTCAGCCGGGCCATGTCCTCATCCGACAATTTCAGCGACGCCGCCTTTGCAAAGCTCTCGACCTGCGCCACGCTCGTCGCGCTCGCGATCGGCGCGGTCACCCCCTCGCGCCCAATCAGCCAGGCAAGCGCCACTTCTGCAGGTCTTGCACCGTGGGCACCGGCGACCTCTTCCAGAACATCCAGCAAACGCATGCCGCGCTCGGTCAGATATTTCTCGACCATGCCGCCGCGCTGGCGCCCGGCCAAGTCGGCTGCGCTGCGGTACTTGCCGGACAGGAAGCCCGCCGCGAGGCTGAAATAGGTCACAACACCGATGTTCTTTTCCATGCAGAGGTCCTTCAGCGGACCTTCGAACCCCGAACGGTCGTAGAGATTGTATTCCGGCTGGATCACCTGGTACGCGGGCAGACCCTCCGTGTCGGCGGTCGTCAAAGCCTCGCCCAGCAACTTCGCGTCATAGTTCGAGGCGCCGATGGCCTTGATCTTGCCTGCCTTCAGCAATTTGTCATAGGCTCCGAGCGTCTCTGCATGGCTCACTTCCGGATCGGGCCAATGCGAGAAGTAGAGATCGATGCTCTCCACCTGAAGCCGCTCCAACGAGCGCTCGACGGCCTTGGTAATCCAGGCCTCTGAGAGCCCTTTCTCGCCCTCACCGCCCATGTCAGAGCCCACCTTGGTAAAGAGCTTCACCTTGTCCCTCATACCGGGGCGCGCCGCGAGCCATTTCCCGAGCATCGTCTCGGACTCGCCCCCCTTGTGCCCTTCAACCCAGGCCGAGTAGACGTCGGCGGTGTCGATGGCATCAAACCCGTGATCGACAAAGGCGTCCAGCACCCGGAAGCTCTCGGTCTCGTCGGTCGTCCATCCCAGGACGTTGCCGCCAAAGACGATGGGCGCGATGCTCAGGCCGGTGCTGCCAAGTTTCTTGCTTTCCATTGTTTTCTCCTGAATGTCTTGGTTTTAGATGGATTTCGGGTGTCAGGCGATGGCGCCGCCACCGTCGACGAAAATCGTCGTCCCCGTCATGTAGGGGTTCTTCATCAGCGCCAGAGCCTGAATGGCCACATCCTCCGGTGTGCCGATCCGTCCCGTCGGCAATTTTTTCGCAGCGCCGTCGAACATGGCCTTGCGGCCGTCGCCATCCAGCGTGTCGTACATCTCGGTCTTGATCAGCCCCGGCGATACGCAATTGACCCGCACCGGCGCAAACTCGAGAGCAAGACCACGCGTCAGCCCTTCGAGGCCCGCATTGATCGCACCCTGGATCGCCGCTCCCGCCTTCGGGCGAACCGATAGGAAGCCGGAGGTAAAGGTTAGCGACCCGCCCTCGTTTATCCGCACTGCCCGGGCGAGGCGATAGGCCCCCCAGAACTTGGAATCGAAGGAGGCATAAGCGTCCTCCAGCGGCAGGTCCCGGACGGCAGCCACCCGTGTCGCTGCGGCAGAGGAATAGACATGATCGAACGCATTCGCGGCGAAAAACGCCTCCAGCGCCGCGGCATCTCCGGTATCGAGCGTCACGCCCACGGCGCCCTGACCTAGACGACCGCAAGCGGTCGCGATCTTCTTGGCCGAGCGCGAAGCAATGGTCACCCTAGCGCCTTCGGCAAGGACTGCCATAGCAACTCCGAACCCGATCCCGGAGGATCCTCCCAGCACGAGAACAGTCTTTTTGTTCAATGTCATGTGTCACCTTTTCTTTCGTCAGGTCCCTTATTCAGGGCAGGACGTGGCGTTCCCGAAATTCGTCGATCAGCGACAGGAACATCTCTTCGCTGTCCACGCAGCGCCCAAATCCCGCCTGCCTTATTTTCGTGGTCGAGGAGATCACATCCCAGTCGCAATTGAAGATGAAATCACCAAAGCCCCAGGAGGCCACCTTGTCGAATGGCACGTCGACCAGCCCGTGCTTCCCCTTGATCCGTTCCCACACTGGCGCCTTGTCGGCCATCACCCCTCTCAGGGAAATCGGCAAAGGCTCGGCCGGATCCATATCCAGGTGATCTGCAATCCGGTGCCAGACGTGCTTCCAGCGGAAGATGTCCCCGTTGGTCAGGTTGTAGGCCTGCCCGGCCTCGGCGTTCAACGCCGCCCAGGTGGATCCATGTGCCAGCTGGGCACTGTCTGTTACCTGTGCCAGCTTCTCATAGCAGACGGCCGATCCCGGAAAGCGCAATGGTAATCCAAGCTCCTTGCAGATGGCCGCATAGACGCCGATCACCATGGCGAGGTTCATCGGGTTGCCGATGGCAAACCCGCAGACCACATCGGGCCGGATGACCACATGATCCCAGCTCTTGCTCTCGGCATGGCCGGCCAACCAGTCCTGCTGGTCGTAATAGAACATCGGCGGCATGACCCGTGCGTCGCCTTCCCGCGCTGGCGTGCGAAAGGCACCGAGGTGCGCGCCATAGTACTTGGCCCCTTCATAGAGCAGAACCCGTTGCAGGCCGGGTGAGACCTCGTCAGCGGCCGCAATACAGTTTTGCAGCATCGCCAGGTTCGCCTTGACCTGCCGTGCGGGATCCTCGTGTTCCTGGTAGGCCGCGTAGAAGACATGCGTGAACGGCCCCGCCTCCGCAAAGGCAGCCCGGGTCTCCTCCGCATTCAACAGATCGGTCTGAATGTATCTCGCGCCTGTCTCGAAATCGGGGGTGCGTCGCGACACTGCCGTGACGTCCCAGCCAAGTTCGTCCGCAAGATGCGTGACCAAGCTCCGCCCGATGACGCCAAGCCCGCCGGCCACAAGAGCATGTTTCTCAGCCATGGAAGGTCCTGTTTCCACTATTATCTTTCCCGCTCACGCCAATTCCGGCGTGCCTATCGCATCAGCTAGCCTTCGCACTGGAAATGAAATAGTAATTTTTCAACAAGGACTTTTCGACAAGGTCGAATAATGGATACCATCCGCAAGATGCAGCTCCTCGTCGCTCTGTCCGAGCTCGGCAGCCTGTCCGCCGTGGCAAGAGACTGGGGCATGGCTCCATCCACCGTAACCCAGGGATTGAAGGAACTCGAAGCCGAGCTGGGCACGCAACTGGTCACGCGGACCACCCGTCAGCTTTCCTTCACGGCTGAGGGGCGCGATTTCCTCGACCGCTCCCGTCGACTGCTTGCCGATTTCGAGGAGACCATGACCGATTTTTCGAAACGGGGGCCACTGAGCGGCCAGTTGCGCGTGACCTCGAGCAACGACGTCGGCCGCAGCCAGATCGTCGGGCTGATCGACCGGTTCATGGTGGATCATCCCGGTCTTTCGGTGCAGCTCTACCTCAGCGACCGCGTGATCGACATTGTCGAGAGCGGCTTCGACGTGGGCATACGCACCGGCCCACTGCGTGACAGCGACCTCAGGGCGCGCATGCTGCTTCGGGGGCACAAGTGCATTTGCGCCGCGCCCGTCTACTGGCGCCGGCACGGCAAACCGCAATACCCCAAGCAGCTTGGCACGCACAATTGCCTGATCCTCGGAGCGCCCGGCGATACACATTCCTACTGGATTTTCACCGAACACGGAAAACGGACACGGGTGCGGGTGTCCGGAAACCGACAGGCCAATGACGGCCAGACATTGCGTGACTGGGCGATTGCCGGGGCCGGCGTTGTTCAGAAATCCAGCTTTGACGTGGCCGCGGATATCGCCGCAGGTCGGCTCGAAACTGCCTTGGAAGGCTTCACAACGGAATCGACAAACCTATATGCGGTGTCCCCGCCCCGGGTCTTCGAGGCCCGGCGCGTACGGGCCTTCCTCGACTATGTGAGTGACAACCTCACCGACTGAGCACCGGGAAAGCCGACGGAAAGGAGGTGTGCGGTATAAACCGCCCATCCTCACTTCCGAACGGAAAGCCTTCCGTCCAGTTCCCCGGCAATCTGCCTGACCGTGCGAATATGATCTGCCAGCAGGTTGCGATAGACCAGTCCGGTATTGCGGCGCGCCAATTGGCGAAGGTCATAGCCCGGAATCTCGCCCGGTATGCCACCGACGAGCGCGCCCCCATTCCATCTCTCGCCAAAGCTTCCGAGGGCTAGATAGGTCGTCATTGCGACGCTGAAGCGCCGCTCCCGCTGTTCCGAAAGGGGACGCCCGAAGAGCTCGATATCCTCCGCCCTGGCCTCGGCTGCCGAGCCACCGAGCGAGATCGCATAGCGAAGCCCGCCCGAGACATGCAGGAAACCGCGGGCCACGAAGCCTGAGGTATCAGTCCTGGCAAGTTCCTCGGGCCTCAGGATCCGGCTGGCATTTGACTGCAGTATTTCTCCTATCTCCGTTCCCGTCGCCTCGAGCAGGAAGACCTCGTCTGCATACGGCATGACATTGAACAAATCTCCGAATGTCACCTGTCCGGGTCCGGCGCCGCTAAGCACACTGCCGCCGTTCATGAAGGCCAGGTCTGGCGCACCGCCCGGCAAACCCGCCATCTGCTCCAGCAGGGCATCGTTCATGAAATTGGCCATGGCACATTCTGCCGTATAGCGACGTGTCCGGGTTTCGTGCCACGTCAGCTCCGTCCCCCTGACCTCGCCCAGCGTTTCCGCCATCAGGTCCGCAACCCGCGCCTGGATCGGCTTGATCGTCTCCTCTGCAAATCTTGAGTCATGCCGCGCACCGGCGCTGCCAATTTGATGCAAGCACGCGAAAATTTCCCCGGACCTCTCCAGATCCAGACATATTTCGCCCAGAAAGCGGCCATTTGCCTCTGCTTGTGTAATCAGGACGCCCGAGCGGAGGTTTGCAGCCTCCCTGCCGTTTTCGTTCAGCCGCGTATGCGTATGCGCGCCCACGATCACCGTCGGGCGCATGGAACCCTCTCCCGCAACATCGGCCAGGGCAAAATCCGCCTCTCCAATGTCGCGCGCAACAGCCGCCTTGCCCGAGGCATGATTTCCATCACCAAAACCGCAATGGGAGAGGATCACTATCACATCCGAAATTGCGTTCATGACCGGCAGGATGTTCCGAAGCGCGGTCACCGGACTGCCGACGGCCATCTCCGGGTCAGCAGGCTGTCCGACGCGGGTTTCGACTCGGGTCGTCAGGCCGACGATCCCGACGCGCATCCCTTTGACCTCAAGCAGAACCGCCGCGTGATAATCTTCACCGGGTCGGATATTCGCGGAGGAATGCAGGTTCGCGCTGAGCAAGGGAAAGGTCGCCTGTGCCATGCCCAGTTTCAGCTGAGCAGTCCCGCGGTCGAACTCGTGGTTTCCTAGGGTTGCGGCATCCAGGCCCGCAGCAGACAAGGCGGAATAACCTGGATCCATCAAAAATTCCGACGATTCCCACCCCAGGAGTTCATCCAGCACCGTTCCCGTATGATCATCCCCGGCAGACAGGAAAAGCACTGCATCCTGATCCTCGGCCTCCCCACGCGCGTCCCGGACACGCTGAACCATTTCCGCAAGCCGGTGGGTCACGGTGCCGTCATGCGCGTAGTCGAAGAGATGATTGTGCATGTCGTTGAAGTGAAACAGACGGAGCCGCCGAGCCGGGGGAAGGCACCCGGGAATATCCTGTCTACTCAGGGCGTATAGCGGACCGACCGGTGCCGACAGGAAGTCACCCGTTATCGCGAAGGCCGCCTCGGCCTGACCGAGCGGGTTAACGGAAATGCGGCGTAGGCGCGGTCCGGCATGATCCGGCGAAACCCTGAGCAAGTGGCTAAGATCACGGCCTTCATTCATCATGTCCGCGGACCGCAATTCACTGGACCAGAGCGGGACCTAGCCCCAGAAAGACGCCCCGCCTGATTCGCCCGCAAATATTTCCACCGCATCTCCGTCATTTCCTTCAACTTCTCGCATTCGTCCTTGCGTCGCACACTGCCGGTTGCACCGCTCGGGGCCAAGGCTCCGTCAGAACACCCGGCATGCGGGTGTTCATCCATGGCTTAAAAGAGAGCCGGACCGACCAACAAAATGGCACAAAAGAGAACATTGCGAGTTTTTCCCGGGAAACCCGAAGCTTTTCCCCAATGGCACCATAGCACCATCACCAGCTCCTCATAATCTCGTGAGCACGTCTGCTTGCAATCAGGGATACACTCACAATGAAACGTGCTGCGTTCGCCGCAACTCTCGCACTCGCCGGTACGCCGGCCCTTGCTCTCGAAGAAGTCAGCTTTGGTACCAACTGGCTGCCCCAGGCAGAGCATGGCGGCTACTATCAGGCCGTCGCCGATGGCACCTACGAGGCCTGCGGCCTCGACGTGACCATCGTGCCCGGCGGCCCCCAGGTGAACAACCGCGCCCTGCTTCTGGCCGGAAAGATAGATTTCCACATGGCGGGCAACCTGCTGCAGCCCTTCAACGCCATCATCCAGGACATTCCGGTGATGATCGTGGGGGCGCACTTTCAGAAGGAACCGCAGGTGATCATGACTCACCCCGGCAAGGCAGACAGCTTTGCCGATCTGGTCAACATCCCCAAGCTCTTCATCGGCGACAACGGCTATCAGTCCTATTATCAGTGGATGATCACCGAATACGGCTTCAAGCCGGAACAGCGTGTGCCCTACACCTTCAACCCCGCCCCCTTCATCGCGGACGAGGACTCGGGCCAGCAGGGCTACATTACCTCCGAGCCTTTCGCAGTTGAACGCGAGGGCGGCTTCACCCCGGATCTCTACCTGATCTCCGACGCCGGTTTTAACACCTATGCGACCTTGGTCGAGACCATGGCCAAGACCGTCGAGGAACGTCCCGAAATCGTGAAGTGCTTCGTCGAAGGCTCCTCCATCGGATGGGCAAATTATCTCTACGGCGATCCCTCGGCCGCCAATGCCATGATCCAGGAAGCCAACCCTGAGATGAGCGACGAACAGATCGCCTATTCCATCAAGATGATGCGTGACTACGGCATCGTGGACAGCGGCGACGCGCTCGAACTGGGCATCGGCGCGATGACGGACGAAACCATCCAGAGCTTCTACGAAAAGATGGTCGCTTCCGGGGTGATCGAGGCCGGCCTCGATCTCTCCAAGGTCTATACCACCGAGTTCTCGAACACCGGTGTTGCCCTGCCGGTCAAGGAAAAGCTGCTGGGCGAATAATCGTGAACATGACCCAAGAGAGCACGGCGGCCCAGATGCCCGCCGTGCGACCGTCCCCCGACGTCGTGCTTTCGCTGCAAGACGTCACCAAGGTCTTCAACGGCAAGCTGCTGGCGCTCTCGGGAATGTCTCTCGACATCAACCGTGGCGATTTCGTGTCTCTGCTGGGGCCCTCCGGCTGCGGTAAATCCACTGCGCTGCGCCTGATCGCGGGTCTCAGCCATGCTACCTCGGGCCGTATCAGCTGGCATGGAGGCCAAAACCCCGGCGACCTCGGCGTAGTGTTTCAAGAACCCACTCTGATGCCATGGGCCACCGTGGCACAGAACGTCTGGTTGCCACTGCGCCTGCGCGGCAAAAGCTATCGCAGCATGCGCAGCGAAATCCGCGAAGCGCTCTCACTTGTCGGCCTCGACAAGTTCATGGAATCCTATCCGCGCGAATTGTCTGGTGGCATGCGGATGCGGGTCTCCATCGCACGCTCCCTGGTAACCAACCCCCGCCTGATCCTGATGGACGAGCCCTTTGCCGCGCTCGACGAGATCACCCGCCACAAGCTGAACGATGACCTGCTGCAACTACGCGCCAAGACCGGCGCGACCATCGTCTTCGTCACGCATTCCGTCTTCGAGAGCGTATTTCTTTCGAACAGAATCGTGGTCATGGCGGCACGCCCCGGCCGCGTGATCCGGGAGTTGAACGTCGACGCTCCTTACCCCCGCACCGACGACTTTCGCGCAACCCCGGAATATGCCCGCCACTGCAGCGAGGCCACGGACGCACTCCATGCCGCCATGGGAGAACATCAATGAGCCTGAGTGAGACCGATCCCGACACAGCCCAGGTAACTGCCCAGAACCTCATCATGGATGACGAGGAAGCGGCACGCGCACGTCGCAACCGCAACGAACGGATCGGTCGCTGGCTGCTGCCGATCATCGTCATCATGCTCTCGATCTATGCCTGGGACCGCATCTGTGTGGTCAACGAGATTCCGCATTACATCCTGCCCCGTCCGGGCCTTGTCGCGCAAACGCTCTATCAGGATTGGCCGATCCTGTTCAGTGCACTCTTGGTGACGATGCAAACCGCCGTGATGGCACTCCTGATCGCCGTCATCGGCGGTGTCGGGCTCGCCGTGCTGTTCACCCAGAGCAAGTTCATCGAGATGAGCTTCTACCCCTATGCCGTCATCCTGCAGGTCACGCCGATTGTGTCGGTCGCACCGCTGATCTTCATCTATGTCGACAACAAGATGGTAGGCCTGCTGATCTGTGCCTGGATTGTGGCCTTTTTTCCGATCCTTTCGAACACCACGCTGGGTCTGAACTCCGCTGACCACAACCTGCGTGACCTGTTCAAGATCTACGGCGCCACACGATGGCAACGGCTTCGCTACCTGCAGTTACCCTCGGCACTGCCGTATTTCCTCGGCGGTCTGCGCATTGCCGGCGGTCTGGCCCTTATCGGTGCAGTTGTTGCCGAATACGTCGCCGGGACCGGCGGAGTCGGCTCGGGCCTTGCCTTTACCATCCTCGAAGCCGGATACCGGCTGAATATCCCGCGCATGTTCGCTGCACTGATCCTGATTGCCTGCGCTGGCGTCGTGATCTTCGCGAGCCTGTCCTTCCTCAGCAACATGCTTCTGCACAAGTGGCATGAGAGTGCCCTGAAACGAGAGGTCTGATGAATTTTCGCGTTCTGCCCAGCGGCCGCGTTACCCTAACGAACCTGCACACACCGGCCTGCCTCCTTGGCCAGCAAGGAGACATGGCCACGATCGACCTTACCATCGACGGAGACGTCATTTCAGATGGCCCTCCCGGAGAAGTGGTCGACATGAAGGGGGCGATTGTCTTTCCTGCCTTCATCGACATGCATACGCATCTGGACAAGGGGCATATCTGGGGCCGCGCACCGAATCCGGACGGCACGTTCGATGGCGCCCTTGCAACCGTTGCGGCAGACCGGACCGCGAACTGGTCGGCCGAGGATGTACGTGCCCGGATGGAGTTTGCCATCCGCTGCGCCCATGCTCACGGCACCCGCGCGATCCGCACGCACCTCGACAGCCTCGCGCCTCAGGATGCCATCAGCTTCCCCGTCTTCCGAGAGCTGCGCGCGGAATGGGCCGGCCGGATGGAACTTCAGGCCTCCTGTCTCGTTTCAATCGACAACGTGGGCGAGGACACCTTTTTTGCGAAGACCGCAGAGATCGTGGCCGACAGCAAGGGCGTGCTCGGGACAGTCACCTACCCGATGCCGGATCTCAAGGAGCGCTTGCGGACCTTCTTCCGAATCGCGGAGAGGCACGCCCTGCATACCGACATGCACGTCGACGAAACGATGGATCCGACAGTCGACACCCTGAAAAGCATCGCCGAAACGGTCCTGGAAACCGGCTTCGAAGCACCGCTTACCGTGGGCCATTGCTGCTCGCTTTCGGCGCAGGACGAAAACGAGGCCCTGCGCACCCTTGATCTTGTCGCGAAGGCAGGAATCAACGTGGTCAGCCTGCCGATGTGCAACCTCTTCCTTCAGGACCGGCACGCCACCCGGACCCCACGCCGACGGGGCGTGACCCTGGTTCACGAGATGCGGGAGCGCGGCATCAACGTCAGCTTTGCCTCCGACAACACCCGTGATCCCTTCTATGCCTACGGCGACCTCGACATGCTCGAGGTCATGCGAGAGGCAACCCGTATCGCCCATTTGGACCATGCGGCAACCGACTGGTCCCGGGCCTTCCTCACCAACCCCGCCCGGGCCTGCGGCTTCAACATGCCGTCTCTGGCCCCCGGTGCCCCCGCAGACCTCGTGATCTGCAATGCCCGCAGCTGGACAGAGCTCTTCGCCCGCCCGCAACATGACCGCATCGTGCTGCGCAACGGCGTGGCGATCGACCGAACCCTGCCCGATTATTCCGAACTCGACCACTTGATGAGCTGATCAGATGAAACCCAACTTTGCCGCCGCCAAAGCCGCCCTCTCGCATATCGAAATGGATGAGAGCGAGGCCACGATCCGCTCCAAGAGCCGGGATTTCTACTGGTACTCACCGATCCTGAAGGAGCGTCTGGACCACCTCTGCGCAGATTTCGTGGTCAATCCGGCCTCCGAGGAAGAGGTCATCGAAGTGCTGAAGATCTGCTATGAACACGACGTTCCCGTCACCGTGCGCGGAGCCGGCACCGGCAACTATGGCCAGGCCATGCCACTGGCTGGTGGCTGTGTCATGCACATGAAGAATTTCAACAAGGTAACCAAGATCTATCCGGGAGGGGTCGTGGCCCAGCCCGGCTGCATCATGAAGGACCTGGATGAAACCCTGCGGGCAGACTCGGGGCAGGAATTGCGCATGATCCCCTCGACCTACGCGATGGCAACCGTCGGGGGCTTTGTCGCAGGCGGGTCCGGCGGGGTGGGATCCGTGCGTTGGGGCGCCCTGCGCGATCTTGGTAACATCATCCGCCTTCGGGTTGTCACCATGGAGGCCGAACCACGGATCCTGGAATTCCGTGGCGACGAACTGCCCCGTGTCTCCCATGCCTATGGCACAAACGGCATCATTACCGAAATAGAGCTGCCCACTGCCCCCGCCTTTGACTGGGTTGGCGTATTCATGGCCGGCAAGGACTTCACCGAGGCAATGCATTTCGCTGCCGATCTCGCCAACGAGGACGGCATCCTGATCAAGCTGGCCTCGGTTTACGAGGCACCGATTGCAAAGTCCTACTTCCAGCGCGTGAATGCCCATGTGGACGAAGATGACACCGTCGTAGGGTTGATGATCGCCCCGCAGGCCATGGACGCCTTTGCCGTCTTTTCCGCCCGGTATGCCGGCATGAAGATGATTTATCGCTCGGATGATCACGACTGGCCGCGGGGAGCAGGCCCGGTTTACGAGTTCGGCTGGAACCACACCACACTGCGGGCCCTGAAATTCGACAAGGAGATCACCTACCTCCAGGTACGCTACAAGTATCCCGACCACTTCGAACTGGTCGAGAAAGTACGCAAGGAATTCGGCACCGAGGTCCTGCAGCACCTTGAGGTGATGCGCGAGAACGGCAAGGTAATGTTCGCTGGCCTGCCCATCGTGAAATATTCCAGTGACGAGCGGCTCGAGGAAATTGTGCGCCTGCACGAGGAGATGGGCTGCATGATCTTCAATCCGCATCGCTACACACTCGAGGAAGGCGGTCGACAGTCGACCGATGCCCGCCAGCTGGATTTCAAGCGTGAAGCGGATCCGAAGGGGCTGCTGAACCCAGGCAAGATGATTGCCTGGGACGATCCGGAATTCGACTACAAGGGAATATACGCCTATGCCGGCATCTTGCCAAAAGAGGATGCGGAATGACCCGCGCCCTGGTCCTCTTTGCACACCCCTGCCCCGAGAGCTTCAACGCAGCCGTGCACAATGTCGTTGTCGAAGGGCTGACGGCCAAGGGGTGGGAGGTGGATGATTGCGACCTCAACGCCGAAGACTTTCAGCCGGTCCTGACAGAAACGGAGCGGAGAGGTTATCATGACGAGCCCGAAAATCTCGGCCCTGTGCAATCCTATGTCGACAGGCTGCGGGCAGCGGATGCCCTGATCATGGTCTTCCCGGTTTGGAACTTCGGCTATCCCGCGATCCTGAAAGGGTTCCTCGATCGTGTCTTCCTGCCCGGCGTCAGCTTCAAGCTCGTGGATGGAAAGGTGCGCCCAAACCTGACCCACATCCGGACGCTCGCGGCCTTCACGACCTACGGCGGCACGCGCATGCGCGCCTTCATGGCCGGCGACCCGCCACGCAAGACAGTGACCCGTGCTGTCTGGCATGTCTGCCGACCGGACAAGATGCGGTATGTTCCGCTCTATGATCTGAACCGCGTCACGGATGCGCAACGGTCGGCGCATCTTGAGCGGGTCAAGCGCGAAGTGGAGAAGCTGTGATGCGTGCCTTGGTTGTCTACTCCCATCCCCGTTCCGACAGTTTCACCTCGGCCGTGCGCGACCTGGTTCTCGCAAAACTCAGAGATGCCGGCGCAGAGCTCAGGCTCCACGATCTCTATGCCCGCGGCTTCAACCCGGTCATGGGGGCAGAAGAACACCGCAACTACGAGGATGTCCGGATCAACCGAAAAGGCATCGAGGAGGAAACCAACGACCTTCTCTGGGCGGACACGCTGATCTTCGTCTATCCGACATGGTGGTATGGCCCGCCGACCATGCTGAAAGGCTGGCTGGAGCGAGTCCTGGTTCCCGACGTGGGATTCATGATGCCCAGATCCGAGGGGGACACAATCCGGCCCGGCCTGACCCATATCACCAAGCTGGGAGTCTTCACGACCTGCGGGGCCAGCCGCCTGTTGACTTTCATGGTCGGAGCCCCCGGCAAGCGGACCCTCATGCGCGGCCTCGGCTGGAACCTCGCGCCCTTTGCCCGCAAGTTCTTCGCGGCCCACTACCTGATGGATTCATCCACGCCCGAGAGCCGTGCCAAGCACCTCGAGCGCGTGGCCGGCAAGATGGACAAGCTGATCGCCTCTCGGGCGCCCAGGCCCCGCCCCATCGCCCGCGAACTTCACGCCTGATGCGACAAACCACCCCCAAGGAAATATCATGAGACGCCTCGACTGGGCCCAGTATGCCACCACCGAATTCTCCGGAATGGATCCGGAGAAGACCATTGCCATCCTGCCCACAGCGGCCATCGAACAGCACGGCCCTCACCTGCCAACCGGCACCGACATGATGATCGCCGAAGGGATGATCGCGCAACTTCGTGCCACCTGCCCCGATGATCTCGACATCCTGATCCTGCCGGTTCAGGCAGTCGGAAAGTCGAACGAGCATATCCATGCACCGGGCACCCTGACCCTGAGCGCCGAAAATGCCCTGCGGGTCTGGACCGATATCGGATTGTCGGTCGCCCGTGCAGGTATCCGGAAAATCGTGATCGCCAACAGCCATGGCGGCAACCTCGACCTCGTTTCGATCCTGTCACGAGAGCTGCGGGTCAGGGCCGGCATGCTCGCGGTGAAATGCCAATGGGGTAATTTCAGCCATCCGGAGGGAATGTATTCGGAACAGGAACGCTCCTACGGCATCCATGGCGGCGACGTCGAGACCTCCCTGATGCTCGCGTTCCGGCCCGAGACCGTCCACATGGAAAAGGCCGAAGACTTTCGCTCCACAGCAGAAAGTGCTCCGATCTCCCCGACCGGTCCGCTTTCCTATGGCTGGGTGTCATCCGACCTGAACCCCGCGGGCACCGTCGGCGAGGCGCATCTGGCAACAGCAGAGAAGGGCCGCGCCACCTGCGAATTCCAGATCAAGGGGTTTGTGGAGATGCTGTACAAAGTGCGCGACCTTCCTCTGGACGGGTTCAAACCGACCTATCCCAAGGACTTAATCGCCTGACGTCAGACACGGTAGGCGGCCCGGCACCTCCGGGCCACCTCCGCAATGCATTCATTTCTTGCCAAAATTTGCCCCAAGGCGCATCTGGATATAGTCACCCGCCGTCATCGGCTCGTACTTGCCTTCGGGGCCTTCAAGCATCGCATCCGTATTAGCCTGTGCGAAATAGGCCATGGAGTAGCGCGGCCCCAGCGACTCGCCGTTCTTCGGCATCCGCACCCGGTGCAGGTTCGACAGCAGCTTGTCGTCGGACCAGCGCATCAGCATGTCGCCGATGTTGCAAGTGATCACCCCGCCGAGGGGCGGCACATCCGTCCATTGCACGGCACGACCTTGGCTGTCCTTTCCTGGGCAGACCTGAAGCCCGCCCTGCCCTTCCTTCTGGTGCAGCAGTGTCAGGCAGTCGTAATCCGTATGCGCCCCGGCCCGCCAGAACTTGAAATCCTCGGGCTTGGCATTCTCCATCCCGAGGTAATGGATCAGGCGCAGGGTGGACTGATATTCCGGCGTCTCCGGGTCGTGCCGATCCGTAAAAAAATCAGCCGGCAGGTCCAGTTTCGTCGCGAAGCAATCCAGAACCTTCATCGACAACGCCCAGTTGTGACGCTCGAAGGCCAGCATGGTCGCCTTGAACCCGGCCAATTCCGCTCCCGTCGGCCAGAGCTGCTTCATCCGCGGCAGCGTGATCTGGTAGCTCTCCTTGTTGTCCGGAGTGCCGGTCGAGGGTCGAACCTGGGCCTTGTACTCCCAGCCGGAGTTGGTCCCCGGCTTCAGCGGATACTGCGCTTTCGTCTCGGAGGGCAGGTCAAAGAACCGTGCCGTGATCTCGAAAGCCTCTGCGATCAAGGTCTCCGGGATCCCGTGATTGTAGAGCTGGAAGAACCCGATCCCGGTGGCCGCCTCCCAGAGCGCCTCGGTAATTTCTTCCTTACGATTATAGTAATCAGACATGTCGATCTGCGGGATTTCCCGGTCGATCTCCTCGCCATAGCCGCCGACCCGGCTTTCCTTTTCCAGCTCGGCCAGTTCATAGGATTTTGCAGTGCTCATGATTTTCTCCTTGATGAAAGAAGAGCAATGACCGACGCCCATGGCGCTGACAGCTTCTACTCCGGTGGGTATTCAGGCAAGCTCCAGCGCGGTTTCGCGCCGAAGCCTCGTGGTGACTTCTCTGGCCTCTTGACCCAGGTCGCCGAGATCAAGCCAGGCGATCCTGCCATCCCGCACCACGGGACGACCGGCGACGAAGCTATGTCGAACAGCGGCCGCCCCAGTGATCATCGGGGCCAGTGCCGGATCGTGCAAGCCCATGTTGCGCGGCGCGGACAGATCAAAAAGAGTAATGTCGGCTGCCATTCCCGGGCGGATCTCTCCGACGCCCGGGATGCCCAAAGTTCGAGCACCTCCCATCGTGCCCCAGTGCAACAGCGTCCCCGCATCCACGGCATCGACACCTTTCGTTGCACGGTGCAAACAGAAGGCAGAGTAAAGCGCCGCGCCCATGTCGGCCGCCTCGTTCGCTGCCGCGCCATCGACGGCAATCGACACGGTTCC
Organism: Pseudooceanicola sp. DL12; assembly: GCF_056270665.1. NCBI lineage: Bacteria > Pseudomonadati > Pseudomonadota > Alphaproteobacteria > Rhodobacterales > Paracoccaceae > Pseudooceanicola > Pseudooceanicola sp. DL12. Next base: position 2,612,814 of record NZ_CM149884.1, read on the forward strand.
GCCCATCCGATGCAGCGCATCCGCCGGTGCGATCCCGGAGCCCAGACGCGCGTTCGCCTGTGGGCAGTGCGACATGGCGCTCCCGCTCTCTGCCAGCATCGCGATTTCATCCTCGGATAGATCCACCAGATGCGCGAACCACACGTCCTCTCCCAGCCAGCCATGATCGGCAAGCCATGGCACCGGCCGCTTGCCAAAGGCCGCCATGGTGTGGCGCGCATAGGCCGTATTCTCGGACAGGTGGGCATGCAGGCGCAGGCCCTGCCGGCGGGCCTCTTGGGCTATCTCGGGCAGCGCCTCTGGGGCAAAGTTGAAGTTCGGCGTTGTCGGCGCACAGGCGACACGGGTCATCGCGTGGTCCGAAGGGTCATGCCAACGCGCCGCAGCCGTCGCCACGCCATCGAGGAAAGCCGCAACAGTTTCCGTTGGCGAGGGAGGCGTTGCCGGATCCTCGAAAGCCCGTCCGCGGGTCATCCCGCCACGGGCCAGAACGAAACGGAGACCGAAGCGCGCCGCCTCCTCGAAAAGCACATCTGCCGGGTCGTAATCGTAACGTTCGGAGAAGACGTAATGATGATCGCAGACAGTGGTTGCCCCGCTCAGTGCAAGCTCGGCAAAGCCGATCCGCGCTGAAACCCGCAACGCATGTTCATCTAGCAGTGGCCATAGACGATAGGGCACGGTCTCGAGCCAGGCATCCAGAGCCACGTTCATACCCGCAGGAACGCCCTTCATCACAGACTGGAACAGATGGTGATGGGTGTTCACCAGCCCCGGTGCTACCACGCAACCGGCCGCATTGATCACCTCTTCTCCCTTGCGCGGGGACAACCGGCCAATTTCCGCAATCCGCCCTCCCTCGATCCGGATGGAGCCGCTCAGGCGGGTGCCTTGGGCGTCGCCTGTCCAGCCATGTTCGATATTCGTGATGAGCATTACTTGCGCTCCTTCGGCAACGACCAGGGAAAGAAGATTTTTTGCACGAGGCTGACAGCCTGGAACAGGACCAGCGACATGATCACCAGCAGCAGCAATCCGGCCCAGGCCTGCGGCAGCTTGAACATCGAGGTGGAGAACTGGATAAAATAGCCTATCCCCTTCTCCGCCGCGACGAACTCCGACACCACCGCACCGATGACAGCGAGGGTGATCGAGATCTTGAGGCCTGAGAAGATGTGCGGCGTGGCATAGGGCAGACGGATCTGGGTAATCTCGCGCGAAACCGGTGCGCGCAGTGATCGCGACAGTTCGATCAGTTCCGACGGCGTGGCCATCAGCCCCGTGGTCATCGACACGATCAGCGGAAAAAACGAGATCATGAAGGTGATCACGACGCGAGGCGCATCATCGGTGCCCAGGACAACGATGATGATGGGCGCCACCGCCACCACCGGTACTGACTGGATCACCACCAGCAGGGGATAGAGCGCGCGCGACAGCACGCGCGACTTTGCCAGCCCTATGGCAATGGGCAGCGAGACCAGGATCGCCACGGCATATCCCATCAGCGCAACCCGCAGCGTGGCCCAGACATGCTCCATCCAGCGCGAAGGATCGACAGCATCGAACCCGCCGAGGATCCGCGTCGGGGCCGGCAAGATATAGGACGGGATATCAAGGAACCGTGCCGCCCCCTCCCAGATCAGCAGAACCAGAGCAAACGTCAGCAGCGGCAGGACCGTCGGCATTCGGATAAGGCGTTCCTTGAACGGCAGACGGTCGCCGGGCACGTCCGCGGGCGGCGCACTGCTGTCCTGTCTCATGTTGGGAGCATCCGCTTCGGCAGTCATGTCACGCCACCTCCTTGTGAATGAGCAACTCGCGCAGATGCGCAGCATAGTCCTGCATTTCAGGCGTGCGGAGCGAGGCCTCGTCGCGTGGCCGCCCCATCGGAACAGGCATGTCCGCGATCACCCTGCCCGGCCGTGCGCTCATGACGATCACGCGATCAGCCAGCAGGACGGCCTCGGGAATGGAATGGGTAATGAACAACACGGTTTTCGGACTAGCCTGCCAGAGCCGCAACAGTTCATACCCCATAGCATCCCTTGTGAGGGCATCGAGCGCCGAGAAAGGTTCGTCCATCAACAGGATGTCGGGGTTCAGGAACAACGCGCGGGCGATGCCCACGCGCTGCTGCATGCCACCCGACAATTCGCCAGGCAGGCGGGCTTCGAACCCGCTCAGGCCAACCGTCTCGATGATTTGCAGAGCATGGGTCCGGTCATCGGGGGTCACCCGGCCGCGCATGTGGCGGGCCGGAAAGACCACGTTATCGAGCACGTTCGCCCAAGGGAGCAGGGTCGCATTCTGGAACACGATCCCGATATCATCACGCGGTTCGGCAACCGGCAGGCCAAATACCCGAACCTCCCCGGCCGAGGGTTTCATCAAGCCGGCTGTCAGGCGCAGCAGGGTCGACTTGCCACAGCCGGAAGGCCCCAGTACCGCCACGAATTCGTGCTGATCGATGGACAGGTTCACGCCCTCGAGCGCGGTGAGTGGCCCGCCGTCCGTCGCAAAGGTTTGCCGAAGGGCCTCAAAGGTAATCGCGTCGCGCACGAGGGCCATGAATGTCACTCCTTCAGGAAGGAACGGTCGACGACATCCTCGGGATTGATCGCTTCAGGATCGAGTCCCTGCGCCTCGGCGACCCGAGCCCAGGTTGCGGCAAGGCGGTCGGCATCCAGCGTGCCAAGGCCCATCTCTGCGGTGATATCGTTGAAGGCCAGGACAGAGGCATCCTTCCAGCTCGCCGTCACATCCTCGGCGCCAAGTTCTGGTACCATGGCCGACACGGCGGCACCTGCTTCTTCCGGATGCTCCTGTGCAAATTCCAGGGATTGCTTGAACGCGGCCACGAAACGGCGTGCCACGTCAGGGCGTTCCTCGAGGAACTCGTCGCTTGCCACCAGAGCCGCGGAATAAAGCTCAAGCCCCGCGTCCGACCACGGCAGGATCACCAGCTCCTTGCCCGCATCCTTGGCCTGATTGCCATAGCGCGATACGTCCGTCAGCCAGGCGATGATGGCATCGGTCTGTCCCGTCATCAGCAGCGGACCGAGAGCACCGGGATCGGATTTCGTCAGCTCGATGTCGTCCTCCGACAGGCCATTGTCGGCCAGGACCAGAGGCAGGTAGACATTCGAAGAGGTAAAGGGCGAAGTCGCGATCTTGTGGCCCTTCACGTCGGCAAGGGTTTCGATGCCGCTGTCCTTGGTGGTGTAGAAGGCGTGCGGGCCCGTGTTGAAGATCGACATCACCGCGGTCACGGGCACGTTTTCGGTGGCGACGGCCGCCATGAGAGCACCCATCCCCGCGCTGCCGACATCCGAAGCCCCCGTCGCGATCTTGGTGATCGCCTCGGAGGATCCGCGGCCGGGCTCGATCCTGATCTCGAGGCCGGCGTCAGCGCAGAACCCTTCGTGGATGCAGACATAGATAGGTGCCTTGTCGCCGCCGGGCAGCCAGTCGAGCTGGTAGGTCACGATGTCCTGCGCCGAGGCGGCACCGGTTCCGGCCAGCGCGATTGCAGCGGCGGAAAGCAGAACTGAAGTCTTGGTCTTTTGCATTGTTACGGCCTTTCCCGTTGGATGTATCTGCTGGCGCCATGTGCTCTAGCGCTTTGTTCGGGTGGCAGGCCGTTCGGTGCGGTGCGACCGGTCGCGTAACAGCGGCAAGGCCGCCCTTCGGCGATGGCTGCAGCGATACCCTGATGCCGCTCGTCACGTCTTCCCGGCGGCTCCTGCCCGCCCCTGGAGATTGCTACGAGATAAATTCAAGTTAGAAAAAGTAGAAAGAAATACACATCGCGTTCAGAAATATGGAATGCGAGACAATCAGAACGGTAAGGACGCGCCACAAATGTCTGCTTTTTCGAGAGAACTGCGTTCGTTCCTGGTGGTTTCGCAATCGGATTCCATCCGGGATGCCGCGAACCGCCTGAACATATCTGCCCCGGCATTGAGCAGACAAATGCAAATCCTGGAGCGCAGCTACGGCGTCCCCCTGCTCGTGCGGACCTCCACCGGTGTTTCGCTCACAAAGGAGGGCAAGCAGCTGCGCAAGCAGGCCCTGAACTGGATGACCCTCGATGCCGAGTTCAGCCAGTCGCTGCGCCGTCCGGAGCGCGCCCAGGGACTTCGGATCCGATTGGGCATCATGGAAGGACTGATCACCCCCGTGCTCGGTCCCCTTGAGACAGCCCTGAGAGAGGCCTTTGGCACGGTTGAACTCGAGGTGCTGGTAGGCTCGACGGCCGCACTAATGGAAAAGACGGAATCCTCCGACCTCGACGTGATCGTTGCCTACAACATGCCGCGGCTGTCACAGCTCGTGGTCGTCGAGAGCATGGAATTCCATCTCGGGGTTTGCTTCGCCCCCTCGATTGGCCTTGAGGGGGAAGGCCCCATCGACATGCAGGACGCTCTGTCCTGGCCACTCTGTCTACCAAGTTCCGCGCTCTCGATGCACACCCGCCTGATCGCAGAGATCCTCAGTGTCAGGGTCAACCCCACTGTCGCCCTCAGCACAAATTCAATTACCGCGATCAAGAGCTTCGTCCAACAGGGCCAGGGCATCACCTTTCTGCCCTGGCTCGACGTCTCGCGGGACGTCGAGAGCGGTCGTCTTTCCTTCCGCCCCCTCGCAACAAGGCGCCTGACAGAGACACTCAGCCTAGCCATCTGCCGCGGCAATCGCCTGGGAAGTGCCACCGGTGCCGTGCTGACTGAAATTGAAAAAATCGTGCGCAATCACGGTCGCTGAAGCCAGTCGACCCAAGAAGAAAGGGACGCGTCACCGCGTCCCTTCCCAGATCTTTAGGCGATGCGACGGTCCTAACCGATCCTGGCACCGTCTTCCCGCCACACGGCAATGACCGACGACCGCGGCATGCCGTTACCGTCGGGCCATGAACCGCCCGGGTGCTGGATGCCTACAAAGGCCACCTTGCCGTCCGGGCTCCAGGTCAGGCCGGTCACCTCGGCACCGTGGGGCGCGGTCAGGAACCGCGCGATCTCGCCGGTTTCGGGGTTTCCGACCAGCATCTGGTTGTTGCCCATGCCGGCGAACTCGCCTTCGTTGCTGTCGTCGCCATCGGTCTGGATCCACAGCATGCCATCGGAGGAAAAGGCCATGCCATCCGGCGAGTTGAACATGTTGCCGGGCGTTACATTTTCGGAGCCGCGATAAAGACCTTCGGACACTTCCGGGTTGCCGGCCATCACATATAGATCCCAGGTGAAGGTCGGCTCGCCGTGGTCTTCGCCCGCCGGGCGCCAGCGCAGTATCTGGCCGTATTTGTTGGCCTCGCGCGGGTTAGGACCACCCACCGGGGTCTCGTCACCGCCAGCGTTGGTCTTCAGACCGCGGTTCTTGTTGTTGGTCAGCGCGCAATAGGCCTCGCAGCGGAGCGGGTTGGCGGCGATCCATTCCGGGCGGTCCATGGTGGTGGCCCCCACCTTGGAGCCCGCCATGCGGGCAAAGACCAGCATCTCTTCCATCTCCATGCCCGTCGTTTCCGGTGTCAGCGCCAGCCACTCCCCGGACATGTCATCGTTGAATTTCGCCACGTAGAGCGTGCCATCCGACAGCAGGCCATGGGTCGGCTCACCGGGTGCCCAGGTGCCGTTGGAGACATACTTGTAAATGAATTCCCCGCGCTCGTCGTCGCCCATATAGACGACGATTCGACCATCTGCGGCCTGAACCATCTCGGCGTTCTCGTGCTTGAAACGTCCCAACGCGGTGTGCTTGACCGGGGTGCTCTCCGGGTCTGCAGGGTTGATCTCGGTCACCCAGCCGTGGCGGTGCGGCTCGTTCGGTTCCTGACTCAGATCATAGCGGGCGTCGTATTTCTCGTAGGCATAGCGGCCTTCCTCGCCGATGCCATATCGCTTGTAGCCTTCCCCGTCCGGCATGGCGCCGGTGGTGCCGAAGTAGCCGTTGAAGTTTTCCTCGCACGTCAGGTAGGTGCCCCAGAGCGTCTTGCCCGAACCGCAGTTGTTCATCGTGCCCTTCGGGCTCATGCCCTCGGGGTCGGCTTTGGTCTGTAGCAGGGCCGATCCTGCGGCTGGGCCATCCATGGCCATTTGAGTGTCATGGGTGATGCGACGGTTAAACGGGCTGTCAACCACGACCTCGAACCCGTCGCCCCGGTCGGCGATCTCCAGGACCGTGACGCCCTGGATGTTCTTCATCATCTGCACCTCGCCCGCGTTGGCGGGAACGCCCTCGGAGGAGGCCGGCAGGTTGATTTCAGGGTTTGCGTATTCCGAGTTGATCGTCAGGACCGTGCGACCGTCGATGACAAATGTTTCCATGCCATCGGTGTTTTCGCCAAAGACCTTGTCGGACATGGCCACAGGCACACCAGTCTCAGGGGAATAGACCCCATCGGCCTCGGACCAGAGTGCATCGCCATAGCGCAGCAGGGGCTTCCACTGGTAACCCACGGGCACGGTCAACTCAAAGCCAGTGCCTGCGGGAACCGGTGCAAAGGCAAAGCCGCTCGTCTGGGCCCGGACCTGCGAGACCGACGAGATCAGACCGCTGCCAAAGACAGCTGCGCCGGATCCGAAGGCCAGCGCACCGCCAAGGAAGCCACGACGCGACACCGCGCGCTCGACGACCCGGTCGAAATCACTCTCGGCCGGTCGCGGCGAGCGCAGTTCATCGAATTCATCCCAGGACAGACCGACGGTCTTCTTGATATCCATTGTATTCCCCTCTGGCAGAGTGCTGGATCGCGCCGGGCACAGACCCGGTCACTTGCCCTGCGCAAATCTCACCTTTCTCCAACACACCGATGACGATATCACGACAGATCCGTGACAGCGGCGCCAGCGTGGCCACCTACACCATACGACGAACAGCTGCCTTCCCTGACGGAAATCCGTCGACTAGACTGTCCCGGGGAGGAGTTGACATGAGTTCAATGTCGCAGCACGTCGATCGCGTGATCGAGATCACCAGCCATTCCGGATCGGCGGCCCATTCCCGTTTGGCGGCCTCATGGCGCAGATCCCTGGAACACCACGGTCTCAATCCTGGCAAAAAGGACGCGGTGTACCGCATTTCGTCCACAGAACTGGCAGAACGCCGCCAGATGGCCGCTCTGATGATGCGGGTGGCCGGGCCCAAGCTCGATGCCCTTTTCCAGCTCGTCGGCAGCTCCGGCTGCGGCGTCCTGCTGACAGATTCCCGGGGCGTGGTGCTGGATCAACGCAGCTCAGGCGGCGACTCCGCGACTTTCGATGCCTGGGGCCTGGCGCCAGGGTCGGACTGGTCCGAAGCCTCCGAGGGCACGAACGGGATCGGTACCTGCATTGCCGAGGCGCGCCGTGTGACCATTCACCGTGACGAACATTTCCACGCACGAAACACGCGAATGAGCTGCATGGATGCCCCGATATTCGGCGCCGAAGGTGAATTGCTCGGCGCCCTCGATGTCTCCTCTGCGCGCTCGGATCAGACGGCCGCCTTCAACCAGTTGATTGCGGCGATGGTTGCTCAGACCGCGCGCCAAATCGAGGCGGACACCTTCCGCGCCGCCTTCCCCACAGCCCGCATCATTGTCGCGGATTTCGATGACAGCGAGGCCGCCATGCTGCTGGCCGTCGACCAGGACGACATCGTCCGAGGTGCCACGCGCGGAGCCCGCAAGGTTTTTCGTCTGAATGCCTCCGGTCCGATCAGCTCAATCCCCGCCTCGGATCTCTTCGGGCGCGAGGACGGGCCGACCGGCTTCGAAAAGGCCGAGCGCGCTGCTGTCAACCGCGCCCTTACACGCGCCGGCGGCAATGTCTCCGAGGCCGCCCGCACGCTCGGGATCGCCCGCGCCACGCTCTATCGTCGCATGAAACGTCTCGGCATCGGCTAAAACTGCCAGGACCTGTCTCAGCACTGAGACAGTTTGACCAGTCAAGGTTTTCCCGCGGGATGACGCACCGCGAACGTTCAGCCACACTTCTCAGGACCCGGGTGGAGGACCCGGGAAACCGGAGGAACATAAATGAACGAAATGACCCAGGTCGACAGCGGCTACAGCTCGCCCTTCAAGGCGCGCTACGACAACTTCATCGGCGGCCGCTTTGTAGCCCCTGTCGACGGACGCTACTTCGACAACATTACGCCGATCACCGGCGCGAAGGTATGTGAAATCGCTCGATCGTCCGCTGCCGACATCGAGCTTGCGCTCGACGCCGCACATGCAGCCCGGGAGGCCTGGGGCAAGACCTCGGCCGCCGAACGCTCCAACATCCTGCTCCAGATTGCCGACCGTATAGAGGAGAACCTCGAGCTGATCGCGACAGCGGAAACGTGGGACAACGGCAAACCCATACGCGAGACGATGGCCGCAGACATCCCCCTGTCCGTCGACCACTTCCGCTATTTCGCCGGCGTCCTGCGCAGCCAGGAAGGCACGATGTCCGAGATTGATCATGACACCGTCGCCTATCACTTCCACGAGCCGCTTGGCGTCGTCGGACAGATCATTCCCTGGAACTTCTCCATCCTCATGGCCGCCTGGAAGCTGGCCCCTGCGTTGGCAGCGGGCAACTGCATCGTGCTGAAACCGGCCGAACAGACCCCCGCCGCCATCATGGTGCTGATCGAAACCATCGCGGATCTGCTTCCCGATGGCGTGCTGAACATCGTTAACGGTTTCGGCGCCGAAGTCGGAGCCCCGCTGGCTCGCTCGCCTCGCATTGCAAAGATCGCGTTTACCGGTTCGACGGAGACCGGCCGCCTGATCATGCAGGCCGCGACCGAGAACCTCATTCCTGTCACGCTGGAGCTGGGCGGCAAGTCACCGAACATCTTCTTCTCCGACGTGATGGCCCAAGATGACGCCTTCCTAGACAAGGCAGTCGAAGGCTTCGTGCTCTTCGCCTTCAACCAGGGCGAAGTTTGCACCTGTCCGTCGCGCGCGCTGATCCAGGAAGACATCTACGAGGAATTCATCGAGCGCTGCATCGCTCGGGTAAAGGCCATCAAGCGTGGCGATCCCCGTGATCTCGAAACCATGGTTGGCGCACAGGCCAGCAAGGAACAGCAGGACAAGATAATGTCCTACCTGACTATCGGCGTCGAGGAAGGCGCAGAGGTTCTGGTAGGCGGCGATGCCGAGCGTTTCAACGGCGAATTGGAGGGCGGCTACTACATTCAGCCCACCATCCTGAAAGGCCACAACAAGATGCGCGTCTTCCAGGAAGAAATCTTCGGCCCGGTGGTCTCCGTCACCACCTTCAAGGACGAGGAAGAGGCGCTCGCCATCGCAAATGACACGATGTACGGCCTCGGCGCCGGTGTCTGGACCCGCGACGGCACCCGTGCCTATCGCTTCGGGCGCGAGATCGAGGCGGGCCGTGTCTGGGTGAACAACTACCACGCCTATCCCGCGCATGCCGCGTTCGGGGGGTACAAGCAGTCCGGCATCGGTCGCGAGACCCACAAGATGATGCTCGACCACTACCAGCAGACCAAGAACATGCTGGTCAGCTACAACCCGAACAAGCTTGGGTTCTTCTGATCCTCCCCCGGAAGAACCGAAACCGGCCGGTGTCCTCCTCCACCGGCCGGTTTCCCTTTGGTTGCCCCGCGGCCCTCACGCGTTCAATGGCAGCACCTCCACCGCCGCATAGGCCGCGCGCATTGCCGCCACGAAGGCCGTGACCGGGCTGCGTTCCGGCCGGTTTGCCAGCTGGGTGACCACAAGTTCAAGGTCGAGCGCCCTCGTCAGCGGCAGAATCCTCATCCCGCTCCCCCTTAGTCCGAGCACCGACAGCCTGTCCACCACGGTGCAGAGTCCCGCCCCCCGGGCCAGCCCAACGGCAAAGGGAATACTCAACGCCGTCAAGCGTCTCTGCGGCTCGATCCCCCGGCGTCTAAGTTCCGCCTCGAGCAGCGAGCCAAGCGGGGCATGGACGTTGTGGGTGACGTATCCGCCCTCCTCAAGCCAGGCCAGATCAAAGGCCTCCTCGCCGGCCCGCGGATGATCCGGCGGAACCACTGCCATCAAGGGCATCATCCCGACCGTCCACTGTTTCAACTCTGGCCTGTCTCCCCAGGCCCCGCCGACACCAAGGTCGATGGATCCCTCACGCAGCGCCGGCAACTGGTTGGTCTGCCGCCCGCTATCCACCACGATGTCCAGTTCCGGAAACTGCCGGTAGAGCCTCCCGATGGCGTCGGGCACCACCGCATTGCCCAGCGCAGCCGTCGCCATGATCCGCAGGGCTTCCTGCTTGCCACGCCGGATCGACTCCACCGAATGCTCTACCTGTCCAAGTCGCTCGAAGAGGCCGCCGCTCTCCGCATAGAGCCGCTGCGCCTCCCAGGTGGGCTCGAGGCGTCCCGCCACATTGCGAAAGAGCACCAGGCCCAGCTCGTCCTCGAAAATCTGCAGATGCCGGCTGACCGTGGGCTGCGACAAACGCATCAGTCGTGCGGCGGCACTGACGCTGTCGGTTTCGAATACGGTCCGGAACACCTGAAGACGGTGCAGGTTGATGCCTTCCATGTCGCCTCCAGAGCGCTGCTTATTTAATCATCTGCGCAATCCGGCAAGGAACAGACGGCGCTTTCGCCCCCGACTGGCGCCTGGACGCGCCGCGTCCACCGTCGAATTATCTTTCCAGATCAGCGAATCCCATAGCTGATACGTATAGATTAACCATTATTTATCGTATTGCCTATATCCGGTCGCTTCCCTTGTTTCCGCTCAAAGGAGACACTGATGCCGATCTTACCCTTCCTCTTTCTTTTCGCGACGCTGCTCTCGGGCTCGGCCATCGCCTATTTTGTCGGTGGCGCCACGATCATCGGCTTCTTCACCCTCGATCAGGCGCGCTATCTCGCAGCCTTGCCGCAACGGGCAATGAGCCAGCTCGACGTCTTCGCCTTCCTCGCGATGCCGCTCTTCATCCTGACCGGCGAGCTGATGAACCGGGGGGGCGTGACCGAAGCGCTGATCCGCTTCTCCCTCTCGATGCTCGGGCGCTTCAAGGGCGGCATGGCCCACGTCAACATCATGACCTCGGTCTTCTTTGCCGGGATCTCTGGATCAGCCACTGCCGATGCCGCCGCCCTCGGCAATACACTCGTCCCGGAGATGGAGCGTCAGGGTTACACCCGAGACTATGCAGCCGCCATCACCGCGGCCTCCTCGATCATCGGGCCGATCATCCCGCCATCGATCATCCTGATATTCTACGGTGCCCTGCTGAACACATCGGTCGTGGCGCTCTTTGCGGCTGGTGTCGTGCCGGGGCTGCTTCTGGCCGCAGTACTGATGGTGATGAACGCCATCATGGCCCATCGCTATGACCATCCCGGCGGCAAGGATTCCGAGATCCCGCCCTTCTGGCCCTCGCTGCGTCAGGCGCTGCCGGCGCTCTCGCTACCCGTCATCATCCTGTCCGGGATCCTCTTCGGCTTCATGACCCCCGCCGAGGCAGCCGGTGTGGCCTCGCTGGCAGCCCTCGCCGTGGGCACCTTCTATGGTCGCCTGACCCTGAGCGAGTTGCACAAGGCCCTCAGCCGCACCGTCGTGCTCTCGGGCGCCGTCTTCATCATCCTGGTGGCAGTGGCAACCTTCGGCTACCTCACCTCGGTCGAACAGCTGCCGCGCAAGCTCGCGCAACTGATCGGCGACATTGGCCTGGACGCGACCGGCTACATGATCGTGCTGAATCTGATCTTCCTGGCCGCCGGCATGGTGATGGACGTGAAGGCCGCGGTGGCGCTCCTCGGGCCGCTCCTGATCCCCCCGGCAATTCTCCTAGGCGTCGATCCCGTGCACATGGGCATCCTGGTGGGCTTCAATCTCACCGTCGGCCTCCTCACCCCGCCGCTGGGCGGCGTGCTCCTCATCCTCTCGACGGTGGTCGACATCGGCTACTGGCGTCTCGTGCGCGCAACGCTGCCCTTCCTCGTGGTCGAGCTGATCCTGCTGGGCGTCCTCATCTACGTTCCCGCGATCTCCCTTACGCTTCCCCGCTACCTCGGGCTTCTCAACTGATCCATCCAACAGGAGACACCAAATGAAAAAAACACTTCTCGCAGCAACCGTCAGCCTTGCCGCGCTGGCTGCCACAGACGCCCAGGCCATGGACGATGTCGTCATCGCCTTTGCCGGTAGCGAGGACCTTCAGAACGACGCCGAATACGTCTTCATCGACGCCTTTGCCAAGAGCATGGGCGAGCATGGCGTGAACGTTGTCGTGCATCCCTCCAATACCCTTGGCAAAGAGAGCGACCGTTTCGACCAGACTTCCCAGGGCCTGATCGACGTGAACATCGGCAACGGCGGCTCGCTGATGAAGGCCTCGAAATGGGCCTCCACGCTCTTCCTGCCGTTCCTGACCTCCGACGAAGCCTCCTTCGACCGGATGGTCGAGCAGAGCCATGCCATCGACAAGATCAACGACGAGGCCTCCCGCCTCGGCCTGCGTGTCGCCGGATTCGCCATGCGCGGTGGCACGCTTGGCCTGTTCAACACCGAAAAGCCGGTCACCCGGATGTCCGACGTCGCGGACATGCGCCTGCGCGCGCAGAACGGTGACCAGGTCACCTACATGGCAGCGTGGGGCGCCAAGCCCACGGTGGTCTCCTGGGCCGAAACTCCGAACGCGTTGCAAACGGGCGTGGCCGTCGGCCACTTCAATCCGCCCTCGACCGTGGTTGCAGCAGGTCAGGTCGAGCTGCTGAACTACTTCACCCCGCTCGATGCTGGCCCCGTACCGAAGGTCATCATGCTCTCCGACGACTGGTATTCCTTTCTGACCGAGGAAGAGCAGGGCTGGGTCGACGAAGCCGTCGCCCATGGCATCGCGGTCAACCGCGAATGGGCCGAGCAGCAGGCCCCCTACTTCGAACAGAAGATCCAGGACGGCGGGATCGAGATCACCCCCTTGGAAGAAGGCGAGCGCGCAAAGTTCGTCGAGGCTTCCCGCTCGGTCTGGAACCAGATCGTGGCGCAGGAAGACGCGGATTACATTTCGCAATTCATCCAGTGACACCCTGACCCCGGGGGCGCGGCCCGTGTCGCGCCCCCGGCCCCGCATTGGGAACCCTACATGACAAAGCTTGCAATCTTCCTCGACCGGCTCAGCTTCGGCGTCGACCGCCTGCTGCGCTGCGTCGCGCTGGTGGGCCTCGTGCTGATGGTCGCCTTCATCGCGCTGCAGGTCGTGGCCCGCTACGGTTTCGCGGCCCCCCCGGCCTGGACCGAAGAGGCCGCGCGATATGCGATGGTCTGGGTCGGCCTGATGGGCGCCTCAATCTCCTATCGCGAAGGCTTCGATCCGCAGCTGGTCAAACTGCCTCGCACCCTGCCCCGACTGGTCCTCGCGATCGCGGCGGTTCTGCGCGGTGCGGCAGTGGTGGCCTTCCTCGGACCGATCCTCTTCTTCTGCTTCTACGGGCCCGGCATGAACCCCGCCCGCTCCTTCCTGGCACGCAATCTCTACACCACGGCAGAGACCTTCGACATGCCGACGATCTTCGTCGCAGTGACCGTGCCGATCTTCATCATTGCCATCTTCCTGCACGGGCTTGCGCGCACAGCCATGGCCCTCGCGAACCAACGGGCCGCCAGCCCGGAAAGTGACTTCAATGCCCCCGATCACGCCTGACGCGTTGCGCGCCGACACGGATTTCATCACCCGTCTCACCGAGCTGCGTCACGACATCCACCGCCACCCCGAAACCGCCTTCGAGGAATTCCGCACCGCCGACATCGTCGCCGCCGCGCTCGAGAAGATGGGTCTCGAGATCCATCGCGGCCTCGGCGGAACCGGTGTCGTCGGCACCCTCAAGGGCAGGCATCCCGGCCAACGCGTCATCGCACTGCGCGCCGACATGGATGCCCTCTTCATCGAGGAACAGACCGGCCTGCCCTATGCCTCCGAGGTTCCGGGCAAGATGCACGCCTGCGGGCATGACGGCCACACCACAATGCTGCTCGGAGCCGCCGAGAAACTCGCCGCCGATCCTGATTTCGCGGGTACCGTCCACTTCATCTTCCAGCCCGCAGAGGAAGGCCTCGGAGGCGCACGCGTGATGATCGAAGATGGTCTTTTCGATCTGTTCCCCTGCGATGCCGTCTACGGCGTGCACAATGCCCCCAAGGAGCCCCTGGGCCGCGTGCAGACCCGCCCGGGGCCCTACATGTCGGCCGGCGACACCTGGGAGGTGATCTTCGAAGGCACCGGCGGCCATGGCGCCATGCCCCACGCCGCCACGGATCCGACGATCCCCGCCGGTCAGTTCGTGGCCGCCCTTGCCCAGATCATCTCGCGCAAGGTGCCCGCGACAGATTCCGCGGTGATCTCCGTGGGCCACATCAACGCCGGCGACTACATGAGTCCGAACATCATCCCGGCACGGGTGGTGGTGCGCGGCACCGCGCGATCCTATCGACCCGAAATCCGTGACCTGCTGGAAACCTCCATCGGTGCCTTCGCCGACGGCTGCGCCGCACAACATGGCGTCACCGCCCGGCTTGTCTACACCCGTCGCTATCCCCCGCTGGTCAACACGGCAGAGGAAGTCGAGCGCGCCGCCGCCGCGGCAGGCCTCGCTGTGGGCCAGGGGATGGTAGACGCCGAAGCGCCGCTGGCAGGCGGATCCGAGGACTTCTCCTTCATGCTGGAAAAGGTGCCTGGCGCCTATGTCATGATCGGCAATGGCGACGGTCCGGAAGCCGCCTTCGTCCATACCCCCAGGTACGACTTCAACGATGCCCTGATCCCGGTCGGTGTTGCCTACTGGATGAACCTGGTGGCCTGCGAGCTCGGCCACTGATATCACTTCGGCTCCGGTTTCAACCGGGGCCGTCCCCTTTCCGGCCACCCGCCAGTGTCTGCCGTCTTGACCAGCCGAAGCAGATACGCGAACTGGACCATTCAGCGCAGGACCTGTGCCACCGCAGCGACTTGATCGAGGGCTGCGGAACCGCGCAAGCCTGTCCTCGCCGCCCCATGTCTCTTCCCATCTCATCCAACGCGCGGAGCGCAGCATTCGCCACGAATGCAAACGGGTGCCGTTCGCGTTTCGGCATTTCCGCTCACCTTCCTGCCGAGGATCGCGCGCCTGCTGATCCTGTCCCAAATGGAGGCACGATTTTCGGCGGACAGCTCAACGCGCTTTCCGGGCGCGGCGTTGGTTCAGCCCCTATAGTGACAGCGCCAGAAAGCCGCCAATCGCGATGACCAGCCAGGTGCCTGCAAACAGGATCAACCCGGCGCGTTTTGACACGCGCGGTGTGTCGCCGGCCCGCTGCCGCAGGTCCTTCCGCAATGTGTCGGGCAGAAGCCGCAGGCAAAGCATCGCGCCGAGCGGCACCAGCAACAGGTCGTCCAGCAGCCCCAGCACGGGGATGAAATCGGGGATCAAGTCAATGGGGCTGAGCGCATACGCGGCCACCATGAAACACCCCAGCCGCAGCACCAGCGGCGTTCGCCGGTCCCGCGCCGCAAGCCAAAGCACGCGGATTTCGGTCAGGATGCGCCGCGCCCATGCCGTCATTGCAGCCTTCACGCGGCCGATCATCGGCACCCTGCCAGATTGACCGCAGAAAAGGCTGCAACCGCGCTTTCCGTGCCGCGGAAACTGGTCGGATAGTAGGTTTCCCGCGGCAGCGCGATGACCTGGGTGCCCTGCCGCTCGACAAAGTCCAGGTAGCCCGGCGCCACCACATCAAAGGCCTCGCGCGCGCTGCGCGCCGTTTCGCCGCGCCTCGCCAGATAGGTGGTGACCAGGACATCCGGCACGATCGCGCCTGCGACTTCTGGGCTCAGGATCGCACGATCAGCCGCCTCCGGCACCATCCCGACCGCCTCGTCGGGGTGCCAGCCCATGCGTGCGGCGGCCAGATCCAGCGCGCCGTAGTGCCGGGCCACGGTCAGCGTGCCATCGCCCGAGGCCGCGTTCACCAACGCCCAGCTGCATCCGGAGCCGGCCGATGCCGAGGGCAGCGCTGCCATGTGCCGGTCGAAGACCGCCGCGGCACCAAGCCAGACAGCCACCCTGCGGTAGCGCTCCATGGGGGCCTCATCCGTGACGGCATTGAACAACAGGACCGGAGCGATCCCGGCCAACTGGTCCCGCTGACCGGCGACGTCCCCGACGTTGCCGATGATCAGGTCCGGCGCCAGTGAGGCAATCCGCTCGGCGTCGATCTGACCGTGGATGGAGGCAAGTGGGATCTCCGCCTCGCCTAGACCGAAGAGATCCGTGGCCCCGCGCATGAAGCGTGTGCCGTCCGGCGCGATCCGGTAGCTGCTGCCTGCCATCGGTACCCCCAGTTCGTGCAACATTACCGTCAGCGTCCAGTCGTGCAGCGACACGACACGCTGCGGCGCATCGGGCACGGTGACCTCGCGCCCGGTGTCGTCTACGACCTCGCGGGCATTGGCCATCGAAGCGAGGCAGAGGAAAAGGGCAATAAGGCGAAACATCGAACCTCTCAAGTGTTGCGGGTGCGCCGGCCGAGCCGCGCAGCAAGGATGAAGACAAGGAAACCGCCGACAGAGGTGACGATCCCTGCCGGGATGACCATCGGCTGAAACAGGCTGCGGCCGAGCGTGTCAGCCACAAGCAGGACCGCCGCGCCCAGCAACATGGCCGCCGGCAGGATATCGGCCATGCGCCCCCCTACAAGGCGGCGCGCGACATGCCCGGCGATCAGTCCGAGAAAGGAGATCGGGCCACAGACCGCAACCACCGGAGCCGCCAGCGCTGCGGCCAGCACTACCAGCAGCGGGACGGCCAGTCGCGTGTCGATACCGATCACGCGGGCAAGATCTTCGCCCACCGACAGCGGACCCAGCCAGCGCGCCGCAATAAGCGCCAGCGGCAACAGGCCAATCGCCCAGGTTCCGATCAGGGTGACGTCCTGCCCCGACGCCCCGGCGAGCGACCCGCGCGACCAGACTGCCAGCCGCGCAAACCGCGCCATGTCCCCAGATGTGGTGATCAGTTCCGTCACGCTGCCCAAGAGGATGTTCACCGCGATCCCGACCAGGATCAGCCCCCCACCGGACAGGCTGCGCCGCGCGATCAGCAACACCGCTCCGGCTGTCGTGAGGGCGCCAAAAAGACCGAGCGGCACAAGCGCGCTTTCGGACAGATCGAAAAGCACGAGGCCCGCCAGAATGGCCAGTACCCCGCCCTGCGACACCCCCAGCAGGCCCGGATCCGCCAGACCATTGCGCGCCACGCCCTGCAGGATCACGCCCGAGGCGGCGATCATCGCCCCGGCCAGCAGAGACACATAGATGCGCGGCAGGCGCAGTGCCTCGATCCGGGCCGCTGCGGGATCGACCGAATCGCCGGGCCACAGGGCCGCAAGGCGCTGCGCCAAGGTGGTCTCAGTCAGGCCCTGGGAAAGCGCCCACCATATCAGCGCAGCGCAGAGCGCAATAAGCCCGATCCGCACCAAGGCCCTCATGTCAGCCCCCGCCGCCCGAGGCGCAGGATCAGCGCGAGAAAGATCCCACCACCGGCGATACCCATGACCGTTCCGGTGATCATCACCTGCGGCGCGCGCAGAACCCGCGCCAACAGGTCGGCCAGGATCAAGATGCCCGGCCCCAGAAGCAGGCACCCCAGCATCGGCCGCAGCCCCGTCGGGCCCAGCAGCAGCCGCGCCAAATGCGGCACGACCAGCCCGACAAAGCCGATGGGTCCAACCGTACCCACGGCCGCCACCGCAAGGACCACGCAGAGGGCGATACAGCCGCCCGTTACCCAGCCAACGGACAGGCCCATGGCGCGGGCATCGTCTTCTCCGCCCAGCAGGAGGTCGGTCACGGGCGACAACACCAGAAGTACCAGCAGCGCCAGCGCGGCAGGAGCGGCGACCGCCGGCAGACCGGAGATGTCACGCCGGCCGATGTCGCCGACCAGCCAGCGCATCACCCCGTCGAAAGCCTGCGGATCGAGCGAAATCAGCAGTGTCACCAGGGCGCCGCACAGCATCGACACCATCGCCCCCGCCAGCACCAAGTCGATCCTCGGATCCCCCTGGCCCGCGATCATGCGCGCCAATGCAAGCGTCGCACCAAGCGCCAGAGCCGCACCGACCGTTCCGGGCAGCAGCAGGCCCTGCCCGGGCAGGAAAAAAGTGAACTGGCTCGCCGCCACTGCCAGCGCTGCGCCGCCGCTGAGTCCCAATGTCGAGGGCGACACCAGGGGATTGCGAAGCACCTTTTGCAGGACAAAGCCCGCGACGGCCAGAACCGCTCCGGCAAAGGCCGCCACGATCAGCCGCGGCAGCCTCTGGGACCGCACGATGGTTTCGGCAAAGCTGCCCTCCGGGCAGAACAGTGCCGCCAGGACCGCCGCCGGCGGGACCGGCACCGCGCCGAGGCTCAGGTGCAGCAGCGCCAGAACCATCAGACCGGCAAACAGCCCGACAAGGACCAGAGTGCGGAGGAATGCATCAGACATCGGGCACCGGAAAGATCGCGGCCCCATCGCGGACCAGCCGGGCCGAAACGCCGAACACCCGCGCCAGCGCCGCCCGGTCCAGCACCTCGGTTGCCGCTCCCACCCCGTCAAGACGCCCCTCGTGCAGCACCGCCAAGCGGTCGGCATAGAGCGATGCCAGCGAAAAATCGTGCAGCACGGCGACCACCGCCCGCCCCTCGGCCGCAACGCGACGGGCGCGATCGAGCAGGCCAAACTGGTGGCGCAGATCCAGGTACGTGGTCGGTTCGTCCAACAGAAGGATGTCGCCACCCTGCGCCAGCGTCATCGCCATGCGGACGCGCTGCTGCTGCCCGCCTGAGAGGCGATTCATCGGGCGATCCGCCAAATCCTCAACCTCGGCGGCACGCATGGCGTCACGTACGGCACAGCGGTCTGCCGCGCTGGCCCGGCGCAGCCAGCCCTGATGTGGAAAACGTCCCATCGCCACCAGATCCGCCACACGAATGGATCCCGGTTCGCCACCCTGCTGCGTCAGCATGGCTACTCGCCGTGCATAGGCGCGCCGGCCGAGCGCTGCAGCATCCGCCCCGCAGACAGTGACCCGCCCGGCGTCCGGGCGAAGCAGTCCAGCCATGATGCGCAGCAAGGTACTCTTGCCGCTTCCGTTCGGCCCGACCAGCGCCAGCACCTCGCCGCGCCGCACGGTCAGCGAGATGTCATGCAGAAGCGGGCGCGCTCCGTACCCGAAGCGCACCATGTAGAGGCGCAGAGGCGCGTCCTGCGTCATGTCGCCCCTCAGAAACTGTAGGTCAGCTTGGCCACCACACTGCGCGGCGCGCCGGCATAGTTTTCCGTCCTGCCAACGGGCGACACGATATAGGATACGTCCGTGATGTTGCGCAACATCACCTGAAGGCGCAGATCCTCCCGCGGACGCCATTCGGCAGAGGCATCGAAACGGGTGTAGCCCGCGACATCGTAGCTGTTGTCTAGATCACCTTCGCGGCTGCCTACATGGACAACTCCTCCCCCAAAGGTCCAGTTGGCCAATGTTGCACCCTGCGGCTGATATGTGGCCCAGAGGCTGGCGTTGACCTTCGGCACGCCCGGCAGGCGATTGCCGACCGCGTAATCCTCGTCGCGGGTGATTTCTGCATTCAGCAGGCCGACCGCCCCGTGCAAGTGCCACCCCTGCCCGATCGCCCCCGTCGCCTCGGCCTCGATCCCCCGCACCCGCTGTTCACCGGTGACAACGGACCAGTCAGCGTCCGGCGCGTCGGGGTCGGAGGTGGCGACATTGCTCTTGGTGATCTGGAAGACGGAAAGGGTCGTGGACAGCGCACCCGCATCGTATTTCAGCCCGATTTCGAACTGCTCCCCCTCCTGGGCGGGCAAGGTCGCACCTTCCCGGTCAACCCCGGCCTGCGGCACGAAACTCTGTGCCCAGCTGCCATAGAGCGACAGCGACGTGGTGGGTTGGTAGACGACGCCGAACCGCCCGGTCCAGGCCGCATCCGACGTATCGGGCACCACACTGCCGACGGTGACGTCGCGAGAGATATCGTAGTCGTCGTAGCGGAGACCGGCCAGCAGCTTCCAGCTAGGTGACAGATCGACTTGATCCTGAAGATAGACCGACCGCCGCCGAACGGTCTCGACGTAGGCGTTGCGGGTTTCCTCGGGGGCAATCTGCGCCGCGCCATAAACCGGATCGTAGATATCGATCGGGTCGATGTTGGCGCGGGCATTCCGGAAGTCCATCTCGGACCAACCGTACTGGACCCCTGCCAGGACCGTGTGATCGACACTGCCCGTGGTCAGCTGAGCCTCGGCCTCCAACCGCAGGTCAAGGTTCTGCTGATCCTCGGTCCGGTTGGTCCAGCGGCGATTCAGGGTGCGGCCGTCAGCCTCCAGACCGCGCAGGTCTATCCCCTGATCCGCGGTGCTGGAATCTTCGAAGGCCAGGTGACTGCGCAGCACCAGCCCGTCGAACGACTGGGTTTCACTGTCGAAGGTCAGGCGGGCCTTTTCGCTATCGATCATCGACCAGTCCTCGCCCAACCAGAGGTCGCGGTCATCGATCACCTCGTTGTCGGCCCCCACGATCAGCCCCCGGTCGAACGGCAGCCTCTGATGGGTGTAGTCGATCCCGAAGGTCACGGTCGTGGCCTCGGTGGCATCCCACTCCAGAACTCCGGCGACGAACTGACGCTCGCTCTCCGGGCGCTCGCGCTGGAAACCGTCCTCGGCGTTCAGCGAGGCGCTGACACGCGCGCGCAGCCGCCCCGCCTCGTCCAGCGCGCCGGTCGCGGTGCCCTCCAGCCGCTTCTGCCCGAAGCTGCCCAGCGAAAGACTGACGTCGCCGCCCGGCGTCGCCTCTGGCCGACGGGTGACGATGTTGATCACGCCACCGGGTTCGCCCTGCCCATAAAGCACGGCGGCAGGCCCCTTGAGCACTTCGACACGCTCGACGTTGGCAAAGTCCAGGAAAACCTCGGGCCGGTCCGCCGCGGGTGAAATAGACGTCCCGTCAATGGCATAGGCGCTGCTTTGAAACCCGCGCAGCAGGAAGGTATCGCCCCGGTTGCCACTGGTGGAATTCTGCTGAACGTTCGGCACCGTCTCCACGGCCTGCGTCAGCGACTGCACTTGTCGGTCCTCGATCTCTTGTCGGCCGACGATATCGACAGTCTGCGGCACATCGAGCAGCGGCGTATCTGTGCGGGTGGCGGACATCGTCCATTCGGGCTGATAGCCACGCACCGGCCCGTCCCCCGTGGCCCCTGTGACGGAGATCGCCTCAAGCATGATCGCACCCGCCTCCGAGACGGGTTCCGGGCGGCGCACGACCACGGCACCGGAGGCCGTTGTCTCGGCCACCAGCCCCGAGCCCGCCAGCAGCTGCTTCAGCGCCAGGTCCAGCGAGTCTGCGCCCGAGACCCCGGCCGTCTGACGACCACCGACCAGATCGGCCGGCGCTATGACGCTGACACCGGCCTGGCTTCCGAGCGCGTTCAGACCCGCGGCAAGCGAACCCGCCGACACCGCGTAGGACCCCTGAGCAAACGCGCCCCCCGTCTGTGTCAAGGTCAGCGCTGCCCCCAGCAGCAAGGCCCGGCGTCGTGAGGTGGTCATGGTCTGCATCCCGTCTTTATTTCACTGTCAGACCTATGACGAAGTCGCGACCGGCTTCCTCACCCCTAATTCCTGATTTTTTTTATCAACTTCCTGTCACGCGGACAGGAGCACCAGCCAGGGCGTCACATCGCGACGCCTCAGCCCAAGCCCGGCAACGAGGCCATCCAGCCCCTGCTCCGGGTCGGAGATCGGATAGCCGCCGCTGACCCTCCGCGCCGCCAGCGCCCCAATCAGCCGGACCTGGCCACGCCGGTACCGGTTGAGATCCGCAATGACCAGCCATAGCGGACGATCCTCGAATACCGCGCGCCCCTCGGTCCAGGCCAGTACCTCGGTCAAGTCGACAGACCGCTTGCGTGCAGGCTCACCCGGCACAATCAACGCCTGATCACCAACCCCGAAGTCAAAGGGCGGACCCAGGTCGGGGATGACAGTGCAGCTGCCTTCGATAACAGTTATTTCACTGCCTGGCCCGGCCCGGTGTAGCGAGACCCGCCCGCGGGCCTGAACGCGACACCCCGGAAGGACAAGCGCGACGGTGGCGGCACTGCGGATCTCCGCCCGCCCGTCCAGCAATTCCAGCGGCGCCCCTTCACGTTGCGACAGACGGCTGCCGGCATCCAGAAGGATCTCGCCCTCGGGCAAGTCCGCCGTAAGCCGTTCGTCGCGCCCAGTCTGCAAGACGCCCCTGTCCGATGTCGCAATGCCCAGCCCGCCCATCACTGCGGCCAGCCCAATGCCTCCCCCGATCAACGCCCGGCGCGACACCCGTCTCGCTCCGGGCAGCGGCATCGCGCCGAGTGCCTCGTCCTGTGGCAAAAGATCCAGCAGTACAGCCATCTGATCGAAAAGCGCTCTGTTTCCCGGTCGCGCGATCCAGCGCGCAAACTCCGGCGACGTTTCACGTTCCTCGGCGCTGCACATGAGCCAGCGGGCCGCTTCATGCTCCTCCCGACTCATGGGTCTAATCCGTCCGGGCAGACTTCCCGTCGGCACCGGATCAATGCCTTGGCGATGAGCTTTTCGACCCCGCTTGCCGAGATACCCATGTGACGCGCCGTTTCCTCCAGGGTCATGCCATGCACCCGGTAAAGCAGCAGGGCCTCCCTCTGGCGACGGGGCAGCTGGCGTACCGCTTCGGCAAGAGATCGGACCTGTCGCCGGCCCTCGATCTGCGCCATCGCGTCCGGTTCCCGCGACGGGATCTCGGGCGGCAGCTCTTCCGCAGGATGGCGCAGTCTTTTGCGGAAGAAATCGACGACGATGTTGTCGGCTGCACGGAAAAGATAGGCGCGCGGTCGATCCACCTCGCGGGGTGACGCGTGCTGAAGGCGGATCCAAAGATCCTGCAACAGGTCCTCGGCGTCCACTGCGGCACCGGTGCGGCGTGTCATGTGGCGGAGCAGTTCTGGGTAGCAATCGATCATCGTGCTGGCGAGTGATTTTGATCGGTGAGCCAAGGCTGTCAATCCATTTGCGAAATGTGTCAGCTTGGCTTGGCCTGGCCCAAAACCCAGTAGCGCATCCTTGCACCATCTGAAACCCGCATTGGGCTGCGGCCGCTGCCAACCCACTTGCGGATGACCGCTTCCGGTAGAGCGACCGGCATAAGGCGCGGCGCCCCGGTGTCTCGAGGTGCCTCAAGGCCATCGCCTCACACATACCGCCACCGGAACCGGCATTTCCTGAAAGTATGTCGCCCCCCCACCGACATGATTGCATCCGATGTGTCCTGGCCCTGACTGGCTGCTGCCCGAAAATCGGACAGTGAAAGTCGCTGCAATCTCACTCCTCTTGGTCTCCAGGGACGAGGAGATCGGAAGATGACGAAACACAGGAGGCATGATGCTGCTTCAAGGCGCGTGCGGCGCAGAAAGCCGCGACGGACGAATGGCCCCTGCCGGAGCAAACTGCGGGACATGGCGTGTGCCCGACACTGCGCCATCAAAGGAGCGAGCTCTGCTCCGAGAACAATGACGAGCGCGCTTCTCGATAGGCCATCGTATGGGCTGCAGCCCTCCCCAGTCTCATGCGCCACGCCGCTGAACCCGCATGGCCAAACCACAACCCGCCCCTGGACCTCAACAGACGTTCAGACTTTGAACAGGAGCGCTGTGCCGAGGATCACCACAACGCAAGCAGAATACTCCTCACTGCCCCGTGTCGATCCGATCATCCCGATGGGCAATTTCGACAGACGCAATCAGGTGAGCCCGGAATTGCTGCACTATGTGAGAAATTGCCCCGTCACGGCTTGGTGTCAGGATACCCAGGTCTCGTGTGACAGACGGCGAGACCAGAGGGCGCGTACAGAGTGCATGGTGATCTTCGGGGGGACAGTTGACCGTCGGAAGTGCGCTGACACCCATGCCTGCCTCGATCATCGCAGCAACTGCAGTGAAGTGGTTGAAATCCATCGAGGTGCGCGCAGGTCGGTTGATGGCCCGCATCGCCTCATCCGTTGCCAGCCTGGTCCCGCTACCACTGTTGGCGCCGATGAAATCATACGCAAGAAGCTCTGCCCAGGTCACCTCTTCCTTCTCGCTCAGCGGGTGGTCCCTTCGAAGGACGGCAACAAATGGATCCGCACGGAACAACTCGAATTCCACCTGGAGTGTCTTGTGCGGCAGGAAGCTGGTTACAGCCAGGTCCAGGTTCCCCTCGTTTACCGCCGCAAAAAGGCCTTCCGCCGTGTCGTCGCGCGCATGCACGACCACCTTGGGAAATTCCGCCCTGAAACGCTGCAGCGCGTAAGGCAGGTATTTTACGGCCGCCGACGCCAGGAAACCCAACCGTAGTATCGTGCCTTCTTCCTGACCGAAGGTGCGCGTCCGGTCGAGCGCGTCTCGCAGGGCGGGCAGCAGTGTTTGCAGATGTCCACGCAGTTCCTCCCCCTCGGCGGTCAGGCGGACCGAGCGGGTGTTGCGCAGGAACAGCTTGGTCTCGAGGTACGCTTCCAGTTGGGCGACGTTCTGCGACAGGGCGGGCTGCGACATGCCAAGTCGGTCTGCTGCCAAGCGGAAGGAGCGCGCCTCGGCAACGGCGAGGAAAGCTTCGAGCTGGCGTGAAGGGGGCAGCATATTGATTGAACCTGCTTATTAATAGTTAAATTATTACGATTTGTATTATTATTGGTCAAGGAATACCGACTGCGCCATCTCTCACGGCCGTGCACGACACGCCCGGCACGCAGCCTGTAGCCCCCGAGGTTTCATTGCCAATGTCCCGACCTTCTTTTCGCCCGGGGCGGCGCAGCTTCCTGTTTGGAAGCGCCGCCGCCTTGGTTGCCGCAAGCACTCCAGCCCCGCTCTGGGCCGCCTCAGACGCCAGCATCGAACGCGCATTCCTGAACGCCTCGCGACTGCTGGTGAACCATGAACTCGATCCGGCGAACAGCGCGCGCATCGCCGCCTACGCCGCTGCCAGATACCCTGACCTTGACAAAATGCTGGAACAGATTTCGACCGCGGCAACGGCCCGGAATGCCACCCGTGTCGAGGACTTCTTCGACGACCTCCCGGAGGGCCCGCTGCGCGATTTCGCCTACTGGGTGATTGCCGCCTGGTACACCGGCTCCTCTTCCGGAGAGCGGGACGCGACGCTCTTCACGTACGAGGAAGCGCTGCTCTATCGGCCGACGCTCGACATGGTGCCGATCCCGACCTTCGGATTTTCCGCGCCGAACGGCTGGGGCCGGGAGCTCTATCCCCTGGCCAACCTGCCGCAGTTCTGACCATTCACCAGTTACCCGAAAGCTTCCCATGACCACATCTTCTCAAGTCGTGATTGTCGGCACCGGTGTCGTCGGTGTCGTGATCGCCGAGGAATGCCTCGACGCCGGGCTCGAAGTCCTGATGATCGAGGCCGGCCCCCGCGTCACGCGCTCCGAGATCGTCGAGCGCTACCGCAACCTGCCGCTGGGGGCCAAGCCTGCGGCCACGGCCGCCTATGTCCCGACCGAGATGGCGCAGCATCCCTATCCGGGGCAGGAGTATCTCGAGAGTACGGGCCCCAACACCTACAATCCGACCTACGTGCGCTATGCCGGTGGCTCCACCTGGCACTGGGCCGGAACCTGCTGGCGCCTGACGCCCGAGGACATGCAGCTTCAAAGCCTCTACGGCGTGGGGCGCGACTGGGCGATCAGCTATGAAGACCTGGATCCCTACTACAACAAGACCGAGCACAAGCTGGGCATCTGTGGCCCCTCCGACCCGCTGGACCAATGGCCGCGTCGCCCGCGGTCGATGGCCTACCCCATGCCGCATCTGCCGATGAGCCAGGGCGAGCAGAAGTTCACTCGCGTCATCGGCGAGAAGATGGGATTGCGGAACCTGCCTGTTGCCCAGGCCCGCAACTCCGGCACGCCCTATGATGATCGTCCGGCGTGCTGCGCCAACAACAACTGTGTCCCGGTCTGCCCGGTTGGCGCGAAATACGACGCAGCTACCGCGCTGAACCGGCTGGAGGCGAAGGGGGCAACGATCCTCGAAAACTCCGTCGTCTACCGGGTCGAAACCACCGAGGCGAACAAGATCGCCGCAGTCCACTACTACGACCGAAATCGCGAGAGCCATCGCGTGACGGGCGAGCATTTCGTCGTGGCCTGCAACGGTATCGAGACGCCCAAGCTGATGCTCATGTCCGCGGATGACCGCAACCCGAACGGCCTGGCGAACTCCTCCGACCAGGTGGGGCGCAACATCATGGACCATCCGCAGCAGGGCTACACCTTCACCACGACCGAACCCTACTGGCTGGGCCAGGGACCGGTTGTGAACAGCGGCATCATGGAGACGTCTCAAGGGGCGTTCCGCAGCGAACATGCAGGTGCCTATTTCCGCATGAACAACTTCGCCCGCAACCGCTACATCGCGCAACGTGCGCTGAAGACCGGCAAGGTCGGCCGGGCGCTGGACGAGGAAATCCGTCGTCTCACCGCCTGCACGGTCGCCGTGGTTGCCGCCTACGAGATGCTGCCCGATCCGAACAACCGCCTGACCCTATCGGCCAGAAAGGACGCCTTCGGCCTGCCTCGCCCCAGCGTTTACTGGGACGTGGGGGACTATACACGCCGATCAGCCCGTGACTACGCCGAACCCATCGTCAAGCAGATCGCAGAGGCTATCGGCGCCACGGATTTCAAGTCGGCCGGAATGAAGTTCTCCACGTCCAAGCACCTGATGGGCGGCACTGTCATGGGCCATGACCCGGCCGACAGCGTCGTCGACACGGTCTGCCGGACCCACGATCACGAGAATCTGTACCTGCCGGGCGGCGGGGCCATGGCCTCGACCGCCTGTGGCAACAGCACCATCACCATGACCTCTCTGGCCTTCCGTGCAGCCGAGGCCCTGATCTCGGAGGCGAAAAGCGCTTGATGAAGACCGTTCTCGTTTCGCTTTCCCTTGGTGCGTTGCTTCTGGCAGGAAGCGCGTCTGCGCAGGATGCCCTGATCGAGCGCGGACGCTACATCGCGACCGCGTCAGACTGTGTGGCCTGTCACACCGGCACGACCGACAAACCCTACGCGGGGAACCACGTGATCTCCTCTCCTGTGGGGGACATCGTCGCGACCAATATCACGCCTTCGAAGACCTACGGGATCGGCAGCTATACCGAGGCCCAGTTCTCGGACGCGGTCCGGCGTGGAGTGCGTGCGGATGGGGCGAACCTCTATCCCGCAATGCCCTACAGTGCCTTCGCCAAGCTCTCCGACGCGGATATGCATGCGCTCTACACCTACTTCATGCAGGGTGTGACGCCAGTGGACAAACCCTCCGCCAAGACCAACCTGCCATTCCCGTTCAACATCCGGGCGTCGATGATCGGCTGGAACCTGCTGTTCCGTGATACGGCCACCTATCAACCTGATCCGTCGAAATCCGACGCCTGGAACCGTGCTGCCTACCTCGTGCAGGGGGCGGCGCACTGCTCTACCTGCCACACCCCGCGCGGTGCCCTGATGCAGGAACTGGATGACAAGTTCCTCGCAGGGGCGCAGGTGGGCCCATGGTACGCCCCCGATATCACCTCCGATCCAGAGGCAGGCATCGGCAGCTGGTCCAAGGATGAGATCGTTTCCTATCTACGGACCGGTCGCGCCGAAGGTCGGGCCCAGGCCGGCGGCAGCATGGCGGAGGCGGTGGAACACAGTTTCTCAAGGCTGAAGACCGAGGATCTCGAGGCCATTGCCACCTATCTGGCGGATGTGCCTGCCTCTGCTGGTTCAGCGACAGAGGGACGCTTCGACAAGGGGCAACCGGGCAACATGACGGTGTCTTTCCGTGGTCTGGATGCGGCGCCAACCGGCCTGGCTTCCGGGGCGCGGATCTATTCGGCGAATTGTGCCTCTTGCCATGGTTTCAACGGGACCGGGACGAAAGACCAATATTACCCCAGCCTGTTTCACAATTCGGCAACCACGGGGCCCGACGCGTCGAACTTCATCGCGGCGGTGCTGAACGGCATTGATCGCACCACCGACCAGGGGCATGTCTTCATGCCGCCCTTCGGCATGCAGGTTAATGCCTTCAACAGCCTTACCGATGAAGAAGTCGCACAGCTGACCAACTACACATCCAAGCAGTTCGGGAATGGATCTTTCGACGTTGACGCCATGGATGTGGCTCAGATCCGCGCCGGTGGCCCGTCTTCGAACCTGTTGCAAATCGTGCGCCTGCTCATTGGGATTGCGGCTGTGGTGATCGTTCTTCTGGTGCTGGCCTCCGTGCTGCTGCGGCGAAGAAGGACATGAAGCGAAGGGGGGCTTACAAAAGGAAAGCCCCCCTTTTTTTCGACCGCAGGTTCAATGCCTTGCGATGTGCTCCGGGATGCGTCGCATCGATCATGATGGTCGCGGGCTACCGCGCGTCGACCGCCGGACCATCGAAGATCTGCGCAGACACGCCCATCTCGCTCCAGCGCTTTCAGCGGTTGTGGAGCGTCTTGGCTGGGCCAAATTCCTTCGGCCCAACACGCCAGGGCAAGCCATTGCGATTGAAGAAAATCATTCCTCCAAGACCGGGTCTGTCATCAACAGAAGGCCGGCCGTGGACCTTTGGCAGCATCGCTGAGCACGCGCCATCTGCGCCTCGGTCGGCCAGAAATGATTGCTCACGATACCTTCACAGCTGAAAGACGTGAAACATGCAGCCACAGGCAGCGCCAGCCGATCAAAGGGTTCTGTGCCCCATGGTAGGCACGACACTGCAGCAGTCCAGCGAGCCGAAGCAGGTTGCAGAGACGCGCAGATACAGGCCCTGAGTTGCCACCATATCCTTTCCATGGACCAGAAGTATCGAAACCGCGCCGATCACAAGCAGCATAAGAAGCCTGCGCAGCAAATCCGGGAAGGCTGGTCGAAGAACGGAGCACGACTGGAAGGGGAATGTGGGAAAAGAAAGCGAAATCCCGCAAGGCGCAACAGAACCCGCTTGGAAGACCGCGGTTTTGTCCAATTAAATCAACATGGTGCGGGTGAAGGGACTCGAACCCCCACGCCAAAGGCGCCAGAACCTAAATCTGGTGCGTCTACCAATTCCGCCACACCCGCAACCTGCACAGAGGTCTGCTTGGACCCTCTGCGTGTCAGGCTTACTAGCAAAGGGCATTGGCGGTTTGAAGCGTAAAAACAACCACGCCAGGAGATGCCGTGCTTTCGGCTGAAAATCTCAAGTCGCAGCACCGCTTCATACGCTCCCGACCCACCTTTCCGAGAATTATATGCAATCTTAATCGACTATAGATTGAATGCCCGTGATCGGTTAGTCTGGGCCGATCGACAAGCTCAGGACCGATGGCCCGATGCAATTCGCCCGGAGACAGCAACAGCCTGCAAAGGCGGACAGGGCGTCGGCCTGCCCGGTCGGGCTCGCGATTGGCACGCCGGTGCTGACCCTGCAGGGTGAGATCCCCGTGGAATACCTGGTTCCCGGCGACCGCATCGTGACTCGACAGTGTGGCAGCGCCATCCTGTGCGACATCACCCATCTGCGCTCGACCTGCGAAGGCATATCCGTCTGCGGCCCCTGGCTGGGCCGCGCGTCCGACGCTCGCGACATCATTCTCCCCGGTCATCAGATCATCTATCTCCGCAGCGCGGCCGACGCGCTTGCCACCTCCAGCCAGCGGGTCGAGTTCACCTCTCTTCTGGCCCAGGCCTCTACCCTTGCCGACGGCATCCGGGCGCGCTCTCTCGGCCAGGTCGAGATGACACTCTATTCCCTCACCTTCGACAGCAGCCACGTCATCTATGCAGGCGGGCTCGAACTGCCTGTTCCGCTGCGCCGGCGCTCCGCCGGCTAGGACGCCATCGCGGCCATGACCTCGGGCAGGATCTCCGGCAGGTCTTCCGCGATCAGGCCCGGCCCGAAACGACGCGCCGCTTCAACGTGCAGCCAGGACCCCTGCCCGGCGGCTTCGAGCGGACCCCACCCCCGCGCCAAGAGGCCGGTAATCATCCCGGCCAGAACATCGCCCGCGCCGGCCGTCGCAAGCCAGGGCGCCGGCCTTTTCCTCAGCGCATCGTGGCAAAGACAGCACCCACCCGGCTCTGCCATCAGCGTCACGGGTCCCTTGAGCAACACCACGCAGCCTGCCCGCACGGCCGCATCCCGCACTGCGTCCACCCGCGAATAGGCCGGCCCATGCGCCGCCGTTCCCTTCATCCGGTCGGCCAGATCCGGGAACAGTCGGGCGAATTCCCCGTCATGCGGCGTCATCACCACCGCCCGCCCCCGTGTCATGGCAAAGAGCGCCTCCGGTGCATCGGAAAACGACGTCAGCGCGTCGGCATCGAGTACTACGGACCGATCCGCCATGAGCGCGGTTTCGACCAGCGCCCGGGAGCCCTCTCCCACGCCCAGACCAGGCCCCAGACAGAGCGCAGAATAGCGTTTATCCTCCAGCAACTGCGCCAGATCCCGCGAATTTCCGACCCGGCGCAGCATGATCGCCGTGATTTGCACGGCCACTTCCATCTGCGCCGCAGGGGGCACCGCCATTGTCACCAGGCCTGCCCCGATCCTCAGCGCCGCCCGCGCGCTCAGCCGGGCCGCACCGGTCCGCCCGGCTCCGCCGGACAGGATCAATGCATGTCCATGGTTGTATTTGTGGCTCGGGCCATCCTTCTGCGCGACGTCCGCGCAACAGGCCTCATCCTGAATCAGGGTGACTGCTCCGCCCTGTCCGCGCGCCTCTGCGGCAACTGTCCTGCTCGTCAATCCGATGTCTGCCACGACAACATTCTCCATCGCTCCGGCGCCCTCG
This sequence comes from Pseudooceanicola sp. DL12, assembly GCF_056270665.1. NCBI lineage: Bacteria > Pseudomonadati > Pseudomonadota > Alphaproteobacteria > Rhodobacterales > Paracoccaceae > Pseudooceanicola > Pseudooceanicola sp. DL12. The sequence goes on from NZ_CM149884.1 coordinate 2,643,663, forward strand.
CCAAGCAGATGTCCCGGCTTCATCGTCTGGAAGGTCACGGCAAGATCGATCCGCCCCGCCGGCGCCCCGCCAAGGCTCCGCCCGCTATCCGCACACAGCCCTGAGAGAATATCGGCGGCGACAGTTCGCTCTGCGACCTCAATGGCTTGCGTCAGGATGCCTGCAACCTCCGGCGACAGCGGCCGGGCCAGCCCGGTGCCGAAAAGTGCATCCACCATCAGGTCCACCGGCCCGTCCAGTGCCTCCACGCCCAGGGCCTCCAGTGGCACGACCTCACCCAGTTCCCGCCATCGTGCAAGGTTCGCGGCAGCGTCCGGCGGCAACCGCGTCGGATCGCCCAGCAGCCTCGGCACAACCTCCCAGCCACGCGCCTTCAGCAGGCGCGCCACCACGAATCCGTCACCGCCGTTGTTGCCCGGACCGCACAGAATCACCGCTCGCCTCTCGCGGGTGGCCTCCAGCTCGGGCCATTTCGCGAGAATCGCCGCGAGAACGCCCTGTCCGGCCCGCTCCATGAGCTCCAGGCCGGTCACTTCGCCGGCCTCCATGGCGGCCAATTCCACGGCGCGCATGCCACCACCGGTCAACAAAATCGGATGATTTTTCATATTGCACAAATTTTGATCACTCCGCACAGTTTTCACGCGGTTTTTTCGCGCGGACTCTGGCCTCTTCCCCGGCTTTCACATTAGTCAATTGAGGGCGTGCTGCGAAAGTGGTCTGACCGGAACGACGTTACTGCGAGGAGTTTCCGATGAAGAAAATCGAAGCGATCATCAAGCCGTTCAAGCTTGATGAAGTGAAGGAGGCGCTTCAGGACGTGGGCGTTCAGGGGCTCTCGGTCATCGAGGTAAAAGGCTTTGGACGTCAGAAAGGTCATACCGAGCTCTATCGCGGCGCCGAATATGTTGTCGACTTCCTGCCGAAGGTGAAAATCGAGGCAGTGCTGGACGACGACCAGGTGGATGGCGCGATTCAGGCAATCGTTGATGCGGCCAAGACCGAGAAAATCGGCGACGGCAAAATCTTCGTCTCCCCGATCGAGACGGCCATTCGCATCCGGACCGGCGAGACCGGCACAGACGCTCTTTGACGAGCGCACTCTAAGAGACTCAAAACCGAAGGGAAAAGGGAATGAGCAAGGACAAGGTTCTGAAGCTGATCAAGGACGAGGACGTCGCTTACGTCGACATCCGGTTCACCGATCCGCGGGGCAAACTGCAACACGTGACGGTGATGTCTGATCAGGTCGACGAAGACTTCCTCGAAGAAGGCTTCATGTTCGACGGTTCCTCCATCGCCGGCTGGAAGTCGATCGAAGCATCCGACATGAAACTGATGCCCGACACCGAGTCGGTCTACCTCGATCCGTTCTACGCCGAGAAGACCCTGTGCATTCACTGCACCGTTGTCGAACCCGACACCATGGAACCCTACGAGCGTGACCCGCGCGGCACCGCTCTGAAGGCAGAAGCATACCTGAAGTCCTCGGGCATCGGCGACGCGGCCTACATGGGCCCGGAAGCGGAATTCTTCCTCTTCGACAACGTGAAGTTCGCCGTCTCCATGCAGAAGGTCTCCTACGAGGTCGACGCACTGGACGCAGCCTGGAACACCGACACCGACTACGAGATGGGCAACACCGGCCACCGCCCCGGCATCAAGGGCGGCTATTTCCCGGTCAACCCCGTTGACGACGGTCAGGACATCCGTGCCGAAATGCTCTCCACCATGAAGCGCATGGGCATGAAGGTCGACAAGCACCACCACGAAGTGGCGTCCTGCCAGCACGAGCTGGGCCTGATCTTCGACAGCCTGACCAAGCAGGCCGACGAGCTTCAGAAGTACAAGTACGTCATCCACAACGTGGCTCAGGCCTACGGCAAGTCGGCAACCTTCATGCCGAAGCCGATCAAGGGCGACAACGGCACCGGCATGCACGTCAACATGTCGATCTGGAAGGACGGCAAGCCGCTCTTCGCAGGCGACAAGTACGCCGACCTCTCCGACGAGGCGCTGTACTACATCGGCGGCATCCTGAAGCACGCGAAAGCGCTGAACGCCTTCACCAACCCGTCGACCAACTCCTACAAGCGTCTGATCCCGGGCTTCGAAGCCCCCGTTCTGCGCGCCTACTCCGCACGGAACCGTTCGGGTTGCGTTCGTATTCCGTGGGCAGAATCGCCCAAGGCAAAACGCGTCGAGGCTCGCTTCCCCGATCCCTCGTCCAACCCCTACCTGTGCTTCGCCGCACTCATGATGGCCGGCCTCGACGGCATCAAGAACAAGATCCACCCCGGCGACGCAATGGACAAGAACCTGTACGACCTGCCCCCCGAGGAACTGGCCGACATCCCGACCGTCTGCGGCTCGCTGCGTGAAGCACTCGACGAGCTGGAGAAGGACATGGACTTCCTGCTGGCCGGCGACGTGTTCACCAAGGACCAGATCGAAGGCTACATCGCCCTCAAGATGGAAGAGCTGGAAATGTACGAGCACACTCCGCACCCCGTGGAATATGCAATGTACTACTCCTGCTGATCCCCATCGGAATTTGCAAAAAGAGGGGCGTCCGTTCGGGCGCCCCTTTCATTTTGGGATCAACTGTCTGCCAGGCAAAGCTCACGCAGTGCATGAACCGCGCGTTACACCTCAGGCGCTGGTCTCCGCAGCGGCCATTGCCGCCTCGGCCACCGGCGTCTTCACCACGAAGGTATGGATGCCGAAGGCCACGGCCCCTGTTTCAGGCAGCCGCCAGAGGCTCTGCCTTTCGCTGCGCAGATAGGGGGAATCGTCCTTGAAACTGTCGTCGCGTGGCGCGCTTTCGAGCCGCGGGTGAAACAGCGACGGATCCGGATGCCGCAGCCAGTTGGCCCGCCACATCGGCCGGCCCGGCTGCACCCCGTCGAGCAGCCTTTGCACCCGCCGGGCCAGGGCGTCGTCGTAGATCGCGACCGGCACATGGATCGCCACCATCGGCTTCATGAACTTCTCTGCGAGGGTCCAGTAGGACGGAAAGCAGAGCACCGCGCCGGTCAGCACATGCTCGTCCCCGCCCTGCGGCTTTTCCATCAGGCAGAAATCCTGCTGCACCAGCCGCCCCAGGGTCTCCATCGGCCGGTCCGGCCTCAGGGTCACCGTCACGCCATCGGGCCGGGTCACGCGGTCAGCGCCGACGGTGTAATCGCGCCGCTCCGCGAGCTGCCCAAGCACGGTGCGATAGAGCTCCGCCGCAGCGGGCCTGGCCCCTTCCGAGACCTGCACGACATCTTCGAGGCGGTTGTCCAGAAGGTCCTCGCGCAGGGCCATCTGCGCGGCAAAGGCATCGTCGACCATGATCCAGTCCGACGGGTCCAGCGGCGCCGTACCGGGCAGGCGGGAAGGGATGTCATAGGGTATGCGGGTCTGCAGGATCGGTGTGCTCATGACCGAACGCTAGCGCCACGATTTCCGCCGGGCGAGCCGGAAAACGACGCTCCTCGCGTCATCTCCGCGCGTTTGCCTGCGGCGCAGGCAGGTGCGGCCCGGGAAATCGGCCCGCTCCCGCATGAGGTGTATTCCGCCGGACCGCCCCTGGCCTCCCTGACCGCGGCAGCCCAGGGGTACCAGTGCCGGTTTCAGCGCATCCCCTGCCAGGCGGGGCGTCAGTCTCCATGCAGCAGCGGCTCGTCAAGACCACAGGCGCGCCTAGCCAGAGCGGCGTCGGAAATCTGCCTGATCGCGCCTTGCAATCTCGCCCTGATCGCAGATCCGCAGACAGCCCGGCCGGTCTCGCAGCGGATCAGGGGGATGTGCCGCCCGTCTCAGCCGGCGTGTAGGTGCTGTGCATCAGGTAATCCTTGCGCGGGCCGGTCACACGCCAGGTGACCTGCCACTCGGGCCAGCCGGCGAAGCTATAGCTCACCAGGTAAAGATCGGGCTCACAGTCATGGCGTGCGGACGGCCGTCCGCTGGCCGGATCAAAGACATGAAAGGGGCGACCATCGTCGAAAAGCACCTCGATGCCGCCCTCGGGCGCCGCCTGCCACAGGTACCGCCGCTCCGCCTGGAACGGCGGCCGCCCCGGCAGGCGCAGCTCGGTGCGCTCGAGATAGAGCAGCCCGCCCTCCCGCGGGCTCAGTTCGGCCTGGCCCTCGGCATGGGCCGTCTCGCCGGCCTTGCGGTCGTCGATCCGCCGGCTCATCTGCCAGATGCCGCGAAAATCCATCAGCTCAGGTGTCATGCCCCCTCCAGCCCGGTTCCCTTCCATGCCCCTTTTACGGCCACTGCACCGCGGCGCCAACCGCACATCCGCCCGGCCTTTCCCTCTGCACCCTTGTGAAGACGGGGCACCTCGCCTATGAGGCCTGCGAAGCCAGAACATGCCTCTTGCCAGGAAGGAATGCTGCCGATGATCCCCCGTTACGCCCGTCCCGAGATGACAGCCATCTGGGAGCCTGCCACCAAGTTCCGCATCTGGTTCGAGATCGAGGCCCATGCCTGCGACGCCATGGCCGAGCTGGGCGTGATCCCGAAGGAAAACGCCGAGGCCGTCTGGAAGGCCAAGGACGTGGAATTCGACGTGGCCCGCATCGACGAGATCGAGGCCGTCACCAAGCATGACGTCATCGCCTTCCTGACCCATCTCGCCGAACACGTCGGCGCCGAGGAGGCCCGCTTCGTGCACCAGGGCATGACCTCCTCCGACGTGCTCGACACCTGCCTCAACATCCAGCTGACCCGCGCCGCCGACATCCTTCTGGCCGACCTCGACAAGGTGCTGGCCGCGCTGAAGAAACGTGCCTTCGAGCACAAGATGACCGTGCGCGTCGGCCGCAGCCACGGCATCCACGCAGAGCCCACCACCATGGGTCTGACCTTTGCCCGCTTCTACGCCGAAATGGACCGCAACAAGGCCCGCCTTCTGGCCGCCCGCGAGGAAATCGCCACCGGCGCGATCTCGGGCGCCGTCGGCACCTTTGCCAACATCGACCCGGCGGTAGAGGAGCATGTCTGCGAAAAGCTGGGCCTGAAGCCCGAGCCGATCTCGACCCAGGTCATCCCGCGTGATCGTCACGCGATGTTCTTCGCCACCCTCGGCGTCATCGCCTCCTCGATCGAGAACGTCGCGATCGAGATCCGCCACATGCAGCGCACCGAGGTGCTGGAAGGCGCCGAATTCTTCTCCATGGGGCAAAAGGGCTCCTCGGCCATGCCGCACAAGAAGAACCCCGTGCTGACCGAGAACCTGACCGGCCTTGCGCGCCTTGTCCGCATGACCGTTGTTCCGGCAATGGAAAATGTCGCCCTCTGGCATGAGCGCGACATCTCGCATTCCTCCGTCGAGCGCGGCATCGGCCCCGATGCCACCATCACGCTCGACTTCGCCCTGAACCGCCTCGCCGGCGTTGTCGACAAGATGCTGATCTTCCCCGAGAACATGCTCGACAACATGAACAAGTTCCCGGGCCTGGTGATGTCGCAACGGGTGCTGCTGGCCCTTACCCAGGCCGGCGTCAGCCGCGAGGACGCCTATTCCATGGTCCAGCGCAACGCCCTCAAGGTCTGGGAAGACCGTGTCGATTTCCGCGAACAGCTGCTGGCGGACGAGGATGTGGTCAAGGCGCTCGGCGTCGACCAGATCAACGAGAAATTCGACATGGCCTACCACACCAAGCACGTCGACACGATCTTCCGTCGGGTCTTCGGCGAGGCATGATCCTGCCTGTGGCAGGCGAATTTCGCCTACCACAGCTCACGCGCATTTGAAGCGGGTCCGGCTCGTGCTATCCTTTCGTCATGGAAACGAGGATAGCCATGACCCGGACCCTTTTCTTGACCGCTCTCCTGACGCTCCCGCTGGCCGGTGGCGCCATGGCCTGTTCGCGCGGCGTCACCGCCTCCAACGAGCCCCCTCCCGCCGCCTGCAGCCTGCCGGCCGGGCAGGCCCCCGCCGAGGAAGCGGCCCATGACAGCAATGTCTGCGTCATGCCGCTGAACGGCTAGGCGCCCTCGCCGGCCTTTCAGCCTTTCTTCACCCTTCCCTGATTATCTGCGTCAAACACGGAACAAGAGGGGAATATGGGCAATCTCACGCCTATGGCGCAGCTCGCACCGCCGGCAATGCCGTCCGTGCCCGGCCAACTGACACGCAAGCAGAAGGCGGCCATCATCGTGCGGCTACTGCTCAATCACGGCATGGACGTGCCGCTGAAGGAGCTGCCGGACGAGATGCAGACCGAGCTGACGCTCCTCCTCGGCAACATGCGCTACATCGACCGCAATACCCTCGCCATGGTCGTCGACGAATTCATGGAGGAACTGGAGGCCCTCGGCCTGACTTTCCCGCGCGGCATTGCGGGGGCGCTTTCGGTGCTGGACGGCAAGATCAGCGCCCATACCGCAGCGCGGCTCCGCAAGGAGGCCGGCGTGCGCCAGACCGGCGATCCCTGGGAGCGGGTGCGCGCCCTCGACGTCAAGAAGCTGATCCCCATCGCCGAGAACGAAAGCACCGAGATCGCAGCAGTCATGCTGTCGAAGCTCGACACCACCAAGGCGGCACAGCTGCTGTCGAAACTGCCCGGCCCCAAGGCGCGGCGCATCACCTATGCCGTGTCGCTGACCTCTGCCATCACGCCCGAGGCGCTCGACCGCATCGGCCTCTCCCTCGCCTCGCAACTCGATGCCCAGCCGGATTCCGTCTTCGACAAGGACCCGGTCGAACGGGTCGGTGCCATCCTAAACTTCTCCACCGCCGCCACCCGCGACGATGTCCTGGAGGGACTGGACGAGACCGACAGCGACTTTGCCGAGAAGGTCCGCAAGGCCATCTTCACCTTCACAAACATCCCCTCGCGCATCGCCCCGCGCGACGTGCCCAAGATCGTGCGACAGCTCGATCCCGCCGTGCTCGTCACCGCCCTGGCCGCCGCCACCGAGGAGGAACAGGCCAAGACCGCCGAGTATATCCTCGGCAACATGTCCGCCCGCCTCGCCGACAGCATCCGCGAAGAGGTCAAGGACAAGGGCAAGGTCAAGGCAAAGGACGGCGAAGATGCCATGAACGAGGTCATCAGCGAGATCCGCAAGCTCGAGGCATCGGGCGAATTGCTGCTGCTGGCGGGCGACGAGGAAGAAGAGGAATAGCCTCCCGCCCCGGCCGCCGCCTCCCGCGCGATCACCGAAACGTGATACGTGCTATGGACATGTTTTCCCTGCCCCCCTAGGCTCTCCGCCGGGCGCGGTTTCCGGGCCTCTCGCCCTGATTTCCGCCCCGCCGCGCGCGTGCCCCGTGCCGTCCGGGCCCGCACCGGATGACCTCATGTCCAGCAATGCCCGCGCGATCCTCTACATGATCATCGCCGTCTTCGGCTTCACCAGCATGGACGCCGCCGCGAAATACGTGGCCGAGGGCAGCAATGCCTTCAACGCGCTCTGGGCGCGCTACATCGGGCAGGTCATCGTGGTCACCCTGATCATCTCGCCACGCCTGCGCCAGGTCCTCAGCACCCGCTTTCCCGTACTGCAATTCCTGCGCTCGGTCTTCCTGATGGGGGCCACGGGCTGCTTTTACATCGGCCTCACCCGCATCGGCCTCGCCGAGAGCACCGCCATCATGGACGTGAACCCGGTTCTGATCACCCTGGGTGCCGCGCTCTTCCTGGGCGAAAAGCTCGGCCCCCGGCGGATCTTCGGGATCCTCGCCGCCATGGCGGGCGCCATGATCATCATCCGCCCCGGCTCGGGCGTGCTCAGCGCCGGGGCGCTCTGGCCGCTGCTCGCCGCCTGCTGCTACGCCGCCTATGCGCTCACCACCCGCTACGTGGGCGCCCGTGAAAACCCCTGGACATCGCTCTTCTACGCTGCGCTCCTTGGCGCCGTCCTGCTCACCGCGGCCCTGCCCTGGCAGTGGCAGACGCCCCCCCGCGACGTGGCCCTGGTGATGGTCGTGCTGGGCCTTCTAGGCACCGTGGCCCAGCTCTTCATGGTGCGTGCGCTCTCGCTGGGCGAGGCTGCGATGCTGGCGCCCTTCGGCTATGTTGGCCTGGTCAATGCCACCCTCTGGGGGATCTTCGTCTTCGGCGAGATCCCCGATGCCTGGACCATCACCGGCGCGCTTGTGATCGTGGGCGCCGGTGTCTATGTCTGGCACCGAGAGACGCGGGGGGCCCGGCCGGCCCTGCCCGCGCAGGCCAAGACACCACCCGAGGGACTGTAGACCGCGATGGAACCGAAAGACCTGCCCCTACCCACACGTGTCGGCCAGTACCTGGTCAACATGCTTCTCGGGGGCAGCGTCCGGCTTGCACTGGCCATGCCCTACGAGACGCGCCTGCGCTTCACCGGCTGGCTGGCCAGCCGCGTTCTGGCCCCCGTTGCCGGCTATCGCAAGCGGATCCGCGCCAACCTCTCCTATGTCTGGCCCGACCTGCCCGAGGACGAGGTTCGCCTGCTCGAACGCAAGGTGCCCGACATCGCCGCCCGCTCGATGATCGAGATGTATTCGGGCGTCGAGCTGCGCCAGGTGCAGGGCGATGCAATCGAGGGCGCCGGCCAGCAGATCCTCGACAAGGCCGCCGCCGAACGTCAGCCCGTCGTCATCGTCGGCGCCCATATCGGCAGCTACGAGGCCTTCCGAGTGGTCACCGCCAGCCGCTATCGCGACGACATCCTCGCCGGCCTCTACCGGCCGCTCGACAATGTCTACTTCAACCGTCACTACGCCCGGGCGATGCAGACCAACGGCGCCGCCTTCCCGCGCGACCGCCGCGGGCTGGCCAACATGGTCAAGTTCCTGAAACAGGGCAATTTCATCGCCTTCCTCGTCGATCAGCACGTGACAGAGGGCGCGCCGCTCACCTTCTTCGGCAAGCGCGCCTATACCTCGCTCGCCCCGGCCGAGCTGGCGCTCAAGCATGATGCGCTGCTGATGCCGATCTGGTGCCTGCGCGAGGAGGACGGCATCCACTGCCGCGTTGTGGTCGAGGCGCCGATCCCGCACAGCACCCCCGAAGAGATGATGCAGGCCTACAACGACCGGCTGGAGAAGATCATCCGCGCCCATCCCGAGCAATGGCTCTGGATCCACAAGCGCTGGAAATCCATTCACTGAACCCGGGCGGGGCTCAGGGCAGTTTGACCGCCGCCTCGATGGGCCCATGCCCCGAGCGCTGCAGCAGGACGGCGCCCGGCATCTCGGCGTTGATCGTCACGTCGAGCACGTAATCGCCCTGCCCGTTCCACTCCCCCAGCAGCTCCCAGCGGTTCACGATGTTCACGTATTGCACGTGGCTGCCGGCGTTCTCGCCTCGGGTGATGCTCACGTCCTTGCTCGGCGTGTATTGCACCAGTTCCAGCACCATCGGCACGGGCGGCACCTCGCCCGCGGCCTCGGCCGTCACGCGATAGCTGCCGCTGCCCGTGGGCTCGGCGGTCAGGGTGAAATTGCGCGGCCGGCTGCGAAAGAGAGACACATATTCCGCCACCTGCAGCGGATGCGCGCCCTTCACGAAACCGGCGCCGTCTATGATCATCTGCGGGGTATAGATCATGCGCTTGCCGTTGGCGCGCGCATAGGCCTTCTGCCGGCTGGTATAGATCGGATCCGCCAGGCTGTCCTTCCAGCCCAGGTAGTCCCAGTAATCCACGTGCAGGGCCAGAGGCAGGATGTCATCGTGGTTCAGCATCTGCGCCAGCAGCTCATCTGCCGGCGGGCAGGAGGAACACCCCTGCGAGGTGAAAAGCTCGACCACCACCGGCGACTGCACGGCAGCCCCCGCGCTTGCGGCGGTCGGGGCCGTCGGGGCCGCGGCAGAGGGGGCCGCCCCTCCGGCATCACCGGCCGGGCCTGTGGGGGTCGACGTCTCCTGCGCCCGCGCCTGGGCGCCCAGCAGGGACATCGCCAGCACGCCTGCCATCAGCAGAACATTCCGCCGTCCGATCATCGCGGGCCGTCCGATCATTCCGGCTCCCTCCACTGGTTTCAATCATCCGCCGATAGGTAGACAACACGGGCAGGAATAGCCAATCAAGGTTTTGCGAGAGGCCCGTGCATCGGGGAACCTGTTGCCATTGCCCAACGCCTTTCCCTGCCTGCCCCACTCATGCCCCCGCGCCTGTCCCCGCCGGCGCCAGCATTGCCGCCCTGCCCCACCCTGCGGCAGAGCGCCGCGCCGCTGCCTCCTTCCCCTGCGGCAGCGTGGCAGCGCCGCCTGTCATTCATTGAAATCCCGCCGTTGTGCACAAATGTATACTAAATTATCGCGACACCTCTTGATTGCCTCACGCCGATGGGGCAGAAGTCAGTCAGCACGAACCCCTTATTCACAATGGAAGGGAGCCATCTCCATGCCCATCGTAGTCGGACAGGACACCAGCAAGACGCGCAAGACGCTGACGGTTGGTGACCAGAGCATTGCCTATTACTCGATTCCGGCCGCCGAAGCCGCCGGCCTCGGCGAGTTCTCCAAGCTGCCTGCGGCGCTCAAGGTCGTCCTTGAGAACATGCTGCGCTTCGAAGACGGCAAGACCGTCTCCGTCGACGACATCAAGGCCTTCTCCGACTGGGGCAAGCAGGGTGGCCAGAACCCGCGCGAGATCGCCTATCGTCCGGCCCGCGTGCTGATGCAGGATTTCACCGGCGTTCCCGCCGTGGTCGACCTCGCCGCGATGCGCGATGGCATCCTGGGCCTGGGCGGCGACGCCAAGAAGATCAACCCGCTGGTGCCCGTCGACCTCGTGATCGACCACTCGGTGATGATCGACGAATTCGGCAACCCGCGCGCGTTCCAGATGAACGTCGACCGCGAGTACGAGCGCAACATGGAGCGCTACCAGTTCCTGAAATGGGGTCAGACCGCCTTCGAGAACTTCCGCGTGGTTCCGCCGGGCACCGGCATCTGCCACCAGGTGAACCTGGAATACCTCGCCCAGACCGTCTGGACCGACAAGGACCAGAACGGTGAAGAGGTCGCCTACCCCGACACGCTCGTCGGTACCGACAGCCACACCACCATGGTCAACGGCGCGGCCGTTCTCGGCTGGGGCGTGGGCGGCATCGAGGCCGAAGCTGCCATGCTCGGCCAGCCGATCTCCATGCTGATCCCCGAGGTCGTCGGCTTCAAGCTGACCGGCGCGATGGTCGAAGGCACCACCGGCACCGACCTGGTGCTGAAGGTCGTCGAAATGCTGCGCAAACACGGCGTCGTCGGCAAGTTCGTCGAATTCTACGGTGACGGCCTCGACAACCTGCCCCTGGCCCAGCGTGCCACGATCGCCAACATGGCCCCCGAATACGGCGCCACCTGCGGCTTCTTCCCGATCGACGCCGAAACCCTGCGCTACCTGGAACAGACCGGCCGCGACAAGGATCGCATCGCGCTGGTCGAAGCCTACGCAAAGGAAAACGGCTTCTGGCGTGATGCCGACTACAGCCCGGTCTACACCTCGACGCTGGAACTGGACATGGGCGACATCGTCCCCGCCATCTCCGGCCCGAAACGCCCGCAGGACTACGTGGCCCTGACCGGCTCCGCCGAGGCCTTCAAGAAGGTCGTGGCCGAGTTCCGCGGCATCGACATCTCCAAGGCCGCCAGCGACATGGTTGCCGAGGGTGACACCGCCGTTGCCGACCGTCCGCTGATCAAGTCGGCCAAGGTCGACGGAGAGGACTACGAGCTGAACGACGGTTCCGTCGTCATCGCCTCGATCACCTCCTGCACCAACACCTCGAACCCCTACGTGCTGATCGGCGCCGGCCTCGTTGCCAAGAAGGCGCACGAGCTGGGCCTGAACCGCAAGCCCTGGGTGAAGACCTCGCTGGCCCCCGGCTCGCAGGTCGTGACCGAGTACCTCGACGCCGCAGGCCTGACCGAGCACCTCGACGCCGTCGGCTTCAACCTCGTGGGCTACGGCTGCACCACCTGCATCGGCAACTCCGGCCCGCTGCAGCCCGAGATCTCCAAGTCGATCAACGACAACGACCTGATCGCCACCTCCGTCCTGTCCGGCAACCGGAACTTCGAAGGCCGCATCAGCCCCGACGTGCGCGCCAACTACCTGGCCTCGCCGCCGCTGGTCGTCGCCTACGCCCTGGCCGGTGACATGAACATCGACCTGGCCAACGACGTGATCGCCACCACGCCGGACGGCAAGGATGTCTACCTCAAGGACATCTGGCCCACCGACGCCGAGATCGCCGAACTGGTCGAAAAGGTCGTCACCCGCGAGGCCTTCCAGTCCAAGTATGCCGACGTCTTCAAGGGCGACGAGAAATGGCAGGGCGTGGAAGTGTCCGGCGGTGAAACCTACGACTGGCCGCCGACCTCGACCTACATCCAGAACCCGCCCTACTTCCAGGGCATGGGCAAGGATGCCGGCACGATCAAGGACATCGAGGGCGCCCGCATGCTGGCCCTGCTCGGCGACATGATCACCACCGACCACATCTCGCCCGCCGGTTCCTTCAAGGACACCACCCCGGCCGGCAAGTACCTGCTGGACCACCAGGTTCCGGTGCGCGAGTTCAACTCCTACGGCTCGCGTCGCGGCAACCACGAGGTCATGATGCGCGGCACCTTCGCCAACATCCGCATCAAGAACGAGATGCTGGACGGCGTCGAAGGCGGCTACACCAAGGGCCCCGATGGCGAACAGACCTCGATCTACGAGGCCTCCATGGCCTATCAGGAAGCCGGCACCCCGCTGGTCGTCATCGGCGGCGAGCAATACGGCGCAGGTTCCTCGCGTGACTGGGCGGCCAAGGGTACGGCCCTTCTGGGCGTCAAGGCGGTCATCGCCGAGAGCTTCGAGCGTATCCACCGTTCGAACCTGGTCGGCATGGGTGTCATTCCCTTCGAGTTCACCGGCGGCGACACCCGCAAGTCGCTGAACCTGACGGGCGACGAGAGCTTCACCATCAAGGGCCTGACCGAGGTGACCCCGCTGCAGGACGTGACCTGCACGATCACCTACGCCGACGGCACCACCAAGGACATCACTCTCAAGTGCCGGATCGATACGGCCATCGAGAAGGAATATGTCGAGCATGGTGGCGTTCTGCACTACGTGCTCCGGGATCTCGCAAAGTCCTGATCCTGAACGGATAATTACAAATTTCGGAAAAGGGCTCCCGCGGGGGCCCTTTTTCTTTGTTGATAAAACATCTTGTCAACACTCAACCTATACGCTTACCCTGAGACATGTAGTCGCGGGAGGAGCGTACTATGGCACTTGCATATGACTTCACGACGGTTCGGACGGAGGAGCGTCCCTGCCCTGCACGGAAATCCATGATCGGCGCCTACCTGCTGCTGATCATGACCGGCGGTATCGGCCTGCACCGGTTCTACCTGGGCCGGATCCAATCCGCCCTGATCATGATGACCCTTTTCGTCGTCGGTCTCATGACCATGGTCTTCTACGTCGGTCACCTGTCCATCGGCATCCTTCTGGCCTGGCTGGTCGCGGATCTCTTCCTGATCCCCGGCATGATCGCCAACCCGCCAGAGGAAGACTAGGCTTCCGAGCGGCCGGCCCAGGGCACGCATGCCTGCCGGACCTCACGGAAATTGACGGGCCCGCCGTCTGACGCAGACTGCCCTTATTTCAAAGCAGTCCGCCATCATGAAACACGTGTCGGGGCCCACCGGGCCCCACGCGCATTTTCAAGACCCATTTCCATATCCCTTTCCGGAGCACGCAGATGAATTGCATCCAAGCGGCAGAAATCATGTCCGCGGTCTATTTTCAGCCCGCCAGCGTGGACATCGTCGAACGGATCGACCTCGAGGGCGCGCAGGCCGCCTTTCTCGCCGACGGCACCCTTGTCATTCCCGGCACCAACGAACCCTCCGACTGGCCACAGTACAATCTCAACCTCTTCGGCGACGCAAAGACAGGCTTTGCCGTCTCCGAGGGCGACAGCAACACCGCCTGGCATGCCGGCTTCCTGCATCACGCCAGGCTGATCTATGCCTTTGCCAAGCCGTTGAAGCCCAAGTTGATCATCGGCCATTCCCTCGGCGCCGCCTCGGCGCAGATCGTCGGCGCCTCGCTCGGCGTTCCCACCATAGGTTTTGCCTCGCCCCGGCCCCGGCGCAGCAACACCCGCCTCGCAGGCGAGAAATTCGTGCTGAACCTCTGCCGCACCGATGACACCGTCTGTCACGTGCCCTTCAACTTCCTGGGCTTCCGCCACGTGGGCGGCACCGCCTGGATGAGCCCCGAGATCGTCAACGAGGGCGAGGATCACCGCATCGACAATTACATCGCCCTGATGAGCAGCGCGGCACAGATGGCCCGCCTGCCGAAAACCTGGCCAATGTAGCCTTCGGCTCCGCCTCTGTCGGAACAACTTCGCCCGGGTCCACGTTGGGTCCGGGAGGTACCTGATGCAGGACATACGCGCTTTCTTCGACACCCCCTGGTTCATCGCGATCTGGCTGGTCCTGATGATCCCCAGCCTGATCCTCGTGATCCGCGACCTCAGGGTGAACAACTCCCACCTCATGCCGCTGATGAAGCTGGTCTGGATCTTCACCGTGGCTTCGGCCGGGGTGATCGGCCTCGCGGTCTACTGGCGCACCGGCCGCAAGGAGATCCCCGACGATGCCAACTGGCGCCGCGCCTTCCGCTCCGTGGCGCATTGCTATTCCGGTTGCGGCATCGGCGAGATCACCGGCGTGATCATCACCGTCGGCATCCTATCGGCCAGCAACCTCACCACCTCCGTGGTCACCTTCTGCCTCGCCTATGTCTTCGGGTTCGCCCTCACCGTCGGCCCCGAGGTCCAGGGTGGTACCGCCTTCCGCACCGCCTTTACCGATGCGCTCAAGGCCGAGACGCCCTCGATCACCGTCATGGAAATCGTCGCGATCGGCGTCGACCTGCTCCTCGCCGGCAGCGCGGGGATGGGCAGCTGGGTCTTCTGGTCCTCGCTGGTGATCTCGCTCACCTGCGGCCTTTTCGCGGCCTGGCCTGTGAACTACTGGCTGATAACCCACGGCGTGAAAGAGGGCATGATGGATCCCCGCATGACCGACCACGGCGCGCACGGCCATCGTCACGGGCATGATCACGCGCATGATCACGGGGACCACGGCGGGCACCACGCCCATTCCCACGGCTGACCATCACATGAAGAAGAAGGTGCCATAATGGCGCCTTTTCAAATTGTTACAGGTCGTAGTTAAAGGTTAATCTCAACTTCCCGCACGGGCCTTGTCGATGGCCGGGCCGATCTGTTCGCGGATCACCCGCTCGGTCACCGGTCCCGCAAAGCGCAGCAGGATCGTGCCGTCGCCATCCACCACGTAGGTCTCTGGCACGCCGTAGAGGCCCCAGTTGATCGCCATGCGACCGTCCGGATCGGCCCCCGTCGCAGAATAGGGATCGCCCAGCTCGGCCAGGAACCCGAGGGCATTCTCCGGCTTGTCCTTGTAGTTCACGCCATAGATCGGCACGCCCTCTTCCTCCGACAGCCGGCTCAGGTTCGGGTGCTCGACCCGGCAGGGTGCGCACCAGCTCGCCCAGAAGTTCACAAGCTTGACCCCGCCGTCGCGCAACACCGCGTCGTCAAAGCTCTCCTTGTCGCCCAGCTGCGTCAGCACAACGGGCGGCGCCTGCTTGCCCGCGAGCGCGGTCGGCAGCTGGTCCGGGTCCTCGCGCTGCATCCCGAAGTAGAAAACCCCCGCCAGCCCGAGAAAGATCACCGGCGGCAGCACCATCAGCGGTTTAAACCCCATGTTTCACGCGCTCCTCGACCTCGGCCAGCTGCGCCTTGACCCGGCGCGCGCGCCACAGGCTGGCAACGACCAGAACCACCAGCAGCAGCAACGTCAGCCCATAGGCCGACAGCACCGTATCCGTGTATTTTCCCAGATCAGGCATCATTTCCCTCTCAAGACATTCTCTCGCGCGCCATCAGGGCCCGCATCCGCCGGGCGCGGATCTCGGTCTGGGTGCGCAGCAGCACAAGCACGACGAAGAGCATCACGAAACCCGCCATGCAGACGAAGAGCGGCACCGCAAAGACGTTGCTCACCCGCTGGGCGTCATCGCCCATCAGCGCCCCCGCCCGCATCACCGAGGCCCCCTGGTGCAGGCCCTGGTTCCAGAAGTTCACCGCGTAGCGGCTCAGGAT
Source organism: Pseudooceanicola sp. DL12 (assembly GCF_056270665.1). Taxonomy (NCBI): domain Bacteria; kingdom Pseudomonadati; phylum Pseudomonadota; class Alphaproteobacteria; order Rhodobacterales; family Paracoccaceae; genus Pseudooceanicola; species Pseudooceanicola sp. DL12. Next base: position 2,659,783 of record NZ_CM149884.1, read on the forward strand.
CGCAAAGACCGAGCCGACCAGGCAGAGGATCGAGGTCAGGTCGGCGGCAATGTCGCCATCCTCGATCGCCGCCCAGAGCGCCATGTAGCCGAGATAGAACAGGAACAGGATCAGGAAGGAGGTCAGCCGAGGGTCCCAGGCCCACCAGGTGCCCCACATCGGCTGGCCCCAGATCGCCCCGGTGATCAGCGCGATCAGCGTCATCGTGGCGCCCACGGGCGCCGCGGCCCGGGCGGCCAGCGCGCTCACGTGGTGCCGCCGGATCAGCCAGATCAGGCTCGCCACCAGCATCATCAGCCAGCCGTTGATCGCCATCAGGGCGCTCGGTACGTGGATGTAGATGATCTTGACCGTGCTGCCCTGCCGGTAATCGTCGGGGGTAAAGAAGAACCCCCAGATCAGCCCCACGACCAGAACTGCCCCGGTGGCCAGGGCCAGCCAGGGCAACACCTTGTCCGAGGTGTCTATGAACTTCTTCGGGTTTGCATATTGCCAGATCGAGGCCATGCCATTTCCTATCCGTTCGGCGCCCCGGCGCCTATCTGTCGTCCGTTCACTTTATCGCAAGTTCACCCGCAGCACCGCCGCGCTGGCAAAGGGCAGCAGCGCGATGCAGCCGCAGGTGATGCCCCCCAGCAGGGCCAGCGGCACATCCACCGCCATGCCGTCCGCGCCCCGCCGCGCCACCTCGGCACCGAAGATCAGCACCGGCACGTAGAGCGGCAGCACCAGCAGGCTCAGCAACAGCCCACCCCGCTTGATCCCCACCGTCAGCGCCGCGCCGAAGGTGCCGATCACGCTCAGCGCAGGCGTGCCCACCAGCAGCGAAATCACCAGCCAGGGATATCCTGCCACCGGCAGGCTCATCAGCAGGCCGAGCACCGGCGCCACCACGACCAGCGGCAGCCCGGTGGTGATCCAGTGCGCCAGGGCCTTCATGCTCACGATCCCCTCCAGCGGCAGCGGCGCCGTCGCCAGCAGGTCGAGGCTGCCGTCTTCCCAGTCCAGCGCAAAGATCCGGTCGAGCGAGAGCAGGCAGGCCAGCAGCGCGCCGAGCCAGAGGATCCCCGGCGCGATCCGCGACAGCAGGTCGGTCTGCGGCCCCACGCCAAAGGCCACCAGCGCCACCACGATCAGGAAGAAGGCGAGGCCGAGGCCAAAGCCCCCGCCCGCCCTGACGGCCAGGCGCAGGTCCCGCGTCAGCAGCGCGATCACAGGAAGGCCTCGTCGAAATCATCGAGCGTCCCCGGCGCCGGCCGGGTCGCCTTGAAGGGCGCCACGTCGAGCACCCGCGCCTCGTCGTCGAGGCCCAGGTCGATATGGGTCGCGATCACGGCCAGCCCGCCGCCCGCCAGATGCCCGCGCACCGCGCCGGCAAAGAGCGCCACCGAGGCCGCGTCGAGCGACACCGTAGGCTCGTCGAGCACCCAGAGCGGTCGCCCCGTCACCATCAGCCGGGCAAGGCCCAGCCGCCGTTTCTGCCCCGCAGAGAGTGTGCCCGCGGCCCGCGCCGTCAGCCCCTTCAGGTCAAAGGCCTCCAGCGCCGCGGAAATGTCGCGCAGCCCGTGCACCCGCGCCCAGAAGCTCAGGTTCTCCGTCACGCTCAGCTGCGCCTTGAGCCCGTCGGAATGGCCCGCATAGGCCACCGCCTCGCGCTCCACCGAGATCCGGCCCCGCAGCGCCAGTTGCAGCCCCGCGAGCGTGCGCAGCAATGTCGTCTTGCCCGATCCGTTCGGCCCCCGCAGGATCAGCGCCTCGCCCGCCTGCACGGCGAACGTCAGCCCCTCCAGCACGGGCACACCGCCGCGCGCGACGGCCAGATCTTCCACAGACAGCTCCATCCGCTCCCCTTAACGCACCGCCGGGCCCACGGAAAGCCCACGCTTTTCAGCACCCTAATGGCCTCATGCGGCCGCAACCTTGAGCCAGCGCAAACCGTTCCCATGCTCTGCACGGAAATATGCGAGCGGCGCGGGTCCGCAGATCCGCGCGCCTGCCTTCATCTTTCCCGAAACACTCCCGCCGGGGCCCCGAAATCGGCTGGCCGGCCATCCCCTCCCTCAGGCCGAGAGCAGCACCGCCGCCACCCGGCGTCCTTCGGACAGCAGGATGTTGAAGGTCCGGCAGGCCGAGGGGGTCGGCATCGGCTCGAGCCCGATCCCGGCCTCTTCCAGCGCGGCCCGAAAGGCGCGCGGCACCGGCGCCATTTCCGGCCCCGTCCCCACGAAGAGCACGTCGATCTCGCCGGCAAAGGCCAGCGGCGTATCGGTATCCTCGAAACCGCCCCAGCCCATGACCTCCTCTGCGGTCACCAGAATCGGCGCCTCGTGGGCCTTGCCCGCGATCCGGAAAAACCCGGGCCCGTAGCCGTCGATCGGCCGGGCATTGTCATAGTTGATCTCGTTCAGTCGCATCTGCGTCTCCCGTCTTGCTCTGCGCCCCGGCGCGCGCTCACGCGTCCCAGAGCGGCAGGCCCGCCAGTGCCGACAGGCCAATGAAACTGTAGGCCAGCGGGCGGAACACCCGCTCGCGTCCGGGGCGGAACAGGGCCTGTCCGCCCAGCATCGCCACCGCATAGGGCAGCACGAGCAGGGCGCCAAGCCAGAGCGCCTCGCTGCTTACCCTGCCCTGCAGAAAGAGATTCGCAAGGATCGCGATGTCGATCAGGGCCAGAAACAGGATCGTGTTGGCCCGCACGACCACCGCCGCCGCGGCCGCGCCCGCCAGGTAGAACAGGATCACCGGCGGCCCCGCCAGCCCGGTCGACCCGCCCAGCAGCCCCGCCGCGGCCCCGATCGCCACCACGCCCGCCGTGGTCACCCGGCCCCGGTAGCGCCAGCCCGAGATCAGCGCCAGCAGCGTTGCCAGCACCAGCCCCGAGACGATCCAGCGCAGCGCGCCCTCCTCCACCAGGCCCAGCAGAAGCACGCCCAGCGGCGTTGCCACCACCGCGGCCAGGGTCAGGATCAGCACCTCGCGCCGGTCGGCCTGTTTCAGGGCCTTCGGCACGATCACCGGCCAGCTCACCATGTCGGTCAGGGTCAGGGCCACCATCGCCACCGGCATCGGCACCACGTGGGTCGCCATCGGCATGAAGATCAGCGCCGTGCCGAACCCGGTAAAGCCCCGCGCCAGCCCGGCCAGCAGGATCGCCCCCGTCAGCAGGAGCAATCCCGGGATGGGCGGCAGCCCGCTCAGGCCGCCGCCCATCCCGCCTGTCAGGTCAGGCATCGATGTTGGCGAACTGGTTGCCCTTGTTGTTGTCCTTCTTCGACCAGTCGCGTTTCACGCCCAGGTACAGAACGACGTTCTTGGCAACATAGACCGAGGAATAGGTCCCGATCACGACGCCCCAGGTGATGGCAAAGACAAATCCGCGGATCACGTCACCACCCAGCACGAGCAGGGCGATCAGCGCGATCAGCGTGGTACCCGAGGTCATCAGCGTCCGGCTCAGGGTCTCGTTCACCGACAGGTTCATCACGTCGATCAGCGGCATGGTCTTGAACTTGCGCAGGTTCTCCCGCAGCCGGTCGAAGATCACCACCGTGTCGTTGATCGAATAGCCGATGATCGTCAGCAGCGCCGCGATGGTCGCCAGGTCGAACTTGATCTGGAACAGCGCGAAGATCCCGATGGTCAGCAGCACGTCGTGGAACAGCGCAAAGACCGCCCCCACCGAGAACTGCCACTCGAACCTCAGCCAGATGTAGATCAGGATCGCCGCCAGCGCCGCGCCCACCGCCATCACCGCCGTCTTGACCAGCTCGCCCGAGACCTTGGGCCCCACGCTCTCGATCGATGTGAACTTGATCGTCGGATCCACCTCCTGCAGCGCCGCCTCGACGGTCTGCACGGTGGTGTTGGTCACGCTCTCGTCGCCATCCTGCGCCTGGATGCGGATGCTGGCCACGTGGGTGTCGCTGCCGAAGGACGGGTCGAAGACCTCCGAGATGATCACGTCGCCCAGGCCCAGCGGGTCCAGCGCGGCGCGGTAATCGCCCACGCTCACGGCGCTCTCGCTCTCGGTGCGGATCGTCGTGCCGCCGCGGAAGTCGATGCCGAAGTTCAGCCCCATGGTCAGCCACAGGATGACCGAGGCCACCATCGCCACGCAGGAGATGCCGAAGGTCAGGTAGCGGTACTTGAAGAAATCATAGTGTGTTTCTTCCGGAACAAGTCTCAGTCGCCGCATCTCACACCTCGATCTTCTTGGGCCGCGCCCGTTCAAACCACATCACCACGAGCAGCCTGGTCACCCAGATCGCCGAGAAGACGGATGTCACGATCCCGATCCCCAGCGTCACCGCAAAGCCCTGCACCGGGCCGGTGCCGAGCACGAAGAGGATCACGGCCACGATGAAGGTGGTGATATTGGCATCCACGATGGCGCTCAGCGCCCGGTCATAGCCGAGCTCGATCGCCCGCGCCGGCCCTTTCGCCGTCTTCAGTTCCTCGCGGATCCGCTCGAAGACCAGCACGTTGGCATCCACCGCCATGCCGATCGTCAGCACGATGCCCGCGATCCCCGGCAGGGTCAGCGTCGCGCCGATCAGGCTCAGCAGGCCAAAGATCAGGCCCACGTTGATCAGCAGCGCGATATTGGCAAAGAAACCGAACAGGCCATAGCTCGCGAACATGAAGACCAGCACCGCGATGCCGGCCACCATGCATGCCACGGCCCCGGCACGGATGCTGTCGGCGCCCAGTTCCGGCCCGATGGTCCGTTCCTCGAGGAAGTCGAGCCCGGCAGGCAGCGCGCCCGCGCGCAGAAGCACGGCCAGGTTGGTGCTGTCCTCGACGGTGAAATTGCCGGTGATGATCCCCGACCCGCCCGCGATATGGGCCTGGATCACCGGGGCGCTGATCACCTCGTCATCAAGGACGATGGCAAAGGGGTTGCCGATGTTCTCGGCCGTGTAATCGCCGAACTTCCGCGCCCCCGAGGGGTTGAAACGGAAGCTCACCGCCGGCCGGCCGTTCTGGTCGAAGGTCGGCTGCGCATCGGTCAGCTCTTCGCCCGAGACCACGGGCGCGCTTTCCAGCACGTAGTAGAGGCCGCTCTCGTCAACCGAGGGGGCCAGCATCTGGCCCGGGCCGACAGGGGCATCGGGATCGGTGGTGCGGCTGACAACCGGCTGGAAGTTCAGCTGTGCCGTGGTGCCGATGATGTCCTTCAGCTCTTCCGCGCTGCCCACGCCCGGCACTTCGATCAGGATGCGATCGGTGCCCTGGCGCTGGATCGTCGGTTCGCGGGTGCCCACCTCGTCGATCCGGCGGCGGATGATCTCGAGCGACTGACGCACCGTGCGGTCGTCCATCGCCTCCTTCTCGGCCTCCGACAGCTGGATCGTCAGCAGGTCGCCCTCGCCCGTCACGTTGATGTCGCTCTGCCCGGTGCCGGTCAGCGTGGTCACCGGCTGCGCCAGGCCGCGCACGGCGCTGATCGCCGCTTCCATGCCATCGGGGTTGCCGATGCGGATCACCAGGGTATCACCGGCGCTCTGCGGCTGCAGGCGGATGGTGCCTACCGTGTCGCGCTCGTCGCGCAGCAGGTCGCGCACTTCCGGCCAGAGCGCATTCATCCGCGTCTCGTAGACATCTGCGACGCGCACTTCCGCAAGCAGGTGCGCACCGCCCCGCAGGTCGAGACCCAGGTTGACGAGATTGGAGGGAAGATAGCGCGGCCAGCCCGGAACGCCTGCGCGGTCGCCGTCATTGGCGGCCACGGCATCGTTGTAGGTCTCGACCCGGCTGTAGAAGGCATTCGGAAGGGCCAGCAGCAGTCCGAGGGCAACAAGCCCCCAGATCAGGACCCGTTTCCACGTCTCGATTTGCAGCATAAGCTGGCCCTTTCGAGGTTATTTCATTGCGTCGAAGGACGGTCGCGGCGCCCGCGACCATCGGAGCATGTGACCGCGGCTGCGGTTCACTTGTCCTTGGCTTCGGCGGTGGCCGGCTCGGTCTTGGACACCACGTTGGCAAGCGTGGACTTCACGACGCGGATCTTCACGCCCTCGGCGATCTCCACTTCCACTTCGCCGTCTTCACGCACCTTTGCGACCTTGCCGATGATGCCACCCTGGGTCACGACCTGGTCTCCACGGCGCACGGCTTCGACCATGGCCTTGTGGTCCTTCAGCTTCTTCTGCTGCGGACGGATCAGCAGGAAATACATGATCGCGAAGATCAGGATAAGCGGCAGGAATTGTGCGATAGCGCCTGTGTCCATGGGGGTTCCTTTTTTGACAGGGCGGGGAGCCCCCGCGAATTTGGCCGGAACCTATGTTTGCTTGGCCCGGATTGCAAGGCGGAACGGGTCCGACGCGGCGCCGGTCCCGGCCTTTCGGCCATCGCGGCGGCGCCGCGCCCCTCGCCCCCTGCGTGCAGACCCCCTCCCGCCATACCGCCATGGCTGCCGCGGCGCCGGGAGCACCATGGAAAACAGGCCGTTTGCATCGCGCCCCCGCGTCGGGTTGGCGCGGCCCCGGATGCGCGGCCGCGGTGCCGCCCTGCATCACAAAGCCGCGAGAGGACCCTTTCCGCTGCGCGACGCCCCTGCGCCGGGGTTCCTGCAGCTCCTTGGCCTTGCCAAACCTCGCTTGCCCAACCTCCCTTGCACAGGCTCCATTGCACAGCCTCCCTTGTCCGGCCCCGAAACGCAAAAAGCGCCGGCAATGCCGGCGCTCTCCGCTTTCTACCCTTAGACCCCGGGTCTTATGCGTGGATCTCCACCCATTTCGCAAAGGCTTCCATGGCCGAGGTCAGGAAGGCCCTGGTCTCCTCGCTCTTCAGCGCGCCGTTCTCGTCGAACAGCTCATGGATGGCGCCCAGGTACAGCTCGGGTTGCTGCATGGCGGGCATGTTCAGGAATACCAGCGACTGGCGCAGGTGGTGGTTGGCGCCAAAGCCGGCGATGCCCCCCATCGAGCCCGTCACCACGGCGGCCGGCTTGCCGTCCCAGATGCTGGCGCCATAGGGTCGGCTGCCCACGTCGAGGGCGTTCTTCACCACGGCCGGCACAGAGCGGTTGTACTCAGGCGTCACGAACAGCACGCCGTCCATGCCCTTCATCGTCTCGCGGAAGGTGGTCCAGGCCGCCGGCGCATCGCCCTCGTCCAGATCCGGGTTGTAGAACGGCAGATCGTCGATCTTCACCATCTCGAATTCGAGCGACGACGGTGCCACGCTCACAAGCGTGTCGGCGATCATGCGGTTGAAGGAGCCCTCGCGAAGCGAGCCCACGATCACGGCAATCTTCTTGGTCATCTTGTCCTCCTGGCCCTCGGGCCGAATGTGCGGTCACCTTCGCGGGTGACCCTCTCGTTTGTCTTGCTGATAACAATGTAATCTTTGTTACCCGCCCCGCTATTCCCAAAGATGGAACCGCGTCGGTGCGCATCTGCACAGCCTGCGACGGAACCGGCCAGTTCAAGCCGACGCCCCCCGATCTGCCACGCCTCGTCCCGCGCCGGCGCCCTGCAGCCGCCCTCCCTTCATCTTTCCCGAAATACGGCGGGGGAGCGCCGCAGGCGCGGGGGCAGCGCCCCCTGCCCCGTCGCCGCCCGTTCCGCCCCCTGGCCCCGCGCTGCACCCTGCCGAAAATAATTCGGGAAATCTTTCCGCCGCAGCGCGGCAAAATTAACCCTTCGACTCGCGATTTTCGCTGCACTGCAGTACCGACGTGATACCGACGTCGAACCGACGCGATACAGCATGGGGGTTTCGCGGCGCTGCGGGCAAAACACGCTGTCAACCGCCGTGAAATCTGCCCGGTTACGCTTTCGCAGGAAATCCGGCATAACCCCCTCACGACTCAGTTAATCAGGAGTGCCAGACATGCACGACATCCGCACTATCCGCGAGAACCCGGCCGCTTTCGATGCCGCTCTTTCCCGTCGGGGCGCCGCGTCGATGTCGTCGGAGATCCTCGCGCTCGACGACGCCCGCCGTGGCATGATCCACGCCGCCGAAACCGCCCAGGCCGAGCAGAACAAGGCCTCCAAGGAGGTTGGCAAGGCCAAGGCCTCCGGTAACGAGGCCGAGTTCGAACGGCTGCGCGCCCTGGTCGGCGAGAAGAAGGCCGAAGTGGCCGAGATGCAGGCAAAGGCCAAGGACCTTGATCAGCAACTCACTGATCTTCTTATGGGAATCCCGAACCTGCCCTTCGACGACACGCCCGACGGCAAGGACGAGAACGACAATGTCGAGATCCGGAAATGGGGCGAGATCCCCGGCTTCGACTTTGCCCCCAAGGAGCATTACGAGCTCGAGGGCGTGAAGAGCGGCATGGATTTCGAGACGGCGGCGAAACTCTCCGGCGCCCGCTTCGTGGTGCTCTCCGGCGCCGTCGCCCGCATCCATCGCGCGCTCGCGCAGTTCATGGTGAACACCCATGTCGACGAGAACGGCCTGACCGAGACCTGGACCCCGGTCCTGGTGCGTGAAGAAATGATGTACGGCACCGGCCAGCTGCCCAAGTTCGGCGAGGACAGCTACAAGACGGAAGACGGCTACTGGCTCGTCCCCACCGCCGAGGTGCCGCTGACCAACATCGTAAATGACTGCATTCTCGAGGAAAATTACCTTCCTCGGCGCTTCGTCGCCCATACCCAGTGCTTCCGCTCCGAGGCAGGTTCCGCCGGGCGTGACACCGCCGGCATGCTTCGTCAGCACCAGTTCGAGAAGGTCGAGATGGTCTCCATCACCCACCCCGACCACTCGCGCGCCGAGCTCGACCGCATGACCGAATGCGCCCAGGGGATCCTCGAGAAGTTGGGTCTGGCCTATCGCACCGTGGCGCTCTGCACCGGCGACATGGGCTTTGGCGCCCGCCGCACCAACGACATCGAGGTCTGGCTGCCCGGTCAGAACACCTACCGCGAGATCTCCTCGGTCTCGGTCTGCGGCGATTTCCAGGCCCGCCGAATGAACGCCCGGTTCCGCCCGGAAGCGGGGGGGAAACCCGAGTTCGTTCATACGCTTAATGGTTCCGGCTTGGCCGTCGGCCGCTGCCTGATCGCGGTGCTGGAGAACGGTCAGCAGGCCGATGGTTCGGTGCAACTGCCGGAGGTGCTCGGCCCCTATCTCGGCGGCAAGCTGACTCTGACCGCCGAGGGCACGCTGGCCTGAGCCCACGCCCCGGCCAGTCATTTCCGAGGCCCCCGCCACATCGGCGGGGGCCTTTTTTGACCGCTCCTCGGCAGGGACTTTGCCACCATTGCCAAAACCTTGATGCGTGTCATTACGCGAGCGTAATAAATCCCTACCTTTCTTCGCGAGTCGTCCGCCGCTCCCCGGCCAGGCGGCTGAATGCATTGATTTACACGTAGAAAGGACAAGGCAGATGAAAGCCTGGAGCTTTACCGGAACCAACGAACCGCTCGTCGCAGTCGAAAAGCCCGAACCGGAGGTGACGGGAAGGAACGTCAAGATCAAGGTACTGGCCGCCGGCCTCTGCCATACGGACTGCGGCGTTCTGGAAGATGAGAAATGGCTCGCCAACATCCCGCAGCTTCCGGTCACCATGGGCCACGAGGTTGCCGGCGAGATCGAGGAGATCGGACCCGACGTACAGGACTTCAAGGTTGGTGACCGGGTCGCGATCTGGCCGATGCTGGAAACCCCGGGTTTCGTGATCGACGGCGGCTTTGGCGAAAAGATCGTGACCACCGAGGAGGCCCTCGTGCCGGTCCCCGACGGCATGCCCATCGAAATGGCGGCCTCTGCCACCGACGCAGGCATGACTTCTCAGGGCGCCCTGACCCGCGGTGGCCTGAAAGCCGGCGAAAAGGTCGGCGTCATCGGCCTTGGCGGCCTTGGTCAATTTGCGGCACAGCTCGTCGTGCTGAACGGAGCCGAGCTCTACGTGGCGGAAATCAAGGAGGAAAACTGGGACTACGCCCACAGCCTCGGCGCGAAGAAGGTCGTGAAGGACGTGACCGAACTGCAGGAAGACGCGCTTGATCTCATCATCGATTTCGCAGGGTTCGGCACCACAACGGCAGGCGCTATCGAGGCCGTGGCGCCGGGCGGCCGGGTCGTGCTCGTCGGCATGGGCAAGCTGGAGGCGGTGATCAACACCTACCCGATGATCATCAAGAAGGTCGACCTGCGCGGCAGCAACGGTGGCAGCAAGGACGACATCGCGACCGTCCTGGACTGGATTGCAAAGGGCAAACTCGTCCCCAAACTGGAAACGATCACCTGGGAGGAAATTCCGGCGGGTCTCGACCGGTTGCATGCGGGCGACGTCAACGGCCGTCTCGTCTGCGTCTATTGAACAGGCTCCGCATCATCCGGTCAGGCGCAAGAAGCAGATCCCCCTGCCCCGTTCGGCCCGTCTCTCTGCGCTCGGCTCGCTGCCTGCCCGTTTCCGATGCGGCGTAAATCTGACCCTCCCCGGTGAAGGCACGCTTGCCTGCACGACACAAATGATGCGAAATTCAGGGGCCCCGGTGAACCATGCCGGGGCCCTTTGCGTATAGTTTACAGAAATTTAGCAGGAGCTTCCCATGTCACGGCTCAAACCGGCCCTGGTCCTGATCGCGGCGATCGCCTTCGTGCTCTCGCCCATCGTCTCGCCCGGCTTCTCGGGATTTACCGCCGACCAGTTCCCGGTGCCGCAGATCGACCCGCCGATCCAGCCGACGGGTTGGACCTTCGCGATCATCTGGACGATCATCTATGCATGGTTGGTCATCTCGGGGCTCTTCGGCCTGATCAAAAGGCCCTTCCATCCCAGCTGGGATCCCCACCGTACCCCTCTGATCCTCAGCCTCGCCATCGGCGCCGCGTGGATCCCGGTGGCCAATCTCTCGCCCATCGCCGCCACCGTCCTGATCTGGGCGATGCTGGTCACTGCCCTGATGGCGCTGATGCGCGCGCCGCTGGAGGATCGTCTCTGGGCCCAGGGCCCCATCGGCCTCTATGCCGGCTGGTTGACCGCCGCCAGCTGCGTCGGCACCGCCGTCACCGTCACCGGGTACGGTGCCACCCCGGTCCAGCTCATCCATGCCGGTTTCCTGCTGCTCGCCGCCATCATCACGCTGGTCGTCGCCCGCCGCGAAGAGGGGCTGCCCTTCTACGTTGCCGGCGTGCTCTGGGCGACCTTCGGCGTGCTGATCGACAATCTCCTGGCCGGCCGCCTAGGGTTCAGCCTGCTGACCGCCGTGGTGCTGGCTGTCCTGGTCGTGGTCGAGGTCCGCTGCATCAACCGCTATCGGGCGATCAGCTGAGCGTGGTTCACGCGAAAGGGAAAAGGGCGCCCCACGGGGCGCCCTTTCTCATTTCGGCTTCCGTCCCAGTGGCCTGCCACCGGAAGGCCGGGATTTCTTCGACGTCTTCGACGCATTGGCCGGCGCCTTGCCAAGGTGCTTGCGCAGCCGCGAGGGCGTCGACTTGGTCTTGTTCTGATAGGGGTTCTTGTCCCCCTGCCCGCGCATTGTCAGCCGGATCGGCGTGCCGGGCATGTCGAAATCTGCACGCAGTCCGTTCACCAGATAGCGCGAGTAGCTGTCCGGGATCTTGTCGGGATGGCTGCACATCACCACGAAGCCCGGCGGACGTGTCTTGGCCTGGGTCATGTAGCGCAGCTTGATACGGCGGCCGCCGGGCGCGGGCGGCGGGTGCTGTTCCAGCATCCCTGTCAGCCAGCGGTTCAGCTGGCCGGTCGAGACGCGACGGTTCCAGACCTGGTGCGCCTTGATGATGGCCGCGTTCAGCCGGTCGAGGCCCCGCCCCGTCTTGGCAGAGACGGTGATCAGGGGAGCGCCGCGCAGCTGCGGAAGCAGGCGGTCAAAGGCCTCTTTCAGGGCCTTCAGCTTCTCCTGCTTCTCGTCCTCGATATCCCACTTGTTCACGGCCACCACGACGGCGCGCCCCTCGCGTTCGGCCAGGTCGGCAATGCGCAGGTCCTGTTGTTCGAAGGGGATCGCCGCGTCGAGCAGGACCACCACGACCTCGGCAAACTTGACCGCGCGCAAGCCATCGGACACAGAGAGCTTCTCGACCTTGTCCTGCACCTTGGCCTTCTTGCGCATGCCGGCGGTGTCGAAGATCTTCATCGGCACCCCGTCCCAGTCGACACGGAGCGAGATGGAATCCCGTGTGATCCCGGCCTCGGGCCCGGTCAGCAGCCGGTCCTCGCCGAGGATCTTGTTGATCAGGGTGGACTTCCCGGCGTTCGGACGCCCGACGACCGCCACCTGAAGCGGACGGTCCGCCGTGGGGGTCCAGGCCGCTTCATCCTCGGCCTCGGTGCCGTCTTCCTCGGCCACGGTCACATCCATCGCCGGTGCGTGGGCCGCTGCCTGATGGGCCTTTTCCTCGAATTCCGCGGCGATCGGCATGAGAGCACTGAAGAGCTCGCTCATCCCCTCGCCATGTTCGGCGGACAGGCGCAGCGGCTCGCCCAGGCCTAGATTGTAGGCCTCCAGCACACCGGCGTCGGCGGCACGGCCCTCGGCCTTGTTTGCACCCAGCAGCACGCGCGCCGCGCGCTTGCGCAGGATCTCGGCAAAGACCTCGTCGGTCGAGGTCACGCCCGCACGGGCGTCGATCATGAACAGGCAGACGTCGGCCATGTCCACGGCACGTTCCGTCAGCTTGCGCATGCGTCCCTGAAGGCTCTCATCCGTGGCTTCCTCGAGGCCGGCGGTGTCGATCACCGTGAACTCGATGTCCCCCAGCCGCGCGTCGCCTTCGCGCAGGTCGCGCGTGACGCCGGGCTGGTCATCGACCAGCGCCAGTTTCTTGCCAACCAGCCGGTTGAACAGCGTCGACTTGCCGACATTGGGGCGGCCAACAATGGCCAGGGTGAAAGACATGGGGTGCTCCGCAGCATTACGAAGGGGCCGGATACACGAATACTATCGCCTCGGAAAGCCCCCGCAGTACAAGCGTTTTCCAATCGGTCCGGCCGAACAGGTGCGCGGCCCCCGCGCCCCCGTCCCGGCCCGCCCGTCTCAGCGATAGGCCAGCAGCTTGCCGTCCTTGTTCACCACGTAGAGTGTCCCGCCCGCCACGACCGGTGCCGAGGCCGCGCCATCGGGCAGCTGGACGCTGCCGGTCATCGCGCCGTTGGTGGCAGAGAAGAAGCGGATCAGACCGTCGCTGGAGGCGACCACGAGGCGGTTGCCCGCCAGGATCGGGCCATAATGCTCGTAAACCGATTCCATCTTCTTCGGACGCGTCTCGCGGAAGAGCGGCAGGTCGACGCCCCAGATCCGTTCGCCGGTCGAGGCATCAAGACGGACGAGCTGGTTCAGGTCGGATACAAGGAAGACCGAACCGCCGGTGGCCCAGACCGGGCCCATCGGGCCCTCATCCGCGGTCCAGTTGCGTTCGCCGCTGTCGAGGTTGAGCGACACGGTGCGACCCGAGGCATTGCCGGTAAAGACCGAACTGCCCGAGACGACCGGCGCGCCGGTGATGCCCTCTACGTTGGCGCGGGCATAGCCCACGCGACGGCCGGAAACCATCGTGTCCCAGACGCGCAGCCCGCCCTTGCGGAACGCAGTCTGCACTTCGCCCGAGCCGAAACCGAAGGTGACGTACTGGCTGCTGACCGCGGGGGCCGGCGCGTTGGAATAAGTGTTCGTGGTCGGGGTGGCAGAGAGCTGCCACTGGATCAGGCCCTGCTTGGTGTCGAGCGCCCAGGCCGTGTCGTTGCCCGAGGTGGCATAGACAAGCCCACCGGATACAACCGGCGCGCCGGTGGCCGAGGCCAGCAGCCGCTGTTGCCAGATGATTCCGCCGGAAGCCGGATCGAGCGCGGTAAGCGTGCCGAAGGCCGAAGTGACGAAGAGCTTGCCATCGCCATAGGCCAGGCCACCGCCCGAGGCATCGCCCGCGCTGTCGCGCGCCGGCACCAGGCTGACCGACCACAGCGTCTGCCCCGAGGGCGAGGTCGCCGTCACGGTTGCCGAGCTGTCGAGGGTGAAGATGCGGCCGCCCGCCACGACGGGGCTGGCCGAGATAAAGGCCTTGCGGCTGTCACCGGCGCCGATATCGGCACTCCAGATCAGCTGCGGATTGGCCGAGAGCGCTGCGTTGGCGACCCGGGTAGAGGGAGTGCCCGGGGCCTGCGTCCATTCGCTATTGCCGGTGATGGCGGGCAGCGAGATCGGCGCACTCTTGTTCACCGGCACTTCGGGGATGTCACCGGGCACCTGGTCCGTCATCACCGCGCGGGGCGGTAGGCGCTCGCCCTGCAGAATCACCTCGCGCTCCGAACAGGCCGCCAGCGTCAGCCCAGCCACGAGGCTGAGGGCCACCGCCCGCGCGTGCCGGCCCGGCAGATGTTTCTTCCGCGCGCCCGCGCCGGATGTGCCCGCCTTGGCGTCACCGAACGTCGTCAATGCCTTTGCCATGCCCCTGCCTTCGTTCTTCTGCCGCAACGGAAGCGCGCCCGCCCGGCCTTCTGATGTCACATGCGGCCGGAGCGGGTGTTTTCCAGCTCCGGCAAGATCTTAGCCTGCCGCTTCCGGCGTGCCGCCAAGCGCCACAATCAACTGTGTTGCCCGTTGGTGCAAGTCCTGCGTCGTCTCCGCGTCCGCAAGGATCTGCTGCAGCATGGAAATCGCCTGATCCGTGTCGCCTTCCGCGATATAGGTAAGCGCAATCTGTTCCTCGGCCAGCAGACGCATCGGGTTGCCCGGCACGTCGAGCTTGGCCAGCGTCTCGCGCCGTTTCGCCGGAGAGGTCCCGCCATCGGCCAGCAGCGCCTGTTTGTAGGTCGCCACGTCGGAATAGATCGTCGACAGGCCCTCGCCACCGACCTTCTCCAGGCTCTGCCTTGCCAGGTCGGCGCCATCCTCCATCGAGGCGGCCTCGCCGGCGACCAGAAGGTTCACGATCGCCTGCTGTCCTGGCTGATCCGTGGTGATCTTCTGCAGTGCCTGCACCCGTGCCTCCGGGCCATCCGCATCCAGTGCCGAAAGGACCGCATCGCCGAAATCCTGCGAAGAGGCGGTCGTCTTGCTCTTGTCGTATTCCACCCAGGCCGCGCCCCCGACCGCCAGGATCACCAGCAGGATCGCAATCCAGCCGTAGCGCCGCAGATAGAAATACAGACGGTCCCGACGGACCTCTTCATTCACTTCATCAATGAAACTGTCGGTCTCGCTCACCGGCGCACCCCCTTGCACTTTCGGCCCCTCTTACCGCAGCCCTCGAAGACTGCCAAGGGCACGAGGGCCATGGCGGCGCCGCACGGGCAGCCCTCCGCGGACGTCCTGCCCCGTTCCGCTCTGCGCGCACAACCGAAAGGCCACATTGAGACCCGGGAAATATCGCGTGACGCTTGCAATGTCAGGACGTATCTCTAAGTGCATTTGAAACCTTTACGCGAAACCCTTGGTCCTCCGATGCGTTTGCTTTCATTTATTTCCGCAATTCTGGTCGTCGGCGCCCTCTACCTGGTGCTGATCCAGCGCGATGCCCTGCTTACCTTTGCCCGCGGCGACGGCCTGGATGCCGCGGTCGACGTCGCCCGGGGCGAGGCGGATCCCGCCCCCGCAAGAAAAGCCGTCGCCGCCGGCGATGGCGCGCCCGATGCCGGGCAGGCTGCCCCCGAAAACGTGATCCGCGTCGTGGCCCGGCACAGTGCCGCACAGATGATCGACAGCGCGGTCCTGCTGCGTGGCCAGACCGAGGCCGCCCGCTCTGTCGACCTGATGGCAGAGACCAGCTCCACCGTCACCTCTCCCCCCCTGCGCAAGGGCTCCCTGATAGACGTCGGCGACCTGCTCTGCGAACTCGATTCCGGCACCCGCGAAACCTCGCTCGCCGAGGCCGAGGCAGCGCTCGCCGAAGCCGAGGCAAACGCACCCACGGCAGCCGCCCGCGTGGAAGAGGCCAAGGCGCTTCTGGAAGAGGCCGAGATCAACTACAACGCCGCCGACAAGCTCTCGGCCGGCGGCTTTGCATCCGATACCACGCTGGCCTCGCGCCGCGCGGCCGTACGGTCTGCCGAGGCCTCCCTGGCCTCTGCCGAGGCAGGTCTTGCCAGTTCCCGCGCCGCGATCCAGTCGGCCCAGGCCGCGGTCGCCACCGCGAAGAAGGAAATCGACCGCCTCAGGATCCACGCGCCGTTTGCAGGCCTGCTCGAGGATGACACCGCAGAACTGGGCGCCTTCCTGCAGGCGGGCAGCCTCTGCGCCACTGTGATCGCACTCGATCCCATCCATATCGTCGGCTACCTTCCCGAAACCGAAGTGAGCCGCGTCTCGGTCGGGGCGCCGGCCCGCGCCCTGCTCTCGGCCAACCGTGAGGAGGTGGAGGGGGTCGTCACCTTCCTGTCGCGCTCTGCCGATCCCACCACCCGCACCTTCAAGGTCGAGGTCTCCCTGCCGAACCCGGACCTTCACATCAGCGATGGACAGACCGCCAGCCTGGCCATCGCGGCGCCGGGCGTCATGGCACATCTGCTGCCGCCCTCCGCCCTGACGCTCAACGACGAAGGCACCCTGGGCGTGCGCGTCGTCACTTCCGACAGCCGGGCCGATTTCGTGCCGGTCGACATCATCCGCGACACCCCCGGTGGCATCTACGTGACTGGCCTGCCGGAGAGCGCCGACGTGATCACCATCGGGCAGGAATACGTGATCGCCGGCGTGCCCGTGGTGGCCAGCTTCCCCGAGGACACGGCGGAGACGGGGCAATGACCGGGGTCATCGACTGGGCCGCCTCGCGGGCCCGGATGATCATGGCCTTCATCATACTGTCGCTGCTGGCCGGCGCTTATGCCTATGGAAACCTGCCAAAGGAGGGCGAGCCGGATATCGAGATCCCCGCCCTCTTCGTCTCGGTCCCCTTCCAGGGCATTTCGGCCGAGGACAGCGAGACCCTGCTGATCAAGCCGATGGAGACCGAGTTCTCGGATCTCGACGGGCTGAAGACGATGA
This sequence comes from Pseudooceanicola sp. DL12, assembly GCF_056270665.1. Taxonomy (NCBI): domain Bacteria; kingdom Pseudomonadati; phylum Pseudomonadota; class Alphaproteobacteria; order Rhodobacterales; family Paracoccaceae; genus Pseudooceanicola; species Pseudooceanicola sp. DL12. Next base: position 2,676,690 of record NZ_CM149884.1, read on the forward strand.
CCTCCACCGCCGCCGAGGGCTATGCCGGTGTGGCGCTGGAATTCGAGTTCGGCTGGGACAAGACCAAGGTCATGGCCGATGTCCGCGACGCCATGTCCAAGGCCGAGGCGAACTTTCCCGAGGGTTATGACAGTTATTCCGTCAACGAGATCAACTTCTCGGAATTCCCGATCATCATCGTCAACCTCACGGGCGACGTTCCGGAACGCACGATGAGCCGTGTGGCCGAAGACCTGCAGGAGCAGATCGAGGGCATCGACGCGGTGCTCGAGGCCGGCATCGCCGGCAACCGCAGCGAGATGGTCGAGGTCGTGATCGATCCCCTCCGGCTGGAGAGCTACAACGTCACCGCCAACGAACTGCTGACGGTGGTCCAGAACAACAACCAGCTGATCGCCGCGGGCGAGGTCGAGGGACCGCAGGGCGCCTTCTCGGTCAAGATCCCCGGCTCCTTCGACGAGGTTCAGGACATCTATGACCTGCCGGTCAAGCTGAACGGCGACCGCGTGGTGACCCTCGGCGACCTCGCCACCATTCGCATGACCTTCGAGGATCGCGAAGGCACCGCACGGTTCAACGGCGAGCGTACGGTGGCCCTGCAGGTTGTTAAACGAAAAGGGTTTAACCTCATCGACACGGCCGAAGAGGTGAAACAGGTTGTCGCCGCCGCCTCTGCCAGTTGGCCCGACGAGCTGAAGAGCACCGTGACGGTCGGCACGTCGAACGATCAGAGCCGCGTGGTCGGCTCGATGGTCTCGCAACTCGAGGGGTCCGTTCTCACGGCCATCGCCCTGGTGATGATCGTTGTCCTGGCCGCGCTCGGGCCGCGCCCGGCACTGCTCGTCGGCTTCTCCATCCCGACCTCCTTCCTGCTCTGCTTCGTCCTGCTGGGCATCATGGACATCACGATCTCGAACATCGTGATGTTCGGCCTGATTCTCGCCGTCGGCATGCTGGTCGACGGCGCCATCGTCGTTGTGGAATACGCCGACAAGCGCATCTCCGAGGGCTCCGGCCCCATGCACGCCTATGTCGAGGCCGCCAAGCGGATGTTCTGGCCCGTGGTCAGCTCCACCGCCACCACGCTCTGTGCCTTCCTGCCCATGCTTTTCTGGCCCGGCGTCGTGGGCGAATTCATGGGAATGCTGCCGGTCACGCTCATCTTCGTGCTCTCGGCCTCGCTGATCGTCGCCCTGATCTACCTGCCCGTCATGGGCGGCGTCATCGGCCGGATCAGCCGCAGCTTCGGCCGCGCCTCCGACTGGCTGCGCCGAAGTTTTCCCTGGTGGGCGCGCTTTCTCATGGTGCTGGTCTCGCTCTACGCGATGTTCATCGGTGCCATGCAGACGATCAACCCCGCCTACCTGATGGGGCAGCCCATGGGCAGTGGCCTTTCCTCCACCCTGCCGGGGGCGCTACTCTTCCTGCTGGCCTGTTTCGCGGCCTCAATCACCATCGGCGCGACCCGGGTCACCTTCCGTCGAACTCACGTGCAGGCGGGCCATCGCCGCACCCTCTTTGGCCGCTTCATCCTGTTCCTTACCGGCAATCCGATCATGCCGGTCGTCACCGTGGTGGCCGTTATCTTCTTCGTGTTCAGTGTCTTCTCTCTCTACGGACAGAACAACAAGGGAGTCGAGTTCTTCGTCGAGTCCGAGCCGGAACAGGCCATCGTCTATGTCCGGGCGCGTGGAAACCTCTCGCTGGAACAGCAAGATGGCCTCGTGCGCGAGGTCGAGCAGATCATCCTGCAGCATCCCGGCGTGCTGAACGCCTTCGCCTTTGCCGGTGATGGCGGGCTCAACTCCAACACCGGCGGAGCCGAGCCACCGCTCGACACCATCGGCCAGATCAACCTGGAAATCGTCCCCTGGGAGGATCGCCGCGATCAGCCCGAGCTTGACGGCAACCGGGTCATCGAGGAGTTGACCGCCGCCGCCCAGCAGGTCCCCGGCATCAAGATCGAGATCCTGGCCGGCGACATGGGCCCCGCGTCGGCCAAGCCGGTGCACCTGCGCCTGATGGGCGACGACTGGGATCAGCTGATCGAGGCCACGGAAATGGCCCGTGCCCAATTCGAGGCCCTCGGCGGCCTCACCCTGATCGAGGACACGCTGCCCCTGCCCGGCATCGACTGGCAGATCGACGTCGACGTCGAGCAGGCCGGCCGTTACGGCGCCGACGTGGCCACCGTGGGCGCAATGGTGCAGCTTATCACCCAGGGGCTGCTGCTCGATACCATGCCCATCGACAGCTCGGACGAGGAGGTCGACATCCGCCTGCGCCTGCCCACCGAAGACCGGGTTCTCTCGACCTTGGACAGCCTTAAGGTTCGCACCACCGAGGGTCTGGTGCCGCTGTCGAACTTCATCACCCGGCGGCCGGTCGAGAAACTGGCCCAGATCAAGCGCGTGGATCAGAAGCGGTTCTTCGACGTCAAGGCCGCCGTGGAACCGGGCCTGACCGCCAGGGAGACCAATCCTCGCACCGGCGAGGCCACAGCGGTACCCGTCACCCCCAACGAACGCATCGCTAAACTGACGGAATGGCTCGACAGCGGCGTATTGCCGGCGGGTGTCAGCTATGAATGGACCGGCGATCAGGAAGACCAGGCAGAGAGCGAAACCTTCCTGATGACGGCCTTCTCCGCGGCGCTCGCACTGATGTTCATCATCCTGCTGGCCCAGTTCAATTCCGTCTACAACTCGATCCTCGTGCTGCTCGCCGTGGTTCTTTCCACCGCCGGGGTACTGATCGGCATGCTGGTTATGGATCAGGCCTTCTCGATCATCATGACCGGTACCGGCATCGTCGCCCTAGCCGGCATCGTGGTGAACAACAACATCGTCCTGATCGACACCTATCAGGAATATTCCGGCTACATGCCCCGGATCGAGGCCATCGTGCGCACCGCCGAAGATCGCATTCGACCGGTGCTGCTGACCACGATCACCACCATGGCCGGCCTTGCCCCGATGATGTTCGGCCTTTCGCTCGACTTCTGGGGTGGCGGCTATTCGATCGACAGCCCTACGGCACTCTGGTGGAAGCAACTGGCCACCGCGGTGGTCTTCGGCCTGGGCGTCGCCACCGTGCTGACGCTGGTCTTTACGCCTGCGATGCTGGCGCTGCGGGTCTGGTTCTCGACCTATCTCAACTGGCTGTCGCGCCTGCTGGCCCGGCTGTCCTTCGGGCGGGGCAGCCGCGCTGCACAGGACTGGGCCCTGCGCCGCGAAGCCCGCAAGATCCTCGCGCCCGAAATCATCTGGCCCATTGACGAAGGGCCCCAGGCATAGGGCAGCGCCGCGCCATCCGTTTCCGCGACGCCCGTACATCGGAGGGGGCATGACCTGTTGTCGGCCTGCCGCCACCCGGCCTAAGCTGCGGGGGATCGGCAGGCACGACCGATGGGAAGATGGCACCACCTTCAAGGATCCCGAATGAAGATATCCCTGCGCACGTCGCTCCTACCGGCGCTGACCACCTTCCTTGCGCTCTGCCTGCTGACGGGCTGCAGCTCCCGCCCCGGTCCCGATGCGCTGACCCCGCGCCCGGGTGCCGCACCGGGTGGCCAATTGATCCGCATCTTCATCGCCACCACCCGTGCGCCAACCGAAAATGACGATCTGACCTTCGGCAGCGATCTCTCCTTCACCACATATTATGGCTATTACGACATTTCGGTGCCGGCGGTGATCAGCGAGGCATCGATGACCTTTCCCGAGGGTGCCCCCGATCCAGCCGAGGATTTCTATGTCATCGGCAGCGGCACGCTCAGCCACCGGGATTTCCTGCGACAGGTCCGTGCCGCCCGGAAACCGGGCCGCGAAGCCGATGTCTCGGTCTATGTTCACGGCTTCAACCGCAGTTTCCCGGAATCCCTGTTCCGTCTGGCCCGTCTCAGCAGCGAGGCCGGCCTGAATTCGGTGCCCGTGCTCTTCTCCTGGCCGTCACTGGGCAAGCCGCTGGAATACATGGCGGATCAGCAATCGGCCCTGTTCTCCCGCGATGCGCTGACCGCGCTGCTGTCCGAGCTGGCGCAGGACACCCCCGAGGTGCTCGTTTTGGCGCACAGCATGGGCAGCTTCCTGACCGTCGAGGCCCTGAGGGACCTGAAGCTGCAGGGGCATCAAAAGGTGTTGAACCACCTGCAGGTGGTCCTTGCCGCGCCCGATATCGATTTATACGTCTTTGGCCAGCAGTTGCGGGTGATCGGGCCGATGAAGAACAGCCTCGTGATGCTTGTTTCCCCCGACGACCGCGCGCTGAAACTTTCCGCGCGGATCGCCGGCGGCCGCCCCCGCGTCGGCGCCATGGATGTGGATTCTCCCGGTGTGGAGACCGCGGCACGGCTCGCCAACGTGCAGGTCATCGACATCAGCTCGGTGCGCTCGGATCCGAGCAACCACAGGCGCTTCGTGCAGCTTGCGAGCTATTACGCCACCCTCTCGGAGAACACCCGCGGCTATGCAGACCTGCGCACCGCCGGCGCCTATGTGCTGAACACCTTCGACCGCAATATCCTGCAGCCAGTGGCAGCCGGCCTGACGGCGCAGTAGCCGCCGCTCAGGCCGCCTCGTCCGCCTCGGCGGACTGCCGCGCCCAGAGCGCCGCGTAACGGCCATTGCGCGCCAGAAGATCCGCATGAGTGCCCTCTTCGACGACGAGGCCCTTTTCGAGAACAACGATCTGGTCGGCATCCGCGATGGTCGAAAGCCGGTGCGCAATGGTCAGCACCGTGCGCCCCTCGCCCACCATCTGCAGCGCAGACTGGATCTCGCGCTCGGTATCGGTATCGAGAGCCGAGGTCGCCTCGTCCAGAAGCAGGATCGGCGGATCCTTCAGCAGTGTCCGGGCAATGCCCACCCGCTGTTTTTCCCCGCCAGAGAGCTTCAACCCGCGTTCGCCCACCGCAGTGTCATAACCATCCGGCAGAGACATGATGAAATCGTGGATCTGTGCGGCCCGGGCCGCCGCCTCGATCTGCTCCCGCGTCGGGTTCTCGGCCCCATAGCCGATGTTGTAGCCCACCGTATCGTTGAACAGCACTGTGTCCTGCGGCACCACGCCGATGGCGCGATGCAGGCTCTCCTGGGTAACCGCGCGCAGGTCCTGCCCGTCGATGCGGATTGCTCCGCCGCTGACATCGTAGAACCGGAACAGCAGCCGCCCTATCGTCGACTTGCCGGACCCGGAGGACCCCACCAGCGCCACCTTCTGCCCTGCCGGCACCCGGATCGAGACACCCTTCAGAATCTCGCGGTCGGGATCATAGGCAAAGCGCACGTCGTCCAGGACGATCTCTCCGCCCGTCACCTTGAGCGCCGGGGCGGCCTCGGCATCCGTCACCTCCGGCGGCTGGTCCAGCAGCTGGAACATGGCGCCCATGTCCACCAGCGATTGCCGGATCTCACGATAGACGGTGCCCAGCATGTTCAGCGGCAAGGTGATCTGGATCATGTAGCTGTTGACCAGCACGAAATCCCCCACCGTCAGCGTGCCGTTCTGTACGCCGATGGCCGCCATGACCATCACGATCACCAGGCCCGCCGTGATCACGATGCTCTGGCCAAAGTTCAGGAACGCCAGAGAATACTGGGTCTTGACCGCGGCGCTCTCGTATTGCGCCATGGCGCCGTCATAGCGTTCGGCCTCGCGGGCCTCGGTGCCGAAATACTTGACCGTCTCGAAGTTCAACAGGCTGTCGACGGCCTTCTGGTTGGCGTCGGTATCCTGGTCGTTCATCTGCTTGCGCAGCTTTACCCGCCATTCCGTCACCTTGAAGGTGAAGGCGGTATAAAGCGCCACCACCACCGCGACGACCACCACGTAGGACAGGCCGAAAACCTTGGCCAGGACGATGGCGATCATCAAGAGCTCGATGACCAGCGGCCCGATCGAAAAGATCAGGAAGCGGAGCAGGAACTCCACCCCCTTCACCCCGCGCTCGATGATCCGCGACAGGCCGCCGGTCTTGCGGGTCAGGTGATAGCGCATCGACAGCTGGTGCACATGGGTAAAGGTCTCCAGTGCTAGCGCCCGCAGCGCCCGCTGGCCAACCCGCGCAAAGAGCACATCGCGCAGCTGCTGAAAGCCGACGCCCATCAGCCGCGCACCGCCATAGGCCACCGTCAGCCCCACCGCCCCCATCGCCAGCAGGCCGGCTTCGTCCGGGCCGGGATCGTGAGACAGGGAATCGACTGCGGCCTTGTAGAGGAAGGGCGTGTAGACGGCGATGAGCTTGGCCAGGAACAGCACGATCAGCGAGAAGACGACCCTGCGCTTGACCCAGCCGAGGCCCGGCGGCCAGAGGTAGGGCAGCACCCGGGCAATGATGCGCATGCCGTTTTCCGGTACCTCGGTGGTGGTCACGGCCCTGTGTCGACGACTCATGTTCTGCTCCTTGTCCGGGGGCGACATATAGCCTATCGTCGAAATACTTCAACGATTCATGAGTAATTGAACAATGGAGCGAAAGCAGGTCCTGGACGCACTGGCGGCGCTGGCCAACGAAACCCGGCTTGAAATCGTGCGCATCCTGGTGCGACGCGGCCCCGAGGGTGTACCAGCAGGCGAGATTGCGGATGCGGTGCAGGCCTCGGCCTCGCGCCTGTCCTTCCATCTCAACACGCTGGAACAGGCCGGGCTGGTCAGCGCCCTGCGCAAGGGACGGCAGGTCTTCTATCGCCTGGAGCGCCCCGCCATGGGCGGCGTGATCGGCTACCTGCTGAGCGATTGCTGCGCCGATGATCCGCAGGTGCAGTCGTGTTGCCAGCTGCGCCGTCAGCAGGACCTGGCCTGAGCTATTCCTGCGCGGCGTCCGGGGCCACGGGCACGGTAAAGACCTGCCCGGGATAGATCAGGTCCGGATCGCGGATCAGTCCCTTGTTTGCGGCAAAGACAAGCACGTACATGATGCCGTCGCCGTAATTGTCGCGGGCAATGGCCCAGAGGGTATTGCCCGGCTGCACAGTCACCTGCGTCACACGCCCGCCAAGGCTGTCGCGTTCCATGTCCGGCGGGGCGACCCGCTCGAAGGGGGTTTCCATGCGGCTTATGACGCTGCCGTCCGCAGAGGTCAGATCGACCCTCAGGCGATAGACACCGGTATCGACCCCCGGCAGCGTGCTGCGCCAGGCGCCGTCCTCACCGATGCTCGACGTGCCTATCGGTGCATCGTTCAGGTAGATCCGGGCTGTGGCACCAGGCAGTCCCTTGCCGGCCAGAACAACGTCGCCGGCCTCGTCATAGGAGATTGTCTCGAGTTCGACCTGTTCGGGATCACTCGAGGCACCGGGCTTTTGCAGGACGCGCACGCCCTCTTCGTCTGCCAGCAGCACAGTCGGGCCGCCTTCCTCGCCGGCGGCATTCCCGGGCGCCGTCGCCGTATCTCCGGGCTGCACCTCTCCCGCCGCGACGGTATCGGCGCTGTCGGTCATGCCCTGCCCCATCGCATCCGATGCGGAATCGACCGGTCCGGCCGACACCTCGCTCTCCGTGGCTGAAGCTCCGGTCGCCGCGGCAACCTCTTCTTCATCGTTCGCGGCGAAAGTCTGCGGGGTCTGGGATGGCGTCACGATCACCTGCTGGGAAGAGCTCTCCTCTCCCTCTGCACCGGAACTGCGGAGCGACATGACACGCGCATCCGTGCTGCTGCCCAGGTCGAGGAAGGTCACGAACCGCCCGTCCTCACCGACAGGCGACGTGGCGAGCTCTTCACCATCCAGCAGGATGGCGACCTGGTTGTTCGGCTCGGCCTGCCCCGCCACGACGGCGCTGCCGTCCGGCTCGACACGCACGACGTCGAAACTGGGCCCATTGTCAGGCTGCACGGGGTCATCCTGCGGCGCAGGTGCGGCAGAGGGCTGATCGGGCGCAGAGGCCGTTTCGGAAGGAGCAATTTCACTCGTGGCAGAGGTTTTGGGCACCTCGTCGGTAGCGCCACCGACATCAGAGGCCTCGGTCTCGGTGCCCGGGGCCGACACGACAGGTGTGGCCTGCTCCGGCGCCGCAGGTGGCTGAGGACCTATCCAGCCGAACTGGATCGCGGCGATCCCCACGACGAAGGCACCCGCCACGACGGCGGTTGCTGGCCAGGTCGAATTTTCCCCCTGTGACACGCCCATCCCCTTCACGACGCTTCTGCTGCCCCCTCCGGCAGTTGAGGCGGTATGGTAACAGCGTTAACAAGGCTCTGAAGAGCTGTCCTGATCGGAGTCGAGAAATATGACAAATTTGTCAATCTGTGTCTATTGCGGCTCACGTCCCGGGGCGCGACCGGCCTATGCCGAGCAGGCGAAACGCTTCGGCGACCTGCTGGCCAGCCGGGGCTGGCGCCTGGTCTATGGCGCGGGCGATGTCGGACTGATGGGCGAAGTCGCGCGGGCGGCGCAGGCCGGCGGCGGCGAGACTTTCGGGGTGATCCCGACCCACCTGATGGATGCAGAGGTCGGCAAGCGCGACCTGACCCGTTTCGTGGTCACGCAAACCATGCATGAGCGCAAGAAGGTGATGTTCATGAACTCGGACGCTATCGTTGTGCTGCCGGGGGGCGCGGGCACGCTGGACGAGTTCTTCGAGGTGCTGACATGGCGGCAGCTGCGGTTGCACGAGAAGCCGATTGTTTTGTTGAATACCGAAGGGTACTGGGCGCCGATGATGGCGATGATGGAGCAGTTCGTGGCCGAGGGCTTTGCCGATGCGAGCCTGCTGAGCTTCATCACCCTGGCGAACACGGCCGATGAGGCCATGGCACAGCTGGACGACAAGCTGACCTGATTTCTCCAGTCATTCCAGACAGATGAAGGCGCCCGGCCAATGCCGCGGCGCCTTTTTTCATGCCTCTCGCCGGGCATGAGGCAGGGAAATTTGCACGGGTCGGACCGCCCCCAGACCCCTCCTCCCCTCTCGTTGTGCATTTTTGCAAGTGCTTGATAAGGCGCGATCCCAACGTCGGTATTACGTCGGTATTGCGTCGGTATCACGTCGGTGCGACGGCGGCCTGACGATTGACGCACCGATGTGCAGGAATGCGGAGGCACGGCAGCCCCCGGAACGCCGAGGTTCGCGACTGGCCCGGCGGATGGCCGATCCCGGCCCCCATGGCGCCGGACCGCCGAACGATCGGTTGCAGCACGTCTGACCTGCGCCCCTGGCCGCGCGCAGGACTGGACAGGGACCACGGACATGTCGTTGACTGGACGGGGCACCGATTGCGGAGGTCCCGCTTTCACGGGCCTCTTCTGCCTGACCACCCTCTGCAAGGCGACAGGTTGGACCTTGACGATCTGATCGAGCGCGTGGCGGCCCCGGCAAGTCGGGCCGACAAGGTTCGGGATGGCCTCGAGCACAAGATGCACGAAGGCGCCGTCATGGTTGCCTACGCGATGCACTTGCTTCGAACGACGGATGCCCGGCACGTCCATGTCCACCCGGACGGCGAGCACGGCAAGCGCTTCGATTTCAAAGGCTGGCTTGCGCGGCAGGGATTCGAAAAGGTGAGCACCCTCGGCACGACCAGCTATGGCGGTGACTACCGGCACGGCTGCGGATGGCAGATCACGGTGCAGCCCATTTCAGGCAAAGGTGACGTGGTCGCCCGGATCGGCAACCAGACACTCTCGGCGGAATGCAAGGGGGGGATCATCAACACCCGGCATGCAGGACAAGTCTCGCGCATCCGCCGCGGGCTGTGCGAAGCCGTCGGCCTCCTGATGGCATCAGAGGCCTCGGGCAGGCAGGCGGCAGTCGTTCCTATGACGCCCCAAAGCCTTGCCCTTGCACGGCGCATGGCAGATCGCTGTGGTCGCGCCGGCATTGAACTGTGCCTGATCGGGGAAAGAGGCGAAGTGACGGAAGTAAAAGCCAGCGGCCAATGAGCCTTGTGCACGGGACAGCCGATCTGATTGGCAACACTCTCCAGGCCGTCGCCCCGATGCCGCTCCGCGCTATCGCCTCGAGGGAATCCGGTAGAGTTCATGCAATCCCTCGTGCTACCGACATCATGACGGGATGCCGCCGGTCACCGATGCAGCGGTGAAAGGAAAACCCGTCCGGACTTGGGCACATTCCCTCTCCGGGTTGCGTGAATTTATTTTCTTCAATTCCCTGAACCTTGAATGCGACTTTGCGAGGCCCCATGAAAGTAGCCGTGATTCATGATTGGCTGGATGAAACCAACGGTGCAGATCGGGTCCTGGAGCAGATCCTTGACATGTACCCGGACGCCGCATTGTACTGTGTTGTGGACGTTCTGCCAGACTCCAAGAGAGGGTTCCTGAAAGGCAGGGAGGTCCGCGTCACCTTTCTCCAGAAACTTGTTTTCAGAAGACGGTTTCGCTTTCTCCTTCCCCTGATGCCCGTGGCAATACAATTGCTGGACCTGCGGGAATTCGACCTGATCATATCCAGCAGCCATTCGGTGGCGAAGGGCGTCATGACCGGACCGGATCAGAGACATATCTGTTATTGCCACAATCCGATGAGATATGCGTGGGATCACAAGATCATGTACCTCGACTCTCGGAAGGCCAGAGGTATTCGAAGGGTTCTCACGTCCCTGATGCTGGATCATCTGCGCCTGTGGGACTTCTGCAATTCTGCCTCCGTGGATCAATTCATCGCCAACAGCAAATTCGTATCGAGGCGAATTGAAAAGTTTTACCGAAGGCCTTCCGTCGTCGTTCACCCCAGTGTCGACCTGGACCGCTTTTCCATTTCCGACGCCCCGAGGGATGGATACGTGACGGTTTCCAGGATCGTTCCGCACAAGAATATCGAAATTTCCGTGGAGGCATTCAGAATGATGCCCGACCGGCAATTGACGATTGTCGGAAAGGGGCACCTGCTGCCCGAGTTGATGCGCAATGCCCCCGACAATGTGAGATTTCTGGGCTTTCAGGAGGATGCTGTCGTCGTGTCCCTGCTCCAGACTGCGCGCGCCTTCGTCTTTTGCGCCGAGGAGGACTTTGGCATCGCACCGCTCGAGGCGCAGGCTTGCGGTACGCCGGTCGTGGCGCTTCGCAAGGGAGGGGCGCTGGACAGTGTCATCGAGGGAGAAACGGGCATCTTCTTCGACGCCGAAACACCGGCCGCTCTTGTCGACGCCATCGAGCGGTTCGAGACCGCGGGCGACTGGTCTGCCGAGGCGGCGCGACGGAATGCGGAGCGGTTTTCATCCGCGCGTTTCCAGGAGGCCTTCTCGAGGGTGGTGACCGAGGAAATGACGCGCTGACGGTGCCGTCGCGGATCAGCGGCGGAGTGCGAGGCCGCCGACCCTTGCCAGGCAATCGGCAATGACCTTGTCCTGATCGAGATAGCTGATGCGCCCGGCACGCCCGACGAGATGCAGATTGGAAAAGCCCGAGACATCCTGGCGAAGGCGCTCGATCGGGTCACTGCTCCCGAGCTTCGGAACAGGTGCGGCCTTGCGGAGGCGGATCACCCGGTGCGCCCCCGCTGGCTTGCCCACCGGAAAGGGCATTCTGGTCATGTCCTGGCGGAATGTGGCGAGCCACTCCTCGTCTGGGGCCTCGGTCTGTGCCGCGCCTTCGGGAACCCAGTATTCCGCGGAGCGCAGGCATGGGTCGCCGGGCTGTGCCATGTTGCCGTAGAGGTTGGAATATTCGGTCATGCGAATGGCGGATATGGACGGGTCCGCGATGTAGATCGTTCGGTAGGAGAGAGGCTGCGTCTGCCGGAACTGCTGGTAGACGAGAACGATATCGCGAAACTGCGGCATATCGGCATCCGGGAGAGACACCGGCAGGGGCGGCGTGATTGCCGCCATGAGGGCCTGGAGCGGGATGGTCGATATGATGGCGGAGGGGGTGATCTGCACCGTGTCGCCACCTTGCCCCCTGGCCTCTACCGTGGTGATCCTGCGGCCGTCGTGACCGATGGGACCGACGGAGGTGTTCAGGCGGATGTCTGCTCCGCGCCGCCGCAGATCCTCTGCCCAGCGGGTGTAGAGATCGCCGTTGCCGTTCGGCAGGTCGAAGAACATGGTGGGCGCCGCATGTCGGGAAGACAGGATCGAGGCAAGGCTGCGCCAGATCGTCTCCGAGCGCCCGGATTGGGTTTCAGGGCGCAGGCCGGCCGGCGAGGTGCCCCAGGCCTTCGTCAGATAGGGAGCAAAGAAGCCCTCGTAGAGCGCGGACCCGTAGCGATTTCGAAGCAGGTCCTCGTAGGTGGTGAAGGGACCGGAACGGGAGAGGCGGGATGTCACCAGCGACGCGAGAACCCGGAGCAGGAAACCGACGCCGAAGGCCTGGACCGCCTCTTTCGGCGGGATCGGATAGGGCACCAGCCTTCCCTTGAAGAGCATGCCGGACGAATGTGGAAACTGTCTTGGCGTGTCGGGATAGAGACGTTCGACAAGCGTCCGAACGCATGCCTCTCGGGTGCTCAGAACGTGGTTGCCCAGATCGGCACATTGATCCCCGACGCGGATCGACCGGCACATCCCGCCAAGCTCGGGAGCGCGCTCCAACAGGATGACGGCGTTTCCGGCCGAGATGAGGGCCTCCGTCGCAGCCAGGCCGGCAGGCCCCCCGCCCAGGACAAGCACGGGCCGGTGGTCACCGGGGGACGTTGGCACCGTTTCCGAAGCGGGCACGATATCCATGTCTTCATCCATGTCTTCGTTTCCTTGTCATGAAGCGTGACATTTGACCGGCAGGCAGGGATCGCGGCAGAGGCCCTCACGTGCTGGCGGCCAGGCCCCGACCATCCGCCCGGGGCACGGGCGCATTGTCCCGCAGGTGACAGGCGGCCTGCCAGGCCGAAGAGCAGATATGAGCGAGCGTGTGCCTCGGGCGCCATTCGAGTGTCTGGCACGAAAGCGCCGTGGATCCGGTTATGCGGCTGACCTCCCCTGCTCGGGGCGGCTTGCCTTCGAGAGGCAGGGAGTGGCCTGACACGAGCTCGAAGGTCCTGACGACCTCCTTGACCGAATGGGCCTGACCGCTGGCGATGTTGAGCGCGCGGAAGCCGCCGCCATTCCGGAAGCAGGCGGTCGCGGCATGTATGCCGGCAGTGACATCATTGACATGGACAAAGTCGCGCTCGGCGCTGCCGTCCCGCGTCGGGTGCCTGGTGCCGTAGATCGGCAACCTGCTGCCCGGCGTTCCGAGACGCTCGACGATCCTGGACGTCAGATCACCGCGCTCCGTCCAGCAGGCAAGCCCCGGCCAGAGGTCCGGCGCCATGCCGGCCACATTGAAAAGCCTCAATGCGATGGCGCTTGCGTGCAGGGTCGCAGCCGCCCAGTCGCTTATGATGCTCTCTCCCATCAGCTTGCTGCGGCCATAGGCCGAGATCGGGCACATGGGTGCATCTTCGGGTACCACGCCTTCGGCAGTGGGGGCGTAGACGGCCGCCGAGGAGAGAAAGACGAGATGCTTGCGGCGCAGGGGCTGCATGGCCAGCAGGAGGTTGATCAGGCCGGACAGGTTCTGACGATAGGTCTCCAAGGGATCGGCACGGGATCGCGCGATGGATTTCTCTGCGGCACAATGGATCACCAGATCCGGATCGAAGGCCTTGATGATGTCCGCCACATGCGCGGCGTCGTTGAGATCTGCCTGGCGAAACCACAGATCGGAGTTGCCGGCCGCCTGGATGACCGGGCAAAGGCTGCTGTTGCTGGCACTGAGATTGTCGAGAGCCATGACCTCTGCCCCCTCCTGCAGGAAGCGCGCACAGACATGGCTGCCGATATAGCCCAACCCTCCCGTCACGAGTACCCGGCGCGGCTCAGCTTCCATTGGCGTTCTCCACGGAGGCCTTGCCGGCCGACCGGCCTGTTTCGATGCCCCCTCCGGACAGGACTGCATGGATCGTCTTCATCATGATCCAGCCGTCCAGGGAGGGGCTGCAGTGCTGCGCGTAATGCAGATCAAGATTGATCATGCGCCGGCCGATATCGGATTTGGCGTGCCGCTTTACCTGGGCAAGGCCGGTGATTCCGGGGCGCACGCGACAGCGCTGACGCAGCTCCGCGCTGGTCATGAGGCCGGCGGCCAACCATCTCTCGAGCGGGCGCGGCCCCACGAAGCTCATGTCGCCACGCAGGACGTTCAGAACCTGTGGCAGTTCGTCCAGATAGTACTTTCGGGCCAGGGCCGCGATCGGGGACACGATGCGCGGGTCGTCCGCGAGGGCTCCGGTCTGCTCATAGCGGGCCCGGACCTCTGGCCTGGACAGGAAATGACGCTCCAGTATCGCATCGCCATGCACGCTCATGGTGCGCAGCTTGATCATCGGAAAACTGGCGCCGCCGCGCCCCAGACGGCGCTGGACGAAGAAGGCCGGGCCGGGATCCTGCAGCCAGACAAGACCAGCCAGGCACAGGGCCACCACCAGGCAGGGTACGACAAGCACCAGCGCGAGCAAGAGGTCGAGCATCTGCTTGGGATAGGGGATGCGGGGCGACCACATGGCTAGAGAAACATCCTTGCCGAGCTGAACACGGCTGCGAATTCCAGCCCGTTCTGACGGCCGCGATAGCGCGCATGGGCCTCTATGTCCGCCGGTGACCGGCCCGTCGCCGTCTCGGAGGCGGGGTAGCGTGCGAAGGCGCTTGCCTGCGCATCCACATCCTCCCTGGAGAGCCGGACGCAGAGGTTCGACGAAAAGGCAGGACCGATCCCCTGATCGCTTGAGGTCGGCGTCTCGAAGAACCACAGGTGTCGGTGCCGCCGAAACGGTCGCGTGGCGATTTCGACGGCATGGGAAAGGGCACGATGCGCCTGGTGGGTGTCGCCAGCCCAATGTGTCAGCACAAGGTCGGCGGTGGCGACATCTTCGACGAGAGCGTCGTGCAGGGCCTGAATGTCCAGGCCCTCATGGCTTTCGGGCAGGTCCGCCCTGACGACGGCTTCGCAGCCCAGGTCGTCGCACGCATCCTGGAACGCCCCGACGAGTTCCGGCCACCCGTTGCCCAGCCTCGGGTCGGTGCGGTGGAAGGCCAAGACGGCGCGGCAGATCGCCCCTTCACGGGCAAACCGGGCCAGGGCTCCTCCGGGGCCGAGGGTCTCGTCGTCCGGATGCGCAACGATGGCGGTGATGCGAAAATTCTTCGGGATCGTGAAAATCTGGGACATGGCGCGGCTCCTGCCCTACCAATAGACATTGTATCTGGAGCGAATGCCGTAGAACGACAGGGCGGCATCGATGGCCGCGGGGGATTGGCGGGCGTACCAGTCCAGGGAGGTCGCCAGCGCCAGGTTCCAATCCGTCAGCTTGCGGTCAGGCAGGGCCCGGTCAAGTTCGGTGGTATCCGCCACCAGCCTTGTTCTGGGCGTCTCGCCTTTCCGCATCGCAATATGTTCGATGCCGGCGTCGTTCCCGAAATAGTCGTTCACTTCCCGTGCGACCCTCAGAACCGAAATCTCCACGCCGGTGCCGCAATCAATGGCCTCTCCAAGAGGCGTTGTGGCGGTGATGTCCACGGTCATGCGCGCGGCGTCATCGACGTAAAGCATGTCGACGGTCTGTTCGCCGTCTCCGTAAATCTGCAGCGGCAGCCCCCTGAGCGCCTGCGCCGCGAAGATTGGCAGTATCTTTCGAACCGGCTGCAGTTTCTGCCCGGGCCCGTAGATGTTCAGATATCGGAAAACATGGACATCGACCGGGTTGTAATTGCCGAATTGCCTGACGATCTGCTCCGAGCAATGCTTGGTAATGGTGTAGGTATTGAGCCAGCAAGAGGGTTTGGACGCGACGAAAATGCGCTGTACGCCGCAGTGCTGCGCAGCTTCGAGCACGTTCAGGGTTCCCAGAACATTCGTCTCTATGGCCGGGCGCAGGCCTGTTTCCAGCTCGGATGTGCCAAGGACCGCGGCGAGGTGAAAGACCGTATCCACATCGGCAAACGCCGCCTTCAGCGCGTCGATGTTCCGGATGTCCGCTGCAACGAAGGATCCGTCGGAGAAATGGCGCGGCATCTGCCGGTCAATTTGCGTAACCTCGTGCCCGTCCGAAAGTAACGTTTCAACAACGGCCTTTCCAAGAAAGCCGTTGGCACCAAGAACTGCTGCCTTCATGCTAAAACCTCTATCAAAAAGTAATATTTTTTGAACGCATTCGTACAATTGATTTTATATGTACATCCATAGATTGCAATTTTTTTGCATCCTCCACGAAAAGTTTCCCGGGCTCGGCAGCCCCCCGAAAAAGAGGCTGTCCGGGGCCTTCCGGCCAGCAGGAAACAACGGGGCCCCTTTCCCGCTTCCTGCCCGTAAGGCAGGCTGTCGAGGTGACGCATCCCCCAGATCCGGGCAGAGCGGTGGCGTGAGGACCGGGCCGGAAGCAAGCGGGGCCGCCGCGGCGACAGACGGATATTTTCCGTTATCTTTCCGCAATCTATCTCGGCGCATTGTTCGTTTGAGGGCCCTGGCGCCGAGGGTGCGGAGGGTCTGGCCCGCGTGATCCCCAAGACATGCCCTGCCCCGGGATCGCGAGACGGCCGCCTGATCGCCGCCTTTCGGGAGACGGTTCGGCCTCTGGCGGCGGGGCGCCTTTCCGGCGACGGACCTGCGCATTTTTTTCGTTGCGGATGAGGCAGGAGGCGTGCCGTGCGTCCTTTGCGGATGACTAATAAGTAGACCGCTTACGCGCCGAAATGCAGCAGACATTGCCCCGGGGCGGCCGCCGCAGGGAACCGCCGTCCGCAGCTGCCGTCGCGCGCTGCCGCGCATCGCGATGGGGTGGATTGCCCCGGCGCCCGTCCGGGACGGCGCCGGCAACAGCCGGAGCCGAGGGCCCGACAGGCCGGAGGGGGGCCACCGCACTCCCCTCTCCAAACGCAAGACCCCCCGCACCTTGCGGTACGGGGGGCCGAAACACCGGGCGGCAGGGCCGCCGTCGGGGATGGGATCACATGCGCGAGGCGACGTTTTCCCAGTTGACCAGCTTGTCGAGGAAGTTGGTCAGGTAGGCGGGACGCTTGTTGCGGAAGTCGATGTAGTAGGAGTGTTCCCACACGTCGCAGCCGAGCAGCGCGGTCTGGCCGAAGCAGAGCGGGTTGACGCCGTTCTCGGTCTTGGTGACCTTGAGCGAGCCGTCGGTGTCCTTGACCAGCCAGCACCAGCCGGAGCCGAACTGACCGGCGCCTGCGGCAGCGAACTGCGACTTGAATTCGTCGACCGAGCCGAAGCTCTCGACCAGGGCCTTTTCAAGCTCGCCGGGCATGGCGGAAGCGCCCGGGCCCATCATTTCCCAGAACTGGTTGTGGTTCCAGAACTGCGACGCGTTGTTGAAGATGCCGTTCTGAGCGACAGCTTTCGGGTCGTAGGTGCCCTTGATGATCTCTTCGACCGACTTGCCTTCCCACTCGGTGCCGGCGATGGCCTTGTTGCCGTTGTCGACATAGGCCTTGTGGTGGATGTCGTGGTGGTATTCCAGCGTTTCCTTCGACATGCCGAGATCGGCCAGGGCGTCGTGGGCGTAGGGAAGATCGGGGAGTTCAAAAGCCATTTGGGCCTCCTTTTCTGGAGTTCGTTAATACTCTCGCGCCTACATGGTATCGCGCGGCGAGGAAGGTCAAGAGGGTTTGCCCATGCTGATCCGCACAGGCGCCCCGCATCTTGGTGCACAACGGTATACCCATTGGCCTCCCTGCCTTTTCAACCGTTTCAGGCGTAGAGATGGGCCTCGCTTCCGGGGCGGGCCGCATCGCTGAGTATGGTGAACACATAGTCCGCCACGGAGCGGAAGCAAACCACTTCCGCCCTGCCCGGCTCGGGCATCCAGATGGCCGCCGCGACCTGTGCCAGCCGCGAGCGGCGGAACATGCCGGGGGTGAAGACGCCGGGCGCCATGTCGACCGGGGCCAGCTTGGCGATGACCTCGCGCACGAGGGCATCCTCTCCGGTGACGGAGATCCGGCAGCGGGCATGGCTGACGTCGACGGCGTTGAGCGCGGGATCGGCGGCCAGCGTCGCCTCGGCCTGGGCCATGGCGGCGGGCAGATCGGCGTAGGGGACGGTCACCAGCAGCTCGTCGGGCGACATCCAGGCGATGGACCGTTCGCCGTTGAGCGCGATATGGCCCTGCTCCGGCATCTCGATGGCGGCGAGGCCGGTGGCGGTATTGCGCAGCGGCGGCGCGGCGAAATCGCCGCGCAGGGTGATCATGCCGCGCACGGGCTCCTCGGCCACGCGGACGTAGCCGTCGAAGGCCGCGCCGCCAAGCGCGCCGAGCGGTGCGGGAGCGGTGATGACGTCAGACATTCTGCTTGTCTCCTGCCTTGTCGTAGAACACCGGGTCGACGACCCGGGCGGGCACCGGGCCGGCGCCGATGCGGGTGACGTAGACGGTCTCGCCCATGCGGTCGGGGCCGTCCTTCAAGAGCGCCATGGCGATGCCCTTGCCGAGGGTCGGCGAGTAGTAGGTCGAGGTGATGCGACCCTGCATGTTGCCCTGGCCCAGATGGTTCGTGCCGTCGGTGGGGATATAGGCGGCCTCTTCGAGGACGGAGCCGTCGAGGGCCTCGAGCCCCACGAGCTTCCAGCGGCCCGGATCGGCGAGATGGCTGCGCATCTGGCCCCGCTTGCCGATGAAATCCTCCTTCTTCTTGGAGATCGCCCAGTTCAGGTTGAGGTCCTGCGGGATGATGGTGCCGTCGCTCTCCTCGCCGATCATGATGAAGCCCTTCTCGGCGCGCAGCACGTGCAGGGCCTCGGTGCCGTAGGGCATGGCGTCGAACCCCTTGCCGGCGGCCACCAGCTGCTCCCAGAGGGCAAGACCGTAGCCCGCGGGCACGGAGAGCTCGAAGCTGAGCTCGCCCGAGAAGGAGATCCGGTAGATCCGCACGGGAATGCCGCCGATGGTGCGGTCGGCCCAGGTCATGAAGGGCAGCGTCTCGGCGTCGATCTCGGCGGTGCCGAGGGTTTCCAGAAGCTGGCGCGCCTGCGGCCCGACCACGCCGATCTGGGCGTATTGCTCGGTGACATTGACGACATGGACCTTCCAGTCCCACCACTCGGTCTGAAGCCATTCCTCCATGTGGGCATGGATGCTCTCGGCCCCGCCAGTGGTGGTGTGGCAGAGGAAGGTGTTGTCGTCGATCCGGGCCACGACACCGTCGTCGATGAGGAATCCGTTCTCGTTGCACATCAGCCCGTAGCGGCATTTGCCCGGCTTCAGCGTGGACATCATGTTGGTGTAGATCATGTCGAGGAACTTGCCCGCGTCGGGGCCCTTGACGATGATCTTGCCCAGCGTCGAGGCGTCGAGAAGGCCGACGCGTTCGCGCACGGCCATGACCTCGCGGTTGACGGCCTCGTGCTTGCTCTCGCCGGGGCGGAGATAGCAGAACGGACGGCGCCAGTGGCCCACCGGCTCCCAGTCGACGCCATTGGCCTCGTGCCAGCCGTGCAGCGGCGTGCGGCGCAGCGGCTGGAAGGCGGCATCGCGGGCACCGCCGGCGATCGAGCCCATGGAGATCGGCGTGTAGGGCGGCCGGAAGGTGGTGGTGCCGACCTGCGGAATGGGTTCATTCAGTGCATTAGAAAGCACCGCCAGACCGTTGATGTTGCTGAGTTTCCCCTGATCCGTCGCCATGCCGAGCGTGGTATAGCGCTTGGCGTGTTCGACGCTCTCGAAACCCTCCTGGGCGGCGAGCTGGATGTCGGACACCTTGACGTCGTTCTGATAGTCCAGCCAGGCCTTGGCGCGCAGTTCCCTGGTGGCGCCGGCGGGCATGAACCAGACCGGGGAGATCGCGGCCTCGGGGGTATCGACGGCGGCGACGGGGATAAGGACGCCCGGCACATGGCCGGTGGCCTCGGCCGCGGCACGGCCCGCGGCGGCGGCATCCGAGATCACCTCGGAGAGCTGCAGCATGCCGTTGGAGGTGCCGGCGCAGGTGACGAAGCCCTGGCCGTCATGGCCGGTGGGCGGACGCGCGGGATCGGGGCGGAACATCGCCTGATCCTCGTCCCAGGTGAGCTTGCCGCCGCAGTGCGACCACAGGTGTACCACCGGCGACCAGCCGCCGGACATGGCAACGGCATCGCAGGGGATCTCCTCGAGCACGGAGCCGCTGCCGGCCTGGTCGCAGACCTCGACGCCGGTGACGCGCTTGCCGCCCTTGACCTTGGCGATGCCGCGGCCGGTCTCGACGCGGATGCCAGCCTCCCTGGCCTGTTCGGCCAGCGCGCCGCCGCCCATGGGGCGGGCATCGAGGATGACGGGCACGGCGAGGCCCGCGGCCTTGACCGCCAGGGCGGTGCGATAGGCATCGTCGTTGTTGGTGACCACCACGACGCGGTCGCCGGGGGAAACGCCGTGATCAACGACATAGTCGCGCAGGGCGCCGGCCAGCATCACGCCGGGCACATCGTTGCCGGCAAAGGAGAGCGGACGCTCGATGGCGCCGGCGGCAACCACGATCTGCCTGGCGCGGATGCGCCAGAGGCGGTGACGCGGCCCGGCGGCCCCGGGCAGGTGATCGGAGACGCGCTCGTAGCCCAGGGCATAGCCGTGGTCATAGACCCCCGCCCCCATGCAGCGCAGGCGCATGGTGACGTTGGGCATGGCGGTGAGCTCGGCCACCAGGGCCTCGACATGGGCCTCGAGGGTCATGTCGCCCACCTGTCCGCCATCGACCATGGCGCGACCGCCCCAGTCGGTGCCCTGTTCGAGCAGCAGCACGCGGGCGCCGGCACGGCCGGCCTCGGCCGCGGCGGTGAGGCCGGCGATGCCGCCGCCGATCACCAGCACGTCGGCGAAGGCATAGAGGTGTTCGTAGGTATCGGCGTCACGCTCGGTGGGGGCGCGGCCCAGGCCCGCGGCGCGGCGGATCACCGGCTCGTAGACTTTTTCCCAGAACACCTTGGGGCCCATGAAGGTCTTGTAGTAGAAGCCCGCCGGGAAGAAGCGCGCCATCGCGTTGTTCACCACGCCCACGTCGAAATCGAGGCTGGGCCAGTGGTTCTGCGAGGCGGCGGTCAGCCCCTCGAAGAGCTCGGTGGTGGTGGCGCGCTGGTTGGGCTCGAAGCGGGCGCCCTCGCCCAGGCCCACGAGCGCGTTCGGCTCCTCTGCCCCGGAGGCGACCACGCCGCGGGGGCGGTGGTACTTGAAGGAGCGGCCCATCATCACCTGGTCGTTGGCCAGCAGCGCCGAGGCGAGCGTATCGCCGGCGAAACCGCTGAAGGTGCGGCCGTTGAAGGTGAAGTTCACTGTCCGGGAACGGTCGATCTTCCGTCCGCCTTTCGCAAGCCTGCTGCTCATCGCGCCTGCGCTCCTTTTCCGAATTGCTGTGCTGTGCCGAGGGGGATGAAGCGGCTGCGGATCATGACACGTCCCGCCACTTGAAGCCCGGACGCTTGCTGCGGATGACCTGCAGGAGGTCCTCCGGCGGCGTGGAGGTCTGGGCGGGATAGGTGCCGAAGACCTCGAGCGTGATGGTGTCGCGGGCGGCATGGAACCACTTGCCGCAGCCGTTGACGTGGCGCCAGCGCTCGAAGTGCACGCCCTTGGGGTTCACCCGGTCGAACATGTAATGCTCGAAGGCCGCGTCGGAGGCCTCGGGGCCCTCGCGCGTGATGTGGGCCTCCCCGCCCCCGTGAAATTCGGTCTCTTCGGCGGCAACGCCGCAATAGGGACATCTAAGCAGCAACATGGAGGCTCTCCGTTGGTGAAGTCGGACGCGCGGCGGGCTGTTCCGCGCGCGGGAGGTGGCACGAAAAAGGGCCGGACGCGCGGGGCGCCCGGCCAGAGGACAGGTAAGGGACAAGGAAGATGTCCGGGAGGATGTCGCCGAGGCGATCAGTTGCCGTCAGGCAGATCGATCTGGATTTCAGGCTCGTCCTGGCCGGGCAGCTCGCCACCCGAGTAGACGTACCAGACGAGGCCGGCGACGATGACGACGACGGCGCCGAGTACGAAGGCGAGACCAGTGTTTCCGGATTTCTGCGACATGCGTTTCCCTTTCTTCTTCCAGGCAGTGGAGAAGAAACGCGGGGCGCCATGCCCGGGTTCCGTGCAGTGCCGAAATGCGCCGCAGCCGGAAGCGGAAAGCCGCCGCAAATAACTGGAAAGCCGGTCGAATCGTCAGCACGTGCGGCCGGACATCCATTGATATGACAAATACCCGCCTTTTGCAGGAAGGGTTTTCCGCACATTTTGAAGGCAGAATATGTGGAACCTTCTGCCGAACTGCCGCGTTTACCTTGCAAAGTTGACGGCCACCCCGGTGAATACATGGGCTGGCGTGTTTGCGTTAACCGATGCACAACATTCTGTGTTAGCCTGTGGTTGGCAGACGAAGGCGCCCCAGTTCGCGGCATATGCCGCGGGCGAACGGGCTGCGAAGACCCGAATTTCGACGCAGACTGCAATGCGGCCCCTGCGGGCGATGGCGACAGCCGCCGCGGCACGGGCCCCCCAAGCGAAGGAGTGTGACCCACATGACTGACGCGATCGACTTCCCGGTTGACCTGGAGGCCCCGCTTGGCCGGATGGTGCGTTTCACGATACTCGACAGCCTCGACATGCTGCCGGCCGAGCCGGGGCTGTTCGTGCTGATGGGCCATGTGCCCGGCAGCGAGGCCGCGCGCCCGCTGGCCTTTGGCCATGTGCAGGGCAGCTTGGCCAAGCTGCTGCCGCAGCGCCCCGAATTCACCAGCGCCCTGCGCAGCGGGCTGGCCTTCGTGGGCATTGCCCGTGCGCCCGCGGGCTGTGACGCGGACGCCCTTGCCGAGGCGCTGGGACGGACCCACAAGGCACCCATCAACGAGGTTCAGGCCGCCCTGCGCGACATCGAGGCCGCGCAGCTGATGCCCGCGCCCACGGAAGCGGTGCTCGACGCCGCCAAGAGCGGCCCCAAGCCGATCATCGCCGCGGAATAGGCCGCCGAAGAGCTCGACGTAAAGGTCGCCCGAACGACCATCCATGCCGGCCCCGCACTGCGGGGCCGTTGCCGTCTGAAGGGAGATGACCACGGTCTTCACCCTGCCCTCTCCTAGTGTGCCACGCCTGCGGCGACGCTCTCGTCGATGAAGCGGCCCTCGCTGAAGCGGTTGAGGCCGAAGCCCGCCGCCAGCGGCCCGGGCGTGCCCTTGGCCACGAGTTCCGCCATCGCCCAGCCCGAACCCGGGATCGCCTTGAACCCGCCGGTGCCCCAGCCGCAGTTGATGAAGCAATTGCCGAGCGGCGTGGTCGACAGGATGGGCGAGCGGTCGCCGGTCATGTCGACGATCCCGCCCCATTGCCGCAGCATCTTGAGCCGCGAGATCATCGGGAAGGTCTCGATCAGGGCGCGGATGGTCTCCTCGATATGCTGGAAACTGCCGCGCTGGGAATAATTGTTGAACCCGTCAGTGCCGCCGCCGATCACCATCTCGCCCTTGTCGGACTGAGACATGTAGCCGTGCACGGTATTGGCCATGACGACCACGTCCATGCAGGGCTTGATCGGCTCGGAGACCAGCGCCTGCAGCGCCATGCTCTCGACCGGCAGGCGGAAGCCCGCCATCTCGGCCACCACGCCCGAGTGCCCGGCCACGACGATGGCGAGCTTGCCGCAGGCGATGCGGCCCTGGGTGGTCTGCACGGCCGAGACATTGCCGTCGGTGCCGCGCTCGACGCCGGTGACCTCGGTCTTCTGGATGATGTCCATGCCCATGTCGGAACAGGCGCGGGCATAGCCCCAGGCCACGGCATCATGGCGCGCGGTGCCGCCGCGTTCCTGCCAGAGCGCGCCGAGCACCGGGTAGCGCGGCCCGTCGATGTTCATGATCGGGCAGAGTTCCTTGACGCGCTTTGCGTCGATGTACTCTGTCTTGATGCCCTGGATCTGGTTGGCATGGGCGGTGCGCTTCCAGCCACGCACCTCGTGCTCGGTCTGCGCCAGCATGAGCACGCCGCGGGGGCTGAACATGACGTTGTAGTTCAGATCCTGGCTGAGGCCCTCGTAGAGGCTGCGGGCCTTTTCAAAGATCGCCGCGGATTCATCCTGAAGGTAGTTCGAGCGGATGATGGTGGTGTTGCGCCCGGTATTGCCGCCGCCCAGCCAGCCCTTTTCGATGATCGCGACATTGGTGATGCCGAAGTTCTTGCCGAGGTAATAGGCCGTGGCCAGCCCGTGGCCACCGGCACCGATCACGACGACGTCGTAACGGTCCTTCGGCTTGGGCGAGCGCCAGGCGCGCTCCCAGCCGGTGTGGTATCGGGCGGCTTCCCGGGCAATGGCAAAGGCAGAATAGCGTTTCATCGGCATCTCGCTGGAGCGGAGGACAAAGACAGAGACTCAGGCGATCCGGATCGCCCCTCGGGTCGGACCCTAGTGCTTCCGCCACGATAGCCCCGCCGCAAACCGTCACAATACCGTGCGGTTGCGACATGTCGCAAATGACGCGGCAATTCGCCCTTTTTCCCGTGGCCCCGGCAGGATAGATCAGGAGGGAACATGACCAGGGCCCGCCCAGGGCGCAGGCAGCACGGGCCCGACACGGGCCGGCAGGACCGGCAGGCCACCGCCCCGGCCGCGCCGCGCTGCCCCGGGGGCAGGCACCTGGCCCGAAACCGCAGGGAAAGGCCCGCATTCATGGCATTCTGGATCATCGCCCTCGCAATGACACTCGGCGTCGCCACCGTGCTGGCACGGGCGGTGATGAAGGGCGCGCGCGAGGGCCAGGCCGCGGGCAGCACCGACATGCAGATCTATCGCGACCAGCTGGCCGAGGTGGACCGCGACCTGAGCCGCGGCACCCTGCCGCAGGCCGAGGCCGACCGGCTGCGCACAGAAATCTCGCGCCGGCTGCTGGCCGCCGATGCCGCCGACGCCACGGCCACCGGCGCCGCCGCCGGGCGCGGGCCGAACCGGGCGCTGGCCTGGGGCGGCGGCGTCGTGATCGTGGTGGCGACGGGCTGGCTCTACTGGTCGCTGGGGGCACCGGGCTATCCCGACCTGTCGCGCAAGAGCCGGATCGAGGCCGCGACCGAAAGCCTGGCCGGCCTGCCGGACCAGGCCCGTGCCGAGGCCGAGGGCCCGGCCCCCATCGCGGTGCCGGCGCTGCAGCCATCGGAAGAGTTCCAGGAGCTGATGACGCGGCTGCGCGAGGCGCTGAAGTCCCGGCCCGACGACATCCAGGGGCACCTGCTGCTGGCGCGCAACGAGGCGGCACTGGGCAATTTCTCGGCCGCGCACAAGGCGCAGGGCCGCGCGCTGGAGCTGATGGGCGACAGCGCCACGGGGCAGGATTACGCCGATTACGCCGACATGCTGATCCTGGCCGCGGGCGGCACGATCTCCTCCGAGGCCTCGGGCGCGCTGCGCCAGGCGCTGGCCAAGGATCCCGAGAACGGCACCGCGGGCTATTACACCGGGCTGCTGATGGCGCAGAACGGCCGGCCCGACGTGGCCTTCCGCCTCTGGGACGGGCTGCTGCGGCGCGGACCGGAGGATGCGCCCTGGGTGCCGGCGATCCGCAGCCGCATCATGGAGCTGGCGCAGATGGCGGGCGAGAGCCGCTATCAGCCGCCCGCGCCCGCCGAGGCCCAGCCAGACGCCCTGCCCGGGCCGAGCGCCGCGGATATCGCGGCGACCAGCGACATGTCGGACGAGGACCGCCAGGAGATGATCCGCGGCATGGTCGAGGGGCTGTCGCAGCGCCTGGCCAGCCAGGGCGGCACGGCGCAGGAATGGGCGCGGCTGATCATGGCGCTGGGGGTGCTGGGCGAGACCGACCGGGCGCGCTCGATCTATCGGGAATCCGAGGATGTCTTCAAAGGCCAGGAGGCGGCCCTGGAACAGGTCCGCGCCGCGGCGGACCAGGCGGGAGTGGCGCAATGATCTACGAGGACATGGCCGAGTTTGCCGCCGCCCTGCCGCCGATGCAGGCGATCGCCGGGCTGGACCTTGGCGAGAAGACCATCGGCGTGGCGGTGAGCGACACCTTCCGCGGCGTGGCGACGCCGCTGGAGACCATCCGGCGCAAGAAGTTCACCCTCGACGCCGAGGCGCTGCTGGCGATCATCGCGAAACGCGGCATCGCGGGACTGGTCATGGGCCTGCCACGCAACATGGACGGCACCGAGGGGCCGCGCTGTCAGAAGAGCCGCGCCTTTGCCCGCAACCTGATCCGCATCAGCGATCTGCCCATCGCCTTCTGGGACGAGCGCCTGTCGACGGTGGCGGCGGAGCGGGCCCTGCTCGAGGCCGACACCTCGCGGCGCAAGCGTGCCGAGGTGATCGACCACGTGGCGGCCTCCTACATCCTGCAGGGGGCCCTTGACCGCCTGCGCCACCTTGGTCAGGCTTAGGCCATGAGCGGGCCGGATCGCCATGGACGGGACGTATGGAAGCGCGAGGGCGTCAGCTCGCCCTGCGTGAACATCTGCGTCATCCACCCCGAGGCCCGGCTCTGCACAGGCTGCCTGCGCTCGATCGACGAGATTGCCACCTGGTCGCGGATGACCGAGGAGGAGCGCCGCGCCGTCATGGCCGAGCTGCCCTCTCGCGGGCCGCTGAAGGCCAGCCGCCGTGGCGGCCGGGCCGGCCGGTTGAGACGCCAGCGCGAGGAGTGATCGCGCACGACGGGCTGATGGTCCGGAAGCCTCCGGCGGGGATATTTTTGGCCAGATGATGAAGAGCGTGCGGCTCTTTCATCTGGCCCGAAATATCCCGGGGGAGTCGGCCGCAGGCCGGCGGGGGCAGAGCCCCCTCCCCGATCAGCCCATGAAGACCTTGCGCAGCATGTTCAGCGCCACGAGGAAGAGGAAGCCCGCGAAGATCCGGCGCAGCGGCTTGGGATCCGTGGCATGGGCAATCTTGACACCCAGCGGGGCCGTCAGCGTGGTCATGCAGATCACGACCAGGAAGGCCGGGATGTTGACCGCGCCCAGGGTGAAGGGCGGACGGCTGCCTTCGGGGATCGAGACGAAGAGGAAGCCGATCACCGAGGGCACCGAGATCGACAGGCCGAAGCCCGCGGCGGTGGCCACCGCGCGGTGGATCGGGCGGCCGTAGAGCGTCATCAGCGGGACGCCGAAGGAGCCGCCGCCGATGCCCATGAGCACCGAGAGGAAACCCACGATGGGCGAGAGGATCGAGCGGGTCAGCAGGCCCGGCATCTGGTCGGCGATCTTCCACTCTGCCTTGCCGAAGGCCAGGTAGAGCGAGATGAAGAGGCCGAGGAAACCGAAGAGCGCCTGCAGCTCGCGCGATTTCAGCGAGGAGGCCACCAGCACGCCGATGAGCGCGCCGACCACGATGCCGGGCGCCCATGTCCTGAGGATCCACCAGTCGACCGCGCCCTTCTTGTTGTGACTGTTGAGAGAGCGCAGCGAGGTGACGATGATCGTGGCCAGCGAGGTGCCCAGGCAGACCTGCATGGTCGCCGGCCCGTCGATGCCCATGGCGGTGAAGGTATAGAAGAACGCCGGCACCAGGACGATGCCGCCGCCCACCCCGAGCAGACCGGCCAGCACCCCGGCCACGCCCCCGATGACGATGAGGACCAGCAGCAGCCCGAGCATGAGACCGATTTCCATTGCGCTTCCTTTCGAGAAATGTCGCCCGCGCGGAGTGTGAAGCAAGATTTGCACGGCGTTGCAAGGGAGGCCGCGGGATCGCGCAGAGGTTTTCCGGCAAGGGTGCACCCCCGGGCACGGGATCAGGCAACCGGGAACGGTATGCCGCGGCATGCATTCATGTGCGGGTCGAGCCTGGGGGCGTCTGGGGGCATGGCAGTGGGGCGTCAGGCAGGCAGGGCCTCTCGGTGTGGCAGAGAATGTTCGAATGCCCATTCCTTCGGCGTGTGCCCGGGCGGCGATGCAGAGCGGCGCCTGCCTCGGCAGGGAATCCTTCGGGCGGCGCTGCCACGTCGCTAGCCTGCACTAGCCGCCCTGCCCCGGACGCTCTGGCGCGACGCGGGACCGGGCGCGCCGACACTACGTACAAACAGAAAAAGAGAGACTTGCCCCGTGACCCTCCGCACCCTTGGCGCCGCCCTGGCCACCACCACCCTGCTGACCGCCCTGATGCCTGCCGCCGTTCTGGCCGAGGCGTCGGAAAGCGACGTGATCATTCCCGTGACCGCCCATGACGGCGTGGTCGGCACCCTGCGCCTGGTCGAGGGAGACCCGGCGCCGGTGGTCCTGCTGCTGCATGGGTTTACCGGTTCGCGCGACGAGCTGATGATCCCCGGCGCCGACGAGGGCATCTTTGCCCGCACCGCGCGGATGCTGTCGGACGCGGGCTATTCCAGCCTGCGCATCGATTTCCGCGGCTCGGGCGACTCGACGGCGATGATGAATTATTCCGACACCACCTTTGAGAGCCAGATCCAGGATGCGCTGACCTCGGTCGACTACCTCAAGGATCTCGACAGCGTGGACGGCGACGCGCTGTTCCTGCTGGGCTGGAGCCAGGGCGGGCTGGTCTCGACCGCGACCGCGGGGCGCAGCGCGCCCGGCACCTTCGACGCGGTGGCGCTCTGGGCGGCGGTGGCCGATCCGGTGCCGACCTTCAAGGCCCTGGTGGGCGACGAGGCCTATGCGGAAGGGCTGGCCGCGGCGCCCGACGCGGAGGTCACCGCCGCCCTGCCCTGGGGCGCTGACGTGACCCTGAAGGGCGCCTTCTTCCAGGGCGTTGAGAGCTTTGACCCCGAGGCCGAGATCGCGGCCTATGGCGGCCCTCTCTTCGTGGCGCAGGGCACCGAGGATACCACCGTGGCCCCGGTGAACGCCGAGATGCTGCTGGCAGCGCATGACGGGCCGGAAGAGGCCTATACCGACGCCATGGACCACAGCTTCAACGCCTTTGGCACCACCGACAACCTGGATGCGATGATCGCCGCGACCATCGAATATTTCGACGCGAACGGCGGCAAGTAAGGCATTGTGATCAATCAGACATCATGCGCGGGCGGTGGCGGCGATGCCATCGCCGCCCGTGTTCTCGGGCGTCGCTGCGCGGGCGGTGACCGCCTCCAGCGCCTCGAGCACCAGCGCCCGGCCGGCACCGGGGCGATGGGCCCCCTCCGACAGGATGCGGCGCCAGGCGCGGGCGCCGGGACGACCCTGGAAAAGGCCCAGCATGTGCCGGGTGACCTGCGCCAGCTTGCCACCCCCGGCCACGTGGGCGTCGATGTAGGGCAGCATCTTCAGCACCACCGCCTCGGGCGTGCTGTCGGCGCTGTCGGCGCCGTAGATGCGGCGATCGGCCTGGCAGAGGATGGCGGCGGGATCGTGGTAGGCCGAGCGTCCGATCATCACCCCGTCGAGCCCCGCGGCCAGGAAGGCCTGGGCCTGATCGAGGGAGGTGATGCCGCCGTTGACCGAGAGATGCAGGTCCGGGAACTGCTGGCGCATGCGCTGGACGAGGCCGTAATCGAGCGGCGGGATGTCGCGGTTCTCCTTGGGGCTGAGCCCCTGCAGCCAGGCCTTGCGGGCATGGATGGTGAAGCGTCGGCAGCCGGCATCGGCCACCCGTGACAGGAAATCAGGCAGGACCTGCTCCGGGTCCTGGTCATCCACGCCGATGCGGCACTTGACGGTGACCTCGACATCGGTGGCGGCCTGCATGGCGGCCACGCACTCGGCCACGCGGGCGGGATCCTTCATCAGCACCGCGCCGAAGGTGCCCGACTGCACCCGGTCGGAGGGGCAGCCGCAGTTGAGGTTGATCTCGTCATAGCCGGCCTCGGCGCCGAGGCGGGTGGCCTCGGCAAGCTCCTCCGGCTCGGAGCCGCCGAGCTGCAGCGCCACGGGATGTTCCTCGGGCGAGAAGTCGAGCAGGTGCAGCGCCCCGCCGCGCACCAGCGCGGGGGCGGTCACCATCTCGGTATAGAGCAGCGTCTGCGCCGACAGCAGCCGGTGCAGGTAGCGGCAATGGCGGTCGGTCCAGTCCATCATCGGGGCGACGGAAAGGCGCGAGGCGCGCCGGAGATCGGCACTTTGGGGCGTTGCAACCATGAAAACACCTGTCGGGGTGCGGATATCACATTCAATCTGCCTTTTCGGCCCCGTAGATGCCCGCGATGCCGTGCCAGCAAGCCAGCCGGCCGACATGCGCGTGGTCATGATCCGCGAACGGGGCCGCAAGGGCGGCTCGACCGCCTATATGGGGCAAATCGTCCCGGCACGAAAGGGGCCGGCGGATTTCAGGTAAAGGCGGTCGCGCCGGCGCGCCCGACCGGCTCAGCAGTTCTCGGCGATCAGCACGTTGAAGGGCAGGATGCGCTGCACCCCGCGCGGCTCCTCCAGGCCCGCGACCTGACGGGTCAGGATGCGCACCGCCTCGCGGGCGATCTCGTGCCCGGGATGGGCCAGGATCATGTCGATGGCGCCATCGATCAGCAGGGCGCGGCTCTTGTCGGTGATCTCGGTGCCGATGACGAGCGGCTGACGGGCGCGGGTGGCCGTGCGCGCCCGGAGCGCGGTGGCGGCGCCGGTCAGCCCGCCCCCCGGCAGGACCACCGCGGCCAGGTCCGGATGCGTCCGGACCAGCGCGGTGGCCACGTCGGCGGCGCGGGCATCGCTCTCCTCGGTCGAGGGAGCGTCGATGACGGTGAATTCGGGGGTGCTGGTCTCGGCGATGTAGCTGCGGAAACTGGCCGCCATGGATTGCTGGCAGGTGTAGCGGATATTGCCGGGCACCAGCCCGACCTTGCCGCCCCCGGGGCAGAGGCGACGCACGAACCAGCCGGCGGAGCGGCCGATCTGCCAGTCGTTGGTGCCGACGAAGCCGGCGCGGCTGGGCGCCGAAATGTCGGAGATCATGGCGAGCACCGGCACGCCGCGCTGCGCGAGCTGTTCCACGGCCATGTTGATGCGCGGATGGTCGATGCAGACCGCGGCGATGGCATCGCATTTCTCGCCCAGGGCCAAGAGCGCCTCCGCGGTGCGGACAGGATCGAGATCGGGCACATGGGAGAAGACGGCGCGGCCCTGGATGATCGTCTGGGCGGTGACGGCGCGGGAGAGCTGCTCGTTGAAGTCGTGGTAGAAGTCGCGGGCCCGGTCGTTGAGCAGGAAGCCTAGAGACCGTTCGGGCACCGAGACCTCGCGGCGGCTCCGGATCGAGCCCACGGCATGGAAGCCGATGCGCTCGGCGGTGGCCAGGACGTGGTTCAGCGTGGTCGGCTTTACCGTGCCGCGGCCGCTGAGGATCCTGTCGATCGTCGACAGGCTGACACCGGCTTCGCGGGCAAGGTCGGCCATGGTGAGTCGCTTGACCATGCGGGTCTCCGTCTGCGCGTGACGGACCGCCCGTCACGGGATTGCAGGCCTCTAATGCAGGGACCTTCCCCTGCGCAAGCGTACTCTCTAGCACGATTCATCATTTTGAGAGGTTTACATCATCAGGATATTTCCGAGCGACGCAAAATTCCGGCCGCCCTTCTGCGACCGGATGTCTCAGCTTGCCGCCCCGTGCGGCCCGGCATACCGCAGGACACAGTCACGCCGCGCGGCGAGGGAGGACGCTCCCGGCCGCCTGTGTCCTTCACCAAATGTGCGCTCCGGCCGTGTTCCGGGGTGGCCCCGACAAGTAAAACCCATGCCGCGGGTCCCTGCTCTCCCGTGGCGTCCGAAGCCCTGCGCCCGCGCCGGGCCGGGACGCTGCACTTCCCGAGGGCCGGCGGCAGCAGACAGAGGTGTCCTTCATGACCTCCCGCAAGCCTTCAGGCATGACCCGGCGGCAGGCACTGTTCTCGATCGGGACCGCGGCAGCCGCCACGGGCCTTGCTTCGACCGGACGTGCCGCAGAGCTGCATGGCGTACCGCACGAAACGGCCATGTCCGCAGACCACCTGCCGGTTCCCGCGCATCGCGGTGGCAGTTTCCGCGTCATCACGGACCAGACCGACCGAAATACGCTGAAGGCCGTCTTTGACCGGCTGATCCCGGCCGATGACCGTGGCCCCTCGGCCTCGGAAGCCGGATGCCTCGAGTTTCTCGACGACCAGCTGTCGCGCCCCTACGGCGACGGCGCGGCGCTCTATCTCGACGGTCCGATGAACCGCGAGCGCGAGGCCAAGATGCTGGGCGCGGCGCAGGTATTCTCGACCCCGCGCGAACGCTACAAGGCGGGCCTGCCGGCCCTTGAAGCCTATGCCCGGAAGACCCACGGCACGAGCTTCGGCGCCCTTTCTCCCGACCAGATCGACGAGATCCTGACCGGGCTGGAAGCCGGGCAGATCGACCTCGGCGACGGTGTCGACGGCCAGGCCTTCTTCGAGCTGATGCTGCAGAACGCGCGCGAAGGCTACCTCGCGGATCCGCTCTATGGCGGCAACCGCGACATGGCGGGCTGGAAGATGATCGGCTTTCCCGGCGCGCGCTATGACTATCGTCCCTACATCGACCGGCGCGGCGAGGATCTGAACCTCACTCCCGTAAGCCTGATCCCGAACGACTGAGGCCAAGGAGACACCCAAATGGCAAACGAACGTCCCAAGGCCGACGTGGTCATCGTCGGTCTCGGCTGGGCCGGATCGGTCATGGCCGAGGAACTGACCCGTGCAGGCCTCAACGTCGTGGCAATCGAGCGTGGCGCCTGGCGCGACACCTCGACCGACTTCCCCCCCGCCGTCGACCCCGACGAGCTGCGCTGGCACACCCGTCGCCACATGCTGCAGCCGATGAGCGTGGAAACCACCACCTTCCGCAACAGGACCGGCCAGGATGCGGCGCCGATCCGCAACTGGAACGCCTTCCAGTTCGGCTGGAACGTCGGCGGCGCCGGCACCCACTGGGCCGGCATGTCCTGGCGCTTCCTGCCCTGGGACTTCCAGGTCGCCACCCAGACCGCCGGCCGCTATGGCCAGGAGCGCCTGGACGGGCTGAAGGGCGAAGGCCTGATGCTGCAGGACTGGGGCGTGACCTACGAGGACATGGCCCCCTTCTATGACCGCTTCGAACGCATCGCCGGCACCTCCGGCAAGGCGGGCAACCTGAAGGGCCAGAAGATCAAGGGCGGCAACGTCTTCGAGGGGCCGCGCGAGCGGGATTACCCGACGCCGCAGCTCAAGGACACCAACTGGATGTCCATGTACCGCAAGACCACGGAAGGCATGGGTTACAACCCGTTCACCATTCCGGCGGGCAACATCAGCCAGTCCTACGTGAACCCGCTGGGCGTCACGATGGGGCCGTGCACCTATTGCGGCTTCTGCGATTTCCACGGCTGCGGCAACTTCTCGAAATCCTCGCCGCAGGCCTGCATCCTGCCGGCGCTGATGCGCCGCGATAACTTTACCGTCCTGACCGAGACCGAGGTGCTGCACGCGGTCAAGCACGAGGACGGCAAGACCGTCACCGGCGTCAACTTCGTCACCCGCGAAGGCCAGGAAGGCTTCCAGCCCGCAGATATCGTGGTCTTCACCGCCTACCAGATGGACAACGTCCGCCTGATGCTGCTGAGCCAGATCGGCGAGCAGTACGACCCGGCGAGCATGAAGGGCACCATCGGCCGGAACTACAGCTACCAGACCTGTTCCAATGTCACCGGCTTCTTCTCCGGCTCGAAGATGAACCCGTTCATCGGCGGCGGCGCGCTCGGCGTGCAGATCGACGATTTCAACGGTGACAACTTCGACCACTCGGACGTCGATTTCATCGGCGGCGCCGGCATCATGGGCTATTCAACCAACGGCCGCCCGATCCAGAACATGAACGGCGTCCGCCCCGGCACCAAGCGCTGGGGTTCGGAATGGAAGGAAGCCTACGCCCGCGACTATCAGGAGGTGGCCAACATCTTCATCCAGGGCACGTCCATGCCGACCCGTGACGCCTACCTGTCGCTGGATCCGACCTACAAGGACCGCCATGGCCAGCCGCTTCTGCGCCTGACCTTCGACTGGAACCGAAACGACAAGTCGATGGCCGAATACACCACCCGCAAGGCCGTGGAGATCATGCGCGAGGCCGGTGGCGAGGACCTGATGATCGACAACCAGGCCGAAGCCTCATGGAACCCCTACAAGCAGCACAGCTCGCACACCATCGGCGGGCTGGTGATGGGCGCGGATCCGACGACCTCGGCTCTGAACCCCTACCTGCAGAGCTGGGATTGCCACAACGTCTTCTCCGTCGGCGCC
This sequence comes from Pseudooceanicola sp. DL12, assembly GCF_056270665.1. Classification (NCBI taxonomy): domain Bacteria; kingdom Pseudomonadati; phylum Pseudomonadota; class Alphaproteobacteria; order Rhodobacterales; family Paracoccaceae; genus Pseudooceanicola; species Pseudooceanicola sp. DL12. The sequence continues at coordinate 2,710,742 of NZ_CM149884.1, forward strand.
TCGGCCTTCCCGAACAACGGCGGTTACAACCCGACCCTGACCGTGGGTGCCCTGGCCGTGCGTGCGGCCCGTGCAATCCACGAAACCTACGTCAACAACCCCGGCCCGCTGGTGGAGGCATAACTCATGGCGAATTGGAAAAAGATCGGCGTGGGCGTCCTCGGGCTGGCGGTGATCGGCGCCGCGGGCGCAGGGGTCTGGGCCTACACGACGCTGAACACCTCGCGCTCTGCCGTGGCAGAGGACAGCGTGCGGCTGGCGGATTTCCGCAGCGATGACGCCGAGTCGATCGCACGCGGCGAATACGTGATGCGCGCGGCCGACTGTGCGGCCTGCCACACCCGCGAATTCGGCGATTTCGCCGGCGGCTACGAGATCGAGACCCCCTTCGGCAAGCTCATCTCCTCGAACATCACGCCCGACGTCGACACCGGCATCGGCGGCATGACCGAAGAGGATTTCTTTGATGCCGTGCGCCAGGGTCAGGGCCAGGAGGGCATGCTCTATCCGGCGATGCCCTACACCGCCTATGTCAAGATGACCGACCAGGACATGCATGACCTGTGGAACTACATGTCGACGATCGAGCCGGTGTCACATCCGGTCGACGAGAACGGCGGCATGCGCTTCCCCTACAACCAGCGTCTCGCCATGGCGGGCTGGAACATGCTGTTCTTCGACAACTCGGGCTTTGACGGCGACGCGGAGGCGGAACGCGGCCGCTACCTCGTCGAGGGTGCGGGCCACTGCTCGGCCTGCCACAGCCCCCGCAACGAGCTGGGCGCCGAGATCGGTTCGGAGTTCCTGCAGGGCGCCGTGGTCGATGGCTGGTACGCCCCCGACCTGACCCAGAACCCGCACGTGGGCCTGGGCGGACGTTCGCCGGAAGAGATCGCCGACTACCTGCGCACCGGCTCCGACGGTGTGGCCGTGGCGGCGGGCCCGATGGCCGAGGCCGTCGAGCATTCGCTGCAGTACCTGACCGAGGAAGACGCGCTGGCAATCGGGAGCTACCTGACCACCCTGCCCGCCTCCGACACCCCTGCTGCCACACCGATGTCCTTTGACGCGGCCACCGCCGAGAGCGCGGCGCTCGACTACGATGTCAACTGCTCGGCCTGTCACGGGCTGTCGGGCGAAGGCATCCCGGGCATGGTTCCGGCCTTTGCGGGCAACAAGGCGATGCTGTCGGACCCCACGGGCATGATCCACGCCATGCTGCGCGGCGCCCGTGCCCCGCACACCGGTGAACGTCAGACCGCCGCCGGCATGCCGTCCTTTGCCTGGAAGATGTCGGACGAGAACATCGCCGAGATCCTCGACTACGTGCGCAACAGCTGGGGCAACGGCGCCGCGCCGGTTTCGGCCGAACGTGTGGGCGCCCTGCGCGAGATGCTCGACGCCCGCGAGACGCTGGAAACGCCATCGAACTGAGCCGCCCCTGGCGAGCTGACCCAAAGCAAGGCGCGCCGGTCCTCCGGCGCGCCTTCGCGTTTCGGGGGCCGGCCGCTCCACCGGAAAGGCGGAAGTGCGCGCCTCCGTTCGGAAAGCGCCGCGGCGGCATTGCTGGGTACTCCCAGCAAGAAATGAATGACTTTTCAAAGATTTTCGGGGAGGATGGCCGAAAGCCGGCGGATACGGCGGCGGATGGTTCACGCTCGGAGACAATGGAGATCGCCCGTGATCTCGCATGAATTCAGAGAGGCCCTCGCGGAAGATCTCGGCAATGCGCCGGAGAACCTGCGCTGGAAGAAACGCAAGGTGCTGAAGGCCCTCCGCGAAATTTACGGCATGGAGGTGGCCTTCATCTCGCGCTTTGCCGCTGGCACCCGGATATTCGACGAGACCGACCGGGCCCCCGACAGCGGGCTGTTCATGGTGTCGCGGGGCAATGCCTCGCCGCTCGACGGCAGTTATTGCCACCGCGTGGCAGAGGGGTTGACGCCCAACCTGATCCGGGATGCACGTCTGGAGCCCTCGGTCTCGGATATTCCCGAGACCTTTGACATGCCCATCGGCGGCCATGTCAGCGTGCCGATCCGGCTGTCGACCGGAGAGACCTACGGCATGCTCTGTGCCTTCAGCCGCCATCCCCGCCCCGACCTGAACGAGCGTGACCTTGCGATGTTCACGCTCTGCTCGGATCTGCTGGCGCGCGACATCGAGGCGCTGGCGCTTCAGGATCCGCCGGGCACGCGGCTCGATGCGCTGCTGCAGGATACCCTCGGGCACCGGAGCTTCGAGTTCTCCCTGCAGCCGATCATCGGCCTGCCCGGGCACGAGATCATCGGACAGGAGCTGCTGACGCGCTTTCCCGCCAGCCTGGGCCAGACCGAGGAGGTCTTTCGCCGGGCCAAGTTCCTGGACCTGATCGCACCGCTGGAAGAGGCCATCGCCCGCGAGGCACGCGCCGTCATGGAGGCGCTGCCGGAGGGGCAGTTCCTCTCGGTGAATTTCGCCGTCAGCTCGATCGAGGACCTGGACTTCGAGAGCATCTTTCCGGTGCCGATCCGGCGGCGGATCGTGCTCGAGATCACCGAACACGAACGCGTCACCGATTATGCCGACTTCTCTCGCAGGCTCGACGCGCTGCGAGCACTCGGCTTTCGCATCGCCATCGACGATGTCGGCGCCGGCTATGCCAGCCTGCGCCATGTGATCCAGCTGCAGCCCGAGATCATCAAGCTCGACCGGTCCCTCTGTGGCCGCATCGGCAGGGACCGGGACCGGTCGGGCCTGATCTCCGCGCTGATCTCCTATGCCACCTACTACGGGGCCGACGTCCTGGCCGAGGGAATGGAAACCGAAGCCGACCTGGAGGTGATGACCGCGCTGGGGCTGTCGATGGCGCAGGGCTATCTGATCGGCAGACCGGTGCCCTTTGCCGAAGCCGCCGGGACCGGCCCGCAACGGCGGGGCTGAGCGCGGCGCCTGGCTCAGCTTAGCCGGATGACGGAGCCCCAATCATCCTCGAAGACCTCCGCCTGCCCCGGCGTGGCCCGGACGAGATCGATCCTGGCCAGCCCGGTTTCGCCCGCGGACCGCGGGCCGGCACCGGCACTGAGCCATTCGTTGACCGCGATGTGGTGATGATATCCGCCGGTGGAAAGGAAGACCGCCTCCTGCAGGTTGCGGGTCACGTCGAAGCCCAGGCTCTGCTGCCACCAGCGGCCTGCACGCTGCGCATCCCCCACCTTCATGTGCACATGGCCGACGCTGGTGCCGGCGGGAGCACCGTTCCAGCGTGGCGGCAGATAGCCGAGGCTGTGCATGATGTCCGCCACGTCGAGGGCATAGGTGCCCATCTCGACCTGTCCGCCTGTCCACTGCCAGCGCTCCTGCGGGCGGTCGGCATAGATCTCGACACCGTTGCCCTCGGGGTCGGTCAGATAGATCGCCTCGCTGACGGCATGATCGGCGGTGCCGGTGACGGGAATCCGCTGATCGATCGCCATGGCGATCCAGTTGGCCAAATCGCTTCGGGACGGCAGCAGGAAGGCCGTGTGAAAGAGACCGGCCGACTGCGACGTCGCCAGGCTGAGCCCCGGCTGCTCCATCAGCTCGAGCAGGGTCCGGCCACCTGCCCCCAGCCGAATGGTGCTGTCATCGCGGGACATCTCGCGCAGGCCGACGGTACGCTGATACCAGGCCGAGAGCGCCGCGGCGTCGCGGGTGCGCAGGCTGACCTGCGCGACGTGAACCGGCGCGCCGAGTGGCAGGCTGTTGCCCGCCGCGGCGATCTGCGGGGTCGCCACGAGGGTTGCGGCGCCGCAGCCGGCAAGGCTCCTGAGCAGGGTTCTGCGATCCATGGGCTGTCCTTTGCGCCGGGTGTCATGCGCAAGGATAGCCAGGCCCCGGCAGGCTGCAATGCGCAGGGACACCGTGCGGGCGCACAGGGGCTGTGCGCCATCCGCAGGCCAGGACAGCAGGCCTGACAAGGCGCCGCCCGAGCGCTCCCACATCGCATTCTGAAGCCCTGGCGGAACGTATCGCGCAGCCCCCTTCGAGGGCCGTGTCCGGGAAAAAATCCTGTCAGCCTGTTTACATTACCCCGACGGGTTTGTTAGGAAACCGTTCGATTATGAAACTACTCAAGCTACAGAATGTCGCCGTAAACCCAAAAGGAGTTAACGGCTTGCACGTCAGTAGCACGCATTTGGCAAAGCCAATGCTTCAAATCACGAAGGAGATTCTCATGCGTAAGGCAATGCTTGCCTCGACGATCTGTGCCGCTGCGACGGCCACCGCCACCCTGCTGCCCGTGAGCGCCCAGGCGCAGGACGACGCCGGGCAGTGCGGCGAGGTTTCGATCGCGCAGATGGGCTGGGCCGCCGCTGAGGTCACCACCAACATCGCCAAGTTCCTGCTGGAACAGGGCTATGGGTGCGACGTGAGCCTGGTGCAGTCGGACACCGTGCCGGCGATCACCTCGGTTGCCGAGAACGGCGAACCGGATGTGGTGACCAACCTCTGGCTGAACTCGGCCGGCGATGCCTACAAGCGCCTCGAGGAAGGAGGCACCATGGAGCGCCTGACCTCGGTCCTGGAGCCCGGTGGTGTCGAAGGCTGGTGGATCCCGACGGCCCTGGCCGAGGAACACCCCGAGCTGAAGACCATCGAGGGCATCATGGAAAACCCCGAGCTGGTCGGCAACCGGTTCAACAACTGCCCCGACGGCTGGGGCTGCCGCGTGGTGTCGGACAACCTGGTGCGCGCCCTCGACCTGAAAGACGCAGGTATCGAGGTCTTCAACCACGGCTCCGGCGAGACGCTGGCCTCCTCGATGGGCGCGGCCGTGACCGACGGCGAACCCTGGTTCGGCTACTACTGGGGCCCGACCGTGCCGATGGGCAAATACGACATGACCCGCGTCAAGCTTGGCGACTACGACAAGGAAGCCTTTGACAACCTGCAAAACCCCGACGCGACGGATCCGCAGGTCTCGGATTTCCCGGCCGCACCGATCCTGACCTCGGTCACCACCGATTTCGCCGAGAGCCACCCGGAGGAAACCGAGTTCTTCCGCAACATGACCTTCCAGACCTCGACCATGAGCGGCCTGCTGGCCTGGCAGGACGAGAACAAGGCCTCGGCCGAGGAAGTTGCGGTGCATTTCATCACCGAGAACCCCGACGTCTGGTCCGGCTGGCTGAACGATGCCGCCGAAGAGAAGCTGTCGGCGCTGCTGCAGTAAGCACGCGAGAAAAGGGCGCCGCGGGCGCCATCGGAACGGGGCCGGCCACCGGCTCCGTTCTTTCTGTTTCATAACCAGGGCGGGCCGGTGACGGTCCGAAAGTATTCATGGCAACTTACAGCGGTATCTTCGACAGCCTCGGCCTGAGGGAATGGTGCGATGGCGGCGCCTCCGACGGGCCGATGTCGATGGCCGACCTTCTGGCAAAGACCAGCGGCGGAGGCGACAGCGCCCCTGCCCCCTCTCTGAAAGATTTCCCCTTCCCCTCGCTTGACGCGCTCCACGATGCCTGCGGCGCGATCCCGCAGTCGCGTGACCTGACGGCGGGTGTCGAGACAGGGTTCCTCGGGATCCGCGACGCGCTGCGGGTGGTCGTCGACCCGATCACCCAGCCGCTCAGCTGGATGCTGAACGACATGCTCTGGATCATGACCGAGACGCCCTGGTGGATCATGATGCCGCTGCTGCTGCTGATCACCTGGGTGGTGGCGCGGTCGTGGAAGGTGGTGGCCTTCGTGGCCGCGGTCCTGGTGGGGCTGGCCTTTGTCAACCACTACGGGTCGGCCATGGAGACCCTGGCCATCATCTTCGTCTGCGCCTTCATCTGCGTGCTGTTCGGGGTGCCCATCGGCATTGCGATGTCGCGCAGCGACAGGCTTCAGAACACCGTGACACCGGTGCTGGACATGCTGCAGACATTGCCGCCCTTCGTCTACCTGATCCCGCTGATCTTCCTGTTCTCGGTGACCGAGCCCAAGCTCTACGGGATTGCGGTGATCCTCTATGCCATCGTGCCCGTGGTGCGCCTGACCAACCTCGGGATCCGCCTGGTGGACAAGGACGTGATCGAAGCCGCCGATGCCTTTGGCATGACCAAGAGCCAGAAGCTCTTCGGCGTGCAGATCCCGCTGGCGCTGCCCAACATCATGGCCGGCGTCAACCAGACGATCATGATGAGCCTCGCCATGGTGGTCATCGCCTCGATGGTCTCGGCACCGGGTCTCGGCATCCTCGTGCTGCGTGGCATCCGCAACCTGGAACTGGGCGTGGGCCTGATCGCGGGCCTCGGCATCGTGGTGCTTGCCATCGCGCTGGATCGTGTGACCAAGGCCTCGCTGGCGCGTATCGACGCCAGCCAGGGCGACCGGTGAGGAGAGCATCATGAGCAAGGACATCAAGATTTCGATCCGCCACCTCTACAAGATCTTCGGCGACGACCCGCAGGGCGCGCTGGAGGCGGTGAAAGGGGGCATGAGCAAACCCGATCTGCTTGAAAGCCGGGGCCATGTCCTCGGGCTGAACGACATCAACGTCGACATGCGCGAGGGCGAGATCACCGTGATCATGGGGCTGTCGGGCTCGGGGAAATCCACCCTGATCCGGCACCTGAACAGGCTGATCGAACCGACCGCCGGCGAGGTCATCGTCAACGGTGAGGACATCCTGAAGCTGAACGAGACCGGGCTGCGCAAGCTGCGGCGCGAGAACATGTCGATGGTGTTCCAGAAATTTGCGCTGCTGCCGCACCGCACTGTCCTGGAAAACGCCGGCATGGCGCTGGCCACGCGTGGCGCGAAGCGCCGCGAGTACGAAGCCGAGGGCGTGAAATGGCTGAACCGGGTGGGTCTGGAAGGCCACGAGGACCAGTATCCGCACCAGCTCTCCGGCGGGATGCAGCAGCGCGTGGGCATCGCCCGCGCACTGGCGTCCAACTCCGACGTGATGTTGATGGACGAGGCCTTCTCGGCGCTCGATCCGCTGATCCGGACGGACATGCAGGACCTGCTGCTGGAACTGCAGGCCGAGCTGCACAAGACGATCATCTTCATCACGCACGACCTCGACGAGGCGCTGAAGCTGGCCGATCACCTGGTGATCCTGAAGGACGGCGCGGTGGTGCAGCAGGGCGAGCCTCAGCACATCCTGCTGAACCCGAACGATCCCTACATCGAGGAGTTCGTGGCCGACATCAACCGCGCCAGGGTCCTCCGGGTGCGCTCGGTGATGCGGCAGGACGTGCCCGAGGGCGACTATGCCGGAGACATCGCCCCGAACGACAACCTGGAGAGCGTGATCGCCGCCGCGGACGGGGCGCTGGACAAGCGGTTCCGGGTGATGCGGGGCGGCAAGCCCGTCGGCCATATCGAGATGGCCGACGTGATGGCCGCGCTGGTCCCGCGGGAGACCGGTGAGGCGGCCTGATCGGGACGAAGGAAGACGATGAAAGGCCCGCCGGCATCCCGGCGGGCCTTTTTTGCGGCTTTGAAACACCCGGCGACCTGGCTCTGACGGCTGCGGAACAAGATCGCCGAAGGCGGGCGAGGCGATGGCGCGGCTGGGTTAGCAAACGGGCAGCAGATCGACCCCGGACCAGACGACACGCAATCCGGGAGCAAGCCCCGCCCGCCTCTGCGGCCATGGAGGAGCCCCCGGAAAAAGAACTGCCCCGACGGCGCGCACCGGACGCCCGGTCCGTCGCCTGGGGGCTCAGGCGGGCGTGTCGGGAGCAGGCTCTGCCGGGGCCGGTCGCAGCCGCAGCGCCTGCAGGTTGGCCTCGAGCTCGGACTTGGAAATATCCCGCGCGATGATCACGATGCGGCTCGTCGTATCGCCCTCGGGCCAGCTCGACAGCGGCATCGGCGGCTCGAAGAGATGCTGGACACCGTGAAAGACGAAGGGACGCGGCACATCCTGGATATGCACGATCCCCTTGGTGCGCAGGATGTCCGCGCCGCGGCGTTCGATCAGCAGGTCGAGCCAGGCATCGAAGATTTCGGCCGGGATCGGTGTGTCGAGCGTGATCGACGCCGTGGCGACACGGTCATCGCTGGCATGGTGCGAGGGCGCGGCAAGGTCTGTCAGAGACTTGGCCTGAGATTTCGCCGCCGGCTGCTTCAGGCCCGAAAGCCCCGCCAGAGGGTCCGCTTTCGGCTGCGGCAGGGCAAGCCAGTCGAGCGCCTGGCTCTCACTCATCGGCGCGCGCAGGGAACTCAGCCCGAAGAGCGCACCAGGCGGCACCGCCCCGTGGTCCGCGACGATCCGCGACGCCGCCGGATTGAGCCCGTCGAGACGGGCCGCGAGCGCAGCCAGGTCGCCGGGTTTCACCAGGTCACGCTTGGTCAGCACGATGCGGTCGGCCATGGCGACCTGGGCCTGGGCCTCTGCGTGCCGGTCCAGCGTCGAGAGGCCGAGCACGCAGTCCACCGCCGTGACGATGCCATCGAGCGCATAATTGGGTGCCAGAACCCGGTCCACCAGCAGCGTGTGATGGATCGGCCCGGGATCTGCGAGGCCCGTGGTTTCGACCACGACGCGGTCAAAGGCAATCTCCTCGCGGGTGCGCCGCGCCAGCAGCGACAGCAGGGTTTTCGACAGGTCCGAACGGACCGAGCAACAGATGCAGCCCGCCGGCATCAGCACGATGTCCTCGGCAGCCTCCTCGATCAGGTCATGATCGAGGCCGGCGTCGCCGAACTCGTTCACCACCACGGCGATGCGCCCGCCGGAGGGGTCATGCAGCAGATGGTTCAGCAGGGTCGTCTTGCCGGCGCCCAGGAAACCGGTGAGCAGGGTAACGGGGATGGGATGAGACACGGCCGACCTCTGGATATGCAGGAAATGAGTGTTGCAAGATTGTTATAAGATAACACCCACACCTGCAAGGGCGCCTGCCGTACGCTTTGCCGAAGCACCCTGCCTCCGATACGGCACGGCACCTTGGAGAGTGACAATCTTTCAGAGTTTCATCAGCACGACAACCGAAGCGATGATGCAGGCCGAGATCCAGCGCCAGCGACTGACCTGCTCGTGCAGCACGAAAGCCGCGATCAGAACGGCGAAGAGAATGCTCGCCTCGCGCAGCGAGGCCACCATGGCGATCGGCGCCCGGGTGAAGGCCCAGACCGCGATCCAGTACGACGCCAACAACATGGCCCCGGCGGCCAGGCCGGTCTTCCAGGCCGGAAGAAGCGCGGGAAAGGCCGCGCGTCCCCGCGTGGATGCGGCAAAGAGGACCATCGCGAGCGCGTCCCCCACGACCATCCAGAGGATGAAGCCGGTGGCCGTGCCGGCCAATCGCGCACCGAGCCCGTCAACCAGCGTGTAACTGGCCGTAAAGGCCGCCGTGCCGATGGCGAAGAAGAGTGCCCTGCCCCGCATGCGGCTCTCTGCGCCTTTCAGGGCCATCGGCAGCACGCCCGAGGAAATCGCGGCAATGGCGAGAAGTCCCGTTCCCGGCAAGTTCACCCCGAGCACCAGTATCGAGAAGAGGGTCACGATCAGCGGCGCCGAGCCGCGTGCCAGGGGATAGGCCTGGCTCAGGTCCGCATGGGCATAGGCCTGCACCAGGAAAATCTTGTACCCGGCATGCAGCAGTGCCGCGATCAGGATCCAGGCCCAGGCCTCGCGCGCGGGCAGCGCGGCAAGGGGCAACAACGGCAGCGCGATCAGGGCCTGTACAAGGGCGAGAAGCAGGACCGTGGACACCCGGTCGAGGCCGAGCTTGACGACGGAGTTCCAGCCGGCATGAAGGAAGGCCGCCAGGAGGATGGCCAGGAAGACGCCGGTACTCATGCTGCATCTCCTGTCGAGGGAGAGTTTCGGCGGGAGCGAGTGACGGGTCGGAAGGTGTTTTCATGTGTCATGAGACCTTTTCACGCCTTGAAAGACATCTGAAAAACGATAGTTTTTCCATTCTCAAGTGAGGTTAGGTCACATGAAGAGAGGTGCATTGCCCCTCAACGCCTTGCGGGCCTTCGAAGCGACGATGCGCCATGGCCAGATGAAGCTGGCAGCAGAGGAACTGGGCGTGACCCATGGCGCGGTCAGCCGTCAGGTGCGCGGGCTGGAGGATCTGCTTGGCGTCTCGCTCTTCGAGGGGCCGCGCAATCGGCTTGTGCCCTCACGCGCCGCGCGAGAGCTGCACCCCGCCCTGCAGGAGGCCTTTGATGGCATCGAGGCCGCGGTCGCCCGTCTGATGCAGGGCGACCGGCGGACCCTGGACGTGTCCTGTCTCGGCACATTCTCCATGCGCTGGCTGATCCCGCGACTTTTCGAATTTCGCGCCAGGAACCCGGAGATCGACGTGCGCCTGACCGCCGATGACGGGCCGGTCGACTTCCTGCGACAGCCGGTCGACGTCGCGATCCGCGTCGGGCCGGGGCCATGGGGCACGGCACGGGCAACACCGCTCATGGCGGATCTGGCGGGGCCCGTCCTTTCGCCGTCGCTGCTGCCGCAAGGCTCGGGAGGGGGCTGGCCGGACCTGTGCCGCCTGCCCGCCCTGCATACGAAAACCCGCCCCGCCGCCTGGCAGGACTGGGCCGCGGCGGCCGGCGTGGCGCCTCCGAAAGGAGGCACCGAATACGAACATTTCTATTTCCTGCTGGAGGCCGCCGTTTCAGGGCTGGGCATGGCTGTCGCGCCTCGGGTCCTTGTCGCCGATGACATCGCAGCCGGGAGGCTGATCGCGCCGTTGGGCTTCCTGCCTTCAGGTCAGACCTACGTTGCCCTGAGCCGGCCGCGGCCCAGCGAGGCCGCCGACACCTTCGTCAGCTGGCTTCAGTCGCAATCCACGCATAGCTAAAGCCGGCTCGCTACTCCTGGATGCTTTCCAGAAAGGCCAGCAGGCCCGCAAGTTCGCGGGGCGTCGGGGTCAGAACGCCATCCACTTCAACCGGCACCAGGTCGCTGGCCATGGCATCGCCGAACTCCGGCATCACCCGCGCCAGGTGCCCCCTGGTCGGATCGCCGTAGATGAAGCTGAGCGTCTTGGCCGTGGGAAAGCTGCCGCCGTTGTTCGCCCGCAGCTGCGTCAGGTCCACCGGCGCATCCGCGAGATCCTCGGCGAGCGGGCCGTCGCCGCGCCCGTCGGGACCATGGCAGGAGGCGCAATTGTCGGCAAAGAAGGCCGCACCGTCGGCACGGTCCGGCATCCGGTTCTCGGTACAGGCCACGACCGTCACGCCCAGGATCACGCAGGCCCCGGCTCCGTAGAAGATTTCGCGCATTTCGCCCCTCGCTTCATCTCTTTGTCCGTCCCTCGCACAGGCGGCGGTGGCACGGAGGTGATCCATCTCAAATGACCACAATTTTCCGAGGCTGGAAAGCCGGCGCTCCGGAAACAGGCCGGTTGCGCGGTTGCGGTGCGCCCTCAGCCCCCGAGCGCGCGCGGAACGTGCCAGCCCCGCCAGACGCTGACAATGCGAAAGGCGGCGGCGCCCGCGGCACCGATGGCCGCAGTCCAGCCCGGGGCAAGCCCCCAGGCATTGCCGAGAACCACCACCACCGCGCCCAGCATGGCCGCCAGGGCATAGACTTCCTCGTGCAGGACGCGCGGCACCTCTGTCACCAGAAGGTCGCGCACCACACCGCCGCCTACCGCCGTCACCACGCCGAGCAGGATCGCAGGAACAGGGCCAAGCCCGAATTCCAGCGCCTTGGCGCAGCCCGTCACCGCGAAGAGCCCGAGACCGAGCGCATCGAGCACCATCACCGGCCGCTTCAAACGGTCGATCTGACGGTGCCCGAAGAAGACGACCGCCGCGGCCGCCAGCACGGCAAGGGAATAGCGCACGTCGAGCATGGAGGCCGGCGGCGTGGCACCCAGGGTGACATCCCGGATCACGCCACCGAAAAGCGCCGCCGCCCCCGTCAGGACCAGGATGCCGAAGATGTCGAGCCCCCGCCGCACGGCCAGCATCGCGCCGCTCAGCCCGAAGACAAAGGTTCCCATGAGGTCGAGCCAGAGGCCGAAAGGCAGCGCATCCATGCGGTCATTCCCGTGCGAAAGATCTGCGAGCAGACTCTCCGAAACCGGCCCCGGCGTCCAGAGCGCACCGATGGAACGTCACGCCGGTTCGGGCGGGCCGCGCCCGCCCGCGCCGCCCTCCCCTCAATGCGCGATCATCACGTGGCGCACGGCGGAATAATCCTCCAGTGCATAGGACGACATGTCCTTGCCATAGCCCGATTGCTTCATGCCGCCATGGGGCATCTCGTTGGTCAGCATGAAATGCGTGTTCACCCATGTGCAGCCGTACTGCAGCCGCGAGGCCACCTGCATCCCCTTCGACACGTCCTTGGTCCAGACCGAGGAGGCCAGGCCATAGTCGCTGTCATTGGCCCAGGTGATCGCTTCCTCCGCCTCGCTGAACCGCGTGACCGAAACGACCGGCCCGAAGACCTCGCGCTGGACGATCTCGTCGCCCTGAAGGGCGCCGGCCACCACCGTCGGCTTGTAGAAGAAGCCGGGTCCGTCGGGCGTATCCCCTCCGGTCGTCACCTCGATATGGTTGGCCTCGCGGGCGCGGGCCACGAAGCTTGCGACCCGGTCGCGCTGACGCGGCGAAATCAGCGGGCCGATCTCGTTCCGGCTGTCGTCCTCCAGGCCGTAGGGGATCTCCGAGACCGACGCGGTCAGGTCGGCCACGAAGCGGTCATAGAGCCCGTCCTGCACGTAGACACGGCAGGCGGCAGTGCAATCCTGGCCGGCATTGTAGAAGCTGAAGGCGCGCAGACCGGCGACGGTCGCCTCGAGATCCGCGTCCTCGAAGACGATGACCGGAGCCTTGCCGCCCAGTTCGAGATGCGTGCGCTTGATGGTCTTGTGCGCGGCCTCGAGGATCTTGCGGCCCGTGGCAATGTCGCCGGTCAGCGAAATCATCGCCACCTTGGGGTGGTTGATCAGCGCCGAGCCCACCGTCTCGCCGCGGCCGAGCACGATGTTCATCACGCCCTCCGGCAGCACCTCGGCAAAGATCCTCGCCATGGCCAGCGCGGTGAGGGGCGTCTGCTCCGAGGGTTTGAAAACCACCGTGTTGCCCGCGCCCAGCGCCGGCGCGATCTTCCAGGCCATCATCATCAGCGGATAGTTCCAGGGCGCGATGGAGGCCACGATGCCGATGGGATCGCGGCGGATCATCGAGGTATGGCCCTCGAGGTACTCTCCCGCGACCGGGCCGGTCATGCAGCGCACGGCCCCTGCGAAAAAGCGGAAGCAATCGACGATGGCAGGCAGTTCGTCGCCCAGCGCCAGGTGCCCCGGCTTGCCGCAGTTCAGCGCCTCGAGCGCCGCCAGTTCCTCGGCCGCGCCCTCGATCCGGTCCGCGATCTTCAGCAGGTAGCCCGAGCGTTCGGCGGGCGTGGTGCGCGACCAGCCGGCAAAGGCCTTCTCGGCAGCAAGGACCGCCTCCTCGACCTGCGCGAGAGAGGCTTCGGGCAGCGTGGTGATCACTTCGCCGGTGCGCGGATTGAGGATCTTCTCCTCGGTTTCCGTGCCCGAGACGAGCTTGGCGCCGATCAGCATTTGGGTATCCATGGGTGTCTCCCTGTCTCTCATTTCTCGCTGTCTCTCATTTCTCGGAACCGGCGGTATGTTCGCCGTCACGTGTCAGGTAATAGGCCGCCAGGATCGGGATGATCGTCACGATCACCACCGCCATGGCGACGACATTGGTCACCGGCCGCTGTCGTGGACGGACCAGTTCCTCCAGCATCCAGATCGGCAGCGTCGTCTGGTTGCCGGCGGTGAATGTGGTCACGATCACCTCGTCGAAGCTGAGGGCAAAGGCCAGCATGCCGCCGGCCAGCAGCGCCGTCGCAATGTTCGGCAGCACCACCAAGCGGAAGGTCTGTAGCCCATCGGCGCCCAGGTCCATCGCGGCATCGATCAGCGCCCCCGATGTCCGCCGGAACCGCGCCACCGCGTTGTTGTAGACGATCACGATGCAGAAGGTCGCGTGGCCCAGAACGATGGTCCAGGTGCTGAACGGGATATCCAGCAGCGAGAAGGCCGAGCGCAGCGAGATGCCGGTGATGATCCCCGGCAGGGCAATGGGCAGGATGACCACGAGCGAGATGACCTCGCGCCCGAAGAACCGAGACCGCGCCACGGCGGCCGCCGTCAACGTGCCCAGCACGAGGGCCAGCGTGGTGGAGATCGCCGCCACCTTCAGCGACAGGGCAAGCGCCTCCCAGACATCCCGCCGGTGCAGCGTGACGCCAATCCATTTCGTCGTGAAACCGGGCGGCGGCCACTGAAAGCTCTTCTCCTCGGTCGAGAAGGCATAGAGGAAGATCAGCGCGATCGGGGCCAGCAGGAAGAAGAGCCCTGTCCCGGCCGCCAGTTTCAGGCCTAGCGGCGCCCTGGTGTCAGATTGCATCGAAGGCCCCCAACTTGCGCGCCACCCAGAGGTAGAGCCCCATGATCACGATCGGCACGACCGTAAAGGCCGCGGCCAGCGGGATATTTCCGGCCGTGCCCTGCTGGGTATAGACCGCCTGCCCGATGAACAGGCGCGAATTGCCGATGATCTGCGGCACGATGTAATCGCCCAGCGTCAGCGAGAAGGTAAAGATCGACCCGGCCACCACCCCCGGCAGCGCCAGCGGAAAGAGCACCATGCGAAAGCTCTGGCGCGGCGTGGCACCCAGGTCGGCGGCGGCCTCGGTCAGGTCGCGCGACACGCGCTCCAGCGAGGCCTGCACCGGGATCACCATGTAGGGCAGCCAGATATAGAGAAAGACGAGGAACGTGCCCATGTAGCTGACCGAGAGAGAATTGCCCCCGATCACCGGGATCGACAGGATCAGCTCGAGCAGCCAGGTCAGGTGCAGGTTTGCAAAGACCCAGTTCAGGATGCCTTCCTTGGCCAGCACCAGCTTCCAGGCGTAAACCTTCACCAGGTAGCTGGACCAGAGCGGCAGCATCACCCCGATGTAGAATAGCGCCTTCCATTTGCCCCGGGCATAGCGCGCGGCGAAATAGGCGATGGGAAAGGCCACCACCGCCGCGGCAAGGGTGACAGCCGCCGCCATGCCCACCGTGCGCAGGATGATGTCGAGGTTGTAGGGCCGGAAGAGCTCGCGATAGGTCTTGAGCGTGAACTCGTGCACGACCATGCCCGAGAATTCGTCGATCGAGAAAAAGCTCTGGATCAGCAGCGCGATCAGCGCCCCGATATAGACGATGCCCAGCCAGAGCACGATCGGCAGGACCATCAGGAAGACGAACATGCGTGGCCGCCGGATCAGCCGGTCCACCGCCCGCGGCAACAGCCCCGGACGCGGAGACAGGATCGCCGCCTCGCCCTGGCCAAAGCCCTGGCCAATGCCCTGGCCGGTGCTCATGCCTCCTCCTCCATCAGGTGCGCCTGCTCGGCCTGCCAGCTGATCCGTGCCGTGCCGCCCACCTGCGGCACATCCTCGCGCGCCGGGATCAGCGCCACGAGGGGCTGACCGCCCAGGTCCAGCGACAGCTTGATGACCCGGCCGTGAAAGGCCCGGCCCGTCACCACCGCCTCGCGCCCGTCCTGGTCGAGCACCACGTCCTCGGGTCGCAGCGAGGCCCATTGCCCCGGCGGCCCCACCCCGGCCAGATCCGCCGGCAATACATTGGACGAGCCCACGAAATCGGCGACAAAGCGCGACGAGGGCCGGCGATAGATCTCCTCGCAGGGGCCCACCTGGCGGATCCGCCCCTCGGCAAAGACCGCCACGCGATCAGCCATGGACAGCGCCTCTTCCTGGTCATGGGTCACGAAGACGAAGGTCAGGCCGAGCGTGCGCTGCAGGGTCCGCAACTCCTCCTGCATCTGTTCACGCAGCTTCAGGTCCAGCGCGCCCAGCGGCTCGTCCAGCAGCACCACGCGCGGCTTGTTGATCAGGGCCCGGGCCAGGGCCACGCGCTGTCGCTGCCCCCCCGAGAGCTCGCCCGCGCGGCGGCTGCCATAACCGCCAAGCTCCACCTGCTCCAGCGCCTCTTCGGCCGCGCGGTGGCGCTCGGCCTTGCCGGTGCCCTTCACCCGCAGGCCAAAGGCCACGTTGTCGCGCACGTTCATGTGCGGAAAAAGCGCATAGTTCTGAAAGACGGTGTTCACGTTGCGCAGGTAGGGCGGCACCCCCTCGGCACTCTCTCCGAAGATATCGATATGGCCGGCGGTCGGCTGTTCGAACCCCGCGATCAGGCGCAGGCAGGTCGTCTTGCCGGATCCCGACGGCCCCAGCATGGCAAAGAACTCGCCGTCGCGGATCGACAGATCGACGTCGTCCACGGCTTTCACGTCTCCGAAATGGCGCGACACGCCCCGGAAGGTCACAGCATCAGTCATCATGGGTCTTTCAGGAAGGGGCCCGGACCTGTGCGCGGTCCGGGCAATCTTTCATTCGGACAGGCTCAGCGCCCGCCGATCACGCCGATATAATCGGAGACCCAGCGATAGTAGGGCACACATGTCCCCTGGCTCTCGCAGCTCGACACCGGCGTCTGCCAGAAGGCGATCTTGTCGAAATCCTCCAGGCCGTTCTCGGTGCAGCCCTCTGCCGTCTGCATGCCGGAGCCGTCCGTGCAGGCCTCGGGCACGGCCGGAACCGCGCCGAACCAGACCGAGAGGTCGGATTGCAGGTTGGAATTCAGGGAATGCTCCATGAACTTGTAGGCACAATTCGGATGTTCGGCCTCGGAATGCAGCATCAGCGTGTCGGCCCAGCCCGTAGCGCCCTCCTCCGGGATCACCGAGGACACGGGCACGCCATCCGCCTTCAGCAGGTTCACCATGAAGGGCCAGGAGGACGAGGCCACCATGCCCTCGTTCTTGAAGTCGTCGATCTGGATGAAAGCATCGTGCCAGTAGCGCGAGACCAGCTTGCGCTGATTGCGCAACAGGTCGAGCGCGGCGGCATATTGCTCCTCGTTCAGCTCGTAGGGGCTCGTGATCCCAAGCTCGGGCTGATGCGCCATCAGGTACATCGCCGCGTCGGCCACGTAGATCGGGCCATCATAGGCCTGCACGCGGCCCACGTTCGTCTCACCATCGGGCAGCGTCGTCTCCTCGAAGACGACGCTCCAGCTCGTGGGCGCCTCTGGGAAGGCCTCGGTGTTGTACATCAGCACGTTCGGCCCCCACATGAAGGGCGTGCCATAATGCGTCCCCTGAACCGTGTGCCAGGGCGCGTCCTTCAGGCGGTCATCCACCCGCGACCAGCTCGGGATCAGGTCGGTGTTCACCGGCTGAACCCGCTTGCCCGCGATCAGCCGCAGCGAGGCATCGCCCGATGCCGTCACCAGGTCAAAGCCGCCCTCGTTCATCAGCGCGACCATTTCGTCCGAGGTATTCGCCGTCTTGATCTCTACCTTGCAGCTCGTGTCCTGCTCGAACTTGGTGACCCAGTCGAAGGCGGCATCGGTTTCGCCGCGTTCAATATAGCCCGGCCAGGCCACGATGCTGACGGTGCCTTCGCCATCGCCCAGCTCGGTCATCATGTCGGCCGCCGAGAGTGGCAGCGCAGATGAGGCAATCAGCGCGAGACCGGACACGCAGCCCTTGAAAATCTGTTTCATAATGGCTTTCCCTGTTGCAACGGGAGATTGAACTCCCTTGCCAGGAAGCCTGAGCAATTAACCAAGCTTTCACAAATTCAATTAACATGTTTTGGGTATCGGAAATTCCGAAACCGAAATTTACTTCATGTTCTTATGAGCTTGGGCCGCTGCAATAAATTCACGCGTGCCCCGGGCAAGTGGCGCCCCGCGGCGCCAGACCGTTCCCACCTGCACAACCGGAAGACTTCCCGACACGTCCCGTGACACGATCCGATCGCCTTCCAGCGACCAGCGCCGATAGACCAGCTCCGGAAGCAGCGCCACCCCCGCCCCCGTCGCCACCAGCGAGCGGACCGCCTCGACCGAGCGGGTGCGGAAGGCCACACGCGGCCGTGCACCGAAGGCCGAGAGAAGCTTGCGTGTCGGCTCTTCGATCTCGTCCAGCCGCAGCATGATGATCGGCTCGTCGGCCAGGTCCTCGATCGAGACCGAGGGCCGCGTGGCCAGCTCGTGCCCGTTCGGCAGCCAGAGCTGATAGGGCGAGGTGTCGATGATCTCCGTATGCAGCGCCATACGGTCACGCATGTTGGTGGTTACCATCACCGCCACGTCCAGCTCACCGCTCACCAGCAGATGCTCGATATAGTCACCGCTGTCCTCCAGCGCCGTCACCTCGATCCGCGGATTGGCACGGCGAAACCGTGCCAGGATATCCGACAGCACATAGCCCGCCACCAGCGACGTGACCCCCACGTGCAACGTGCCGGTCAGCGTATCACTCTCCTGGTGCAGCGCCGTGCGGGCGTCCGACACGCTGGCCAGGATCCCGGTGGCGTGACGCAGGAACTGGTGCCCCTTCTGGGTGATGTCCAGGCCCCGCGGGTGGCGCACGAAGAGCGGCACCCCGAGGTCGCCCTCGAGGTCGCGGATCGCCTCGGTCACGGCAGACTGCGAAATCGCCAGCGCCTGCGCGGCGCCGGATACCGTTCCGTTCTCGGCAACGGCCACGAAATAGCGAAGCTGTCTGAGTGTGAAGGCCATGCTTCCACTATGAGCGGCCTGCGGGGCCTGTCCATCGCCATGCGCCGCCGCGCCGCGACGTCAGGCCACGATGCCTCCGTCGGCATCATCTCCGGTCCGCGACAGAAGCGCCTGGACATCGCGCACGCGGATCCGTCGCGACGTGCCGTATTCGATCACGCCGTCCCGGCGCAACTGCGACATCTGCCGGCTGACCGTCTCGGTGGTCAGCCCGAGCAGGTCCGCCATTGCGGTGCGCGTCAACGGCAGCTCCATCTCAGGCACATCGCCCACCGGCAGGGCCCGGGCATGCTTGCGCAGGGTATGGCACAACAGGCTCGAGACCTTCTCCTGCGCCGTCTTGCGGCCTAGCAGCAGCATCCAGTCGCGCGCCTCGTCCAGCTCTGTCAGCTTCATCTGCAGGACCCGCTGTGCAATCTCCGGTCGGTCCCTGACCAGCGACCGGAACCGCCCCCGGTCGAAGGTGCAAAGCGTCAGATCGCTGGCCGCCGTCACCGTAAAGGAAGCCGTCGCCCGCGCGTGGCTGTCCATCAGATCCCCCGGAAACAGCAGGCCCACCACCTGCAACCGTCCGTCGTTCAGCGACCGCGAGAGGCTGGCCGTACCGCCCACGACCGTCGCGACGAACTCGGCGGCGTGGCCCTCCATGGCGACCGTGTCGCCGGCGGCAAACCTGCGATACCGTTTTGTCCGCTGCAGGCCCACCATTTCCGCGTCCGAACAGCCACCGCAGAACGCCCGCCTCCGCACCGGGCATTGCGCGCAGGGCTCCCGCGACGAGGTCAGGTCCGAGGGAGGCTGCGCCGTCGCTGTGTTTTGGCCACCCACCTCTGCAGATGGGGCGTCCTTCATCAAATCGAGCAACGAAAACTTGCCCATGCAATCCCCCGGTCGGAACATGTCCGCAATTCCAGGCGCGCGCTCATATGAGCTTTCAGAAAAATCAATCACTTGCGAAAATGGCCGATGCACAATGGCCCCGGCCTCAAAAATACGCGCACATAGTTAATCTTCGTCGATCCAGTCTCATGATGGTTAACATTAGGTTAACATTCTCGAGAAAACGCCGCCGACGCGACGGAAGCCCGGCCTGATAGGCACCGCCGCTGAAAATCTTACATATTAAATACCCCTTTGCTGAGCAGCCAACGCTTCGGAGGCCGAAGGAATTTACCAGTTCTCAAGCGGTGACAGGAAATATGACCGGCGAGTCCCGGGATTCTTGGAAAGGGTTGCAATGCTGGAGCGTCTCGCCGTTGGACGGAAACTCATCGTCGCGCTTGCCGGCATCCTTCTCATCGTGCTGACCGGCACGGCGATCACCCTCTGGTCCCTCCTGTCTCTCAGCGAGCGCGGCATCACCATTGGCGAGCGTCTGCATCCGCTCGGGACGGCCGCCCAGCGGATCGTGATCGCCGCAACCGATGCCCACCTCATCATGGAAGAAGTCATGGGCGGGGATTCGGCGGAATCCGTCGACGAGGTCTATGCCTATCTTGACGAAGCGCGGGCCTATGCGAATGCCATCCTCGCGGGCGGCACGGTGCAGGGGCTGACCGTGGTCGGCAGCACTTCGGAGGCCGTGCAGCAACAGATGCAGCGCGTCCTGACCGAACTCGCCACGTTTCACGATGCCGTCGCCAACCGCTACGAACTCCTCTCCGATGACCAGGGGGTGGGCAGCGACGCCGACGAGGCTTTCGACACGCTGTACGAAACCCTTGCCGCGGATCTCGCCGGCCTGGCCGTCTCCCTGGCCGGCGATGCCCGCACCCAGCAACTGATCGGCGAGGCCCGGTATCGGCTGGCGCATGGGCACCTCCTCCTGGCCGAGATCCTGGGCGGCGATGCGGGTGAATCCTTTGACGAGGTGACGGCCTCCTTTGACGCCGCTCGACAGGCGATCAGCGACCTGCCCTTCGCCACGAGCCAGACCGCACAGGTGATCGACGGGATAGAAACCCTTTCAAGCCTTGCCGAGAGCCGCCACGACAGCACTCTGGCGCGGCAAAGGACGCTACTCTCGGCCGATGTCGTCTTCGATGCCGCCTTTACGCATTTCGTCGAAACCACCGACCGGGCCCGCGAGTTGATCCGGGCCGAGATCGAGGCCGGCACCCAGGCCGTCCGGGACATGCGCAACATAGCCCTGATCACCGGCTGCGTGGCCGGCCTGCTGCTGCTGGCGACCTTTGCCCTTGCCTATCGCATGCTCGATCAGCAGATCAGCCAGCGCCTGACGGTCCTGGCGCGCGTCATGCGAGAGCTGCTGCAGGGCAATCTCGACGCCGAGGCGCCGCATTGGCGTACCGAGGACGAGGTTGGCGTCCTGCGTGACAGCGTCGACGAGCTTCGGGCCGCGCTCCTGCGTCAGCGCGAACTTGAAGAGGAGGCAAGTCGCGCCAAGGCCCGCACGGAGGAGCATGCCCGAGCGGCTGCACGGCAGAGCGACCTGGCCGAAGAGGCCCGCAAGGCCGCCGAAAGGGAACGCGAAGCCACCGCCGAACGGGCCGCCGCCGCCGAGGCCTTTGCCGGCGATTTCAGCCGTATCGCCGCCCGCGCCCGAGAAGGTTTCTTCGACGTGCGCATGTCCGAAGAGCTGGCCGATGATCACTTCCGGGCCCTGGCCGCCGGGATGAATGCCATTCTCGCCACGGTCGAAGCCGGCCTCGCGGATACCGGCCGTGTATTGCATGGAATCGTGCAGGGCGATCTCTCCCAGCGCATGAAGGGCCGCTACAGCGGCGAATTCGCCCGCCTGCAGAATGACGTGAATGCCACGATGGAGCGGCTCGACAGCCTCGTCTCGCAGATCCTGACGACCGCCGACACCATCGCCCAGGAAACCGGCGCCATTGCCACGAATGCCCGCGATCTCTCTGCCCGTGCCGAACATCAGGCCGCAACCGTCGAGCAGACCTCTGCCGCGATGGAGCAGATGTCCGATAACGTGAAGAGCAACGCCGGCAACGCAGAGAGCGCCGGCACGATCGCGCGCACCGCCACCGAGAGCGCCGAACGCGGCGGCGCCGTGGTGAACAAGGCCATCGAAGCCATGGACCGGATCGAGGCCCGTTCCGGCGATATCCGAAAGATCGTCGAGGTGATCGATTCCATTGCCTTCCAGACAAACCTCCTGGCCCTGAATGCCGGGGTCGAGGCCGCTCGCGCGGGCGAAGCCGGCAAGGGGTTTGCGGTCGTCGCCACGGAGGTCCGCGGCCTCGCACGCAGCGCCACGGAGGCGGCGAAGGACATCAACGACTTGATCGAGACCAGCAACAAGGAAGTTGCCGAAGGGTCTCGCCTGGTCAACGACAGCGGTGAGGCCCTCAGCCAGATCGTCTCCAGCGTCACCAATATCTCCTCCCGGGTCGCAGAGATCTCCCTGGCCAGCCGCGATCTTGCCACCGGCGTCTCCGAAGTTTCCGCTGCCGTCGGCTCGATCGACACGACCACGCAGGTCACCGCGTCCCTGGCCGTGGAAAGCGCCGATGCCGCGGCCCAGCTCGCCGAACGCGCCGCCGATCTGCGCGATCTCGTGAGCTTCTTCAACATGAGCCCGGCGCCTGCACGGAAGGGCCCCTCAAGACTGCGCGCCTAGGCCCGCCGACGCCAACCACTGCACCACGCCAATTCCCCTCTGCCGAACTCGGGCACCACTGCCCTGAGCCCCGGCCCGATGCCGCGACCCGGCCCCTTCCTCGGGCAGGACATATCTCAGGCCGCGCCGACCTGGCTTTTCCGCATATCCGCACTTCGTCATTTCGCCATCTCCGGATACCCTGAGCCCGCGTGCAGCCAGAAGACCCGGCTCGCGCTCCAGGCGACCGGACGGGAGAGAGACGGATGCCCTATTACACCCAGCTTGGGCGGCCTCAGCCCGATGGCACACCGGAAGAGACCCTGCGCAAGCGTACCATAGCGGGGCTCCGGCGACGGCGCTCGGCCCTGCGCGCGCATTTCCCCGATGACACTGATCGCCTTCACAGCCTGCGGATCGGCACCTGGAACCTGCGCGAATTCGGCGGCACCTCCTATGGCGGGCGCGACAGTTACGAACCGCTCTACTACATGGCCGAGATCCTCTCGAATTTCGACATTGCGGCCCTGCAGGAGGTCCGCGGAGATCTCGACGAGTTTCACCAGCTGTTGAGGATCCTCGGCCCCGACTGGGATTTCATCGCAACTGATGTCACCGGCGGCGATGCCGGAAACGGCGAGCGCATGGTCTTTGCCTACAACAGCCGACGGGTCAGCTTTCGCAATATCGCCGGCGAGCTGACTCTGCCGGACGGAGAAAAGGTCCTTGCCGATATCGGCGAGCGCCTGAGGCTGGAAAACGGGCTGACGCTCGAGCTCCCCCCGGGCACCGACCTCTCCGGGACCTACCGCGCGCATTCCGCAAGGCAGGATGACGGCACGATCGAGCTGAAATGGGATCTCGACATCCCTCTGCCGCCCGGCAGCCGGCTGAGGCTACCCGACGGGGCCATGCTCTCTGTCACCCGCGGCACGCAGGTGACACGGCCTCCGGGCACACGTGGCCAGGTCACCGTCGATCTGCCCGGCACGGAACATGACGGCGAAGAACTTCGCCTGCGCCTGCCTCCCGGCAGCCTCGACACCAGTCTGCGGCAGTTCGCGCGCACCCCCTTCGTGGTCAGCTTTCAGGCCGGCTGGCTCAAGATCGATCTGGCCACCGTCCACATCCTGTACGGTGATGCCTCCGAGCCGCGTCTTCTCGCCCAGCGGCGGGCCGAGATCGCCCGGCTCACCGAGGCGCTCGGCAGGCGCGCGGCGGCCGACATGCAGGCCAACCCGGGCAACCCCGTGCTGACGGCTGTGCTGGGCGATTTCAATATCCTGAGCGCCGAGCACGAAACCATGGAGGCGTTGCAATCGAACGGCTTCGAGGTGCCCGCGGCGCTGCAGTCCATCCCCGGCAGCAACGTCCGCCGCGACAAGGCCTATGATCAGATTGCCTTCTGGGATCCCACCGCCGACCGGGGCTATGTGCATTTCGAGGTGCGCGGCGCCGGCATCTTCGACTTCTTCCAGCAGGTCTACCGCAGCGACGAGGAGGCCACCTACCGCCCGCTCATGCGCAAGCCCAACTGGAAGTACGAGACCTGGCGCACCTACAAGATGAGCGATCACCTGCCCATGTGGATCGAGCTGAAGAGCGACTTCTCCGATGCCTACCTGGCTGCCTGCGACCAGGCCGGTGCGGCAGGAGACTAGACTTCCGGCCCGCCCTCGGTCTCCTCCCCGCGCAGGCCTGCGCCCTGGGCCGGCAACTGGGATACCATGCCGAAGATCTCTGCCACCGAACTGACCTCCAGCTTCTCCAGGATCCGCGCCCTGTGGTGATCGACGGTGCGCGGGCTGATGTCCATGGCTCGGCCGATCTCCTTCGAGGAAGTCTCCGACGGGTTATCGATCATATGCTGCACGATCTCGCTCTCGCGCCGCGTCAGCCTGTCGAACCGCGTGGCCAGCCGCGCGCGCTTGTCCCGCTCGGCCCGCAGGGCAAAGGCCGCCTCGGTGGCATCGTGGATCCGTTCCATCAGCGTGCTCTGGCGGAACGGCTTTTCCAGGAAATCGATCGCCCCGCCCTTGATCGCCCGCACCGCCTCGGTCACCCCGCCATGGCCGGTGACAAAGATGATCGGCAGCGTGTGCCCCTGCGCCGTCACATGCGCCTGCAGGTCAATTCCGGACATGCCCGGCAACCCGTAGTCGAGGATCAGGCAGGCCATCCGCTCCGGGTTCCAGGCGCTCAGAAAGGCCTCTGCCGTCTCGAATGTCTCCACCGCAAGGCCGCGCGTGGTGATCGCCCGCGACAGGGCACTGCGCAGGTCCGGGTCGTCATCGACCACGTAGACGACAAAGGGTTCTTCCGACATCTTGCCTCCTGCCCCGATCCCGGGATCGCTGTTCACCTGGCCGGTCATGCCTCTTCTCCGCTCTTCGCGTCCGGGGGCTCGCCCTCTGCCGCGCCTGTTCCGGGGGCCTGCCCCGCGACCAGCGCCATGAAGAAGCTCGCGCCGCCCTCGTCGTTGGTTTCGTGCCACAGGCGGCCATCGTTCGCCTGCATGATCGAACGGCAGATCGACAGCCCCAGCCCCAGCCCCTCCGCCTTCGTGGTCTCGAACTGCGAGAACAGGGTGATGCCCGGGTCGATGCCAGGGCCATTGTCCTCGACCGCCACCAGGATATGCCGGGCCGGGCCGGGCTGGCCACCCATGTGCCCTTCCATCCGCTCGCAGCCGGCCTCGCCGCGCACCCGCACCGTCACGTGGCGGTCGTTGCGCCTCTGATCGTCAAAGGCCTCGATGGCATTTCGCAGCAGGTTCACCAGCACCTGCGCGATCTGCACCCGATGCCCCATGACCCAGGCGACCTCCCTGCCCTCCTGCGGCTCCAGCGCCCAGTTCACCCGCAGGTCCACACCGGCCTCCTCGGCCTCGTGCCGCACCAGGCTCTGCACCTGCGCCACCAGCTCGCGCAGCTCGAAGGGGGCGGGCTTGGTCTCGTCCTTGCGGACAAGGCCGCGCAGGGCGCGGATGATCTCGCCCGCCCGCAGCGACTGCCCCTCGATCTCGAAGAGGGCCTCCTTCAGGCCCTTCGGGCTCTTCTCGTCCTCTTCCAGCAGGTAGAGTGCCGTGCCCGCGTTCTGCGCAATGGCCCCCAGCGGCTGGTTCAGCTCATGGGCCAGACCCGCCGCCAGCTGTCCCATGGTATTGCCCCGCGCCAGCAGCGACAGCTCGCGGTTCAGCTCGCTGATCTTGCCTTCGTGCTCGCGCTCCTGCGTCACGTCCTCCAGCGTCAGAACCTCGTGCAGCGCGCGCCCCTTGTGGTCACGGATCAGGATCGCGTTCACCCGCACCCAGATCAGGCTGCCGTCGGCCCGCACCATCCGCAATTCGCGGTTGGTCGAAAAATCCTCGTCGTCCGGGGCATCCTCGGGCGGCAGCATCGCCCGGTCCGGGCGATAGACAAGCTCCGTGAAGGTCTTCTCGTGCAGCTCTGCATCGCTGAAACCGGTGATGTCGCTGACCTGCCGGTTCACCCGGATGAACTGCCCTCCGCCGGGGCGGATCTGGGCCATGCCCCGTGTCGACAGCTCGAAGGTCAGGCCATATTCGCGCTCGGCGTTGCGCCGTGCCGCGATCTGCTGGGTCAGCGCGGTGTTCACCGCCTCCAGCTCGCGATAGGTGCGCGGCATCGGGTCGTCGGGGTCCAGTTCCCCCTGCGAGACCAGCGCCGACCGCACGGCCAGCGCCCTGACCGGACGGTGGATCGAATTGGCCAGTGCCAGCCCGATCAGCCCGGTCACCCCGGCCACCGCCACCGCGATCCAGAGGTTCGCCGTGCGGTTCTCCTTGATCTCGGCAATGAAGTCGTCTTCGGGCGCATAGACCCCGATCGTCCAGGGCAGCGCCTCGCTCAGGATCGGCATCGCCAGCGAGACATAACGCTCACCGCCCAGCGTGAACTGCCGCGAGACCTCCTCGGTGACCTCGGGCCGGGCCGCGTCGAACAGGCCACCAAAGGCCGCCCGCCCCACCGGGTCGCTGAATTCGCTGATCTTCATGAAGCGCACCGAGCCGTCATCATCGCGGACCGTCAGCTGGTTCTTGTTCTGGTCCGCGATCACGTCGCCGTTGCGGTTGATGATCATCGCCCGGCCGGACACGCCGATCTGCAGCCGAGACAGGAAATCCGAGATCTCGCTGATCTCGATGTCCACCCCGATCACGCCGCTGATCTGGTCGTCGTTGGTGAACACCGGTGCCGCCAGGGTGATGCCCGGCTGCCGCGAGGAAAAGAAGATATAGGGATCGGCCCAGATCGTGCCACGTTCCTGGCTGGCCCTGATGTACCAGGGGCGCGACCGCGGATCGAAGCGGTCCTCGGGATCGACCTCGGTGCGCACCACGTTGAAATCGCTGTCGCGCCAGATCAGGAAGGTGCGCCGCACCCCGTGATCCATGGTGATGATCTTCGACCGGAAGAGGCTGGGGTCGGCATCGCGCATGACGAAGACAAAGCCGCCGTCCTCGTCGCCATAATACATTCCCGATACCTGAGAGGCGAGCTGCAGCTGCTGGAACAGCAGCCGCTCCAGCAGCATCGGGTCGTCGCTGGCCACGATCCGGTTCTGCGCCAGCCGCACCGCAAGCTCGGCCGCATCATGAGCCGGCTTCAGGAACCCGCGCGAGTGTTCCATCGTGTTGATGCCCACGTTGCGCAGCAGGTTGTTGGCATGAAAGATCAGGACCCGTTCAGAGGTCACGTAGGACGAGAAGACGATGACCAGCACCGCCACCAGCTGGAGGCCGGCAAGCCCGAGAAACAATGGAGCGCCGAGAGATTTCTGCACAGCTCGCCCGTCTTTCACCCGTCAGGCGCCGGCAAGGCGCCCGTTCTGGGCGTTGCATAGGGCCGTGCCGGGCGTTGGGCAATCTTCGGACCGTCGGGAAACGCCGTCTTTTCGGTGTTTTTGGGGCAAGGGAGGCCGGATAGTCACGAAATCGTCGCCCACTGGCAGTATACTTGTTTACTTCGACGCGAAACATGCTCACCTGCCTCGCGCGAGGTCCCGCTGCCCCTTGCCGCGAAGGGGCGCTGCAGCCAGAGCCGCCTGCCCCGTTCCTTCCTAGGCAGAACTGCCTAGGCAATGCCGCGCATTTCGATCCCGCGACGTTTCCGATAGGGTTCAGCCGTCGTCGACAATTTAGTCCCCGCAGGTGCCCTTCGTCCCCAACATGAGGCGCCTGCTCATTAAAGAGTATCCTGTCCCCTCCCAACCGGGGGGCATGGGTTGACTGATTGCGCCGATATCCACCTGGGCCCCTTTTCTGGATATCGGCAGCATTCATTTTCCAGAATTTCCTGTTGAATCGGCACCGTTCCAGGGCCGATCCTGCCGGCCCCTCGGGGCCGGCCTTTTTCCCTTGCCGGCCCGGCTTCTCCGGCCCTGAATTGCAGATGCCCCGGCTGCGACCGCTAGAGATAGGTCTCCAGGAATTCCAGCATCTGCGGCAGAAGCCGCGAGGTGTCCGCCCCCGGAAAACCGTGCTCCGCCCCTTCGAGCGGCTCAAAGACCACCGGCACGCCCGCCGCCTGCAAGGCATCGCGCATGTGCTCGGCATGATCGAAGGTCACCACCGTGTCCGCCGTGCCGTGCTGGATCAGCACCGGCGCGGCCGTTTCGTCGACATGCACCACCGGAGAGGCCGCCTCGGCCTGGGCCGCACCGGTCTCCGGCCCGCCCAGCAGCCGCGCGATCGGGTTACCCGGCATGTGCAGCCGTTCCTCCAGGCTGTAGCCGCGGTAGGGAATGCTCATGTCGCTCACCCCGTACCAGTCGATCACCGCCTGCACCTTGCACGACGGGCCGGTCACGCCCACGCTGCCCTGCAATTCCGGCGGCAGGTTCACCCCGAGAAGCAGCGCCATGTGTCCGCCCGCGCTCTGACCGTAAGAGGCAAAGCGGTCCGGATCGAGGCCCAGTCGCTCCGCATGGGCCCGAAAGAACCGCACACCGGCCGCACAATCGTGGATCTGCATCGGAAAGGCGCCCTCGCCCACCAGCCGATAGGAGATCGACGCCACCGCATAGCCCGCCTCGAGCAGCCGCTCCGGGATCCGCAATCCGCGGTTCACCGGGCTGACCAGGTGCGGATGCCCCTTCAGCCAGCCCCCGCCGTGGATATAGATCACCAGCGGATGCGGCCCCGCGCCCGCCGGCACCCGCAGGCTCGCCGTCAGCGGGCGCCACCCCATGAATTGCGCCACGAACAGCTCGGGCCAGGCGCGGCTGCCGTCGGCGGCCTCCACCACGTTCCCGAGGCCGGTATCCCAATCGTCGATCTCGGCGATATGATCTGCTCTCATTGCGTACCTCTGTTCCGTAGCGTCTCTTGTTTCCCTGTCGCCGGCCTAGCGCAGGGCCCGCGCCGCGCGGCGGCGCAGGATCACGTAGACCGGTTCTTCCTTCATCATTTCCGACATCAGCATGGCGCCGAAACATCCCGTCAGCAGCGGCAGCAGCAGCACCGTCGAATTGGTCATCTCCGTCACCAGGATGATGCCCGTCATCGGTGCCCGCACCACCGCCGCGAAAAACGCGCCCATGCCCACGACGGCAAAGGCCTGCGGATGCAGGCCCAGACCCGGCAGCGCCATGTCGGCCACCTGGCCGAAGAACAGCCCCGCCAGTGCGCCCAGCACCAGCATCGGCGCAAAGAGCCCCCCCGGTGTCGCCGCCGCATAGGAGAGCGCGCCCAGCGCCAGCCGCAACAGGAACAGCCCCGGGATCGCCATCAGCAGGAACTGCCCGTCGATCGCCATCTGGGTCAGCCGGTCGCCGCCCCCGGTCAGCGCCGGGGCCAGCCAGCCGGTCAGCCCCACCGCCGCACCGATCAGCCCTGCCTTGACCTCCACCGGCAGGCTCACCCCCTCGACCAGACGCAGCGCGCCCAGCAGGCTGCGGTTGTAGAGCACGCCCAGCGCCCCGCACATCATGCCCAGCAGCAGGAACAGCCCCTGCGCCCAAAGCCCGCCCGCCGACAGGTCCGGCAGGGTGAAATCCACGTGATCGCCCAGCATCGCCCGCGACACGCTGATCGCCCCGGCCGAGGCGCCCACGGCCACCACCGCCACCCGCGCCTCGAACCGCCCCGTCAGCTCTTCCATCACGAAGACGGCGCCGGCGCCCGGCGCGTTGAAGGCCGTGGCCAGGCCCGCGCCCGCGCCGCCCGCCATCAGCGCCCGGATGTCCTGCCAGCGCAGCTTGAAGAACCGCCCGACCAGATGCGCGGCACTCGCGCCCATCTGCACGCTGGGGCCTTCGCGCCCCAGCGCAAGACCGCTGCCGATGGCCAGCAGCCCGCCGAGGAATTTTACCGGGATCAGGTCCGTGTGGCCGGGGGGCATCTCATGCGCCATCACCGCCTCCACGTGCGGAATGCCGCTGCCGGAGGCCTCCGGCGCAAACCGCCGCACCAGCCCTGCCGCCAGCGCGGCACAGGCCGCCGTGCCCAGTATCACGGCCAGCCCCATCCAGGGCAGCCCCCGGGCATGATCCAGCAGGCTCAGCCGTACCGTGTCCGCCTCGCGCAGCGCATAGCGGAAGGCCGCGCCGATGGCCCCGGCGATACATCCCGTCAGAAGTGCCAGAAGCCCCAGGCTCACCAGGCCACGAGCCTCTCGGAAGGTCGGCCGGTGGCCTGCGTGCTCTGGGTCGTCCATGTCTCGAGTCCGTTCTGTCCCGCCCCGTCGGCCACCCTGCCCGGCGGGGCCGGCGCCCTGCCCGCCCTGCCGCAAAGGACCGGTGATCTTCGATTAACCATGCACCTCGGCAAAGCGCAACGGGCGGGGCTTCTTTACGGTTTCTTAGCCGGGCAAAGGGAATATCCCCGGCAACCGCTGCCCGGATCCCGAACCGGTTCGGGCGCGGCTCCTCCTACAGGCCGAGACGACTTGATACGATCACCTATTCCGAAGGCTCCGACAACCGGCCCATGATCTGACGGGCACTGGCTCCGGGCCACCATCCGACAGGGCTTCGCATGCCGACAGGGCTTCGCCAGGGCGACACGACAGATATTCCCGACGCCTCCGCCCCCGTTCGCGGCCTCAGCCTCCGGGCCAAGGTCGTGCTTCTTACGGTGGGGGTGACCGGCCTCACGGCCGTTGCCCTGGCCGCGCTCTTCTTTGCCCGCACCGTCGTGTCCGAACATCGCATCGCGACCGATGCCCTGCAGGTGGCCGCGCCCATTCATGCCGGCGAGATTCGCGATGTGCTGGACCAGATCGAACAGGATGCCCACATCCTGGCACGGATGCCGCCGATCTCCGGCATCATGCGCAGCATTGCCACCCCCGGTCAGATCGACCCCCGGGAATCCTCCTCCTATCGCCAGTGGCAGAGCCGCCTTGCGGCGATCTTCTCGATCATCCTGCAGACCCGGCCGCATTACACCGACATCGTGCTGCTCCGCCTGGACCGGGTCGAGCGGGAGTTGGTCCATGTCGGTCGGGACGGGCATGAGCCGATCCTGATCCGGCCCACGGGACAGGCCCAGCCCGACCTGAGCGCCATCCGGAAGCTGCTGAGCGATCTCGACCCCGCCACCGGGCCTGCCGCCGGGAAACAGCGCGGCCTCTTCCTCCCCGTCGAACCCGGCCCCGAGGATGACACCGGCGGCGCCACGGCCGTGCTGCACCACCTGCTGCCCCTCCATGCGCCCGACGGGCATCTCTTCGGCGCGCTCCTCCTCACCAGCGACTACCACCGCCTGATCATCGCGGCCCGCCCGCATGTTTCGGGCCACTATCGCCTTGTCGTGGTGAACAATTCCGGCGATCGGGTGACCTTCCTCGCCGATGGTCAGGCGCCCTTGCTTGACCGGCCCGCGATCGCGGCCCCTGCCACGCCCTCTGCCGGCGCCCCCCCCGCAGACAGCCGCGGCACACGTGCCTTCCCGCCGCCGGACACCCTGCCGCTGGTGCCCCTGGCTGCAGGCTCCGGCGATGCCCCGGAAGCCCTGGCCGACATCGGCGACAGCCCCGGCTGGCTCACACACACGATCCCCGTCACCGATCCCGAGGCGCCCGGCGGCTTCCGCCTCTTCGTGACCGAGGCCTATCCCGTCTCGCGCCTCTTCGACCAGGCGCGCGCCACCCTGGTGATCGCCTCCGCGCTCTCCGTTCTGCTGGTGATCCTCGCCGGGCTGGCCGCCGGGCTGATGGGCGAGCGTCTCACCCGCCCGCTGCGGCAGCTGCGCAGCCTCATCCAGGCCCATTCCGGAGACCGGCCGCTTCAGATCGACGATGTCGGCCACGACGAGGTGGGCGACCTGACCCGCAGCTTCATCGGCCTTTCCAACGATCTGCTCGTGCAGACCAGCCGCGTTCAGGCCATCCTGAACGGCGCGGCCGACGGCATCGTCACCATCGACGCCCAGGGCCGCATCGAAGAGGTGAACGCATCGGTCGAGCGCCTGCTCGGCCATTCCCGAGAGGCCCTGATCGGTGCGCCGGTCGAAATGCTGATGCCGCCGGAGGACGCCATGCACCATGGCCGCCACCTGGCCGAGACCTCGCAGGACAGCATGGCCCGCCCCATGGCCGGCAACCGCGACATCCACGGGCTGCACCAGGACGGCCATTTGGTGCCGCTGGAAATCACCGTCAGTCGCCGGGTCTATGGCGGGCGGCCGCATTTCATCGGCATCCTGCGCGATGCCACCCTGCGCAAGCAGTCCGAGGCCCAGATGCGCGAGCTGATCGAAGCACTGGAGCGCTCCAATGCAGAACTCGACAAGTTCGCCTATATCGCCTCCCACGATCTCAAGGCGCCGTTGCGGGTGATCGACAATGCCTCCCGCTGGCTCGAGGAGGATCTGGAACCCGTCCTGACAGACGACACGCGCGAGAGCCTGGCGCTGCTGCGCAGCCGCGTTGCCCGGATGGAGCGCCTGCTCGAGGACCTGCTTGCCCATTCCCGCATCGGCCGCACCCGGGACCGCGCCACCATTGTCTCCGGCGACGAGATCGTCGATCACATCCGCGGCCTGATCAACCTGCCCGCCGGCATGACCTTCCAGGCCTCGCCCGCCTTTGCCGAGATCACCCTGCCGAACATGCCCATCAGCACCGTGCTGCTGAACCTGGTCAGCAATGCCATCAAGCACCACGACCGGGCCTCCGGCAGGGTCAGCCTCGACGTCCAGGAGGCCGGGGACGGCTTCCATTTCACCGTCTCCGACGACGGCCCCGGCATTCCACCGGAATTCCACGAGCGCATCTTCGAGATGTTCCAGACCCTGAAGCCCCGCGACCAGGTCGACGGCAGCGGCATGGGGCTGGCTATGGTACGCAAGTATCTCGACCTCGCCGGCGGCTCCATAAAAGTGCACTCCGACGGACAGCGGGGAACGATTTTTGAACTTTTCTGGCCGAAGACAGTGACCGAGACACCGGAAACAACCTCGTCGGAAGGGCAAGCCGCATGATGCTCGATGGCCACCAGCCCCCCCATCGCAGCCCGCTCGACATCATTCTGGTCGAGGATGACGATGGTGACGCCAAGGCGATCCGCCGCGCGCTGGAGAAGGCGCGCATCGCGAATCCGGTCACCCGCGTCGTCGACGGGATCGAGGCCCTCGCGCTGCTGCGCGGAGAGAGCGGCACGCCGCCTGAACGCTACATCCTGCTGGTCGACCTCAACATGCCCCGCATGAACGGGATCGAGTTCCTGGCCGCCCTGCGCGCCGATCCGGACCTGCGCAGCACCATCGTCTTCCTGCTGACCACCTCGAACGACGACCGCGACAAGGCCAGCGCCTATGCCTACAACGTGGCCGGCTACATCCTGAAACAGAACGCGGGCGGGGATTTCCTCAATCTCATCGGCACCCTCGATCACTACTGGCGGATCGTCGAACTGCCAGACATGCCATTGAAACGCCGGAACTGAGCAATGGATGCCCCGACCGTTCTGATCGTCGACGATGACCTGGGGGACCGCAAGATGATCCGCCGGATGCTCGCCTCCGAATGCCCCGACAGCCGCACCTACGAGGTTACCAGCTGCGAAGAGGCGCTGACCTTCGCGGAGTGCATCCCCGATGCCGTGATCCTCGACTACATGCTGCCCGGTCAGACCGGCCTCGACACCCTCGGGCAGATCCGGCGCCTCTGGCCCGGGGTCGCCTGCTTCCTGATGACCGGCCAGGGCGACGAGGAGGTCGCGAAATCCGCCATCAAGGCCGGCGCTTCCGACTACATCACCAAGCGCAGCCTGACGCCCGGCGCCCTGAAACGCATGCTCGAGAACGGCATCGAGCTGGCCCGGATGACCCAGCGCCTCGAGACCCAGCAGCAGGAGCTGACGACCTTCGCCCATGTGCTCGTGCACGATTTCAAGACCCCGGTCCGCGGCGTGCTGAACCTGTCCCAGATGGTTGCCGAGGATATCGAATGTGGTGACATGGAGGCCGCTCTCAAGGGCCTCGCGCTGCTCACCCGCTCGGCCACCCAGATGTCCGAACTGGTCGAGAGCCTGGCCCTGCACATTCGCATGGACCGCGTGGAACAGCGCCGTCAGGCCACCCTGCAGGAGGTCGCCGCGCGGGCCCTCACCGCCCTCGCCCCCGACATTTCCGAAACCGGCGCCCGCATCGAGATCTCCGCCCCCGAACAACCGCTCTGGTGCGCGCCGCCGCAAATCGCCCAGCTGCTGCAGAACCTGATCGCCAATGCCATCAAGTACGCAGGCGAGGCGCCGCCGCGCATCCGCATCGCCGCCGCCCCCGCGGCCGACGGCATGATGCAGGTCGAGGTGCACGACAACGGCATCGGCATCCCCGAGGACCAGCGCGATCGTATCTTCGAACCCTTCCGTCGCCTCGCCGGAGGCGACAAGATCCCGGGCTCCGGCCTGGGGCTTGCCACCTGCCGCAAGATCGTCGAGCGACACGATGGCCGGATCTGGTGCGATGCCAACCAGGACGGCGGCACCACCTTCCATTTCACGCTCGCCGCCCAGGCGCCCGCCTCCCCCGCAGCCCCCGTCAGCCCTCTCAGCCGCCCACCCGGCGCCCAGGTACATTAGCTGCCCCTTTCCTCCGGGCCCCGCGGCGCTAGACTGCGCCGCGCAACCGCCGGAGGCTCCCATGTCGCTCACCCGTCCCGTTCCCGCCGTCATCGCCGTGGTGCCCCGCGGCCAGGGCGTGCTGCTCGTGCGGCGCGACAACCCGCCCGATGCCGGGCTCTGGGGCTTTCCCGGCGGCAAGATCGAGCCGGGCGAAACCCTGGCACAGGCCACCCTGCGCGAGCTGCAGGAGGAAACCGGCATCACGGCCAGCGCCGGTCCGGTGCTCGCGGCCCTCGATGCCATCGACCGCGACGCGGCCGGCCGCCTGCGCCATCACTACGTGCTGATCGCCACGCTCTGTCACTGGATCTCGGGCACGCCAGAGGCTGCCGACGATGTCTCGGCCGCGGCCTGGGTCAGCCTCGCAGACCTCCGCTCCGGCGCCTATGCGCTCAGCAGGGACGTGATGGAAATCGCGGAACAATCCATGCAATACATTTGATTACAGACTGTTCCTCACGTGATGCCTTCAGTGCCCGCTGCCCATCAGCGACACATGCGCCGCGGCCACCTTCCAGCCCGCATCGGTCTTGATCCAGGTCTGGCTCTGCCGCCCGATCCTCTCGCTGCCCTCGCGCCGGAACTCCAGGTTCGACACCCCCATGTCGGCGCCGAAACTGGTGATCACCCGGCGCAGCACCTCGCGCTGCGGCGATCCACCCGGCCGCGCCTTGCGAAATTCGCGGATCTCCTCGATGCCATAGAGGTTTTCGCCCACGCCATATCGCAGCGTCTCGCCACTGTTCCAGAACAGCGCATCCATCGCCTCCAGATCATTGCCCATCAGCGCCGCCTCATAGGCGTCGCAGGCCGCTGTCAGCTCTGCCAGAACCTCCGGCCGGTTGATCTCGCGCATCTCGCTCTCCACTTGCTGTCCATTCGTACAGACTATCCGTTTCCCCCGCGTCGCCCGCAATCCCGCAGCGCCCGGCCTTGCCCCATCGTTGCACAGCTCCTACACCTGTACCGCACCACCTGATGCAGAAGTTCCGGATATCCCAATGACCTGCGATGCCTTCGTGGCGCGGATCACACCGCCCCGCACCGATACCACCGGCCCGCTCTCGGGGCTGACCCTCGCGGTCAAGGACAACTTCGACGTGGCCGGCATGATCACCGGCGCCGGCACCCCCGAATGGGCCGCGCGCCATGCGCCTGCCACGGGCGATGCCGCCGCCGTCACTGCCCTGATGCAGGCAGGTGCCACGCTCCTCGGCAAGACCCAGATGGACGAGCTCGCCTATTCCCTGATGGGCGCCAATGCGCGCTACGGCACGCCGCTCAACCCTGCCGCCCCCGACCGGGTGCCCGGCGGCTCCTCCTCCGGCTCGGCCTCGGCCGTGGCGCAGGGGCTGGCCGATATCGGCCTCGGCTCGGATACCGGCGGCTCGGTCCGCCTGCCCGCCTCCTTCTGCGGGCTGGTCGGCTGGCGGCCCACCCATGGCCTGCTGCCCGATGCCGGCATGCTGGGCCTTGCGCCCAGCTACGACACCGTCGGCCTGCTCACCCGCGACATCGCCACCATGATCCGCGCCGCCGGCGCCTTCGGGATCACGCCGGCGCCCGTGCCTGACACCCTGCGTGCGCCCGGCGATCTCTGGGCGCTGGCCTCCGCCCCCGTGCAACGGGCCTTTGCCGCGCAGATCGCGGGCCTCGATGCCGCGCCCTTCTTCACCGAGGCGGAGCGCGCCCTGGTCCTGCCCAGCTTCCGCACCCATCAGGCCTTTGAAATCTGGCGCCTCCTGGGCGCATGGGTCAGCGAAGCCACGCCCGATTTCGGCCCCGGCATCCGCGAGCGTTTCGCCATGGCCCGCGCCGTGACAGAGGCCGAGTTCACCCGCGCCGCCGCCGATCGCGCCGCGCTGACCGCGGCCACCGATGCCGCTCTGCCCGCGGGCACGGCGCTCCTGCTGCCCACGGCCCCGGGGCCTGCGCCGCTTCTCGCTACCTCCGGCCCGGCGATGGACGATTACCGCAACGCGGCGCTCTCGATCCTGGCCGTGGCGGGCAATGCCGGCCTGCCACAGATCTCCCTGCCGCTCGCCACGGTCGAGGGGGCACCGGTTGGCCTGTCGCTCGTCGGCCCGCGCGGCTCCGATGCCGCGCTTCTCTCCCTTGCCGAAAGGATGCTGTCATGATCGGTGCCATGGGCTTCGGCGGGGCTGCCACCGCCCCGCATCACGCCGCTACCCAGGCCGCCCGCGACGTGCTGGCCGAGGGTGGCAATGCCATCGAGGCGATGGTGGCCGCCGCCGCCATGATCTCCGTCGTCTACCCGCACATGACCGGGCTCGGCGGCGATGGGTTCTGGCTGATCCACCGCCCCGGCAGCACGCCACTGGCCATTGCCGCCTGCGGACCCGCCGCGGGGCTCGCCAGCGTCGATTTCTATGCCGGGCACGGATTCGAGGCCGCGCCGCCCCCGCGCGGGGCGCTCGCCGCACTCACCGTGCCCGGTGCCGTCGCCGGCTGGCAGGCGGCCCTGGGCGTGCTGCCGGAGGGGCTGCCGCTCGCCCGCCTTCTGGCCCCCGCCGTGGCCCAGGCCCGCGCCGGCATCGCCGTGCCCGCCAGCCAGGCCGCCCTGACCGCGTCCAAGTTCGACGAGCTTTCCGCCGTCCCCGGCTTTGCGCCGATCTACATGCCCGAGGGCCAGGCCCCCGCCACCGGCGACCGCCTGCGGCTGCCCGCGCTGGCCGACACGCTGCAGCGCCTGGCCGATGCCGGCCTGCGTGATTTCTACGATGGCGATCTCGCCGCCACCCACGCCGCGTTCCTCGAGGCCGAGGGCAGCCCGCTGCGCGCCGCCGACCTCGCGGATCACAGCGCCCGGCAGGTCACGCCGCTCTCCGTCCGCCTGCGCGCCGGCACCGTCTTCAACCATCCGCCGCCCACCCAGGGGCCGGCCTCCCTCGCCATCCTCGGCATCTTCGACCGGCTCGCCCGCGACATCTCCGCCGATCAGGCCGATGGCGTGGCCCATATCCATGCCCTGGTCGAGGCCACCAAGCAGGCCTTCCTGCTCCGCAACGCCGAGCTCGGCGATCCCCGCGCCATGCCCCGCGATGCCGCCGAATGGCTCACCGACGTGTCGCTCGACCGCATGGCCGCCGCCGTCGACATGACCCGCGCCGCGCCCTGGCCGCAGCCCCCCGCCGATGGCGGCACCATCTGGATGGGCACCGCCGACGCTTCGGGCACGGTCGTCTCCTACATCCAGAGCGTCTACTGGGAGTTCGGCTCGGGCCTCACCTGCCCCGGGACGGGCATCACCTTCCAGAACCGCGGCCATGCTTTCTCGCTCGCAGGCGGGCCCAACGGCCTCGCCCCCGGGCGCTACCCCTTCCACACGCTGAACCCGGCGCTCGCCCATCTCTCCGATGGCCGCGTCATCGCCTATGGCACCATGGGCGGCGAGGGACAGCCGCAGACCCAGGCCGCGCTCTTCACCCGCCATGTCCACTTCGGCCAGCCGCTGGCCCGCGCCATCGCCGCGCCGCGCTGGCTGCTGGGACGCACCTGGGGCGATGCCTCCACCACGCTCAAGCTCGAGAGCCGCTTTGCCCCCGCCCTCGTCGAGGCCCTCGCGCAGATGGGCCATGCCACCGAGGTCGTCGGCGATTTCGACGATGTCATGGGCCATGCCGGCGCCGTTTCGGTGCATGCCTCGGGCCTGATGGAAGCCGCGGGCGATCCCCGCGCCGATGCCGCCGCCCTCTGCCTCTGAGGCCTAGCGCTTCAGCCCCATCTCGCGGTCGATCCAGGCCATGATCACGGCCACCAGCCGCGCCTGCTCCGCCTCCGTCAGGGGGCGGTGCTGCGGGATGCCGTGCCATTTCGCCACGCAGCCCCGGCAGCAGGTCGCCGTGGCATGCTGCGCCACAAAGGCCGGATGCCCGCGCATCGGCGTCTGCTTGCCGTCCTTCGCGGGCTCCGCCGGCGCCAGCCGCGTCTCGATGAACTCCGCCGCATGGCGCGCGATCACGCTGCGGCCCTTGTCATCGGCATAGGCACGCTCTCGCGCGCCCAGGTGAAACCGGCTGCGGAATCGCGACCGGCCGAGTCGCCCGAAGAGCTGCGCTTCCTCCTGCCGATCCAGCATTTCCGCCATACCCTGTCCTCCCGTCCCCGGCGCCTCCGGCGGTGACCTCACGGGCCCGCCCCCAATGCCGCGCCGGCGACACATGCAAATTCCACTGTTCTTCCAACACCTTAATCCCCGGCCGCCCGGGCCGGAACCCTTTGCCACCGCAGCACCCGACAAAAACAGTCAACTATATGTTTTCATTGATTTTTTCCATTGCCACTCAAAAACTCGCATGTTAGAACCATTCTCAAGACAGCGCGCCAGCTCATCGCCAGCCAGCCATCCCGATACCGGCCAGTCCGGTCGCACAGCCAGGCAGGTTGCACCCCATTGCAATCCACCAAGCCCCGCGGTCCAGCCAGCCACGTATCCAGCAGGCCCCGGCCTTGCGCCCCGTCGGTCCCCGCCGAATGGCGCGCCTTAAGAGGCAGCCCGTACCCCCCGGGCTGCCTTTTCCTTTTCCCGCCGCCCTCTTTCGCGCCCCCCGGTTCCGGCGCCCCCCCCCAGACGGATGACTTTCCTCGCGTCACATCGCGTCACCTCTGCAGGCTCCGCTTGCAATTGGTTTGCGAATGCTTCTCAATTGCAATACGATTCCCTAAACGCGATCCGGGCCACCACCTTTCCCTCCGGACGTGCCCCGCCCTGATCCGGAGCTGCCCATGCCCCTTGCCGTCCTGCCCCGCTTCCACCTCGCCGGCCTGGCCCTTTGCGCGGGCCTCGCCGCGACCGGCCCCGCCCGGGCAGCAGAGCGGCTCAAGGTCGTCACCAGCTTCACCGTGCTGGCCGACATGGCGGCGAACGTGGCGGGCGACGCGGCCGAGGTGGTCTCGATCACCCGCCCCGGCGCCGAGATCCACGGCTATCA
Source organism: Pseudooceanicola sp. DL12 (assembly GCF_056270665.1). NCBI lineage: Bacteria > Pseudomonadati > Pseudomonadota > Alphaproteobacteria > Rhodobacterales > Paracoccaceae > Pseudooceanicola > Pseudooceanicola sp. DL12. The sequence continues at coordinate 2,749,918 of NZ_CM149884.1, forward strand.
ACCCACGGCCCGCGACATCGCCGGCGCCCATGACGCAGACCTGCTCCTCTACAACGGCCTCAACCTCGAGGCCTGGTTCGACCAGTTCCTGCGCAATCTCGGCCCGGTGCCCTCCGTCACCCTCTCCGAGGGCATCGCGCCGCTGTCGATCTCCACCGGCAGCTATCAGGGCAAACCCAATCCGCATGCCTGGATGGGGGCCGACAACGCCCTGATCTACATCGACAATATCGCCACAGCCCTCAGCGAACACGATCCCGAAAATGCCGCGACCTATGCCGCCAATGCCGCCCGCTACAAGCAGCAGATAACCGAGACCCTCGCCCCCCTGCGCGCCGCGATCGCCCGCATCCCGAAGGAGCAGCGCTGGCTCGTCACCTGCGAGGGGGCGTTTTCCTACCTCGCCCGTGATCTCGGGATGAGAGAGCTCTACCTCTGGCCCATCAATGCCGATCAGACCGGCACGCCACAGCAGGTCCGCGCGGTGATCGACGGCGTGCGCGATCACGCGATCCCCGTGGTCTTCTGCGAGAGCACGGTCAACACTGCCCCCGCCGAACAGGTGGCCCGCGAAACCGGTGCGGCCTACGGTGGCGCGCTCTACGTCGACAGCCTCTCGCGCCCGGATGGTCCGGTGCCCAGCTATCTCGACCTGCTGCGCGTCACCACCGGCATGATCGTCGACGGCTATGCGGCGGCCGCGCAATGACGGCGGCCCTCCCCCGGTCCGCCCCGGCATCCGCGCCTGATCCCGATCCCGCCGGCGGTATCTCGGCGGCCCATGTCACGGTCACCTACCGCAATGGCCATACCGCCCTGCGCGATGCCAGCCTTGCGATACCCCGCGGCACGATCACCGCCTTGCTCGGCGTCAATGGCGCCGGAAAATCCACGCTTTTCAAGGCGATCATGGGCTTTACCGGTGCAGGCGGCGGCGAAATCCGCCTGCTCGGCCTGCCGGTGAAAGAGGCGCTGAGGCGCAATCTCGTGGCCTATGTGCCTCAGGCCGAAGAGGTCGACTGGGCCTTTCCGGTGCTGGTCGAGGACGTGGTGATGATGGGCCGCTACGGGCACATGAGCTTTCTCCGCCGTCCCCGCGCCGCCGACCGTGCCGCCGTCGATCAGGCGCTCGCCCGCGTCGACATGACGGCCTTTCGCCACCGCCAGATCGGAGAGCTCTCCGGCGGCCAGAAAAAGCGCGTCTTCCTTGCCCGGGCCCTGGCCCAGGAGGGCCAGGTGATCCTGCTCGACGAACCCTTCACCGGCGTCGACCTGGGCACCGAGGCGCAGATCATCACCCTGTTGCGGGCCCTGCGCGACGAGGGGCGCGTGATGCTGGTCTCCACCCACAACCTGGGCACCGTGCCGGACTTCTGCGACCGCTGCGTGCTGGTCAAGGGCACGGTACTGGCCCATGGCCCCACCGATCAGATCTTCACCCGCACCAATCTCGAACAGGCCTTCGGCGGCGTGCTGCACCACATGCCCCTGGCCGACATCGCCCCCGGAGCCTCCCTGTGATCCTCCCCGTGCCGATCCCCGGGCAGATCCCCCTGCAAACTCCCGTGCAAATCCGCCCGCCCCTTCATCTTTCCGAAAATACGGCGGGGGAGTCTCCCGCCAGGGAGACGGGGGCAGAGCCCCCCGCGCCCGGCCCCGCCGGAGCCCACGCATGAGCCTCCTGCTCGAACCCTTCGCCTATGGCTACATGGTCAACGCCATGTGGGTCTCCGCCCTCACCGGCGGGGTCTGCGCCTTCCTCTCGGCCTATCTCATGCTCAAGGGCTGGTCGCTCATCGGCGATGCCCTCTCCCACTCCGTCGTGCCCGGCGTGGCGGGCGCCTACATGCTCGGCCTGCCGCTGGTCTTCGGCGCCTTTCTCTCCGGCGGGCTGGCGGCGCTGGCCATGCTCTTTCTCTCCGAACGGTCCGGGCTCAAGGTCGACGTGATCATCGGCATGATCTTCACCGGCTTCTTCGGCCTCGGGCTCTTCATGGTCTCGGTCACTCCCATGGCGATCTCGGTGCAGACGATCACCATGGGCAACATCCTCGCCATCACGCCACGCGACACGCTGCAGCTGGCGCTGATCGGCGGCATCACCCTCGCGGTACTGCTGCTGAAATGGAAGGACCTCATGGTCACCTTCTTCGACGAGGCCCATGCCCGCACCATCGGCCTGCGCCCCACCGCGCTCAAGCTGCTCTTCTTCACCCTGCTCTCGGCCTCGGTCGTGGCCGCCATGCAGACCGTCGGCGCCTTCCTGGTGGTGGCGCTCGTCGTCACCCCCGGCGCCACCGCCTACCTGCTCTGCGACCGTTTTCCCCGGCTCATCGCCACCTCCGTCGCGCTCGGCAGCCTCACCTGCCTCCTCGGCGCCTATCTCTCCTACTTTCTCGACGGTGCCACCGGCGGGGTGATCATCTGCCTGCAGACCGCCCTCTTCCTGCTGGCCTTCCTCTTCGCGCCCCGCCACGGCCACCTCGCTGCGCGCGCCCGCGCCCGCGCCACCGCCGGAGCACCCCGATGACAGAGGACCTCCTCCTCCCCTTCCAGTTCCCCTTCATGCTGCGCGCCTTCGCGATCTGCCTGATCGTCTCGGTGCCCACGGCGCAGCTGTCGTGCTTCCTGGTGCTGCGCGGCTGGGCACTGATGGGCGACGCGGTCTCCCATGCCGTGCTGCCCGGCATCGTCATCGCCTATGTCGCGGGGCTGCCGCTGATCCTCGGGGCCTTCGCCGCCGGCATGACCACCGCCCTGCTCACCGGCTTTCTCGCAGAGCACAGCCGGGTCAAGCCCGACACCGTCATGGGCGTCGTCTTCTCGGGCATGTTCGCTCTTGGCATCGTGCTCTACACCGCCATCGACAGCGACCTGCACCTCGATCACATCCTCTTCGGCAACATGCTGGGCGTCGACGCCCGCGACCTGGCCACCGCCGGCACCATCGCCCTCGCGGTCAGCGCCGGCATCGCCCTGAAATGGCGCGATCTGCTGCTCCATGCCTTCGATCCGGTCCAGGCCCGCGCCTCGGGCCTGCGCACCGGCTGGCTCCACTACGGGCTGCTCACAGCCCTCACCCTCACCATCGTCGCCACGCTCTCGGCCACCGGGCTGATCCTCGCGGTCGGCCTGCTGATCGCGCCCGGTGCCGTGGCCTTCCTGCTGGTGCGGCGCTTTTCGCACATGCTGATCGTCGCCACGCTCACATGCGCCGGCGCAACGCTCGCCGGCACCTACCTGTCCTTCTTCCTCGACAGCGCCCCCGCCCCCACCATCATCCTGATCCTCTCGGCGGCCTTTCTCGCCGCCTTCGCCCAGCGACAGCTCCGCACCCGGCGGGCCGGAGCCCCCGGCTGAACACCCGGCCAAACACCCTGCCTCGGCCCCTCGCCCGATCCCCCGCCCCCGCGATCGGCCGGAATTACCCGGCGCCCCGACATTTTTCGCGCCTTTTACCCACCAGACGTCTGACTTTCCGTAGCGTCACAAATATTCCTGTGGCAAGCTGACCCTGTTGTTTCGACGTCATGGTGGTTCCTGATGACTCATGAGTACCCGCCGCGGGGCTCGACCGGCGCCTCCGGCGATGCGCCCGATCATCCCCCGCGACAGACCGGGCCGCGCCCCGCGGCCCCCCTCCTGGCGCCTGCGCGCACGCCCGTCCGCCTTTTCGGCCTCGCCGGCGACCCGCTGCGCCGCTACCCCCTCCGCCGCCTGATCGAGACCGAGGCCGCCGTGGCCCGCCTGCCGCTGCAGGTGCGCCACTTCTCGCTGCGCGGCCTGCCCGGCGATGCCCGGCAGCAGGGCGCCCAGCTTCTGCGCGCCGGCCGTTTCATCGGCGCCACGGGCTTCTACGTCTCGGGCGCGTTGCCCACCGCGCTGCACGGGCTCACGGATCAGCTCTCGCCCGGCGCCCGGCGCAGCGGCCTCGTCGATACCGTGCTCTTCATCGAGGGCGAGGCCTTCGGCTTCGACAGCAACACCCGCGCCCTGCGCGACGGGCTGCAGTCCTTCCTGTCGCTCACCCCGCGCCGGCAGGTGCTGCTCATCGGTTCGGGCCCCGATGCCGTTGCGGCCGCCTGCGCCCTGGCCGACCTCGGCACCGAGCGGCTCTACATCCTCGCGCGCGACCGCGACCAGGCCTATGCGCTCACCCGCATGATGACCCAGGGCGGGCCGATGCAGTCGCGGGTGCTGACCGGGCCGGAGGACCTGCTCGACCTGCGCATCGACGGGGTGGTCAACACCCTGCTCTCCGGTCCCGCGCTTCAGCCGGACCCCCGGCTGCCCGAACGCATCGTCGTGCCGCAGCAGGTCCTGACGCCCCGGCACTGGCTCGTCGACACCGGCATCACGCCCTTTGCCACACCGATGATCCGCCACGCCCAGGCGCTCGGCTGCCGCACCCTGACCGGCCCCGACATCGTGCCGCTGCGCGGACAGCAGCTGTTTCGCTGCATCACCGGGCGCGACGCCAGCCCGGAGCGCCTGCGCGCCATGATCCGCGCGTCCCTGGGCCATGCCGCCGACTGGGCGCCCGAGGTGCAGACGCCGCACGCCGGCGGCGGCCGGGCCGCCTCATGATCGCTCAGTAGATCACCCGTTTCACCGGCCCGGCCCGGCCGGTCAGCCGCGCCGTCAAACCGTTTCGACGCGGCCGGAACAGGCAATCCAGCACGAAACGCAGGGGGGAAATCTCGGTCATTTCTGGCCCTCTCTCGGCTCTCGTCCACGGCGGCGCGATGGGGCCGCCGCCCGCCCCGGTCCTAGCGCGGCAGCACGACAGCGGCATGACGCCGCCATGACGCCGCCATGATGCTACCGTGATCGGGCAATCAGGACGGGACGCCGCGCGCGCCCAGCCAATCCGCCCGGCGGCCCTTGCGGCTGCGCGCCCTTGCCGCCACGATGCGCCGCACCACCGAGCGCCCCGGGCGCTCCGGACCGGGCCGCCATCGCGCCCGCCGCGCTCGCATGACAGGAGACCCCCATGAGCCTTTTCGACGAAGACCTCTTTGCCAAGGGCCTGGCCCAGCGCAAGGCCACCCTCGGCGACGACTACGTGCAAAGCAACCTCGACGCCGCCGATGCCTTCACCCAGCCCTTCCAGGAGGCGATGACCGCATGGTGCTGGGGCTTCGGCTGGGGCGACGAGGTGATCGATCCGAAGACGCGCTCGATGATGAACCTCTCGATGATCGGCGCCCTGGGCAAGATGCACGAATGGGAGATCCACTGCCGCGGCGCGCTCAACAACGGCGTCACCCCGGAACAGATCCGTGCCATCGTCCACGTGGTGGCGATCTACTGCGGCGTGCCCCAGGGGCTGGAATGCTTCCGCGTCGCCCGCAAGGTGCTCGAGGAAGCCGGCAAGCTCTGACCCGCGCCCCACTTTGCAGGCTTTGCAAACGCGAATTGCAAAGCGCAAAGCCTGCAATCTGCTTTCCCTTCCCGCCCAGCCACGCTAGAGGCCCCCATGGCCCGAACGATCCTCTTCAACAAGCCCTTCGATGTCCTGCCGCAGTTCACCGACCGCGGCTCCGAGGGCAGCAAGCGCGCCACGCTGTCGGATTACATCGACCTGCCCGGCGTCTATCCCGCCGGCCGCCTCGACCGCGACAGCGAGGGGCTGATGGTGCTCACCGACGACGGCCGCCTGCAGGCGCGGATCACCCATCCGAAACACAAGATGCCCAAGACCTACTGGGTTCAGGTCGAAGGCATCCCCGACGAGGCCGCCCTCGCCGCCCTGCGCGAGGGGGTCACCCTCAAGGATGGCCCGACCCTGCCGGCCCGCGCCGCGCTGATCGACGCCCCGGCCGGCCTCTGGCCCCGCACGCCACCGATCCGGGTGCGCAAATCCGTCCCCGACAGCTGGCTTCAGCTCGAGATCTCCGAGGGCCGCAACCGCCAGGTGCGCCGCATGACGGCCCACGTCGGCCATCCCTGCCTGCGCCTTGTCCGCGCCGCCATCGGGCCATGGCACCTGGGCGACCTGGCCCCCGGCACCTGGCACGACGCCCCGCCCCCTCAGCAGAGCCGGCCGAACCGGCGATAAGGGGGCTCTGCCCCCGTCTCCTTCGGAGCCTCCCCCGGGATATTTATGGCCAGATGACGGGGAGCCGCGCGCTCTTTCATCTGGCCCGAAATATCCCCGCCGGAGGCTTCGGCCTCCGCGCGCGGAGGCCGAAATCGCACCGACGCAATACCGACGCGATACCGACGTAATACCGACGTTGGAATCCGGCCTTTTCAGACGCTTGAAGATATTCCATTTTCAATATGTTTGCGCCGTTTTTCAGGCCTGCGAGGGCAGCCACAGAACGATCTGCGGAAAGGCCACCAGCCCCGCTATCGTCAGCGCATCGGCAATGAAGAAGGGCGTCACGCCGCGAAAGACATCCTGCACCGAAACCTCCGGACGGACCCCCGCCACGACGAAGCAGTTGAGGCCGATCGGCGGCGTGATCAGGCAGAATTCGGCCATCTTGACCACCAGGATTCCGAACCATATCGCGCACATCGGCCCCGACATCCCGAAGGCGGACTCCGCCGCCGAAACCATCTCTCCGCCGTTCAGCGCCATCACCGCCGGGTAGACCACCGGCAGCGTCAGGAGCAGCATTCCGATGGCATCCATGAACATGCCGAGCACCGCATAGGCCAGCAGGATAAGCACCAGCGTCAGCATGGGCGGCTGCTCCAACGCGCTGATCCAATTGGCAAATGCATGTGGCAGATCGGCAAAGCCCAGAAAGCGCACGTAGATCAGCACACCCCAGATGATGGTGAAGATCATCGCCGAGAGCTTGGCCGTCTCGAGCAGCGCATCCTTCAGCTCGGGCCAGCGCATGCCCCGCGCCACGGCCATCAGGAAGACCACCGCCGCCCCCAGTGCCCCGCCTTCCGTGGGTGTCCCCCAGGGATCGCCGCCAAAGGGGTTGTAGATGAAGAAGATGATGATGAAGACCACGAAGAAGATCGGGAAGGCCGGCGGTATCGCGGCCAGCTTCTGCCGCATCGTATAGCCCCGCACGGGCGGCCCGAACCGCGGCAGCACAAGGGCGAGACCGACGATCAAGCATCCGTAGACAATGGCGGAAAAGGCACCGGGGATGAAGCCGGCCAGCAGCAGCTTGCCCACGTCCTGTTCCACGATGATGGCATAGATCACCAGGATCGCCGAGGGTGGGATCAAGCTCGCCAGCGTACCGCCCGCCGCCACCACGCCTGCCGCGAAGCGCTTGTCATAGCCCACTTTCAGCATCTCCGGAATGGCGATGCGGGCAAAGACGGCCGAGGTCGCCACCGAGGCGCCGGAGACCGCCGCAAACCCCGCCGTCGCAAAGACCGTCGCCACCGCCAGCCCCCCCGGCAACCACCCCACCCAGCGCTTCGCGGCCTCGAAGAGTGCCTTGGTCAGACCGGCGTAGTAGGCCAGGTAACCGATCAGGATGAAGGTGGGGATAAGGCTCAGAGACTGGCTCGCGACCTTGCCGTGGGGCACCTGTCCCGCGGTTTTCACCGCGACCGTTACCGCCTTACCGAACCGCGCCGGCTCGTATCCGAACTTGGCCCAGAAAATCCACACGAGCCCCACCAGCCCGGCAATACCGGCGGCAAAGGCCACCCGCATGCCCAGCACCACGAAGACCAGCATGAAGATTGAAACAATGATACCGATTTCAATGGGTTCCATGGCGTCCTTATTCTCCTGCCGAGGATACATGCGCGGCTTCTTCGGCCGCCTGTTCCGCCGCCGACATCACCAGAGGCACGGCCACGGGGCGCGCGCTTCCCTCCACGAAGGCCCGTCCATAGCCCCAGATCTGCAGCACCAACCGCAGCGCCAGAACGCCGAAGGCCACCGGCGCCAGCAGCTTGGCCGGCCAGAGCGGCAAGGCGATGTCGATCGAGCTGTCCCTGCTCCAGAGCGGGCGGGAAAGATCGAAACTGCGCTCGAAGTGGGCCCAGCTGCCCCAGATCAGAAGCAGAATGAAGATCAGTACCAGCAGTGTCGTCGTCAGTTCCGCGGCCCATAGCGCCCGGCCCTTCAGCTGTCCCACCACTATGTCCATGCGGATGTGGCCGCCGTCTCGCTGGGTATAGGAAATCGCCATGAAGGCGATCAGCGGCATCAGCTGCTCGATCCAGTCGATATAGCCCGGCATCGGTCGGTTCAGCATCTCGCGCCCGCCAACCGACAGCACCGCCAGCACCATGAGGGAGAACACCGCCAACCCGGACAGCAGCGCAAGAAAGCGCTCCACCCTGTAGAACCCGCGATCCAGACGGCTCAATAGGCTGCCGTCCGCCAGCACCGATGAATGCCCGGCCATGCCTGCCTCCCCCTTGCCTTTCCTTGCAGAAATCCGCCGCACCGTCACGGGCGCGGCGGAGCCAGCGGTCACATCCGCTTTTCGTCCAGCGTGGTCACGACCGTGTCGTAGAGCCCCTGGGCGTCGATCCCCTGGGCGGTCATCTCCTCGATCCAGGCGGCGCGGATCGGGTCAGCGGCCGCCGCGCGGAAGGCCTGAAGATCCTCCTCGGAAAAGGTCACCTTCTCGATGCCCTTCTCGGCTAGGATGTCGTCCCAGCGGGCGTTGATCTTGCCATATTCGGCCAGGTAGTGATCGAGCGCTTCCGGCACCGCCTCGGCCAGCGCCGCCTTGTGCTCATCCGAGAGCATGTCATAGGCGTCCTTGTTCACCACCACCGGGCAGTTGACCGTGCCCGGATTCAGGTTGGCCGTCCACCAGTCGCCTATGTCGATGGTACGAAACGAAAAATGCGCGTGTGGCGCAAAGGCCACCGCATCCACCACGCCGGAATCCATCGCCGCGTAGGCCTCGCTCGAGGTGACGGAGGTTGGCACCGCGCCAACCGTCCGGAAGGCCTCGCCCAGGCCGCCCGTGGCGCGTACCCGCATGCCGTCAAAGGCTTCGAGCGAGGTCGGCGCCTCTCCCGTGCCCACGAGGTTGTACTGCGGCATCGGCGAGGGCATCAGGAACATCGCGTTCCAGCGCTCCATGTCCTCGATCGCCGCCGGATGCGTATAGACCGCTTCCGACACGGCAATCTCTTCCTCCAGCGTGTTGACGCCCAGGAAAGGCAGTTCGAGCACCGTCAGGGTCGGGTTCTTGTCCCGGTGATAGCCGGCACAGAATTGCGCCATCTCGAAGGCCCCGATGGAGATGCCGTCGAGGTTCTCGGTGTTCTTGGACAGGCCACCGTAGGAAATGTTCAGCGTGAACTCGCCTCCTGTCTTCTCGTCCAGCAGCTCGGCCAGTTTCTCCACGTGGCTGGTGAACACCCGCGGCGATCCCCAGAGCGACACGCTCCACTCGTCGGCCTGCGCCGGCAGTGCGACAGCCATTCCAAGCGCGGCCAGAGCGGCCCCGTTCAACATTTTCATGTTCTTTCCTCCCTTGATCCGCCCGTCTCCTCCCGGGCTTGTCGTCAGGGAAGCCTAAAGACCAACACACGCAACGCAAGAGTTAATGACTACCAGATTCCCGGTATGAGAAGGCAGAACGGGGCGGTACCGCGCGGCACCGCCCCTCTTTAACGTCCTGAAAATACTCTCATCCCGGATCATCTGCCCGATTGTCGTCACGCCACCGGGGCGGCCACCCGCCTCAGGCGAAGCGCGTTGCTCACCACGACAACCGAAGACAGCGCCATGGCGGCCGAGGCCAGCATCGGCGACATCATCGGCCCCCCGAAAAGCGCCAGCAGGCCCGCCGCGACCGGGATCAGCGCCACGTTGTAGGCAAAGGCCCAGAAGAGGTTCTCGCGGATGTTTGCCATGGTTCGCCGCGACAGCTCCAACGCGGTGGCGACACCTTGCAGATCACCCGAGATCAGCACCACTTCCGCGGCTTCCATGGCCACATCGGTGCCACTGCCCATAGCAACGCCCACGTCGGCCGCAGCCAGGGCCGGCGCATCGTTGATCCCGTCACCGACAAAGATCACCTCGCCGCCGAGCTCTTCGCGCAGGCTGTTGACCACATCGGCCTTCTCCGTCGGCTTCACGCCGCTCCGAAGGGTCTCGATGCCCAGCTCCCGCGCCACGTATTCGGCCGCCCCGCGGCTGTCACCGGTGATCATCGCCGGCGTCATGCCAAGGTTCTTCAGCGCCGCGATGACATCGCGCGCCTCCTCGCGGACGGTATCCGACACCGCCAGCACCGCCAGCGTCTGCCCCCCCGCCTCGGCATAGAGCACGGTCCGCCCCTCGCCGTCCCATTCCACCGCCTTTTCAGACAGTTCGTCGGGCAGCGGCGCGCGCAGGAAGGCCAGGTTGCCGATCCGGATTTCCCGGCCGGCGATGGTGCCGGACATCCCCTGCCCGGTGTGCGCCCTTGCGTCCTGCACCTGCGGCAGGCTCAGCCCGCGCGCCTCTGCTTCGGCGACCACCGCGCGCCCGACAGGGTGTTCGGACTGTGCTTCCAGGGCCGCCAGAAGCGCCAGCGCCTCGGTCTCGTCGCCCCTGGCGGCAATCCCGGTCAGGGCAGGCTTGCCGATGGTCAGCGTACCGGTCTTGTCAAAGGCCACGACACGCGCGGCCTTCATCCGTTGCAGCGCATCGCCCCGCCGGAACAGCACGCCCAGCTCCGACGCGCGCCCGGTTCCCACCATGATCGAAACCGGCACCGCCAGCCCCATGGCACAGGGACAGGCCACCACCATGACCGAGACTGCCGCCACCAGCGCATTCGCCAGGCCTCCCCCAAGGGCCAGCCAGAGCACGAAAGTCATCACGGCCGCCGCGATAACCGCCGGAACAAAGACCTGCGCGATACGGTCCACGAGGTTCTGGATCGGCAGCTTGGCGCCCTGGGCCTCTTCCACGGCCTGCATGATCCGCGCCAGCATCGTATCCTGCCCGGTGGCGGTTGCCCGCACCACCAGCGCCGAGGCGCCGTTGACGGTGCCGCCGATCACCGGATCGCCCGGCCCCTTGCTGGCCGGGATCGGTTCGCCGGTCACCATGGCCTCGTCGATGTCGGAACTGCCCTCGACGATCTCGCCGTCCACTGGCAGCCGGTCACCCGGCCGCAGCAGGATCACGTCACCCGGCTGAAGCGCTGAAACAGGCACGGTCATCTCGCCACCGTCCGGCGCCCGCAGGCGCGCCTCGCGCACTTGCAGCCCGGCCAGTCTGCGGATTGCCTCCGACGCCCGCCCCTTGGCCCGCGCCTCCATCCAGCGCCCCGCGAGGATCAGAGTGATGATCACCGCCGCTGCCTCGAAATAGACATTCGCCGTGCCTTCGGGAAAGATCCCCGGCACGATCGTCGCCACGGCCGAATAGGCAAAGGCCGCCGAGGTGCCCAGAACCACCAGCGCGTTCATTTCCGGCGCCAGGTGCATCAGCGACCGCACGCCCGAGCGGAAGAACCGTGCCCCGGGCCAGGCCATGACGATGGCCGTCAGCACCATCTGGATCCAGTTCGAGGCCGTCATCCCGATCGTGTTCATGATCAGGTCGTGAAAACCCGGCACCAGATGTGCGCCCATGGCCAGGATCACCACCGGCACGCTCAGCGCGGCGGCGGTCAGCGTGTCGCGCTGCAGGCCGTCGATTTCCTCTTTCTGGCGCTTGGCGGATTGTTCCGCCGCGCTCTCCTGCCCGGCCAGTTCCTCGGCGGCATAGCCCGCCGCCTCGATGGCGGCGATCAGGTCCGCCTGGGTCACGGCACCGGTCAGCACCGTCGCCCGCGCCTGCCCGGTAGCAAGGTTGAACGACACCTCCCGAACCCCCGGCAGCGCGGTCATCGCCGCTTCGATCCGCGCCACGCAAGAGCCGCAGCTGGCACCGCTGACCTGCAGTGCGATCACCCCGTCCGCCGCCGGATAGCCGGCTGCGGCCAGCGCATCGGCAGCCGTCACGGGCGTCACCCGCCCGTCGTGCTCCAGCTCCGCCTTGCGGGTGGCGAGGTTCACGTTCGCCCCGGTCACTCCGGGGACGTTCTTCAGTGCCGTTTCCGCACGTCGCACGCAGGAGGCGCAGCTCATGCCGGTAACTTCCAGCGAAAAATGGTTCTGAGTTGTCTGATCCATCTGGCGCTCCTGTTTCTGTCAGGTGGCACAGATGGGCCCTCCAGTAGCTGGAGGGTCAAGGGCCGCGCGGCACTTTTCTGTCGCGCGGCCGGTTTTCTGATGGTGCCCGGTTCGGACAGACCCTATTCCGGTACCCCCAATTCCGATGAAGGGTCAGGCCACCCGTGCGCCCTGCACCATCACGGATCGCAGGGCCGGCACGCCGCCCCGGATGCCGAAACGCACCATGTCCGCCCGCTGCCCCGGCTCGAGCGCGCCGCGATCGGTCAGGCCGGAGGCCCGGGCCGGCGCCCGCGTCACCGTGGCAATCCCCCGCGCCATGTCGCCCCAGAGTTCGCCCAGCTGCACCGCCGAGAGCAGCAACGCCGAAGGCACGTAATCCGAACTGATGATGTCGAGCAGGTCCTGTTCGGCAAGCTCGCGCGCCGAAACGTTTCCGGAATGCGAACCGCCCCGCACCAGGTTCGGCGCCCCCATGATCACCTTGATCCCCTGCGCATGGCAGGCGCGGGCCGCCTCGACCGTGGTGGGAAATTCCGCAAGCCGGATGCCATGTTCCGCAGAGACCGCCACCTGCCCCTCGGTGGTGTCGTCGTGACTGGCCAGGACCGCGCCATAGCGTTTGGCCGCCGCCACGGCCGCCGCCTCGTGGGCCTCGCCCAATCGCGCATGGAGGTCGAAGAGGAACTGGCAGTAATCTTCGAATCCGTCCCGCGACAGCCCGTGCTTGCCACAAACGTAGTCCTCGAATTTCTGCATGTCGCGGAACTGTCGCTGTCCGGGCGTATGGTCCATCAGGCTGACGATGCCCACCCGGTCCTCGGGGCCGAACTCCGACAGCTCCTCGATCAGCGTCTCGGAACAGGTCTCGGCCCGCAGGTGCAGGTGGTGGCTGATCTTCAGCGCACCCTGGTCGCGCATCGACAGGATCTCGTCGGCCATCGACCGGGCATAGCGATGGTAATCTCCGCGCTTGCCCTCGACGATGCTGCCCACCCGGATCGCGTCATAGACGGTGGTGATGCCACAGCCCGCCAGTTCGGCATCATGCGCCACGATCGCCGCGTGGTGCGGCCAGGTCACCTTGGGCCGCGGAGAGATATGACGCTCCAGGTTGTCGGTGTGCAGTTCGACCAGGCCCGGGATCAGGTAATCCCCTTCACAATCCACCGCATCACGCGGCACGGCACCGGTGCCGATCTCGGCGATCAGCCCGTCGCGGAGCACCACATGACCTGTCAGCACCTCGTCCGGCAGCACCAGCTGCGCATTGGCCAGCACGGTTTCCGTCTTCATCTGCGTCTCGTCTTTCATTGAACCGCCGTTTCCTCGAGCAGGGCCAGCACCCGTGCGACCGTCTGGTCAAGGGCACCGGAATTGTCCACGTCCACTGCCACCACGCCGGGCGGCAGTGCAAATCCGGCGCGTGCCAGGCGCCGTTCGATATCCTCGGCGCTCTCGCGCCCACGCTCCGCCAACCGCCTCGCCAGCACCGTATCCGGTGCCGTCAGGCGAATGACGCGAAACCCCGCCACCCGCTCGGCAGCCTGCGGCAGGACGGCCCGCGACAGGTTCACCAGCATGTCCCGCCCCCGCGCCAGCTCCGGGCTCACCTCCGAGGGCACCCCATAGAGCAAGCCATGCGCCGGCCAGGACAGAAGGAAATCCCCCGCTGCTTCACGCCGCCGGAATTCCGCCTCGCTGACCGCTTCGAAATCCTCGCCTCCCGCATCTGCCGCGCGGGTGATCACCCGACGAACTAGGCCGGTGCTCGGCCGCGCCGCAACCACCGCGCGCATCACGCTGTCCTTGCCTACACCGGAGGGGCCGACAATGCCGATCAGCCGCCCCGCCATCTCAAGCGGCCCGCGCGGGTGTAAAGCCCGTCACGTCGACCACACGGTCACAGACCCGGTCGCGCGCTTCCACGTCGTGGAAAATCCCCACGATGGCCGCGCCACGGGCCTTGGCCTCCTCGATCAGCTGCATGACCTGTTCGCGGTTGGTCGCATCCAGGCTTGCCGTCGGCTCGTCCAGCAGCATCGCCGGATAGGCATGGGCAAACCCGCGCGCGATGTTTACCCGCTGTTGCTCGCCCCCCGAGAACGTGGTGGGCGACAGCCCCCAGAGCGTCTCGGGAATGTTCAGCCGGGTGAGCAGCTCTGCAGCCCGCGTCCGCGCAGTCGCGCTGTCCACGCCCACGGCCAGCAGCGGCTCGGCCACCACGTCGAGGGTCGGCACCCGCGGCACCACGCGCAGGAACTGGCTGACATAGCCCAGCACCTCGCGGCGCAGCGCGAGGATCTCGCGCGGCTCGGCCCGCGCCACGTCTACGCCCCCCACCAGGATCCGCCCCGACGCCGCCAGGTAATTGCCGTAAATCATGCGCATCAGCGTGGATTTCCCTGCGCCGGATGCCCCGACCAGCGCGACGCATTCCCCGGGCTGCACCGACAGATGCGCGCCCTCCATCACCGGGATCACCGCGCCCCCCTGGTTGTGCAGGGTAAAGGTCTTGGACACATTCTCGACCGTGATCATTTCATCTTTCTCCAAATACGACGGGGGGTGTCCGCGGAGCGGACGGGGGCAGAGCCCCCACCCCGTCTCACCCTCAGACCTGCAGAACCGAACTGACCAGCAGCTGCGTATAGGCATGTTGCGGGTCGTCCAGCACCTGGTCCGTCAGGCCGGTTTCCACCACGTGCCCCGATTTCATCACCATCAGCCGATCCGCCAGCAGGCGCACCACCGCAAGGTCATGGGTCACGATGATCGCGCTCAGCCCCATCTCCCGCACCAGTCCGCGCAGCAGGTCCAGCAGCCGCGCCTGCACACTGACGTCGAGGCCCCCGGTCGGCTCGTCCATGAAGACCAGCCGCGGCCCGGTCACCAGGTTTCGCGCGATCTGCAACCGCTGCCGCATACCGCCGGAAAAGGCGCTCGGCCGGTCGTCGATCCGGTCCCCGGCAATCTCCACCCGGCCCAGCCAGTCGAGCGCCTTCTCCCGGATATCGCCATAGTTCCGCGCGCCCACGGCCATCAGCCGCTCGCCCACGTTGCCCCCGGCGCTCACGTTCATCCGCAGCCCGTCCTGGGCATGCTGATGCACAAAGGCCCAGTCGGTCCGGCTCAGCATCCGCCGCTCCGGCTCGCTCATGGTCACCGTGTCCACCATGCCCGCCGCGCGAGTGTCGAACAGCACCCGACCCGCGTCGGGCTCCAGCTGCCCGGCCAGGCAGTTCAGCAGCGTCGTCTTGCCCGAACCGCTCTCGCCCACGATCCCCATCACTTCACCAGGCCAGAGGTCGAAATTCACGCCCTCGCAGCCGATGCGCCCGCCATAGTACTTGGCCACGCCCTCGACCCGGAGCAGCGGCTCCGTCACGCTCATGTCCTTCATGCCGCATCCTCCTGCGCACCCAGCCGGCCAAGGTGCCCCGCCGCGCGCCGCTCGGCGCAAAAATCGGTATCCGAACAGACGAACATCCGCCCGCCCGCATCGTCGGTGATCACCTCGTCGAGATAGCTGTGCTCCGCCCCGCAAAGATCACAGGCATGATCCGCCTTCGACGGGTTGAACGGGTAGTCCTCAAAGTCGAGGCTCACCACCTTCGTGTAGGGCGGCAGCGCATAGATCCGCTGCTCGCGCCCCGCGCCGAACAGCTGGATCCCCGCCATCTCCAGCTTCGGGTTGTCGAATTTCGGGATCGGCGACGGGTCCATCACGTAACGTCCCTCCACCATCACCGGATAGGCATAGCTGGTCGAGATGTCGCCATGTCGCGAGATGTCTTCGTAGAGCTTCACATGCATCAACCCGTATTCCTCGAGCGCGTGCATCTTCCGCGTCTCCACCTCCGAGGGCTCCAGGAACCGGAGCGGCTCCGGGATAGGCACCTGGTAGACGAGGATCTGCCCCTCCGTCAGTTCCCGTTCCGGGATCCGGTGCCGGGTCTGGATCACGGTCGCCTCTGCCGTGTGCTCGGTCACGGCCACGCCCGCGGTCTTCTCGAAGAACCGCCGGATCGACACCGCGTTGGTCGTGTCGTCCGCGCCCTGGTCGATCACCTTGAAGCAATCCTCGGGCGTCATCACGGCGGCCGAGATCTGCACCCCGCCGGTACCCCAGCCATAGGGCATCGGCATCTCTCGGCTGGCAAAGGGCACCTGGTAGCCTGGCACCGCCATCCCCTTCAGCAGCGCCCGCCGGATCATCCGCTTGGTCTGCTCGTCGAGATAGGCAAAGTTGTATTCGTTCATATGCGCGGCCATCACATCGCTCCCCGCAAGATGCTCATTTTCTTGTCCGAAATCTCCCCGCCGGAGGCACCCGCCCGCAGGGTCGGTTCATGCAACCCTCTCATTCCGCCGCCTCCTGCGCTGCCTCGGGCCGCAGCCGCTCATCGGCTTCCCGGCGCAGTTTCCGCACCAGCTCCAGTTCCGACTGGAAGTCGACATAGTGCGGCAACTTGATATGCTCGAGGAACCCCGTCGCCTGGATGTTGTCGGCGTGATAGAGGACGAACTCCTCGTCCTGCGCCGGCGCGCCCTTGTTGTCCTCGCCCAGCTCCTTCCAGCGCAGCGCCCTGTCGACCAGTGCCATGGAGATCGCCTTGCGCTCGGTCTGGCCAAAGACCAGGCCATAGCCCCGGGTGAACTGCGGCGGCTCGGTCTTCGAGCCGGTGAACTGGTTCACCGTCTCGCATTCCGTCAGCACCACCTCGCCGATCTCCACTGCAAAGCCCAGCTCGGGGATCTCCATCTCCACTGGCACGGTCCCGATGCGCAACTCGCCCACGAAGGGGTGGTTCTTGGCATAGCCCCGCTGCGTGGAATAGGCCATCGACAGCACGAACCCTTCGTCGCCGCGAGTCAGCGCCTGCAGGCGCAGCGGCCGGTCGGCCGGCAGTTCCAGCGGCTCGCGGGTCAGGTCGCCCGGCGTCGCATCCACCTCGGGGCGCGGCTCGTCCTGGATCAGCCCCTCCTTGTTCAGGAACTCCGTCACCCTCGGCATCACGGGGTGTTCTTCGGGCTCAGGCGCCTCCGCGCGGTCCAGTCCCTCAGCCTCCAGCGCGAAATCCAGAAGGCGATGGGTGTAGTCGAAGGTCGGCCCCAGCACCTGCCCTCCCGGCACATCCTTGAAGGTCGCCGAGATCCGTCTGTCACAGGCCATTTCGCCAGTCTCCACCGGCTGCGAGTAGCCGAAGCGCGGCAGCGTCGTGCGATAGGCCCGGATCAGGAAGATCGCCTCGATCAGGTCGCCGCGCGCCTGCTTGATCGCCAGCGCGGCGAGGTCCGGGTCATAGAGCGAGCCTTCGGCCATCACGCGGTTGACAGCCAGTGCCAGCTGCTCGCGGATCTGTGCGATGCCAAGCTCGGCCACGTCCAGGTCGCCGCGCCGCTCCTCGGCCAGCCAGTCGTGGGCATTGTCGATGGCGCGTTCGCCACCCTTGACCGCCACATACATCAGTTGCCCTCCGCGATTTTCGTGCTGCGCGGCAGGCCCATGACCGTCGCGCCCTCGGTAAAGAAGAAATCGAGACCGAGCGGAAACTGCCGCGCGTTCTCCTGCAGCGGCGCCAGCGCCGGCAGGCTCGCCTTTCGCGTCGCGCGGATGCCCGGGCCAGACAGAACAGCGGGCTGCGTCCCGCACCCGCCCTCGACGATCAGCGTGGCGGACCGGTCTGGATACTCGGGGGTGCCGGCGAAATAGCCCGTCAGCGGCATCAGCGCATCCCAGGTTCCCAGCGCGAACATCGCCTCGGCGGCCCCGGCAAAGGGCGCGCCGGTGTGAAAGGTGAGCCAGTCGCGCACCGCTTCCGTGTCGTGATCCCCGGCCAGGTGCACCGGCGTTTCCGGATCACAGAGCACCAGCAGCAGCGTCGCCGCCGCCGGGCTGACCGGCTCGGGCGCACAGGCCAGGTCCGTCAAGTGCTGCAGCTCGCCCGGTCGCGCCATCACCTCCAGTGCCACCCGGAAGGCCCGTGCAGATTGCACCGGCGCATCCTCGAACCCGCCCGTCAGGGCATCTGCCGTCATCGCCATCAGTCCTCTCCCCGCACCATGGTAAAGAAATCGACCTTCGTCGCCGCGGCCCTGGCCGCCCGCGCGCCCGTCCGGGCCGCTGCCGCCTGTTCCAGCGGAGACAGCACGCCGTCCCGAAGCGAGGCTGCCGCCTCGCCCTGCATCATCGCATCGACCAGCGCCGCCACCTCCGCCTTTTCGCGGTCGCGCCCCTGCACCATCGCATGCCCTACGGCACCATCAGCCAGCCGCAGCGAACAGCGGGTCACGGTCATTTCACCAAGGTTGAAGGCCGCGCCGGTGCCGCCGGTGCGGCCGCGCACCATCACGCCGCCCACCTCGGGCGCCCGCAACCAGGTGAATTCGGGCGCCCGCCCCGTCGCCTGCCAGAGCGCTTTCAGTTCGCCCGCCTGTGCCCGCGCCAGCAGCCCCATCCAGGCCTTCCGCGCCGCCGTGCCCTCGTCTGCGATCTTTTCCGCTATTTCCGCCATTAGACACCTTGCCGATTTGTCTAGATAACTATACAACTAGACAAATCCTTAGACAGCTTTCCCGAGTCGCACAAGAGCAGAGGCGTGAAACTTTCATGACGGCCCCCACGACAAAAACCCCTCTGTGGCAGTCCATCGCAGATACGATCACCTCCGACATCGCCTCGGGCCGCTATGGCCCCGGCGACCGCCTGCCGACCGAGGCCGAACTCGCGGCACGCTTCGGGGTCAACCGGCACACCGTGCGCCGTGGCCTTGCCACCCTGGCCGATGCGGGGCTGACCCACGCCCGGCGGGGCGCCGGCGTCTTTGTCGCACAGCGGCCCACCGACTACCCCATCGGTCGCCGGGTGCGCTTCCATCAGAACATGCGCGCCGCCGGCCGCCTGCCCTCGCGCCGCATCCTCCTGGCAGAGACCCGGACCGCCGATACCCGCGAAGCGGAGATGTTGCGCCTGCCGGAAGGTGCCCGTGTCGTGTCCGTCGACAGCGTATCCTATGCAGACGGTCAACCCATCGCGGTAGCGCGCTCGGTCTTTCCCGCCGGGCGTTTCCCTGGCCTTCTCGGCTCGCTGCAGGAACTCAGCTCCGTCACCGAGGCCTTGGCCCGCAACGGCGTGCCCGATTACACGCGCGCCTTCACCCGCGTGAACGCCAAGCGCGCCACCGCCACCCAGGCCACCCACCTTCAGCTGCGCGAGGGAGACCCGATCCTGCGCACCATCGCGGTCAACCTCGACCCCGAGGGGCAACCGGTGGAATACGGTCACACCTGGTTCTGCGGCGACCGCGTCACCCTGACGCTCGGCGACGAGGACCATGCACCGGCGTCTCCTGCCGGAGAGTGAACGCATCCTCCCGGAAACCCTGCATTTTCCATGAAACTGAGGGCGAAACGTCACGCTGCCGATACATTCGGGAGTTATCCCCAATGACAAATCAATCCGAGCAGTATCATGACGACGACCATGCCAAGTTTCCGCCTGACAGGGGCCCGCGTCCTGACCGACGGCGTCTTTCAGGATCGCGCCCTCGGCGTCTCCGACGGCCGCATTGCCCGCGGCGCCCTGCCCGGCCGAGAAGTCGATCTTGGCGGCTACCTGGTGCTCCCCGGCATCATCGACCTGCATGGCGATGCCTTCGAGCGCCACATTGCTCCCCGCCCTTCGGCCCCCTTCGCGCCGGAGATCGGCCTGTGCGCCACCGACCGCGACGCCGCCGCCAATGGCGTGACAACCGCCTGGCTGGCCCAGAGCTGGAGCTGGGAGGGCGGCCACCGTGGCCCGGATTACGCCCTCGGCCTGATGGAGGCCCTGGCACACTATCGCGAGGGCCTCGCCCTGACCGACCTGCGGCTGCAGATCCGCTGTGAAACCCATACCGTCGAGACGGAGGCGCGACTGCTCCAGGCGATCCGCCACTACGGGATCGACTACGTGGTCTTCAACAATCACCTCGACGAGGCCGACACCTTGATGGCGTCCCGCCCCGAGGAACTCCTGCTCTGGGCCAAGAAGGCAGGCCGCACCCCGCAGGAACACCTGAAGATCGTACATGATGCCCGGCAGCAGCAGCGCGAAGTCCCCCGCTATCTCTGCCGGCTGGCGCAAAAGTTCGACAGCATGGGCGTGACCTACGGCAGCCACGACGACCCCGATGGCGAAACGCGAGAGATGTTCTCGATGATCGGTGCAAAGATCTGCGAATTCCCCACGGCGCGTTCCGCCGCGGCCCTGGCCCATGCGGTCGGCGACCCGATCCTCATGGGCGCGCCCAACATCGTTCGCGGCGGCTCGCAATCCGGCAATATTGCGGCCGAGGTGCTGGTCCGGGGCGGGCTCTGCGACGCGCTCGTCTCGGATTACTACTATCCCGCCCTGGCCCATGCCGCCTTCCGCCTGGCCGACGGCGGCATCCTGACTCTGGCCGAGGCATGGGCGATGATCTCCACCCGCCCTGCCGAAATTATGCAGCTGTCTGACCGCGGCGATCTTGCGCCCGGCAAGCGCGCGGACATGGTGGTGATCCATGAGGCGACACGCGCCATAGAGGCCACAATTTCCGGCGGCCGGATCAGCCATCTCGCCGGTGAGGCCGCGCATCGCTTTGCCGCTGCGCCCCAGCGCTCGATGCTGGCCGCAGAGTAATCGGGCTCGGTCGACCGCCGCAGCGTCTTGGCCTGACGCCTGCCCCCGGCCTCCGGCCCCTTGCCGCGGCGTGACTGGCAAACAGGCCGGGCATTCCCCCCGGCCCATTCCCTCCCCGTGCCCACCGCAAGGCACCCCTTTTTCGTCTTCGCGGGAACACACCCGCACGGATCGTGCCACTGGCAGATGGGCGGAGCCCGTCCTCCTCTTCAGCCCTCGTAGCGCTCGAGAAACTCTGCGGCCGTCATTGCCCGGAAATCCGGCAGGCGCGCGCGCAGCAGGTCATGGCTCCAGTCCCACCAGGCCAGTGCGATCAGACGCGCGGCAATCTCTTCGGGTTGCCGCAGCCGAAGCACCTTCGCCGGCGTCCCTGCCACGATGGCATAGGGCGCGACGTCACGGGTGACGATGGCCCCCGAGGCCACCACCGCCCCGTCCCCGATCACCACGTCCGGCTTGACCTGGGCATTGTGCCCTATCCAGGTGTCGTGCCCGATCCGGGCACGGCGGGCGCGGCGCTGCGCGAAAAAGGCCGCGTCGTTCTCCACATCGTCCCAGTACTCCGCCGAGCGATAGAGGAAGTGGTGACAGGCCGCGGTGTCGAGCGGGTGGTCGGTGGCACCGATACGCGTGAAACTGGCGATATTGGCAAACTTGCCCACCTCGCAATTGGCAATATCGGCATAGCGGTCACAATAGGAGTAATCGCCGATCACCGAATGGGCGACGCGGCTGCCGCGGCCGATCTCGGTGTACCGACCCAGCTCCGTCTCGGTGACCTCGACATCTGGGTGAAGAAACGGGGTTTCCGCGCTCAATCTTGCCATGCTGCGCCTCCTGCAACTGCCGGACCGCCTCCGGCGGGAGTATTTGGGGAAAGGGGAACGGAAAAGGCCAGCGCAGTCTCGCAACGCGGGCCTTCCCGGCATGATGGACCGGTCAGTGACCGCCGTCATCGCCCTTTATCAGGCGGCGGCGGATCTTGCCCGAGATCCAGTCGAGCACCATGACCATGATCACGATCAGGATGATGTAGTATGTCACCTCTTCCCAATCCTTCTGGGTGATCATCGCCTGGGTCAGCAGCAACCCGATGCCACCGCCGGTTATGGCGCCGATGATGGTGGCGCTGCGGGTGTTGCTCTCGAAGAAGTAGAGCAGTTGGCTGAGCAGCACCGGCGTCACCTGCGGGATCACCCCGAAGCGATAGCGCTGCACCGGACTCGCGCCCGTGGATCTGATCCCCTCGATCTGCTTTTCATCCACGTTTTCAAGCGCCTCCGAGAACATCTTGCCGAAGCTGCCGGTGTCCGTCATCAGGATCGCCAGCGCGCCGGTGAGCGGGCCGGGCCCGAAGGCACGGGCCAGCACGATGGTCCAGATCAGTGCATCCACGCCGCGGAACAGATCGAACAGCCGGCGAAAGACCTGCCGCACCAGCAGGAAAGGCGTGAAGTTGCGTGCCGCCAGAAAGGCCATGGGCAGGGCCACGATGGCGGCCCCGAAGGTACCCAGGAAGGCCATCAGCAGCGTCTCGAAGAGCGCCTCGGCCACATCGGCATGGTGCCACATCGGGTTGTACCAGAAATCGTGCCAGATCATCGGGAACTCGCCCGCCCAGGCCAGCGTGATCATCTCGCCCAGCGACTTGCCGTGATAGGGGCTGTCGAGGGTAAAGAAGAAGAGCTCCCAGCCGGGCTGATACTTGAAGATCTCGGTCTTGGCCCGGGTGATGGTGATCCGGCCCCGGTCCGTGGTCATGGTCACGCGGTTGTCGGAGGCATTGATCCAGTCCGGCAGCGGCCCCTCCGGGAAGGTCGCGTTCACGCCGCCCCGCCCCGGCCGTGCCGTCACGAGGCCATAGCCCGGGATCATGAAATCCACGCCCTCGGGCGTGTAATGGGCCACGAAGCCCTCTCCCAGATCGATGGTCGTCGTCTCGCCGAGATCCACCCAGTCGGGGGCTTCCCCCGGCGGATAGGTGCCCTTGCGCTCGCCTTCGATCGCCACTTCGACAGCGCCGGTGCGGTTGTTGCGCGTCACGTGGGTCTTGTAGCTATAGGTATCGGCCACCAGCTTCTCGGCATTCTCGGAACTCGCCCCGGCAAGCACGCCCGCCACGTCGAAGGCAAAGAAGGCATAGACAAGGTAGACGAGCACCAGCGCCGGCAGGCCGAAGGCCCAGAGCCGCTTGCGCCGGAACAGGCCCTCGGCCTGCGCCTTGAGGTCCCCCTGGGACAGGTCCACGCTCATGGTCACAGCATCATCTCCATCTTGCGTCCGTGGGTCAGCCGGTCACGCAGCAGGCTCGACAGCTGGTCGACGGTGACGATGGTCAGGAAGAGCAGCAGGAAGATCGCAAAGGCATCGGCATATTGTCCCTGGCCCCAGGAGATCGTGTTCTTCAACTCGTAGCCGATGCCGCCCGCCCCCACGAAGCCGAGGATCGCCGAGGCCCGGATGTTGACCTCGAAGCGCAGCAGCGCATAGCTGGTGTAGTTCGGCGCCACCTGCGGCACCACGCCCAGCAGCATCTGCTGGCTCCAGGTCGCCCCGACCGAGGCAAGCCCCTCGACCGGCTTGCGCGAGGCGTTCTCGTTGACCTCGGAGAAGAGCTTTCCGAGGGCCCCGAAAGTATGAAAGGTGATGGCGATCATCGCGGGCACGGGGCCGCCGCCCAGCACGAAGATCAGCAGCAGCGCGATCACCACTTCCGGGATCGCGCGCATCAGGTCCATCAGCCGGCGAAACAGCGGGATCAGCCGCGGCCAGCGCGCCAGCCCCCGCGTCGCCAACAGCGACAGGATGATGCCGCCCATCGCTCCGATCAGCGTCGAAACGGCGGCGGTGTTGATCGTGACCATCAGCGAGGGGAAATATTTCAACAGGTTAGCCGGCAGCTCGGCCCGGTCCGTCCAGGCCTCCGACAGCACCGCCTGCGGAAAGTCGAACAGGTTGTGCAACCCGCCCCAGAACCCCCCTGCGTTGCGGGCGTCCGCCGCCATGAAGCCCGCCGACATCATCGCGACGAAAACAATCAGAAGGATCGTGGAATAGAGCCGCTTGCGCCGCGCCATGGCGACATAACCGCCCTGGATCTGCTCTATCGTGCCCCCGCCGGGCGGGAACGCGCTGGTATCTGCCATGTCTGGATGCCCCGGAACGGCGAAAGGCCCGCGCGTCTGCGGGCCTTTCGGGTTGGTCTTGGATCAGTTGCTGTTCTTGGCCTGACGGGCCGCCACGATCGACGCATAGGTCTCATGGTCGACGGGGATGAAGTCCTTTGCGTCGCCGGCGGCCACGCCGTAGGCGCAATCGGGGTCTTCTTCCCAGAGGTTGGCGGTCAGCTCGGTAACCGTATCCTTGACGTCCTGCGGCAGCGCCTTGCGCAGCACGAAGGGCCCTTCCGGGATCACGTTCGACTGCCAGATCTGCACCAGGTCGTTCATGTCGACCAGGCCGGCATCCACGGCCTTGCGCAGCGCGCCCGAATTGTAGCCGTCTTCCCAGTTGCCCTGGCCGTCGGCCCAGGTCACACCGGCATCGACGTCCCCGTTGTTGACGGCAACGATGGTCTGCTCGTGGCCGCCGGTAAAGACGACGTCGCCGAAGAACTTGCCCGGATCCATGTCATAGCCGGCCTGCGCGATCTCGATCGAGGGGATCAGGTAGCCCGAGGTCGAGTTCGGATCGCCGAAACCGAACTTCTTGCCCGCCAGGTCGTCGAGCGAGGTGATGCCGCTGTCCTTGCGGGCAAACCCGATGGAGTAATAGCCGATCGACCCATCCAGGTTCTGCTTCACCAGCACCGGCTCGACTGCGTCCGGGTCGGCCAGGTAGGTGCCGGCATAGGAGGAGGCGCCCATCCAGGCCGCGTCGATGGTGCCGCCCAGCAGGCCCTGCATCACGCCGTTGTAGTCAGCCGGGGTAAACACCTTCACCTCGACGCCCAGGGCATCGGCGATCTTGTCGGCAAAGCACTGGTTCGAGGTCATGCGGTCCTGGGCGTTTTCGCCGCCGAGGATACCGAGGCGGAATTCGGTGATATCCTGGGCGGACGCGGCACCGGCCAGGGCAGTCGTGGCCAGAGCGGCCGCAATCAGTTTCTTCATCTCTCAGGCTCCCTAAAGTTTGCCCCGCGCCAGCACGGTGCGAAGGCAGATGAATTTCATGCAATGACAGTGGGTTGGACGCGCGCGGTGCTCCGCTCGATCGCGTCGATCTGGGTCGAGGTCGCTTCCTCTGAGAAGCTCGCATCAGCCCCGTAGATGTCGCGGGCGACACCCGTCGTCAGCTGCTCGGGCGTGCCGTCAAAGACGATCCGCCCGTCGCGCATGCCGATGACCCGGTCGCAGTAGCGGCGCGCGGTATCCAGCGTGTGCAGGTTGGCCACCACCGTGCGGCCGTCTTCCTCGTGGATCCGGCGCAGGGCGTCCATGACCACCTGCGCGTTCATCGGATCGAGCGAGGCAATCGGCTCGTCGGCAAGGATGATCTTCGGCTCCTGCATCAGCGCCCGCGCGATGGCGACCCGCTGCTGCTGCCCGCCGGACAGGGCCTCTGCCCGTTTCGGCGCATGTTCCGCGATGCCCAGCCGCGCCAGGATCTCGATGGCACGGTGAATGTCCGCCTCAGGGTAGAGGTTGAACATCGAGGCAAAGGCCGAGCGCCGGTTCAGCGTGCCGTGCAGCACGTTCGACACCACGTCCATTCGCGGCACCAGGTTGAACTGCTGGAAGATCATCGCGCAGTCCGCCTGCCAGGCGCGCTTCTCCACCCCTTTCAGCCCGCTCACCTCGCGGCCCTCGAAGGTGATGGAGCCGGAGGTGCTGTCCTCCAGCCGGTTCAGCATGCGCAGCAGCGTGGACTTGCCGGCACCGGACCGGCCGATGATCCCGATCATCGCCGGTCGCTCCACATGGATCGTGGCGCGGTCCACCGCGGTGTTCCGCCCGAAGGTCTTGGTCAGTTGGTCGATTTGCAGCACGGTGTCATCCCTTGTCCCAAAGGGCGTTTAGGAGCGGCGCAAAACGAAAATGTATCGTTTGAGACAAAGTTTTGTGACAGAGCCCCACATGGCCTGCATGCCCCTGCGTCGGGCCCGGTGGCGTTAAGGGTTTTGTAAGACGGGATGCCTAAACCTGAAGGGTGAGTGGGGCCAGACCGGCCTGCCCGGCCGGGGGGCCAGGCAACGGCATATCGCGGATTGGCCCGTGGAACGGGATGCCCATGGCGGCATCCCTTGGGTAATCGAGAGGGCGCCTCATGGCTTTGGGCTCCGACTATTCGCCCGGCTGTTCGGCTCAGGGGGCTGGCTACGTGCCTCCCGATTTCGACATCCCGGGAGAAACACTGGACAGGCTCCGCCTCGCCCTGCGCCTCTCGCCCGTTCCCGCCATGGTGGCGCGCCCCGACGGCATCATCTGCCTGACCAATGACGCGCTCGATCGTCTCTTCGGATACGACACCGGTGCGCTCGCCGGCACCCCCGTGCGCCGTCTCGTTCCCGCCGAACAGCGCGTGCGCCACGACAGCCATTTCCGCGCCTTTCACCGCCAGCCGGCCACCCGCGAGATGGGCCGTGGTCGCGATCTCAGCGGTCTGCGCGCCGATGGCAGCCTCTTTCCGGTAGAGATCGGCCTCTCCGTCCTCGGCGAAGGGGCGGATATGCTTACCTATGTCACCGTGCTCGACATCTCTGCCCATACCGAGGGCGAGCGTCGGCTCAGGGATGCGCTCGATGCCTCTGCGGCGGCCATGGTGACCATCTCGCCCGAGGGCCGCATCGAGCTCGTGAACAGTGCCGCCTGCACGATGTTCTCCGCCACGGCTGCGGACCTGGCCGGCCGCCGGCTCGAGGAATTCCTGCCCGAGAATGCCCTCATGGCACGTTCTCTGCTGCGCCCCGCCCTCGACCCGGCCGAAGTGCGGGCCGGCCTCTCGCCCATCGGCCTCACACTCGATATCGTGTCCAGCAACGGGCACCGGACCCCGGTACAGATCACCCTCACCCCGATCGGGCACGGCCGCGACAGCGAGCGCCGCGTGATGGCGACCCTGGTCGACATGTCCTTCATCGTCACCCAGCAGAAAGAGTTGAAGCGGCGCAACGATGACCTTGCCGCGCTGAACGAGGAATTGACGCAATTCGCCTATTCCGCCAGCCACGACCTGCGCGCGCCGCTCTCGACCATCTCCGGCCTTCTTCAGCTGTCTCTCGAGGATTTCGACAATGGCGACCTGGAGGAATCCCGGCGCGCCATCACCGATGCCCTGCACACCAGCCAGCGCAACATTCACAAGGTCGAAGCCGTCCTGACCCTCGCCCGCGCCGGCCTTGTGGCAACGCCCGTCCAGGACATCGACCTGGCGCGGCTGATCCCCGCCTGCTGGAGCAAGCTCTTGGGTGACGAGATCGGCGAGATCGGTTTCACCCTGCGGATCGACGGCCCCTCACGCGTGCGGACGGAGGCAGGCACCCTGATGACCGCGATCGAACATCTGCTTTCAAATGCCTATCGGTTCCGTTCCCCCGACAGGTCGCTCAGCTATGTCAGCGTACGTATCCGCGCCAGCCTGGAGGAGGTTTCCATCTCTGTCGCCGACAATGGCCTGGGCATCCTCGAGAGCGAACAGCTGCGTGTCTTCGAGATTTTCCGGCGCTCGGCCAACAGCCCCGGGCACGGCCTCGGGCTGCCACTCGTGCAAAAGCATGTCCGGCGCCTTGGCGGCGCCATTGCCCTGTCGAGCAGCCCCGAGGGCACCGACATCATCCTGACGTTTCCCGGCATGGAGGTTCTTCAATGATTCCCACCTACATCGTTGATGATGTCGAATCTGATCGCTACATCGCGCGACGCCGGCTGATGAAAAGTGGCCATTTCTCTCCCCTTCAGGAAGCCTCGGACGGCAGCGATTTCCTGCGGACCTTCTACGGTCAGGCGCAGGCCAACGAGGGTGACTTGCCCGAGCTGATCCTGATGGACATCAACATGCCCGAGCTTGACGGTTTCGAAACCCTGGCCGAACTCAAGCGTCGCAACGGCGACAAGGGCACCCGTCAGATCGTGGCCCTATTCTCCTCCTCCGACAACGAGCGTGACCTGGAACGCTCCGCCGCATCGGGCATCGTCGAACATTTCTTTACCAAGCCGATCAATGACGCCGCGATCGAGGCGATCCTGACGACCTATCGCAACCGCGGCTTTCTCTGACACGCCGGCCTGGCCGGCTGTGACAGCAGTCTCCCGTGACGCGGCGGCCCCACCGACACCGATAATGGCCCCGTCCAAAGCGTCTACTGCCGCATGTTTGAACTCTGCACGGCCTTGCCCATTGCGCCTCATTGACAGGCCGTCAGCCAGACCGCTGCCCCGCCCCAAGCATCAGTCCACCAGAGAGGTCGCCATATTCCGGTGACCGCTCCCGCCAATTCCTCCTCCGCCGGCCCCCACAGCGGGCCCTTGCCGATCAGGTCATGCCGCCTCTGCGCCGGCTGACCAGCGCACCCCCTCCCCAAAGGCGTGCTTCGCGGCCGCGACAAGTCCGCCCGCTGACACACATCGAAAATCGGCCACGCTCCCTCGCGGAAGCATGGCCTCATGGTGTTGCAGGATCTTCTTACGGTGTCAGGTTTCGGGCTCCACCCGGTCTCAGTGGGTCCTGAAAATGAAGTTCGTGGCCGGGTCGTTCAGAAGATCCGAAAAGTCCCTGTCATCCCCCTCGGGCGCGAGGCCATAGGATTGCAGCATGCGCCGCATCCCCTCCTGCGACGGCTGGGCCGTGCCGCGCCCCAATTCCTCGCGCAGGATCTCCCGCATGGCGGCAACGATCTCCTGCCGCTGGGTTTCCAGGGCCGCCTCGATATTGGCATGGGCCATGCGACTGCCCTCTGCCAGGGCCCGCAGGATCAGCGCCTTGAGCGCATCCCGGGTCAGGTCCTCCTTGGCGAGATAGTCGATGCAGCCGTCCTTCATGGCGCGCACGGCCACGTCATGGCGGGCCTCACCGCTGATCATGACCACCGGGGCCTTGTCGTTCTTGCCACCGCCCTTCATCATGCGCCGCGCCGACAGCCCGTCGCCATCCGGCAGCAGGTAGTCGATGAAGACGAGGTGGTAGCGCCGCTGCGACAGCAGGACCTGGAATTCATCCACGCTGCTCGCGACATAGACCCGGACGGGAAGTTCCGTCATCCGACATTCCCGCAGGATCTGCATGGCATCGAACTGGCTGTCGTCGAGCACCAACACGTCGATGGTCTGCGGCTGCGGTTCCGGCGGCATCGCCACGGGGGCCGCCACGTGCAGCGGTGGCGCCGCCGGCGCCTCCTTGGACAGGTCCTTCTGAATATCCATGTCTACCCTCCTCGCCTTTTTATCTGGGCTCCGTCGTCGTATTCCTTTGCGGAAAGCATCCGCGTGCAGCCTTGCCAGATTGTTAACTCCCGGCGTTCCCCTCCTGCCCATTTGTTTCGAATTGCCGCAAAGTTTCCGGGCGGTTTTCAGAACCTGTTAGCTGTCATCGCGGAACTCTCGCACCATGAGTGACCAGGTCCTTCCAGCTTCCGCCTCCCCGTCCGGCGAGGTCACGACCTCCTCCGCAGGGGCGCAGGACGAGCTTGAGCAGCTCCTCTACATCATCACCCATGATCTGCGGGCCGGCTTCCGCGCCTTCAAGACAATTCCCGACTGGATCGCCGAAGATCTCTCGCCCCTGCCGCCGGATCGCCAGGCGCTGCTCGACGGCCATGTCGCGATGCTCCGCACCCAGGCCGACCGCTGCGACCGCATGCTCGTCGACCTGCGCGACTACTCCCGCATTGGCCGCTGCGCCGATCCCTCCGGGCCCCATGCGCTGACCGACCTGCTGGAGCAGGCCGCCGTCGCCGCAGCCCTGCCTGCCGGATTCTCGCTTGAGTGCCAGGCGAGCGCCACGCTCCTCGGCCCCGGAAACGAGCTCGTGCATCTCTTTGCCGCGCTCCTGTCGAACGCGGCAAAGCACCATGACCACGTGAGCGGCACGATCCAGGTCCAGGCCACGGCCTCCGGCCGCATGCTCCGGATCCTGGTCGCAGATGACGGCCCCGGCATCCCCGCCCGCTTTCACGATGCCGTCTTCGAGTTGCTGCGCACGCTGCGCCCACGCGACGACTGCGAGGGCTCAGGCATGGGCCTGGCCATAGCGCGCAAGATCGTCACCCGGCTCGGCGGTACGATCGCGGTGCAGGAAACCGGTGCCCACCGCGGCACCACCATCGCCCTCAGCGTTCCGGGCACGCTCTCCGGGGCAACTCCCCTGCGGCCGCATTAGGGCGCCCGGGCAATCCTGCCACGTTCCGCGCATCGCCGCTCCGGCCCCTTGGCGCAGCCCGCGCCCCGGCCTATAAGCGGGCGACCCAAAGCCGGAGACCAAGATGCGCAGCGCCCAGATCACGCGAAGCACAGCCGAAACCGATATTCACGTCAGCATCGACCTCGATGGCACCGGCCAGTACGAGATGGACAGCGGCGTCGGTTTCTTCGACCACATGCTGGATCAGCTCTCGCGCCATTCGCTGATCGACATGGCCGTCACCTGCAAGGGCGACACCTTCATCGACGATCACCACTCGGTCGAGGACGTGGGCATCGCCCTTGGCCAGGCCCTGAAGAAGGCGCTCGGCGACAAGCGCGGCATCAACCGCTACGGCGATTGCCACCTGGCCATGGACGACACGCTCGTGCGCGCGGCCCTCGATCTCTCGGGGCGCCCCTATCTCGTGTGGAACGTCGAGTTCCCGACCGAGAAGATCGGCACCTTCGACACAGAGCTGGTGCGCGAGTTCTTCCAGGCCTTCAGCACCCACGGCGGGATCACCCTGCACGTGGACAAGCTGCACGGGCTGAACTCCCACCATATCGCCGAGGCCGCCTTCAAGGCCGTGGCCCGCGCCCTGCGCGTGGCGGTCGAGCCCGATCCGCGCAAGTCCGACGCGATCCCTTCGACCAAGGGCGCACTCTAGGCAGCCGCCGGATCAGCGCCGCCGGCACCCGGTCCGCCACCCCGCGGAACAAGGCCACGTTCGGATTTCCGGTCTAGCCGCCGAAGATCGGCACCGGCTGCGGCTGCCCCGTCCACGGCCTGCCGCAGCCAAGCTCGGCCGACGTACCTTGACCGGCCCACCTTCCGGGCGTCTCGACGGCCGGTCGATCGCCCGGCACCGCGCCCCGCGCGCGACCTGCCACTACGCCGCGGCCGGCACATCGCGCCCTCTTGACCCCACCGGCTTTTCAGGCCACCCCGTCCCGGCAAGACAAGAGGCCCCCTATGCTTACCGTCCTGATCGATTACGAAAGCGGCAACCTGCACTCTGCCGAGAAGGCCTTCCAGCGCATGGCGCGCGAGGTTGGCGCCGGCGAGGTTCTGGTTTCCGACCGCCCCGAGGATGTTGCCCGCGCCGATCGCATCGTGCTGCCCGGCGACGGTGCCTTTCCCTCCTGCCACGCGGCGCTCGCCGGGGCCGGACAGGGCTCGGTGCTCGAGGCGCTGAAAGAAGCCGTCGAAGAGCGCGGCCGCCCCTTCCTGGGCATCTGCGTCGGCATGCAGCTGATGGCCCGCACCGGCCACGAGTATCAGCTCACCCCCGGACTGGGCTGGATTGACGGCGAGGTCACCCGCATCGCCCCCACCGATCCCGCGCTCAAGGTGCCACACATGGGCTGGAACGACCTGGTGATCGACCGTCCGCACCCGCTCCTCGCCGGGATCGAGACCGGCCAGCATGCCTATTTCGTGCACTCATACCACATGAGCGTTGCCGATCCCGATCAGCTGATCGCCCATGTCGACTATGGCCAGCCGGTCACCGCCATCGTCGGACGCGACACCATGCTGGGCACCCAGTTCCACCCGGAAAAGAGCCAGGCCACCGGCCTGCGCCTGATCGCGAACTTCCTCACCTGGAAGCCCTGATCAGCCTGCGCTGAAGGCAAGAGGCGCAGCCCCCAACATCAGGGGCCGCGCCTGCTCATCCTGCCATCTTTCCCCCAAACACTCCCGGGCGAGGCTGCCGCTGGCACACGGGGGCAGACTGGGGGGCAGAGCCCCCTGCCCTTATTGAACCCGCGTCCAGGTCTGCTTCTTGCAGATCGGTCCGAAACAGCCCGCAACCCGAAGCGTATCGCCGCTCAGCTCCATCTTCGAGCGATAGACCTTGTCGGTCGACGGCTGCCAGATCTTGCCGTCCGTGTAGTTTCCGTCACCCGCCGGCACCATCTCCCAGACCAGCGCCTTGCCCTTGGTCTCGCTGTCGTATTCCCCGTTGGCATTGAACGTCCGGGCGATCACGCCACAGATCTGTTCGCCGCAGGGGCCCATCCGGACATAGGCATAGCTGCCGTCGTCCACCTCGGTCTTCCAGGTGCCGTCCACCGGGTCGGCCAGCGCCGCGCCTGCCGTGAAAGCCATCGCCAGGGCCAGCATCGTGCGTTTCAAGATCATCGCAAATCTCCTCCTGATTGCGTCTCCTCGACGATCAGCCTGACCTTCGCGTCAGCTTCTGGCAAGTCTTCCGCCCCGTCACTCGTCACCACTCGCGGCACGTCGCTCAGCACGAAGCCCCCGACGGCACCGCCGCCTCTCCATTGCATTCCTGCCCGCCCCCGTGCAAAAGCCCGGAAAGCGATCCGGCCGCACCGCAGCGCCGGCAGAGATGAAAGGGCCCGCGATGATCCTCTATCCCGCCATCGACCTGAAAGACGGCCAGGCCGTGCGCCTCTTCAAGGGCGACATGGAAAAGGCCACGGTCTTCAATGACGATCCCGCCGCCCAGGCCATGGAATTCGTCGAGGCCGGCTGCGAGTGGCTCCACCTCGTGGATCTCAACGGCGCCTTCGCCGGCGAGCCGGTCAATGCCGCCCCGGTCGAGGCCATCCTGGAACGCACAAAGGTGCCGGCCCAGCTGGGCGGCGGCATCCGCGACATGGCCACCATCGAGCGCTGGCTCTCCAAGGGCCTGGCCCGGGTGATCCTCGGCACCGTCGCCGTTGAAAATCCCGCCCTCGTCAAGCAGGCCGCACGCGCCTTCCCCGGCCAGATCGCCGTGGGCATCGACGCCCGCAACGGCTTCGTCGCCACCAAGGGCTGGGCCGAGGAAACCGAAGTCCGCGTGATCGACCTCGCCCGCTCCTTCGAGGATGCCGGCGTGGCCGCGATCATCTACACCGACATCAATCGCGACGGGGCCATGCAGGGCCCCAACATCGAGGCCACGGCCGAGCTCGCCAATGCCGTCTCGATCCCCGTCATCGCCTCCGGCGGCGTCTCCTCGATCGAGGATCTCAAGGCTCTGAAGGCCTGCGGCGCCCCGCTCGATGGCGCCATCTCCGGTCGCGCGCTCTATGACGGCGCGATCGACCTGCGCGAGGCCCTCGCCACCCTCAGGGCCTGATCCGCAGCGTCCATGGCACCTCCGCCCGCCTCCCCGAAACGCCAGCGCCGCTGGGTCGACCGCGTCGGCCTGATCGGCGTACTGGCACCGGTGGCGATCTGGCTGATCGCCATGGGCACCACCCTGGCGCTCACCCGCCACGGCTGCCGTATCGACGAGGGCTCTGCCCATCCCTGCGGCATCCTCGGCCGCGACCTGTCGCAATTCGCCTACAATGTCGGCTTCATCGCCGCCTGGGGGCCGCTCTTCCTCTGGCCGATCTCCGCGGGCTTTGCCATGCTCTGGGGCCTCACCCGCCTGATCCTGCTTGCCCTGCCGAAACCGCCCGCAGATACCGCCGTTACCAAGGACACCTGACATGCCCGTCGAAGTTGCCTCCGCCCTGCTGGTCATCGTGCCGCTGATCGCCTACCTGCTGTCCTTCCGCGCGCGCAGCCGCTGGGCGTTCTGGATCCTGCGCATCGGTGGTCTCTTCTTCGCCCTGGCTGCCGCGCTCTCGGTCATCGCCCGCAACCTCTGCGTCGGCGACCTGGTCAACGGCTACCACAACTGCATGGGCGGCGACGCGATGAGCCAGTTCATCTCCTTCATGACCCCGGCCATCCTGCTCTCGATCACCGCCTACCTGGCCGCCGGTCCGATCCTGGTGATCGTCGCCGCGATCTGCGAAGCGGTGGTGCGCAGCCGCAAGACCGCCTGATCCCGCGCCACGGGCGCCATCGGCCCCATTGCATCCCGGCCGCCGCCTGCCTAAGACGACGCTGCACAATCAGAGGGCCGGCCCATGCTGAAAACCCGCATCATCCCCTGTCTCGACGTGGCCGACGGCCGCGTGGTCAAGGGCGTGAACTTCGTCGACCTGCGCGATGCCGGCGATCCCGTCGATGCCGCCCGCGCCTATGATCTCGCCGGTGCAGACGAGCTCTGCTTCCTCGACATCCACGCCACCCATGAAAACCGCGGCACCATGTTCGACGTGGTCACCCGCACGGCCGAGCAATGCTACATCCCGCTCACCGTGGGCGGCGGCGTCCGCACCGTGCAGGACGTGCGCAACCTGCTGCTCGCCGGCGCCGACAAGGTTTCCTTCAACTCCGCCGCCGTGGCCGATCCCGACGTGATCGCCCGTGCCGCCGACCAGTTCGGCAGCCAGTGCATCGTCTGCGCCATCGACGCCAAGACCGTCTCCCCCGGCAAATGGGAGATCTTCACTCACGGCGGGCGCAAGCCAACGGGCATCGACGCGGTCGAATTCGCCAAACTCGTCGCCGAAAAGGGCTGCGGGGAAATCCTGCTCACCTCGATGGACCGCGACGGCACCCGCGCCGGCTTCAACCTGCCCCTCACCCGCGCCATCTCCGACGCGGTCGAGGTGCCGGTGATCGCCTCCGGCGGGGTCGGCACCCTGCAGCACCTCGTCGACGGGGTGAAGGAGGGCGGCGCCTCCGCCGTGCTGGCCGCCTCGATCTTCCACTTCGGCGATTACACCATCCGCGAGGCCAAGGAATACATGGCAGACGCGGGCATCCCCATGAGGCTGACATGAGCGATATTCTCACCCAGCTCGCCGCCACCATCGAGGCGCGCAAGACCGCGGACCCCGAGAGCAGCTGGACCGCCAAGCTGCTGTCGAAGGGCCCCGAGAAATGTGCCGAGAAATTCGGAGAAGAGGCCGTCGAGGCAATCATCGAGGCCGTGAAGGGCGACCGCGCGCGTCTTGCCTCCGAAGGCGCCGACGTGCTCTACCATTTCCTCGTCATGCTGGCGGCCCGCGACGTGCCGCTGACGGATGTGCTGGCCGAGCTGGAACGCCGCGAAGGCACCTCTGGCATCGCCGAAAAGGCTGCCCGGCCAAAGGGCTGAAACCGCCCGACATTTCCGTATTTGAGGAAAGATGAAACCGAGCGCCGCGCCCGGCCTGCGTGCGCGGCGGTAGTCCCTTCATCTTTCCCAAAATACGTCCGGGGGTGAGGGCCGCAGGCCCGAGGGGGCAGAGCCCCCTCTTCTACTAAAAAACGGGGGGGCAGAGCCCCCTCTTCTACTAAAAAACTGGGGGGCAGAGCCCCCTCCTGCTCTCAGAGGCCCAGCCGTGGCATCTCGACCTTGGGGCAGCGGTCCATGATCACCTCGACGCCCGCGGTTTCGGCCTTGGCAGCAGCGGCCTCGTTGACGATACCCACCTGCATCCAGATCACCTTCAGCCCCGGCAACCCTTCCAGCGCGTCATCCACCACCGGAGGCACCTGTTCGGAGCGGCGAAAGATGTCGACCATGTCGACCGTCTCCCCCAGGGCATCACCGACCTCCTGCAGCGTGCCAAAGACCTTCTCGCCCAGGATCTCCTGCCCCGCGAACCGCGGGTTCACGGGAATCACCCGCTTGCCGCGCGCCTGCAGGAAGGCCGCCACGAAATTGTCCGGCCGCGCCGGATCCGGGGTCATGCCCCAGACCGCGATCACCTTGCTGTCGCGCAGGATCCGCGTCAGATCCGCATCATCGTAAGTCATTCCAATCCCTCCACGGCATGCCCCTCCGATCCTAGCGCCGGAGGCGCCGCGGAAAAGAAAAAAGCGCCCAGGGTTTTCCTGGGCGCCAGTGCGGAACGAGGGACAGTGAAAGGAAACATCGGCGTTCCGTGCCGGTGCTTCTGTACCGTACTTAGAATGTCCGTACGGGATATGAAGAGGGTGTAATAACTTTGTGAACGAAACCCTAAGGCGAACGCAGGCCATCAGGGTTGCACCCGCCCTTCCCTCGTCGCCCTCTCTCGGTTCGCTCGCCCCGCCCTCAGGCCCCGTAGGAGCGCACGGCGTAGAGCGCGACCGCCGCCGCGTTCGACACGTTCAGCGAGCCGAAGGCACCGGCAAACTCGATCCGCACCAGCGCGTCACAGGTCTCTCGGGTCTTCTCCCGCAACCCCGGCCCCTCGGCCCCCAGCACCAGCGCCACGGGCCGCTCGCGCAGCTCGTCCGTCAGGGTGCTCTCGATGTTCTGCTCGGCTTCGCCGGCCAGGCCCAGCACCATGTAACCCATGCGCTGCAGCTCGGTGATGGCATCCGCCAGGTTGCGCACCCGCAGATAGGGCTGGCGCTCCAACGCGCCGCTTGCCGTCTTGGCCAGCGCGCCGGTCTCGGGCGCCGAATGGTGGCGCGGCGCGATCACCGCGCAGGCCCCGAAAACCTCGGC
Source organism: Pseudooceanicola sp. DL12 (assembly GCF_056270665.1). Lineage (NCBI taxonomy): Bacteria > Pseudomonadati > Pseudomonadota > Alphaproteobacteria > Rhodobacterales > Paracoccaceae > Pseudooceanicola > Pseudooceanicola sp. DL12. Next base: position 2,786,271 of record NZ_CM149884.1, read on the forward strand.
CGAGCGCAGAATCGCCCCCACGTTATGCGGGTCGGTCACCCGGTCGAGCAGAACCACCCGCGGCGGCCGCGTGCCATCGCCCAGGCAGCGGTCGGCGATGGAGCCCCAGTCGAGCGGCTTGACCTCCAGCGCGGCGCCCTGGTGCACCGACTGCGGATCGATGGGGGCGGCGAACTTGCGCGGATCGCTCATCTCGGGCTCGATGCCCGCCTCGGCCACGGCATCGGCCAGCTTGTCGAGCGCGTTCTTCGTCACCACCAGGCGCAGTTTCTCGCGCGCGGGATTCTGCAGTGCATCGCGCACCGCATGCAGGCCGAACAGCCAGACCGTCTCGGCGGCGCTGGCCCGTTTCGCCTGTTCCTTCTCGACGACCCATTTCGGCTTTTTCATTCCGCTCTCCCGGGGCTGCGCGACCGGCGCCCAAATGCTGCACTGCAGTACCGACGTGATACCGACGTTATACCGACGCGATACCGCACCGCAATTTCCGGTGTTTTTCGCACGTTCCGGCCTCCTACGCCGCACCTTCTTTCGTCGCAAGCAAGAAGGGCAAATTTTCTGGTTGACGCCCCCGGGCGCCGCCGGTAATCACCCCCTCACGATCCGCCACGGCCCACACGGCCCGGCGATCAGGGCGACGAGCTGCAAGGTGCGGCAGCGGACTGTAACTCCGCCGGGGAGACCCATGCCTGGTTCGATTCCAGGGTCGCCCACCATTTCCCCCTTCGGAAATCGGTGGTTATCTCACGGGGCCCGCGGGCACCGGAGGGCGCTTGCGTCTGGGCTTTGCCCGGCCAGCATTTGCGCGCCCCTCCCCCCAGAAATCTACATGTTGACATCACCCCGCCTCCTGACACCATATGGCGGAGCTTTCGGTTCGCCAGACTCGCTCTGGCGCTAAGATGGGAAGCCGGTGAAATTCCGGCACTGCCCCCGCAACTGTAAGCGGCGAGCGCGGCTGATCGTGCCACTGGGACATGCCCCGGGAAGGCCAGCCAAGCATTGACCCGCGAAGTCAGGAGACCTGCCGCAAGCTGACTGATGACCACGAACGGAGGGTTCGGGGGCGCGTGTGCAGCAAGCAGGGCTCCCTGCCGGCCGGTTCCCGTCGCGTCCTCTCCCGCAGACCGCATGAGGATGCACATGACCATCACCGTCTACTCCAAGCCCGACTGCGTGCAATGCACCGCGACCACCCGCGCGCTCACCGCCCGCGGCCTCGCCTTTCACACGATCGACCTCACCGCCGATCCCGAGGCCCTGGCCCGCGTCACCGCCCTCGGCTATCGCCAGGCCCCCGTCGTCATGGCCGGAGAGACCCACTGGGCCGGCTTCCGCCCCGACATGATCGCCCGGCTGGGCTGATCCGGTGACCGGCCTCCTCTATTACTCCTCGGCCAGCGGGAATACCGCGCGGTTCGTCGCCCGTCTGGGGCGTGCGGCACAGCGGATCCCGCTGTCACCCGCGGACCCGCTGCCCGATCTGCCGCGTGACTACGTGCTGATCTGCCCCACCTACGCCGATGGCGAGGGGCGTGGTGCGGTACCGAAACAGGTGATCCGCCTGCTCAACGATCCTGCCCGCCGCACCGGCCTGCGCGGTGTGATCGGCGCCGGCAACCGCAACTTCGGCACCACCTTCGCCCTCGCCGGCCGGGTCATCGCCCGGAAATGCAACGTGCCCCTGCTCTACCGCTTCGAGCTGGCCGGCACCGAAACCGACATCGCCCGCGTCCGCGCCGGGCTCGACAAACTCACCCGGGGGACGGAATGCTTGATGACCGCCTGAACGATGCGCTCGACTATCACGCGCTGAACGCGATGCTGAACCTCTACGACGACCAGGGAAAGATCCGCTTCGACGCCGACCGGATGGCCGCGCGGCAATATTTCCTGCAACACGTCAACCAGAACACCGTCTTCTTCCACTCGCTCGAGGAAAAGCTCGGCTATCTGGTGGACGAGGGCTACTACGAGAAGGAAGTGCTCACGGCCTACGCCCCCGCCTTCCTGCACCGGATCTGGGACGCCGCCTTCGCGCGAAAGTTCCGCTTCCCCACCTTCCTCGGCGCCTTCAAGTACTACACCTCCTACACCCTCAAGACCCGCGACGGGAAACGGTACCTGGAGCGCTACGAGGACCGCGTCGTCATGGTCGCCCTGACGCTCGCGCGCGGGGACGAGGCGCTTGCCATGTCCTTCATGGAGGAGATCCTCTCGGGCCGGTTCCAGCCCGCCACCCCCACCTTCCTCAATGCCGGCAAGGCACAGCGCGGAGAGCTCATCTCCTGCTTCCTGCTGCGGGTCGAGGACAACATGGAGAGCATCGGCCGCTCGATCAACTCGGCCCTGCAACTTTCCAAGCGTGGTGGCGGCGTGGCCCTCATGCTCACCAATATCCGCGAGCATGGCGCCCCCATCAAGGGAATCGAGAATCAGTCCTCCGGTGTCATACCGGTGATGAAGCTGCTCGAGGACAGCTTCTCCTATGCCAATCAGCTGGGCGCGCGGCAGGGGGCCGGGGCGGTCTATCTCAATGCCCACCACCCTGACATCCTGCGCTTCCTCGACACCAAGCGCGAGAATGCCGACGAGAAGATCCGGATCAAGACACTCTCGCTCGGGGTGGTCATCCCCGACGTGACCTTCGAGCTCGCGAAGCGGAACGAGGACATGTACCTCTTTTCGCCCCATGACGTTGAGCGGGTCCATGGCCGGCCCTTCTCCGAGATCTCGGTCACCGAGAAATACGCGGAAATGGTCGAGGACAAGCGCATCCGGAAAACCAAGATCAACGCCCGGGCCTTCTTCCAGACCCTGGCCGAGATTCAGTTCGAGAGCGGCTATCCCTACATCATGTTCGAGGACACGGTGAACCGTGCCAACCCGATCGACGGTCGCATCACCATGTCGAATCTCTGCTCCGAGATCCTGCAGGTGAACGAGGCCTCGACCTTCCACGACGACCTCTCCTACGACCACCTCGGCACCGACATCTCCTGCAATCTCGGCTCTCTCAACATCGCCAAGACGATGGACAGCCCCGATTTCGGCGCCACGATCGAGGCGGCCATCCGTGCGCTCACGGCGGTGTCGGAAATGTCCGCCATCGATTCCGTGCCGTCGGTGCGCCGCGGCAACGACGAGAGCCACGCCATCGGCCTAGGCCAGATGAACCTGCACGGTTTCCTCGCCCGCGAGCGCATCCACTACGGCAGCGCCGAGGGGGTAGCGTTCACCTCAGTCTACTTCGCCGCCGTGGCCTATCACGCCATCCGCGCCTCCAACCTGCTGGCGCGCGAACGCGGGCAGAGCTTCCGCGGCTTCGAGCGCTCGGCCTATGCCGACGGCAGCTTCTTCGAGAAATACGTGACCCGAGACTGGCTGCCGGAGAACGGGACCGTGGCCGCCCTCTTCGACGGTATCGCCCTGCCCACCCGCGCCGACTGGCAGGCGCTTAAGGATGCGGTCATGGCGCATGGCCTCTACAACCGCAATCTACAGGCGGTGCCGCCCACCGGCTCGATCAGCTACATCAACAATTCCACCTCCTCGATCCACCCGATCGTCTCGCGCATCGAGATCCGCAAGGAGGGCAAGCTGGGCCGCGTCTACTATCCCGCCCCCTTCATGACGAACGAGAACCTGGAGTTCTATCGCGACGCCTACGAGATCGGCCCCGAGGCCCTGATCGAGACCTATGCCGCTGCCACCGAGCATGTGGACCAGGGGCTGTCGCTGACACTCTTCTTCCCGGCCGAGGCCACCACGCGCGACATCAACCGGGCCCAGATCCTCGCCTGGCGAAAGGGCATCAAGACGATTTACTACGTGCGCCTGCGCCAAACCGCACTGGAGGGCACCGAGGTGCAGGGCTGCGTGTCCTGCACCCTCTGACGCGGCGCTCAGCCCCGCACCCCGGAGTATTACCCGAAAGACGAAGCAGGCGCGCCCCGCCGCGCACCCGAAACCGCACCGACGCAATACCGACGCGATACCGACGTAATACCGACACGGTTTTTCGCGCCCTTTTCACGGGATCCGATCATGAAAGATATCGACGAAACAACCCGCGCCGTTCCCGCCGCGATCAACTGGAATCACCTGCAGGACGACAAGGACCTCGAGGTCTGGAACCGGCTTACGGCCAACTTCTGGCTGCCTGAAAAGGTTCCGCTTTCCAATGACTTGCAGAGCTGGTCCCAGCTTCGCCCCGAGGAGCAGCAGCTCACGATCCGCGTTTTCACCGGGCTGACGTTGCTTGATACCATCCAGGGCTCCATCGGCGCGCCGACCATGCTCGCAGATGCGCTGACCCCGCACGAAGAGGCCGTCCTGACCAATATCGCCTTTATGGAATCAGTGCACGCCCGCAGCTATTCATCCATCTTTTCAACACTTTGCTCGACACGCGAAGTGGATGAAGCATTTCGCTGGTCTCAGGAAAACCCTCACCTGCAAGCCAAGGCAAAGGCAATCCTTTCAACCTACAATCCCGGCGAGGACCCGCTAAGGCGCAAGATCGCCAGCGTCTTCCTCGAGAGTTTCCTCTTCTATTCAGGGTTCTACCTGCCGATGTACTGGTCTAGTCGCGCGCGGCTGACCAATACCGCCGACCTGATCCGCCTGATCATCCGCGACGAGGCCATTCACGGCTACTACATCGGCTACAAGTTCCAGAAGGCGCAGGCAGCCCTGTCGGAATCAGAGCGCAAAGCATTGAAAGATTACACTTTTGGCCTTTTGTTCGAGCTCTACGAAATCGAGGTGAACTATACCCGGGATCTCTATGACCCAATCGGCCTGACCGAAGATGTCACCGCCTTCCTGCACTACAATGCGAACAAGGCGCTGCAGAACCTCGGCTACGAGGCGATGTTCCCCGAGGAGCTGACACAGGTGAACCCGGCCATCCTCGCGGCCTTGTCGCCGGACAGTGAAAACCATGATTTCTTTTCCGGATCAGGCTCTTCCTATGTCATTGGACGCACCGTCGCGACCGAGGACGAAGACTGGACTTTCTGAGACCGAGCGCGTCCCTGCCGGTCGATACGCCGCAAGATCAACCGCCCCGGCACAGGGCGCTGGAAAAAACGGAAGGGTGCCGATCTCTCCCTTCCAAGGCCAACCTCATCAGGGTATACAGGCGCGGCAGGGATTTCTCCGTATTTTCAATATCTTTCCACTGGAAGCGAAACTATGGCGGCAGACGACAGCTTCAATATCGTGATCGTCGGCCAATCGGGCCGGCTTGAATACGAAGCTGTACTCTTTGCCGCCTCTCTCCGCGCGAAAAGTCCCGGCTTCAAGGGCAGACTGCTGGTGGCGGAGCCCCAGCCCGGCCATACCTGGAGCGCGGATCCGCGGATTGGCAATTCCGAGGTGCGCAGCCTCCTCGCCGATCTCGGCGCAGAGATCCTGCCCTTCGAGAGCAGGTATTTCGGGGAAAAATACCCCTACGGCAACAAGATCGAGTGCCTCACGGCCCTGCCCGACGCGCCTTTCGTGTTCTTCGACAGCGATACGCTGATCCTTGATGAGCTGACGGAGGTGCCGTTCGATTTCTCCCGTCCAACTGCTTCGATGCGACGGGAAGGTACATGGCCCGTGATCGAACTCTACGGTCCCGGCTACAGCGAGACATGGAAGGCGCTCTATAATCGCTTCGGGCTCGATTTCGAAAGCAGTCTCGATACCGCCTGGCCGGACGAATTCTGGAAGAGATACCTGTACTTCAATGCAGGTTTCTTCTTTTACGAAAGCCCGCAGACGTTCGGAAAACTCTTTCTCGACTACGCACTCTCGCTCCGGAATGATCCGCCGGACGCGCTCGTGTGTCAGCCGCTGGATCCATGGCTTGACCAGGCTGTCCTGCCCCTTGTCATCCATGCGCTTGGCGGCGGGCGTGCCACCCTGCCCCCCGGGATGATCGACGGCGCCACGACCTGTCACTATCGCCTCCTGCCCTTGCTCTACGCACGCGAGAGCGACAAGGCGGTGGATGTGCTGGAAGAGATAACCGCCCCCAACAGGATCAAGAAGGTCCTGAAGGCCTATGATCCTATGAAGCGCATGATTTTTCAGGGCCGCGGTCGCAAGGTGCGCGCCCTTTTCGATCAGGATGACCTGCCGCGCAAGGAACAGGCTATTCGCAACAAGATCAAGCGCGAAGGGTTCTGGATGCGCTGAGGATCAACGGATCCTTCACGCCCTGTCGACATAAATGTGATGCCGACGCTTGCCCGGAAACCCGCCGATCGCTGGTTCTTGGCTTTGCCCGGCCCAGGCACTGCTGTAGGATCCCATGCGTCGACGGAAGAGCGCCCTTCCATAAATCAAACTGAAGGCCTTTTCTGCTTCTCGCCGACAAAGGTCGGGCCTGGAACATGCAACCGAATTTTGCCCTGTATCTCGCTTCCGACGGATTGGAGCTTCTCCATAAGGTCTCTTCCGGCTGGGAGAGCATTGGTCGCGTCAACCCGGATGTCGCCGATCTGACCCGTCGTATGGACGCCCTCGTTGAGAAGGCGCGTGCGCTCTCGAAAGGCCAACTCGAAACCAAGCTGGTATTGCCACAGGATCAGATCCGGTTTCTGTCTGTCGCTGGGGCAGACACCGCTGCCGATGATGACGTCTCCACCGTGCGGCTGGGGCTCGAAGGGATGACTCCATACGCAGTTCGTGACCTTGCCATTGCCTGGCGGCGGCAAGGAGACAAGTTGCAGGTCGCAGCGATTGCCGTTGAAACACTTCAAGAAGCAGAGAAATTCGCTCTGCGCCATGGTCTTGTGCCAGTTGCCTGCGTGGGGACCCCTCTGGCCGATCAATTCGACGCCGAGCCGTTCTTCGGAACGTCTCTTGTCTCTGCGCCCGGCGTTGTTCCCGCAGCGCCGCAGGATGGGGTTTCCTACGTCAACCCGGCCATGGCATCGCCTTTACAGGAAACACTGCCGGCGGCTCCTGCTCCGCGGAAGACTTCACAGTTGCCTTCGCTCGACAGCACCACACAAGCCAGCCCGAACACGGCGGAAGTTATCTCCGCCGAAACGCGTGCGCCCCAAACCTCTACATCCGATACAGAGCCGCTGCCAAGCGATGCTGATGCTCTCATCTCGGCCTCCATAGCAAGCCTGAAACCATCCGGGGATGCTGCAATTGCATCTAAAGGATCCAACAGCGGCGCGAACTCCGACAAGAGCAATCAAACGGACGTCTCTCCAGCGCCGGCACAGAACCGGAAGTCACCTGCTCTGGTCTTGTCTGCCCTGGTTCTGCTGCTGGTGTTGATCGTGGCATCCATCGCCGTGATCAAGAGCGACCGGATCAGCTTCCTTCTCGGTCTGGGCTCGGCCCCCGATCTGGCCCTTTCCGACGGCCAGCCAGATGCCGAAGCGCCTGTTGTTCCCAAGGCAGATAGGCCCAGTGATCAGTCGGTGCCGGAACAAACCTTGGGCTTAGAAAGCAGCGAAAACGCGCAGCCCGGCACGGACACAACAGCCGCTGATGGCGTGCCCGCCATTTCGTTGCCCGCACCACGCCCCGATGCGGAACCGGCCACACCAGCAGAAGCCGCTGCCCGCTATGCCGCCACCGGGATATGGCTGCGTTCCCCCGTGCAATCCGTTGCGCCTGTCGCAACCAAACTTGGCAGCTTTGCGGTCGACACCGTCACGCCAGTGGATCGCCTTCCTCCGGTCGGCGAACTGCCTGCGGATGGCCGCCCCGAAGTCGAGGCCGGTTTCCAGACACCACCGAATCCACCTGCCCCGGAGCAGCATTTCGACCTGGATGACCGGGGTTTTGTGCGCGCGACCGAAGAGGGTGCGATGACCCCAGCCGGTCACATGGTCTATCTCGGCCGCCCACCTGCCGTTCCGCCCGAACACATCCTGCCGCCAAACGCGACAGAAAGCACAGATCAGAAAGACGTCGCCACGCAAGTTGACACCGCCGAGGCGCAATCTGGCACGCCCCAGGAGGACACATACGACGAGGCCCGCTCCGCAACAGACACAGCAAAGGCGAGCGTCGAGGAGGCCGTCGCGTCTGCCATATCCGAAGTCAGGCCCCGTGCCCGCCCGGAAGACCTCGTCTCGGAAGACGAGCTGGAGCCCGAGGACGACGGAGGCGAGCCCGGCACCGAGGGCGAAGAGGCCTCACCGGAATTCGCAGACGCTGAATCCGTGCGCCCGAAAGCGCGGCCCGTGGACTTTGCGGCCACGGTTGCCGCAGCCCAAGCACGTGCACGCAGTACGCCGACGCAGACCGCACCGGAAAGCACGATGCAGCCCTCGCTGCCAACCGCGGCCTCAGTGGCGAAACAGGCGACCGAGAAACGAGCAATCGACATGAACGATGTGAGCCTGCTCGGGGTGATGGGCAGACCTTCCGACCGATCCGCGCTCGTCCGCCTCTCGAATGGGCAGGTCGTGAAGGTAAAGGTTGGTGATCGCCTGGACGGCGGCCGCGTGGCCGCCATCGGCGATACCGAACTTAGATACATCAAATCCAACAGGAATCTCGTGCTGAGCATGCCCGACGGCTGAGCGGCCCTGCATTTGCGCAGCAAATCTGTTGATCGGCTTTCAGCAGGATGCCTTCTGGCGACATCAAAGAGGGGAGGCCCCTCAGATGGCCTGTTGCCAGCGTCCCAGAGACATTTATCATCGGGCATGTGACGCTACGCAAACCGGTGACCTGCGATCCCTCTTGCGGAGCCTCCCCTCCGGGCCGTCCTCATCCGGCTGGACCTGTGTCTTCGTCCGGAGGTCACGCCAAGGAGACGAGATGGAAGGTTTTCTGTACCAGGCCACGATTTACCTGACCGCAGCCGTGATTGCCGTGCCAATCGCCGCGCGGCTCGGTCTGGGATCTGTCCTGGGATATCTGGCGGCAGGCATCGTCATCGGCCCGATCCTCCACCTGGTTGGTCACGAGACCCATTCACTGCAGCACTTTGCCGAATTCGGCGTCGTCATGATGCTCTTTCTCATCGGGCTGGAGCTTGAACCCCGTGCGCTGTGGGGAATGCGGCACAAGCTGATCGGGCTGGGTGGATTGCAGGTTGTGATCACGATGCTGGCGGTCATGGGCGCGGGCATGTTTTTCGGCCTGACCTGGACCGCGGCCCTTGCCGTCGGCATGATCCTGTCGCTGTCGTCTACGGCCATCGTGCTGCAGACCCTATCCGAAAAGGGCCTTACGCAGACACAGGGCGGGCGCTCGGCCTTCGCGGTCCTTCTGACGCAGGACATCGCCGTGATCCCGATGATTGCCTTCATGCCGCTCCTGGCGGGGACAGCGATCGTGGCCACGACCGGCACGACCGAGAGTGCTTCGGCAATACCCACGCCGGAGGCCGCATCCGAGGCGATGTCCCTGGTACAGGGGCTGCCCGGATGGGGGGTCACGCTTGTTACCCTGGGGGCCGTTGCAGTGGTGATCCTTGCGGGGATCTACCTGGTTGGTCCCATCTTCCGCTTCATTCACTCTGCCCGGCTTCCCGAAATGTACACGGCCCTGGCGCTGACGATCGTGATCGGGATTGCCTCCCTCATGTACATGGTCGGCCTCTCGCCGGCTCTCGGCACCTTCCTCGCTGGTGTCGTACTCGCCAACAGCGAGTTTCGCCACGAGCTGGAGAGCGACATCCAGCCTTTCAAGGGCCTCTTGCTCGGCCTCTTCTTCATAACCGTCGGGGCCGGGATCGACTTCTCCATTTTCCTGACGGCCCCCATGGTGATCATAGGCATCGCCTGCGGCGTCATGGCACTCAAAGGGCTGATCCTTTTCGTGCTCGGCCGAATCTTCAAACTGCGAGACCGCAACCTGATACTCTTCACCCTCGGGTTGGCGCAGGCAGGGGAATTCGGCTTTGTCCTGATTTCCTTCTCGAACCAGCTTCGGGTTCTGCCGGCCGGTCTGTCGGACAAGATCCTGCTCGCCATCACCCTGACGATGCTGCTGACACCACTCTTCTTCATCCTGTACGAGGTCATCTCGAAACGGATGGGAGATGCAACAACACCTGCAGAGCCCGAGGATTTCGAAGACGACGGGCCGGTGATCATCGCGGGGATCGGCCGTTTCGGTCAGATCGTGAACCGATTGGTGCAAAGTTCGGGTTTCAAGACCGTTGTCCTCGACCACGACATGGAAACAATCGAAGTGATGCGGCGCTTTGGCTTCAAGGGCTACTTCGGCGACCCCACCCGTCCAGACATCCTCCATGCCGCAGGCCTGGAAAAGGCGCGTGTGCTCGTGGCTGCCCTCGACAACCCAGAATCCGTGACCAAGCTCGTGACCTATGCGCGAGCCCAGCGGCCGGACCTGCATATCATCGCGCGCGCCTATGACCGCACCCATGTCTACAAGCTCTACCGGGCAGGTGCGGATGACATCGTACGCGAAACCTTCGACAGCTCTCTGCGCGCAGGCCGCTATGTTCTGGAAAACATAGGGCTGACGGAATTCGAGGCATCGGAGGCGGAGAAGATATTCTTCCAGCACGACCGGATGACGGTTCGGGAATTGGCGGAACTGTGGAATCCGGACATGCCGACCAGCCGCAATGCAGAGTACATCGAACGCTCCAAGGAACTGGAAAAGGACCTCGAAACAGCGCTTCTTGCGCGGCGTTCAACCTCGGAGGATGACGCAGCCTGACCGGCTGCGTCGCATTTTTTCACGCCTCGGACACGCCCGCCTCGGCAAAGCTGGACATGCCCGAATGGCAGGCGATGGCCCCTTTTAACAAGTTGATGGCAAGTGCTGCCCCGGAGCCTTCCCCGAGACGCAGACCAAGGGATACGAGAGGCGCCTTGTCGAGACGCGACAGGAGCGCAGGATGCGCGCCCTCGGCGCTGCAATGACCTGCAATCGTGTGATCGAGGGCCCCCGGAACATCGCGTTGCAGGCAGGCGGCCGCCGCACAACAAATGTAGCCATCGAGAATGACCGGGATTCCCTCGACACGGGCGCGGGCAATGGCGCCCGCCATGGCGGCAATCTCGCGTCCCCCCAGGCAGCGAAGGATCTCCATGCCGCTCTCTGCGCGGTGCAAGGCGACCGCCTGAGAAACGACAGTAGCCTTCAGGGCCACGCCCTTCTCGTCAAGGCCTGTTCCGCGACCGGCCCAATCTGCGGCTTCGCCGCCGTAGAGCGCATGAGAGATCGCAGCCGCAGAGGTTGTATTGCCGATCCCCATCTCGCCTGTAACAAGCAAATCACAGTCGCCGGCAACCGAAGTCCAGCCGACGTTCAGGGCCTGCAGCAGTTCCTCTTCGGTCATTGCCGGTGCCTCGCAGAAGTCGCGGGTCGGACGCTCGAGCTCGAGCTCGACGATGTCCATTCGCGCGCCAGCCAACTTGGCCAGCTGATTCACGGCCGCGCCACCGGCCCGGAAATTCGCGACCATCTGCACTGTCACTTCGGCTGGATAAGCCGAAATCCCGCGCGCAGTCACACCGTGGTTACCCGCAAAGATCACCACTTGGGGTGCGAGGATCTCGGGTTTTGCATCACCCCGCCAGCCCGCGTACCAGATCGCCAGATCCTCCAGCCGGCCGAGCGCCCCCGCAGGCTTGGTCAGCATGGCATTGCGTTCCTCTGCGCCCGCGATGGCGCCGGCATCCGGGGCGGGCGCGCCGGCCAGGGCGGCAAGAAAGGCATCGAGTGTGGGAAGACCGTCAGACATGGCTGGTTCCATTGCAATTCGTTGGTGCCCCGTGTCTAACGACCGCAGGAGACGGGAGTAAACCGGAAATCATGACACCTCGCCAAGCCTGGAACGACCTGCTCTCGGCTCTCGGATTGCTGAGCCGCCTGCCCCTGCCCCGACACGATGCGCGCGGTGCCCAAGCCGCTTGGGCCTATCCCCTTGCCGGCAGCGTCATCGGCACGTTGAGCGGACTTGCAGGCCTTGTCGGAATGTGGCTCGGACTGCCGCCGACGCTGGCCGCTATTCCGGTGGTAGTGACGTCAGTCATGGTCACAGGGGCGCTGCACCAGGATGGTCTTGCGGACTTGGCAGATGGTTTCTGGGGCGGCCACGACCGTCTGAGGCGCCTGGACATCATGAAGGACAGCAGGATCGGCGCCTTCGGCGTTCTCGCGCTTGTGCTTGCGGTCCTGGCGCAGTGGGCTGCACTGGGCACTCTTCTTGCACAGCCAGGCGCCTGGGCGGCAATCCTGGGCGCCGCAACGCTTTCACGTGCCATCATGCCAGTTCTCATGGCAGTTCTGCCCAACGCGCGTGACAACGGCCTCTCACGGGCGGTGGGCCATGTCGATGTGCTCACTGCCGCGGCGGCGATGGGCATCGGGATCGGCGCCGCGCTCGTCTGTTTCGGGCCGACAGCCGGCATCTGGGCAACGATCCTGAGCATAATCGTGGCGATGCTTATCGGGCGCCTGGCCCTACGCAAGATCGGCGGACAAACCGGCGATGTCCTCGGGGCGAGCCAACAGGTGGCGGAGATCGTGATTCTTTTCAGCCTTGCGGCCATTTAGAAACAAGTCGCGGACAAGAAAAAGGGCCGCGGCATCGCCACGACCCTTTTACTGTTAAGCCAGCGGCCGTGATCAGGCGGCGCGACCGACCAGCACTTCGTCGACCTGCTTGGCAGCGGCAACCTCATCCCCACCGGAGACGGCAGCCACTTCGCGCGTCAGGCGCTCCAGGGCCGCTTCATATAGCTGACGCTCGGAATAGCTCTGTTCGCGCTGATCGTCGTTGCGGTGCAGGTCACGCACGACCTCGGCAATTGCGATCAGGTCACCCGAGTTGATCTTTTGCTCATATTCCTGGGCGCGACGGGACCACATCGCCCGCTTGACCTTGGCCTTGCCCTTCAGGGTCGTCATCGCCTTGGAAACCACGTCGGGCGTCGAAAGGGACCGCATGCCGATCTCGGTCGCCTTGTGTGTCGGCACACGAAGAGTCATCTTGTCCTTCTCAAAGGAGATCACGAACAGCTCCAGCGGGATGCCCGCGATTTCCTGTTGTTCGATGGAGACGATCTGACCCACGCCATGGGCCGGATAGACCACGTAATCGTTCGGGCGAAACTCGGTTTTCTTCGATTTGGTCATACAGGTTCTTCCTCAGATACCCACACATCAGAGGGCACGAAAGCGTCCGGCGCCGACCGGCGGCACCAAACGCGAAACTCTCTCTCGTCAGATACAGGTCCGGCAGTCAGCAGCGCCCGCGAACCAAGAATGGGTACTCGTTGTCATGTGTAACAACGAGTCATACCATAGAATCGGCATTCCTCCAAGGGCCCCCTCGCGAGATCCCTTGCCAGATCGTCCGGTAAGCGGCTGCCCTCAGCCGCCTTCGCCGGGTGCCTCGCTGAAGTACTTCTCCAGCTTGCCCTCTTCGCCATCACGATCGTCCGCCTCGGGCATCGGATCCTTCTTGGTAATGATCACCGGCCAGAGTTCCGCGTACTTGCGGTTGAACTCGACCCATTTCTCCATGTCCGGCTCCGTGTCCGGACGGATGGCATCTGCCGGGCATTCAGGCTCGCAGACACCGCAGTCGATGCATTCGTCGGGATGAATCACCAGCGTGTTCTCGCCCTCGTAAAAGCAATCCACGGGACAGACTTCGACACAATCCGTGAATTTGCAGGCGATACAATTTTCGGTGACAACGTAAGTCATGGCGTACTCTCAGGCTCGGACAGTGGCCTAGCTAGACCAGCGCGCGGGATCATTCAAGCGCCCCACGTCGATCAAGATCGAGTTTCCTCCGGTCCCGCTTCGTGGGACGAGAATTGCCTTCGATACGGGCAATCGGTGGAACGGGTTTCTCCTGAGTTTCCGGTGGCGAGAGGTCCTCGTAGAGGGCCTGTGCCTCGGGCGCGGGGCCCCTGCGGGTTCCCAAGGCGAGGATGCGCACCACTCGCACAGAATGGCCCTGCGGAAAGGTGAGAACGTCACCGGGCGACACATTGGCCGAAGCCTTTGCCGCCCGGTTGCCGTTGATCCGCAGATGCCCGCCCGTCACGCAACCGGCGGCGAGGCTGCGGCTCTTGAAAAAGCGCGCATACCACAACCACTTGTCGACGCGCAGACGCGTATCGGCAGAAGCCTCGGACAAGATCAGCTCTTGTCCTTGAGCCCCATCAGCGCCGCGGCAAAGGGGTTATCGGGATCGATGCGATCTTTGCCCTTCTTGCTGGGCGGAGAGGCTTCGAAAGTCTTCGCCTTGTTGTTGCGCGGGCCCTTGGCGTTGCCGCCCTGCTTGCCGCGCGGCTTGCCACCCGCAGGGGCACTGCCCCCCTTGCCCTTGGCACGATCACCACGGGGTTGCTGACCTCCGCGGGCACGTTGGCCCTCTCTGTTCTGGCGGGCGGCGCGTCCGCCCCAAGTGAAGGTAAAGAAGACCTCCATCTCGGCTTCGGCGCCCGCTTCGGCAACAGGCTCTTCCGCGACCTCAGCCACGGGCTCTTCGAGCTGAGGTTCCGACGTGGTCTCAGCCGGCGCTTCCGCGACGGGTTCGGAGGCTGCGGGCGTTCCCTCGGCACTTGCCTCGGTAGTTGCCTCTCCAGGAGCAGCTTCGGAGGAAGGTGCTTCTGCAGAAACCTCGGTCGCAGGTGCGGGTTTCACCTTTGCCCGCTCGCCTTTTTCGGCCTTGTAACCAAGGCCCTGCATCAGGTCAGCGAACTGCTCAAGCGTCATGCCAGTGATCGAGAGCATGTCCGCCTTGGCCTCGAAGCCGCCACGGCTGTCTTCCGGCCGCAGCATGTCTGCAAGACGCTCAAGCATATCGATACGGATGGCACGCTCGCCGGCCGCGCGGTACCCGGCCATGGCATAATAGCCCTGCGGCAGGTCCTTCTGCGCGGGCACGGTAACCAATCCAGGAGGCGGTGCCTCGGGGAATTCGTCGAGACCACGGGCCAACGACCAGAGCACCAGACGCAGACGTGTCGGCGCGGGCTTCAGCAGCAGTGGCATGAAGATCGTGTACTGGCCAAACCGGACGCCATGCTTGCGCAGCGCGCCACGGGCATCCTGGTCCAGCGCCTTGACCTCATCGGCCACCTCACCACGCGGCAGGATGCCGAGCGCCTCGACCATGCGGAAGGCAAAGCCGCGCGCCAGCCCGCTCAGGGCCTCGTCGCGGCCAAGGTTCAGCAGAGGTTCGAAAAGCGCGGCAACCTTGCGATCGATGAAGTGCTGCAGACGGCGCTGCACCTTCTGGGCCACGTCCGGGCCGGCTTCGTCATCGACAAAGGCCACGACCTGCGGCTTCATCGGCTCGGAACCCGGGACAAGCTTGCCCACCGCCTGGTCGCCCCACATCAGGCCACCCTGCTCGGTAAAGTCGATCTCTGTATCGGGCGCGTTATAGAAACGGTCCGCCCTCAGGTTGAAATGGGGGACAAGCGCCTGGATGCTGGCCTGGCGAATGGTCTTCGCCTCCTGCCCCGTTGCGTCCTTATCCTGACGGAACCGGAAACCTTCCAGCCGCCCCACGAATTCGCCTTCGACGGTCACTTCGCCGGTTTCACTCACTTCGGCCAAGAGGGCCTCCTTCTGCTTGAGCCGCCGCAGCAGAACACTGGTGCGCCGGTCCACAAATCTCTGGGTCAACCGCGCATGCAGCGCGTCTGACAATCGGTCTTCTACAGCGCGAGTCTCGTCACGCCAATGACTTTCGTCGTTTACCCAGCCATTGCGCTGCGCAACATATGTCCAGGTGCGGATGAAGGCGAGACGTTTCGACAGCGCGTCGATGTCGCCATCGGTCCGGTCGATGCGCCTGACCTGCCCCGCCAACCAGTCGTCGGGCACCCTGCCCTTTTCATGCAGGAAACCGAAGATCCGGGTCAGCAGCCCCGCGTGTTCATTATGACTGATACCGCGAAAATCGGGAATGCGGCAAACATCCCAGAGCAGCCGGACCGAGGCAGGATCGCTCGCACGTGCCTGAACATCGGCCTCGCGTGCCATGGATTTCAGCGCGGCAAGGTCGTCCGACTCCCGCGCACGGATCAGGCGTTCGTCCTTTGGAGAGAGTTCGAGGGAATGAATCAAAGGATCGATTCCCCCGAAATTGAGCTGAGGATTGCGCCACTGAAGCTTGCGGATCGGCGTGAAGCGATGCTCGGTAATAGCTTCGACCACCTCGGGATGAAGGGGCGATGCCTCGCCCGTCACACCGAAGGTGCCATCGGACATGCCTCGCCCTGCACGCCCTGCGATCTGGGCCAGCTCGTTGGGCGCCAGCGGGCGCATCCGGCGGCCGTCGAACTTGCTGAGGGCGGAGAAGGCAACATGGTTCACGTCGAGGTTCAGGCCCATGCCGATGGCATCGGTGGCCACCAGGTAATCGACATCCCCATTCTGGTAGAGATCCACCTGAGCATTGCGCGTACGGGGGCTGAGCGCGCCCATGACCACTGCGGCGCCGCCCTTCTGACGGCGGATAAGTTCCGCCATTGCATAGATATTATCGACCGAAAAGCCGACGATGGCAGATCGCGACGGCATCCGCGAGATCTTGCGCGAACCGGCATAGCTCAGCTGGGACATCCGGTCGCGCCGCACGAACTGGGCCCCGGGCACAAGATCCGCGATGACGCCACGCATCGTGTCGGACCCGAGAAAGAGCGTCTCGTTCAGCCCTCGTGACCGCAGCAGCCGGTCGGTAAAGACATGGCCGCGCTCGGGGTCTGCACAGAGCTGAATCTCGTCAACCGCGAGGAAGTCGCAGCCCATGCCATCGGGCATCGCCTCGACCGTGCAGACCCAGTACTGGGTGCGCGGTGGCACGATCCGTTCCTCTCCAGTGACGAGCGCCACGACAGAGGGGCCGCGGACGGCGACGATGCGGTCGTAAACCTCGCGTGCCAAAAGGCGTAGCGGCAGGCCGATGATGCCGGTACGATGCCCCAGCATACGTTCGATCGCGTAATGGGTCTTGCCCGTATTGGTCGGTCCGAGAACCGCCGTAATCCTGCCTTGCGCGGACATTTTCTGCCCTCCCGCGTGTTACTGCGGTGTCAGATATCGCTGCCAGAGACGAGAGCTTCAAGCCGATCACGCCCATCGGCGGCAGGTTTATACGCAGGGTAGACCTTCAGAACGGCCTCGTAGCCATCGTAGGCCGAATCTATCAGCCCCGTCTGTTCAAGCACCAGGGCCAGGCCATAGACGGCCTCGAAATTCCTTGGATTAAGCGCCAGGGCATGTTGCAGATCCGCCATGGCCATGCCGAATTCCTCTTGCAGGAAAAAGGCCTGAGCCCGCATGTGCCAGCCTTCAGCGAAGTCGGGCGCATGGTCGGTCAGCGCGGAAAGATGACCGATCGCGGCGGTCAGATCACCCGCCTCAATCGCGTCACGCCCCTGCCGCAGCAGCAGATCCATGGTAGGCGACCCGCTGCGCGACCAGATCAGGTCGAGCTCGCGCGCGATCTTGTGGCCATCGGCCTCGTCCGCGTCCTTGAGCTGTTGCATCAGCATGTCGACCGATTCGTCCGCCGCCATGCCCTGTGCCGCCCCCTGAACCGGGGCCAGCAGACATGACGCAGCGAAACATGCCGCGACAAGTGATTTGAGATATGATTTTTCAGCGCCCATAACGACAGTGAGTGTATCCCGAGTCAGCGGGAAATATAGAGCCGATTACTTAAAATTGAAGGAAAGCCCCAAATGAGTGACGTGATTTCGGCAGCCGTGGCTGCTCTGAACGGAAAACTGGGCGGCGAAGGCGTGGATGGCACCGTCAAGTTCGTGATCGAGGGCGAAGGCGAGATCATCGTGGACGGCAACGGCGCCCGCGCCGCCAAAGGCGATGAAGAGGCAGAAGTGACCCTCTCAGCCGACAAGGATACCTTCGAGGACATCCTTTCGGGAGATCTTAACCCGACCTCTGCCTTCATGACCGGCAAGCTGAGCGTTGACGGCGACATGGGCAAGGCCATGTCTCTGGGGGCAGCCCTAAGCTGATACCTTCCGCCTGGCCGCCGGAGGGGCGGCCGGGCGCCGCAGGATGTCAGGAATACCGGAACGGCAGGAGTTCACGATGGAAACCGCACCGCTTTTTTCCGAGGTTGCCGAGGGCCCCGCTGGGGGCCGAGCCCACTGGCTGCGCTGCCCTGACGGGGTGCGCATCAGGGTGGGTGTCTGGCCGCTCGAAGGGGCGAAGGGCACCGTCCTGCTGTTTCCTGGACGCACCGAGTACATCGAGAAATATGGCCGGGCGGCGGCCGACCTGGCTGCGCGCGGCTATCAGACGGTCACCGTCGACTGGCGCGGACAGGGCCTTGCCGACCGGGTGGCCGAGAATGCCGCCCTGGGCCACGTGGGACGGTTCCTGGACTATCAGACCGACGTCGAAACTCTGCTGGCAGCCCTGCCGGATCTAGGCGTGGACCGCAGCCTGCCGCTCTTTCTGCTGGCCCATTCCATGGGCGGCGCCATTGGTCTGAGGGCGCTGCACCGGGGCATTCCGGTGGCCGCGGCAGCCTTTACCGCGCCGATGTGGGGGATCGAGCTGTCCGCCGCGCTACGCCCGGTGGCATGGGTGCTCAGCAGCGCCGCTGGCGTGCTGGGCATGCACCAGTCGCCCGCCCCCGGCACCAGCCCGGAAATATATGTTCTGCAGGAGCTTTTCCCGGCCAACAAGCTGACGAACGACGAAGAGATGTACGAGTACATGCGCCGGCATGCCACGGCGCACCCCGAACTTCTGATCGGCGGGCCGACTCTCGGCTGGCTGAACGGCGCGCTGCGCGAGATGCTGACGCTGGCCCGCATGCCCTCGCCCGACGTGCCCACCGTCACCTTCCTAGGCGATCAGGAGGGCATCGTCTCGCCCCAGCGGATTCGCGACCGCATGGCGGCCTGGCCCAACGGGAGGCTGGAAGTCGTGCCCGGTGCCCGGCACGAGGTGATGATGGAGAGTGCAGCGATCCGCGCGCATACATTCGATACCTGCGCCGCGCATTACGCAGCCCATGCCACATCGCCCGCTGAAGGGCTGCAAAGCGCGTGAAATCTGGCCCCTGCGGCCATTCCGCCCTTTTCAATCCACCGTGATAACCGCCATGCTGGCACCAGCCTTTTGGTGCCGGCCCTTGCTGGATTGGGCCCCGCGGCCTATGTCGAAGATCCGGTACGAATTCCCTGAGGAGGTCCCATGCGATCCAATTTCCTGCCCCTGCCCTTCCCCGTCTGGGACGCCAATGCCACCGCCGAAGACGGCACGCCCCTGGGCAAGCTGCCGGACTGGGACCTGAGCGACCTCTATTCCGCCCCGGATGCCCCCGAGCTGAAGCGCGACCTCGACTGGCTGGAAGAGGCCTGCCGCAGCTTTGCGGAGGATTACGAGGGCAAGCTGGAAGGCCTCGACAGCGAGGAATTCCTGAACTGCGTCAAGAGAGATGAGCGAATCCAGTCGGTGGCTGGGCGCATCATGTCCTATGCCGGGCTGCGCTACTACCAGCAGACCACCGCGGGCGACCGGGTAAAGTTCATGTCCGACATGCAGGACAAGATCACCACCTATACCACGCCGCTGGTCTTCTTCACGCTGGAGCTGAACCGCCTGCCCGATGGCCATCTGGATGCGCTCTATGCCGAGAATGCCGAGCTGGCGCGGTACAAGCCCGTCTTCGACCGGGTCCGCGCAATGAAGCCCTACCAGCTGTCGGACGAGCTTGAGAAATTCCTGCACGACATGGGCGTGGTGGGCGACGCCTGGGAAAAGCTATTTGACGAAACCATTGCCGGGCTTCGCTTTTTCGTCGATGGCGATGAGCTGAACATAGAGAGCACGCTGACCCTGCTGACGGACCACGACCGTGGCAAGCGCGAGGCCGCGGCCCGCGAGATCGCCGATGTGCTGGGCGACAACATCCGCACCTTTGCCAGGGTTCACAACACCCAGGCCAAGGAAAAGGAAGTGGTCGACCGCTGGCGCGGCATGCCGAACCCGCAGATGGGCCGGCACCTGTCGAACCACGTCGAACCCGAGGTGGTCGAGGCGCTGCGCAACGCGGTTGTCGCGGCCTATCCGCGCCTGTCGCATCGCTATTACGAGCTGAAGCGCAAGTGGCTCGGCCTCGACCGGATGCAGGTCTGGGACCGCAACGCGCCGCTGCCCAGCGAAGACAAGCGCATCGTTGGCTGGGATCAGGCAAAAGACACGGTGATGGGCGCCTATGCGGGCTTTTCGCCGAAAATGGCTGAAATCGCTCAACCTTTCTTCGACAAGGGCTGGATCGACGCGGCCGTGAAACCGGGCAAGGCGCCCGGGGCATTCGCCCACCCCACGGTGACGGACGTGCACCCCTACGTAATGCTGAACTACCTTGGCAAACCGCGGGACGTCATGACGCTGGCCCATGAACTGGGGCATGGCGTGCACCAGGTACTGGCCGCTGGCCAGGGCGAGATGCTGTCCTCTACCCCCCTGACCCTAG
This sequence comes from Pseudooceanicola sp. DL12, assembly GCF_056270665.1. Lineage (NCBI taxonomy): Bacteria > Pseudomonadati > Pseudomonadota > Alphaproteobacteria > Rhodobacterales > Paracoccaceae > Pseudooceanicola > Pseudooceanicola sp. DL12. The sequence goes on from NZ_CM149884.1 coordinate 2,806,714, forward strand.
CCGAAACCGCCAGTGTTTTCGGCGAGATGCTGACCTTCCGCGCGATGCTGGAGAAGGCCGATACCAAGGAACAGCGCAAGACCATGCTGGCCGGCAAGGTCGAGGACATGATCAACACGGTCGTGCGCCAGATCGCCTTTTACGATTTCGAGTGCAAGCTGCACGAAGCGCGCCGCGGTGGCGAGTTGACGCCGGAGGACATCAACGCCCTGTGGATGTCGGTGCAGGCCGAGAGCCTCGGGCCGTCATTCGACTTCATGGAGGGTTACGAGACCTACTGGGCCTATATCCCCCATTTCGTGCATTCTCCTTTCTACGTCTATGCTTACGCCTTCGGTGACGGGTTGGTGAACGCGCTCTACGCGGTCTATGAAGATCAGCCCGAGGGATTCCAGGAGAAGTATTTCGAAATGCTGAAGGCCGGCGGATCGAAGCACCACAAGGAGCTGCTGGCGCCCTTCGGGCTCGATGCCAGCGACCCCGCCTTCTGGGACAAGGGCCTGTCGATGATCGAAGGGTTCATCGATGAGCTAGAAGCGATGGAGGACTGATCCTTGGCCGAGGCGGAGCCCCAGAAACCAAGCTATGGCTGGAAGACGAAGCTGCGGCGCATGATGGTCAAGGTGCGCCGTTCGCTGCCGCCGGGCACCCGCCTGCCGGTCGGTATCCTGCTGGTTATCTTCGGTTTTCTTGGGTTCCTGCCGATCCTCGGCTTCTGGATGATCCCTCTTGGCGTGGCCATCGCCATGATGGACGTGAAGACGATCCGCGAGTGGCGCGAGCGCCGGCGCGCGGATCGCGCCGCGCGCACGGCGGCGCCTGATGACACCCCGTCAACCGATCCGTAACGCGACGTTTCCATAGCGCTCTCCGGTTGCGTTCGTAGGGTTAAGCATATCCTGACGACGCTGGAGGAGAGTTGTCGCATGACACTGCTGAGAAACGTATTTCTGGCCGTTCTGATCCTCGCCGCGCTTGCCGTGGCGGGGATTTTTCTGTTTGCGCCCGGCATCGTCGGCAAGGCGCAAAATCCGGTTGCGGATCATGCACCTTACCCGGTTTCGGAGGCGGCGCAGGAGCTGCATGACGGCCTGCTGATCGGCGACTGGCACGCCGATCCGCTGCTGTGGAAGCGCGACCTGACCAAACGCGGCAGCTATGGCATGGTGGACTTCCCGCGGATGCGGGACGGCAACGCCGGGCTGCAGGTCTTTACCGCCGTCACCAAGAGCCCGAAGGGCCAGAATTACGAGGCCAATTCCACCGAGGCCGCCGACAATATCACCCTGCTGGCGATGATCTCGGCCTGGCCATTGCGGACCTGGGGCAACCTGACGGAACGGGCGCTCTACCAGGCTGAAAAACTGCATGATTTCGCCGAGAAGGACGGCAATGTGACCGTCATCCTGAACCGGCAGGACCTGGACGCGGTGCTGGCCGCCCGCAGCGCTGGAGAGGAGCGCATCGGTGCCGTTCTTGGCATCGAGGGGGCGCATCCCCTGGAGGGCGATATCGCCAATCTAGACCGGCTGGAGGCGGCGGGCTATCGGCTCGTGGCGCTGCAGCACTTCTTCGACAATGCGCTCGGAGGCTCTCTGCATGGCGAATCGAACGCCGGGCTTACGGAGTTTGGCCGCGACGTGGTCGAGGAGGCCGTGGCGCGAAACATGGTGCTCGACGTCGCCCATTCCAGCCCCGCCGTCGTCGAGGATGTACTTGAAATGACGGATATTCCCCTTGTGCTGAGCCATGGCGGGCTGAACAGTTACTGCGACGTCCACCGCAATGTGCCCGATGCGCTCGCCCTGCGCATTGCCGAGACCGGCGGCGTGGTGGGCATGGGCTTCTGGGGCGATGTGACCTGTGGCGACGCGAGCCCGCAGAACGTGGCCGCGATGATCGCTGCCGCCGTGGCGGTGCTCGGCGAGGACCATGTCTCCCTGGGCTCGGATTTCGACGGCTCGGTCGCAACCACCTTCGACATCTCGGAGCTGCCGGCCCTGACCCAGGCGCTGATGGACGAGGGGCTGGGCGAGGCGCAGATCGCGAAGGTCATGGGCGGCAACATGGTGCGCGTACTGCGCGCGCGGTTGCCCGAGAGCTGACGCCGACAACCGCGCATTCGAAAAGGCCCCCGCCAGAGATGGCGGGGGCCTTTTGCGTTTCAGTTCAGCGCATTGCGCCTCAGACGGCGGCAAGCATGCCGCGTTCCTCGGCCAGTTCGCGCATGCGTTTCTGCAGCTTTTCGAACGCCCGCACCTCGATCTGGCGGATCCGTTCGCGGCTGACACCGTAGATCTCGGAGAGATCCTCGAGCGTGACGGTTTCCTCGGCCAGGCGACGCTGGGTCAGGATGTCCTTCTCGCGGTCGTTCAGCACGTCCATGGCCTGGGCCAGCATCTCGCGGCGGGCGGTCAGCTCGTCGCGTTCCTCGTAGTCGGTCGCCTGGTCGGCGTCCTCGTCCTCGAGCCAGTCCTGCCATTGCATGGCGCTGTCGGCATCAGAGCCCACGGTGGCGTTCAGCGAGGCATCGCCACCCGACATCCGCCGGTTCATCGAGGTCACCTCGTCCTCGGTCACGCCGAGATCATTGGCGATCTGCTTGACGTGTTCCGGACGCAGGTCGCCCTCTTCGAGCGCACCGATGCGGGCCTTGGCCTTGCGCAGGTTGAAGAAGAGCTTCTTCTGCGCGGAGGTGGTTCCCAGCTTCACCAGCGACCAGGACCGCAGGATGTATTCCTGGATCGAGGCGCGGATCCACCACATGGCGTAAGTGGCGAGACGGAAACCCTTTTCCGGGTCGAAGCGCTTGACCGCCTGCATCAGGCCGACATTCGCCTCGGAGATCACCTCGGCCTGGGGCAGGCCGTAGCCGCGATAGCCCATGGCGATCTTGGCCGCGAGACGCAGATGCGAGGTGACCAGCTTGTGCGCCGCCTCGGTGTCCTGATCCTCCACCCAGCGCTTGGCGAGCATGTATTCCTGCTCCGGTTCAAGCATGGGGAACTTGCGGATTTCCTGCATGTACCGGTTCAGACCGCCTTCGGGAGTCGGTGCCGGAAGATTTGCATAATTACTCAAGCTACTGTCCTTCCCCTGTTTTTCTGCCCCATGTAAATGGGATTAACATTCACATAGGCGTGCCGGTCCGTCGCTTCAAGGTCCTGACACAGGTTCATTAACGTGGAGTTTACGGTTTTCCGACGCGGATGGGCAAAGATTTCAAAAGTCTCACGCCGGTTTGTTGACCCAGTGAAGTAAACCCGACGGTTCAGTCCCGCAAGCAGCCAGTATGTGCAAACGCGCACACCCAGGGCGCAATGCAGAGCCATGCCAGCAATGATGCAAGGACATATCACCACAAAGGCGAGGGTATCAGGACAAAACGTTTCGCGTTCGGTCCTGATGCCCCCCTGCCGAACAAGGCCCGAAACGGCGATTTCAGGGGCATCAGACCTTTTTCACCCGATTGCGGGTCCGATCCCCTGCCCTGTCGTGCGAGGCACACCGACGACCGCGGCGAGGAGGATGTTCCGCCTCGCCGCGCCCGGTCAGAACGGTGTTTCGGAGCCGCCCGGCAGCGTGGCGATCAGCGCCTGCATGTCTTCGGGCAACGGGGCCTCGAAACGCAGCTCTTCGCCGGTCACCGGATGGGTGAGGCCGAGCAGCGCGGCATGGAGGGCCTGGCGCGGAAAGGAATCAACGGCCGCCGCCGCCACGGGCCCCAGCGCCCTCGCCGAGGCCTTGCGCCGGCCGCCATAGGTGGGATCGCCGACGAGCGCGTGGCCGGCATGGGCCATGTGCACGCGAATCTGGTGGGTGCGGCCGGTCTCAAGCCGGCACTCGATCAGCGCCACGGCCGGCGGTGTGCCGAAGCTCTGGAGCGTGCGGGCGCGGGTGACGGCATGGCGACCGCCGTCGAAGGTGACGGCCTGCTTCTGACGATCGGTGCGGTGACGGCCAAGCTGGGTCTGCAGCTTGAGCACGCCGCCCGGTTCGAAGGAGGCGCCCTTGACGCCGCGCAGGCGCGGATCGGCGGGGTTGGGCACGCCGTGGCAGAGCGCGAGATAGGCGCGCTCGGCGGTATGGGCCTCGAACTGGGCGGCAAGGCCGTGGTGGGCGCGGTCGCTCTTGGCCACCACCAGCAGGCCGGAGGTGTCCTTGTCGATCCGGTGCACGATGCCGGGGCGCTTCTCGCCGCCGACACCGGAGAGGGTGTCGCCGCAATGGCCCAGCAGCGCGTTGACGAGCGTGCCCGTGGGCGAGCCGGGCGCGGGATGGACGACCATGCCGGCGGGCTTGTTGATGATGATCAGGTCCTCGTCCTCGAAGACGATGTCGAGGGGGATCTGCTCAGCCAGGGTCTCGACCTCGGCGGCCTGCGGCACGGCGATCTCGATCAGGTCGCCCTCGGCCACCTTTGCCTTGGGGTCGGAGAGCACCTCTCCGCCGCGGGTGACCTGGCCATCGGCGATCAGCCGGGCGAGGCGGGTGCGCGACAGCGCGGCCTCCTCTGGCACATCGCGGGAAAGCGCCTTATCAAGGCGGGCGGGCGGATCGGCCGAGATCCGGACAAGAAGGGAATGATCGCTCATGCAGCGCAACTCGGGGTCTGAGGGGACGGAATTGGACGGGGCAGAACCGGCCAACCTGCGGCTGCTGCGGCGCCTCGTCACCGCCCTGATGGTGGTGATGATCCTCGGGCTGATAACCCTCGTGGGACTGATTGTCATCCGTTTTGCGAAATCGCCGGACCTGACGCTGCCCACGGGGATCACCCTGCCCGAGGGCGTGACTGCCGAGGCCTATACCGTCGGGCGCGGCTGGTACGCCGTGGTGACCGGCGACAACCACATCCTGGTCTACGACAGCACCGATGGCACGCTGCTGCAGGACATCGCCGTGAAGACGGGCGAAGCTGCCACCGGCGAGTGAAACCCATGCCGCGGCATGGCCCCGCGCCATGGCGGGCCCACCGGCAGGCATCGCCCGCGCAGGATCTGCGCCAATGAACCAGGTGGTTAATTCCCCATTGACCGAATGTACCATCCGGTTAACAGTTCCTGCATTGTGCGTATCGAGGAGGATGCGCACATTCTAGGGAGGAACTTTTTATGCCCGGTTTCAAACGAACCGTCATGGCCTTGGCCATGCCCATCGTCCTGCCCATTGCCCTGGCCGCCCCGGTGGCAGGCATTGCGCAGACACTGCCCGACTACCCGACCGCAGACGCACCGCCCCCGGGCGATGCCTTTCCGGCGCAGATCACCGAGTTTTCGGAGGGCGTGACCGCCACGGCCGACGTGATCTACAAGGTCGAGAACGGGTTCCGGCCGCTGACCATGGACATCTATCGCCAGACCGATGTCGCCGAACCGAGACCGCTGGTGCTCTATATCCACGGTGGGGGCTGGCAGAGCAGCCACAAGCGCGCTGCCGGCGTCTTTACAGATTTCCCCGGGGTGCTGGCAGACCTGGCAAGCCATGGCTATGTCACCGCCTCGGCCGAGTACCGGCTGAGCGGCGAGGCGCCCTTTCCGGCGGCGGAATACGACGTGAAGGCGGCGATCCGCTATCTGCGCGCCCATGCAGACGACTACGGCATCGACCCCGAGCGCATCGCGATCTGGGGCAGCTCTGCCGGCGGGCACCTTGCCTCGCTGGCGGCGGTGACCTGCGACGGCGCCGGGCTTGCGCCCTATGCCGCGGAACAGGCGGAGGTATCCGACTGCGTGAACGCGGCGGCGATCTGGTACGGGGTCTTCGACTTTGCCCATGGTGACGCGGCGCCCAGGGCCTCGCTCGACCGCGGCGTGGTGAACCGGTTCCTGGGCTGCGATCCGGGCGCCTGCCCGGACTACCTGATCGAGGCCTCGGGCCCGATCTACAACGTCGACAAGGACGACCCGGCCTTCCTGCTGGTGCATGGCGAGCAGGACCGCATCGTGCCGGTGACGCAATCGCGCGCGATGGAAGCCAGGCTGAAGGAGGCCGGCGTACCGGTGGAAACGATGTACGTGCCCGGCGTCGATCACAGCCTGGTGGCGGAAGATCCGGAGCAGACACGGCAAGCGGCGCTGGAGGCCGTGGCGCGGACCTTCCGGTTCTTCGACGAACAGCTGCAGGGCCACTGAGCCCCCACCCTCGCCTCATCATGAACGGCCCCCGTCAGATTGCGGGGGCCGTTGTCATGCGGGGGGCTATTCGGCTCCGGCGGCAAGGCTCTCGAGGAACTCGCGCAAGACCGGATCGAAACGCTCGGGCGCCTCCCAGAAGGGCGCATGTCCCAGGCCTTCGAGCAGCAGCACCTCGCCCCATAGGTTCTCGTAGGGCAGCCCGGCGATGAAGGCATTGTTGACGAAGGCGTCCTCGGCCCCGTTGACCACGGCGAGCGGCACCGGACTCCGGACCGCGGTCTGCTGCTGGTCGACATGGGCCGCCTCGGCAAGCTTGGCGATCATGGTGGAGCGGGCGCGGCCATCGGTGCGCTTGACGGCATCGAGCAGGAAATCCTCGAAGGGGGCATTGTCGCCGCAGGTCGAGCGACCATAGGCCATGGCCTCCTCCTCGGTGAACTCCTCCTTGCCCGTCAGGTGCATGTGCGGGCTGGGCACGAAGCCCTCGGCCATGCCCTCCGGCGTCGAGGCGATGGGCGGGGTACCGGTGATCATCAGCCCGGTCAGCCCGGCGTCGCGCGCCATCATCTCGATCCCGATATGGCCGCCAAGGGACCAGCCGAAGACGGCATAATCCTCGTAGCCGAGCGCCCGCATCACCTCCATCGCGGCACCGGCATAGCCGGTCAGGCAATAGCTGAGATCGGGATCGCCGGCATCCTCGGAGGCGCCGTGACCGGGCAGATCCATCGCCACCAGGCGGAAGCTCTCGCCCAGGGGGCCCTCCATCTGGTTGCGAAACACCTCCTTGCAGGAGGAATTGCCATGGATCATCAGCACCACGGGCCCCTCGCCCGCGCTCTCGCTCACCGCGATCCGGCCGTGGCTTGTCTCGACAATCTTGTCCGTCATTCGATCATCTCCGCTTGTCTTGCCGCGTCATCATCGCGACGGCGGGCCACCGCGCAAGACGGCACGACGCCCGGGCAGGCCTTGAAGAGCCGGACAGGCGAATGCGCCACGCAGATGATCAATCACGCAGCGCCGAAAATATGCAGGATGTCGGTGATGTCCACGACCCGCTGCCCTGCAGGGGGTTCATGGTACCGCCTCCCCGGTTTGAACGGGGGACCTCTGGATCCACAATCCAGCGCTCTAACCAACTGAGCTAAGGCGGCACGTTGGGGGGTGGATTACAGAGACCCGCGGATGATTGCAAGAGGCTGATGTCGGAAAAATGTGCTCTGCCCCGGGGTATTTTCCGCCCCCCCCGCAGACGCCCACCGCAGGGGCCCCTTGCCGCGGAAGAAAGCAGCCCGCACGGCGCGGCAGGCGCCCTGCAGGCGCGCGGGCCGAGGGGCGAAGACTTGCCAAAGCCCTGCCGGCATTGTAGCCACCGCTGATCAATCCCGGAGGATGACATGGGCATCGACACCGAACGCGACATCGAGGCGAATCTGCAGATCGGCCCCACCGACAAGGGCATGGTCCGGCTCTTCATCGAGGCCGAAGGCGGCATCGAGATCCCGATGGATTTCGAACCCGAAGAGGCTCTCGAGATCGCGGAAGAAATCCGTGCAGCGGCTCAGGCCGCCACCGAAATGGGCCGCAGCAAGGGCCCGTCCAAGGGCGGCAAGCCGCGCAACCGCCGCTGAATCCGGTCGGAGGCCTCTGCAGCCTGGAGCCGCGGCTTGAAGACGGGGCCTAAAGACGGGGCCTAAAGACGAGGATCGCGCAGTGCCTGCAGGCGCCGCGCCGAATCCCGAGCGATCTTGCGCGTCAGCACAGCGCGCCGCGCCCCCGCCAGCTTCTGCGCCTCCGGCATGCGGATGATTTCTCCGCCATAGGCATCGGCGATGATCAGCCCGCTCTCCTCGGGCAGCAGTTCCAGCGGGAAATCCTGGTCCACCGCCCAGAAGAAGCGGTCGCACCAGTCGAGATAGCCCTGCCACTTGCCGTCCGACATGAAATCGGCACGACTCGACTTGCATTCCACCACCCAGAGCTCGCCCCGGGGCCCGACGCCCATGACATCGACGCGCTTGCCGCGCTCGGGCACGAATTCCTCGAGACATGCGAAATCATGGCTGGCGAGCAGACGGCAGACACCCCGGGCCAAAAGCTGGCCGGGCTGGGGCACGGCGGGATCGGGCGTGAGCGTGGTGACGGGCATGGCCGCATTGTGAACATTGCGCGAACAAAGGCAAGCCCCGCCCGGGCGCGGCGGCGCAGCCCTCCTGCACTTCGTCTTTCCACAGATACTCCGGGAAAGCTGCCGCAGGCAGACGGGGCCAGAGCCCCCCCTGCCCTGCGCCGGAACCAGCATCAGGACCGGACGAAAAGGCAACTCCCGCGGCCGGATCCGTCACGGCGCTCACCGCCCTTTACAGAGCCGCCGTCCACATGCCGCGAAAAATTCGCGACAGATCCCCCTTGCCGGCGCAGGCCCGAAGGCCTAATTGGGTCGAAGGCGGGTGCTGCCCTTCTCGTGAACGGTTACATTCCGGTGGCCTTAAGCAACTCCGAGGGAGCTGGCTCTGTCCGGACCGTGGTCCGGTTACCTGGCGCCCACCTGATCATCAGGTCCTCGGGAATGCGTCAACCAAACGGCTGCGTGCGGGCCCGCCGCCTTTTCGCTTCCACATCTTCCTGACGGTCAGGCCCGTTGCCCGCCCCTGCGGGGCGCGCCATGGCGGGTTGCGGCGCCAGCTTAAGCGGCGCGCGCGTGCCGCCACCCGGACCGCCCTTCTCGCGCATGCCCATGATCGTCACGGCGAATTGCACCCCACCAAAGACGATGCCGTTGAAGAAGAAGACCAGGAAGGCCCCGAGCAGCCCGTCGGAGGACGACATCACGAGACGCTTGAGCCCCGCGACATCGAAATAGATCAGCCCGACGGTAAAGACCGCCGAGATCGCGAAACCGATCGCGATCTGGGTGATGTAGAGCCGGACGAGTTTGGGCATGACAGCCTCCGCGTGCAGATTCTCTCACATAAGCCTAGCGGAATATGAGGGAAAATCCACATCATATCGAATCAATTTGCGCGCCTCGGCTGTGCCACGACGTCGCAATCGGCGGCGATATGACAAGACTTTCCGCCTCGGACCGGCAGATTTCCGCTCCTGTCGTCCGGACAGGGGGCCATCGAAGCGTTGCGGCGCCTGACACCGCGGCCCATCGAGACTGGCTCTGCTTTTTCACCGAGATTGCAGATGGTTAATGATGACGAAAAAGTGAGCCTGAAACACCAATTTTTCTGAATATTAGCGCCATCACCACGACGAGATCCAAAGCTCCTGGCGCAGGACGCGGGTGACGGATTGCACGTCTCGACAGTTTTTATTGCGTGCCAAGGCGGCCCGAAGCAGATTTTCGGCACCGGCTAGTCACAATTTTGCCGGACCATATTTCCCTAGTTTTCCGAGTCCCCAACCGTTCAGTCAGGTTCGTTCAAGAAATGTTCATTTTTCAAGGCAAGGCCCCTTTCGGGGCCCGGCTGGTTGCATCCGCTGCCTGCCTTCTCACCCCCTTCCCCGCCCTCGCAGCCTCCTATGCCGACATCATATTCCTGGTCGATGAATCCGGGTCGATGTCGACGGAGCAGGCCTTTCTGCCCTCTTTCGCCTCGACCGTTGAAACGTCCCTGGCTGCCTCCGGCTTCACCGCCTCGTTCGGACTGACCGGCTATGGCAGCGGCGTCAGCGGCGAAAACCTGGGCATTGCCTTCGATCTCGACGGCGACCTGCTCGGCGATGCGCTCTCCTTTGGCGCCGCCGCGGCGAGCCTGCGCATCAGCGGTAGCGTCGAGGACGGCTATTCCGCGATCTCCTATGCGCTGAGCACCTACAGCTTCACGCCTGGCGCCTCGGTCACGCTGGTGCTTGTCACCGACGAGGACCGCGACAACGAGGACCCCTCGCTCGATTATGCCTCGATCCTGGCCGATCTGCAGGCCCGCGGCATCTCCCTGGTGACCGTGACCACGGCCGAGATCACGGCGACTACCGGCAGCAGCGGCGTCGCGACCGATGGCACGAACGTGCTGGTGCTGCAGTCGGACGGCACCGTCACCTCGGAAGCACTGGCCAATGTCACCAGCACCGCCGGCAACACCGAGGCCGACTACATCGACCTGGCGCTGGCCACCACGGCCGGCTGTGTAGCCGATCTCGACTACCTTCGCAGTGGTGGCGATGAGGCGACCGCCTTTGCCGAGGCCTTTGCAGACTGCGTGATCGCAGCTGCCGTCGCCCCCACTCCCTCTGGTGGCACCGCGGGCGACAGCGATCTGTTCCTGAACGTGCTGCGTGACGTGCAGCAGGTCATGGTGGTACGCCATGGCAAGGTCGTTGCCCGCTTCAGCCCCGGCGACAGCGGCTCTGCCATGGTGGTGTCGGCCGCCCAGGCGTCGGACGCCACCATGAATTTTGCCGAGGATGCCTGGGGCGTTAAGGGCCTGAATGTCTACCTGACCGGCAGCTACACCTTCGGCACCTACGACACGACGGATTACAACACCGGCTTCGACTTCGACGGCGGCAGCGGCACGGTCGGCATCGATTATACCCTGCCGAACACCACGTCTCTCGGTACGGTCCGCGTGGGGGCCGCGCTGAGCTATGGCTCGATCAGCGCCGACGTGAAGGACGGCTACGATTCCACGTTGACCACCGATGCGATCATCGGATCGGTCTACACCACCTTCCAGCAGACGAACGGGCTTCACGGGCGTTTCGACGTGACCTATGGCAGCTTCGACTACAGCCAGGTGCGCGATCCCGACGGCGCGACGGGCGGCCCCTTTGCCGCCAGCCCCGGTGGCGAGACCTGGCAAGTGAGCATGGAACTGGGCAAGGAACTGCCCCCCTATGCCATGGGTCCCGGCACCACCGCAGTGATCGATCCCTTCGTGGGCCTCGTCTATCAGAGCCGGTCGATCGACGGGTTCCAGGAGAGCAATGGCGGCGTGCAGGTGGCCTCTTTCAGCGACGAGAGCCTGTCGCCGGTGATCGGCATCCGCGGCACGATCCGCGCGGTCAGGCCGACGGGCACCACCTTCGGCTTTGCCGAGGTCTCCTATGCCCATGACTTCAAGAGCGACGATTTCGCGGTGGCTATCGACGGCGGCGCGAGCAGCGAGTTGATCGAGGGACCGCAGCCCGACGCGCTGAGCGCGCGGCTGGCCCTGGGCGCCGAACTGAACAACGGGCTGACCGCCCTGCTGGAATACCAGGGCGACTTTACCCGCAAGAGCCGGGCGCATTCCATCGGTGCTTCGCTGAACTTTACCTTCTGAGGCAACCGCAGCCCGATCCTGAAAGTGCCGCGTCCGGGCCGCAGCCCGGACGCCTACGCTCACAGAAAAAGGCGCCGCGGAGGCCCACGGCGCCTTTTTCAGGTGTCCTGCTGTCCAGGTCCCGGTCCTCAGAAGGCCTCGGGCTTGGCTTCGCGGGCCATGTGGTCGAGCACGGCGTTGACGAAGCTGGGTTCCTTGCCTTCGGGAAAGAAGGCGCGGGCCACGTCGACGTATTCCGAGATCACCACCTTGGGCGGGGCCTCGCCCTCGACCAGCTCGGCACCTGCAGCGCGGAAGAGCGCCCGCAACACCGAGTCGATCCGGCCCAGCGGCCATTTGGCGACCAGCGCGCGGTCTGTCATCTGGTCGATCCTGCTCTGCCAGTTCTGCGCATCGCGGAGCGTCTTGCGGAAGAGCGTCACGTCGCCCTCCTGCATCTCGCCCTCTTCGTACTCGGCACCGAAGCGGTGATCCTCGAATTCGACGATGGCACGTTCCACCGACTGCCCCGCGGCTTCCATCTGGAACAGCGCCTGCACGGCATAGAGCCGGGAGGCAGAGCGCATCTTGCGCTTCTGGTTGCCCGAGAGGGGGGCGGGCTGCGGGGTCTGTGCGTCTTCGCTCATCGGTCGGTGGCCTATCTGACAGCTTGGCTCAGGCGGTGGTGTCGCCACCGGCCAGGCGATATTCCTCGGACGCGGGGCGGAATCCCACGCCGCTTTTCGGAGCGCCCCATTTGCGCGAAAGCGCGAGAAGATGCAAGGCCGCAGCTGCAGCCCCTGCACCCTTGTTCTGATCATCGACGTTGGCGCGCACCAGCGCCTGTTCGCGGTTCTCGACGGTCAGGATGCCATTGCCGATCGGATAGCCCTGCAGGCCCAGCAGCGTGAGCGCACGCGAGCTGTCGTTGCAGACGGTCTCGTAATGGGTGGTCTCGCCGCGGATGACACAGCCGAGGGCGACATAGGCATCGTAGTTCGACATCCGCCCGGCCATGGAGATGGCACTCGCGATCTCGAGCGCGCCGGGCACCTCGATCAGCTCGTGCTCGACGCCCCAGGCCTCGGCCTCGGCCTTCGCGCCCGCGATCAGCTGGTCAGCGATGTCGCGGTAATAGGGCGCCACGACGATCAGCAGCTTGGCGGGCTTGTCGAAGCTGCCACGCTCCATCGTGTAATGCTGTTCGGATGCAGCCATGTCTTATCCTCCGATCCGGCGGGTGCCGGTGATTTCAAGCCCGTAGGCATCGAGCCCCACCACGTTGGGCTGGGGCGAATTGGTCAGCAGCACAAGGCGCGACAGCCCGAGCGAGGTCAGGATCTGGGCGCCAAGGCCGTATTGCCGCAGGGTCTGGGGCGAGACGCCCTCGCCGGTGGCGAGCTTCATATGGGTGTCGCGCAGCAGTACCACAACGCCGCGGCCCTCTTCGGCCACGGCCTTCATGCTGTCGCGGAACTCGTCGGCGCGGCCGACACCGCCAAGGCCCACCATGTCCTGCAGCGGATCCATGGCATGCATGCGCACCAGGACCGGGTCATCGCCCGAGACATCGCCCTTGATCAGCACGATATGCTCGGCGCCCTGGGTCTCGTCGACGTAGAGGCGCAGCGTCCAATCGCCGCCGAATTCCGAGGTGATGGTCTTTTCGCGCTCGAGCTTGACCAGGTTGTCGTGGCGGCGGCGATAGGCAATCAGGTCGGAGATCGTGCCGATCTTGAGCCCGTGCTTCTGGGCAAAGGCAATCAGTTCCGGCAGGCGCGACATGGTGCCGTCCTCGTTCATGATCTCGCAGATCACGCCCGAGGGGTTGAGGCCGGCCAGGCGCGAGACATCGACCGCGGCCTCGGTATGGCCGGCGCGGACGAGCACGCCGCCGTCGCGGGCGCGCAGCGGAAAGACGTGGCCGGGCGTGGCGATATCGGCCGGGCCCTTGCCCGCGTCGATGGCCACGGCGACGGTGCGCGCGCGGTCATGGGCCGAGATGCCGGTGGAGACACCTTCGCGGGCCTCGATGGAGACGGTGAAATTGGTCTCGTGACGCGAGGAATTGCTCGGCGACATGAGGGGCAGCCCGAGCTGATCGACACGGGAGCCGGCAAGCGAGAGACAGATCAGCCCGCGGCCATGGGTGGCCATGAAGTTGATCGCCTCGGGGGTGGCCATCTGCGCCGGGATCACCAGGTCGCCCTCGTTCTCGCGGTCCTCGTGGTCGACCAGGATGAACATCCGGCCGTTGCGGGCATCCTCGATGATCTCCTCGATCGACGAGATGGCGTCGGACCAGCGCTCCTCTACGGGGCCGGCGTTGTCATATGCATTGTTGTCGGACATGTGCCCTTCTTTCTTCCTGTCGCCTTGGGGGCAGATACCGCAGGGGGACAACATTTGCCAGCCTGACGCTTGGGCGAAATCGGCAGGGCGGCTGTGCGCAGCGACACCGTAGGCATCCGCAGCCTCCGGGCGGACCCTGGCGCCGCGTCAAGCGGCGCCGAAGAGTGCTTCGGCCGGGAGCGCGGCGCCGAGGCGACCGGCCGCGACCCATTCCTTCTCCAGCCCCAGGGCGGTGATGGCGACGAGACCCGCGGCTGGCAGCCCCTGCTGCGCCCGGGCGAGCGCCTCGCGCATGCGGGGGAAGGAGGCCAGGAGCGGCGGCGCCGGGACCGCGGCATCGAGACCGCGCACGCAGTCCATCAACAGCTCGGGGCTGAGCGGCGGCTGGGCCAGGGCGATGCGGTGGACATGGCGCAGCCGGATCAGCTTTTCGGAGATCTCCTCTGGCACCGGTGCGCCGTTGGAGAAGACCTGAAGCGCGTTGGAAGAGATCAGGTAGCCCGCGATGTCGCGGCCGGAAGTTGCGCGCACCGAGGCATAGTCGCGGTAGGCGAGCCCGACATCGGCGGCGCGGGCCATGCGCATCCGCAAGAGCGCCACGGGCAGCGCGGACTGCTTATGCTGCGCCTGCGCCCGGGCCCAGGAATGCGCCCGCCAGGTGCGGCCCGCGTCCATCGACGGCCCCATGTTGTGTCCAATGCCGTGCAGGGGCCACCCCCCGGCCCCTTCGCTCATGCCGGCATCTCCTGCAGGCGGGCGACGTAGCGGGCCATGGTGTCGACCTCGAGGTTGACGTGATCGCCCACCGAGAGCCCGCCCCAGGTGGTGACGGATTTCGTATGCGGGATCATGTTGATGCCGAAGGTTTCGCCCTCGACCTCGTTGACGGTAAGCGAGGTGCCGTTGAGCGCGACCGAGCCCTTTGGCGCGATGAAACGCGCCAGACCGTGCAGGGCGCGAAAAGTGAAGCGGGTGCTGTCGCCCTCGTCGCGGATCGCCAGGATCTCGGCGGTGCCGTCGACATGGCCCGAGACGATATGCCCGCCCAGCTCGTCGCCCACGCGCAGCGCCCGCTCGAGATTGATGCGGTGCCCCTCGGCCCAGCGGCCCAGGGTGGATTTCGACAGGGTCTCGGCGCTGATGGTCACGTCGAACCAGTCGGCCCCGGTGGCGGTGACGGTCAGGCAGACGCCGTCGCAGGCGATGGAAGCGCCGATGTCGACGCCCTCCATGTCGTAGCCGGTGCCGATGCGGGCCGTCAGGTCGCCCGCCTGGCGCAGGCTGCGCAGAGTGCCGATGTCGCTGATCAATCCGGTGAACATGGGAGCCTTTCCGCGCCGCCGCGCTTCGCTTTTCCAAGCGGTAGCGCCAAGCCGGGCACCGTTCAAGAGCTGGCGCGCGGGCCCGCCTTCAATGGCCGCCAGGCGCCGGAAATCGCAGGGCGTTTCAGATCGCGGAAGGAATTGATCGGCAGTGTGCACCCCAAGTTTGACCGTTTGCACGTTTTCAGCCAAGAAGGATCCAGAGGTTGGAAACCATGAAACCCAGAGTGCAACGCCGGAGGGTGTTCCTGTTCCTGCAGGGCCCTCACGGTCCGTTCTTTCAGCAACTCGCCCGCATGTTGCAGCATGCCGGGGCAGAGGTCTGGCGCGTGGGCTTCAACGCCGGGGACAGCGTCTTTTGGCGGGACCGCAACAGCTATATCCCCTATCGCGAGGACATCGAGGCCTGGCCGGAGACACTGGCCCGCCTGCTCGAGACGAAATGCGTGACCGACATCGTGCTCTATGGCGACGTGCGCCCGGTCCACGCCGAGGCCGTGATCCAGGCCCGCGCCCGCGGGGTGACGGTGCATGTCTTCGAGGAAGGCTACATGCGGCCCTACTGGGTGACCTATGAACGCGGCGGATCGAACGGCAACTCGCGGCTGATGGAGATGGGCGTGGAGGACATGCGCCAGATGCTGGCGCTGTCGGATATGGATGCGCCGCTGCCGCCGGCGCGTTGGGGCGACATGCGCGAACATGTCTTCTACGGAGCGCTCTATCATTGGTTCGTGATGTTCGCGAACCGCAACTATCGCAGTTTCCAGCCCCATCGCAGCCTGACGGTCACGCAGGAATTCAAGCTCTACGTGCGGCGCCTGCTGAGCATGCCGATAACCTCGATCGAGCGGCGGCGGGCCTCGCGCCGGATCCGGCGCGCGGGCTTTCCCTATCACCTAGTGCTGCTGCAGCTGGAACACGACAGTTCCTTCCAGGCGCATTCCCCCTTTGCCACAATGGTGGATTTCCTCGAGGAGGTCATGCGCGGCTTCAGCGAGGGAGCGCCGGGGCATCATCACCTGGTGATCAAGGCGCATCCGCTGGAGGACGGGCGGGCGCCGCTGCGCCGCGAGATCCGTCGCCTGACCCGCGAAATGGACCTGACCGGGCGGGTGCATTACGTGCGCGGCGGCAAGCTGGCCGAGCTTCTGGCCGACACCCGCAGCGCGGTCACGGTGAATTCCACCGCCGGGCAGCAGGTGCTCTATCGGGGCATCCCGATCAAGGTCTTCGGCGCCGCCGTCTATGCCAAACCGGAGTTCGTCTCGACCCAGCCGCTGGATGAGTTCTTTGCCAGCGCACAGCGTCCGGACCGCCGCGCCTACAAGGATTTCCGCCGGTTCCTGCTCGAAACCAGCCAGATTGCGGGCGGTTTCTATTCCGCCCGGGCCCGGCGCCAGCTGATGCGGCAGGTGGTCGACATGATGCTGTCGGCCGAAGATCCCTATGATGCGCTGAAGTCCGGCACCGCGGCTCCGCGGCAACAGTTGCGAATCGTAACCTGACGCCGAGCCACCCCGTGCTGGATCCGAAACCGCTTTGGGGCTAGCCTCGGCCCATAAAACAATAAGAACTTGCGGCTGGTCGAGCGCCGGCACTTAAGTGGTGAGGACATCGAGACGTGACCCCTATCAGCTACCAAGGGATGACCCGTGGGCTGCGGCGCGCGGCCGTGACACTGGCACTCGGCAGCCTCGCCGCCTGTGCGGCCCTGCCCCATGTCGGCCCCAACAAGGACCAGATCTATGCCGGGTCGATCCAGCGCGAGGGCGACAGTTTCATCGTTACCGTGAACGACCGGGTGACCAAGGCCACCGCGGTGACGCCTGCCCTGGGCTTTTCTCAGGCCTTCCGCAATGCCGCCACGGTCGGATCCGACACCATCAGCCCCGGCGACACGCTGACCCTGACCATCTGGGAAAACGTCGACGACGGGCTGCTTGTCAGCGATGGCATGAACTTTACCAGCCTGAACGGCGTGCAGGTGGATGACGACGGCTATATCTTCGTGCCCTACGCGGGCCGCATCAAGGCCGCCGGCAATACCCCCGAAGCGATCCGCCAGCAGATCACCGCACAGCTGGCCGAACAGACACCCGACCCGCAGGTCGAGGTACGCCGGGAGGCCGGCGACGGTGCGACGGTGACGCTCGGCGGCTCGATCGGGGCACAGGGCGTCTATCCGATCCAGCGCCCGACCCGGAACCTGTCGTCGATGCTGGCCTCGGCCGGCGGGCCCACGGTCAAGCCCGAGATCGCCCAGGTCACGGTGATGCGCGGCAACCAGAAATCGACCGTCTGGTACCAGGACATCTTTACCAACCCTGCCTACGACATCGCGCTGCGCAACGGCGACCGCGTGCTGGTCGAAGGCGATCAGCGCAGCTTCATCGTGCTGGGCGCGGCCGGCCGGCAGACCAGCATCGATTTCGACAACGCGACGATGAACGGCGTAGAGGCCCTGGCCCGGGCCGGCGGCCTGCAGACCAATGCCGCAGACCCCACCGGCATCTTCGTGTTCCGCAACGAGCCGGAGGCCATCGCCAAGAGCGTGCTGGCCCGCAACGACCTGACCGGAGCGCAGCGGATGGTCTACGTGCTGAACCTGAACGAGCCGAACGGCATCTTCCTGGCCCGGGATTTCCTGATCCAGGACGGCGACGTGATCTATGTCACCGAGGCACCGTTCACCCAGTGGAACAAAACCATCGCGACGCTCACCGGCTCGCTCAGCTCGGCGGCAACGGTGAACTCGGTGGCCAACCTGGCCAACTGACGGGCTTGACCACCCTGCCCCCCTCCGATCCCGAAGCCGCCGCCGCGCCCGATGCGCCGCGGCGGCTTTTCGTTTACACCGGCGGCTTCCTGCGGCAGCCACGCCTGCGGCGGATCCTGTCGCTGGCGGGCTATCGCGTGACGACGGGCCTGCCCGGCCCCGGCGAGCTGGTGGGGGTATGGGGGCACTCCCGCCACGCCTGGAGGGGCCAGCGTGTGGCCGAGCGGCGGGGGGCCGGCCTGCTGAGGGTCGAGGATCCCTTCCTGCGCTCGCTGCGCCCGGGGCGGTCAGGCGAGCCGCCCATCGGGCTGGTCCTCGACCGGCGGGGCTGTCATTTCGATGCCACGCGCCCCTCGGATCTGGAACATCTGCTGGCCCATGATCCGCTCGACGCGCCGGAGCTACTGGCCCGGGCCGAGGCGCTGATCGCCAAGATGCGGGAGGCGCATCTGACCAAATATGCAGCCGTACTGCCGGAGGCGCCGCTGCCCGCGCCCGGCTATGTCCTGGTGATCGACCAGACCAAGGGCGATGCCTCGATCCGGCTTGGTGGCGCCGCCGCGGATAGCTTTGCCACGATGCTGCAGGCCGCGCGGCAGGAAAACCCCGGCGTGCGCATTGTGATCAAGACCCACCCGGAGAGCACCGCCGGGCACCGGCCCGGCCATTTCGGCCCCGGCGACACCGACATCCGCACCAGCCTGCTGGACCGGCCGGTCAGCCCCTGGGCGCTGATGGAGGGCGCGGTGGCGGTCTATACCGTCAGCTCGCAGCTTGGGTTCGAGGCGATCCTGGCGGGCCATCGACCGCAGGTTTTCGGCCTGCCTTTCTATGCCGGTTGGGGCCTGAGCGAAGACCGCAACCCGACGCCCCTGCCCCGGCGCGGGCGGGCGCTCGGCGCGGCGCAACTGGCCGCGGGGGCACTGCTGCGCTACCCGGTGTGGTACGATCCCTGCCGCGACGCGCTGTGCCCGGCAGAGGAGGCCGCAGAGGGGCTGGCCGCGCGGGCGCGAGCCTGGCGCGAGGATCATGATGGCTGGGTAGGGTTGAACATAAGGCTATGGAAACGAAAGAGCTTTCAGGGTTTCTTTGGCGGCGAAAAGGCGATGCGTTTTGCCGGTGCCAAGTCGGAGGGCGAGGACCGCAGGGTGATGAGCTGGGCCGGGCTGACCCCGCCCGAGGCAGAGGTCGTGCGCGTGGAAGACGGCTTTCTGCGGTCCCGCGGCCTGGGAGCCGCGCTGGTGCCACCGGTGTCGCTGACCCTCGATGACCTCGGGATCTACTACGATCCCACGCGCGAGAGCCGCCTGGACCGGCTGATTGCCGGGCGGGAGCGCCTGCGCCCGGACCAAGAGGCGCGCGTGGCAGCGCTTGTTTCACGGCTTCGCGCGGCGGGGCTGAGCAAGTACAACCTCGGAAAGGCCCCCGCGCTGGAGGGAGTGCCCGACGGTGCCCGCCTGCTTGTGGCGGGACAGGTGGAGGACGATGCCTCGATCCGGCTGGGGGCCGGCGAGATCCGCACCAACCGCGCCCTGCTCGTGACCGCGCGTCGCGCCCGGCCCGAAGCGGTGATCCTCTACAAGCCGCATCCCGACGTCGAGGCCGGGCTGCGCCCCGGCGCGGTGGAGGAGGCCGAAACGTTGGCCGACCGGGTGATCACCGGCACCGATCCGGCCGCGCTGCTGGAGCAGGTCGACGAGGTCTGGACGATGACCTCTCTCATAGGGTTCGAGGCGCTGATCCGGGGCCGGGCGGTCACCACGCTGGGGCGACCCTTCTATGCCGGCTGGGGCCTGACGCAGGACCTGGGGCCACGGGTGCAACATCGCACTGCAAGGCCGGCGCTTGCCGGGCTGATCCATGCGGCGCTGATCGATTACCCGCGCTATCGCGATCCGGTGAGCGGGTTGCCCTGTACCGTCGAAGTGGCGATGGACAGACTGGAAACGGGTACGACCAGCGGCAGCCCGGCGCTGAGGGGACTGGCCAAGCTGCAGGGGTTCTTCGCCTCGCAAAGCTGGCTCTGGCGCTAGGCCGATCAGCGGGTCGGACGGCGCCAGCGGGTCATCACATCGGGACCGATGCGGGTGCAGTCGACAAGTTCGAGGCGCGGGGCATCGGCGAGCCTGGCGACCCCGAGGGCGGCCACGCCGCCGCGGCCATCTGCCCCTACGAGGGCCCCGCCGGTCATGACGATGAGCTCGTCGACGAGATCGGCACCGAGGAGCGTGGCGGCAAGGGCGCCGCCCCCCTCGCAGAAGACACGGGTCAAACCGCGCGCGCCGAGCTGTTGCAGAACCGAGCCGATATCGAGCTGCCGCCCGGAAACCTCGCACGGCAGCAGTTTGGCACCGACGCCCTGCCAGGCGGTGATCAGGGCCGGATCGGCATCGCGGCCGTGGCAGATCCAGACGGGCACCTGCTGTGCGGTCCGCGCGAGGTTGCCCAGAAGCGGCAGGTCGATCCGCCGTGAGACGACGACCCGCACCGGCTGAGACACCTCGCCCATGCCGCGCACGGTCAGCGAGGGATCATCGGCCCGGGCGGTGCCTGCGCCGACCATGACCGCATCATGGGAGAGGCGCATGGCATGCACCCGGCGACGCGCCTCGGGGCCGGTGATCCACTGGCTGTCGCCGCTGGCCGTGGCAATGCAACCGTCGATGGTGAGCGCGAGCTTGAGGGTGACGAAGGGCCGGCCCTGCTCGCGGTTGAGAAAGAAGCCGGCATGATCTGCCAGCGCGGCCTCGGCCATCAGCCCGGTCGAGACCTCGATGCCGGCGGCGCGCAGCATGTCGAACCCCTTGCCCTCGACCCTCGGGTCGATATCGGCGATGGGCGCCACGACGCGGGCAATCCCTGCGCCGATCAGCGCCTCGGCGCAGGGAGGCGTCTTGCCATGGTGGGCGCAGGGTTCGAGGCTGACATAGGCGGTGGCACCCCGGGCACGCTCGCCAGCCTGCGCCAGGGCCATCGGTTCGGCGTGGGGGCGCCCCCCCGGTTGCGTCCAGCCGCGCCCGACGATGCAGCCATCACGCACGATGACGCAGCCCACGGAGGGGTTGGGCCAGGTATTGCCCTGCCCCCGACGCCCCAGCGACAGCGCCAGGGCGAGATAGCGGGCGTCGTCTTGCCGGTTCACTCGTCTTTGACGATGTTCGGACGCAGTTCGCTCACGAACTTGTCGAAATCGTCGGCCGCCTGGAAATTCTTGTAGACGCTGGCAAAGCGCACGTAGGCCACGGTGTCGATGCGCGCGAGCGCCTCCATGACAATCTCGCCGATGACCTTGGAGGGGATGTCGGTCTCGCCCATGCTCTCGAGGCGGCGCACGATGCCGGAGATCATCTGGTCGATGCGCTCCTGTTCGACGGGGCGTTTCTGCATCGAGATACGGATCGAACGCTCGAGCTTGTCGCGATCGAAATCCTCGCGACGGCCGTTCGACTTGATCACCACGAGATCGCGCAGCTGGACGCGTTCGTAGGTGGTGAACCGACCGCCACAGGCCGGGCAGAAGCGACGCCTGCGGATCGAGACGTGATCCTCTGCCGGGCGTGAATCCTTCACCTGAGTGTCTATGTTGCCGCAGAACGGACAGCGCATAGGCCGGGCTCCCCTCTCGATTGTTTCCCCGGGCCGATTGCACGGCTATGGGGCCACCCCTTTTTATCCACAGCGACTATAGGGTTTCTACATCAGATTGGGTAGCACCGATTTGAGCAATCAACATATGCTGCGGATTTGCCACGGCAGGCCCGCATTTTCAGCGTATTGGCGGGTAGGGGAACACTCAGGATGTGGCCGAGGCCGCACCCGGCAGGAACAGCGTATGCTGGGCCCGGCCGCCGTGCTTGGACTGATAGAGCGCCATGTCGGCATCGGCCAGCATCTGCTCCGGGCGCGGCCTGTCGTAATAGCTCGACAGGGTCGTGCCCATGGAACAGGACACCCGGCACGTCACGCCCTCGAAGGTGATCGGTACCTCGAGACGGCGGATCAGGTTGGCGGCGATTTCCTCGATCCGGGCGGTGCGGGTCAGCCGCGGGAAGAGCAGCACGAACTCATCCCCGCCGATGCGGGCGACGGTATCCACCTCGCGGGTTTCCTCGACCATCAGGTGGGCAACGTGCTGGAGCACGAAGTCGCCGGCGGCGTGGCCATGGGTGTCGTTGACCTCCTTGAAGTAGTCGAGGTCGAGATGCATCAGAGCGAAGGTCTGGCGGGTGCGGATCAGCCGGGCCAGGACATGATCCATTGCGCGGCGGTTCTTCAGCCCGGTCAGCGTGTCGGTATAGGCCTGCTCCTCGGCCGCTATCTTGGCCCCCTGCAGGCGCAGGTTCAGCTTGCGCGAGGCCTCCATCGCGGCGGTCTTGGCCTCGATCAGGTAGAGCATCTCGATCGTCAGGTCAGTGACGGCAAAGTCACCGCTGTGCAGGCTGTAGGTCTGCAACGCATCGACAATGGAAATGCCGAAGGAGAAATTGACCAGCGCCCCCTGCTGCCCGGCCGCATCGGGGGCGAGCGGCACGAAGACCGCCTTGAGCGCGGTGCGAGGCACGTCGCGCAGGCGCAGGTGCATCTTGACACCCGCGAGCCGCATCAGGTCTTCCATCGAGTCGACCGCGCGGGGGCGACTGAGCTCGAACAGCTCAAGAAAGCGCTGGCCGGCCATGGGCTCTTCCGGGCGCAGCTTCTGCATCGTCGGGCCAGCATGGCTGATGTGGCCGGTCGGATCGAGGACCAGGTGCATAGGGCAGAGCGTGTCGAGCGCCGCAAGGCTGACGCCTTGCACCTGCGGGCCCGAGACCAGCAGGTCGGGTTTCTTCGGAGGGACTGTCATCCGGCACGCGCCCCGAGCTCGAAGCTGCGGCCCTCGGCAAAGGCGGTTTCGACCAGGGTGATCTCGATCCGCTCGATGCCGGAGCCGCCCCCGAGGTGATCGAGAACCACCAGCGCACCGTAGTCGTCGGCCATGGCCCGCAGGATGCCCACCATGACATGACCAAAGCCCGGCAGGCGGCTGCTCTGGCAGGTCAGGGAGAAGCGCGAGGCGGAATGTTGGCGCAGCTCGAGAGCCGGCAATTCAAGGTCGGACACGGCAAGGCGTGTGCGGTCGGGCAGATCATCGAGGGAATGCAGGAAATCCTCGTAGCAGATGCCGGCAAAGCGCAGCAGTCGACGCAGCCCTTCGTTGTTCTTGTGCGACACGAGGTAGGTGCCGATGTCCTCGAGCACGACGTGGCGCGGCTTGCGCAGGATCTCGCAAGCGGCATCGACCACGCGCCAAGTCACCGGTTCTTCATAGGTGAGCATCGCCTCGAACTCCGGGAACGGCAGATCGGCAGCGAGTGCGACCTCACTCCAGACCGTCTCGCCATAGGAATCCCGCAGGAAGCTCTGGATGGATTTGTTGATCAAACCGTGCATGGTGCCGCCGCAGCCCGTATTCGCTGGCCGTCAGGATGGCGTCAGAGGTTTAACATCGGTTCAACACCGGCGCGGGTGACCGAGCCGCAAAGCCCCTTCTTGCGTCGCATGTTAATCATTTTTCGCGGTCAATAATCCGTATGCGCCCCGCCCTCCTGCTTGCGGCGGATGACGAACTCCTGAAGCGCGGCGCGATTGGCCTCGGGGATCGGCGGCGCGCGGTAGTCCTCCAGAATGTTCAGGTAGGTTGTATGCGCCCGTTCGGCGGTCCAGACGGCACCGCTCTGCTGCCAGCTCTCGAAGTTGCGCCAATCCGACAGGAAGGGCTGATAGAAGGCCGTGGCATAGCGGTCCTGGGTGTGTTGCGTGCCGAAGAAATGGCCGTTCTGGCGCACCTCGCGCATGGCATCGAGGGCGATGCCCCCCTCGTCCGTGGCACAGATCCCCGGCTCCATGTAGCGCTGGATCTGCTGCAACACCTCGCAATCCATGATGAATTTCTCGGGGCTGGCAATCAGCCCACCCTCGAGCCAGCCCGCGGCATGATAGACGATATTCGCGCCCGACTGCACCGCCGACCAGAGCGCATTCGAGGTTTCCCACATCGCCTGGCCGTCCGGCACATTGGCCGCGCAGGACCCCGAGGCGCGCATCGGCAAACCGTAGTGGCGGCACATCTGGCCGGTCATCTGGGTGGCGCGCATGTATTCCGGCGTGCCGAAGGCCGGAGCGCCGGATTTCATGTCGACGTTCGAGGTGAAGGTGCCGAAGGCACAGGGCACGCCCGGACTGATGTACTGGGCCAGGGCGATGGCCGAGAGGCCCTCGGCCAGCGACTGAACCACCGCGCCGGCCATGGTCACCGGCGCCATGGCGCCGGCCAGCGTGAAGGGCGAGACGATCAGCCCCTGACCTCGCCGCGCCAACCGCATCCAGCCGTCGAGCATCGGGTAATCGTGCTTCAGCGGCGAGGTGGAGTTGATGTTGGTGTACATGTGCGGAGTGGCGTCGAACTCCTCCTGCGTCCAGCCGCCAGCCAGGCGTACCATCTCGATCACGTCCTCGACCCGCTCGGCACCGAGCGAATAGGCATGTGGCACCTTGTCGGTCAGCGTCAGCTTGTCGAAGAGCACATCGAGATGGCGGACCGAGGCGTGGATGTCCACCGGCTCTACCGGATAGCCGCCCGCGAAGTGGATGCAGTTGAAATACTGCGTGAGTTTCAGGAGGTTGGCACATTGTTCGCGGGTGCCGGGCACCTTGCGACCAAGCGCCATGTCCCAGTAGTTCGGCGGGGAGGATACATTGCCGAAGAGGATATGGTTGCCCCCGATGGGCAGCATGCGATCCGGGTTGCGCGGGGTAAGTGTCCATTCGGCGGGGGCGGTGGCAAGCATCTCGGTGACAAAGTCGCGCCCCATGCGCACAACATCACCCTGGACGATGCAGCCCGCCTCTTCGAGGATGCGGCAGGCGTCAGGATGCAGGAAGGCGACGCCGATCTCCTCCAGCACCGTCATGGCGCCCTCATGGATGGCAGCAATGCCCTCCTCGCCCAGGGGCTCGGTCGGACGGTCGATATTGACGGGAATGCGCCAGGGGGGCTGGAAAATCGCGGCGCTGCCCCGTCGTGCGACGGATCCGGCCCGTCCGCCGCCGCGTCGTTTCGCCCTGGCTGCCGCATGTTCCATGACCTGCCTCCATCCTGATGGAGCGAGCAAACGCTCGCCCCCGGTCCAAAGCAGCCCCGTTTGCGACACCCAGTGTCGCATTCACTCAATCAAAAAGGGAAAGGCCGGCTTCTAACCCGCCCGCGTGTCGAGCCAGGCGGGCAGATGACCGATATCGGGCAACACCACATCGGCATGTGGCGCGAGTTCCTCGGCCGGGGCCATGCCTGTCAGCACGGCCACGGTCGTCATACCAGCGGCCCGCCCCGCCAGCAGGTCGTGGGTGCTGTCGCCGACCATCGCACAAGCCCCGGGCGTAAGGCCCCCGGCTCGCGCAAAGGCCAGCAGCGGCGCCGGATCCGGCTTTTCGCCGAAGCCGGAATCGAAGCCCGCGATGAAATCGAACATCTCCTCGACACCGGCGGCGCGCAGGTGGGCCCGGGCGCTGCTCTCGGCGTCGTTGGTCATGACGCCGAGCTTCAGCTGCCGTGCCGCCAGCGCCTGCATCAACGGCAGGAGCGGGGTTGCAGGCACCAGCTCTGCCGCGGCGGCGCGCCGGTTCAGGAAGCCAGCGACCCACTCCGCATCGCGTCCGGGCAGCACCGCCGCCACGCGTTCCGCCGCTTGCCAGGTGGTCCCGGCGATCACCGGGCTGTCCGGGGTGAAACTGCCCAGCTCGAGATCGAATTTCAGTGCCGCGGCAATGGCGCGAGCAAGGTCGTCGTCGCCTTCGGCGAAATCGGCAATGACGGATTTGGCCCAGCCGTTCCAGGTGCCAGCGAAGTCGAACAGGGTCCCGTCCTTGTCAAAGAGAATTCCGCCAAGCGCCATGGTATCCGCCTTTTCGTCCGCTGTTTCGTCCGGTGTATCCGCCGCCCTGGCCGGGCAGTCGGACCCTGCGCGATCCGGCCTTCGGGCACAAGCCGGTAATCCCCGCACCATGCCACGGCGCCAGCTCTGCTTACACCAGCAACCCACCGGCATCCTTGACTTTCCCGATCCCGTCAGGCTCAACCAAGGCATGAGCGACGAGACGCCCCGATACCGGCTGCACCAATCCCTGGGATACTGGCTGTCCTTGGCCGCCCGCCTGCAGGAACGCAGGCTGGACGACCGCCTGCGCGACATCGGCCTGACCCGGATACAGTGGTGCATCCTGCTGGGCCTGGCCAACGAGGGACTGACCCAGCCGTCGGAGCTGGCGGAATTCGTGGGCATCGACCGCACCGCCACCTCTCGTGCGCTGCGTCAGATGGAAGCGGACGGGCTCCTCGAGCGGTCCTTTGGCACCGATGATCGCCGCACCCGCCAGATCGCCCTGACAAAAGCCGGCCAGCGGGCCGTGGCCCAGGGCACGCCCTTTGCCGTGGAGAACATGGCCGTGATGGCGGATCGCCTGGCGGAAGGCGAGATGGAGCAATTGCTGAAGCTGCTGGAAAAGCTGACCGAAGGCGAAGAGCCGGCCCTGCGCCACCTCTGAACCTCTGAGCGCGCCCTCAGGTCCAGTGCACCTGTTCGCCCCCGGGCAGCATCATGCGCGCCTGCTGCGGCAGGTCGTAGGGCAGCTGCGCCTGGTCGCAGAACCTCACGATCCAGGCATCGTCCATCAGGATGAAATCGAGTACGGCACCGAGGAACTCCGGGGCCAAAGCCGCCTGCCTCAGATCATCGGCAGAAAGGCCGGTAGAGCCCATGAACACGGGCAGCAATTCCTCGTTCCCCGCAAGCCATGTCAGGGCCGCCGTGGCGACCTCTTCGGCTCGTGCGCGCGATACTGCCAATTCGATAACTCCCAATGCGCTTCGAAATTGTTTCTTAACCAATTTCACCAATTCATTAGCCATGCAACCCGGCTCTCTCAGCCGGCCATTCCGGGAAGATTTCATGCCAGGACGGATCTTGATCGTGGACGACAACGTGACCCGCCGGATTACGCTGGCCGCACGTCTCTCGGGCGCTTTCTACGACATTCAGGTTGCAGGGTCCGACGAGGAGGCCCTGGCGATCATGGACGACTGGCAGCCCAGCGTCCTGCTGGTGGCGGACGAGCTCTCCTGCATGCCGGTCGCCCAGTTCCTGCGCCACATCCGGGCCACACCGCAATACGAGACGGTCACCATTTTCGTGGTCACCGCAGCCGGCGCCCAGACCGGGCGCGGCGCGCTTTTGACGGCCGGCGCCGACGAGGTGATCCCACGCAGCGAGCCCGAAGATGTCTTCAAGGCGCGCCTGCGCTCGCATGAACGTGCCCGCGACATGATCGATACGCTGCAGCTGCGCAGCGACGACGGCCGCCTGCCCGGCCTGCGCGAGGCCTCGGCCACCTTCATGGGCAAGACACGCGTTACCCTGATCGCCGCCGATGCCGCACAGGCAGCCGCCTGGCAAACCGCGCTCGGCCCGCTCGCCGGGTTCCGGATGGACTATCGGCTGCTGTCCGACGTGGCGCGCCCCGGCGGCCTCCAAAAGGAGCCCGGGCTGATCGTCCTGGGCATCACGCCGGGCCAGGAACACCGCAGCTTCCGCCTGCTTTCCGAGATCCAGGCGCATCGTGACCGCAGCGAAATCGAGATCCTGCTCTTTGCCCCCGATGCCAGCCACCGGGTGGTGGCCGAGGGGTACGAGATCGGCGCCGGGTCGATCATGTGCGGAATCTTCGACGCCGACGAGATCACCGCGCGACTGCGGGCGCTGCAACTGCGGCTGGCGCGGCGGCACGGGCTGCGCAGGGCGCTTGCCGACGGGCTGCGTGCCTCGATCACCGATCCGCTAACCGGCCTCTACAACCGCCGCTTCGCCCTGCCCCGACTGTCGCAGATCTCGCGCATGACCGCGCGCGGCACCCGCGGTTTTGCGGTGATGGTCATCGACCTCGACCACTTCAAGAAGGTCAACGACATCCACGGTCACGCGGTGGGCGACTTGGCCCTGAAATCCGTCGCCCATACTCTGAGAAGCCAGCTGGGCCCCGAGGACTTGCTGGCCCGGATAGGCGGCGAGGAATTCCTGGTCGCCCTGCCCGACATTGCGCCGCAGGACGCGCTCGACCGTGCCGCCCAGCTCTGCGAGGCGGTGCGCCAGTCGAAGGTCGTCCTGGCCGAGACCCAGGCACCGCTGAGCCTGACGATCTCGGTTGGGGTTACCTTGGGCAAGGCCGGTACGCGCAATGCAGAGAGCCTGATCGAGGATGCCGACCGCGCGCTCTATACCGCCAAGCACTGCGGGCGGGACCAGGTGGCCCTTCAGCCGCGACGCGGTGGAACGTCCTTTGCCCCGCCCACGGCCCTGCGTGCCGGCGCTTGACCGCTTCCCATCCTGAAATGGAAAACCCGGTGGCCATGGGCGCACCGGGTGTCTTCAGTTCTGCTCGGGCCGGTTCGGTCGCCCCTTGTCCACATCCTCGGCGTGCGACGGCGGCCGGCTGAGGCGCTTTTCCAAGCGATCAGCATAGGCCTGGCGATCCTGGGGCGACATCTCGGCAATATAGTCGATGAGCAGCTCCTGCCCGGAGGTCTGCCGGCGGATCGCCTCCTGAAGCTGCCGCGACATGCTTTGCGAAAAGGCTTCCTTGTCAAAAGGTTCGGCCCGCAGCGTGGCGATGATACCGGCAAACTCGGAGCGAATTTCCTGCCGCGAAGGCCGGTTCGCCTTCATGTCCTCGAAGACCATCCGGCCGATCTCGCGGCGCTCCTCATCGGTCATGGCCAGCGAGAGGACCCCGCCCGTCCGCTCGAGATGGGGCGGCGGCCCGCCCACGGGCGCCTTGAGCACGAAGCCCACGACCAGGCCGGCCACCGCGAGATTCAGAGCTAGGGAGATGAACAGCACGATGCGCACCCATAGCGCGGTCCTGCGGCGTTCAGGGCCCCGGCCGTTGTCGCCATTGCCACCGGCGCCGGTGGGCGGCGTTTCTGTCGTCATGTCGCTCATCGTGCGCTTATCCTTCTGCCTCGGCCAGGTCGAGGACGGAACCGTTGTTCACGTAATAGAGGTCATACACCTCGGAGGAACCAGTGCTTGTGCCAAAGAAGGCATCGACGCTGTCGGCTATCGCCGCGGGCGGCGCGAGCCCGATCCAGATCCCGGCGACCGTGGCAGCCACCAGCCCGGCGAGGGCCGGCACGCCACCGATCGCACGGACCATCTGGCCCATGCCACCGCCAAGCGTCATCCCCGCGGCTCCGCCCTCGGGCGTGCCGCCGGCAACCCCGGCAGAGTGACCGCCGAAAAATCCGCCGAAAAGACCGCCGATCCAGCCGCGTGCGGGTTCAGGTGCCGCGGCGGCCCGTCGACGCTCCATGGCCGCGCGCTCGGCCTCGAGACGCATCTTCGTCTCGGCCTCGGCATCCGCCATGATCCGTGCCATCAGGCCATCGGAGAGCCGCATGTCCTCTTCGCGCGCTTCGGCGAACAGGGCGTCGAGTGCCTCTTCCGGCAGGCCTTCACCTTTCTTGCGATCAGTCATCCTGATACCCCAATTCCTCGCGCCGTTCCGCCATGAGGCGGCTCAGCGCCCGCTTGCCCCGGGCGGTCAGGCTCTCGACCGCCTCGGTGCTGATCTCCATGATCTCGGCAATCTCAGGATTGCCCAGACCTTCCAGGTGCCGCAATACCACGGCCTGCCGTTGTCGTTCCGGCAACTCGTTCAGCGCCTGCTGCAGAGCGTCCATGCGGGCGCGATGCTGCATCTGGTCATCCACCGGTGCCGCCGGATCTGCCATTTCGGGCACGTCCTCGATATCCGGTGTACCTCCGCGACGCCGGCGCAGCCGGTCGGTGCAGAGGTTCGCCGTCACCCGGTAGAGCCAGGTCGTGACCTTGGCCTCGCCCTGACGCCAGTCCGGCGCCATCTTCCAAAGGCGCAGCAGCGCCTCCTGGGTGATGTCCTCGGCCTCTTCCAGAGAGCCGAGCATGCGACGTGCCTGGGCCAGAACGCGCGGACCGAGCCGCGCCGTCAGCAGGCGTGCCGCGACCGGATCGCCGTTGGCATAAAGCACAAGCAGCGCATCATCCGGTATCGTATCTGGATCGTCGAAGGCCATCTGGTTCATGCCGATGCGGCGTATCCGTTTCATTTCTGCCTGGCAATGCGCACCAGCATCGCCTCCCGGTCATCTGTGCGGGCTTTCGCCGGGAATGCCCGGTCCGGCATGGCCTGGGGATGCACACCATACCGGACCCGAGCTCCCTTTCTCCGGCCCCTCTTGTCCCGGAGAAAGCACCGACCCGATGTTGGGAACCGCGGGACAGTCACCCCCCGCGGACACCGGGCCGGAATGGCTTGCCCTGAGGGCGTCAGTTGCCGTTTTCGCCCTCTGCGGGGGCAGCGCCATCACCCGGAGGCGTGGGCATCGGAGGCTGCATTGCGGCGCCATCCTGCTGGCCCTGCGGTGCGGCCATCGGCGGCATCATGTCGGACGGTTGCCCGAACATCTGGCCACCCATCGGGGTGCCGAAATGGCCACCGAACTGCCCCCCCATCTGGCCGCCCATCTGCATGGCCTGCTGCGGCATCATACAGGGCATCATGCCGCCGGGCTGACCGCCACGCGGGACCTGCTGCATCATCTGGCCCTGCATCTTGGGACCATGGTGGCCGAACCCATGTGGGTGCATGTTCATTGCCGTGCGCGGCCCCATCTGGCCGGGCATTTGCCCTTGCATCTGGCCCTGCATCTGGCCCCCCATGCCGGGCTGGCCCATCATCGCGCCCCCCATCGGGCCGCGCATCGGGCGGCCTTCGCCCATCTGGCCCGGACCACCACGCCCGGACATGGCGCCACGCGCTTCGGCAAATTCCTCTTTCGAGATCATGCCGTCGCCATCGGTGTCCAGCTTGTCGAACATGGCCATGCCGCGCCCGGCCGGCTTCATCTCGTCGGCACTCAGGCCGCCGCTCTCATCGGCATCCATGCGCTTGATCATGGCGTCGGCCATGCGCTGCATCCGGTTGGCCTCTCGCTCCTGCTGCATTTTCTGCATCTGGGCGACGAGTTCCTCGGCGGTGACCGTACCATCGCCGTCGGCATCCGCCTCGGCAAAGCGTTCGGCCGCCTGGGCCTGGATCTCTTCCTGGGTCACGCTGCCGTCGCCGTTGGCGTCCATCCGCATGAAAGCGGGGCCGCCCTGCGGCGCGGGCGCGTTTTGCGTCGGTGCGGTCTGTGCCACGACACCGGACGCGAGTGCGCTCAGCGTCAGCGCGGCGATACCGCTCAGAAGAACTGCACGTTTCATGGGGGTTACTCCTTATAATCCCTGGTGCACGATGCAACCAGCCGCGCCGGTCAACATCTGCAAGGATAAACGGGGGGCGCCGGCGCTTCCGTCGCAGAAAGGGCAAAAAAGTTTGCACGCGCTGAAACGGCCCTCACGAGACCGGCCCGCTCTCCTGGCCACGTTGCGCCGATCATTCCGCAGTTGCGGGCATGCAAGAGCGGGCCTGTCTTGCGGCATCCCGCCGCAAGACAGGCTGTCGCATTGAATCCCTGTGCCGGAAAGTCATCTTTGCCGCAAACCTCCTTCCCCGGTGCACGAACCTCCTGCATGAAACTCACCAGCCCCATCCCCTCGTCCATGCCCGCCCGGCATCCGCTGCGCCTTGCCTTGCGCCGCGGCTGGCACCGGCGCTGTCCGAACTGCGGCGCCGGCCCGATGATGCAGGGCTATCTACGGGTGCGGGAGCGCTGCCCCGTCTGCCGTCAGCCCCTCGGCCTCGGCGGGGACCGCGAGGCTGCCCTCTGGGCCGGCATCCTGGTGTTGGGCGGTGCGCTGGTGCCGGTGCTGACCATCCGATTCAGCCCCGTCACCCCCAACCCGCTGATGCTGCTGACCCTCAGCGCTATTGGCATGATCACGCTCTGCCTCTACCTTCTGCCCAGGATCAAGGGGGCCTGCGTGGCGCTGCACTGGATCCGCGGACGGTAAGGCCCGACAGGAACGCGTTTCTGCCCCCTCGTCGCCCGGCGCAAGGGAGAGACGGAATGACAAGCGAAACCCTTATCCGCGATGCCGCCACGGTGATTGCCCTGCGCGACCGCACGGGCACGCCGAGCGTGCTGATGGGCCAGCGCGGTGCCGGCGCCGTCTTCATGCCGAACAAGTTCGTGTTTCCCGGTGGTGCCCTCGACCCCGGCGATGCCGCGGTGCCCCTGTCCCGGCCCCTGCAACAGCCCTGCCTCGACCGCCTGGCCGAGGCCAGTCCTCCGGGCCTGGCGCCGGCCATCGCCGCCGCCGCAATCCGGGAACTATGGGAGGAGACGGGGCTGGTGCTGGGGCAGCCGGGCCGCTGGACCGCGCCCCCCGAAGACTGGCGCGATTTTGCCGCGACCGGGCACCTTCCCGATGCGTCGGCGCTCCGCTTCGTGTTTCGCGCGGTCACGCCGCCGGGGCGCCCGCGCCGCTTCGATGCCCGTTTCCTGATGGTGGATGCCGACAGCGCGATCGCCGGCGATCTCGACGATTTCGGCGCCGCCTCCGACGAGCTGTCGAACCTGCAATGGATCCCGCTGAGCGAGGCCCGTCGTTTCGATCTGCCCTTCATCACCGAGGTTGTCCTGGCCGAGGTGGCGCAACGCGTGGCCGATCCCGGTCCGCCCGACAGTGTGCCCTTCTTCGCCCAGGGCGAGGAAAGGCAGCTGTTCCGTCGGCTGCGCGGCCAGAGCCCTCTCGACGGAATTGCCGATTAGGCCAGCAGCACCAGGCCCAGGACGCTGGCGGTGATCAGCCCGATGCCCAGCCCCTCGCGCCGGGAGATCGTCTCGTGGAAGAAGAGCACCGAGGCCAGCAGGCTGAGCACGACCTCTGCCTGCCCCACCGCATAAACATAGGCGGCGTTCTGCAGCGTGAAGGAGATGAACCAGAAATAGCTGCCGATGACCGAGGTGACCCCGACGAGCGAGGTCACGCGCCAGCCGCGGATCACCCGGCCGATCTCGCCCCTTTCCTTCCAACTCAGCCAGATCACCATGAGGATCAGCTGAGAGGTGACCACAGCCGTCAGCGTGATCAGGGCACGCGCACCGGGCTCTGCCGGCACCAGCAGCGAGGCCCCGCGATAGGTCACCCCCGACAGCGCAAAGAACAGGCCGGACGCGAGGCCGAGGCCCGTTGCCGGATTGGCAAACCGCCGAAGCCCGCGCCCGCCGGCCACCGGCATGTCGGTCAGCGCAAGGACGCCTGACAGGCCGATGCAGATGGCCAGGAAAGCGGGCAGCGATATCGTCTCGCCCAGCACCAGGAAGCCGACCAGCGCGGTCAGCAGCACCTCGGTCTTCTTCAGCGTCACGCCCACGGCAAAGTTGCGGTTGCGAAACAGCGCCACGACGCAGACCGTGGCCAGAATCTGTGTCACGCCGCCGGTCAGCGCAAGCGCCCAGAAGCGCAGCCCAAGTGCAGGCCAGGCGAGACCGCTCAGCAGCAGCGCCGCCCAGACCAGCGGCGCGGCCCATAGAAACCGCGCGAATGTCGCGCCGGCAGGGCTGAGCGATGCCGAGGCAAGGCTCTTTTGCAGCATGAAGCGGAGGGTCTGGAAGACCACCGCGAGGAGGGTAAACATGATCCAGGCATTTTCCATGCCGCCGTCATGTATTATTCTGAAGGCTTTGGAAAGTAAGGATCTTCGACGGGTTCCTTCCCATGAAGGAAGTGATGCAAGAACACCGTGCCATCGGAGGGATACATGCGGCCCACATTGCGTCGCAGGAACTCGGCGCGCCCGTTCCGATAGAGCGCCGGCAATTCGTACCAAGGCCGGCCGGGGTTCTGATGGTGCACAGCGTGAAAATTGTTGTTGAGGAACAGCAGCGCCAATGGGCCGTGATCCTCTATGATCACGGTGCGGGCCCCGGCCTGAAGGTGGGCACGATGCTCGAGATAGGTACGGATCTTGAGCAGGGAATGCGACAGGTAGCTGCCGAGCAGAAAGGCCCAGATGGGCATCTCCGACACCCGTCCCAACCACAGCCCCACGGGTACAAGCCCCGCCAGATGCCAGAGCCAGGCGTGCAGGATCTCCCTTCCCCCCTCTGATCGCGCGCAGGTCGGCACGGGCAAAGGTGATCGGGCCCAGCGCTGGATCGATCAGCATCCGCCCCGCCAGCGTGTTGTTCGTCCGGAGCAGTTGCCGCCTCCAGGCCGGTTGCCGGGCCCAGATTGCCGGATCGAGATAGCAACTCTCAGGGTCGTCGTGGGGATCGGTCATGATCTCGTCGTGGTGATGTGCCCGATGGGTCTCGGCAAAGCGCTTGTAGGGCACCACCAGCGACAACGTGGGAAATGCCAGCGCGGCATTCAGCAACTGGCTTCGGAACGGATGGCCATGGATCAGTTTGTGACTGAGCGAGGAATGCAGTGCCGCCGCGATTGCCAGGGCCACAATGCCCAGCGGCAGCCAGACCACGGCCAGCCACTTGGTGGCGAGGGCCCACAGCAGATAGCAGGCGACGAGAAGGACCAGTGTCGGCCATTCCGCCCGACGAAAGGTACGCTCAGCCTTCGACACCCTCCAAGAGATGCGGGCCCAGATCCGCTCGTAGCTCAGCAAGCCCAGCGCCGCGTTTTCAACGGCCATCTTGCCACCAAGCCGCACCGAGCCGGTAAAGAACAGCCCCACGAGGCTCATCACCGCGATGCCGAGGAGCGTCCACAAGAGTGCCTTTACCAGGCTGTGCGCCGGGGTTTCCATTCTGTGTCCGCTGTCTTGAGAGGCGCCGGTTTCCAGATCACCACGCCCCCCCGACGCTAAGCTGAGCGGAGATGCCGTGGAATTCCTCATCTTGTTACCAACTCGTCATATCGTGATAAAAAACGCCGTATGATGGAAAAGATCGACAAACGCAGGCGCGCGGCACAGTTCCGAGACCGCCTGCGCGAAGCCTTGCAGATGCGGGAGATGAGCCAGAGCGGCCTTGCCCGGTAGATCGGCGTTGACCGGTCCACGATCTCGCAAATGCTGGGCGGGGACGGGCCGCGACTGCCAAATGCAAAGGTGGTGGGAGAATGCGCGGCGGCGCTTGGGGTGTCCTCTGACTGGTTGCTGTCGCTCTCCGACCGCCCCGAGACCGCGGCCGACCTGCTGGTCACTTCGCTCTCGCTGACGGCGGCGCCCCGGGCGCTTGTGGACGAACAGATCTTTGCCTGGCACCAGGAGGCCGCAGGCTACAATATCCGCCATGTTCCGGCGGCGCTGCCCGACATGCTGAAGACAACGGAACTGCTGGAATGGGAGTATTCCCCGCACCTTGGCCGGACCACGACCCAGGCGATCAACGCCTCGGAAAACTGGCTCAACTGGATGCGCAATTCACATTCCGACTACGAGATCGCCCTGCCCCGGCACGAGATGATTGCCTTTGCCAGTGCCGGCGGCTATTACGCGGATCTGCCCTCGGACCTGACGCTGCGCCAGGTAGATCGCTTCATCGAGCTGAGCGAGAGCCTCTACCCCCGAATGAGGATCTACCTCTTCGACGCTCGACGGCTGTTCTCGGCACCGATCACCATATTCGGGCCGCTGCTGGCGGTGCTCTATGCCGGGCTGAACTATATCGCGTTTCGTGATTCCGAGCGGGTCCAGGCGCTGACGGGACATTTCGACCACCTCGTGCGAGAGGCCGCTGTAACCTCGCGCGAACTGCCACGCTATCTGCGCGGTTTGCGCGGACGGATCGGCTGACCCGGCCACGCAGTGGTGATCAATAGGGCATCGGATGCTTGCGATGCACCGCATCCAGGTCTTTCAGAACCTCTTTCGACAGAGTTAGCTCAGTGCCTTCCAGGATCCGCTTCAGCTGTGCCATGTCCGTGGCGCCAAAGATGACCGAGGTGGTGAAGGGACGCTGGGCAACCCAGGCAAGCGCCATTTGCACCATGTCGAGATCATGCTTGAAGGCCACGTCGAGGTAATCGTCGACGGCCGGGAACACCCGGGCGGTCTTGCGGCCTCCCAGATCCTCGTTCAACGTGATGCGAGAGCCCTTGGGCTTGGCATTGCCCTGGTACTTGCCGGTCAGCAGTCCCGCGGCCAGCGGCGAAAAGGCCAGCAGGCCCACATCCTCGTTCACCGACATTTCGGCCATGTCGGTATCGTAGAGCCGGCAGAGCAGTGAATATTCATTCTGCATCGAGGCCACGCGCGGGCCCTTGCCTTCTTCGGCAAGGCGCAGCCATTGCGCCGTGCCCCAAGCGCTCTCGTTCGACAGGCCAAAGGCGCGGATGGTACCGCGCTTGCGTTCCTTCTCGAGAGCCTCGAGGCACTCGGCCATGTTGTCGAGCACCTTCTTCGGATCCTGCCCGGAGGGGTCATATGTCCAGTTCTGGCGGAAATGGTACGAGCCGCGGTTGGGCCAGTGGAACTGATAGAGGTCGATGTAATCGGTCTTCAGCCGGCGCAGGGAGCCTTCGATCGCCTGCGGAATGGTCTTGGCCGTGATCGGCGCCCCCTCGCGGGCGTGCTGCATGCCCTCGCCGGAATGCTTGGAGGCAATCACGACCTCACTGCGGTGTCCACGGGATTTCTCCATCCACAGGCCGATGATCCGCTCCGTCCGGCCGACCGTCTCGGCCTTGACCGGGTTCACCGGGTACATCTCGGCGGTGTCGATGAAGTTGATGCCGTGGTCGACAGCGGCATCAAGCTGCTTGTGCGCGTCGTTACTACGGGTCTGGTTGCCCCAGGTCATCGAGCCGAGACAATAGGTCGAGACTTCGATCCCAGTGCGGCCAAGCTGTTTCATGCGCATAAATATGTACCCGTTCTTCGCCTTCAGATTTGAATAGTGTCAGAAAGTTACGAATTTCCTGCGCGGCGTCACCCCCGAAACGCGCAATTTTCGGGGTATCCGGCCCTTTTTTCGCCGCACCCTCGCTGGGCCCGCAAAACAAGGGGCGGACCGCGCGAGAGCCAGAACATTTGACGAACATTTGTGGCATCATGTACGCTGTCGCCATGCGTTTCGATCATCCCCTGTTGACCCGGCGCCCCTGGCACGGGGCCCCGGCCCTCTCGCTGGGCGACGGCGCCGGGCTGCGCCTGGCACGGCTGCACGAGGTCTGCGGCAATGCCCGGCAGAGCTTTGCCCTGATGGTCGCCTCTCGGGCGCTGGCCGGCGCCGATGCCCGTGCCGATACCTCCGCCCCGCTCTACTGGGTCTCGCCACATCCCCTGCCCGAACGGCTGAACCCCCATGGCATGGCCGAGCTGGTCAATCCCGGCCGAGTGATCTTCGTCACGCCCGACAAGGACAGCGAGGCCCTCTGGGTGCTGGAGGAGATCCTGCGGGCGGGGGCCGTGCCCATGGCCGTGGCCGAGCTGACGCGGGTGCCGGACCTCGTGCAGGTCCGCCGCCTGCACCTGGCCGCCGAAACCGGTGCCGGGCGCGGCCATGGCGCCCCGCTCGGCCTGATCCTGACACCCGGCGACGGCGGCGCACCGGGAGTCGAGAGCCGCTGGCACATGACCCAGGCGCACGCCGACGCAGACAGCGCCCGCAGCTGGCTGCTGGAACGGCGGCGGGACCGCAGCGAGCCTCCGCGCAGCTGGTGCGTGCAGCCCGCCCCGGGGGGCGGACGGCTCATCCCCCTGGCCGGGGCACCTACCGCACCGCCTGCCCCGGCCCTGCAGAAGCCCTGACGCCACCCCGGCCGCTTTCGACCGAAAAATCCCTCCGCGGCCCATAAACGTCATCGGATGTCGCCTGCGGACAGGCCAGACGATCCTGCCGGCGGGAAGACATGGCATGCGATTCCCCATCGGCCTGTCTGCCCTTCTCCTCTCCGTCATCCTGCTGCAACTTTCCTCTGGCGCGGTCGGTCCGCTCGATGCGCTCTCGGGCATGCAGCTCGGCTTTACCACCAGCCAGATCGGCCTGCTCGGCTCGGCGCATTTCGTCGGTTTCTTCGTCGGCTGCTGGGGCGCCCCGCGGGTCATGGGCCGGGTGGGGCATGCCCGCGCCTTTGCCGTCTTCACCGCGCTCGGCGCCATCGCCCTGCTGGCCCACATGATGGCGGTCAGCCCCTATGCCTGGGCGTTGATGCGGGTGGCCACCGGCCTCTGTGTCGCCGGTTGCTACACCGTGATCGAAGGCTGGCTGATGGCCAGCCTGGAAAACACCAACCGCGGGCGCTTCACCAGCCTCTATCGCATCGCGGACATGGGCGCCGCGCTGACCGCCCAGCTGCTGATCGGCGTGCTTACACCCGGTGCCTACTTCTCCTACAACCTGCTCGCCATCCTCTGCTGTGCGGCACTACTGCCGCTGGCCCTGTCCAAGGCCCAGGCCCCCGCCATGCCCGAGGCCCCGCGCCTGAAGCCCCGCCTGGCGCTGGAGTTGTCGCCCCTTGCGGTAGTGGCCGTGATCGTCTCGGCCCTCTCCGGCGCGACCTTCCGGATGATCGGCCCGGTCTACGGTCAG
This sequence comes from Pseudooceanicola sp. DL12, assembly GCF_056270665.1. Classification (NCBI taxonomy): domain Bacteria; kingdom Pseudomonadati; phylum Pseudomonadota; class Alphaproteobacteria; order Rhodobacterales; family Paracoccaceae; genus Pseudooceanicola; species Pseudooceanicola sp. DL12. Next base: position 2,845,071 of record NZ_CM149884.1, read on the forward strand.
AAGGTGGGCCTCGATCCGCATCAACTCGGCTGGTTCCTGGCGCTCTACATCCTTGGCGGCGCACTCACCCAGATCCCCACCGGCTGGCTCGCCGACAAGTTTGACCGCCGCTGGGTGCTGATCTGGATCTCGCTGGCCTCGATCCTCAGCTGCATGGCCTCGGCTCTCACCTCGACGAGCCCCACCGCCATCCTGGTCAACGCCTTCATTTTCGGGGCGGCCACATTTCCGGTCTATTCCGTGGCCCTCGCCCATGCCCATGACTTCGCCGAGAGCCACCAGCGCGCCGAGCTCTCTGCCGCCCTGCTCTTCTTCTATGCCGCCGGCGCCATCGCGGCGCCCTACATGGCCTCTCAGCTGCTGACACATTTCGGCTCGGGCTCGATCTTTGCCATGATCGGCCTCGGGCACCTTGTGCTGATCATCTTCGGCCTGCGCCGCATGCGCGTGCGTCCGATCCCGCCCAGCGAGGACCGCACGAACTACGTCTATGCCCCGCGCACCTCCTTCGTGCTCGGGCGCCTGTTGCGCGGCATGCGGGAAAGGGATTGACGCTGCGGAATTGTGCAAATCCGCCCGCGAGGTTCTGAACCTGCGCACCCAGACCGCCATGAAATTACATCCACAGGCGATTATCTTAGGCGTACGGGCACCAGAAAAGACGAAAGGAGCCTTCCATGGAACTGAGTTTCAACGGAAAAACCGCAATCGTGACCGGCGCGGCCTCTGGCATCGGTGCGGCAATCGCCGAAGAGCTGGCCGCCTCCTACGCCACGGTCATCATCGCGGACCTGAAGCTCGACGCGGCCCAGGCCGAGGTTGACAAGATCACCGCCGCGGGCGGCAAGGCCCTGCCCTTCGCCGCAAACGTCGGCGACCCCGAAGCCGTGAAGGCCATGGTCGATTTTGCCAGGTCCGAAACCGGCGGACTGCACATGCTGGTCAACAACGCCGGCATCGGCGGTGTCGCCGCCCCCACCGGCGAGTACCCGATCGACAGCTGGAAACAGGTAATCGACATCAACCTGCTCGGTGTCTTCTATGGGCTCCGCTATGGCATCCCCGCCATCAAGGAAGCAGGCGGCGGTTCGATCGTGAACGTTGCCTCGATCCTCGGCTCGGTCGGCATCGCCATGTCGGGCGCCTATGTCGCCGCCAAGCACGGCGTCGTCGGCCTGACGAAATCCGCCGCGCTGGAACATGCTGCCGACAACGTCCGCGTCAACTCCGTGGGCCCGGGCTTTGTCCATACGCCGCTGGTCGACAAGACCCTCGACAAGGATGCACAGGATTTCCTGGCCTCGAAACACGCCTTCAACCGCATGGCCACGCCCGACGAGATCGCCGGCATGGTGGTCTTCCTGCTCTCCGACAAGGCCAGCTTCGTGACCGGCTCCTACCACGTGGTCGACGGCGGCTATACCGCGCAATAACCCTCCGCCACGCGGCAGGACACATCCGAAAGGGCCCGGCTGCCAAGCAGCCGGGCCCTTTCCGCCTCTGGCGCTTGGGCGCAGGGGGCGTTATTGGAGGCCGAAACGCATATGGAAGGGCATCTCATGGCACGGCACCTGATCACCTCGGCCATTCCCTATATCAACGGGATCAAGCACCTCGGGAACCTCGTCGGCAGCCAGCTGCCCGCCGACCTCTATGCCCGCTACCAGCGCGGTCGCGGCAACGAGGTGCTGTTCCTCTGCGCCACCGACGAGCACGGCACCCCGGCCGAGCTGGCCGCCGCCAAGGCCGGCAAGCCGGTGGCCGAGTACTGCGCCGAGATGCACGAGGTCCAGGCCAGGATCGCCGAGGGGTTCCGCCTCTCCTTCGACCACTTCGGCCGCTCCTCCTCGCCGCAGAACCACAAGCTGACCCAGCATTTCGCCGGTGTCCTGGCCGATCGTGGCCTGATCCGCGAAGTCTCGGAAACACAGATGTACTCGCCCACCGACGGGCGTTACCTGCCCGACCGCTACATCGAGGGCACCTGCCCCAACTGCGGTTTCGAGAGCGCCCGCGGCGACCAGTGCGACAATTGCACCAAGCAGCTCGATCCGGTCGACCTGATCAACCCGCATTCCACGATCTCCGGCGCCACCGACCTGGAGATGCGCGAGACCAAGCACCTCTACCTGCGCCAGTCGACCATGAAGGACGAGCTGGAGGCCTGGATCGACAGCAAGACCGACTGGCCGGTGCTGACCACCTCGATCGCCAAGAAATGGCTGAACGACGGTGACGGCCTGCAGGACCGCGGCATCACCCGTGACCTCGACTGGGGCATCCCCGTCAGAAAGGGCGACGCCGACTGGCCCGGCATGGAGGGCAAGGTCTTCTACGTGTGGTTCGATGCGCCCATCGAGTACATCGCCTGTTCGCAGGAATGGGTCGACGCCGGCAAGGGCACCGACTGGGCCCGCTGGTGGCGCACCGACAAGGGCGCCGAGGACGTGCGCTATACCCAGTTCATGGGCAAGGACAACGTCCCCTTCCACACCCTGTCCTTCCCCGCCACCATCCTGGGCTCCGGCGAGCCCTGGAAGCTGGTCGACTACATCAAGTCGTTCAACTACCTGAATTACGAAGGCGGACAGTTCTCGACCTCGCGCGGGCGCGGCGTCTTCATGGACCAGGCGCTAGAGGTGCTTCCGGCAGATTACTGGCGCTGGTGGCTGCTGTCCCATGCGCCCGAGAGCTCGGATGCGGAATTCACCTGGGAGAACTTCCAGGCCTCGGTCAACAAGGACCTCGCCGACGTGCTGGGCAACTTCGTCAGCCGGGTGACCAAGTTCTGCCGCTCGAAGTTCGGCGAAGAAGTCCCCGCCGGCGGCAGCTATGGCCCCGAGGAAGAGGCGCTGATCGCGGATCTCACCGCGCGGCTTAAGCGCTACGAAGAGCAGATGGACGCCATGGAGGTCCGCAAGGCGGCGCAGGAATTGCGCGCGATCTGGGCCGCCGGCAACGAGTACCTGCAAAGTGCCGCGCCCTGGGCCGCCTTCAAGGAAGATCCCGAGCGGGCCGCCGCCATCGTGCGTCTGTCGCTCAACCTGATCCGCCTCTACGCGATCCTCTCGGCGCCCTTCATTCCCGATGCCGCCGATGCGCTGAAAGACGCGATGAAGATCGAGGCCGCGGACTGGCCCGCTGAATTGCCACTGGCCCTTCAGGCCCTGGTCCCGGGAACCAGCTTTACCGTCCCCGACAACCTCTTCCGCAAGATCTCGGACGAGGAGCGGGAAGACTGGCAAGGCCGGTTCAGCGGAATCCGCACCTGAACCGCCGAAACAGTGAGGAAGGCCAGGCGTTGTCTGGCCTTCCTGCTTAGCGTCCGTCGTGAATTTGCAGGGTCCGGGGCAGCGTCCAGAGAGGCGTACGCCTCGTCGGGGTCCGGGCCTCTTAAGCTTTTGTGCCGTCGCTCTTTTCCGGCCCGATCAACGGCCCCTTGGAGCTGCCCGACGCCGGTTCAGAAGTCTTCCCAATTCGGCGGGCGGTCACCGCCGCCCGGCCGGGCCGATGGGACATTTGCGGTGCGCACCTCTCGCCGCCGCTCGCCGGCCGGGCCGCGCGTGGCACGCGCCGAGGTTCCACGGGTCACCTTGAAACGGCCCGCCGCATTTACCAGCGCATTGGCTTCGCTCGTCAGAGCATGGCTCGCGGCGGTGGTTTCCTCGAACATCGCGGCATTCTGCTGGGTCACCTGGTCAAGCTCGTTCATCGCGGAATTGATCTCGTTCAACCCGGCCGACTGCTCTCTCGCCGAAGAGGCAATCGTGCTGACGCGCGTCGAAATATCAACCACTGCCGTGACGATCTCGTCGAGCGCCGCGCCAGTGCGATCGACAAGCTCGACGCCCGAGCTGACCTGCGTGCCGCTGGCCGTAATCAGCTGATTGATCTCGCGCGCGGCCTCCGAGCTGCGCTGCGCCAGGGCACGCACCTCCGTGGCCACCACCGCAAACCCGCGCCCTGCATCCCCCGCCCTCGCGGCCTCGACACCGGCATTGAGGGCCAGCAGATTGGTCTGAAAGGCGATGTCGTCGATCACGGTCGTGATCTTCGAGATCTCGCGCGAGCTTTCCTTGATCGCATCCATGGCGGTGACCGCCTGTCGTGCGACACTGCCGCCGGTCTCGGCCTTGGCCTGTGCCGAGGCGGCAATCTTGCTGGCCTCGTCCGCGCCCGATGCGGCCGATTTCACCGAGGCGGTCAGCTGGTCTAGCGCCGCTGCGGTTTCCTCCAGCGTCGAGGCCTGCTTTTCCGTCCGGCTCGCAAGGTCGTCTGCCGCATTGCTTATCTCGTTGGTCTCGAGCCGGATCGAATCCGCGTTCTGGACGACAGCCGTGATGGCATCGTGCAGCGCCGTGACCGCCATGTTGAAGTTCGACCGCAGCTGTTCGTATTGCGCAGGAAAGGCCTGTCCGATCGTGCTCGTCAGATCGCCATCTGCAAGACGGCGCAGGGCCACCTTCAGGCCTTCCACGACCATGTCCTGCTGTTCGGCCGTCCTGCGCTGTTCCTCGATGCTCTGAAGCATCGCACCGTGATCCCTGGTGATATCATTGCCGATGAAGACAATACGCTCGACCTTGCCCCCCAGCCCCAGGATGGGATTGATGCTGCCCTCGATGAAGACATCTGTGCCATCGGCCCGCGTCACCGAGAACTTGCCCGTGGTCGCCTGCCCGGCCACCACCCGCTGCACCTGGTCCCCACGTTCGGCCTCGGACATGCCCAGCGGGACCAGCATCGACGGGCCGTCACGCCCGAAGAGCGTCTCCGGCGCACTTCCGATCATGTTGGCAAAGGCCGCATTGCAGCTCAGGACCTTGCGATCAGCACTGAAATCGACCCGGACCTGGTGCGTATCGATCGCCTGTAACACGGCGGCATTCAGGCGCTCCATCGAGATATCCTGCATCTCGAGGACAAAGCCGATCAGCTGACCGTCGTCGTCCGTCACCCTGTCCATCGTCGCGCGCAGTATTGCCCCGGCCCACTTCAGTTCGCGCATCTCCGGAGCGCCCTGCCCGCCACGCGACACCGTAGAGCAGAGATCTTCGACGCCCGGCAGACGCTCGCATGACGTACCGTCCAGCGCCGCCGGCTCGAAGCCCCGCCAATGGGTACGGATGTGATCGCCATGCTGCCCGAGCAGCGATCGCGCCGCGGCATTGGCAAAGACGATACGCCGCTCGCCGTCGAGCAGGATCAGTGCCGCCGCGGTGCCGGCGATCGCGGCACTCTTGAAGGCATTCTCGCGCTCCGTGTCCCGCGCGGCAACCAGCCCGTCGCGCAGCTCTGCCAGGTTGATCGCAATGCCGCCGATCTCGTCGGAACGGGCGGTCTCGGTGATCTCGCCCTCGAGGTCGCCCGCAGCAACCACGCCCACCTGTTCGGCCACCCGGCGCAAAGGTCGTGAAATATAGTGATAGAAGAGCCCTGCCGCACCCAGCAACGCGATGACGAACATCGTGCCGGCCAGAAAGATGGACAGCCAGAGGCCCCTGGTGGCGCGCTCGTAGCGCGGCTGCACAGTCCATTGCGAGACGAAGGCGCCGACGACCTCGTTCTTCTGGCCGAAACGGGCCGGCACCGCCTGGATGAACAGTTCCGCATCCCGCACCGGCTCTCCGGCGGCCATGGCTTCGCGGCCAATTTCCGCGGCCCGGGCGGCCGCAAAGGCGTCGCTGCCGCTTTCGCTCAGGACCTCGCCGCTGCCGCTCAGGGCCAGCGCCCCGACAATGTCCTCGCCGATATTGCTGGTGAATTCGGTCAGGGCCAGCGCAACGTCACCGGGCCGCTCGAATTTGATCGCGCCGCTCATCTGCTGCGACAGGCCGGTCGTCGCCTCGAGCCCGCGCAGCGAGACCCAGTCCCGGATCGTCGTGCGCGCGCGATTGAAGGCCATCAGTTCCGTGGTCGCGACCACGGCCAGGATGCAGATCGCGACGATGAAGGTGGCCCGGAAGAAGGTGCTCTTGAAGAAGGGAATGGTCCGGCGACCCGGGGCATCAGTTGTCATGGCAATTTCCTGGCTGGACGGCGGCACGGCCCGCCCCGCGGCCGGGGCAGGCACACGCAGGGCAAGGCTGTCAGTAAAGCATTTCGGCGTTCAGCCCGACGGTGATCGCGCCGATCACCTCGTTGCTGTCCGGATCCGTGACCGCGATAGAGACCTGGCCAAGATAGCTGTTTGCGGATTCGTCGAATTCCACCTCTCCCACATGCACGGCCCCCGGACCGACATCGTAGGTCTGCTGGAACTTGGCTTCGTCGCCCTGCCAGTAATCCGAGGTGACATCGCTCGCGGCGACGTTCAGACCATGCGAATCCATCACGAAGGCTTCGGAGATGATGCCACCGGCCTCGGAGGCGCGCTCGCGCAGGAAATCCGATGCCGGCGTCTTCAGAACGGAATCGATCGTGGGATGACTGTCGGCGCCGACCTCGCCCCGCCATTTCTGATCGAGGGCATCGATCTGGGCCTGGTCGAGACCCTCGTGAGCCTTGTTCTGCGCGCGGATGGCATCGATCAGTACCGGATCGAAGGCCCACATCAGGATCTCGCTCTCCAGATAGTCGCGCATCGAGGGTTCGTATTGATTGGCGAATGCCGGGGTGACCAGCCCGCAGGCCAGAATGACCCCGAGAAGCTTCGATTTCATGTGGCAGTCCTTCCTGAAATGGCAATTTCAGGGCGACCCTGCCGCAAAGAGATTGCGCCGGGCTTAATGTCCGCGAGCGCGTCCCCGGCAATTTCCGTAAAATGAAGGAGGCATCCGCAGCGCTCTCGCTCCCCCGGTTTCCCGGGGCCTGGTGCGGGCGGCGGGAATCGAACCCGCACGGGCCAAGCCCTAGCGATTTTAAGTCGCTTGTGTCTACCGTTCCACCACGCCCGCAAGGCGCCGGGGCGTTTCAGGCGCATGCCCGAAAGGCAATGCACTTCTGCCTGCTGTTGCCTGTCCCCGACCGGGGCCTCACCCGGTCAGATGACCATAACCGCCTGATAGACCGTGTAAAGACACACCCGCACCTGCAGGACAGTTCGCTGTCAGGCGTTGCGGATGATCTTGGAGAATTTCTCGAAAAGCGGTTCGTTCGCGCAGATGACCTCGCCGTCGCCCAGGATGTCGCCCTCGGGGTTCATCGGCTCGATCAGGCCACCGGCCTCACGCACGATGACGATGCCCGCAGCCATGTCCCAGGGCTTGAGCCTGCGTTCCCAGAACCCGTCGTAGCGGCCCGCGGCCACATAGGCCATGTCGAGCGACGCGGCGCCCCAGCGGCGCACGCCGGCACAGGCGGGCAGGATCTGCGCCAGGTCCTTCAGGGTCTGCGGCAGGTCGGTCGAGCCGGCGAACGGCAGGCCCGTGGCATAGATCGACTCGATCATGCGGATCCGGCCAGAGGCGCGGATACGGGTCTCGTTCATCCAGGCGCCTTCGCCCTTCTCGGCAAGGAACATCTCGTCCTTGGCGGCGTCATAGATGACACCGGCGACAATCTGGCCCTTGTGTTCCAGCGCGATGGACACCGCCCAGTGCGGCAGACCGTGCAGGAAGTTCGTGGTGCCGTCGAGCGGATCGACGATCCAGCGACGCGTCGGGTCCTCTCCGGCCTCGGCACCGCCCTCTTCGGCCAGCCAGCCATAGGTCGGGCGGGCGCCCAGCAGCTCTTCCTTGAGGATCTTTTCCGCCATCAGGTCGGCCCGGCTGACAAAGTCGCCCGCGCCCTTCATCGACACCTGAAGGTTCTCGACCTCGCGGAAATCCTTGACCAGGCTGCGACCCGCCTTGCGGGCTGCCTTGAGCATGATGTTGAGATTGGCGCTGAACGGCATGGGGGGCTCCTTGGATCCGAGATGGGCGTATAGCCCCCGAATGCCTTCTTGCCAAGGGCCTGCGGGCGCTTTAGCGCGCGGCGGTTCCCGGCGGGGCCACGGGCGCCGCAACCGGCCCCTGTGGCAGGCGCCCGCGCTGCAGTTTCACCGCCTCCGTCCGGGCCAGCCGGGTGAAATGCGCCATGAAGGGTTTCGCGGCATCCTCGCTGCGGCAGGCGGCGAACATGCGGCGCGTCAGCCCCTTCTCGGTGATCGGCTTGGTGATGTAGTCGGAATGATATTTCACCTCGCGCAGCACCCAGTCGGGCAGCACAGCCACCCCGCGCCCCGAGGCCACCAGCATAAGGATCACCTCGGTCAGCTCGACCCGGCGAATGCCCGCGGGCTCGACCCCCGCAGGCTCCAGAAGCATGGTAAAGACATCAAGCCGCGTGCGGTCGACCGGGTAGGTCAGCAGGGTCTGGTCGCGCAGATCCTCCGGCTCGATGAAGGCTTTCTCGGCCAGCGGGTGGCTGGCCGCGGCAACGAACACCGGAGAATAGTCGAAGAGCGGGGCAAAGGTGATGCCGGGAATATCCTCCGGGTCCGAGGTGATCACCACGTCCACCTGCTCGCGTTCCAGCGCGTCGATGGCGGTAAAGGCCAGGCCCGGGCGGATATCCACGTCAACCTCGCTCCAGGAATGGCGGAACAGCTCGAGCACCGGGATCAGCCATTCGAAACAGGCGTGGCATTCGATCGCGATGTGCAGCCGGCCGGCGCTGCCGTCGCGCAGCCCTTCGAAATCGGCCTCCAGGGCCTCTATCTCGGGCAGGATTCGTTCTGCCGCGCGCAGCATGCGCAGCCCCGCCGACGACAGGCGCATCGGCTTGGTCCGCCGTGCGAACAGCTCCATGCCGGCCTGTTCCTCAAGGCCCTTGATCTGGTGGCTCAGGGCGCTCTGGGTGATGTGCAGCAGGTCCGCGGCACGCGCCAGCCCGCCCGCTTCATGGATGGCGCGGATGGTCCGCAGATGGCGAAGCTCGATGTGCATCCTGTGTCCGGCTCATGATCATCGTGAATATTATGAAGTTGTCTCATGTGAGGGCTTTTGCGACAAGAGCCGAAATGACAAGAGGTTTCCAATGACCATTCCCGCCGTATCCTTCGAGTTCTTCCCGCCGAAAAACCTCGAAGCCTCGTTCCGCCTCTGGGACACCGTGAATGTTCTGGCGCCGCTGGCGCCGCGCTTCGTCTCCGTCACCTACGGGGCGGGCGGTACCACCCGTGACCTGACCCGCGATGCCGTGGCCACCCTGCACAAGCACATGGGCCTGAACACCGCCGCCCACCTCACCTGCGTCAACGCGACGAAGGAAGAGACCCTGGCCATCGCCGACAGCTTTGCCGAGGCCGGGGTGCGCGAGATCGTGGCCCTCCGCGGTGACCCGCCCAAGGGCGAAGGCAAGTTCACCCCCACCCCCGGCGGGTTTGCCAATTCGGTCGAGCTGGTCGAGGCGCTCGCCGCCACCGGCAAGTTCACCCTGCGCGTCGGCGCCTATCCCGAGCCGCACCCCGAAAGCCCGGACACCGCCGCCGATGTCGCCTGGCTGAAGCGCAAGTTCGAGGCCGGTGCCGACGAGGCCGTGACCCAGTTCTTCTTCGAGGCCGAGACCTTCCTGCGGTTCCGCGACCAATGCGTGGCCGCCGGCATCGACAAGCCCATCGTGCCCGGCATCATGCCGATCGAGAACTGGAAGGGCATGCGCCGCTTCGCCCTGGCCTGCGGCACCTCGGTACTGGCCTGGATGGACGAGGCCTTCGAGAAGGCCGAGCGTGACGACCGCGTCGATCTCTTTGCCACCGCGCTCTGCACCGAGATGTGCGAGAAGCTGATGGCCGAGGGCGTCAACGACCTGCACTTCTACACGCTGAACAAGCCCGAGCTGACCCGCGATGTCTGTCACGCCCTGGGCGTGACCCCGCAGGCCAAGTTGGAGAACGTGGCGTAACAGGCCGCGACATCCGCATCGCGGTTGATGATTTCACCCTGCGGGAATAGCCTTCCCGCAGGGAGGATCTTTCATGACCGAAACCACACTGGCGCGTCTCGCGCAGATGAGCGGGCTGGAACTCTTGCAGGCGATGCTCGCCGGCAAGGGCCCGGCCCCCAGCATTTCCGGCACCCTCAACTTTACACTCGAGACCATCGAGGAGGGCCGCGCGGTCTTTGTCGGCACCCCGACCGGAGATCACTGCAATCCGCTCGGCACCGTGCATGGTGGCTGGTACGGCGCGGTGCTCGACAGCTGCATGGCCTGCGCGGTTCAGAGCCGCCTGCCTGCCGGCAATGCCTACACCACTCTTGAATACAAGGTGAACATCGTGCGGCCGATCCCGCTCGGGATGAAGGTACGCGCCGTGGGCACGGCCCAGCACGTGGGCCGTTCCACCGGCGTCGGCGTGGGAGAGATCCGCGGCACCGAGGACGACCGGCTCTATGCCACGGGCTCGACCACCTGCATCGTAATGCCGATCCGCTGAGCGTGCCGGCCGCCGAAGCGCCATCCGTATTTGGAGAAAGATGAAGCGAGAGCTCTCGGGTTCCTCTCGTGGCGCCGTAGGCTACCGGGGCACGCTGCATATTTGTGGACAGATGAAACGGCGACCGCCTCCCTGCCAGCGGCAGACACCATGAGTATTTGGAGAAAGATGAAGCCCGGCTGCGCCCTCCTCAGGCGAGCTGTCCCTGGGTGGGATAGGTGCCGCGGGCGATGGCGCTCTCATGTAGCCGTTCCGAGGGATCGGCGCCCACGTGCCGCGGTTTGCGCAGCAGGAAGAACTTGCTGATGCCGCGCCACTGCCCGATCGAGGGGGCCTCGCTGTCGGTGGGATAGAGCCCGCGCCAGCCCTGGGGCAGCGCCAGGCCGCGCAGCTCGGCCTGGCCCAGCATCCAGACCAGCGGGATATTCGCCAGCGGCCGCGCCGAGAGATCGCCGCCCAGCTGCCCGCCCACGTCGCCGTGGGTGCCCGCGAACCACACTTGTTCCAGACGGCCGGACCAGTCGGGATCGCTCTCCCACATCACCGGGGCATAGACCTGCCGGGTTTCCTGCAAGGCAAGGGCATGGAAGCCCGATTTCACGCAATGCGAGAGCGCATGGTTGTGGAACCCGTGCTTGCGCTCGGCCAGGCGCCAGATCAGCGGCAGGCGCAGCCCCAGGGATTTCACCGTGTCGAAGGCGCCGATCATCTCGATCTCGGTCCGCTCATAGCAGTAGAGCCGATGGAAATCGTCGATCACCTGCTGATCATAGCATTCCTGGTAGAGGCGGTAGGCCTGAGTGATGTTGCGCTCGGTCGCCTCGTGAGTGGTCAGCAGGCCGACCCGGTCGATCACGCCGGCCAGCGAGCGCACCGCATAGGCGCCCCGGGAATAACCCAGCAGGAAGATCCGGTCGCCGGGGCGGTAACGGGCACAGAGATAGCCGTAGGCCCGGCGGATCTGCCGGTTGATGCCCCGGCCCATGATGACGTCCATCGAGTTGCGCCAGCTCGTCCACTGGATCCCGGCTTCGTAGTAGAGCGACAGGTTGGCGCCGCGTTCCTCGTTCAGCAGCCGGTAGATCTGACCGATGTTGGTCTCCTGCCCGGGCTCGAGCGAGGACATGGTGCCGTCGAGCATGATCACATGGGTGACCTGCCCCCGCCGTTTCGACAGGGGCGCGCGGCGTTGCCGCCGCAGCCAGCCCGGACGGATCCGGACGAGAAGTCGTTTAAGCTGCCTGTTCCGCATCTTTGAGCATAGTCCAGACCCGCACCGGGGTGAACGGCATGTCGGCCGCCGTCACCCCACGCACGCAGAGCGCATCCATCACCGCGTTGGCCGCGGCCGCCATAGAGCCTACCGTGCCGGCCTCGCCACAGCCCTTCATCCCCATGGGATTGGCGGTGGAGGGCACCGGCTCGGTGCCGAAGCCGATCATCGGCACGTCGACGGCACGCGGCATGGCGTAATCCATGAAGCTTGCCGTCAGCAGCTGGCCGTCGGCGTCATAGCCGACGTTCTCCATCAGGGCCTGCCCCACGCCCTGCACCACCCCGCCATGCACCTGCCCCTCGGCCAGCAAGGGATTGATCATGTTCCCGAAATCATCAATGACCGTGTACTTGAGCAAGGTCACCGCACCGGTATCCGGATCCACTTCCACCTCGGCGACATGGGCACCGTTGGGATAGGAACGGCCCGGCAGCTTCGCGCTTTCCTGCTGCACCAGCAGATCGTCGCGCCCGGCGGCACGCGCCATCTCGGCCACGTCGAGCATGTCGGGCGCCGCGTTCGACCCCTTGATGCGGAAGCTCTCGTCGTCAAAGCTCACGTCCTCGGGCGCAACCTCCATCCGCTCGGCCAGGAAGGCACCAAAACTCTCGACGATGCGGCCTACCACCGCTAGCGTGGCGTTGTTCTGGGTGGTGACGGAACGCGAGCCCCCGGTGCCGCCGCCCTTGGCGATCCGGTCACTGTCGCCCTGCACCACGGTGATCCTGTCCATCGGAATGCCCGTCTGATCCGACAGGAAGCGGGCAAAGACCGTCTCGTGCCCCTGGCCGTTCGACTGCGTGCCCACATATATGTTCACGGTACCATCCGCGTTGAATTCCACCTTCGCCGTCTCCGAAGGATCGCCTAGGATGCTTTCGATATAGTAACAGAGCCCCATTCCGCGCAATTTTCCGTCCGAGGCCGAGGCGGCGCGGCGCTGGTCAAAGCCTTCGCGGTCGGCCGCAAGGCTCACCGCATCGAGCAGCCGGGTGAAATCGCCCACGTCATAGAGCTCTCCCGACACTGTCCTGTAGGGAAAGGCATCGGGCGCGATGAAGTTCTTGCGGCGCAGTTCCCAGGGGTCCACCTCCATCTGGCGCGCGGCATAATCCATCGTGCGTTCAAGCAGATAGATCGCCTCGGGCCGCCCCGCCCCGCGATAGGCATCGGTGGGCGTCGTGTTGGTGTACCAGCCCTCGGCCTCCAGCAGCGCCGCCTTGATGTCGTAGACCCCGGTCAGCACCCGCGCAAACAGGTGGCTCTGGATCATCTGGCCGAAATTCGAATTGTAGGCCCCCAGGTTGAAGCGTGTCCTGACGTGATAGGCGGTGATCCGGTGCTCGGCGTCGAACCCCATGGTCACCTCGTGGGTCAGGTCGCGGGCGCCGTTGTCGCTCAGCATCGACTCGGTCCGGTCCGCGGCCCAGCGCACCGGCCGGCCCAGGGCCCGCGCGGCGAAGGCGCAGAGCACATATTCGGGATAGAGCTTGGCCTTCATGCCGAAGCCGCCGCCCACGTCCGGATGCGTCACCCGCACGTCTTCCGTCTCGAGGCCCAGGATCCGCGCCAGCTCGTCGCGCGGTGCCCAGACGCCCTGCCCGCCAAAGGACAGGTGCATCCGCGCCCCGTCCCATTCCGCGAAACAGCCGCGCGGCTCCATCGAGACCACCATCACCCGGTTGTCGGCCACCGAGGCGCGCACGACGTGCGCCGATCCTTCCAGCGCGGCCGCCACGGCATCGCCATCGCCCAGCGCGTAGTCCACGCCCCGGTTGCCCGGCACGTCGTCGTGCACATCCGCCACCGGATCGCCCAGGGTGACCTGCGCCGGCAGGTCGTCGTAATCAAGCTCGATCAGCTCGGCCGCATCCTTTGCCGCATTCAGGCTCTCCGCCACGATCAGCGCCACCGGTTCACCGACAAACCGCAGCTTGCCCTCGGCCAGCAGCGGATAGCGCGGGTTGGCGCCCTTGCTGCCGTCGCGGTTGGGCGCCAGCGAGGACGACAGCCCGAGCGTCACGCCCGCCGCCGTCAGCTCCTCGATGCCGATTACCATCGCCACGCCCTCGACCTCGCGCGCGGCGTCCATGTCTAGCGCCGTGATCGTGCCATGGGCCACGGGCGAGCGCAGAAAATAGGCCCTCAGCGCCCCCTCCGGCGCCACGTCGTCCACGTATCCGCCCCTGCCCGAGACGAACCGCACGTCCTCCACGCGGGTTACGGGCTGGCTTCTGCCGAACTTTTCCATGGCGCTGCTCCCCCTTATGCTTGCCACCATGAAGAGTATCTCCTGGCTGCTCATAGTCCATAGGGAGGTGCCGGAATTTGCGCGGGGCCCGCCCCTCTGCCCACAGATGCGCCGGCCGGAAACCCGGCTGCCTTCCGGCCGGACGCAGCGCCTCTTTCCCTTCCCCCGGCAATTGGGTATCCCCACGGGGAACGCGCGCAGCGGGTGCAGAAACGGTTCAGATACGGGAAGTCCGACGATGGCCATGGAAAAGACATTCAACGCGGCCGAGGCCGAAAGCCGCCTCTACGAGGCCTGGGAGAAATCCGGGGCCTTCAGGGCCGGTGCCAATGCAAAGCCGGGGGCCGAAACCTTCTGCGTGATGATCCCGCCGCCGAACGTCACCGGCGCGCTCCACGTGGGCCATGCCTTCAACAACACCCTGCAGGACATCCTCGTCCGCTGGCACCGCATGCAGGGCCATGACACGCTCTGGCAACCCGGACAGGACCACGCCGGCATCGCCACCCAGCTCCAGGTCGAGAAGATGCTGGCCGCCCAGGGCAACGAGGGCCGTCGCGATCTCGGCCGCGAGAAGTTCCTGGAGAAGGTCTGGGAATGGAAGGGCAAGTACGGCGGCACCATCGTCCAGCAGCTCAAGCGCCTCGGCTCCTCCTGCGACTGGGAGCGCAACGCCTTCACCATGGCCGGCGCCCCGGGTGACCCGCGCACCGGCCACGAGAACAGCCCCGATTTCCACGATGCGGTGATCAAGGTCTTCGTCGACATGTACGACAAGGGCATGATCTATCGCGGCAAGCGCCTGGTGAACTGGGACCCGCACTTCGAGACCGCGATCTCCGATCTCGAGGTCGAGAACATCGAGACCCCGGGCCACATGTGGCACTTCAAGTACCCGCTCGCCGGCGGCGAGACCTATACCTACGTCGAGAAGGACGAGGACGGAAACGTCATCCTCGAGGAGGAGCGCGACTACATCTCGATCGCCACGACGCGGCCGGAAACCATGCTGGGCGACGGCGCCGTGGCGGTTCATCCCGATGATGAACGTTACGCCGCAATCGTCGGAAAACTCTGCGAAATCCCCGTCGGGCCGGAAGAGTTCCGCCGCCTGATCCCGATCATCACCGATGAATATCCCGATCCCACCTTCGGCTCGGGCGCGGTCAAGATCACCGGCGCGCATGACTTCAACGACTACATGGTCGCCAACCGCAACAACATCCCGCTCTACCGCCTGATGAACGAGACGGCGCACATGCGCTCCGACGGTCTCTCCTACGAGGAATCCGCCGTGCTGGCAGAGCGTATCCTCGACGGCGTCGAGATGAGCGAGATGAAGATCGACACCATCAACCTGGTGCCCGATGCCTATCGCGGCCTCGACCGGCTGGAGGCCCGCGAAAAGATCGTGGCGTCCATCACCGCCGAGGGTCTTGCCGTGATGACCAAGGCCTCCGATCCCCGCCTCGGCGGCAAGCGCCCCGAGGGCGAGGAAGGCGAGGAGATCGTGCCGCTGGTCGAGGCCAAGCCGATCATGCAGCCCTTCGGCGACCGCTCCAAGGTGGTGATCGAGCCGATGCTGACCGACCAGTGGTTCGTCGACACCGACAAGATCGTGAAGCCCGCGCTCGACGCCGTCCGCGAAGGCCGCACCAAGATCATGCCCGAGAGCGGCGAGAAGACTTATTACCACTGGCTCGAGAACATCGAGCCCTGGTGCATCTCGCGTCAGCTCTGGTGGGGCCACCAGATCCCCGTCTGGTACGGGCTCGACCTCGGCACGCTGAAATCCGGCGGCGACGGTGACATGGATCTCGTCGACATGCTCAAGCTCTTCATGGATGAGCACCTCGTGCACATGGGCGATGTCCAGGCCTGCGGTCCGAACTTCGACGGCGTGATCGAGGCCTTCCGCGACGAGATCGCCGATACCCCCTCGCCCATCAGCCATTCCCGCATCGTCGAAGTGGCCGACAAGAAGGCGGCACAGCACATGCTGGCACAGTCCCTGGCCGAGTTCACCGCCACCGAGGACCCGACAAAGCTGGTCTACCCGGTCTGGCGCGACCCCGACGTGCTCGACACCTGGTTCTCCTCCGGCCTCTGGCCGATCGGCACCCTGGGCTGGCCGCAGCAGACGCCGGAGCTGGCGAAATACTTCCCCACCGACGTGCTGATCACCGGCGAGGACATCCTCTTCTTCTGGGTTGCCCGGATGATGATGATGCAGCTCGCCGTCGTCGGCCAGGAGCCCTTTCACACCGTCTACCTGCACCAGCTCGTCCGCGACGAGAAGGGCAAGAAGATGTCCAAGACCACCGGCAACGTCATCGACCCGCTTGAAATCGTGGATGAATACGGCGCCGACGCGCTGCGCATGACCAATGCCTCGATGGCGGCCATCGGCGGCGTGCTCAAGCTCTCGGAAGAGCGGATCAAGGGCTACCGCAACTTCGGCACCAAGATCTGGAACGCCACCCGCTTCGCCGAGATGAACGGCGTCTACGAGAACGGCGCGCCCTCGCAGGAGGTGCCCGCGGCCAGTGCCACGGTGAACAAGTGGATCATTGGCGAGACCGCCCGCATCCGCGAGGCGACCGATCAGGCCCTCACCGATTTCCGCTTCAACGAGGCGGCGCTCGGGCTCTATGCCTTCGTCTGGGGCAAGGTCTGCGACTGGTACGTGGAATTTGCCAAGCCGCTTCTGGCCGAGGACGCCCCCGAGCGCGCCGAGACCCAGGCGGTCATGGGCTGGGTCATCGACCAGTGCCTGATCATGCTGCACCCGATCATGCCCTTCATCACCGAAGAGCTCTGGGGCACCACCGCCACCCGGCCCAACATGCTCGTGCATCAGGACTGGCCCACCTACGGCGCCTCGCTGATCGACCCGGTCGCGGATACCGAGATGAACTGGGTCATTTCCCTGATCGAGAGCATCCGCTCGGCCCGCGCCCAGATGCATGTGCCCGCCGGCCTCAAGGTGCCGCTGGTGGTCACCGGCCTCTCCGCCTCGGCCCAGACGGCCTGGGAAAACAACCAGACCCTGATCATGAAGCTGGCGCGCATCGACAGCCTGACTGAGGTCGAGAGCTTCCCCAAGGGCACGATCACCATCCCTGCCGACGGCGCCACCTTCGGCCTGCCGCTGGCCGACATCATCGATGTCGAGGAGGAAAAGGCGCGGCTGGAGAAATCGCTGCAAAAGCTCGCCAAGGAGATCGGCGGCCTGAACGGACGCCTCAAGAACCCCAACTTCGTGGCCTCCGCCCCCGAGGAAGTGGTCGAGGAGGCCCGCGCCAACCTCGCCGCCCGCCAGGACGAGGAAGCCAAGCTGAAGGCCGCCCTGGAGCGGATGGCCGAACTGGGCTGATCCGCCCCGCAGGGTTATGAACAGAAACGGGCGCGCTACCATGGCGCGCCCGTCTTCGTTTCAACCTCCGGCAAGGGGCTCAGGCGGCCTCTGCCACCTGCCGCGCCTCCAGCCGGCGCACCCAGAGCGCCGACCAGAGCCCGATCGCCGTGGCCAGCAACAGCAGCCCGATGATCCAGAATACCCCGTGCTCGGGCGAGACAACCGCCCCGGTGATCGTGGCGCACATGCCGCCCGCCGCGGTGATCATCGCCGAGGACAGCCCCGAGGCGCTGCCCGCGAGGTGCGGGCGCACCGACATCACCCCCGTCGCGGCATTGGGAGAGGTCAGCCCGATGCTGATCCCCGCCCCAAGCACGCCGAAGAAGAACACCGGCACCGTCACCATTCCCGCCAGCATCAGCACCAGCGAGATGGCCAGCGTCCCCACGCCCACCGCACGGCCGATGATCATCATGCTGGTCAGCTGCCAGCCGCTGCGCTTCGCCTCCTGCCCGGCCACCCAGGTGCCGATCATGAAGCCCAGCGTCATCATCCCCATCCAGGTGCCCAGCGTCGCCGGCGACATGCCAAAGGCCCCGGCGAGCGAGATCGGCGCGCCCGAGATGAAGATGTGGAAGCTCGCCGTGGTAAAGGCCCAGCAGACGGAATAGCCCCAGAAGCGGCGCGAGGTGAAAAGCTCGGGATAGGTGGCGAACTGCGCCTTGAAGCTCGGCTGCAGCGCTTGGTTGGTCTCGCCCAGGTCCACCCAGGACAGCACCAGCAGCGCCACGCCCATCAGCGTGTAAAAGCCAAAGGTGCCGCGCCAGCCCACCCATTCGTCGATCACGCCGCCCACCATCGGCCCCAGCATCGGCGCCAGCGCCATGACAAGCGCGATGGTCGCCATCTTCTGCGCCACCTCGCTGCCCTCGTACTGGTCGCGCACGATCGCCCGGCTCAGCGCCAGGCCGGCGGCCGAGGAGGCCTGCAGCAGCCGCGCCACCATGAAAACGGTGAAATCCGACGTGATCGTACAGACCAGCGATGCCACGATGAACACGCCCGTCCCGATCAGGATCAGCGGCCGCCGGCCATAGCGGTCCGACAGCGGGCCGAAGATCAGCTGCATGATCGCGGTGGTGAACAGATAGGCCCCCACCGCCAGGTTCATCATCCCGTAGGTCACGCCGAACTCCGCCGCCATGTGATCCAGCGAGGGCACGAACATGTTCATTGTCAGGATGGAGGCGCCGGTCAGGACGATCAGCGTCGTCAGCATCGGCGGGGTGCGGGTGGCAGTCACGGCAGATCTTTCGCTTCGGTCAAAACCTGAACGGTCTAGTCCGATTCCATTGCCATGTTAAGGGCCGCCCGGGTTAACCGCGCGTCCGCGTCTCCTCCGCCTCTTCCAGAGACGCATCGGGATCGGCCTTGCCCACCCCCTTGAAGACGAACTTGAAGGGCAGCGCCCAGAGCACGCCCAGGCCCACATAGACAAGCAGCTCCACCACGAAGGGCGGCCGGCCCAGCCAGACCATGATGTTCATGGCCAGCACGATGTAGATCGGCAGCCCCACCACCAGGATCACCAGCGACCAGCGCCGCCGCGCCTTGTAACTCAGTGCCATGAGGTCCCCTCCCTCGCTCCCTGCGGAAACGGGGCCGCTCTCGCCGCCCCGCATTCATTTTCTTGTATCAAATATCCCGGGCGAATTGTGCCGCAGGCGCAAGAGGGCAGCGCCCTCCCCGCTCCGGCTCCCCCTCGCAGCCGTCAGTCGGCGAAGGGATCGGTCACCAGGATCGTGTCTTCCCGTTCCGGGCTGGTCGAGAGCAGCGCGACCGGGCAGTCGATCAGCTCTTCCACGCGGCGCACGTACTTGATGGCGTTCGCCGGCAGGTCGGCCCAGCTCCGCGCACCCTCGGTGCTTTCATTCCAGCCGGGCATCTCCTCGTAGACGGGCGTGCAGCGCGCCTGTTCTTCCGAGGCGATGGGCAGGTAGTCCATGACCTTGCCGTCGAGCTCGTAGCCGACGCAGATCTTCAGCGTCTCGAAACCGTCGAGCACGTCGAGCTTGGTCAGCGCGATGCCGTTGACGCCCGAGACGGCGCAGGTCTGCTTGACCAGCGCGGCGTCGAACCAGCCGCAGCGGCGCTTGCGCCCGGTGACCACGCCGAACTCGCGGCCGCGCGAGCCCAGGCGCTCGCCGTCATCATCGAGCAGCTCGGTCGGGAACGGGCCCTCGCCCACGCGGGTGGTATAGGCCTTCACGATGCCCAGGACGAAATCGATGCTCCCCGGGCCGATGCCCACGCCGGTGGCCGCCTGGCCCGCGATCACGTTCGACGAGGTGACAAAGGGATAGGTGCCGAAGTCGATGTCGAGCAGCGAGCCCTGCGCGCCCTCGAAGAGGATCCGCTTGCCGGCCTTGCGCTTCTCGGTCAGCACCTTCCACACCGGGGCGGCGTACTGCAGGATCTCGGGGGCGATGTCGTTCAGCTTGGCGATCAGCGCATCGCGGTCCACCGGTTCCATGCCCAGGCCCGAACGCAGCGCGTTGTGGTGCGTCAGGGCGCGGTCGACACGGGCTTCCAGCGTCTTTGCATCCGCCAGATCGGCCACGCGGATCGCGCGACGGCCCACCTTGTCCTCATAGCACGGGCCGATGCCGCGACCGGTGGTGCCGATCTTGGTGCCCTTGGAGGCCGCCTCTTCGCGCGCCCGGTCCAGCTCGCCGTGCAGCGGCAGGATCAGCGGCGTGTTCTCGGCGATCATCAGCGTCTCGGGCGAGATCTCCACGCCCTGCTCGCGGATCTTGGCGATCTCGTTCACCAGGTGCCAGGGATCCAGGACCACCCCGTTGCCGATGACCGAGAGCTTCCCGCCCCGCACCACGCCCGAGGGCAGCGCGTTCAGCTTGAAGACCTCGCCATCGATGACCAGCGTGTGGCCGGCGTTATGGCCACCCTGGAAGCGGGCGATCACGTCCGCACGCTCGCTGAGCCAGTCGACGATCTTGCCTTTGCCTTCGTCGCCCCATTGGGCGCCGACAACGACCACGTTTGCCATGTCCGGTCCTTTCAAACTTGGCGGTAAAACCCGCGCCGGTATAGCGAAGCGGACAGGCAGGCGAAACCGGAATCTGAGGACCGCAGCAGGTAAGTTTGCCCGCGGGGGCGGTTTTCGCGCCCGCCGCCCACGGTCTGCGGCCCTCCGGCCTCTTTCCCCCGCCCATCGGGCGCGCCTTCTGGGCGAAGGATCACCCCCCGTCACCCCGCCGGGGAGATCGCACCCCGAACCTCCTCTCAATGCCCCCTCCATCCGGGCCGCCCCCGATCAGAAATCCGTCACCACGCTGACCGAGCAGTTGATGCTGTCGAACTCGTAGAGCGCGATGTTCGAGCGGGTCTTCTGATAGGCACAGCTCAGCCGCGGGATCGTGCCCATGATGCGGATGTCGCGATGCGACAGGTTCATCCCGACCGACCAGAAGGTATCGCGCCGGGCATGATCCATCGTCGGAAAGTCGCTGTTGTAATTGCGGATGCCCAGGCCCAGCTCGCCGCCCACCGTCAGCTTCGGCGTGGCGCGGTAAAAGATCCGGCCGTTCACCCGGTTGCCGACATAGCCAGAGCTTTCGGTCTCCGGCCAGTAGCCGCTCAGCCCGTAGGTCACGCCAAAGCGCGTCTTCGGGTTCAGCAGCTGGCTGTAGGTCACCGAGAGCGCCCCATAGGGCCCGTTCAGCCCGGTCTTCTCGTCATAGACCCGCTTCTCGCCGGTCAATGTCGCGGTGATGCTGCGGTTGTCGCCCAGGTGAAAGGTCTGTCCCATCGTCACGCCATAGCGGTTCAGATCCGCCTTGGTGGCGCCATCCTCGGCATCATAGACCGTACGGCTGGCATAGGCCGAGAGGCTGAAATTGCGGCTGCCGCTGATCTGGCCAAAGGTCAGCCGCGCCTCGCCGCTCCAGTTCGACAGCCGCGGCACCGGGAACCAGTCGCGCTGGATCCGCGCCGATCCGGTCAGGCTGCGGCCGTTCTCCCAGGCATGGGTATAGCGTCCCGTCAGACCCGCGCGCATGCCCACGCCCGCCTGTTCGTCGCCGCCGTCTGTCACCGGCACGGTCACGCCGCTGCCGGTCACGAAATACTCGTTCGAGGCGGCCCTGTTGATGTTGGTAGACGGCAGGAAGGCCCCAAAGACCGAAATGCTCCAGGGCGCCTTGCGGGTGACATTGGCCAGCGCCTTCTGCAGCACCGGTTCCGCCGGCGACCCATGCGGCGTTTCCGACAGCAGCCGCCGCAGCTGCACGCCCGCCCCCTCGTAGTTGCCCTCCTGCGCCAGGCGTGCGGCAAGGACGAAGCGCAGCTGCGCGTTTTCCGGATCGCGCAGCACCGCCAGGATCATCGCTTCGGTGCCGACCCGGGCCAGCGGCCCGCTGCGCGGCGCCTCCGACGGTGCCGGCGCCGCGCCGCCGGCAATGGTCAGCCCCACCTGCGGCGGCGCCTCCTGCGCCCCGGCCGCTCCGGCCGCGCCCAGCATCAGCGCGCCGCAGCACAGCAGCCGCCACAGCCCCGCGCGAATGCCCCTGCCGCCTGCGCCGGTCGGGCCGGCTGGCGTCGCGTCTCCTGCAGAAATCATGACCTGTCCTGTCTACCCCCGGCGGTCCTTCTGGCCCTGCCGGTCCCGTCCTGCGAATGGCCCCCGTTCCGGCGCCGTCTCCGCAACCGACCCTAGAGAGCCGCCCCCCGGGCTGTCATCATACAAGGACTCATAGCTTGCCCCGCCTGCGGGCCATCGCGTGAGGCAGCGCAGGCAGCCGGACAGGCGACGCCACTCCCACGGCCGCCCGGCTGCCTGGCCATACGGTTGCGGTCTGCCGGAAACTCCCGGCCTGGCGCGAAATGACGCCCACCGCGTCGCACCCGGCACCACCGGCCGAAACGGCCGGGCTCACTCTGGCACCAGAGGGGCAGAATGGCCCCGGTCGGTCTGAAAAGGCCTGTTTCCTTGCGGATAAATTGGCCACTTTTCACCGGGGACCAAAGGTGAATGCATCCTGTGGTTGATTCCCGGTGCCGAAATCTTTTCACGATGAATTTCAAAGACAACTGTTTTGGCTGCCCGTAGGCAATCACACCTATGACGTGCACGTTACCCGGACAGTCTCGTTTCACCTGGTTTTACCTGCCTTTTCGGCACCTTAGCCCACCGCGCCCCCGGCCTGAGCCGGCGAGGGCGCCGCGGGCCCGTCCCGGCTGCATGCAATTGCCCTGTCCCGGGTGCACCAATGTGCCGCTCTGCGCCTTTCGGCTTGCGGCACAGGCCCGTCTGTCCTAGAACCCGCGCAATCTGCTGAACGCTGCCGCTTACGCATAGGTCCAAGATGGAAAACGTCGTCCTCATCATCCACCTGATCCTCGCGCTCTCGCTGATCGCGGTGGTCCTGCTGCAACGCTCCGAAGGGGGCGGCCTCGGCATGGGTGGCGGCGGTGCCATGACGGGCCGCGCCGCGGCCACGGCAATGTCCAAGATCACCTGGATTCTGGCGGCGGGTTTCATCGTCACCTCGCTGTCGCTGACGATCATCGCGGCCAAGAATTCCGCCGACACCTCGGTCCTCGACCGCGTCGGCATCTCCAGCTCGAGCAGCCAGGACAGCAGCACCGATGCAGGCACCGACACGGCACCGGCCACCGCCCCCGATGGCGGTTCGCTTCTGCCGCCGCCCGCAGGCAGCTCCAGCGGCTCAGACCTGACGCCCTCCGCCGACTGATCGGCCGAGGCAGGTCATGGCCCGCGCTTCACGCAAGGCGGGCCGCTCCGGGACATCCCGGCTCTTTCACCGCGGCCTCGGGCCGCGGTTTCACATGGGGGTTCGCCCTCACCCATATCAACACACAATACCTTGCGGGGTCCCCCTCCCCCAGGGTCAGCATCTTGCGGAGCTGTTGCCCAACGGCTCCGAATCTGTTATCGGTTAAATCCCGTGATGCTGCGGCCTTTCAGGCTGTTCAGGGTACAGAATTGCGCTTTCGCGCCGACACTCACGGGAGCCTCGATCCATGGCACGGTATATCTTCATCACGGGCGGCGTCGTGTCGTCCCTGGGTAAAGGTTTGGCATCTGCAGCCCTAGGCGCACTGCTTCAGGCGCGCGGGTTCTCCGTCCGCCTGCGCAAGCTCGACCCCTATCTCAACGTCGACCCGGGCACGATGTCGCCCTTCGAACACGGCGAGGTCTTCGTCACCGACGACGGCGCCGAGACCGACCTCGACCTCGGGCACTACGAACGTTTCACCGGCGTCGCGGCCCGCATGACAGACAGCGTCTCCTCCGGCCGGATCTATTCCAACGTACTGGAGAAGGAACGCCGCGGCGACTACCTCGGCAAGACCATCCAGGTGGTTCCCCACGTCACCAACGAGATCAAGGACTTCCTCGCCGTTGGCGATGACGAGGTCGATTTCATGCTCTGCGAGATCGGCGGCACCGTCGGCGACATCGAGGGCCTGCCCTTCTTCGAGGCGATCCGCCAGTTCAGCCACGACAAGCCGCGCGGCGAATGCATCTTCATGCACCTGACGCTGCTGCCCTACCTCGCCGCCTCCGGCGAGCTCAAGACCAAGCCGACCCAGCACTCCGTCAAGGAGCTGCAGTCGATCGGCATCGCGCCCGACATCCTCGTCTGCCGCTCGGAACAGCCGATCCCAGAGAAGGAGCGCGAGAAGATCGCCCTCTTCTGCAACGTCCGCAAGGAAGCCGTCGTTGCCGCCTACGATCTCAAGTCGATCTACGAGGCGCCGCTGGCCTATCACCGCGAGGGTCTCGACCAGGCGGTGCTGGATGCCTTCAACATCTCGCCCGCGCCCAAGCCCGACCTGACCATCTGGCAGGACGTGCAGGACCGGATCCACAACACCGACGGCGAGGTCAACATCGCCATCGTCGGCAAGTACACCCAGCTCGAAGACGCCTACAAGTCGATCAAGGAGGCCCTCGTCCACGGCGGCATGGCCAACCGGATCAAGGTCAATGTCGAATGGGTCGATGCCGAGGTCTTCGATCACGAGGACGCCGCCCCCCATCTCGAGGGCTATCATGCCATCCTGGTGCCCGGCGGCTTCGGCGAGCGCGGCACCGAGGGCAAGATCAAGGCGGCGCAATATGCCCGCGAACACGACATCCCCTACCTGGGCATCTGCCTGGGCATGCAGATGGCGGTGATCGAAGCCGCCCGGAACCTGGCCCATATCGAAACGGCGGGCTCCGAGGAATTCGACCACGAGGCCGGCCAGAAGCGGTTCGAGCCGGTCGTCTACCACCTCAAGGAATGGGTACAGGGCAACCACGCCGTCAAGCGCAAGGTCGGCGACGACAAGGGCGGCACCATGCGCCTGGGCGCCTATACCGCCGCCCTGGCCGAGGGCTCGCACGTGGCGCAGGTCTACGGCGCCACCACCATCGAGGAACGCCACCGTCACCGCTACGAGGTCGACATCAAGTATCGCGACAAGCTCGAGGAATGCGGCCTGAGCTTCTCCGGCATGTCGCCCGACGGCAAGCTCCCCGAGATCGTCGAGGTCAAGGATCACCCCTGGTTCATCGGCGTTCAGTTCCACCCCGAGCTGAAGTCCAAGCCCTTCGCGCCGCATCCGCTGTTCAAGGATTTCGTGCGCGCCGCCAAGGACGTCAGCCGCCTCGTCTGAAGGCGCGCGCCGGGCGGCCCCCGTCCAAAGGCGCCATCCAAAAGCGCCGTCCAAAGGCGCCGTCGAAAGGCGCCCTCCAAAGGAGACAGAGGGCGCGCACCGATGCCCCTTGATACAGAGCCGCCAGGCCCCCCCGGCCCGGCGGCTCTTTGCTGTCCCGACCCTGCGCATCGGCCTCCGACCGGCGTGCCGGCCTGCCCCTCCGCTCCCGGTCCGATCCGCCAAGTCGATGATGACGCACGCTTTTCCCGGCCCGCCCCCCCCTCGCAGGCACCGGCACGGGACGACTCGCGACGGCGGAAACCTGCCACCCGCCGCAGAGCCGGGCCATGCCGAGACCATTCCGAGACCATTCCGAGACCGTGCCAATGTCGCCAAATCGACAGTTTTTGACGGGAGGGTCAAAAAATCATCCTGGGCCTTGTTCACCTGTATACCACAGCCTTACGTCTACGTGAGACGCCCTTTGGCGACAGGCTCAAGTAATTGAAAAAATGCAGCTTTCCCATCGCCTTCCCCAGGGTGATGCGCAGGCGTGTCAACCCACTGCAACGGGGGCGCCTCCTGCCAGGCGGCGACATATGTCGTATCGGCGATATAGGCCTTTCAAACACTCTTGTGACACTGCCGATCCCGCTCTTACTGTCTGCCAAAATCGGACCGTTCCCGGGGGATTGCCGGGGTGCATGGTGACAGGCACGGCACAGGTTCCGGCCCATTGGAACGCAAGCTCCAACAGGGTTTCCTCGCCTGAACTGAAAGAAGGCGCCACGCCAGGAACGGAAGGGACCGTTCCAAGCCAGGCGCCGGGACGGAGCGGTTGCATCAGAGCCCAGACCGGGCTGCCACCGCCTCGCCGTGTCGCTGGCCCCGGGCCTGCGCCGGACCGGACAGACGAGGCGCCGCGTTAAGGGGACTGGCGGCGCCGTTGACATCTTCCGGGCTGTGCGCGCCCGCAGGGCCCCCGCCCGCAAGGGGCGGATACATGGCAGGCAGGCAGCAGGGAACGAGCATGGAGAAGACGGGGTCTCCACCTTGGGCCGACAGAGGGCAACCGGACCGATCAGGGTTCGGCCATTGCAAGAATGGCCGGACCCTGGCCCCCACGGGGCGCCGAACGGCGCACCCAACCTGCGGCTCCGGGCCGCCTCTGGCTCCGCCCGGACAGCCCGGGCCGGGCCACATCGCATGCCCGGTCGCTCCGAAATGCCGTAAACGGGCCGGTTTTGGCCCGATTGCGGCCCGTTTCGCAATGTTTTTGGCGTTTTGCTCTTGCCCATGTGCCTCAGAGCAGGGAATCTGCTCGGCGGAAACACTGGAACGGGGCCATTCCAACAAATGGACAATGCCATTCGCTATCCGCACTTATTCAAATCCGCCGTGCTGGCGGATTTCTCCGGAGAGCAAAAAGCAGCCTTCCTGAACCAGTGCGTTACACGTGTCTACGAGGCCCGCCAGAAGATCCTGACCCAGGGCGAGCGCCCGCCGGGCATGTTCATCCTGGCCCATGGCCTGATCGAGGTGACCTGCGACAGCGGCCTGGCCAAGCCCACGGTCCTGGTGCACGTCAAGCCGGGCGAACAGCTCGGAGAGATCGAGGCCATGGCCGATGCCGAGTGCATCGCCACCTGCACGGCCCGGCGGCGCTCGGTGCTGCTCTTCTGCCCCACGCCGCTGCTCAACGAATACCTGCGCAAGCCGGTCTTCCTGCGCAACATCGCCCGCGTCATCCGGAACCGGCTCGACAATTCCAACCTGCAGAAGACCGTCGACCTGCACCTTCCCGTCGAGCAGAAGCTCAGCTCCTATCTCTTCCTGCTTTCAGAGAACGGCAGCGACCGGGTCGAGGCCGGGCAGAGCTACCTGGCCGAGTTGACGGGCTGTTCCCGGCAGACGGTGAACAAGCTGCTGGGCAAGTTGCGCAACGAGGGGCTGATCGACATCCGCAAGGGTGAGGTCCGCATCCTGGATCGCGAGGCGCTGGAGAAACGCTGCCATCCCTGGCCCACCACGGCGCCCGCGCCCGGCACCGTGCCGATCGAGGATTAGCTCACCACCAGGCCGGCACCACATCGCCCCCCTGTCTTCCAGCAGAGCGCCGCCTGAGGCGCCCCTGCACCCCGCCTGCCGGCCCGCCCCCGGGCGCCCAACCGGCCGCTCTTCCTGCCTGTTCCCGAAACCTGCCGGGAAACCCCGCGTGGAACCCAATGTGGGGCTCAGCCGTTGATGTGCTGAACCGGCCGCCGCTGCCGCTCCCCCGGCAGCACCCCGAGGCGGCCCCTTGCAGAACAGGACAGAACCATGAACCAGATCATTTACCTCGTCGGCCTCGTCGTCATCGTGCTCGCCATCGTCGGCTTCGTCTTCTGATCGCCGCGGGGGGCCACCGGCCCCCTGGCGATACGAGACCTGCGGCCGGGCGGTCCTCGCCCGCCGCCGCCCCTTCCTCCGGCAGCACCGCTGCCCCCGCGCAGCGAGGGGTCCGGGGCACGAGACGACATCAGGCGCGATCTCTCCCCTCCATCTTTCCAAAAATTTCGGGTTGCGGAACACCGGCAGCTGCCACGCCGCCGGGTTCTCCGGCACCGCGCGACAGCCGTTGCGCGTTCGCTGCGTTAACCGCGCCCTTTCGCCGTTTCGCACCGACGCGATACCGACGTAATACCGACGTGATACCGACGTTGCGATTTCGGCCAAATCGCCTTGTTAACCTGGCATTCCGCCGCGATTCGCCGCAGTGCAGTACCGACGTGGCTTTCCGCGCTTCATCTTTCCTTCAGGAATGCGAAAAGGGCCGCCCCAGCGGACGGCCCTTTCGGTGTTTTTCGAATGATCCCGCGCGGATCAGATCTTGTCGCGGCCCATGGCGATGATGCAGAGCAGCGTGATCACCGCGGCGACCAGCAGGTAGTAGCCCACGTAGGCCATGCCATAGCTCGCCTGCAGGTAGGTCGCGATATAGGGGGCCAGCGAGGCGCCCACGATGCCTGCAAAGTTGAACGCCAGCGACGAACCGGTGTAGCGCACCGAGGTCGGGAAGGGCGCGGCCAGGGCGGCCCCGATGATCCCGTAGGTGATCCCCATCAGCATCATGCCGATCGTCACGAAGATGTAGACGCCCGAGAGGCTGCCGGAGAGCAGCGGATCGAGGAAGAAGGAGAAGACACCGATCAGCACGGTCACGGCCGCCAGCAGCTTGAAGCGGGTGATCCGGTCGGCCAGCTTGCCCGCGATCGGGATGAACAGGCCGAAGACGACGGCGCCCCAGAGCTGGATGTGCAGGGCCTGCGGCAGGGTCAGCTGCAGCACCTTGACGTTGTAGCTCAGCAGGTAGGCGGTGCCGATGTAGAACAGCACGAAGGTCGCCAGCGCCACGAAGGTGCCCAGGAACAGGCTCATCTTGTGCTTGGCGAAAACCTCGACGAACGGGACCTTTACACGCTCTTCCTTGTCGATTGCCTTCTGGAACGCGGGCGTTTCGGCCAGCGACAGGCGCACCCAGAGGCCGATGGCGATCAGGGCGATGGAGAAGAGGAACGGGATCCGCCAGCCCCAGGCCAGCAGGTCTTCACGGCTCATGAAGTGCAGCAGCACGGCGAACATGCCCGAGGACAGGAAGAGGCCCACCGGGGCGCCCAGCTGCGGGAACATGCCGTACCAGCTCTTCTTGCCTTCGGGGGCGTTTTCCGTGGCGATCAGCACGGCGCCGCCCCATTCACCGCCCAGGCCGAAACCCTGGCCGAAGCGGCAGAGCGCCAGCAGCGCGGGCGCGGCCACGCCGATCGAGGCATAGGTCGGCAGGATACCGATGACGACGGTCGAGATCCCCATGGTCAGCAGCGCTGCCACCAGGGTCACCTTGCGGCCGACCTTGTCGCCGAAGTGGCCAAAGACCACGGCGCCCAGCGGGCGGGCAAAGAAGGCGATCGAGAAGGTCGCAAAGCTGGCCAGCAGGGCGGTGGTGGCGTCTTCACCGGGGAAGAACAGCGCCGGGAACACCAGCACGGCGGCGGTGGCATAGACGTAGAAATCGAAGAACTCGATGGTCGTGCCGATCAGGCTCGCCAGGAGGACGCGGCTCGGCTTGTTCACTGCGGGGGCCGCCCCCGCCCCCGCCGCGGCCGGCGAGGAGGTCGTTGTGTCAGTCATTTTTTAAGTCGTCCGGAATAATGTCGGCTGCGATCCGGACACTGCACGCGGGGAGCTTTCAGGGTTCCAAATCGCCGGGTTCGCGGGGGTTAGCGCAACAAAGCTGCGTTAAAAACCCCAAGCACGTAACTTTTTCACTTTTGTACGTATGAAATGCACTACGCGCATGGCAGCCATTCGAATTGTGCACAAATAGGCGAAAAAGCCGCCTTTTCCCTTATTAGATGGGTCAGAAATGCTGTCCGGATTGGGTCAGAATGACTGTCTCACCCCCTTGCCCCGCCCCCCATGTGGCCGGTTGGCGCCGCGACTCACCGCAAAACTGTCACAATCCCTTGTCATAAGCGGAATGCTGCCCTGCGCCGTCCCGGTGCCGGGTCCCTACCCATGTCCAAGGAACCGCCATGCCCGATGATGATCTCTCCGCCGCCGAAGACTGGCTCGAAGCCGAGCTCCGCGACACGCTCGACGAGGATTACGAGATCGAGCTCGAGGATGCCGTCCTGTCGATGAAGATCCGCGAGATCTACCGCGACGTCCACGGCCCCTCGATCCCGCGGCCGGAATACTTCCGCGACCTGCTGCATCTTCAGGCCGAGCTGATCAAGCTGCAGGACTGGGTGATCCACACCCGGCAGAAGGTCGTCGTGCTCTTCGAGGGCCGCGACAGCGCCGGCAAGGGCGGCGTGATCAAGCGGATCACCCAGCGCCTGAACCCGCGGGTGGTCCGCACCGTGGCCCTGCCCGCGCCCTCGGACCGCGAGAAGACGCAATGGTACTTCCAGCGCTACGTGCCGCACCTGCCCGCCGGCGGCGAGATCGTGCTCTTCGACCGTTCCTGGTACAACCGCGCCGGGGTCGAGCGCGTCATGGGCTTTGCCGATGACGACCAGGTCGAGCAGTTCTTCCAGGACGTTCCCGAATTCGAACGCATGCTGGCCCGCTCGGGCATCAAGGTGGTGAAATACTGGTTCTCGATCACCGACGAGGAACAGCAGATGCGCTTCCTGATGCGCATCCATGACCCGCTCAAGCAATGGAAGCTCTCGCCAATGGACCTGCAGAGCCGCGTCCGCTGGGAGCAGTACACCAAGGCCAAGGAGGAGATGTTCGCGCGCACCAACATCCCGGAGGCGCCCTGGTACATCGTGCCCGGCAACGACAAGAAGCGCGCCCGGCTGAACTGCATGGACCACCTGCTCTCGCTCTTCCCCTACGGCGAGGTTCCCCACGAGGAGGTCAACCTCCCGAGCCGGGTCTACAACAGCAGCTACGAACGCGCCGTGCTGCCGCCAGAGCTCTACGTTCCGTCGAAATACTGAGGTACGACAACTCCTTGCAGCGCGCACCTCATGCACCGCTCGAACGTCGCCCTGCCCACGGCGGCGGCGTTCACGCACAACCGGCGCGATCTTGTTCTCCCGTTAGGGCCTTGCGCATTGGCGCCGGCCCCTGCCACATGTATATCGGTTGCAATCTTACGCATTGGCGCCATCCACGGCGCAGACAGCAAAACAGGGTGCCATGTTCGCAGAATTCCTCAGCCGCCTCACCGCTCCGCAGCCCGATCAGCTTGCCGATCACGATGCCCGCCTGGCCATGGCCGCGCTGCTGGTTCGCGTGGCCGTCTCCGATGGGGTCTACGACAAGACCGAGCGCGGCACGATCACCGACATCCTCTCCACGCGCTACCAGCTCTCCGAGCAGGACACCGAAGTTCTGATGCAGAACGCCGAGACGCTGGAGAAGCAGGCGCCCGATACCGTGCGCTTCACCCGCGCCATCAAGGATGCCGTGCCCTACGAGGAGCGCCTCTCGGTGCTCGAGGCCCTCTGGCGCGTGGCCCTGGCCGATGGCACCCGCGACGCGATCGAAGATTCGATGATGCGGATGATCACCAACCTGCTGGGCATCTCCGATCCCGACAACGCCCGCGCCCGCCACAACGCGCAAAAGCACCTGGGCTGACCGGGATGGCAGCGCAGCCCCCCGGCATCGCCGCCTTTCCCATGTACGACCGGCCGGCCACGGCCGCGATCTATGACCGCCTCTGGGCCGCCACCCGCGCGGCCCTGGGCCATGGCCCCGAGGGCCTCACCCGCGACGCCGCCGATCTCTTCGACATCTGGCGCAGCCCCGATCTGCTCATGGCCCAGACCTGCGGCCTGCCCTTCCGCGACGGGCTCAGGGGGCAGGTCACGCTGGTGGGCACCACCGATCCCGCCCTGCCCGATACCCCTGCCGGCCATTACCGCTCGGTCATCGTGGTGCGTGCCGACGATCCCGCCACCACCATGGCCGATCTCGACGGGCGCCCTGCCGTGGCCAACGAGCCGGTCAGCCAGTCGGGCTATGGCGCGCTCTGTGAGCATGCCGCAGGGGCCGGGATCACGCCCGCCTCCGTCACCTTCACCGGGGCCCATGCCCTTGCCGTTCAGCGCATTGCGGCGGGCGCGGCGGATTTCGCCGCCATCGACCTGATCACCTGGAACCTGCTGCTGGCCGAGGACGATGCAGCGGCCCGCGCCCTGCGGGTGATCGACATCACCCGCCCCACGCCCGCGCATCCGATCATCACCGCCCCCGGTCGGGATCCCGCCCCGCTGGCGGCGGCTCTCGATGCCGGTCTCTCGGCACTTTCCGCGGCGGAACGACAGCGCATCGGTTTCACCCGCCTGCTGCGGCTGCCCGAGGCCCAATATTTCGCCATTCCGCTGCCGCCTGTCCCGCAACCCATTCCGTAACGTGATGTCACGGTTTACGATCGTTGCTTTAACGTGTGAATTGCGCCCTACTCCGAGGGAATGTACAGCAAGACATGCAACCAGACGTGACAACCTCCGCACCGAACGTTCTTGAAATCCGCGACCTCCACAAGGCCTACGGCCCGCTGGAGGTGCTCAAGGGCGTCTCGCTGACGGCCCGGCGCGGCGACGTGATCTCCCTCATCGGCTCCTCCGGCTCCGGCAAGTCCACCCTGCTGCGCTGCGCCAACCTGCTGGAGGACAGCCAGAAGGGCGAGATCCTCTTCAAGGGCGAGGCCGTGCGCTGGAAGGGCGAGGGCATGGCGCGGCGGCCCGCCGATGCCAAGCAGGTGCTGCGCATCCGCACCAATCTCTCGATGGTCTTCCAGCAGTTCAACCTCTGGTCCCACATGACGATCCTGCAGAACGTCATGGAGGCCCCGATGACCGTCATGGGCCGCGCCCGTTCCGAAGTGGAGCCCAGGGCCCGCGAATACCTCGCCAAGGTCGGCATCGCCGACAAGGCCGATGCCTGGCCCTCCCAGCTCTCCGGCGGCCAGCAACAGCGCGCCGCCATCGCCCGCGCCCTCTGCATGGAGCCCGAGGCCCTGCTCTTCGACGAGCCGACCTCGGCGCTCGATCCCGAGCTGCAGCAGGAAGTCGTCAAGGTGATCAAGGATCTCGCGGCCGAGAACCGCACCATGCTGCTGGTCACCCACGACATGCGCCTTGCGGCCGATGTCTCGGACCAGGTCGTCTTCCTGCATCAGGGCAACCTGATCGAACAGGGCCCGCCCTCCGACCTTTTCGGCGCTCCCAAGACCGAGCGCCTCCGCCAATTCCTCAGCGCCACCCAGAGCGCCTGAGGCTCAGCCCCCGCGTCGCCCACCGGCCGGGGGCCAATCCTGACGGGGTCATATCCCCGCAACTCACCGGGAGTAACCAATGAAAAAACTGTTCCTCAGCGCCGCCGTGATCGGCCTGACCGCCTCCGGCGCCATGGCGGATACCATCCGCATGGGCACCGAAGGTGCTTACCCTCCGTACAACTTCATCGACGACAACGGCGAGGTCGCCGGCTTTGAGCGCGAACTGGGCGACGAGCTCTGCGCCCGCGCCGAACTGACCTGCGAATGGGTCACCAACGACTGGGATTCCATCATCCCGAACCTGGTGTCCGGCAACTACGACACCATCATGGCCGGCATGTCGATCACCGACGAGCGCGACGAGGTCATTGACTTCACCCAGGACTACTATCCCCCGACCGAGTCGATCTACATCGCCCCCGATGCTGACGTCGACGTCGAGAACGGCGTGATCGCGGCGCAGACCGGCACCATCCAGGCCGCCCACGTCGCCGAAACCGGTGCCACCCTGCTCGAGTTCGCCACCGGCGAGGAAACCATCGCCGCCGTCAAGAACGGCGAGGCCGACGCGGTCTTTGCCGACATGGACTTCCTGCTGCCCTACACCGAGGACGGCTCGCTCGTCACCGTGGGCGAGGGCGTGCCCCTCGGCGGCGGCATCGGCATGGGCCTGCGCGAGAGCAACCCCGAGCTGAAGGACCAGTTCAACGCCGCCATCACCTCGATGAAGGAAGACGGCTCGCTGAACGCGCTGCTGGTCAAGTACTTCGGCGAAGAAACCCAGACCTACGAATAAGCCCTTCGGCGGGGGCCGTGCCATGGCGCCCGGCCCCCGCCCCTTCCGCATGATCCGCACAGCAGCCCTTTCCCTGCCAGGCTCCGCGCCCCGGCCCGCCTTGTCGCATCCTGCCGCGGCGCCGCACCTGCGACGGCTCGCGGTCCGGTCTGCCCGATCTTCCCGCCTTGCCCGTACCCGCCTGCTCCGCCATGCCTGTGGCGCGAACGCCGCCTTTACCGCGTCTTGGGCGCGGCTCATCCATTCTCGCCGGGCAGATGCACGCGCAGCTGCCCCGCGTCTCCGATCGAAAAGCACCCGCTGATGTTCGCCTTCTGCACCGATCCTTCCAGCCTCGAATCCGTCCAGTGGATGTCGTGCTATCTCACGACACCCAAGCACATGATGTTCTACCAGAGCTTCCTGGTGATCATCGCCCTGCTTCTGGTCACCGCCCCCATCGCGCTCGGCGCGGGCTTTCTCGGCGCCCTCGCCATCCGCTCGCGCCACGCGCCGCTTCGCTGGCTCGGCTGGGCCTATTCCTCGATCGTGCGCGGGGTGCCCGACATCGCGCTCTTCATGTTCGTGCCCCTCGCCCTCGACCAGGGCATGGAATACCTCCGGCAAAAGGCGCTCTGCCCCGACTGGGATCAGCCGATCCGGCAGGGCAACGACTTCGTCGTCTGCCCCGCGGCCAAGCTGCCGCTGTCCAGCGCCCCGCAGAGCGTGCACGAGATCTACGGCATCATCCTGGCGATCATCGCCTATGTCTTCGTCTTCGGCGCCTTCGCTTCCTTCGTGCTCTCCGGCGCCATGAACGCCGTGCCCAAGGCCCAGCTCGAGACCGCAGAGGCCTATGGCATGTCGCGCCGCCAGGTCACCCGCCGCATCCTCGTGCCACAGATGTGGGTCTATGCCCTGCCCGGTCTGTCGAACCTCTGGATGATCCTCATCAAGGCCACGCCGCTGCTCTTTCTTCTCGGGGTCGAGGACATCGTCTACTGGGCGAGAGAGCTCGGCGGCACCAAGACCAGCGCCTATGCCTATCCGCACGGCGACTGGCGCCTCTACTACTTCCTCGGTCTGCTGGTCTTCTACCTCTGCATGACGAAACTCTCCGAGATCGGCTTTGCCCGGCTGACACGGCGCATGTCGCGCGGTCAGGCCACCATGGCCGGCATGCAGGAGGCGCGCTCATGAATTCCTGCATCGAGGTCATCCAGGCCTATGGCCTGCGCTCGCTCGGCATGGGCGAACGCCTGCTGCCCCGCACCGATTTCACCCTCTGCGATCAGTTCGTGCTGATCGGCTCGGGCATGCTGCAGAACCTCTACTTCGGCATCGGCGCGCTCTTCTTCGGCTTCTTCGCCTCCATCGCCATCGCCCTGGCACGAAGCTCGTCGCGCCGGATCATCCGCAAGCCGGCCGAATGGTACGTCTTCGTCTTCCGCGGCTCGCCGCTCTTCATCCAGTTCTTCATCTTCTACGAGCTCTTCACCATGCTCCCGCGCGAGGGGCTCGCGATCCATCTCGGCATCGTCACGCTGACCGCCGACACCGGCTGGCTGACGCGGGCCTGGGCGGGCGCGCTGATCGTCCTGTTCCTCAACACCACCGCCTATGCCGGAGAGATCTTCTACGGTGCCTACCGCTCGGTCCCGCGTGGCGATCTCGAGGCCGCAGATGCCTATGGCTTCTCGCCCTGGCAGAAATTCCGGCGCATCACCTATCCCACCATGCTGCGGCTGGGCTGGCCGGCCTACACGAACGAGGCGATCTTCCTCTTCCACGCCACCACGCTGGTCTATTTCAGCTCCTTCCCGGCGCGGCAGCAGAACGGCGACGCGCTCTATTACGCCAACTATTTCGCCGACAAGACCTTCAACCCCTTCGTGCCCTACCCGATCCTGGCGATGTATTTCATCCTGCTCACCCTCACGGTGGTGGCAATCTACGGGCTGGTCTACCGCAGGCTGACGCGCCACGTCGCCCCGGAGACGCGTTCAAGGCTGCGCCCCCGCGCCGCGGTCCCGAAAACGTAATATGATCAAATTCTGCACAGCCGGCCTCTCCGGCTGGGCAGTTCTGCCCCTGCCGGCAGGTTCCGCGTTGCGTTAACCTTGCCGCGCTGCCATTTGAGATATGATCATGGCAGTGTATACGAGACAAAAGCAGGGCGGTTTTCCAGATTCGCCCGGCGTCGCAGGGTGAAATATGAATTTTGATCATTTCCGTACTTTCCGGGTGGCCGCCGCCGATCTGAACGGCCAGATGCGGGGCAAGCGCGTGCCCCATGCCGCCTTCGACAAGCTCGACACCGAGGGATCGCGCATGCCCTTCTCGGTGCTCAACGTCGACATCTGGGGCGCGGACATCGAGGACAGCCCCCTCGTCTTCGAGACCGGTGACGAGGATGGCGTGCTCAAACCCACCGACCACGGCCCGGTGCCCATGCCCTGGCTCGACAGCCCCTCGGCCCTGGTGCCGATGTGGATGTTCCACGACGACGGCCGCCCCTTTGCCGGCGATCCCCGCCATGCCCTGCGCCGGGTGCTGGAACGCTACCAGGAACGCGGCTGGACGGTGCAGGCCGCCGTCGAGATGGAATTCTACCTGGTCGACGACACCGGCCATCAGCTTGCCGCGCCGCAGAACCCGATCTCCGGGCGCCCGGTCTTCGGCAACGCGATCCTCTCGATCCGTCAGCTCGATGCCTTCGACAACTTCCTGACCGATCTCTACGACGCCTGCGATGCCATGGACATCCCCGCCGACAGCGCATCCTCCGAGGCAGGCCTCGGCCAGTTCGAGATCAACCTCGCCCACCGCGATGCCATGTCCGCCGCCGATGACGCCTGGCTCTTCAAGAGCCTGGTGCGCGGCATGGCCCGCCGGCACGACATGGCCGCCACCTTCATGGCGAAACCCTTCGCCAACGACGCCGGCAACGGCATGCACGTGCATTTCTCGGTGCTCGACGAGGACGGCAACAACATCTTCGACAACCGCGGCCCCGAAGGCACGCCGCTGCTGCGCCATGCCGTCGCCGGCTGCCTGAACGGCCTCGCCGGCGGAACGCTGATCTGGGCGCCGCACTCGAATTCCTATGCCCGGTTCCAGCCCGGTGCCCATGCGCCCACCGGCGCCTGCTGGGCCTACGAGAACCGCACCGCCGCCATCCGCATCCCCTCCGGCCCGTCGCGTGCGCGCCGGATCGAGCACCGCGTGGCCTGCGGCGACATCAACCCCTACCTGGCGCTGACCGCCATCCTCGGTTCGGCCCTGGTCGGCATCGAGGACGGGATGGAGCCCCCCGCCCCGATCACCGGCAATGCCTACGATCTCGACCTGCCCGGCCTGATGCCCGACTGGACGAGCGCGGTCGACCGTTTCGAGACCGATCCGATGATGGCCCGCATCTTCACCCCCGAGCTGATCCAGAACCTGACCATGACCAAGCGGCAGGAGATCCGGCGCATTGCCGAGCTTCCGCCCGAGGAACACTGGCTGGTCTACCTCGAGACGGTCTGAGGCGCGTCATGCCGCGCGCCTCGGATCCGCCCGGCGGCGGATCCGTTCAAATGAGGGCGATTCCGGGCGCGCGCCCACTTGCTCCCCGGTGGCCTCATCTCTACCTTCGAAAACACAATCAACTGGTGTTTCATGAAAATCGGCATCCTGCAGACCGGCCACGCGCCCGACGACATGCGCGACGCGCTTGGCGACTACCCCGCCCTTTTCTCCCAGCTCCTGGACGGTAACGGTTTCACCTTCCAGACCTGGGTTGTCTGCGAGGGCGACTTTCCCCCCGGTCCCGAGGCCTGCGACGGCTGGCTGATCACCGGATCCAAGTTCGGCGCCTACGAGGATCACCCCTGGATTCCCCCGCTCGAGGATCTGATCCGCGCCATCCGCGACAGCGGCCGCCCCCTCGTCGGCGTCTGCTTCGGGCACCAGATCATCGCCCAGGCCCTCGGCGGCAAGGTCGAGAAATACCCCGGTGGCTGGTCCATCGGCTCCAACCGCTATTCCGGCGAGACCGGCGACGCCACGCTCAATGCCTGGCATCAGGATCAGGTGACAGAGGTGCCCGAGGGCGCCCGCGTCGTCTCCTCCTCGCCCTTCTGCGCCAATGCCGCACTGATGTACGACGATCAGATCTACACCGTGCAGGCCCACCCCGAGTTCACGTCGGCCGCCATCGCCTCGCTCTTGGCCACCCGCGCGCCCGGTGTCGTCCCCGACGACCTGATCGCCGCCGCCGACAGTGCGCTCGCCACCCCCACCACCTCTCAGGCCGAAGCAGATCGCATGGCCGCCCTTTTCAAAGGCACCCTCAAATGAGCACCGAAGACTGGACAGACCAGCTCCCCGAAAGCGCAAAGGAATTCCTCGAAGGGCGCCGCCTTGACGAGGTGGAATGCATCATCTCCGACCTGCCCGGCGTGGCCCGCGGCAAGGCCGTGCCAGCCTCGAAATTCGCCAAGCAGAAACACTTCCACCTGCCCAACTCGATCTTCTTCCAGACCATCACCGGTGACTGGTCCGATGCCGCCGGAGAGGAGGGCTTCACCGAGCCCGACATGATCCTGCGGCCCGATTTCTCCACCGCCACCGCCGCGCCCTGGACCGGCGACTGGACGCTGCAGGTGATCCACGACGCCTTCGACCGCAAGGGCAACATGATCCCCTACAGCCCCCGCAACGTGCTGAAGCGGGTCTGCAAGCTCTATGCCGACCAGGGTTGGAAACCGGTGGTGGCGCCCGAGATGGAATTCTTCCTCGTCGCCCGCAATACCGACCCGGCCAAGCCGATCCAGCCGATGATGGGCCGCTCCGGCCGCCCCGCCGCCGCACGCCAGGCCTATTCCATGACCGCGGTTGATGAATTCGGCCCCGTCATCGACGACATCTACGATTTCGCCGAGGCCCAGGGCTTCGAGATCGACGGCATCACCCAGGAAGGCGGCGCCGGCCAGCTCGAGATCAACCTGCGTCACGGCGACCCGGTGAAACTCGCCGACGAGGTCTTCTACTTCAAGCGGCTGATCCGCGAGGCCGCCCTGCGGCACGACTGCTTCGCCACCTTCATGGCCAAGCCCATCCCCGACGAGCCCGGCTCGGCCATGCACATCCACCACTCGGTGCTCGACAGCGAGACCGGCCAGAACATCTTCACCGGCCCCCAGGGTGGCGAGACGGATGCCTTCTTCTGCTTCATCGGCGGCATGCAGAAGCACCTGCCCGACGCGATCCCGCTGCTGGCGCCCTACGTCAATTCCTATCGCCGCTACGTCAAGGATCACGCCGCGCCCATCAACCTCGAATGGAGCCGCGACAACCGCACCACCGGCATCCGGATCCCGATCGCCGATCCCGGCGCGCGCCGGATCGAGAACCGCGTCGCCGGCATGGACTGCAACCCCTACCTGGGCATCGCCGCCTCGCTCGCGGCCGGCTACCTCGGCATGATGAACGAGATCCGGCCCAGCAAGCAGTTCCGCGGCGATGCCTACGAGGGTGAGGGCGACTTTCCCCGCACCCTGGGCGAGGCGCTCAACGCCATGGACGAGGCCAATGCCCTGGCCGAGGTGCTCGGCCCGGAATTCCTGCGCGTCTATTCCATCGTGAAACGCACCGAATACGAGGAATTCCTCAACGTGATCTCCCCCTGGGAGCGCGAGCACCTGCTGCTCAACGTCTGACGAAGGGAAGCCGCCGCCCCCTTCATCTTTCCCGAAATACGGCCGCCGG
Source organism: Pseudooceanicola sp. DL12 (assembly GCF_056270665.1). Taxonomy (NCBI): domain Bacteria; kingdom Pseudomonadati; phylum Pseudomonadota; class Alphaproteobacteria; order Rhodobacterales; family Paracoccaceae; genus Pseudooceanicola; species Pseudooceanicola sp. DL12. The sequence goes on from NZ_CM149884.1 coordinate 2,884,314, forward strand.
AGGCACCGCCGCTCTTGCGGCGGTTCCCGAAAGGACCCCGATGAAGCTGCTCTATTCCAACGACCGCCCCGGCGAATATCCCCGGAGCTGGTACGCCGCCACGGCGCCCCTGATGGATCCGCTGCCTGAGCTGCAGGGCGCAATCCGGGCCGACGTGGCCATCGTGGGCGCCGGCTACACCGGCCTGTCCGCCGCGCTCCATTGCGCGCAGGCGGGGCTGTCGGTGGTGGTCCTCGAGGCCCAGCGGGTGGGCTTCGGCGCCTCGGGCCGCAACGGCGGTCAGTTGGGCTCGGGCCAGCGCCCCTACCAGGACGATCTGGAGAAATGGGTGGGGCCGGAGGATGCCGGCAAGCTCTGGCAGCTCGGAGAAGAGGCCAAGGATCTCGTCAAATCCCTCGCCGCCACCCACGACATCGACTGCGAGCTGAAGCCCGGCGTTGCCTGGACCGGCTGCTCGCCCGCAGAGGCCAGCCACCTGCACGATTATGCAGAGCTGCTCTCCTCCCGTTACGGCTATGACCGGATCGAGGTGCTCGACGCCGAGGCCTCGCGTGCAATCTGCCCCTCGCCCGCCTACCACGGCGGCATCCTCGATCATGGCGCGGCGCATCTGCACCCGCTGAAACTGGCCCTCGGCCTCGCCCGCGCGGCGCTGGCGGCCGGCGCCACGATCCACGAGAATTCCGAGGTGCTCTCGCTCACTCCCGGCAACCCCAACCGCCTGACTACCGCCAACGGCAGTGTCGAGGCCGGGCATGTGCTGCTCGCCGGCAACGGCTATCTCACGCCGCTGCACCGCGAGCCCGCCCGCCGGGTCATGCCGATCAACAATTTCGTCGCTGCCACCGAGCCGCTGGGCGAGGAGGTGTCAAAGGTGCTCACCCGCGACATTGCCGTGGCGGACAGCAAGTTCGTGGTGAACTACTTCCGCCTCTCGCCTGACAAGCGCCTGCTCTTCGGCGGCGGCGAGAGTTATGGCTATCGCTTCCCGGCCGATATCGCCACCAAGGTGCGCAGGCCCATGGTCGAGATCTTCCCGCACCTGAAGGACGTGAAGATCGACTACGCCTGGGGAGGCACGCTCGGCATCACCATGAAACGCGCGCCCCTGCTGGCCCGGCTCAGCCCCACGGTACTGTCCGCATCGGGCTATTCCGGCCACGGCGTCGGCACGGCCACCCATGCCGGTCAGCTCATGGCCCTGGCGATCACCGGCCAGGCCGCCGGTTTCGACACGATGTCGCGCATGCCCACCCCGGCGTTCCCCGGTGGCGGCGCCCTGCGCTCGCCGTTGCTGGTCCTCGCCATGACCTGGTTCGCCCTGCGCGACCGGCTCGGCGTCTGACCCCGAAATGAATAGGCCCCGCCGCAAGGACGGGGCTTTCTTCTTTTTTCGGCTCGGGTCTCAGGCAGCCCGAACTTCCGGCACCACGACCAGTTCCATCGCGGCCCCTGCTTCGGCCATGGCCTCGGCAAAGCTGCCGTGCAGCCGATCGCCCGCATCCGCCGCGTGGCGCCCGCCCAGCACCAGGTGCGTGGCCCCGGCCTGGGCGGCCCGCGCCGCTGCAGCACGTGCCGCAAGCCCGCTGCCGGCCTCGATCACGGCTTCGCGCGCCGTCAGGCCCGCCGCCTCGATTCGCGCCCGGGCATTGGCGATGATCGCCTCGGCCTCGTCTCGGCTTTCCAGCGGTTGCCCGCCGTCGTCGAACACCTCGCGCATCCGCACGTGCAGGGCCAGCACCGGCGCCGCCCCGGCCCCGCGTGCCAGCGCGATGGCCCGGTCGAGCACCACCGCATCGCTGTCGCTCCCGTCGACTGCCGCACAGACGGGTGCCGGGCCTGCCGGCACCGCCACCGGCGCCTCATGCGACAGGTGGCTGCGCCGCGCGTACATGATCACCGGCGCCAGAACCGCCGCCACGGCCGCCACGGCAAAGGCCGGCATCACGCCAAAGCTCTCGGCGATGCGCGGCACGGCAAAGGGCGCCACGACGCCCGCAAACCAGCGCAGAAAGTTGTATCCGGCCGAAGCAACGCCCCGCGGCGCATCCGACACCTCGAGCGCCAGCTCGGTGAAGAGCGTGTTGCAGACCCCCATCACCGCGCCGCTCAGCACGACGCAGAGCGCCAGCACCATCTTCGGTGCCACTCCCATGACGATCAGCAGAACCGCCAGGCCGACGAGGCAAACCGTGATCACCGGCAGCAGGCCGAACCGCGCCTCGACCCGCGGCGCCACGAAGACCGAGGTAATCGCCAGGCAGAGGCCCCAGCCGAAGAAGATCAGCCCGACGGCATGGGCCGACATGCCCAGCACGAAGGGCGCGAAGGCCAGCACGGTGAAAAAGGCGAAGTAGTAGAAGAAGCCGGCGAGCGACACGGTGAACAATCCGCCATGGCCCAGCGCCCGGATCGGAGCGCTGAGCGAGACCTTCTGTGCCGGCTTCGGCAGTTTTGGCAGGAAGATCGCGATCGAGACAAAGCCGATGCCCATCAGCGTTGCCGTGCCGTAGAAGGGATAGCGCCAGCTCATCGCGCCGAGCGCGGCGCCGATCAGCGGCCCGCAAGAGAGCCCCAGGCCGATCGCCGCCTCGTACAGCAGCACCGCCTTGCCTGTTCCGCCGCGGGCCACCGCCACCAGCACCGACAGCGCCGTCACCACGAAGAAGGCATTGCCCAGGCCCCACCCCGCGCGGAATCCCACCAGCGCCGCGACCGAATTGGACGTGCCCGCCAGCGCCGCGAAGACCACGATCAACGCCGCGCCGAGCAAAAGCGTGAAGCGGGCCCCCATGCGGCTGCTGACATAACCGGTGATCAGCATCATCACCGAGGTGACGAAGAAATAGGAGGTAAAGAGCAGCGACACATCCGCCGGGCTGGCGTCCAGCGCCGCCGCGATCGAGGTCAGGATCGGGTCGACGAGACCGATCGACATGAAGCCCACGATACAGGCAAAGACCGTCGCCCAGACCGCCGTTGGCTGGTCGAGTATCCCGCCACCGGCCCCGCTATCGGCCGTGTTGGGGTCACGGGGATTATCGCCGCCCGCGTCCGGCACAGAAGCATTCTCTGGCATCGTCTTTCACTTTCGGAAATCTCTTGCGTTCTCAAGGACAATTGCGGCCCTACTCTCTTGCCGTTCCGAAATCAAGTTGTATAGTACAAGTAAATTCACAAGGAATTACAGATGTCCAATTCCGCATCATCTGCTGCCCTCAGGGACCTCGAGAGCGAGCTCGCACAGCTTGTCCGCACGCTGGACTCCACCTACCGCCGGCGCGGACACCCGATGGAACGGGCGCATTACCTGCTGCTGCTGGAACTGCTGGATGGCCCGCGCGCCAGCGGTGACCTGGCCCAGCGGCTGGGCCTCGATCATTCCACCGTCACCCGCCAGATCACCGCCATCCGCAGGCTCGGCTATGTCCGCAGCCTGCCCAATCCAGACGATGGCCGCTCGACCCTGATCGAGGCCACCGAGGAGGGCCGGCGCATCTGTTCCGAGATGCAGGCGGTGCGCCTCGAACGGCTCGATGCCCTGCTCGAGGGCTGGGACACCGGCGAGCGCGCCCGTTTCGCCGACGACCTGCATCGCCTGAACGGCGCCCTGCGCCGCCGCGCCACCACCGGCTGAGCCCCCCCGCCCGGCGATCATCCGCGCGCGTTACATACTATTCATTTTGCCACCGGGTGGTTTTGGTTTAGCTTTCCCGAAAGAAAGTTTCAGGAAAGCCGAAGACCATATGACCCTTCCCCCCAATGTCTATGATGCCGAGCCGATCCCCGAAGCCGCCCGCGCCGAGATCGAACGCCTCCTGACCTCGGGCGACCTCTTCCGCTACACCGCTCCCGAGAATGCCCCCGTCACGCTGCTCGAAACCGAGTTCGCGGCGATGATGGGCAGCCGCTATGCCCTCGCCGTCTCCTCCTGCTCCGCCGCGCTCTTCCTTTCGCTCAAGGCGCTCGACCTGCCCCGCGGCGCCCGGGTTCTGATACCCGGGTTCACCTTTGCCGCCGTGCCCTCTGCGGTGGTCCATGCCGATTGCACCCCCGTGCTCTGCGAGGTGGGCGAGAACTACCGCATCGACCTGACCGATTTCGAGGCCCGGCTGCGCGGCGTGCAGGCCGTGATCATCAGCCATATGCGCGGTCATACTTCCGACATGGACGCGATCATGGCGCTCTGCGACGCCCGCGGCATTCCCGTGATCGAGGATGCCGCGCATTCCCTCGGCACCACCTGGGGCGGCCGCAACATCGGCACCATCGGCCGCATCGGCTGTTTCTCCTTCCAGAGCTACAAGCTGGTGAACTCCGGCGAGGGCGGCATCCTGGTCACCGACGACGCCGAGCTGGTGGCCCGCGCCATCATCATGTCCGGCGCCTACGAGCACATGTGGAAAAAGCACAAGGCCCGCATCGGAGAGAATTCCGACGACCTGATGCAGGCCCTTGCCCGCTGGCAAAACCAGCTGCCGCTCTACAACCTCCGCCTCTCAAATCTTTCCGCCACGATCGTGCGCGCCCAGCTGCCGGAGGTGCCCCGCCGCGTCGCCGATGGCCGCCGCAATCACGATCACACCGCAGCCCGGATCGCCCAAAGTCCCTGGATCGACGTGCCCGCGAAACTCCCCCCCGAGGAACGCGCGCCCGACAGCCTTCAGTTCAACCTGACCGGCCTGTCCGACGCGGAAACCCAGGCGTTTCAGGCAGCCGCGGCTCGCCGAGGGATCAAGGTGCAGGTCTTCGGCATGTCAACCGACAATGCCCGGGCCTTCTGGAACTGGCAGTTCATCGAGGACCTGCCGGAGCTGCCCCGCACCCGCGCCATGCTGATGCGCGCCTGCGACTGTCGCCTGCCCGCACGGCTGACCCTGGCCGAATGCGACCTGATCGCCGATGCGCTGGTGGCCGCGGCCGAGGATGTCATGCAGGACGCCGCAGAGCCCGCCTACGGCACCTGAGCACGGCCTCGGGCACGCCCTTCACAGGCGCTCCCGGTCGAGGCCCAGCGCCTCGGCCATCTGCCCCTTGAAGGCGGAAATCGCGTCCTGCAGCGCCTGCTCGCTGTCGATCTGGTCCAGCGCCCAGCGCTGCGTCATCGCGCGAAAGCCGCGATCCTCGCGCTGGATCGGCCGCCCCGGTTCGGCGCCTTCCATGGGCTCCGGCCCATAGAAATCATCCCAGTAGTCGACGGTCTTCTCGCCATCCGCCTGCCATTGATAGGCGATCAGCTCGAACCGGCTCTCGGCCTCGGCAACATCGCCCAGGGCCTGCGGATCCGGCCCACCGTCCCCGCGCGGCGCCGCCCCCCGGGTGAACTGGCTGTCGGCGCGCCAGATGGCCATGACGAACCACTCCCCCGGCGTGATGGTCCAGCGCCGCTGACCGGCCCGATTGTAGACGACGGTTGTGGCGTAGAGCGGAATGAAATCCCAGGTCCAGCGATCACACGGATCGACCGAACGCGTCGGCGGCATGTCGTGGTTCGTGGCGCACCAGTTCGCAAAGCTCAGCCCGTCAAAGGCCCCGCCCGCGCATCGCATCATCTCCAGCACGCGATCCTGGTAATATGCGACACTGCGATAGGCGCGGCGCACTTCGGCAAGCGTAGCCGTCCAGTCAGCCGTCTCCGACATGAAAAACCCCCAAGGTTCCAATTCGATTTTCACAAATTTCTTGTCCTGCGCCGAACACGCCGGCGCCGCTCTCGAACCCATCTCAAATCGTACAATACACGAAGGCACGTCATGCGGGGGGCCTCTCCAACCGGAGGGACGCCCCGCATGTCTCCCTCTACGAATTCGCCGCGGCGAACTTGCCCATCAGGTAAGGCCCTGAAATCGTGGCCTCGTCTCCATCACCGGCCACCGGCTTCACTTCCGCATGCCAGTTGGGCTGGTGAAAATAGGCCATCGACATGCGCCGCTTCGTGGCCCAGTCGGGCGGTGTCACCACCCGGTGCAGGGTCGAGACCCAGCGCCCACCCGTCCAGAGCGTCATCAGGTCGCCGATGTTGATGACAAAGGCACCCTCCACCGGCGGCACGCCCCGCCATTCTTCCTCCGGCGTCAGGATCTCTAGCCCGCGGGAGCCCGGCTCCGGCAGCAGGATCGTCAGCGAACCGTAATCGGTATGCGCCCCGGCCCGCAGCTGCCCCTCTTCCGGTGCTGCCTCCTGCGCCGGATAGTTCAGGGCCCGAAGGCCGGAAATCGGCTGATCGATATAGGGCGCGAAATGGTCCTGCGGCAGGCCCAGCGCCACCGCGAATACCTCCATGATCCGCCCGGCAAGATGCTCCATCTCGCGGTAGTAGGCCTGCCAGGCCTCCTTGAAGCCCTCCGGCGCCTCGGGCCAGGGGGTGGGCGCGAAACAAAAGGCCAGTGCATCGGGATCGGTCTCTCCGGCGGGAATGCTGCCCGGCCCGCCGTTGAAACTCTCCTTCAGATCGGGCGGCGTCTCTTCACCGCGCGATTTCGCCAGCGCCTCGGTGCCGCTGGCAAGGTAGCCATAGGGTCCACCCGGCGGCGGCGTCAGCTTCTTCTTCTCCTCAAGCGGCAGATCGAAAAAGCTACGTAACTTTCCCCAGACCTCCTCGATCACCGCCTCGGGCACCCCGTGGTTGCCCACGGCCAGGAACCCGGTCTCGCGGCAGGTACGGTCCACCTGCGCACCGATCCGCTTGCGGCCCTCCTCGTCGGCCGAAGCAAAGGCCCCCAGGTCGAGGATCGGGAAATCGGTGATGTCGGACATGCTCTGTCCCTCCGCTGCGCTGGTCACGGGCCCAGTTTCGGCATGGTGGCCCGAGTGTCAATTCCACCCGCCGGGCAGGCGCCCAATCCTCTCGGCCACGCCCATTTTCCGCTCACCGTCGCCGCGACCGGTCCCGCCCCACCATGAGCGCCGCCCATATGGCGCCGCATGAAATCACGGCCCGGGGGCTCCGTCAGGCGCCGCCTTCAGGCAAAGACCTCTTCGGGATATTGCACCCCGGCAAGGTAGAGCCCCTCCGGCGGGCAGACAGGCCCGCAGGCCGCACGGTCGGCGGCCTCCAGCGCCTCTCGCACCTTCTCCGGCGCCCAGGCGCCCGCCCCCACCCGTTCCAGCGTGCCGACGATGGAGCGCACCTGATTGTGCAGAAAGCTGCGCGCCCGCAGGCGGAAGTGGAACTCGGTGCCGCCCGGCGTCTCCACCTCCTCGATGGTGATCTCGTCCAGCGTCTTCACCGGGCTCGCCGCCTGGCAGATCGAGCTGCGGAAGGTGGTGAAATCATGCTTGCCGATCAGATGCGCCGCGCCTTCACGCATGGCGTCAATCTCGAGCGGGTTCTTCACCTGCCAGACCAGCCCTGCCGCATGGGTCGCAGGCGCCCGTCGGACCAGCAGACGAAAGAAATACCGCCGCTCCAGCGCCGAGAACCGCGCGTGCCAGTCACCGGCCACCTCGGCCGCCGCCACGATGGCCACCGGCTGCGGTTTCAGATGAAAGTTCAGCGCCTCGCTCAGGCGGAACGGATCCCAGTCCTTCTCCATGTCGCAATGGGCCACCTGGCCAAGGGCATGCACCCCCGCATCCGTTCGCCCCGCCGCGGCAATCGTATGCTCGCGCTTTTCCAGCCGCGCCAGCGCGGCCTCGATCGCCCCCTGCACAGAGGGCTGGTCGGCCTGCCTCTGCCAGCCGGCAAAGGGGGCACCGTGGTATTCGACTTTCAGGGCATATCTGGGCATGTCCTGCCCTTACGCAAAAGGCCCGCGCGCGGCAATACCCTGCCCCGCCCCCGCGCCAAGGCGCAGCGGCAAATCCCGCCGCACCTTGGAAAAACGCCGCCCGCCATCTATCTAGGAAGGCAAGCACCAAGGAGGCAGGACAGCAGTTTGGCACCACGGATCACTTCGGGGATATCCTCGGGCATCACATCGCTTGCCGATGGCGTGACCCGACAGATCGAAAGCCTCGGCGACAGCGTCTCCGAAACCTTCTTCGAACCGGTCGTGCGGCTGGGTGTCACCGGGATGGCCCGTGCCGGCAAGACCGTGTTCATCACCTCGCTCGTCGCGAACCTGCTGAACCGCGCGCGCATGCCCCAGCTCGTCGCCAATGCCGATGGCCGGATCCTCGCCGCCTACCTGCAGCCACAGCCCGACGACACCCTGCCGCGCTTCGACTACGAGAGCCACCTTGCCGCCCTCACCGGCCCGATGCCCCATTGGCCCGAGAGCACCCGCTCGATCTCCGAACTGCGGCTGTCGTTCCGGGTCCGCCCGGCCGGGCTGCTCGGCGGCGTGTCCGGCCCCCGCACCGTGCACCTCGACATCGTCGATTACCCCGGCGAATGGCTGATGGACCTCGGTCTGATGGAGAAATCCTATGCCCAGTGGTCCGCCGACGTGCTCGCCCGGATGGAGCGCCGCGACTATGCGCAGTCCTTCCTCGAGTCCGCCCGCGCCGCAGGTGGCAAGGACAGCTGGCAGGAGCCCGAGGCGCAGGCCCTCGCCCGCGCCTATACCGCCTATCTCTCGCAGGCGCGCCTGCACGGAATGTCCGATGTCACCCCCGGCCGCTTCCTTCTGCCGGGGGATCTCGAGGGCTCGCCGGTGCTCACCTTCGCCCCGCTGCCACCCGAGGAGCGCGCGCCCCGTCGCGGCCTCTGGCGCGAGATGGAACGCCGCTTTGAGGCCTACAAGGCGCGCGTGGTCAAACCCTTCTTCCAGAACCATTTTTCCCGGATCGACCGGCAGGTGGTGCTGGTCGACGCGCTCACCGCCATCCACTCCGGCCCCGCCGCTGTCAATGACCTGAACCGCGGCCTCGACGGGATCCTCCAGGCCTTCCGCCCGGGCCGCAACGCCTGGCTCTCGCGGCTGCTTCTCGGCCGCCGGGTCGAGCGCATCCTCTTCGCCGCCACCAAGGCCGACCACCTGCACCATTCCCAGCACGCCCGCCTGACCGCCATCATGCAGGCGCTGGTCGAGGGGGCCGCCTCCCGCGCCGATTTCGCCGGCGCCAAGACCGCCGCCATGTCCATCGCCTCGCTGCGTACCACGGTCGAGGCCCAGGTCCGCCACGACGGCGTGATGCTCGACGCGGTGCGCGGCACGTTGCTCGACAGCGGACGCCAGGCCGCCATGTATCCCGGCGAACTTCCCGAGGATCCCTCGCGCATCACCCGCGGCCATCTCGCCGGCGACAGCTGGCTCGACGGCGACTACTCGGTGATGACCTTCGCCCCCGCCCATATCTCGCTGAAACCCGGCGAGGGCCCGCCCCACATCCGCCTCGACAAGGCCGCGCAATTCCTGATCGGAGACAAGCTTTGACCGGCACGCCCCTGATCGAACAGGCCCGCCTCGCCGATATCTTCGGCGTCGCCGCCGTGCTCTGGAGCTTCACCCGCGCCACCGAATGGATGCCGCAGAAACGTGGCCGAGGGCAGGATCTCGCCCTTCTCGCGCGCCTCATCCTGCGCCGCTCCGTCCGCCTGATCCGCGACGCCGAGGGCCCCGTGGCCTTCATCGCCCGCGAGGGTGGCCTGGTGCATGCCCTCTACGTCCATCCCCGTGCCCGCCGCCTCGGCTTCGGCCAGGCCCTGATCGCAGAGGCGAAGGCCGCCTCGCCCTTCCTCGCCCTCTGGACCCCGGTCGAGAGCAACACCGCGCGCCGCTTCTACGCCGCCTGCGGTTTCGTCACCGCGGGGTACGGTGACGGCTCCGGCAACGACGAATCCCTGCCAGAGGTGCTGATGGTCTGGCAGACCTCCCGGAAAGAGGAGAGCGCCGCATGAGCGACGAACAGCCCCCCCGGCCCCCGCGCCCGGTGATCATCGAATATGCAGACGACGCTGGCGCCCCCGGCCCCGACAGCGCCCCCCCGGTGCCCGAACCCGGCATCCCCGGCGGCCCGCAGGGCAGCGCGATGCAGACTGCGGCGACGCTGGCGGCGCGGCGCGGCTCCCGCCTCGGACGCTGGTTCTGGTCGCTGCTCGTACTCCTGCTGGGCGTAGTGATCTCCACCGCCGCCTGGAACTACGTCACCGCCCTGGTACTCTCCACCCCCTGGCTCGGCTACACGGTGGCCCTGCTCATCGTCGCCTTCCTGCTGGTGGTCCTCGCCATCGTCATCCGAGAGGCCACGGCCTTTGCCCGCCTCGCCCGCATGGACAAGCTCCATGCAAAGGCCGAGGAAGCCATCGCGCTCGACGATCTGGCAAAGGCACGCGACTTCTCGAAGAGCCTGACCACGCTCTACGCACACCGCCATGACCTGAAATGGAACCTCGACCGCTTTGCCGAGCGCCGCGACGAACAGCTCGATGCCACCTCCCTGCTCGCCCTTACGGAACAGGAGCTGCTGACGCCCCTCGATGCCGCCGCCCGGCGTGAGGTCGAGGCCGCCTCGCGGCAGGTCGCCACCGTCACCGCGCTGGTGCCGCTGGCCTTTGCCGATGTCGCCGCCGCGCTCTCCTCCAACGTCCGCATGATCCGCCGCATCGCCGAGGTCTACGGTGGCCGCTCCGGCACCCTCGGCTCCTGGCGGCTGCTGCGGGCTGTGATGACCCATCTTGTCGCCACCGGTGCCGTGGCCGTGGGCGACGACCTCGTGGGCTCGGTGCTGGGTGGCACGCTCCTCGCCCGCCTCTCCCGTCGCTTCGGCGAAGGGGTGGTCAACGGGGCGCTGACCGCCCGCGTCGGCGTCGCCGCCATGGAGGTTTGCCGCCCGATGCCCTTCTCGAAAGGCAAGCGCCCCCGGGTCACCTCGATCATCCAGACCTCGCTCACGGGCCTCTTCGGCAAGGATGACGGCAAGGAGACATAGGCCCGAAGCTGGCATGGACGTCTCCGGCCCAACGCCTCCGGCGGGGATATTTCTCGCCAGATGACAGGGAGCCGTCGCCCGCCCCTCAGGCCCCGCCGGCTCTTTCATCTGGCCGGAAATATCCCCGCCGGAGGCACCGGTGCAAGGCACCGGTTCGACCCACTGGACGATGCGCGACCTCCGGCGTATAAGCGCGCCCATGATGACACGGGCCTACGCAATCATCATTCGAATTATTTGCCCGGCGCTCTGAGCACGAGCCGCCGGGACAAGGCGTATGAACCTCCGCGCCGCCCTTCCTTTTCCTGACATCACGACCAGAGAACGGACCACGAAAGATGTGCGCCGACACGCCTGACTACAAAGATACCCTGCAACTGCCCGAAACCGATTTCCCCATGCGCGCGGGCCTGCCGAAACGCGAACCCGGCTGGCTGGAGCACTGGGCCAAGATCGGCGTCTACGACCGCCTGCGCGACAAGGCCACGGCGGTGAAGGGCACCGATGCGGAACGCAAGCCCTTCACCCTGCATGACGGCCCTCCCTATGCCAACGGTCACCTGCACATCGGGCACGCGCTGAACAAGACGATCAAGGACATGATCGTGCGCTCGCACCAGATGATGGGCTTCGATGCCCGCTACGTGCCCGGCTGGGACTGTCACGGCCTGCCGATCGAGTGGAAGATCGAGGAACAGTACCGCGCCAAGGGCCTGAACAAGGATGACGTGCCGGTCGTCGACTTCCGCCAGGAATGCCGCCGCTTTGCCGAGGGCTGGGTCGACATCCAGCGCGAGGAATTCAAGCGCCTTGGCATCACCGGCAACTGGGACGATCCCTACCTGACGATGGATTTCCACGCAGAACGCGTGATCGCCGAGGAATTCATGAAGTTCCTCATGAACGGCGCACTCTACCAGGGCTCCAAGCCCGTGATGTGGAGCCCGGTGGAAAAGACCGCCCTCGCCGAGGCCGAGATCGAGTACCACGAGCACCAGTCCGACACGATCTGGGTGCCCTTCTCCTTCGCCAGCGCCGCCGCCGGAGCCGAGGATCTGACCGCCGCCCGCGTCGTCATCTGGACCACCACCCCCTGGACCATCCCCTCGAACAAGGCCGTGGCCTACAACCCGGGCATTTCCTACGGCCTCTACGAGGTGACGGGCACGCCCGCGGAATGCTGGATGTCGGTGGGCGATACCTACGTGCTGGCCGATACCCTGGCCGAGGACACCTTTGCCAAGGCGCGCCTCGAGGCCGGCCAGTGGACCCGCGTCCGCGACGTGGCCACCGCCGAGTTCGAGGGCGCGATCCTCAAGCACCCGTTCAACGGCGCCGACTGGGCCGAGGGCTACTGGGACTACGAGGTGCCGATGGTCGATGGCGATCACGTCACCGATGATGCCGGCACCGGCTTCGTGCATACCGCGCCCAGCCACGGCGCCGACGACTACGAGGTCTTCGTCAAGCGCAACTGGCTCGACCGGATGACCCATAACGTCGGCGAGGACTCCGAGTTCCTGCCCCATGTCCCCTTCTTCGCCGGCCTCCGCGTCTTCGATCACAAGGGCAAGCCCGGCAAGGCCAACAAGGAGGTCATCGCCAAGCTGGTCGAGACCGGCTCGATCATCGCCCGCGGCCGGGTCAAGCACTCCTACCCGCACTCCTGGCGTTCCAAGGCGCCGGTGATCTTCCGCAACACGCCGCAGTGGTTCGCCGCGATCGACCGCGAGGTGGGCGGCAACAACACCTACGGCAAGACGATCCGCGCCCGTGCGCTCAACTCGATCAACGAGCTGGTCAAGTTCACCCCGCAATCGGGCCGCAACCGTCTCTACTCGATGATCGAGACCCGCCCCGACTGGGTGCTCTCGCGTCAGCGTGCCTGGGGCGTGCCGCTCACCTGCTTCACCCGCAAGGGCGCCCTGCCGACGGACGCCGACTTCCTGCTGCGTGATCCAGAGGTCAACGCCCGCATCGCCGCGGCCTTCGAGACCGAGGGCGCCGATTGCTGGTACGCCGAGGGCGCCAAGGAACGCTTCCTGGCGGGCTCCGTGAACCCGGAGGAGTATGATCAGGTCTTCGACGTGCTCGACGTCTGGTTCGACTCCGGCTCGACCCATGCCTTCGTGCTGCGCGACCGCGAGGACGGCACCGAGGACGGCATCGCCGATGTCTACATGGAGGGCACCGACCAGCACCGCGGCTGGTTCCACTCCTCCCTCCTGCAGGCCTGCGGCACGCTCGGCCGCGCGCCCTATCGCAACGTGGTCACCCATGGCTTCACGCTGGACGAGAAGGGCAACAAGATGTCCAAGTCGCTCGGCAATACCATCGTGCCGGAAGAGGTGATCAAGCAGTATGGCGCCGATATCCTGCGCCTCTGGGTGGCCCAGGCCGATTACACCGCCGACCAGCGGATCGGCCCGGAGATCCTGAAGGGTACCGCCGACAGCTATCGCCGCCTGCGCAACACCCTGCGCTTCATCCTCGGCAACCTCGCCGGGTTCACCGACGAAGAGCGGATCGAGTACGAGGACATGACCGAGATCGAGCAGATGATGCTCGACATGGTCGCCCAGCTCGACCAGGAGGTCCGCGCCGGCTATGCCGCCTTCGACTTCCAGGGCGTCTTCACCAAGGTGTTCAACTTCGCCACCGTCGCCCTCTCGGCACAGTATTTCGACGCCCGCAAGGACGTGCTCTACTGCGATCCGATCGACGGCGCGCGCCGCCGTTCCACGCGCACGGTGCTCGACATCCTGTTCCACCGGCTGGTCACCTGGCTGGCGCCGATCCTGCCCTTCACAATGGAAGACGTCTGGCAGCACCGCTTCCCCGGCGAGGAAAGCTCGGTGCACCTGCAGGATTTCCCGCCGTTCCACGCCAAATGGCTGCGCCCGGAACTGCGCGAGCGGTTCCAGCTCACCCTGCGCCTGCGCCGCGTCGTCACCGGCTGCCTGGAGATCGAGCGCCGCAACAAGACCATCGGCTCCTCCCTCGAGGCCGCGCCGATCGTCTACGTGCCCGAGGAATACGCCCAATACGCGGAATCGGTCACCAGCCAGCGGTTTGCCGACCTCTGCATCACCTCGCATATCGAGGTGCGCGTGGCGCCGCCGCCCGAGGGGGCCTTCACCATCCCCGAGATGCCGAACGTGGGCGCGGTCTTTGCCCCGGCCGAGGGCGAGAAATGCGAACGCTGCTGGAAGATCCTGCCCGACGTGGGCACCCACAGCTTCCCCCACGTCTGCGAGCGCTGCAACACCGCCCTCAGCCATGCCGAGAAGCAGGATCCCTTCCACCGGCACTGAGGGCGTCTCCGCAAACGAACAAGGGCCCCGCTTCGGCGGGGCCTTTTCCTTTTCCCGGTCCGGGCGCTGCTCAGGCGCCGATTTCCATCAGAAGCCGGTCGCGAAACGCCGCAAGGTAGGCCGTGCGCACCTCCGCCATTGCACGGCCCGTTGCCGTCTGCATGCCTTCGCCCAGGGTCAGCAGCTTGGCCGGGAAATGGTCCAGCGCCCATTGCCTGTCGTCCACCGGGCGTTGCGCCGCGCCCGGATCTTCGGGATCATAGAGCGGGCGGCCCAGCTGCCCCGCCACCATCATCGTGCGCGCCAGGCCGATGGCCCCCAGGGCATCGAGCCGGTCTGCGTCCTGCAGGATTCTCGCTTCTTCGGTCTCGGGCGCGATGCCCGCGGAAAAGGAATGCGCCTCGATCGCATGGCAGACCGCGCGGATCGGCGCCTCTGCCATGCCGCCTGCGCGCAGGATCCCAGCCGCCGCCGCGGCCGACTGCCGCGAGGCCCCGGCCCGGTCGGGCGCGTCCTTGGGCAGGTTCACAAGGTCATGGAACACCACCGCCGCCATCAGCACCGCGCTGTCGGCCCGCCCCCCCTCGCCGCGCGCGATCTGCACCGCATTGGCCCAGACCCGGCGAATGTGGGCAATGTCATGGGCAGGGTCGGCAGCGTCCTTCCAGGCGCGCATCAGAAGCGCTTCCAGCTCTGGATCGGGGCGGTCGGGATATCTCTCTGTCATACCCCCTGCTAGGCAATTTCACCTGCGCTGCACAGCCCCATCACATTGCCCCCCGCACTGGGCTCCCGCATGGCCCCCCCTCTCCGGCTCTCCCGGCCCACGCAAAACCGCCCCGTCACCGTCAGGTGCGGGGCGTATCCTGTGCTGCCTGGTCTCAGGAGCGGCAGACCGGGGTCAGGCCGGTTCCAGGTCGACGCTTGCAAGCAGCGTCGAGAGCTGCTGCACCAGCATGTAGATCTGAAGATCCTTGCCCGAGGGGGCGGCCCCGCCCGTGCGCGCGGCTTCCGCCACCAGCCCCTGAAACAGGGTTCGGGGATCCAGACCCGCAGGCGCACGCTTGCCGTCGTTCGGCAATGCGATCACTGCGGCTTCGCCGGCCACGACGGCCTCCGATACATCGTCCGCACCATCGGCCACCGCCGAGGTCACCTGGCGTTCCGGCAGAGGCAGGGGCTGCATGTCCACCTTTTCGCTCTGCTCGGGGGCCAGCACCGGAGGCATCTCCGCGCTGACGGTCTGTGTTGGTCGCGTGTCCTGGTCGCCGCTCGCCGGAACGTTCCGGACATCAGTCGGGAACAGGGCACGTCCGGAGGGGTGGATCTCCATCATCTCGCTTGCTCCTACCCGGTATGTTGACGTTATGTTCCAGCTTTGCCCGGAAATCTTAACGCCGTCTTTAATACCATGCAGGTTTCCATCCCGGGCCATGGGGCCGGGGCCCGTGCGGGGCCATTCGAACGCCCCCCACAGGTCAATCGCCGCAGGGGGCCCGGAGAGTTTCTCCCCCGGCCCGTCGCCCGATCATTTCAGGATGGAGCCGACGGCGCAGCCCGCACCGCCCAGCTTCAGAAGTTCCATGCCACCTTTTCGCCGGCCTGCGCCGGCGCGTTTCTTGCCGTGTCTTTCGCCTCGTGCCCTGTCCGGGCATGTCGCCCGGCTCCGCCGGCACCTGGAATGGCCCAGCTGTTAAGATTCACCCTCATGCTGCACTGCAGAGCGCACGCATCGTTAATCCGCGGGTTTCCGGGTCAGCTAAGTCCTGACACCGACGCGATACCGACGTAATACCGACGTGATACCGACGCGCCCCTCAGAGGCCCATTTCGTGCCATCGAAAGGTTAACATGCCCTCTATTCGCATCGACAGTTTCACCGGTCCTCTGCTGCTCGTCGAAACCGCGGGGGCGCTCAGCCGTCTCAGCTGGCGCACCGACTTGCCTGCCGATGGCGAGGCCACGCCCCTGCTGCAGGAGGCCGCGCGCCAGCTCCGGGCCTATTTCGCCGGCGACCTGACGCGCTTCGACCTGCCGCTGCAGGTCGACGGCTCGACGCTGCAACAGGCGGTCTGTGCCCGGATGCAGCGCATTCCCTTCGGTGAAACAGTGACTTATGGCGACATCGCCCGTGAGCTTTCGCAGCCCGCGCAGGCCATCGGGCAGGCTTGCGGCGGCAATCCCCTGCCGGTGATCATCCCCTGTCACCGGGTGCTTGCGGCCAATGGGCTGGGTGGTTTTTCCGGCGAGGGCGGGATCGAGACCAAGGTTGCCCTGCTGCGGCACGAAGGCGCCGCCTCGCTGCTGATCTGAGGGCCCGACAGCAAAACGCCCGCCGGTCAGGCGGGCGCTTTCATCACTTCAAAGGCCTGATGCGGCTCAGGAATTCACCGCCGAAAGCGAGGGCTTCGCCGCGTCGCCGGCGTTCTGGTCGATGAACTCCAGAACCAGCGGCCGGATGTTGTTGCGCCAGGACGAGCCGGCGAAGATGCCGTAATGGCCCGCGCCCGGCTCCACGTGGCTGGCCTTCTTGCTGTCCGGCAGGCCGGTACAGAGGTCCAGGGCCGCGATGCACTGGCCGGGGGCCGAGATGTCGTCCTTCTCGCCTTCCACCGTCTTGACGGCCACGGTGGTGATCTTGCCGATATCCACCTGGTGTCCGTTGATGGTGAAGCAGTTCTTGGCCACCTCGGAGTCCTTGAAGATCCGCTCCACCGTCGACAGGTAGAATTCGGCCGTCATGTCCATGACTGCCAGATATTCATCATAGAAGCGGTTGTGCGGATCGTGATCCGAGGCCTCGCCGCGCGACACCCGCAGGATCTGGTCGGAGAAGGCCTTTGCGTGCCGATCCATGTTCATCGAAATGAAGGAGCTGAGCTGCAACAGGCCGGGATAGACCCGGCGGCCGATGCCCTTGTACTTGGTGCCAACGCGCTGGATCATCATCTCTTCCAGCTGCCCCATCGACACGCGGTTGCCGAAATCGGTCACTTCGGTCGGGGTTGCGTCGGGGTCGATCGGGCCGCCGATCAGCGTCATGGTCCGCGGCTGGCTCTCCGGGAAGATCTCGGCCAGGTAGGCCGTGGCCACCAGCACCAGGGGCGCCGGCTGGCAAACCGCGATCACGTTCGTGTCGGGGCCGAGCTCCTTCATGAAATCGACGCAGTAGAGCGTGTAGTCCTCGATATCGAACTTGCCCTCGCTCACCGGAATGTCGCGGGCATTGTGCCAGTCGGTGATATAAACCTCGGCGTCGGGCAGAAGTGAAACCACGGTCGACCGCAGGAGGGTCGCGTAATGGCCTGACATGGGCGCCACGAGGAGAATCTTGCGCTTGCGCTCTTCCCGATCCTGCACGTTAAAGTGGATCAGGTCACCGAAGGGGCGTTCGATGACTTTCTCGACGGAAACCAGGTGATCCCGGCCATCTTCGCAGGCCACGGAATGAATGCCCCAGTCAGGCTTGGCGACCATTCTCTTGTAGGCACGCTCGGTCACCTCGCCCCAGGCCGCCATCATGGTCAGCATCGGGTTGGGCGTCAGGGCGAAGGCAGGGTAGGACGCAAAGCTCAGCGCGGACGATCCCATCCATTGCTGGGTATTGCGTATCGTCTCCATAAGATCGTAGCTTGCCAGAAAGCGCATAGGTGTCTCCTTTTTGCGGGGCAAACCCGGCGGTTAGGGTGCAATCTGCTCTGCGGGCGCGGGCCGGATGAAGTTTCCGCGGCCCAGCATCGCAAAATGCTGCAAAGCAGAAAATAGGGGGGAATCGTTTACATGACAACACAAGAGACCTCTGAGGAGCTTACGACTTCCGGCGAACATCTGGATAAACTTAGCGAAAATCTCGCCAGGGTTGAGGAGCTCACGCAGCGACTTCTCGCTGCAATACAGCAAAAAGGCAGTAGCAATCCGGCACTTAATGGCCCCGATCCCGCGCTTTTCAGCAAGGCCGCCGGCGCCTACTGGGCCGAGATGATGCAAAATCCCGCGCGAATCTTCGAGCATCAGCTCGAATATTGGGGCAAATCAGTTAAGCATTTCCTAGAAGCGCAGCAGGCGCTCGCCACAGGCAAGCTCCAGGCGCCCCTGGACAACGGCCCGGCAGACCCGCGCTTCAACAATCCGCTGTGGAAGACGCATCCCTACTTCAACTACATCAAGCAGCAGTACCAGCTGAATGCCGAGGCCATCACCCGCGCGGTAGACGATGCTGAGGACATGGACAGCGTCGAGAAGACCCGGCTGAAATATTTCGCCAGCCAGATCATAGACATGATGGCGCCCACGAACTTTCTCGCCACCAACCCGGATGCGCTTGAGCGCGCGATCGAGACCGAGGGCGAAAGCCTCGTCAAGGGGCTGGAAAACCTCGTGGCCGACCTCGAGCGCAACAACGGCGAGATGCTGGTGCGCCTGGCCGACGACAGCGAATTCGACATCGGCGGCAATGTTGCCACCGCCCCCGGAGAGGTTGTCTATCGCAACCGCATGCTGGAACTGATCCAGTATGCACCCAGCACCGAGCAGGTGCACGCCACGCCGCTCATCCTCTTCCCGCCCTGGATCAACAAGTTCTACATCCTTGATCTCAAGGAGAAGAACTCGCTGATCCGCTGGATCGTCGATCAGGGCTACACGCTCTTTGTCGTCTCCTGGGTGAACCCTGATGCCAGCTATCGCGACGTGGGCCTCGAGGACTACATCGAAGACGGCTACCTCGCCGCCATCGACCAGGTGAAGCAGATCACCGAACAGGACCAGGTCAATGCCGTCGGCTACTGCATCGGGGGCACGACGCTCAACCTGGTGCTCTCCCTGCTCAAGCATCGCGGCGATGCATCGGTTAAATCCGCCACCTTCTTTACCACCCTCACCGACTTTTCCGACCAGGGCGATTTCACCCCCTTCCTGCAGAACGATTTCGTCGACGGTATCGAGGCAGAGGTCGCCGCCGCCGGCATGATGCGCAGCCATATCATGGCGCGCACCTTCTCCTTCCTGCGCGCAAACGACCTCGTGTATCGCCCGGCGATCCGCTCCTACATGATGGGTGAGACGCCTCCGGCCTTCGACCTGCTGTTCTGGAACGGCGATGGCACCAATCTGCCGGCAAAGATGGCGATGCAATACCTGCGCAAGCTCTGCCAGCAAAACGCCTTCGTGACCGAGGGTATCGAACTGCTCGGCGAACGGCTGCACGTCAGCGACGTGACCTTGCCGATCTGTTCTATCACCTGCGAGACCGACCATATCGCGGCCTGGCGCAGCGCCTATCGCGGCTTCATGCAGACCGGCGCGACCGACCGCACGTTCATCGTGTCCCAATCGGGCCATATCGCCGGCATCGTGAACCCGCCGTCAAAGAAGAAGTACGGCCATTACGTGAACCCGGATCTGCCCCCCTCGGCAGAGGAATGGATGGCCGGCGCCAGCTTCACGCCAGGCTCCTGGTGGCCGCGCTGGGAGAGCTGGCTCGCACCCCGCTCCGGTCCCATGATCGCGGCGCGCGAACCGGGCGATGCGACTCACCCGAGCCTCTGTCCTGCGCCGGGTACTTACGTCAAGGCCGCACTCCCTGTCTGACCAGACACCTATGTATCTGCAAATGCGGTTTTTTCTGCGGCGCAGAAAAAAGTCTTGATTTGCTGCAGTGCAGCATCCATACTGTAAGGGACTTCAAAAGACCCCGGGCTCTCGGGCCCACTGCCAGAAGAGGATGGACTAATGGCAAAGACCCAAGACTTCTCCGCGATCATGAAAGACTTCATGGGCGCATTCCCTGTCGACACTTCCGCCATGGAAGACGCGTTCAAGACGCAGGCTTCCCTGGGCGAGAAACTCTCGGCCGTCGCAATCGACGCCGCAGAGAAATCGACCGACCTGTCCACCAAGTGGACCAAGGACACCCTGACCAAGGTGAGCGAGCTGGCCAAGGCCAAGACCGAACCGGCCGATTACGCCAAGGCAATGACCGATTTCGCGTCTTCCTTCGCGGAGATGTCGGCAGAGCACATGGCTGCCTTCGCCGAAGTCGCCAAGAAAGTTCAGACCGACACCGTCGAACTGATGATGGCAGCCGGGAAGGACATGACCGAAGAAGCTTCGGCCGCTGTTCAGAAGGCCACCAAGGACGCCACCGCGGCCGCCAAGAAGGCAACCGCTGCGAAGTAAGGCGCCAGGAACTCCCGCGCCCTAGTGCTCCTCCCCTTTTCCGGGGCGCGATTTGAGAGGGCGGGTCTTCGGACCCGCCCTTGTTTTTGTCCGGGATTATTTGTCTGGGGCCGATCACGCATGGGCTTGCGTGCCATGTGCGCGCGGCCTTGCACAGGCGCGCTGTCCGGCCCGCGGCACATACCGCCGCGTATGGTTTCTGCATCTGCAGCACACCGTGCGGCGTGCCTGTCGCCGGGGCAGCAATCACAACGCTTTCCTTTTGCCAGACAGTGCTCTACGCTTTTCTGCAGCGCTGCATCTTCGGGAGGGAAACCAGTGGCAGAAACCGAGTCCCCGCTTCTGATCAAACGCTACGCGTCGCGCCGGCTCTACAATACCGAAACAAGCGATTACGTGACGCTTGAGGATATCTCCGGCTTCATCCGCGATGGCCGAGAGGTGCAGATCGTTGATCTGAAATCCGGCGATGACCTGACGCGCCAGTACCTTCTGCAGATCATTGCAGAACACGAGAGCCGGGGTGAGAACGTCCTGCCGCTCAACGTGCTGACCGACCTCGTCCGCAGCTATACCAACAGTGCCGGATCCGTGGTGCCGCAGTTCCTTGCCGCCTCCTTCGAGATGCTGCGTGACGGGCAGTCGAAAATGATGGAGAACATGGAAAAGATGAACCCGATGATGGCCAACATGCCCGGGTTCGAGGCCATGCAGGCGCAACAGGAAGCCTTCATCAAGGCGATGACCGGCGGCTTTGCCGGCAACTGGAGCGCCCCTGCCCGCGAAGGCGAGGAAGCCACCGGAGAGGCCAGCGCCGCCGGCCAGGATCTCGACCAGATCAAGAAGCAGCTCGCCGACCTGCAGCAGAAACTCTCCAAGCTGAGCTGAGGCGCGATGACCGGCAGCCCCGGGCGGATCACCCTCTGGGGGATCGAGGTCTTCGTGGCCACCGCCGAGGAGCGCTCGATCTCGGCCGCCGCTCAGCGCCTAGGCGCCAGCCCCTCTGCCGTCTCCCAGCAGCTCACCAATCTCGAGGCCGCCCTCGAGGTCACTTTGCTTGTCCGCTCGACACGTCCGGTTGAACTGACCCCGGCCGGCGAGGCCTTTCGGCGACGCGCTCAACTGATCCTGAACGAGGCCGCCCAGGCCCGCGCCGAGCTTGCCGTGGCAGGCGCCGGCCCCACGCTCACCCGGCTGCGCCTGGGTATGATCGAGGACTTCGAGGGCGACATCACGCCCGACCTACTCACCCGTATGGCCGAGGACCTGACCGGCTGCCGCTTCCTGCTGGAAACCGGGGCCAGCCACGTGCTCTATGATCAGCTCGAGGCCCGTGCCCTCGACGTGATCGTCGCCGCCGAAACAGGCAGCCCCGCCGGTTGGGCCGAAGTACATCCGATCCTGACAGAAGGCTTCGTGGTGGCCACGCGACGCGGCACCGTAGATCCCGCCCGCCCGCTGCTGCGCCAGCTCAAGACCCAGCCGATGATCCTCTATACCACGCGGCACTACATGGGCCGGCTGATTGCCACCCACCTGGCACAACAGAACCTGCGCCTTGATCACCGGTTCGAGCTCGACAGCTATCACGCCATTCTGGCCATGGTCGGCGCCGGTACCGGCTGGACGATCCTGCCGCCGCTGGCACTGCTCCGCGCGCGCCGTTTCCTCGGTGATCTCGCCATTCACGAGCTGCCCTTTGCGCCCCTCTCCCGCAACATCGTGCTGACGGCACGACAAGGTGTGCTGGGCGATTTGCCCGGCCGGATTGCCTCCGAGCTGCGTGGTCTGCTGCACAGAATCTCGGACGACATGTCGCCAGAAGACGTTCCTGGGCTCACCCGCTCCGTCACTATCAGTGACGAATGCGCCTAGCCTTCCAGCGGGTGATAGCAGGCCACCCGGTGCCCGACCTCGGGCAACAGCACCGGCGGCGCAACCCCGCACTCTTCCGTCGCATGCGGGCAGCGCGCCTTGAAGGCACAGCCCACGGGCGGGTTCAGCGGATCGGGCAGCTCGGTCTCGCGCCCCTCGGGCGCAGTCAGGGGGCGCCCTACTACCGGGGCAGAATTGGCCAGCAGCTGGGTATAGGGATGCTTCGGTGCACGAAAAATCTCCTCCGCCGGACCGACCTCTACTACCGCCCCGAAGTACAGCACCGCCACCCGGTCGCTCACTGCCTCCACCACCGCCAGGTCGTGGCTGATGAACAGGTAGGTCAGGCCCAGTTCCGCCTTCAGGTCCGCCAGCAGGTTCAGGACCTGCGCCTGCACCGAGACGTCGAGCGCGCTGACCGGCTCATCGAGGATCAGGATCTTGGCCTCTGCTGCCAGCGCCCGCGCGATGCCGATCCGCTGTGCCTGCCCGCCCGAGAACTCGTGCGGGTAACGATCGAGGAATTCCTCTCGCAGGTTCACCGCTGCAAATATCTCACCGATCCGCTTCTCGCGCGCTGCCTTTTCCATGCCGTGCAACCGTTTCAGCGGCGCTTCCATGACCTGCCGGATGGTCTTGCGCGGGTTCAGGCTGCTGATCGGATCCTGGAAGACGTATTGGATCTTCTTGCCGAACTCCGCCGGATCGGCATTGTCGAGCGGCGTGCCGTTGATCTCTATCGTGCCCTCGCTCGGGGGCAGCAACCCCACCAGCATCCGCGCCAGTGTCGACTTGCCACAGCCGCTCTCGCCCACGATGCCGAGTGTCTCGCCCTGCTGCACCACCAGGTCGACGGGCTGCACCGCATGCACCACGCCCTTGGGCTTGCCGAACAGCCGCTTGCCCACCCGAAAGCTCTTGGACAGACCGTCGAGTTTCAGAACTTCACTCATGCCACGGCCTCCCGCTTCACGTCCGCTTCCGGGTAGAGGCAGCGCACCGCGCGGGCGCCCTGCCCTTCAAGTGCCACATCGCCCTGCCTGCATTCGTCGCGCGCCTTCAGGCAGCGCGGCGCAAAGGCACAGCCGGGATCCAGCTTGTCCACAGCGGGCGGCAGGCCGGGAATGGCCTCCAGCTTGCGCCGCCCCTCGCCGAGTTCAGGCACGCAGGCGATCAGCCGCTTGGTATAGGGATGCGCCGGCGCGGCCAGCACCGCCCCGGTCGGACCCTGCTCCACGATCCGGCCGGCATACATCACCGACACCCGGTCACAGAGCTGTGCCACCACGCCGAAATCATGGGTGATGAAGACGATGGCCAGCCCCCGCTCGCGCCGCAGGTCATCCAGCAGCGAAAGGATCTGCGCCTGCACTGTCACGTCCAACGCCGTGGTCGGCTCGTCCGCGATGATCACGTCGGGATCGTTTGCCAGCGCCATGGCGATACCAACGCGTTGGCGCATGCCGCCCGACATCTCGTGCGGAAAGCTGTTCGCGCGGCTCTCGGCATTCGGTATGCGCACCTGCTTCAGCAGGTCCACCGCCCGGCCCCAGGCCTCCTTCTTGCCCACCGAATGGTGGCTCCGGATCGCCTCGACGATCTGGTCGCCGACCTTGTAGAGCGGGTGCAGCGTCGCCAGCGGATCCTGGAAGATATAGGCGATCCGATCGCCGCGCAGACGTCGCAGCGTCTCGTAATCCGCCCCGATCAGGTCTTCGCCATTGTAGCGCGCGGCCCCGCCGGTGATCACGCCCGGCGGCGAGGCGACAAGCCCCATGACCGACAGGGCGGTCACGGACTTGCCGCTGCCGCTCTCGCCGATCACACCCAGGCATTCGCCCGGCTTCACCTGCAGGCTCACGCCACCCACAGCCTTGTAGATGCGGTCCTTCACATGGAATTGCGTCTGTAGATCCTCGAGGCTCAGCACCGCGCCCTGGGCTTCGGGCGTGGCAAGGGGCACCGCGCGATCCTTGGCCACTCGCGTGGCGGCCATCGGCCGGCTCAATGCGCCCGAGCGCAGGCGCGGGTCGAGCGCGTCGCGCACCCCGTCGCCCAGCAGGTTGATGCCCATGACGATGATCAGGATCATCGCCCCCGGCACGATCGAGGTATGCGGATTGGTGATCAGGGCCGAGCGCGCCTCGCCAAGCATGCTGCCCAGGTCAGCCTGCGGCGGCTGGCTACCAAGCCCTAGAAAGGACAGCCCCGCCGTCTCCAGGATCATCCAGCCAATGGTCGTGGACATGGCGATCACGATCACCGGGATGACGTTGGGCAGGATCTCTCCCAGGATGATCCGCGTGTGCCCCATCCCTGCCAGCCGCGCCGCATCGACGAACTCGCGATTGGCCAGGCCGACGGTCACCCCGCGGATGTTGCGGGCAAAGAATGGGATGTTCACCACCGCGACGGCGATCAGCGCATTGATCAGCCCGGGCCCGAGCGCGGCGACGATGGCCAGGGCCAGAAGGATGTAGGGAAAGGCCATCAGCATGTCGATGGCCCGCATCATCAGGTTGTCGGTGGTGCCGCCGAAATAGCCGGAGATGATGCCGAAGGCCGCCCCCACCAGCGCCGCAAAGATCGCGGCGGCAAAGCCCACCGCAAGGCTCAGGCGCGTGCCCCAGAGCAGACGGCTGAGCTGGTCGCGGCCCAGGTGGTCGGTGCCCAGCAGGTGCCCTTCGCTCAGGACAGGCAGGAAACGGTCGGCGGTATTGGTGACGTTGGGGGCCTGCAGCGGCAGCAACGGGGTGATCAGGGCCAGGACCACCACGGCGATGATCAGAACTGCCCCCACGGCGGCCAGTCGATTGCGGAACAGAAGGGTCGCGAATTGCCTCATGTCTTGATCCTCGGGTCCAGCATGCTCTGGGCGACATCCACCGCAATGTTGAACAGAACATAGCAGGCTGCCACGAAGACCACGCCGCCCTGCACCAGCAGGATGTCACGTTTCAGGATGGCATCGACCAGCATCCGCCCCACGCCCGGCCACTGAAAGACCATCTCGATATAGACAGCGCCCGACAGGACGAACCCCGCCTGGATGCCCAGCACCGGAATGATGCTGACCATGGCCGAGCGCAGTGCGTGGCTCCAGATCACCCGGCGCTCGTTCACGCCCTTGGCACGCGCGGTGCGGATATAGTCCTGTCGCAGCACTTCCAGCATCGCGCCCCGCGACAGCCGCGCCACCACGCCGGTGGCGACCGCCGCCAGGGCGACCGAGGGCATGAAGAGGTGATGCACCACGTCCCAGAACCCTCCGCCCCCGTACGGCATCTTCATCCCCGAGACCGGGAACCATTTCAGGTCGACGGCAAAGATCAGGATCATCATCATCCCGAGAAAGAAGCTGGGGATCGAGATCCCCAGGAGAACCACGAAGGTGATCGACTTGTCGGCCCAGCCGTATTGGTTCGCCGCGCTGATCACCCCGGCCGCGATCCCGAAGAGGGCGCAGAGCACGAAGGCCGTGCCCGCCAGCAGCAGCGTGGCGCTGAACCGGTCCAGGATCTCGTCCAGAACCGGGCGGTTGAGCGCGAATGAGGTTCCGAAATCGCCCCGCAGCATGTTGCCAAGCCAGATGAAGTAACGCTGCACCAGCGGCGCATCGAGACCCAGGTCCGCGTTCAGCTTGGCAACGTTCTCGGGGGTGGCATAGCTGCCCAGGATGGCGGTCGCCGGATCGCCCGGGATCATCGCCATGATCAGAAACACGATCACGGTGATGCCCAGCAGAACCGGGATGGCCGACAGCAGCCGTTTCAGGATGTAGCCTGTCATGGGTGTCTCCCTTGCTGGGGCCGCACCGCCGCGCGGCACCGCCCTCTGGCTCGCGCATCATTGCGCAGGTCATGGGCCCTGGAAACATTTCCGGCCCCGGTGCCGCGACACACCCGCCGAAGGGACAGCAGGCAGCCGCGTGGATGTGCGCCGGGGCCGGCAGGGTCCGCCCTCCCCGCGCAACAGGCCGCGGGGCTGGCAGGGGTGGGTCCGGCCAACGGCTTCGGACCCGCGTGGTCAAGGTGGGGTCAGTTCTTGACCACGTCCTTCAACAGCAGGAAGAACGAGGGCTGCAGCTCGAAATTCTCGACCTGCGTATTGCTGACGGCGTTCTGCTTCCAGTTTGCCACGAAGACCCAGGGCGCATCGTCCTTCACGATGGCCGACATCTCCTTGTAGAGCGCGGCGCGTTCGTCCTGGCTGGTAGCAACCCGCGCCCTCTCGAGCAATTCGTCGACCTTCGGATTGGAGTAGTAGCCCGAGTTGAAGCCACCTTGGTCCGGCCATGCCGCGCTGCGCAGGGTCAGGAAGGGCAGCGTGTCGGGGTCGTTGGTCATCCAGGCCATCTCGGCCATGTCCGCCTTGCCCTCCAGACCGGGGTTCACATTGCCGAGGAAGGTGTTCCACTCGTAGGTCTCGATATCCACGTCGAAGCCCACGGCCTCCAGATCCGCCTGGATCGCGGTGCCCATGGCGATCGGGTCCAGCATGCCCGAGCCGCCCTCAGTGACATAGAAGGTGACGTGGGGCGCATCGACACCGGCCTCCGCCAGCAGCTCCCTGGCCTTCTCGGGGTCATAGGGATAGGGCTCCATGTCCGGGTCATAGGCCCAGGCAAAAGCCGGGGCCACCGGGCCCGCCGCCACTTCCGCCGTGCCTTCCAGCACGTCGTTCACGAGGGCTTCCTTGTTGACGGCATAGTTCGCCGCCTGACGCACCAGCTTGTCGGCAAAGGGGCCTTCCTTAGCGTTCAGGATCAGGAACCAGACGTGCGGCCCGGCCTGTTCGTAGATCTTGTAATCGTCGTTCTGAAATTCCGACAGCGCCACCGGAGGCACCTCGACCATCAGGTCGATACCGCCTGCCAGCATCTCGGCGGTGCGGGTGTTGGCATCGCTGATCGGGCGGAAGACAACGGTCTCGAGCTCCGGCGCACCGTCCCAGTAGTCCTCGTTCGCGGTCAGGATCACATGCTCGTTCGAGGCCCATTCCTCGAACTTGAAGGGACCGGTCCCCACCGGGTTGCGGCCAAAATCACTGCCGTCCTTTTCCACGGCCGTGGGCGACACCAGCAGCCCCGTCGGATAGGCAAGGTTCGACAGGAAGGGCGCAAAGGGCGCGCTCAGGGTGAACTTCACCGTCAGGTCGTCCACGGCCTCGACCGTGTCGATTGACGAGAAGAAGAAGGCCAGCGGGAAGGGGCCCGTGTCGTGATAGGGGTGGCCCTCGTCCAGCATCCGGTCGAAATTGAACTTCACCGCCTCGGCATTGAAGGGCGTGCCATCGTGGAACTCTACCCCTTCGCGCAGGTGGAAGGTGTACTCCGTTCCGTCCTCGCTGATGTCCCAGCTCTCGGCCAGCGCCGGCTCGACCTCAAGCGTGCCGTCCTTGTAGCGCACCAGCCCGTCATAGACGTTCATCAGGATGCGGAAGTCGTTCACGGCCGTGACAGCAGCCGGGTCCAGCGCCTTCGGCTCGGCAATCTGGCCGATGATCAGTACCCCGGGAGGAGTCTTCGCCATGGCCGGCGCGGCACCGGTCAGCGCACCCAGGGCCAGGGTCATCGCGACACCCGCTCCCAGCACGCCGCGCCGGCTCCAGTTCAGAACGCCCGAGATGTTTCCCGAATATTTTCCCTGTGACATGAGCCTCTCCTCTCTCGCGGGGCTTCACTTATTAATCATGATAAATTGAAGTCATCCAAATTTTCATGATAAATTCAAGAGGCATTCCCGCCGAACTCCCCCGGAACGACAAACGGAGCCCCTGCATGACCTTTTCCATCCTCGCCCGTGACGCGGAAACAGGCAGACTCGGAGGTGCCGCCGCGACCGGCTCCCTCTGCGTGGGGGGCTGGGTTCTGCGCGGATGTGTGCTCTCGGGACTCTCCGCCAGCCAGGGCACATCGCCCTCGACCCTTTGGGGAGAAGGGGTTCTGCACGAAATGAAGGGGGGCTCGAGCGCAGCTCGTGCGGTCGAACATCTCGCCGCGCCAGACGCCGGCAAGGCCCATCGCCAACTGACCGCCCTCGATCTCACCGGGGGGACCGGCGCCTTTACCGGCACATCTTCCGTGCCGGCCTGCGGACACCGTTCGGCACCGGGCGTGGTGGTGGCCGGCAACATGCTCACGTCCGAATCGGTGCTCGACGCCGTGCTTGAAACCTTTCTTTCAAGCACCGGGTCCATGGATCGGCGCCTGCTCGATGCCCTCCAGGCTGGTGAAAAAGCAGGCAGCGACAGCCGGGGGCTCCTGTCCGCCGCCCTGCTCTGCCTCGGCCGCGACATGGCCCCCCTCACCCTGCGGATCGACTGGTCCGAGACTCCCCTCGACGATCTCCACGCCCTGCACCAACGAGCCACGACCGGTCGCTACGCCGAATGGGGTCAGCTGGTGCCCACCCACGACGCCCCTTTCAGCGCCCCGACCCCGGAGGATTTCGTCCGCCTGGAAGGCGAGTGACGCGCCTTCACCTTTCCTGAAATACTCACGCTGCAGCGCCGGAAACCGCGCTCGCGCGCGGTGCCTCCGGCGGGAGGTATTTTGGGGAAAGATGAAACCAGGGGCAGCTTTGCCCCGCCATGTCAGGCCGGCAGGAAGCGCTTCAGCATCAGGGCCTCCTGGCCCTCCATGAGCGCCTCGGCCGTCGCCATGTGATCGGCCATCACCAGGCGCGCGCGATCCGGATCGCCGCGCCGCAGGGCATCGATCAGCTCGCGCTGATAGGCCACGCCACGTTCGCGCAACTCGCTGTTCGGCGGTTCGTAGAGCCGGCGATAGACCGTCAGGTCACCCAGGATCTGCGCCATGAACCCGATGACGAAGCCCAGCAACTCGTTCTCGGCATATTCCGCCAGCAGCTGGTGGAAGCGCAGCGACTGCACGTGCTGTTCGCGCTCCTCTTCCAAGTCGGCGGCCGGGTGGTCGTAATGCGCGGTCACCGCCTCCAGCGACTCGACCTGGACAGGCGAAAGCTTGCCCGCCAGCGAGGCGGCCAGCTCCGGCTCCAGCCAGCGGCGCATCTGGTAGATGTCCTTCATGGTCAGGTCACGGAAATAAAAGTAATTGCCCAGCAGCGCCCGTGCCCGCTCCTGAGAGACCTCGTGCACGAAACTGCCGCCGCCCGGGCCTGTGCGCGTCTTGACCAGGCCCTGCGCCTCGAGGATGCGCATGGCCTCGCGGATGGTCCCCTTGGACATGCCGAAGCGCTCGATCATCTCGGCTTCGCCCGGCAACCTGTCGCCCATGCGCAAACGCTGCTCGACGACCCAATCCTTGATCTGGTCGGCCACGATCACCGGGCGCGACCGGCGCGCGCCCGTTCCCGCCGCCGTACCGTTGCCGGATTTCCCGCTTGCGTCCGCTATGGTCCCACTCCTACCCGGCGGGATCTGCCGCCTGGCGTCCCCGGGTTCGTTCAATTGATCATGATGAATGCGGAACCTGTCAGGAAAAAGGCCGGGACGCAATGCCCGGCCTTTCCAGAGTGTCGTGATCGTCGTTCGGATCAGTTGCCGGCCAGGGCCGCGTCGGTGATCTCCAGGGTATAGGCGCCTTCGGGCTCCTTGGTGATTGCAGGGTTCTCGGAGGAGACCGAGGAGAGCAGCGTCTTGACGGTCTGCTCGTAATCGGCCGGATCCAGTGCCCCGTTGCTGCCCGCGGTCAGCTTGGCCACTTCGCCCATCATGTATTCCTGGTGCTCCAGCGTCTGGGCGCCGGTTTCATCGTATTCAAGCACGATCTCGGCCGCCTCGTCGGGATGTTCCTCGGCGTATTTCCAGCCCTTCATGCTGGCAGCCACGAAACGCTCCATCTGGTCGACGAAAGCCGGGTCTTCCAGCTTGTCTTCCATGACATAGAGCCCGTCTTCGAGCATGCCGAAGCCCATGTCGAGATAGTTGAAGTTCACCAGCTCGTCTTCGGTGATGCCGGCATCGAGAACCTGACCGTACTCGTTATAGGTCATGGTCGAGATGCAGTCGGCCTGGCCCTGGATCAGCGGATCGGCCGAGAAGGCCTGCTTGATCACGGTCACGCCGCCTTCGGAGCCGTCGGTCGGAATGCCCAGGTTCGCCATCCAGGCATAGAACGGATATTCATTGCCATAGAACCAGACGCCCAGGGTGTGGCCCGGGAAATCCTCGGGGGTCTCGATGCCGCTCGATTTCAGGCAGGTCAGTTGCAGGCCGCCGGTCTTGAAGGGCTGGGCGATATTGACCAGCGGCACGCCGCGTTCGCGGGCGGCGAGCGCCGCGGCCATCCAGGTGGTGATGACATCGGCGCCACCGCCGGCGATCACCTGCTCGGGCGCGATGTCGGGGCCACCGGCCTTGATGTCGACGTCCAGGCCGGCTTCGTCGTAGAAGCCCTTGCTGTCGGCCACGTAGTAGCCGGCGAACTGTGCCTGCGGCACCCACTTCAGCTGCAGAGTCAGCGCGTCGTTGGCCGAGGCGCCGGTGGCAACGGCACTAAGGCCCATGGCGCTCAGGGCCGCGGCCCCTGCGATCCGGTATTTCATGATATTTGCTCCCATGTTGGTCTTCTTCAGTTGGTTTTGTTTTTGCGCAATTGTCACTTGCGCTGTGACGGGTGCCAGAAGGTCACCCAGTGCTCGATCAGGGCAATGAGCCCGTAAAAGAGCGATCCGGCCACGGCGGCGACAAAGATCTCGGCCCAGACCATGTCCAGCGCCAGCTGCCCCACCGATGTTGAGATACGAAAGCCCATGCCCGCAATCGGCGACCCGAAGAACTCGGCGACAATCGCACCGATCAGCGCGAGCGTCGATGAAATCTTCAGCCCGTTGAAGATGAAGGGCATGGCTGCCGGCATGCGCAGTTTCCACAATCCCTGCCAATAGCTTGCGGCCCAGGTCTTCATTTGGTCGCGCTGCATGGCGGTGGTCTCCTGCAGGCCGGCGGTGATGTTCACCAGCATCGGAAAGAACACCATCACCGCGACAACGGCGGCCTTCGACTGCCAGTCATAACCATACCACATCACCAGGATCGGCGCGATGCCGACCACCGGCAGGGCCGCGACGAAACTGCCCACGGGCAGGATGCCCCGGCGCAGGAAATCGCTCATGTCGACGATGATCGCCACGACGAAGGCCGCGCAACAGCCGATGAGATAGCCCGAGAGCGCCCCCTTCAGGAAGGTCTGGATGAAATCGCCCCAGAGCAGCGGGGCGCTGTCGCCAACCTTGACGGCAATCTGGCTCGGCGCCGGCAGGATGACCATCGGAAGGGCCAGGCCCCGCACGATCATCTCCCACATGGCAACGAGGGTGAGGCCGAAGATGATCGGTACGATCAGCTTGACGGCGTTGAAGTCCCTGGCCGGGCCGTTGGCCAGGCGGGCATTCACCCACCAGGCCACGGCCCAGAGGATCAGCGCGCCTGCAACAAGTGCCATGGGGTGCCCTCCTTCTTCTCGGTTGCCTGTTGCGGGGCTATGTGTGTCACGATGCTCATTGCGCCAGCCCCATGCGTTTCAGGGTCACCTTCTCCACGGCACCGATGATGGCCACCAGCACGGCCGCCAGGATCGCCGTGGCAAAGAGCGCCGACCAGATCTGAGTGGTCTGGCCATAATAGCTCCCGGCGAGCAGCCGCGCGCCAAGCCCCTGCCCGCCACCTGCCGGCAGTTCGGCGACGATCGTGCCGACCAGCGAGGACGCGACGCCGATCTTCAGCGAGGCGAAGAGATAGGGCGCCGAGGCCGGCATCCGCAGTTTCCAGAAGGTCTGGTTGCGGGTCGCGCTCCAGGTCCGCATCTGGTCAAGCTCCATCGGCGACGGGGCACGCAGCCCCTTCACCATGCCCACGACGACGGGAAAGAAGCTCAGGTAGGCCGAGATGATAGCCTTGGGGATCAACCCCTGGATGCCGATGGAATTCAGCACGACGATGATCATCGGCGCGATGGCCAGGATCGGAATGGTCTGGCTGGCAATCGCCCAGGGCATTACCGACATATCCATGGCCCGCGAATGCACGATCCCCACGGCCAGCAGCACGCCCGCCGCGGCCCCGATGACAAAGCCCAGCAGCGTGGCGCTCAGCGTCACCCAGCCATGGAAGACCAGACTGCGCTTGCTGGTGGGCTTCACCTGCATGGTGCTTTTCCACAGCTCCTGCACCACCTGGTGCGGCGCGGGCAGGCGCGGCTTGGCCTGGTCCCAGGTATCCACCCAGACACCGGGGTTCTGCAGCGCCAGCTGGATCGAGGACATGTCGCGCCGTGCGGCGGTGCCCTCGGGGCTGATCACCGCGCCCTGACGTTCGGCCGTGGTCAGGGCAAATTTCACGTTCATCGGAATGGCGGCGACGTACCAGAAGGCGACGATCATCGCCACGACGGTCAGGACCGGCAGCAACCATCGCTTCATGGTGCCGCCCTCCCCCATTCATCTTTCTTCAAATACGGATGTCGAACTGCCTGCCGCTGTGGCGACATCCGTATTTTAGGAAAGATGAAACCAATATCAGCTTCAATGCCCATGCGGTACAGGCTGCCGAGCCGATGACCGCGAAAGGTGAAAAGGGAGCTCGCGTCCCTACCCAAACCGCGGGGCGGCTCCGGGGCGCGGCGGGCAAGTACCGCGGCCCGGGCCGCAGTGCGCGGCGCGCCCTTCGGCCCTGGTACGTCCGTCACAGGATCAGTCATATGCATGCCCCGCACGCAGCCCCTCTCGCACACGGTGCGCGATCTCGAGGAATTCCGGCGTGTCGCGGATTTCCAGCGGGCGTTCCTTCGGCAGGGTACTTTCGATCACGTCGGTGATCCGGCCCGGACGGGGCGACATCACCACGATCTTCGTCGAGAGGTAGACCGCCTCGGGGATCGAGTGGGTGACGAATCCTATGGTCTTCTCCGTCCGCGCCCAGAGCTTCAGAAGCTCCTCGTTCAGGTGGTCGCGCACGATCTCGTCCAGCGCCCCGAAGGGTTCGTCCATCAGCAGGATCTGCGCATCGAATGCCAGCGCGCGCGCGATGGACGCGCGCTGCTGCATGCCGCCCGAAAGCTGCCAGGGATATTTCTTGCCGAAACCCGCCAGGTCGACCAGCTCGAGCACCTTTTCCACCCGCTTGTCCTGCTCGGACTTGGAAAAGCCCATGATCTCCAGCGGCAGCTTGATGTTGCCGGCAATCGTGCGCCACGGATAGAGCCCTGCCGCCTGGAAGACATAGCCATAGGCCCGCGCCTGGCGGGCATTGTCGGGTGTCATGCCGTTGACGGTCAGCGTGCCGCCCGTCGGTTCCTCCAGCGCCGCAATGCAGCGCAGGAAGGTTGTCTTGCCACAGCCCGACGGCCCGATGAAGCTGACGAAGTCGCCCTTGTTGATCTCAAGGTTCACGTCCTTCAGCGCCTGCACGGGGCCGTCGTTGGTCTGGAAGGTAAGATCGAGGCCACGGGCCTCGATCACGGGTACTTGTGTCACGCAGATCCCCTCAGATCCCGGCCGGAATGTTCAGCGGATCACGCTGCACGGAGCGCGGGCTGTTCAGCTCCTTCCACTTCGACAGCGCCTTCGCGGCCGAGCTGAAGGCCGGACGCGGCACGAAACGGCCGCGGCCCGGCTGCGGCTGAGAGTTCTGCCCCCAGGCCCAGATCACCTCGCCACGGCTCAGGGTATAGCGCGCCTGGGCGGTCACCTCCATGCCCTCGAAGACGTTGTAATCAATGATGGATTTGTGGGTGGTGGCGCTGATCGTCTTCGAGATCTTCGGATCCCAGACCACGATATCCGCATCCGCTCCCGGCACCAGCGCGCCCTTTTTGGGGT
Organism: Pseudooceanicola sp. DL12; assembly: GCF_056270665.1. Taxonomy (NCBI): domain Bacteria; kingdom Pseudomonadati; phylum Pseudomonadota; class Alphaproteobacteria; order Rhodobacterales; family Paracoccaceae; genus Pseudooceanicola; species Pseudooceanicola sp. DL12. The sequence continues at coordinate 2,918,296 of NZ_CM149884.1, forward strand.
AAATGTTCAAGATCTTGGCGATGTTGGAAGAGGTCACCGCGACGAATTCCTCCGGCGTCAGGCGGCCAGTTTCCACGCCATGGGTCCAGAGCACGGCCAGACGCTCTTCCACGCCGTTGGTGCCATTGGGGATCTTGGTGAAATCGTCCTTGCCCATCAGCTTCTGCTCGGAGGAGAAGGCGCAGTGGTCGGTGGCGACAACCTGCAGCGAGCCTGACTGCAGGCCGGCCCAGAGGCTGTCGTGGAACTCTTTCCCACGGAAGGGCGGCGACATCACCCGGCGGGCCGAATGCATCCAGTCGGTCGAGAGATACTCGTCGTCATCCAGCGTCAGGAATTGTGCCAGCGGCTCGCCGTAGACGCGCATGCCCTTCTGGCGGGCGCGGCGAATGGCCTCGTGCGCCTGTTCGCAACTCACGTGCACCACGTAGAGCGGCGTGCCGGCGGCATCGGCCACGGTGATGGCGCGGTTGGTGGCCTCGCCCTCGAACTCCGGCGGACGCGACCGCGCGTGCCATTCCGGGCCCGTCTTGCCCTCGGCGATGAACTTCTTCTGCATCAGGTCCACCAGGTCGCCGTTCTCGGCGTGGACCATCGGCAGCGCGCCCAGCTCGCGGCAGCGCGCGAAGGAGGCGTACATCTCGTCGTCCTCCACCATCAGCGCGCCCTTGTAGGCCATGAAGTGCTTGAAGGAGTTCACGCCACTGTCCACGGCATATTTCATCTCTTCAAAGATCAGCTCGTTCCACCCGGTGATCGCCATGTGATAGCCGATGTCGGAGCAGATCTGCGGTGCCGACTTGCGGTGCCATTCGTTGATCGCGTTCTTGATGCTGCCATCGGCCCCCGGCAGACAGAAATCGATCAGCATCGTGGTCCCGCCCACGGCCGCGGCCCAGGTGCCGCTCTCGAAGGTCTCGGCGGCGGTGGTCCCCATGAAGGGCATTTCCAGATGGGTATGCGGGTCGATGCCACCCGGGATCACATAGGCGCCCTCGGCGTCGATGTACTCGTCGCCCTTCAGGTCCTCACCGATCTCCTTGATGGTCTCGCCATCGATCAGGATGTCGGCCTTCCACTGCCGGTCCGCGGTTACAACCGTACCGCCCTTGATCACCTTGGTCATTGTCTTGCTCCCTAATGCTTTCCTCCCCCCGGTCATTTTCTTGGCAGAAATATCCCGAGGGAGGCGCGCCTTCGGCGCGTCGGGGGCAGAGCCCCCTTGTTGCGGGTTCGGCCGGCCCGCGGGCCGGCCGCCCTTATTCCACGATCTCAGCCGTTTCCACGACCGCACGCAAGAGCACATCCGCGCCCGCCGCAGCCCACTCCTTGCTGATCTCTTCGGCCTCGTTGTGGCTCAACCCGTCCACGCAGGGGCACATGATCATCGTCGTCGGCGCCACCTTGGCGGCCCAGCAGGCGTCGTGACCTGCCCCCGAGACGATATCCATGTGGCTGTATCCCAGCGCCTCGGCGGCGTCGCGCACGCGGCTCACCAGCTCGGGGGTAAAGGTTACCGGGTCGAAGTGGCCCACCGGCTCGATGGAACAACCCACGCCCAGCTCCTCGCAGATCTCGGCACCGCGCTTCTCGATCTCTGCCCGCATCCGGTCCAGCTTCTCCTGATCCGGGGTCCGGATATCGACGGTGAAGACCACCTTGCCCGGCAGCACGTTGCGCGAGTTGGGGGTGAATTTCATCTGCCCGACGCCGCCCACGGCGTTGGGCAGCGCGTCCATCGTGACCTCCTGCACCATTTCCAGGATCCGCGCCATGGCCAGGCCCGCGTTCACCCGCATCTCCATTGGGGTCGAGCCGGTATGCGCCTCTTTCCCGGTCAGGGTGAATTCCAGCCACCAGAGGCCCTGGCAATGGGTGACGACGCCGATGCTCTTCTTCTCGGCTTCCAGGATCGGCCCCTGTTCGATGTGGTACTCGAAGTAGGCATGCATCTTTCGATCGCCCACTTCTTCCTCGCCCTTCCAGCCGATCCGCTCCAGCTCGGCGCCATAGCTCGCGCCCTCGAGATCGGTTCGGCCATAGGCATAATCGAGCGAATGCACACCTGCGAAGACGCCCGAGGCCAGCATCGCGGGGGCGAAACGTGCGCCCTCCTCGTTGGCCCAGTTGGTCACCACGATCGGGTGCTTGGTCTTCACTTCCAGATCGTTCAGCGAGCGCACCACCTCGAGCGCCGCCAGGACACCCAGCACGCCGTCATATTTGCCGCCCGTGGGCTGGGTGTCGAGGTGGCTGCCCACGTAGACCGGCAGCGCATCGGGATCGGTGCCGGGGCGCGTCATGAACATCGTGCCCATCTTGTCGACGCCCATGGTACAGCCGGCGGCCTCGCACCATTGCTGGAAAAGCTTGCGCCCTTCCGCGTCCTCGTCGGTCAGCGTCTGACGGTTGTTGCCGCCCGCAACGCCCGGTCCGATCTTGGCCATCTCCATCAGGCTGTCCCACAGCCTGTCGCCGTTGATCCTGAAATTCTCCCCGGGTGCGGGCATGGCTCTTCTCCACTACTGGCTCATAATCATTTTGACCACTTGGTCAAAGCCACGCTATCAAAGGAAAGGGGTACGTCAAGAAATTCGCCCCGCCTTCCTACCGGCCGCTACGGGGTTTGCCGCCTTTGCAGCCACCGGGTGATGAAAATTCGCTCACCTCTGGACATTGTCGCCCATGCGGCAAGAATACCAGACATCAAGATCCCGCCTGCCGGCGCTGCGCGACTCTCCTCATGCCGCCCGCCCGTAGCCCAGAGAGGACCAGGACAGACGCATGAACAAACCCGAAGCCCGCACCCGAATCCAGCGCAAGAACATCGCCCTGATATCGGAAGCGGCCCTCTCCGTCTTCTCCGCCTACGGCTTTCGCGGTGCCACCGTCGACCAGATCGCGAAAGAGGCCAACCTTTCGAAGCCGAACCTGCTCTATTACTTCCCCTCGAAAGAGGCGATCTTCACCCATGTCCTCTCCTCGCTGATGGACACCTGGCTCGACCCTCTGAAAGAGCTCCGCGATGACGGCGAGCCTCTGGAGGAGATGCGCACCTATGTCCGGCGCAAGCTGGAAATGTCCAAGCATCACCCCCGAGAGAGCCGCCTCTTCGCCAACGAGATCGTGCAGGGCGCGCCCAATATCCTCAACCTGCTGGAAACCGAGCTGAAGAGCCTCGTCGATCAGAAGGCCGTGGTGATCCAGGGCTGGATGGACGAGGGCCGTCTCGCCCCCTCGGATCCGCATCACCTGATCTTCTCGATCTGGTCGCTTACCCAGCATTACGCCGATTTCGATGTCCAGGTGCGCGCCATCCTCGGCGGCCCCGGCAAGGGCGACGAGGTCGATCCCTTCCCTGCGGCCGAGGCCTATCTCGACACCCTCTTCACCCGGATGCTGACGCCCAAATAGGCGCAGCCTCCCGGGTGCAGCCGCTTTTTCGGGCAGCCGCCTCTTCCGGTCCGCACCCGCCGGCCCCTCCCGGACAGAGCCTCCCTGTGGGCGTCGCTTCGCGGCGCGCACCGACGATGCCAACGGCCGCGCCACCCTCAGCGCGCCCCATATGGGCACCGGTCGCCGCATCGAATTTTCTTTCGGGCCCACCTGCTGCCCTATCCCGCCGCAGGAGAGAGCGCCGCCGCCCCTCAATACCTGCCACGGGCCACAGGGTGCCGCGCACGTCTGGCAGGGGCTGTGCGCGCCGCGCAGCCGCCCTTCCTTCCAGTGACGGAGCAGGACGCGGCCTGAGCGGCCTCAGCTGAAGTCCTCACCGCGGGGATCAACGCCGATCTCTTCCATGTACGTGCGCACGCAGCTCTGCACGTGGCGAAACCGGTCCCCGCCCAGGTGCGTGCCGCCGAACCAGCGCGTTACCACAACAAGGTGGTTCTCGAGCCCCGCGCGCTCCAGCATCCGCAGGATCACCATGCCGGCACCTGCCTCGCCGTCGTCGGCCTTTACCGGCTCTCCCGGCAGCAGCAGGGCCCAACTGTTATGGGTTGCCTTGGCGAACTTCTTTTTCCGCTTCAGCTGCTTGATCAGCGCCTCCGCCTCGGCCCGGCTCGCCGCAAGGCCGCCGGCCACCGCGTATTTCGACCCGCGGTCGCTCAGCACCCCGTCCAGTATCTTCAGCTCAGCCATGCTCCCTCTCTCCCCCGTCCCGCCGGGAAAGGCAAGCGGGCCAAGCCCGCCATTTTCAATGCCCGGGAGCTGAAATTGCCCAAGCACCGTCACCGCAGGTAAATCTCCAACGCCTGTCAGGAATGGCCGGCCGCCCCGTGCAATGCCGCCAATATCCGGACGTCCCGTCGCGAAAGCCTTGCCCGCCACCGCCCGCTCCGAACCGCCGACCGCAAGCACCGACGGCTCCTGCCGTCCTCTCCATGTCGGAGTGTCCGGGCGGGCCCTGCCGTTCGAATGCTCAAATTGTCATTCGGTAAGATTGCAGCGCCGCCACCCGGCAATGTCGCCGGCCATTCTCTCCGAACGCGCAAAAATCGCCCGGCACACCCCGACGGCAATATTCTTCGGCCCCTTTGCGCCATGACCACAGGTCATGGGAACGGACAGCGTTTATCCACCAAAAAACAAGAAAGGCCCCGAAGGGCCGGGCCGCCCATTCGGGCGACACATGTGCCGGACCGGCATTGCCGGCCCGCATGTCTTGCCCGGCCTGCCCGCCGAGCCATGATCTCACCCGGGTTGGCTCCAATGTCCAACCAGGCAAGACCTGTCACTCACTTCACGATCAGGAACTGATCGAGAGACTCGCCCCGTGCAACGGCATCCTTGATCCAGCCCGGCTGACGACCACGGCCACTCCACGTCTGGGTCGGATCCTCGGGATTGCGGTATTTCGGCGGATTGACCTTTGCCTTGCGGCTGCTCTGGCCGGTCAGTTCCGACAGCGAAAAGCCCATTTCCGCGGCCTTGGCCTCGAGTTCGGCAAGCGCAGCTTTGCGTTGACGATCCTCATAGGTCTTGATCGCCGTATTGACTTTCGTCTGCAGCTTCTTCAGCTCGCCGAGCTGCATGCTATTCACATCAAGATCCAGCATATCGTGCTCCTTCTTTCTTTTTATAATTGGGAGAATGTTGGGGGCATTTCCCTAAGCGATCGTTACTATATTTGCATTACTTTCCGCAACAGCCATTAAATTGATACGCGTAGCATTAATGCGCAAGAAAGCGCTCACTACCCAACACGTGAAAAGTGTTTTCAACGGCGAGTACAATTCTTCAACCGTGAAACACCAAAAGAGAAAGCCGGCCGCATTGCGACCGGCTTCAGGTGGGCCCGAGGGGCAATGGCTTGCTAATGGAGGTCTATCTCTCAGGCCGTTTCACGCAGGGGAAGGCTGCGACTGACGCCAAGGCGCTCCACCACGTTCTCGATCATCTTCATGCCGGCGTTCTGCCCCAGCGACATGATCGACTCCGGATGGAACTGTACGGCTGCAATAGGCAGGTCGCGATGCTCGATCCCCATGATCACACCATCCGAAGTCACCGCAGTTACAACGAAATCGTCACTCAGGCTTTCCGGCAGAACGTGCAGGGAATGATAGCGCCCCACCGTTACCGAACTCTCCAAACCGGCAAAGACCGTGCCGGGTTCGGAAATGGAGACACGTGAGGGTTTCCCGTGCATCGGCAGCTCGAGCTGACGCAAATCAGCGTCAAAATATTCTGCAATGGCCTGAAGACCCAGGCACACTCCGAATATCGGAATGTTACGCTTCAGTGTTTTTCCGATTGTTCCGGCACAATCGAAATCGCGTGGGTTGCCGGGACCTGGCGACAATACAACCAGGTCGGGTTTGTATTCTTCAAGAACCGATTCGGCCACGGGGCTTCTCGTGGTCATTACCTCTGCGCCGGTCTGCCGGAAGTAGTTTGCCAGCGTATGAACGAAACTGTCTTCGTGATCGACCAGCAGCAGTCTGCGCCCCTTGCCCACCGGCAGTCGAGTTGCATTGTCCGCATCCGAATTCAGGCGCACATCACCGCGTATTGCGGCCCGCATTGCACTGGCCTTCAATTCGGTTTCGGCCTCTTCCGCATCCGGATCGCTGTCGTTCAGCAGGGTCGCCCCTGCCCGGACCTCTGCGATACCGTCCTTGATCCGGATCGTGCGCAGGGTCAGGCCGGTATTCATTCCGCCATCGAACTGCACCGCCCCAACGGCACCGCCGTACCATTTGCGGGTGCTCTTCTCGTGTTTCTCGATGAACCGCATGGCCCAGAGCTTGGGTGCACCGGTCACGGTCACCGCCCAGGTGTGGCTCAGGAAGGCATCCATCGCATCCATGCCCTCGCGTAGCCGTCCCTCGATATGGTCGACCGTGTGTATCAGGCGCGAATACATCTCGATCTGCCGCCGCCCGATCACCCGCACGCTGCCCGGTTCGCAGACCCGGCTCTTGTCGTTGCGGTCGACGTCGGAACACATGGTCAGCTCGCTCTCGTCCTTCTTCGACTGCAGCAGCTTCAGGATCTGCTCGCTGTCCTCGATGGCGTCGCGGCCGCGCTTGATGGTGCCGGAAATCGGGCAGGTCTCCACCCGGCGGCCGGTCACCCGCACGAACATCTCCGGGCTGGCGCCCACAAGGTACTCCTGCTCGCCCAGGTTCATGATGAAGCCGAAGGGCGCCGGGTTGATCTTCTTCAGGCGCTCGTAGATCGCCGAGGGGCTGTCCTTGCAGGCCTCGTAGAAGACCTGCCCCGGCACCACCTCGAAGAGGTCTCCCCGCCGAAAGCTCTCCTTGGCCTTGACCACCAGCTTGGCGTATTCGCCCGGGTGGTGATCACCGCGCGGCAGGTCCTCGGGGCCCTTCACGAAGGGCTCCGCCTCGCCGCCGCCCGCAAGGCCCTCGGTGCTCAGTTCGCCACGGCTGAACTCGTAGCGATATCGCATGGCCGATGTGGAATAATGGTCGCCGACCAGGATATCGTCGGCCAGGAAGAGCACCAGATCGCGCTGGTCCTCGCCCCGCGGCAGGGAATATTCGATGGGCTCGAACTGGAAGGCCAGGTCATAGCCGAAGGCACCATAGAGGCCCAGGTGCCCGTCCTCGTCGGTGAAAAACAGCGACACCATCGCCCGCAGCACCGAGAAGACCGAAGGCGCGCGCGAACGCTCCTCCTCATTGTAGACCCGTTCGGGGGCCTTGATCTTCAGTTCCAGCGCGGTGTCGCTCTGGCTGGCATCGGCCACCGCGTCCAGCGTCATCACCTCCGGCGCGATGATCTTGAGCAGCACCTCGCCACGCGCGTTCAGTGCGCGGATCTTCATGGCGCGGCCCCGCGCCTCCACCATCACCGGCGGTTCGGCAAAACCGAAATCCCAGCGGGTATAGCGGCCCGGGTACTCGTAGTTCGACGAGAACAGCGCCCCCCGGTGACTGTCCAGCCGTGCGGCCAGCGCATCGGTGTCGGTCATGTAGGTCGCGGCGAATTCGCGGCGGGTGACGGATACACCCCCCTTGGTCTGGAAAGTGAGGTCGGTCATCTGGATGTCTCTGTCTGGTGGGGCGGCGCACAGAGGGTCTGCTAACGCGCTGCTCTGGCCGCCGATTGATCAGGAAATGTGGAAACGGGGCGGTGGGTTCACCATCGCCAGGTCAGGGACCAGCCTTGCCATCGTTTCACGTTCATTCCGTACCTTTCGCCGGCTTTTCCCCCGCGGGGGCCGCGCCGATCAGAGCAGGGTCGCCCGGAACTTGTCGGGCAGCCTGCTGTAGCAATCAACAGGCGCTATGTAAATCCGCCGATGCGGCCCGCCTGTCAAGTCTTTCCCTTGCCGAGGCGCCCACTCCATGCCAAGCAACTGATATATCAGACAACAAGGACCGCACGGCATGACACGCCCCCCCCTGCCCCCGCTTCCCGATCGCCCCCTCTCCATCTGCATCGTCGGTGCCGGCGCCATCGGCGGGGGCATGGCCGCGCAGCTGGCACTGGCCGGTGCAGAGGCGGGAATCGGTCAGATATCGGTCATTGCCCGCGGCCCCCACCTCAAGGCGATGCAGCAGAAGGGCCTGAGGGTCATCACCGCCGATCACCCCGGGGAACGCGTGATCGAGGTGCAGGCCACCGATGATCCCGACAGCCTGCCGCCGCAGGACATCGTGGTGACCGCGCTGAAGGGCCATCAGATCCCGCCCATGGCCGATGCGCTGGCCCGGCTGATGGCGCCGCATGGCCGGATCGTCAGCGTGGTGAACGGCGTGCCCTGGTGGTACCCGATCAGCGACGGCCAGGGCGGCACGAAGGGCGCCGAGGAGGTCGATCCGGGCGGTGTCCTGTGGAAGGCCATCGGCCCGGAGCGCGCCATTGGTGCCATCGCCTTCTTCTCGGCCTTCGTGCCGGAACCGGGCCTCGTCAACGTCAACCGCCCCGGTTTCATCGACCTCGGCCGGATGCCCGGCGAGGACCGCGCCGACGTGGTGCGCGTGGCCGAAATCTTCCGCGCCGCCGGCCTCGACATCCACGAGACCCAGCCCTTCTACAACGCGCTCTGGACCAAGATCATGAGCAATTGCGCCATGAACTCAGTCTGCGCCCTGGCACGGGTGCCGACCGACGTGATGCTGAATGATCCGGTTCTCTCGCGCTTTGCCATCGACATCATGGCCGAGGTCCATGCCACCGGCACCGCAGAACATGCCGAGTTTCCCTATACCGCCGAGGAACGCGCCGCCGATGCCCGCGAGACGCTCGCCGTGGTGCCCTCCACCCTGCAGGATCTCGATGCCGGCCGCCCGATGGAGATCGAACCGATCTTCGGCGCCACGATCACGGTGGCGAAATCACATGGCATCCCCTGCCCGAACCTGGAACTGGCCACGACCCTGCTGCGCAATATCGACAAGGCCGCAGGGCACTGAGGCCGCCACCGGGGTGAGGCTTCAAGATTGCAAAAACGGGCCGGAGCATCCCTGCTCCGGCCCGTTTTCACAGGTTGGTTCCTGGGCGGATCAGCGCAAACCGTCGTGCTTTGCAATATCCTCGACGGCAAGGCCGCCCACCCGGGCGTGGATGCGCGGCCCCTTCGACATGGCCAGCGCGAACATCAGCTCGTCGGCACGCGGCCCGTCAGGCAGGCCCACCTCCATGGCATCGAAATGGCTGCGCACGTAGGCCGCGTTGATATGGCCCAGCGGAATGTCGATCCGCGTGCCCGGGCCGCCCTGTTTCATCGAACTAGGCACGATGGCCAGCGCCTCGCCAAGGCGTTCGCGCATCGAATAGCCGCCCGGCACATGCCAGAGCGCGGTATGTTCCAGCTCGCCAGCCTCGCCGCACATTGCCGCCTTGCCATAGCCATCGATGCCCTCGATCCCGCCCATGGCCGCGATCAGCTTGTCGGTCATCTCAAGGCCCAGAGGCTTCAGGTCGTCCATGGCGCCGGTGATGTCGGCGGTATAGCTGCCGGCAAAGGGGTTCTTCACCAGCGCGACCACCGCGCCGCGGTGCCGCGGGCCGCTCTCCGGGCCGCCGTCATGGTGGATTTCCTCAAGGAAAATCATCGTCTTGCGCAGGGTAAACTCAGCCATCCGGCAGCTCCTCTGGTGTCTTTGGTGTCAGTCTCTTGTCGCCTGTCTGCCGGATCTGTCCGGCCAGCGCCAGATGCGCCGCACCGATCAGGCCCCGGGCGATCAGCCCCTCGGCATAGCCCAGGCCGCGCGCCAGCGCCGCGTCGATCTCGTCAGCGGTCAGCGCGCCGAGGCCGGTTGTCACCAGCCGCGCGCCAAGGTCGCTGTCAGGCGACAACGCCTCGGCCGGCACGCGGGTGACGGCGGGATGTCCGGGCAGGTCCACCCGGTTGGCGATCATCGTGGCGGCGGCATCGGCCATGGCGGCGCTCTCGGCCAGCACGGTCACCGCATCGGCAATGCCAAGCGAATGGCTCCGCCCGTCGCGCCCCGAGGTGGCACAGCCGCGCCAGGGGGCACTGGCCGGCACCGTCACCGCTCCGCCTGCCATGGCCAGGCGCATCTCGCCCGCGCCCAGATGCCAGGCCACGTCGCCGCCGTTGTTCACCCAGAGCTTCGCCTGCGGCGCCACGGCGACCATGGCCTGCAGGATCTCCTCGGCCACGGCCCCGGCCACGGCGGCCATGGGCGTGATGAATTCCGGGGCGTATGGGGCCACGGCGGCGCTCATCCGGGCGGCCACAGGGCCATGCCCCCTGCCGCCCTCGCGGCGCAGCTCCGGCAGTTCCGCCACCAGCTCCTCCAGCAGCCCGTCAAACCGCGCGCAGGCGGCACCGTAGGCCACCTCCCGCACCGGCTCGTCGGCCATCAGGATCAGGTCGATGGGCCCCGCCTGCAGGTGCAGCCGCCGGCCGTCGGGCAGCAGCGCAACCTGCATCAATCTTCCACGGTCCAGTGCAGCGCCCTGAAATCGCTGCCATATTCGCCGCCTTCTTCCAGTACCTTGTCGACGGGACGGATCGCCCCCTCGTAGCCGCCAAGAGCCACGTAGACCTCGCGCGGCATGGTGAATTCCAGCGGCGCGACCAGCGCCGGCGTGGGCACATAGCCGAAGCTGCCACGCGGCATGTCGAGCACGTTGACCATCACCGTGATGCCGCCGCCGGGCCAGAGAAAGGCCTCGGCCCCGCCGAGCGTCACCCGCGTCTGGCCGCCCTGCACCGCCCGCGTCAGCCGCACCGGGTTGCGCGTCACACCGGACCGCAGCGACCCTCCCGCCCCGGCACAGAACATCACCGTGCAGAGCGCGGGCTCGCAGTTTTCCTCGATCAGCGCCACAGAAGGCTTCAGCCTCTCGGGCATTTCCATCTGCACCGGCTTCAGATCGTCATCCAGCTCGAAATAGGCCGCGTGTTCGCCCGTGGTCGAGACCATCAGCAGGGTCAGGCCCGGCTTCGCGCCCTTCTTCTCCTGCCAGTCACCCAGGATCGTCAGCGGATCGCTGATATCCGTGCCGCCCCAGCCGAGGCCCGGCTCGGCCACCTGGAAATACCGCCCCGGCGTCGAACGCCGGCCCTTGATGCGGATGCCGGTGTCGGGCCAGCCGATCACCTTGCCGGCCTGGTGCTCGCTGACCACGCCGGTGATGTGGTCATCGACCACCACCACCTCGTCCACAAGGCCCTGCCACTGGCTCGCAAACATGCCGATGGTCGCGCTGCCACAGCCCACGCGCATCCGCGTCTCCTGCTGGCCGTCCACGATGGGCGCCCGGCCGGCCTGCACGATCACCGTCGACCCGCCGTCGATCTCCAGTTCCACCGCCTCGCCGTTGCACAGAGCCATCAGGCTGTCGCAGGTGGCGCGCCCCTCGGGCTTGGACCCGCCCGTCAGGTGATCGACACCGCCTAGAGAGAGCATCTGGCTGCCGTATTCGGCCGTCATGACCATGCCGATGGGTTCGCCCTTCGCGCGCACCACGGCGCGCTCGTCGCCGATGTGGCGGTCGGTGTCGATCTTCACCTTGGCCCCGCAATAGGAATAGATCGCCTCTGTCACCACGGTCACCGTATCCACGCCCTCGACGTCGCGGCTCACGATGAAGGGCGCCGGCTTGAAGTCGGGATAGGTGGTGCCGGCGCCGACGCCGGAGACGAAGATGTCGTTGCCGCTGACGGTCTCGCCGTCCCAGTCGGCCTTCAGGAAGGGCCGGATCTCGCCGCCCGCGGCCACTCGCCGGTCCAGCACCGTGACCGGGTCACAGCGCACGATCCGGCCGCCCTCGTTGGCATAGCGGTCGCAGGCGCCCGTGCGGCCCTCGGCCACGTAACACATGACCGGGCAGGCATCGCATCTGATCTTTTCCACCGCCGCCATGGGCATTCTCCCGCGCTGGCTCGGGGCGGTGATCGGCTCACCGGCCCCATCGCTCAAATTCGTTCGTACACCAACGGATTTTGCAGAAGCCCCTGCCCCCGTGTCAATCGCTTTCCGCCTTGCCAAAGACTGCGGGGCCGGAGATACCTTTCTCATGCATTATGAGTTCAAGGATAAGGCAGCGAATGCCTACAAGCTCGAGGAGCAGGTCGGTTTCCTGCTCCGCCGGGCATCGCAGCGGCATCTGTCGATCTTCGCGCAGATTCTGCCGGATGTGACCTCGACCCAGTTCGCCGCGCTGGCCAAGCTCTGCGAGATGGGCCCCACCTCGCAGAACGCCCTCGGGCGGGCCGTCGCCATGGATGCGGCGACCGTCAAGGGAGTGGCCGACCGCCTGCGCGCCCGCGGCCTTGTCGATGCGCGCCCCGACCCGGAGGATCGCCGGCGCCATTACCTCTATGCCACCGAGACCGGCCAGGCGCTCTACGAACGCATGGCCGGCGCCGCGCTGGCCATCACCTCCGAGACCCTCGCGCCCCTCGATCCGGCCGAGCAGGAACAATTCCTGACCCTGCTGCGCAAACTCTGCTGAGAGGCGCCGCGACGGCCCTCACACCCCCAGGTGCGCCCGCAGGCGCCCCTCGCCCGCGGCAAGGTCGTCGCGCGCGAAGTCCTCGGCGTTGCGGCCATTCTCGATCACCGTCACCCGGTCCGCGATCTCCAGGACCGCCTCGATGCGCTGTTCCACCAACAGCACCGCAAGGCCCCTGTCGCGCATCTTCACCATCACCTGGCGGATCGCCTCGATCATCGAGGGCTGCAGCCCTTCCGTCGGCTCGTCCAGCAGCAGCAGCTTCGGCTTGACGCAGAGCGCCCGCGCCGTGGCCAGCATCTGCTGTTCGCCGCCCGAGAGCGTGCCGGCCCGCTGGCCCATGCGCTCCTCCAGCCGCGGGAACAGTTCCAGCATCTCGGCCCGCAGCGCCGCGCGCCCCGCCGTATCCGAGGGCCCCGCCCCAAGGCCGATCTCGATGTTCTGCGCCACCGTCAGCTCGGAAAACAGCCGCCGGCCCTGCGGCACGTACCCCACGCCCTCGCGCGGCACCCGGTGCGGCGGCAGCGCGCTCAGCTCGGTACCGTCGAGCGTGATGCGCCCGGCTTCGGCCGGCACCAGCCCCATGATCGCCTTCATCAGCGTGGTCTTGCCCGCGCCGTTGCGCCCCATCAGCACGGTAATCTCGCCGGCCTCGGCGCTCAGCGCCACGTCGCGCAGGACCGTCGCCGCGCCATAGCCCGCCGTCAGCCCCTCAATCCGCAGCATCTTCGCCTCCGGTTCCCAGATAGGCCGCCTGCACGGCCGGGTTGTCGTGAATGTCCTGCGGCGTGCCCTCGGCCAGGATCTCGCCGAAGTTCAGCACCGTGATCCGGTCGGCCAACTCCATGACCACGCTCATGTTGTGCTCGATCAGCAGGATCGTCGTCTCGGAGGCGAGCGCGCGGATCAGCGCCTTGAAGGCCTCCACCTCGCTCTCGGCCAGCCCCTGCGTCGGCTCGTCCAGGATCAGCAGCCGCGGCTTCTGCGCCAGGCCCATGGCGATCTCCAGCAGCCGCTGGTGACCATAGGAGAGGTCCCCCGCCACGTCCTGCGCCCGGTCCCCCAGGCCCACGCGGTCCAGGGCCTCGCGCACCTGCGCCTCCACCGCCGCGCCCTTCAGCCGCCGCCGCGCGGCAAGCGCCACGTTCTCGTGGCAGGTCAACTTGGCGAAGACGCTGGTGATCTGGAAGGTATAGGCCATGCCCAGGGACACCCGGCGGTGGGCATCGAACTGGGTCACGTTCTGCCCGTCGAACCAGATCGCCCCGTCGGTGGGCTTCAGCCGCCCGATCAGCATCGAGACGAAGGTCGTCTTGCCGGCGCCATTCGGTCCGATCAGGGCGCGCACCTGGTTCGGTTCCAGCTCGAAGTCGATGTTGTTGTTGGCCCGCAGCCCGTCAAAGCTCTTGCCCAGACCGCGGGTCGAAAGGATCGCGGTCATGGCAGGTCCCTCCAGACGCGCTTGCGCAGCTCGCCCACAAGGCCCTGCGGCATGAAGAGCGTCAGCGCCACTAGGACCACGCCCGCCAGCAGCATGTAGGCATTGGTGACCTCCGAGGTCAGGTCGATCAGGTAGAACATAAAGAGCGTGCCGATGAAGGGCCCGAGCACCGTGCCCGCGCCGCCGAGCAGCACCCAGAGCAGGGCGAAGATCGAATATTGCACCCCGGCAAAGGACGCGCCCACGTAGCCGAAGAGCACCGCATAGGCGCTGCCCGCCGCCGCCGAGATCGTGCCCGAGATCACCAGTGCGCCGAGTTTGCGCCGCCTGGTGTCATAGCCCAGCAGCCGCGCGCGTTCCTCGTTCTCGCGGATCGCCACGAGCACCCGGCCAAAGGGCGCCCGGACAAGCCAGAGGCTGCCCAGCATCGCCACCGAGAACAGCACCCAGGCCGTCAGATAGCGCGCATGCGCCCCGGTCAGGTCCAGCCCGCCGATCCGGCGCAGCTCCTGCGGGATCACGATCCCGTCGTCGCCATGGGTGACCGTGCTGAAATAGAGGATCGTCAGATAGGCCGCCTGGCTGAACATCAGCGTGACGATCATGAAGGCCACGTCCTTCGTGCGCAGCGCAAGCGCCCCCACGATCAGCGAAAACAGCGCCCCGGCCCCCACCCCGAGGATCCAGGCCGGAAGCGCCGGAATCTCGAAGTAGTAGCTCGACAGCCCCGTCGCATACATGCCGGCGGCAAAGAACATCGCATGGCCCAGGCTCAGCAGCCCGGTATAGCCGAAGGCGATGTTGTACCCGATGGCAAAGATCGCCAGCACCATGACCCGGGCAAAGATGCCCTGGTGATAGACCGGCAGGATGAAGTTCAGCGCGAAAAGCAGCGCCACGAGCCCGAGATGCAGGCCCCAGTCCTTCTTGCTCATCGGTCTTTCACCCCGAACAGCCCCTGCGGGCGGAAGACGAGAACCAGCGCCACCAGCAGCGTCGCCAGGATCTTGGCCAGCGTCGGCGAGAAGAAGACCGAGATGATGCCGTCGCTCATGCCGATCAGGATCGCCGCCACAATGGTGCCCGTCAGGCTGCCCAGGCCGCCGATGATCACCACGATGAAGCTCAGCAGCAGCGCGTCGCCCCCCATCAGGTAATGCGCCTGCTGGATCGGCACGATCAGCACGCCGGCCAGCGCGGCCAGCGCCGCCCCGGCGCCGAAGACGATGGCATAGACGCGCTCGACCGGGATGCCGAAGGCCGTCGCCATCTCGCTGTCGAGCTGGGTGGCCCGCATCACCAGACCGGCGCGCGAGTATTTCATGAACAGCCGCAGCCCGGTGATCAGCACCACGGCGGCCACGATCACGAAGAGCTTGTAGGAGGTCGTCGACAGCCCCCAGGGATAATAGAGCTCGATCCCGTTCTCGCCCCACTGGACAAAGGGCAGCGCAATGCGGCTGTTGAAGGGCGGCACCACGGGCCGCGCCTCGGGGCCGTATCCCATCAGCGTCGCCTGCTGGATGATGTAGAGCAGCCCGATGGTGGCCACGATGGTCCGCTCGGGGTCGTATTTCAGCCGCTTCAGGATGGTCACGTCGGCCGCGGCTGCCAGCATCCCCACCGCCAGCGGCGCAAAGATCAACGCGGCGATGAAGCTGACCGGCGCGCTGGCGCCGAGAAAGGCCGTCACCACCCAGGCCAGCACCGCGCCCAGCATGTAGAATTCGCCATGCGCCACGTTCACCACGCGCATGACCCCGAAAACGAGGCTCAGCCCGCTGGCCATCAGCGCCAGCACAGCCGCCAGCACCGCGCCCTCGATCGAGGCGAGTAGTAGGTAGGGTCCGATATCCATGAAACGTCTTACTCTGTGGGTGTGATCCCGATCTGCCCAATCTGCCACGACAGGCCGAACCGGTCGTTCAGCCAGCCGTAGCGCGGGCTGAACGGATATTCTCCCAGCTCCATCAGCACCGATCCCCCGACGATCAGCGCCTCCCAGAGCCGGTCCACTTCCTCCGCCGTGTCGCAGTCCACCTTCAGGGACATCATTGGCGTAAAGGAAAAGCCGTGCTCCACCGGGCTTTCGAGAAAGCTCAGCTGCTGGCCACCGATCGTGACGGTCAGCAGCATCGGCGCCCCGTCCGGCCCGTCCTGGGCCACGCGAAAGCTGCCGTCCGGAAAGAGCCCGGCATAGGTTTCGGCCGCCTCGGCGGCCGCTCCGTGAAACATCAGAAAGGGCTGGACCCGCATTCTCTCACTCTCCTTTTCAAAGGGCGCGCGATCCTGCGGGCCCGACCGATCAGAAGTCCATCTGCGTATAGTCGACCTCGTCCGGATAGAGCGTATCCTTCGCCTCGATCACCTCGACCACGTCCAGCTTGCCGTCCGTGACCTTCGAGATGTACTGCGGCGCAAAGACCTGGTGCGTCTTGCCGTTGAAGATCTTGGCACCCTGCGGATGTGCCGGGCCCGCGGGCATGTCGGTCATCGCCTCGACGGCCTCGATCAGCGCCTGCCGGTCCGCCGGCCCGCTGTAATTGCAGGCCTCCATGCCATCCTTGATGATGTGCAGGGTTTCCCAGCAGCCGAACATGTGCGCGCCCGTCGAGACATCCGTTGGATCGCTCACGCTGGCGCCGTTGGCATCGAGGCCCACGGCGTCGCGATAGGCGGTCACGTAATCGGGTGCCCCCTCCTGAAGGTAGCGCGGCATGCCCTCCCAGAAATAGCTGCCATCGAGGAACTCGAGGCCCGGCGAATTCAGGTCCACCGCCTCGATCGAGTCGACGAAGCCGAAGATCTCCGGGCTGGAGGGGCCGAAGAACTCGCCCATTTCCTTGACGAAGGTCAGAACGGCGGGGCCGATCATCACGTGATAGATCACCTCGGTGTCCCGCGGGATCTTGGGGAAGTACTTGGTAAAGGAGGTCTCGGTCGGCGGGATGGCGATCTGTGCCACCACTTCGCCGCCGGCGGCCTGGATGGCGGGCGGCAGGTTGTCGCGGTGATCATAGCCAAAGGCATAGTCCGGGTAGATCATCGTGACCTTCTTGCCCAGCGTGTTCGCGATGAACGGCGCCATGGCGCTGATCTGGCTCTTCACGTCGGAAATGCCCGGCTGCAGCGTCCAGCGATTCAGCTTGCCACCGGCCACGTGATGGCCTTCGGACACCACGAAATAGGGCAGTTTCAGCTCGGCTGCGCGGGGCGCGGCGCCCATCACCACGTGGCTGAACAGCGTGCCAAAGGCCACGTCACAGTTCGACTGGCTGGCGAATTTCTCGAGCACCTCTGCCGCGCGGCGCGGATCGGTGCCGTCATCCTCGGTCACCAGTTCCAGCATCCGGCCGTTCATCCCGCCCTCGGCGTTGATCTTGGCGATGGCGGCCTGGCTGGTGCGATCGTACCACCGGCCATAGGCCGCGCCGATCCCGGTTGCGTGCTTGCCGAAACCGATGCGGATCGGCTCCGAGGTCTGGGCCTGGGCGCAACGCGCCCAGAGCGGCAATGCCGCCGCAGCCCCCGCCCCCAGGCCAAGCGTCTTCAGCGCCTGCCGCCGGGTGGGCTGTTTCACCGCCGAACCGGCGGCCTTGCTGGTCTTCTCGACTTTATCGGTCATCGTCGCAGCATCCCTGTTTAGCATGATTTGCCGGGCCTTATTAGGCTGGCCCTGCAAATCAGTCTGTAGGCGCGCAAATAACCTGTCCACATTTTGTCCGTCCCGCAGGTCGTTTGTGTACATTCTTTCTTGCCGCCTGCCCAAGGATCGGGCGCGGCCCTGCCGCCGCTTCCGCGCTCATGCGCCGCGCGGCGAAGCCAGCAACCAAAGGCCGAAGAGCGTGTAGAACACCATGAAGAGCGCCAGCGGCGTCTGGCTCAATGCGGCGCGCCTGTGGCTGCCGTACAGGCGCAGCGCCGCGAAATGACTCATCAGGATCGCGAGGATGTGACCGCCCACCACAAAGGCCGCCTGCGTCAGCCAGATCGCCTGAACCGTCGCCCGGGTGTTGAAGAAACCGGTCGTCACCGTGATCTCCGGCCCGCCAGCGTATTCGCTCAGCAGATGGGCAAGGTACTGCAGGTCGACCATCGCCGTCGGCAGGTAATGCGCGATGTGATAGCCCAGCGCGATCGGCAGGATCGCCGGCGCCATCGCCCGGAACGCCAGGGCCCAGCCCGCGGTTTCCTCGATCAGGATCAGCCCCGCCTTGACCGACAGCCCATAGACCGTGATCAGTGCCGCGATCGCCAGCGCCAGCCCGATGCCGTTCTCCCGCATGACAGAGGAGCGCCCGGTGAATTCCAGCGGGTTCACCCCGATCCAGGCCAGCCAGCGGAAGGTCTCGTTCAGCCCGTCAAAGCTGCCCACGCCCAGCGCTGCCAGCATCAGCACCGCGAGCGCCACCGGCGGCACCGGCCCCCGGCCCAGGTGCCATCCCGGCAGCCCCGCCCGCAGGATGCCGCCCGCCCGTCGCACCGGCGCCAGCCCCGCATAGGCCCGCATCAGCACGCTCAGGCCCTCGCCCCGCAGCAGCCACGCCGGGCCATAGACCACCATCGCCAGCATCGTGATCAGCCAGTATCCCAGCACGGCCTGGGCCAGCCGGTCCGGATCCGCCGGCGCGATATCGATCAGCAGGAAGGCCGAGAACCCCATGTAGGTCACCACCGCCGGCCAGGCCCCCAGCCAGCGCGGATAGCGCAGCATCGGCCGTATCCCAGCCGCCCGGATCAGCGCATAAGGCCCGCGAAACGGGCCGATCCAGCGCCAGAGGTCACCCACCAGGCCCTGCGCACCCACTGCAACCACCCACATCGCCGTCCAGACCAGAAGCGGCAGGATATTGTGCTTGGGGTCCTGGTCACCCGCGATCCCGCGCCAGACGGCCCAGAGCATCACCAGCGTCGAGAGGCACGAGGTGACAAGGCTCGCCCGCCCGCCGCTGCCCATCGGGAACAGGCGCGCCGTGGCGAACATCGCCCGCGCCGCCCGCTCCGGCATCGCCGCGATCAGCAGCACCGTCGCCAGCACGCTCGCCGCCCCGCCCCATATGTAGATGTGCGTCGGCAGCAGCAGCACGAATCCCCCCTCGCCCGCATGGGCCAGCGCCGCCCCGGGCCAGAGCATCAGGGCCAGCGCCCCCGCGATCCTTTTCATGACTTCCCCGCCCCCTGCCCGGCATTCCATTGCCCCACAGACTGCCCGGGGCCTGATTAGGATGCAAAGCGCAATCTGCCCCCCGCCCCGAATGCAGGCTGCAGGACGGGAGGGATTGACTTGGCTCTGCACAATCGAAAATCATTTGTGCACAAACGTAATTCTGACGGGACAGGAAAGCAGCCATGGCAACCGAGCAGGAGAATGGACAGGTGATCGGCGTCGACGTGGGCGGCACCTTCACCGACCTGGTGCTGATGGATCCGGCGACGGGCGCGGTGCGCCTGGCCAAGGTGCCCTCCACCCTCGACGACCAGTCGCGCGGCGTGATGAACGCCGTCGCCGAGGCCGGCGCCGCCCTGCCCGAGACCGCGCTCATCGTCCATGGCACGACCACCACAACCAACGCGGTGCTCGAGCGCAAGCTCGCCCGCACCGGCATCATCACCACGCAGGGCTTCCGCGACGTGCTGGAGCTCGGCCGCCGCACCCGTCCGCAGGCCTACGGGATGAAGGGCGACTTCCGCCCGCTGATCCCGCGCGACCTGCGCCTCGAGGTGCCCGAGCGCATGGACGCCGAGGGCCGGGTGATCACCCCCCTCGACGAGGCCGCCCTCACCGCCGCCGCCGCCGCGCTGCTCGACAAGGGCTGCGAGGCGCTGGTGATCCACTTCCTGCACGCCTATGCCAACCCCGCGCACGAGCTGCGCGCGCTTCAAGTGCTGAGCGACGTCTGGCCCAACGAATACATCACCCTCGGCCATGCGCTGCTGTCGGAAAGCCGCGAGTACGAGCGCGGCGTCACCGCCGCCGTCAACGCCTCGGTCCAGCCGATCCTCGATCTCTACGTGCAGAACCTCGCGGGCTCGCTCGAACAGGGCGGCTACACCGGAGAGCTCCTGGTGATGAACGGCAACGGCGGCATGGTCTCGGCCCGCCGCGTCGCCGAGGAGGCCGCCCGCACCGTCATGTCCGGTCCCGCTTCGGGGGTCATGGCCGCCGCCTATACAGGCCGCGCCGCCGGCATGCCCGACCTGCTGACCTACGACATGGGCGGCACCTCCACCGACGTGGCGCTGATCCGTGGCGCCCAGCCCGCGGTCTCGAACGAGATCGAGGTGGAATATGCCATGCCGATCCACGTGCCCATGGTCGACGTGCGCACCGTCGGCGCCGGTGGCGGCTCCATCGCCCGCGTCAATGCCGCCGGCCTGCTCGAGGTCGGCCCCGAGAGCGCCGGCGCCACACCCGGCCCCATCTGCTACGGGCGTGGCGGCACCGAGCCCACGATCTCCGATGCCAACCTGCTGCTCGGCCGGCTGGACCCCGCACGGCTGAAATCGGTCGAGGGCGGCGTCACCCTCGAAGAGGTCCGCGCCATCTTCGCCGAAAGGCTCGGCGACCCGCTGGGCCTCACCCCCGAGGAGGCCGCCGAGGCGGTCATCACCCTGGCCAACGTCAAGATGGCCGGCGCCATCCGCATGGTCTCGGTCTCGCTCGGCGCCGACCCGCGCGATTTCGCCCTCTTCGCCTTCGGCGGCGCAGGTCCCCTCCATGCCGCGGCCCTTGCGCGCGAGCTGGGCGTGCCCCGCGTCCTCGTCCCCGCCCGCCCCGGCATCACCAATGCGCTCGGCTGCCTGGTCGCCGACCTGCGCCATGATTTCACCCGCACCGTCGGCCAGCCCCTCGATGCGCTCGACATGGACAGCCTCGCCGCCACCCTCACCGCCCAGGCCGAGGAGGGCCGCGCCCTCATCGCACGCGAGAATGTCGAGATCACGGAAACCCGCGTCCTGCATTCCCTCGACATGCAGTTCATCGGCCAGACCCACCTCCTCCGGGTCGAGCTCGAGGGCCCCGAGATCACCCGCGAGGCCCTTCAGGCGAAATTCGAACAGGTCTACTGGGCCCGCTTCCGCGTCCGCCTAGACACCATCCGCGCCGCCGTGGTCGTCGCCAATACCTCCGTCATCGGCACCCGCGCCACGCTCGACCCCACCGCGCTCATTCCCGCCGCGGGCCGTGCCGCCACGCTGCAGGAGGCCTGCCGCGGCACCCGCCCCGTCCGCTTCGACGGCGCGCTCCACGACACGCCCCTCTACCAGCGCGACCGCCTCCCCCCCGATGCGGCCTTCGACGGCCCCGTGATCCTCGAGCAGATGGACACCACCACCCTCGTGCCCCCCGGCGACCGCGTCACCCAGGATGCCATCGGCAACATCCTGATCGAGATCGGCGGTGCCGCGTGACCCGGCCGCTTCATTTTCTTGTCCCCAATATCCCCGCCGGAGGCATCGCCTGCACAGGCGATTTCCCTTCCCACCCAGAGCAGACCAGCCGGGAGCACGCCCAATGAGCCTCGATCCCATCACCCTCTCCGTCATCCAGGCCGGGCTGCAGCAGGTCTGCGACGAGATGGACCTCTCCTTCTCCCGCGCCGCATTCTCCCCGGTGATCGCCGAGGCCAACGACCGCTCCGACGGCATCTATGCCGCCAGTGACGGCGCCCTGATCGCCCAGGGGTCGCAGGGCCTGCCGGTCTTCGTCGGCACCATGCAGTATTCCACCCGCGTGCTGATCGAACGCATCGCCGCCGGCCTCACCCCCGCGCCGCAGCCCGACGACATCTACATCGTCAACGATCCCTATCTCGGCGGCACCCACCTGATGGATGTCCGCTTTGCCCGGCCCTTCTACCGCAACGGAGAGATCTTCTGCTGGCTGTCGAACACCGGCCACTGGCCCGACACCGGCGGCACGGTTCCGGGCGGCTTCTCCGCCTCCGCCACCTCGGTCGAACAGGAAGGCCTGCGCCTGCCCCCCGTGCGCCTCTTCAAGCAGGGCCAGCTCGACATGGAGATCTACCAGATCATCTGCTCCAACATCCGCGTCGCCGATCAGCGCATCGGCGATGTCCAGGCCCAGGCCGCCGCGCTCAAGGTCGGCGAGGACCGCCTGAACCAGCTGCTCGACCGCTACGGCGACGCCATCGTGGCCCAGGCCATCACCGAGCTGCGCACCCGCGCCGCCGAGCAGATGCGCAGCTTCATCGCAGCCATCCCCGAGGGCACCCATGCCGCCTCCGCCTGGATCGACAGCGACGGCGTCGTCGATGAACCGCTCGAGATCCGCCTCGCCGTCACCCGGACGGGCGACGGGCTCACCTTCGATTTCACCGGCTCCTCCGCGCCCTGCGCCGGGCCGATGAACTCGGTCATGGCCACCACGCTTTCCTCGGTCTACCTGGCCATGCGGCACATCTTCCCCGAAGTGCCGATCTCCGCCGGCGCCTTCGCGCCCCTCGCCATCACCGGCACCGAAGGCACCTTCCTCGATGCGCGATACCCCCGCCCCGTTTCGGGTTGCGCGGCCGAAGTGTCGCAGCGCATCGCCGAGGCGGTCTTCGCCGCCCTCGCCCCCGCGCTCCCGGATCGCGTCACCGCCGCCCCCGCCGGCACCTCGGGCAATTTCGCCCTCGGCGGCCACGACCCGGAGAAGGGCCGCGATTTCGTCATGTACCAGCTCTCGGGCGGCGGCTACGGCGGCAATGCCGATCACGACGGCCTGTCGAACGGCTGCTCCACCATCGGCATCTCCAAGGCGCCCCCCGTCGAGATCATGGAGAGCCAGTTCCCGGTGCTCTACCACCATTACGCGCTGCACGAGGGCTCGGGCGGTGCCGGGCTGCACCGCGGCGGCTTCGGCCTCGACTACGCGCTGGAACTGCGCCGCGGCTCCGCTACCGCCAGCTTCGTGATGGACCATGGCCGCTCCGGGCCGCTCGGCGCGCTCGGCGGCCGCGACGGCGCGGTCAACCAGGTCCGCGTCCTGCGCGGCGGAGAGAGCCACGTACCCGCGCACCTGTCAAAGGAACAGGACATCCCCCTTGCCCCGGGCGACGTGGTGCACGTGAAAACCCCTGGCGGCGGCGGGTTCGGCGATCCGCTGAAACGCGCCCCCGACCTGGTCGCAGAGGACGTCCGCCTCGGCCGCTACACGGCGGATCAGGCCCGCGCCCTCTTCGCCGTGGCCCTCGCCCCGGATGGCACCCCGGACGGGGCCGAGACCGCCCGGCTCCGCAGCGCCTCCTGATTCCGTTTCCCTGTCGGAAATATCCTCGGGGGTGAATGGCGCCCGGTCCCGGTTACGGGACAGGGCGCCAGAGGGGGCAGACAGCCCCCTCCCGGCTCCGCCCACCTTGACCCGCCCCCTTCCTTGCCCCACCTTTCCGGGGCCCCACCTTTCCCGGGCCCTGCCTCCCCGGCCCGGCAGAATTTCTGACGCAGCGACACGGATGACACCCCCCCGTGCACGTGCCAGACATTCCCCAAGGAAACAGCCGCGTCCCGCGGCCGGATTTGGGAGGATCCACATGGCTCTGCCGCATCAGCTCGCCAACCTGCGCCTGCCCCTCATCGGCAGCCCGCTCTTCATCATCTCCAACCCCGACCTGGTGATCGCCCAGTGCAAGGCCGGCATCGTCGGCTCCTTCCCGGCGCTGAACGCCCGGGAAAAGGAGGGAGAGCCGATCGAGCTCGAACGCTGGCTGACCCGGATCAAGGAAGAGCTCGACCGCCATAACCAGGCCAATCCCGACCACCCCGCCGCGCCCTATGCGGTCAACCAGATCGTCCACCGCTCCAACGCCCGCCTCGAGCGCGACGTCGAGATCTGCATGAAGCACGAGGTGCCGGTCTGGATCACCTCGCTGGGCGCCCGGCCAGAGGTGAACCAGGCCGCCCATGCCGGCGGCGGCATCGTGCTGCACGACGTGATCAACGACAAGTTCGCCCACAAGGCGATCGAAAAGGGCGCCGACGGTCTCATCGCCGTGGCCGCCGGCGCCGGCGGCCACGCCGGGGCGCTCTCGCCCTTCGCCCTGGTGCAGGAGATCCGCACCTGGTTCGACGGGCCGCTCTTTCTCTCCGGCGCCATCGCAAGGGGCGACTCGCTGCTGGCCGCTCTCGCCATGGGCGCCGACGGCGGCTATGCCGGCTCGGCCTTCATCGCCACCGAGGAGGCCAATGCCGTCGAGGGCTACAAGCAGATGATCGCGGATTGCGGCGCCTCCGACATCGTCTATTCGAACCTCTTCACCGGGGTCTGGGGCAATTACCTGAAACCCTCCGTCGCGGCCGCCGGCCTCGATCCGGACCAGCTGGAAATCTCCGACCCGTCGAAGATGGACTTCGGCGGCGCCAAGCCGAAGAGCTGGAAGGAGATCTGGGGCTCCGGCCAGGGCATCGGCGCGGTGAAGGAGGTGCTCCCCGCGGCCGCTCTCGTCGACCGTCTCGAGGCCGAGTTCATCGCGGCCCAGGCCCGGCTGGCGGCCCAGCTCGGCTGGACCAGGGCCTGACCTGACACCGGCGCGCCGGTTCGCCTGCGGCGGGCGGGGCGCGGGGCTGCGCCCCGCGCGGCTTCCCGTGCCGAACCCCATCACCGGCTGCGCCGTCGGATGCCTCCGGCGGGGATATTTATGGCCAGATGAAAGAGCCGGGCCACTTCGCCCACGGGCTGTGGTCCCGTCCCTTGTTCTGTCCCCCAAAACGTCCGGGGCAGGCGCGTCGCGGCACGGTCGCCCCCGCCCTCTGGCCTTGCAAATGCACCTGCCCGGCGGGCTCCTCGCCCCCCCGGAAACGCCATTTTCGCACCGTCGCAATACCGACGCGATACCGACGTAATACCGACGTTGGAATCCGGCCTTTTCAGACACTTAAAAATATTCAACTTTCGTGATTTCAGAACCCTGGAATCCCCCTCGCGGGGCATTGCTCCGCCGCCTCACTCCGGTGATCGCGCGGCATTCAGCGCCGCCCAGACCCGCCCCGGCGAGGCCGGCATGTCAAAGCTTTCCACCCCGGCGCGCGCCAGCGCATCGCGCACCGCCGACATGCCGGCCGCCAGCGCCCCCACGCTGCCCGCCTCGCCCACGCCCTTGACCGTCAGCGGGTTCAGCCCGGTGGGCTCCGCCCGGAACCCCGTGGTGCAATTCGGCAAATCCGCCGCCCGCGGCAGGGCGTAGTCCATCAGGGATCCCGTCAGCAGTTGCCCCTCGCCGGGATCGTACCGCATCTCCTCGGCCAGGACCTGGGCCAGGGCCTGGCCGACACCGCCATGGATCTGCCCCTCCGCCAGCTGCAGGTTGACGACCCGGCCGATGTCTTCCACCGCAGAGTAGCAAACCGGCACCACCTTGCCGGTCTCCGGATCCAGCTCGACCTCGCAGATATGACAGCCGTTCGGGAAGGTTGGTGCCTGGGTGACAAATTCTCCCTTTCCGATCAGCTGGATACCGCGTCTTTCCGCGGCCCGGGCAACCACCTCGAGGGTCAAGGAACGATCGGTTCCCGCGATACGGAAGCGGCCCGCCTCGTATTCCACGTCGGCCGCCGCCGCTTCCAGCTCCTCGCCGGCAACCTCGCAGGCCAGCGCGATCACCCTCTTGATCCCGTCCATCATGGCCGAGGCGCCCTTGACCATGGCGCCGCTGCCTCCCATTCCCGCGCCGCGCTCCACCAGGTCGGTATCGCCCTGCACGTAGACCACGCGCTCGACCGGAAGGCCCAGCTCCTCTGCCGCGAGATCGGCAAAGCTGGTCTCGAGTCCCTGCCCCGCCGAGAAGGCCCCCGCCGCCAAACGTACGCTTCCGTCTGGCAGGATTTCCACGTCGGTCCAGTCGCGCCCCGGTCCGCTGATGGTGCCTCCTGCCGTCTCGATGCACATGGTCAGCCCGAATCCCCGCAGCCGCCCCGCCGCTTCCGAGGCCCTGCGCCGCCCCTCGAAACCCGCCGCATCGGCCTGCGCCAGAGCCGCATCCAGAACGGCGGAAAAATCGCCGCTGTCGTAATTGAACAGGAAGGGCGAGCTCCAGGGCATCTCCTCGGGCGCAATCAGGTTGCGCCGCCGCAGCGCCACGGGATCCATCCCCAACTCGCGCGCGGCAATGTCGATCGTGCTCTCGATGAAATAGGTCGCCTCGGGGCGGCCGGCGCCGCGATAGGCCGCCACCGGCACGATGTTGGTCAGGTAGGCGTCGATATGGCCCGCGATCAGCGGCGTCCGGTAAACCCCGGCAATGCCCCCGATATTCAGGATCGCCGAATTTGACCGGCCAGAGGCGTAGGCGCCGATGTTGACGTCCAGGTGCACCTTGAGCGCGGTAAAGCTGCCTGCGGGGGTCAAGCCCAGCTCGACCACCGCGCGCATGTCGCGCCCCCCTTCATCGGACAGGAAATCCTCGCTCCTGTCCGCGCGCCAGCGCACCGGCCGCTGCAGTTGGCGCGCCGCCCAGGCCACAAGCATTTCCTCCCGAAGGGGTCCCGCCTTCATCCCGAAGGACCCGCCAACATCGCCGGCCACCACGCGGATCTCGCCCGGCTCCATCGACAGCGCCTGCGCAAGCGCATCCCTCAGCCCCGCAGGTTGCTGGTGACCGACATGCAGGATCAACCGACCGTCCGCGCCCTGTCGGGCCAGGGCCGAACGGGGCTCCATCGCGACCGTCGTCACCCGCGTCACCGGCAGTTCCGTACGCACCCGGTGGGCCGAGGCCGCCAATGCCGCCTCGGTCGCCGCGTGGTCCCCCCGTGACCACTGGAACGCAAGGTTGCCCGGCCGCGCCGCGTGCACCAGCGGCGCCCCCTTCGCCCGCGCCGCGGCGATGGTGGTGACCACTGGCCGTTCCTCCAAGTCAAGCACCACGGCCTCGGCGGCATCCATCGCCTGCATCCGGGTCTGCGCGATCACCATGGCAATGGGCTCGCCAACAAAGCGCACCCGCCCCTCGGCCAGCAGGCCCCTGTCGGTCTCGCTCCAGAGTCGGCCATCGGGCCCCGCGACGCGCAAGGGGGCCTGGACCGGCCCGACACCATCTGCCCGCAGGTCGGCGGCCGTATGGATCGCCAGCACCCCGGGCATCTGCCGCGCCTCTTCGAGATCGATCCCGTTCAGCACCGCCGAGGCGAAGGGCGAGCGGACGAAAATGGCCCAGCTTGCCTCTGCGCAGGCGACGTCATCGGTATAGCGCCCCTGCCCTGAAAGCAGGCGCCGATCCTCGATTCTTCCTCTGCGTTTCATCGCGTCTCTCCACCTCTGGATGGGAAGGCCTCAGGCATCTCGCTCAGCGCGCGTATAGCACGTTCTGTGAAAATCTTGTTTTTTACACGGCAACGGCAAACTTCCGCCACATTTAAACCAAACCGACATTTTTCTCGGGCCCGGATTCGTCATTCGGACTGGAATTTTTCTGAATGAATTCCGTTTGTTTGCCGAAAATTAACCATTCAAAACTTACTACCGGGTACGAAAGAAGGCCCTTGAGACAATGTTAAGCTGTCTACCTGAGTTCTATTCTTAGGCTTCGAAACAGGCTGTAAAAGTCTGCATGCAATTAGCACAAGGTACTGAGGAACACATGGCGAATTGGAATGGCGAAGTCGCCTCGCGTGAGGAAATCCGTGAACAGAAGCGGCGGGCAGCGCTGCGTGTTGCCTCGCGCCTGTTCAACGAAAAAGGATACCACGCAACCTCTCTGGACGAGATCGCCGAACAGATCGGCGTAACCAAGACCGCGCTCTATTACTATTTCCGCAACAAGGAAGAGCTGCTCTACGATTGCCTGCAGGTCACTTTTGCCTGCGGAGAGGACGCCCGCCGCGAGGCCGAGGCGCTGGACGGCACGGCATTTGACAAGTTCTGCCATTACTACCGCCTCTACATGGAATACGTGGTGACACAATCGGGCACCTACACCACGACGGCAAACATCCGCGCCCTGCCCCTCGCCATGCAGGAAAGCCTGACCGCCCGCAGCAACGCGCTCGACGCCTATACCCGCAGCCTGCTCGAGGCCGCCATCGCAGAGGGTCGCCTGCGCTCCTTCGATACCGAGAGCGCGGCGGACTTCTTCATGGGCATGATCAACTGGCTCGTCGCCCGGCACATGGATGGCACCGATCGCTCCCCCGAGGAAACCTCCGCGCACTTCCTCGATCAGATCCTGCACGGGCTGGCCGCACCGGTCAACTGAACCTGACGGTCGCCCCCCGGCATCCCGCATGTCCTGCACCGGGCGTCACCTTTTGCGGTGTATTACAGCGTGACGACGTGGTGATCCCAGTTCCGGGCCGACCGGTGCCGGGGCACGAAGCGTTCCGGGCTTGCCTGCCAGACGCCGCCCTGCCCGTCCGTCGCGATGAACCCGCCCGGCCCCGCCGTCAGGCCGCAGATGTCGGCGCGCAGGTGCGTCGCGCGAAAGGCGCCTGTATCGTCGAAGATGTGCAGCCGACCGCCCCGTGGTGAAGTGATGCCGATCAGGGTCTGCGTCTCGTCGAAGGCGATACTGCCCACATAGGCCTTCATGCTGACCTGCTCGCCAAGGTCCGCATGGGCCAGGACCGGCTTCTGCCCCCGTCGGTGCAGGCCCATCAGGGGGGCCGCGGCATTCGGCTCGAGCTGCCATTGCATGGCAAAGGCCACCAGCCCGTCGGGCCGCGTCGCCACGTGGCGGATCGAGTTCATGCGCAACGCAGGATCAAGCTCCACCTTCTCCAGCAGCTCGCCCTCCGGCGAGAGATAGACCAGGTTCGGATGCATCTGCTCGACAAAGAGCTTCTCGCCAAGGCGCGCCGGATCGCTGTGATAGCCACCGTTGGCCACCAGCAGCGTGCCATCGGCCAGCTCGATCGCCTCGTGCGGCCCCACCCCGTGGGTCGCGATCTCGCCGATGCGACGATAGCCCTCGCGCCGCGACCACAGGCCCAGAACCCCGCGCACGCCCGGCACGTCGATCTCGCTGGTGCACAGGATGTCGCCGTCACCGATGAACATGCCATGGCCGCAAAACACCCGGTCCGGCGGCGTGTGCAGTTCCTGCATGCCCCTGCCGGCCACACAGTCGATCACAAGCGCAAAGGTCCCGGGCCTGCGGGCAAAGCCCACCACTTCCGGCGCCGTCGGATGGGCCGCCCCGGCATGGCCCCTGTCGGGCAGCGGGACGCGGAAGATGTCGTTTCCCGTCACGTCCAGGCCATAGAGCGAATAGCTCTGGTCAGGTTCCCGCGCGGCAGCCAGGAAACTTGGGCTGCCGGCATCAGCCCAGCTCAGCCGCGGCGCGGCGACGCTGGCGATCATGGCGGCAAGAAAGGCACGGCGGGTGGTCATGGGATCAGTCCCCGTCGGCCGAGTTGAAGCCCGCGGTCACACCAAGAGAGGCACCGATCTCGCCTTCGACGGCGCGTCGCACCGCCTGCACCCGCTGCTGCACGATCTCGACCTTCAGACGGCCGGTCGGGTCATCGACCCCGGCAAATGTCGGGTCGGCCAGCATCGCCGCCTCTTCCTGCGCCTCGTCAAAGGCCGCCTCGGTCACGTCCAGGTTCACGTCGCTCAGCGTCTCGGCGAAATCGCGCAGCGCGGCCAGCGACAGCTGAACATTGCGCAGCGAGCGCTCGCTGCGGCGTGCCTCGGCCCGGCGCGGACGCGGCTTGTCAAAGGTGCCCAGCGGCCGGCCCAGACGCTGATCCGCGGTAAACTCCAGCCCCGCGAGCAGCGACGTATAGAGCGCCTGCGTCGCCTCGTCCTTGCTCAGGTAAGCCGTGTTGCCCGCCTCGCCCGCGCCCAGCATCAGCGGCGCCTGCACTTCGCGCCACTTGGTATCGATATCCTGCGCCATGCTGGCCATGCTGGCGGTGATCGCCTGCACCAGCTTGCAGGTATAGCTTTCGGCCCCGTAGCCATCGAACTGATCGTCATAGAACAGTTCCTCGAGCGCAAAGAAGCCGCGCGCCGCCACGGAGACGGTGTCGAAATTCTCCGGATGATCGACGATGGGATCCTCGTCGGCTATCAGCCCGCCCAGGCTGCGCGCCACAAAGCCCTTGGGGTCCGGCCAGAAGGCGATGGCGTTGACGCGGCCATTTTCCTCCAGCGGCCCGAAGCGCAGATGCGAGATGCCCAGCCAGCTGTCGAAGGCATCGTTGTAGGGGCTCTTCATGGCCTCTGCCGTGCAATCCTCCTGTGCCGCGGCCGCGAGCGCCCCGGTCGAGGTCGCAAAGGCCGCGGTGCCGGGCAGGATGTGCTGCTCGATCACCGTCTTCGTGCCTGCAAGGGCCGGTGCCGTGGCAAGGGGCAGCGCCAGCGTGGCGGCAAGGGCAATGTCGGGCAGACGCATCAGAGGCTCTCCAGGTAGCTGATCAGGGCGGCGCGATCCGCAGGGTCGAGGTTCACCACCATGTCGCGGGCGGCCTGCGCCTCTCCGCCATGCCAGAGCACGGCCTCGAGAAGCGAGCGGGCACGGCCATCATGCAGGTACTCGCTGTGACCATTTACCTGTGGTGTCATACCGATACCCCAAAGCGGCGGCGTCTTCCATTCCTGTCCGTTGGCACGCCCCTCGGGCCGGTTGTCGGCCAGCCCCGGCCCCATGTCGTGCAGCAGCAGGTCGGTATAGGGCCAGATCAGCTGGAAGCTCTGCTCGTCCTGCCCGTCCAGCCGGTCGGTGACGTATTTCGGCACGTGGCAGCTGGTGCATTGCGCCTGATAGAAGATCTCCTTGCCGCGCAGCACCTCTGGATCGTCGAGGTTGCGCCTCGCCGGCACCGCCAGGTTGCGGCTGTAGAAGGTCACCAGGTCCAGCCCCTCCTGATCGATCTCGGTGCCCCTGACAGGGTCGTCGCCGTTGGGCGCGTTCAGGCACTCGGGCTGCCCCTCGGTGCAATCGCCCGAGGGCGCATGGAAGATCGGGTTCGAGATGCCGATGTCGCCGGAAAAGGCTGCCGCGGATTGCTCCCGCACCGTCGGCGCCCCCGCCTTCCAGCCGAACCGACCCAGCATCGGGCGATCGTACTCGAAGGACCAGACCACCTGCGGCCGGCCGGAAATACCGTCGCCATCCGCATCGTCGGGGTCTGCATGGGCCAGGATATCCGCCGCCGGAATGGCTTCCAGCAGGCCAAGGCCGATCATCGGCGGCGCCACCCGCGGGCTCAGCATGGCTCCCTCGGCCAGCGGACCATAGCCCAGGTCTTCGGCAGTGTAGGTCGGCTTGCGCAGGCTCGCGGTCTCGCCGCCCGCCAACTCCACCGGCACCTCCTCATAGGTGATGCCCAGCCGGTACTCGGCCGGCATCCCCGCCACGGCGAAATCCTGCAGCTGCCCGCCATAGACCGGATCGGGCCGGGTCCGCTGCTGATCGCTGTCGCCGATCGACAGCAGGAAGGCCTCGATGTCGCTCATCTCCTCGGTCTCGCGCGCCGGCACCGAGATGCGCAGGAACATCGACACCGCGTCATCCTCCGGCCCCTCGGGCGTATGACCGCGGCCATCCTTCAGGTGACAGCGCTGGCAGGCCCGCGCGTTGTAGAGCGGCCCCAGGCCATCAGAGGCCTGGGTCGAGGACGGCGCCGTGACCCAGAGCTTCTTGAACAGACCGTTGCCCACCTTGAAGTCGAGTTCGTTCTCGAAACTCATGTTGGCAGAGCTCTGCGAGAAGGCATTCGCGTCAGTGCGCGCCCGCGTCGTGGCACTCCCGGCAGGGTTCTGCTCGAATTGTTCCGGCGCGGTGAAATCCTCGGTCGGCGCGATCACCCCGGCAATCCGCGCCTGCTCGTCGGCGGTGCGCGGCACCACTGGCAGGAACGGCTGGCTCAGCGCGTCGATCTGGTCGTCGGTCAGGGGGTGCTCGGCCCGGGCGGGCCCGGCGGCCATGCCAAGGCCTGCGATCGTGGCAAGCGCGGTGGCAAGGGTCAGGCGCGTCAGAGGGCTGGCTGCTTGTACTGTCATGGCTATCTCCCGGCTCGGGAGTGCCACGAGTACCCGAGTAATTCAATCAGAAATAAACATGTATTTTCAGCTTACCTCTGTCCTTCCGCACCCCGCCTGCAAAAAGGGCTGCCGGCACGCCCATGCGACGCGCCGACAGCCCCGAAACCACGCGCAGTCCGCGCGGGCGATCACTCTGCCTCGTCGGCAGAGCTCGCGTTGAGCAGGCCGTATTTCTCGGCGCCCAGGTTCTTGTGCAGGTCGAGCTGGGTTTCGAGGAAGTCGATGTGACCCTCCTCGTCGGCCATCAGCTCCTCGAACAGGTTCTTGGTAACATAGTCACCGACCTTCTCGCAGTATTCGCGGGCTTCCTTGTACAGGTCGCGCGCCTCGTGTTCCGCTGCCAGGTCCGCTTCCAGCGTCTCCTTCAGGGTTTCGCCGATACGCAGGCTGTCCAGCTTCTGCAGATTCGGGTGACCTTCAAGGAAGATGATTCGCTGGATCAGTTTGTCGGCGTGATGCATCTCCTCGATGCTTTCCTCACGCGACTTCTTGGCGATCTTTCCGTAGCCCCAGTCTTCCTGGAGGCGGTAATGCAGCCAGTACTGGTTGACCGCGGTCAACTCACTGCGCAGCGCTGCGTTAAGGTATTCAATGACCTTTACGTCGCCTTTCATCCGATGTCTCCTTTCCCGTTGCGCGGCGGAGGCCACGCAGAATTTCCGGTACTTCGAAACTATCGCATTGACGCATGGTGTCCATGAAAAGCGGCAGGCAGCCCCCGCAATCGGCTTTCTTGCCCAAAGCGCGGTAGATCTTGCCGGGGGTGATGATGGTCTCGGGGTCGGAGGCGCGCATCCAGTCCACCGCGGCACGGATGTCGCTGTCCCGGATCGACATGCAGTGACAAACCATCATTTCATCAGTCCTTCCACTTGCCCCCGGGCACCGCCCGGATCATCGTTACGCAGGCCGGTGGCGACGCGCCTTCCGCGCCGCCACCGGCAGATCGTGATTACTGGAACACGGAGTCGGGGTTATCGAGGCTGTCGGAGCCCTCGAAACCGATCTCGTCCAGCTGCAGCGCACCCACGGCCCGTTCGATGTCGCGGGTCTGGTTCACAAGCGCATCCACCGCGCCCATGATCAGCGCCTCGCCCTTCTCGTTGCCGCGCTCGAGCATCATGTCATAGCTGAAACCGGCCTCGCCCGCGGTCTTGATGGCCGCCAGCTTGAACATGGTCTGGTCCAGCGCCGCCTTCAGGGCCGTGTCCACCTCCGGATCGGCCGCCGCCACCAGGTCAGAGATCGACGGGCCGCTGGTCACGGTGCCATCAACGCCGATGTAGGTGCCGTTGTAGACGTTATGGATGCCCAGCCCGTCATAGTAGTGGCTGTTGTAGGTGTTGTCGGAGAAGCAGTCGTGCTCTTCCTCGGGATCGTTCAGCAGCACGCCCAGCTTCATGCGCTCGCCGGCCTGCTCACCATAGGAGAGGCTGCCCATCCCGGTCAGGATCGCCACGATGCCGGCGTTCTCGTCGGCCATCAGGTTGGCCCGGGCGGCGCCGTCGGCATCCCACTGATCCACCATCCAGGTCAGGTCGTCGACCAGCAGGTCTGTGGCTGCCTTCAGGTATTCCGCGCGCCGGTCGCAATTGTCGTTGGTGCAGGCATCGCCCTCGGCGTAATCGGTCCAGGGACGCTCGCCGGCGCCATGCTCGGTGCCGTGCAGGTCCTGCCCCCAGAGCAGGAATTCGATGGCGTGATAGCCGGTGGCCACGTTGGCCTCCACCGCGTCGGCCTCGTGCAGCGTGCCTTCCAGCAGCTCGGGCGTGATCTCGGTGGCATCAACCTCTTCGCCCGACAGGGTGAAATGCGGGTTGGCGATGACGTTCAGCACCGCGTATTCGTTCTCGTCCGTGGCCCCGCCATAGGAGGGGTCGACATAGTCGATCAGGCCCTCGTCCAGCGGCCAGGCGTTCACCTTGCCTTCCCAGTCGTCGACGATCGGGTTGCCGAAACGGAAGACCTCGGTCTGCTGATAGGGCACCCGTGCCGAGAGCCAGGCCGCCTTGGCCGCCTGAAGCGTTTCCGCCGAAGGGTTGGTGATCAGCGTATCGATCGCGTCCTGCAGAACCTGCGCGGTGCTCAGGCTGTCGCCATAGGCAGCCTCGGCGATATCGGCGTAGTTCGTCAGAACATCCGCCTTTTCCTGGGCAAATGCCGGGGTCGCTGCAATGGCTGTCGCTGTCGCTGCGGCGGTCATGATACGTTTCATAAAAGGTCCCTTGTGGTCTCTGTCTGGTGACTGTCAGTCAGCAAATTGTCTTCAGTGTAAGGTTTCAGAGGGCATCGCCGAATGGCCGCGCGCGGCCGGCAGGCTGCGCATCAGCTCCAGGCCAAGGGCCTGGGCCAGCGACACCACGAGCGGTGCGACATCCGAACGCACCAGCAGACAGGCCATCAGCATGGCGTCCTCCCTGTCTCCGCTGGCGGAAATCGTCACGAGATGGGCCAGCACCGCCTCATCGGCACCGACACAGGAACAGGTGGCGCCGTGGCGCATCACCGGGCGGCGCACATGGCGCAGCGTCAGGTCAAAGAAATCGTCCAGCCGGTCCAGGATCATCGCGGCACGCGACGCGCCCTGCAGCCCGGACAGTTCCGAGGCAAAGGACGCCATTGCATCCGGTCCGTCGCAGCGTGCCCGAAGCGACCCGATGATCAGCGCCTCGTGAAAGGGCAGCGCCGCGATCGTGGCCACGGCCTCGGCTCCGCGCATCGGCTTCACTTCGCGGCCTCCCGGCAGGGCTTAACGGCCCCGGCCCGGTAAAGGGCAGCCAGCGAGAACATCAATGCGGTGACGGCGATCCAGCCCATTGGGGACCTCATTCCTGATTGAGGTCATTTCTGACCAAAAAAGTCGGCTAAGTCAATCCCGAGTGTTTTAGTAGCCAATTGACGCAGGGTCCGCCCCGGGCGCCTGCCTGTTCGGCGGGCAATTGCGGCCGGGGGCCGGGCCGATCTGCTCCGCAGGCCTGCGGTTTCCGACATCTCGCAACCGAGGCGCGACATGTCGCTCTGCGAGTCTCTTGGCAGGTCAGCGGCCGCGTGCTTCCATCCGCCCGCCCCGGCGCGGCTCCGGGCAGGACCAAGACGGAGAAGACCATGTCGAACGATCCCCTCCTGCAGCCCTATCAGCTCAAGCACCTGACGCTGAAGAACCGGATCATGACCACCAGCCACGAACCCGCCTATCCCGAGGACGGCATGCCAAAGGCGCGCTACCGCGCCTACCACGAGGAGCGGGCAAAGGGCGGCGTGGCCCTGACGATGACCGCCGGGTCGGCCATCGTCTCGCGCGACAGCCCGGCCGCCTTCAACAACGTTGCCGCCTACAAGGACGAGGTCGTGCCCTGGCTGGCCGAGCTTGCCGATGCCTGCCATTCGCACGGCTGCGCGGTGATGATCCAGCTCACCCACCTCGGTTGGCGTACCCGCTGGGACGGCGGCGACTGGCTGCCCACCGTGGCGCCCGGCCCCGCCCGCGAACCGGCGCACCGCGCCTATCCCAAGGTGATCGAGGACTGGGACATCACCCGCATCATCAGCGATTACGCCGATGCCGCCGAGCGCATGCAGGCCGCCGGTCTCGACGGGATAGAGCTGGAAGCCTACGGGCACCTGATGGATGCCTTCTGGTCACAGAGCCTCAACCGCCTCGACGGCCCCTACAACGGCGATCTCGAAGCTCGCATGCGCTTCTCGCTCGAAGTGCTGCAAGCCATACGCGAG
Source organism: Pseudooceanicola sp. DL12 (assembly GCF_056270665.1). Taxonomy (NCBI): domain Bacteria; kingdom Pseudomonadati; phylum Pseudomonadota; class Alphaproteobacteria; order Rhodobacterales; family Paracoccaceae; genus Pseudooceanicola; species Pseudooceanicola sp. DL12. The sequence goes on from NZ_CM149884.1 coordinate 2,953,863, forward strand.
CGTACCGGCCCCGACTTCATCGTCGGCGTCCGCTTCACCGCCGACGACATGATCCCCGGCTCGATCTCCGCCGAGGAGGGCCTTGCCATCGCGCAAAGGCTCAAGGACAGCGGCACCGTCGACTTTCTCAACGTGATCCGCGGCCATATCGAGACCGACGCCGCCGTGGTCGACGTCATTCCCCTGCAGGGCATGCCCTCGGCACCGCACCTCGATTTCGCCGGTCGCGTCCGGGCCCAAATCGGCCTGCCCACCTTCCATGCCGCGCGCATCCCCGATGTCGCCACCGCGCGCCACGCCGTGGCCGCGGGCAAGCTCGACATGGTCGGCATGACCCGCGCCCACATGGCCGATCCGCATATCGTGCAGAAGATCATCGCCGGTCAGGAGGACGACATCCGCCCCTGCGTCGGCGCCACCTATTGCCTCGACCGGATCTATGCCGGCGGCGAGGCGCTCTGCATCCACAATCCCTCCACCGGGCGCGAGCTCTCGCAGCCCCACCTGATCGCCCCGGCAAAGGCGCCGAAACGCACCGTCGTGGTGGGCGCCGGCCCCGCCGGGCTCGAGGCCGCCCGCGTCGCCGCCCTGCGCGGCCATGCGGTGACCGTCTTCGAGGCCCAGGATCAGCCCGGCGGCCAGGTCCGGCTCGCCGCGCAGAACCGTCGGCGCTCCGAAATGATCGGCATCACCGACTGGCGCATGGCGCAATGCGCCGTCCGCGACGTCGAGTTCCGCTTCAACACCTTCGCCGAGGCCGGGGACATCACCACGCTGGCGCCCGATGTCGTGGTCATCGCCACCGGCGGCCTGCCAGAGGTGTCGCTGCTCGAGGCCGGCAATGACCTTGCCCTGACACCCTGGGAAGTTCTCTCCGGCGAGGCAAAGCCCCAGGGCCGCATCCTGATCTACGACGAAGCCGGCGATCACAATGCCATCATGGCGGCCGAGGCCCTCGCGTCGGCAGGCGCCGAGGTCGAGCTGATGACCCGCGACCGCACCGTCGTTCCCGAGATCATGGGGATGAACCTCACCCCCTACATGCGCAGCCTGCAGGAGAAGGGCACGACTTTCACCATCGCCCGCCGCCTGCGCGCCCTTACCCGCGCGGGCAATGCGCTGCAGGCCCGCATCGGCACGGATTATTCCGGATGGGAAACCACGGCCACCTACGACCATGTCATCGTCAACGATGGTCTGACCCCGCTCGACGATCTCTATCTCGAAATGAAGGCGCTCTCTTCGAACCTGGGCGAGATCGCACAGAAGACCCTCGTGGAAGCTGCCGGAAACCCCTTCCCGGTGAGGAATCCCGAGGGGCGGTTTGCCCTCTACCGCATCGGCGATGCCGTCAGCACCCGCAACATCCACGCCGCGATCTACGACGCGCTGCGGATCGGGCGTCTCTGGTAGGATGACCCTGCGGGCCATGCCTCCGGCGGGGATATTTCCGGCCAGATGAAAAAGACAGAGCGGGCACGTCACGCCCTAGCCCCAGGGGGTGGGGCCATCGTCCAGGACCTGGCCGAAGATGTTCTCGCGATGCCAGCGCAGGTTCTCCGGATGCGGCCAGTTGCGCCGGTCGGCAGGCAATTGCAGCTTGCGGTCCGGCACGATCAATCGGTTCACGACCTCGCCCGGCACCTTGTTGCTGGAGATCAGGATCGTCAGATCCTCGGCCACCGACAGCAGCCCGCGGTCGAACATCCAGTGCAGCGTTCCGGAGAGCGCCAGCCCGTTGCGCACCGCGTCGCTGCCCTGCCTCTCCACCGGACGGATATGGGCCGCCTGCACTTCTGGCCGGCCACCGCCATTGCGCAGGCCCAACCCGGAAAAGGCACATCTGTAGTCGTAGGCCTCGCGCACCTTCCGGCGGAACGCGACATCGCGGTAGGGCCGCCGCGTCAGCCGTTCCAGCACCGGGCGCTCGAAGGGTAGCGCGCTCTCGTCCATCTGATGCGTTGCAGCGGTCAGATAGCGTTCGGCCTCCATTCGTTCCAGTTCCTGCGGCAGGCCAAGGTTCACGATCCGGGCAAAATCCGCATCCGGCAGACGGCGCACCGCCAGCTGCTGCGCCCCGCCCCTCTTCGGCGAACCATCCGGCTCGGTCAGCGCGGCCTCCAGCGGGCGCCCCGCCATGAGCCGTGGCACCTCCCAGTCAAAGGGCAGGAAGCTTCCCGGCTCCATCAGTGCCAGATACCGCCCCTCGGCACCCGCGTTCGGGATCACCGCGGCTATCTTCGCCACGGCGAAATATCCCCGCGGCCCGGCTTTGACCGGTTCATAGTAGACAACCCAGTCGCCCACGGCCGCCTCGACGGCCTTCAGATAGCTCTTCGGAAAATCATAGCGCGCGTCGGGCTCGTCTTCATAGATCGAGTCGGCGCGATGCAGCAGGACCAGTTTCACCATCCGCCCAGGACGCCTGGCGAAGGCCCATTGCGCAAGCTCCGCCAGCGGAACATCTGAACATGAATTCACCCTTGTGACCCTCCTGTCACAAGGCGCTGCCCATCCTTCATCTTTCCACAAATACGTCCGGGGGTCCGGGGGCTGGCCCCCGGTCCCGCCCTGTCCGCCGCTCAGACGGCTGGCACCCGCACCGAACGCGCCGCCTCGACGACCATCGGATCAAGGCCCTCGCCCCCTGCCTCGACATGGGCAAGGAATTGCGCCCTCATCCGCGGATCCCAGAAGTCGTTCAGGTGGTCCGCGATCCGCGCGGCCTGGTCCTCGCCCGGCTGGCTGCGAAAGAACGTGGCGATCTGGTTCGCCATGGTGACCATCTTCTCAGGCGACATCGCTCGCTCCCGTTGTCAGACGTTCCGAATGGGCAAAGAGGTCGAACCCCTGCCCGCGCACAAATCCTGCCACCGTGATCCCGGCCCCCGTGGCCAGGCGCACCGCATGGGCCGTCGGCGCCGAAACGCCCGCCACCAGCGGACAGCCCACCATGGCGGCCTTCTGGATCAGCTCCACCGACACCCGGCTCGTCATCACGAAACCGCCCGTGGCCGGATCGATCCCCGCCCGCGCCAGCGCCCCGATCAGCTTGTCGAGCGCATTGTGCCGGCCCACGTCCTCGCGCGCCATCACCAGGCCCTCACCCGGCCGCAGGAAGCCCGCCGCATGCACCGCGTGGGTCTGGTCGTGCAGCGGCTGATGATCCCGCAGCGCCGCCGCGGCCGAGAGCAGGTCGCCACGCGAAAAGAGCGGCCCGCCGGGCGCCACCGCGGGCACCGCCCGCGCCGCCTCTTCCAGCGAGTCGATCCCGCAGAGGCCACAGCCCACCGGCCCCGCCATCTGCCGTTGGCGTCGCGCCACCGCCCCGGCCCGTTCCGGCACCAGCCAGAAGCGCGCCTCCGTGCCTGCCTCATGCTCGACCAGCTCGAACTCGGTCACATCTTCCGCGCTCTCGATGATCCCCTCGGTCAGGGAAAACCCCAGCGCGAAATCTTCCATGTCCTGTGGGCTGGCCATCATCACCGCGCGCGTCGACCCGTCATAGGTCAGCGCCACGGGCCATTCCTCGGGCAGCGCACGGGCGATCACCCGTGTACCCTCGGGCCCGAGGGACAGCCCCGCGACGCTCTGAACCGGCCGGGCCATCCCTCACTCCGCCGCCGGCAGGATCCGCCGCGACCGAAGCGCCTGTGCGGCGTAATCCTCCTGCCAGTCCGACGGCCCGTTCGACGGGCTCACCTGTACCGCGGTCACCTTGTATTCCGGGCAGTTGGTCGCCCAGTCGCTGAAATCGGTGGTGATCACGTTGGCCTGCGTGTCCGGGTGGTGGAAGGTGGTATAGACCACGCCCGGGCTCACCCGGTCGGTCACCTTGGCGCGCAGGCTCGTCTCGCCCGAGCGCGAGGCCAACCGCACCCAGTCGCCATCGCGAAGCCCGCGGTTCTCGGCGTCATGCGGGTGGATCTCCAGCAGGTCCTCGCCGTGCCAGGCCACGTTTTCGGTCCGCCGCGTCTGGGCCCCCACGTTGTACTGGCTCAGGATCCGCCCGGTGGTCAGCAGCAGCGGGAAACGCGGTCCGGTCTTCTCGTCCGTGGCCACGTATTCGGTCACGATGAACCGCCCCTTGCCGCGCACGAACCCGTCCACGTGCATCAGCGGCGTGCCCTCCGGATGCTCATCATTGCAGGGCCATTGCACGCTGCCCTTTTCCTCCAGCAGCTCGTAGGTGACATTGGCAAAGGCCGGCGTCGTCAGCGCGATCTCCTCCATGATCTGCGCCGGATGGGTATAGGTCCAGCCCGCCCCCATCGCATTGGCCAGCATCTGGGTCACTTCCCAGTCCTCGTAGCCGTTCAGGGGCTTCATCACCTTGCGCACGCGGTTGATGCGCCGCTCGGCATTGGTAAAGGTGCCGTTCTTCTCGAGGAAGCTCGACCCGGGCAGGAAGACATGGGCGTAATTCGCCGTCTCGTTGAGGAAGAGGTCATGCACGATGACACAGTCCATCGCCGCAAGGCCCGCCGCCACGTGTTTCGTGTCGGGATCCGACTGCAGGATATCCTCACCCTGGCAATAGAGGCCCCTGAAGGTGCCATCCACCGCCGCATCCAGCATGTTGTTGATGCGCAGCCCCGGCTCCGGGTCGATCGCCACGCCCCAGGCATCTTCGAAGATCGCGCGCACCTCGGGGTTTTTAACGTGGCGATAGCCCGGCAACTCGTGCGGGAAACTGCCCATGTCGCAGCTGCCCTGAACGTTGTTCTGGCCCCGCAGCGGGTTCACCCCCACACCCTCGCGACCGACGTTGCCCGTCAGCATGGCAAGGTTCGCGATACCCATCACCGTGGTCGAGCCCTGGCTGTGTTCCGTCACGCCGAGGCCATAGTAGATCGCACCGTTGCCACCCGTCGCGAACAGCCGCGCCGCCGCGCGCAGCTCTTCCGCAGGCACCCCGGTCAGCATCTCCACCGCCTCGGGCGCATGTTTCGGATCGGCCACAAATGCCGCATACTCCTGGAACTCGTCCCAGTCGCAGCGCTCGCGGATATAGGTCTCGTTCATCAGCCCTTCGGTGACGATCACATGGGCCATGGCGGTCACCACGGCCACGTTGGTGCCGGGCCGCAGCGCCAGGTGATGGGCCGCCGCCACATGGGGCGATTTCACCAGGTCGATGCGCCGCGGGTCCACCACGATCAGCTTGGCGCCCTGCCGCAGCCGCTTCTTCAGCCGCGAGCCGAACACCGGGTGCCCGTCCGTCGGGTTGGCTCCGATCACCATCACCACGTCGGAATGCTCGACGCTGTCGAAATCCTGCGTGCCCGCGCTGGTGCCGAATGTCTGGCCCAGGCCATAGCCCGTGGGCGAATGGCAGACCCGTGCGCAGGTGTCGGTGTTATTGTTGCCGAACACCGCCCGCGTCAGCTTCTGCACGAGGAATGTCTCTTCGTTGGTGCAGCGGCTCGAGGTGATCACCCCCACCGAATTCTTGCCGTATTGCGCCTGGATGCCCTTCATCCGCCCGGCGGCAAAGCGCAGCGCCTCGTCCAAGCTCACTTCGCGCCAGGGCTCGTCGATGCTGTCACGGATCATCGGGTTCAGGATCCTGTCGCGATGGGTGGCATAGCCATAGGCAAACCGCCCCTTCACGCAGGAATGGCCCCGGTTCGCCTTGCCGTGCTTCCAGGGCACCATGCGCACCACCTGGTCGCCGTTCATCTCGGCCTTGAAGCTGCAGCCGACACCGCAATAGGCGCAGGTGGTGATCACCGAACGCTCCGGCGTGCCCAGCTCGATCACGCTCTTTTCCTGCAGCGTTGCCGTCGGGCAGGCCTGCACGCAGGCGCCGCAGCTCACGCAGTCGCTCTCGAGGAAATTCTCTGCCGCCACCGACACACGGCTGTCGAAGCCGCGCCCCTCGATGGTCAGCGCAAAGGTGCCCTGCACCTCCTCGCAGGCCCGCACACAACGGTTGCAGACGATGCATTTGCTCGGATCATAGGTGAAATAGGGGTTGCTGTCGTCCTTGGGCAGCCATTCGGGATTGGCCTCGCCGCTGGTGTTGCGCGCCTCGAAATGATTGGCCAGCCCCTCGGCCTTGGAATAGCGCACCTCGCGCAGCCCCACCATGCCCGCCATGTCCTGCAGCTCGCAGTCGCCATTGGCCGCGCAGGTCAGGCAGTCCAGCGGGTGATCGGAGATATAGAGCTCCATCACCCCGCGCCGCAGCTTCTGCACCGCCGGCGTCTGGGTATGCACCACCATCCCCTCGGCCACCGGCGTGGTACAGCTCGCCGGCATGCCGCGCCGCCCCTCGATCTCCACCGCGCAGAGCCGGCAGGAGCCGAAGGCCTCCAGGCTGTCGGTCGCGCAGAGCTTGGGCACCTTGATGCCCGCTTCCGCCGCGGCCCGCATCACGCTGGTTCCGGCGGGCACGGTGATGTCTACCCCATCAATCGACAGGTGCACGGGCTTTCCCCTCTTGGCGGGGGTGCCCATGTCGTCTTCATCCCAGGGAATAACGAAATCCCTCATCACCGTGCCCTCCGAAACTCTTGCGTCTTTCCCGAAACACTCCGGGATGCGCGGGGGTCAGCCCCCTCGCTCCCCGGCCATCCGCCTGCACAGGATGCGATCATTCCGCCGCCTCCTTCACGCCCGCGAATTCCTCGGGAAAGGTCTCCAGCGCCGACATCACCGGATAGGGCGTGAACCCTCCCAGTGCGCAGAGCGATCCCACCTTCATTGTCTGGCAGAGGTCGGTCAGCAGCTCCACCGCCGCCCCGTCGCCTGCCGCGATCCGGTCCAGCGTCTCCACGCCCCGCACCGCGCCGATGCGGCAGGGCGTGCACTTGCCACAGCTCTCCACCGCGCAGAATTCCATTGCAAACCGCGCCATCTTCAACATGTCCGCCGTCTCGTCGAAGACCACGATGCCGGCATGGCCGATCAGCCCGCCCTTGCCGTCGAACTCCTCGTAGCCAAAGGGCGTGTCGAATTTCTCGCGCCCGAAATAGGCCCCCAGCGGCCCGCCGATCTGCACCGCCTTCACCGGGCGCCCGCTGGCGGTGCCGCCCGCGACACCCTCGACCAGCTCGCCCAGGTGCATGCCGAAGGCCGTCTCGAACAACCCGCCGTATTTCACGTTGCCCGCGATCTGCACCGGGATCGTCCCCTTGCTGTGGCCCAGCCCGAAATCGGCATAGAACTGCGCGCCGCGCTCGAAGATCACCGGCACCGTGGCCAGGCTGATCACGTTGTTCACCACCGTCGGCCGGCCCAGGAACCCCTCCAGCGCCGGCAGCGGCGGCTTGGCCCGCACCACGCCGCGCTTGCCTTCCAGGCTGTTCAGCAGGCTGGTTTCCTCGCCACAGACATAGGCGCCCGCGCCCACCCGGATCTCCATGTCGAAGGCCCGCCCGGAGCCCAGCACGTCCTGCCCCAGCACGCCCGCGGCGCGCGCCCGGCGCACCGCCTCTTCCATCACCGCCACCGCGTCGGGATATTCCGACCGGGTATAGACGTAGCCCATCGTCGCGCCGGTCCCGAGGCCGGCAATCGCCATGCCCTCGATCAGCGTATAGGGGTCGCCCTCCATGATCATGCGGTCGGCGAATGTGCCGCTGTCGCCCTCGTCGGCGTTGCAGACGATGTACTTGCGGTCCGCATGGGCCATGCGCACCGTGTCCCATTTCACCCCGGTCGGAAATCCGGCGCCGCCGCGACCGCGCAGGCCCGACATCTTCACCTCTTCCACGATCTCCAGCGCGGTCATTCCCAGCGCCCGGCGCAGCCCCGTCAGCCCGCCATGGGCCTCGTAATCGCTCAGGCTCAGCGGATCGATCACGCCGCAGCGCGCAAAGGTCAGCCGCGTCTGGCGGGCAAGGAACGGGATTTCCTCTGTCGGCCCCTGGCTCTCCAGCGTGCCATCCAGCAGCGCACCCACGTCCCCGGGCGCCACCGGGCCATAGGCCATCCGGCCCCGTCCCGCGTCGATCTCCACCAGCGGCTCCAGCCAGACCATGCCGCGGCTGCCCACGCGGATCACCTCGGCCTGCAGACCACGCGCGGCGACCTCTGCCGCAATGGCCCCGGCCACCTCGTCCGCGCCCAGCGCCTTGCCGGCGCTGTCCATCGAGACATAGATCTTCATGCCGGAACCCCCGCCTTCAGCTTGGCCACGAGGCCCTCGGCCTTGGCCGCATCCACCCGGCCGATCACCCGGCCGTCCAGCATCGCCGCCGGCGCACAGGCGCACAGGCCCAGGCAATAGACCGGCTCCACCGTCACCCTACCATCCGCCGTGGTGCCATGGGCATCGAGGCCCAGCAGCGACAGCACCCGCGCCGCAACGGCCTCCGATCCCATCGACTGGCAGGCCTCGGCCCGGCAGAGCTTCAGCACGTGGCGCCCGGCCGGCGCCTTGCGGAAATCGTGGTAAAAGGAAATGACGCCCGTCACCTCGGCGCCCGACAGGTTCAGTGCCCCCGCGATCACCGGCACGGCGGCCTGCGGCACATGGCCAAAGCGGTGCTGGATGTCATGCAGGATCGGCAGCAGTGGCCCCTCGCGCCCGGCGTGGGCGGCAACGATCTCGCCCAACTCCTCGGGCGTGGCACTTGCATCGCGTGGCGTGGGATCCATGACGAACCTTTCTGCTGGCTGGACTTGCCTGTTGCAGCGTCACGATATGAAAATCAATATCGTTATATCGTCATTCGATAGGCGTTTTCTATCAATCCCCCGCACGAACTCGCGATCTCCGTTCTGCGCGGTGGCCCTCAGGGTGGCACGCCCCGCATCATGCTCCCGCAACGAAAGATCGAGCGCTCACGCCGTCATGCGCGCGGCAACATCCAGAAGGGCCTGCAAAACCGGAGTATGCGGTGCACGATAGGGCGCAACCAGCCCCACCGAGGGCCCACCGCCCTCCATCCGCAGCGGCACCACACGCAGGTCCCGCCCCGCCACCAGGAAGTTCGCAAGAGTGTCCGGCAGCACCGAAACCATGCCCGCCATTTCCACGTGACTTGCCAGGACGACGGTCGAATTGCTCTCTACCCCCGCATGCGGGGCCATCCCCGCCCCGGCAAAGGCACGGTTGATGATACGGCGATTCTGCATGTCCGGCGTCAGCAGGCAGAGGTCCGCCCCCTCCAGGTCGGCCCAGTCCAGCACCTCGCGCTTTGCCAGCGGATGGTCCTGCCGGCAGATGACCGCATAGCTCTCCCTATAGAGCGGCACGGTGGAGACATGGCCCAGCGGCTCGTTGTCGAGATAGGACAGCCCCGCATCCACGTCGAAATTTTCAAGCATCTGCAGCACATCGGAGGAATTCCGGCTATGCACGGTGAAATCGACGCCCGGATGGGTATCGCGAAACCGCGCCACCAGCTTCGAGGCCCAGGTGAGCGAGGTGGGGATCACCGCCAGCCGCAGGTGCCCGGCCAGCCCGTCACGGGAAAACCGCATTTCCTCGCGCAGCCGCTTGACGTCGCCCACGATCTGCCGCGCCCGGGTCAGCGCAAGCTGCCCCTCGGGCGTCAGCCCGCCATAGCGCGAGCCGCGCAGCACCAGCTTGACGCCCAGCTGGTCCTCGAGCTGCCGGATGCCCGCAGAGAGCGTCGGCTGGGTCACGCCCAGGCTCTCGGCCGCCCGGCCGAAGTGCTGCTCACGGGCAAGCGCGATGAACATTTCCAGTTTCGATATCATCGTCCAGATGTGCCATGGCTCGGGGGGGCGGGTCCAGCGCCGGGTGGAACGCCGGAGGGGGGGCTCTGCCCCCGCCGGCCTGCGGCCGTCTCCCCCGGGATATTTCCGGCCAGATGACGGGGAGGCCCCACGCCCGTTTCATCTTTCCCGAAATACGGCTGTCGGACGTTGCGGCAGCATCCCGCCGGGCAAGGCCCCGGAATGACACCGGGGAAAGCGGCAAGAGCCTTGATCCATGTCACGGATCCGAAGCAGGCTCTCTTTATGCTGCAGACGCAGAAACAGCTGCCAAACGCCGGCGCCCGACGCGAGGAGACCGCCAGATGATGCTCGAGAACCGGACCTTCGACGAATTGCAGCCCGGCGACACCGCCGAGCTGAAGCGGCTCTGCACCCAGGACGACATGCTGGTCTTTGCCAATGTCTCGGGCAACCACAACCCGATGCACATCTATTCCCAGGACGGCGATGGCGACGGCGTGCGGGAGGCCATCGCCCCCGGCCTCTTCATCGGCTCGCTGATCTCGGCCGTGCTGGGCAACATCCTGCCCGGGGCCGGCACGCTCTACCGGGCCCAGAGCTTCGAGTTCCACGCCCGGGCCCATGCCGGGGACGAGCTGATCAGCCGCGTCACCGTCACCGCCAAGCACGAGCAGAAGCGCACCGTGACGCTGGCCACCGAGGTGCGGCGCGAGGGCGACGGCGCCCTGATCGTCACCGGCGTGGCCGAGGTCGAGGCGCCCCGCGTGAAGGTCCACCTGGACAGCCGCGACCTGCCCGGCCTGATCGTCCAGCGTCACCGCCATTTCGAGCGCCTGCTGCGCGAGGCCGAACCCCTCGATCCCATCGTCACCGCCGTGGTCTGCCCGGAAGAGCCGAAATCCCTCGGCGGGGCGCTGCTCGCGCGCAGGCACACGCTGATCGAGCCGATCCTGGTGGGCAACCCCGCGGCCATACGTGCCACCGCGGAGGAGATCGGCGAGAGCCTGGAGGGCGTCGAGATCATCGGGACAGAGAGCGATGCCGCCGCCGCCATCCGCTCTGTCGCGCTGGTCAACGAGGGGCGCGCCCATGCCCTGATGAAGGGGCACCTGCACACCGACCTGCTGATGAAACCCTGCCTCGACAAGGCCACCGGCCTGCGTGCCGGGCGTCGCTTCACCCATATCTTCGTGATGGACGTGCCGGGCCTGTCGCATCCGCTGCTGGTCACCGATGCCGCGATCAACATCCAGCCCGACCTGAAGACCAAGATGGACATCGTGCAAAACGGCATCGACCTGGCGCTTTCGCTCGGCATAGAGGAGCCCAAGGTGGGCGTGCTCTCGGCGGTGGAAACCGTGAACCCCGACATCCCCTCCTCGATCGACGCGGCGCTGCTGTCGAAGATGGCCGACCGCGGCCAGATCCGCGGCGGCCTCGTCGACGGGCCGCTCGCCATGGACAATGCCGTCGATCTCGGCGCCGCACGTACCAAGGGCATCACCTCGCCCGTCGCCGGCCGCGCCGAGGTGCTCGTGGTGCCCAATCTCGACGCCGGCAACATGCTCGCGAAACAGCTCGCCTATATCTCGCATGCCGAGGGCGCGGGCCTGGTCCTGGGCGCCCGGGTGCCGATCATCCTCAATTCCCGCGCCGATGACGACATGGCGCGCCTCGCCTCCTGCGCCGTCGCCGCCCTGCACCATCGCCGCATCACCGGAGGCGGCAAATGAGCCTGCCGCCCCGCGCCCGCCACATCCTCACGCTCAACGCCGGTTCGTCGTCGCTGAAATTCGGCCTCTTCACCTCGGAAACCCTGCCGCTCGCCACCGGCCTGGTGGAGAAGATCGGCTCGCGCGCGCACCTGCGCCTGAAGCGTCCCGAGGGCGAGGTGCTGGAGGACATCGACCTCACCGTCGACCGTGGCAAGAACCACGCCGGCGCCCTCGCCGCGGCCCTGGCCGTGCTGCGGCGCGACTTTCCCGGCACCGATATCGGTGCCGTCGGCCACCGCGTCGTGCACGGCGGGCCGCGCTTTGCCGATCCGATCCGCCTGGACGAGGATACCCTCGCCTATCTCGACCGCCTCGTGCCCTATGCCCCCCTGCACCAGCCGCACAACCTGGCCGGCGTCCGCGCCGCGCTCGACAGCTTTCCCGATGCCCTGCAGGTGGCCTGTTTCGATACGGCCTTCCACCGCAACCACCCCTTCGTCAACGACACCTTCGCCCTGCCCCGCAGCTATTACGAAAAGGGCGTGCGCCGGTACGGCTTCCACGGGCTCAGCTACGATTACATCTCCGGCGCGCTGAAACAGATGGCGCCCTCGCTGCACGATGGCCGCGTGATCGTGGCGCACCTGGGCAATGGCGCCTCGATGTGCGGCATGCTGGGCGGGCGCTCCATCGCCTCTTCCATGGGCTTCTCGGCGCTCGACGGCCTGCCCATGGGCACCCGCTCCGGTCAGATCGACCCGGGCGTGCTGCTCTACCTGATGGACCAGGAGGGCATGAACCCCGCGCAGATCTCCGAGCTGCTCTATACCCAGTCGGGGCTGAAGGGCATGTCCGGGGTCAGCCACGACATGCGCACCCTTCTTGCCTCCGACGCCCCCGCCGCGGCCGAGGCCATCGCCTATTTCACCTACCGCATCCGGCGAGAGCTGGGCGGGATCGCCGCTGCTCTGCACGGGCTCGATGCGGTGGTCTTCACCGGCGGCATCGGCGAGAATGCCCGCGAGATCCGCGAGCGGGTCTGCCAGGGCATGGAATGGATCGGGATCGAGCTCGACGCCGCGCGAAATGCCGCCAACGAGACGGTGATCTCCGCCCCTCTCAGCCGCGTGCGCGTCATGGTCATCCCCACCAACGAGGAGCTGGTCATCGCCCGCGCCGCTGCCAGGCTCGGGCTGGCCTAGCTGAAACCGCCCGGGCCCGCCGTCGATGCCCGCGCCGGCCGAAAATGCGAAAAGGGCCGCCCCGGGCGACCCTTTCTCTGTCTCTTGCACGCTGATCCCGCCCACCGGGCAGGCCCCGTCACTTCGTCAGGATCAGCTCACTTCGTCAGGATCAGCTTGCCCGCGCGGGTGATCCGCAGGGTATAGATCTGATCGTTCAGAACGATCTGTGCCAGCGATCCGCCCTCGGTCAGCTCCAGCGCGTAATGTTGCGGAATTGCCGAAGTGGCGGTGTTGCGGTCGATTTTTTCAGGCATCATCGCGGTTTTTCCTTCCATGCCAGCCCTGGAGGCCCCCCTTGCGGAAACGGACCCGGCCCTGTCCTCGCCGTGTCCCGCGGTTTCGTCCCGGGCCGTGCTCCGGCCGGCGTCATCCGCCTGCCCGTCACCCGTCATCCCGCCAACCGCGCGTTCCATAAGGTCATTCCCCGTTGCACTCAGAATCGGGCTTCTTCACGCGTATGGCGAAGTGGCTTGATTGCCTAAAAGCTGACTTATCTGATCAGGAATGTCAATCCGACTAAAATAGTCAATTACTCTGCAACCCCTGTTCTCGGCGGCAAAATCCGCCTGCTGCCGTCTCACTGTGCATCCTGCTCCGCCCGGCGCAATACGCCTGCCGCTTTCGTCTTTCCCCTGGCAGGTCGGGGGAATCGCCCGGTGCGGGCGGTGGGGGCGTGGCCCCCGGGCCCGCCACCGCATCATGCAATTTGCAAACGACCTGTGCTCGTTTTGCAAAGAGCCTTTCGCATCCGGGCTCTTGCGGCGCGGCGGCCTGTCATGAAACCATCGCAGGATCCGCCTAGACACGCGGCATCCCACGACGAAAGGCCCATGATGCAGCTCACCGCTTTCTCCCGTCCCGGACATTTCTACCGGGGCAATCTGCATACCCATTCCACCCTCTCCGACGGCATTCTCGAGCCGGCAGAGGTCTGCCGCCGCTACAAGGCCGAAGGCTATGATTTCATTGCCCTCACCGACCATTTCGTGGGTCAGTTCGGCTATCCCATCGCCGATACCACCCCCTTCCGCGACGACAGCTTCACCACCATCCTCGGCGCCGAGCTGCATTCCGGCTCGATGAAGAACGGCCAGCTCTGGCATATCCTCGCCGTCGGCCTGCCCACGGATTTCGCGCCCACCAACACCCCCAGCTTCGTGCCGGTCCCAGATCAGGAGAGCGCCGCCGAGATCGCCCAGCGCGCCCGCGATGCCGGCGCCTTCGTGGCCATCGCCCACCCGCAATGGTCCGGCCTCACGCTCGAGGAAGCCCGCGGCGTCACTGCCGCCCATGCGGTCGAGATCTACAACCACGGCTGCGCGGTGGGGTGCGACCGCCCCGACGGGTTCGCCATCGCCGACCTGCTGCTCTCCGAGGGCCGCGAGCTCACGGTCATCGCCACCGACGACGCGCATTTCTATGAGCCCGACCATTTCGGCGGCTGGGTCATGGTCAAGGCCGAGGCAAACACCCCCGAGGCCCTGCTGCAGGCCCTCAAGGACGGCGCCTTCTACGCCTCGCAGGGCCCCGAGCTGCGCGACATCCGGGTGACCGAGGACGAAGTCACGGTCGAGAGCACCGCCGTCTCCTCCGTCCTGGTGCAGGGCCACGGCATCTTTGCCACCGCCAGACACGGCGAGTCGATGACCCGCACCTCCATGCCGCTGGAGCGGTTCAAATCCTCGCCCTGGCTGCGCTTCACAGTCGTCGACCGCGGCGGCAAGCGCGCCTGGTCGAACCCGATCCGCAATCCCGGCTTCGCCGGCTGATCCCGCACTGCCCGCGCCGCCCGCGCGGGCAGCACCACCGCGACAGCGCCCGTCCGGTCTGCCACGTGCCCGCTGCGGGCCCCGTCTCGGCCAGCCGCCGCCTGCAACGCAGGGAAACCCTTTCAATGGGCGGCCCTCCGCGCGTAGGCTTCGCGCAGGAGGAGAGACCATGACCGAACATACCGCCCCCGCGAGCGCCGCGATCAGCGCCCTTGGCACCCACGAGGTCACCAATCAGCCCGGCCCCCGCGGCGACATCGACCTCTGGACCAGCGACATCCCCCTGCAGGAGGCGATCTCGCGCCACGAGGGCATGCCCGATCCGCTCGCGCTCTACGGCGCCCGCATGGGCAGCGAGGCCATGCGAGAGGCCGGCATCGAGGCCAACCGCCATTCCCCCGAGCTCAAGCTCTTCGATGCCGGCGGGCGCCGCCTCGACGAGGTGCGCTTCCACCCCGCCTACCACGGGCTGATGGCCGAGAGCCTCGCCGCCGGCTATTCCGCCGTGGCCTGGGAGAAGGCCCCCGAAGGCGCCACCGGCGCGCCCTCTGGCGGCCATGTCACCCATGCCGCCATGGTCTATCTCGCCTCCCAGGTCGAGCCGGGCCACTGCTGTCCGCTCACCATGACCTATGCCGCCACACCGGCCCTCGCCGCCACCCCCGAGATCGCCGCGATCTGGCAGCCCAAGCTCACCTCGCGCCGCTACGATCCCTCGATACGGCCCGTCGCGCAGAAGGACGGCGCCACCCTCGGCATGGCCATGACCGAGAAGCAGGGCGGCTCCGACGTCCGCGCCAATACCACCCGCGCCGTGCCCGACGGCGGCATGTACCGGCTGACCGGGCACAAGTGGTTCTGCTCCGCCCCCATGTCCGACGGCTTCCTGACCCTGGCCCAGGCCCCCGGCGGGCTGACCTGCTTCCTGGTCCCCCGCTGGCTCGAGGGCGAGCGCAACGCCATCCGCATCCAGCGCCTCAAGGACAAGCTCGGCAACCGCTCCAATGCCTCCTCCGAGATCGAATATGCCGGCGCCCTCGCCTGGCGCCTCGGCGAGGAGGGGCGCGGCGTGCACACGATCATCGAGATGGTCCATCATACCCGCCTCGATACCGCCATGGCCCCCGCCGGGCTGATGCGTGCCGCCCTGGGCGAGGCGCATCACTGGGCCTCCCGGCGCACCGCCTTCCAGCGCCGCCTCCTCGATCAGCCGCTGATGCGCGCCGTCCTCGCCGATCTCGCCCTCGACTGGGAGGGCTCGCTCGCCCTCGGCCTGCGCGTCGCCCAGAGCTTCGACGGCCAGAGCGAGGACGACCGCGCCTTTGCCCGCATCGGCGTGGCGCTGGCGAAGTACATCTCGAACAAACGCGCCCCCGTGGTCACCTACGAGGCGATGGAGGTGCTGGGCGGCATGGGCTATGTCGAGGACACGCCGATGCCGCTGCTCTACCGCGAGGCGCCGCTGAACGGCATCTGGGAGGGGTCCGGCAACGTCATCTGCCTCGACATCCTGCGCACCCTCGCGCGCGAACCGCTGGCCGCCGAGACGCTCAAGCGCGAGCTGCGCCTCGCCGGCGGCATCGACCGCCGCTTCGATGCCGCGCTCGCCGATCACCTGGCCCGCTGGCCCGCCCTGCCGCCGGAGGAAGAGGCCCGCTGGTTCGCCGAACGCCTGGCGCTGCTGCTTCAGGGGGCACTGCTGATCCGCCATGCGCCGGGGGCCGTGGCCGATGCCTTCGTCGCCACCCGGCTCGATGGTCAGGCCGGGCGCACCACCGGCGCCATGCAGGGCATGGATGTTTCCGCCATCCTCGAGCGGATCTGCGCAGACTGATCCCGCCCCGGGCCGCAGGCCCCATGAAAAAGGCGCCCCGGATCTCTCCGGCGCGCCGCCCTTTCGTCCCGATCGCCCGCGCGTCCGCTCAGGCGCCGCCTTCCTCCAGTGCCGCCTCGCCCAGCAGCCGGCCCTCGACGTTCAGGTCATTCATCACGCCCATCAGCTTCGACAGCGTCCGGTACAGCGTGCGACGTTCGGCCGCGGTCAGCTTTTCCAGCAGAAAGCGCTGACGGGCGATGCCGACGCGGATCACCTCGGCGCCCACCTTCTGGCCTTCCTCGGTCAGTTCAAAGATCGCCCGGCGGGCGTCCTTCGGGTCATTGTCCTTGTGAATATAGCCGCGTTCGGCCAGCGCCGCCGCCGCGCGGCTGATCTGCGCCCCGTCCAGCAGCAGTTTCTCGCAGATCTCGCCATAGGACAGCGGGCCGGAGTTCACCAGCCGCGCCAGCACCCGGCCCTCGGCCAGGGTCAGCCCGAAATGACGCGCGAAGTACTTGGAAATGTTACGATTGAACTCACCCGACAGCATGCCGATCCGGTAGGTCAGGTAGTCCTCGTGCTCCATGTCCTGGTAGCCGCTGAAGGCGGACTTGTCGTCGAGAAAGGCAGGCATCTGCCAGTACGGTTGGCTCTTGGGCATATCTTCGTGCTTTCCTGTTACGGATCGCGGAAAACCTAGACTTAAATATTTGTGGCGTCAAATAATTTTCCGGCTTATCTCTGGCATTTAGCGGATCGCCGCCAAAGATTTACGCGGCAATCTGCCGTTTTCCCGCCAGAACGGCAACCCGCTTTCCGCAACACGGTCCTCACGATGGCGAACGACAGCCATCGCGGGTGGTCTGCGGCCCGCCGGGCGGTAGCGGCGCGGGCCCTTCCGGGCGGCAGGATCCCCTCCGCATGGCGCCCCCGATCAGCCCCCGCCGTGCCCCCGCCGAGCCCCCGTCGTGCCCCCGTCGAGCCCCCGTCGAGCCCGCGATCAGAAGCGGATCGTCAGCCCGCAGCCCACCGTCGTGGCGGCGAAATCCATGAACTCGACGTGGCCGTGGCCGGTGGAATCCCAGGCCTCCTTGGCCAGGCCCGCGCCCATCGACACCGCACAGCGTTGCAGCAGCGACATGTCGGCCGCCTCGCCCGCCCGCGCCAGTGTGGCGCCGGCGATGAAATGGCTCGTCTTGTCGTCCTGGGGAAAGCTCAGAAGCCCGAGGGCGAGCACGAGAAACTGCATCGGAATTTCCTTTAGATTGTCGCTTTAACAAATTGGCAACTATTTGGGGCATCCCGGCCTCTCCACCGGAAAGGGAGGCCATGATTAACTGGTAAATAACCAATTTTGACCGGATCTTCCGGCGGGGTCGGTGGCGGCACAGCCTGTCCCGACAGGGGCTGTCACGGCACCTTTCCGGCCTGTCCCCGCGCCCCGGGCGCGCTGATTTTCTTCGTGATCTCAGCGCACTGGCGCGCGCCAGCCGCCGCGCCTCATGCTGCAACGCGCCATGGCCGGCGCCTGTCTCGCGGGCCCTTCGGCCCCGATCCCGGCCCCGATCCCGACCCGATCCCGGCCCGGCGCCCGGCCGGCGGGGCCCGGAGCCACCTCCCGGGTGCCCGTCCCGGCTTGCCCGGTTAATGCCGCATTTGCGCGCAGTGCCTCGCGCCCTTGGGGCCATCCGCACCCGGCCTCGCCCCATCCCGTGCCGTTCCGGCACCGCGGCCGTCAAATATGTCACCGCCGCGCGCCTTTCCCGGGGGGACGGCGCGATCCCGGCTTGACCCAGGTGCCCCGTGATGCACGCTGCCTGCATGAAGACCATGCAGAACCCCTTCTTCGGCTCCGGCCTCGCCTCTCCCGCCCTCGACGGGATCCCCGCGCCCTCCACCGATGCCGCGCGCGTGCAGGCGCTGCTGTCGCGCTGCCCGCGTGCCGCGCAAACGCCCCTGCTGGACGTGCCCGGGCTCGCCTCCGCCGCACGGGTGGCCCGCGTCCTTCTCAAGGACGAGCGCGACCGCATGGGCCTCGGCAGCTTCAAGGCCCTCGGCGCCGCCTATGTCATCGCCCGCGACGCCGAACAGGGCCGGGCCCGCGGCCGCACCTATGTGACCGCCAGCGCCGGCAACCACGGGCTCTCCGTCGCCGCCGGGGCCGCGGCTTTCGGCGCCCATGCCCGCGTCCATATCGCCGAGACCGTGCCCGAGGGGTTCGCCGCCCGGCTGCGCGCCGAGGGGGCCGAGGTGATCCGCTCCGGCGCCACCTACGAGGAGAGCATGGCCGCCGCCGCCGATGCCGCCGATCAAAACGGCTGGATCCTGCTCTCCGACAGCTCCTGGCCCGGCTATACCACCCGTCCGCATAGGCTGATGGAGGGCTACCTCGCCCTGATCGACGAGGCCGCGGGCCAGCTCGCCGCGCATCAGCCCGATCCCCCCAGCCACATCTTCCTTCAGGCCGGTGTCGGCGGCCTGGCCGGCGCCGTCGCCGCCTATGTGCGCCGCATCTGGGGCAAGGCGCCGGTGATCTGCGTGGTCGAGCCCGAACACGCCCCCGCCCTGCAGGCCTCGATCGCCGCCGGTGCGCCGGTCATCGCCACGGGGCCGGTCTCGGTCATGGGCCGGCTCGACTGCAAGGAACCCTCGCTCATCGCGCTGCGCGGCCTCGCCCGTGACGCCAACGCCTTCCTCCTGGTCACCGAGGAGGAAGCCGAGGAGGCCGTCGGCGCCTGTGCCGGGCTCGCCCTGCCCACCACGCCCTCCGGGGCGGCCGGCGTCGCCGCGCTGCTCGCCTCCGCGCCGCACCGCAAGACGCTCGGCCTCACCGCGGCCTCCACCGTGCTGGCCTTGCTCACCGAGGGCCCCGAGGACACCGCCGCGGGACCCGGCGCATGACCGGCGGGCGCGGCTTTCCCGTCGCGGAATACCGCGCCCGGCTCGCCCGCGCCCAGACCCTCATGGCCCGGCACGACCTCTCGGCCCTTCTGCTCACCACCGAGCCCGAGATCCGCTATTTCACCGGCTATCTCACCCGCTTCTGGGAGAGCCCCTCGCGCCCCTGGTTCCTGGTCATCCCGCTGGCCGGCGACCCCGCCGCCGTCATCCCCGCCATCGGCGCCCATCTCATGGGCCAGAGCTGGATCGACGACATCCGCACCTGGCCCGCCCCCGCGCCGGGCGACGAGGGCCTCGCCCTTCTCGCCGACACGATATCCGAGATCGCCCCCTCCGGCCCCGTGGGCCTGCCCTCCGGGCACGAGAGCCACCTGCGCCTGCCGCTGGCCGATTATACCGCGCTCAAGGCCCTTCTGCCCGGCCGCCTCACCGATGATGCCGATATCCTCGCCCGCCTCCGCCGGGTGAAATCCGAGGCCGAGATCGACAAGATCCGCACCGCCTGCACCATCGCCGCCGCCGCCTTCGCCCGCGTGCCCGAGATTGCCGCCGCCGGCGTGCCCCTCGATCAGGTCTTCCGCCGCTTCCAGATGCTCTGCCTCGACGAGGGGGCCGACTGGGTGCCCTATCTCGCCGGCGCAGCCGGGCCGGGCGGCTACGGCGATGTCATCTCTCCGGCCACAGAGGCCCCCCTCGCCCCCGGCGACGTGCTCATGCTCGATACCGGCCTGGTGCACGACGGCTACTTCTGCGACTTCGACCGCAACTTCACCCTCGGCCCCGCCCCCGATGACGTGCGAGAGGCCCAGGCGCGGCTGATCGACGCCACCCGCGCCGCCTTCGAGCTGGCCCGCCCCGGCGTGACCCACGGCGATCTCTACCGCGCGATGCAGCCCTACCTCGCTCCCCTCGCCCCCGGCCGCCTCGGCCATGGCCTCGGCATGCAGCTCACCGAAGGCCCCTCGCTCCTGCCCTGGGACGACACGCCCCTCGAACCCGGCATGGTCCTCACGCTCGAACCCTCCTTCGATCTCGCCGCCGGCCGCATGATGGTGCACGAGGAAAACATCGTCATCCGCGAGACCGGCGCCGAATGGCTGACCCCGCCCGCGGGGTATGACCTGCCGGAACTGGATATCGAACTGGACATCGCATGAGCGCCCTGCCCTATACCCTCGATCCCGCGCCGCCCGCGCGCCTTGCCATGATCGTGCTGCAGGCCGACGAGACGATCGAGACGGAGTTCCGCGCCCTGCTGCCCGCCGACCTGCCGCTGCAAACCGCCCGCGTGCCCTCCGGCCAGGCCCTCACCCCCGAGACCATCGGCGCGATGGAGGCCCGACTGACAGAGGCCGCCGCCCGCCTGCCCAGCCACAGCGAGGTGCCGGGCGTGCACCTTGGCTATGCCTGCACCGCCTATGCCTGCACCTCCGCCACGGCCCAGATCGGCGCGCCCCGCGTCCATGCGCTGATCGGCCGGGGCACGCTGACACAGGCCGCCACCGATCCGGTCACCGCGCTGATCGCCGCCTGCCGCGCCATGGGCATTGCCCGGCTCGGCGTGCTCTCGCCCTATGTCCCGCAGGTGGGCGCGCGCCTGATTCAGGTGCTGTCCGAGGCCGGCATCGCCACCCCGGCCGCGGCCAGCTTCAATGAACAATACGAGGCCCATGTTGCCCGCATCTCCGCCGCCTCGCTGATCGAGGCCGGCCGGCATGTTGCGCAACAGGCAACCGTCGATGCACTCTTTCTCTCCTGCACAAACCTGCGCACCCTCACGGTGATCCCACAGCTCGAGGCCGAGACCAGCCTGCCGGTGCTCTCGTCCAATCAGGTGCTCGCCTGGCACATGCTGGGTCATGTCGCCACGGCCCATGCCGCGCCCTGGCGCGCCGTCCCCGGCCGCCTTGCGGCCTTCTCCCCGCAATAATCCGCCCGGAGAACTCCAGCCTCAGCCGGTGATTTCCGCCACCCCGGCGCCCAGCAGGGCAATCGCCGCCTCCGGCGCCACTTCCACCATCAGGCCCCGCTGACCGCCGTTCAGGATCACCGTCGCGTGGTCGCGGATGCTGGCATCGAACACCACCTTCACCCGCTTCTTCTGGCCAAAGGGGCTGATGCCGCCCACGTGGAATCCCGTCTGCCGCTCCGCCTTGGCGGGCTCCATCATCTGCGCACCCTTGCCGCCCAGTGCCGCCGCCGCCCGCTTCAGCTTCAGCGTCTGCGCCACCGGGATCACCGCGCAGGCGGGCCGGCCGTCCACCTCCACCATCAGCGTCTTGAACACCCGCGCGGGGTCCGCGCCGATGGCTTCCGCCGCATGTTCGCCGATGTGATGCCCGGCGGCATATTCATAGGCATGCAGGGTGTATTCCACCCCGCCCTTGTCCAGGGCCCGCGTGGCCTGTGTTGCCTGGCTCATCCTCTGTCTCCCCGGCCGCGGCATTTCGCGGTCCGTTCAAATTCTCCCGGCTTTCTAACCTGGCGCTTAACCGCTCTTCCACCACGTCCCGCATTCGCCCCTTCCCAGGGCCCGCATTCGGAGTAGGATCAGGGGATCCCGCACAGAACAGGGGCCGCCAATGCCTGATACATCCGCGCCCACCCGCATGACCACCACCGCGCCCGTCGTCACCTCGGTCGAGGCCCTGGCCGAACGTATCTGGGCCCTGCCCGACACCGGTGCCCGGCAGATGATCGCCCTGGCCGGTCCGCCCGCCTGCGGCAAGTCCACGCTCTCGCGCCTGCTCGCCGCCCGCTTCGCCGAACCGGGGCGAGAGATGGTCGTGGTGCCGATGGACGGCTTTCACCTCGACAATGCGCTGCTGTCGCGGCGCAACCTGCTGCCGCGCAAGGGCGCGCCGGAAACCTTCGATGCCGATGGCTTCCTCAACGCCATGCGCCGCCTGCGGCACGAGGATCACGTCGTGCTCCCGGATTTCGATCGCGCCTCCGACCGCGCCATTGCCGGCCGGATCGAGGTCACCGCCCGTCACCGCCTCGTGCTCGTCGAGGGCAATTACCTCTGCTCCACCGCAGCGCCCTGGGATGCGCTGCGCGACGGCTGGGATCTCTGCATCGCCGTCAACGTCGAGGAGGAGGTGCTGCGCCAGCGGCTGATCCGGCGCTGGCTCAAGCACGGGCTGCCAGAGGATCAGGCCACCGCCCGCGCCGAGGGCAACGACATGGTCAACGCCCGATTCGTGGCCGAGACCCTCGCCTCGCCGGATGTTGTCTTCCGCTCGGAGCATTAACCCGCCCGATTTTTGCGCCCTTCCCGACGGGTGTCGATTTCGCACCGTCGCGATACCGACGCGATACCGACGTAATACCGACGTTGGAATCGTGGCATATCAATAGTTTGGCGAATCGCCCCTTGAGCGTTTACCGACGTGCCCCAAGTCTTGTATGGCGGGGGGGTTGGTCCTATACGGGCCGCCTTCCGCGTTTACGGTTTCAGAGGTCCGGACATGCTGCAGACGCCCTACTACCTGATCGACAAATCTGCGCTTCGCCGCAACATGGAGAAGGTCGCCTGGTTGCGGCAACACTCTGACGCCAAAGCACTTTTGGCGTTGAAATGCTTTGCCACATGGTCGGTTTTCGACCTGATGAGCGAGTACATGGACGGCACCACCTCCTCCTCGCTCTACGAGGTCAAGCTCGGCCGCGAGAAATTCCCCGGCGAGACCCATGCCTATTCCGTGGCCTGGGCTGATCACGAGATCGACGAGGTTCTGGCGAACTCTGACAAGGTGATCTTCAACACCGCCGGACAATTGCAGCGTTTCGAAGAGGTTAGCCGCAATCACACCCGCGGCCTGCGCGTCAATCCCGGCGTCTCCACCTCGGAATTCGACCTCGCCGATCCGGCCCGTCCCTTCTCCCGCCTGGGCGAACATACCCCCGAGGATATCGAGCCGGTGCTCGACAAGATCTCGGGCTTCATGTTCCACAACAACTGCGAAAACGCTGATTTCGAACGCTTTTCCAACATGCTCGGCAGTATCGAACAGCGTTTCGGTCACCAGATCCGGCAGATGGACTGGATCAGCCTTGGCGGCGGCATCCATTTCACCGGCGAGGGCTATCCCCTCGACCGTCTTGCCGACCGTCTGAAACGCTTTGCCGACAACAATGGCGTGCAGGTCTATCTCGAGCCGGGCGAAGCCTCGATCACCAAGACGACGACGCTGGAAGTCACTGTTCTGGATACGCTTTTCAACGGCAAGAACCTCGCCATCGTCGACAGTTCGATCGAGGCCCACATGCTCGACCTGCTGATCTATCGCGAGAGCGCCAAGGTGGCCCCCAACGAGGGCCCCGAGGAATGGATGGTCTGCGGCAAGTCCTGCCTGGCCGGGGATATTTTCGGAGAGTTCCGCTTTCCCGAGGCCCTGAAGCCTGGCGACCGCCTGTCCATTCAGGATGCAGCGGGCTATACCATGGTAAAGAAAAACTGGTTCAACGGCGTGAAAATGCCGGCCATCGCCATCCGCGAAGAGGATGGATCGACGCGCCTTGTGCGCGATTTCGACTACGACGATTTTGTTGCGGCCCTGTCGTAATCACGTCGTAGCAGTGCAACCCGACCGAACCAAAGGGGGTACACGGGAAGAATGAAACGTAATGTCCTGATCATCGGCGCTGGCGGCGTCGCCCAGGTTGTGGCGCATAAATGCGCCCAGAATAACGATATTCTCGGCGATCTTCATATCGCCAGCCGGACGAAATCGAAATGCGATGCCATCGTGGCCTCTGTCCACGAAAAGGGCGCGATGAAACAGGATGGCGTCTTCGAGACCCATGCCGTCGACGCGATGGACAGCGCGGCCGTGGCCGAGCTGATCCGCAAGACCGGCGCCGAGATCGTGATCAACGTCGGCTCTGCCTTCGTTAACATGACGGTGCTGGACGCCTGCATCGAGACCGGCGCCGCCTATATCGACACCGCGATTCACGAAGAACCCGACAAGATCTGCGAAACCCCGCCCTGGTATGCCAACTACGAGTGGAAGAAACGCGAGCTCTGCACCGAGAAGGGCGTGACCGCCATCCTCGGCGCCGGCTTCGACCCGGGCGTCGTTAACGCTTTTGCCCGGTTCGCCATCGACGAATTCATGGACGAAGTGAAGTCCATCGACATCGTCGACATCAACGCCGGCAGCCACGGCAAGTATTTCGCCACGAATTTCGACCCGGAAATCAACTTCCGCGAGTTCACCGGCACCGTCTACTACTGGGAAGACCAGCAGTGGAAGGAAAAGAAGATGTTCGAGAGCGGTCGCGACTGGGAGCTGCCCGTCGTCGGCACCCAGCGCGCCTATCAGTCCGGCCATGACGAGGTGCATTCCCTCTCGGCCAATTACCCACAGGCCGACGTGCGTTTCTGGATGGGCTTCGGCGATCACTACATCAACGTTTTCACAGTGTTGCAGTCGCTGGGCCTGCTCTCCGAGCAGCCCGTTAAGACGGCCGAGGGCCTCGAGGTCGTGCCGTTGAAAGTGGTCAAGGCCGTGCTGCCCGATCCCTCCTCCCTGGCACCGAACTACACCGGCAAGACCTGCATCGGTGACCTGGTAAAGGGTATCAAGGACGGCAAGGACGTGGAAGTCTTCGTCTACAACGTCGCCGATCACAAGGAAGCCTATGAAGAGGTCGGCTCTCAGGGCATTTCATATACCGCCGGTGTGCCGCCCGTGGCCGCCGCGATGCTGGTCGCCACCGGCGAATGGGACGCCAAGACGATGAAGAACGTCGAGGAAATGGATCCCAAGCCCTTCTTCACCATTCTCGACCGCATCGGCCTTCCCACCCGTGTCGAATTCAACGGCACGGACAAGGCCTGGAACGAATAAACGTTTCTTATCAATGAGATACATTCCCCGCCACTTGGCGGGGCATGGTCATCCCCCGATGTCTTCCGGCGCGATCGACACCGTCTTGACGATAGCGTGACAGGTCACGCCCCGCGCGAGACCCATGGCCTGCACGGAGCGCTGCGTGACCCGTGCAAGCACCAGTCCCGCAGGCGTTCTGAGCGAGACGATCGCGCCCGGCCCCTCGCCTTTTCGCACCGTTTCGACCACTCCCGGCATCACGTTCAGGGCGGATATGCCCTCCGGCCTCTGCAGCGAGAGCGTGACCTCCTGCGCCGCGATCCGCACCCGTACGGCACGGCCCGGCGGCTGGGTCAGACGCGGCAGGAACAGCGAAACGCCCCCCGCTTCCAGCTCGGTCAAACCGTCGTCGTGATGCCGTTTCACATGGGTTTCCAGCAGCGCGCCCACGCTGCGCACACCCGTCGGAGCGAGGGCCGGATCGGAGAAGACCTCTACCGCCGGCCCCTGACGCGTCACCCGGCCCTTTTCCAGGACGATCACCGTGGTCGCCAGACGTGCCACCTCGGCGGCGGAATGGCTGACGTAGAGGATCGGCACATCGGTTTCGTCTCTAAGCCGCTCGAAATAGGGCAGGATATCCGCCTTGCGCTGTGCATCCAGGGCCGAAAGCGGCTCGTCCGCGAGGATCAGCCTGGGATTGGCCAGCAGGGCGCGACCTATGGCAACGCGCTGTTTTTCTCCTCCGGACAAGGCACCGGGCCGCCGGTCCAGCAGGTCGCCGATGCCAAGCATCTCGACCACGCGGCCCATCTCTGCGCCCTGCCCGTGGCGCCGGGCAAACCACCGGCCATAGAGCAGGTTCTGACGCACCGACATATGCGGAAAAAGGCGCCCCTCCTGGAAGATATAGCCCAGTCGCCGCCTGTGCGGCGCCAGGTTTACGCGCCGCGCCGTATCCAGCAGCACCCTGTCATCGAGCGAGATATGCCCCTCGGCCGGGGTCATCAGCCCCGCCAGTGCATTGATAATCGTCGTTTTTCCAGACCCGGACCGGCCAAAGAGCGCCGTCACGCCTGCGGGCGCATCGAAGGTGACGTTCAGATCAAAACCCTCGTAGGCCTGCCGCAACCGCACCGAAAGCGTCATCGTCCGGCCACCCGCCGGGCAACGCGCCGGGCCATCCATTCCGAGATCATCAGCGCGCCCATGGAGACGACGACCGAGACAATGACCAGCCGCATCGCCTGCCCCTCGCTGCCCGGCACCTGAAGCAGGGCATAGATCGCCGAGGGCAGCGTCTGGGTCTGGCCGGGAATGTTGGAGACGAAGGTGATCGTGGCGCCGAATTCCCCCATCGCCTTGGCAAAAGCAAGCACCGCGCCGGCGATGATCCCGGGCAGGATCAGGGGCAACGTGATGGTCGCAAAGGACCATGCGCGCGAGGCGCCGAGAGTGGCGCTTGCCTGCTCAAGCCCTTGATCTACCGCATCAATCGACAGTCGTATCGCCCTCACCATCAACGGAAAGGCCATGACCGCCGAGGCCAGGGCGGCCCCCTGCCAGCGAAAGGCAAACACGATCCCGAGCTCCGAGAGCGGCCCGCCGATCCAGCCCTTGGTGCCCATGGTGAGCAGCAGCAGGTAGCCGGTGACCACGGGCGGCAGGACAAGCGGCAAATGGACGATGCCGTTCAGGAGCTGCTTGCCCGGAAAGCTCCAGCGCGCGAGGGCATGGGCCGTCAGGATGCCGAGCGGCAGGCTGGCCAGTGTTGCCCAGAAAGCGACGCGCAGCGACAGCCGAACCGCCTGCCATTCCTGTGGGCCCAGCCAGTCCGTCACCTGTGCCTACTCCGCCCCTGCAATGCCGAACCCCTGCCTTTCAAAGGCTTCCATGCCGACCGGCCCCTTGAGATAGTCAAGGAACTCCGTGTTCAACGGATTGTCGCTGCCGCTCAGGATGGCCACGGGATAGATGATCGGCGGGTGGCTGTCGGCCGGGAAGGTGCCCAGGACGGTGACATTGTCATCGGCGGCGGCATCGGTGGAATAGACGATCCCGAGCGGTGCCTCGCCCGAGGAGACGAGCGCAAGAGCCGCGCGCACATTGTCGGCCTGGGCCACCTTGGGCGAGATTTCTTCCCACATTCCAAGGGCTTCGAGAGAGGCCTTGCCATAGATCCCGGCCGGCACTGCATCGACGAGCGCCATGGCCAGGTGACCGTCGCCCAGCATGCCGGAGAGGTCGAGCTCGGGCGTGATCGCGACAGGATCGCCGGCCTCCGCACTGACCAGAACGATCGAATTGGTCAGAAGGTCGCTGCGGCTGGCCGGATCTATCAACCCTTCTTCTTCCAGCGTATCCATCCAGCCGACATTCGCCGAGAGGAACAGATCCGCCGGCGCGCCCTGCTGGATCTGCCGCGCGAGCGCAGAGGAGCCTGCAAGGGACACCTGCAAGGTGTTTCCAGTATCCTCTTGATATTTATTCGCAATCTCGTCCATCGCGTTCTTCGTGCTGGCGGCAGCAAAGACAGTGACCGTGCCGGCGAGGGCCGGCGCGGCGCTGGTCGCAAGCGCAAGCAGGGCAAGAGCGACCCCGCTCAATGTGGAGCGGCCGCCCCGGATCAGGTCGAACGACATGGATGCCTCCTTAAATGCGATATTCCCGCTCGGGAATATCGCCTCCGCCGCGCAGCGCTGCAAGCGTTATTTTCCTTCGGACATATCGCTCAGCAATTCGCTCAGCCGGGCAATATGCGGGGCGCTTGCGGAAAGGGCCTCAGCCTCCATGGCGCGATACTCTGCCAGAACGATCTTACCGATCCCCGTCACCTCCGCCCCGCCGCCATGGGCGCCACCGCGGCTGGAGAGCACCAGCGGCTCGGCAAACATCGCGTTCATCGTCTCGACCAGTTGCCAGGCACGCTTGTAGCTCATGCCCATGCCCCGGCCCGCCGCCGCGATGGAGCCGGTTTCCTCAATGCGTTCAAGCAATTCCGCCTTGCCCGGCCCCAGCATCTCGCCGGGGCCGAACACCACGCGCAGGCGGAACTTCGGCTCTGTAAATCTGTCTGTCATGGCAGGATGATGCACCGCCGCCACGGGGCGGGCAAGGTTAACCGGACATGATGGGCTGCGCACGCCACGTCGGTACTGCGCTGCAGCGACTCATGCCGGAACCCCAGGTTAACAAGGCGATTTGGCTGAAATCGCAACGTCGGTATCACGTCGGTATTACGTCGGTATCGCGTCGGTGCGGAGGCGCGAAAACACCCCCGTTAACGGAGCGTGCGGTGGCCATCGGGCCCGAAAAGGCCGAGTTCGGTCCCGAAGCCCTGCCGGCACCGCCCTACACCCCTTTATCTTGGCAAAAATATCCCGGGGGCGCCGGCCATAGGCCGGCGCCCCCGGTTGCAGGTCTTACCAGACGATGGGATGGATCTCGCCGGTCTCGACATTGACAAAGCCCTCGGGCGCGCGCGGCCCGGGCGCCACCAGCACCCATTTCCAGGGCGCGCAGGTCAGCGTGGCAAAGGCCAGCCGCTCGGGGAAGCCCGCCCACCAGCGCGGCGAGGAGGTGGGTTCCCACATCCATTCCACCGGTTCGGCGGCGGCATAGAGCGCCTGCATCTCGGCATCGAGCTCTTCGGCCGTGCGGGCCGTCATCAGGCCGGCCACCTCGTAGCGCACCGTCGCGACAAGCTCGCCCTCGACCACCAGCGCCCAGCCGCCCTGCATGGCACGGATGGCGTTGACGGCCTTGGCCATGGCATCGTCGCAGGAGCCGCAGGCCCAGATGTTGTGCTTGTCATGAGCCATGGAGCAGGCCAGCGCCGTGCCCGGCGTCTTGGGACCGGTGCCGCGCCAGAACATCTTCGACACTTCGCCGTTGCCGGAGAAGCGGTCGACGATGGCGAACTTGGTGATGCATTCCTCGGCGTTGCGCTGCACCTTGCCGTCCACCACGGGCAGCTCCTCGGTGAGGAAGTCCTTTTCCCAGTAGAAGGGCCGCAGCACCGCGGCCTTGACCGTGTCGCGGCCCTCGGGGGCATGGATCGCGAAATCCTCGCCCGTCAGGTCACGCGGCAGGTTCACCGAGTTCTTCGCCCAGTCGGGCCAGTCGATGCGCACATCGGGGCCGGTATAGCGCGTGCCCTCGGAGACCTGCTTGCCGTCGGCCCAGACCTGGTCGATGGCGAGGGCATCGACATCCGAGAGCAGCACCATGTCGGCGAACCGGCCCGGCGCGATGGAGCCCACCCAGGCCTCGAGCCGCATGTGGCGGGCCGGGTTCAGGGTGACCATCTGGATGGCGATCTCGGGCGAGAGGCCCGCGGCCATCGCGAGGCGCACGTTGTGGTCGGTGGCGCCCAGCTTCATCGTGTCGGAGGCCGAGCGGTCATCGGTGCAGAGCGCGAAGTTCGACCAGTCGGTCTGGCCCTCGGCCAGCAGCCCCTTGATGATGTCGTCGAGCGAATGCGGGCGGATCTCGATGAAGAGGCCGCGGCGCAGCTTGTCGCGCACCTCCTGCGGGGTCCAGCCTTCGTGATCGGAGGAAAGACCGGCGGCGGCAAAGGCGCTGATGTCGGTGATGTCGCGCATGCCGGCGGCATGGCCCTCGACCACGCCGCGGCCGGCGAAGGTGGCGCCGATCATGCCCCAGAGGCGGTCATAGCTGGGGTTTTCCGGGTTCCAGACGGCGGGCCAGTCCATCACCTCGTCCAGCGAGGGCACCATGGGGCTGGCCATGAACTCGGTCATCTCGGCGGCGCCGAAATAGCCGCCGCCGTGCTCGTAGCCGGTGGGCGGCACGGCGGAACCGGGCTGCGGGAAGATCTTGTTCGGCATGCCGGCCTTGCGGGCCGCCAGCCAGAATTCGAGCGTCTTGGGCCCGTTGACGTTGGAAAACTCGTGGCTGGCCTCGCAGGTCCAGGTGCAGCCGTAGGGCAGCGTCAGCTGGCCCTCGCGTTCGGGTGTCAGGTGCGAGGACTCGATGTGCTTGTGCACCTCGCCGAAGCCGGGCACGGCGGAGAGGCCGGGGCGCTCGATCCGCTCGGCGGCCTCGCCGGGCCATTGCCCGGCCGGGCCGACCCAGGCAATGCGGTTGCCGGAGATGACGATCTCCTGGTCCTCGAGCCATTCGCGACCCCAGACCTCGAGCAGGCGACCCACCCGGAGAATCCGGTCGGCCGGGCGCTTGCCGAGCGCCACGAGGGTCAGGTTCTGGCGGATTGCCACCTCTTCCTTGGGATCAAGAAACAGATCCTGCATTGAGTTAAACTCCTGTTCGGTGCGGCCGGAAAATGCCGGACGCATCAATGGTGACGGCTCTGCCCTGTCGCGCCGGGCATGTCCAGTGCGGGCGGGCCCGGTTCAACCCTGAGGCGGCGGCGCGGTAGACCCGCGCACGATCAGCGACACCGGAAAGCGCGTTTCGGCGGCGACCTCCTGCCCTTCGATCAGGGCATGGAGGGTCTCGAAGGCCTGCTGGCCGATCTCGGCCACGGGCTGGCGCACGGTGGTGAGCGCCGGGGCGATGAGGCCGGAGAAGGGCGTTTCGTCATAGCCCACGATGGAGATGTCCTGCGGCACGCGCAGGCCGGCATCGCGGAAGACCTCGATCAGGCCGAGGGCGATCTCGTCCGAGCCGGCGAGCAGCGCCGTGGGCCTGTCGCCCGCCGGCAGCGACAGCAGCTGCCGGGCGGCGGCGCGGCCGTGGTCGCGGTGATAGCTGCCGCTGATGGCGCGGCCCGGGGAGAGGCCGGCCTCGCGCAGGGCATGGCGCCAGCCGGCCTCGCGCTCGCCCGAGCTGTGGGTGCCGATGGAGCCGCCGATCAGCCAGATGTCGCGGTGCCCGAGCGCGATCAGGTGATCGACGGCGGCCCGGGCGCCGCTCTCGTTCTCGACGAAGATGCGGGGCTGGCAGGCGCCGGGCACGTCCTCGTCGACCAGCACCACGTTGCGCAGCCCCGAGAGCGCGCGCAGCAGGCGGCCATCGTCGGCGTGGTTGGTCATGAAGATCATGCCGTCGACATGCTGGTCGCGCAGCCGGGCGATGGCGGCAATCTCGCGCTCGGGATCGCCGCGGGTGGAGGTGATGTAGACGGAATAGCCGGCGCGGGCGGCGGCATCCTCGCAATTGGCGGCGAGCTCGGCAAAGAAGGGGTTGTCGATCTCGGGGGTGACCAGGCTGATCGCCTCTGTCCGGCCGGTGGAGAGGCGCTTGGCCAGCAGGTTCGGGCGATAGTCGAGCTCGGCGATGGCGCTGTCGATGCGGGTGCGCGTGCCCTCGGGCAGCGAAATGCGCCCGTTCAGGTGGCGCGAGACCGCCGCCGGGGAAACGCCCGCCAGGCGGGCCACGTCCTTGATCGTCGCCATGCCCCGCCCCTCTCTGCCGGCCTAGAGCGGCGCGGCGGCAAGCACGGTGAGCGGGGCCTCCGGCGCCAGCACCGCGAGCAGCGCGCGGGTGGAGGCGGCGTAATCCACCGCGCCGCCGGTCTGCAGCAGCCAGGCGCCGGTGATCTGATCGCCCGCGGCGCCGGCCGCCACCATCTGGACGAGGGCGGACATCACCGGCTGGATCGTAGGATTGAAGGCCACGCTCTCGATCACGCTCCCGGCCACGACGCCCTGCGCGGTCATCAGCGCCACCGCGGCGGGGCATTGCGAATAGGGCGCATGGGCGTGCTGCAGGGCTGCGGCGAGCGGGCCCGCGACCTCCTCCGGCACCTGGGCCCCGGCGGGCAGGCCCAGCGGCCAGGGGGCCTCGGCCCCTGCCCCGGAGCGCCCGAGGTCGCGCGGGGTGAAGGGCCAGGGATAGAGATCGTCGAGGCGCAGGCGGTGCCCTTCGGGGTCGATCACCAGCATGTCGGGCGCCGCGGCATATTCCGAGAGGCATTGCCGGCAATGGGCGCAGGGCCGCGCCTGGTTGATCGCGACGGCGGCGAGGGTGAGCCCCAGCTGGAAGGCCCGGATGGAGACGAAGCCCTCGCCGTGGAGCGTCAGGCCGAGATGGCTGCCCGGCCATTCGAGATTGCCGCCGAGCAGCACCTGGCCATCGGTGGTGAGGGCCACGGCACCGACGTGAAAATCGGAGATCGGCGGGCGGGCGATCCCCTCGGCCAGGGGCAGCAGATGCAGGCAGAGTTCCTCGGCGCCGGAAAGCCCGTGCAATGCGACCAGATCGGCAACCGCCTGGGCCGGAAGGACAAAGCCCGGCTTCATCGCGGCCTGGGCCGCGGCCCGGATGGCACCGCCGTCCGCCGCGGCAAGCCGGGCAGGAATGGTCAAATCTGCGGCAAAGGGCCCGGAGGCGACGGCCTCTTGAGGTTGGGTGGAAGCCATTGGTTTTATCCCCATTTTTCTGGCCGGCGCTCAGGGCTCCGACTATTTTTTGGGCAACACCCGGAGGGACAAACGGTGCCCCGAACTGCCCCGGAAATCCAATTGACTCTGATCCGAGGAATCGCCTTAGGTATTTAGTAAATCGCTTTACCAGTCCGGGGTCAAATGTCTTCTTTCCTCCTCTACAATGCCACAATTCTGACCGCCGACGCCGAGGATCGCCAGCTGAACGACGCCTGGATCGCCGTCAGCGAAGGCATCATCATGGGCCTTGGCGAGGCCCATACCTGTCCGGCTCCGGGTGCCTTTGACGAGGCCATCAACCTGGAGGGCCACCTGATCACCCCCGGACTGATCAACGCCCATACCCACGCCCCGATGATCCTGTTCCGCGGCCGCGCCGAGGGGCAATCCCTGCTGACGATGGATGGCTGGTACAACGCGATCCGGGAGCCGGAACTGTCGCTGGAGGCCGGTGACATCGCCCCCGCGGTGGCGCTCTCCTGCGCGGAAATGGCGCTGTCGGGCACCACGACCTTCTGCGAGCAGTACTTCTTTGCCGACGAGATCGCCGGCGCCGTGGCCGAGGCCGGGATCAAGGCGGTGATCGCCTATGGCATCGTGGAGCTGGGCGACCTTGAACATGGTGCCGAGGAGCTGAAGAAGGCTGGCGATTTCGTGCAGCGCCAGCGCAGCCCCGACGGCCGCATCATCCCCTGGTTCGGCCCCCATGCGCCCTATGTCGACAATTCCGAGCAGACGCTGAAGGCCGAGGTGGCCCTGGCCGGAGAGCTTGGCTGTGGCATGCACCTGCACATGGCGGCAGGCCCCGAGGACAACGAGATCACGCTGGAGCGTTACGGCACCACCGCCGCGCAGCAGCTGGAAAAGGACGGATTCTTCGAGGGGCGGGTGCATGCGGCGCATTGCCTTGACCTGAGCGAAGAGGACATTGCCGTCTTTGCCCGGGCCGGGGCGGCCTCTGTCGCCCATTGCGCCAGCGCCGGCCTGCGCTCGGGGCGCGACGGGATCTGCCCGGTGGTCGACCTGCGGGCCGCGGGCGTGACTGTTGCGCTCGGCACCGACAACGTGGCCGCGAACAATTCCTATGACATGGTCGCGGAAATGCGGGTGGCCGGGCTGATCGCCAGCCATCGCGAGGGCCGCGCCCAGCCGCTCTCCTCGCGGGAGCTGCTGCGGATGGCGACGATCGAGGGGGCAAAGGCGCTGGGAATCGATGACCGCACCGGCAGCCTGGAAGTGGGCAAGACCGCCGACATCGCCGTTTTCGACATGCGCAAACCGGGCTGGTCCGAGACGCCGGATGCGGCAACGGCCCTTGTATATTCAGGGTCCGGGCGGGATTTGCGGTACCTGTTTGTCGATGGGGAGACACTTGTCCGGGATCGCTTCTTGACGCGCCGGTCCTATCGGGAGATCCGGGAAGACTATTCCGCTGCCTATGCCGCATTCTGGGCCCGGGTCGCGGCGGCGAAGACGACACAGGAGGCCAGCGCGTGACCCCTCTCATTCTGGATACCGACGGCGGCATCGACGACGCCCAGGCGCTGATCATGCTGCTGGCGCACGATATCCGGCCGATTGCGGTGACCACCGTCTTCGGCAACGTGGCGCTCGACCTGGCGAGCCGCAACATGGCGGCCACCCTGGCCTATTGCGGCGCAGGCGACGTGCCGGTGATCCGCGGCATGGACCGCCCGATGGCGCAGCCGATGGTGAATGCGACGGATGTGCACGGCGAGGACGGGCTGGGCGGCGCCGAGCTGCCCGCCGATCTGCCGGCCCATGATCCGCGCCACGCCGTGCCCTACCTGATCGAGGTGCTGGGCCGTGCGTCGGAGACCGGCGAGAAGATCGACATGCTGATGATCGGCCCGCTGACCAACCTGGCCATGGCGATCCTGCAGGCCCCGGGCATCGAGGCCGGCATCGGCCAGCTGACGATCATGGGCGCCACGCTCTGGGGCCGCGGCAACAGCACCCCGGCGGCCGAGTTCAACATCTATGCCGACCCGGAGGCCGCCGACGTGGTCTTTCGGGCCGATATCCCCACCCGGGTCGTACCCTGGGAACCCTGCGTGAACCACGCGATGACCGGCGCGGAACTGGATGCGATCTTTGCGACGCTGCCCGACGATCCGCTGGGCCGGTTCAACGCCCGGATCAGCAAGCGCACCCGCGAGGTGACCGAAGAATACGGCGGCGGAGATGTCTTTCGTTTCGTCGATCCCTTTGCCGCGGCGGTCGTGATCGATCCGTCGCTGGTGGAACAGGCGGAGGAGGCCAGCGTGGCGGTCTCCCTCGCCCCCGGGCTGACCCGCGGCATGACGCTGGTCGATCCGATGCAGCGGCTGGGCACCCCGCCGGTCACGATGATCGAAAAAGGCCGGCTCGACCGGCTGAAAGAGCTCTATACCGCGTCGCTGCACTGGCGGCCGGTGACCGAACCTGCCTGACAGACCCCATCCCAACAGGAGAGTACCATGTCCCTGAAACTTACCCGTCGCGCCGCGACCAAACTGATGCTCTCGGCCACCGTGGCCCTGGGCAGCCTGAGCGTGCCGGCCTTTGCCGCGGATTACACCGAGGACAACCCTCTGAAGGTGGCCTTCGTCGTGCACGGCACGCTGGGCGACAAGAGCTTCCTCGATTCCGCCGCGGCCGGCCTGGCCAAGGCCGAGGACGAGCTGCCCGTCGAGGCGACGGTCATCGAGGCCGGCATCGACCGCTCGCGCTGGGAACCGGCGCTGGCCGACGCGGCCGACCAGGGCTATGACGTCGTCATCGGCGGCACCTGGGAGATGACCGGCTTCATCACCGACTTGGCCGAGGAATTCCCCGATACCAAGTTCATCATCTTCGACGACGCCCCCGACTACAGCGCCGGCGATTACTCCAACGTGCTGTCGATCATGTACCAGACCTCGACCGCGGCCTACCTGGCGGGCTATGCCGCCGGCAAGCTGACCGAGACCAACAAGATTGGCGAGATCCTGGGCGTCGAGGGCAGCACCGTGCTGGAATTCGCCGTCGGCTTCGAGCAGGGGGCCAAGGCCGCCAACCCCGACGTGACCTTCATGCGCGCCGTCGCGGGCTCCTTCACCGACCCGGCCAAGGGCAAGGAACTGGCGCTGGCACAGTTCGACCAGGGCGCCGACATCATCTTCCCGATCGCCGGCGGCACCGGCGTGGGTTCGCTCCAGGCCGCCCGTGACCAGGGCAAGCTGGCCGTGGGCGTCGACAGCGACCAGGCGACCATCTTTGCCGAGACCGATCCGGAACAGGCCAAGGTGATCTTTACCTCGGTGCTGAAGGAAGTGGGCGAGAGCCTGGTGACCGCGCTGTCGGAAACCATCGACGGCACCGCGCCCTATGGCGAGACCATGCTGCTCGGCCTGTCGGACGGCGCCGTGGGCATCGCCAAGAACGAATACTACGACGCCGTGGTCAGCCCCGAGCTGCAGGCGGAAGTGGACAAGGTGCAGGAAGAGATCGCCAACGGCGACATCACCGTCGACACCACCATGGAGTAACCCGTGTCTGCCGACACATGGCCCGCCCCGGTTCGCGCCGGGGCGGGCGTTTTGCTAGAGGAACGAGGGCAGATGCAGAGAGCAATCGAGGCGGTGGACATCACCCGGATCTATCCGGGCGGGACCGTGGCCAACGACGGGGTGAACCTGACCGTCCGCGAGGGCGAGGTTCATGCGGTCGTGGGCGAGAACGGCGCCGGCAAGTCCACCCTGATGAAGATCCTTTTCGGGTTGGAGATACCCGATGCCGGCCAGCTCCTGGTGCATGGCCGCGCCGCAGAATTCGAAGGGCCGAAGGACGCCATTGCCGCCGGTGTCGGCATGGTGTTCCAGCATTTCTCGCTGGTGCCCTCCTTCACCGTATACGAGAACGTGGTGCTGGGCAGCGAGCCCGCGAAAGGCATCAAGTACAACCGCGCCGAGGCCATCGCCAAGGTGCGCGAGCTGTCGGAGCGCTTCCGCCTGAAGGTGGACCCCGAGGCCGTGACCGGGCAGCTGCCCGTGGGCCAGCAGCAGCGGGTTGAGATCCTCAAGGCACTCTATCGCGACGCCAGGATCCTGATCCTGGACGAGCCTACCGCC
The DNA here is from genome assembly GCF_056270665.1 of Pseudooceanicola sp. DL12. Classification (NCBI taxonomy): domain Bacteria; kingdom Pseudomonadati; phylum Pseudomonadota; class Alphaproteobacteria; order Rhodobacterales; family Paracoccaceae; genus Pseudooceanicola; species Pseudooceanicola sp. DL12. The sequence continues at coordinate 2,990,287 of NZ_CM149884.1, forward strand.
GTGCTGGCGCCGCAGGAGGTGGAGGAGCTCTTCACCGCGATCCGCGCGCTTGTGGCCGAGGGCCGCACGGTGATCTTCATCGCGCACAAGCTGCCGGAAGTGCTTGAAATCTCGGACAGCATCACCGTGATGCGCGCGGGCAAGACCGTGGGCCAGGTGACATCGAGCGAGGTCAACGAGAGCGAGCTGGCGAGCCTGATGGTGGGCCGCGAGGTCGTTCTGCGCGTCGACCGCTCCACCCATGACGGGCCGCGCACGCTGGCCGTCGAGGGGCTGACCCTGAAGAGCGGGACCGGCGTGACGCTGGCCGACGACCTGAGCCTGAACGTGCACGAGGGCGAGATCCTCGGCCTCGTCGGTGTCGAGGGCAACGGCCAGGCGGAACTGCTGGAAGCGGTGGCGGGCCTGCGCAAGGCGCGCGGCGGCACGATCACGCTTAAGGGCACCAACATCACCGACATGCCGGTGCTGGAGCGGCGGCAGATGGGCGTGAGCTCGATCCCCGAGGACCGCATCGCCGAAGGCCTGGCCATCGGCACCAGCACCGCCGAGAACCTGGTGGCGACACGGCTGCAGGACGAGCGCTTTGCCAGGCGCGGGGTGCTGAACCTGAAGGCGATCCGGCAGAATGCCCTCGACCTGATCGAGCGTTTCTCGATCCGCGTCGGCGGGCCGGAATTCAACGTCGGCACGCTGTCGGGCGGCAACATGCAGAAGGTGGTCGTGGCACGCGAGCTGTCGGAACAGCCCGAGCTGCTGCTGGTGAACCAGCCCACCCGCGGCGTCGACCTGGGCGCCACGCAATTCATCTGGAAATCCATCACCGATGCCCGTGACGCCGGCGCCGCGGTCCTGCTGTCTTCGGCGGACCTGTCGGAGCTGCTGGCGCTCTCGGACCGGCTGGTCGTCTTCTACCGGGGGCGCCTCGTTGCGGCCTTCCGCAACAGCGAGGAACTGACCGCCGAGACGCTGGGGGCCTACATGCTGGGCATCGAGACACAGGACGAGGCAACCATGAAAGCGGCAATGCGATGAGTGCTGTCCCCCCTTCCCGCGCCATGACGCTGTTCCGCGACATCGGCCGCACCCTGATCGCGGTGCTGATCGCGCTCTTCGTGGGCTTCCTGATCGTCTGGGCCACCTCGGACGAACCGGGCAAGGCCTTTGAAACCTTCCTCACCGGCCCGCTCGGCTCGGCCCGGACGCGCGGCGTCTGGATCGACGACGTGGCCAAGCTGACACTGGCGGGCCTGGCCTTCAGCCTGGTCTTCCAGGCCAGGCAGTTCTCCATCGGGCTGCAGGGGCAGGTCTATGTCGGCGGCCTCTGTGCCGCGCTGGTGGCGCTCTCGCCGCTGGGCGAGGCCTGGGTGGCGATCCCGCTCGGGATGCTGGCCGGGATGATCGGCGGCGGCGCCTACGGCTTTCTGCCGGGCTTCCTCAAGGCGCGCTTCGGCGCCTCCGAGATCGTGTCGTCGCTGATGCTGACCTATATCGCCATCCTGGTGGTGAACTGGATCGTGCGGGCCTTCCTCGCCCCGCCCGGCTCCGGCCAGCTGATGAGCCCGAAGTTCCCGAAACCGGCGACCTTTCCGACCCTGATCCCGGGCACGCGCTTCGACCTGGGGATCGTGATCGCGCTGGCCTGCGTGGCCATCGTGTGGTTCCTGCTCTATCGCACCACCTGGGGGCTGAAGCTGCGCCTGGTGGGCGACAACGCGCGGTTCGCCGAATACGCCGGCATCAAGGCCAATTTCATCATGATCTCGGCCATGACCCTCTCGGGCGCCATCGGCGGCCTGCTGGGCAGCGTCTTCGTGCAGGGCCAGGCGTTTCGCCGCATCACCGTGGGCTTTGACGGCAACCTGGCCTTCGAGGGCATCCTGATCGCCATCGTGGCGCGCAACAAGCCGCTGGCGGTGCCCTTCGTGGCGCTGGCCTATGGCTACCTGCGGCAGGGCGCCGTTCTGATGGGGCTGCGCACCGACGTGCCGAGCGAGATGATCGCCGTGGTGCAGGCCCTGATCATCCTGCTGGTCGCCAGCCAGTTCTCCATTCCCGGGCAGAAGGCGCTGGCGCGGTTCCTGGCCCGCAAGCAGGATAAAGAGGAGGCCAGCGCATGATGGACCTGTTGCACGCGGTCCTGACCGCGACCTTCTTCATCACCGTCATCCGGGCCACCACGCCGCTGCTCTTTGCCACCATGGGCGGGCTGATTTCCGACCTCTCGGGGGCGCTGAACGTGGCGCTGGAAGGCATGATGCTGATCGCCGCGCTGACGGCGGTGGTCGTCTCGGCCTATGCGCCCTGGTACATCGGCGTTCTGGCCGGGGCCGGCGCCGGCGCCGTGCTGGGCGGGCTGATGGCCTTCTTCCACCTGCGCATGAAGGCGGACGTGATCCTGGTGGGCTTTGCCGTCAACATCATGGCCACCGGCGGCACCGTTTTCGCGCTGTCGCTGGCCACGGGCGGCGACAAGGGCACCTCGATCAACCTGCCCTCGAAACCGGTACCGACGATCACCATCCCCGCCTTCGAGAACGTTCCGGTGCTCGAGCTGCTGACCGGCAACTCGATCCTGAGCTGGCTGGCGGTCTTTACCGTCTTCGCGATCTGGTACTTCCTCTACCGGACGCCGCGCGGCATGTGGCTGAGGGCCGTGGGCGAATACCCCACCGCACCTGAGGCCGCGGGCATCGCGGTGCAGAAGGTGCGGGCCTGGGCGCTGATCGCCTCCGGCGCGCTGGCGGGCCTCGGCGGCGTGCAGCTGGCGATGTACAACTACATCGGCTTTACCCGCGACATGACTGCGGGCCGGGGCTTCATCGCCCTGGGTGCGGTGCTGCTGGGGGCAAGGCACCCGGTGGGTGCGGCCCTGGCTGCCCTGCTCTTCGGGGTCTTCGACGCGCTCTCGATCCTGATGCCGAACCTCTACAGCTGGATCCCGGCAGAGCTGATCCAGACGGTGCCATACGTGGTGACGATCCTGGCGCTGGTGCTCTTCTCCTATCGTGCCAAGCGCGCGATGGAGGCCCGGGCCGGCTGAGCCCCGGCACAGCGACCGCGAATACGAGACAGGCCGCCCTCGGGAAACCGGGGCGGCCTTTTTCATGGGCGCAGGGCACGTCAGGGACAGATCGCGGGGGGGCGGTTGGCGGACGGCAGCAAGCAGGCATGAAAAGGCCCGCCGCGGCACTGCCGGGCGGGCCCTCCTGTCCCCCGGCGCAGAGGTCGGCCGCGCCGGGGGAAGCCTGTCGTGAGCGATCAGTCCGCGTCGAGGGTCTCGTCGCGTTCCGCAGCGAGGCGCTGCGGGCTGAAGTAGCGACCGACGATGATCGGGGCGACAAAGCCGATGATGGCGCAGGCCCAGAGTGCGATCGACAGCCAGCTGTCGAAGAGCGCCCCGTAGTTGCCGTCCGAGATCGTCAGCTCGCGGCGCATGTTGGTCTCCATCAGCTTGCCCAGCAGGGTACCGAGGATGATCGGTACCAGCGGCACGTCGATCTTGCGCAGGAACCAGCCCAGCACGCCGAAGCCCACCATCACCATCAGGTCGAAGGTGGAGCCGGAGATGCCGTAGATGCCCACGAAGGAGATCATCGCCACGGCCGGCATCAGGTAGCGCGTCGGCACCTGCAGCACCTTAACGAAGACCTTCACCATCGGCAGGTTCAGCGCCAGCAGCACGAAGTTGGCGATGAAGAGCGCCGCGATCAGGCCCCAGACCACATCGGGGTTGTTCTGAAACAGCAGCGGGCCGGGGGTGATGTTCAGCGCCAGCAGGAGCGAGAGCAGAACGGCGGTGGTGCCGGAGCCTGGCACGCCGAGCGCCAGCATCGGCACCAGGGCGCCGCCGGCGGCGGCGTTGTTGCCGGCCTCGGGAGCCGCGACACCGCGCGGATCACCGGTGCCGAAGGTGCTGTCCTTGTCGGAGACCTTCTTCTCGACGGTGTAGGCCAGGAAGGAGCCGAGCGAGGCCCCTGCCCCGGGCAGCACACCCGCGATGAAACCGATGACGGTGGAGCGCAGCGTGGCCGGCATGACATGGCGGATCAGCCCCCAGGACGGCACGGTCCTGCCGACTTCCTGGGAGCCCACGTCCTGCCCCCCGCCGGCGCGGTGCTCGAGGAAGATGAAGACTTCGGACAGGGCAAAGAGACCCACGATGACGATCAGGAAGTCGATGCCGTCGTAGAGGTGGATATTGCCGAAGGCGAGCCGGGTAACGCCGGTCTGCTGATCGACGCCGATCATGGCGATGAGCAGGCCGAGGCCCATGGCCACGGCCGATTTCGCCTGATTGCGGGCCGAGATGCCGCCGATGGTCGCAAAGGCCAGCGCGAAGAGCGCAAAGTATTCCGCCGGGCCGAAGAGCAGCGCGACCTTGACCAGCTGCGGGGTGAGCAGCACGAGGCCCCAGGTGGCAAAGAAGGCGCCGACGAAGGACGCGAGGCCCGAGATCGCCAGTGCCTCGCCCGCGCGGCCCTTCTTGGCCATCGGGTGACCGTCGAGACAGGTCATCATCGCGGGTTCGTCGCCGGGGATGTTGAGCAGGATCGAGGAGATCCGCCCGCCGTACATGGCGCCGTAGTACACCGAGGTCAGCAGGATCATCGCCGGGGTCGCGGGCAGGCCCAGCGAGAAGGCCAGCGGGATCAGGATGGCGACGCCGTTCGACGGCCCGAGGCCCGGCAGCGCGCCGATGATCGTGCCCAGCAGACATCCGATGACCGCCAGCATGAGGTTCTGCATGGTCATGGCAACGGCGAAGCCGTCACCGAGAGAAGACAGGAGTTCCATCAGCGCCTCCTCAGAAACCGAAGGGACCTTCGGCCAGCGACAGGCCGAGGATCAGGTGGAAGACGACGTAGATGCCGACCGATATCGATACCCCCGCGATCGCGGAGGCCACCGGCGTGGCCCCGAGGCGCCAGGAGAGATAGGCCGCGGCAAAGAAGGTGGCGATGACGAAGCCCAGCACCGGCAGGAGCTCGGCATAGGCGATGAAGACCACGGTGCCGGCGGCGATCTCGAGCAGGCCCGGCAAACCGGGCCATTCGGGTTCGGGATCGGGGCGCAGGATCATGGCCAGCGAGGCCAGCCCGAGCACCACGCAGATGATGATGGGGAAGACCTTTGGCCCAACCGGATCGGAAATGAACGGCTCTTCGATCAGCGTCGTGCGCCAGATGAAGAAGCCGGAGAGCGCGACGCCGACAATGCCGACGATCGTGTCTGTCCTTTGCATGAGGAGTCCCCCCTGGACTGAGTTCATTGTTATCGGGGTGCGGAGCCGGTCGCGGCCCTGCCTGCGGAGCGGCAGGGGCGCGGACGGAAAGGGCCGCCCCGCGCAGCGCGCGGAACGGCCCGGATCAGCTTACTTGATCAGGCCGATCTGGCGGGACAGGTCCTGGATCTGGGACACGGAGTCGGCCACGAAGCTCTCGAAGGCTTCGCCCTGCAGATCGAGCGGCGCCAGGCCGTTGGTTTCCATGACCTGCTTCCACTCGTCGGAGGCGTAGAGCGTACCGATGGAGTTGACCCAGTAGTCATAGGCCTCGGGGTCCATGTCGCCGGGGGCATAGAAGCCGCGCCAGTTGGCACCGACAACGTCGATCCCCTGTTCCTTGGCGGTCGGGTAGGCACCGAAGTCACCGGGCATGCGCTCGGGGGCGAGAACGGCCAGCACCTTGATGTCGCCGCTGTCGACGAAGCCCTTGGCCTCGGAGGCATCGCCGGTGAAGGCCTGAACGGAGCCGGCCAGCAGCTGGGTGATGGCCTCGCCGCCGCCCTCGAAGGCCACGTATTTCACCTTGCGGACGTCCTCGATGCCGGCCTTCTGGGCCGCCATCAGCACCTTGAGGTGATCCCAGCCCCCCACCGAGGAACCGCCGGCGAAGGCGATCGAACGCGGGTCTTCCTTCACCTTGTTGAGCAGTTCGGGCAGGGTGTTGATCTCGCTGTCGGCAGGCACGGCGATGATGCCGTAATCGGCGCCGACGGCCGCAACCCAGCGCACCTGGTCCATCGACGCGCCGGGGAAGGCGCCCTGGGCCAGACGGGTGGCGGTGGCCGAGGAGGCCGCGACGATCAGGTCGTCATCGGTGCTGCGCTTGCCGGTCACTTCGGCATAGGCCACGCCACCGGACCCGCCGGTGAGGTTGGTCACCTTCATGGTCCCGGGGATCAGGTCGAGATCCTGCAGGGTCTTGCCCACCTGGCGGCAGGTGAAATCCCAGCCACCGCCCGGATTTGCCGGCGCGATGCATTCCGTGTTGCTGGGCTCGAAGGCCATGGCAGCCCCGGGCACCGCGAGCGCGGCGGCGGTGAAGGCAGCGGCCAGTTTCAGTTTCAGGGTCATGAGGTTCCTCCCTTGAGCATGACGATAGTGTCGGTTTCCGGTGTCTTACGCTTCTTCCTGCGCCTTGTAGGTATAGAGGAAGCGAGGGGGCACCGGCCCCTTGTTGCGCCCGCCCTGCTGGGTTTGTTCCCAGGCATGGGCGAGGATTCCGACCGACCGGGACAGGCAGAATATACCACGCGCCAGCGGCGGCTCGCAGCCCAGTTCGGCAAAGATGACGGCAGTGGCGCCGTCGATGTTCATCGGCACGGGGCGGCTGCGCCCCTGCCCCAGCGTGGCCTCGACGCATTCGCCGATCCCGGCGAAGCGGCCGGTGACCGTGCCCGCCTCCGCAGCAGCCCGCACCAGCGCCAGGAGGCGCGGCGCGCGGGGATCGCCATCCTTGTGGAAGCGATGCCCGAAACCGGGAATGAACTTGCCCCGCGTCGCCTGCCAGTCGGCGATGGCGGCGGCGGTCGCGGCGTCGACCGTGGCACCGGCATCCACGCGGGCGGCGATGTCGTAGTAAAGCTCGAGCGTCTGCTGCCCGGCGCCGCCGTGCACGTCACCCAGCATGTTGACCGCGCTGCCCATGGCATTGTTCAGCGGCAGGCCGCAGGTGACGGCCATGCGGGAGGCGGCGATGGAGGGGGCCTGGGGCCCGTGGTCGACGGCAGCAACCAGCGCCGCCTCGAGCAGGGCGGCCTCCCCTTCGGAAGGCATGCGGCCGGCAACCATCAGCCAGATCATCGCCGGGAAGGAAACGTTGCCGATCAGGTCCTGGATCGGATGGCCGCGAAAGGCGATCTGCCCCGGCTTCATGTCGATGATGGAGGTGGTCCACCAGTCGGCGACTTCCTGTGCGTCTGTCTTGTCGGTCATCAAATCGTGCCTTCTTCCTTCAGACGGTTCAGGTCTGCGGGAGAAAGCCCTAACGATCCGTAAACCTCTGCGTTATCTGCTCCGAGTGCCGGCGGCGGGGTTGCCACCGATGGTGCGGCGCCATCCATCTTGACCCCGGTGCGGACCACGGTGATGTCGCGGCCGACGCCGGGGGTGCCGCTGAAGGTGGCCATCATGCCGCGCTCGGCGATCTGCGGGGCGGCCAGCACCTCGGGCACCGTCAGCACGGCGCCGGCGGGCACGCCCAGGGCGTTCAGCTCGCCCTCCCACTCCTTGGCGGAGCGGGTGGTGAGCACCGTCTCGATCTCGGCCTTGAGGGTCAGGCGGTTGGCCTTGCGCAGCTCGCGGGTGGCGAATTCCGGCCGCGCGAGGAGCTCTTCGCGACCGATGTGTTTCGCCAGGATCTGCCATTGCTCGTCCTTGTTGGCGGCGATGTTGATCAGCCCGTCTGCCGTCTGGAAGGCCCCAGAGGGCGCGGAGGTCATGTTCTCGTTGCCGTTGGCCGAGGGCGTGACGCCCGCGATCAGATAGTTGGAGACCACCCAGCCCATGGTGGCGATGACCGATTCCAGCATCGAGACGTCGATGAAGGTGCCGCGCGCGGGGGCGTTCAGCGCGGCCGTGATCGCCATGGCGGCGGTCAGCCCGCCCACCGTATCGGCAAGAGGATAGCCGACGCGGAGCGGTGCGCTCTCGGCATCGCCGGTGATCGACATGACGCCCGAGGCGCCCTGGATGATCTGGTCGTAGGCTGGACGCTTCATCCAGGGCCCCTCCTGGCCGAAGCCCGAAATGGCGCAGTAGATCAGCGTCGGGTTCTCGGCCTTCAGCACCTCGTAGCCGACGCCCAGGCGATCCATGACCCCGGGGCGAAAATTCTCCACCAGCACGTCGGCGGTGCGCACGAGCTGTTTCAGGAGTTCCTTGCCGGCCTCGTGCTTGAGGTTGACGGTCACCGATTTCTTGCCCGCGTTCTGCGCCAGGAAGGAGACGCCCATGCCCTTCTTGTTCAACTCGGGATCGGAGCCGAGGTTGCGGGCCAGATCCCCGCGCCCGACCGTCTCGACCTTGATGACCTCGGCACCGAAATGCACCAGCTGATGGCAGCAGAACGGCCCGGCGAGGACATTCGTGAGATCGAGAACGCGGATGCCGTTGAGCGGCGTCGGTGAGGGCGTCATGGGGCTTCTTCCTGTGTCTTTGCCGCGGCGCCGTGGGTCGGCGACACGAATGTCTCGGATGAGAGGTCGGCCCGTTTCCGCTAACAGCTAGCGTGAAGCCCGTCTTGCGCACAACCGAAAGGCTGTACGTGTACGGGCCGCGCCCCGTTTGGAACGGATTGCGCGCGGCTGTCGGCGGTGCGTGAGGACCTCCCCTCAACGTTCTGCTTGACAGAACGCAAATCTATCTAATAGAACGGATAGCAGGGAAACGAAGACGAGTCCAGTGGGGAGGAATAGCTTTTGGCAGAGGCAAAGGGAGTCGACGCGGTCGACCGTGCATTCCAGATCCTGGAATGCTTTGACGGTGCGGATGACACGCTGGCCCTGGCGGATCTTGCGCGGCAGACCGGACTCTACAAGAGCACGATCCTGCGGCTGGCGGTTTCGCTCGACAAGGCGGGCTACATGGTGCGCGAGAGTTCCGGACGCTACCGCCTGGGCCCGACGCTCTGGCGGCTGGGCACGCGGTATCGCGGCAATTTCGACATGGGAGAGCTGATCCGGCCCGAACTGCGGCTGCTGTCGGACGCCACGCGGGAATCGGCCTCTTTCTACGTGCGCGACGGCGACCGGCGGATCTGTCTCTATCGTCGCGAGCCCGAGCGCGCGATCCGGCACATCCTGTCGGAGGGCAGTTCGATCCCGCTGAAGGGCGGGGCGAGCGGCGAGGTGCTGCAGGCCTGGACGGAACCCGACAATGCCGAGTTCGCCGCGATCCGCGCGCGCGGCTTTGCCGTCAGCCGCGGCGCCCGTGAGCCCGAGGTTGCAGCCGTTTCCGTGCCACTGATGGGCAAGAACAACCGTTTTCGCGGCGCGCTGGCGGTCTCGGGACTGATCACGCGTTTTACCGACAGCCAGATCGACAGTTTCCGCAAGGCCCTGATGGAGAGTGCCGCGCGGCTGAAGGACGCCACGCCGGACGATTGATCAGCCCGGCAGGTGATCCAGCGCCGCCTCTACAGTTTTGCGGTCAGGGGCCGTGGCCGGCCCTGCGCGGGTGATCGATAGCGCCGCGGCAACGCTGGCATAGCGCGCAGCGCGCAGCGGATCACCGGTAAGCGCCAGTTCGGCGATGAAACTGCCGATGTGGGTATCGCCGGCGCCATTGGTGTCTACGGGCGTTACCTGCGGGGCGGGCACGCGGCGACAGAGGCCGTCGACCGCCAGAAGGCACCCCCCTGCCCCCAGGCGCACCAGCGCACCGTCCCGCGGCTCGGCCAGCGCAAGCGCAGCCTGTTGCGGATCGCCGAGCCCGGTCAGGACAGCGGCCTCGCGTGCATTGGCGCTGATCCAGGCAGCACGCTTCAGGACCGGCGCAAGACGTTCCGGCGGGATCTCGGCCACCAGTGGCGTGGGGTCGAAGACAACCTGTGGCAGGGTCCGCGCCGCGCCCATCCAGCGGGCAAGCTCTCCGCCGCTCTCGGGATAGAGAAGCGTATAGCCGGAGAACATCACGTGGTCATCGGGGGCCAGGTGCAGGGCATCGAGCTGACCGGGGGCCATGATGCCCTCGGCGGCTGGCCAGGCAACAAAGCTGCGCTCGCCGGAGGGCTCGATCAACACCACGCAGCTGCCCTGATCGTGATCGGGCAAGGGGTCGGCCAGAAGCTGCATGCCCTGCGCCTCCATGGCCGCGCAGATCATCGCGGCGAAGGGGCCGGTGCCCAGCCGCCCGCCGAAGGCCGCCGCGATGCCTGCGCGGCGCGCCGCAACCATGGCGTTGAAGCCGCCGCCGATCTCGCTGGCGAAACCGGTGACCACTGCCTCTTCGCCGGAAGCGGGGATCTCGCGCACCTGGTAGAGCAGGTCGACCACCGGGCCTGTCAGCTGAACCAGGCGGCTCATCCCCGGCGCCTCAGAAGGCCTGGGCCGCGGTCACGGCGCGTTTCCAGGCGCCGTAGCGCTCGGCGCGGGTGGCCTCGTCCATGGCGGGGGTGAACTTGCGGTCGAGTTTCCAGGTGGCGGCGAATTCCTCCATGCCGGGGTAGATCCCGGCGCGCTGCCCCGCCAGCCAGGCGGCGCCCATGGCCGTCGTCTCGAGCACCCTGGGACGGTCGACATCGGCGCCGAGGATATCGCTGAGAAACTGCATCGCCCAGTTCGACGCCGACATTCCGCCATCGACGCGGAGCACGCTTCCGGCGCCCTTGCCTGCCCAGTCCGCCGCCATCGCCTCGAGCAGGTCACGGGTCTGGAACCCCACGGATTCGAGGGCCGCGCGCGCAAATTCGGCAGGGCCGGAATTGCGCGTGAGGCCAAAGACGGCGCCCCGGCACTCGGCGTTCCAGTAGGGCGCCCCGAGGCCGGTGAAGGCCGGCACCAGCACAAGGCGCTGACCGGGATCGGCGCGCTCGGCGAGCGGCTGGGTCTCGCCCGCGTCACGGATGATCCTGAGGCCGTCGCGCAGCCATTGCACCACGGCGCCGGCAATGAAGATCGAGCCCTCGAGCGCGTAGGAGCGCTTGCCGTCGAGTTGATAGGCAACGGTGGTCAGCAGGCGGTTCTGAGAGACGACCGGGACCGTGCCGGTGTTCAGCAGCGCGAAACATCCGGTGCCGTATGTCGATTTCATCATGCCGGGCGCAAAGCAGGCCTGGCCAATGGTGGCCGATTGCTGATCCCCGGCGATACCGAGGATCGGGAGAGACTTGCCGAAGAGGTCGGGCCGGGTCATGCCGAAATCCGCCGCGCAATCGCGCACCTCGGGCAGCACCGACATGGGGATGTCGAGCATCTCGCACATCTCCGGGCTCCATTCGCCGGAACGGATGTCGTACATCATCGTACGGGCCGCGTTGGTGGCATCTGTCACATGTGCACGGCCGCCGGTCAGCTTCCAGACCAGCCAGGTATCCACGGTGCCGAAGGCCAGTTCACCCGCCTCGGCCCGCGCCCGCGCGCCCTCGACGTTGTCGAGAAGCCAGCGCAGCTTGGTGCCGCTGAAATAGGGATCGAGCAGAAGGCCCGTGGTCTCGGTCACCTGTGCCTCGTGGCCCTGGTCGCGCAGCTGCTGACAAAAGGCGGAGGTGCGACGGTCCTGCCAGACAATGGCGTTGTGCACCGGCTGGCCGGTCCGGCGATCCCAGAGCAGCGTCGTTTCACGCTGGTTGGTGATGCCGATGGCCGCGATGCTCTCGGCGGTGGTCTGGGCCTTTTCGATCACGCCGCGGCAGGTGGCGGCGGTGGTGGACCAGAGATCGGAGGGGTCATGCTCGACCCAGCCGCTGGCGGGGAAATGCTGTTCGAATTCCTCATGCGCCGTGGCGACGATGTGCATGTCCTTGTCGAAGAGGATCGCCCGGCTGGAGGTCGTCCCCTGGTCGATCGCGAGAATATAGGTCATGTCTCTCCCCCCTCCGGTCGCTGCATGAAATGGTCTTAAGAGCAGCGCGACGAAGATGGAAGCCGCGCCGTTGGGCCCGGTCTATTCTGCCGCGGCGGGCAGCCCGGCGCGCAGCTGTTCGCCCATCCAGGCATCGAGCGCGGCGATCTCCTCTGCGCTCAGGCGCAGGCCGAGCTTGTTGCGGCGCCAGACGACGTCTTCGGCGGTGCGGGCATATTCGCGCGTCATCAGCCAGCGGATCTCGCGCTCGGTCAGCGTGGCGCCGAAGCTGCGGCCAAGGTCGCCCTCGGCCCCGGCATCGCCCAGCATCACGCGTGCCTCGGTGCCATAGGCGCGAATGAGGCGCCGCGCCCAGAACGGCGTGAGGAAGGGAAAATCGGTCTGCAGGCCGGCGATGAGGCTCTCGACCTCTGCGACCTTGAAGTCGCCGCCCGGCAGCGCAACGCCGGCGGTCCAGTCGCCCGAAAGCCCCGGGAAATAGGGTGCGATCTTCTCCAGCGCACTCTCGGCAAGGCGGCGATAGGTGGTGATCTTGCCCCCGAAGATGTTCAGAACCGGGGCGCCACCGGCGGCATCGACCTTGAGGGTGTAATCCCGCGTGGCGGCAGAGGCGCTGCTGGCCCCGTCGTCATGGAGCGGACGGACCCCGGAGTAGGTCCAGACCACGTCCTCGGCGGTCAGCTCCTGCCGGAAGTAGCGGTTGGCGAAGGCAAGCAGGTAATCGCGCTCTTCCGGGGTGCAGACGGGTTTCTGATCGGGGTCCGGGTGGTCGGCGTCAGTGGTGCCGATCAGGGTGAAATCGGTCTCGTATGGGATCGAGAAGATGATCCGCCCGTCCTCGCCCTGGAAGAAGTAGCACTTGTCGTGATCATAGAGGCGTTTCGTCACGATGTGGCTGCCGCGGACGAGGCGCACGCCGTCGGTGCTGTCGATATGGATGCGGTCATGGATGATGTTGCCCACCCAGGGCCCCGCGGCGTTGACCAGCATGCGGGCGCTGTGACGCGCCTGCGCGCCGGTCACGGTGTCCTGGGTGAGGATCTGCCAGAGATCGCCCTCGCGCCGGGCCGAGAGCACCTTGGTGCGGGTGGCGATGGTGGCCCCGCGCGCCTCGGCATCGCGGGCATTCAGCACGACAAGGCGGGAATCCTCGATCCAGGCGTCGGAATATTCATAGGCGTGCTCGAAGCGTTCCTGGAGCGGCGCGCCCTCGGGCGTGCCCTTCAGCGACAGGGTCCGGGTGCCGGGCAGGATCTCTCGCCCGCCGAGATTGTCGTAGAGAAACAGGCCGAAGCGGATCAGCCAGGCCGGGCGCCGGCCCTTCATCCAGGGCATGACGCGGGAGAGGATGCGCGAGGTCGGCGTGGAACTCTCGAAGCGCATGTCCTTGTGATAGGGCAGCACGAAGCGCATCGGCCAGCTGATGTGCGGCATCGCCCTGAGCAGGGTCTCGCGCTCGATCAGCGCCTCGCGCACGAGGCGGACCTCGAAGTACTCGAGATAGCGCAGCCCGCCGTGAAAGAGCTTGGTGGAGGCCGAGGAGGTTGCCGAGGCCAGGTCGTTCATCTCGGCCAGGGTCACCGACAGGCCGCGCCCCGCCGCATCGCGGGCGATCCCGCATCCGTTGATCCCGCCGCCGATGATGAAGAGGTCGACCGGCGTTTCTGCTGCACTCTCTGCCAAGGCAAATCTCCGCGTTTGTCGCCCGTAGGTAAGCCATAGATAGACCTAAAATGAAAGAGGGCGACTTTCGTTTATTTTCGCTTTAATTTAATCTTTTGAATCTGATACTTGCATGACGGTTCTTGTCGAAACCGCCGCCAACGGGCGAATTCCAGCCGGAGAATCGCGCCCAACTCGCGCACAAGGGAACACAGGCGAACTTGAACGAAGGCGCACCGCGTGCGAGTTTGCGGCAAAAGGAAAGCCCATGTCGCAGACGATCCGTTACCCCGAAATCCTGGAAATGGCGCGCCGAGACGGCAAGGTCACCGTGGAGGGTCTGGCGGCGCATTTCGGCGTGACCCTGCAGACGATCCGCCGCGACCTGAGCGAGCTGGCCGAGGCCGGACGGCTGGAACGGGTGCACGGCGGGGCGATCCTGCCCTCTGGCACCACGAATATCGGTTACGAGGAACGCCGATCGCTGAACGCCGCGGCCAAGACCGCGATCGCCCGCGCCTGCGCCGCCGAGATCCCGGAAAACATTTCCCTGTTCCTGAGTATCGGTACGACGACCGAGGCGGTGGCCCGCGAGCTGTTGCACCACCGCAACCTGATGGTGGTGACGAACAACATGAACGTGGCGCAGATCCTGAGCGCCAACCAGGGCTGCGAGGTGGTGGTGACCGGCGGCACCCTGCGCCGCGCGGACGGCGGGCTGATCGGCACACTGGCCGCGGCCTCGATCCGGCAGTTCAAGTTCGACATGGCGGTGATGGGCTGTTCGGCGCTGGACCGCGACGGCGACATGCTGGATTTCGACATCCAGGAGGTGGGGGTGAACCAGACGATCCTGAGCCAGTCGCGGCAGAGCGTGCTGGTCAGCGACCATTCGAAGCTGACGCGCTCGGCGCCGGTGCGGATCGCCGCTCTGGACCAGATGGACCGCTGGTTCACCGACAGGCCCCTGCCGTCTTATCTTGCCGCGAAATGCGCTGAATGGGGCACGCGGATCACACTGCCCGCCTGAGGGCCCTGCCCCGCGAAAAGACGCCAAATGCCGGGTGCATCGGGGCTTTTGTTGAATTGTGACAACCGGCCGGGCCATAAGGCCTTCAACCGGAACATGAATGGTGACGCTGCGATGGATGGTGGAGACAAGAAGAGCATACGGCAGGCCCTGCTGATGGAGCAGCTGGGCGCCCAGCGCTACATCTCTCTCGAGGAGATTGCCCGCCGCTTTTCCGTGACCACCCAGACCGCCCGCCGCGACATCATGGAGCTGGAGAAGCAGGGCAAGCTGCGACGGCTGCACGGCGGGGCGATGATTGCCAGCTCGATAGAGCCGAACGAGCTGCGCAGCCGGCGGATCCGCAACGCCCAGGCCAAGGACCGGATAGGTGCCAGGGTGGCAGAACTGGTGGAGGATGGCGCCTCGCTCTTTCTGGACACCGGCACCACGGGCGAAGCCGTGGCCCGGGCACTGGTGGCGCGCCGCAACCTGCGTATTGTCAGCTACAGCCTGCGCATCGCGGCCTACCTGAGCGAGGTCACGGATTTCACCATCGCGGTGCCCGGCGGTTTCGTGCGGCAGGTGGACGGAGGCGTCTTCCAGGAGCAGACCGACAGCTTCATTGCCGGCTTCAAGTTCGACATCGCGGTGCTGTCAGTCTCGGGCCTGGACGAGGACGGCGACATGAGCGACGACGACCAGGCAGAGGTGCAGATCGTGCGCTCGGCCATGCAGCAATCGCAGAGGGTTCTGCTTGCCGTCGATGGCAGCAAGTTCGGCCATCGCGGGCTGGTGCGGCTGGGCCGGCTGAGCGACGTCGACATGCTGGTGTCGGACATCACCCCGCCGGAGAGCATCGCCGCCCAGCTGTCGCGGGGCGGCGTGGCCTTTCACAAGGCCTGATCAAAAGGTCTAAGCCGGGGCGGTTGCCCGGCGCTCAGTTCGCCCATTCGCCCTTGCGGAAAACGGGCACGCGGGTGCCGTCGGGCTTGATCCCGTCGATGTCGGTATCGGCACCACCGATCATCCAGTCGACGTGGATCATAGAGCTGTTGCCGCCCTTTGCCGCGATCTCTTCCTCGGAGAGGGTCGCGCCATCGAGGAAGCACTTGGAATAGCACTGGCCCAGCGCGATGTGGCAGGCGGCATTCTCGTCGTAGAGGGTGTTGTAGAAGAGCAGACCCGATTGCGAGATCGGCGAGGAATGCGGCACAAGGGCCACCTCGCCCAGACGACGGGCGCCCTCGTCGCTGTCGATCATCTTCAGCAGAACTTCCTCGCCGCGGGTGGCGCGGGCCTCGACCACGCGGCCGGCCTCGAAGCGCATCTCGATGTTCTCGATCAGGCTGCCCTGGTGCGAGAGCGGCTTGGTCGCGCGGACGGTGCCGTCGACACGTTCGGCATGGGGCGTGGTAAAGACCTCTTCGGTGGGGATGTTCGGATTGCAGACGATGCCGTTCTTGGCCACCGAAGCACCACCGTGCCATTCGTGATCATCGGCGAGGCCCACGGTCAGATCGGTGCCCGGGCTGGTGAAATGCAGTGCCGAGAAGCGCTGATCGTTGAGCCATGCGCTGCGCCGGCGCAGCTCGGCGTTATGGGCCTCCCAGGCGGCGACGGGGTTATCGCCCATCACGCGGCTGGCCGAGAAGATCGCATCGGCGAGTTTCGCGGTGGCCTCCTCCGGCGAGAGATCGGGGAAGACGCGCATGGCCCATTCGGTGCCGGGATAGCTGGCGATCGACCAGTTGATGTCGAAATTCGCGATCTTCGACAGCGCGGGCCTGTAGGCGATGGAATTGGCCTTGCCGGCGCGGGAGACCTTGGCCGGGTCCTCCTCGGACATCATCATCGGGTCGTCACCGACGATCGCCATGCGGGCGGCATTGCCGGCAAAGGCCTCGGCCATGCCCTTGTAGAGCCAGTCGGGCGCCTTGTCGAAGCTCTCGTCGGTGGCGTTGCGGTAGCGGGCCAGCGCCACCTCGGGATCGGAGAGGATCGGGGTAACAACGCCGGCACCCGCGCGATAGGCGGCGGCGGTCACGCGGCGCACCAGCGGCAGGGCAGAGACCGGTGCCGTCAGCACCAGGTCCTGCCCCGGCTGGAGGTTCAGACCGACCTGCACGGCAACCTCTGCCAGGCGGTCGAGTGCTGCGGAATCGATGGGATCTGTGGCCATGTGTGCCTCCTTCGGGTCATCGCCGCGGGCGGGCCGACTGACGGCCGGTGCCCGATCCCGGGGCGATCCATTTCGTTTCGCTGATGACCATATAGGCCCCCTGCCGCGACAGCGAGGGGGCCACGGGAAAATTTCGCCTTGGCGGCGGGGAGATGTGGCGACCGTTGCCAAACCGGCAACAGCCAGTCCCGGGAATTGCTCTTGTAGCCCGGGGCACCGCGGACGTAGTGATTGAAAAACATATGTTTACACAAGATCGGAGGCAGGCATGAGCCGCCAGGACAAGATGAGGCTGAATGCCTTCGTGACCTTTACCGGGCTGCATTGGGCGGCCTGGCGGGATCCGGGCGCCTCCTCGGGCGTGGATTTCGCGGATTACCTGGAGCTTGCAAAGGCCGCCGAGGCCGCACATCTCGACGCCATCTTCCTGGCGGACGGTGTCTCGGTGCCGCTGGAAAACCCCGAAGCCTCGGCCCACCTGGCACATAACGGCGTGCGCCCCTTCGAACCGATCACGCTGCTTTCGGCCATCGCCTCGGTCACCAGCCACATCGGCCTGATCTCGACCGCCTCGACCAGCTTTTACGAGCCCTACAACGTGGCGCGACTGTTCAATTCGCTCGACAACATCAGCAATGGGCGCGCGGGTTGGAACCTGGTGACCTCTTCCGATCCCTTTGCGGCGCTGAACTTCGGCCTGGACACCCAGAGCCAGCACGCCGACCGCTATGAGCGCGCCGAGGAATTCGCCGACGTGGTACTGGGCCTGTGGGACAGTTTCGAGGACGACACCTTCCCGCGGGACCGCGAAAGCGGGCTCTACATGGATATGGACAAGGTTCACATGCTGAACCACAAGGGCAAGCATTTCAGCGTGCGCGGCCCGCTGAACCTGCCGCGCTCGCCGCAGGGCCACCCGGTGGTGGTGCAGGCCGGCGCCTCGGAGCCCGGCAAGCAGCTTGCCGCGCGCACGGCCGAGGCGGTCTTTTCTGCCCATGATACGAACGAGGGGGCGATTGCCTTCTACAAGGACCTGAAGGACCGGATGCCCGCCTTTGGCCGCCACCCCGACGAGCTGAAGGTGATGACCGGCTTCCTGCCCATCGTCGGCGAGACCCAGAGCGAGGCCGAGGACCGCTTTGCCAAGCTGCAGGAGCTGATCCCGCCGCAGGTGGGCATCGACCGGCTGAGCCACTGGCTGGGCGGTGCGGATCTGTCGGGCTGCGACGTGGACGGCCCCCTGCCCGATCTGCCCGAGACCAACCGCGAGAAGAGCCGGCAGGAACTGCTGATCGAGATGGCCAAGCGCGACAACCTGACGATCCGCCAGCTCTACGAGCGGATCTCGGCCTCGGTCGGGCATTTCCAGGTGGTGGGCTCGGTCGAGCAGGTGGCGGATGCGATGCAGGAGCGCTTCGAGGCCTACGGCACCGACGGGTTCAACGTGATGTCGAGCGTCTTCCCCGCCGACCTGCTGCGCTTTACCCAAGGAGTGGTGCCCGAACTGGTGCGCCGCGGCCTCTTCCGCGAGGCCTACGAGGGCACGACGCTGCGCGATCACCTCGGACTGAAGAAACCCGCCAACCGTTTCGTGAAATAAGCCGCCGGGCGCGCGGGCGCCCCGGTGCAGGTACTCTTCCCCGCGGATGTCATCGTTCGTGGAACTGAAAAACCGCCGGAGGGTCTCTCCGGCGGTTTCTTTTATTTGCTTCCGGGGCGCTCGGTCAGTTGCCGCCGGCCTCGGCGTCGATCTGGGCGTGGGCCTCTTCGGCAATCGAGAAGTCGATGATGCTGTCCAGGTCCGGGATGCTGTCGCGGCCCGACACATGGGCGGTTTCCACCATCGGGCCCGAGACCAGGTCACGGTCGAGCACCAGCAGCGGATAGTCGGGATCATCGGTGGGCCGCATCAGGGTGATCTGCACCTCGTTCTCCTCGACCTGGTGATCGTAGTCGAGCGAGTAGTCGATGCCGTATTTCTCGGTGGCGTATTTTGCGGCCTCGGTCGGATCGGCCTCGTTTGCCTCCCAGCCCTTGATCATCGCCTTGACGAAGCCGACGACCGCGTCGCGGTTGTTGTCGAGGTAGTCGCGGGTGGTGAAGAGCAGGCCGGAGTAGGACTTGAAGCCCAGATCATCGAAGAGGGTGAAGTAGTAGTCCTCGTCCGGGGTCATGCCCATGTGCTTGAGCTGCAGCGGCTGGTCGGTGGCATAGCCCACCTGGCCGTCGCCCTGCCCGGCAACCAGCGGCTCGGGGGAATAGCCCACCTCGACGATCTTGATGTCGTTCGGCATGTCGTTGAGCGCGAGCGTCGCCTCGAGCGTGGCCTTAACCGTGGCGCCCGATCCGAGGAAGGTGGCGCCGGCCATGTCCGCGGGCTTCAGGATCGGTTTCTTGGCCAGCGACAGGATACCGAGGGGCGAGCGCTGAAACGGCACGGCGACGACGACGAAGTCATTGCCCTTTTCCACCGCATCGAGGAACGGCAGCCAGCCGGTGATGCCGAAATCCGCCGCGCCGGAGGCGACGGCAACCGGGCCCTGCAGCGAGTTCGGGCCGCCGGGGAGGTAGGAGAAGTCAACGCCTTCTTCCTCCATGTAGCCACGCTCGAGCGCGTTCCAGATCCCGGCGTATTCCACGTTGGGGATCCAGGCCATCTGCAGCTTGAGCGGCGTCAGGTCGTCAGCCATGGCCGGGGCGAGCGGCAGGCCGGAGGCAGTGGCAGCGGCGGTCAGGCCGGCCAGGAAGGTACGTCTTTTCAGCATCTTGGGAAGCTCCTGATCAGGGGTTGCAGTGCGGAAGGGAAGTCAGCTGTCCGGGTCATTCCCAACGGGCCCGGACAATGCGTTCAAGCTGGATCGCGATCATGAAGAAGATGACCGAGATCACCATGGCGACGAGGCTGGCACCGAGGGCCTGGGCCATGTCGAATTCCACCCGGGCGGAGCGGAAGACCTCTCCGAGCCCGTTCGAGCCCATGGCAAATTCCGCCACGATGGCCGAGAGCACGCTGCTGGCCGCGCCGAGGCGGAAGGCCGTCATGAAGGAGGGCACGGCCGCGGGCAGAGCGAGGCGGAAGAGCAGCGTGCTGCGCCGGGCACCGTAGACGCGGAAGAGATCGGCGCTGCCCGGCGGCAGGCTGCGCAGCCCCTGCGCGGTGAAGACGTAGGCCGGGAAGAAGCTGATCACCACGACGATGACGATCACGGTGCGGATGTCGTAGCCCAGAAGCCGTGCGATCACCGGAACCAGCGCCACCGCCGGCACCGCCGAGAAGATCAGCGCCAGTGGCGTGATCAGCCCGCCGATCACCCGCGACCACCACGACAGCACCGCAGAGGCAGCACCGCAGCCCATGCCGAGCGCCGTCCCCACGAGGGCCACGATCAGTGTCTGCGCGCCCGCGGCCGCATAGGCCTTCCAGTGCAGGAAGACGGCGCCGAGCACGCTGGCAGGTTGTGGCATGACGATGGAGTTGTAATCGTTGACGGTGACCCAGACCTGCCAGGCGAGCAGGATAAGGAGGACGCCCCAGAAGCGCGCGATGAAGCGCAAGCAGCCACGCCGGAGCCGCGAGAACAGGCCACCACGGGCGCCATCCGGCCGGGTTTTGCGGTTGTCCATGGTCATCGAGGGATCAGGCATAACGGGCATTGACCAGGGACTGGATGATGCTGGTGATGCCCAGCATGACGAGGGAGATGGCGATGCAGAGGAGCACGGCGCTCCAGAGCAGGGCGATCTGGAAGTTCTGCATGGCGGCGACCATCATCAGCCCGAGCCCCTGCGGCGCGCCGAACCATTCTCCGAGGATCGTACCGATCAGGGCCGCCGGCACGGCGAGCTTCATGCCGGCCGCGATGGAGGGCAGCGCCGCGGGCAGTTCCAGCAGGCGGAACGTGTCATCAGGCCGGGCCCCGAAGGTGCGGAAGAGATCGCGGTGGCTCTGCTTGGCGACCAGCATGCCGGAGGCCGTGGCATTGTAGATCAGGAAAAAGACGTTGAGCGCACAGACGGCGATTGGCGTGACCTTGAGGCCGAAGAAGACGATCAGCAGCGGTGCGACGGCGATGGCCGGGATGGCATGGATCACGGCGGTGGTCTGATCCGTGCCGACCTTGAGACGCGGCACGAGGTGCCCCAGCAGGGCGAACCCGAAGCCGATGGCAAAGCCGATCCCGTAGCCCATCAGCATGGACCGGACGGTGGAGGTCACGGCGCGCTCGAAGGTGCCAAATCGGTGCGGGTTCAGCAGCACATCGAGCACGGAGGTCAGCGAGGGCCAGCCCATGCCCGCGAGCTGATAATAGCCCACCACCTGCCAGAGCAGCAGGAAGAGCGCGATGCCCAGGGCGCCTGCCCCCATGTCGCGGAGCCTCTGACGGCGTGCGGGGATCATGCCGCACCCGCAGCGGCCGGCAACAGGGCCTGCGTAAGGTCATCGACCAGCGCGTGGAATTCGGGCGTGCGCATGACCTCCGGATCGCGGGGCCGGGCGAAGGGGATCTGACGCTCCATCAGAACGTGCCCGGGACGGCCCGTCATCACCACCACGCGATCGGCGAGAAAGACCGCCTCGTCGACGGAGTGGGTCACGAGGATCGTCGTTGTCTGGGTTTCCGACCAGATACGCTGAAGCTCGACGTTCATCTGCCGGCGCGTGACGGCATCAAGCGCGCCGAAGGGTTCGTCGAGAAGCAGGATCTCGGGGTTCAGCAGCAGGGAACGGGCGATGGCCGCGCGCTGGCGCATGCCCCCGGAGAGCTGCCTGGGCCGCGCCTTTTCAAAACCGGTCAGGCCGACGAGATCGATCAGCCGCTGCACCCTCTTCGGGTCGCGGGGCTGGCGGGCCATGCGATAGGGCAGCGCGACATTCTCGGTGATCGAGAGCCAGGGCAGCAGCGCGTGATCCTGGAAGGCCACTCCGAGACGGTGATTGCGGGTGCAATCCTCCGGCGTGGTGCCGAGCACGCGGACGCTGCCCTCGGAGGGCTGCTCCAGGTCGCCGATCAGCCGCAGCACGGTGGACTTGCCGCAGCCAGACGGGCCGAGGATGGCCACGAATTCGCCCTTGGCCACGCGAAGCGAAACATCGGCGACCGCCACGACCTCTTCCTTGCCGCCAAGCGCGAAACGCTTGGTGACATTTTCAAGGGAAACGGCCCCGGGAGATGCGGTGCTGCTCATGTCAGTGGACGCACCCGCTCTCGTCGTCCGCATCGAGCTCGAACCGGCCCACCGGCTCCACCACGGTTTCGCGCACCGACATCTCCTGTGCATCGATCAGCCCGAAATCGGTGAAGCCGAAGTTGGGGATATTGGCCAGAGAGAAGCCATTGAGCTTGAGCAGAACGCGCGGGATCGGCGGGCAGCCCAGTTCCTCGATCAGGGTCTTCTCGAGGATGCGCGTCTTCGCCGCGACCTCTTCCAGGGGCTCTTCGGACATCAGCCCGCCCACCGGAAGCGGCAGGCTGTAGATCACCTTGCCGTCCACCACCATGGCATAGCCGCCGCCGGCGCGAATCACCTCGTTGGCAGCCATGGCCATGTCGTCGTGATCGGCCCCCATGGTCATCAGGTTGTGGGCGTCGTGGCTGACGGTGCAGGCAATGGCGCCGCGCTTGACGTGCACCCCGCCCATGAAGCCGCGACCGATGTGCCGGGTTTCGCGGTGCCGGTCGATCACGGCCACGGCAGAGACACCCTGTTCTGGATCGGGCAGCACGAAGCCGTCCCGGGTGGTCAGATCGAACTGCTCGGCCGATTTCGGGCTGGTGGTCATGATTGCCCAGACGCGGGTCTTGTCGGCGTTGTGCGGCACACGGAGCTTCAGCTCCTCTGCGCTCACCTCGCCGCCGGTGCGCATGGTGCTGCGCGCCCAGTCGGGATAGCGGAAGCCCGCGTCGGGCGCGGTATAGGTGCCACTCTGGAAGTGGTATTCGCCATCGACCATCACCGCGTCGATCCGGACCGCCTCGAGATCGGAGAGGATCACCAGATCGGCGCATTTGCCCGGCGTGACGGAGCCATAGTCGCGATCGATCCGCAGCCCCTCTGCCACATTCAGGGTGCAGATCTGGTAGGCGGTGACCGGATCCATCCCCTCTTCGATCATCATCCGCAGGCGGGAGTCGATATGACCCACATCGACCAGCTCGTGCGGATAGACATCGTCGGTGCAGAACTGGAAGTAGCGGGTATCGAGCCGCCCGTCGTTGACGATCCGCGCCAGCTCGCGGAACTCCTCGCGGTCGAGACGGTGCTTCTCCCGCCAGGCGAGGATCGTGCGCATGCCGGTGCGGGTGTTCTCCATCACCTCCTCGATGGTGCCGGCGACGTGGTTGTCCTCCGGCCCGCCAGCGAGAAAGGCGTTGAGTTTCGCGCCGCGCAGGCCCGGCGACTGGCCGGAGACGGTCATTCCGCGATCGATCGTCATGTCGATCTTGTCGAACTGTTCCTCGTCCTGACGGATGATCAGGTTCGGGTTGATATCACCGGCCAGGCAGACCGCCTCGGGCCAGTCGAGCAACTCGCCCGTCTCCTCGATGGTGATGCGCGCGCCCGATGTCTCGAGCCAGTCGGGCATGGCCGGGATGCGCGCCGGCACCCGCAGGCGCATCTTCATCGGCACGTGCTTTGCCTCTTCGAACATCAGCTTCATGCCGGGAATGCCCAGCACATTACCGATCTCGTGCGGGTCGGCGGCAATCATGGTGACGCCGCAGGAAATCGCGGCGCGGGAATATTCGCGGACTGTGATCATCGAGGCCTCGACATGCACATGCGGGTCGATGAAACCGGGAGAGACGAACTTCCCCGCCAGGTCCTCGACAGGCCCATCGGCCCAGCCGCCCTGCCCGGGTGCCGCGATCGCGGCAATTCGGCCGCCTTTCAGCGCAATGTCCGCCGCCATGATCTCGCGCGTGATCGTGTTGACGATCTGCGCGTTGGCCAGGACCAGGTCCGGAGCCGTCTTGCCCAGTGCCACGTCGGAAAGGGCTTGTCTTGTCGTCTTGCTGGCCATCGGTAAACGCAGGTCCCTCTGTCACCTTTTCAGTTGGAGCCAGACAGCGACGCCGCCCCCCGCATCACAAGACAAGAAAGCTGCACAGCCCGTTGACCAGATGGCAACAGCCCTGCTTTTGAAGGCGCCACGCCCATGCATGGGCCGAAACGCTTTCAACCGCCCCTCGCGGAAGTGCACGGTTTTTCTGCAATTTCGATGGCAGCCCCGGTTTTTGCGGCGCTTTTCCCGCCCTGCATGAACGTCCGCGGCCGGCACACCACCGGAGCCTTCATTTGGCTGGACAGTTGTCACCGCCCCGTCACAATCGGGCCAGATCGAGGAGCCTTCTATGCATCTGATTTCCCGCGCCGCCGTCCTGCTGGACGAAGTGGCCCGCACCGGGTCGATACGGGGCGCCGCCGAGCGCCTGAACACCTCTCCCTCGGCCGTGAACCGGCACATCCTGGGGCTGGAGGCACAATACGGGCTGCCCCTGTTCGAGCGCCTGCCCCGCGGCATGCGCCTGACCTCGGCCGGAGAGATCCTCGTGGCCAACATCCGGCGCTGGCGACGCGAGCAGGACCAGGGAGACATGCAGATCGAGGAGCTGCAGGGCCTGCGGCGTACCCATGCCCGCGTCGGCGTGATCGACACCGTGGCCGACGACCTGATGCCCCGCGTCTTCGACAGGCTCTATGCGGTGAACCGGGACACCACCATGGACGTGACCGTGGGCAATACCGAAATGCTCTCGCGCGAGCTGGCCGACGGCAACCTGGACCTTGCCGTCTGCTTCAACCTGCAGGCCCGGCGCAACATCGAGATCGTGCAGACCACCAGGTCGCATGCCGGCGTCCTGGTGCGGCCCGATCACCCGCTGGCGCGGCAGAGTGCGGTGCGGCTGGCCGACCTGGTGGAATTCGAACTTGTCCTGCCCGCCTCTTCCTTCATCCTGCGCACGCAGCTGGACGAAGCCTTTGAAAAGCTGCCGTTTCCACCGAAGGCGATCGTCACGAGCAATTCGACCGCGGTGATGAAGGCGATGCTGGCGCACGGTGAACACGTGGCCATCATCGGCTGCCTCGCGGCGACGCGCGAGATCGAGACCGGCAAGCTCCGCTTCATCCCCTTCGGACACGAGAAAATCCACAGCTCCGACCTGTCCCTTGCCGTGCAGGCGCATCACTTCCCGACCCCGGCGCGGTTGCAGCTTATCGACACCTTCCGCGGTGTCCTGGCGCATTTCGA
This sequence comes from Pseudooceanicola sp. DL12, assembly GCF_056270665.1. Classification (NCBI taxonomy): domain Bacteria; kingdom Pseudomonadati; phylum Pseudomonadota; class Alphaproteobacteria; order Rhodobacterales; family Paracoccaceae; genus Pseudooceanicola; species Pseudooceanicola sp. DL12. Next base: position 3,015,200 of record NZ_CM149884.1, read on the forward strand.
CGAATGCGCCTGCCATGTACGCGAGCTGGATGCGGCGGATTGACGGTGCCGGCCGCCGCGGCAGGCTGGACCGGCGGGGCCTGGGCCGGCTAGACCGGTATCGAGGCCCGGAATGACAGCAGGACCCCTTTCATGAGCACCCCTCCCGATCTTGTCGTCCTGAACGGCAAGCTGATGACGATGAACCCCGACCAGCCCCGCGCCGAGGCCCTCGCCATCCGGGGCAACCGGATCACGGCGGTCGGAGGTTCGGCGGAAATCGCAGCCCTTGCGGGGCCGGATACCCGGGTTGTCGATGCCGCAGGCTGCACCGTCCTGCCCGGTATCGTCGAGAGCCACGTGCATCTCTTTGCGGGGAGCGCCGAACTCGACTACGTCGACATGTTCGGCATCGAGGGCGCGGACGAGGTAACGCAGATGGTGCGCGCCTATGCCCGGCAAAACCGAGACGACCGGATGATCCTGGCCGTGGGAGCCACCTACGAGATCCTGGGCGGCGATGGCGAGATTTCCCGTCAGGACCTCGACCGGATCCTGCCGGACCGTCCCTTCGCGATCTTTGCAGCCGACCATCACACGCTCTGGGCCAACACCGCCGCGCTGGACATGGGGGGGGTGCTGCACGGTGGCGATGCAGGCCAGGGCTCCGAGATCGTCATGGCACAAGACGGCCTCGCACAGGGCACGCTGAAGGAGCCGGGCGCCTATGGGCCGGTGCTCGCCCTGGCGCGATACGGCGGACGGGAACTGCTGGGCATGGTGACAGGCGCCGACCCCGAGATCCCTGCAACCGCCGAAGAGCGCACCCGTGACAAGGACGCGCTGGAACGTGGCCTGAGCCATTGCGCCAGCCAGGGCATCACAAGCCTGCACAACATGGATGGAAACCTCTACACGCTGGAGCTTCTGGCAGAAATGGAAGCCGAGGGCCGCCTGAAATGCCGCGTCGAAATCCCCTTCCATTACAAGAACTTCGACAGACTGGATCGGTTTTCCGAGGCCGAGGCGATGCGCGCGCGCTACCGCGGAGACAAGCTGCACTGCGACCGGGTCAAGCTCTTTGTCGACGGGGTGATCGAGAGCCGCACGGCGCTGATGATCGAGACCTATCCCGGCACCGATGCAAACGGCGACGCGATCTTCGACAAGGAGGTGCTGAGGGAGATCTGCGTGACGGCGGACCGGCTGGGGTTCCAGATCTCGATTCATGCCATCGGCGACCTCGCGGTGCGCTGGACGCTGGATGCCTACGAGGCCGCGCGGGCGGCCAACGGCGCGCGGGATGCCCGGCACCGGATCGAGCATATCGAGACCATCCATCCACAGGATCTGCCGCGCCTTGGGGAGCTGGACGTGGTGGCCTCGCTGCAGCCGGGGCATGCGCCCTGCGGCGGATTCTTTCCGGCGCATGGGATCGGCAACCTGTTGCACGAAAAGCAGATTTCCATGGCCTATGCCTGGTCTGACATCCGTGCGAGCGCGGCCAGAACGATCTTTTCCAGCGACTGGCCGGTGATCCCCGTGGACCTGATGCGCAACATCAACGCCGCGATCAACCCGATGCCGATGCCCGCCCCCTGGCGCAACCACGCCCAGAGCCTGGAGGACACCCTGCGCTCCTGCACCGCGGATGGCGCCTGGGCGGAATTTGCCGAGGATATCAAGGGGATGCTGAAGCCTGGCATGCTGGCCGACGTGGCGGTGTTTTCCCACGACCTGGAGAGCCTGGCCCCCGACAGCATCCGGCAGGCCCGGGCCGTGATGACCCTCTGCGACGGGGCCGTGACCTGGGAAGAATGAGGCCTGAGGACAGGCGCGAAAGCCCCTCGCATTCCAGAATCAATATTCGTCTCAAGCCCCTGAAAAGGCCGGATTCCAACGTCGGTATTACGTCGGTATCGCGTCGGTATTGCGACGGTGCCGTTTCGGGCCGCGCAGGCGCGCCGCGAAGCCTCCGGCGGGGATTTTTCCGGCCAGATGAAAGAGCGCTGGGGCTCCCCGTCATCTGGCCATGGATATCCCGGGGGCGTCTCCCGCGAGGGAGACGGGGGCAGAGCCCCCTGTGACGTTTCCCATGTCGCCCTCCGGCGACGGGGGCAGAGCCCCCTGTGACGTTGTTTTCCATGTCGCCCTCCGGCGACGGGGGCTCAGAGCAGGAGCCGGTCGCGCAGGGTCCGTACCGTGCCGCCGGTGACGCCGATGCTGTCGAGATAGCCCGCCACGTCGCCGTGGCGGCTGCGCAGGTCGGCGAGCATCGCCTGCATCGTCTCGGGGCGGCACTCCAGCATCGGGCGATAGGCCGCGACATCGTTGCCCTGGGCCTCGGCCACCTGCAGGAAATGCGCCACCAGGGTGGCGATGCGATGTTTCGTCATCGCGTAATCGGCAAGGATCTGATCCTCGGGCGTGCCGGCCAGCGACAGCAGCAGCGCGGCGATGATGCCGGTGCGGTCCTTGCCTGCCGTGCAGTGGAAGAGCACCGCGCCCTCGGGCGCCACGGCCATCTGCGCCATGACGGCGGCGATGGCCGCGCCGCGCCGGTGCAGGGCCGTCAGGTAGAACTCGAGCAGCGGATCCGCGGGTTTCGGCGCATCGGCGGGGCGCTCGCCCGCGGGCGCCAGCGCATCGAAGAGCGCGAGAGGGTGATAGCCGATCTCCTCGATGCCCTCGAAGGGGTTCGGCTCGGCTGCGCGTTCGGCGGTGGAGCGCAGGTCGATCACCGTGCGCAGCCCCTCCTCCTGCAGGTGGTCGATGTCTCCGGCAGAGAGGTTGTGCAGCCCGTCGGCCCGCAGGAAGCGGCGCCATTGCGTCTTGCCCCCCGCGCCGGCACCGCCGTCGGCGACATAGCCGCCGATGTCGCGCACGTTGTGCGCCCCGGAGAGCGGGATGATCCGGCGCGGGTCGTGGATCATGTCCATCAGGCCAGCTCCTTCAGCCGTTCCAGCGAGACCGTCCGCAGGACCTCGCCCGTGTCGATCGGCATGAAGGTTGCGGAGAGACCGCCCGGCAGCACCTCGCACATGGCGATGCCGGTGCCCTCGACGATGCGGATCTCGCCGCGGGCGAGCAGGTCGACGGTGGCGTGCTGTCCGTTGGTGATGACCACCGGGATGCCGTTCCAGAGCGCCACGCGGTTGTAGTGCACATGGCCCGAGAGGATGCCCATGACGTTGACGCCCTGCAGCATGGCGGCGAGGCGGTCGGTATCGGCCTGGGGCAGCGAGGTCCATTCCACCGCCTCGGGCGCAAGACGCGGCATGTGGTGCAGCACCAGCAGCTTTGGCAGCTCGGGGTGACGCTGCAGGGCGGCACCGAGGAACTCGAACTGCGCGTCCTGGATACGGCCCCCCACCCGGCCCGGCTCGGCGGTGTCCAGGGTGATCAGGTGGATGCCCGAAAGCACCGTGTCGTGATCGAGCGGGTCGGAGGGCCCCCCGGGGAACCCGGTGAAGACGGCACGGAAGCCCTCGCGGCGGTCGTGGTTGCCGAGCGCGTAGAAGATCGGGATGTCCAACTGGGACATGCGCTCTGCCAGGAGTTCGTAGCTCTCGACATGGCCGCGGTTGGTCAGGTCGCCGGAGGCCACGATGAAGGCGGGCGCGGGCTGGATCTGACCGATGAGCGCGATCACCCGGTCGAGGGTGGCGACGGTATCGGTGTCGAGCGTGGTATCGCCCACGTCGGGGTGCGACACATGGATGTCGGTCAGGTGCAGGAAACGCGTGGTCATGCGTCGATCCTTTCATGCGGGAGGTTATCGGGGACTTGCGTGGCGGCGGATTCGCTGACGTGCGAGGCCGCGAGCAGCCGGCGGGTGTAATCATGCGACGGGTTGGCGAAGAGGGCCGTGGTCTCGCCCTGCTCCACCACCTCGCCGCGTTGCATCACCAGCAGCCGGTCGCAGAGCGCGCCGACCACGGCGAGGTCATGGCTGATGAAGAGCATCGACAGGCCGAGATCCTCCTGAAGGTCCATAAGCAGGTTGAGGATCTGGGCCTGGACCGAGACATCGAGGGCCGAGACGGCCTCGTCCGCCACGATGAGCGCGGGACGCAGCACGATGGCGCGGGCGATGGCGATGCGCTGGCGCTGGCCGCCGGAGAACTCGTGCGGGTATTTCGCGGCGTCGGCGGGGGCAAGGCCCACCTGCTCCAGCGCCTCGGCCACGCGGTGGCTCTCTGCGCCCTTCCCGGCCGCCTGCCCCTCGGCCTGGCCTGCGGCGCGCAGCGGCTCGGCGATGGACCAGCCGACGTTGCGGCGCGGATCGAGCGAGCCGTAGGGATCCTGGAAGATCATCTGGAAGCGGGTGCGGGCGGCCCGCAGATGGGGACCGGTCATGGCGTGCAGGTCCTGCCCCTGGAAGAGGACGCGGCCGGCGTCGGGCGTCTCGAAGCCCATGACCATGCGGGCGAGCGTGGACTTGCCCGAGCCGCTCTCGCCCACGATGCCGAGGGTCTCGCCCGGCTCCAGCGTGAAGGAGGCATCGGCGACGGCCACCAGCTCCGGGTGCGCGCCGAAGAGCGAGGTGCGGGGCTGGCGGTAGAGGCGGCGGAGGTTCTCGGCCTGAAGCAGGGTCACGGGTGGCTCCTTTCCGCCGGGCTCAGCAGGTGGCAGGCGGCTGCGCCGGTCTCTGTCGCGCAGGCGGGCGCGCGGGTGCCGGCGCAGCGCGGCAGCTCCTCGGCACAGCGGCCCGAGAAGCGGCAGCCCGCGGGCAGGTCGGCGAGCGCCGGGATGGTGCCCGGGATCGTGGGCAGCCGCGGGCGACGGCTGCCGGGGGCGCGGGGTGTGCGGGCCGGACGCGGCCGCGCGGCGAGCAGGCCGCGGGTATAGGGATGGGCGGGCGCCGCCAGCAGGCGCGCGGTGTCGCCCCGCTCGACGATGTCGCCGCCGTACATCACCAGGGTCTGACGGGTGGCGCGGGCGACGATCGAGAGGTCGTGGCTGATGATCATCAGCGCCATGTTGCGCGAGCGCGAGAGGCTGACCAGCAGGTCGGTGATCCGCAGCGCCACCTCGGCATCGAGCGCCGTGGTGGGTTCGTCCGCGATCAGCAGCGCCGGGTCGCAGGCGAGCGCCAGGGCGATCAGCACCCGCTGGCGCTGACCGCCGGAGAGCTCGTGCGGGTAAAGGCGCAACCGGGTGGCGGGATCGGGCAGGCCGACCTCCTCGAAGAGCGCGATGGCGCGGGCACGGGCCTGATCCTTCGACAGGCCCATGTGCACGCGGAGCGGCTCCATCACCGTGGTGCCCACCCGGCGGAGCGGGTTGAGGGCGGCCATGGGCTCCTGGAAGATCATCGCGATGCGGCGGGAGCGCAGGGCCCGCCAGGCGGCCTCCGGCGCGGCGGACATGTCGGTGCCGTCGATGTCGAGGGTGCCGGTGAGGGTGGCGGCCTCGGGCACCATGCCCATGAGGGCGGAGGCGAGCATGGACTTGCCCGAGCCGCTCTCTCCCACCACGCCGATGCGGTCGCCGGGGCGGAGGGAGAGCGAGGCGTCGCGGAGCGCGTAGGCATCGCCGAAACGGACGGAGAGGGATGTGGCGGTGAGCATGTCAGCGCTGCCTTCTGAGGCGGGGGTCGGTGACGTCGCGGATGCCGTCGCCCAGCAGGCCGAAGCCGAGGACGGCGAGCACGATGCAGATGCCGGGGTAGATCGCGAGCTGTGGCGCGAGGTAGAGGAGCGTCTGGGCATCGGCGAGCATGCGGCCCCAGGAGGGCGCGGGCGGCTGGGCGCCGAGCCCGAGATAGGAGAGCGCGGCCTCGGCCAGCAGCGCCACGGAGAACTCGATGGTGGCCTGCACGATGATCGGCGCGGCGATGTTGGGCAGGATGTGATCGAGGGTGAGACGGGTGCGGGTGGCGCCGGAGGCCTCGCCCGCCAGCACGAACTCGCGGGTCCAGACCTGGTTCGCGGCGCCACGCGAGACCCGGGCGAAGATGGGCACGTTGATGAAGGCGATGGCCAGCACGGTGTTTTGCAGCGAGGGGCCGAAGGCCGCGGCCATCATGATGGCGAAGAGCAGCGCCGGGAAGGCCAGGGAGAGATCGGCGAGGCGCATGACGAGATCCTCGACCCAGCCGCCGCGGGCGCTGGCCAGCACGCCGAGCACCACGCCGATGGAGCCGCCGATCCCCACGGCGATGAGTGCCACCGCCATGGAATTGCGCGCCGCCACCATGAGCTGCGAGAGCACGTCGCGGCCGAGCTGATCGGTGCCCAGCCAGTGATCGGCCGAGGGCGGCGCGAATTTGTTGATCACGTCGATCTCGGCATAGGGGTACGGCGTCCAGATCAGCGAGAGCGCGGCGATGAAGGTGACGAAGCCCACCAGGACGGCGCCGATGACGAGGTTCACGGGCCAGCGGCGGTGCCCGGATTTGCGCGCCGGCTTGCCCTCGGGGGTCACGGAGGTGGAGCTCATGTCAGGCGCGCCTTCAGCCGGGGGTCGATCAGGGCATAGGCCACGTCGACGAGGAAGTTGGCGATGACCACCACCGCCGCCACCAGCAGCACCAGCGCCTGCACGGTGATCAGGTCACGGTTTGAGATCGACTGGAAGATCAGCCGCCCGAGGCCGGGCAGGAAGAAGACGTTCTCGATCACGATGGTGCCGGTGACGACGGAGGCGAACTGCATGCCGACGATGGTGATGATGGGCACCAGCGCATTGGGCAGCACGTGACGCCAGAGCACCCGGCGCGGCGAGAGGCCGGTGGCCCGGGCCGTGCGGGTGAAATCGAGGCGCATGACCTCGAGCGCCGAAGAGCGGGTGACGCGCGCCAGCACGGCCCCCTGTACCAGGGCCAGCGCCACGGTGGGCAGGATCAGCGCGCGGATGGCGGCCATGGGATCGGACCAGCCCGGGAAGCCGCCGGGCGGCAGCCAGTGCAGTTTCACGGCGAAGAGCAGCACCAGCAGGATGGCCAGCCAGAAGGCCGGGATGGCGATGCCCAGCTGCGACAGGATCATCACCGCCCAGTCCCCTGCCCGGCCATGGCGCGAAGCGGCGAAGGTGCCCGCCACCAGCGCCAGCAGCAGAGTGAGCGCGGTGCCGAGCGCCGCCAGCGTGAGGGTGAGCGGCAGACGTTCGGCGATCAGCCCCGAAACCGGCACGTCGAAGGAATAGGAGATGCCGAAATCGCCCTGCACCACCCCGGTGATCCAGGAGGCATAGCGGGCGAGAACGGGCTGATCGAGGCCCAGCTCGGCCCGCAGGGCGGCCTGGGCCTCTGGCGTGGAATCGATGCCGAGAATGGTGAGCGCCGGATCGCCGGGCAGCACGTTCATCACCGCGAAGACGATGACCGAAATGGCGAAAAGGGTCAGCAGGAGGCCGATGAGACGGCGAAGGAGGAACAGGGCCATTGAGAACTTTCAACGCGACAGGACGGCGGGGGCCGCCGTCCTGCGCGGGTCTTCATAGAGGTCGGACGGGATCAGGAGGGATCACCCCAGTGCACGTCGGCGAGCGGCTGGAAGGTGACCGGGGAATTCTCCCAGAAGCCATCGACACGGGCATTGATGATCGAGAGCTTGGGCATCTGGAACAGGAAGCCCATCACCGCGTTGTCGGCCAGGTAATTCTGGGCCTCGCGCTCGAGATCGTTGCGCACCGCCGGGTCGCTCTCGGTCTGGATCTTGTTCCAGAGACCATCGAATTCGTCGCTCTGGTAGCCGTAGAAGTAGTCCGGGCCCTTGGCGAAATTGCCCAGGTCGTTGGGCGAGGTATGGGCGATGATGGTCATGTCGTAGTTTTTCTTCTTGTAGACCTCGTCGAGCCAGAAGCCCCATTCCACGGTCTCGACCTTGGCGTCGATGCCGGCCTGGGCCAGCTCTGCCTGGATGATCTCGGCCGAGCGGGTGGCATAGGGGAAGGGCGGCACGCGCAGTGTCATGGTGCTGCCCTCGACGCCCGCCTCGGAGAAGAGCTCCTTGGCCTTCCCGGTGTCATGGGGCCAGCGTTCGGTGAGGTCGACATAGGCCGGGCCATGGGGCGGATAGAAGCTTCCGATGGGCACGGCGCGGCCGTACATGGCGCCGTCGATGATCTCGCTGCGGTCGATGGCGTGGTTCACCGCCTCGCGCACGCGGGGATCGGTGAAGGGGGCACGGGAGTTGTTCATCGCCAGGATGACCTCGCCCTCGGTCGAACCGACGGTGACGTTGAAACGCGGGTCATGTTCGAACTGCGGCAGCATCTCGGGGGCGCTGAAGGCGGGATAGGCGTCGATCTCGCCGGCCATGAGGGCGGCGGAGGCCGAGGCCGGATCGGAGATGAAGCGGAACTGCACCTTGTCGAGGGTCACGCCGTCGGCGGCGCGATACTCGGGGTTCTTGACCAGGGTCAGGCTGTCGCCGCGGGTCCAGCCGTCGAACTTGAAGGGGCCGGTGCCGATGGGGGTGGTCTTGTCCCCCTCGATGCTCTCGGGGGCGACGATGGAGGCGGTGCCCTGGGCGAGGTTGAAGAGGAAGAAGGCGTCGGGCTGCGTCAGGGTGACCGTGAGGGTGAGCGGATCGACGACGGTGACGGTGTCGATGGCGGCAAAGTAGCGTTTCGCGGGGTTCACGCTGTCTTCGGCCATGGCGCGGTCGAGGGTGAACTTGACGTCCTCGGCATCGAAGGTGGTGCCGTCGTGGAAGTTTACGCCCTCGGCCAGGTGGAAGGTATAGGTGAGGCCGTCGTCGGAGATCTCCCAGCTGGTGGCGAGATCGGGATGGACGGCGCCGCTCTCGTCCACGGTCGTCAGGCTCTCGTAGACATTGTGGCTGAGCATGCCGGCGATCGAAGCCGTGGCATCGGAGGTGGGATCGAGGGAGGTCGGCTCTTGCTGCAGGCCGATACGCATAAGCGCATCTGCGGCGAGCACGGGGTGCGTGAGACCGAGGCCCAGGGCGAGGCCCGCGAGCGTGGAGAGCAGGGGATGGCGCATGGAGAAATCCTTTACTGACCGGTCGGGGGGAACGCCCGGGGGGCTGGCGGCAGCCATGGACCCGGTTCGCTACACCTGTGTGACAATAGGATGGCATTTTTGGGACAGTGGCACATAGCGCTGATTTCGCAGCCCCGGATTCATTCGAATGAGTGACTGTACGTGCACGCAAAAGAGGCGCATCGCCTTGAAAGCGAAGCGCCTTTTGCCTGGCGCGAGTTTCGCGTGGCAGAATGCGACCAGGAGTCGGAGCGTCGGCTCCGGCCCTTTCGGTCTTGTATCGGTGGCCGCGCGCGGTGCGGATTTGGCCGGGGCCGTGCCGGGAAGTGCGACCGGAGAGGGGGGCACCGGGGCCCCTAAAAAAAGACAGGGGAGCGATTGCTCGCTCCCCTGCCCGTCAGCCGCCGTCTGCTTGCAATAGACAGGGAGGGCGCACCGGGATGGGCCGGCTTGCCCCTTTCGGCCGATTCTGATGCCGGCGCCCTAGTCCCGGAGGGTGATCCAGGCGCCGTCGCGTTTCGAGGAGCGCACGCAGGCGTCGACAAAGCGCATGCCGGTAATGCCGTCCTCGATGCCCGGGAAGAGCACGTCATCGGCGGGCGCGCGGCCCTCGCGATGGGCCTCGATGGCATCGGCGGTCTCGGAATAGAGGTTGGCGAAGGCCTCGAGGTAACCCTCGGGGTGGCCGCCGGGCACCCGGCCGAGGCGCGCGGCAGCGGGGCCGGTGCCGGCAGAGCCGCGGGTGACCAGGCGCTTTTCACCGTGCAGCGGCATGAACCACAGACGCTCGGGATCCTCCTGAGACCATTCGAGGCCGCCCTTGGTGCCGTAGATGCGCAGGCGCAGCCCGTTGATTTCGCCTGCGGCGACCTGAGAGCACCAGAGGGTGCCCCGGGCGGCGACGCCGCCCTGCTCGGCAAAGCGGAACATCACGTGGGCGTTGTCGTCGAGCACCCGGCCGGGCACGAAGCTGTGCAGATCGGCGGAGAGGCTGTCGGGGGTGAGGCCCGAGACGAAGAGGCCCATCTGCAGCGCATGGGTGCCGATATCGCCAATGGAGCCGCCGGCACCCGATTGCGCGGGGTCGGTGCGCCATTCGGCCTGCTTGTTGCCGGGCAGATCCTCGGCCATCCAGTCCTGCACGTATTCCATGTTGACCAGGCGGATCGCGCCGAGATCGCCATTGGCCACCATCTCGCGGGCCTGGCGCATCATCGGATAGCCGGAATAGGTATGGGTGAGCATGAAGAGCGCGTCGCTCTTCTCCACCGCCTGCTGCATCTTGCGGGCCTCGGCGAGCGTCGCCGTGAGGGGCTTGTCGCAGATGACGTGGATGCCGCGTTTCAGGAACTCGCGGGCGACGGGGTAATGCAGGTGGTTGGGCGTGACGATGGCCACGGCCTCGATGCCGTCCTTCAGGCGGGCCTCGCGGATCGCCATCTGCCGGTAGTCGGTATAGCTGCGCGCGGGGTCGAGGCCGAGGGCGGCGGCGCTTTCCCCGGCCACCTCGGGCCGGGAGGAGAGCGCGCCAGCGGTCAGGGTGTAACGACCGTCGAGGCGGGCCGCGATGCGGTGCACGGGGCCGATATTGCCGCCGATGCCGCCGCCGACCATGCCGAGGCGAATGGGTCTGCTCATGGGGGTCTCCTTCAGCTGCGGTTCAGGCCAAGCATAGTGCGATTGGCGTCGTCGTCCGCCCCGCTGTCGGCGAAATCGTCGAAGGCGCGGTCGGTCACGCGGATGATGTGATCGCGCACGAAGGCTGCCCCCTCGCGGGCGCCATCCTCGGGGTGCTTGAGCGCGCATTCCCATTCCACCACGGCCCAGCCGGCGAAATCATTGGCAGCCATTTTCGCGAAGACGGCGCCGAAATCGACCTGACCGTCGCCCGGCGAGCGGAAGCGCCCTGCCCGGTCGACCCAGGGCTGGAAGCCGCCGTAGACGCCCTGACGGCCCGTCGGGTTGAACTCGGCATCCTTGACGTGGAACATCTTGATCCGGTCGCGGTAGATGTCGATATTGTCAAGGTAATCAAGGCATTGCAGGACGTAATGCGAGGGATCGTAGAGCATGTTGGCGCGCGGGTGCTGATCGACCCGGTCGAGGAACATCTCGAAGCTGATGCCGTCGTGCAGGTCTTCGCCGGGGTGGATCTCGTAGCAGATGTCGACACCCATGTCCTCGGCGTGATCGAGGAGCGGACGCCAGCGCGCGGCCAGTTCGTCGAAGGCGGTTTCGACGAGGCCCGCGGGGCGCTGCGGCCAGGGGTAGAGATAGGGCCAGGCGAGCGCGCCGGAGAAGGCGGCCATTTCGGTCAGACCGAAGTTGCGCGAGGCGCTGAGCGCCAGGCGCACCTGTTCCATGGCCCAGTCCTGGCGCGCGGCGGGCCGGCCGTGGAGCGCGGCGGGGGCAAAGCCGTCGAAGGCGATGTCATAGGCCGGGTGCACCGCCACGAGCTGGCCGTAGAGATGCGCCGAGAGCTCGGTGATCTCGACGCCGTTCTCGCGCGCCACACCGGCGATCTCGTCGCAGTAATCGCGCGAGTCCGCCGCGCGGGCGAGATCGAAGAAGCCGGCATCCACGGGTACCTGGACCCCGGCATAGCCGGTGTCCGAGGCCCATTTGGTGATGCCGTCCCAGGTGTCGAAGGGCGCGGTATCGCCCGCGAATTGCGCCAGGAAGATGCCCGGCCCCTTGATCGTCTTCATGCGGCCTCCGTCGTGCCCTTTTCACCCTTCAGCTCTGCCGCAAGATGGCGGCAGGCGCGCACGGTCAGCGCCATGATGGTGAGCGTGGCGCCGGTGACGCCCGAGCCCGCCATGGTGGAGCCGTCGGTGATGTAGAGGTTGGGGATGTCCCAGCTCTGGTTCATGCCATTGACCACGGAGGTGGCGGGATCGTCGCCCATGCGGGCCCCGCCGGTTTCGTGGATCGCGGCGCCCATCAGCATGGTCTTGCTGAACCACTTGCGGAAGATGAAGCGCGAGAAGGGATCGGCGTCGGGATAGGCGCCACGGCCCAGTTCGCGCAGGCCGCGGGGCGAGCCGATGAACTCGAAATCGACGCCCATTTCCTCGGCGATCTCGATCAGGGTTTCCTCTTGTTTCGTGAGGTTCTTCTCGTCCTCGGGGCCCATGACGCAGCGCAGATGCGGCACCGGCAGGCCCCAGGCGTCCTTCTTGCGCGGGTCGAGGGTGATGCGGTTGTTCGCGTCGGGCATCATCTCGCCGAAGCCGAAGAAGGAGGCGCGGGCCGGGGCGCCCTCGGGCACCGGGCCGCGGCCGATGGAGCCCTGGTAGTCGAATTGCGAGGCGGAGGTGCCGTCCTTGCCGACGAAGCGGGTGAGGAAGATGCCGCCAGAGGGCGGGTAGAAGGGATCGGCCGGCGCGGCGGTGTCGGTCTCCCAGCCCGTGGCACGGGTGTAATTGCCCATGGCCAGGCAGGGCAGCTGATCCATGAAGTAGCGCCCCAGCGTGCCGGAGGAGTTGGCGAGGCCCTCGGGGTGCTTCTCGTTGGCGGACATCAGCAGCAGGCGGACGCTCTCGACGGTGGAGGCGCAGAGCACGACGGAGGCGGCCTCGAAGCTGTGCTTTTCCTTGGTCTTGGCATCGAGCACCTCGGCGCCGGTGGCGCGGCCGGTGGCGGGGTCGGTGGTGATGCGGGTGACGATGGAATTGTAGCGCACCGTCAGGTTGCCGGTGGCGAGGGCGGCCCGCAGCGGCGAGGGCACGCGCTCGATCTCGGGGGCGATGTAGCGCCAGGAGATGGCGTTGCGGTCGGGCCAGCGGGCCTCGTACTCGGCCTTGAACTGCTGTTCCTGCGAGGTGAGCTGTGCCGCGTGCACCGGGGTGGGATCGGGCTGGGTGGGCACGCCTTCCTTGAGGCCGTAGAGACCGAGGAAGGTCTCGACCTCGTCGTAATAGGGCGCGACATCGGAGTATTCGATGGGCCAGTCGGCGCCGTGGCCGGTGCGGGACTTCATGCGGAAGTCATCGTCGGACCAGCGCATCAGGCAGCGCCCGAAGAGGTGCATCCGGCCGCCCGACTGCTTGCCGCGGATCCACAGGAAGGGCGCGTCGGGGTCGGTGGTATAGGGGTTCTTGCGGTCGGAGACGTGCAGGTGCTCGAGCTTTTCCGAGAAGAAGGCAGAGCGGGCCTGAACCGGCTTGCCGCGGGCGGTGGCGCGGGCGCGTTCCCAGATGTTGATGTCGGACTGCGGCGGCTTTTTCCGGTTCGGGTCGAAATCGGCGGGGCCGACATCGCGGCCGGCCTCGAGCAGCAGGACCTTGAGGCCCTGTTCGGTCAGTTCCTTGGCGGCGAAGGATCCGGCGGGGCCGGACCCGATCACCATGGCATCGTAGCGGGGCTGCGACATGTTCGTTTCTCCAGTTCGTTCGGGCCCGCAGGCGGAGCGGACCTTGCCGGCCCTTGGTCTCTGCGGTCTTGATTTCAGATGGCGGGGCAGCCGCCGAAGGGTGTCAGGGACGCCGGATCAGAGACGGGTGCCGTCGGCGCCGAAGAGCGAGGCCCGCGAGATGTCGATACCGGCGCGCAGCGGGGCGCCCGGCACATGGGGCGCATCGCCCATCACGCGCAGCGAGAGGCGCTGGCCCTGCCAGTCGAACCAGGTGACCGCATCGGCGCCCATCGGCTCGACCACGGTAACGGTTCCCTCGAGCGCGGGGCCCTCGGTGCCGTCGACGAGAAGGTCCTCGGGGCGCAGGCCGAGCGTGGCGGGGCCCGCCACCGGCGTGCCGTCATAGCCCGAGAGGTCGAGATCGAGCGGGCCGGAGCGGAAGCGTGCGCCCCCTGCCCCGTCAATAGCGACCTCGCCCTTGAGGAAGTTCATCGCCGGCGCGCCGATGAAGCCCGCCACAAAGAGGTTGACCGGGCGGTGGTAGATCTCGGCCGGGGTGCCCAGTTGCTGGATCTTGCCGCCGTTCATGATGGCGATCCGGTCGGCCAGCGTCATCGCCTCGACCTGGTCGTGGGTGACGTAGATCATCGTGTTGCCGAGATCCTGGTGCAGCTTCTTGATCTCGACGCGCAGCTCGTTGCGGAGCTTGGCATCGAGGTTCGAGAGCGGCTCGTCGAAGAGGAAGACATCAACCTGGCGCACCAGCGCGCGGCCGATGGCCACGCGCTGGCGCTGCCCGCCCGACAGTTCTGCCGGCTTGCGGTCGAGGAGCGGGGAGAGATGCAACATCTCGGCCGCACGGTCGACCCGTCGGGCGATCTCGTCCTTGGCCATGCCGGAAACCCGCAGGCCGAAGGAGAGGTTCTTGCGCACGGACATGCGCGGATAGAGGGCATAGGACTGGAACACCATGCCGATGCCGCGGTCCTTGGGCTCGGCCCAGGTGACGTTCTTGCCCTCGATCCAGATCTCGCCGTCGGCGACATCGGTGAGGCCGGCAATGGCGTTGAGCAGCGTGGACTTGCCGCAGCCCGAGGGCCCGAGCAGCACGAGGAACTCACGCGGCGCGATGTCGATGTTCATGTTCTCCATCACCACGGTGTTGCCGTAGGTGATCTTGAGGTCCTTGATGTCGACAGCCGTGGAGGCGGCGGTGGTGGCGGTGTCGGAAGTTGTCATGTTCAGGAACCCTTGGGATCAGCCCTTGACGGCGCCGGCGGCGATGCCGCGCACGAACCAGCGTCCGGAGAGGAAATAGATGGCGAGGGGAACGAGCGCCGTCAGGATGGTGGCAGCCATGTTGACGTTGTAGAGCCGTTCGCCGGTGGTTGTGTTGACGATGTTGTTCAGCTGAACCGTCATCGGCAGGTTGTCACGACCGGCAAAGACGAGGCCGAGGAGGAAGTCGTTCCAGATGCCGGTGAACTGCATCATGGCGGCGACGACGAGCATCGGCAGCGACATGGGCAGCATGATTTCCCAGAAGATGCGCCAGAAGCCGGCGCCGTCGAGGCGGGAGGCCTTGAAGAGCTCCTCGGGGATCGTGACGAAGTAGTTGCGGAAGAGCAGCGTGACGAGCGGCAGGCCGAAGAGCACGTGCACAAAGATGATGCCGGGCAGCGTGTTGTAGAGATTGAACCCTGCCATGCCGCGCACCAAGGGGTAGAGGAAGACCTGATAGGGCACCAGGGCGCCGGCCATCAGCAGGCCGAACATCAGGTTGCCGCCACGCGGTTTCCAGAACGACAGGGCGTAGCCGTTGACGGCCCCGAAAATCACCGAGATTATCACGGCGGGCACCGTGATCTTGATCGAGTTCACGAAGCCCACCTTCAGCCCGCCGCATTCGAGGCCGGCACAGGCGCCGGACCAGGCGGTCTTCCAGGCGGAGAGGTCGAAGTGCTGCGGCAGGGCGAAGATCTGCGCCGCGCGGATCTCGTCCATCGACTTAAGCGAGGTGACGATCATCACGTAGAGCGGCAGCGCGAAGAAGAGCACGGTGACGACGAGGAAGACATAGAGGCCGATGCGGCCGGCGGTGACAGAGCCGGGTTTCGGCCCGCGGGGATTTTTTGCGGCCGTCCGGCCGCGGGGATTTTTCGTTGCGGTGCTCATAGCGTGCCTGCCTTGCGTTTGGCCCGGATCGAGCTGGCATAGCGGAAGGGGACGACGACGATCACGACGGTGATCAGCAGCGTTGTGGCCGCCGCGGCGGCGAGGCCGAGGTTCTGACGCTGGAAGAGGTTGTCCATGATGAACTTGGCGGGCACCTCGGTGGCCGAGCCGGGGCCGCCGTTGGTGAGGGCCACGACGAGGTCGTAGGTGCGGATCACGCCCATGGCCAAAAGCGTGGTGACGGCGGCGATGGCCGGGCCGAGCTGTGGCAGGATGATCGAGAGATAGGTGCGCCAGACGGGGATGCCATCGACCCGGGCGGCCTTCCATTGTTCGCCGTCGATGCCGCGCATCCCGGCAAGCATCATCACCATCACGAGGCCCGACATCTGCCAGACGCCAGCGATGACGACACCGTAGATGGCGTATTCACGGCTGGTGAGCAGGTCGAAGGTGAAATTCTCGAAGCCGAGGCTGCGCATGGTCTGCTGGATGCCGAGCGTGGGGTTCATCAGCCATTGCCAGATCAGGCCGGTCACCACGAAGGACATCGCGTAGGGATAGAGGAAGAAGGTGCGGAAAGCGCTCTCGAACCGCACCTGGCGGTCGAGGGCCGCGGCCAGCAGGAAACCGATCACCAGGCAGCCGGCCACGAAGAGCACGCCGAAGATGATCAGGTTGGAATAGGCCGTGATCCACTTGGAGGTATTCCAGAGGCGCTCGTATTGCGCCAGGCCCACGAACTCGGACGAGGGGAAGAGTTTCGAGTTGGTGAAGGACAGCCGGACGGACCAGACCATCGTGCCGATATAGATGACCACCACCGCGAGCCAGGTTGGCACGAGGGCGGCAAAGGCCACGAGGGAACGCTTGCGCCTGGGTTTCATGAGCTACTCCGGAACAGGATGGCGCCGCCCCTCCCCTGCGGGAAAGGCGGCGCCGGGTGGTGCGATTACTGGAAGACTTCGGCGAAGTATTCCATCGAGTCGTCGATGTCGGCATCGGGGGTGTTGAAGAATTCACCCACGAAATCGGTCAGCATGCCGGCCTGATCGGGCGTGATGGTGATGGCGTGCTCGGGGACGATCTTGTCCTCTGCCATCAGCTGCAGGCCGAGCTTGGTGCAGATGTCGAACTTGGAGGTATCGACATCGGTGCGCACGGGGATCGAGCCCTTGTTGATCGAGAATTCGACCTGGACCTCGGGATCGAGCACGACCTCGGCCATCGCGGCCTGGGCCGGCGTCGGGCCATTGTCGCCGATCTTGGGATAGGAGAAGGCGTCGGCGATGTAGACCATGCCCGGGGATTCCGGTGCGAGGACACAGCCGTACTGATCGCCCGCGGTCTGACCGGCAGCGGTGAATTCGCCCTTGGCCCAGTCGCCCATGAACTGAACGCCGGCGGTGCCGTTGATCAGCATGGAGGTGGCATCGTTCCAGTTACGGCCCGGGGCGCCCTCGTCGACGTAGTCGCGCATTTTCGCCATGATTTCCAGCGTGTTGCGCACGCCTTCACCAGAGATGACCTCGGGGTCGTGGTCGACGTAGATCTTCATGAAGCCGTCGAGGCCGACCTCGCTGAGCAGGATCATGTTGAAGACCTTGGTCTCCTGCCAGGACTGACCGCCCCAGGCGATCGGGGTCAGGCCGGCGGCCTTGAGCTTGTCCATGTCGGCAAAGAACTCGTCCCAGCTCTCGGGGGCCTTCTCGATGCCGGCCTTGTCGAAGGCGGCCTGGGAGTAGAACATCCAGCTTTCGCCCTGGATGCCGGTGGGCGAGAGGTAGATCTGGCCGTCATAGGTGATGTTGTCGAGGATCGACTGGGGGATGACATCGGCCCAGTTGTTGGCCTCGGCGACCGAGGTGATCGGGGTCAGCATGCCCGATTCGACCATCTCGGCCTGATCGAGCCCGACGACCGACTGGTAGATCGTCGGCGCATCGCCGGCCATCATGCGGTTCATCAGAGCGGCCTTGGCGCTCTCGAAACCGGCGATGGAGGAGACTTCCCACTCGCCGCCCTTGGCCTCGAAGGCCTTCTTGATTGCGTCGACAGCGCGCTGTTCGCCGCCGGAGGTCCAGGAGGTGAAGACCTCGGCCTTCATGTCCTGCGCGGAGGCGAGACCGGCGGAGGCGACGAGCGCCGAGCCGGCCATGAGAATGGTAGCTAGTTTCATTGGAAATCTCCTGTTGGTGCCTTCTTCATGTGGCATTCGGGGGAAAGGATATCAGCGATAGATCGGCAGCAGGGCCTGATTGACGAGGGTCAGCCCGCCCTTCAGGTCGGCCACCGGATCGGGGGCGGCATCGAGTTCGAGGATCGCCCAGCCGGTGATCTTGCGGTCGCGCATCAGGCGCATCCAGCCGGGCCAGTCCACGCGGCCGGTGCCAAAGCCGCAGAACCAGGGGCGGTGCCGGTCGTGGATGGTTTCGTCCACGGGGGTATCGGCCGGCATCTGGCCCTTGGCGTCTTTCCAGTGCGCGATCACGATACGCTCGTGATGGCGGTCGCAGATCTGCAGCGGGTCGCCGCCCATCAGGGTGATATGGGCGGTGTCGGGGCAGAAATGCACGAAGGTGGGATCGGTGAGCAGCAGCATCAGGTCGATGTCGCGGGCCCGCGAGAAGATCGAGTGCCCCTCGGTGTGCATGGCGAATTTCACGCCGCAGGCGGCAGTGGCCTGCCCGAGGCGGTTCATCACCAGGGCAAGGGCGCGGGCGGTGTCGAAATCATAGAGCACGGCCGGGGTCTGCATCATCGGCAGGCCGGCCACGATGACATCGGCGCCGCAGGAGGCGAGAAAGCGCGCGTAGTCCTCGACGCTGGCGACCATCTGATCGACCACGGCGGAATCGGTCCAGTCGAGATGCGCAGGATCGCCGAAGAAGCCGGAGCAGATCACCAAGTCGCGCGCCTCGAGCTCGGCTGCGAAGGCCTCGGCAGAGCCGAAGGCGGCAATGGCGCCCTTCCAGTCCATCGGCGGGAAGGTCAGCTCGATGCCCCTGACGCCGCTCTCGGCCACGGCATCGAGAATCTGCAGCCAGAAGCCGGTGGGATCACTTTCGGCGCGGGCGGTGATGCCATCGGCATCATCGACGCCCCAGAAACCGGGATGGAAGAAGGTCACGAGATCCACGCCGAAGCGCAGGCTGGGCTGATCCTGCATTGGAAATCCTTTGCCAGGGTGCACAAAAATAGGCCTGAAAAGCCGGATTTCACCAACATTTTCAGTGATTTAGATTTGGCAATCGTTTGCCATGCGTTTTTTGTAAGCAGCAATCATCTTTGTCGCAACGGGATTCTGTCATCCCCTTGTCATTATCTGCCGAAGACCGGACAGTATGGCGAAATAGCAGGCATTAACCCTGCCCCACACCTTCGGACAGAGAGTTCATGGCACGAAAACCGACCACCGGTGAGACCTCCGGCGCCCTGATGCGCGACGTGGCAGAACTCGCCGGGGTGGCGACCTCGACGGTGAGTCGTGCCCTGGCGAACCCCGGGCGGGTGAACGAAAAGACCCGCAAGAAAATCGCCGAAGCGGCGGAAAAGCTGGGCTATACGCCGAATGCCGCCGCGCGGAACCTGCGCGTGGGCAAGTCGCGCGTGGTGATGATCGTGCTGCCGGGGCCGCTGCACTATGGCCTGAGCCAGGTGATTCCGCTGGTGCTGGCTGGGATCGACGCCGAGCTGGTGAAGAAGGGCTATAACCTGCTGATCGCCAATATCGAGCGCGAGGAACCGGCCGAACAGCATATCCTCGAGCTGGCCTTTGGCGGCACGGTGGCCGGCGCGATCGTGCTGTCGTCGCAGCCGCCCGTCAGCGGCAACCGCAGCCTGACCGATGCCGGCATCCCCGTGGTGGGGCTGTTGCACGACCTGTCGCCGCTGGGCGTGCCCAGCGTGGTGACCAATGACCGCGCGGTGATGGCCGAGGTGACGGAGAGGCTGATCGCCCAGGGGCGGCAGCGGTTCCTCTATGTCTCGGGGCCGAGCGACAGCTATCACGAGCCGCTGCGCCACGGTGGCATCGCCGATGCCATGGCCGTCCACGGACTGCCGCCCGAGAACCTGGCCCGGACCGAGGGCGTGATCGATTACGAGTACGGTTTCAGGATCGGTTCGGAAGCGGCGAAGGAGTTCCTCGCCATGGAGCCGCGCCCGGACGCGGTGCTGTGCTGTTCCGACGATGCGGCCTTTGCCTTTATCGCCGAGATGCGGCGCGCCGGGCTGAAGGTGCCGGAGGACGTGGCGGTGGTGGGCTTTGACGGCGGCGAGGTGGGCCAGATGCTGGACCCGCCGCTCTCGACCATCCGGCAGCCGGCGCGCGAGCTGGGCGCCAGGGCGGCCGAGGTGCTGCTGACCTCGCTGCTCGGGACAGACCCGGTGCCCATGGTCACGGTGATGGACAGTGAAGTGGAGATGCGGGGCAGCGCCTGAGCGCGCCCCTGCCCTGTTGCCCGTTTTCTGATCTACCCTGTTTTCCGGCCTTCAGGTCACGACCTCCTCTGCCGAGCAGGCGCGGAGCACGGTGTTGCGAAGCCAGCGGTGCGCCGGGTCGCCGGTGTGGCGGGGATGCCAGAGCATCTCGTGCCGGATCGGCGCGATCTCGAGCGTGATCGGCACCGCGGCCATGTCGTAGTTGGCCTGAAAGTACTCCGCCGTGCGCTTGGTGAAGATCCCCACCTGGTCGCTGTCGCGCAGCAGGTGCGGCACCAGGGTGAAATTGGTTAGCGCCGTCTGCACCTGCCGCGTCCGGCCATGGCGGGCCAGGATGGCATCGAAGGCGGCATCGCGCCCGCCGCCCGAGCGCACGACGATATGCGGGTATTGCAGCAGCATGTCGATATCGGCGGCCTCGGGGGCGGCGCGGGCGATCGGGTGGCCGGCGCGGCACAGGCAGACCCAGTCCTCGGCAAAGGCGACGGAGCGGATCAGCCGCGGCGGCGGATCGTCGAACCAGCCGATGGCCAGGTCGATCTCGCCGCCCATGAGCAGGCGGATGGAGATGTCGCGGTCGGCGGTGCGCAGGTCGAGCTTCATCCGCGGCGCGGCGCGGTGCACCTGTTTCATCACCGGAAGGAAGACCGGCAGCGACAGCCGGTCCGGCGCGCCGATCACGAAATGCGAAGCATTGGTGGAGAGGTCGAGCGCCTCGTCGGAGCGCAGGCAGCGCTCGGTCCGGCGGATGATCTGCTCAACCTCGGGGGCGAGCGCCATGGCGCGGGCGGTGGGCACGAGGCCGGCGGCCTCGCGCAGGAAGAGCGGATCGTCGAGCGCCTCGCGCAGGCGGCGCAGCGAGTTGGAGATCGCCGACTGCGTGCGGCCCAGCCGCTCGCCGGTGCGGGTGACGGAACGTTCCTCCATCAGCGTGTTGAAGACCACCAGCAGGTTCATGTCGAAGTTTTGCAGCATGATGGCGCCCCTCCTCCCGGTCCTGGCGAGCATTATCACTGTGAGTGATAACCTATAGAAAGACCAATAATTTGCCAAATGAGATTCGCCCCGGGTAGGGTCGCAGGGCAAACGAGAGGGGCGCGGGGAGGACAACGGCCGGCGCCCGGGAGGAGAAACATGCGATCCGAGACATCGGGAGCGCGGGCATGACCGCGCGCCGGCAGCACGAGGCTGCCCCCTACATGCCATTCTGCGAGGCGCCGGTGAAACCGGCCTACCAGCCGCCCGAGGGCGCGGTGGATGCCCATTGCCACGTCTTCGGCCCCGCCGCGCAGTTCCCCTTTGCGCCCGAGCGCAAGTACACGCCGGTGGATGCGCCCAAGGAGCGGCTGTTTTCGCTGCGCGATTTCCTGGGGTTCTCGCGCAACGTGATCGTGCAGGCCACCTGCCACGGCGCCGACAACGCGGCGCTGGTGGATGCGCTGGAAGCCTCGGAGGGGCTGGCGCGCGGCGTGGCGGTGGTGAAGGAGGACGTGACCGACGCCGAACTGCAGGCGCTGCATGCCGCCGGCGTGCGCGGGGTGCGGTTCAACTTTGTCCCGCGGCTGGTCGAGGCGACGCCCGACGCGGTCTTCGAGCGGATCGCGGCGCGGATCCGGCCGCTGGGCTGGCATGTCGTGGTGTACTTCGAGGCCCGCGACCTGAGCCGCGTGGCGCCGCTGATCGGGCGGCTGGGCTGCCGGATCGTGGTGGATCACATGGGCCGGCCCGACGTGGGCGCAGGCGTGGAGAGCGAGGGCTTTCGCGCCTTCATCGCGCTGATGGCCGACAATCCCGATATCTGGGTCAAGGTCTCCTGCCCGGAGCGGCTGAGCGTGACCGGCCCGCCCTATGCCGACGTGGTGCCCTTTGCCCGGGCGCTGGTGGAGCGGTTTCCCGACCGGGTGCTCTGGGGCACCGACTGGCCGCATCCCAACATGGTCAGCCACATGCCCGATGACGGGGTGCTGACCGACATGATCCCGAAGATCGCGGTGACCGAGGCAGAGCGACAGGCGCTGCTGGTCGACAACCCGATGCGGCTTTACTGGCCCGAGGAGGTAACGTCATGAGCGCGGCGGAGATCATCGAGGAGACCGGCGCCGAGGCGCCCGTGGCGAAACGCAGGCTGCACCCGGTGGAATGGGTGGCGGCCGTGCTGGCCGGCACCATGGTTGTGGCCTGCATCCTGTGGAACCTGGACCTGCCGACGCGCATGGGCATCGCCCTGCTGCCGCAGCAGTACATGGCCTTCCAGCTTGGCCTGACGCTGACGGTGGCCTGGCTGGGCTTTGCGGTGACGCCGGAGGGCGCGCTGAAGCCCCTCGGCTGGATCAACTGCATCGTCGCGGCCATCTGTTTCGGCACGCTGATGTACACGGCCTGGGATTTCGTCTGGCTGTTGCAGGAGCAGTTCTATCGCCCCTGGCAGATCACCCTCTCGGGCGCGGTGGTGACACTGGCGGTGATGGAAGGCGTGCGCCGCAAGGCCGGCTGGATGCTGTTTTCCATCGTCGCGGTCTTCCTTGTCTATGCGCTGTTCGCGGACCAGGTGCCGGGGCGGCTGATCGGCAAGGCGCTGAGCCTGGAGCGGCTGGTGCAATACGTGGGATTTGATCCCAATGCCGTCTATGCCTCGCCGCTGGCGGTGGGCACGATCATCGTGATGCTCTTCGTCTTCTTCGGCCAGCTGCTGTTCGCCGCGGGCGGCGGCAGCTTCTTTACCGACCTTGCCATGGCGGCGGCGGGCCGCTCGCGCGGGGGCAGCGCCAAGATCTCGGTCATCGGCTCGGCGCTCTTCGGCTCGATCTCGGGCTCGGCGGTCTCGAACGTGGTGACCACGGGCGTGGTGACCATCCCGCTGATGCAGCGCGGCGGGTACAGCAAGCGCGACGCCGGCGCCATCGAGGCGGTGGCATCGACCGGCGGCCAGCTGACACCGCCGATCATGGGGGCCGCGGCCTTCCTGATGGCCGAGTTCCTCGAGGTGCCCTACATGGCGGTGGCCGGGGCGGCGCTGCTCCCTGCCCTGCTCTATTACATTGCCGTTTTCGCGCAGGTCGACCTGATCGCCGCCCGCGACCGCATCGCGCCCGTCGAGGACGACCGGCTGCGCGCCGGCGAGGTGCTGCGCGAGGGCTGGCATTTCATCATCCCCTTCGGGCTGCTGCTGGCCGGGCTCTTTGTCTGGCGGATGGATCCGGAGGGCGCGGCGCTGCTGGCCTCTGTCGCCATCGTGGTGGTGGGCATGCTGCGCCCCTATCGCGGCGAGCGGCTGACCCCGCGCGGCCTGCTGCAGGTTTTCGTGGACACCGGCAATGCCATGATCAGCCTGATCCTGGTGGTGGCGGCGGCCGGTTTCGTGATCGGCATCCTGAACATCACCGGCCTCGGCTTTGCCCTGACGCTGGTGCTGGTGGATTCGGTGGGCAGCAACCTGGTGCTGCTGCTGGTGATCTCGGCGGTGATCTGCATCGTGCTGGGCATGGGGATGCCGACCTCGGGCGTCTATGTCCTGCTGGCGGCGCTGGTGGCGCCGAGCCTGGTGGAGGCCGGGATCACGCCGATCGCGGCGCATCTCTTCATCCTCTACTTCGGCATGATGTCGATGATCACGCCGCCGGTGGCGCTGGCCTCCTTTGCCGCAGCGACGATCACCCAGGACGATCCGCTGGCCACCGGCGTGGCCTCGATGCGGGTGGGCTGGGCGGCCTTCATCCTGCCGTTCCTGTTCGTCGCCACGCCGGGCCTGCTGATGGAGGGCAGCTGGGTCCAGATCCTCTGGGCGCTGGCGCTGGCCACGGTGGGCATCCTGGCCGTCACCGCCGGCATCGTGGGCCACTGGGCGCGGCGCCTGTCGCCGCCGCTCCGGGGCCTGGTGGTGGTGCTGGGGGCGCTGACGCTGCCGCTCGGGTTCCTGCCCGAGGGCCAGCTGATCCATGCAATTGCGGCCGCGCTGACCATCGCGCTGGCCGTCGTGCTGTCCGTCACGGGCAGATCCCGACATGAGTATACCAAGGGAGGATACCACTCATGACCATTTTCAAGACCGGACTGGCCGCAGGGGCCGTTGCGCTGGGCCTGACGGCGGGGGCCGCCAGTGCGCAGGTGGTGACCATCGCCAGCGGCGCGCA
Organism: Pseudooceanicola sp. DL12; assembly: GCF_056270665.1. Classification (NCBI taxonomy): domain Bacteria; kingdom Pseudomonadati; phylum Pseudomonadota; class Alphaproteobacteria; order Rhodobacterales; family Paracoccaceae; genus Pseudooceanicola; species Pseudooceanicola sp. DL12. The sequence goes on from NZ_CM149884.1 coordinate 3,039,237, forward strand.
GGGCTCGCTGGCCTACAACACCGGCCAGGCCGTGGCCAAGGTGGGCAATGACGCCGGCATCACCGCCCGGACCCAGCCGCTGGTGGGATACCTGCCGCTGATCAACGCGGGCGAGGTCGACTTCGGCTTCTCGAACCTGGTGGAGGTCGGCTATGCAGTGGAGGGCACCGGCAACTACACCCGCGCCAATCCGAACATCGAGCTGGTGGGCACGATGTTCAACCTGCGCACCGGGCTGATGGCCCCCTGTGACCTGGGCCTGAAGACGGTGGCGGACCTGAAGGCGCAGGCCGGCGATCTGAAGCTTGCCTCGGAGTACACCTCCTCGACCATCATCCCCTATTACATCATGGGCGGCCTGGCCAATGGCGGCATGAGCTATGACGATTTCAGGCAGGTGCCGGTGGCGAGCCTTGTTGCGGGGATGGATGCGCTGGGCGACGGGCTGGTCGACGTGGCGCTGGTCTCGCTGAACTCGGGCGCGGGGCAGCAGGCTGCGGTGAAGCTGAAGGACCGCGGCGGGCTCTGCTATGTCTCGCTGGATACCTCGGAGGCAGGCGAGAAGGCCTTCAAGGACTTCCTGCCGGCAGGCGCCATCACAACGATCCCGCAGAACGAGAACATCAACGGCGCGCAGGATTACGACGTGAACATCATGAGCATCCCCTGGGTGCTGATGACCAACGGCGATGTCAGCGAGGATCTGGTCTATGACCTGACCAAGGCCGTGGCCGAGCACAAGGACGACCTGAAGGCCTCCTTTGGCGCCTTTGCGGCCTTTGATCCGGCGACCATGGCGCCGGCGTCGAGCGTGCCCTACCATCCCGGTGCGCTGAAATACTACGAGGAAGCCGGCATCGAGGTCGGTCAGTAAGACCGCCCGACCGGAGCTGTCGCCCCGCCCCGATGATCCGGGGCGGGGCCTTGATTGGGGGACCAGAGAGAATGATGACGAGAGTGACGGCCGCGGACGGCCATGAATTCGACTGCTGGGTCGAGGTGCCGGAGGGCGCGCGCCGGGGCGGGATCGTGATCCTGCAGGAGATCTTCGGCGTGACCGAGCAGCTGAAGGGCGTGGCGCGGCGCTATGCGGCGCAGGGCTATGAGGTGGCGATCCCGGCCCTCTTCGACCGTCAGGCGCCGGGCACGGTGGTGCCCTTCGACGAGGGGCCGAAGGGCCGGGCGCTGATGCTGACCGCGGACCTGGACGAGACCATGGCCGACGTGGCGGCGACGGCAGCGATGCTGAAGGCGCATGGCGGCAACGTGGGCGTGATCGGCTTTTGCTGGGGCGGCGGGCTGGCCATCCGCGCGGCGCAGGCGGTTGACGACGTGAGCGCGGCCGTGGCCTTTTACGGCACGAGCCTGCCGAAGTACCTGGGGCCGCCGCTGAAGGCCGCGATGCAGGGCCACTGGGGCACGGCGGACGATCACGTGCCGGCGGAAATGCTGGCCGAGGCGCAGGCCGCCCTGCCCGAGATGGAGGTCTTTACCTACGAGGGCGCGGGCCATGCCTTTGCCAATGATGCCCGCCCCGCGCATATCCCAGCGGCGGCCGAGCTGGCCCATGAGCGCACGGCGGCCTTCTTTGCGGCGCACCTCTGAAACCGGGGGCCTGCCAAGGAAACCGGATACAGAAAAAGGCGGGCATTCTGCCCGCCTTTTTTCACGTGGGGCCTGAGCCCCGAGGGAAGGATTGCGCCGCTCAGGCGCGGTTCATGCCCAGCACTTCGGCGACGCGGTTCGGAATGTCGGCGCGGCAAAGGCCCAGGTCGGCCAGCTCGCGGTCGGACAGGCGGTTCAGCTCGTTGATGGCGCGGCTGGCCGTCATGCGGCGGGCGATCCGGTCGAAGAGGCCACGGACGGAGAAGCGGTCGGCGGCGGCGGCGTAGGCGGGAATGTTGGTGGCTTGGGTGGTCATGTCAGCGATCCGTTTTGTCTGGCGTTGCGGTGAAGCATTTCGGTGTTGAGGCGGTTATAACGCTGAGCGTGTGTTTGCGCTAACGCCGTTACGGTAATGCCGCTATGCAGCGAAAGCATACGAGAGCCATGCATCTATTGCAGAAGCCATGCAGCAAGGGGATACGAGCCATGCAGCGGCCAAGGGGGTACTCTCTGACTGCTCAGGGAACCGTGACTTGCCGCAATGCAGCAAAGCCCTTGCTGCATTGGCGAAATGGCCATTGAACGCGCAAGGGAGCCGGCAGAACCGGCCCCCTTGGCAGGATTTCAGTCACCATGATGCGCCCCATGAGAGCGCGCGGGATCACTCGCAGAAGGGCGAGATGCGATTGGCGACGGTGACGATGGAGGAGAGATCCTTTGCGCTTTCGTCGCCATCCCAGTTGCCGGCGATCCGAATCGCGGTGAGGCCATGCGGCATGAGCATCACGTGGTTCTCGCCCCAGCCGTCCATCGAGGGGAAGTAGATCGTGCAATCGTCCTGCTTTACCTCGTGGCGCCAGAAGGCCTTGGAATAATAGGGCTTGTCGGCAAGGCCGGTGGGCAGGCCGACGGGGTGATCGGTGACCCGGATATCGGCCATGGCGGTGGGGCTGAAGATCTGCACGCCGTCCTGCGAGCCGCCGTTCTGAAACAGCCGCGCGATCTTCACCAGGTCGCTGGCGGTGGCATAGAGGCCCCAGGCCATGATCGGCTGCCCCTCTGCGCCGTCGTCCTCGATGGTGCGGTTGGTGGGCGCGTAGTGGATGCCGAGGGGCGTGTAGACATTGGCCTGAAGGAAATCCCAGACGTTGGGATTTTCGTCGCCCTGCGCCGTCAGATAGCCGGTGAGGGCTGCGCCCAGCAGGAACATGTCCTCGTCGCGGTAGCGCACCATCTTGCCCGGGCCCCAGTCATAGGGTTTGGCGGACTCCAGCGCGATCTGCACCTTGTCCGCCATCGAGCGCGCCTCGTAGAAGGCATAATAGGCGTCGCTGTAGGGCGAATAGACCTCGAGCGGCTCGACCTCGCGCTGGCCGTAGCCCATGCCGGAGGCCATGTTGAGCATGTCGCCGAAGGTGACCTGATCCCAGCCGGCCATGCCCTCGGCCTGGGGGAGGTAATCGGAGATCTTCTCGTCGAAGATGCCGTCGCCGTATTTCTGCGCGACCGAGAGCATGGCCGCCGCGGCGCCGGCGGATTTCGTCACCGACCAGACCCCGAAGCGCTGACGGTCGCAATAGGGCAGCGGGCCGGCGGGCGTGGGGCAGCCGCGCAGGTAGAAGGCCTCGTCGACCACGAGACCGTCGAGCAGGAGCTCCTCGGGGCGGATGGCGCTGTCGAAGCCCGCGAGGGTCTCGGCGCCGACCTTCTCCTCGAGCTCGGACCAGGGGTGCATCACCTCGACGTCATCGCGGGAGGCCAGCCATTTCGTGGCCACGGCATCACCGCCCTCGACATCGGTGAAGGTGTGGATCGCCGGCACGGTGCCGGCGGCGGTGAAGTAATCCTCGACGTAGAAGGGCGCCGTCTCGGTCAGGATCTGGTAGCGCAGCGGGCTGACCTCGCCGTCCTTGTAGAAGAACATGGCGACGCCGTTATGCGTCTCGCCCTCGATCATGTTGACCAGCGAGAAGGGAAAGGAGGCGCGCGACCAGCCGTCGTCGCCGGGCATCGACCAGACCTTGCCGGGCTGCACGATCACGTCCCAGAAGCTGTTGCCCTGATCGGTGGTGCCGTTGCGGATGACCTCCTGCGTGGCGGGCACGAGATCATCGCCGACGGTCAGGAAGGTGAGCGAGACGCCGGGAAAGAGCTGCGGATCCTTGCCCAGCACGTCGTGGCTGGAAAAGCTCTCGGGCGTCGTCAGCATCGGGGTTTCGGCAAGGGTGAGCGTACCGGTGAAGGGCGCCTGCGCAGGAGCGGCGTCGGCGGGCGGCGTGAAAAGCGCGTTGTCGACGAGCGCCGCCGAGCGGACGGGTGTGGTAAAATCGGACAGCGCAAGGCGCGCGCCGGCCTGGTCCTGCTGCTGCGCCGCGGCAGGCAGGGCCATTATCCCGGACAGCATCAGGGCGGGAACAAGCAATCGGATGGTCATGTGGATCTCCGGTCTTTGCCCGTGACCGCAGCCGCCGAGGGCGCGCGATCCGGGCCTTTTGCGCCATCGCCCGCAATGCGGGAGGGGCCGCACGAAGGGCGGCAGAGAGAGGCCGGATGGCGCCTTTTCCTCTCGAAGCGCCCCTGTCTAGGCGCCGGGCGCAGTCACCGCAACCGGATGGGCGGCTGACGTAGGGGCCCATGCGGAGAGGCAGCGCAGACTGCCTCTCCAGCCGTCAGTGTTCCGGCCTGCGCTCAGTCGATCTCGAGCACGACACAGCCGCGGATCGTGCCGCTCTCGATCAGCTCATGTGCCTTGACGCATTGCTCCAGCGGCAGAACCTCGGCCACGCGGTGGCTCAGGCGGTTTTCGCGCAGGGCGGTCTCGATATCGGCGATGGCGGCGGCCTTGGCCTCCTCCGGCATGGCGTAGACGATGACCATGTGCAGGGTCAGCCCCATGTACATCATGCGGTAGAAGGGGATCTGCGGCGCGGCATTGCTGCCCGAGGCATAGGTGGCGATGACGCCGTTGACGCGCAGCACGTCGAGCACCTGCTCGAGGTTGCCGGCAAATTCGACCTCGACGACACGGTCGACCTTCTGCCCGCCGGTGGCCTCGAGGAGTTTCGCGGGCCAGTCCGCCTCGCGGTGGTTGATCACGATCTCGGCGCCCGCCTCGCGACAGGTGGCCTCGTCCTCGGGGTTCGACGCGGTGGTGATGACGCGGGCACCGGCCTGGGCCGCCCATTGCACGGCGTAATAGCCCACGCGGCCCGCGCCGCCGGTGATCAGCACCAGCTGCCCGGCCACATCGCCATCGGCAAAGACGCAGCGGTGCGCGGTCATCGCCGGGATGCCCATGCAGGCGCCGATGGCAAAGCTCGCCTCCTCGGGCAGAACGGGGGCGCAGAAGCTGTCGATGGCGACATATTCCGCGGCGGTACCGAAACGGCGGCCGAACTGGGCATTGTAGACCCAGACGCGCTCGCCCACACGGGCCGGGTCGACGCCCTCGCCCACGGCCTCGATCACCCCGGCGCCGTCGCTGTGGGGGATGACATAGCCGCCATCGAGCAGGTCCGGGAAGGAGGCGGCGCGCTTCTTCACGTCGGAGGGGTTGGGGCTGCTTGTGCGCAGGCGCACGAGCACCTCGCCGGGGCCGGCGGTGGGTGTTTCGACCTCGCGGGTCTCCAGCACGTCGGCGGCGGCGCCGAAACGGTCGAAGGTAATGGCTTTCATGGTCAGGCTCCTCAGAAGGGCACGGAAAGGGATTCGGTATGGCCGTCGACGGCGATGATCTGCCCCGAGACGAGGCCGGCATCATCCCCGGCCAGAAAGGCGCAGGTGCGGGCGATGTCATCGGCGCTGACGAAGCGGCGCATCGAGACCTGGGATTCGTAGATGCGGCGCACCTCGGCGGCCTCCATGCCGCGGGTGTCGGCGTCGCGTTCGATCACGCCGTCGATGCGCGGCCCCTCGACCGAGCCGGGGCAGATCGCGTTGACGCGGATATTGTGGGGGCCGAGCTCCATCGCCAGGGTCTTGGTCAGCCCGACGATGGCCCATTTCGAGGCCGCATAGGGCGTGCGGTTGGGATAGCCGAAGAGCGCGGCGGTGGAGGCGATGTTGACGATCACCCCCTGCCCCGCGGCCTTCATCGCCGGCACCACCGCCTTGCCGAAATAGAAGCTGCCGTTGACGTTGATGTCCATGGTGCGGCGGAAATCCTCGTCGGGGATCTCCTCGACCGGCGCATTCAGCCCCGAGATGCCGGCGTTGTTGACCAGCAGGTCGATGCGCCCATCGGCCGCCATCACACCGGCCACGCAGGCCTGCACCTCGGCGGCATTGCCCACGTCGCAGGTGACGGCGCGGATCGCCGGATGTTCGGCCGCAAAGCCCGCCACGGCGTCCGGGTTCACGTCGCAGATATGCACCCGCCAGCCCTGCCCCGAAAGCCGTTCCGCGATGGCGCGCCCGATGCCCGAGGCCGCACCGGTGACCAGGGCCACACGCGGCCCGCTCTCTGTCTTTCTCTCTGCCAAGACGGCTCCTCTCCTGTCACTTGCCCAAGGAGGTAGCACCCTGCACCCCCGGAATGCAAAACGATCGCCCGCCAGGCGAGGCGGCGGAAGGCCCGGGACAGGCGCTTTGCAATCCCGCGCCCCGGCCGATATCACCGGGGAGAGCACAAGGAGGTAAGAAATGATCAGCGTTTACAAGGGCGTCGCCCACCCGTGGCTCAGCGACGTGATGGGGCACATGACCACGCGCCACTACATGGCCATGTTCGACGATGCCTCCTATCACTTCCTCAACGAGGTCTTCGGCTGGGCGCCCGGCGCCGCCGGCCACCCCGGATGGGCCGATGTGAAACACGTGATCGACTATGCCGACGAGGTACCCGCCGGGCACCTGCTGGAAATCTTCGGAGAGATCACCCGGATCGGCGGCAAGTCGATGACCGTGCGCTACGAGATGCGCAACATCACCAAGGGCGGCGTGGCGGCCACGCTGGAGAGCACCGCCGTGCTCTTCGACATGGAGGCGCGCAAGGCGATCCCCCTGACCGAGGAGATGCGCACCCGCGCCGAGGCCCACCTGGCGCCGCCTGCGGAAGACTGACGGAGGGCAGTCCCCCCACTTTCATCTTTCCGCAAATACTCCCCCCCCATGGCAAAGGGCCGCCCGGTTTCCCTGGCGGCCCTTTTCATCTTTCTCCAAATACGGATGGCGCTGCGCCGGCAAGGGGCGCCCGGTCTCGTCAGGGGCGCCCGGCCCCTTCAGTCGCCGTCGGCGGCCTGGGCGGCGGCGGCGGCTTCGGCGAGGGCCTCTTCCATCCAGCCGATGCGCATCTCCGGCACCGACTTCAGCAGCAGCTCGGTGTAATCGTCGAAGGGCGGCGCCAGGGCCTCGGCCTTGGGGCCATAGCGCACCACCTTGCCCTTGTGCATCACCGCCACCTGGTCGGCGATCGCGCGCACCGTCGCGATGTCGTGGGTGATGAAGACATAGGCCACGTCCTCCTTCGCCTGGATCCGCGCCAGCAGCTCCAGGATCCCCTCGGCCACCAGCGGGTCCAGCGCCGAGGTCACCTCGTCGCAGATGATCAGCTTCGGCTTTGCCGCCAGGGCCCGCGCGATGCAGACCCGCTGCTTCTGCCCGCCCGAGAGCTCGGAGGGATAGCGGTCGTAGAAGCCCGGATCGAGCTCGATGTCCTCGAGCAGCTCCAGCACCTTCTGCTTCTGCGCCTTGCCCTTCAGGCCAAAGTAGAACTGCAGCGGACGCCCGATGATCGTGCCCACCGTCTGCCGCGGGTTCATCGCCACATCCGCCATCTGGTAGATCATCTGCAGCTCCTGCAGATCCTCGCGGCTGCGCCCCTTCAGCGCCGGAGAGAGCACCCGGCCGGCAAAGCTGATCTGCCCCTCGCTCGGCGGCAGCAGCCCCGTCATCACCCGCGCCAGCGTCGACTTGCCAGAGCCGCTCTCGCCCACGATGGCCAGCGTCGTGCCGGGCTTCAGCGCCAGGTCGATGTTCTTCAGCAGGTCGCGGCTCATGCCGCGATAGCGCGCCGCGATGCCCTCGATCTTCAGCACCGGCTCCACCTCGGGATTGCGGTCGGCGTGGCTCTTCGAGGTCACCGAGACCAGCGCCCGGGTGTAGTCCTCGCGCGGGGCGTTGATCACCTGGTCGGTCGGGCCGGTCTCCACCTCCCTCCCGTGGCGCAGCACCATGATCTCGTCGGCGATCTGCGCCACCACCGCAAGGTCGTGGGTGATGTAGAGCGCCGCCACACCGAACTCGCGGATGGCATGCTTGATCGCCGCCAGAACCCCCAGCTGCGTGGTCACGTCGAGCGCCGTGGTGGGCTCGTCGAAGACCACCAGGTCGGGCTTGGGGCAGAGCGCCATGGCGGTCATCGCCCGCTGCAGCTGCCCGCCCGAGACCTGGTGCGGATAGCGGTTGCCGAAGCTCTCGGGGTTGGGCAGGCCGAGCGCGCGGAACAGATCCACCGCCCGCGCCTCGGCCTCGGCCTTGCTCGCCCGGCCGTGCCGCAGGGTGGATTCGATCACCTGCTCCATCAGCTTCTTCGCCGGGTTGAAGGCCGCCGCCGCCGATTGCGCCACATAGGTCACATCGGCGCCGCGCAGCTGCCGCAACCGCTTCACCGAGGCGCCGCGCATCTCCTGCCCGTTCAGCAGGACATGCCCGCCCGTCAGCTCGACGCCGCCGCGGCCATAGCCCATCGACGACAGGCCGATGGTCGACTTGCCGGCCCCGGATTCCCCGATCAGGCCAAGCACCTTACCCTTGTCCAGGTTCAGCGAAACACCGTCAACGATGGTGATCCGGCGCGGCTTCTCGCCCGGCGGATAGCTCGTCGCCTCGATCTTCAGGTTCTCGATCTTCAGAAGCGGTTCAGCCATCAGCGGCCTCCTTTCAGCGAGGACGTGCGGTCCAGCACCCAGTCCGCCACGAGGTTGACCGAGATCGCCAGCGCCGCGGTGAAGGCCGCCGGCAGCAGCGCCGCCGGGATGCCGTAGACGATGCCGTCCTTGTTCTCCTTGACGATACCGCCCCAGTCCGCCTGCGGCGGTTGCACGCCGAGGCCCAGGAACGACAGCGTCGAGATGAAGAGCACCATGAAGATGAAGCGCATGCCCATCTCCGCCACCAGCGGCGACAGCGCATTGGGCAGGATTTCCCGGAAGATGATCCAGGCCGTCCCCTCGCCCCGCAGCGTTGCCGCCTCGACGTAGTCCATCACCTCGATGTCCACCGCAACGGCCCGGCTCAGACGGTAGACCCGCGTGCTGTCCAGAAGCCCCATGACCAGGATCAGCACAGGCACCGTCACCGGCACCACCGAGAGCACCACAAGCGCGAAGATCAGCGTCGGGATCGACATCAGCAGGTCGACGAAGCGCGACAGCAGCTGGTCCACCCAGCCGCCGGTGACGGCCGCGAAGAGCCCCAGCACCGAGCCGGTGACAAAGCTCAGGATGGTGGCCGCCGTGGCGATGAAGATCGTCGTGCGCCCGCCGTAGATCAGCCGGCTCAGCAGGTCGCGGCCGATGTTGTCGGTGCCGAACCAGAACTGCGCCGAGGGCGGCTCCCAGACGTCGCCCACGACCTCGCTGAAGCCATAGGGCGCCAGCTGCGCGGCAAAGATCGCCATCAGGAAGAAGGCGGCCGTGATGATCAGCCCGAGGAGGGCCGGAAGAGGTATCTTTCTCATGTCGGGTGCCTCATTTCGGGTGCCGCAGGCGCGGGTTCGCAAGGATCGCCACGATGTCGGCCACGATGTTCAGCGCGATGTAGATCGCCGCAAAGATCAGCCCGCAGGCCTGCACCACCGGCACGTCGCGCTTGGCCACGTGATCCACCAGGTACTGCCCCATGCCCGGGTAGACGAAGACAACCTCCACCACCACGACACCCACCACCAGGTAGGCCATGTTCAGCATCACCACGTTCACGATCGGCGCGATCGCGTTCGGGAAGGCATGGCGCCAGATCACCTTGGCCCGGCCCAGCCCCTTCAGCTCCGCCGTCTCGATATAGGCGCTCTGCATCACGTTCAGCAGCGCCGCCCGCGTCATCCGCATCATGTGCGCCAGCACCACCATCACCAGCACCGCCACCGGCAGCGTGATCGCATGCAGCTTCTCGCCCAGGCTCATGCCCGGATTGATCATCGACACCGCCGGCGCCCAGCCAAGCTGCACCGCGAAGTAGAACATCAGGATGTAGCTGAGCATGAACTCCGGCACCGAAATCGACGCCAGCGTCACCGCCGAGATCACCTTGTCCGGCCAGCGGTTGCGGTAGAGCACCGAGACCAGGCCCAGGATGATCGCCAGCGGCACCGAGATGATCGCCGCCCAGAAGGCCAGGAAGAGCGAGTTGCCGAGGCGCACGCTGATCGCCGCCCCGATGTCCTGGCCATTCGCCAGAGAGGTGCCCAGATCGCCATGCAGCAACCCCGACAGCCATTGGAAATACCGCACATGCGCAGGCTGATCGAGCCCCAGAGAGGCCCGCAGATTCTCCAGCGCCTGCGGCGTCGCCTGCTGACCCAGGATCGCCTGCGCAACATCCCCGGGAAGCAGCTGCGTCCCAACGAAAATCAGCACAGACACCAAAAACAGCAGAAGGAAGCCCAGCAAGATACGCTGGGCTACCAGTTTAAAGACAGTTCCGGTCATGGCTGTCTCAGTTAAACCAGCACTTCACCGGGGCCAGGCGGTTCATCATCTCGGAGACGCCGTCGGCTTCCCAGCCCTGGACGTCGTCGCTGACGCCTTCGACCCAGTCGTTGAACATCGGCAGGATGAGCCCGCCCTCGTTCTTCAGAATCCGGGCGATCTTGCCGTAGAGCTCGGTCCGCACCTCGGGGTCGAGCTCGCCACGGGCCTCGACCAGGAGGGTGTCGAATTCCTCGTTGTGGAAGTCGGTCTCGTTCCAGTCTGCGGTGGAGATATAGGCAGTGGAATACATCTGGTCCTGCACCGGGCGGCCGCTCCAGTAGGTCGCGCAGAGCGGCACGTTGCGCCAGACGTCGGCCCAGTAGCCGTCATCGGGTTCGCGCTTGATCTCGAGCGGAATGCCCGCGGCCTTGGCGCTCTGCTGGTAGAGCTGGGCCGCGTCGATCGCGCCCGGGAAGGCGGTTTCGGCGACATGCAGATAGATCGGCGAACCGTCGTGGCCGGACTTCTTGTAGAACTCGGCCGCCTTCTCGGGATCGTAGGAGATCTGCTCCATCGTGTCGTCGAAGAAGGGATAGGCGCTATTGATCGGAATGTCGTTGCCCACCGAACCGTAGCCGCGCAGGATCTTGTCGACCATTTCCTCGCGGTTGATGGCGTATTTCATCGCCGTGCGCAGGTCGTTGTTGTCGAAGGGCGGCTCGTCCGTCTGCATGACGAAGGCATAATGGCCACGTCCCGACACGTTCTTGACCGAGACGCCGGGAGCGCGGTCGAGAAGGGCCGCGACCTTGGGCGCAACGGAGTTGATCATGTGCACCTGGCCCGACTGCAGCGCCGAGTTGCGCGCCGTGCTGTCGTTGATGACGATGATCTCGACGCCGTCGAAATGGCCGCGGCTGTCATCCCAGTAATCGGGGTTCTTCTCGAAGACATAGCGCACGCCGGGCTCGGCCGAGACCACCTTGTAGGCGCCCGAGCCGATGCCTGCCTCGGGATCGTCGACGCCACCGCCAGGCTGGATGATCAGGTGGAAGTCCGACATCAGGTACGGCAGGTCGGCGTTGGCCTCGGTCAGCTCGACGATGAAGTTGCTGCCGTCGACCTCCATCGAGGCGATGCCCTTCATGATGCCGAGCGCACCGGATTCCGATTTCTCGTCCGAGTGGCGCTGCATGGTCTTCAGCACGTCATCAGCGGTGAGCGACGAGCCGTCGTGGAAGGTGATGCCGTCACGGATCTTGAAGGTCCAGACCTTTGCGTCGGGCGAGGAGGAGACATCCTCGGCCACGCGCATGCCGAGCGTGCCGTCGGCGTTCACCTCGACGAGGGTTTCACCGAAGGTCGAGGAGACCTGTGCCGGCACCTGCGAGAGGCCCAGGGCCGGATCGAGCGAGTCGCTGCTGTTGCCGCCACCAAGGCCCATCTTGAGCGTGCCGCCCTGTTTCGGGGTGCCCTGGGCGAGCGCCTGCCCCGCCGTCAGAGTGCCGCCGGCAACGGCGCCGAGGCCGATGGCGCTGGCCCCGCCGAGGAAGCGGCGGCGCGACATGGCTGCACGGATGATGGCTTGGGTCGGGGTCGCTTTGTACTTGGTATCGGTCATCTGGTTCCTGTCGTTTCTGTTGTTCTTACACAAATAGTTCGGGTCCGGGGCACGGCGAGGTTTCCGCTCGGGGCGCCATGGCAACCGCGCCCGGACGGCAGCCTCGGCGAGGCCCCGGCGGGGTGTCTGCTTCCGTCAGAGCGGTCCCGCGGCCGCGAGACTGCCGGCCGGACTGCAAGCCACCGCGGCCTCGGCGCGCGGGGCCAAGCAACCGGTCGTGCGAGGGAAGATGCGGGCAGTGATGCGGGGCGCTCGGGAAAGGAAATCCTGACAGCCCTCGCCGGAACGGCGGGGCCTGGCCAGTGTCAGCGCCGGAGAGCCTGGCACCCTGAAGGGCGTGGCCGTCTGAGGTCGCAATTTGATCATTTGCAACGGGATAATGCTTAGCAACACAAAGCACAAGCAAATTACCGCCTAAGTTTACAGCGGAAATATAGTACAGCCCAAAGCTGTGAAAACAGTCGCATTTTTAAGCATTCTCGCAGAATCCGCCCAAATTCATGCGCGCGCTCTGCGATGTGCGAACCGAAACCCCGGTGATTCTCTCCATGCCAGCGAACCACAGCAGCGCCTGCACGGGAACACTCCGCAAGAGAAATGCTGAATTTATCTAAGCAAAGGTCATCAAATGGATGAAATTCTTGTCACGAAAACGACATCTCTCCCGCCTGTGCGGCCTGCAGGCCGTGTCGCGACATGGTGCGACGAGGTCACTCGGCAACGAGATCGATGACCACATGGGGCGACAAGGCCCGGACCAGTGCCGCAACAGGACCGCCGAAAGCACCGACACGCACCAGCCTGCGCGACGCGGAACAGGGCGCAGGGAAAATGGCAAGGTTGCCCCCGGGCGCATAGGTTTCCGGGACGGCAGATGTATCGAGGCGCCGCGGCAGATCGGCGATCTTCTCTATTCCATGGCAATCGGAGAGCGTGAGGGTAAGCGGCAGAAGGGCGGCAAAGTCGCGTGCCACCGCGGTGTCGTCGAGCGTGGCAAAGCGACTCTGCCCATCGAAGTCCATCCGGATCCGGATCATCTGCCTGCCCTCCCCTGCGATCCCTTTCCGGCCAGGACACCGGCGCCCAAGGCGACGGCCCGCCCCGACCGAGGGCCGAGGCCGGGTCCAGGACAAGAGCCTGGCCCGCGGGAGAGGCCTGGGCGACCGACGGCATGGCCTGCAGCGTGGAAGAGGCCGTGGCACACCCGGAAGCACTTCTGCTAGCGGTGCACTGGCCGCGAGTTCCCGACGTGCTGTCTCAGGCAGGCGACCTGACGCGAATGCTGGTGCTGAATTGCTGTGTGCCGCTCGACGGGAGTGACAGCCAGATGATTCTGGGCACGACCACCTCCGGCGCCGAGGAGCTGGCCCGCCGGCACCCTGCGGCACGCTGGGTCTCCGCATTCAACACCACGCCCTCGGAAGACTTCGAGCCCGTTTTTGCCCGCAAGGGGCGGGGCGAGGCGCCGCAGGTGCTGACCTGGGCCGACGACGTCGGGGCAAAGGCAGAGGCCGGCTGGCTGATCCGGGACGCCGGCTTCGAGCCGCTTGATTGCGGGGGGCTGCGCAATGCGCGCTTTGTCGAACCCTTTGCCATGGCCACCGTGGAACTGGCCTATGTCCAGCCCGGCGGCCCGGCCCTTACCTATCACTTCAGGAAATTGCGCGATTGATCGCGCGGAAAGGATACCCAATGAAAATCATCCGTTCGGGCAGCGCCCCCTCGATGAAAGGTCCCGAAGACTGGTTCACCGGCACCGTCCGTGTCGAGCCGATCTTCCAGGCCGAGGCGCCCGGTCGCGTCATCGGCTCGCATGTCACCTTCGAGCCGGGCGCCCGCACCGCCTGGCACACCCATCCGGCTGGTCAGACCATCATCATCACTTTCGGGCGCGGCCGCGTGCGGCGGGACGGCGGCCCAGTCGAAGAGGTGACTGCCGGAGACGTCGTCTGGTTTCCCGCCGGCGAGAAGCACTGGCATGGGGCCAGTGCCGACTGCGCCATGAGCCACCACGCCATCCAGGAAGCCATCGACGGCTCTGCGGTGAGCTGGATGGAAAAGGTCTCTGACGAAGACTACGCGGGCTGAACCAGCCCGCTTGCGCCGCAGGTACGTGAGCACAGCAAGGGGCAGCGAGACAGCCACGGGGAAAGGCTTCGGGTGGAGACCCTCCGGGGCCTTTGCCTTCGCGAGCCGTGCCGTCAGGGTCCGGCAGCACAGCTGCGAAGGGGCGACTTGCCCCTGCCCCGAAGGCATAGTTGCAGCCAGAAATTGCGGAAGGAGAGTTTTACGGCCCGACACCATGCTGCGTGGCCGGCCCCTATCGTGGGACCCGACACATATAAGCATGTTCACCGAAATGAGTGGTGCCCGGGGGCGGAATCGAACCACCGACACGAGGATTTTCAATCCACTGCTCTACCCCTGAGCTACCCGGGCACGGGAACGGCATCTGCCGTTGGGTGGGGGCGTTCTAGGCGAGGGCGCGGGGAGTGTCCAGAGGATTTTTCCAAAAATCCGCATGCCACGCAGAGAAAATGCACCCCACCCCGCAAGCCATTGTAAAATCTAGGAAAGACGGGACTTATCCATGGCCTTGGTCAGGGCTTCTTCGGCTGCATCAATGGCCGCCTCGATATCCTCGGGGTCACTCGAAGGCACCGCATAGGCACCGTTCATCCAGCGCCCAAGATCACGGTCGGCACAGCGCCGACTGCAAAAGGGACGGTACTTTGGATCGGTCTTGGAATTGCAGATGGGACAGGTCATGCCCCAAGCCTGCCAAGGATCGGCGCCAAAGGCAAACGGGCGCGTTTGCGCTGCAGCTCGTAATTGCCGAGAGGGGTCCATCCGGCCAATACCGTCTCGGTCTGATCGGCGCGAAAGGCGGCGCGCAGGACGCTCTCGAACTGCCGGCGGTCCTTCTTGCCCATGGGGGCAAGGTCGAGGAAGATCTGCCCGCCGAGGCCGCGCAGACGCAGCTGTCGCGGCAGGTCGCGGGCGGCGGCGATATTGGCCTTGAGGCCCGCGGCGGGGCTGTTGTCGCCACCGGTGTTCACGTCGACCGCCACGCAGGCACGCGTAGCCTCGACAAACATCGTGCCGCTGGTCCCCAGGGGCGCCTCGGGCCGGGCCAGTCGATCCAGCATCTCATCGACGCCGAGGTCCGCAAAGCAACCCTCGCCCTCGATCCATTCAGCCTTGGGCCAGTCGCGCCAGGCCAGCTCATGCGGGCCCGGGCCGTCGATCAGCTTCTCGGCGGCATCGCCGGTATCAGCCAACACCTGTGCGGCCAGATCGGCCATGGCGGCGATATCCTCGGCAATGGCCTCGGGCTCCGCGCCGGCACAGGCCGAGCGCAGAATCAAGCCGGCCGGATCCTCTCCGGTGCAGACAGGATGTTCGGAAAAGACCTCGTGCGCGACCTCGAGAATCGCATCACGCACATCCTCGTCCTTGATGCTGCGCGAGAGGTTGATGCCGGGGGCGCCGGGGGTGACGATGGCATAGCGGCTCTTGAACAGCACCTTGCTGGTCAGCGGCAGGGCCTTTCCCGGCTCGGCATATCCGGAGACCTGCACCAGCAGGCTCTCGCCCGGACGCATCCCCTTAATCTGACGCAGGAAACCGTTGCCCTCGGGGGTTTTCACGAAGATCCCCCCCTGCCCCTTCACGGGACGGTCGGCGATGGCCCGGTAGATGGTGCCGGGGCGCGGCTGATCGCTGTCGTCGATCAGCAGGTCCGACAGGCGGCCATCCTCCAGCAGGGCAGCGGCCTCGACGGCCTCGCCATCGACGGTGACGTGATCCAGAACGATCTGCAGACCCTTCATGCGATGTCCTTTCAGACGGTCCAGACGGGCCAGCCGGCGGCCGTCAGCAAAGTGGCGGTTTCCGCCACGGGCAGCCCCATGACAGCAGAGAAAGAGCCGGAAATCCACGGGATGAAGGCCCCTGCAGGGCCCTGGATGCCATAGCCCCCGGCCTTGCCCTGCCAGTCGCCGCTGGCAAGGTAGCCATTCACCTCGTCATCCGAGAGGCGCTTCATCTTGACCGCGGTGACGACGTCACGCTCCCAGACCCTGCCGCCGGCCTTGACGGCCACGGCCGTGATCACGCGGTGGCGACGCCCGGACAATGCCCAGAGGAACTCCGCCGCCTCGCCGGCATCGGCGGGCTTGCCCAAGATGCGGCGGCCAAGCGCGACAGTGGTATCGGCACAGAGCACGATCTCGCCCTCGGCGGCCACGACCGCCTGCGCCTTCTCCCGCGCCATGCGGGCGCAATAGGGGCGCGGCAGCTCGCCGGCAATAGGGGTTTCATCGATGTCAGGGGGACGAATATCGTCGGGCTTAACCCCCAGCTGGGCCAGCAATTCCAGCCGCCGGGGGCTTCCCGATCCGAGGACGAGTTTCAAGTCAGGCCCTCATTTTAGAACGGACACCGCGCAAGGCGCGATGTCACTTGAAGCGATAGTTGATCCGACCCTTGGTCAGATCGTAGGGGGTCATTTCAACCTGGACCCGGTCGCCTGCCAGAACACGGATGCGGTTCTTGCGCATCTTGCCTGCCGTATGTGCGATGATTTCATGGCCGTTCTCGAGCTCGACCCGGAATGTCGCATTCGGCAGGAGTTCCTTCACGACGCCGGGGAATTCGAGAATGTCTTCCTTGGCCATGTGGTCTCCTGTGTTTCGTGAGCTGCCACGGGTAAGCGACCCGTGCCAGATGCGGGGTAAATGAGCCTTCGAGCGGGAATATTCAAGGAAATTCTAATTCAAATCGCAAAGTTCGATGACACCATCCGATGGTTGATCGGCCCAGTGGGTGCGATTGCGCACGTTGCCGGCGGTTCGGATGCGCTCGATGGCACCCAGATCGACCTCACCATAGGTCCAGCCGGGCTGGTTCAGCGTGCCCTCGGCGATGACACCGGTGGAAGGAAAGCCGGCATCCGGCGGGCAGAAGATGCCACCCATGCCCCAGTTCGTGGCGACGGCATCGAGCCTGGGATAATCGCCCACGGTCGAGGCCATGACACTGACACACTGGTTTTCCAGAGCGCGGGCCATAGCGCCGATCCGCACCCGCCAGTAGCCCTCGAGCGCCTCGGTGCAGGAGGGGACCAGCAGCAGGTCGACCTCGCGCTGGGACCGTGCAATCAGGGGGAACTGACTGTCGTAACAGATGTTTATCGCAAGACGACCGATGGCCGTGTGGAAGACCTTGACCGGGCCTGCCCCCTCGACGCCCCAGGGGTCAACCTCCCAGAGGGTCATCATCTGCTTGTCCTGGAAGCCCATCTTGCCGGACGGCGCATAGAGATGGGCGCGGTTCACCAGGCGGCCATCCTCGAGGTAGACGGGCCCGGAGGCCCCGACGATATGCACACCGAATTCCGCCGCCAGATCGAGGTGCAGCCGGTGCACGTCGTCCATCATGTCGGAAATCACCCTGCTCGCCCGGGCTATGTCCTGACAGACCTCCTCGCCGGCGATCGAGGCAAGCTCCATGGCGCCGTATTCCGGGAAGAGCAGCAGGCTCGCCCCCTGCCCCGCCGCCTCGGAGACCCAGCCGCGCAGCTTGGTTTCGTAGTCGGCCCAGCTGGCAAACCAGTCGAGAGGATAGGCGGCGGTAGCAATCTTCATGTCGGCCTCTTTTGTGTGAGTCGCTCGCGGCTTAGAGCGATTTCATCCAGAATTGAAGCGGATGGCGGGTCGCTTTGTCCCGGTCGATGTCCTGCCAGGTGAAATGCGCCACGATTCCCGGCAGTTTGGCATATCCACGCCCGGTCCAGAAAGCATCGAGCGGGCGATAGGCGGCAGGCCGCAGGGGATGCTCCTCGGGGCGCACCACGCCGCAGAAGGCCGCATAGCGCCGGCCGAGCTGCCGGGCGTGCGCCTCGCGCGCATCGAAGAAGGCGTGACCGATGCCCTGCCCCCGATAGGCCGGCAGCAGAACCGACTCGGCACAATAGAAGATTTCCCCCAGAGGTTCCGGCCGTTCCGCGAAGGGTGCCGCGAAATCGTCGGAATGCGCCTCCATGCCCATGCCGGTGGAAACGCCCACCACCCGGTCGCCATCCAGCGCCGCCACGACGATCGCCGTGGGAGAGAGATAATCGGAGAGGTAGCGCCGCTCGTAATCGAGATCGCCCTCGTAGAGATAGGGCCAGTCGCGGAAGACCTCGATCCGCAGGCGCGCCACGTCGTCGAGCGCGGCCTCCAGGGCCGCGCCGGTCAGCACTTCGGTCCGGATCATGCCACCTGACCGAGCCAGTCGGACAGGTTGTAATAGGTGGTGACACGGGTGATCAGCCCGGCATCGTCGAGATCAAAGAAGGAGCCCGCCGGCAGGCGATAGCCCTGGCCGCGCGCCTCTGGCAGCCCCTCGTCGGTCTCCAGGTAGGTGCCATTGACGATGTATTCCGCCGCCGCGCGACGCCCGCCCTCGGCGGAGAAGATCACCATGTCGGTCAGCTCTTCCTTGTAACAGCGCGACATGTGGGCACAGAACTCGGCAAAGGCCTCCTTGCCGGTGCGGATGTTGCCCTCGTTCACGTGGTGGGCGATGCCCTCGGAGAGGCAGGTCAGCATGCCGTCGGTGTCGCCGGCGTTGAAGGCGGCAAAGTAGCGTTCGATCGTGTCGATCATCTGGAAATTTCCTTAGAAGAAGCGCTGTTACAGGTCCATGCGACTACAGATCCAGGCGCCGCGGGCCAAAGCGGTCCTCAAGGCGCGCGATGATCTGGTCACGGGTCTGGCGATAGGCATTCAGCTTCTGGTCGCGGCTTTCGCCGATGCCCGTCGGGTCCATGATCGGCCAGTATTCGACCGTCAGGTGAAAGAAGCGTGTAAGTTCGAGCGCCGAGCGCTGACTGGCCGGCGAGAGTGCGACGATCAGGTCGAAGGAGCTGAGGTCATCGCCCCATTGCTGCATCTCCTCGAAGCTGCGCGAGCGGTGACGGTGCAGTTCCACCCCCACCTCGTTGCAGACGGAGATCGCGAAACCGTCGATTTCGAGGTCGTTGTGCACGCCCACTGACTGGACATAGGTCTCGGTGCCGTAGAACTTCTTCATGATGCCCTCGGCCATGGGAGAGCGCACCGCGTTGTGGTCGCAGCAGAACAATACCGATTGCGGACGTTCCGCTGACAAGACGGCCTTACCCCCCGAAGTGCAGCACGCAGACGAGCGTGAACAGACGACGCGCGGTGTCGTGGTCCACGATGGCCTTGCCTTCGAGTCGCTCGACGAGGACGCGCGCGCCCTCATCATGGATGCCGCGCCGGGCCATGTCGATGGTTTCGATCTGCGCGGGGGGCAGATTCTTCACCGCATCGAAGTAGCTTTTGCAGATTGCGAAGTAATCCTTCACCACCTGTCGAAAAGGCCCGAGCGACAGCAGGAACTGTGCCGCGGGCTCGCCCGTGTCGGTGCGCACGTCGAAGACCAGGCGCTTGTCACGGATCGACAGGCTGACGCTGTAGGGGCCGTCGGGCACGATGCGATCATCCCGCTTCGGCAGGGTGAAGGAATTCTCTTCCATCAGGTCGAACATGGCGACTTTGCGTTCCTGCTCGATCTCCGGGGTCGGCGGCGGCAGGTTGCGGTCGTCCAGCTCGATATGCGTGATGCGGGACATGTTCATGTGATCCCCTCGGACAATTGGCGAGTCTCCCCTCGCCAATCAGTTTATGCTGCAACGCAGCAATACGCCACAAATTCTTACCGAAACGTCACACTTGTGGCGAAGGCACATCAGGGAGTCAGCTTTCGTTCAGCCGGTCCAGCCTGACGCGCACGGAAAGCCCATGCGCTTCAAGGCTTTCCGATTGCGCCAGCGTCTCTGCCGAGGGGCCGATGGCCCTGAGCGCGCCGGGCGTCATCTGTGCCAACGTCGTGCGCTTCAGGAAATCCAGCACCGAGAGACCGGAGGAGAACCGCGCCGAACGCGCCGTGGGCAGCACGTGATTGGGCCCGCCGACATAGTCGCCGATGGCCTCGGGCGTCCAGGCGCCGAGGAAGATCGCGCCGGCGTGCTTGCAGGCCTCGACCATCGGCTGAGGGTCGGCCACGCAAAGCTCGAGGTGCTCGGGGGCGATGCGATTGGACAGCTGCGCCGCCTCCTCCATGTCGCGCACGGTGATCACGGCGCCATAGTCGCGCCAGCTCGCACCCGCAATGGCGCGGCGTTCGAGTGTTTCCAGGCGCGCCTCCACGGCCTCGGCCACGGCGGCGCCGAAGGCAGGGTCATCAGTGATCAGCAGGGCCTGGGCGCTCTCGTCGTGTTCGGCCTGGCTCATCAGGTCGAGGGCCAGCCAGTCGGGCTCGTTGTCTGCATCTGCGATCACCAGCACCTCGGAGGGGCCCGCGATCATGTCGATGCCCACCTTGCCAAAGACGCGCCGCTTGGCCGCGGCGACAAAGGCATTGCCCGGGCCGGTGATCTTGTCGACCGGGGGAATGCTCTCGGTGCCATAAGCCAGCGCGGCGATCGCCTGGGCGCCACCAATGCGATAGACCTCGTCGACACCGGCCAGCCGCGCCGCAAGCAGCACCAGCGGATTCGCCTTGCCGTCGGGCGTCGGCACGCAGATCGCCAGGCGCTCGACACCGGCCACCTTGGCAGGAATCGCGTTCATCAGGACGGACGAGGGATAGGAGGCCAGCCCGCCCGGCACGTAAAGCCCGGCGGCCGTTACGGCAGACCAGCGCCAGCCAAGCGAGGCACCATCGGGATCGGTCCAGAAGGCATCCTCGGGCATCTGGCGTACGTGGTAGGCGCGGATGCGTTGCGCCGCCAGCTCGAGCGCATGCTTCTCCTCCGCAGGCACCTGCGCGCAATAGGCCTCAATCTCGGCTTCGGAGAAGCGCAGCGTCTCGGGGGTGAGGTCAAGCCGGTCGAATTTCGCCGTCAGCTCGATCACCGCCGCATCGCCGCGGGCGCGGACGTCGGCGATGATGCCCGCCACGATGTCGTCCACGTCGGGGCTGTCCTCGCGCTTTGCACTCAGCAGCGCGGTGAAACGGGTTTCGAAGTCTTGATCGGCGGTCGACAGAAATTGCGGCATGGTTTTCCCCGGGTTATCCGGCTCTCCATAGTCTTTACGTTGCGGCGCCTCAAGCACCCTGCCCCTGCGAGCGAAGAGCGGCGGTCAGGCCCCGTGATCGGGAATCCGGCCAGAGGGCGCCACATAGGGTCGCGTCACGTCCTGCAGGCGCACCTCCAGGGCCTCTACCTTCAGCCGCAGCGCGCCGTCACCGGCCAGCGTGACCTCGATGAAGCCGCCCGGCGGCTCGTCGTCGGGGTGAAAATCCACCGCCAGCACCGAGAGGATCGTGTCGGCATCGCGAGTCACCCCCTGAGAGGCGACGGAGAGCACGTTTTCGAAGACCAGGATCGATTGAACCCGCTCTGCCCCATGGCGGGCGCGGCCGTTGTCTTCCCAGCGGAAGCGGTTCAGCAGCAGCGCAAAGCGGCGCTCGCTGCGCAGGAACTGCATTTCCGACGCGGGAAAGATCGCGTCCTGCACCAGGGCAGAGATGACCTGCAGGTCCTCCGCCTCAAGCGCACCCAGGTTCAGCGGGGCCTCGCGGCCGTCTTCGAAACGTGCGTCTTCGGTCATTGTGCCTTGATCCGTTCAATTTTCGCGCCGCAGGCCGAGAGCTTTTCCTCGACCCGCTCGTAACCGCGATCCAGATGGTACACCCGGCTGACCACGGTTTCACCCTCGGCCGCAAGACCTGCGAGGATCAGCGAGACGGAAGCGCGCAGGTCGGTGGCCATGACCGGCGCACCTTTCATCTTTTCGACGCCGGTCACCTTGGCATGGCCGCCGTGCACCTCGATGTTGGCGCCCATCCGGATCAGTTCCGGCGCGTGCATGAAACGGTTCTCGAAGATCTTCTCTTCCAGAACCGAGGTCCCCTCGGCGGTGCAGAGCAGCGCCATCATCTGGGCCTGCAGATCGGTCGGGAACCCGGGAAAGACCTCGGTCACCACGTCGACGGCATTCACCCGGCCATTGCGACGCCGCACTTTCAGGCCCGCCTCGGTTTCCTCGACGTCGATTCCCGCCTGGTCCAGCTTCTCGACAAAGGCGCCCAGCAGCTCGATCCGGCCGCCCAGGCATTCCACCTCGCCGCCCGCAATCGCCGGGGCCAGCATGTAGGTGCCCAGCTCGATTCGGTCGACCACGACAGGGTGAGTCGCGCCGTGCAGGCGATCCACGCCCTGGATCTCGATGCGGCTGGTGCCCTCGCCCTCGATCTGGGCGCCCATGGCCCGCAGGCATTTCACTAGGTCGACGATCTCGGGTTCGCGCGCGGCATTGGTCAGCACCGTGGTGCCCTTGGCCAGGGTCGCAGCCATCACGATGTTCTCGGTGGCGCCCACCGAGGCAAAGCTGAGCGCGATTTCCGCCCCCTTAAGCCCGCCCGGCGCCTTGGCGTAGAGATAGCCCTCGCGCAGGTCGATTTCCGCGCCCAGCGCCTCCAGCCCGTGAATGTGCAGATCCATCGGCCGCGCACCGATGGCACAGCCGCCGGGCAGCGAGACCTCGGCATGGCCCATCCGCGCCAGCAGCGGGCCCAGTACCAGGTTCGAGGCCCGCATCTTGCGCACGATATCGTAATCGGCCCAGGTGGAATTCAGGTCATGGCTCGACATCGCCTGCACCTTGCCATCCTGCAGGCTCGACACCTCGGCACCAAGCGACTGCAGCAGCGAGGTCATCGTCTTGATGTCCGACAGCCGCGGCGCATTGGTCAGCGTCAGCGGCTCTTCCGACAGAAGCGTGGCCGGCATCAGCGCCAGGCAGGCATTCTTCGCGCCCGCGATCGGGATCTGCCCGTTCAGCGGGCCATTCCCCGTCACAAGTATCGAATCCATCTGCTCTCAGTCCTCGCTCTGGGATAGGGCCGCGCCGGAATTTGCTTCCGTGTCGCTCTCGCCGGTGGTCCCTGCCTGTGTTTCCGTGTCTTTCGCCGCCGAGCGTGCACGGGCCTGCGCCTTGCGGCGACCCATGTTGGCTTTCAGCGCCGCTTTCAGCCGATCTTCGCGCGTTGTGGCCGCGCCATTTCCTGAACTCGGTTTGCGTGTCATGGGGCTTCTGTAAAGCACCACCGAAAAAGGGTCCAGTTTCTGCTTGCGCCCCCCGAAATTTGCGTCTAATCAGCCGCCCACGGTCACCGGAGACGGCGACCAACGCCAGACGGCGCCGCAGTAGCTCAGTGGTAGAGCGCACCCTTGGTAAGGGTGAGGTCGGGAGTTCAATCCTCCCCTGCGGCACCATATCTCTCCTCCCTGAAAACTTCCCGATCATTCGCCACGATCCGTGGTTACATGTGCCGTTTCACGCGTGAAAAGACCGGCATGGCAGGGCCGCACCGGTTTCGGACAGGGAAACACTTACGGGAATCGGCGAAAAGCGCGCCTCTTCAAACGCTTGCGATTCGCAACAGTCCGGCGATCTCTTCAAGGGGCACCGCATCTAGGGCACAGTCTGCGCCCTGAATCGCTGCACCATCCTCCGCATCGAACAGCGCGCCATGGGCCGTGCACATCAGTTTCGCACCGTCGGCCGAGAGAATCTGCGGGCCACGATAGTCGAGCGGGAGGTACTGATGCGGACAGGCATTCACGTATCCGCGAAATCCGCCGCCCCGCCGCAGGATCAGAAGCGGAAAGGCGCCCGCGGGGCCCGGCACCTCGACCGAAAGGACCTCCTTCACCGCATCCGCCCGGCAGATCGCCGTGCCCGGGGCCGGTGCCGAGCCGTAATCGCGCCAGCCCATTCTATTCCGCGGGCTCGGATTTCAGCACGCCGCGGCGAATCTGGTCTTCCTCGATCGATTCGAAGAGCGCGCGGAAATTCCCCTCGCCGAATCCATCGTCGCCCTTGCGCTGGATGAACTCGAAAAAGATCGGCCCGATGACCGTCTTGGAGAAGATCTGCAGCAGGATCCGCGTCTCGCCACCGCCCACGACCCCCTCGCCATCGATCAGGATGCCGCGCGCCTGCATGCGGTCGATGGGCTCCTCGTGCCCTTTCACCCGCTTGTGGCTCATCTCGTAGTAAGTGGTCGGCGGCCCGGGCATAAATTCCATACCGGCCTCGGCAATCCGGTCGGTCGAGCCGTAGATATCTTCCGATGCCACGGCGATATGCTGGATCCCCTCGCCCTTGTATTCGCGCAGGTACTCCTCGATCTGGCTGTGATCGTCGGTGCTCTCGTTGATCGGAATGCGGATCTTGCCATCGGGCGAGGTCAGCGCCCGGCTGACCAGGCCGGTCTGCTTGCCCTTGATGTCGAAATACTTGATTTCGCGGAAATTGAACGTCTCGGCATAGAAGCGATACCAGGTGTCCATGTTTCCGCGGATCACGTTGTGGGTCAGGTGATCGAGGTAATAGAAGCCAAAGCCCTCGGGCCGCGGATCCGCTTCGCCCAGCCACTCGAAGTCCTGCGCATAACAGCTGCCCGCCTCGCCATAGGTGTCCACGAAGTAGAGCAGCGAGCCGCCGATCCCCACCACCGCCGGCACGTCCAGCGATTTGCCCGGGCCGGTGTATTCAGTGGCGCCCAGATCGAGCGCGCGTTTCAGGGCCACCTGCGCGTCCACCACGCGCCAGGCCATCGCCGGGGCGCAAGGCCCGTGTTCGCCCACGAAATCCGCCGCGTGGCTGGCCGGTTCGGCATTCAGCAGATAGTTCACGTCGCCCTGCCGGTAGAGGGTGATATCCTTGCTGCGGTGCCTGGCCACCGGCGCAAATCCCATCTGGCGGAAGATCCGGTCAAGTTCCTCTGGTTGAGGGTGCGCGAACTCGACAAACTCGAAGCCGTCGGTGCCGGCCGGATTGGCGGCAGAGATCACCGCCTTGGGGGCGTCGTGCGGAAAGGGGCCCATGAATACCTCCTGAAACATGTGTCTGGCGCACATGATCACAGGAAAACCCTGCAAAAGCCTTGCAATCTACGCGTGCATCCGGGTGAATATGCTCACACATCTGCATGAACGGGGAGGACATGCACGAAATGCGCATCGACAGCTTTGATCGGGCGATTCTCGACGCATTGCAGCGCGACGGCGCCATGACCAATGCCGCCCTGGCCGAGGTGGTGAACCTCTCGGCCTCGCAATGTTCGCGCCGCCGCGCCGCGCTCGAGGCCGAGGGGCTGATCCTGGGCTATACCGCGCGGCTCGACGGGCCGCGGCTCGGGCTCGGGCTGCGCGCCGTCACCCGGGTGAACCTGCGCGACCACGGCCAGGGCAACGAGGGCAGCTTTGCCCGCTTTGTCGAGGACCAGCCAGAGATCCGCTCTGCCTTTTCCGTCTCGGGCGATGCCGACTACGTGCTCGACATCAAGACGCGCGACCTGGAGGCCTTTGCCGATTTCATCCACCGCAAGCTGCTGCCCCATCCCCAGGTCGCACAGGTGCGGTCCGAGATCGTGCTGAAGACGCTGAAGGACCAGAAGGGCGTCGACCTCTCGGCGTTGGCGCCATGATCGTGGATGACGACGGCTTCGATCCGGGCACCTTCCTGCCCTACCTGCTGAACCAGGCCGCGGAAACCACCGGCGAGGGCTTCCGCAAGGTCTACCGCGACCGCTACGGCATGTTGCGCACCGAATGGCGGGTGCTCTTTCATCTCGGCCACTACGGCGACATGACCGCGCGGCAGATCTGCGACCGCGCCAGCCTGCACAAGACCAAGGTATCGCGCGCCGTGGCCAAGCTGGAAGCCCGCCGTTTTCTCTCGCGCCATATCCTGCCCGAGGATCGCCGCAACGAGCGCCTCGCCCTCACGCCGCAGGGTCGCGCGGCCTTCGACGACCTTCAGGCAATCGCAGCCGAGTTCAACGCCGGCATCCGGGCCCGGATCGGCACCGAGCGCTTCGATGACCTCACCGAGATCCTGCACCTGCTCTCCACGCGGCGCGGTTGTTAGTTACATTTTCAACCAATACGATTCGGGGCAGGAGGAGCCCCGATGAACCACCACACCGCCCCCAAGGGCCTGATCCGCGCCGAGAGCCCCTGCGGCACCACGCCGGGCTACATGCCCGGCTTCGGCAATGATTTCGAGACCGAGGCCCTGCCCGGCGCCCTGCCCCAGGGACAGAACAGCCCGCAGAAATGCGCCTATGGCCTTTATGCCGAACAGCTCTCAGGCACCGCCTTCACTGCGCCGCGCGGGCAGAACGAGCGCACCTGGTGCTATCGCATCCGTCCCTCGGTAAAGCACACCGGCCGTTTTAGCCGGATCGACCTGCCCTACTGGCAGACCGCGCCCAACGTGCAGCATGATCTCGCCTCGCTGGGCCAATACCGCTGGAATCCCCTGCCGCAGAGTGACGCGCCGCTGACCTGGCTGACCGGCATGCGCACCATGACCACCGCGGGCGACGTGAACACCCAGACCGGGATGGCCAGCCATGTCTACCTCGTGACCCGCCCGATGCAGGACGAGTACTTCTATTCCGCCGATGGCGAGTTGCTCGTCGTGCCGCAGGAGGGCCGGCTGCGCTTTGTCACCGAGCTGGGCGTGATCGAGGTGGAGCCGCGCGAGATCGCCCTGATCCCCCGCGGCCTCGTTTACCGGGTCGAGCTGCCCGAGGGCCCTGCCCGCGGTTTCGTCTGCGAGAACTACGGCGCCAAGTTCGACCTGCCCAACCGCGGCCCCATCGGGGCCAACTGCCTGGCCAACCCGCGCGATTTCAAGACGCCCGTCGCCGCCTTCGAGGACCGAGAGGCCCCCTCCCGTGTGATGATAAAGTGGTGCGGGCAGTTCCACGAAACCCAGATCGGCCACTCACCGCTGGATGTCGTCGCCTGGCACGGCAATTACGCCCCCTGCAAGTACGACCTGCGCGCCTATTCCCCCGTCGGCGCCGTGCTGTTCGATCACCCCGATCCCTCGATCTTCACCGTGCTCACCGCCCCCTCCGGGCTGGAGGGCACCGCCAACATCGATTTCGTGCTCTTCCGCGAACGCTGGATGGTGGCCGAACATTCCTTCCGTCCGCCCTGGTACCACAAGAACGTCATGTCCGAGCTGATGGGCAATATCCACGGCATCTACGATGCCAAGCCGCAGGGCTTTGCCCCCGGCGGGATGAGCCTGCACAACTGCATGCTGCCCCACGGCCCCGATCGCAACGCCTTCGAGCATGGCTCGAGTGAGCCGATGGAACCGGCCTTCCAGGACAACACCATGTCCTTCATGTTCGAGACGCGCTTCCCCCAGCACCTCACCCGATTTGCCGCACAGGAAGCGCCGCTGCAGGACGATTACATCGATTGCTGGCGCGACCTGGAGAAGAAGTTCGACGGCACGCCGGGGGTGAAATGCCCCTGATCCGCAGCCGCATTGCCGCCGCCAACGCGCCCGATTCCCCCTTTCCACTGAACAACCTGCCCTTCGGTGTCTTCTCGCTGGGCGATGCGCCCCGCTGCGGTGCCGCCATCGGCGACCAGGTGCTCGATCTGGCCGCGCTGCAGGCACAGGGCCTGTTGCCCCCCTGCGGGTTCGAGGAGCCGGCGCTGAACGCCTTCATGGCCCAGGGTCCCGCCCGCTGGGCCGAGGTACGCGCCACGCTCACCGCCCTGCTGGCCGAAGGGGCGCAGAGCGACCTCGGCGCGGCGCTCCATCCGATGGATTCCGTCACCCTGCACCTGCCCTTTCGCGTCAGCGAATACACCGACTTCTACGCCGGGCGTCAGCACGCCTACAACGTCGGCTGCATGTTCCGCGGCCCCGAGAATGCCCTGCCGCCGAACTGGCTGCACATGCCCATCGGCTACAATGGTCGCGCCTCCACCGTCGTGGTCTCGGGCACCGACATTCGCCGCCCACTGGGCCAGCGCAAGCCGCCCGGGGCCGATGCTCCGGATTTCGGGCCCTGCCGGCGGCTTGATTTCGAACTGGAGCTGGGGGCCGTCGTGGGCACCCCCACGGTGATGGGCGAGCGGCTCTCTGTCGATCAGGCGGATCAGGCGATCTTCGGCTACGTGCTACTGAACGACTGGTCCGCGCGCGATATCCAGGCCTGGGAATATCAGCCCCTCGGGCCGTTCCAGGCCAAGGCCTTCGCCACCACGATCAGCCCCTGGGTGGTCACGGCAGAGGCACTCTCTCCCTTCCGCTGCGCCACGCCGGCGCGAGAGGTGCCGCTGCTGCCGCATCTCGCCGACACCGGTCCGATGCT
Organism: Pseudooceanicola sp. DL12; assembly: GCF_056270665.1. Taxonomy (NCBI): domain Bacteria; kingdom Pseudomonadati; phylum Pseudomonadota; class Alphaproteobacteria; order Rhodobacterales; family Paracoccaceae; genus Pseudooceanicola; species Pseudooceanicola sp. DL12. Next base: position 3,067,311 of record NZ_CM149884.1, read on the forward strand.
CTTCGACATCGACCTGTCGGTCAGCCTCTCGGCACGCGGCGAAACCGCCGAAGTCAGCCGCACGAACTACCGCGAAATGTACTATTCAGCGGCCCAGCAGCTTGCCCATCACAGCAGCTCGGGCTGCGCCATGCGTACGGGCGACCTGCTCGGTTCCGGCACGATCTCAGGGCCCGCGCCCGACAGTTTCGGCTCGCTGCTGGAACTGTCCTGGGGCGGCGAGCGCCCGCTGGATCTGCCCTTCGGACAGCGCAGCTTTCTCGAGGATGGCGATACCGTCACCCTCTCCGGGCATGCTGTGGGAGACGGCTATCGCATCGGTTTCGGCGATTGCACGGGGCGGATCCTGCCGGCGCTGCCCTCCCCTTAGGGCTTCAGCGGGGCGGGATGCACGAAGGGCCAGGGCGAGGCGTCGCCGCCCCTCGGCACCGGCACTTCGATCACCACCGGCGCCTCTGCGGCCAGCGCCTCCGTCAGGGCCGCGCGCAGCGCCTCCGGGTCCTCCGCCCGCAGGCCCTTCACCCCGAAACTCTCGGCCAGGGCCACGAAATCCGGGTTCTCCAGGTCCGAACCGATCAGCCGGTTGCCATAGCTCTGCTGCTGGTCCCGCCGCACGTTGCCATAGGCCCCGTTGTTGAAGACCACGGCCACCACGTTGATGCCGAACTGCCGTGCCGTGGCCAGCTCCTGCACGCCGAACATGAACCCGCCGTCACCCGAGACCGAAATCACCGCCTTGTCCGGATGCGCCACCTTGACCCCAAGCGCCGTGTTGAAGCCGAAGCCGAGATTGTCCTGATAGCCGCAGGTCACGTAGTGGCGCGGCGCATAGACCGGAAAGCACATGCGCGCGGTGAACCCCACCTGGCTCACCTCCTCGACGAAGAAGCCGCCGCGCGGCAGCACCTCGCGGATCACCCGCAGATACCCCTCCTGCGGCTGCACGCTCTTCAACGCCTCGGCCGCAGCCTGCCGCAGGCCTGCGCATTCCTCGGCGCGAGAGGGCCGCTCCAGTCCCTCAAGCGCCGCGATCAGCGCCCGCAGCCCCGCCTTGCTGTCTGTCACCATGCCGACGTCCGGCTTCAGCCGCACCATCTCGGTCGGGTCGATGTCGATCCGCAGGGTCTTCAGCCCCTCGGGCATCCAGCGCCAGCGGAAGTGCTGCAGCTCCAGCCGCGAGCCGACACCGATCAGAAGGTCGCAATCCTGCCAGTACTGCCAGGCGGCTGGTGGCAGCAGCGCGAGCGGATCGTCCTCCGGCAGCACGCCCTTGCCCTGTCGGTGCGCCGTCACCGGCGCCTGCAGCAGGCGCGCCAGCTCGGCCACCTCCGCCTCGGCGCCGATGGCGCCCGAGCCCAGCATGATCAGCGGTGTCTTCGCCGCCCGGAGCAGCGCGGCGGCGGCCTCGACCGCCTCCGGGTCGGGCAGCGGTGCGGCCTCGGGCGTGCTGGCCACCGGCACGGTCACCTCTGCCGCCATGCCAAAGACATCCCAGGGCGCCTCCACGCCCACTGGCCCCGGCCGACCCGAGAGCATCTTGCGAAATGCCTCGTCCATCACCGCAGCGGCCCCCGTCGGATGGGTGACCCGTTCGGCCCATTTGGTCAATCCACGCAGGGTGCCGAGGTGATCGGGCAGCTCGTGCAGCTGCCCGCGCCCCTGACCGATCAGGTTCGACATGATGTTGCCGGTGATGCAGAGCACCGGCGCGTTGGCGCCATAGGCCGTGCAGAGCGCCGCGCCCGAGTTCAACAGCCCGGGCCCCGGCACCACCGTGTAGGCGCCAACGCGCCCCGTCGAACGGGCATAGCCATAGGCCATGTAGCCGGCGCCCTGCTCGTGCCGCGTGTGGATGAAACGGATCTTGCCGGCCTGCCGCGCCACCGCATCGTTGAAATCGTACATATGCGCGCCGGGGATGCCAAAGAGCGTGTCCACTCCATTGGCAATCAGCGCCTCGGCCATCACTTCGCCGGTTGTCATGCGGGGCATGCCATCCTCCCTGTCGTCTGCCTTCGCGGCCTCCCCCGGCCGCATCGCGCAATCATTAACAGGTGAAATGACGGTCAGCCACTGCCAATCAGCGGGCCAGGTTCACGTCGCGCCAGAAGATCGGGGTCAGCAGGGTGAAGACCGTCAGCATTTCCAGCCGGCCCAGGTACATGCCCGCCGAGAGCACCACCTTCACCGGGTCGCTCAGCGAGGCAAAGTTCCCCGCCGGCCCGATGACGTTGCCCACGCCCGGGCCGACGTTGGCCAGCGCGGTCAGCGCGCCCGAGGTCGCGGTGTCGAGGTCAAGCCCGAGGAAGGTGAGGATGATCGACAACACCGAGAATGTCGCAGCGTAGAAGACGAAGAAGGCCACCACCCCGCTCAGCACGTCCGGCTCCACCCGGCGGCCCTCATAGCGCAGCACGCTGACGCTGTGCGGCGCGTGCACGCGCTTGATCTCGAGCTTCAGCGCCCGGAACAGCAGCACCCAGCGCATTGCCTTGATCCCGCCGGAGGTCGAACCGGTACAGCCCCCCACCGCCGTCAGCACGAAGAAGGCCACCACCGCGAAAAGACCCCATTGCAGGTAATCCGTCGTGGCATAGCCCGTGGTCGTGACCACCGAGATCACGTTGAAGGACACCAGCCGCAGCGCCGCCAGAGGCGACATGCCGTCGGTCGCGGTCAGCCAGAGGGTCAGCACGGTGATCACCGCCGTCAGGCTGAACAGCATGTAGCGGATCTGCTCGCTCTGGAAGACACCCCGGTTTATCGCCCGGATGTACCAGGCAAAGGGCAGCCCGCCCAGCAGCATGAAGAGCGTGCCCATCCATTGCAGGTAGCTGCTCTGGAAATGGCCGAAGGAGGCATCGTAGTTGGAATACCCCCCGGTCGAGAGGGTGGTCATCGCATGGGTGATCGCGTCAAAGACGCTCATGCCGCCGGCCAGGTAGGCAAAGCCGCAGATCACCATCAGCCCGAGATAGACCTTCAGCGTGGCCGAGGCGAACCGCGCCGCGTTGCTCAGCTCCTTTTCGCCCTGGTCCGAGCTTTCGGTGCGAAACAGCTGCATGCCGCCGACCTTCAGGATCGGCAGCAGGGCAATGCCCGTCACGATGAACCCCACGCCGCCCACCGCCTGAAGGATGGCACGCCACATCAGGATGCCATGCGGTGTGCTGTCGAGGCCGCTCATCACCGTCGAGCCCGTCGTGGTGATGCCCGACATCGCCTCGAAGAGCGCGTCCACGGGCGAGAGCCCCGTCAGGTAGAGCGGCACGCCCCCCGCCAGCCCCGCCGTAACCCAGACCGAGGAGGTCAGCAGGAAGGCATGCAGGCGGTTGACGTTGTCCAGCCGCGAGGAGGTCGCGATCGCCAGGCTCAACCCGATGAATCCGGTCAGGATGCCGGCCATGGCAAAGGCGGCCGCGGTGGCCTGGAAGATCAGAGCGTCCAGCAGCATCAGCGCCGCGAAGAACAGCAGCACCATGCCATTGACGTAGATGACGAAGTTCAACGCATGTGCCCTGTGGCTGTCCCGTTTGGTCGCTGTGCATCCCCTCCGGCCACGGGCCGCGCGGGCACCGCCAGAGACCGGCAAGTTGATCCGTCAATATACCCGCCGTGCGCGGCGGGCAATCACTACGGCACCGCGCGGCCCCGGCGCGCAGGCGGATGCCTGCGGAAACGCGAAACGGGCGCGCCCTTCGGCACGCCCGCTGATCACTGATGCATCCGTCGAAACGGCCGTCAGGCGGCTTCGGTCACCTGCTCGGCCCATTCCCACGGGCGGGTGTAATTGCCCAGCAGGTGCACCACCTTCTGCTCGTCCACACCGCCTGTCCGCTTCAGGCGGGCGGTCAGGCCGCGCTTCTTGTCGTCCACCACCTCGACCACCTCGACGGCCAGCCCCGCGTTGGCCAGTGCCGCGTTGTAGACGCGCTTGATCGCCATCTTGCGCAGGTCCGGCTTGAAGATCTTGCCCACCGCCGTCTTCGGCAGCTCCGGCAGGATCTCGATGTACTTCGGGATCGCCGCGCGTTCGTCCACGTGCACCTTGCAATGGGCCAGCAGTTCGTCGACGGTCACCTGGCCGCCCTCGACCAGCTCGACATAGGCACAGGGCAGCTCGCCCGTGCGCGCATCCGGCTGGCCGATGGCCCCGGCAAAGGCCACGGCGGAATGGCTCAGCAGCGCATCCTCGATCATCGCGGGGTCGATGTTGTGGCCGCCGCGGATGATCAGGTCCTTGGCGCGTCCTGTGATGAACAGGTAGCCATCCGCATCCAGCCGCCCAAGGTCGCCGGTCCGCAGGTAACGGTCGTAATGGAACAGCTCGTGGTTCTTGTCGGCCTCGGTATAGGTCGAGCCGGGGTAGACGCCGGGGTTGGCCACGCAGATCTCGCCCACCTCGTCGATGCCGCATTCATGCGGTTCGCCGCCGTTGGGGTTTGCCCGCAGGATGCGCACGTCGGTATAGGGCAGCGGCACGCCGACCGAGCCCACCTTGCGCGTGCCGTCCGGCGGGTTGCAGGACACCAGGCAGGTCGCCTCGGTCAGGCCGTAGCCCTCGATCACCCGCACGCCGGCGGCCTTCTCGAAGCGCGTGAACAGTTCCTGCGGCAGCGGCGCCGAACCCGAGAAGGCCAGCTTGACCGTCGACAGGTCGGCATCCACGGCGCGCTGCATCAGCACCGAGATCGCCGTGGGCACGGCCGTGATGAAGGTGATCTTCCAGCGCTCGCAGAGCTTCCAGAAGTTGTCGAACACCCCGTCACCGCGATAGCCGGCCGGCGTCGGCAGCACCAGGTGCGCGCCAGAGGCAGCCGCCCCCATCGCCATCACCTGACAGGCAAAAACGTGGAACATCGGCAACGGGCACATGATGTTGTCGTCATCGCCGAACAACAGCGTGGCGCCCAGCCAGCCGTTGTAGACGATCCCCGACAGCAGGTGGCGCGCCACCTTGGGCATCCCCGTGGTGCCCCCGGTATGGAACAGCGCGCCCACCCGGTCGGTCTGCGGATCCTCGAAGGTCAGCGTCGCGGGCCGGCGCGCCATCTCGGCCCCCAGGTCCAGCACCCTTGCGTGATGCTTGTGCGTATCGCGCGGCCGGATCAGGCTCACCAGCCAGCTCTTCGGCGCGGTAAGGTAGCGGTTCAGGTCCACTTCCAGCACGGTCTTGACGCCGGGCGCCATGGCCACGGCCTCGGCGGTCTTCTGCGCCACGTCGCTCTTCGGGAAGGGCTTCAGCGTCACCACGACCTTGGCACCGGTCTCGCGCAGGATCGAGGCGATCTTCTCCGGCTCGAGCAGCGGGTTGATCGGGTTGACCACCCCGGCCGTCATGCCGCCAAAGATCGTCACGGCCATCTCGGTGCAGTTCGGCATCACCAGGGCGACCACGTCGTTCTCGCCCACACCAAGGTCGCGGAACAGGTTCGCGGCCTGGCAGACCTTGCCGTGGAATTGGCTCCAGGTCAGTGTTTCGGCAGGGTCGATCGGCCGTGCCAGCAGCTGGAAGGTGATCGCATTGTTGTTCGGAAAACGCTCGGCCGTGCGCCGCACCATCTCGTAGACGGAACTCGGCACGCTCCTTTCTTCCCAGGGCATCTCGCTCTGAAGCTTCAGCGTGTCGGAAACGCCGGCAAAACTCATGGTTTCTCCTCCCATGTATGTCGTCACACGCGTGAAACGCGGTGTTGCGCAGGTTTTGCCTTGCACGCCCAAATGGCAAGTATGACGCTGCGTATTTCCATATGGGTGCATCGGACGACCGACGCACCTCATTCAGACACAAAAACCGCCCGCTGGCAATTTCCACGAGCGAGAAGTTTTTCCGACGCAAGCCTCTGGATTGCGGGGCGAAATGCAATCTTCCCACCGCTTCGCTGCGGACCAGCCGCGCAATTTTGAATGATTATTCCAGCATCCCCGGGCCAGTCCCTGCCGCGACGGCACCGGCTCCGCGACGTTGCGGCACGACGGCGCTCCTCCCGCCGGGGGGGGCGACGCCGGGTCCGCTCCGGGCCCGGATAAGGCCCGGATCAGGCTCGGATCGGGATCAGGCCGCCACGGCCCCGTCGGTGAACTGCAGGCGCGCCAGCCGGGCATAGAGGCCACCCTCCGCCACCAGCTCCTCGTGGGTGCCCTGGGCAACGATGCGGCCATGCTCCATCACCAGGATCCGGTCGGCCTTCTTCACGGTGGCCAGGCGGTGCGCGATGATGATCGTCGTGCGCCCCTCCGCCACCGTATCGATGGCTTCCTGCACCAGCCGCTCGCTCTCTGCATCAAGCGCGCTCGTCGCCTCGTCCAGCAACAGCACCGGCGCGTCGCGCAGGATCGCCCGCGCAATGGCGATGCGCTGTTTCTGTCCGCCCGAGAGCATCACCCCGCGCTCACCCACCGGGCTGTCATAGCCCTCCGGCAGCGCCTCGATGAAATCATGTGCGGCGGCGGCGCGGGCCGCGGCCTCGACCTCCTCGTCGCTGGCACCGGGCCAGCCGAAGCGGATGTTCTCCCGCGCCGTGTCGGCAAAGATCACCGGGTCCTGGGGCACCATGGCGACAGAGCGGCGGAAGGCCGGCCGCGCCATGCTGGTCAGGTCGACCCCATCCAGCAGCACCCGCCCCGCCGTGGGGTCGTAGAAACGCAGGATCATCTGCATGATCGTCGTCTTGCCCGCCCCCGAGGGGCCCACCACAGCGACCGTCTCGCCCGGGTTCAGCGTCACGCTCAGCCCGTCCAGCGCCGGCACCGATGGCCGTGAAGGGTAATAGAAGGTGACGTCCTCGAAGGTGATCTCGCCGCGCACCGGCGCCGGCGGATCGACCGGGCGCTCCGGATCCTGAACGCTGTCCTGGATCTTCAACAGCTCGATCAGCCGCTCGGTCGCCCCGGCGGCGCGCTGCAGCTCGCCCCAGATTTCTGACAACGCCGCCACGGCCCCCGCCACCATCACAGCGTAGATCACGAATTGCACCAGCGCCCCGGTGCTCATCACGCCGAGGCGCACATCGTTCGCCCCGATCCACAGCACGCCCACGATGCCGCCGAAGATCAGGAAGATCACGATGGCCGTCATCAGCCCGCGGGTATTGATCCGCCGCACGGCAGAGCGGTAGCTCGTCTCGGTCACCTCGTCAAAGGCCGCGCGCGTGCGCCCCTCGTTGGTAAAGGCCTGCACCGTCTGCACCGAGAGCAGCGCCTCGCTGGCATTGCCCGAAGAGGCCGCGATCCAGTCCTGGTTCTCGCGGCTCAGCTTGCGCAGACGCCGGCCCAGTACCAGGATCGGAATGATCACCAGCGGCACGATCAGCAGGGTCATCCCCGTCAGCTTGGCCGAGGTCAGCAACATCATCACCATGCCGCCGGCAAAGATCAGTAGGTTGCGCAGCGCGATCGACACCGAGGACCCGATCACCGACTGGATCAGCGTCGTGTCCGTTGTGATCCGGCTCAGCACCTCGCCGGTCATCGTCGTCTCGTAGAACGCCGGGCTCATCCCGATCACCCGGCCGAACACCGCCTTGCGGATATCGGCCACCACCCGGTCGCCCAGGCGGGTCACCAGCATGTAGCGGGCCGCCGTGCCCACCGCGAGCAGCGCCGCGATCCCGATGGCTGCGGCAAAGTAGCGATCCAGCAGCACGACGCTGTCCGTGTTGAAATTGTCGATCACCCGGCGCACCGCGATCGGCAGGATCAGCGAGACGCAGGCGGTCAGGATCAGGGCCAGAAGCGCGCCGACGACCATCCCCTTGTAAGGCCTCAGGAACGGCCAGAGATCTCCCAAGGCGCCTACCTTGCGAGAGGTCTCGCGTTCAAGTGCTGCACTGTCGGTTGCGGGTCGTCTGGCCAAGAAATGCTCTCCTTCAGGGGCTGAGGCTACATGAACCGCAGATCCCGCAGGGTCAAGGGAATGCCCCCAATTGCCGGCAAAACGATCACGCGCTCTTGAACGCCCCCTTCCCGGCAGCCATGGCAGGGCACGCCCCTTGACGCCTCCCTGCGACAAATCGTTTCTATACACACAACCCGCAGGATTGAGCCGGGCGCCATTCCATGGCTTTCTGGCACAACCCTTTCAGGCAACGGCAGGATCCCCGTGACACCCGTGCGCAAGACGCTCTCGTTCACCCTCAATGGCCGCCCGGTCACGCTCGATGTCGATCCCGCGCGCAGCCTGCTCGATGTGCTGCGCCAGGATTGTGCCACGACCGGCCCGAAATACGGCTGCGGCCTGGCGCAATGCGGCGCCTGCACAGTGCTGGTGGACGGAGCCCCGGCCCGAGCCTGCGTGCTTCGCGCGACCAGGGTCGCCGAGCGCGAGATCACCACCCTCGAAGGGCTCGCCGATCCCGAAACCGGCGCCCTATCCGCCGTTCAGCAGGGCTTCCTCGACCGCGAGGGCGCGCAATGCGGCTATTGCCTCAACGGCATGGTGATGCAGGCCACAGCGCTTCTCGCGCGCAATGCCGCCCCCACCGAGGCCGAGGTCCGCGACGCCCTGCGCCACAACCTCTGCCGCTGCGGCACCCATCAGGAAATCGTGGCCTCCGTCCTGCGCGCCGCCGACCTGATGCAGGAACGGGCCAATGACTGACTGCCCCCTTTCATCTTTCCCGAAATACTCCCGCCGGAGGCGGTTGCCACAGGTCCGCCCCGCATGACGCTGACGATCCGCCACGACGGCGCCCCCTACCTGACCCTGTCCCCCGAGGGGCACGCCACCGGCTTCAACGGCCATGTCGATCTCGGTACTGGCATCCAGACGGCCCTGGCCCAGATCGTGGCCGAAGAGCTCGATCTGCCGCTTGCCCGCGTCTCGATCGAGCTCGGCCACACCGCCACCACGCCCGATCAGGGCCCGACGATCGCCTCGGAAACCATCCAGATCACCGCGCGCCCCCTGCGTCTTGCTGCCGCGCAGGCCCGCCTCTGGCTGCTGGATCAGGCCGCGCTCCGCCTCAATGCGCCTGTGGCCGAGCTGACGACCACCGACGGCGCCGTGCACCACGGAGATCAGGCTCTGCCCTATGCCGCGCTCCTCGCCGCGCCCGTCGACCTCGCGCTGGACACGGCCACCCCGGTCAAGGATCCCGCCAGCTATCACACCGTGGGCCGGCGCACGGGCCGCACCGACCTGCCCTCGAAACTCACCGCCGAACACACCTATATTCAGGACGTCCGACTGCCCGGCATGGTCCACGGCCATGTCATCCGCCCGCCCTACGCCGGGCGCGACTGCGGCGCCTTCATCGGCCACAGCCTGCGCGGCTACGACGAAAGCGCCGTCGCCGACATGGAGGGCTTCCTTGCCGTGGTGCACGAGGGCGATTTCCTCGCCGTGCTGGCCGAAGCCCCCCATCAGGCGCAGCGGATCGCCGAGGCCCTGCCCGTCGACTGGCGCCTGCCCGAGCCCCTGTCAGCTCACATGACCAATTCCGCCGATCCGGTCAGGGCAATCAAGGAACAGCCTGCAACCCCGCGTCTCTGCGATGAAAAAGGCGATATCGCCAGCGCGCTCGAGGCCTGCGAAACCCGGCTCGACCGCACCTATGTCTGGCCCTGGCACATGCACGGCGCCATCGGCCCGTCCTGCGCGCTGGCCGATTGGAACGAGGGCTCGCCCATCGTCTGGTCCGGCACCCAGAACCCGCACATGCTGCGCGGTGATCTGGCCCAGCTCATGGATCTGCCCGCCGAACGGATCGAGGTGCGCCGCCATCAGGCCGCCGGCTGTTTCGGCCGCAACTGCGCCGATGACGTGGCCGGCGACGCGCTGCTGCTGTCACGTGCCTGCGGCCGTCCGGTCAGCGTCCAGCTGACCCGCCAGCAGGAAATGATGTGGGAGCCGAAGGGCGCGGCCCAGGTGATGGAGATTTCCGGCGGCCTCGACACGGACCGCGCTTTTCACGCCTACCGCTTCGACACTTGGTATCCCTCCAACCGCGGGCCGAACCTCGCCCTGCTGCTGACGGGCCGCATCTCGCCCGAGCCCCGGCCCTCCGACATGGGCGACCGCACGATCATCCCGCCCTACCGGGTGCCCAACACCCGCATCACCGTGCATGACATGGCGCCCATCGTGCGCGCCGCCTGGCTGCGCGGCGTCTCGGCCCTGCCCAATACCTTCGCGCATGAAAGCTACGTCGACGAACTGGCCGCAGAGGCCGGCGAGGATCCGGTGGCCTTTCGCCTGCGCCACATGGACGACCCCCGTCAGGCCGACCTGGTGCGCCGCACCGCCGAACAGGCTGGCTGGGAGCATCGCACCGCCCCCCGCCTGTCGCGCGATGGCCGCATGGCCTATGGCCAGGGCTTCGCCTTTGCCACCTACGTGCACGGCACCTTCCCCGGTGTCGCCGCCGCGGCGGCCGCATGGGTCGTCGATGTCGCCGTCGACATGCAGACCGGCGAGGTCACCCTGTCGCGGGTCTTCGTCGGCCAGGACCAGGGCCTCGTCATCAACCCCGACGGCGTGCGCCAGCAGATCCACGGCAACGTCATCCAGACCGCCAGCCGCACTCTGCAGGAGAGCGTCTCCTTCGACGAGATCCGCGTGACGGACCAGAGTTGGGCCACCTATCCCACCGCGACCTTCCCGCAGATCCCCAAGATCGAGACGCTTCTGGTCGAACGCCCCGAGGATCCGCCCCTCGGCGTCGGAGAGAGCGCCGCAGTGCCCGCCGCCGCCGCCATTGCCAACGCGATCTTCGATGCCACCGGCGTGCGCATGCGCGCCGCGCCCTTCACGCCGGAAAAGATGCGCGATGCCCTCGGCATCCGCCCCCATGAGGAAGCACCTGCCGCCCTGCCCGGCCCCGCGCCCGCCCGGCGAAAGGGCCTGCTCGCCGGAATGCTCGGCGTCACGGCCGCGCTCGGCCTCGGCGCGCTCGCCTTCCCGATGGCCCGCGCCATCGCCCCCGCCACGCCACCCGCCGCCGCAACCTTCTCGGCCGGGACGCTGGCCCGAGGCGAGCAGCTCTTCGCCCTCGGCAACTGCAGCTCCTGCCACACTGCCGAGGGGGGCCTGACCGATGCCGGCGGCAAGCCCATCGAGACTCCCTTCGGCACGGTCTACTCCACCAACCTCACGCCGGATCCCGAAACCGGCCTGGGCCGCTGGAGCTATGCCGCCTTTGCCCGCGCCATGCGCAAGGGGATCAGCCGCGATGGCCACAACCTCTTCCCGGCCTTCCCCTATACTTCCTTCGCCAGGATGTCGGAGGACGACCTCTACGCTCTCTACGCGCATCTCCAGACCCTCCCCGCGACGGTGTCGCCCACTCCGAAGGCGGCGATGGACCTGCCCCGCCCAGCCCTCATGGCCTGGAACCAGCTCTACAACCGTTCCGGCCCGCTATCCGTGATCCCGGGCCAGAGCGCCGAGTGGAACCGCGGGCGCTACCTTGTCGAGAGCGTTGGCCATTGCTCGGCCTGCCACACGCCCCGCACCGCCCTTGGTGGCGAAGACGCGCAGGCGCCCTACGGCGGGGCGATGATCCGCGACTGGTATGCGCCGCCGCTCGCGGGCAGCGGCACCGGATGGGATGCGGCCACGCTCACGCGGTATCTCGCCAGTGGCAGCGCGCCGGGCCTCTCCGCCGCCTCCGGCCCCATGGCCGAGGTCATCGCCGGCACCTCCCAACTGCCCGAAAGCGACCTGGCCGCCATGGCGACCTACCTCACCACCCTCGGCCGCGCGCCTGCCACGGCGCCGGAACAGGCTGCCCCCATGCCGGGCCGCATCCACCGGATCTACGAAAACGCCTGCGCCAGCTGCCATGAACCGGCCATCGCCGATACCTTCACTGCCGCCCAGGCGCCCCTCGGCCTCTCGCCCGCCCTGCGCGCGCCCACAGCCGAGACCGCCGAAACCGTCATCCGCGACGGCCTGCTGGCGCCCGACGGCACCACGCTCCGCGACATGCCCGGCTTCGGACGCGAGCTGTCGCAGGCCGACATCGCCGCCCTCGCCCGCTACCTGCGCACCCGATACGCCCCCGACCTGCCGGCCTGGAACTAGAGCGCGCGCAGCGCCCCCGCGACGGCAGCGATGTCGTCGCTGCTGGTCAGATAGCTTGCCGACAGCCGACAGACCGGCGCCTCCATTGCCAGCGGCCCATAGGCGGTCGCGATGGGGTTCGCCGTGATCCCCTGCCCGCGCAGCTGCGCGACGCTCTCGAACGGGTCCAGCCGCGCATGGGTGAAGGTGGTGATATGGGTCTCCGGCGCGCCGGTCTCGCAGAGCGTCACCTCCGGCACCGAGGCTATCGCCTCGCGCAGCGCCGTCACCCGGTCCAGCGTCTCCTCGCGGATCGCCTCGACGCCCAGAGCCCGGGCAAGCGCCACCGCCGCCCCCAGCCCCAGGATCGGCGCATAGGCAAACTCGTTGCTCTCGAACCGTCCGGCATCGGTGCGCAGCACCGGCGCGCCCTCGGCCCAGCCGCTCGCCCGCACGTTCAGCCCCTTCGGCACCAGATCCGGCAGGATCCCCTCGCGCACGAAGAGCAGCCCGGTGCCCTTTGGCCCGCGCAACAGCTTGCGCCCCGGAAAGGCCAGCACGTCACAGCCCAGCGCACCCACGTCGCAGGGCTGCATGCCCACCGCCTGTGCCCCGTCCAGGAAATAGGGCACGCCCGCCGCCCGGGCGATCCGCCCGACCTCGGCGGCGGGTTCCAGGATGCCCAGATGCGCCGGCGCCCAGGTCAGCACGATCAGACGCACCCGCCCATCGATCATCGCCTCCAGCGCCTTAAGATCCACGCGTCCGTCAATGCCCGCCGGGATCACTTCCAGCGTCGCGCCCGCCCTTGCGCAATCCTGCGCCAGCGTCATGACGTTGCCGCCCCACTCGTGGCGCCCCACCAGCACCCTATCCCCCGGCGCAAGGCGCGGCAGCGCCGCATAGGCCGCGTTCCAGGCCTGTGACGAACCGGACAGCAAGGCGATCTCGCCCGCTCCCGCCCCGATCAGATCGGCCAGCGCCGCTCGGGTTTCCTCCACCATCGGCCCCGCGGCCAGTCCCGCCTCGTGCGGTGCCAGCTCTGCCTCGCGGTGCAGATGCCCCTCCATCGCGGCCAGCACCGCCCGCGGCACAAGCCCGCTGCTGGCGGCATTGAAATGAATGACCTCCGGCAGCGCCGGCGTTTCCGCTCTCAGGGCGTCGATATCCATGGAAAACTCCTGTCTCTCTGTCCGGCGAAGACTGTCCGGGGAAATCCGGCGTTGGGGCCCTGCGGCCCGCTCTCCGGGCTCAATCCTTCAGGGTGAACCGCTCGAAGGGCGCCCGGCAGGGCGGCCCGTCGGTGGCCCAGAAAATTCCGTTCGTCAGGTCCATCGCCACGGAAGTAACGGTGCAGCCCTGCATCTCCGACGCAACTTTCGGATCCGGATGCTGGCAGACCGAGTTCGGCCGCGAGAAATGATCGCTCATCGCCGCTTCGACCACCTCCATGTCGATCGCCCCCGCCGCCTTGCGCAGGGCCCGGCGCACCCGGTGCGGCCGGAACAGCGAAGAGGGCGTCAGCCGCTCGAAGTTCGAGCTCACGCTCTTTTCCGCCTCGAGGTGGTTTGCATGGGTCACCACGCCCGCCTCGTCCGGGTACATGTAGGCACAGCGCTCCCGCGTGGCCTCGATGTCGATGATCTCGCCGTCGCCGTGCCCCAGCATGAAATTCGTGCTGCAGGTCCGGTTGGTGGCGATGATCGCGCGAATGGCCTCCGACAGCCGGTCCGCCTCCATGACCTGCGCACAGCGCACGTGGGTCGGCGTGCGCGGCGCCCCCAGCCCCTCGTCCTCGGCGATCAGCCCCGACAGGCACAGGCCGAGGCCGGCCGAGTTCAGCGCCATCTTGCAGCCCACGATCCCCGCCTCGGTAAAGCCGATGTAGTCGGGCAGCCCCGCTTCGGCGCGGCGCACCCGCTTCACCACGCATTGCCCCAGCAGCCCGGCCAGCCAGTCCCAGTTCTGGCCCATCATGCAGCTGCCATTGCCCGTGGCCTCGGGCATCACCCCCCATAGCGTGCAGCCCTCCTGTTCCGGCAGGTCGCCCTCGTCGCCGGAAATCCGCTGCGCGTCGCGGGCATAGACCGCATAGGTGATCTCGTAGCGCGCGTTCAGCACCGTCAGTTCGGTCACCGACAGGCCGGCGCCTGCGGCGATCCCGGCCATCTCGGCGTAGTAGGCCGGGCTGTCGTCCTTCATGAAGGCAGCCCATTTCTCTGCCTCCTCCAGCACCAGCGCCCGCGGGCTGCCGCTCATCTCGAAGCGTCGGAAATAAGTCTCGAGGTTGCTGCGGATCGCGCCCTGCAGCACCAGCCCCTGCGCCCGCCCTGCCTCGTCCGGGTCCGCGCCAAGCTCCAGAAACGGCAAACTGCCCATGGCCCATACTCTCCTGTCGTCATTGTGGTCTTTTCCGGCAGGCTAGGCGCGCGCCCTGCACACGGCAAGGCAAAGGCACGTTGCCCCTGAGGTCCTTGCCCTGCGCGCCGCGGCGACTCGCCCGTCGGCGCCCTGCGCTGCCTTCCGCCTTTGCCCTGCTCGGGATCATCCACGGTGCCTGCCACGGCGCCTGCCTCGGTGCCTGCTACGGTGCCGAATTTATAGTCACCGAAACGCCTTTTCCGCGAATTCCATCCCTGCACGTGCCAGAAATTTCTTGCCAGGTCGGGGAGCGATCTGCGTTACTTCAATAATCACGTAACTTTTCCACCAATACGGGAGAGCCCATGCCACGTCCCTCGATCGCCATCATCGGAGCCGGTGCCATCGGGTCCATGCTCGCCGCGAAACTGGCGCTTGGCGGCTCGGACGTGACGCTGGTGGCACGGGGCGCGCGCCTCGAGGAGATCCAGGCGAATGGCCTGCGCATCCGCGACCTGGGCGGCGAGGCCACAGTCTCCGTCCCGTCGCAGCTCAGGGTGACCGACAGGCTCACCACACCAGTCAGCGTGATGTTCCTCTGCGTAAAGGGCCCCGCGATCGAGGCCGCCCTCGCGGGCAATCTCGCGGGCCTCGGCTCCGACACCCGCGTGGTGCCCCTGGTCAACGGGATCCCCTGGTGGTTCTTTGATGACCTCGGGCACCCGGTCTACGCGGTCGATCCGCACGGCGCGCTCTTCGAGATGGTCGACTTCGATCAGATCGTCGGCTCGGTCACGATGATGACCGCCGGTTTCGCCGATGACGGCACCGTCGTCTCCACCATCCCGCACAAGCTCGCCCTCGGCCCAACCACGCCCAACGGCCCCCGTCCCGTCGATCTCGCCGACGAGATCACCGCCGCCGGCATCGAGCTCGACCGCGCGGACTACGTCCGCCCGCTGGTCTGGGAAAAGCTCGCCCTCAACGCCTCCACGAACCCGCTCTCCGCCCTCACCGGGCTGACGCTGGAGGAGATCGCGGCCGATCCCGAACAGCTCGACCGGGCCATGGCCGTCGCCGTAGAGATCGAGACCCTCGCCGCCGCCTGGGGCGCCGAGATCGACATCGCGCGCCACATGCCGGGCAAGCTCGCCAAGGCCGGTCCGTTCCGCACCTCGATGCTGCAGGACGCCGAGGCCGGCCGCCCGCTGGAGCTTGCGCCGATCTGCGATGCGCCGCTCGAACTGGGCGAGGCCCGCAATGTCGCCATGCCCGAAACCGCCCGTCTGGTCGCCGACCTGCGCGCCCATCTGCCCGGGCAAACCGAACCCCGCCACCGTGCACCGCTGCAAGGAGCCGCCTCATGAACGCCCCGACGAAACCCATGGCCGAGATGACCGAAGCCGAGCTGCGGGTGCAGCTGGCAGATTTCTACCACCTCGTCAGCTACCTCGGCTGGACCGAGCTGATCTTCAACCACATCTCGGTGCGCCTGCCCGGCGATGATCACGCCTATCTCGTCAACCCGATGGGCCTGCACTACGACGAGGTCACCCCGGAAAACCTCCTGGTGGTGGGCGTCGACGGCAAGCTCAAGCGCGAGAGCGAGTACAGGCCCAACCCGGCCGGCTTCGCCCTGCACGGCGTGATCCACGAACACCGCCCCGACGTGGGCTGCGTGGTGCACACCCACACCACCCCGGTCTCCGCCATCACCATGAAGGGCTACGGCATCGACCATAACTCCTTCTACGGCGCCCAGCTCTACGGCCGCGTGGCCTACCATGCCTTCGAGGGCATCACGATCTACGACGAGGAGCGCGAGCGCATGCTCAACTCCCTCGGCGACAAGCACGTGCTGGTCCTGAAGAACCACGGCGTCGCCTGCATGGAGGCCGACATCCCGCTCACCTTCTTCCTGCTCTGGACCTTCCAGCGCGCGGCAGAGATCCAGTGCGCCGCCGCCTCGATCCCCGGCCCCGACAGCCAGCTGCCGGAAGAGATCAAGCAGAAATGCGCCGCCGACGCCCAGCGCCTGAAGGAAAGCGCCTCCTTCGCCACGCTCCTCTTCGACGCCATGGTGCGCAAGATGAAGCGCGAAGTGCCGATGTTCGCCTGAGACCGGAGATGACACAGGATCCGCTCACCCCCTCCGCCGCCGCGGCCATGACCCTCGCGCTCGATCTCGGGCGCGCCACGGGCCCCAGCGTCGCGGTCAAGGAATGCCTGGCCATCGCCGGGCTGCCCACCCGCGCCGGCTCCGCCGCCTTCGAGAACGCCCCCCCGGCCGAGGCCAACGCCGCCGCGGTGCAGGCCCTGCTCGATTCCGGCTGCCACATCACCGGCCGCGCCAACATGCACGAACTGGCCTTCGGCATGACCGGCGCCAACGGGCACACCGGCACGCCGGAAAACCCCCGCTGGCCGGATCGCATCCCGGGCGGGTCCTCCTCCGGCTCTGCCGCCCTCGTCGCGGCCGGCGCGGTTGATTTCGCCGTGGGCACCGATACCGGCGGCTCGATCCGTCAGCCCGCCGCCTGCTGCGGCATCTACGGCTTCAAGCCGACCTTCGGGCGGATTTCCCGTGCGGGGGCCCTGCCCGTGGGCTCCTCGCTCGACTGCATCGGCCCCTTCGCCCGCAGCGCCGAAATGATCACCCGCGCCATGGCCGCGCTCGATCCGACCTTCACGCCCGAACCCTGCGCCGACCGGCCCGCGATCACCGTCGTCCGCCCCGATGCGGCGCCCGAAATCCTTGCCGCCTTCGATGCCGCCACCGCGGCCCTCGGCCTCGCCCGCTCGGCCGACCTGCCCTGGATGGACGAGGCCTTTGCCGCCGGCATGACCGTCATCAATGCCGAGATCGCCACCGAGTTCGGTGCCCTGGCCGCCTCCAATGCCACCCTCGGTGCCGATGTCCGGGGCCGCATCCTCAAGGCCCGCGCCACCACAGCGGCTCAGCTGGCCGAGGCCGAGAAGGTGCGCGAGAGCTTCACCGCCGCCACCGACGCGCTGCTGACCCATTGCGACGTTCTGCTGATGCCCACCCTGCCCGTCGTGCCCCCGACCTGGGCCGAGGCGCAGGACCCGATGAACATCCTGCCGCTCACCCGTTTCGTGCGGCCCTTCAACCTCTCGGGCCACCCGGCCCTCACCATTCCGGTCCTCACCGCTGGCGGTCTCCCCGCCGGGCTGCAGATCGTCGGCGCCAAGGGGGCCGATGCCCGCATCTGCGCCATCGGCGAATGGATCGCCGCCACACTGGCCGACGCCGGCCTGCCCGTACCCACCGGACCGTCCGAAAAGGAGACCGCATGACCTCGCTCGCCCTTGCCGAGGCCGGCGCACCAGCCGCCGCCGCCACCCTCCCCGAGGTGCTGGAGGACATCCGCA
Organism: Pseudooceanicola sp. DL12; assembly: GCF_056270665.1. NCBI lineage: Bacteria > Pseudomonadati > Pseudomonadota > Alphaproteobacteria > Rhodobacterales > Paracoccaceae > Pseudooceanicola > Pseudooceanicola sp. DL12. Next base: position 3,085,069 of record NZ_CM149884.1, read on the forward strand.
CCCGCCGCGCCGAGTTCGAAAAACTGGCCCATGTGCCGCGCGACATGGTCGCCAAGCTGCAGCAGATCGGCTGCTACCGTGCCTTCGTCCCCGAACGTTTTGGCGGTGACGCCCTCTCGCCGGCACAGTTCCTGCGCCTGATCGAGGCGATTTCCACCGCCGATGCCTCCACCGGCTGGGTCGCCTCCTTCGGCGTCTCCTCCACCTATCTCGCGGCCCTGCCGCCAGAGACCTTTGCCGCCATCTACGGCACCGACCCCGACACCGTCTTTGCCGGCGCGATGTTCCCGCCGCAAAAGGCCCTGCGCGAGGGCGACAAGCTGCGCGTTTCGGGCCGCTGGCCCTATGGCTCGGGCTCCATGGGCGCCTCGCTCATCGGCGTCGGCATCAAGATCGAGGGCGAGAGCACACCGCTGCCCCGCTCGGCCATCCTGCCCGCCGATCAGGTCACCATCGACCAGACCTGGGACACAATCGGCCTGCGCGCCACCGGCTCCCACGACATCGTCGTCGAGGACAAGCTCGTCGATATCGACTGGACCTTCATCCGCGGCGGCAAGCCGAACCTCGACGATCCGATCTTCCGCTTTCCGGCCATGGCGCTGGCGGCGGCGGTCCTCTCCGTCGTGGCCCTCGGCGCCGCCCGCGAGGCGCTCGACTGGCTGCGGACCGACGCGGCACAGCGCGCCTCGATCACCGGCGCGCCCAACCCCGGCGCCCGTCCCTACGTCCAGTCCGACTATGCCAAGGCCGACGCCAAGCTCGGCGGCGCCCGGGCGCATTTCTACGACATGGTCGAAAAGGGCTGGGACGAGATGCTGACGGAGGGAGAGGTTTCGCCCGAGACCCGCGTCGCCCTGCGCCTCGCCTCGACCCAGGCGGCCCACGAGGGCGCAGAGGCCGCGCGCATGGCCTTCACCATGGGGGGCTCCGGCGCAATGCTGGCCGGCCACACCCTCGGCCGCTGCATGGTCGATGCCGCCTGCGTCGCCCAGCACGCCTTCATGAACACCGGCACATGGACCGCCGCCGGCGCCGCCATGTTCGGCGAACAAACCCCTCCGGGCTATCCCTGAGGGAAACGCGAAATCCGGGGCGCCGCTGCCAGCCCCGCCCGAAAGGGCCGCACCGGCCCTTTTTGCTGCACTGCAGTACCGACGTAATACCGACGTGATACCGACGCGATACCGAAGCCGGTTTTCAGCCGATTTTCCGCACCGCGGCACGCCGGGCATCAGAACCGCAAACAGGGAAGAAAGATCCGATGACCACTGCTCCTCTCCGCACCCTCCTGTGCTTCAACAACCACCCCACGTTCTTCTCGCTGCCCTTCGATCAGATCGGCCCGGTCTGGAAGGCCACCCAAGAGCTGATGTCCGGCATCGCCAAGCTGGATGGCGTTGAAATCGTTGGCACATTCGACGACGACCAAACGCTCGTCGGGGCCACGCAGGGCTTCCCCTACACCTGGTACATCATGGCCGACTTCCCCAACCGCGAGACCGTTCAGGCCGCCTGCAACCTGCTGCGCACCATCGTCGTGGGCGAAGGCAACGACCGGCTGTGGAAGTACATGACCGTCGAGGCCCGCATGGGCCGCGCCCTTGAGATCCCCGATCTCTGATCCGCGCAAATATCTGAAAAATATTGGCTTTTCGGATGTTTGAGAGGTCCCCCCGGCGACATCCTACAGGATCTCGCCGGGCTGGGACTTGCAGCCGAAGGGGCGACAGGCGCATAGATGACCTGCCGTGATCCGATGCCCACAGCCTTCAAGACCGAGCTTCCCATGACCGTGACACCCACCACCACCGATATCGCCACCTTCCGCGAAGGCATGTCGCGCCTCGGTGCGGCGATCACCATCCTTACCACCGACGGCCCCGCCGGCCGCCACGGCATGACGGCTTCGGCCGTCTGCTCCGTCACCGACACGCCGCCGACGCTGCTCGTCTGTGTCAACCAGTCCAGCCGCAGCCACGATATCTTCGTTGAAAATCAAGTGATTGCCGTCAACGTTCTGGGTGGAGCGCACCAGGATCTCTGCAAGCAGTTCTCCTCGCGCCAGCCCGAAGACCGCTTCGCCACTGCCAGCTGGCGCAAGATGGCCACCGGCGCGCCGCTCCTCGCGGATGCCTCCGTGGCCTTCGACTGCCGCATCACCGACAGTTCTGCCGTGGGCTCGCATACCGTCTTCTTCTGCCAGGTCGAGGCCATGGAGCTCGGCCAAGGTCAGGCGGAGTCCCTGATATGGTTCGGCCGCGATTTCCACCACCTGATCGGCGAAGACACACCGCCCCGGCAGTAACGCAGACAGTCCAGGCAGGCAGACCCTCAGAACTCACCCAGGCGATGAAAAACACGTTCCATCAATCCGTTAAGCACCCGCTGCTCTTCGGCGCTCATCTCGCCGAAGCTGGCCTGGTAGACCTTGTCGGCAATGGCACGCGCCTCCTTGCGGCGGTCATCGCCGAGCGGCGTCAGCGCCACCTCGGTGACCCTCGCGTCACCCGGGCGCGGGCGGGTTGTGACCAGTTCGTCGCCCACCATCCGCTGGATGATCTTGGTCGCCGTGTTCAGCTTGATGATGCAGAAATCCGAGATCTGGCTGACGCTCAGGTGCTCGTCTTCGTAAAGAGACATCAGCACGCGCCAGCGCGGCACGTCCAACCCGATGGGCTTCAGCCGCTTTTCCATTGCCATGAAGTAGCGTGCCGAGGTGCGGGTGATCCAGTAATAGGGCCAGTCCTGCTTGCGGAAGCGCCCCTCCGCGTCCGCCATACCATCGGGAAGGTTGCTCATGTTGCCTCTTTTCTCGCCCATTCCGTAGTGCGCTTCGTTCAACCAAGGGGTCAGATGCCAAGTTGAACTGACAAATGGCGCAAAACAGAAGAATGTTCACGTGATCATTCCGATAATTCTCGAATCCAAACAGCAACTCAACAGGGAAAACAAGATGCTGCTCAAGAAGACGACGATGACCGCACTCGCGTGTCTCGCCCTGGCCAGTCCGGCCGCGGCACAGACGACGCTGACCGTGTCGAACTGGCTGCCCCCGTCGCACCCTCTAGTCTCCGAAGTGATTGTTCCGATGACGGAACAGATCAAGGAAGCCACCGGTGGCGAGGTCGTGGCAAACATCCTGCCCGCACCGCTCGGGCCGCCCGCCGCGCAATTCGACTTTGCCGTCAATGGAGTAGCCGACATCACCTTCGGTGTGCAGGGCTATTCACCGGGCCGCTTCAAGACCACCAACATCGCGGAACTGCCCTTCCTCGGAGACAGCGCCGTTGCCAACTCGGTGGCCTACTACCGCGTCTGGGACGAAATGCTTAAGGACGCCGGCGAATATGACGACGTCAAGGTCCTGGCCGTCTTCACCCATGGCCCCGGCGAGATCTTCCTGCAGGACGGCGACGTGACCTCTGCCGACGTGCTCGACGGCCAGAAGCTGCGTGTCGGCGGCGGCATCGTTCGCGAAGTGGCGACCGAGCTTGGTGCCGTGCCGGTCGAAGGCCCTTCCTCCAAAGCCTACGAGCTGCTGTCGCAGGGTGTGGCCGACGGGATCCTCTTCCCCTACGAGTCGGTCAACTTCTTTGGCCTGATCCCGCAGCTCTCCGAAGGCATCAAGGTGCCCGGCGGCCTCTACAACACCTCGTTCTACATCGTCATGAACAAGGCCAAGTGGGAGAGCCTGACCCCCGAGCAGCAGGAGGAGATCGACGGCGTGACCGGAGAGGCCCTGGCCCGCATGGCCGGCGAGATGTGGGATGCCGCCGATGCCAAGGGGATCGCCGCCATGGACGGCAAGATCACCCTCACCGACGCCACACCGGAACAGCTCGATGCCTGGAAGACTGCGCTGCAGCCGATCGTCGACAAGAGTCTGGCCGAAGTTGCCGAGACCGGCATCGACGTTGATGCGGCCGTCGCCAAGTTCAAGGAAGAGATCTCCAACGTCGAGGCGGGCAACTGATGCCTTCCGAACCGGCAGATCATTTTGCCAAGGGCCCGGAGGCGTCTACGTCTCCGGGTCCCCGACATCATGCCTGGCCTCGTCAGGTTCTGTCCGGGATCTGCGGCATCCTCCTTCTCGCAATGATGACCCTTACGGTCGTCGACGTGATCGGGCGCTATTTCCTGAACTCACCCCTGATCGGCGCAACCGAACTGACCGAACTGCTGTTGATCTCGGTGATCTTCATCGGCCTGCCGGCCGTGTGCCTCGACGACGAGCACGTCACCGTCGACCTGCTGACATCGCTGATGCCGGCCTGGATCCACCCCTGGCGGAAGGCCGTGCTCGCGCTCGTTTCGGCTGTCATGCTTTCGGTCATCGCCTGGCGGCTCTGGATCTACGGCAGTCAGATTGCAGGCTATCATGGCGTCACCAATTCCCTGCGCGTTCCCGTCGCCCCGGTGGCCTGGATGTGCTCGGCCTGCGCCTGGGTCTCAGTCCTGATCACCCTTTACGTTGCAGCGCGGGACCTGCTGCGCTCCCTGCGGTCCTGAACCGGGAAACGAACCAATGTCACTCCTGTCCTCCTGGCCTGTCGGCATGGCCTTTCTGTTTGCTTTGCTGCTGGTCGGCATGCCGATCTCGATCGCGCTCACGTTGATCGGCCTGCTGGGCACAGCCTCCATCATCGGCTTCTCGCCCGCCCTCTCCCTCCTCGGCACGACCTTCTTCGACGAGGGCCGGAACTATTCTCTTTCCGTGCTCCCGCTCTTCCTGATGATGGGCAACTTCGTGGTCCAGTCCGGCATCGCCAAGGACCTCTACGAGGCAGCCCATGCCTGGCTGCGGCATCGCAAGGGAGGCCTCGCCCTGGCCACCGTGATCGCCTGTGGCGGATTTTCCTCTGTCTGCGGCTCCTCGATGGCCACAGCCGCCACGATGAGCCGGATCGCCCTGCCCTCCATGCGCCGCTTCGGCTATCCCGACGACCTCTCGACGGCCTCGATCGCGGCTGGCGGCACGCTCGGCATCCTGATCCCGCCTTCGGTGATCCTGGTGTTCTACGGCATCATGACCCAGCAGGACATCGGCAAGCTCTTCCTTGCCGGGATCATCCCCGGCTTGCTTGGCATCATCGGCTATTCGATCGCCGTCGCCATCTCGGTCAAGATGAAGGGCCTCGACATGCCCACAGAGGAGAAACTGCCGCTTTCCGAGCGCCTTGGCGCGTTGAAGGGGACACTCGGTGCGATGATCCTCTTCATTTTCGTCATGGGCGGGATCTACTTCGGCGTTTTCACCCCGACGGAAAGTGCAGGCATGGGAGCCGCGGGGGCCCTGCTTCTCACCGTCATCTCGGGCAAGTTCTCGGTCCGGACGACCTTCGCCACGCTCTTCGACGCGGCAAAGACGACCGCCATGATGTTCTTCATCCTCTTCGGCGCCCTGACCTTCACCAACTACGTGAACTTCTCGGGCATGACCGCCGACATTCAGGCCTTTGTCACGTTCTTCGGGACCAGCCCGACGGCCGTGATCCTGACGATCCTGGTGATCTACCTCGTTCTTGGCTGCGTGCTCGAAGGCTTGTCGATGATCATGCTGACCGTGCCGATCTTCTACCCCGTGGTCGCAGGCCTAGGCTTTGACCTGATCTGGTTCGGCGTCTTCGTCGTCGTGATCACCGAGATTAGCTACATCACGCCCCCTGTCGGCATGAATGCCTTCGTGCTGCGCTCGGTGGTAAAGGACGTGGAACTGAAGACGATCTTCTCCGGGCTGTTGCCCTTCGTGGCCATGGATATCGTGCGGATCGCCCTTCTGATCGCCGTGCCGGCACTGGTACTCTTCCTGCCGAACAGCATGTGAGGGGCGGGCAGTAATGCCAATGGAAAGGGCGTCCCAAGCGGACGCCTTTCCTGCTTCACCCATGCGGCAGGCGACGGCCACGCATTTTCATTTTGTCCTGCGCCCCGGCGTGCCATGATGTTGACATCGCCGGACAGGAGGATGCCATGGGTCTGCGCTTCATCTTCATGCTCACGCGCAACGACAAGACCGTCGCAGACGCGATGGATCACCTGCAGACCGCCCTGCGCGAGGGCGTCCGCCACATCGGCTTCAAGGACGTCGGCCTGCCCGTGGCCGACCTTAAGACTCTGAACCGTGCCATCAAGGAAGGCGGCGCAACCTCCTACCTCGAGGTTGTCTCCCTTGATCGCGACAGCGAGGTGGCCTCGGCCCGCGCTGCGGTGGAGATCGGCGTCGATATCCTGCTCGGAGGGACAAGGGTCGACGACGTGCTGCCTGTCATCGCCGGCAGCGATCTGGAATACTGCCCCTTCCCCGGGCACATCACCGGTCATCCCAGCGTGCTGGAAGGCAGCATAGAGGAGATCACCGAGAGTGCCCGCCGGCTGGCCGCCCGCGAGGGCGTGCATGGTCTCGATCTTCTGGCCTATCGTGCCACATGCGACGTGCCTGCGCTGATGCGATCGGTTTGTGCCGCGGTCGACAAACCCGTCTACATGGCCGGATCGATCGACACACCGGAACAGGTCGACGCCGTAAAGGCCTCGGGTGCCGCGGGCTTTACCATCGGCACCGCTGCGCTTGACGGCAAGTACCCGGCGACGGGGCGGGATCTGTCCGCGCAACTGGCAGCGATCATTCGCGACGTCGCCGAGGTGAACAATCACCTGTCTCCCTTTCACAAGGAAAACCTCACCGCCGCCTTCGGCGGCCTTGTCGAGGCCTGGACACCCAAGGTGGCCGGACAGATCAACGGGATGCAGGTCAAGCTGGCCCGCTTCGAGGGGGAATTTGTCTGGCACTTCAATCCCCGGGAAGACAAGCTCTTTTTTGTGCACCGCGGTCGCCTTCGGATGAAGTTCCGGGATCGCGCGGAAACGGTAGAGGAAGGCGAGTTCATCGTTGTCCCGCACGGCGTGGAACATTGCCCGGTGGCGCTGAACGGCACCTGTGACGTCCTCCTGCTGGAACCCGAAGTGCCCCTTCAAACCGGCCCCTCTGCCCCCAGCTTCGCCGGCCATCGTCTCTCCTGAGGCTCAGAGACCAGTCGCCTCCCATACGGATTGCGACCCCGTCCACTGAATGCTAGCCCAAGGATGCGGGCCCATTTTGCTGCGCTCGGACCACCTGCCTTCATTTCGGATTTTGCAATGACCAACACGGACCTCGCTCTTCTCGACAATGGCAGCCTCTCCGTCGGGATCTCACCTCTCGGCGCCGAGCTGCAATTCATCCGCACTGCCGCGGGCCTCGACCTGCTCTGGCACGGAGATGCCGCCTTCTGGACCGGACGCGCGCCGATCCTTTTCCCGATCGTCGGCCGCGGGCCGGATGACCAGATCGCCGTAGATGGTCATCTCGTCGCGATGAAGCAGCACGGTTTCGCCCGCCGCAGCCAGTTCACGCTTGCCGCTTCCGGGCCTGACTTTGCGCGTTTCATCCTGACCGACAGCGACGAGAGCAGGGCGCTCTATCCATTCGCCTTCGAAATGGCCATCACATATCGCCTCGACGGTGCCAGCCTCTCCGTGGCTGTCGATATCCGGAATGACAGCGAGGTGGCGATGCCGTTCGGCCTTGGGTTCCATCCGGCCTTCGCCTGGCCTCTGCCCGGCGCAGGTCAGGCTCCGCACGTGATCACTCTCGCCAACGGGGCCGAGCCGGCACTGGCCCGCCTGCAGGGCGGCTACCTTGCTCCCGAACGGCATGCATCGCCCTTTACCGACGGCCGCCTGACGCTTGACCACGCGCTCTTCGAGGACGACGCCATGATCTTTCCCGAAGGCAGCGGAACGGGCCTGCGGTACGAAGCGCCCGGCACCTCTGCCCCTGTCCTGCAGTTCACGTTCGAGAACACGCCGAACCTCGGCATCTGGACCAAACCCGATGCGCCCTTCCTCTGCATCGAGCCCTGGCACGGCATGGCGGCGCGTTTGGGTGCCGGCCCCGAGATCGCGGAGCGCCCGTCCTCGGTCAGCCTCGCGCCCGGCAACACGGCGCATTTCGGCTATTCGGTAACGATCAGCGACCCTGAGTGAAAAAGCACCACGACAGCGGTCTCGTCAGGCGGAAATTGCGTTGACCTCGCCCTCTGGCTGGGCTAATTCCGCCTGACAACGCGGGTATAGCTTAATGGTAAAGCCCCTGCCTTCCAAGCAGGCTATGTCGGTTCGATTCCGTCTACCCGCTCCATCCTCCAAGACACCATGAATGATCCGATGTGCCCTTCGCCGTCTCACGCGAACCGCATCGGCGAAAAGGGCGTGACGTCTATCGGCGGCTCCTGACCAGTCATCATATCAGCAAGGAGACGACCCGTCGTCGCACCAAGCGTGAGCCCTAGATGACCATGCCCGAAGGCCACGAAGGACCGTTTGCGCCCTGGGATCGTCCCTATGACAGGCAGAGTGTCGGGCAACGAGGGCCTGTAGCCCATCCAGGGTTTGCCCCCTGTCGTGTTGAGCCCCGGCAACACGCGAGTGGCATGCTGTACCATGGCACGCGACCGTGACCAGCGCGGCCGCGCCTTCAGTCCGCCCAGCTCCACCTTGCCGCCGACCCGCAGTCCCATGGACATGGGGGTCATGTAGTAGCCTGCTTCTGCGACGCAGACAGGGCGCCTCAAGGCAACGCCCGGCTCGGGCAGTGTCGTGTTGTATCCACGTTCGGTGTCCAGCGGCGGCAGATAGCCCAAGGTCTCGGACAGAATCGCGGAATGAGCACCGCAAGCAATGACGACGGCATCGTAGGTTTCTGCCTCGCCTCCCCCATAGTGAAGCCGGGCGCCTGCGGGGCCTTCCTCCACGCGCCGCACTTCGCGCTGCTCAAAATGCCCACCCCGTTTCAGGAAAAAGGAGAAGAGACGACGCACCAATTGCTCGGGATTAATCGTGTGCCTGACGCCCGAAAGCAGCACCGCGGCTGAATATTTCTCCGAAATAGCCGGCTCGACCTCCCTCAGGCGGGCCGCATCCAGGATCTCGTAAGGCACACCACGTCGCCCCATTTCCTGCCACTCGGAAAGGCTGCCGCGCAGGGCGGCCTCGCTGCGATAGATATAGAGCACGCCCTCTTGCCGTAGCAGATCATCGCTGCCGGCCGCCTGCAGCACGGGCACCGTATCCGCCATGACCCGCGCCATGATCGACTGTAGGGCATCTGCATTTCGTGCGGCTGCCTCTGGCCGACCGGCCGCGACGAACGCACCGAGCCAAGGCATCAGCGCCGGCAGATGGCTCCAGCGAATGGACAGGGCCCCCTGAGGATTGAGCAGCATGCCCGGAACCTGGCGCAGCAGACCGGGATGAGCTTCTGGCAGCACGGCATAGGTCGCAAAAACGCCAGCGTTTCCCTTGGAGGCCCCGGCGGCTGGTCCGCCCCTGTCGATCACCACGACCTCCGCGCCACGTTCCTGAAGCGCCAGCGCACAGTGCACGCCCACGACTCCCGCTCCAACCACAGCGACACGCATTTTATTTCCCCATGCCTTCTTTGGCACTCAAGAAATCTCAATTCGTACGTAGAGGGAAGACCTGTCACGCCGGAAGTACGACATTCGGACGAGAAACTGCTTTCAGCGCGAAACTCGAGAAAGGCGCCCTTCAAAAAAGGGCCCCTTTCATCGTCGCACAGCAATCGCTTTGTAATTCAGCGTTTTGTCAGGCGGCCTTTCAGGCGGCCTTGTCGGCCGACGAGGAGCTGTCCGCCGCGGCCTCGCTCTGAGCCCGCGCTGCGGCTGCCGCCTCCTCGGTCCGGGCCGCACGTCGTGCCGCTCCTGCCGCTATCCCCGCTCCAAGGCCCTGCATCAAAGCTGCAACCAGCCCCGCGGTAGAGGCCGCGTCCGGCGGTGGTGAGCTTGTCGGATGCGCCATCGGCACGGGTCGATCCCGCCCTGCCAGCGCAAAAAGAATCAGCCCCAGACCGCTGTACACGCCACCGATCACGAGCGCCGCGAATAGCGTACTTCGGATGTCCGAGAGGTAGATCCATGCGGCCGAGGTCAAAAAGGCCAGACCAATGATCAGCAGGATGGCGCCGCCCGCGGAAAATCCCGCTTTCTTGGCTGCGCGGGCGACGGCGTATTTGAGCGATCCGAACATCCGGGCGTCAGCGCCTCGACATCAAAAGGCCGACGAGAAAACCGATACCGCTTGCAATTGCAACCGCGGAGGCGGGGTTTTCACGAACGGCAGTTTCCGCCTGCGCGTAGGCTTGGCGTGCCTGTGCTTCAGCCTGGGAGTAGGTCTCTTCGGCCTGCCCCTTCAGCTTTTCCGCCTGGGCTCTGGCCTGCGCACTCATATTTTCCTTTTGGGCCTTGCCGTAGTCGGCAAGCACACGGGTCAGCTCGGCCACGTCCTTTTGCAAGGTATCCAGTTGGGCCTGAATTGCAGCTGCATCCGTCTTTGCCTTGGCACTTTCCTCAGCTGCCTTGGCATTGTTTCCGTTCGTAGAAGCCTGAGCCATCTCACCACCCTCCATCAGGATAATTTTCGTCCTGCGTGGTCAACGCATCGCATGCGTGTCAGTTCCAATGCTACTCAAATCTGTCTCGTGCGTCCAGATATCGCGCCCCGGCGGATTGCCCGCTGTCCAGCCGGTCAATCCTGATCCTGATCGAGAGCGAGCGGCTGCATCAATTCCGGCCCCTCTGCCCTGTTCGAATTGATCTCCTTGCCGACAGGCCAAGCCTCGAGCACCTCGTCATCGGCGGGCGTCATCAGGCGCGCCGCCCCCTTCCCCTCCTCGCCCAGCCAAAGGCTCCATTTGTCCTTCTCGATAATCACCGGCATCCGGTGGTGAATCGGTGCCAGCACGCCGTTTGCCGCGGTTGTGACAATGGCGCAGGTCACGCAATGTTCCGCGCCCTGCCCCCATTCCTGCCAGATCCCGGCCATGACAAGCGGCGTCTCGTCTCGGCGGCGGATGAAATAGGGCATCTTCTCCTTCCCGTGGCGAGCCCATTCATAGAAGCCGTCCGCGGGTATCAGGCACCTGCGTGCCCTGCAGGCCTCGCGAAAGGCCGGCTTGTCCGCGATGGTTTCGGAGCGGGCATTGATCAGAAGGGGGCCATCGGCCGGTGACGTGTACCACTGCGGCACGAAGCCCCAGCGCATCGCCACAAGGCGCCGTGGTCCGGGCGGGCCGTCGCCACCCCGGACCACCTGTATCGGGACCGTCGGACAGACGTTGAAATTGGGGATCGACGGCAGGTTGTTGTCCGGCGCAGCCTCGAACAGCCGGGCCATGGAATCGGCCGGCATGGTGGTGGCAAATCGTCCGCACATGGGAACTCCCCTACCCTGTCTGAAATAGGTTTATGCACCGCCTGCAACCTAACGGGCCGCAGCCCTCCCGGGGCACGATCTTCGCCGGTTTCAGCGGCGCCAGGCCTGACGGGCAATATCGATTTTCACTTCCATCATGGACATCTCCTTCATGATGTCCTTGCGACGGGTACGGTCATTCTCGGCCAGCAGTTCTGCCCGCAGAGCCTTGAGTTGCCGCGACAGGCTGACAAACTCCGGCTCTCCCCCGGCTTCCTTTGCCAGTCGGTTCAACAAGGCATTTTCCGGGTCGTCGCATTTCGGCAGCGGCTTACCGGCGCCGGGCAGGTTGTCGAAATCGCCCCGCGCCTCTGCCTCGGCGATGCGCTGGCTGATCAGGTCCATCAACGGGTGATCCATGTCATGCCTTCCTTTTTCCTGCTCCTCCGGCCTGCTTCGCCGTCATGAAGCGTGCCATGCCCTCCGGCCCCCAGACGACCCGGACATCATAAAATTCCTCTCCGAAAGGCACGCCTTCCGGTATCTGCACCCAGTCCATTCGCGACCGGGCATAAGCGTGGGCCGCGATCTTCAGCCCATGCCCGACATCGAGCGTGCCGACCCGCACGAAGGACAGGAAGGGCCCTGACATCCGGTAGGTCGACCAGAGCGCCACGCCGCAGGTTGCGCAGCAGATGACGTCCTGCCCCTGCCCAGACGATGTGGGCCGGAACCGAACCTCCGTCTCGCCATGGACAACGCTGACCGCCGCGCTCTCGATCACAGAGTTCACCACAAAGGCGGACCCGGTGTCCCGCTGGCAGTCCCTACAATGGCATACATGGGTGATGATGGGTGTTCCTGCAACCTCATAGCACACCGCACCACAACTACATCTGCCCTGCATCTCGGCCTCCCCTGCTGGAATGGGAGCATCCTACCGCCGCAGCACGCGCCGACATAGCCCCTCGCGCGACGGAGGTCATGGTATACCGCGTACAAGGCTCATTGACCTCATCAGCCAGGATTTCAGCCATGAGTCTTTCCCTTCGGAAATGGGCCACGCCCGTCACAGCAGCCACCTTCCTCGTCACGGCGGTCACGGGCGTGGTGCTCTATTTCCACGCTGGCGGCAGCCTGTCACGGGATGCCCATATCTGGATCGGGTTCGCGATGATCGCGGCCCTTGTCTTTCACATCCTGCTGAACTGGCGGCCCGCAAAATCCTATCTGCGCAAACCGGTACCGGCCGGCATCCTGGCGCTCGGACTGGTGTCAACGGTAGCGACCTCCGTGAATTTCGCCTCTTCCGGGCAGCCCGGTGTGACCCCCGGCATGCTCTTCGGAGCCTTGGAGCGCGCGCCTGTCGGAACGGTTGCGGAACTGGCCGGACTTGACCCCGACGCCTATGTCGGCGCCCTGCAAGCTGCGGGTTTCGAGGGCGCCACCATCGACAGCACGATCACCGACCTTTCGGCCGGAGACCGAGCCCGAGGACAGCAGGCCATCAATCTGGCCTTTGCGGCCAGTGGCGCGAACCAGGAACATTGAATCAATAGCCCCGCCCGGATCGCATCCGGGCGGGGCACGACAGCATCGCTGTCTAGTCGTCGGACCGGGTGGCCCTTATTTCACCACGATACGGCCGTCGGTGTAGGGCTGATAGGGTGCGTTGGCAGCGATGAACTCGGCCGTCACGTCTGCCAAGTCAGGGCCGTAGTCGTAGGCATTCATCGCGTCGACGAACATCTTGTAGCCGTCGCCCCCGTTGCGAACGTAGTTGTTCGACACCACACCATAGACCTTCTCGGGGTCGATCGGCTCGCCACCTACCATCACGTCGGAAATCCGGCTGCCCACTTCGGCCGAGGGATCAACCGTAAAGGAAACTCCGGCAACCTGCGGGAAGCGGCCCGCGCCGTCGGCCATTTCGGACACGCCGTTTTCAAGCGCTTCCACGAAGGTGGCGCCGGTGACCTGGAAGGTCGACAGGGTGTTCTGGAACGGCAGGACGGAGATCACTTCGCCCATGGAGACCTCGCCCGCGTCGATGGACGCACGCAGGCCGCCACCGTTCTGGATCGCGATCTCGACGCCCTGATCCTTGACACGGTCGAGCATCGCATCTGCCACCAGGTTGCCCATCGGGCATTCAACGGCACGGCAAACCTCGCGGCTGCCCTCGATCGCCTCTGCCGTCTCTGCAACGATGGTCTGCTTCATTTCTTCCAGCGGAACGGCAAGCTCTGCCACCCGCGCCTTGGAAGCCTCGTCTTCGGTGACCGAGGCATCCAGAAGCTTCGGCGCACCGGTGATCTCGATCAGGTTGCCCTCGTCATCGAAGGTCACGCTCAGCTCGCCGAGGTACTTGCCATAGGCATAGGCGGTCACCACCGGAACATCGCCGACCATGGTCGGATAGGCACCGAGAGCGCCATCCATGTCGCCCAGCAGCGTGTGGCTGTGGCCACCGATGATCAGGTCGACACCGGTAAGCTCGGACGCCAGGCGCTGATCCTCGGCGTAACCGACATGGGAAAGCAGGATGATCTTGTTGACGCCTTCGGCGGTCAGCTTGTCGATCTCGGCCTGGGCCGCGGCGGCATCGCCGGAGAAGATCACGTTCGGGCCGGGCGAGGAGGTCTCGGGGGTATCTTCCGCCAGAACGGAGATCACGCCGATCTTCTCGTCACCGGGGATCAGAACGACCGATTTGCCTACGCGCCCCGACAACAGTTCATCGCCGCTGACATCGATGTTCGCGGACAGCACCGGGAACTCGACCTTGTCGAGGAAGTTCGACAGCCCTTCCGGGCCCTTGTCGAACTCGTGGTTGCCCACGGCCATCGCGTCGTAGCCCAGCTTGGACATGAATTCGGCCGCCAGGTCGCCCGCATATTCGGTGAAGAAGAGCGAGCCCTGGAACTGGTCGCCGGCATCGAGCAGCAGCACGTCGCCGGGCGCGGCGGCGCGTGCCTCGTCGATTGCAGTCACCATGCGGGCAATGCCGCCGAAGCAGTCGCCTGCATCGTTGTCTTCGGCCGAACAAGTCGAATCGTACTTGCTGATCGGCTCGAAACGGTCGTGGAAATCGTTGGTGTGCAAAATGGTCAGGTTGTAATCGGCCATTGCGGCACCGGCACTCAGGGCCAGTACTGCGGCGCTTGCCAGCAGGCGAACAGGCATCGCGGCATCCTCTCTTATTGAACTTGTTATGGGCGAATGCTGCATCGCCCCCGCAGACAAGTCAAAGCCGATCTCTGCGTCATCATGATGACATTGCGGTAGCATGGCATCCCCGCCCAAAGCGTCACCGAAACGTCATGAAAATGTCACACACCACGAAACGTGGGCATTTTCGAAGGTTCGGGAACAATCCGCGCGGCGCCCTGTGAATTGCCGGATCCCGCCCCCGCAATACCTTGACCCGCATGACAATAGAGGGCATCCGGAGAGCATCATGATTTACAAGATCTTCACCGCAGACCAATGGCAGCAACTGCAGCGCGACGGCAGCACCAAGGGTGCGCCGATTGACCTGCAGGACGGTTTCATCCACTTTTCCACGTCGGAACAGGTGGCCGAAACCGCAGCGAAACACTTTGCCGAACAGGACGCGCTGATCCTGGCGGCGGCCGACCCCGAGAGCTTTGGTCCTGAACTGAAGTGGGAGGTCAGCCGCGGTGGTGCGCTGTTTCCCCACCTCTATGCCGAGCTGAAACTTGACCAAGTGACCGACCACTGGTCGCTGGCGCTCTCTGGTGGGCGCCACCTGTTCCCCGAAGGATTGCTATGAGCGGCGACGGCGGGAGCCCGACGCCCGGGAGCCTGTCACGTGGCATCGAGAGCCTGGGCCTCGGCCTGCTGCATCGCTTTGATCCGGAGCGGGCGCACGGGCTGTCACTGACAGCGCTGAAGGCCGGCGTTGTGCCACTGCCCGGCCCGGTCACCTCTGACCGCCTGAAGACTCGTGTTGCCGGTCTCGACCTGCCGAACCCGGTGGGCCTCGCCGCGGGCTTCGACAAGAATGCCGAGGCCCTCGCACCGCTGTCGCGGGCCGGTTTCGGTTTCGTAGAGGTCGGTGCAGCCACGCCACGGCCGCAGCCTGGCAACCCCAAGCCGCGTCTGTTCCGGCTGACCGAAGATCGCGCGGTGATCAACCGCTTCGGCTTCAACAACGAGGGCATGGAGGCCATTGCCGCCCGGCTGGCGAACCGGCCGCGCAACGCGGTGATCGGCCTCAACCTCGGCGCCAACAAGGACAGTGAAGACCGCGCCGCGGATTTCGCCAAGGTGCTGACGCGCTGCGGGGGCGACATTGATTTCGCGACCGTGAACGTCTCTTCGCCCAACACCGAGAAACTGCGGGACCTGCAGGGCAAGGCGGCCCTGTCGGCGCTGCTGGCCGGGGTACTCGAAGCGCGCGCGGCCCTGCCCCGAGCGATCCCGATCTTTCTGAAGATTGCGCCAGACCTCGATGCGCAGGGCCTTGAGGATATCGCGGAGGTCGCGACCACGAGAGGTATCGATGCG
This sequence comes from Pseudooceanicola sp. DL12, assembly GCF_056270665.1. Classification (NCBI taxonomy): domain Bacteria; kingdom Pseudomonadati; phylum Pseudomonadota; class Alphaproteobacteria; order Rhodobacterales; family Paracoccaceae; genus Pseudooceanicola; species Pseudooceanicola sp. DL12. Next base: position 3,100,855 of record NZ_CM149884.1, read on the forward strand.
GTGATCGCCACCAACACGACCCTGTCGCGCGAGGGGCTGAAGAGCGCCCATCGCGACGAGACGGGCGGCCTGTCCGGCGCGCCGCTCTTTGAAAAGAGCACCCGGCTTCTGGCCCGATTGTCGGAAATGACGGCAGGCGCTGTGCCGCTGATCGGCGTTGGCGGCATCGCCTCAGCCGAGGATGCCTATGCCAAGATCCGCGCCGGCGCCTCTGCCGTGCAGCTCTACTCTGCGCTGGTCTATCAGGGGCTGTCCCTGACGGCCGACATCTGCCGCGGTCTCGAGGCGCTCTTGGCGCGCGACGGCTTTGACAGCGTGTCCCAGGCCGTGGGCACCGCAAGAGGGGACTGGCTGTGATCACCATCTGGCATAATCCGCGATGCTCGAAATCCCGCGAAGCCCTGGCCCTGGTCGAGGCAAGCGGACAGAAGTTCACCACCCGGAAGTACCTCGAGGAGGTGCCCTCCGAGGAGGAACTTCGCGCTGTCAGGGCGCTGCTGGGCCTCCCTGCCATCGAGATGATGCGCACCAAGGAAAAGCTCTTTTCCGAGCTGGGCCTTTCGAAAGACGATCCGACCAGCACGCTGATTGCAGCGATGGCCGAACACCCGAAGCTGATCGAACGCCCGATCCTGCTGAAGGACGGAAAGGCCGTGATCGCGCGCCCGCCGGAGCGGGTGCACGAGATCCTCTGAAGCACCTCTAGCTCAGGCGCGGGCGGTTACGCCCGCCTCGAGCGAGGGATAGCGCCAAGCCAGCGTGATGCCCCGGGCGAGATAGCTGATCAGGTAGCAGGCCCAGAGGCCGGCATTGCCCATCAGCGGCAGCAGAACCAGCAGCGAAGCGACATAGATCAGCAGGCTGAGCGCCATCATGTTGCGCATGTCGCGGGCCCGGGTGGCGCCTATGAAGATCCCGTCGAGCATGAAGGGCCAGACGCCAGCAAGGGGTGCGGCCACGATCCAGGGCAGGAAGTGGCGGGCGGCCTCGCGCACGTCCGGCGCCGTGGTCATCGCATTGATCACCAGGCCGCCGGCCAGGGCAAAGACAACGGAAAGACAGGCGCTGATCCCCAGAGCCCAGACACTGCTGAGCGCGGCGGCCCGGCGCAGGGCCGGTCGGTCGCCGCGCCCCGCCGCCTGGCCCACCATGGCTTCGGCCGCGAAGGCGAACCCGTCGAGCGCGAAGGAGGTGATCATCATGAACTGCATCAGAACCTGGTTCGCTGCCAGTGTGACATCCCCGAACCGCGCGCCCAGGAACATGAAGCTGACAACGATGGCCTGAAGCATCAGGGAGCGCAGCAGGATGTCGCGGTTGACCAGTGCCATGCGCGTCAGGCGCAGGCGGTCGAAGACCCGCGCCCAATCGCGCCAGGCCGGCACCCGGAACGCCGCGCGGCAGAGCCAGAGACCGATAACGAGCCCGCCCCATTCCGACAGGAAGGTTGCCAGGGCCACGCCGTTGACGCCCCTGTCGAGACCGATGACGAAGAGGAGATCCAGCAGGATGTTGATGGCGTTCATCGTCAGCTGGATCACCAGCACCGCACCCGTGCGCTCCTGGGCGATCAGCCAGCCGGTGAGGCCGAAAATCGCAATGGCGGCGGGCGCCGAGAGGATACGGATCGACATGTAGCCACGCGCCATGGCCTCGACCTCTTCGGAGGCGGGCGTCACGCGGAAGGCCATGGCGAAGAGCGGCGCCTGGACGAGGATCAACGCAACGCCGGCCGCAAGGCCGATCATCAGAGCGCGGGTCAGCAGCGCCGCGACCTCGGGCCTGTCCCCCGCCCCGGCCGCATTCGCGGTCAGGCCGGTGGTGCCCATGCGCAGGAAACCGAAGATCCAGTAGAGCGAGGAGAGAACGACCGCGCCAATACCCACCGCGCCGATGGGCGCGGCCTCGCCCAGATGGCCGACGACGCCGGTGTCCACCATGCCCAGAACGGGCACCGTCGCATTGGCCACCACGATGGGCAGGGCGATGCGCAGGACCCGTCCGTGTGTCAGGGGACCCGAGGCGGCCGCCTCCGGTGCCAGGCTCACTCGTCGGGCTCCGCCCCGGCATCGGGCATGCGAAAATGCCCGGTCGCCATGGCGATCGGCCGGGCGCGGTTGTCCTGCCAGGCTTCGGCGCGGACGCTTGCATAACGACGTCCGGACCGGGTGACGATGGCGCGGGCATAGGCATCGCGCGGCAGGCCGGAGCGCAGGTAATCGACCGTCAGGTCGATGGTCTTGGGCAGGCGCGGCAGCTTGCCCCCTGCGACGTCGACAGGGTTGATCCTGCCACTCTCCAGCTCTTGCCAGAGCATCGACCAGCTGAGACCGATGATCGCGGTCACCTCGAGAAAGGCCGCCGTGGCGCCACCGTGCAGCGCCGGCAGCACCGGGTTGCCGATCAGGTGGTCGGAATAGGGCAGAATGGCGGTGAGCTCGTCTCCGCGGCGGTCGAAATGCACCCCGAGGAAACGGGTGTAGGGCATACCCGCGACCAGGGCCTCGAGCGCCGCATCGCGTCGCTGCTTGATCACCTGGACGGGCTCGGGCTTGCGCGGACTCATGAAGCCTCTCCTTCCCCGGTTTCATCTTCCCCGCCTGCGTCGGCTTTCATGCTAAAGGTGAAGGCCCCGGCCGCGGTGGCGACCGGGTCGTCCTCATTGTCGTCGAGGGCCACCGCGCGCACGAAGGCCACGGAGCGGGTCACGTGATAGCACTCGGCACGGGCGCGGATCGTCTGACCCGGCGTGGCCGCGCGCATGTAGTCGATACGCAGGTCCAGTGTGGCCGTGCCGCCGGCAGATCGCGGATGGCAGATCACCGCGGCACCGCAAGTGGTGTCGAGCAGCGCGGAGACCGCACCGCCGGCAATCACGCCGGTCTCGGGATCACCGATCAGCTTCTCGTCGTAGGGCATGGAAAACCTCGCCTTGCCCTCGCCCATCTCTCCCAGCGAAAGATTGAGGGCGCGGGCATGCGGCAGGGCGGTGATGAACTGTCTGGCGAGGTCGGCTTGCTGACTGTCTTGAGGCATGGCGGGGAACCTTTTCGGCGCATACAATCGCCAATTCGCGCAAAGCACAACCTCTGCAACCTTTCTCTGCGCAGCCCTGTTGCCCTTCCCGGTTAGAGCGCTTAGCTTTGAACGGTGGGTGGAAAAATCTGATCTGGCGATGTCTGACCGTAAGCTGAGCTTCAAGGAAATGTGCGAAAGGTTCGAGGTGACGCCGCGAACCTTGCGCTATTATGAATACATCGAGCTGCTGCAGCCCGAACGCGATGGCCGTGCGCGATGGTACGGACCGCGCGAGGTGGCCCGCATGACGCTGATCATGCGCGGACGCAGGTTCGGGTTCTCGCTGGAGGAAATGCGCCAGTGGCTCGAGATGCGCGAGCAGGAAGGCTCGGAGGCCCAGATGCGCATCTGGGTCGAGATGGCCGACCGGCAGATGCAGCAGCTGGAAGAGCAGCGCCGCCAGATCGACGAGGCCATGGAAGAGCTGCAGCAGCTGCGTGACACCACGGCCCAGGAACTCGATCGCCTCTGACAGAAACAGCCAGCCCGGCATGATTCTCCTATTGGATTTCTCCACGGGACGGAACCGGCGCCTGATTTTTGCGCGCCCCGTGTCTTTGCATTTGGAGGATCGCGACGATAGCAGTGCGGCAGAAAACCGCCGCTTTACTGCCATCCAACGATCTTCGGGCCGCCCGTGGCAGGCAAATCCCCTTTCCCTGGCTTACCCGGCGTGAGTTTCCTCTCGCGCGGCAATCTATGGTTGCTGTATTCACTGACTCGCTGGTCATAAATCTGCCCGAATTGTCAGACAGAGACCTGATCAGGGATGTACAGCCACGGGGGGTGGCTGTCGGGATCCGTCCGCAGCACCGCCAGACCGGCGGCGCAAGGGGCGTGCGTGTCGTTCTTCGGCATGGTCATCGGCACGAAAGCTCTCCGCATTTCGGGAAACGAAATTGCGCCTGCCGCGGCGTCATTTGAAGTTATCCAACGTCACGAAACACGTGACGTGACGTAGTGCTTACGTCAACTTCATCTGACGTTGTACCTAGGGCCTGTGACTTGCATTGCTGACCGAACGATAAAAATCGGAAAGGTGAGTCATGAAAGACACCGACAACCTAATGACGATCCGCGCGATGTGCGATGCCTTCGAGGTCACTCCACGCACACTGCGCTTTTACGAAGCAAAGGAGCTGTTGTTTCCGATCCGCGAGGGCCAGAAGCGCCTCTTTACGCGACGGGATCGTGCACGTCTGAAACTGATCCTGAGGGGCAAGCGTTTCGGCTTCAGCCTCGAGGAGATCCGCCAGCTGCTCGATCTTTACGACATGGACGACCAGCAGCAGACGCAGCTGTGCCGGACCCATGAAGTCGCAAGGGAGCGTCTCGATGCCATGGAAGCCCAGCGAGCCGAGCTCGACGAGGCGATCACGGAACTGAAAGAGCAGATGGAATGGGTGGCCCGGATGATCGACTCGATGAAGCAGTCGAAGGACGCTGCCGAATAGGCAGGATCCGCCGCCGGGCCGGAGAATGACGGCCAAGGGAGAGAAGACATGCCCAGCTATACCGGACCGGTAGACGACCTGCAGTTCGTGATCCACGACGTCCTGAACATCACGGCGACGGATGTTCCGGCCTATGCGGAGCTCGACCGCGATTTCACCGCAGCCATTCTTGGCGAAGCGGCCAAGATCTCGTCCGAGGTCATCGCGCCCCTCAATGTCGTGGGGGACTCCGAAGGGGTGACCCTCGAGAATGGCGTCGTCCGGACGCCCACCGGGTTCAAGGAAGCCTTCGATCAGCTTCGCGACGGCGGCTGGACCGGGCTCGACTGCGATCCGGAGTATGGCGGGCAAGGCATGCCCTACATCATGACCGTAGCCACCGGAGAGATGTTCTCCGCAGCCAACCAGGCTTTCATGATGTACCCCGGCCTGACCCATGGCGCATATTCCGCCATCCACGTGCATGGCACCGAGGCCCAGAAGCAGACCTACCTGCCCAAGATGGTGACCTGTGAATGGACCGGCACCATGAACCTGACCGAGCCACATTGCGGCACCGACCTGGGGCTGATGCGCACCAAGGCCGAACCGCAGGACGACGGCTCCTACCTGATCACCGGGCAGAAGATCTTCATCTCTGCGGGCGATCACGACATGTCCGACAACATCATCCACCTGGTGCTGGCCAAGATCCCCGGCGGCCCGGATGGCATCAAGGGTGTCTCGCTCTTCATCGTGCCCAAGTTCATGGTGAAAGAGGATGGCTCGCTCGGCGAACGCAACGCCGTATCGGTCGGCAAGATCGAGGAAAAGATGGGGATCCACGGCAATGCCACCTGCGTCATGAACTATGATGGCGCAAGGGGCTTCCTGCTGGGCGACATGCACAAGGGCATGCGCGCCATGTTCACCATGATGAACGAAGCGCGCCTCGGCGTGGGCATGCAGGGCCTCAGCCAGGCGGTTGCCGCCTACCAGAACGCGGTGATCTACGCCAAGGACCGCCTGCAGGGGCGCGACGTGACCGGCGCCAAGAACCCCGACGGCCCCGCCGATCCGATCATCGTGCACCCGGATATCCGCCGCGCGCTGATGGACCAGAAGAGCTTCATCGAGGGCGCCCGCGCCTTCGGTCTCTGGGGCGGCATGATGATCGACCGCGCCCGTTCGATGGACGACGCCGAGGCGGAAGGCATGATCTCGCTGCTGACCCCGGTGCTGAAGGGCTTCCTGACCGACCAGGGCTTCGACATGACGGTCCAGGCCCAGCAGGTCTATGGCGGCCACGGCTACATCGAGGAATGGGGCATGTCGCAGTTCACCCGCGACGCCCGGATCACCCAGATCTACGAAGGCGCCAACGGCGTGCAGGCCCTCGACCTGGTGGGGCGCAAGCTGTCCTCGAACGGCGGCAAGCCGGCGATGGCGCTCTTCGGCATGATCAAGAGCTTCTGCCAGGAAAACGGCGAAGACCCGGAGATCGCCAAGGACTTCATCGAACCGTTGAAGGCCGCCTCGAAGCAGCTTCAGGAGGCCGCGATGTTCTTCATGCAGAACGGCATGAAGAACCCGAACCATGCGCTCGCCGGCTCCTACGACTTCATGCATCTCTTCGGGCATGTCTGCCTCGGCTACATGTGGGCGCAGATGGCGATCACGGCAAAGGCCAAGCTCGCGGCTGGCGAAGGCGATCCCGCCTTCTTCGAAACCAAGATCGCGACCGGACGCTACTACATGGCGCGCCGCCTGCCCGCGACGGCCATGCACCTGCAGCGGATCCTGTCCGGCGCCGATACGGTCATGGCGCTTGAAGAAGACGCATTCTGAGACCAGGCCCTCGCGCCACGTCAGACTGCACCGATGGGATTAATCTGAAATGAAGGGGGAGTGCGTCACCTGACGCGCTCCCCCTCTTCTTCCCTCGCCCCGCCCGGGCCCCGGCGTCGCAACGCAACAGGCCGGTCGCCGCCTCCGGCGGGGATATTTCTTGCCAGATGATACTGAGCCGCTGAGCTTTTGGCCCTGGGGCACGAAAGTGGCTCCACGCCGTCCCGCCTCACCGGATTGGCTACCAGATATATCAGGACAGCGCGTCACCTGGCACGCCCATCGGCTTCCCAGCCTGTGGCGCACAATCAGTCTGGCCGTTGTTTGGTTAAAATGAGGTGACCTGCTCCCCGTCATCTGGCCATAAATATCCCACGGGGGTGGGGGGGCGTGAAGCCCTCGCAGGACAACATGCGCACTGGGAGGATCAGATGACCATCAAGCTCTACTGCTTCGGCGAAAGCGGCAATTCCTACAAGGCGGCCCTGCCGCTCGAACTCTCGGGCCTCTACTGGGAGCCCGTGAAGGTGGATTTCTTCAACGGAGAGGCGCGCAGCGCGGACTACACTGCACTGAACATCATGGCCGAAGCGCCGGTTCTGGTGAACGGCGACGTGACGATCAGCCAGTCGGGCGTCATCCAGATGTACATCACCGAGAAGACCGGCAGGTTCGGCGGCGCCACCGCCGAAGAGGCGCGCGAAGTCATGCGCTGGTGCTTCTGGGACAACCACAAGATGTCGTCGCAGGCTGGCAACCTGCGCTTCCTGATGAATTTCCTGCCCGAGGAGAAGCGCCCGCAGGAGGTCATCGGCTTTGTCGCAGGACGGCTGAAGGCCGCGCTGAAGGTCCTGGACACGGCGCTCGCGGGGCGCGACTGGCTGGTGGGTGACGGGCCCACCAATGCCGATTTCTCCTGCTGCGGTTATCTCTTCTACCCGGAGCCCTTCACCTTCACGCGCGCCGACTGGCCCAACATCGACCGCTGGCTGGGCAACATCGAGGCCCTGCCGGGGTGGAAGCATCCCTATGACCTGATGCCCGGGCACCCCTCCGACCGGGGTCTCTGAAACGACGCAAAGTTGACGCGGACGTGGCGGCACGTAAGGCAAACCTACGTAACGTCGCGGTGGAAATCACGGCCGATGAGGCAAAGAGTGTCAGGCGAAACGGGGGCGGAGGAGCCCGCCGTAGAGTCAGGAAGGAGCTGAGGAGACCATGACCGAAGCCTATATCTACGACGCCGTGCGCAGCCCGCGCGGCAAGGGCCGCAAGGACGGCTCTCTGCACGAGGTCACCTCCGTCGCGCTTGGCAAGCAGATGCTGAACGCGCTGAAGGACCGCAATGGCCTCGACGGCCACGCGGTGGAGGACGTGATCTGGGGCAATGCGACCCAGGCCATGGAACAGGGCGGCTGCCTGGCCCGGACCACGGTGCTGGCCTCCGACCTCGACGAAGCGATTCCCGGCCTTTCGATCAACCGGTTCTGCGCCTCGGGCATGGAAGCGGTGAACCTGGCCGCGAACCAGGTAAAGGGCGGCGCGGGCGAAGCCTATATCGCCGGCGGCGTGGAATGCATGAGCCGCGTGCCCATGGGCTCGGACGGCGCGGCCGTGGCCGTGGACCCAACCGTGGCGATGGAGAAGTACTTCGTGCCGCAGGGCATCTCGGCCGACATCATCGCGACCGAGTTCGGCTTTTCCCGTGATGACTGCGATGCGCTGGCCATGGAATCCCAGGCACGCGCCGCGAAATCCTGGGAAGAGAAGCGTTTCGACAAGTCGATCGTGACCATCCGCGACGTCAACGGCCTGCCGATCCTGGACCATGACGAATACATGCGCCCCGGAACCGACATGCAGACCCTGGGCAGCCTGAAGGCCGCCTTCAAGGACATGGGCGAGGTCATGCCCGGCTTCGACAAGGTGGCGATGCTGAAGTATCCGCACCTGGCCGCGATCAACCACGTGCACCACGCCGGCAACTCCTCGGGCATCGTCGACGGCTCGGCCGCCGTGCTGATCGGCAGCAAGGAATTCGGCGAGGCACACGGCCTGAAGCCCCGCGCCCGCATCCGCGCCACTGCCAAGATCGGCACCGATCCGACCATCATGCTGACCGGCCCCGTACCCGCCACAGAGCGGGTGCTGAAGGCCGCCGGCATGGAGATCGGCGACATCGACCTCTTCGAGGTGAACGAGGCCTTCTCGGCCGTGGTGCTGCGCTTCATGCAGGCCTTTGACGTCGACCATTCCAAGGTGAACACCTGCGGTGGCGCCATCGCCATGGGCCACCCGCTGGGGGCCTCGGGCGCGATCATCATCGGCACGCTGCTCGACGAGATGGAGCGCACCGGCAAGGGCACCGGCCTGGCCACGCTCTGCGTCGCCTCGGGCATGGGTGCCGCAACCGTCATCGAACTGGTGTGAGGGAGGATACCATGACCGAATTCACGATGGAGAAAGGCGCCGACGGCGTCGCCGTGATAACCTGGGACCTGCCGGGCAAGTCGATGAACGTGCTGACCATGACCGGTGCGGCCGAGCTGGACGCCTGTGTCACCGATGCGCTGGCCGACGAAGCCGTGAAGGGCATCGTCATCACCTCGGGCAAGAAGGACTTTGCCGCCGGCATGGACCTGAACGTGCTGGCGGGCTTCAAGGAGCAGGGTGCCGAGGGCGTCTTCGAGGGCGTGATGTCGCTGCACCACCTGCTGCGCAAGATCGAGCGGGCGGGCATGGATCCCAAGACCAACAAGGGCGGCAAGCCGATTGCCGCCGCCCTGCCCGGCACCGCGCTCGGGATCGGCCTGGAGCTGCCGCTCTCGACGCACAGGATCTTTGCCGCTGACAACCCCAAGGCCAAGATCGGCCTGCCGGAAATCCAGGTGGGCATCTTCCCCGGCTCGGGCGGCACCACCCGGCTGGTGCGCAAGCTGGGCGTGATGAATGCCTCGCCCTTCCTGCTGCAGGCCAAGCTGTCGAACCCGCAGGCCGCCGTGAAGGCCGGGATCATCGACGAGGTGGCCGAGGATCCGCTGGCCGCGGCCAAGGCCTGGGTGCTGGGCGCGACGGATGCCGACATCCTGAAACCCTGGGACGCCAAGGGCTACAAGATGCCCGGCGGTGCCCCCTATCACCCGGCGGGTTTCCAGACCTTCGTGGGCGCCAACGCGATGATCAACGTCAATACCTGGGGCGCCTACCCGGCCCCCAAGGCGATGCTGAGCGCGGTCTACGAGGGGGCCATGGTGCCCTTTGACACCGCGCTGAAGATCGAGGCGCGCTGGTTCACCAACGTGATCATGAACCCGTCCTCGGGCAACATGATCCGGTCGCTCTTCCTCAACAAGGAAGCCCTCGAGAAGGGCGCGAACCGTCCCGATGCACCCGACCAGACGGTGAAGAAGGTGGGCGTGCTGGGCGCCGGCATGATGGGCGCCGGCATCGCGCTGGTCTCGGCGCAGGCCGGCATCGAAGTGGTGCTGATCGACCAGAAGCAGGAGGCCGCGGACAAGGGCAAGGCCTATACCGAGGCTTACCTGGACAAGGGGATCGCGCGGAAGAAGACCACGCCCGAGAAGAAGGAACAGGTGCTGTCGCTGATCACCGCGACCACCGATTACGCCGCCCTCTCGGATGCGGACCTGATCATCGAGGCGGTCTTCGAGGACCCGAAGATCAAGGCCGAGGTGACCGCCGCCGTCGAGGCGGTGATCCCCGAGGATTGCATCTTTGCCTCCAACACCTCGACCCTGCCGATCACCGGCCTGGCCAAGGCATCGAGCCGCCCGGAGCAGTTCATCGGCATCCACTTCTTCTCGCCGGTCGAGAAGATGCTGCTGGTGGAGATCATCAAGGGCAAGGAAACCGGGCCGCGCGCCGTGGCCAAGGCGCTCGACTATGTCCGTCAGATCCGCAAGACGCCGATCGTGGTGAACGACGAGCGGTTCTTCTATGCCAACCGCTGCATCATCCCCTACCTCAACGAGGGCGCGCGGATGGTCAGCGAGGGCGTCAGCCCGGTGCTGGTGGAACATGCCGCGCGGATGCTGGGGATGCCCGTCGGCCCGCTGCAGCTGATCGACGAAACCTCGATCGACCTGGGTGTCAAGATTGCCACGGCCACCAAGGAAGCCATGGGCGATGCCTATCCGGTGGATGCCAAGGGTGTCGATGACCTGATGTTCTGGCTCTTCGACCTGGGCCGCAAGGGGCGGAAGACCGCGGCCGGGTTCTATGACTACGACGAGAAGGGCAAGCGCACGGGCCTCTGGGCCGGCCTGGAGGAGAAATACCCCCACGCCGAGACCCAGCCGGACCTGACCGAGGTGCAGCATCGCCTGATGTTCGCCCAGGTGCTGGAAGCGGTGCGGGCGCTGCAGGACGGCGTGCTGGAGGACATCCGCGAAGGTGACGTCGGCGCGATCCTGGGCTGGGGCTTTGCGCCCTGGACCGGCGGCCCCTTCGGCTGGCTCGACATGCTGGGCGCCCCCTATGCGGCCGAGCGCTGCGACGCGCTGGAAGCGGCCTACGGGCCCCGCTTTGCCTGCCCCCCGCTGCTGCGCGAGATGGCCGGGAAGAACCAGAGCTTCTACGGCCGCTTCGGCCCCGAGGCGAAGGCCGCCTGAGCCTTCCCCCCTACGTGAAATCGGAACCGCCCGGAGGAGACTTCGGGCGGTTTTTTCTTGACGTTGAGTGGAATGAGGGGCCCTGCCCCCGCGCCTGCGGCGCTCCCCCGGGATATTTGTGGCCAGATGACAGGGAAGCCGGTGCGCCATTGCGGGGCTGCACGGCCCGCATCCGGAGGCAGGCACCTTGCCGGATGGGCCCCGGAGGGATCAGGCCGGCGGCAGGCCCAGGGCCGGGGCGAAGACCTCGATCACGCGGTCGGTGCGCCGGGTCAGTTCGGCAATGTCGGGTGGCGGGGCCGGGTGACGGGCAAGCGCCGTGATCTGCCGCGGCCCGAGGATCGCGCCCAGCATCATGCGCACGAGCTCCACGGGATCTTCGCCGCTGATGGCGCCATCGTCTCGGAGCCGTTCGAAGCGTTCCGTCATCCGCTCGATCAGACTTGAGATTTCCAGACGCTCGAAGCTCTCGCTGAGTTCCGGGTGCAGGTGCGCCTCGGCGATGACCAGGCGGGTGAGGCCGATCTGCCGCGGCTGCAGCAGGAAGGTCACCAGCGCCAGGAGGGTACGGCGGATCTCGTCACGGGGGTCGTCGCCCGGCCGGTAGCCGTAGGGTTGCAGCGGCGGGCGATAGTCATGGGCGCCCAGAAGCGCCTCGAGCGCGGCCTGCTTGTCCGGGAAGAAACGGTAGAGCGTGCGCTTGGACATGCCCGCCTCGGCCGCGATCTTCTCCATCGTGGCGGCAGAGAAGCCGTCGCGGGCAAAGACCCGGTCGGCTGCGGCGACGAGGGCCGCGCGGCGGTCCTCCGGGCTGAGCGCGGGCGGGCGGCCGGTGCGGGGCACCGCCTCTGCCTGCACCTCCTCGGCCGGCTGGTCCGCATCTTTCATCAGCTCTTTCCCTGACTGCATATCGGCTTTCCTCCCTGAAGAAGAGGATAGCCTTGACTTTTGGAAACGCAAGTGTTTCCTAACTTTGAAAACGCACGCGTTTCATATCTTTCCGAAACGCGTTCAGGACATTCAGGAGTTAACGTAACATGGATCGTGAATCGCGCATCCTGGCCATTTGCCTTGGCGCCATCGCGGCGATCGGGCCTCTGGCCATGGACATGTACCTTGCGGCGATGCCCAGTATGGCAGCCGACCTCGGTGCAAAGGAAGGAGAGATCGAACTCTCCGTTATGGCCTTCTTCGTCGGCTTCTGTGCCGGCCAGCTGGTGCTGGGCCCGATCTCGGACAAGACCGGGCGCAAGCCGGTGGTCTTCTTCGGGCTGAGCCTCTTCATCCTGGCCTCGCTGGGCTGCGTCTTTGCGGGCTCGGTACACCAGCTGATGGCCTGGCGCCTGGCGCAGGGCGTGGGCGGCTCGATCGGCATGGTCATCGCCATGTCCTCGGTGCGCGACCGCTTCCGGGGCCAGCAGGCGGCCCAGATGATGGGCATGGTGGTGATCGTTCTTGGCCTGGCGCCGGTGATCGCGCCGCTGCTGGGCAGCGGGCTGCTGATGATCCTGCCCTGGCAGGCGATCTTCTTTGCACTGGCCGCCGTGGCCGCGGCGATCCTGGTGATGATCGTGGTGCTGATGCCCGAGACGCGCTCGGCCGAAATGCGTACCCAGAGCCATCCCTCGAAGGCGCTGAGCACCTTCGGCAAGCTGCTCTTCAACCGTGACTTCATGCCCTATGCCGGCGGCCTTGCCCTGACCCAGGGCGGCTTCTTTGCCTATGTCTCGGCGGCCTCGGTGGTGATGATCTCCTACTTCGGCATGGAGCCGATGATCTTCTCGATTGCCTTTGCAATCAATGCCATCGGCATGACGATCATGGCCAAGACGGGCGCCGGGCTGATGGCCCGGGTCGGCGCGGTGCGCATGGCGCGCTCGGCGATGATCTTCCGCGCGGTGGTCACCGGCCTGATGCTGGTGCTGCAGCTGACGGGCCTGCTGACGCTGCCGGTCTTCCTGGTGCTGTGCTTCCTGGCGGTGGCAAGCCTTGGCCTGGTGATGCCGAGCTGCTCGATGCTGGCGCTGGACAAGCAGGGCGCCAATGCCGGCACCGCCTCGGCGCTGATGGGCGCCATGGGCTTCGGCATGGGCGCGCTCGGATCGCTGGCCGTGGGCCTGCTGACCGACGGGTCGGATTTCGCGCTGGTCCTGGTGCTGGCAACGGGCACGATCCTGTCGATGCTGGTGGCAGTCCTGGGCTTTCGCAACGAGAGCGAACCGGCCTCGGCCCACGCTCACTGAGACCTGCCGGACAGGTCCCGGCCCTGTGCGCGCCTGGGCTGGCGGGCCGGACGGAGCCCCGCATCCTCCTGCGGGGCTCCGGTCGTTTTGCGGCAAGAGGTAAAGAGGGCGCGCGGCGGGCGTTGCGCCTGTCTGTACTGCAGCGCAGCGAATCAGGCCGGATTTGCACGGGTTAACAGGGCAAAACGGCCCCAAACGGCCTGTCGGTATCACGTCGGTATTACGTCGGTATCGCGTCGGTGCGAAAACGCGAATTCCCGCCGTTAAGGCAGCGTGCGCCGCCCCATGGTTAACAGCCCCTAAAATTCCGTAAATCCCGCCTTCGCGCAGCGCGGCCACCTGGCGCCGGGCGCTCTGCCGCTGCGCCGGCCGGCCCTCACCGTCTTGTCAGGCCCCGCCGCGCGGCGGCCCCTTTCCCGGCCCCCCTGCCCCCGGTATGATGCGGCCATGCGCCTGATGCCCGTCCTTCTTCCGCTCTGCCTGATGACCTCCGCCGCACCGGCGCTGGCGCATCCGCATATCTTCATCGACACCGCCCTGACGCTGACCGGAGACGGCCAGGGCCGCGCCACGGGCATCGAGGTCAGCTGGACCTACGACGAGATGTATTCGATGCTGCTGCTCGACGACATGGGGCTGGACCCGGATTTCGACGGTGTGCTGACCGAGGCCGAGCTGACGCAGCTCGACGGATACGACCTGCAGTGGATGGAGGGGTTCGAGGGCGACCTCTACCTGTCCGAGAACGGGGAAAAGGTCACGCTGGGCCCGCCCGAGAGCCGGGGCGTGAGCTTTGCCGACGGCAGGTACACCAGCCGCCATTACCGCGCCATCGAGGGCGACGTGGCGGAGGCCGGCCTGATCATCAAGGCCTATGACCCGAGTTTCTATACCGCCTACGAGCTGACCGGCGGCGTAACGGCCGATGGCGGCTGTCATGCGGAGATCACGCCCCCGAAGATCGACGAGGCCTATGAGGAGCTGGCGGCACAGATGGCAGAGATCCCGCCCGACGCCATGGATTACCCGCAGGTCGGCGAGAAATTCGCCGAGACCGCGGTGATCCGCTGTGACGGGACGGCGGGATGAGCGATGCCGGCGTGACCCGCCCGGCGGCGGTCTTGCGGATCGCGGCGCTGGCCGTGCCGCTGATCGTGCTGGTGCTGCTGGGCGGGCTGGCCTGGTGGCTCTGGGGCATGGGCGGCATGCACGAGATCTCGCAATGGGCGATGGCGGGGCAGCGTGATGCGCAGAACGCCATGGCGGGCACCCTGCGGGGCCTGAGGGCAGGCCATCCCGGGGCGCTGAGCGCGCTGATCGGCCTGTGCTTTGCCTATGGCGTGTTCCATGCCGCGGGCCCCGGCCACGGCAAGATCCTGATCGGCGGCTACGGGGTGGCGAAACGGGTGACGGCGTTGCGGCTGTCGCTGCTGGCGCTGGCCTCGGGGCTGGCGCAGGCGGCGAGCGCGGTGCTGCTGGTGACGGCGGGCATCCTGCTGCTGGGCTGGAGCCGGGAGCGGATGGTGGGGCTGACCGAAGACTGGCTGGCCCCGCTCTCCTATGCGGCCATCGGGGCGATCGGCCTGTGGCTGGCCCTGCGGGGCGGGCGGCACCTGAGGGCGGCACTGCGCCAGCCGGACGTCGCCCCGGAGCCGGCAGAGGCGCAGGTTCACGTGCTGGGACGCGGTACGGGATACCTGAGCGGGCATCTGGCGGGGAACGATACGGGGAATGATACGGGGAACCATGCGGGGAACCATGTGCATGCGCATGGCGCCGACGGCAGCTGTGCCTGCGGGCACCGGCACATGCCCACGGCCGCAGAGGTGGAGGCGCTGCATGGCTGGCGCGATGCGGTGATGCTGGTGCTGGCCATCGCGGCGCGGCCCTGTACCGGGGCGCTGTTCCTGCTGATCCTGACATGGCGGATGGGGATCCTGCCGGCGGGGATCGCGGGGGCCTTTGCCATGGGGCTGGGCGTGGCCACGGTGACGATCGTGGTGGCGCTGGCCTCGGTCACGCTGCGCGCCGGAGCGCTGCAGAGGCTGGCGGATGGCGCCGCAGCAGGGCGCGGCGCGGCGGGGCTGATGGCGCTGGTCGAGATAGCGGCCGGGCTGCTGATTGCCACCGCGGCCGCAGCGCTCGTTCTCCAGGTGATCTGAGGGGAGGTTCGGCGGGTCGTACCCGCCGGCCGGTTGCAGAGGCGTGAAGGCCTGATCGGAGCCCGGGTCAGGCTCTCTTCAGGCTCTTGTCAGGCGGATTGCGTGTTGCGCTCGGCGGCACCGGCCGCGGACTGCGCCTCGATGTACTTTTCCTCGAGCTCCCAGAGGATGGCCTCTATGAGATCCTGGTTCGTTTCACGGCAGAGGATGCGGTACTCCGGCGAGTTGCCGAGAAGCTGTTCCTCGGAGACGGCACGACCGATCAGATCACCGCCGGCTGGGCAGATGCAGAGCGCCCCGGAGGAGGCAAAGATCACCTCGTCCTCGTCAAACTCGAGGATGAAGACCTCGGGCTCGGGATCGGGTTGATGGCGGGTGATGCCGCAGATGCCGTCGAGGGTTTCGGCGCGTACCAGCACGAAGGGATCGCCCAGTTCCTGCTCGGCCACGTCGCTCTCGACGACCACGCCCTGGCGCGGCATCAGGAGCATTTCCTCGCGGTTGCCGATGGAGCCCTGGGGCACCAGGAGCGGCTTGAACATCTCGGGCCAGCTGGCATCGCCATCCCAGATGGCGCGGCGGCTGAGCGCGCGCAGGGTCTTGAGCCCGTTGTCGAAGGTGAGAACGGCATCGCCGGCGCGCAGGGTCTCGATCTTCTGCCAGCCGACGGCGGTTGCGACGCGCGTCCCAGTCACCATGCCGGAGAGGGTCGTCTCCAGCGCGGCCAGGCGCCGTGTCTCGAAATCCATGTCATCGCGCAGGGCAATCCGCTCTGCGGTTCTCGCGATCGCCGAGCGACGCGACGATGATGTGTCGAACATTCCCATTTGTTCCCGTGTAGCCTCGCCACGCTCTGGCATCATTGCCCGCTGCTTCCGGTCGGAGCCCCGCAGGCGATCCGAAGCACTCAGGCAGTTCGGTACGACCAAGAATGAACCGTTAATAAACCATTAACCAAGCAACCGTGATCTAAAATCACACTCCGAGCCGGGCTTGTCGATCATTTAATGCCTTTCAGGAACTAGAATTTCGCTTGCACCGGAGAAGACGGGAAATCGGTGCAAGTTTGCACACAATTCTGCGATGAAATTCTGCGCCAATGGGCCGCACAAGGCGATTTCGGCCAAAAATCGGCCCCGACCTGACGCGAACCAGCATCAATTTCATCAGGCAAAAAGCTGCCGCAAGGGCGAATCACGCGGTCCTTGCGGCCTGAAAAGCCGCCTGGAAGCACGCCGGATAAGTGTCTGAAATTGCAGTTGAGCGTCCGGGGAGCCAGGAGCGCCCGGCCCCGGGCCAGGTGGTTTCAAGGCATGAAGGATACCCTCCAGACACCACTTTTACCATTTGGACAAAACGTCAACCGTGATGATGTGTTTCACGCCGAAAAAGCAACAAGAGCGTCGTCCGAGCACACCGAAAGGCGCCGGAAACCGCGCTGAAATCCCGCCCCCCTCGGCCCCGCTGGCCGGGCAGCAAGCGCCCCTAGCGGCGGGGCCCTCGCAGGAAGGCCGCACGTTCGCGCAGTTCGGAGCGCGTCAGGGCACGGCGCAGGGCCAGGCGCGCCGGGCGCACCCGGGGGCCGTTGCGCGAGACAACCAGCCCGAAGGCCAGTGCCGTAATGAGAACCGTCAAAAGTCCGTCCATCGTCGCCTCCCGCGGGACATGATCATGCATTCGTGATGACGGGCGAGGTCTTAACGACTGGTAAACCGCTGGGCAGAAGCTGTTGAGACGCAGCTGTGATTGCGGGGGCAGCAAACTGCGTGCTATCTTTCCGGGCAGAGTGAGAAGGCCGCAGGGCCCTGGACGGCGCGGAAGAGCAGAACCCCGTATGACAGCATTGGACAAGTATCAGCGGCTGGAAGCTGCTGCGTTGTGGCGGGAGAGCCCCGAGGCGCAGCGGCGCGACGTGATCGTGTCCATCGGCGATGCCACCCTGACGATGACGGACATGCAGGACCGACCGGTCACGCATTGGTCCATCGCGGCGCTGTCGCGGGCCAATCCCGGCGAGCTGCCGGCGATCTATTATCCCGACGGCGACCCCGGCGAGACGCTGGAGCTGGAGGCCGACCAGGCCGAGATGATCGCGGCGCTGGAGAAGCTGCGCGGCGCGGTGGCACGGCGACGCCCCCGCAAGGGGCGGCTGCGGCTGACCATCGTTGCCGCGGTGATCGCGGCCATCGTGGCCGGCGGCGCGCTCTGGCTGCCGGACAGGCTCGAGGATCACGCGCTCTCGGTGCTGCCGCAGGTCAAGCGCGACGAGATCGGGCGCAAGCTGCTGACCGACGTGCAGGCCCTGACGGGCCCCGCCTGCCGCGACATGGTGGGCACCTCGGCGCTGAGCCGGCTTGCCGCGCGAGTGACGCCGGAGGGCGAGACGCCGCCGCGGCTCTTCGTGGTGCGCGACGGGGTGAAGAATGCCACCCACCTGCCCGGCGGCATCATCCTGATCAATCGCAGCCTGATCGAGGACGAGGAAGACCCGGAGGTGCCGGCGGGTTTCGTGGTGGCCGAGCGCCTGCGCGCCAAGGCCGAGGACCCGATTGCACGGCTGCTCGACGAGGCGGGACCCATCGCGGTACTGCAACTGCTGACCACGGGCGAGCTGCCGAACGAGACACTGGTGCGTCATGCGCGCACGCTGGTGACAGATCCAGCCAAACAGTTGCCGACGGAGACCATGCTGGCGGGCTTTGCCGCGGCAGGGATCCAGCCCGCCCCCTATGCGCGGGCCCTGGTAACCCAGGGCCTGGACGACAACGGCCTGCTGGTGGCGAACCAGGGCGACGGCAGCGAAGGCCCTGTGATGCGCGACGCCGACTGGCTGCGCCTGCAGGGCATCTGCAGCAACGGCTGATCCACACTTGCCCGAGGTGACGACCCCGAAAGCGGGCCGTTGCGGGATCTCAGCGGTTCTCGACTTCGACGGGGACGAGGCGGCGGGGCACGGTATCCGTCCACACCCGGCTCATCTGCATCTGCCCCGAGACAGTCTGAATGCCGCGGTTCGGGTTCAGCCGGCCATCCTTGAACACCGGACGATAGCCCGCGGGCATGGTGACGGTGCCCGCCTCCTTGCGCTGCGCATAGACATGCTCGGGGATGATGCGGGTGTTCAGGCTGAGGCTGCCGGGCGGCACGGCATAGCCCTGAACCACGCGGGCCTGATCGGTGATGGCGGCAGGCGCCTGGGTGACACGCACGGCCCCCGCGGGCACTGTGTTGCTGGCGATGGGACCGCCAAGCGCCACGGCCGATTTCGGCTGCATCGAGGATTGCATCGACGGCGCGAGGATGACGCGGGGCGTCATCACCTGCGGATCGCTCTGGGCCCGGGCCGGGCGCGTGGCGGTGAGGCCAGCGCCCAGCGTGAGGACGGCGATTGTCGGGATCATCAGGTACCAAGACATAGCAATTCCCTCAATGTTTTGAGAAAGCTGCCTTAAATCCCGATTCAAGTAAAGTGACTGTTAGGTCACTTTGTTCCGAACATCCGGTCGCCGGCATCGCCGAGGCCGGGAACGATATAGCCCTGCTCGTTCAGGTGGCTGTCGAGCGAGGCGGTGACGATCGGCACATCGGGGTGCGCTTCCTTCATGCGGGCGACACCCTCGGGGGCGGCCAGCAGGCAGAGGAAGCGGATGTTGGTGGCACCGGCCTTCTTCAGCAGGTCGATGGCGGCCACGGAGGAATTGCCGGTGGCAAGCATCGGATCGACGGCGATGACGAGACGATCCTCGAGGTTTTCCGGCACCTTGAAGTAGTATTGCACCGGCTGCAGGGTTTCCTCGTCGCGGTAGAGGCCGACGAAACCAACGCGGGCGGCGGGAACCAGCTCGAGAATGCCGTCGAGCAGGCCGTTGCCGGCGCGCAGGATCGAGATCAGGGCCAGTTTCTTGCCGTCAAGCAGCGGGGCCTCCATCTCGACCAGCGGGGTCTGGATGGTCTTTGTGGTCATCTCGAGATTGCGGGTGATCTCGTAGGCCAGCAGCTGGGAAATCTCGCGCAGGAGCTGACGGAACTTGGCGGTGGAGGTCTCTTCCTCGCGCATCAGGGTCAGCTTGTGCTGCACGAGCGGGTGGGTGACGATCGTGAGATGCTCGGGCGTCAGGGTTTCGTTTTCGGTGCTCATGCCGCAATCTCCAGGCGCTTGGACAGGTTATTCTTGGTGCTCTCGTCGCAGAATGCCGCCTCGAGCGAGGTTCTGGCAATCCCGGCGAAAATCTCTTCGTCCCAGCCGAAGGCCCGGTGCAGCTCCTCGTATTCCCGCGCCATGGTGGTGTGGAAGAAGGGCGGATCGTCGGTGGAGACGGTCACCCGGACGCCGCGTTCGCGCAGCATCTCGATGGGGTGACGGGTAAAATCGGGGTAGAGGCCGAGGGCGACATTGGAACCGGGGCAGACCTCGAGGACGATCTGCTCCTCGGCCAGGCGGTCGACCAGCTCCAGGTCCTCGATGGCACGGACGCCGTGGCCGATGCGCTCGACGCGCAGGTCATCGAGCGCATCCTTGATCGACTGCGGCCCGCCCCATTCGCCGGCGTGGGCGGTGATGCGCAGGCCCGCCTCGCGCGCCATGTCGAAGGAATATGCAAAGTCGCGCAGCTTGCCGGTCTTCTCGTCGCCGCCGATGCCATAGCCCACGATCCAGTCGCCGGCGGTCTCGGCCGCGCAGAGCGCGGTTTCCTTTGCCTTGTCCGGCCCGAAGTGCCGGATGCAGGTGATGATGCCGCGGGTGACGATGCCCATGTCGCGCTCGGCCCGGTCGGAGGCCTCGCGGATGGCATGGAGGTATTCCCGCCAGGCACCGACATCACGGCCGCCGCAGAAATCCGGCGACATGAAGAGCTCGGTGTAGATCACCCCGGAGGCCGCGCTCTCCTCGAGCACGGCAGTGGTGAGGCGGGCGTAATCCTCGGGCGTCTTCAACACCGAGGTGGCGGCCTCGTAGACCTTCAGGAAATCCCAGAAGTCGGTGTAGGCATAATGCCCCCGCTCGTCGAAGACCTTGGAGATGTCGACCTTCTTCTCGGCGGCGAGACCGCGGATGAAGGCCGGCGGCGCCGCGCCCTCGTGGTGCAGGTGCAGCTCGATCTTTGGCAGCGCGCGCAGGGACTGCGAGTCGAAGTCGGTCATAACAGGCTCCTTCCCGGCCCTTCGGCGGCCACCCCCAGATGGTCCGCGACAGAGGCCGCAACATCAACAAACCGGCACAATCCGAGCGCCCCGCTTCCATCCTCGGCCCCGCGGCCCGCCATCAGCACCGGCACCCTCTCGCGGGTGTGGTCGCTGCCGGTCCAGCTGGGGTCGTTGCCGTGATCGGCCGTCAGCACCAGCAGATCGCCGGGACGCAGCCTGTCGAGCACGGCGCCGATGCGGGCATCGAACCATTCCAGTGCGCGGGCATATCCCGAAATGTCGCGCCGATGTCCATAGAGACTGTCGAATTCCACGAAATTGGCAAAGGTGAGCGAGCCCTCCTCGGCCTCGTCCACCAGCCGGTCGAGGTGATCCATCAGCGCCGCGTCCGAGCCCTTTACCACGTCGTCGATGCCATCCATCGAGAAGATGTCGCCGATCTTGCCCACAGCGTGCACCTTGCCGCCGGCCTCCTGCACCCAGTTGCAGAGCCCGGGCGCGGGCAGTGCCACGGCATAGTCGCGACGGTTGGTGGTGCGGGTGAAATTGCCGGGGCTGCCCACGAAGGGGCGCGAGATCACCCGGCCCACCTTCATGGCGTGCAGCATCGGCGCCACGGCCCTGCAGAGCGCCTGAAGCCGGTCATTGCCGAAGGTCTCCTCGTGCGCGGCGATCTGGAAGACGCTGTCTGCGGAGGTGTAACAGATGGGCCAGCCGGTGCGCATGTGCGCCTCGCCATGCTCGGCGATGATCGCGGTGCCGGAAGCGTGGCAGTTGCCCAGGATGCCCTCGGTGCCCGCGGCCTCGCAGACGGCGCGCACGACGTCATCGGGGAAGGCGGGGGTGGTGTCGGGGAAATAGTGCCAGTCCCAGGGGACGGGCACGCCGGCGAGTTCCCAGTGGCCGGTGGGGGTGTCCTTGCCGGGGCTGGCCTCGGTGGCGGCGGCCCAGAGGCCCTGCGGGGCGCCCTCGAGGCCGGGTACCACGTGGCCCGTGGCCAGGCGCGCGGCGGCACCGAGGCCGAGGCGTGCCATGTTGGGCAGCCGCAGCGGACCGCTGCGCCCCTCCTCTGCCCGGCCGGCTGCGCAGGCCTGGGCGATGTGGAGCAGCGTGTTGGCGCCGCTGTCAGGTACGCCGGCATTGAAGAACTGATCCGCGTCCGGGGCACCGCCGATGCCCACGGAATCCATCACGACGAGAAATGCCCGGGTCATCCGGAGATCCTTTCCAGTATCAGCGGCGCCGGGGGGACCGGGCCCCGCCCGATCTCCATGGCAGCCAGAACCGATTGCACCGCGGCCTCGGCCACGTCCTCGCGCGCGGCATGAACGCGGGCGAGCGGCTGGCCCTGCTCCACCCGCTGGCCGAGGCGGACGACGTCCGACAGGCCCACGGCGGGATCGACGATGTCGCTCTCGACCTTGCGACCGCCGCCGAGATCGACGACGGCGAGGCCAAGGGCCTCGCCGTCGATGGCGGTGATCACGCCGGCACGGGGCGCGGTGACCTCGATGATCACCGTGGCCTCGGGCAGGAAGCGCTGCCATGTGTCGACGAAATGCACCGGCCCGCCCATCAGCGCGACCATGCGACCGAAATGCTCGGCCGCGGCACCGGAGGTGAGCGCCTGTTCCATCTTCTCTGCGCCCTCGGCGATATCGGCGGCAAGGCCGCCCTGATGCAGAAGGCCGGCGCCCAGTGCAATGGTCAGCTCGGCCAGGCGGCCGCGCTCCTGCCCCGTGAGCACGCGCATCGAGGCCGCGACCTCGAGCGCATTGCCGAGATCGGCGGCGAGCGGCTGTGACATGTCCGACAGTACGGCCTCGGTCGGGCAGCCGGCGGCATTGGCGGTGGAGACGAGGGCGCGGGCCAGGGCGGCCGCGTCCTCGCTGGATTTCATGAAGGCGCCGGAGCCGCATTTCACGTCGAGAACGAGGCCCTCGAGGCCGGCGGCGAGCTTCTTCGACAGGATCGAGGCGGTGATCAGGTCGAGGCTCTCGACCGTGGCGGTGACGTCGCGCACCGCATAGAGGCGCTTGTCGGCCGGGGCGATATCGCCACTGGCCGAGACGATGGCACAGCCCGCCTGCCCCACGATGTGGCGGAAGGCATGTTCGTCGACCTGTGTCGAGAGGCCGGGAATGGCCTCCATCTTGTCGAGGGTGCCGCCGGTATGGCCGAGACCACGCCCGGAGATCATCGGCACATAGGCCCCGCAGGCGGCAAGCGCCGGCGCCAGCACGAGGCTGACGCAATCCCCCACCCCGCCGGTGGAGTGCTTGTCGAGCACGGGGGCGGGCAGATCCCAGGCGAGGACCCGGCCCGAGTCGCGCATCGCCAGCGTCAGGGCCACGCGCCCCTCCTCTCCGATTCCGTTGAGAAGCACGGCCATGGCGAAGGCGCCGGCCTGTGCATCGGTGACCTCGCCGCTGGCAAGCCCCTGGGCGAACCAGGCAATTTCGGCGCGGGAGGGCACCGCGCCGTCACGCAGCGCCGCGAGAATTCGTCTTGCGTCCATCTGTCGGCTCAGGTGTTGGCCATGTGGCCCGCATCGAACCGGCCGGGCAGGATATCGGCCAGGGTGGTTTCGAGACGCGCACCGTCGGTGGTGACCATGGTCAGTTTGGTTTCCGGCTTGCCGAATTCCACCAGCTTCTGACGGCAGCCGCCACAGGGCGGCGTGGGGGTCGGGCTGTCTGCGATCACCAGCACCTCGGTCAGCTCGGTCTCTCCGGCGGCGACCATCATGGCGATGGCGCCGGCCTCGGCGCAGGTGCCCTCCGGGTAGGCGACGTTCTCGACATTGCAGCCGGCATAGATCGTGCCGGAGGCCGCGCGGATCGCCGCGCCCACCTTGAACTTGGAATAGGGCACATAGGCGTTTTCGCGCACCTCGGTGGCGGCCTTGAGCAGATCCATCTACATCTCCCTTAAATATTTTTGTCGGATAGGATTTGCGCGGCAGTCTCAGAGCCTCTGCAGCGCTTTGCAAGGGGCGAACTGATCCGCGTGGTAGAATGTGCCGAATCCGGGCCGGGCAACTGGGCACGATGCGCCAAGAGGCGCCGGTGGCCCGGGCCGGCAATTCGGCGGGGGCTTTCCCCGCCCGGCAGTTTAGTTTAACGCTAAACTATATTCTGGAGGATGAGGCTTCAAATGTCCGACGCAGACAAGGCAGTGTTCCGCAACGCCGCGCTCGCCTATCACGAAAATCCGAAACCCGGTAAACTCGAAGTACGCGCCACCAAGCCGCTGGCCAATGGCCGCGACCTGTCGCTGGCCTATTCGCCGGGCGTTGCCGAGGCCTGCCTGGAAATCAAGGCGGACCCTAAGAACGCCGCACGCTATACCTCTCGCAGCAACCTGGTGGCCGTGGTGTCGAACGGCACCGCGGTGCTGGGCCTGGGCAATATCGGCGCGCTGGCCTCCAAGCCGGTGATGGAAGGCAAGGCGGTCCTGTTCAAGAAGTTCGCCGGCATCGATTGCTTCGACATCGAGGTGAACGAGAGCGACCCCGAGAAACTGGCCGATATCGTCTGCGCGCTGGAGCCGACCTTTGGCGCGATTAACTTGGAAGACATCAAGGCGCCCGATTGCTTCATCGTCGAGAAGCTCTGCCGCGAGCGGATGAACATCCCCGTCTTCCATGACGACCAGCACGGCACGGCCATCGTGGTGGGGGCTGCGGCCACCAACGCGCTGCGGGTGGCGGGCAAGAATTTCGAGGACATCAAGATCGTCTCGACCGGCGGCGGTGCGGCCGGCATCGCCTGCCTGAACATGCTGCTGAAACTGGGCGTGAAACGCGAGAACGTCTGGCTCTGCGATATTCACGGACTGGTCCACGAGGGCCGGAACGAGGACATGAACCCGCAGAAGGCGGCCTTTGCCCAGGACAGCGACCTGCGCACCCTGGAAGAGGTGATCGAGGGCGCCGACATGTTCCTGGGCCTCTCGGGCCCGGGCGTTCTGAAGCCGGAGCTGGTGAAGAAGATGACCGCGCAGCCGATCGTCTTTGCCCTGGCGAACCCGACCCCGGAGATCATGCCGGACGAGGTGCGCGCGGTGGCACCCGACGCGATCATCGCCACGGGGCGGTCGGATTTTCCGAACCAGGTCAACAACGTGCTCTGCTTCCCCTTCATCTTCCGCGGCGCGCTCGACGTCGGCGCGACCGAGATCAACGACGAGATGCAGATCGCCTGCATCGAGGGGATCGCGGCGCTGGCCCGCGCCACCACGAGTGCCGAGGCCGCGGCAGCCTACCAGGGCGAGACGATGAACTTCGGCCCGGATTACCTGATCCCCAAACCCTTTGATCCGCGCCTCTCGGCCATCGTGTCGAGCGCCGTGGCCAAGGCCGCCATGGAGAGCGGCGTGGCCACCCGCCCGATCGACGACCTGAAGGCCTACAAGGACAAGCTGAAGCAGACCGTCTTCAAGTCGGCACTGGTGATGCGCCCGGTCTTCGAAGCCGCGGCAACCGCCGCCCGCCGGATCGTCTTTGCCGAGGGCGAGGACGAGCGGGTGCTGCGCGCCGCCCAGGCGATGCTGGAGGAAACCACCGAGCATCCGATCCTGATCGGCCGTCCCGACGTGATCGAGAGCCGCTGTGCCCGCGCCGGGCTGAAAATCCGCCCCGGCGAGGATTTCCACGTGGTCAACCCCGAGCACGACCCCAGGTATCGCGACTACTGGGGCACCTATCATGCGCTGATGGCGCGGCGCGGCGTGACCCCGGACATGGCCCGCGCGATCATGCGCACCAACACCACCGCCATCGGCGCGGTGATGGTCTATCGCGAGGAGGCCGACAGCCTGATCTGCGGCATGTACGGCGAATACCGCTGGCACCTGAACTATGTCACCCAGGTGCTGGGCACCGAGAACCGCCGGGCCAGCGGCGCCCTGTCGATGATGATTCTGGAAGACGGTCCGCTGTTCCTGGCAGACACGCATATCCATGCCGAGCCCACGCCGGAACAGATCGCCGAGATCGCGATCGGCGCGGCGCGGCACGTCAAGCGCTTTGGTCTGCAGCCGAAGGTGGCGCTCTGCTCGCGATCGCAGTTCGGCAACCAGGACACCGAGAGCGCGGTGCGCCTGCGTGAGGCGATGGCGATTCTCGACGCCAAGGAGCGTGACTTCCTATACGAGGGCGAGATGAACGTGGACACCGCGCTCGACCCGCACCTGCGCGAGATGGTCTTTCCCGAGAGCCGCTTCGACGGGCCGGCGAACGTGCTGGTCTTTGCCCATGCGGATACCGCCTCGGGCGTGCGCAACATCCTGAAAATCAAGGGCGACGGACTGGAAGTGGGACCGATCCTGATGGGGCTGCGCAACTCGGCGCATATCGTGTCGCCCTCGACCACGGCGCGCGGCCTGCTGAACATGGCAGCCATCGCCGGCACGCCGGTGGCGCATTACGGCTGAGGCCATCGTGACGGAATGCAGGGGCGCGCGGGAGATCGAGCGCCCCTTTGCATGCCTTGCGGGCCGCCATAACGCGCATTTGCAAAACATATTTTGCAGACTTTGCAAAATCCTCTGAAATTTGCAGAAACCCGAATATTCGCAGACGGTTTGCAAAAGTTTGCAGGCCATTTTCGGCCTGCCCTGCAAATTTATTGACGCAATTTACGGGAGCGCTCAAAGACTTCTTGCCAAGTGCCCCCCTCTTCGTCCCCCATAGGACACCCGTGCCTGCCCGCGCGCAACCCACGCGTTACCGCGGCAGGCAAGGTCAAGGAGGAGGACCCAATGGGCTACAAGGACGTATACGCCGCCTGGCAGGCGGACCCCGAAGCATTCTGGATGGAGGCGGCCCAGGCCATTGACTGGGCCGAAGCGCCCAGCAAGGCGCTCTTTGCGGACAAGGCGCCCTTCTACGAATGGTTCTCGGACGGGATGGTGAATACCTGCTGGAACGCTGTGGACCGCCACGTCGAGGCCGGGCGCGGCGACCAGATCGCGATCCAGCACGAAAGCCCGATTACCCATGCCACCAAGGGCATCACCTATGCCGAGTTGCAGAAGCGCGTGGCGAGCCTGGCCGGCGCACTGCGGATGCGCGGCGTGGAGAAGGGCGACCGGGTCATCATCTACATGCCGATGATCCCCGAGGCGCTGGAGGCCATGCTGGCCTGTGCCCGCCTGGGGGCCGTGCATTCCGTGGTCTTTGGCGGGTTCGCCGCCCATGAGCTGGCGGTACGCATCGACGATTGCACGCCCAAGGCGATCATCGCCGCCTCCTGCGGGCTCGAGCCGAACCGCGTGGTGCATTACAAGCCGCTGCTGGACGAGGCCATCGAGATCGCCGCGCACAAGCCCGAGTTCTGCGTGATCTTCCAGCGCGAACAGGAGGTTGCCAAGCTGGTCGAGGGCCGCGATTTTTCCTGGCACGGCTTCCAGTACGGGGTGAAACCGGCCGAATGCGTGCCGGTCGAGGGCAACCACCCCGTCTATATCCTCTATACCTCCGGCACCACCGGCCAACCCAAGGGCGTGGTGCGCCACACCGGCGGCCACCTGGTGGCGCTGCAATGGTCGATGAAGAACATCTACAACATCGAGGCCGGTGATCGCTTCTGGGCCGCCTCGGATGTCGGCTGGGTCGTGGGCCACAGCTATATCTGCTATGGCCCGCTTATCGCAGGGGCCACCACCGTCGTCTTCGAGGGCAAGCCCGTGGGCACGCCCCACCCCGGCGTCTTCTGGCGCACGATCCAGAACCACCGCATCAAGAGCTTCTTCACCGCCCCCACCGCCCTGCGCGCCATCAAGCGCGAGGACCCCGACGGCGAGTGGATCCGCCGCTACAAGGCGCATGAGCTGCAGGCGATCTTCCTTGCAGGAGAGCGCGCCGATCCGGACACGATCCAGTGGGCCCAGAAGCACTTCGGCGTGCCGGTGATCGATCACTGGTGGCAGACGGAAACCGGCTGGGCCATCGCCGCAAACCCGCTGGGGATCGAGGAACTGCCGGTCAAGCTGGGCAGCCCCTCGGTGCCGATGCCCGGCTACGACGTGCAGGTGCTGGACGAGGCCGGCCACCCAATGAAACCGGGCGAGCTCGGCGCCATCGCGATCCGGCTGCCGCTGCCCCCGGGCACGCTGCCCACGCTCTGGAATGCCGAGGAACGGTTCAGGAAGAGCTATCTCACCACCTTCCCCGGGTTCTACGAAACGGGCGATGCCGGCATGATCGACGAGGATGGCTACCTCTACATCATGGCGCGCACCGACGACGTGATCAACGTGGCCGGGCACCGCCTCTCGACCGGCGCGATGGAAGAGGTGCTTGCCAGCCACCCGGACGTGGCCGAATGCGCGGTGATCGGGGTCTCCGACACGCTCAAGGGCCAGAACCCGGTGGGGTTCCTCTGCCTGTCGGCCGGCGTGAACCGCGAGGCGGAGGAGATCGTGAAGGAATGCGTGAGCCTCGTGCGCGAGCAGATCGGGCCGGTGGCCGCCTTCAAGAAGGCGGTGGTGGTCGACCGGCTGCCCAAGACGCGCTCGGGCAAGATCCTGCGGGCGACCATGGTCAAGATCGCCGATTGCCAGGAGTTCAAGATGCCCGCCACAATCGACGACCCCGAGGTTCTGGACGAGATCAAGGACGCCCTGCAAACCATCGGCTATGCGCGACAGACCCAGACCGCCTGAGGCCCCTCGGGCAGACGGCCATGGCAGGACATGAAAAAGGGCGGCCCGACGGGACCGCCCTTCTGTCTTTGCCCACCGAAGCGATCAGTGCTTGCGGGCGAATTCATCCACCTGACGCTCGGCTTCGTCCTTAGCCAGGCCATAGCGCTCCTGGATCTTGCCGACGAGCTGCTCGCGGCGGCCTTCGACCACGTCGAGGTCATCATCGGTCAGCTTGCCCCAATGTGCCTGGGCCGAGCCCTTGACTTGCTTCCAGTTGCCTTCGATCACATCCCAATTCATGGTGAAATCTCCTTTTCAACCTGGGGGCGCGTCCTTGCGCCCTTCGAGGAGATAACGTGCCGGACAGGTAACAGGTTCCCGTCCCCATCCTATGGCGCGCCGGAACGGGCGGAAAACCACCGGCTCTTTCATCTGGCCACAAATATCGCGGGGAGATCGCCGCAGGCGAGCGGGGCAGAGCCCCCTGCCCGGCCCCGAAAGGGCACATTGTCAGACGAATTGTTCCTGCAGAAGCCGCTCTTCCAGACCGTGGCCCGGATCGAAGAGGATGCGGTGCTCCACCGAGGGCTCCGAGCGGACCTCGACCGAGAGCACGTTGGTAAAGGAGCGGCTGTCGGCATCGGCCATCACCGGGCGTTTTTCCGGCTCCAGCACGTCGAACTGCACCGTCGCGGTCTTGGGCAGCAGCGCGCCGCGCCAGCGCCGGGGCCGGAAGGCCGCGATCGCGGTCAGGGCCAGCACGTCGGAGCCGATCGGCAGGATCGGCCCGTGGGTGGAATAGTTGTAGGCGGTCGAGCCCGCAGGCGTGGCGATCAGCGCCCCGTCGCAGACCAGCTCGTTCATCCGCACCCGGCCGTCGACCGAGATCCGCAGCTTGGCGGCCTGGGGCCCGGCCCGCAGAAGCGAGACCTCGTTGATCGCCAGCGCCTCGCGCACCTTGCCATCGGCGCGGGTGGCCTTCATCGAGAGCGGGTTGATGACCTCTTCCTCGGCCTCGGAGAGACGCTCGAGCAGGTCGTCCTCGGAATAGGCGTTCATCAGGAAGCCGATGGTGCCCCGGTTCATGCCGTAGACCGGCACATTGAGCGCCTGGGTGCGGTGCAGCGTGGCCAGCATGAAGCCGTCACCGCCAAGCGCCACGATCACGTCCGCCTCGGCTTCGGGCACGGCGCCGTAGCGGGCGGTCAGGCTCTTGCGCGCCGCCTGGGCCGAGGCCCCGCGGCTGGCGGCAAAGGCGAGTTTGATGCTCATAGGACGATCTTCCCCATGTCGGCTCCCGGCCCGATTGTGACACCCCGTTCCGGACGGGGCACCAGGTTTCCGAAAGCCGCAATTCGGTTCCGAAAGAACCACAACTTGCCGGAACGTGCCAGCCCCGTCGCATTTCATGATCATCATGACGATTTGGAGACTTCCTTGGCCACGGGCAAAGCGTTAGGTAGCGGCCAACGTGGATTGATGGAGACCCTGCCATGACCGATGCCGGCTTTTTCACCGAAGAGCTTGAAACCCGTGATCCCGAGATTTTCGGTGCCATTCGCAAGGAGCTGGGTCGCCAGCGCGACGAGATCGAGCTGATCGCCTCGGAAAACATCGTCAGCCGCGCCGTCATGGAAGCCCAGGGCTCGGTGATGACGAACAAGTATGCCGAAGGCTACCCGGGCAAGCGCTACTACGGTGGCTGCCAGTTCGTCGACATCGCCGAGGACCTGGCCATCGACCGCGCCAAGCAGCTCTTCGGCTGCGCATTCGCCAACGTGCAGCCGAACTCTGGCAGCCAGGCAAACCAGGGTGTCTTTACCGCGCTGCTGCAGCCCGGCGACACGATCCTGGGCATGAGCCTGGATGCCGGCGGGCACCTGACCCACGGCGCCAAGCCGAACCAGTCCGGCAAGTGGTTCAACTCCATCCAGTACGGCGTGCGCCAACAGGACAACCTGCTGGATTACGACCAGGTTCAGGAGCTGGCAAACGAGCACAAGCCCAAGCTGATCATCGCCGGCGGCTCGGCCATCCCGCGCCAGATCGATTTTGCCAAGATGCGCGAGATCGCCGACAGCGTGGGCGCCTACCTGATGGTGGACATGGCGCATTTTGCCGGCCTCGTGGCGGCAGGCGAACACCCCAGCCCCTTCCCCCATGCCGACGTGGCCACCACCACCACGCACAAGACCCTGCGCGGCCCGCGCGGCGGCATGATCCTGACCAATGACGAGGCGCTGGCCAAGAAGATCAACTCGGCCATCTTCCCCGGCATTCAGGGCGGTCCGCTGATGCATGTCATCGCCGGCAAGGCCGTGGCCTTCGGCGAAGCGCTGCGCCCCGAGTTCAAGGAATACATCAAGCAGGTGCGTGCAAATGCCGTGGCCCTGGCCGACCAGCTGATGAAGGGTGGCCTCGACATCGTGACCGGCGGCACGGATACCCACGTGATGCTCGTCGACCTGCGCCCCAAGGGCGTGAAGGGCAATGCCACCGAAAAGGCCCTGGGCCGTGCGCATATCACCTGCAACAAGAACGGCATCCCGTTCGATCCGGAAAAGCCCACCGTGACCAGCGGCATCCGCCTGGGCACCCCGGCCGGCACCACCCGCGGCTTCGGTGAAGCCGAGTTCCGCCAGATCGCCGACTGGATCGTCGAGGTCGTCGACGGCCTGGCGGCGAACGGTGAGGAAGGCAATGCCGAGGTCGAGGCCAAGGTTCAGGCGGAAGTGGCGGAACTTTGCGCCCGCTTCCCGCTTTATCCGACCCTCTGATCAGAGCACATATCCGAGGCTCTTGCCTCTCCCCCGCATGGGCGCTAGGGCTGCGCCCATGCGGATCGTACGTGACTTTCATTTCGTCAACGAGGAAGACCGCGGCGCTGTCGCCGCGATCGGCAATTTCGATGGCGTGCACCTTGGGCATCAGTCCGTTATCGACATTGCCCGGGCCGAGGCCGAAAGGCTGAATGCGCCCCTGGGCGTGATGACCTTTGAACCCCATCCGAGACAGTTCTTTGCCCCCGAGGCACCGGATTTTCGCCTGACCAGCGCCGAGAGCCGCGCGCACAGGCTGGAGAAGCTGGGCGTCGACGTGCTCTATGAACTGAGCTTCACCCCCACCCTCGCCGGCCTGTCGCCGCATGATTTCGCACGCAAGGTGCTGCACGACGGGCTGGGCCTGAAGCATGTCGTCGTGGGCCAGGATTTCCATTACGGCAAGGGCCGCGAAGGAAATATCTCCAACCTCTCGGAGTTCGGGCAGGAGCTCGGGTTCGGGGTGTCGGTAGCGCGCCTGCTCGACGTGGGCACCGGCGAGATCTCCTCGACCGCGATCCGAAATGCCCTGACCGAGGGGCGCCCCCGCGACGCCGAGGCGATGCTGGGACACTGGCACCGCATCGAGGGCACCGTGGTGCGCGGCGACCAGCGCGGGCGCGACCTTGGCTTTCCCACCGCGAACATGTGGCTGGACGGGCTGCTGAAGCCGAAGTTCGGGATCTATGCCGCCCTGGTGGACGTGCTGACCGGCCCGCACGCGGGCAGCTACTTTGGCGCGGCGTCGCTGGGCCTGCGGCCCACCTTTGGCGGCACCGAGCCCAACCTGGAAACCTTCCTGTTCGATTTCCGCGGCGACCTCTATGGCGCGCAGATCTCGGTGGGGCTGGTCGACTACCTGCGCCCGGAAGTGAAATTCGAAGGCCTGGACGCGCTGATCGCGCAGATGGATGCCGATTGCGTCCGTGCCCGGCAGATCCTGTCCGCGCTATGACCACGCCCGAGATCGACCGCACAGGCCTGCGAGAGCGGTTCTGGGAAACCGTGCCGCTGAAGAAGATGACGCAGCGCGAGTGGGAAGCGCTTTGCGACGGCTGCGGCAAGTGCTGTCTGAACAAGCTGGAAGATGCGGACACCGGCGAGGTGGCCCTGACCCGCGTGGCCTGCAGGCTGCTGGACGGGCATTCCTGCCTGTGTTCGCAATATCCGATCCGGCACCAGTTCGTGCCCGAATGCATCTCGCTGACGGCGAAGACGCTGGAAGGGCATCTCTACTGGATGCCCGAGACCTGTGCCTATCGCCTGCTCCACGAGGGGCGGCCGCTCTATTCCTGGCACCCGCTGCTGACCGGAGATCCGGAGAGCGTGCATGAGGCCGGGGTTTCCGCGCGCGACATCACCGTGCCGGAATTCGAGATCGACGAGGAGGATTGGGAGGATTACATCATCGAGGAGCCAACCTGATGTTCCTGGCATCCGATAACGCCGGACCCGCACACCCCTCCATCCTGGACGCGATGATCCGCGCCAATTCCGGCTACGAGCCCTCCTATGGCGGCGAGGCAGTCATGGACGCGGTACGCGACCGGCTGCGCGAGATCTTCGAGGCGCCAGAGGCCGATATCTACCTGGTGGCCACGGGCACCGCGGCCAACGTGCTGTCGCTGGCCACGCTGGCCGATCCGTGGCAGGTGGTCTATTGCAGCCCCTACGCCCATATCAACGAGGACGAGTGCAACGCGCCCGAGTTCTTCCTTGGCGCGGGCAAGCTGCTGCCGCTGGGCGATGACGACAAGGTGCACCCCGAAGACCTGCGCAAGGCCATCGGTGGCCGTGTGAAACACGCCGTGCACTCGGCCCAGCCCGGGCCGCTCTCGATCACCCAGGTGACCGAAAAGGGCCGCCTCTATACCCTTGACGAGATCCGCGAACTGACGGGGATCGCAAGGGAATTCGGCCTGCCCGTGCACATGGACGGGGCGCGGTTTGCCAATGCGCTGGCCGCCATGGGCTGCACGCCTGCCGAGATGACCTGGAAATCGGGCGTGGACGCCCTGAGCTTTGGCGGCACCAAGAACGGCTGTGTCGGCGTGGAAGCGGTGATCTTCTTCAACAAGGACGGCAAGGACCGGGCCTGGGAATTCGAGCTGCGCCGCAAGCGTGGCGCGCATCTCTTCTCCAAGCACCGCTACCTCTCGGCGCAGATGCAGGCCTACCTGGAGGGCGACCTCTGGCTGCAGATGGCGGCCATGGCCAATGCCCGGCTGTCGCAGCTGGCCGAGGGGCTGCGCGGCATGGCCGGCGTGAGCTTCCTGCGCGAGCCGGAAGCCAACCTGATGTTCACCACCCTGCCCCGTGCCGCGCACCAGCGCCTGATTGCCGCCGGCGCGCGCTATAACCTGAGCGGCGGACCTCTGGACGACGGCCCCGCGGAAGAGCCGCTGATGGCACGGTTCGTGGCCGACTGGTCGCTGACCGAAGCGGATGTGAACCGCTTCCTGGAGATCGCGCGCGGGGCCTGAGCCCCGCCGCAACCTCTTCTACAGCTTCAGAAAATCCTGCAGCTCGGCGGCCACGGCCCCGGCATGGGTGACCGGCCCCATATGGGCCGCACCCTGCAGGATCACGCGCTCTGCCTCCGGGATCTGCATCTGCAGCGCATCGTTGATGCGCGCGACGTAGACCGGGCTCTCGGCGCCTTCCATCAGCATCACGGGGCAGGCCAGGCTGCGCAGCCGGCCCTGGGCAAGCATGGCGCCGGGATCGCCGTAGTTGGTGCCCTTGATCGCATCGATCAGCTGGATCCGGTCGATGAAGCCCTGGCGCTGTGCCTGGGGCAGGCTGTCCCATGGCCGGCCATCGCCCCAGACCCGCATGAAGGCACGGGCCGCGCCCTCGTAATCGCCGGCGGCGAAGGCATCGGCATAACCGGCCATCTCGGCGTCATGCTCGGCCTTCAGTTCGGGAAAGGCCTGGAAACCGGCGGTAAAGAATACGGGCTCGTAGAGGCTGAGCGAGGCGACGCGCTCGGGGTGCTCGACCGCGAGGCGCAGGGCCACGGTGCCCCCGAAGGAATGGCCCACCACGTGCACCGGCCCCTCGCCCCAGTCCCGGATCAGCCCCAGTGCCATCTCCACCGATTGCTCCTGAAAGTCGAGTTCGGGGTGCCAGGCGCCGCTCCGGCCATGGCCCGGAAGGTCGTAGGCGCGGATCTCGGCATGGCGTGACAGCCGCGCGGCCACCCCCTGCCAGGCGCCGGAATGGGCAAGGGAACAATGGATCATCAATACCTTGGGGCCTGTTTCGCCCCAGGATTGCCAGGCGGTTTCGTGACCGCCGAACAGCGAGTGCAGCATCAGAGTGTCCCGTCGAGATGGGCCGAAAGATCGTCGAGGCGGTCATGCCCCCAGAAGCGCTGCGCGCCGTCGACGATGTAGAAGGGAGCGCCGAAGACACCGGCCTCGATGGCCTCCTCGGTATTGCGCTCGAAGACCTGGGCACCGGTGAAGAGGCCGCTGTCGGCGAGCGAGGGATCGAAGCCGGCGCGGGCCAGGCAATCCCGGATCACCTCGTCCTCGGCGATGTTCTTCTCCTCGACGAAACAGGCGGTGAGCAGCAGGCGGCAGAGCAGCCCGGTGTCGCCGTCCCCGGCCCGGTCCGCGGCGATGATGGCATAGCAGGAGGGTGCGGCATTGGTGGGATGGAAGGCCGGCGCGAGGTTCAGCGGCAGGCCGGTCTTTTTCCGCGCCCGTTCCAGCTCCATCAGGCGGTACTCTTGCCGGGCCTTCGGCCGCTGGGGCAGCGGGACGCCGCCGGTGGCGGAAAATACCTTCATGAGATCAACGGGTTTATAGTTGATCGTCGCCCCGTGACCCGCGGCAATCTGTTCCAGCCGATCCCCCGCCAGATAGGTGAAAGGGGAGATTGTCGTGAAAAAATAGTCGATCTGATGTGCCATTGTCCCGGCCTTGTGAGGGCCGCCGAGGGCGGCGCGGTTTGGCAAGACCGTAACGGGGTGCTAAGCGAGGTTCAACGTCACGAATCTGTCATCCCAGAGCCACCCTGTTGAGCGACTCCCAGCTGCCACCCGGAGAGACCGAAATGCCGAATATCATTGAGCCCAAGCTGATCGCGGGCAATGCAAACATGCCGCTTGCCACGGCCATCGCACGCCGCATGTCGATGCATCGCGGCATGAACGTGGGCCTCGTCGAGGCCCGCGTCGAGCGCTTCAACGACGGCGAGATCTTCGTGGAAGTCTTTGAAAACGTTCGGGGCGAGGACATGTTCGTGATCCAGCCCACCTCGAACCCCGCCAACGACAACCTGATGGAACTGCTGATCATGGTCGATGCGCTGCGCCGCTCCTCGGCCTCGCGGATCACCGCCGTCATGCCCTATTTCGGCTATGCCCGGCAGGACCGGCGGACCAAGGCGCGGACGCCGATCAGTGCCAAGCTGGTGGCCAACATGCTGGTCGAGGCCGGCGTGGAGCGGGTGCTGACCATGGACCTGCATGCCGCGCAGATCCAGGGCTTCTTCGACATCCCCGTCGACAACCTCTATGCCAGCCCGATCTTTGCCATGGACATCCGGCAGCAGTTCAAGGACCGGCTGCAGGACGTGATGGTCGTCTCTCCCGACGTGGGCGGCGTGGCCCGCGCCCGCGAGCTGGCCAAGCGCATCAACGCGCCGCTGTCGATCGTCGACAAGCGCCGCGAAAAGCCCGGCGAAGTGGCCGAGATGACCGTGATCGGCGACGTCAGCAACAAGATCTGCATCATGGTCGACGACATGTGCGACACCGCCGGCACGCTCTGCAAGGCCGCGGATCTGTTGATGAATTCCGGCGCGACCGAGGTTCATGCCTATATCTCTCACGGGGTGCTCTCGGGGCCCGCGGTGGGGCGCATCGATTCCTCTGCCCTGAAGAACCTGGTGATCACCGACTCGATCGCGGCCACCCCCGCCGTAGAGGCCTGCGAGCGCATCCGGATGCTGCCGACGGCGCCGATGTTCGCCCAGGCGATCCTGAACATCTGGAATGGCACCTCGGTGTCGTCGCTCTTCGAGACCGGCACGCTCGAGCCGATTTACGAAGGTTACTTCCGGCCCTGAGAACCGGGCCGGATAGGGCCATCGGGAGGGCGTCGGCATTCCTGAAATGGAATATTATTACCCCCCTGATTTCGGCCAATTCCAACGTCGGTATTACGTCGGTATCGCGTCGGTATTGCGTCGGTGCGAAATCGCGCGGAGAAATGGTTAACAAAGGGGGCCTGCGGGCCCCTTTGTGCTGTCCGGAAGGGACCGGACCGGGAGGGTGGGCCGAAGGCTGTGCGAGAGCGGCCGACGGAGGCATGCGCCCCAAGGACGGGAGCCTCCGGCGGCCGTATTTTCAGAAAGATGAAGGGGCCCCGCGAGGAGGTTCCTTGGGGGAAGGCGCTGAGGAGGCGTTGGGCGGAAGCCCGAATGGGGAGGCCCGAGCAAGGAGCCCGGGCGGTGGCGCGGGCGGCTCAGCGGCGGGCGGCGAAGAAATCCTTCAGCAGCGCCTCGGCCTCGGGGGCGGCGATGCCGTCGTAGACCTCGGGCACGTGGTGCGCCTGGGGGTGGGTGAAGATGCGCGGGCCCTGGGCCACGCCGCCGGATTTCGGATCTGCCGCGCCGTAGTAGAGCCGGGCGATGCGTGCCGCCGAGATCACCGCGGCGCAGGCCGGGCATGGCTCCAGCGTGACATAGAGGCTGTGACCGGGCAGGCGCTCGCTGCCGGCGGCGGCGCAGGCCTGGCGGATGGCCAGCACCTCGGCATGGGCCGAAGGATCGCAAAGTTCGCGCGTGCGGTTGCCGGCGCGGCCCACCACCCGGCCCTGCGGGTCGATCACCACGGCGCCCACGGGCACCTCGCCGCGGGCGGCGGCGGCACGGGCCTCTTCGAGGGCGAGGGACATCTGGGAGGTGAAGCGCATGGATCTTCTGTGCCCCGACGGGGCATCCGGTGCAAGATGATCCTTCCCCGGCTGCGCGATCCGCGCTAGAGCCGGGACATGACACAGAAAAACCCGCCCCGTTCCAATGCGCCCGCCAAGGGCCCCTCGAAACCGGCCCGCAAGGGCCCGGGCAAGCCTGCCGGCAAACCCTCCGGCAAGCCGCTGCAGGGGGCCGGCGACGGTGAGGTGATGCCGGGCGACCGCATCGCCAAGGTTCTGGCACGCGCCGGCGTGGCCAGCCGCCGCGAGGCCGAGCGGTTGATCGAGGCCGGCCGGGTGGCCGTGAACGGCGTGGTGATCGACAGCCCGGCGCTGAACGTGACCGCGGGCGCGCGGATCACCGTGGACGGCAAGCCGGTGGGCGCGCCGGAGCCGGCGCGGCTGTGGCTCTATCACAAGCCCGCGGGCCTGGTGACGACGACGAGCGACGAGAAGGGCCGCGAGACGATTTTCGACAAGCTGCCGGAGGACCTGCCGCGGGTGATGTCCGTCGGGCGGCTCGACCTGAATTCGGAAGGCCTGCTGCTGCTGACCAATGACGGCGGGATCAAGCGGCAGCTGGAGCTGCCGGCGACCGGCTGGATGCGCAAGTACCGGGTGCGGGTGAAGGGCAACCCCAGCGACGAGATGCTGGAGCCGCTGCGCGAGGGCGTGGTGATCGACCGCGAGACCTTCCAGCCGATGATGGTGACCCTGGACCGGCAGCAGGGCGCCAATGCCTGGCTGACGGTGGGCCTGCGCGAGGGCCGCAACCGCGAAATCCGCCGCGCCATGGAGAGCATCGGCCTGGTGGTGAACCGGCTGATCCGGGTGAGCTATGGCCCCTTCCAGCTGGGCAGCCTGAAGGAGGGCGAGGTGGAAGAGGTGCGCCGCCGGGTGATGCGCGACCAGCTTGGCCTTGAGGACGATGCCGGCGAGGGCGAGGCGGTGGCGAAGAAGAAGGTGGTGCGCAAGTCGCGGCCGCCGAAGCCCAGGCCCGACGACATCGTGGCCAGGCCGATCGCGCGGAAGGGCAAGCCCTCCGGATCTGATCGTGGGTCTGGTCATGGATCGGGCCACGGGTCTGGCCACGGGTCTGGCAAGAGCTCTGGCAGCAGCACGGGCGGCTGGCAGGGCACCGTCTTTACCGGCAAGGGCGTCCGCGCCGGGGCCTCGGGCGCCTCGGGGAAGGCCCTGGGCCGAGGCGACGGCAAGGCCGAGGCGCGGGGCGCGGACGGGCGCTCCGGCAAGCCGGGCGGGAAGCCCGGGGGCCGGCCGGCGGGCAAACCGCAGGGAAGGCCCCAGGGAAGGCCCCAGGGCAGCTCTTCGGGCAAGCCTTCGGGGAAACCTTCGGGCCGGGGCGGCCCCTCCGGCAAGCCGCGGGGGCGGACGTAGCCGCCCTGCCGCCCTGCCGCCCTGCCCCTCGGGGTGCGGGGCTGAACCGTTACGAGAAACCGTATTTGGGGAAAGATGAAGGCGCGGGCGCGCCGGGCCTGTCGCCCCCGGGCGGCAGGCGAGGCCATTGCGCGCCATTCGCGTCCATTCGTCCAGAGCACACTGGTCAGAGGGCATGCGGGCTCCTAGATGTAGGAAGACCCGAATTCAGACCCGACACGCAGATGACTGGCGCCCGGAGGCGCAGAGAATGGCCCGAATAGCCCTGATCCTTCTGATCCTCGCCGTGGTGACCGCCGTGGCGACGAGCCTGGCGGCGGCGCTGAGCCGCGAGACCGCCCGTTCCGAGACCCTGCCCGCCTATCGCCGTCCCGGCGCCCTGCAGAAAGTCGCCTATGTGCTGCTTCTGGTGGTGATGTTCGGCGTCGGCTCGGGTCTCATGGCGGCAGGATAGGCGGAGGCCCGGAGCATGGCAGAACGCTTTGGCGGCAGGTACAGCCCGGGTTCGGGCCCGGCCCGCGGGCGCGGCCCGAAGGTGGAGCCCGGCGGCGCGCGGGTGAACCTGCTCTATATCCCGGCACTGGTGCTGTTCCTGACGACGCTCTGGTCGGGGCCGGTGGTGCTGGCCTGGGGGATCGGCGGCGCGGCGGCCTGGCTCGGGGCGGCGCATCTGACCCGCGAGGGGCTGCGGGCGGAACAGGCGTTCCTGTCGCGCAAGCTGGCGCGCCGGCCCGCCCTGCCGCGCAAGATCCTGGCCGGGGTGCTGCTCGGGCTGGGCACGGCGATGGCGGCCATGGCCCATGACACCGGTGCCGCCGGCGCGGCAATCTACGGCGTGATCGGCTGGATCCTGCACCTGGCGGCCTTTGGCCCCGATCCGCTGCGCAACCGCGCCACGGCCGAGGGGCTGGACCAGTACCAGCAGGACCGCGTGGCGCAGGTGGTGGAACGCGCCGAGGAGGAGCTGAGCGCCATGGCGCGGGCGATCGCGGGGCTGAACGACCGCGTTCTGGTGCATCGGGTGGCCGAATTCGAGGACACGGCGCGGCAGATGATCGCCCGGGTCGAGGAGGATCCGCGCGACCTGACCCAGGCGCGCAAGTACCTGGGCGTCTACCTGACGGGGGCGCGGGAGGCCTCGGAGAAGTTTGCCGAGCATTACCGGCACACCCACAACCCCGGGGCGCGCGGGCAATACGAGGCGCTGCTGCGCGATCTGCAGGAGAATTTCGCGGCGAAGACCGAAAAGATGTTACAGGATGACGCCACGGATATGAGTATCGAGATCGACGTGCTGCGAGACCGGCTGCGCCGGGAAGGCGTGCAGCCCGAGGACATGATGCGCGCGCAGGCGCGGGACTAGAGACGGGCGCGCCGCGGCGCCCCCGGGATCAGGAGGCGGCACCGGGGTGCCGCCGCAGAACGCCAACTTTACAGGAAAACGACATGTCCGACGACGTTCGAACCAAGGCCAGCGAAGCCCAGAAGACCGTGGAGGAGGTGACCTCGCTTGAGCTGCCGGAGCCGGCACCGGCCGAGGTGAGCGCCGATACCGCCACCATGGGCGGCGCGATGAGCGAGGAAGTGCAGCGCCGCAAGGCGGAGATCGACATGGGCGACAGCGGCTCGATCGTGGGCTTTGGCGCCCGCGCCCAGGGCGAGTTGCAGCAGATCAGCCAGTCGATGCTCTCGGACGTGCGCAACAAGGACATCGGCCCGGCCGGCGACAGCCTGCGCGAGATCGTCACCACCCTGCGCGGCTTCTCGGTCAGCGAGCTGGACGTGCGGCGGAAGAAGAGCCTGTGGGAGAAGATCACCGGCAAGGCCGCGCCCTTTGCCAAGTTCACCGCGAAGTTCGAGGAGGTGCAGGGCCAGATCGACATGATCACCGACCAGCTGCTGCGCCATGAGCACCAGCTGCTGAAGGACATCAAGGCGCTGGACCTGCTCTATGAGAAGACGCTGGATTTCTATGACGAGCTGGCGCTCTATATCGCCGCCGGCACGCTGAAGCTGGCCGAGCTGGACGAGCACGAGATCCCGGCGCTGGAGGCCGCGGTGCAGGCCGCCGACCCGGAGGCGCAGGTGATGAAGGCGCAGGAGCTGCGCGACCTGCGCGCCGCCCGCGACGACCTGGACCGCCGGGTGCACGACCTGAAGCTGACGCGGCAGGTGACGATGCAGTCGCTGCCCTCGATCCGCCTGGTGCAGGAGAACGACAAGAGCCTGGTGACCAAGATCAACTCGACCCTGGTCAATACCGTGCCGCTCTGGGAAAGCCAGCTGGCCCAGGCGATCACCATCCGGCGCAGCGGCGAGGCGGCGCAGGCGGTGCACGAGGCCAACAACCTGACCAACGAGCTGCTGACCAGCAATGCCGAGAACCTGCGCATGAACAACGCGAAGATCCGCGAGGAGGTCGAACGCGGGGTCTTCGACATCGAGGCGGTGAAGAAGGCCAACGAGGACCTGATCGGCACCATCGAGGAGAGCCTTGCCATTGCCGATGCCGGCAAGATCCGCCGCGCCGCCGCCGAGAAGGACCTGCGCCAGATGGAAGCAGACCTGCGCGACACGCTGGCCGCCGCCAAGGCGCACAAGACGGGCCTTGCGCCCGAGACCACCGGCGCGGTTCCGAAGAAGGGCTGACGGGCGATGCGGGCGGGGCTGGCGGACCATGCGAGCGGCGGACAGGCGGGACGGCAGGCGCCGGGCGCCGGCAGGCTGCGCGCCCCCGCCCTGCCCCATATTGTGCCTCGCGCCCTGTTGCTGATCGGGGCGACGGCGGCGCTGACCGCCTGCGCGATGCTCGACCGGCACGGGCCGCCGGAGACCAGCCTG
Organism: Pseudooceanicola sp. DL12; assembly: GCF_056270665.1. Classification (NCBI taxonomy): domain Bacteria; kingdom Pseudomonadati; phylum Pseudomonadota; class Alphaproteobacteria; order Rhodobacterales; family Paracoccaceae; genus Pseudooceanicola; species Pseudooceanicola sp. DL12. Next base: position 3,142,027 of record NZ_CM149884.1, read on the forward strand.
CGCCCGGTGCCCCCGGCGGCCCAGCCCGCCCCGGAGCCCTCGGCACGCAGCGAGCGGCTGAGCCGGCATTTCGAGGAGGTCGAGCGCGACCTGGTGGCGCAGGGGCTGATGCGGCGCGACGGCGGCGGGCCCGATACCCCCTATGACGCCGAGGACCTGGCGCGGAACTTCGAGCGGATCGCCTTTTACGACGAGCTGATGCCCGGCGGGGCGATGCTGCCCGGTGCGCAATCCTCCGGCAGCCTGCGCCGCTGGGTTGTGCCGGTGGCCTTTGGCATGGATTTCGGCCCCTCGGTGCCGAAGACGATGCGCGAGGAACAGACCCGCGTGGTGGCCGGCTATGCCGCGCGGCTGGCGCGGGTGAGCGGGCATCCGGTGAGCATGGCCACGAGCCCCGCCGCCGCCAATTTCCACGTCATGGTCATGGGCATCGACGACAACGCGGTGCTGCTGAAGCGGCTGGAGGTGCTGCTGCCGGGGCTGAGCCTGTCGGCGCGCAGCACCCTGACCCACCTGCCCGACACGGTGCATTGCCTGGTGATGGGATTTGCCGGCCCCGGCAGCGCCGATACCTATGCCAGCGCGGTGGCGCTGATCCGCGCCGAGGAGCCGGCGCTGACCCGGATGGCCTGCGTGCACGAGGAGCTGGCGCAGGGCCTGGGCCTGCGCAACGACGACCCCGAGGCGCGGCCCTCGATCTTCAACGACGACGACGAGTTTGCCCTGTTGACGGATCATGACGAAAAATTGCTGTCGATCCTGTATGATCGGAGGCTGCAGCCCGGTATGCGCGTCGAGGAGGCGCGGCCGGTCATCTGGCAGATCGCGGCGGAACTGATGGGCGACACCCCCGGCTGAGGGATGCCCGGCAAGAAGGAGTAGCGCCATGGGAATTCTGGATTTCCTGAAAGGCGAGTTCATCGATGTCATCGAATGGACGGACGACACCCGCGACACGATGGTCTGGCGGTTCGAACGATACGGCCACGAGATCAAGTACGGCGCCAAGCTGACGGTGCGCGAGGGCCAGGTGGCCGTCTTCGTGCACGAGGGCAAGCTGGCCGATGTGTTCACGCCGGGGATGTACCTGCTGGAAACCAACAACATGCCGGTGCTGACGACGCTGCAGCATTGGGACCACGGGTTCCAGAGCCCCTTCAAGAGCGAGATCTACTTCATCTCGACGCGGCGGTTCGCCGATCTGAAATGGGGCACCCGCAACCCGATCATCTGCCGGGATCCGGAATTCGGGCCGGTGCGCCTGCGGGCCTTTGGCACCTATGCGGTGCGGGTGGGCGATGCGGCGAAGTTCCTGACCGAGATCGTCGGCACCGATGGCGAATTCACCATGGACGAGATCAGCGACCAGATCCGCAACATCATCGTGCAGGAATTCAGCCGGGTGGTGGCCAAGAGCGGCATCCCGGTGCTGGACATGGCCGCGAACACCGCCGAGCTGGGCAAGATCGTGGGCCGGGAGATCGCGCCGACGGTGACGGAATACGGCCTCGAGATGCCGGAGCTCTATATCGAGAACATCTCGCTGCCCGAGGCGGTGGAGAAGGTGCTCGATACCCGGACGAGCGCGGGGATCGCGGGCGACCTGGAGCGCTACACGAAATTCACCGCCGCCGAGGCGATGCGCGAGGCCGCGACGGCGCCGGCGGGCGGTGCCATGGGCGCGGGCCTGGGCGCCGGGATGGGGCTGTCGATGGCGCAGCAGATGATGAAGGGGCCCTGGGGGCCCTCCTCTGCCGCCGCCTCTGCCGCCGCCGCCGAGGCGGCCCCCGTGACCCCGCCGCCGCCGCCCGCCGACAAGGTCTGGCACATCGCGGTGGAGGGGCAGACGAGCGGGCCCTTCAGCCGCGCGCGGCTGGGCCGGATGGTGACCGAGGGGACCCTGAACCGCGACAGCTGGGTCTGGACGCCGGGGCAGGACGGATGGCTGAAGGCCGGCGAGGTGACCGAGCTGGCGCAGCTGTTCACCGTGATGCCGCCGCCGCCCCCGCCGCCGGGGGTGCCCGGGGCATGAGCGGGCCTGAACGGGGCTGATCGGGCATGAAGGATGGCACGAAGGATGGCCCGATGGATGGGGGCCAGCACCATTTTCCCTGCCCCCAGTGCGGGGCAGATTACCGGTTTTCCCCTGCCACGGGCGAGATGATCTGTGACTACTGCGGTCACGTGGAGGAGATGGCGCCGCCGGGGCCCTGGGGCGCCTCGATCCGCGAGCTTGATTTCCGCGCCGCCCTCGAGGCCCGGCTGCCCGAGGCCGAGATGGTGGAGGCGCGGCTGGCCCATTGCCCGAACTGCGGCGCCGAGGTGGAATTCCAGGGCAGCGATCACGCGATGGACTGCCCGTTTTGCGCCACGCCGGTGGTGGTGGGCACGGGCGTCGAGCGGCGGATCAAGCCGCGCGGGGTGCTGCCCTTTGCCCTGACCGAGGAAGAGGCGCACAGGGCCATGACGGACTGGCTCGGCCGGCTGTGGTTCGCGCCGAACGGGCTGAAGCAATATGCGCGCAAGGGGCGGAAGATGGAGGGGATCTATGTCCCTTACTGGACCTTCGACGCCCAGACCCGCAGCCGCTATTCCGGGGCGCGCGGCATCGTCTATTACGAGACGCGGACAGTGATGCGCGACGGGCGGCCCGAGACGGTGCAGGTGGCCCGGGTGCACTGGACCCCGGTGGCGGGCCAGGTGCAGCGGTTCTTCGACGATACGCTGGTGCTGGCGTCAAAGGCGCTGCCGCAGCGCTATACCGACGGGCTGGAGCCCTGGGACCTGGCCGAGATGCGGCCCTATGCGCCGGAATACCTGGCCGGGTTCCGCGCCGAGGCCTACCAGGTGCCGCTGGAGGACGGCATGGGCGTTGCGCGGGCAAAGATGGACCGGGTGATCGAACGTGACGTGAGGTTCGACATAGGCGGCGACCGCCAGCAGGTCCACGCTGTGGAAACCGAGCTGAGCGACGTGACCTTCAAGCACGTGCTGCTGCCGGTCTGGATGGCGGCCTATCGCTATCGCGGCGAGAGCTATCGCTTTGTCATCAACGGCCGCACCGGCCGGGTTCAGGGCGAGCGGCCCTGGTCGAAGGGCAAGATCGCGCTGGCGGTTCTGGCGGCGCTGGTGGTGCTGGGGCTGATCCTGCTGATCGGCGGGCAACAATAGGGGGCAGAAATGCTGACGATCCACTATCTGAACGACAGCCGCGCACAGCGGATCCTGTGGCTGATGGAGGAGCTGGGCCTCGACTACGAGATCAAGCTCTATGAACGCGGGGCCGACATGCGGGCGCCGAAGGCCCTGAAGGCGGTGCATCCCCTGGGCAAGTCGCCGGTGCTGCAGGAGGGCGATTTCACCCTGGCCGAGAGCGGCGCCATCGTCGAATACCTGATCGAGACCCATGGCGGCGAGGGCACTTTCGGCCCCGATGCCGAGGGCACCGACCGCTGGCGCCATGCCTTCTGGATGCATTACGCGGAAGGCTCGGCCATGCCGCTGCTGCTGCAGAAGCTGATGTTCTCGCTGCTGCCCGCCCGGGTGCCGGGGCTGATCCGGCCGGTGGCCCGCAAGATCAGCCAGACGGCGCTGGAAACGCAGGTGGATCCGCAGCTGGCCGATCACCTGGCCTATTGGGAGGCCGAACTGGGCCGCGACGGCTATTTCGCCGGGGATCGCCTCTCGGCGGCGGATATCATGATGTCCTTCGTGGTCGAGGCCGCGGCGGACCGCGCCATGCCCGGCGGGCCGACACCGGCCATTGCCGCCTGGCTGAAGGCGATCCGGGCGCGGCCGGCCTATCGCGCCGCGCTGGACAAGGGCGCCTATCGCTACGGCAAATGACCCGCTTGCCCCTGCCCCGCTTCACCGCCATGCTGCGGCGAAACCGGGGGACGAGATGAGCACGCGAGAGACAGAGAGCAGGAGCGAGACCCTGCACGACCTGCTGGCGCGGCGGTTTTCCTGCCGTGCCTTCCTGCCCGAGCCGCTCGACGAGGCGCTGCTGCGCGAGATCGTGGCCGAGGCGGCGCTGGCGCCCAGCTGGTCGAACACCCAGCCCTGGGAAGTGATCGTGACCCGCGGCGCGGAGACCGACCGGTTTCGCGCCGCGCTGCTCGAGGCCGCCGGGAGCGGCAGCGATATGGGCAGCGATTTCCCCTTTCCCCATGGCTATAGCGAGGCGCAGAAGGCGCGCCGCCGCGAGGTGGGCTGGCAGCTCTACGATGCGGTGGGGGTGAAGAAGGGCGACCGGGTGGCCTCGGCGAAACAGGCGATGGAGAACTTCCGGCTGTTCGGCGCGCCCCATGCGGTGATCCTGACCGCGCCGGAGAGCTTTGGCGCCTATGGAGCGCTGGATTGCGGCGCCTTCCTGATGGCGCTCTGCCTGGCGGCCGAGGCGCGGGGCGTGGCCACATGTGCCCAGGGTGCGGTGGCCGGCTTCAGCCCGCTGATCCGCCGGCATTTCGCCATTGCCGAGGGGCGTGCGGTGCTCTGCGGCATTGCCCTGGGGCGGCCCGACCGGACACATCCGGCCAATGCCTTCCGCGCGGGGCGGGCGCCGCTGGATGAAATACTGACGATGAAAGGCTGAGAGATGAGAGCTTTGGTGCAACGGGTGACCGAGGCGCAGGTGCGCGTGGACGGAGCGGTGATCGGGCAATGCGGGCCGGGGATGATGATCTTGGTCTGTGCGATGCAGGGCGATACCGAGGCCCAGGCCGAGAAACTGGCGGCGCGGATCGCGAAGATGCGGATCTTCGAGGACGAGGCCGGCAAGATGAACCTCTCGGTGCAGGACGTGGGCGGCAGCGCGCTCGTGGTGAGCCAGTTCACCCTGGCCGCCGACACCAGCCGCGGCAACCGCCCCGGGTTTTCCGCCGCCGCCCGCCCCGAGGAGGGCCGCACGCTCTACGAGCTCTTCGCACGGACACTGGGCGGGATCATTCCCGTGGAAACCGGCGAATTCGGTGCCGACATGAAGGTGAGCCTGACCAATGACGGACCCATCACCATCTGGATCGAGAGCTGAGGGGCCGGGAGCCTCCGGCGGGGATATTTACGGCCAGATGAAGGAGCCGGCGTGACATTGCCGGCCGTTCCGCTAGGTCAGGTGGAAGGAATGATGGAGCGGCGATGAAGGTCAGCGAGCTGAACTGGACAACGGCGGTGGTGGTGGGCCTTGCGCTGACGGGGCTGCTCATCGTGGTGGTGGGCCTGGCGGACCTGCCGGTGGCGCTGTCGCTGTCGGTGACGGGGGCGGCCTTTGCCACCTCGACCGGCGCGAACTGGATCCTGGGCGGGCGGCGCCTGCCGATCGTGGCGATCGACCTGCTGGGCAAGTCGCTGGGCCTTGTCGCGGGCTGCTATGCGGCGCAGGTGACGCTCTGGGGCGATGTGACGCTGGCGCCGGTGGGCATGGTGGTGATCGCCGCCCTGGTCGGCACCCTGAACCTGGCCCACAAGGGGCTGTGGTGGCTGGGGGTGCAGAGCTTCATCTTCTTCGGCATCGGCACCTACCTGGGCGACCGGATCGCAGCGCCCTGGCAGACCGCGGGGGCGATCCTGCTGGCGGCGGGCTACATGGCGGCCTGCCTGGAACTGCCCTATCTCTGGCGCCGGTTGCATGGCGCGCCCCGGCGCGAGCACCACGACCCGGCCCGGGACATCACCCATGTCGGGCCGCTTCAGGCACTGCGCCTGGGGCTGACCGCGGCGCTGGCGGTCTGGATCTGCTGGTGGGTGGCGGACTGGGCCGAGGTCAAGCACGGCTACTGGGCGCCCATGGTGGCGATCTTCGTGCTGCGCCCCGACTACCTGACCACCCGGCAGATGCTGGTGCGACGGGGGCTCTTCACCCTGCTGGGCGCCGTGGTGGCGACGGTGGCGGTGGCCCTGCTGCCGCCCGGGCACCTGTCGCTCTATGTCCTCTTCGTGATTGCCGCCATGGGGGCGGCCACGGTGAACGGGCAGGAGTTCCGCTATTTCATCGCGCTGATCACCGCCGCATTGGTGCTGATGATCAGCATGGCCAGCGGCACGGTCGAGCAGAATGCCATCGACCGGGTCTATGCCACGCTGCTCGGCTGTGCGGTGACCATCGCCGTGGCCTGGGTTGTCTGGGTGCTCTGGCCAAAGCCCGGCTCGGAACAGGATCTCTGAGGCGCGCCTCCCCTCTTTCATCTTTCTCCAAATACGGCGGGGGAATCGCGCAGCGCGCGATGGGGGCAGAGCCCCCTTCTTGCCCATGCGCTCAGACCGAGACCTCGGCCATGAGCGCATCCTTGGTGATGTCGGCCTTGGTGCCCGAGGCGGTGACCGCGCCGCGGCGCATCACGTAGAAACGGTCGGCCAGGCCATAGGCGAACTCGAAGTATTGTTCGACCAGGATGATCGCCATGTCGCCTCGGTCGCGCAGGTATTCGATCACCCGGCCGATCTGCTGGATGATGTTGGGCTGGATCCCCTCGGTGGGTTCATCCAGCAGCAGCAGCTTGGGCTTGGTGAGCATCGCCCGCGCGATGGCGAGCTGCTGTTGCTGCCCGCCCGACAGGTCGCCGCCGCGCCGGTGCAGGAACTCCTTCAGGATCGGGAACAGCTCGTAGATCTCGTCCGGGATGAAATGCTCGGACCGCGGCAGGCAGGCATAGGCGGTCTCCATGTTCTCCTGCACCGTCAGCAGCGGAAAGATCATCCGACCCTGGGGCACGTAGCCGATGCCCTTCTGCGCCAGCATATGCGCAGGCAGCTTGCCCAGATCCTCGCCGTCGAGGCGCATGGTGCCGCCCGAGCGCGGGTGGGTGCCCGAGATCGCCTTGAGCAGCGAGGTCTTGCCCACGCCATTGGTGCCCATGATGCAGGTCACCTGCCCGGTCTCGGCAACGAGGTCGATCCCGTTGAGGATCTGACTCTGGCCGTAGTGCAGCGTAAGTCCTTCCACTTCCAGCATGTCTCAGCGCCCCAGATAAACTTCGATGACCCGCGGGTCGGCGGTGACATGGTCGAGCGAGCCCTCGGCCAGCACCGAGCCCTCGTGCAGCACGGTGACCTTGCAGTCGAGGCGGCGGACGAATTCCATGTCGTGTTCCACCACCACCACGGCGCGGGTCTTGGCCGCCTCCTTCAGCAGGTCGGTGGTATGTTCGCGCTCGGCCAGGGTCATGCCCGCGGCGGGCTCGTCCACCAGCAGCAGGCGCGGCTCCTGCGCCAGCAGCATGCCGATCTCGAGCCATTGTTTCTGACCATGGCTGAGCTCGCCCGACTTGCGCGGCAGCTGGTCGGCGAGGCCCACCTCCTCGGCGAGCGCCTCGACACGCTCGCGGTCGGGAATATTCGCGCGATAGAAGAGGCAGGCAAAGGAGCCGCGCGGATTTTTCAGCGACATCAGCAGGTTGTCATAGACCGACTGATCCTCGAAGACGGTGGGACGCTGGAATTTCCTCCCCACGCCGGCCTGGGCGATGCGGGCCTCGGACATCTTCAGCAGGTTGCGCGACAGCTCGCCCCAGATCACCTTGCCCTCGTCGGGGCGGGTCTTGCCGGTGACGATGTCCATGAAGGTGGTCTTGCCGGCGCCATTGGGGCCGATGATCGCGCGCAGCTCGGCCGGGCCGATCTCGAACGACAGGTTGTTGATGGCGCGGAAGCCGTCGAAGGTGACGGAGACGCCGGAGACTTCGAGAAGCGATGACATCAGTCCTGGCCCTCCCCTTCGCGCAGGCTGCCCTTGTCGGGGCCGTAATTGGCGCCGTGCCGGTCGGGCGCGACATGGTGGCCGAAGTAGTCGAAGAGCCCGCCGATCCCCTTCGGTGCGAAGAGCGTGACCAGCACGAAGCTGAGCCCCAGCAGCACCTGCCACCAGTCGACCCAGTCGATGGTGTAGAAGCCGAGGTTGATCGAGGGGGCCTGACCGCCGGTGAAATACGTCGAGATCAGAGAGACGAGCCCCGCCCCCAGCACCGCGCCGTAGAGCCGGCCGCGGCCGCCGATGGCGACCCAGACGGCGAGGTAGATCGAGGCCACGGGGGCCATTTCGCCGGGGTTGATGATGCCCGCCTGCGGGTAGTAGAGCGCGCCCGCGATGGCGGCGATCAGCGCCGAGAAGGTGAAGACGAAGAGCTTGTAGCCCTCGACCGAATAGCCCAGGAAGCGCACCCGGGCCTCGTCGTCGCGGATGCCGCGCACCACCGAGCCGAACTTGCCCGAGACCACCCAGGCGCAGAGGATGTAGCCCACCGCCAGGGCCAGGGCCGAGGCCCAGAAGAACCAGATGGCGATGAAATCCTGGCTGGCGCCGACGCCGGGCAGGTTCTGCAGGCCCGAGAGGCCGTTGTTGCCGCGCAGCCCGGCCTCGTTCTGGAAGAGGTAGAGCGAGAGCGCCAGCGTCATCGCCTGGGTCAGGATCGAGAGGTAGACGCCGGTGACGCGGCTACGGAAGGCGAGCCAGCCGAAGACCAGCGCCAGCAGCCCCGGCACGATCAGCACCAGCGACATCTGCAGCGGGAAGGAATGGGCAAAGGCCCAGATCGGCGGGAAATCGGACGAGCCCACGACGCCGAAGATCTGCCCGCCGATGCCGTCGATCAGCTCTTGCGGGGTGGGCGGAATGGCGGCGGAGGCCATGGAATTGGTGATGATGATCTCGGTCCGGGCATACATCAGCCACATGCCGACCATGTAGCCGCCGAGGCCGAAGAACGCGAAGTGGCCAAGCGAGAGAATGCCGCAATAGCCCCAGACCAGATCCATCGAGACGGCGATCAGGCAGAGGCAGAGCGTCTTGCCCAGGGTCTTGACGAAGGAGGTGGAGATCATGCCGGCGCCGGTGGCCTCGGACATCAGGGTGATGGCGAGGGTGAAGACCGCCAGGCAGGCGAGAAACACCAGGATCGAGGGATTCCGGGCGATGAAGCTGCGGTTCGGGCTCTGGCTCATGTCCTGTCCTGCGGAAGCGTGCGGTGGGTTTGGTCTGCGGTCTCGGGTCTTGGGATCGGGCGGCATGCGATGCGGCGGAGGTGGTTGGGGGCGCTGCCCCCGTCAGCCTGCGGCTGCCTCCCCCGCCGTATTTCGGGAAAGATGAAGGCTATTCGTCGCGGCGCTCGGTCTCGTCCTCGCTGCGCGGCGCGGGGCGGCCGCCCTGGACGACGGGCAGCGGAGGGCGGTCGAGGTTTGCGGGGTGTCCACGTGTAATCATGGCTTAATCTCCTGCGGCCCGGCCCTTGAGGGCGATAATGCCACGGGGCCGGAACTGAATGAAAATGATGATGAAGATGATCATGTAGGTCTGTGCCGCCAGTGTATTCGACGGGTTGAAGAATTCGATCCCCTTTTGCAGGAAGCCGATCATCGTGGCCCCCAGCAGCGTGCCCCAGATATTGCCGACACCGCCCACAACCACGGTCATGAAGCTCTGGACGATGTATTCCTGGCCGATCTCGGAGGTGACCTGGGCGTAGAGGCCGATGGCGACGCCGGCGATGCCGGCGATGCCGGAACCCAGGCCGAAGGTGAGCATGTTCACCCGCTCGGGGTTGATGCCCATGGAGGCGGCCATTTTCGGGTTCTGGGTGACGGCGCGGGTTTCGAGGCCGAGGCGGGTCTTCTTCATGATGAAGAGGAAAAGCGCCAGGAAGATCGCCGCCAGCACGAAGATGGCGATGCGGATGTAGGAGATGCCGACGACGTCGTTCAGCACCCAGGCGCCGTCGAGCCAGGGCGGCGCGGTAAGCGGGCGGGCCTGGGTGCCGAAGATGTTCTTGGCCAGCTGCTGCAGCGCGATGGAGATGCCGAAGGTGGCCAGCAGCGTTTCCAGAGGGCGGGAATAGAGATAGCGGATCACCAGCCGTTCCAGCACCACCCCGGCGATGAAGGTGACGGCGAAGGCGCAGGGGATCGCGGCGATCAGCGACAGCGTGTAATCGGGGATGATCTGCTGGAGCGTGTAGCCGGTATAGGCGCCCATCATGATGAATTCGCCGTGGGCCATGTTGATCACCCCCATGACGCCGAAGGTGATGGCGAGGCCGATGGCGGCGAGGAAGTAGATCGAGGCCAGCGACATGGCATCCAGCGAGAGATCGAAGACCTGGTAGAGGCCGACCTTGAAGCCGATGGCGCCGAGGGTGTCGTTGGCGGCCTCGGTGATGTCGGGGTCCCGCTCGGCGTAGGTGTCGTAGAAGACATGGGCCGCCAGCGCCGCATCGACCTCGTCCTCGGTGGAGGCGGCGGGGGCAAGGCCGGCCTGCACGAGATTTTCGTAAGCCGCGATGCGGGCTTCGGGCGAGGAGAGATCGGCGAGCGGCACGCCGCCCACCTGGCCGTCGACGATATTGGCGGCGAGGCTGTTGCGGGCATCCGTGGGGGTGAGGCGAGGCGGGGCCATGCCCTCGGAGACCAGCAGGTCATAGGCCGCCTCGCGCGGAAGCGCCTCGGAGCCGGGTTTCAGCCGGGCCGCGATATTGGCATTGGCGGGCAGTTCGGTGCCGACATGGCGGGTGGTGGCAACCAGCGGGTTGAGCGTGGCGCGGACATCGACGGAAAGATCGCCGGCGACGCTCTCGATGGCGGCGATGCGGGCCGCCTTGTCCTCGGCATAGGAGATGGTGAGCAGGGTCAGGAGCCGTTCCTTGCGCGCCTTGATGGCGGGATCGGGCTCGTTCTCGATGGAGGCCGCGAGCGGCGCCAGATGCGAGGCGTCGCCGTTGCGGGCGATGGCATCGAGGGCGTCGATGCGCAGGGCCGGATCGGAGGCGGTGAGCTGGAACTGTGCCAGGGCCGAGTTGATCAGCCCGCGGATGCCGGAATTGGGCCGCAGCTGCTCGAGGCCCTGGTCATCTTCACGCAGGGCAACCTCTTCTCCGGTGTCGAGATCGAAGAGGTGATAGCGGCGGTCGTCGTCACGGGTGACGCGGTAGAAGGCCCCGGTGGCCTCGTCGTACCAGAGATCGCGATCCCCCCAACTCGTAAGAATTTCGGGCGTGACGTCGAGGCCGGAGGCGGCAATGGCGTCGATCGCGGGCTGGATGGTGCGGCGCGAACTCTCCAGGATCAGCGCGGCGTTGTCCTGCAGGATGGCCTGGATGCCGGTGGCGGGCGCGGTGCCCGGCGCGGCAGTCGTGCCGTCCTGCGGGCTCTGCTGGGCCTGAGCATGGGCCCGGGGCGCGGCGAGGGCCAGCCCGAGCGCGAGCAGGGCCATGAGTGCCAGGGCAGCGATGGGCGGCAGGGCACGGGGGCGCGCGGCGGCGGACACCGGAAAATTGCGTTGGATCATAAGAACCTGCAGTCGGAGGAAAGGCATAATCGGATCAGCGCGGGTCAGGCGGGAAATTGAACGGGAAATGCGACGTGAAACCGGGTGGGAGCCTGGGCGGGAGCTTGGGAGGGACCTTGGGCCGCACGGCGCAAGACCCGCGAACGGGGCGGCGACGAAAGGGAGGAGGTCATCGCCGCCCCGCCCGGAGGCTGGACGAGGCCCGGAACCGAGAGAGACCGGGCCTGTCCCTGAGCGGGAGATCAGTAGTTGGACTCGCGCTGGACGCAGGTCTCGGTGGTGGTGTTGTACATGCCGCAGTCGAGCTCGATCCAGTCGGACTTGAGCACGGCGGATTCCGGCAGGTAATCCGTCCAGGCATCGCCCGGCACGGGGTCGGTCTCGGAGATGATGTCGAACTGGCCGTCCTCCATGATCTCGCCGATCAGCACCGGCTTGGACAGGTGGTGGTTGGCGCCCATGACGGCGGTGCCGCCGGTGAGGTTCGGGAACTCCTGGCCGACCATGGTCTTGATCACGGTGTCGACGTCGGTGGTGCCGGCCTCTTCGACCGCGTTCACCCACATGTTGAAGCCGATGTAGGTGGCTTCCATCGGGTCGTTGGTCACGCGGTCCTCGCCCATGCGCTCCTTCCAGGCTGCGACGAATTCCTCGTTCGCGGGGGTGTCGGCGGACTGGAAGTAGTTCCAGGCGGCCAGGTGCCCGACGAGGTTGGAGGTGTCGAGGCCGGAGAGCTCTTCCTCGCCCACGGAGAAGGCGACGACGGGGATGTCATCGGCAGAGATGCCCTGGGCGGCCAACTCCTTGTAGAAGCCGATGTTGGCGTCTCCGTTGATGGTGGAGACCACGCCCACCTTCTTGCCGTCGGCGCCGAGGCCCACGACGTCGGACACGATGGTCGACCAGTCGGAGTGACCGAAGGGCGTGTAGTTGACGAAGATGTCGTCGGCGGCGATGCCCTTGGATTCCAGGTAGGCCTCGAGGATGTTGTTCGTCGTGCGGGGATAGACGTAGTCGGTGCCGAGCAGCGCGAACTTCTCCACGCCGAGCTCGTCGAGGAAGTAATCGACGGCCGGGATCGCCTGCTGGTTCGGCGCGGCGCCGGTGTAGAAGACGTTGTAGGAGCTTTCCTCGCCCTCGTATTGCACGGGGTAGAAGAGCAGGCCGTTCAATTCCTCGAGGACGGGCAGCACGGATTTGCGGGACACCGAAGTCCAGCAGCCGAAGATCACGTCCACGTCGTTGACGGTGAGCAGCTCGCGGGCCTTTTCGGCGAAGAGCGGCCAGTCGGAGGCCGGGTCTACCACGACGGCCTCGAGCATCTTGCCGTTGATCCCGCCCTTGGCGTTCTGTTCGTCGACGAGCATCTCGACGGTGTCTTTCAGAGTGGTCTCCGAAATCGCCATCGTGCCGGAGAGCGAGTGCAGCACGCCGACCTTGATGGTGTCGTCCTGTGCGACGGCGGTGCCGGCGAGCAGCAGCGAACCTGCGGCAGAGCCGAGCATCGTCTTCAGAAAGTGCGACATTGGATGGTGTATCCCTTCATACCTGCCGCGAGGGAAACCGGGCGCAATTCGATCATGCATTGAAAAAACATGCGTCCTCCCCAAATGTCCCCAGGCAGCTTTACAGTTGCATTCGTGCGGTGGTGACCGAACCGCCAGATTGGATGCCACCGCACGTTCCCTATCTGCGCCACTCCGGGCGCGTGCCGTGATTGAAAAACGCGGCCGCGAGAAAACCTACAGAAGTGCGATGCCGCCGGGGGGGACCGGGCCGTTTTGGCCGGCTCTGCCCGCATTGGCGGCATGCATCGCGGTTAATGCTCGCAAAATGATCACCTTTACGTTGAGTCCTGCGACGTTTCCGTGACAGGACGCCACGTCAACTCGCGCTTTGGGCGAATCTTGGGCGTTGGGAGCACAATTCCGGGCACGGGCGCGCGCCCTGTTCCATCGCATCGCCGGCAAGGGCGTGGATGACCGGTGCGAGGATCTCTGCGGCGTCGAGACCGCAGGTTTCGGCAAGACCGAGCGGGCCGAGCGGGGCGAGCACATGGGCCTGCATCAGCGCGTGCAGCAAAGGGCCGGTGGCCGCCTCGGGCGCCGGGGCCGGGACGACAAGGCCGCCGTGGGAACACTCCCGGTTGGTGCCCGGCGCAAAAAGCCGCGGCGCGGAGGCGCTGACGGCGATCAGGTCCTGCGGGCGCCCGGCGGCGCAGGGATCGGCGAGGAAAGGCAGCCCCCGCAGAGCAGCGGCGGGAGAACGGCGGGAGGGCAGCGCCCCCTGGCAGTCACTTTTCGGGGAAGCTGTAGCCCGGCAGGGCCGCGAAGGCCTCCTTGAGGGCGCCGCCCCAGCCGTTGGAGACATCCTGGAAATAGGTGTCGTCGGCCTCGATCCGGCCGACGATGCCCAGGCGCTGCGTATCGCGGCTGTAGACGTGGAAATCGAGCGGCAGGGCCACCGAGAGGTTGGCCTTGATGGTGCTGTCGAAGGAAACGAGCAGCAGTTTCATCGCCTCTTCGAAGCTCATGTCGGCCTCGTAGGCGCGGATCAGGATCGGGCGGCCGTATTTCGTCTCGCCAATCTGGAAGAAGGGCGTGTCGGAGGAGGCCTCGATGAAGTTGCCCTCGGGATAGATCAGGTAAAGGCGCGGTTCGCCGTCCTTGATCTGCCCCCCGAGCAGGATGGTGGCATTGAACGTCGAGGAGGCGCGCTGGCCGTTGTCGTCATGGGTGGCGATGACCTCGCGCAGGGTCTGGCCCACGAGGCGTGCCACCTGAAACATCGAGGGCATGCGCTCGATGTCGGGGCTGCGTTCCTCGGGGCTCTTGCCGCGCTCCTGCAGGAGCGAGACGACGGCCTGGGTGGTGGCGAGGTTGCCGGCGGTCATCATGGTGATGCAGCGCTCGCCGGGCACCTCGAAGTGGAACATCTTGCGGAACGTGGAAATGTTGTCGACGCCCGAATTGGTCCGGGTGTCGGACATGAACACGATCCCCCGATCGAGCTGCATCCCTACGCAATAGGTCATCTGTCAGCGCTCCGCCTGGCCTCTGCCCCAAGTAAAGGACGTCTGTGCGACGAGTCTACGGGGCCGGCGTTGTCTATTGCTGAACTTGCAACGAAACGCAAAGCTCTTCTTGCGCGTCGCCCTGCCGCATCCCGTGCACCGGGGCGGCCTCGGCATAGTCGCGGCCCAGCGCCACTCGGACATAGCGGTCATCCGGACAGATCGCGTTCGAGACGTCGAAGGCAACCCAGCCGAGACCCTCGAGCCAGACCTCGCACCAGCCATGGCCGGCGTCCTGATCGGTCTGGCCCTCGAGCAGGAGATAGCCCGAGACATAGCGCGCCGGCAGCCCGAGATGGCGCGCGGCGGCGATCATCACCTGGGCCTGGTCCTGGCAGACCCCCTGCCCCTCGGTGGCGGCTTCCTCGGCGGTGGTGGCGGAATGGGTGGTGCCCTTGGTATAGGTCACCGCCTCGGCCACGGCCGCCATCAGCTGATGCATGCCGTCGAGGGCATTGGCCTCGGTGGCCTTTTTCACAAGGCCCGCGATCTTGCGCACTCCGGGGCCGGCCACGGTGGCCGGGGTGGCGCGACGGAACAGCCAGAGCGGCGCCAGGCCGATGCCCGGCCCGACGACCCCGTTGAGGTTTTCCACCTCGACCTCGCCCTGGGACAGGATGGTGAGCTCGCTTGCCCCTTCGTCCATTTCGACCAGCTCGGTCATGTTGCGGAAGTGATCCGCGTAGGTGACCTGGGAGGTGGCGCCGGAGAGGCTGCCCTGCCAGGAGAGCACCTGCTGACCGGCGCCGCTGCGCGGGGTCAGCCGCAGCTGCAGCAGCGCGTAATGCACCGGGCGGTCATAGCGATAGGTTGTCTGGTGGGTGATTTTCAGCCGCATCGTCACTTACCCGTAAAACCGGAAATCTTCCTGGATCTGATTGGCCAGCTGCGCCGAGTCCGAGATCGCGCTCTTCAGGAACTCGTGCAGCCCCTCCTCGAACACCGAATCGATGTTGCGGCCGGACAGGCGCGCGTGGATGTGGCTGGCCTGCGTCAGGCAGGGCAGCTCGGGATCCGCGCCGTGATTGAGATAGGAGAGATTGCCGACGATCTTGGAATGGCAGAAGGCCAGAGAGCGCGGCATCCGCTTGTCGAGGATCAGGAAGTCGGCGATCGACATCGGGTTGATCTCGCCCTCGTTCAGCCAGCGGTAGGACCGGAAGGCCGAGACCGAGCGCAGGATCGTCTCCCACTGCATGTTGTCCATCGAGCTGCCCACGTAGGCGGCCGAGGGCAGCAGGACGTAGTATTTCACGTCGAGGATCCGGGAGGTGTTGTCGGCCCGTTCGATGAAGGTGCCGAGACGCGCGAAATCGAAGATGTCGTTGCGCAGCATGGTGCCGTGCAGCGCCCCGCGCACCAGGCTGGAATGCTGGCGCACCGAGGTCAGCACCTCTGCCAGGTTCTTGACCGAGACCGGGCGCTTGAGATCCTCCTTGAGGGTCATCCAGGCCTCGTTGGTGGCCTCCCAGACCTCGGAGGAGAGCGCCGTGCGCACCATCCGCGCGTTCGACCGCGCCGCCTCGATGCACGACATCACCGAGGAGGGATTGTCGCGGTCGCGCAGCAGGTAGTTCGTCACGCTGGGCTGATCGAAGGTGTCGTACTTGTCGAGAAAGGCCTGCCGCGCACCCGCGGTGGTCACGATCGACTCCCATTCGCTTTCGCTGGAATGCTGGGTACCGGTCAGGGCGATCCTGAACCCGGTTTCCAGCAGCCGCGCAATATTCTCGCTCCGCTCGAGATAGCGGAACATCCAGAAGAGCCCGCCGGCCGTCCGTCCTAGCATGTTCGTTCAGTCCCCCAGAACCCAGGTATCTTTCGTGCCGCCGCCCTGCGACGAGTTCACCACCAGCGAGCCCTCCTTGAGGGCAACGCGGGTCAGGCCGCCGGGCGTGATGTGCACCCGCCCCGGCGAGACCAGCACGTAGGGCCGCAGGTCGACGTGGCGCGGCGCGAGGCCCTTCTTGGTCATGATCGGCACGGTCGAGAGTGCCAGCGTGGGCTGTGCCACGTAATTGTCGGGCTTGGCGCGCAGCTTGGCCTCGAAGGCGGCAAGCTCCTTCTTCGAGGCGGCCGGGCCCACCAGCATGCCGTAGCCGCCGGAGCCATGCACCTCCTTCACCACCAGCTCTGCCAGGTGATCGAGCACATAGGCGAGGCTGTCCTCCTCGGAACAGCGCCAGGTGGGCACGTTCTGCAGGATGGCCTTTTCGCCGGTGTAGAACTTCACGATGTCGGGCATGTAGGAATAGAGCGCCTTGTCGTCGGCGATCCCGGTGCCCGGCGCATTGGCGATGGTGATGTTGCCGGCGCGGTAGACGTCCATGATGCCCGGCACGCCCAGCAGGCTGTCGGGATTGAAGGTGAGCGGATCGAGATATTCGTCGTCGACCCGGCGATAGATCACGTCGAGCGGCTTGTAGCCGCGCGTGGTGCGCATGTTGACCTTGCCGTCGACCACCCGCAGGTCGGAGGCCTCGACCAGCTCGGCGCCCATCTGGTCGGCCAGGAAGCTGTGTTCGAAGAAGGCCGAGTTGTGGATGCCCGGCGTGAGCACGGCCACGCGCGGTTTCGTCCCGTCGAAGTTCGGCGGCGCGCATTCGGAAAGCGAGCGGCGCAGCTCGGCCGGATAGGAGGAGACCGGGCGCACCTTCATCTTGGTGAAGAGCTCGGGGAACATCTGGATCATCGTCTCGCGGTTCTCCAGCATGTAGGAGACGCCGGAGGGCGTGCGCGCGTTGTCTTCGAGGACGTAGAATTCGTTTTCGCCGGTGCGCACGAGGTCGGTGCCGACGATATGGGTATAGACCCCGCCCGGAGGCGTCATGCCGATCATCTGCGGCAGGAAGGCGTCGTTCTGCGTGATGATATGCTCGGGCAGGACACCGGCCTTGAGGATCTCCTGGCGGTTGTAGATGTCACCGAGGAAGGCGTTGAGCGCGCGAACCCGCTGCTCGATGCCCTTTTCAAGCTGACGCCATTCCGCCGCCGAGATGATCCGCGGCACGATGTCGAAGGGGATCAGCCGCTCGTCGGCCTCTTTCTGGCCATAGACGTTGAAGGTGATGCCGATCCGCCGGAAGAAGGTCTCGGCCTCGGCCGATTTCTTCAGGAGCGTCTTCGGATCCTCACCGGAAAACCATTCGGCATAACCCTCGTAGGGAGACCTCGGGGTCCCGCCATGCTCTGCCATTTCATCAAAAAACCTGCTTTCGGTCATCTCCACCCTCGGACCTGGAATTTCCCTGCGGCGCGCCGTGTCCGGATCGTTGCAGAGCGCATGACGGGATGCGAGGGCGCCCGGCCATCGGAACCGGAATTACCTCGCGCAGGGCACGGCAAGTGCCCAATTTTGTTGCGAAAGCCGAAATCGGATCGGAGAGGGCTCACGGCGCCGGACGTTGTGCCGGAATATGCGGCCGTGGCCGGTATTTGGGCTGTCGTCGAAATGGTGCTGTCCCCCCGCCCGTTACGGTGCTGGCCCGAGACGACGAAAAATCGCGCGATCCGTCAAGGGCTTGCCCAAGGCTATCACGCAAGTTGCCGGCTTGCATAGCCATACGCGCCTACCGTGCCCGCTGTATACCGGCGACTCGCCATGGCGCAAGCATCGCGGGGTGCTTAGGGGTGCTTACCGGAGTGGTCATGCCGCGACGGGGCGCGGGGAAGCGATGCCGGCCCGGGCCGGGTGGCTGCAGGGGGCGGCGGCGCTGCGCCATGAGACGGCAACGTTCGCCCGGCTCCACGCCGCGCCGTGCCGCGCTGTGAGCGCCTAGCGGCCGGGGGCGGTGGCCGCGAGCGCGGCAAGCACCTCGCGGGCCAGATCCGGCGCGCCCCCGGGCCGAAGGCCGGGCTGAACCGCGGGGGGCTGTGACACGGGACGTGCGCGCGGATGAAGGAGATCAAGGGACGCGGCGCCCCCGCCCTGCGGCAGATGCGGCACGATGACGAAAGGCCAGCCGATGTCGGGCCGCGGCCGGGGGCGCAGGCTGAAGCCCGGGGCACCGGCCACGAGCAGGGGCAGGGGCAGGGCGACGGCCGGGTCCGCGGCAAGCGGCGCCGCATGTACCGGCGCGGGCGGACGGAACGCCACCGAAACGGGCAACGGAAGGCTGACGCTGCCCGATGCACCGCCAAGGGCGGACAGCAGCAGAATGGATTTGAAGATCGACAAGGCCATGCCCTCCGTTCTGGTGGCGGCGGGGCGGTTGCACCCCGCGGTTCCGGCTTCTGCGGACCCGCGCGAGGGTGGCGCAGAAGAATTGACAACCGTTTAAGGGACGCTGGCGCCTGAGGGATGCCCGCCGCATCCGGGGGCAGTCGGATCAGCGCCGGATCGCCACCCGGCTGACGCAAACGGCAGGAATCGGACATATGGCATTGCACATGGGACGCACCCCCGAAATATGGAGGCCTACGTCTGGTCAAGCAGGGCTTGACGCCCTACCATCCGAGCCCGGGGGACACGCCCCGGCCCGGCCGGTGCGCGCTGCAGTCAGGCAGGCGCTCTTTGCGACGGGTCCGATCGCCACAGCCAAAGGTATCGCGCCCACAATGACGTCGCGCCCCCCCATGACCGGATCCGCCGCCCGCAAACTGCCCGTCCTCGGCCTTGCCACCGTCTTCATGCTCGCCCCTGCCCTGCAGCTGGGAGCGACCGAAGTTTCGCTGACGGCCGTCGGCGACAAGAAGCTGACCAAGGAACTGACCAACGTCTCGCTGACGGTGGCCGCCGTGAACGATGACGAGGAGACCGATGACCAGGACCTGATCGCCGCGGCCAAGGCCGATTACCGGCGCCTGGTGGGTGCGCTCTACGACGATGGCTACTTTGCCCCCTATGTCTCGATCCTGATCAACGGCGAGCAGGCCTCGAACATCAACGAGCTGACCTATGACCAGCCGATCAGCAAGATCGTCATAGACGTGGTGCCGGGGCCGCTGTTCACCTTTTCCAAGGCAGAGATCAATTCGCTGCCGCCCTATGTGGAGCCGGTGCCGGATTTCCGGGTGGGCAAGACGGCGACGACCGGCGTGATGAGCAAGGCCAGCACCGAGGCGGTGAGCGAATGGAAGGACCGCGGCAATGCGCTGGCCAAGGTCACCAACCAGCTGATCATCGCCGACCACGAGAACAACACCATCGCGGCCACCTTCGACGTGGCGCCCGGGCCGAAACTGACCTTTGGCAAGACGCTGCTGTCGGAGACCGCGCAGGAAAGCGCCGTGAAGCCAGAGCGGATCCTGGAGATTGCCGGCATTCCCAGCGGCGAGACCTACAGCCCGCAGGAAGTGGCCGACGCGGAACGACGGCTGCGCAATACCGGCGTCTTCAGCACCGCCGTGGTGGAGGCACCCGACGAGGTGGGCCCCAACGATACGATCGACATGACCGTAAACACCATGGACGGCCCGCCGCGCGGCATCGGCTTTGGTGCCGAGATCAGCACCGTCGAGGGCCTGTCTCTGAACGGTTACTGGACCCACCGCAACATCGGCGGCAATGCCGAACGGCTGCGGATCGAGGGCGACATCGAGGGGATCGGCGGCACCACCGGCGGCGTGGATTACCAGCTCGAAACGACGCTGGTCTATCCCAGCTTCCTGCACCCCGACATGGACCTCGGCTTCGGCCTGCTGGTCAAGCGCGAGGACGAGCCGACCTATCTGACCGACGTGGCCGGAATCACCGTGGGCCTCGACTACTATATCAACCGCAAGGTCACCGGCTCGGCCGACCTCGGACTGCGCTACTCGCACTCGGAAACCGAGCTGAAGAACGAAGAGTACTACCACGCGACCTTTACCGCGGGTTTCCTGTGGGACAACCGAGACAGCACCACGGACCCGATCAAGGGCGCCTATACCAAGGCGGAGGCCATGCCCTTCCTGGGGCTGAACGGGTCTGAATCCGGGGTCCGCAGCACTGCCGACATCCGCGCCTATTATCCGCTGCTCGGCGATACCGACCAGCTTGTCGTGGCCGGGCGCCTGCAGCTCGGGTCGGTCATGGGCCCCTCGATCGAGGAGACCCCGCCGGACTGGCTGTTCTACTCCGGTGGCGGCGGCACCGTGCGCGGCCAGGGTTACGAGTCGCTGGGCGTGGACACAGACGGCACCACCACGGGCGGACGCAGCTTCTCGGCCATGAGCTTCGAGCTGCGCAGTCACTTCACCGACAGCTGGGGCGCCGTGGCCTTTGTCGACTATGGCTATGTCGCAGCCTCGGAAAACTTCTCCGGTGGTTCGTGGCAGGGCGGCGCAGGCATCGGGGCGCGGTATTTCACCTCGCTCGGGCCGCTGCGCGTCGACCTGGCGGTGCCGGTCACCGGATCCGGGTCGGATTCGCCGCTTGAATCGCTCTCCATCTACATCGGTCTTGGGCAGGCATTCTGATGATCCAGTTGAAATCACTCCGCATTCTCCTGATCACCGCGATCACCCTGCTGGGCCTGGCGTTTCTGGCACCCGGGGCCATGGCGCAGGACGACAGCAACGACGACGGCGCGGGGTTCCTGACCCGCACAATCCAGAACGCCCTGTCCGGCAATGGCCGCGAGGTGCGGATCACCGGGTTCAAGGGGGCGCTGTCGTCGAATGCGACGATGGAAAAGCTGACCATCGCCGATGACCAGGGGGTCTGGTTCGAGATGGACAACGCGACGCTGAACTGGCGCCGCACGGCACTGCTTCTGGGCCGTCTGGAGATCAAAGAGATCTCGGCCGAGAAGGTTATCCTGAGCCGGCTGCCCGAGAGCGATGAAGAGCCCGAAACCGAGCTGCCCTCGGCCGAGGCGACCGGGATCAGCATTCCGAAACTGCCCATCGCCATCAACATCCAGAACATCGGCATCAACCAGTTCGACCTGGGCGAGGCGGTCATGGGGCAATCGGCCGTGCTGAGCATGACGGGCCATCTGAGCCTGGCGAAGGGTGGCCTGGACACGGCGCTGGAGATCCAGCGCGAGGACCGCCCCGGCGAATTCAGCGTGCAGGCCAGCTATGATCCCAAGAGCGAGAACCTCGCGGTCGACGTGGATGTGCACGAGGATGCCGGCGGCCTGATCTCGAGCATCATGGACCTGCCCGGCGATCCCTCGCTGGACCTGACGATCCAGGGCACCGGGCCGCTTGACGATTACAACGCCACGCTGGACCTGAGCACCGACGGCGAGCAGCGCGTGACCGGCAGCCTCGGCCTGAAGGGCCGGGACGACGGCGGGCGCGAGTTCACGCTGCAGGTCAACGGCGACCTGACCGCACTGGCCGCTCCGCAATACCAGGAGTTCCTGGGCACGGACATCACCCTGGCCGCCACGGGGATCCGCGGCGCCGATGGCGCGCTCGACCTCGATCTGGTGCGCTTTACCTCGGCGGCGCTGAACCTGCAGGGCGACCTGAAGATGGACGGCGACGGCACCCCGCAGCAGTTCGACGTGACCGGCGCCCTGGTGTCGCCCACCGGCGCGGATCGCGTTACCCTGCCCTTCGGCGAGAACCTCTCCATCGCCTCGGCCGATATCGGGCTGAGCTTTGACCGGGCGCAATCGGACGACGTGACCGGCACCATCGAGGTGATCGCACCGCAGTCGCAGGGCTTTACCGCCGATACCCTGAAGCTGAGCGTCTCTGGCGCCCTGCCCGAGAACGGCGAACGCACGATCACCGTGGGCTTTGACGCCGCCGGCATGAACACCGACGATCCGGCGGTCAACGAGGCCCTGGGCAGCGAGATCACCGGCTCGGCCGACATCAGCTTTGGCAAGGGGCCGATCACCATCCGCAACCTGACCGTCGACGGCGCTTCGATCGACCTGACGGGCAGCGCCGATTACATCCCCGCCGAGGGCGAGGACGGCGAGAGTACCATCGAGCTGAGCGCCAATGCCGATGTCGCCAACCTGACGGCCTTTGCACCGCTGACCGGCATGGACCTTGCCGGCGCTGCACAGCTGAACGTGGATTTCCAGGTACAGCTGCCCTCGACCAAGATGCACCTGACGGCGCAGGGCAAGGGGCAGAACCTGTCGACGGGCATCCCGACGGTGGATGCGCTGCTGGACAGCCCCGCGCAGCTTGATATCGACGTGGAGCGCGGCAGCGACGGCATCACCCTGAACAAGCTGTTCGTCGGCACCGACGCGGTTCAGCTGACCGGCCAGGGCACCCTGGCCAGCAACTCCGGCGAGATCACCTATGATCTGAAGCTGGCGGATGCGGGCAAGCTGACCGGCACCACCTCCGGCGGCATCGACGTCTCTGGCGCCATCACCCAGACGCCCTCGGGCATGACGGTGACGGCCAAGGGCGGGGGCGACGACATCAACCTCGGGATCGACGCGGTCGACGCGCTTCTGGCCGGCGGTCTCGACCTCGACGTCGAGGTCTCGATGCCGAAGGACGGGCCGGTGGAGCTGACCCAGGGGCTGATCCAGAGCGACGAGCTGCGGCTGTCGGCCTCGGGTGTGCTCTCTCCCACAGACGAGATGGACCTGACCTTCAGCGCGCGGCTGGCCAATTCGGCGGTATTCACCGGTGGCGAAGCCGGGCCGCTGACCCTGGCCGGCACCGCCCAGGCCCAGGCCGACGGCGGCATCGCCATCAAGGTTTCGGGCGGGGGCAATGACCTCGGCACCGGGATCGAGGCGGTGGACAACCTGCTGCAGGGGCGCACCACCATCCGCGCCGACGTCGACATCCTGAACGGCGATGTCACCATCAACACCGCCACCATCGACGCCCCCGGCGCCACGATCGACCTGACCGGCGGCGTGACCGGCGGCAACGTGGACCTGAACCTGTCGCTCGACATCCCCAACTCGGCCCTCGCGCTGGGTGCAAATGCCGGGCCGATCAACCTCGACGTCTCGCTGGCCTCGGCCTCCGAGGGGGGCTACCACATCGAGGTATCGGGCAACGGCACCAATATCGGGATCGGCAACGACATGATCGATGCCCTGTTCGCGGGGCAGACGACCATCGGCGCCACCGTGCGGATCGGGCCGGACAATACCATCTACCTCGACCAGGTCAGCTTCAGCTCCAATGCCATCACGGCAACGGGCAGCGGCAGCATCGACGAGAACGGCCCGCAGATCGACTTCTCGGTCCAGCTCGACGACCTGGGCCGCCTGGTGACCGGGCTGACCGGACCGCTGAACGTCAAGGGGGCGCTGCGGCCATCTGGGGCCGGCAACGGCAGCGTCGCGCTGGACGTCAAGGTTTCGGGCGCCGGTGGCACCAATGCCTCGATCACCGGCACGGTTCTGAATCCCGACGGCACGGTGAACCTGCAGATCAGCGGCGCCGTGCCGCTGGGACTGGCCAACAGCTTCATCGCGCCGCGCTCGATCTCGGGCATGGCCAGCTTCAACCTGACCATGAACGGGCAACCGGGCCTCGAGGCGCTCTCGGGCCAGGTGACGATCTCCAACGGTCGCCTAGTCGCGCCGACGCTGGGCCAGGTGATCCAGTCGATCAACGGCACGATCAGCTATGCCGGCGGTGCTGCAACGATCAACCTGTCGGCGGCCCCGTCCGCAGGCGGCACGATCACCACCACCGGGACGGTCAGCTCCTCGGCCCCCTACCAGGCCAACCTGTCGGTCAACTTCAACGGCGCCGTCTTTACCGAGGGCACCTTTGCGACCAGCACGGTGAACGGCAGCCTTGCCATCCAGGGCCCGCTGACCGGCGGCGGCAGCATCTCGGGGCGCCTCGGCCTGAGCAATACCGAGATCCGGCTGACCTCGACCGGCATGGGGGGCGGCACGCCGATCCCCGACATAGAGCATTTCGATGAACCGGAGCCGAGCTATGTCACGCGCGAGCGTGCGGGCTTGGTGGCAACGGAGGACGACACCTCTGGCAGTTCCTCCGGGGGCAGCAGCATGGTGCCGCTGAGCCTGAACATCCAGGTGCAGACCGACAGCTCGATCTTCATCCGGGGCCGCGGCCTGGATGCGGAACTGCGCGGCGGGATCACCATCGGCGGAACAACGGCGGCACCCGCGCCGGTGGGGGAATTCACCCTCGTGCGCGGCCGGCTGGACCTGTTGACAAAGCGCCTCGACCTGACCGAGGGCTGGATCCGGCTTGCAGGGGATTTCACCCCAGAGATGCACTTCGTCGCGACCGCCTCGAACAATGGCTACGACTTCACGATCACGATCGAGGGGTCGCCCTCGACCCTGTCGCTGGAGTTCGAATCCACGCCCTCGCTGCCCGAGGACGAGATCATCTCGGAACTGTTCTTCGGGCGCAGCACCTCCTCTCTGACGGCGCTGCAGGCGGCACAGCTGGCCTCGGCCATTGCCACGCTGACCGGCAGCGGCAACGGCGGGCTGCTGGAGCGGCTGCGGCAGAGCACCGGGTTCGATGATCTCGAGCTGACCACCGCAGAGGATGGCCAGACCAGCCTGACGATGGGCCGCTACGTCACCGAGAACGTCTATTCCCAGACCCAGGTGGATGCAGGCGGCGGCACGACCTTCTCGCTGAACCTCGACCTGACGGACAATGTCACCGCCAAGGCCTCGGTCAGTTCGGACGGCGACAGCGGCCTCGGGGTCTTCTTCGAGAAGAACTACTGAGCCTTGCTCCCATGCAGGGAAAGCTGACAGAAAGGGCCCCTCGGGGCCCTTTTTCATGCCGGGCGAATTTCACAGGATGGACCACAATGGACACCCCCTCTGCCCCTTCCGAGGCCGCCGGCCGGTGGCGGGCGCTTGCCATTCTGGGCCTGGCGGTGATCGGCGTGCTGTCGACCTGGTTTTCGGCCACGGCCATTGCGCCGGACCTGGAACGCCTCTGGCAGCTGACGCCCGGGCAGAGCGCCTGGCTGACCAACGCGGTCCAGCTGGGGTTCGTTGCGGGCGCAGTGCTGGCCAGCCTGGTGAACCTGCCGGACCTGATCCCGATGACGCGGCTGATCGCGGTGAGCGCGGCCCTGGCGGCGGCGGCAAACCTGGCGCTGCTCTGGGCACCCGATGCGGTGACGGGCATCACGCTGCGGCTGGTCACCGGGATCGCCCTGGCGGGCGTGTATCCCCCTGCCCTCAAGCTGATGTCGACCTGGTTCCTGAAGGGGCGCGGGCTGGCCCTGGGCATACTCGTGGGTGCGCTGACCCTCGGCTCTTCGATGCCGCACCTGGTGCGGGCGCTGACCGGGGGCGTCAACTGGCAGGTGGTGGTATTGGCCACCTCGGTCGCGGCCATGGCGGGGGCGCTCCTGATCGGTCTGGCGCTGCGCGAGGGGCCCTTCGGCTTTGGCCGGGCGCGGTTTGATCCGCGCCAGACCGTGAGTATCCTGCGTGACCGGCCGGTGATGCTGGCGAACCTGGGCTATTGCGGGCACATGTGGGAGCTCTATGCCATGTGGGCCTGGCTGCTGAGCTTTGCCGGGGCGGCAGAGGCCGCGGGGCTGAGCCCCTTCCCCTTCGGCTCGCCGCCGATGCTGACCTTCCTGGCGGTGGCCGCGGGCGTGCCGGGCTGCCTGCTGGCCGGCTGGATGTCCGACCGTGCCGGACGTTGCGCCACGACGATCATGATGATGGCCCTTTCGGGCAGCTGTGCGGTGCTGATCGGCTTTGCCTTTGACGGGCCGGGATGGCTGCTGTCGGTGATCGCGCTGACCTGGGGCTTTGCCATCGTGGGGGACAGCGCACAGTTCTCGGCTGCGGTCACGGAGCTGTCTCCACCCGAGCTGACCGGAACGGCGCTGACCCTGCAGATGGGCGTGGGCTTTGCCCTGACGACCCTGGCCATCCGCAGCCTGCCGGCCGTGGCGGGGGCGCTGGGGTCGTGGCAATGGGTCTTCCTGGCCCTGGTACCGGGACCAGTGATCGGCGTGATCGCCATGGCCGCACTGCGCGCGCATCCGGAAGCGGTGCGTCTGGCCCACGGGCGTCGCTAGGCGCCTCCGGCGGGAGTGTTTCCGGAAAGGTGAAGGGGCGGCCCCGGGGCGCGGGACCGCAGGGATCAATTGACCCGGTTCGGCACATCCTCGCCCGCGAAATAGGCACGCAGGTTCTCGACCGCCATGGCGCCCATGTTTTCGCGCACATCCAGGGTGGCGGTGCCGAGATGGGGCAGCAGAACGGCGTTTTCCATGCCTATGAGTGCCGGCGGAACGCTTGGCTCGTGTTCATAGACATCAAGGCCCACGGCACCGATCTTGCCCGCCTTCAGCGCCGAGATCAGGGCCGTCTCGTTGACGATGTCGCCACGGGCGATGTTGACCAGCACGCCGTGCTTCTGCATCGCCTCGAAGACGGAGGCCCCGACGAGGTGGTGGGTTTCGGCGCTCGACGGGGTGGCGATGACGATGATGTCGGCCCATTCCGCCAGGCCTTCCATGGTGTCATGGCGACGGGCCGGGAACGGCAGCTCCTTGGCGGAGCGGTTGAAATAGCCGACCTCCATGTCGAAGCCGTAATGACAGCGCTTGGCCACCGCCTGGCCGATGCGGCCCATGCCGATGATACCGAGCTTGCGTCCGGTGACATGCAGGCCGAGGAGCTGCGTCGGGTGCCAGCCCTCCCACTTGCCGGACCGGACCACGCGTTCGGCTTCGCCGGCGCGCCGGCAGGCCATCATGATCAGCGTCATTGCCACGTCGGCGGTGGCGTCGGTGACGGCGCCCGGCGTGTTGGACACGGTGACCCCGTGATTACGGCAGGCCTCGATGTCGATGTGGTTGTAGCCGACCCCGAAGTTGGCAAGCATCTTGCAGCGCGGGCGGCCGAAGTCCTGCATGACCTCGGCCGTCATGTTGTCGCCCAGGGTGACCATCATGCCGTCGAAGACCGCCAGGCCGGAGCGCAGCTCGGCCGGGGACATCGGGCGGGTGCTCTGCCGGACCTCGACCTCGAAATGCTGTTCGGCCGCTGCGATCGTGGCCGGCGGCATGGGGCGGGAGAGCAGGATCCGTTTCAATGCATCCGCTCCCCGGGCGCAACATCCTGATCGGGGGTCACGAGCACGACGCCGCCCTCTGCATCGGCCACGCCGAGGGTCAGGACCTCGGACATGAAGGGGCCGATCTGACGTGGGGGAAAATTGACCACGGCCATGACCATCTTGCCCACAAGGGTCTCTGGCGAGTAATGCGCGGTGATCTGGGCCGAGGTCTTCTTCTCGCCGATCTCGGGGCCGAAATCGATCCAGAGCTTGATCGCGGGCTTGCGCGCCTCGGGGAAGGGCTCGGCCCGGACCACGCGGCCGGCGCGGATGTCGACCGCAAGGAATTCGTCGAAGGTGATCTGATCAGCCATTGGCAAGCTCCCGCGCCCGATCGGTTGCGGCCTTTACCGCCTTTTGCAGCAGCGGCGGGAAACCATCGCCCTCGTTCATCAGCACCTCAAGCGCGGCCTGCGTGGTGCCATTGGGGCTGGTGACGTTGATCCGCAGCTGAGCGGGATCTTCGCCGGCCTCCTCGGCGAGGGCCCCTGCCCCGGCGACGGTCGCCTTGGCAAGCTGCATCGCCAGATCGGGTGCCAGGCCCTGAGCCTCGCCGGCAGCGGCAAGCGTCTCGATCAGGTGGAAGACATAGGCGGGGCCGGACCCCGACACGCCGGTGACGGCGTTGATCTGGTCCTCTTCCTCCAGCCGGACGACCTGACCGACCGCGGAGAGCAGCTCCTCGGCCATGACCAGCGCCTCTTCGCCCACGTGATCATTGCCGATGATCGCCGTGATGCCGCGGCCCACGGCCGCCGGCGTGTTGGGCATGGCCCGGATCACAGGGCTGGCCTCGCCGAAGGCTGCCTCGAAGGCCGAAATCGGTGTACCGGCGGCGATGGAGAGAAAGACCGTATCGCCGCCGCCCAGGGCCTGCAGCCCCGGCAGGGCGTCGCCCATCATCTGCGGCTTGACCGCGATCAGCGCAACTGCGGGCTTTTCCGGCAGGCCGGCGTTCAGGTGAACGCCGGTGCCCCGGAGCCACTCGGACGGCTTCGGATCAAGGACCCAGACCGAGCTTGGCGGCAGACCGCCCTTGAGCCAGCCAGCCAGCATCGCGCTGCCCATCTTGCCGCATCCCAGCAGGACGAGGCCGTTCTCGGCCACTTTCTCCAAAGCCATGGTACCCCCTTTGCATTCGCTTCGGGGGCAAGTGTTACGCGCGGCCGTAGGCCTCTGCAATGGCGACTTCCAGCGCGTCCTTCGGGGCCCGGTTGCCCCAGACGTTGAGCTGGAAGGCCGGGTAGTAACGCTCGGCCGAGAGCACCGCCGCGGTGACCATGGTGCTGATCTGTTCCGGCGTCGCAATCTGTTCGCCCGAGAGCACGAGACCGTAGCGGTAGACCATCAGCTTCTGGTCGGCCCAATAGGTGAAGGACCCCGCCCAGCACTGGTCATTGACCAGGTTGAGCAGCTCGTAGAGGCCCGGCAGGGTTTCCGCCGGCGGCTCCATGTCGAAGGTGCATACCATGCGCAGGGTCTCGTCGTAGCCAGACCATGCGAGAGTGATGGAATAGGTGCGCCATTGGCCTTCCACGGCCATTGCGATCTGGTCTTCGGCGATACGGTCGAAGTCCCATTCGTGGTGTTCCGCGAGGGTTTCCACGATGTCGATCGGGTGCAGTTCTTCGGAAATGAAGGTCTCAGACAATGCCATGGCGCCACCTCATTTGTGTCATAGCGCGCGGGGTTGGCAGCACCCCAAGCGCTAGGTGCCTGCTCTAGAAACGGGGCGATTTCCCACGTTTCATACGAAATATGGTGCTGCGCGACCGTCACCCTGTAAAGCCAAAACTTGGGGATAAAGACGATTTGTTGTGGATAGACCGTGCGGACCCACGAAATCTCGCCCCTTTTTGGGGCGAAACCGGACATAAGTTAACAAGAAAGACGGTGATTTCGGGCGATTTCCTTGCCGAACGGCCAAATTCGCGCAACACAGACGGGTTTCGGCGGCACAGCCACGGAAAAAGGGCGGCCCTGCGGCCGCCCTTCTCCATAACTCGTCCATATCTGGTATGCCCGGCCGCTATTGCCCGAAGGACATCGGCAGATCGAAGCTGCGCTGCGACTCGTTCAGGCCACTAGGTGCGGGCGGCAGGCGGCCGGCGCTGTTGATCGCGGCAACCGCGGCCTGGTCGAAGGCCTGCACCCCAGAGCTGCGCAGGATCGAGGCGCCCAGCAGACGACCATCTGCCGAGACCGTTACCCGCACGAGCACGGTCCCGACCTGCCCACGAGCACTGTTGGGAAAGCGCTTGCGACGTTCGATGCGCGCCCGGATGCGCCCGCCCCAGACAGAGGCCAGCTTGGCCTGTTGTCCGGACGTGGCTGCGCGTTCCGAGGCACTGCCCGAATTGCCCGCCTGCGAGGACCCGCCGGAGCCGGCCGCCGTCTGGGTTGCCCCACCGGCGCCGCCGGCGCGCGCCTGCTGGGTCCGAGGCTCGGGTCGCGGTGTCGGTTCGGGTTCCGGCGCACGTTCGACTTCCTGCGGCCGAGCCAGCGGGCGCTTGGAGACCGCAGGCGTGGTGGTATCGGGCTGCTCCTCGGCGGGCTCGACCTCGGCCACCTCCTCGGGGATGTCTTCCGGCTGCACCTCTGGTTCGGGCTGATCCTCGACGACCTCGGGCTCGGGCTCCGGGTCACGCTCGGCCTCGGGTTCCGGCGGCGGCGGCACGTCCATCTCGATCTTCGGCAGCGACGCGGTGTCGGGCATGGCATCCGGGAGGTCCATGCTTGGGAAGGCCGGCGGCGGCGCGCTGACCCGCGGGGTGACCGGAACCTCGGGAGCCACCTCGGTCAGGCGGGCTTCCTGCAGCTCGGGCGGCTGTGTCTCGGTCACTGCCTCGGGCGGCGTCTCCCACTGCTCGATCATCTCGACGGTACCGGGAGGGGCGCCCTTCATGGTGACGAGGGCCTCGCCCCCTGCCCCGCCGGCATCGGCCCCCTCCTGCGATTGCACGCGCATGGCAATCATCAGGTGCAGCCCGACCGCGAGACCGACAAAGACGGCGGCTTCTGCTATGCGCTTCATTGGGCAGCCACCACCAGGGCGACATCGCTCAGGCCGGCTGCCGTCAGCTCGCGAAGGGTCCGGGCCACGGCGGCGGCCTCGGTCTTGCCATCTGCGCGCAATTGCGGGATGCCCTCGCGGCCCTGGTTCTCGGCCACGAAGGCGGCCACGGCGGCGTCGCCGCGCAATTCCTGGAAGCCGGCCTCGCCCCCGGTGGAAAGATAGAGCACGGCGGTGTCATCCGCATCGGCGCCCTTTTCAGCGGTCGGCGGTTCGACCGCGAAGGGCTCGGGTGGGGTCAGGCGCGAGGTCATCAGGAAGAAGATCAGCAGCAGGAACACCACGTTGATCATCGGCACGATGGATTCCGCGCGCGGGCGGCGCGGCGGGTCGGAAAACTGCATCGCCATGGCTCACTCCACCAGCACGAGGTTGGTGTAGCCCGCGTTGCGCAGGGCCGTGGCCACATCCACGACACGCTGCAGGTCGGCGCCGTCGGCGCCGCGCAGGATGATCGTGTCGCCCGGAGCCGAGGTCAGCGCAGCGATCCGCTCGGCCAGGTCCTCTTGCGTCAGCGGCGCACCGTTCAGGCGCAGGCCCCCGGGCAGGATGTCGACCAGGCGCGGCGGCCCTTCATAGCCCGAGCCACCGGAGGCCAGCGGCAGGGGCAGCACGTTGTCGACGCCAAAGCGGGACGCCAGCATGAAGAAGACCAGCAGCAGGAAGACCACGTCGATCATCGGCGTCAGGCTGGGCTTGCGCCGCTTGCGCGGGGTATCGAGGGTGAAACTCATGACGGGTCGCTTCGACGAGATGCGAATTCAGTGCGGTACATGTGCTGGACGCCGTTTACTGGGCGGCCAGCTTGGACACGTTGTCGGTCGCGGCCAGGCCCTCTCCGGGCAGATCCGCAACAAAGATGCGGGCCGAGAGATCCTCTAGGTCCTGGCGCAGCTTGTCGAGGACGGCTTCGAACCAGGTCAGCGCGGCAGAGGCCGGGATGGCGACGGCCATGCCTGCGGCGGTGGTCAGCAGGGCCTCCCAGATACCGCCAGCGAGAAGCGCGGGATCGGCCCGCGAGCCGGCCTCCTGCAGGGCCTGGAAGGCCGCGATCATGCCCATGACCGTCCCGAGAAGACCAAGCAGCGGCGCGATGGTCGAGATCAGTTCGAGCGCACGCAGCGCCGAGCCCTGCTGACCCAGGATGCGACGGGCAACGCGGGTGGTTTCTTCGCGCGCCGGTTCCTCAGCAAGCGTCATGCGCGACCGCATCGCCGCATGGACCAGCTGCGAGCGCACGCCCTTGCGCCCCTGAACCATGGCGATGGCGACACCGGCCTCGCCCTGCTCCCAGGCCTCGACGGCCTTGCGGGAGGTGCGGCGGGACCAGGCCCCTGCAAGCACGAGACGCCAGATCTTCCACAGGATCAGCGCGACGGTCACCACGGACAGGGCCGCGATCGCCCAGATGGCCGGGCCACCGTTGACGAGGAATTCCGCGGAGCGGTCGTAGGCATCGCCGACCATGTCACCGACGGTGGCCGGTTCGGGCGGCAGCGCTTCTACGGGTGCAGCGGTCACGGCACCGGTTGCTTCGGCGGTGGCTGCTTCGTTGCCGGTTGCTGTGGTGGCAGCCGTTTCAGTAGCCGTCGCATCCTGCGCGGTCGTATCCTGCGCGGTCGTATCGCCCGCCGAACTGGCCTCCGTAGCGGCCGCATCAGGGACGGTGGAGGTGGGTTGCTCCGGTACCGTGGTGGTGGCAGGCGCGGAGGACGTCGTGTCGGAGACAACGGGCGCGGAGTTATCGGCCACGGCACCGGGCATGGCAGGTTGGGTCACTTCGGTATCGACAATCGGGCCGCTGGCGACGCTGCCCTGCCCTGTCGCGTCCGTTGCCGGATCCGCGGCCTGGGCCCAGACAGGCCCTGCTGCCAGAAGGAGGAGTGTCCCCGCGATTGCCAGAGGCTGCCTTGCCATGTCGTTCTCCTTGTGCGCGGCAGGGTCGACTGTTGCCCCTGCCTGATGGCCTGTCGCCGCACCGGCAGACGACAGGCCGAAATTGTCCCGGCGGAGAGATCATCGCCACGTGCCGGCCCCGACTGAGAGGGGCGTTTCAGCGCATGCTGCTCCGCAATGCTGGCGGGCCATGAAAAGACTGAGGGAAACCACATGACCACGGCTGGCGTTGCGGTGGGGGTAAGATAACCGAGTATAACAGTCAACTATAAACCCGACCCGAAGAGGGCCCTTCGGCGCATTCCCCTTACACGAGCACGTAGGGACGCCCGTTGATGTGGGAAATCTCGGCATCCGTACCGAAGACGTCGCGCAGCAAGTCATTGGAAACGACGGCTTCCGGCGCACCTTCGGCCGCGATTCGCCCATCGTGAAGAGCGACGATACGGTCGGCAAAGGCGGCGGCATAGTTGATGTCGTGCAGAACGATGACGATCGTTTTGCCGTCCTTGTCCGCCATGTCGCGCAGAAGCCGCATCAGCGACCGGGCGCCGGCGATATCGAGGTTGTTCAGCGGCTCGTCGAGGAGCAGGTAATCGGTGTCCTGGGCAAAGGCCATGGCCACGAAAGCGCGCTGCCGTTGGCCGCCCGAGATCTCGTCGAGGAACCGATCGGCCAGGGAGAGCAGCTCGAAGCGTTCGAGCGCGGCTTCGACCAGGGCGGCATCCTCGGGGCCAGGGCGCCCGCGATGCCACGGATAACGGCCGAAACTGACCAGTTCGCGCACCCGCAGGCGGGCCGAGACCTGGTTTGTCTGGGCCATGATGGCGAGGACCTTGGCCAGGTCGCGATCGGAGCAGGCACCGATCTGCAGGGTATCGACGGAGATCCGCCCCTGTTTCAGCGGCGTCAGCCGCGCGATCAGCGACAGGAGGGTCGACTTGCCGGCGCCGTTGGGGCCGATCAGGGCCGTGATGCCGCCCCGGGGCAGGTCGACGGTGACATCGTGAAGGATCTGGTGATGCCCGATGGAATGGCTGACACCTTCGATGCGGATCATGCGCGTTTCCTTTTGACGAGGAGGACCAGAAAGAGCACGCCGCCGACCAGTTCGATCACGACCGACAGCGGCGTGGTGAGGTGAAAGATCCGTTCCATGATCGTCTGCCCGGCCACCAGGATGATGGCGCCGGTCAGGGCAGCCGACGGAATGAGGATTGCGTGGCGTTCGCCGGGGGTGATCACATGGGCCAGCGCGGTGACGATCAGCCCGAAGAAGCTGGCCCCGCCCGCCACGCCCGAGCCCGACATCGGCCCGACCAGCGCGGTGCCAGCCGCCACGAGAACACAGATCAGGATCAGGGCCTGGGCCTGGCCGCGCTTCGGGTTCTCGCCAAGGCCCGTTGCAGGCACCGGCCCGAGCCCCAGCACGTCGAGCCGGTGGCGCATGAGCCAGCCCAGCCAGAGCGCGGGGATCACCACGAGCGTCGTCAGGCCAAGGAGCACCGGCTCGACCTGGGTAAAGCGGGCAAATGACACCGCCTGGACGATCTGGAATTCCGCCGGATCGATCATCCGCTGCAGGAAGCCGGTAATGGAGCGCAGCAGCACGCCGAGGATCAGCCCCGTCAGCACCAGCCGCATCATGTCGCCGTGCGCGGCACGCTGCAGAAGGCCGAAGAGCAGCAACCCCAGCAGCGTCATGCCGCCGACGTTCAGCGCAAAAAGCAGCCAGGCCGGCAACATGGCGTAACCTGCGCCGCCGAGCGTGTGCACCAGAACGGTCAGGACCAGCACGTAGAGCGCGTCGAACCCCATGATCGAGGGCGTGAGGATGCGGTTGGCTGTGATCGTCTGAAACAGCACAGTCGCCACCGACAGGCTGACGCCCACCACCAGCATCGCGGCCAGTTTGGTGGCCCGGTAAGGCAGCAGGAAGCCCCAGGCCGAGGGGGCGGCGCCGTAGAACATGTAGATCGCCGCAGAGACGAGCAGCACCGCCGAAAGTATCACGAAGCGCCTAGTCATGACGCGGCTCGCTGTAGAGAAGCACGAGGAAGATCACCGCCCCGACAACGCCCACGATGCTGGAGACGGGGATCTCGAACGGCGCGCGCAGAACCCGCCCGAGGATGTCGCAGAAGAGCACGAGAGCCGCACCGCCGAGGGCCGCGACAGGAATGGCGCGACGCAGGTTGTCGCCCATGCGGCGGGCCACGATGTTGGGCACCACGAGGCCGACGAAGGGGATCGCTCCCAGCGTGACGACGACCATGGCGGTGGTCAGAGACAGCGCGACAAGGCCCGCCGCCATGATCACCTTGACGTTGACACCGAGGCCACGCGCCGCGTTGTCACCAAGGCTGAGCAGCGTGATCCGATCGGCGATGAACCAGGTGACACCGGCGGCGATGGCCGCCACCCAGAGCAATTCGTAGCGCCCCTGAAGCACACCGGAGAGTTCGCCTGTCAGCCAGGCCCCGACAAATTGCATCATGTCGCCCTGATAGGCAAAGAAGGCGACGAAGGCCCCGATCACGCCGCCGTAAACCAGCGCGACCAGCGGCACGAGTAGCGGTTGAGTGGGCGGCAGTGGGCGGATCAGCAGCAGCAGCCCGATGCTGCCCAGCAGTGTGGTAGCCGCGGCAATGCCCATCTTGGCCCAGATCGCGGTGGCGGGAAACAGCGCCGAGGCAATCAGGATGCCCAGAGCGGCGCTCTGCCCTGCCCCGGCGGTCATCGGCTCGACGAAGCGGTTCCGGGCGAGGATCTGCATGATCTGGCCAGACACGGCAAGCGCGCCGCCTGCGAGCAGCGCCGCAAGGGTCCGCGGCAGACGGCTGACCAGAAGCAACTGCTGGCCCTGGGGATCGGTCAGGAACCCGGACAGCGACACCGGCACGGCGCCCACGAAGAGCGACAGAACAGCCAGAGCCGCCAGCAACAAGAGGGCCAGCGTCCAGCGGAAAGGTGTCAGGAGCCCGTCTCCGAGAGTTTCGTGGTGATTTCGTCGAGGGTGACCAGCAGCGACTGGATGCCGCCCATGCCCACGTAGGCCTCGGGGGTCGAGAGGTAGACCACGCGACCGTCTTTCCAGGCCTCGGTGCCCTGGACCAGCGCGTTGTCCAATGTAGCCTCGGCGTTCTGGGCGCCCTCGCCCACCATGGTGCCGCGGTCGATGACCAGCAGCGTGTCGGGGTTGGCCTGGGCGACGTATTCGAAGGAGACCGGCTCGCCGTGATCGGAGGTCTGGATCCCCCCGACAGCCTCGGGCCAGTTCAGCTCGGAGTGCATCCAGCCGAAGCGGCTGCCCGCGCCGAAGGCCGAGATCTTGGGCCCGTTGGTCATGAGGATCATCGCCCGGCCGCCATTGTCGGCCACCGCCGCGCGGGCCTTCTCGAGGCTGTCGGTCAGCTGGGCTTCCAGTTCTGCGGCCTTGTCCTCGCGGTCGAAGAGCAGGCCATAGGCCTCGAGGCGGGCATAGCCGTCGGCGATCGCGTCGTCGCTGATCGACATGTCGGCCACCGGGGCGATGCGCGACAGCATGTCGGCCTGGGCCACGGCCCGGCCGCCGACGATGATCAGGTCGGGATGCATCATGGCAAGCTTCTCGAAATCCGCCTCGAAGAGGGTCCCTACCGTCTCCGACGCCTCGACCTGGCTGTTCAGTCGATCCACATAGAGGGGACGCACGATGCCATCGGGGGTCACGCCCAGGGCCGCGAGAGTGTCCACCGCTGCGACGTCCAGCACCGCAACGCTTTTGGGCTTTTCATCAAGCGTCATCGGGCCTGTCGCCGTCTGGAAGGTGACGGGATCAGCCAGAACGGCACCGGCCGACAGGGTCAGGGCGGCGGCAGCACAGATGGCTTTCAGAGGCGCGGGAAGCATGGGCATGGCTCTCTCCGATGGCGTGCAGATTGCATGCACTCGGGGCTATCCCGTTGCCCAAGGGGGGTCAAGACAATACCCTACAAAAAGAATCAGAGACTGGAGAGCCACTTGCCAACCGCCAGCGCGAGCTTTGAAACCGAGCACGGATCGAAATACCTGCAGCAATTGTGCAAGCACTTTGCCCACAAGGTACAGGTCGAATATGACGCCACGCGGGGCAAGGCCGCCATGCCCGCCGGCCCTGCGACACTTCGCGCAGACGAGAATGGGCTTCACGTTACCGTGACCGGGCAGGATTCCGAAGGGCTGACGCGGGCGAAACACGCCATCGACTCGCACCTCGTGACCTTCGCCTTCCGCGAGAATTTCACCGAAATGGCCTGGGTAGACGATCCGGTGGCATGACCTCGCGACAGGCGTCGCCCGCGCTTGCGCTCACTCGCTCCGGGTGACCACGTGATCCTGGTAAACCCCTGCGAGGGCATGGAAGAGACCGCTCGTGTTGCTCACCCCGAACTTCTTCAGGAGCTTCGCCCGATAGACTTCGACCGTGCGGTGAGAGATGTCGAGACGCAGGGCGATTTCCTTGCTGGTGAGCCCGTCGGAGAGGAAGGAAACGATCTCCCGCTCGCGGCGTGTCATGGGCACGTAGGGCCGCGTTTTCGACAGGTCGGCAAAGCTCCAGACGGCCCTTTGCAGCGGCTGTTCCGGCGTGAAGGAATGCCCCCGCACGCGGCACCAGAAGAGCGTGTCATCGCGCCGTGCCATGATGCGCTCATCCCAGTAAGAATTTGATTCCCTTAAGCTTTCAATGCCCCTGTCACGCACGTTGTCGAACTCGGCCTCGGTCGGATAGAGCTTGGCGAAGAGCTGGTCGCGCAGCTCCTCCCGGGTGTATCCGAACATCTCGGCGAAGGCATAGTTGCAGTCGCGGATGACACGGTTCTCCGTGACCACGAGACCGATGGGCGCGTGGACATAGGCCAGCTCTGCAAAGTCGCCTGCCTCGAAGAGCTCCGCGATACGTAATTCCACGATCTTGCCCGTTCTACCCCGGTGGTGAAGGTTATGACCACAGGGTAGACGACACATTCCATTGCTGCAATGGCACGCCGTCTCCCGGTATAATGGGAGGACATTATGAAACAAGTAACGAGGCTCTTCGGGGCCGCGGTAGCTGCGCTGGCCCTGACCGGCGCCGCAACCGCAGAGGATGCCGATCCGATCAAGATCGCGCTGATCCACGGGCTGTCGGGCTCTGCGCTGGAGGCCTTTTCCAAGCAGACCCAGACCGGCTTCGAGATGGGTATCGAGTATGCGACCGACGGCACCAACATGGTGAACGGTCACCCGATAGAGATCATCACCAAGGACACCCAGTTCAAGCCCGATATCGCCCGTGCCGTGTTGGCCGAGGCCTATGGCGACGACGAGGTGACCCTGGCCGTGGGCGCGACCTCTTCCGGTGTGACCCAGGCAATGCTGCCGATCGCCGAGGAATACGAGAAGCTGCTGATCGTCGAGCCCGCCGTGGCCGATGGCCTGACCGGCCCGGACAGCAACCGCTATGTCTTCAAGACCTCGCGCAATTCCTCGATGGACATGCAGGCCCAGGCGCTGGCCCTGCAACCCGACGAGAACCTCTACGTGGCGACGCTGGCCGAGGACTATGCCTTTGGCCGGGACGGCATCGAGGCCTTCAAGAGTGCCCTGGAAGGGTCCGGCGCGACCGTGGTGACCGAGGAATACGTGCCCCAGGGCACCGCAGATTTCACCGCGGCCGGCGAACGCATGTTCAACGCTCTGAAGGACAAGGATGGCCGCAAGGTAATCCTGATCTACGTTGCCGGCGGTGGTGACGCCCCCGGCAAGATCCAGGCGATGGATCCGGGCCGCTATGACATCGAGATCTCGATGGGTGGTCACATCCTGCCGGTCCTGCCGACCTACAAGCGGTTCCCCGGCATGGAAGGCTCGGTCTATTACTACTACGAGGCCTACGACAACCCGGTGAACAACTGGCTCGTCGATGAACACATGAAGCGTTTCGAGAGCCCGCCGGACTTCTTCACCGCTGGCGGCATGGCCGCCGCCATGGCCGTGGTAAAGGCGCTGAAGGAAAGCCCCAGCCTCGACACCGAGGACCTGATCGCGACGATGGAAGGCATGTCCTTTGACACGCCCAAGGGCGAAATGACCTTCCGCCCCGAAGATCACCAGGCGCTGCAGTCCATGGTGCACTTCAAGATCCGCGTGGACGACGACGTGGACTGGGCCATCCCCGAGAAGGTCCGGATCATCGAACCGGAAGAGATGGATATCCCCATCGGTCGCAATAACCAGGAGTGACGCCCTCCTGACGGCCGGCCTGCGCGCCTTGCGCGGGCCGGTGCACCCACTGCCCAAACACCCGTGAAATCATGACAAAACCATCCCTCAGCACGCAGGAGCTGACGATCCGTTTTGGTGGCCACGTGGCCGTCAACGCTGTCACCTGCGACTTTCATCCCGGCGAGCTGACGGTGATCGTCGGCCCGAACGGCGCCGGCAAGACGACCTATTTCAACCTGATCTCGGGGCAGTTGACCGCCACCTCCGGCAAGGTCCTGAAGGACGGCACCGACCTGACGACGATGCCCCCCTCGGGGCGGGCCCGGCACGGGATCGGACGCGCCTTTCAGCTGACCAATCTGTTTCCCGACCTGACAGTGCTGGAGAACATCCGGCTGGCCGTTCAGGCCCGCATGGGCAAGGGTTTCGGCATGTTCCGGCCCGTCGGCAGCTATCGCGAGATGACCCGGCAGGCGGAACATTACCTCGAGTTGACCAAGCTCGCCGACAAGGCCCATCAGACGGCCTCCCTCCTGCCCCACGGCGACCAGCGCAAGCTGGAGGTCGCCCTGCTGATGGCGATGGAGCCCGATATCTACATGTTCGATGAACCCACCGCCGGGATGAGCCTCGATCATGCACCGGACGTTCTGGACCTGATCGCTCAGATCAAGCGCGACACCACAAAGACGGTGCTGCTGGTCGAGCACAAGATGGACGTGGTGCGTGCCCTGGCCGACCGGATCATCGTGCTGCACAACGGCGAGCTGCTGGCCGAGGGTGACCCCGCCGAGGTCATGAGCAGCCAGCTGGTGCGCGACGTCTACCTCGGCAAATCGGAGGACGCCGCATGAGCCTGCTCTCGCTCAAGAACATGAAGACCGACATCGGTCATTACCACGTGCTGCACGACGTCAGCATCGAGGTGCCCGAGGGCGGCGTCTTCGTGCTGCTGGGCCGCAACGGCGCCGGCAAGACCACCACCCTGCGCTCGATCATGGGGTTGTGGAAGCCCTCACCCGGCTCGGTCCTGTTCCGCGGGCAGGATATCAGCGGCATGCACACCGCCGACATTGCCCGTCTGGGCATCGCCTTCGTACCTGAAAACATGGGCATTTTTGGCAGCCTGACGGTAGAGGAGAACATGATCCTCGCGAGCCGGGACGGCAGTTTCGACAAGAAGCGGCTGAGCTATATCTACGAGCTGTTCCCGGCGATGGAGAAGTTCTGGGACAAGCCCGCGGGCAGCCTTTCCGGGGGGCAGAAGCAGATGCTCTCTGTGTCCCGCGCGATCATCGAACCACGCGAGATGATCCTGATCGACGAACCCACCAAGGGCCTGGCGCCCTCGATCGTCGACGCCATGGCGGATGCCTTTGCCGAGATCGGCGAGACGACGACCATCATGCTGGTCGAGCAGAATTTCCAGTTTGCAAAGCGACTTGGCCGAGAAATGGCAGTGATCGACGACGGCCGCATCGTGCACGCCGGCTCCATGGCGGATTTCATCGCGGACGCAGAATTGCAGGACCGGCTGCTGAGCCTGTCGGCCTGAGGGAGGAAAAGATGACAGAAACTCTGAACAGGTTCGGCGGCGTCAACCTGCTGCCCGTGGCCGTCGCCCTCGTGGCGCTGGCGCTGATCGGCGCACCGGCCTCCTGGATCACACTGACCGTGGCGGGCCTCGCCATGGGGATGATGCTCTTCCTGATGGCCTCGGGCCTCAGCCTGGTCTTCGGGCTGATGGACGTGCTGAACTTCGGCCATTCGGCCTTCATCAGCTTCGGCGCCTTCATCGCGGCCACCGTACTGGCCTCTCTGGCCGGCTGGCTCGGCTCTCCCTCGATCCTGCTGAACGCCTTGGCGCTGACGCTGGCCCTGGCTGCGGCGCTGGCCTTCGGCATGGCGGCGGGCCTGTTTTTCGAAACCGTGATCATCAAGCCGGTCTACCGGGACCACCTGCGCCAGATCCTGATCACCATGGGTGCGCTGATCGTGGCAGAAGAGGCGATCATGGCGATCTGGGGCGGCACGCCCATCACCGTGCCACGGCCACATTTCCTCGAGGGGTCCTGGATCATCGGCGACGTAAGCATCCAGATTTACAGGATTTTCGCCTTTGCGCTCGGCTCTGTCGTCTTCCTCGGGCTCTACTGGATGCTGAACCGCACCCGCATGGGCCTGCTGATCCGCGCCGGCGTGGAAAACCGCGAGATGGTCGAGGCCCTCGGCTTTCGCATCGACAGGCTCTTTGTCGGTGTCTTCATGCTGGGCTCGGGCCTTGCAGCCCTAGGCGGCGGCATGTGGGCCGGCTACGAGACGCTGATCACCCCGGCCCTCGGCGGGCAGATGATGATCGTGGTCTTCATCGTGGTGATCATCGGCGGCCTGGGCAGCATCGAAGGCACGCTCCTCGGCGCTCTGATGGTCGGATTGATCAGCAATTACGTGGGGTTCCTGGCGCCCAAGCTGTCGCTGGCCTCGAACATGATCCTGATGATGATAATCCTGCTGTGGCGCCCGAACGGCCTGCGCCCGGCGGTGAAGTGAGGCGCCTGATGACCCAACAACAGACCTTCGGAAGCATCGCCGTGAAACTGGTGGTGCTGGGAATTGCCGGCGTGCTGCTCTTTGCCCCCTTTCTCTTCAGCGACGTACGCAGCATCCAGGTGGCGGCGCGGATCTGCATCTTCATCGTTCTGGTAGCCAGCTATGACCTGCTGATCGGCTATACCGGCATTGTCAGCTTTGCCCATACGATGTTCTTTGGCTTTGGTGCCTACGGAGCCTCCATCCTGTTGAAACAGATGGGAAATGGCTGGGATGCGGTGCTGCTTGGAGGGCTGGCTGGCGCGCTGCTCTCGCTGGTCATCGCGGCGCTGATCGGGGTGCTGTCGCTCAGGGTCAAGGCGATCTTCTTCGCCATGATCACCCTCGCGGCGGCCTCGGTGGCGCTGGTGCTGGCCTCGCAGCTGTCGCATCTGACCGGGGGTGAGGACGGGATTACCTACAAGGTGCCGGACCTCTTCAAGCCGGCGACCAAGCTCTGGCTGAATGCCGAAGGCAAGACGGCCGAGCTCTGGGGCGTCAAGATGAACGGAAAGGTCGCGGCCTATTACTTCGTCTTCCTCAGCTGCGCGGCCATGTTCCTGGTCATGCTACGCATGGTCTCCGCACCCATCGGTACCGTGCTGAAGGCCATCCGGGAGAATGAGGCCCGGGCCGAGGCCATCGGCTATCGTGTTGTCGCCTATAGAACTTTCGTCTTCTGCATCTCGGCCGTCATCGCCTCTCTGGCGGGCACGGTCTATGCGGTCTGGCTGAAGTACACCGGACCCGAGACGGTGCTGAGCTTCGACATCATGATCGACATCCTGCTGATGGTGGTGATCGGCGGCATGGGTACGCTCTATGGGCCGGTGATCGGGGCGGTGCTGCTGGTGCTGGCGCAATACTACCTGCGCGACCTGATGGGCGTGGCGGCCGAGGGAGTCTCTTCGATCCCGGTTCTGCCCGACCTGCTGAACCCCGACCGCTGGTTGTTCTGGCTGGGTATCCTGTTCATTCTACTGGTTTATTTCTTTCCCAAGGGGATCGCCGGCACGGTGATGGACAAGGGGGTGCGACAATGACCGAACCGCGCTTTTCCCTGGTGCCGGTGATGGATCACGAGATCCACGTCACCGAATGGGGCCATCCGGGCAAGCCGGGCCTGGTCATGTGGCATGGCCTGGCGCGCACCGGGCGGGATTTCGACGAACTGGCAAATGCCCTTTCGGATCAGTACTTTGTGATATGCCCCGACACGATCGGCCGGGGCATGTCGAGCTGGGCGCAAACGCCCGAGGCGGAGTATTCCATTGAATATTATGCCGGAATCGCGGGCGACCTGCTGGATCACTACGGCATGGAGACCGCGGCCTGGCTGGGCACCTCGATGGGCGGGATGATCGGCATGCGGCTGGCCTCTGGCCCCCATGCGGATCGCCTCAACTGCTTGATATTGAACGATATCGGGCCGGAGATTCCGCGGGCGGCGATTGCGCGGATCCTGCAGTACGTGGGGGACCTGCCGGGGTTTTCGAAGGTCGCGGAGGCCGAAGCCTGGCTGCGCGAGACCTATGTGCCCTTCGGACCCGCGTCGAATTTATTCTGGCGGCGTATGGTACTTAGCTCGATTCGGCGGACGAGCAACGGGCGGCTGACGCTGCATTACGATCCCAAGATCGTGGTGCAGTTCGTCGAATCACCCGACGAGCTGCTTGTCTGGGAC
Organism: Pseudooceanicola sp. DL12; assembly: GCF_056270665.1. Classification (NCBI taxonomy): domain Bacteria; kingdom Pseudomonadati; phylum Pseudomonadota; class Alphaproteobacteria; order Rhodobacterales; family Paracoccaceae; genus Pseudooceanicola; species Pseudooceanicola sp. DL12. The sequence goes on from NZ_CM149884.1 coordinate 3,184,799, forward strand.
AGGTGGGACCGCACCACGGTGCCCACCCATGTCTTTCGCGGTGCGCAATCGGACCTGCTGACCGCGGAGATCGCGGCGGAGATGACCCGCCGCGGGCCAAGGCCCGAGGTCACCGTCCTGGAGGATTGCGGCCATGCGCCAACCCTGACGCGCCCCGAGGATATCACCATGGTGCGCGCCGTGCTGAACCGGCTGACCGCCTAGAAGGCCTTGAAGGTGATGGTTGTGAGGGTCCGCTCTATCCCCTTGATATCACGGAAGCATTCATTGACGTAATGGCCGATGTCACCGCCTTCGGGCGGGTAGATCTTGATCAGCAGGTCGAACTCGCCGCTGGTCGAATAGAGCTCGGAGTGGAACTCCCGCAGCGCGATGGCGCTGGCAACGTCATAGGTCTGACCGGGCGTGCAGCGCACCTGAACGAAGAGAGGGGTCGTCATCGGGATGTCCTTTCACTTTGGCCCAATCTGCCCCCGCCGGACGGGGAAATTCAAGCCGGGAGGCGGGGCCGCCGGGCCGCTTTAGCCGGTTTTGCCAACCCAATGAAGAAGGCCCGGCACGGCAGGATGAAGAGAGCCCTGCCCCGGCGCACGCCCCGGATTTGACGGCTGCGCCGCAGGAACGCCCGGGCCTTCGGTCCTTTTTGCCCGGAATGCGGGGCCAATCCCCCCCTGCCCCGAAAGGGCCGAAAACCCGCGATTTCGGGGCATCGGACCCTTTTGCCCCGATTGCGGTACCGATGCCCCATGCCCCCGCCCACCTGCACGGGGCCGGGGCGCGATGCCACGTGCAGGGAGCGAAAAAATTTCCCCGAGGGCGCCGCCGGCAGGCGGAACGCAAGGAAAGGATGGCGCCCCGCCCCCCGGGCCGATTAGCGTGAGCCCGGATGCAATCACCAGCGAACCGCCGCGGCAGGGACCGCAGGCGGAGGGGGGAAGATGGGGCGCGTGATACTGAAGATCGCCGGGGGGCTGCTGGCCCTCGTGGTGCTGATCGGGCTGGGAGGCGCGGCCTATATGCTGATCGCGCCGCCGGAGCTGCTCCGGGTGGGCACGAATTACTCGGCCAACATGGTCTGTTCGAATGTCTTCCTTGCCGGGCGCGACCCCGACGCGGTGCTGAACGCGGATGTGCAGGCGCCGGGCAACCCGCTGCTGAAGCTCATCTCGGTGGAGACCGACCGCGACGCCGGGCAGGTCGAGGCGCATTTCATGGGTATCTTCGCCCCGGCCCTGTCGCGGTATCGCCCCGGGCTGGGCTGTACCAATGTGACGGAGGCGACGCTGAGCGATGCCAGCCTGCCGGCGCCCGCCCCCCTGCCGGAGGCGACATGGCCCGAGGGCAACAGCGTTGCCCTGACCGACAGCGGGACAGATGCGGCGGTGGCCGGGATCCTGAGCGACCCGGCGCTGCTGGGCAAGGGCTGGCGCGCGGTGGTGGTGGTGAAGGACGGCCGGATCGCGGGCGAGGCCTATGCCCCCGGGTTCGACGCCGGGACGCCGATGCTGGGCTGGTCGATGACCAAGTCGGTGGTGGCGGGGCTGATCGGCACGCTGGTCGCGGAGGGGCGGATGAGCCTCGACGAGGCGCTGACGGCGAGCTTTCCCGACTGGGCCGGCGATGCGCGGCAGGAGGTGACCGTGGCCGCGATGCTGGGCATGCAGAGCGGGCTGCAGTGGAACGAGGGATACGGCAATGTCTCGGACGTGACGCGGATGCTGTACCTGACCGACGACATGGCGGGCTTTGCCGCCACGCTGCCGGCAGAGGCGCCGGTGAACAGCACCTTCAACTATTCCTCGGGCACGACGACGATGCTGTCGCGCCGGGTGCAGGACATCGTGGAAGCTGCGGGCGGCGAGGCCCTGGGCTATCCGCGCCGGGCGCTCTTTGATCCGCTGGGCATGACCTCGGCGGTGATGGAAACCGATGCCGCGGATACCTTCGTGGGCTCGAGCTACATGTACGCCACGGCGCGCGACTGGGCGCGCTATGGGCAGTTCCTGTTGCAGGGCGGGGCGTGGCAGGGGCGGCAGCTGCTGCCCGAGGGATATACCCGCTGGATGGCCGAGCCGGCGTCGGCCTCTGGCGGCAGCTATGGCAAGGGACATGTCTGGCGCGAGGGCGATGACGACACGCCGCCGCCCGCCGGCGCCTTCTGGATGCGGGGCCACGACGGGCAGTCGGTAGGCATCTATCCGGAGCAGGGCATGGTGATCGTGCGCCTCGGGCTGACGCCCTCGCGGCTGGGCTATTCGCCGATGCCGCTGAGCGAGGCGCTGATCGGGGCGCTTGCCGGCGCCCCGTAGCCGGATCGTGAGAAGCTAGAGCGGGATCCCGGGGCGGGCGCGCGGCATCCCGGCCGCCGTGGCGGTACCGCCGGAAATGGTATCCGAGACCCCGGGGGCCAGGTCGGCGCTGCGCGCGGAGGCGGTTTGGGCGGAGGCCGGCCCCGGGACGGATCCCGGCATGGCACTGGCCGTGGCCCCCGCGGGCAGGCCCGGGCCATAGCCGGGACTGCCGAGGCCCGGCAGGCGGCCGGGAAGCCCGGGGAACCCGCCCTGCCCCTTGCTGCCGCCATTGCCGCCATTGCCGCCGGTGCCGGGGCCACCATCGGGACCGCTGCCCGGATCCGTGGGCGCGGGGGCGGCGGCGGCACGGGCCGCGCGGGGCTTTTTCGCCTGTTCGTTGATCCAGGCGGCCAGCACCAGCAGCGCCAGGCCGATGGGCGGCAGGGTCCAGCCCAGCGAGGGGCGGCCATCGAGACCGGCGGCCATGAAGACCTGGAAGAGCAGCGAGAGCAGCGTGCCGGCGGAGAAGACCAGGAGCCCGTTGCGCCCCATCAGGCGCAGCGGCGCGGCAAGGTCGCTCTCGGCGAAGCGTTTCACGACGTCGAGGCAGGAGAGCACATAGGCCAGCGCCAGCACGTGGAAGAGGCGCTGAAGCGAGAGGAAGGCCTTGTCGTGGTCGATGATGTGGAAGGGGATGCCCGCCGCGCGGCCCTTGAGCACGAGGCCGTACATCACGTGATCGACCGCGGGGATGAATTTCCACGCCAGCACCAGCAGCAGGTAGCCGATGCAGAGGAGGAAGAGCGCGGGGCTCTTCGGCACGAAGCGGGTGCCGTTGCGCAGCGCCAGGCCGGTGAGCAGGCCGAGGGTGAAGAGGAGCTGCCAGGAGAAGGGATTGAAGAACCAGCCGCCGGGGTTCGGATAGGCAGGGAAGTTCAGCCGCCAGAGGCCGGCGCACATCCAGACCGACATGGAGATGGCGAGCAGCAGCCCCGGCCGGCGCAGGCCGAGCCAGATCGCGCCCGGCGCGGCCAGCAGCAGCACCGAGTAGGCAGGCAGGATGTTGACGTAACCCAGCTGATGGGTGAGCAGCGGGATGCCCAGCAGCGCGGCCTCGGTGTTCTGGAAGACCTGGCGCAGGTTGATCTGCGTCAGCAGCTCCGGCAGCAGGAAGGTATTGGCGCCCCAGACGAAGATGCCGATGGCCCAGACGGTGAGGAACATCTGCACGAGGTAGAGGGTCCAGGCGCGTTTCCAGACCGGCGCAATGGCGGCCCAGGCGCCGTTCTGCGCCAGCGGGCCGGGCATGAAGCGGCCGGCATAGGCGATGCCGGCGGCGATGCCGGACATCAGGAAGAAGCCCTCGGCCGCATCGGAGAAGCCGAAGTTGCGCAGGGTGGCGTGCTCGTAGGGGTTGCCGGGGATGTGGTCGATGAAGATCGTCGCCAGCGCCAGGCCGCGGAAGACGTCGATGCGCAGGTCGCGCTTGCGTTTCGGGGGCGCGGCGGGGGATGCGGGGGCCGCTTCGCGGCCGTCCGTCAGGCGCAGGGTGGCGTCCTCGGGACGGAACCGCGGGAAGGCGATGACCTGGTTGTCTTCGGGTTTCACGTCGGCTTTCACGTCTGCGGCGCCGGTGGCGCCGGAATTGTCCTCAGGCGACCGCATGGATCTGATCCGAGGCATCGGAGGCGGCGTCATTGCCGCCTTCGGGGGTCTCCTGGCCGGTCCAGCGGGCGTGGATCTGGCGATAGGAGGTGATCACCGGGCTGGGCGCGACCTCCTCGGGGGTGGCGAAGAGGCCGGTGCCGAGGGGACGCGAGGAATAGGCGATCAGGAAGGGCGCGGCCAGCATCGGCAGGGCCACCGGCAGCAGCCAGATGGTGAGCTGGGGCGCGACGAAGCGCACGGCGACAAGCGCCACGGCACCGGTGAAGGTGATCCAGAGGCCGGCGCGGAAGCCTTCGCCGAGGGTCAGCTTGCCCTCGCCGCGCTGGTTCGCGGGCCAGCCTCCATCACGGCCCGAGAGCACCTGAAGCACGGCCTTGGACTGGTACATCAGCATGACCGGCGCCATGCAGGAGCTGAGCAGCAGCTCGTAGACCACCGAGAGGAAGGCCGCGAGGCCGCCGCCGAAGCCGCGGGCGCGGCCGGTGGCGATGGATTCACCGATGATGGCGAATTTCGGCAGGATCAGCAGGCCGATGATCCCGATGCCGAGCGCGATGATCTGCTGCGTACGGTCGGAGGGAAAGACCGGGAAGAGCTGATAGGGCTCGGGGAAGTAGTCGGGCGCGGGCGCAAAGACCGTGGCCAGCAGCGAGGAGATCAGGAAGATCCCCCAGACCAGCGAGACGATATAGGCAAAGATGCCCTGCACGAAGACGAAGCGCGACCAGGCGCGCAGGCCCGGCGCGGTCAGCAGGCGCATGTGCTGCAGGTTGCCCTGGCACCAGCGGCGATCGCGCTTGGCATAGGAGAGCACGTTTTCCGGGCCTTCCTCGTAGGAGCCCTCGATGGTCTCGTCGACCTGCACGCGCCAGCCACCGCGGGCCAGCAGCGCGGCCTCGACATAGTCGTGCGACAGGATGTGCCCGCCGAAGGGCGGCTTGCCCGACAGCGGCGGCAGGGCACAGCTCTGGGCAAAGGCGTGGACACGGATGATGGCGTTGTGCCCCCAGAAGGGGCCGGTGTCGCCCTGCATCCGGCCGAGGCCGCGGGCGAAGACCGGCGAGAAGAACGACGCGGAGAACTGCATCGCGCGACCGAAGAGCGAGGTGGCGCCGGTGATCTTCGGCAGGGTCTGCAGCAGGCCGAGCCTGGGATCCGCCTGCATCTGGGCGATCATGCGACGGATGGCCGAGCCCTCCATCAGACTGTCGGCATCAAGGATCACGGCGAAATCGTAGGCACCGCCGGAATTGCGGATGAAATCCTCGATATTGCCGGCCTTGCGGCCGCGGTTGTCCTGGCGGCGACGATAGAAGATGTGCCCTGCCCCGCCGGTTTCCTCCAGCAGATGCGCGAAGGTATTGCGCTCGTGGGCGGATTTCTCCTCGTCGCGGGTGTCGGACAGGATGGCGATATCGGCGGTGACGCCGGCGTCACGGATGGAGGCATCCATGGCGGCGACACGGGCGAAGGTGGAGACGGGATCCTCGTTGCAGATCGGCACCAGCACGACGGTGCGCGGCTGCGGCATGACGATGTCGGGCAGCGGCGCGCGGCGGCGACGGTGCGGGATCAGGCCGAGAAGCGCCTGTGCCGCCCCCCAGGAGAGCCAGGCGGTGGTGAGGAAGATCAGCGCCGCGCGGACGAAATCCCAGACATCGGAGCCGTCTTCGGCGGCCGCTTCGGCCAGAAGGACGGTGGCCGTGATGGCGGCGGCAAAGCTGAAGCCGAGCGCGAGGACGCGATACGTCCAGGTGCGCGCGCGCGAGGGCGCGGCGACATCACGGGGGGTCGGGGCGGAATTGTCCTGCAGGGTCACCTGGGCAGTCTCCTGTGGATCGGGTGCGGGCCCGGCGGGGCGCCGCGAGAGGGGAGGATGTCGATGGCCGGAAGGGGCCAGGGACAGGGCCAGGAGCAGACGGGACTGGCCGGATGGGAGGGACGATCCTGCGCATTCTGCGGTGAGACTGTCCGGGTCCGGCCCGTTGGGGGCCGGTGCGGAGCTCTGGCAGGAGCTCTCGGTGGGGGGTGCCTGCGATCCATGGCCTGGCCCCTGAGCAGGGGGCCGGTACGGAGCGCCCGCGGGCCCTGGTACCTTGTCCTCAGGCCAGCCGCAGGAAGGCGGCGAGGCGCGGAAGGAGGCCGTGGCTTTCGGCCCGGGCCGTGCGTTCGAGCACCTGACGGGGCATGTCCACGGGGGCCATCGGCGGCTCCCAGTGGGCGGCCTCGACGGCGGTGGCAGTCGCGGTTTCGGTCACGGTACTGGCGGCGGCTTCCATGTTCATTTCAGCTTTCATTCCTTTACCCATTGATACAACCAGGTTTCCGACAGAGGCCGTCCATAGCCCGTAAGCTGGGCCTTAACCTCGACCAGATCGTCGTCCGGGGCGGAAATTTCCGTGACCAGACGCCATGTGTCCGTACCGTCAATTCGCGAAAGCGCCGTCTCGGCGACCTCGCCCTTGCTGGTCGTGACTACAGGGGTAACTTCTGCCTTGGCGGGAAGTTCCGACAAAAGTCCGCCCTCGAAATCGATGACGAACTTTCGGCGATCTTTTGCCGGTTTGACCCCACCGACACCGCCATGACCGCTGCGGGTACGCACCACATGCGCCAGCTCGGTCTGTTCGCTGCCGGGGCCAGACCCCCATTTCATGCGATAGGAGACCTCGAAGGAGGCCCCCTTGTCGAATTTCGCATCGGGCACCCAGAAGGCCACGATGTTGTCGTTGCCTTCGAGATCGGACGGGATCTCGACCAGGCGAACGTTGCCCTTGCCCCAGTCGCCGATGGGTTCGACCATGGCGGAGGGGCGCATCTCGTAATGCGCCTGGGCATCCAGGTAATCGTCGAAGTCGCGCGAGCGCTGCACCAGCCCGAAGGAAACCGGGTTTTCCGCCCCGAGGTAGGAGGAGGCGAGGCGCGCGGGATTCTTGAGCGGGCGATAGAAGATGTCGCCCCCGCGGGTCTGCATCACCAGGGCCTCGCTGTCGTGGACGGCGGTGCGGTAGTCGTCGAAGCCGCCCTTGTCGGCATCGCCGAAGAGGAACATCGAGGTCAGCGGCGCGATGCCAAGCTGATCGACCGCCTCGCGCAGGAAGAGCCGGGCGGTGACGTCGATCACGGTTTCCGCGCCCGGGGTGATCACGAAGCGGTAGGCGCCGGTCAGGCTCTCGCTCTCAAGCTCGGCGTAGACGGTGACCGAGGTGGCGCCGGGGGCGGGCCGTTCCAGGTAGAAGGCCGAGAAGCGGGGGAATTCCTCGCCCGCGGGCTGGGCGGTGTTGACGGCGAGACCGCGGGCGGAGAGCCCGTAGCGGTTGTCGCGGCCGAGGGCGCGGAAATAGGAGGCGCCAAGGAAGGCCACGACCTCGTCGAACATGTCGGCGCGGTTCAGCGGCGTGTTGAGCCGGAAGCCGGCGACGCCGGGCAGCTCCATGTTCTCGGGGATCTCGGTCTTGAGCGGCTCGTGGTAGTTGAAGTCCTCGGTCGAGAAATGCATCGGGGCGGCCTGGCCCTCGACCACCTCGAAGAGGTCCACCGGCTCCTTGTAGAGCCAGCCGGGCGAGAAGGTGTTGATGCGGAACTGCCGGTCATCGCCCTGCCAGCGGGCATGGTCGGTGTTGAACTGGATGCGCTGGTAGTCGTCGTAGTCGAGCGCGGCCAGGAAGCCCTCGATCTGGGCCGGGGCCTGGTGCGGCCGGGTGGCGGCGTCGCGCATGCGGTCGGTCAGGATGTCGAAGCTGAAGGGCTGCGGCGCGTCGGGATCGGGAGCGGGTTCGGCCGCGGGCTGATCCTGGGGCGCCGGCTCTTCGGCGGGTGCGGCCTCCTGCGCGGCGGCGGGCAGGCCGAGGACGGCCAGCGCCGAGCCCCCGGCAAGGCCGGCCAGCAGACGGCGCCGCATGGGCGAAACCGGCGCGGCGACTGCTCTCTCGGCGCCCCCTGCCCGGCCGGATCCGCCCAGGACCCCGGGCACGCTTCCGGACAGGCCATTGGCATCACCGCGCGGCGCGGGTTGAGCGCCACGAGTCAGACGGGAAACGGAGTAGGATCTGTGGCAGTCAGGTTTCGGCTCAGGTTTCGGCATTGTCCATCCTCAGGGTCGTCAGTGGCCCGCCAGGCGCGCCGTCTTAAACAGTTTCGCTTTGTGCCCCGAGAGGCAATGCGGCGAGATCGCCATGGCGGCAAATTGCCAAAGCTCTCCTGCTGCAACGCGGCAAAGTTGCCGATGGTTCACCCGGAAGAGCGGCATAATTGTCGCACTTTCGGCGCCATCGTGATTAACGCCCTGATTCCATGAAGTTACGGCAGAGCAAAATACCGCCAATGACCATACCCCTGCCACGGGAATCTTTTGACCAGCCGGTGCACATGGGCGGAAAGGCGCGCATGGCTTTTTCCGGGATCACGGGTTTCGCTGCGGAGCGGCGGGATACCGCCAGTGAAATTTCAGAAATGTAACCTGTCGTGACAGGTGAAGCCGTAGGGAGGCCCCGGAGGAGCCGTTGCAGCCCTGGCGCGAGCGCCGCAATGCGGCATTCGCGCGCCCCGATCCGCGCCGGGCCCCGGGGACGCGACGGCAAGGGCGTGGACCTGCCGCGCCCGGGACAGTAGCGTCGGGGGCATGGAGTGACGGACGGCCAGGAAGAGACCCGATGGAGTTCACGACGACGGAAATGGAAGCGGCGCACCGGCTGGTCTGCGCCCGGATGGATCCCACCCCGCAGATTGCCTGGCCGCTGCTGAGCGCGGCGCTCGGCACCGACCTGGTGGTGAAACACGAGAACCACGCCCCCACCGGGGCCTTCAAGGTGCGCGGTGGAATCACCCTGATGGACTGGCTGAAGCGCGCGCATCCCGAGTACGAGGGGGTGATCACCGCCACCCGCGGCAACCATGGCCAGAGCCAGGCGCGGGCGGCCACGGCCGCCGGTCTGCGGGCCAAGATCCTGGTGCCGCACGGAAATTCCACCGAGAAGAATGCCGCGATGCGCGCCTATGGGGCCGAGCTGATCGAGTTCGGCGAGGATTTCGACACGGCGAAGGAAGAGGCCATGCGGCTGGCGGCGGCGGAGCCGCTGTTCCCGGTACCGCCCTTTCACCGCGAGCTGGTGCGGGGCGTGGCGACATACGGATGGGAATTCTTCCAGGCGCATCCGGATCTCGACGTCGTCTACGTTGGGATCGGCTGTGGCTCGGGGATCTGCGGCACGCTGGCGGCGCGCAACGCGCTGGGGCTGAAGACCGAGGTGGTAGGCGTGGTGATGGAGAACGCGCAGACCGCGAAACTCTCGGCGGAAGCCGGCCGGATGGTGGCCACCAATTCGGCCAGGACATTCGCCGATGGCCTCGCGGTGCGGGTGCCGGTGGCCGAGGCGCTGGCGATCTATGGCCCCGGCGCGGCGAAGATCATGGCGGTGAGCGAGGACCAGGTGGCCGAGGCGATCCGGCTCTACTTCAGCGCCACGCACAACGCGGCAGAGGGCGCAGGCGCCGCCGCCCTTGCGGCGGCACTGGCGGACAGGGAACGCCTGTCGGGCCGGAAAGTGGGGGTGATCCTGTCGGGCGGGAACATCGACACGCGGCTGTACCGGACGGTCCTGGCGGGGGAAACGCCCGCGGCGTGAGAGCCGTTGCGCCATCCGTATTTGGGGAAAGATGAAGGAAAGGGGGCGCCGGATCGGGCGCCCCCTTTGCAATTTGCAAAAAACCGGACGGGGTTACAGCAGGCCTTCGGCCTTGGCCCATTCCAGCGTCTTGTCGAGGCCGCGGGTCATGCGGGCGAAGACCTCCTTCAGCTCTGCCTCGGTGATGATCATCGGCGGGCAGAGGGCCAGGGTATCGCCGATGGCGCGGCTGATGAGGCCCTCTTCGGCACAGAAGTCGGCGGCCTTGGCGCCGATCTTGATCGCCGGATCGAAGCTCGCCTTGGAGGCCTTGTCGGCCACCAGTTCGACGCCGCCGATCAGGCCGGTGCCGCGGGCCTCGCCCACCAGCGGGTGCTCGGCGATGGCAGCCAGGCCGGCCAGCATCACGGGTTCCAGCGCCTGGACGTTGCCGACGAGGTTCTTCTCTTCGATGATCTTGAGGTTTTCCAGGCCCACGGCGGTGGCGACGGGGTGGCCCGAGCCGGTGAAGCCGTGGCCGAAGCCGCCGAGCGCCTTGGTGTTGTCGGCGATGGCACCATAGACCGCATCGGAGACCATGATCGCGGCGAGCGGCATGTAGGAGGAAGAAATCTGCTTGGAGAGCACCAGGATGTCGGGCTGGAAGCCGAATTTCTCGCAGGCGAAGGTGGTGCCGCAGCGGCCGAACCCGTTGATGACCTCATCCGCCACCACCAGGATGTCGTATTTCTTGCAGATCTCGGCAACGCCGGGCCAGTAGCCCTCGGGCGGGACCATGACGCCACCGGCGCCCATCACCGGCTCGCCGATGAAGGCGGCGATGGTGTCCGGGCCCTCGGCCAGGATGGTGTCTTCCAGCTCCTTCAGCAGGCGGGCGGTGAACTCGGCCTCGGTCTCGCCGTCGGCACCCTCGCGCCAGAAGTGCGGGGTGGTCAGGTGGGTGACCGGGATCGCCGGCAGGTCGAAATCGCGGTGGTTGCCGACGAGACCCGTCAGCGAGCCGGAGGCGATGGTGATGCCGTGATAGCCCTTCTTGCGGGCGAGGAACTTCTTCTTGTCCTTCTTGCCCAGGCCGTTGTTGAGGTACCAGACCATCTTGATGACGGTATCGTTGGCCTCGGAGCCGGAGTTGGTGAAGAAGCAGTGGTTCAGGTCGCCGGGGGTCATCTCGGCCAGCTTCTCGGCCAGACGGATGGAGGGGCCGTGCGATTTATGCGCGAAGGTGTGGTAGTAGGGCAGCTCTTCCATCTGCTTCATCGCCGCGTCCTTCAGACGGGTCTCGGAGAAGCCGACGCCGACGGACCAGAGGCCGGCCATGCCCTCGATGTATTCCTTGCCGGTGGAATCGTAGACATAGACGCCCTTGCCATGGGTCATGATCATCGGGCCCTGCTCCTCATGCGCGCGCATGTTGGTGTAGGGGTGCATCTGGTGGGCGATATCCGCCGCGGCCAGCGAATTGGAAATCTCGTTCATGTTGATAGCTCCATGGCAATGAGGCGCCGGCGATCCGGCGCTGCGGGGCGGAATGCCCGGGGACGCGGGCCCGGGGCGGGCCGGCACGGGCAGATCGAACTTCGGGTCAAGCTTCGATGTCCGGACCCTAGCGCGGCGATAGCAGAGAGAGAAGGGCCAGAAAATACCCCCGCATGGGTACAGCGGCCGCCTGCCGGGAAGAGGCGATGGCGGCGGGGGCGCCGGACCGGATAACGGGTATTTCGCCTGTCGCGCAGGCAACGCGCCGGGGGTGGCGGCCCGCGCGGCGGGGCCGTCAGCCGCGCAGCGGGCGGTCGCCGGCCAGGAGGGGCGCGTTTTCGGCGTAGAGCGCCACGATGCGGTCGATCAGGCTGCGCAGCACCGGGCGGTGGCGGTCGTCGGCGTGCATGACCAGATGCTGGGTTTCCGTCAGCGCCTCGATCACCGGGCCGGCGCGGGTGAGGCCGGGGTCGGCATCGCCGATCATGCAGGGCATCACGCCGATGCCCGCGCCCGCCTGCACCAGCGCATGGACGGTGGCCACCGAATTGGCCAGCACCGCCACCGGCAGGTCCTGCTCGTGCAGCCAGCGGGCGGCGGGGTGGCGGGCATGGGCCGGGTCCATGGCGACCCAGGGCAGGCCCGTGGCATCGGCACCACCGGTGCCGCCGACAGGTCCGGCGGCGTCGGTGCTCCAGGCGCGGTAGGGGGCAAAGCGCAGGGTGCCGAGGGGGCGCGAGGCCAGGTTGCCGGCCTCTGGCGGGCGGTTGCGGATGCCGAGGTCGATCTCGCGGTGGGCGATATCGAGCACGGCCTCGGTGGTGACGAAATTGAGGCGGAAGCCGTCGCCTGGCCGCGACAGCCGGCTGATGCGATCGGCGAGGAACATCGCGGTGGCGGTGCCGGCGGAGAGGCGCAGCACCGGGCGCTCGGCCTCGGGCGAGAGGTAGGATTGCACCGGGACGGCGGCGGCCTGCATGGCACGGACCCGGGCCAGAAGCGCCTCTCCGGCGCGGGTCAGCGCGTAGCCGGTCTGCGAGCGGGTGAAGAGCACCCGGCCGCCCTGCTGCTCCAGCGCCAGCATGCGGCGGCCCAGGGTGGCGGGCGAGAGGCCGGTGCGGGCGGAGGCGGCAGAGAGGCCGCCGCCCTCGGCCACATGCAGGAAGAGATGCAGGTCGTCCCAGGCGATATCATTCATCGATGAAAAACCCTTTGCGATCCTCGGGGCAGATTGCCCGGGCTTGCGCAGGGTATCCTGACATGGATGAAAAATCCAACGGAGGAACGCCATGCTGCCGCTGCTGCGCCCCCTGCCCCGCCGGGAGTTGTCACAGGAGGAATTCTATACCCTCGGGCCGCCGAAGCTCTGGCGGTTCCTGTGGCGGTTTGTGCGGCGTCGGGGCGGTCAGTCGAGCGCCAGCACGTCGACCGATTGCGCGGTGCGGGCGCCGCCGGCGATGCGCAGGGCGCCCTTGACCGGGGAGACATCGAAATAGTCGCGGCCATAGGCGATGACCACGTGATCGGTGCCGGCGAGGATGGCGTTGGTGGGGTCGAACTCGACCCAGCCCATGTCCTTGCCGCACCAGGCGCGCACCCAGGCATGCATGGCGTCTGCCCCCTCGAGCCGCGCCTGCCCCGGCGGCGGCAGGGTGCGCAGGAAGCCCGAGACATAGCCCGCCGGGATGCCCAGCGACCGCAGGGCGCAGATGGCGATATGGGTGAAATCCTGACAGACGCCGCGTTTCAGCTCGAAGGCCTCGTCGATGGGGGTATCGACGAGGGTGGCGGTGCTGTCGAAGGTCATGTCGCGGTGCAGCGCGGTGCAGATCGCATCGACGGTGGCATAGGCGGTCGCGGCCTCGCGCGCGGCCTCGGCGGCCCAGGCGGCGATGCCGGCGTGGCGCGGCACCCGCGGCGATGGCGCGAGGAAATGATGCGGCGAGACCGGCACCAGCGAGGTGAGATTGGCCAGTTCGGCCTGAAACCCGTCGCGACGGGGCGAGACATCCATGCCCGGGTTCGGATCCTGCCGGTCGACATGGGCGATCATCTCGAACTCGGTGGCCTCCTGCGGATCGACATAGGCGATCTCGGTGCAGATATTGCCGAAGAAATCGCGCCGGGTGATCTGTTCGGAGGGCAGCGGACGCAGCGAGAGCGCGCTGTCGGTGACGCGCTGCACCCCCGGCAGGTCGAGCGGCGTCAGGCGCAGCAGGTGGCGGCCCACGTCGGCGGGGCTGTCGTAATCATAGCTGATGCGCAGGGTGATCTGATACCGCATGGCCCTACCGCAGGTACGTGTCTGTGAGCAGGCCCGAGAACCGCGCGGTGGCGGCGGCGATATCGGCGAGCCTGTGGGGAGAGATCTCCTCGGGGCGGGCCACGGCGAGGGTGGTCTGCAGCTGCAGCACCTCGCGGCGGATCGGACTCATCTGGCCACTGAGCCGGTGCCGGCCCGGCAGTTCGTCGAGCCAGTCGAGGTGGCGCAGGATGTCGCTGAGCTGGCAGCGGACGGAGCGCGGGTTGCCCTCGTCCAGCAGCATCAGGTCGAGCACGCTGGCGCGCGAGATCGCCGCCGGGAAGCGGTTGCGATGGGTCATGATCACGTCGCCGGCCTCGATGGCGATGTCGTAGCCGCCCTCGGGCGCGGTGGGCGCGGTGAAGGTGACAAGCATCCGCGCCGAGGCATAGGCGCGTTCGATGTTGCGGCCGAGCGAGAGGAAGCGCCAGCCGGTGGCATGGTACATGTTCTCGTGCACCATGCCGGAGAAACCCGCGATCTTGCGCAGGAAGACCGACATGGCGCGGGCGGCGTCATCGCCGGGCTGAAGCTGCGGCGCGATGCGGTTGACCGAGCGCTGAAGATCGGTGAGCGCGTTCCAGGCATCGGTCGAGAAACGGTCGCGGATCCGGCCCGCCGAGGCCAGCGCCGCCTGCAGGTCGGCGGCGAGGCCCGCGGGCAGCGGCTCGGTCACGTCGACGCCCATGTCGCCCAGCGCGCGCGCCAGGTAGCGGGTGAGCGGCAGGTCGACGAGACCGTTTTCCGCCAGCCGCAGGTGATAGGCCCTGAGCAGGCGGATGGTGTGCTCGGCGCGTTCGGAATAACGGCCCAGCCAGAACAGGTTGTCGGCGGCGCGGGTGGGCAGCGCGGCCAGCTGCGGCAGCACCGGGCGGGGCCCGGAGGCGGCCAGCAGGCTGTCGTCGGCCGGCGGTTCCGGGGCCACCACCCAGACATCGGAGACGGCGCCGCCGCGCTGCACCGAGATATCCGCCGAGGCGCCGGTATGGCCGATGCGGGCGAAGCCGCCGGACATCACCTGCCAGCCCTGCGAGGTGCGGGCGAGGAAGACCCGGAGCGAGGTGGGTCGGGCCTCGAGCCGGCCGTTGACGAAGGCGGGCGCGGTGGAGAGCGAGACGATCTCCTGCGCGGCGAGGGTGCCGGCGCCGGCATCGACCATGGCGGCGATCCCCGCGGCATCGAGGGCGCTGCCGTCAGGCCGGGCGCCGCCGATCACCGCCTCGGGCGAATGGTCGAACGGCAGGCTGGTGGAGAGGGCGGTGTCGATGGTCATGCGGGCAAAGTTGCGCCGCACGTAATCGCGCGCCGAGGCGCCGCCGCACCACCAGGTGGCGATGTTGGGCATCGAGATCTCGCGGCCCAGCCGCTTGCGCGCGATGGCGGGCAGGAAGGCCATGAAGGCCCGGGTTTCCAGCACCCCGGAGCCGGGCGCATTGACCATCATCAGCTGACCCGAGCGCAGGGCGCCGAGCAGGCCGGGCGTGCCGATCTGGCTGTCTTCCCTGAGTTCCAGCGGATCGAGCCATTCGGCATCGAGCCGGCGCCAGAGCACCGAGATGGGTTCGAAGCCGCCGACGGTCTGCACCATCAGGCGGCCGTCGCGCACCACCAGATCCTCGCCCTGCACCAGCAGGAAGCCGAGGTAGCGGGCGATGTAGGCGTGCTCGAAGTAGCTGTCGTTCATCGGGCCGGGGGTGAGGATCGAGACGCGGCTGTCATCCTCGGAGCGCAGTGCCAACAGCGCATCGCGGAAGGCGCGGAAAAAGCCCGCGAGCCGCATGACGTTGGAGCGGCCCATGATGCCGGCGAAGCTGCGGGTGGTGGCCATGCGGGTTTCGAGGGCGAAGCCCGCGCCGGAGGGCGCCTGTGCCCTGTCGCCCAGCACCCACCACTTGCCGTCGGGGCCGCGGCCGATGTCGAAGGCGAGGAAATGCAGGTAATGGCCCGAGCGCGGCTTCACCCCTACCATGGGGCGGAGCCATTCCGGGTTGGAGGCCAGCAGCGCCGGCGGCAGCAGGCCCTGTTTCACCAGGTCGCCGGGGCCGTAGACATCGGCCATGATGTCCTCGAGCAGGTCGGCACGTTCGACGAGGGCCGCGGCGATCGAGGACCATTCGGCGCTGTCGATCAGCACCGGCAGGTGCGACAGCGGCCAGTCGCGCTCTTCCTCGCTGTCGGGGCCGTAGTGCCGGAAGAAGACGCCGGCGTCGCGCAGGTACTGGGTGCCGCGCGCGATGGCGTGGTTCACCCCGTCGGGGCTGAGCGCCGAAAGCTCCCTGAGGAAGGGCTGCCAGACCGGGCGGATGGCGCCGGCGCTGTCCATCAGCTCGTCCGAGACGCCCTTGAGCGGGCGGTAGCGCGAGAGCAGCTCCTGCAGGCGGGCCTGCTGGGCGGCGGGCAGATCGGCGGCAAAGGCCGGCACCGCCGGGCCCGCGGCTTTCGACGCGGTGCCGGGCGGCTGCACGGGCTGAGTTTGGGTCTGGGTCTGGGGCTCGTTTTGGGGCCCGGACTGGGGCCCGGACTGGGACTGTGCCTGGCCCTGCTGCTGGGGTGGCGGCGGTGCATCCGTCGTCATGGCGCCCCCTTCCCGGCGGCACGGCAGCTGATCATCCTCGGCCAGGCCATGCCCCCGCCCCTTCCTGCGTCTGCGTCAAAATCGGTGGCCGGGGCACATCACGCGCCCCGGCCTGCCTCTCTAGATGCCCGGCGCCCGGCGAAGGTCAAGGGTCATCGGGAATTCGCGATGCGGAACCTCCTGCGGCGGCATGTAGAGGCCGGGGGTGTGACCGCGGCCTTCGAAGCGGGCCAGGCGGCGCGCCTCGGCCTCGTTCGCATTGACCGGGAAGGTGTCGTAGTTGCGCCCGCCCGGGTGCGCCACGTGGTAGACGCAGCCGCCCAGCGCCCGGTTCGTCCAGGTATCGAAGATGTCGATGGTCAGCGGCGCGCTGACCGGCAGCACCGGGTGCATGGCCTCGGCGGGCTGCCAGGCCTTGTAGCGGATGCCGCCCACGGCGACGCCGGAGGTCTCGGTCTTCGTCAGCGGTACGCGGCGGCCGTTGCAGGTGGCGACATAGCGGCCGGGATCGGAGGTGGTGAGCTTGACCTGCAGCCGTTCGGTGGAGCTGTCGGTATAGCGCACGGTGCCGCCGATGGCGCCGGTCTCGCCCAGCACGTGCCAGGGTTCGAGCGCCTGGCGCAACTCGAGGTGGACGCCCTCGTATTCGACCTCGCCGCAGAAGGGGAAGCGGAATTCCTGCTGCGCCTCGTACCAGTCGGAGCGGAAATCGAAGCCGTGGCGGCGCAGGTCGCCCAGCACGTCCATGAAATCGGCCCAGATGAAGTGCGGCAGCATGAACCGGTCATGCAGCGTGGTGCCCCAGCGGGTGAACTCGCCGCCCACGGGCGACTGCCAGAAGCGCACGAGCAGCGCGCGGATCAGCAGCTGCTGGGCGAGCGACATGCGGGGATCGGGCGGCATCTCGAAGCCGCGGAACTCGACCAGGCCGAGGCGGCCGGTGGGCCCGTCGGGCGAGAACATCTTGTCGATGCAGATCTCGGCCCGGTGGGTGTTGCCGGTGACATCGGTCAGCAGGTTGCGCAGCAGCCGGTCGGTGAGCCAGGGCAGCGGCGGCACGCCCTGACCGGGCGCGTTGATCTGGTTGAGCGCGATCTCGAGCTCGTAGAGGTTGTCGGCGCGCCCCTCGTCGACGCGGGGCGCCTGGGAGGTGGGGCCGATGAAGAGCCCGGAGAAGAGATACGACAGCGAAGGGTGGCGCTGCCAGTGCAGCACCAGCGAGCGCATCAGGTCAGGGCGGCGCAGGAAGGGCGAGTCGTTCGTCGTCTCGCCGCCTACGACGACATGGTTGCCGCCGCCGGTGCCGACGTGCTTGCCGTCGATCATGAACTTGTCGGCGCCGAGGCGCGACTGCCTGGCCTCGTCGTAGACGCCGTTGGTGATCTCCTTGCACTCCTGCCAGCTGGCGGCGGGGTGCACGTTGACCTCGATGACGCCGGGATCGGGAGCGACGCGGATCACGTTGAGGCGCGGATCGCCCGGGGGGGCATAGCCCTCGATATGCACCGGCAGGCCGACGGCCTCGGCGGCATCCTCGGCGACGGAGAGCAGCTCCAGGTAGTCCTCGATATTGGTGACCGGCGGCATGAAGACGCAGAGCCGGCCGTCGCGCGGCTCGACTGCGAGGGCGGTGCGGACAAAGCCGCCGATGCTCTCGCCGACGATGGTCTGATCGCGCTGATCCTGTGCCCCGGTGTCGGGGCGGAAGGAGGCGCGCGCCTGCCCCTGCCCGGCCTGCCCCTGCCCTGCCTGGGCCGAGGCCTCCTGGCCGGAGCCGCGCGAGGCCCGCGAGGCGCGGCGCTCGAACTCGGGCAGGTCACCGCGCGGCACGGTGGGATCGGCGGTGTTGATGTAGGGATAGTTGCTCTCGTTGATGTAGGGCAGCGAGTTGAGCGGCATGCGGAAGCCGACGGGGCTGTCGCCGGGGATCAGGAAGAGATGCCCGCGGCGGAATTTCCACAGCTCCGACTGCCATTTGCCGGACGACGACCGGCCCTGCCAGCGCTGCACCGGCAGCACGTAGCCCGAGGGTTTCGTCAGCCCCCGTTCGAAGACGCGGGCGATGCGGCTGCGGGCCTCTGCGTCCTTCAGCTTGGAATTGGTGGGGGAGACGTTGTCGGGCAGCTCGGCTTCCTTGAGGATCCACTCGGCGGGATCCTCGTAGGCGGGCAGCACGAATTCATCCTCGACCCCAAGGCCATCGGCCATTTCCTTGAGGAACTTCTCGGCCTCCTTGGGGCCGACCTTGGTGTCCTTGGTCTCGCGGGCGATCAGGTCGGCGTTCTTCCAGATCGGCTTGCCGTCGCGGCGCCAGTAGAGCGAGAAGGTCCAGCGCGGCAGGGTCTCGCCGGGGTACCACTTGCCCTGGCCGTAATGCAGGAAGCCGCCGGGCGCGAAACGGTCGCGCAGCCGCCGGATCAGCCCGTCGGCAAGGCCGCGTTTCATCGGGCCGACGGCGCCGGTATTCCACTCGGCACTCTCGAAATCGTCGATCGAGACGAAGGTGGGCTCGCCCCCCATGGTCAGGCGCATGTCGGCGGCGGCAATGGCCTCGTCGACCTTGTTGCCCAGGGCGTCGAGCGCATCCCAGGCCTCTTCGGAATAGGGCTTGGTGATGCGGGGGTGTTCGGCCACGCGGGTGACCGTCATGTCGAAGTCGAAATCCACCTCGGGCTGGCCATCGGCGGAGAACCCGCCGGAGATCGGCGCGGCATTGCGGTAATGCGGCGTGGCGGCCAGGGGAATGTGGCTCTCGCCCGTCAGCAGGCCGGAGGTGGGATCGAAACCGATCCAGCCGGCGCCGGGCAGGAAGACCTCGCACCAGGCGTGCAGGTCGGTGAAATCGTGATCGGTGCCGGCGGGACCGTCGAGGGCGACGAGGTCCGGCTTGAGCTGGATCAGGTAGCCCGAGACGAAACGGGCGGCAAAGCCGAGGTGGCGCAGGATCTGGATCAGCAGCCAGGAGGTATCGCGGCAGGAGCCCTTGCCGGTCTCGAAGGTTTCCTCGGGCGTCTGCACGCCCGGCTCCATCCGGATGACATAGCCGATGTCGTTCGACAGCTTGGTGTTGAGGCCCACCAGCATGTCGACGGTACGGGCCTTGTTCTTCTTGGTGCCGACCAGCTTCTCGATCTTCTTGAGGTACTTCTTCAGGTGCGGGCCGGCGGGCTCGGGCTTCATGTAGATCGAGAGATCGTCGCGGATCTCCTCGGGGTAGGCGAAGGGATATTCCTCGGCCTCTTCCTCGACGAAGAAATCGAAGGGGTTGTAGAC
Organism: Pseudooceanicola sp. DL12; assembly: GCF_056270665.1. NCBI lineage: Bacteria > Pseudomonadati > Pseudomonadota > Alphaproteobacteria > Rhodobacterales > Paracoccaceae > Pseudooceanicola > Pseudooceanicola sp. DL12. Next base: position 3,204,008 of record NZ_CM149884.1, read on the forward strand.
CGTCATGTCGGCGACGAGGTCGACCTCGATCTTGAACTCGCGCACCGGCTCGGGGAAGACATAGCGCGCCAGCCAGTTGCCGTAGGCGTCCTGCTGGTAGTTCACGAAATGCGTCTCGGGCGAGACCTTGAGCGAATGCGAGATTACCCGGGTGCGCGAATGCGGCGCCGGCCGCAGGCGGATCACCTGTGGCCCCAACGTGACAGGACGGTCGTATTTGTAATGGGTTAGGTGATGAATGGCCGCTTTGATCGACATTTGCTCCGCCCGTCTGTTTCGTCCTGAATGCCGGGTCAGACTTCCACGGATACAGGCACCTTACAAATGATTGTCGAGCCCAGAGAGGGTTAACGAGTCAAGCGAAAGGCGATTGCCTGCGCCACGGGCACATGGTGGGCGTGTCCCTGCCGCCGCAGGTTGCCGATTGCCGGGGTGGTCGATGTAATCGCTTGGCGGGGGGCCGGCGGGGCACTAGAAAGGCACTCCGAGATTTGGAGAATGAGCCTTGGTCACCACCCCTACCCCCGAGATTTCCAATCGTATCGCGCGGATCATCGCCACCGAGATCAATGCCCGGCCCGAGCAGGTCGGCAGCGCGGTGAAGCTGCTGGACGAAGGCGCGACGGTGCCCTTCGTGGCGCGTTACCGGAAGGAGGCCACCGGGGGCCTGGACGACACGCAGCTGCGCACGCTGTCGGATCGGCTGTCCTATCTGCGCGAACTGGAAGACCGCCGCGGCGCCATCGTGAAGAGCATCGAATCCCAGGACAGGATGACCGATGACCTGGCCGTGGCGATCGCGAAGGCCGAGACCAAGGCACAGCTGGAAGACATCTACCTGCCCTACAAGCCGAAGCGGCGCACCAAGGCGATGATCGCCAGGGAAAACGGCCTGGAGCCGCTGGCCGATGCGATCCTGGCCGATCACGGCGCCGATCCCGAGGCGCTGGCGGCGGGCTATGTGACCGAGGCGGTGGAAGACGTGAAGGCGGCGCTGAACGGCGCGCGCGACATCCTGACCGAGCGGCTGGCCGAGGACGCCGAGCTGGTGGGCAGCCTGCGGAGCTACATGCAGCGGGCGGCGGTGATGCGCGCGCGCGTGGTGCCCGGCAAGGAGCAGGAGGGCGCCAAGTTCTCGGATTACTTCGACCACGTGGAGACCTGGGCCAAGGTGCCGAGCCACCGCGCGCTGGCGATGCTGCGGGCGGCCAACGAGGGCATCGTGACCACCGAGATCGCGGCCCCCGAGGAAGAGGCCGAGCGCCCGGTGGACATGATCGCGGCAAAACTGCACGCCGGCGGCAGCGGCCCGGGCGATGCCTGGCTGCGCAAGGTGGCGGGCTGGACCTGGCGGGTGAAGCTGAGCCTGTCGATGACGCTGGACCTGATGAGCGAGCTGCGGAGCCGCGCCCACGAAGAGGCGATTGCCGTTTTCGCGCGCAATCTCAAGGACCTGCTTCTGGCCGCGCCGGCGGGCGCCAAGGCGACGCTGGGCCTTGATCCGGGCATCCGGACGGGGGTGAAGGCGGCGGTGATCGACGCCACGGGCAAGGTGCTGGCCACCGATACGCTCTATCCCTTCCAGCCCAAGAACGACGTGCGCGGGGCGCAGCACACGATCCTGACGCTGATCGCGAAACATGGCGTGGAGCTGATTGCCATCGGCAACGGCACGGCCAGCCGCGAGACCGAGAAGCTGGTGGGCGAAACGCTGAAGATGCTGCCCGACCACGTGAAGAAGCCCACCAGGGTGGTGGTGAGCGAGGCCGGTGCCTCGGTCTACTCGGCCTCGGAACTGGCGGCGAAGGAATTCCCGGACCTGGACGTGAGCCTGCGCGGCGCGGTCTCGATCGCGCGACGGCTGCAGGATCCGCTGGCCGAGCTGGTGAAGATCGAGCCGAAGAGCATCGGCGTGGGCCAGTACCAGCACGACGTGGACCAGCACCGCCTGGGCAAGTCGCTGGAAGCGGTGGTGGAAGACGCGGTGAACGCCGTGGGCGTGGACCTGAACACCGCCTCGGCGGCGCTGCTGACCCATGTGTCGGGCCTTGGCGCCGGGCTGGCCGAGAGCATCGTGATGCACCGCGAGGCCAATGGCGCCTTTCGCAGCCGCAAGCAGCTGAAGGACGTGGCGCGGCTGGGCCCGCGGGCCTTTGAGCAATGCGCGGGCTTTTTGCGGATCACCGATGGCGACGAGCCGCTGGACGCCAGCGCCGTGCACCCCGAGGCCTATGGCGTGGCGCGCAAGATCGTGAAGGCCTGTGGCCGCGACCTGCGCGCGATCATGGGCAATGACGCGGCGTTGAAGGGGCTGCGGGCGGAGCAGTTCGTGGACGAGACATTCGGCCTGCCCACGGTGCGCGACATCCTGAGCGAGCTGGAGAAGCCGGGCCGCGACCCGCGCCCGAGCTTCAAGACCGCGAGCTTTGCCGAGGGCGTGGACGAGATCACCGACCTGAAGCCCGGCATGGTGCTGGAGGGCACGGTGACCAACGTGGCGGCATTCGGCGCCTTCGTCGATATCGGGGTGCATCAGGATGGCCTTGTGCATGTCAGCCAGCTGGCCGATCGCTTCGTGAAGGATCCGCACGAGGTGGTGAAGGCCGGTGACGTGGTGAAAGTGACGGTGACCGAGGTGGACGTGCCGCGCAAGCGCATCGGCCTGACCATGCGCAAGGACGGTGGCACCTCGGCCCGCGAGGACAAGCGCGCCCGCGATGCCGGCCTGCGCGGACCCCAGGGCGGCAAGCCGAACCGGGGGCCGAAGGGCGGCGGCGGCAAGGGCGGCAGCTTTGGCAGCGCGCCGAAACGCGACGACCAGCCCGGCGCGTTCGGCGCGGCGCTGCTCGATGCCATGAAGAAGAAATGATCAGCTGAAGAAGCCGTAGGCCAGCGGTCCGGTGTAATCCCGGACCGCCTCGGCCCGGGAGGGCCAGCGCGGCACCCGCGGTGCCATGTCGACGGCGGAGTTGATCGCCCCCATCAGAACCTGCGAGGCAATGGCGGGATCGACCGGGCGGATGGTGCCGCCGGCGATGCCGTCGCTGATCATGCCCGCAAAACGCCGCGCGAGCCGGTCGGAGCGGGTGACCACATGTGGGCGCATCTCCTCTGGCAGGGCGAGCATGGCGGTATCGCGCAGCAGTGGCAGCTCGTCGCGGAACTGAAGATCCACAAGAGTGGCCAGCGCCGAGGTGAGCCGCTGCCAGTCGCCGCCCGGCAGGGCGATGGCGGCATGCTGCACGCGACTGACACGGGAATAGGAGCGGTCGAAACAGGCCAGGACGAGATCGTCCTTGCCGTTGATATGATGGTAGAAACTGCCCTTGGAAACCTCGAGCTGGGCGGCGATCCGCTCGACCGAGGCGCCGCGATAGCCGCGCTCGTTGATCAGCGGCGTGGCGACCTGAAGGTAGCTCTCGGCGGTGATGGCGCGGCTGGGGGCGGCGGCGGGATCGACGGGCAGGATCTGCGGGTCCCAGGCCGCGCCGGGCTGAGCCAGTCCGTTGACGAGCAGGTCGTAGAGCCGGGCCTGGACCCGGGGGAAATCGTCCTCGGAATAGAGGGTGAGCCAGGTGCGGGCCCAGTGCAGCAGGTCGCAGAAGAGCTGGGCCCGGGCCACGGCGCGCCCCTTGGCACGGGCATCGGGGCGCGGGCCGAACCGGGTGGCGACCTGGGCGACAAGGCGGAAATAGGCGGTGATCAGGCGCGAACGGTCGGGCTCTTCCAGCGCGCGCATGTCCGACAGGATGGTGAGCGGCGCCGCCCTGCCCTGACGGATCGCGGCGGCAAGCTCGAAGTTGCGCTGCAGCACGGTGTAGAGGTATTCGCGCGGATCGGCGGCCCCATCGGCGGGCGCCAGCATCTCGGCGAAACGCTCGAGGGCGTCCTCCATCGCTGCGACGGCAAGCAGGTCCTTGCGGCGGAAGTAGTAGGTGATGGAGGTGGTGTTGAGCCCCACCATGCGCGCCACGCCCACCAGCGTCAGCCCCTTGAGGCCGCGTTCGGCCACCTGCCGGGCGGCGGCCGCGACGATTTCATCCCGTTTCTGACTGAAACGATCGGTGGGGTCGGAGGAAAGGGTATCGGCCATGGCCGGGGTGCTGCGAGGGGGCATGCCCCTGCCTAGCAGGGGCGCAGGCCGCACGCCATGGGGAAGCCGCCCGGCACGATGCGGGCCGCGCGGGTGTTGCCCGGCCGCCTGATTGCGAAGCGGCAGCGGGTGTGAAAGCTGCCCGACCAGGAGGAATCGGACAGGCCCTTCCGGTCGGGGAATGCCAGGCGTGGAAGGCAGCACGCGGATACGGATCGGCCGATCGCGTGCAACCCGGCCCTCAGCGAGGCTGATTGCCCCGGGGATCCGGGCGCCTGGCGGCCGATGGCACGGGTGCGAGAACCGGCTGCCTTGCAGAGGTGACGCGCGCATGCATCGCCAGACCGATCAGGAGGGTCATGGCAGGCGCCGCGAGGAAGTAGACCAGGAGCGAGAGCCAGAGACCGGCCCCGACGGCGAAGGCGGCGATTGCAAAGGCGACGCCCGCAAAACAGCCACCGAGCGCCACCGCGAACCCCTTGCCGGCGTTGCCGCGGTCACGGGTCATCAAGAGCGCCTCGGCCGGGTAGGACCGTCCGTGGGGCTGCCCCTCGAAATCATGGTGGAACATAAATCTACCCTCCTGAGCATCCGCGAGATTAGGCCTCTGTTTATTAACGACTGGTAAAGTCTTGAGCAGAACCCTCGCCCAATTTTTATACGACTTATCAACAAAAGCCTCTCGACGAAAATCGTTTCAAAACGCAACGTTACGGGAGCTCCACGACGGGAAATCACGCTGCATTCGCGAAGGAATGGTGCGCAACCCCTTGTAGGAAAGGCGCTTTGCCGCCCCCCTGGGCATGCGGCAGCGCAGCACGCTCCGCAAGGAGGGAATGGGCGCCATCGCGGCCAAGCGCAAAAGGGCCCCCGGTGGGGGGCCCTGCAGCGGGTTCGGGACATTGCGGCGCTCAGTGACCGTGCCGCGCCTGTTCATCGGGCCCCTTCGGGAAGAGCCGCGCCACCCGTTTGCCGAAGGTATCGACATAGGTGAGGATCACCGGCACCACCACGAGCGTGAGCAGCGAGGAGGAGATCAGCCCGCCGATCACCGCATGCGCCATGGGCGCATTCTGACCCGAGCCGCCATGCAGGTTGAGCGCCAGCGGCACCATGCCGAAGATCATCGCGAGCGTGGTCATCACGATGGGCCGGAAGCGGGTGGAGCCGGCGATGACCAGCGCATCAAAGAGATGATGGCCCTCCTCCACGCGCTGGTTCGCGTTGTCGACCAGCAGGATGGCGTTCTTGACCACGAGCCCCATGAGCATGATGAACCCGATGGCCGAGAACATGTTCAGGGTCGAGCCGCCGATCAGCAGCCCGAGGATCACCCCGATCAGCGCCAGCGGCAGTGAGGACATGATCGCGAAGGGCTGCATGAAGCTGCCGAACTGCGAGGCCAGAACGAGGTAGATGAAGACCACCGCCAGCAGCAGCGCGGTGCCTGCCGTGGCGCCGGTCTCGGCGATATCCTCGGCGTCACCGCCCATGCCGGCGCTGTAGCCGACGGGGAAATCCATCGCGTCGATGCGGGCCTGGACATCGCGGGTGACCTCGCCGGCGGTCTTGCCCTGCAGGTTGGCGGTGACCTGAACCGAACGCTGTCGATCCTCGCGGGTGATCTCGCCCGGGCCCTCGGTCTGGACGACCTCGGCCACCTGATCGAGGCGGACCACGCCGGTGCCGTCGGCATTGGCCACGATGGGCAGCGATCCCAGCGTGCCGGGATCGTCGCGGTACTGCTCGGGCAGGCGCACGACCACGTCGAGGCTCTTGCCCTGCGGATCGGACCAGTCGGAAACCGTGGTGCCGCCCAGCATCGGCGAGAGCGCATTGCCGACCTGGCTGAGGGTGACGCCCAGGTCGGAAGCGGCGTCGCGGTCGATGCGGATGCCAAGGGTCGGCTGCGGGTCATCGAGCGAGGTCTGGATGTCGACCAGCCCGTCGATGTCCTGCATCGAGGCGGCCAGTTCATTGGCGAGGCGCTCGAGCGTGTCGAGGTTGTCGCCGTAGATCTTGACCTGGACCGGGGCGGAGATGCCGCCGAGGCCGGGATCGGCCGAAACGATGTACTTGGCCCCCGGCACCGCCTTGAGCGCCTCGCGCACCTCGCCGGTGATCTCGGTGGGGGTGATGTCGCGCTCCAGCGGGGGCAGCATCTCGGCATAGATGGTGGCCACGTTGTCGGTGCTCGAGGAGGAGCCGGAGTTGACGGTGGCATAGGTGGAGCGGATCTGTGGGAACTGCCGCAGCACGGCATCGACCTGGGTGATCTTTTCCGCGGTGCGGTCGAGGGTGGATCCCACGGGAGTGGTCAGCTCGATCTGGATTTCCGAGTTGTCGGCCGGCGGCACGAATTCCGCGCCGATCACCGGGATCAGCAGGAGGCCACCGACGAAGGCCCCGAGCGCGGCGAGCAGCGTCGACTTGCGATAGCGCAGGCAGGTCCGGAGCAGGGAAACGTACCTGGCGCCGATCCATTCGAAGAGCCGGTCGAACTGCGCCACGGCGCGGCCGATGGGCCCGCGCTTCGCATCGGGTGCGGCCGAGGGGTCGTACCAGACCGAGGACATCATCGGGTCGAGGGTGAAGGAGACGAAGAGCGAGATCAGCACCGCGACCGAGACCGTGACGCCGAACTGCAGGAAGAAACGGCCGATGATGCCGTCCATGAAGGCCACGGGCAGGAAGACCGCGACGATGGAGAGCGTGGTGGCGAGCACGGCCAGGCCGATCTCGTTGGTGCCGTCGAGCGCCGCGTCGTGGTGAGACTTGCCCATGTGCAGGTGGCGCATGATGTTCTCGCGCACCACGATAGCATCGTCGATCAGCAGGCCGACGGAGAGCGAAAGCGCCATCATCGTCATCATGTTGAGGGTGAAGCCGAGGAAATAGATCACCGCCATGGTGCCGAGGATGGCGATCGGCAGCGTCAGCCCGGTGATCACCGTGGAACGCCAGGAGTTGAGGAAGAGGAAGACGATGATGGTGGCCAGCAGCGCACCCTCGACCAGCATCGAGCGGACGGATTCGAAGCTCTCCTCGACCGGTTCGGCATTGTCGCGCAGCACCACGATGTCGACGCCTTCGAACTGCGGCTCCTCGAGCATCTTGGCGATTTCCTCGCGCACGCTCTCGGCCACGGCGACGGTGTTGGAGCCCTGGGTCTTGACCACGTCGACCGCCAGCGCGCGCCTGCCGTCGATCATGGCGAGGCTTTCGGCCTCGGCCAGGTCGGTGCCGATGGTGGCGACATCGCCCAGGCGCACGGGCTGGCCGTTGCGGGTGGCGATGATCACGTCATCGAAATCGCGCAGGTCTCCGATGCGGCCCTCGACCTGCACCGACTGGCTCGAGGCGCCGTCGGTGACGCTGCCGGCGGGCAGGTTGAGGTTGTCGGCGGAGAGTGCGGAGGTGACCTCGACCACGCCGAGACCGAGCGCGGCCTGGCGATCCGGATCGATGCGCACCTGCACCTCGCGCGGCAGGCCGCCCACCACGGAAGCCCGGCCGACACCGTTGATATTGGCGAGGCGGGTGGAAATCACGTCTTCGGTGAGCTGGGTCAGCTCGCCCGGGCCGAGCACGTCGGAGGAGATGCCGATGGACATCACCGGGATCTCGTTCGGGTCGAAGCGCAGGATCTGCGGTTCCTCGGCGGCATCGGGAAAATCGCCGCTGATCTGGGCAACCTTGTCGCGCACCTCCTGCGAGGCATCGGCGCTGTCGATTTCCAGATCGAAGGTCATCAGCACGAGGGCGGCGCCGGTCTGGGCGGTGCTCTCGATGGTGTCGAGCCCGCTGAGGGTGGAAACCGCCTCCTCGATGGGCTCGATGATGTCGTTCTCGACCGCCTCGGGGGTGGCACCGGGATAGGAGACCACCACCGCGACGACGGGGAAGTCGACGTTGGGCAGCTGTTCGACCGGCAGGCGCTGATAGGCGAAGAGGCCGATGACCGAGATCGCCACCATCATCATGGTGGCAAAGACCGGCTGGGCGACGGCGATGCGGGTCAGGAACATGGCGTCACTCTCCCGCGGCCAGGTCGGTTTCCTGTCCGGCAGGCTGGCCGGAGGGCACGGCCGAGGGCGTGCCGGGAGTCTCGCCCCCCTGCCCCGTCCCGACGCCCGCCGGCAGCGAGGCCTGCTGGCCGACGAAATCGATCGTGGTGCCGGGGCGCAACTGACTGAGGGCCTGGGAGACGATCACGTCGCCGGGTTCCAGGCCCGCGGTGATCTCGGTTACCCGACCGCCGGACCAGTACTGGCCAATCTCGACGGGCTGACGCACGGTGACGCCGTCCTCGATCTTGAGGACATAGGTGCCATTGTCGTCCCGGCGCACGGCGTCATAGGGAATGCCGATGGCATCGCCCTTTTCGCCCAGCACCACCATGCCAGAGGCGAACATGCCGCCGCGAAGCGTGCCGTCGGGATTGCCGATGGTGACGTAGACCGGCAGCATGCGGGTGCCCTCGACCGCGACGGGATTGATCCGGTCCACGGTGCCGGTGACCTGGGCGCCATTGGTCCCCTCGACGACCAGTTCCACCGTCAGGCCGGGCCGGAGCATCGGCGCATAGCGCACCGGAACGGCGGCCTCGACCTCCATCTCGGAGAGATCGACGAGGGAGAGCAGCGAGGTACCTACGGAGACATAGGCGCCGGGATCGACCGAGCGCGAGGAGACCATGCCGTCGAAGGGCGCGACGATGCGGGAATGCTCGAGCGAATCCTCGGCGTTTTCGACCTGCTTCTGAAGGGCGGCGAGGCTGGCGACGAGCTGATCCACCTGGGCCTGGTCGGATTCGAGCTCGGAGGACGGGGAGAGGCCGCGGTCCACGAGGTTCTGGGTGCGCTCGAGCTGATTGCGCGCGAGGCGCAGCTGGGCCTCGGTGGATTCGGCGTTGGCGCGTTGCTGTTCGAGCTGGTTGCGCAGGGTGGTCGTGTCGATCTGGATGAGGAGCTCGCCCTGCTCGACCTGGTCACCAGGCTGCACGTGGACCTCCTCGATGCGGCCCGAGACTTCGGCCGAGATGTTCACCTGACGGTCGGGCGAGAGCGAGCCCGTGACCTTGACCGTCTCGCGCAGGGTGGAGGGTTCGACCGTCATGAACTCGCTGGGCGTGAGCTGCATGACCAGACGGGTTTCGGCCGCGCCTGCCTTCTGTTCCGCGACCGTATCGGTGCGGCGATCGGTGCCCGCGGACCGCCACCAGAGCGTACCACCGGCCAGCAACAGGACCAGCACCACGAGCAGCGGCCAGCGACGGCGTTTCGCCAGCGCCTGCCCGTTCTCGGCGCGCTTCCTGGCCTTGCGTTCGCCAGATGTCAGGGCCCAGTCGGGCTTTGCCGGCCCTTCGGGCGTGTCCTGTGCCATAGCTGTCAGTCCTTTGATTTTGTCACGGTTCCCGCATCTGCAATACGGCCCGCGGCATCGCCCCTTACGCGGGCCATCCATTCTTCCATGAAATCGGCCGACTGGCGGTAGAAGTCGGCAAAGCCCTCGACCCGTTCACGGGCATCGCGACGGTCCTCGGGGAAGGTTTCGGAAACCTCGCGGATCACCTGTTCATGATGCCGCAGACGGGCGGCGTAGGTGGCGAGGATCGAGCTGTTCAGATCCCGGATCACCTCCCACTGGTCCTGCCGCGAGCCCATGCGCGACACCCGCCGCAACAGGCCCTTGGCCTCGAGCGAGCGGGCATTGGTGGAGGCGGAGGCCTTGGAGATGCGCAGGGCGTCGACCATCTGTTGCAAGCTGCGGGGTTCTCCCTCGATCAGCAGATAGCCGAGGATCTGGCCGCTGATGCGCGGGCCGCCATCCGTCTGGGCGATCAGGCCCATCGTCTCGATGAATTGCTCAAGGGGATTCTCGCTCATTACGTGTATATAGACGACTTCGTATGCAACGTTCAATACAAACTGAACAAACGCCGCAAAACCGGGGGGCGGGAAAGCAAAAGGCCCCGGTGTCGGGGAACACCGGGGCAAGTCTTCCGGACCCGTCCGTGGTAGTCGGACGGGAAAGCCGAAAATGACGGCGTCCGGAGGCAACGGGATCAAGTTGCTCCGGACGCCTCCTCCGACGGGTCGGGCCCTGCTCCTGGTGGGGGGTGGAGCAGGCCCCTGCCGACGGGATCGCGGGAGCCGGCCGGGCGCAGCCGGACGGAAGGGTCTCAGGCGACAAGGCCCTCGAAGCTGTCGACCTCGATGCGGGCCACCTCTTCGATCAGACGCAGCCAGGCAATGCGGGTGCAGCGCTCGGGGGTGCGCAGGTCGGGGATACGCAGGACGACGGGGGAGCCTTCGCCCGCGCAGAGCCGCTGCAACAGGGCGGCCCAGTCGGCGACATCGCGGCCCGTGCAGGCCAGCGCCCCGTCCCGCACGTGATCGCGAAGGCCATCGACCGGGGCGACGGCCAGGAGGCGCCCGGCGGCGCGGGCCTGCTGTGCGACGATGCCGAAGGGTTCCCAGCGCGACGGCATCAGGATCACGTCGCATTGCGCCATGGCGCAGGCCTGATCTTTGACGAAGGGATGGAAGCGGATGCGGGCATCGTCACCGGCCGCGGCCAGTAGCGACGCCGCGCGGTCCTCTCCCTCGCCGAAGATGTGCAGGCGGGCGTCAGGCTGATCCAGGGTGCGGAAGGCGACAATCGCCACGTCGAAGCCCCTTTGCCGGTCGAACCGCCCGATCAGGCCGAAGCTGCGGGGCGTGCCGGTGACATCGGGGAGCGCACGAAAGGCGGAAAGATCGACGCAGGGGTGGATCACCTGAAGCGCGGCGGGAGAGACGAGGCCACGACCGAGCAGCCAGTCGCCCTGGGCCTCCGAAACAGCCACGACGCGGTCGAAGAGCGCATAGGCGCAGCGCAGCAGGGTGAAGAACCGCCGGCGGGCGGAGACATTGCAGGCGGTAAACCCCTCGGAATAGCTGTGCTCGACATGGATCATCGGGGTGCCGGCGTAACGCGAGCGGAGCCGCATCAGCCCCGGCAGGCCGCGCCAGGTGACCGCGAGATGCGAGACGATGATATCGGCCTCGAAGGGGATTGCGGCGGGGTTGGTCCGCGAAACGGCGAGCACCTGGTGATCGGCATGGGCGCGCAACGTGGGGTCGCGGCGGATCCAGTCGAGGTAGCCGGTTACACCACCGGGGACGTTGCCGTCGACGAGATGGGCGATGCGGAGCATGTCGGTGTCCTCTGGCAGGTGGGTGAGCGATCAGGATTGCGTGCGCCGGCCCGAGAGCCGGTTTCGGATGGCATCGACCGCGCCGGGGCCGACGCTTCGGCAGAGGGCGGCGGCGCCGAGGGTGCGGGCGGTCCTGACGGGCTCGTGCAGGAGCGGTTGGCGGGAGGCGGCGAGGCTCTCGCGCATCAGGCGCATGGCGGCCGCGCCATCGCCTGCGCGGGCGGCGCGACCGGCGAGGTCGCGCAACTGACCGGCACGGGCGGCCGGGGTATGCCGGGCAAAGAACGGCGGGTTCAGTGGCGACAGCTTGTTCACCATGCGCTTCCACTGGGCAAATTGCGCGTCGATGCCGGCGGTGGGGACGCCGGGCGCGACGCGGTGGAGCGTGAGCAGGCCGGGAATTCCCTCGACCTGCCAGTCGGAAATCAGCATCAGCCGGAGCCAGCATTCGATCTCGCCGAACTGGCGCAGGCGCTCGTCGAAGTACCAGCTTCGCCCGGCGTCCTGGGCCGATCGGAAGGCGATGCTGTCGAGGGCGAGGCGGCGCATGACAGGTGCCGAGCCATTGCCCACCGGGTTGCGGCGAAACACATGGGCGGCGGTGACGCCCCGCAGGCGCGGACGCAGCACGCCAGGCATCGGCCGGCCGGCCTGATCGATCAACCGCGCACCCGAGTAGGAAAGCCCGACCCGCGGGTTGGCATCGAGATGGGCGACATGGGCCGCGAGCTTGCCCGGATGCCAGAGATCGCCGGCATCGCAGAAGCCGACATGGGTGCCGCGGGCCTCGGCGATGCCGGTGTTGCGGGCGCCCGCCAGGCCGCGGCTGGGTTGATAGACGATGCGCAGGCGCGGATCGCGGAAGCCGCAGGCCACCCCGAGCGTATCGTCGGAGGATCCGTCATCTACCACGATGATCTCGAAATCGCGGTATGTCTGCGCCAGAAGCGAACGCAGCGTGTCGCCCAGGGTGGCAGCGACATTGTGGGCAGGAACGACGATCGAGGCGCGCGGCGCGACGGTGCGGATCATGTCGGGGGCCTTTCTGGCGCTCGGATCAGTTGATGAAAAGGGCCCGGCGCAGACGCCGAGGCATGACGGGGGCGGCCAGCGCCGACAGGGCCGTGAGACCACCGCGGCGCGGGTCGGAGAAGAAGCCGGAGGGGCTGCGGCCGATTCCGGCAAAGGTCAGGCGCAGGGCCTCGGTGCGGGGCGCATCGACCCGCAGGGCCCGGCGCGCCAGGTAGCGCAGCTGCACCGCCTCGGCGGCGCGGGTCGGGGTGACCCCGTAACGGCCGGCGGTGGCCATGGCGGCCGCCCAGCCGGCCCGCATCGCGGCGAGATCCGCGGAGAGCCCGGTGGGGCTGATGCGGTAGGCGACCATCAGCGCGTCGATCGGAACCACGCGATAGCCCTCGCCCACCACGCGGATCAGCCATTCCAGGTCCTCGTTGTGCATGATCGCCGTGTCGAAACCGCCGGTGGCGCGGAAAACCTCGGCGCGGACGCAGACATTGGACGTGGTGCAGACCGGATTCTCGCCCAGCAGCATCCCCAGGTCGAGATCGCGGCGCGGCACGCCGGAATGGCTGCGGCTGTGGGTGCCGTCGAAAAAGACGACGCGACCGAAGGCGGCGGCAATGGAGCGATCCTCGAAGATGCGGTCCATCAACGGCAGCTTGGAGGGCTCGAAGAGATCATCGGCATCGCAGAAGGCCAGGATCTCTCCCCGGGCCAGCGACAGCGCCATGTTGCGCGCCGCACCGGGCCCCTTGGCACCGTTGCGCACGGCACGGAAGCGGGGATCGGCGGCGACCGTGGCCTCGATCAGGGCAAGGGTGCCATCGGTGCTGCCGTCGTCGATCAGAAGTGCCTCCCAGTCGTCGAAGCGCTGTGCCTGCAGGCTGACGATGGTTTCGCGCAGGGTGGCCTGGGCGTTCCTGCAGGGGATGACGATGCTGAAGCGGGGCATGAAGGTGACGGTCTGGCGGTTCATGTCAGAGCGCCTTCTGCGGTCGGGGGGCGAAGGCCGGGGCAGGTACGACGGCGGCGTCGACGACCTGACCTGCGGCGATGCAGGTCCCCGCAAGGGCCGCCGCCACGATGCCGATGGTGCCGGCGTCGATGCTGCGGGCCATGACCAGGACCACCAGCAGGCACGAGGCTGTTGCGGCCACATCCAGGCGGCAAAAGGCCATAACGTGGCGAACAAGGCGGCCGATGCGTTGGCTCGGGGACATCTGTGTTGATCCGGGTGCGGGGTGAGGCCAGGCAATCTGGCGTTGTACCGTTTTACCGGCTTGAACAGCATGCGTCGCGGACCCGCCGGGACAGGCGATGCACCCATGTGGAGAGGCACCTATCCGTTCGGATGGTTTTGCACTGCAGAGGAGCCCGGACGACAGCAGGTGCAATCGGGCGCAACGTATCTGCACCAGGCTTTTCCAAGGCAGTGCTCCTGGCCCGCTGCATGCCTCGCGGCGCGGCCTGTCCCGAAGCCCTCGCGACGAGAGACATGGCCATGACAAGCCGGACGGAGATCGACGCCACCTGCATGGGAGACGCCCGGACCAACCGCGACGATTTCGATACCTCCCCGCTGGAGGGCGGTCCCATCGCCTGCTGTGATGGCATAGTCACCAATATCGCCCAGGTCGGACGGATCGCGGGCGTGCCGGGCCTGCTGGCACCGGACCCCAGGTGAACCTCAGCCGCGGGCGTCCTGCAGCGTGGCGGCCTCGGCCCAGGTCAGCAGGGCCGCGCGGCTGAGGCGCCAGGTATCCGCCAAGGCCTCTAGCTGGTCCTGCCCGGGCTGATCGCCCTTCTTTATCACCGTCTCGACCTCGCCCAGCTCGACCCGGAGGGCCCGAGCACCGAAGGCGGCGCAGCCACCGGCGAGGCGATGGGCGTTGGCCTGAAGCTCCGGGTGGTCCGGTGCGGCGGCCGCGATCCAGGCGATGCCCTCGTCGGTCTCGGAGAGAAAACGCTTCATCAGGTTGTCGCGGGCCAGGGGCGGCAGATCCCCCCAGAGCCGGTCGAGCTGACCTGTATCGAGAAGATCGTGGCCCATGCTTTCGTTGCCGGGCTCCGGCTCTACATGATCATGGCCGGATACCTCGGCCAGCACCGCATATAGCTCGGCCCGGTCCAGGGGCTTGGACACGCAATGATCCATGCCAGCCTTGCGGAAGCGCTCGATCTCTTCGGGCAGCGCATGGGCAGTCACGGCAATGATCGGGGTGCTGGCGCTGGCCCCCTGCCCCGCGCGGATCATGCGCGTGGCCTCGCGCCCGTCGAGCACGGGCATCGAGATGTCCATCAGGATGACGTCGAACCGCTCGCCCGCGGCCCGATCGACACCGGCCTGGCCGTCGACGGCCTCGGTCACCCGGTGGCCCGCGGCCTCGAGCATCTGGCGGGCCACGAAGCGGTTGATCTCGTTATCTTCTACCAGGAGGATCGAGAGCGGCGTCACATCCCCCGAGGCGGGCGCCGGCGGCGCCGCAAGGGGCTGGTCCTCCGAGGCGGGCGCCTCGACCGGGATCATCGGCACGCGGATCCAGAACAGCGAGCCCTCGTCCGGCTCGCTTTCGGCACCGATCTCGCCCTCCATAAGGGTGGTCAGGCGGCGCGCGATGCCGAGGCCCAGCCCGGTACCGCCGACCTGGCGGGCATAGGAACTGTCCAGCGTCTCGAAATCGTTGAAGATCCGTGCCAGGTCGTCCTCGGAGATGCCAATGCCGGTGTCGATGACGCGGAACTCGATCTGAGGCGCCTGGCCGGCGTGACCCAGCACCTCGACCTCGATCTCGACCGCCCCCTGGCGGGTGAATTTCACCGCGTTGCCGGAGAGGTTCAGCAGCACCTGGCGCAGGCGGCGCGCATCGCTGTTGATCCAGCACTGGGGCCGGCCCACCCATGTCCAGCTGATGGTGCTGTCGTTGTCGGCGGCCAGCGGCGCCATGGTGCCGACCACGCCGTCGAGCAGACGCGCGACGGACATCGGCTTTTTCTCGGCGGTCAGCTTGCCGGCCTCGAACTTCGCCAGGTCGAGCACGTCGTTGATGATGCCGAGGAGCAGCCGGCCGGAGGATTGCATGCGGTCGAGGAGCTGGCTCTGCTGCCAGGAGAGCGGCTCGTCGCGCATCAGCTGCATCGAGCCCAGAAGCCCGTTGAGCGGTGTGCGCATCTCGTGGCTCATCACCGCGAGGAACTGGGCCTTGGCCCGCTCCCCGGCCAGGGCGCGGTCGCGCGCCTCCATCAGCCCGTCCTCGGCGGACTTGCGGCGGGAGATATCGCGGATGAAGGCGACGTAGACATGACCTTCCTCGCCCTCGGCGCGATCAAAGGCGATCTCGGCCGGGAAGCTGCGGCCGCCGCGGGCGATGGCCGTGACCTGGATGATCTGCTTGTCGCGCTCGGAGGGGTCGAGGGCCTCGTCGAACTGCCGCTGGGCATGTTCCACCAGGAGCTCGCGGCTCTCGCGAGAGAAGAGCAGCTCCAGCATCTCGGCCTGGCGGGCCTCTTCGCGGGTATAGCCGAAGATGCTCTGGGCGGCGGTGTTGAACTCGCGGATGCGGCCATCGGCATCGGAGAGGACGATGGCATCGAGAGAGGTCTCGACGATGGTCTTCATGCGGTCGCCGGTGCGCCGCACCTCGGCCGCGCGCGCAGTGGCCAGGCGGTTGAGCCGCCAGAGCGTGAGCGCCAGAAGGATCAGGCCGGCCAGAACCACCACCAGGACCGTCGCCAGGCGGATCAGCGTGGCGGTCACCGCATCACGGTTGTCATCCGCCTGATCGGCAAAGGCCGCAAGCCCCGAGAGCGTCAGGCTGCGCACGTCCGGGGCAAGCGCTTCCGCCTCTAGCTCGAAGGTCGGCAAGGCATCGACAAGCACGTCATCCGGGCTGTCGATGATCGGGACGGAATATTCTAGGAAACCGCGCACGTGGTTGCGGGGGCCGTCGAAATCGGGGCTCTCGCGCAGCGCCTGATAGACGCGGCCCGTCTCGAGGATCGACATGCGGCTGTAGAAGATGTCGAAGCGCTCGCGCACCTCGTCGACCTTGGCGGGGTCTTCCTCGGCATGCTCCAGCGCCAGCAGGAACTGCATGTATTCCACGTCGGCCTGGGCCAGGCTCCATTGCAGGTTGTCGGAATTCGAGGCGCTGAGGGCGTCGATCTCGCGCAGCACCACAAGGGCCATGCCGCCCACCAGGCCGACGCAGAACACCAGCGCGGCCACGGTCGCGCCCGTCCTGGTCCAGAGCCGCCCCTGCGACAGTTGTTCATCCGAAGGCGCCATGATGTTGTCGGTCCCGCCCTTTCCGGGCCCGCCACGGCGTGTCATCGCGGCCCGATCCTATTCGACTTCCATGGACTTCAACTGCCAGATACTGCGCGAATAAGCCACCTCGGTCTGATATTTCGGGTTGGTATCATAGGGATATATCACCCAGAGCGGCCCCTTGTCGCGCAGGCTCATTGTCTTGCCGTCCATCAGGAAGGCAAGAATCGGACCTCCCTCGACCCAGTCCTCGGCGGGAATGTCGACGGCATAGTCATTGGCGGCGGTGGCACGGAGCGAAGTGCCCTCGGCCCCCACGATCGCCATCAGACGCACCAGTGGGACGCCGGCAAAGGTATGTTCGCCATCGGTCCAGATGGTGGTGGTGGTGAAGCGCTCGGTCTCCATCGCGGCCAGCATCGGCAGGTCGAAGATCGCCCGGTCGCCGTCATTGGCATGACGGATCTTGCCCGTCACCGTCAGGAGCACCTCCTCGACAGGGCGCGTCAGGACCTGGTTCATGCCCGTCACCGTCTCTGCCCGGGCGTAGACCGCCGGTGACAGGGCACAGGCCAGCAGCGCACCGCTGAGGGCACCGGCAAGGACAGGATGCACAGTTTTTCGAAGACGCAACATTGCGGCAACTCCCGAATACCAGAGTTAAAAATGCCCTAAATGCATGCATTTCACATCTGGGCATCGGAACAGGCGACCTATCCGATCGGATAGGTTCGGCGGGCACGGACAGTCCGGGTCTGGACCATGAGGTCGAGCTGCATCGAGCCTTCGCCGGCCCGACCGCAGACCTGCCGCAGGCCCGTCTGGCCGAGCTTGACGGCAAGGCGGCCTGCGCCCGCGCGGGATGGGCCCGTACCTGCTCCGACAGGCTGGACGGGGGCCTTTGACAGGGGGAGCGGGCGGCGCTCCGCACGGCCCGCCCGTGCCCTCCCAAAGGATGGAAGAATTACCGAACTCAATGGTTTATTCATTCGCATTCCGCCTGCGGATCGCCTAGCATTGGGCCAGTTCAGTTGTGTATCAGTGCCGCAGGTTTTTCTTTTCGGTCCGCACAGGGCCGGCGCCAGGCTTTGCAATAGCGGGGAGGTGGCATGCGCATTCTGATCGCTGATGATCACGAACTTCTTCGGGACACTCTGGTTCTGTACCTGCAGAACGAAGGCGGGTTCGAGACGGAGACAGCCGCCGATTTCGACGCCGCCCTGACGAAGGTGCAGGAGACGCCGGGCTATGACCTGGTGCTGCTCGACTTCATGATGCCGGGCATGAATGGCATGACCGGCCTGCACCGCATGTCAGAGGAACCTGGCGCCGAGCATGTTGCCATAATCTCTGGTACCGCGAGCCGCGAGGTTGCCGAAGAGGTCCTGGCCTCGGGGGCGGCAGGTTTCCTGCCCAAGACGCTCTCGGCAAAGTCGCTGGTCAACGCGGTGCGCTTCATGGCGATGGGCGAGCAATATGCGCCGTTGGATTTCCTGCGCGGCGGAGGCGAGGTGGCCCAGACCCATCCGCTGGCAGAGAAGCTCTCGCAGCGGGAATTCGAGGTGCTCGAAGGGCTGACCCAGGGCAAGTCGAACAAGGAGATCGCCCGCGATCTCGACATCCGCGAACCGACGGTCAAACTGCACGTGAAGACACTCTATCGCAAGATCGGCGCGGCGAACCGCACCCAGGCGGCCATGATCGCCAAGGAAGAAGGACTGTTCTGATCTATCCCATGGGATAACGCGCCTGTCCTGACGCGACCCGGCCTCCTCCGGCGGCATCGAAGCGCGTCGGAGGCCTGCAAGCCGGAGCTGATCAACACGGCCGCGCGGCTCAAGGAGCAGCTGCGCGAAATTGCGGTGGCAAAGCCCGACTTTGCATTAGCCATGGCGAAAACGCAGACCGAGAAGCCGGATCTTCGTGCCTTCTGCTTCCGGTCCGGGGGCTTCCCTTCGCCATCGATCCCTTCTCGCCTCGTGGCAGGCAGGCGCTGGCGACGCTTTTGCCTTTTGACGGGTTCGTGTGCTGCCGATCGGGCGCGAGGCCCTGGTTCGTACGCAGCGCATCGCGGGACCGTGGCCACGGTACCTGCGCCCGCTCCAAATCATGAGACCGCAGATCGGCCTGACGCAACACAGCTTCAGCGCGCCGCTGGAGGCGATCCGCGGACCACGCCCGTCCGAGGCCGCGGGCTCAGCGCCGGAAGAGGCAGCGCCGCGACGGGCTTCGAGCCTCGGAGCGGATCGCCTCGCCCCGCGCGACAAGGCTGTCCTCGGGCATTTCGAGGGGGGCGCACTCCTGACGCGAGAGGCGGTCCGCATCCTCTGCCGGCACCCCCAACATGCGCAGCATCGCGGCCACGGCCACCAGCGCAGAGGCATCGTCGGGCTCTTCCCTCAGGCGGGGCAGCACCGGGATCACGCCGACCTGCACGAGGTCGATGGTCAGGTCGATCGGCATTGTCAGGAACCGCCCGGTGGACATGCCCCATTCGAGGTACTCGGGCACGACATCGTGGACGATATTGCCCCGCCCGATGCCCGCCATGCCGAGCTGTGCCGCGAACTGGCTGATCACGCTGTATTTCCGGAAGGTCGCAAAGAAGCGCAGCATGACGCGCGCCACTTCCTCGGCCGGATCGTCGGAAAGGCGGCCGTCTGCCGTGGCGGCCCCCACCAGTTCCCGCCCGATCATGGCCTTTGCCGCGAGAAGCAGCTCGTCCATGGTCTGGAAGTACTTGTAGAAGGTCCCGCGCGAGACGCCCGCCTCGACGATCACATCGTCGATCACCGCAAAGGGGCCTTTGTCGGCGATCACCAGGATCGCCGCCTCGACCAAACGCTGCTGCATCTTTTCCCGCCGCTGGGCCGCGACGATCTTGCGGTGATCTTCCTTCATCAAGCCTCGAATGCGTCCATCAGGTTTCTTCCGGTTTGGGGGGCTTCACGCCGAATACGGCACAATAGAGCGCCGGGGCGAAAAGCAGGGTGATGATTGTTCCGGCAATGATCCCCCCCATCATCGCATAGGCCATCGGCCCCCAGAACACCTGCCGCGAGATCGGGATCAGCGCAAGACTTGCCGCTGCGGCGGTCAACAGGATCGGCCGCGCCCGGCTGTCGGAGGCCTCGAAGACCGCATCCCAGCGGTTGCGCCCCTTGGCCAGCAGGTCCTTGACCTCCTGGAACAGGATCACCGAGTTCCGGATCAGGATCCCGATCAGCGCCAGCACACCGAGGATCGCCACAAAGCCCAGCGGCGCGCCGGAGGGCAACAGGGCCGCCACCACGCCGATCAGCCCCAGAGGCGCCACCATGAGCACCACGAACATCAGGCGGAAGCTCTGCATCTGGACCATCACCAGCGTCAGCATGATCAGCAGCATGATCGGCACCACCGCGACGATCGGGGCCTGGCTATCGGCAGAGTTTTCCACCGCACCACCCACCTCGAGCGTGTAGCCGAGCGGCAGGCTGTTACGGAATTCCTCGATCATCGCGGCCTGATCCTGAACTATCGTGGCCGGCTGGTCCTTGGTGCTGATGGCGCCTTCGACCGTGATCGTCGGCACGCGGTCGCGCTGATAGATGACCGGCTGCTCGGTTGTGTATTCCAGCCGCGCGAAGGAAGATAGCGGCACCGGCTCGCCATCCGAGTTGCCGAACTGCAGGTTCTCGAGCGTATCGACCGCACTGCGGTCGGCATCGACACCCCGCGCCAGCACCTCGACCAGCTTGTCGCCGTCCTTCAGGTCGGTGACGCTGCTGCCCTCGAACATGCCGTAGAGCGACTGCGCCACGTCCTGCTGGGTCAGGCCCAGTTGCCGCAGGCGCGCCTGGTCCAGCACCACGCGCACGACGCGAGCCGGTTCGTTCCAGTCGAGGCTGATGTTGATCAGGCGATCATCCTCCGAAACGCGGGCCGCGAGATCGCGGGCGATGTCGCGCAGCACCTCAGGATCATCGCCCGACAGGCGGTATTGCACCGGCTTGCCGACCGGCGGCCCGAGAGCGAGCAGTTTCGGGAAGAATTCGACACCTGAGGTGGCGGCGTCGTGGTCACGAATCTTCGTGACCAGGGCGTCGCGCATGTCGAGGTCCGGGGTCATGATCACGACCTGGCCCATGTTGGGCGTCGCCGTGGGCGCATCGAGCGTCAGGATGAAGCGCGGCGCGGCGCGGCCGATGTAGCTCGACCAGTATTCCGCCTCGGGCTGCTCCGCGAGCCAGCTCTCGAAATCGGCGATGGCCGCATCGGTTGCCGCGAAATCGGCATTCTGGCGCAAGGTAACGTCGACCAGGATTTCCGGACGATCCGAAGTGGGGAAGAACTGCTGCTCGATATGACCGAGCCCCACGACAGAAACCGCAAAGGCAAGGGCGGTGAGCAGGATGGTGACCCACTTGAACCGCATGGCCCAGCGCAGCGCCCGGTGGAAGATGCGACGGACGCGACCGGCCCGGTGTTCTTCGTGCTTCATCCGCTTGGGCAGGAAGGTGGCCCCAAGAACCGGTGCGAAGAGCACGGCCACGACCCAGCTGACAACCAGGGACACCGCGATGACGTAGAAGAGCGAGCGGGTGTATTCGCCGGCCTGGCTGCTGTTCAGCCCGATCGGGATGAAGCCCGCCACCGTCACCAGCGTGCCGGTGAGCATCGGGAAGGCGATGGACGTCCAGGCATAGGAAGCCGCCTTGTCGATGGTCTCGCCCAGCTCGAGGCGGGAGATCATCGTCTCGATCGCGATCATCGCGTCATCGACCAGCAGGCCAAGCGCGATGATCAGCGCCCCGAGCGACACCCGCTGAAGCGTGACATCCATGGCATCGAGGATCACGAAGGAAATGGCCAGCACCAGGGGGATCGACAGGGATACCACCATGCCGGCCCGCAGGCCGAGCGAGATGAAGCTGACGATCAGCACGATGACCACAGCCTCGACCAGCGAGCGGACGAAATGATCGACGGATTCCTTCACCACCTCGGGCTGATCCGCGACCTTGTAGACCTCGATCCCCGTGGGCAGTTCCTTGGCGACGCGGTCCATCAGTGTGTCGAGTTCCTCGCCGAAGTCGAGGATGTTGCCCCCTTCGCGCATCCCGATGGAGAGTGCGATGCCCTCCTTGCCGTCGAAGCGGAAGAGCTCGGACGGCGGATCCTCGTAGCCGTCGGTGACGTCGGCCACATCGGCCAGGGTAAAGAAGGTGTCGCCGCTGCGGAGCGGCGCATAGGCCATGTCCTCTGCGGTGGCGAACTGCCCGGTGACCCGCACGAGGACCTGCTCCTCGGCGGTGTGGATGATGCCGGAGGGCACGATGGCATTCTGGGCCGCCAGCGTGTCGAGCACCGTCTGCTTGTCGAGCCCGAGCGCGGCAAGCCGGCTGTTCGAGAATTCGATATGCACCACGGGTTCGCGGACCCCCACGAGCTCGACCTTGCCCGCGAGATCGAGCTTGGTCACCTCGTCGCGAACACCCTCGACCGTCTTCTCGAGGTCACGGGGAGAATAGCCATCGCCGACAAAGCCGTAGATGCTGCCGTAGACGTCGCCGAAATCGTCGTTGAAGTAGAAGCCCTGGAATTCATCGGGGAAATTGCCCTCGATGTCGGACATCATGTTGCGGACCTTCAGCCAGGTTGCGTCCACTTCCGGGCCCTTGGCTTCGGGTACCAGCTCGACGTAGACGACCGCCTGACCGGGATAGGTGACCGAGTGGGTGTAATCGAGGTTGTCGAGCTCCTGCAGCTTCTTCTCGATCCGGTTGGTCACCTGGGTCACGGTCTCCTCGGCCGTGGCACCGGGCAGCACACCTGTGACCACCATCGTCTTGATGGCAAAGCTGGGATCTTCCTCGCGCCCCATGTTCATGTAGGAAATCGTCCCCGCAATCAGCGAGACGATCATCAGGAACCAGACAAAGGAACGGTGGTGCAACGCCCAGTCGGAAAGGTTGAAGCTCTTTTTCATTGCAGTCGCTCCCCGACTTCCTGGCCGTCCTCGAGAGAGTTGGCGCCTTTCACGATGATCTCGTCGCCCACGGCAATACCGTCGGTCACCTCGATCCGCTTGTTGATGACCGGCCCCAGCACGACGGGAACCCGGGTGACAGTCCGGCTGTCGGGGGTCACCCGCCAGACCGCCGGGGCATCCTCGGAGCCCGTGATCGCGGTCAGCGGAAGTGTGAGGATCTGCCCGCTCTCGTCCGAATAGGTGGCACTGACGATGCTGCCGATGCGAAAGGCACCCTCGTCGTCGATGGCCAGACGCAGCCTCCGGCCGCGCAGGGTGTCATCGGCCACCGGCTCGATCAGCCGCAGCGTTGCCGTCGTCTCGGGCGCTTCGCCCTCGTGGCGGGACAGCGAAAAGACCGCGTGATCCGGCAGGAGCGCCATGAAATCGCGCGGCACGTCGATGACGGCTTCGCGCCCTTCGAGATCCGCAAGCGTCACCACCGTGGTCCCGGAGGCCACGACAGTGCCCTGCTCGATCGGGGTTTCAAGGACGATACCCGCATTGGGCGCGGTCAGCGTGCCGAAGCTCAGGGCCTCCTGCGCGCTGGCCAGGTCGGCGCGGGCGGCCAGGGCCTGGGCCGCAGTCGAATTGCGGTTGGCCTCGGCCTCCTCGACATCGGCACGGGTGGCAATGTCGCGCTCGGCCAAAACCTTGACCCGGTCATAACTCTGCTGGGCATATTCCGCCTGGGCCTGGGCCGAGGAAAGCGCGGCCTCTGCCGAGCGGACGTCTTCTTGGAGCGAGACACGGTCAAGCGCGGCAAGCACATCGCCGGCCTCGACGATATCGCCCGGCGAAACATTCAGCGTCGCCAGTCGCCCGATGGTCTGGAAGGCGAGCTCGGTTTCATGAGCGGCCTCGATCTGCCCGGGAAAGGCACGTTCGCGGTTCGGATCGGTCGACACGATCTCGCTGATCACCGGGCGGATGGCATCGCCACCCATGGCGGAATATTCGCCTTCCGCCTCGTTGGCACCCGCGGCAAGCGGAAGTACCAGGGCACAGGCGGCAGTCATCAGGATGCGGATCATTGGCCGGCCTCCCTGACCGAGACATGGCGCCCGGGGAACAGGGCATGAGAGCCGGTGGTGACGACGACATCGCCGTCTTCCAGGCCGGAGGTGACCTCGACCGTGGCGGTTGTATAGGCATCCACGTCGATCTGTTGCAGGGAAACGGTGCTGGTATCGGCGTCGAGCACCCAGACCGCCGGCCCCTCTGCGCTCGACGACATGGCAGACCACGGGATGCTGATCACCGGATCGCCTTCGAAGCGGATCTCGCCCACGATCGGCTCGCCGAAGGTCAGTGCCTGCGAGGCATCGCCCTCGACCCGGGCCTTTGCGGTGACGGTGCCATTGCTGGCGACGACCGGAGAAATCTCGCTGACCGGAACGGTGATGCTGTCACCGCCGTCAACCGGCGTCAGGGTCACGTCCCGGCCGAGGATCTCGTCCAGCATGTTGATATCGGGCATCAGGAAGACCGCATCGCGATCACTTCGGCGCGCAAGCGTCACGACGCCCGTCCCGGCACCAACGACCTGCCCCGGCTCCGCCGTTCGTTCGGTCACGACCGCGTCCTCGACCGCGCGCAGCACGGTATCCTCGGCGGCGCGCTTTGCGGTGGCAAGCTGCGCGCTGGCCTGATCGCGCGAGGCCAGCGAGGTCAAATAGGCCTGGGTCGCGGAATCGAGATCAGCCTGGGTGCCGGAACCACGTTCCAAGAGCTGCTGAGCCCGGTCCTTGGCCTGTTCGGCCTGGACCAACGCGGCCTGCGCCGCATCGAGCGATGCCTGGGCTGCGTTCAGCGAGGCATCTGTCTGGGTCGGATCCACACGCGCGATCTCGTCGCCGGCCTTCAGCACGTCTCCCACGTCGACACTGACGGAAATCACCCGGCCACCATCGCGGAAGCCGGCCGCGTAGCTCTCTGCGGGCTCGATCGTGCCCGTCAGGCGATAGTCACGTTGTCGCGGTACGGTCTGCACCGCCACCACATCCACGGGCAGCACGTCCTGCGCCAGGACGGCTCCGGCTCCGAGTGGCAGCAGGCCCATTGCCAGGCTCAAAACTCTCATCATCAGGGTCTCCGGGGCGCGCCGGGCAGGGGCGCACCTTCATTTCACAATCGATTCAATCAGAATGACAATAATGTCAATATGAGATAAACAGCAGCCGGATCTGCAATTGTGCGCAAACAACACAAGCGCTCAAACTGGCCAGCGCATCCGCGCGGTCCCAGGCAGGCGCTCGCTTTCGGGCGCCCCTCGCGCCGCCGCGCAAGGCCGAGACGCAGCCCCTGTCTTGTCACACTGCACGAATTGCTCTGTGTTCACAGTAAAATGAGGCCTGTTGGGCAGACTTTCGCATTGCCCCCCTGCCCGAGCGCGGCGAATGCACGCAGAATGCTGCCGGCGACGGAAACCTTCGCCCGGTTCGTAACACTCGGGACAAAGCCCCGGAGGATGCTGGATGCGCGTACTTCTTAGGCTGGCCATCGTGCTTGCCCTGACCCTTTTTGCCGGATGGCTGGCCCTGACAGAGGGAGTCCGCCTGTACCACACGATGGCGGCCGACGGTGGCCCCACCGGCAGCCCCGTCGCGCGGGGCGGGATGCCCCGCGGGGGCCCTCCGGGCGGGGGCCCCGGCGGGCCTGGAGGCCCTCCCGGCGATATGGGCGGCGGCCCCTCCGACACCGGGACGAACAGCAGCTATCGCGCACCGGAGGCCGAGGTCGCCACGAGCCGGGTGACCAGCGTCTCTCCTGTCATCGACGCCTATGGCCGGATCGCCAGCCGCAGCCAGCTGACTGTCCGCGTTCCCGAGGCCGGCATTGTTGCGCGTGTCTCCGACAGCTTGGCCGACGGCGCCCCGGTCACCGCGGGAGATTTCCTGTTCCAGCTCGACGACACCAGTGCCAGGGCAGACCTGGAGATCGCCCGGGCAGACCTGAAGCGCGCGGAACTGAGCCTGCGCGACACCCGACGCCAGGCCGATGTCCTTGACGCCGACCTGATCCTTCAGCGACAGACGCGGGACATCTACGAGCAGGAGCTGGAGCGCGTCGCAACCCTGCTGGAACGCGGCAGCGGGCTGCAGTCGGACTATGACAGTGCCCAGCTGTCGCTGATCTCGGCCAAGCAGACAATTGCCTCGAGCGAGGCGGACCTAGCCGATCTGCGCGCGGATGAAGACAGCCTGCAACTTGATATCGAGGACGCGCAGCGCGTGGTGACCACCGCCGAGCGCACGCTGGCCGACCTGACCGTGACCGCCGGCATCAGCGGGACCTACAGTGGCGAACTGCCCGTTGTCGGCGAGAGTTTTTCCAGCGGTGACGAGCCCGCCATCATCACCGACCTCGCCGACCTTCAGGCCCAGCTCGATCTGTCGCAGCTGGAAATCGGCCGTATTACCGGGCCCGATGGCAAGGTGTTGCCGCTGTCCGTCAGCCTGCGCACCCCCGGATCCGATCACGAGTATGCCGCTACCCTCAGCCATGTGGCCCTGTCGGAATCCGACGATACCGTCATGACGCGGCAAGTGATCGCCGTACTGGATCCCGCGTCCTGCCCCTGCCCGCTGCCCGGCGAGTTCGTCGCCGCGACGATCCGCGAACCGGCACTCGACAACGTCGTCGTGCTGCCGGCCACAGCGGTCAGCTATGACGCAAAGGTCTTGGCAGTCGGCGAGGACAACGTCCTCGAGGACCGGCAGATGACCCTGTTGCGCCGCATCGGCGATACAGTTGCGGTCGCCGCCCCCCAAGAGAGCTTCGACTATGTGGTGGAACGCACGGCGCAGCTTGGCGCAGGGCTGACGATCTCGCCCGTGCGCGAGGATGATGCCGCCAGCAACCCCGAGGCAGAAGAGCCGGAGACGCCGCCCCAGCCCCCCCAAGGTGAGGCCCCTTCAGGTGGGGCTCCCGCACGCGAAGATCCGGCACGCGGAACCCCTGACATGGCGCCGGCCGCCGGCGAAGCCGGCCTTCGAGGACCGACGGTCGCATTGGAACCGAACCGTCGCGCCGCCCTGATCGCGGCCATCCAGGCCCGCGACGACATGCCCGGCACGGCGCGTGCGCAACTGTTGCAGCAACTGCAGGCCGACGAGGTGCCGGTGCGGTTGGTCGAGCGTATCGAGGCACGGGAATAACCCATGGGCCTTTTGCGCTTTTTCACCCGCCACGGAACGGCGGCGAATCTGCTTCTGGTCGGCATCCTGGCCTTCGGCATCTTTGCCGTCACGCAGATCCGCACCCAGTACATGCCCGACGTGGTGACCGAATCGATCACCGTATCGATACAGTGGGACGACGCCGCCCCGGAGGACATCGACAGCAACATCATCACCGTCGCCACCCCGTCGCTGATGGAGGTCGAGGGCGTCACCAGCCTGTCGGCCGTGGCCCGCGAAGGCCGTGCCCGCATCGAGCTCGAGTTCGAGCCGGGCTGGAACCTGGACCGCGCGCTGACCGAGGTCGAGGCGGCTCTGCCGTCGGCAAGTTCACTGCCCGATGGCGCGGAAGAGCCGGTGGTGACCCGCTCGGCCTGGCGCGACACGGTGCTGAACGTGGTGCTCTCGGGCGACCTCGACCGGGCCCAGATGGAACGGCTGGGCGAGCAGCTGCAAAACGACCTGCAACGTGCCGGCGTGACGCGCGCCAGTCTGCGGGGCGTGACCGATCCGCGGATCACGATCATCGCCGACCCCGATGCCCTGGTCCAATACGGGCTGAGCCTATCTGATCTCTCCTCTGCCGTGGCCGGAGAGGCCGACGAGACGGCTTCGGGCACGATCACGGGCAGCGGTACGAGGCTGCGCACCGGCACCGAGCGGCGCAGCGCCGACACGATCCGGGCCATTCTCGTCGAGACCGACGATTACGGTGCGGTGCCACTCAGCACACTTGCCACGGTCGAGGTGGACGAGGCCGGCAGCGGGCGGGCCTATTACCTGGGCGGCCGGCCTGCCGTCTCGATCTCCGTCGAGCGCGGAGCCGGCGGCGATGCGCTGAAGATCATGCATTCGGTGGAGGATGTCTCGGACAGTTTCCTGGCCGATGCCCCGCCCGGACTGCAGATCGACCTGATCCGCAACCGGGCCGCCGAGATCGGTGACCGCCTGTCGCTGCTGATCGACAACGGCGTCTTCGGCCTCGTGCTGGTTCTTGGCCTGCTCTACCTGTTCCTGTCGCCTTCCGCCGCAATCTGGGTCGCTGCCGGGATCCCGGTGTCGCTGGCCGCAGGCATGGGGCTGATGTGGATGACCGGCCAGTCCCTGAACATGATCTCGCTCTTTGCCCTGATCCTCTGCCTTGGCGTGATCGTCGATGACGCGATCGTGGTGGCCGAACACGCCGAACATCGGAACCGCAACCTGGGCGAGCCCCGTCCGCGTGCCGCCGAGCGCGCGGCGGTTCGGATGATGGGCCCGGTTCTTGCCTCCACGGCGACAACGGTTGCCGCCTTCATGTCACTGGAATTTATCACCGGCGAATTCGGTGTCTTCATCTCCTCCATTCCCTTCGTGGTGGCGGCTGTCCTGGTGGCGTCACTCATCGAGTGCTTCCTGATCCTGCCGCATCACCTGGCGCATGGCCTCGCGGGTCTCGACACCAGCTGGGTCGGCCTGCCGGCGCGGCTGGTCAACCGCGGATTCGATTGGATGCGCGGACGGCTGTTCCAGCCCTTCCTGAGCTGGGTCATTCGCCTGCGCTACGCGGTTCTGCTGGTGGCCATCGCGGCAGCGCTGCAGGCAGCCCTGATGATCGTCGACCGGGATGTTCAATGGCGCTTCTTCTCGGCGCCTACCACCACCACACTCTCTGCCAACCTGGCCATGCGTGACGGCGCCACCCGCGCCGATACGGTCGCGATGCTGAACGAGGTGAACCGTGCGGCCGGCGTGGTGCGCGAGGAGTTCGCCGCCAAGTACGGCGCCGATCCGATCACCTTCATCCTGTCCGAGGTCGGCGGCACTTCAGGCCCCGGCCTCGCCACCGAGGACGACAAGGACGAGGACCTGATCGCGGCCGTGACCATGGAGATGGTCGACCAGGACAAGCGCCCCTATGACACGTCGGAGTTCATCGAGGCTCTCGAAGCGGAGCTGCAGCGGCCCGATACGCTTGAGACCTTTTCCTTCCGTGCGGGTCGGTTCGGGCCGGGCGGCGATTCGCTCTCCGTGATTTTCTACGGCCCAGACCTGGAAACCCTGAAGGCGGCCTCCCTCGCGCTGCAGGATGCCACTGCGGATATCCCCGAGATTACAGGGATAGAAGATGACCTGAGCTTTGCCGGTCTGAACTATATCCTGACCCTGACGGGCTATGGCCGGGCGCTCGGGTTCGACACGGACACGCTGGCGAGCGAGCTCTCGGCGCAGGTATCCGGCCTGACGGCGGTGAGCTACGTCGATGGCAATCGCGACGCGACGATCGAGGTGGAACTGCCCGAGGGAGCGATCACATCGGCCTATCTCGACGAGATCCGCCTGCAGGCACCGACCGGTGAATGGGCCCGGCTGGGCGAACTGGTCGACGTATCGACATCCCCCGCGGTCAACGGACTGCGCCGCGAGGGTGGGCAGACCCTGCTTCGGGTCACCGGCGACATAGCCGACGATGATGCACAACGCGCCGAAGACATCATGACCCAGCTCAAGCAGGAGATCCTGCCCACAATCGCCCAGACCTATGGTGTAAGCTTCGACATGGACGGGTTGGCGGCCCAGGAACAGCAGTTCCTGAGCGAGGCGCTGATCGGAACAGGCATCTGCATCCTGGCGATCTACATGACGCTCGCACTGGTCCTGGGCAGTTGGCTGCAGCCGTTCACGATCATGTCCGTGGTGCCCTTCGGGATCATCGGCGTGGTCTGGGGTCACTATATCTGGGGCCTGCCGATGTCGATCTTCTCGATTGTCGGCCTGCTGGGAATGAGTGGGATCATCGTGAACGATTCAATCGTGCTGATCTCGGCTTTTGACGAGAAGCTTCCCCGCCGCGCAACAATTCCGGCCGTGATCGAGGCCACATCGGAAAGATTGCGACCGGTGCTGCTGACGACCTTGACCACGGTTCTCGGCCTCGCGCCGCTGCTCTTCGAGACCAGCAGCCAGGCAGAGTTCCTGAAGCCCATGGTGGTGACCCTGGTCTATGGCCTGGGCGCGGGCTTCTTCATCGTGCTGCTGATCGTGCCCTCGCTCGTGGTGATCAAACATGACCTGGGGCGCGCGCTGCGCACCACGCGCCGTTTTGCTGTCCGAACCCTGAGACGCCGCCGACGTCACACGGCCTGACCGCGACCAGATCACGGCCAGATCATGGCCCCCGAAACGCACGCGAATCGTGCCCCGCCCGCCGGAAATGGTCGGCGGGGCGCAGGCTTTTCTTGCCAGCCCTCAAAAGTCAGTGCTACAAATAAGAACATAATGTTCTATTTTGAACAATTTAGATCAGATTGCAGGTCAAGCCGGAGGACGGAAATGCTGAAGATCGGGATATGTGGCGGTGGCGTCGGAGGGCTTGTCACTGCGCTGGCTTTACTGAAGCAAGGCCACGAAGTGACCGTGTTCGAGCGGACCAAGCAATTCGGCCGTATCGGCGCGGACATCAACCTGACGCCCAACGCGGTCCATGCGCTTGACGGGCTGGGCATCGGCACAGAGCTCCGCAAGACCGCGGCGCGCCCGCGATACCGGATCAGCCGCAACTGGGACAGCGGCGAGGAGACCTCGCGGCTGGACGTGCAGGGCGGCCGCTATGATGCGCCCCAGTTGACGATCCACCGTGCCGACCTGATCGGTGCCCTCGCCGCAGCCCTTCCCGACGGCGTGCTCCGCCTGGGTGCCGGCATCGCCGGCGTGTCCAATACCGAAACCGGCGCCGTGGTGACCCTGGCCGATGGCAGCACCGAGAGTTTCGACCTCGTGGTCGGCGCCGATGGCATCCACAGCGAGGTACGCCGCACCCTCTTTGGCGAGGACGCGCCGAAATTCACCGGGCTGGTCTCATACCGCGCGGTATTTCCACGCGAAAAGGCCGGAGACATTCCGAATCTCGACAGTTTCACCAAATGGTGGGGGCCAAGTTCGGACCGCCAGATCGTCGTCTTCCCGCTTCTGCGTGGCGAGGAGGTGTTCGTCTTTGCGACAACTCCGCAGGCCGACTGGACGGAGGAGGGCTGGACCCTGCCCGGCGACATCGAGGCCCTGCGCGCGGCTTATGCCGATTTTCACCCCGAGGTCCGTGCCCTGCTGAATTGCTGCACCGAGGTAACCTGCTCGGCGCTCCATGTCCGGGAACCCATGGCGCAATGGTCCAAGGGCCACGTCACGATCCTGGGCGATGCCGCACACCCGATGGTGCCCTTCATGGCACAGGGCGCGACAATGGCCATCGAGGACGGCGTGGTATTGTCGCTCGCTCTGGCTGGCGCAGGCCCTGCCGACGTGCCTGCCGCCCTGTCCCGCTACGAAGACGCGCGGCGGGACAGGACCGCAAAGGTGCAAAACGGCTCTCTGGCCAATGAATGGCTCAAGCAACCGGAAAATGCCGACTGGGTCTATGGCTACAAGGCCTGGCAGGCGCTCGACACCACCGAGGCCGCCTGACGCCAGCGCCCCCCCCTCCTGACGCCCCGCCGCTTCCCTTCGCGGCTGGGGCGGCCCTTTTTCCGTGCGGGCGACGGTAGGCCATCGCACCCTTTTCAACCCAACCGGAACAGCCCAGACTGAACCGATCCCCTGCCAATCGGAGCCGGACCCATTCAAGACGCAAGCCCCCAGAAGACCTCCTATGATGTGCCGCCGGTCACCCGGGCCTTTGCCCTGTTGCGCTACATCGCGGCAGGCAACCGCTGTCGCAACATGTCGCGCTCTGCGGCCGACCTCGGGATCAACCGCACCACGCTGATCCGACTGCTGCACACGTTGACACGCGAACAGATGATCGAGGAAGACATCGAGGGCGGCGGCTACGTGCTCTCCTATGGCGTGCTCGACCTGGCCTCGGCGCTGATGGCCAGCCGCGACATCGTCCAGATGGCCCGCCCGCTTCTCAAGCAGCTGGCCCGGGACACCGGCCTTTCTGCCCACCTCGGCGTACTTGCGGGGCGTGAGGTGGTGATCCTCGCCCGTGAAACCCCCGATGTGCAGCTGGTCAGCAACATCCACGTTGGCAGCAGGTTGCCGGCCCATGCCACCGTCGTCGGCCGCATCATCCTTGGGCACCTGCCGCGCGAAGAGGTGCTCGCGCTGCTGGCCGGGCACGATTTCCCCGCGATCACCGATCAGACCTCAACCTCCCTGGACAGCCTGCTGGAACGCATCGCGCTTGATCGTGCCGAAGGACTGGCGTGGTCCGTGGCCTATTTCGAGCCCGGCATCGGGTCTTGCGCCGCGGCCGTTCTGGACGGCTCGGGCCGCGCGGTTGCCGCGATTTCGGTTTCCGGTCAGCAGGCCGCCTTCGAGGCCGACTCCGACAGACACCCTCTGATCGCAAGTGGTGTTCGAGAGGCAGCAGCGCGACTGACCGCCATGATGAGCTGAGCTTGGCGGCCTCAGGCTCCGTCCCAGCCAAGCAGCACCGAAATGCGCCGCGCCGTCGCCAGGAGGTCATCACCCACCCTCTCCGACAACTCCGCCTGCGCCTCGTCGGTGCGGGGCGCGGTGACATTTATCGCGGCCGCCACACGCCCCGTCATGTCGCGCACCCTCGCCGCCGCGGAAATGATGCCGGCCTCGAAATCGCCCGTATGAACAATGACATCCTCGCCCGCATCGGCCTGGGCCTGTTTCAGGATCTTCGGCAACGCCGGCCCCTTGCCCTTGCCCACTGCCCCCCCCTCGGGCCGAAACCGCGCGATCAGCTCGGCCTCGCTCTGATCCGAGAGCAACACCCGCCCCATGGTGGTTGCCCGTGCCGGCAGACGGCTGCCCACCTGCACGATCGAGGCGTCGCGTGCCGGCCCCGGCACCCGCAGCACGTAGAGCACCGCACTCCCGTCGAGCACGCCCAGGTGGGCCGACCAACCGATCCGGTCGCGCAGATGCTCCAGCTCCGGCTGGGCTATCTCCACCACCTCCCGGGTCGCGACATAGCCATAGGTCAGGCGCAAAACGCCGGGACCGAGAGAGTAGAGCTGGCTGCGCTGGTCATGCAGCAGGCAGCCCGCCTCGTTCAGCGTGTAGACGGTGCGAAACGCTGCCGAGCGGGTGATTCCCAGGGCCCGCGCGATATCGCTCAGCGACATTTCAGACCGCTCCGGGGTAAAGAGCTTCAGCGCCGAAAGCCCCCGCAAAAGACCGGGGACCAAGTATCTGTCATCATCGCCTGACGCGCCCATAGGCCTTCGCTCGCTCATTTCCTGTTTTATATGCAAAACGGCGTATGCCATGCAAAACGTCTTGAGGCTAGCCTGTGATCAGACCGAAACACAGCTCCCGAAGGAAAGGACCCGCAGATGACCGTACAGGACAGCGAATTCAAGACGCTCAAGGATGCCCTCAAGGCCCATACCGGCCGCTTTACCGACAAGAAGTTCGACTGGCATGCCTTCCCCTCGAACGACGGCTACGAGGACCTCGCCCGCGCCCAGATGCGCTATATCGGTGCCGGCGGTTCGCCCAAGGTGGGTGATACCTCGACGCTGAAGCCCGATCACTTCACCCTGTCGCTGATCTATAAGGAACCGGGCAAATACGCCGCCTGCCACAGCCACGAGATCGAGGAGAGCTTCCTGATCATCGACGGCGCGCTGATCGTTGGCTGGGAACGTGACGGCGAAGTCGTCGAGGTGAATCTCGGACCCAAGGACATGATCCTGAACGCCCGCGAGATCGGCCACGGTTTCCGTGTCGACGGCGTGGAACCGGTGATGATGTCGATCTCGGTCGACGTGGGCAAGCCGCTGCCTCCGGTCTACCACTATCACCCCAAGGATTGCGCACCGGAACTGGCCCGCACCTTCGGTGCAGAGCCGGTCAAGACCCTGCCTTTCGATCCCGCAGGCGAACACTTCCTTCAGAAGCTGATGGCGAAATACGTCGTGCGCCACTCCGAGCTGGAAACCATCTGGGAAGATGCTGGTTTCACGCGCAAAATCTACTGCGGCCCGGGCGGCGTGGAGACCGACACCGCGCGCAAGGAAATGCTTGGCGTACCGAGCCGCGTGGGTGTAAAACCCTTCGTGCGCGACGTCGAGGATGCCTTCCTGGTGCTCGAAGGCTCGCTGACGGTCGGCTGGGAAGAAGACGGCGAGACCGTCGAGGTGGAACTCGGCCCGCGCGACCTCGTCAAGACGCCCGCCGGCCGCAAGCACTGGTTCCGCAACAATGGCGCAAGTGCCGCCACCGTCTGGTATATCGTCGGTGACGCGGCGCCCGAGAGCGTGACATTCGAAGCCGCGTAAGCCTGTTCGACACAAGAAAACGGGCCGCTCTCCTGCCGGCGGGCGGCCTGATCGCGTCAGGGCTCACCGGGCCCGGAAACGGCGTCCGTTCGCGCCGAATCCCCCAAATGCCAAGTGCCTGAAATCACCGGATTCCAACGTCGGTATCGCGTCGGTATTGCGACGGTGCCATTTCGGGCCGCGCGAGCGCGCCCCGAAGCCTCCGGCGGGGATATTTCTGGCCAGATGAAAGAGCGCCGAGGCTCCCTTGTCATCTGGCCAGAAATATCCCGGGGGTGAGGGCCGCAGGCCCGAGGGGGCAGAGCCCCCTGCCCGGTCCTGTCCGGCCTTGCACCGGACAGTCCGTCACTTGTGAAAAGTCAGTCGGCCGCAGCGTCGGCGCGGCTCTTGCCCGCCACGTTCATCGCCAGGGTCGCGGCCATGAAGCCGTCGAGATCCCCGTCCAGCACCCCGGAGGTATCCGAGGTCTCGTGGTTGGTGCGCAGGTCCTTCACCATCTGGTAGGGCTGCAGCACGTAGGACCGGATCTGGTTGCCCCATCCGGCCGAGCCCTTGTTCTCGTGTGCCTCGTTGATCGCCGCGTTCCGCTTGTCGAGCTCGAGCTGATAGAGGCGCGACTTCAGGGCCTTCATGGCGATGTCGCGGTTCTGGTGCTGGGACTTCTCGGAGGAGGTCACCACGATCCCCGTGGGGTGGTGGGTGATCCGCACCGCGGAGTCGGTGGTGTTCACGTGCTGGCCGCCCGCGCCCGAGGAGCGATAGGTGTCGATACGGATATCGGAGGGGTTGACCTCGATCTCGATATTGTCGTCGACGACCGGGTAGACCCAGACGGAGGCAAAGGAGGTCTCGCGGGTGCCCTTGCCGAAGGGCGAGATCCGCACCAGGCGGTGGACGCCGCTCTCGCTCTTGAGCCAGCCATAGGCGTTATGGCCGGAAATCTTGTAGGCGCAGGACTTGATGCCCGCCTCGGCGCCGGCTTCCTCGGACTGCAGCTCGACCTTGTAGCCGCGCTTCTCGGCCCAGCGGACATACATCCGCTGCAGCATCGCGGCCCAGTCGCAGGCCTCGGTGCCGCCGGCGCCGGCGTTGATTTCGAGGAAGGTGTCGTTGCTGTCGGCCTCGCCGTTCAGAAGCGCCTCGAGTTCCTTCTCGGCGGCCCGGTCGCGCAGGGTCTTCAGCGAGGCCTCTGCCTCGGCGATGACTTCCTGGTCATCCTCCATCTCGCCCAGCTCGATCAGCTCGACGTTGTCCGAGAGCTCCTGCTTGATGGAATCGTGCACGGCGATCTGGTCGACCAGCGCCTGGCGGTCGCGCATCAGGGCCTGGGCCTTGTCGGGATCGTCCCAGAGGTTGGGGTCTTCGACGCGGGCATTGAACTCTTCCAGCCGGTGCTGGGCGGTGTCCCAGTCCATCCGCTGGCGCAGCAGCTCCAGCGACTTCTCGATCTCGGCGACGATGTTCTGGGTCTCGGCGCGCATGGGCCACCTTTCCTGATGAATTGAGTGCCGCCTGATAGACCATGGCCCGCGGACGGGCAAGGGCTGCAAGTGGGGCGTGGGGGCTCTGCCCCCGGCAGGCAGGGCCTGCCTCCCCCGGGATATTTCCGGCCAGATGAGGAGCGCGGCGAAAAGGGGAGCGCGGTGCCCCTCCCCTCTTCATCTTTCCCCGAATGCTCCTGCCCGGGCTGCCATGGGCCCCGGGCAGGCATCAGGGTGGATCAGTAGAGGCCGCCCGAGGAGATCGTGCCGAAGTTGGCCTTGGGCGCGATGGTCGTGGTTTGGCCGGTCGAGGTGGTGATCTGCTGGCCCGCGCGCTGCTGGGCCTCGCTGGCCGCGTCGTAGAGCGGCAGGTTCGAGCCCATGGCGAAGCCGCCGTCGTAGTAGACCCCGAAGACCGGTTCCTCGCCGTCGCGGAAGTATTCCGCCTGGACGTTGGCGCCGGTGGCGTCGTCGGGCAGGCGGGCGCCGGTGTAACGGTCGATCTTGATGAAATGGCCGCCGGGCGGGATCTCGAACTGGCCGCCGCCGTATTTCTTGATCGCCTGGGTCATGAACTGCTGGAAGGCCGGACCGCAGAGCGTGCCGCCATAGCCGCGGCCGCCCAGCATCGGGCGGGGGTTGTCGTAACCGATGTAGCAGCCCGCCACCACGTTGGAGGTGAAGCCGATGAACCAGGCATCGCGCGCGCCGTTGGTGGTACCGGTCTTGCCCGCGGTGGGCACCGGCAGGTTGACAACCCGCGCCGCGGTGCCGCGCTGGACCACGCCCTGCATCATCGATGTGAGCTGATAGGCGGTGATGGCATTCATCACCCGCTGGCGGTTGGAGACCACCATCGGCGCCTCGCCCTCCGGGATGTTGGCATCGTAGCAATCGGTGCAGATCCGGTCCTCGTGCGAGTAGACCGTCTTGCCGTTGCGGTCCTGCACACGGTCGACGAGCGTCGGTTCGACCCGCTCGCCGCCGTTGGCGAACATCGCGTAGGCCGAGACCATCTTGTAGAGCGTGGTCTCCTCGGAGCCGAGTGCATTGGCCAGGTAGGTGCCCATGTCGTCGTAGACGCCGAAGCGTTCGGCGTATTCGGCCACCACGTCCATGCCGACCTCCTGCGCGAGGCGGATGGTCATCAGGTTCCGCGACATCTCGATGCCGGTCCGCAGCGGCGTGGGCCCGTAGAACTTGTTCGAGGAGTTCTTCGGCCGCCAGACACCGTCGGGGGTGTTGATCTCGATCGGGGCGTCGATGACGATCGTCGCGGGGGTATAGCCGCTGTCGAGTGCCGAGGCGTAGACGAAGGGCTTGAAGGAAGAGCCCGGCTGACGCTGGGCCTGGGTGGCGCGGTTGAAGACCGAGCTCTGGTAGGAGAAGCCGCCCTGCATGGCCAGCACGCGGCCGTTGTTGACGTCCATGGCAACGAAGGCGCCCTCGACCTCGGGCACCTGGCGCACCGACCAGTGCGAGAAGCTGCCGTCGCTGTCGCTGGTGACCTCGCGCACGAGGATCACGTCGCCCACATCGAAGTTGTCGTGGAAGTCACCCTTGAGCCACTGGATATCGGAGCGCGGCACCTGGTTTCCGCGGGGATCGTCGCTGTCTACACCCTCGATGCCGAGGGTCAGGTTCTGATCGCCCACTCCGAGCACCACGGCGGGCAGCCACTTGTGCTCGAGGAAGATGTCGCGGGGCACGTCGGTATCGGCAAGCGCCTTG
Organism: Pseudooceanicola sp. DL12; assembly: GCF_056270665.1. Lineage (NCBI taxonomy): Bacteria > Pseudomonadati > Pseudomonadota > Alphaproteobacteria > Rhodobacterales > Paracoccaceae > Pseudooceanicola > Pseudooceanicola sp. DL12. The sequence goes on from NZ_CM149884.1 coordinate 3,241,233, forward strand.
CGCCAGGACGCCTCGTCCGAGAGCGCCGCGGCGGGGATGGTCTTGCCGGTGCCGCGCCAGGTGCCGGACTGCCGGTCGACCCATTCCAGGCGGCCACGCAGGGCCTCTGCGGCGGCCTCCTGCATCTCGGGGTCGATGGTGGCGCGCACGGTATAGCCGCCGGTGAAGAACTCGTCCTCGCCGAAGTCCTTGGACAGCTGGCGGCGGATCTCATCGGTGAAATAGTCGCGCGGCGGCAGGGTGGAGCGGAAGGACGGGAAATCGCCGCCCTGCACCGAGCGGATCGGTTCGTCGATGCTCGCCTGGTAGGTGGCGTCGTCGATATAGCCGTTCTCGTGCATCTCGCGGAGCACGTAGTCGCGGCGGGCCAACAGGCGGTCGTGGTTGCGCACAGGGTGGAAATCCGACGGCGCCTTGGGCATCGAGGCCAGCATGGCGGCCTCGGCGGCGTCGAGATCCTCGAGCGGCTTGTTGAAGTAGGTCTGGGCGGCGGCGGCGACGCCATAGGAGTTCTGGCCGAGGAAGATCTCGTTGAGGTAGAGCTCTAGGATCTGGTCCTTCGACAGGGTTTCCTCGAGCCGGGTGGCCAGGATGATCTCCTTGATCTTGCGCTCGATCTTGCGGTCCCCGTTCAGCAGGAAGTTCTTCATCACCTGCTGGGTGATCGTCGAGGCGCCACGCACGTTGTGGCCACCCGACTTGATCGCGTCGAAGGCGGCCGACATCATGCCGCGGGCGTCATAGCCGTGGTGGATGTAGAAGTTCTTGTCCTCGGCCGAGATGAAGGCCTGTTTCACCAGGTCCGGGATCTCGTCCGCGGGGGCGTAGAGGCGGCGTTCCTCGGCAAACTCGTCGATGATCCGGCCCTGTCCGGAATAGATCCGGCTGATCGTCTTGGGCTGGTACCGGGCCAGGGCCTCGTGGCTGGGCAGGTCGCGGCCATAGATCCAGAAGACCGCGCCGATGGACAGCGCGACCACGACGATGGCCAGGGTTACCAGCGTGAAGATGGCACCGAAGAAGGAAAGGACGAATCTGATCACGTAACGCGCGCCTTGCTATGATTGAGGGCCCATATAGCCCGCAGGTGCCATACGGTCAAAACACATCCCGGTCACATGCCGCTCATGGGCTTTTCCCCGCGTGGCGTCACGGGTGCCGGCGGGCCCCGGAACGCGGCGCTGGCGCCTTCCCGCCGGGCCACGGGACAGGCCGCAAAGGCCGCTTGATCCCACGCCCGGAGCGCGCCAGCATCCCCCAATGGCGGCGCGATCCGCCACGGGCCGCCCGCCCCGACCGGCCAGAAGGCAGGCCCGGCGGATGCGCCCTCATTCCGGAGACTTTCCTTGGCACGACGTGCATTTACCCTTCTTGCGGCGCCGCTGGCCTGCGCCGCCCTCTGGCCGGCCGGCCCCGCCGCGGCGGAGCTCTGCGATTACGCCCCCTCGAAGCTGCTGGGGCGTGGGGCAGACACCCTCGGCACCACCATCGCCACCGGCAGCGAGGCCGGCAGCCGCGCTGCGGGCTATTTCACCCTGGGTCATGACAATGCCGTGAACCTGCACGATGTCGCCGGCGCCAGCTCTGCCGCGACGGCTGCCAGCACCGCCTCCGTCGCGATTTCGGGCACCGCGGGCCTGGTCGGCACCGTGGGCGCCATGCTGAGCGCGCCGGTCACTGCCCTGCTGGGCGGGGTGACCCTGATCGGCATCGGGGCCTTCGAGGGCGCCTGCTACTTCAGCGTCGACAAGGTGACCGATCCCTACGAGGTGCGCACCATCCTGGAGAACGTGGTGGCGCATGATCCCATGCTCTCGATCGAGGCGACGGACGACGGGCTGGCGCTGCTGGTCGCCGCGAGCGACGAGAGCGAGGCGCAAAGCTACCTGCTGCGTGATCTCTACATTTCCGACGGCGCGCTAATGCACAGGAAATTCGGGCGCAACGAGACCCTCGGGCCGATCCTCTACGCCGCACCCGCGGAGACACCGACCACGACAGCGACGGCAGACACGCCCGAAGCCGCTGCCCCGGATCAGTAACCGCTATTGCCGCAACAGCGCCCGGCGGGCCCGGTCCTGCGCGGCCCAGTCGAGCATGGCCTCTGCCACCGCATTCGCCATGCGGGTGCGGAATTCCGGGTCCGTCAGGTTCGCAAGATCCTGCGGGCTGGAGAGAAAGCCTGTCTCGATCAGCACGCTGGGAATATCGGCGGCCTTGAGCACCGAGTAGCCGGCGGCCCGGCGCGGCCGGGTGTTGAGCGGCAGGCCGGCCTGGCCGAGCCCGGCCACGATGGCATCGGCCAGCGCCCGGCTGCGCGGCTGGGTCTCGGTGCGGGCGAGATCCATCAGCACCCCGGCCACCACGTCGTCGCTGCGGCCCAGGTCGACGCCCGCCAGCAGGTCGTCACGGTCATGGCGCTCGGCCAGCTTCTCCGTCGCGGCATCGGTCGCGCTCTCGGAGAGCGTATGCACGGTGGTGCCGCTGGCCCGCCCCTGGGCCAGGGCATCGGCGTGCAGCGAGACGAAGACATCGGCGTTCAGCTGATGGGCCAGGGCGACGCGCCCCTCCAGCGAGACGAAACTGTCGTCGTCACGGGTGAGAAAGACCTCGGCACCCCGGGCCTCGAGCGCGGCGCGCAGGTCCTGACCGAAGCGCAGCATCAGGTCCTTCTCGGCCACGCCCTCGCGTTCGGCGCCCGGGTCGATGCCGCCATGGCCCGGGTCGATCAGCACCCGCAACGGCCCGTCGGCTGCCGGCGGCGGCAGCCGGTGCACCGGCCCGGCCTGCATCCATTTCGCGGGTGGCGGCGTGCCGAGAGCCGCGGCGAACCCGGCGCTGTCGCTGTCGGCGAAACGGGCCGTCAGCCGGGCTTCGCCGGTGCGGGCATCGGTGGTCATCTCCGCCTGTTCGAGAACCAGGGGGCGCTCCAGCGCGAGCACCATGCGCGACCAGCCGGGCCGCACCTGGCCGGCGGCCAGGGCGGTCACGCGCCCCGCCCGGTCGAGCTGGTCGGGCCTGACCGCGGACATGTCGAGATCGTTGAAATCGAGGACCAGGCGCATCGGATCGGCCAGCGCATGGATACGGTAGGGCACCGGCGCACTGAGCTGCAGCGTGATTTGCAGCCCGCCCCAGCGATCATCGACGCGGCTGCGCTCGGGCAGGAGCTCGGCCGCTCCGGCCAGCCCGGCCCACAGAAGCGCACAGGCCGCCACGCCTGTCGCCATCGCCGCTGCCACGCCCGCCCGGATCCGGCCCATAGCTGCTCCCGTCCTGCCATCTGTCTGTTCCCGCCATTGCGCCTGTCGCGGCGCCGGGGCCTGCCTCGCCCAGAGCCTAACCCATCTGCGCGCCTGCAGGAATCCCGCAAATCGACGATAGCCTGCGGCGCACAGGCCTATGCTGGCCCTCATTTCGCTGATAAAATGCCAACGAAATGTCATTACACGCCAGAAAGGCCCGCCATGTCACAGGACAGCCCCAGGGATTCGCGCCGCATCGTCTCCTCCCGCCACCTGGCCGAGGGCGAGGGCTGGGAATCCTCGGAATTCGAGTACGGGCTGATCATCGCCTACAACGCCTTCACCCGCTGGATGCAACGCTGCATGACCGCCGCCGGGATGCCGGAACTGAGCCCTCTGGAGATCCTGGTGCTGCACAACACCAATAGCCGCGACCGGGACAAGCGTCTGTCGGACATCACCTTCCTGCTGAACATCGAGGACAGCCACACGGTGAACTATGCCCTGCGCAAGCTGCTGAAACTGGACCTGCTGGAGAGCGAGAAGCGCGGCAAGGAGGTCTTCTACCGCACCTCGGAAACCGGCCGCGCGCTCTGCCAGACCTATCGCAGGATCCGCGAGCAATGCCTGCTGGAAGGCCAGCCTGCCGCCCTGCGCGGCGAGGCCCTGCGCGAGATCGCCACGGCGCTGCGGCAGATGTCGGGACAGTACGACCAGGCCAGCCGGGCCGCCGCCAGCCTCTAACGCCAGCCTCCGGCCAAGGCCTCCGGCGGGAGTATTTAGGGAAAGATGAAGGAGCGCACCGCCCCCTTTCATCTTTCCGCAAATACGGCGGGGGTGAGGGCCAGGGGCCCGAGGGGGCGGAGCCCCCTCTTAAATTGAATGACTGGGGGGCGAAGCCCCCTCTCAAATTAAATGACTTGGGGGCGAAGCCCTTTCCACTCGAATAGCCCGGGGCCGAGCCCCGCACTTTCCGGCAGACACCGCAGGGGCAGCCCCCCTCTCCCACCTTGTTCCCGGGAGAGGGGAACTGCCCCCACCCCTACCCCATGGCGTTCGGCAGCACCGTGACGATGCCAGGGAAGAGCATGATCAGCAGCACGCCCAGCAGCAGCAGACCGAAGAAGGGCAGCGCGGCCCTTGCGACGCGCAGGATGTCGATGCCGGTCAGCCCCTGGATCACGAAGAGGTTGAAGCCCACAGGCGGCGTGATCTGGCTCATCTCCACCACCAGCACCAGGTAGATGCCGAACCAGAGCGGATCGATGCCCACCGCCTGGACCATGGGCAGGATGATCGAGGTGGTCAGCACCACCACCGAGATCCCGTCGAGGAAACAGCCCAGCACGATGAAGAAGACCGTGAGCACCGCAAGGAGCTGCCAGGGCGAGAGCCCCATGGTGCCGATCCAGGCCGCCAGGTTGCGCGGGATGCCGGTGAAGCCCATGGCGATGGAGAGAAAGGCCGCGCCCAGCAGGATGAAGGCGATCATGCAGGAGGTCTTGGTGGCCGACATCAGCGCCTCGCGGAAATCGGCAAAGGTGAAGCCGCCCGAGGCGAAGGCCAGCACCGTGGCCAGCACCACGCCCACCGCTGCCGCATCCGTGGGCGAGGCGACGCCGGTGTAGATCGAGCCGATCACGCCAGCAATCAGCAGCACCACCGGGATCAGCCGACGCGAGGCGAGGATCTTCTCGCGGAAGGAATACTGCGTGCCCTCGTCGGGGATGCTCTCGGGCGCCATGAGGGCCCGCAGGCCGACATAGCCCGCGAAGAGCAGCACCAGCATGATGCCCGGCAGGATGCCGGCGATGAAGAGGCGGGCGATCGATTGCTCTGTTGCCACGCCGTAGACGATCAGGATGATCGAGGGCGGGATCAGCAGGCCGAGCGTGGCCGAGCCCGCCAGGGTGCCGAGGATCAGGCTCTCGGGATAGCCGCGTTCCTTCAGCTCGGGCACGGACATCCGACCGATGGTGGCCGCGGTGGCCGCCGAGGAGCCGGAGACCGCGGCAAAGATCGCGCAGCCCAGCACGTTGACATGCAGCAGCCGCCCAGGCAGCCGGCCCAGCCAGGGCGCGAGGCCGGTGAACATGTCGTTGGCCAGACGCGAGCGCAGCAGGATCTCTCCCATCAGGATGAAGAGCGGCAGCGCGGCCAGCGTCCAGCTGTGGGAATGCCCCCAGAGCGTGGTGGCGAGTACCAGCCCCTGAGGCGCATTGGCGAAGAAGACGAGCGCCACCAGCGCCAGCGTCAGCAGCGCCACGGCCACCCAGACACCCGCGGCCAGCAGCACCAGCAGAACCGCCAGCAGGATCGAGAAGACGATGGGATCGGACATCAGGCCTCTCCCGCATCGGCGATGACAGGGTGCCCGGCGCGCAGGCTCTCGACCAGGGTATCGAGGAAGGCGACGGTGAGCAGGATCAGGCCTGCGTCCATGGCCAGCTGCGGGATCCAGAGCGGCACGGCAATGATGCCGGTCGACATGTCGCCGTAGTCATAACTCTCCAGCGTCAGCGCCACGGCGTACCAGGCGGCGTAGGCGGTGATCGCCGCGCCCAGCAGCAGCGTCAGCATCTCGAGCAGCCAGGCCTGGCGCTCCGGCAGGCGCGAGATCAGCAGGTTCACCCGGATATGGGCCCCCGCCCGCAGGGTGTAGGCCAGCGCGAGAAAGCTCGCCGCGGCCAGCAGGAAGCCGGCGAAATCGGCATAGGAGGGAATGGTATAGGAATGGCCGGGCCCGCCGAGACGCGCCAGGATGTTCAGGCAGACCTGTGCGGTGACCAGCAGGCAGATCAGCAGGATCGACAGGGCCGCCAGCACGCCGCCGGCGCGATAGAGCATGTCGAGAGAGCGCCGGATCATGGCTTTCCCTTCTGTGGAATGTCGGAAACGAAAGGGGCCGGCGCACGAGGACGCCGGCCCGGGGTCAGGTCAGGCTCAGTTGGCCGCCTGGTAGTTCTGCAGGATGGTATTGCCCGCTTCGCCGGCGCTGGCCTGCCATTTCTCCATCATCTGGGCACCGATGTCCTTCAGGCCCGACATCAGCGCGTCGGAGGGCGCGTTGATCGCCATGCCGTTCTCTTCCATCTCGGCCTTCTTGGCATCGGCTTCGGCGGCGGACATTTCCCAGCCGCGTTTCTCGGCGGCGGCGGCGGCCTCCATCACGGCGGCCTGCTGATCTTCGGGCAGACGGTCGAACATGCGCTTGTTCACCACCACGATGTTCTTCGGCAGCCAGGCATCGACGGCGGTGTAGGTGTCGACGTAATCCCAGGCCTTGGAGTTGGCGCCGGTGGAGGGCGAAGTCATCATCGCCTGCACCTGACCGGTGGAGAAGGCCTGGGCGATATCGGGGGCCTCGACCTGCACCGGTGCGGCCTTGGCGGCCTGGGCAAATTGCTCCAGCGCGGCGTTGTAGGCGCGGAAGCGCAGACCGGCGAGGTCATCGACGCTCTCGATCGCACCGTTGGTATAAAGGCCCTGCGCCGGCCATGGCACCGAGAAGAGCGGCATCAGGTCCTGCTCGGCCAGCAGTTCGGTCACCACCGGCTTCTGCGCCTCCCAGAGCTTGGCGGCCTCCTCGTAGGAGGTGGCCAGGAAGGGCTGGCTGTCGATGCCGAAGGCGGCATCCTCGTTCGACAGGCGCGAGAGCAGGAATTCCCCGATCGGCACCTGGCGCGAGCGCACGGCGTTCTTGATTTCGGCATGCGGGAAGAGCGAACCGGCGGAATGCACCTCGATCACCAGGTCGCCATCGGTCGCCTCGGAGACGTCATCGGCGAACTCGCGGATGTTGACGGTATGGAAGGTCGCATCGCCATAGGGCACCGGCATGTTCCAGGTCTCGGCGAGGGCGGGGGTGGCAAGCATCAGGCCGGTGGCCATGATTGCGGCAGATTTCAGCATTCTATCCTCCTGTGGACGTCTGTCCGGCCCCGGCAGGCTGCCATGGGGGCCTTTTTCTGTTGGCGGCCCGGGCAATCTCTGCAAACCGGGCCATGTTGTTCACCCGGGCCCGACCGGCCCGTTGTCGTTATGGGTATTCTTGTCATTCAATGACATTACGTTGACAATTTGTCAGCGTTTTGCCAACCCTGTCAAGTGAAACTCCCCGCTCCTAAACCCGGGACACGCGAAATGACCGATCCTCAGGCAGAGGCCGACATGCCGACAGACGCCCCTCAGATCCTGCCCCTCGGGCTGGATGCCTGGCTGGTGCGCTTCTCCTCGGCCTTCAGCGAAGCGGCGAATCGCGCGGCCCAGGCCTTTGGCGCCGAGGCGGTGCGGATCGACGGCGTGGAGGAGGTGCTGCCGGCGCTGGCCTCGACCCTGGTACGGATGACGCCCGAGGCGCTGGAGGGCGGCGCGGCCGCCCGGATCGAGGGCGAGGTGGCGGCGCTGCTGCGCGGCCGCGACTGGCTCGCGCTGCCCCCTGCCCCGGCCACGCGGCGCTGGACGCTGCCCGTCAGCTTCGACGCGGCGGATGCGCCGGGCCTGGCCCGTGCCGCGCACCAGCTGGGGCGCTCAGAGACGCAGGCGGTGGAGGAGATCCTGAAGGCCGAGGTGCGGGTGCTGGCCATCGGCTTTGCCCCCGGCCAGCCCTACATGGGGCTGCTGCCGGAGCACTGGGATTTCCCGCGCACCACCGAGCTGACCAAGGAGGTGCCCGCCGGCGCATTGGTGGCGGCGATCCGTCAGCTGGTGCTCTTTGCCAACCCCTCGCCCACCGGCTGGACCCAGATCGGGCGCACCGGCTTTCGCCCCTTCCAGCCCGAGAGCGACACGCCGATGCCGCTGCGGGCGGGCGATGCGGTGCGTTTTGCCCGCGTTTCCGCCGAAGACCTGCACCGCCTGGAGGCCGAGAGCCCGATGGGCGGCGCACGACTGGAGGTGCTGTCATGAGCGGCACGCTGAAGATCGAGGCGGCCGGGCCGCGGATGTCGGTGCAGGACATGGGGCGGCGCGGCTACAGCGCCGAGGGCCTGGCGCGTGGCGGCGCCATGGACCGGCTGGCCCTGATCGAGGCGGCGGCGCTGCTGGGCCTGCCCGGCCCCGTCGCGGGAATCGAGATGCAGGCCATGGGCGGCAGTTTCACCGTGACCGAACCGATGCGCATCGCGCTGACCGGCGCGCCCATGGGCGCCACGCTCGACGGGAGACCGCTGCGCTGGCACGCGGCGCATCCGGTCGCGCCCGGCGAGGTGCTGAAGATCGGCGGTGCGCAATCGGGCACCACCGGTTACCTCACGCCGGGGGGCGGCATCGACACGGCGGAGGTGCTGGGCAGCCGCTCGGCGCATCTGAACTGCCGCATCGGCGCCCTGTTGCAGGCGGGCGACGTTCTGCCCACGGGGCGCGACGCGGATCCTGGCCGGCCCGCCTGTCATATTCCGGCCGACGGCCGCTTCAACGGCGGGCTGCTGCGCGTGGTCGAAGGGCCGCAGACGGCGATCTTTTCCGAAGCGGCGCGCGCCGCCTTCGCGGCGGCCGAGTTCACCCAGGGGCCGCGCAGCAACCGCCAGGCGATGCAGCTGCTGAGCGACGCGGTGCAGGGCAAGAACACCGCCTGGTTCGTCTTTGCCGGCGCACTCGCCTCGGAGCCGATCCAGGTGGGCGACATCCAGATCACCGGCGACGGCACGCCCTTCGTTCTGGGCGCGGAATGCCAGACCATCGGCGGCTATCCCCGCATCGGATCGGTGCACCCGATGGACCAGGGGCGGTTGGTGCAGGCGGGGGCCGGCGCGCGGCTGCGCTTTCGCTTCGTGGCGCGCAAGGAGGCGCTGGCGGCGCTGAAATCGCCGGCGGCACAACTGAAGGCGCTGCGGGGCAAGGTGGCGCCGCTGGTGCGCGACCCCGCCGACATCCAAGACCTGCTGTCCTATCAGCTGATCAGCGGCGTGACCGCGGGGGATGATCTCGACCGCGACGGCTGACCTGGCGGCACACGGCATTACCCTACGTCACAAAACCTTGAGCCGGGCCCTGCCCTCGGACCGGCGGCCTGCCGCGGCCACGCCCCCCCCCTTCCCGCGCGTGTCGCCACCTGGCGCAGCTTACCCAACTCACTGAATTTACGTTAATTTAACCCCCTCGGCCGAATACTGCCGGAACGCGGCGACGACCGTGGCGGGTTTCAGCCAACGGCTGCGGATATCCCAGCTGTGACAATCCGGAATGGCTGACATGCGGAACCGCACCGGGGGCGTCACGTTGACTCTGCGAAGGCCTTTCGGAGGTCCGCTCCGACAGGCAGGCAACGACAGATTGAAAGGACACGCCATGTTGCTATGGACGATTGTTTTCTTTGCTGTTGCCCTGGTCGCCGGCATCTTCGGGTTCACCGGGATTGCGGCGGCTTCTGCGGGGATTGCCCAGATCCTCTGCGTGCTCTTCCTGGCGCTTGGGGCCATTGCCCTGGCCCTGCAGTTCGTCGGGGAACGGGAAGACCAGGCCGAGAAAGAGCACGGCTGACCCCGCGCGCCACCGGGCGCACGACAGCAAGCGAAAGCGCGAAAACGCTGTGACCACACGAAAAATACCCCGTTCGGAGAAACCGGCGGGGTGTTTTCGTGTTTGCTTGTGCCGCCACCGCCCTGCATTCGGAACAACGTGGCGACGGGGCGGCAGGATCGGGCAATCGGCTCTCGATCAGCCCCTCGTTCAGCCCTTGAGCGTTTCCGTCGAGGCGAAGAACATCGCCTGGCTGACGGCCGAACGCACCTGGTCCTCGCGGTAGGGCTTGGAGATCAGGAAGGCCGGTTCCGGCCGTTCGCCGGTCAGCAGCCGTTCCGGGAAGGCGGTGATGAAGATCACCGGCAGTTCGCCGAACTCGCCCAGCAGCTCGTTCACGGCGTCGATGCCGCTGGAATTGTCGGCAAGCTGGATGTCGGCCATGATCAGGTCGGGCTTTTCGGATTTGCCCAGCGCCACGGCTTCCTTGTGGGTGCGGGCCACGCCGGTGATCCGGTGGCCCATCTCGGCGACCAGCGCCTCGAGGTCCATGGCGATGATCGCCTCGTCCTCGATGATCAGAACGCGTCCGGAAATGGCGTCCTCCATCTCCTGGCGGGCGGTGGAGAGCAGCACTTCGACCTCGGCCTCGTCGGTGGACATGATCGCGGCCACTTCGGAAACGTTGAAATCCTCGATGGAGTTCAGCAGCAGCGCCTCGCGGGTGTTGGGGCTGAGCTTGGCCATGTGCTCCTGCGCACGGGCCTCGATCCCGGAGGCCTCGACCGCGACGGGGGCACCGGAACTGGCCCAGATCGTATGGAAAACCTTGAACAATGCGGCCTTGTCGTCGAGCGTGCCGTCAAAGACCGAGCGGTCCTGCAGGATGGCTTCGAGCGTGGCGGCGGCATAGGCATCGCCCGAGCTCTGGGAGCCCGTGAGCGCCCGCGCATAGCGGCGCAGGTAGGGAAGATGCGAACCGATCAGGGTCGCAAGATCCGTAGTGCCGGAAGAGACTGACATTTTATCCCCTTTTTATCCTTTTTTCGGGAACCCAACGCCGGAACGTTGCGTTGGGTTCCGCTAGCGAAGAGAATTTCTCCGGAGTCAGAAAGGGAACATGACATTGGGTCACTCGAAATCAAGTACGAAAGGCGGAATCGACGAGAACCTCCGGAAAGTCTTTCAGACAACTCTGGATGAGGAGATTCCCGACCGTTTCAAAGACCTTCTCAATCAGCTGAAGGAGCAGGACACATCCTCCGGCGGCCGTGAAGGGAACGCAAAATGAGCACTTCGCCGCGCGACGAACTCGTCGATCACCTGCCGGCACTCCGCGCCTTTGCGCTCGGTCTGACCCGGAACGGCGCCACCGCCGACGACCTCGTTCAAGACGCTATCGTGAAGGCCTGGACCAACATCGAAAAATTCCAAGAGGGCACCAACCTTCGGGCGTGGCTCTTCACCATCCTGCGGAACACCTATTACAGCAGCCTGCGCAAGACACGGCGCGAGGTGCCCGACGTGGATGGCGTTTTTGCCGCAACGCTCTCGGAGAAACCTGCTCATGACGGCCGCCTCCAGATGGCGGACTTCCAGCGTGCCTTCAACAAGCTGCCGGACGAGCAGCGTGAAGCGCTGACGCTGGTCGGTGCCCTCGGGGCCTCCTACGAGGAAGCGGCAGAAACCTGCGGCGTCGCCGTCGGCACGATCAAGAGCCGGGCCAACCGCGGCCGTGCCAAGCTGGCCGAGCTGCTGGACCTGAACGACAACGAAGCCATGGAACTGACCGACCCGGCCACCATGGCAGTGGTGACGTCCAAGCCGATGACGGCGCGCTGATCGCGCCGTCCCCCTCTCAATTCTCGCCCTTCTCAGTCGTTCACATACATGCCCCATACTGCCAAAACGCCCTGGATACGCAGCCTGAGTTTCCGGATCGCAGGGATACTGTCCCTCGCTCTGGTGCCGATCGGATCCATCGCCATCTACCAGACGAACCAGGTCAGCCAGCAGGCAGAGGAGGTCACCCGCCTGTCCCTGCTGGCGTTGACGCAACAGGGCGTGGAGACCGAACGCAGCGTACTGCAGCAGGCCTTTGGTGCGGCTGCAGGTCTGGCGCGGGCCGTGGAGGCCAACAGTTTCAGCGATGAACAATGCCGCGCCGTTATGGAGCGGTTCAACGAGGCCAAGCCGCAGTTCAGCCTGGCGGCCTTCGTGCCGGTGGACGGGCAGATCTCCTGTGCGTCGACGGGTGTGGGCACGGATGTTTCGCAGCGATCCACCCACCAGGACCTGATCACCCGCCGCGAGCCCACGGTGATCGTCAGCCACCTGGGATCGATCAGCAAGACCTCGGTGCTGGTGGTCTCCTATCCGGTGCAGGTCGACGGCGAATATCAGGGCTACGTGGCGATTTCGGTGCCGCATTCCAATTTCAAGCTGGACCAGAACCCCAGCTTCGGGCCAGCCCCCGATGCCATCGTCACCTTCAATGCCGCCGGCGAGATCCTGACCAGCACCTCGGAAATGGGCGACCTGCAGCAGATGCTGCCGATCCGCTCCTCCATGCCGGACCTGGCAGGGCTTGCGCCGATCGTCTTCTCGGGGCAGAGCCGCGCCGGCAACGACCAGCTCTATGTCGTGGTGCCCATCGTCGAGGCAGAGGTCTTTGCCCTTGGCGTCTGGCCCTCGGTCGACAACATGACCGACACCGTCGAGGCGCCGGTCATCCTCTTCCCGCTGCTGATGTGGGTGGCCTCCGTGGTGGTGGGCTTCATCGCCATCGACCGCATGGCCGGCCGTCACATTCGCCAGCTGTCGCGCCGGATGCGCCGCTTCGAGCGGGTCCGGACCTTCGAGGACCAGCGCACCATGTCGCATGCCTCGGAAGAGCTGAAGAACATGGAGGAGGATTTCATCCTCATGGCCGAGACCATCCTGCACGACCAGGCAGAGCTGGAGAACGCCGTGCGGCAGCGCAACGTGCTGCTGAAGGAGGTCCACCACCGGGTGAAGAACAACCTCCAGCTCATCTCCTCGATCATGAACATGAACATCCGTCAGGCCCATTCGCCCGAGACCAAGGCGATCCTGGCCCGGCTGCAGGACCGCGTCCTTGCCATGGCCTCGATTCACCGAAACCTGCACCAGGTCGAGCAGCAGGGGCAGGTCAACGTCGGCAAGCTGGTGCGCGAGGTGGCGAACCAGACCCTGCAGGCAAGCGCCTCCGGCGGGCACCGGATCCGGGTCAAGATCGATATCGACGACGTGGTCCTCTATCCTGACCAGGCGGTGCCGCTGTCGCTGCTGGCCTCCGAGCTGATGGCCAACGCGGCCAAGTACACCAGCAACGACAATGGCGAACCCTGGATGACGCTGTCGCTGCGCCAGGATGGCAACCGCGCCACGCTGCAGCTGGTGAATTCCAAGGGCGAGGGCCACGGCCTGACCTCCGAGGGCGAGAGCACGGGCCTCGGCAAGCAGCTGATCCGCGCCTTTGCCACCCAGCTGGGCTCGCGCATCGAGACCGAGGAGAGCGAAACCGAATACCGCGCCTCCGTCTCCTTCGAGGTGCTGTCGTTCCAGCCGGAACCACTGGACTACTGAGGGCCGGCGCGGGAGAGTGACTGCAGAACCGCCAGCCCCGGGGGGAGTACAGATGACGGATGACAGCAAGGACAAGGCGAGCGGCGATTACGGTCGCTTCCCCCTGCCCTCGCCGCTCGACAGCGAGGGCAACCGGCGCAAGCTGGGTGTCGAGATCGAGTTCGGCGGCCTGGAAGAGGGTGAGGCGGCCGAGCTGCTGCAGCGCGAGGCCGGCGGAGAGATCAGCCGCAAGGAGACAGACTACGAGGTCACCGGCAGCCGCTTCGGCACCTGCAAGCTCTACATGGACACCGCCTATCGCAAGGAGGCCTCGGAGAGCGAGATCGGCCGTGCGGCCCTCGACCTGGCACGGAACTTCGTGCCGGTGGAGCTGGTCACAGCGCCCTTCGATCCCGCGCGGCTCGACGAGCTCGACGATTTCGTCGTGACCCTGCGCAAGGCCGGCGCCTTCGGCACCACCAAGGGGATCCTGCTGGGCTATGGCGTGCACCTGAACGTGCAGATCCGCGAGGCCAGCGCCGATCACCTCTGGTCGGTGCTCACCGCCTTCGCCCTGACCGAGCCGCTGCTGCGCCGGGCCTTTCCGATCAACCTGTCGCGGCGCGCCCTGCCCTTCGTCGACCCCTATCCGCATTCCCTGCGCGATGCGCTGTCGCGCGGGCCGGTCAAATCCGTCGCCGATCTGATCAAGCTCTACATCGACCGCGCGCCCTCGCGGAACCATGCCCTCGACATGCTGCCGATCTTTGCCCATGTCGACAGCACCCTGGTGGGGCGGAAGTTCGGCTCGAAGAAGGGGATCTCGGCGCGGCCCGCCTATCACTACCGCATGCCCGACTGCCGTATCGACGAGGCGGACTGGAGCCTGACGCTGGAATGGCGCCGCTGGGTGGCCATCGAACGCCTGGCCGAGGACCGCGAGACGCTGCGCGCGCTCTGCGCGGCCTGGCGCGAGCACCGTCTGCATATGGTGCAGACCGATCTCGACTGGGCCTGGGAGGTCGCGCGGCTGATGCGCCGGACCGGCCATGACGACCTGACCTTCGGCACCGACGGGGATGACGGCGGGGATGACGGCGGGAACCAGGGGGGCAAGGACCAGGGCGGCAGCGAAGCCTCCTGATGCCCCGCCGTCCGGTCATAGGTGTCACCGTTTCGCGCCGCAGCGGCTGGCGGATCTTTCCGCTGATGTGGCTGAACCTGACGCTGGCGGGTGCCCGCGCCCTGCGCTGGGACCGCGCCGAGAAGATCGACATCACCGCGGTCGACGGCATCATCATCGGCGGTGGCGACGACATCTCGCCCGCGCTCTACGGCACCGACATCGTGGCCGAGGTCACGCTCGACCCCGCCCGCGACCGGATGGAGAAGGCCCTGACCGACCAGGCGCTCGCCCTCGGGCTGCCGATCCTGGGGATCTGCCGCGGGGCGCAGATGCTGAACGTGGTTCTGGGCGGCACCCTGCATCAGGATGCCTTCGGCGTCTTCAATGCCCGCAAGATCAAGACCATCCTGCCGCGCCGCCGCATCACCGTGGATCCCGGCAGCCACCTGGCCGAGATTGCCGGCACCGCGCCCATGGGCGTCAATGCGTTGCACTCGCAGGCGGTCGACCGGCTGGGCCGGGGCCTGCGCGTCTCGGCCCGCGACGAGAGCGGCATGGTGCAGGCCATCGAGCGGGTCGAGGAGCCCTTTGCCCTGGGCGTGCAATGGCATCCCGAACACATCTTCTATGCCCGCCGTCAGCGCCGCCTGTTCCGGGCCCTGGTCGCCGCCGCCCGCGCCCGCCGCGACGGCACCGATCAGCGCGCCAGCGTCACCGAGGACATGGCCGGCGAGTGATCCCCACCCCGCGCAGAGACCGGATGTGATGCGCAGATATGCCGGGCATTTCCCGAAATTTTTCGGATCTTTTTTTGTCCATCGCTGGCCGGAAACGGCTAACCTCTTACAATAGAACAGGAAAATATTTCACCCGTCTGCGTATTTTTTCGAACCCGCTGGAACCTTTGCGCCCCTGCGGACGTTTCTTATTCAACCGATGTAGCTGTCTGTCCCTGACATCCCGTCATCGGAAGCCGCCCGTTTCCCCAAGAACGCGGCGGCATGCGCCGGAGAAGATGTCCCCCTTCTCCGGCGCTTCCCGTTTCAGGGAGCTTGTTTCCTCACGCCATTCCTATCAGGCCCGCTTCGGATCATCCCGCCACGCAGGTCTGTTTCTGGGTGCCCAGCCCCTCGATCCCCATTTCCACCACGTCGCCCGGCTTCAGGAACCGCTGCGGCGTCATGCCCATGCCCACACCCGGGGGCGTGCCGGTGGAAATGATGTCGCCGGGCTGCAGCGACATGAAATGCGACAGGTAACTGACCAGGTGGCGCACGCCGTAGATCATCGTGGCGCTGCTGCCGTCCTGCATGCGCTCGCCGTTCACGTCACACCACATCTTCAGGTCCTGCGGGTCCGGCACCTCGTCCGCGGTCACCAGCCAGGGGCCGATGGGCCCGAAGGTGTCGGCGGACTTGCCCTTGGTCCACTGACCCACCCGCTCGATCTGGAAGGCGCGCTCCGAGACGTCATTGGCCAGGCAATAGCCCGCAACGTGGTCCATCGCCTCGGCCTCGCTGACGTATTTCGCCGGCTTGCCGATCACCACGGCCAGCTCGACCTCCCAGTCGGTCTTCTCGCTGCCCCGCGGGATCTCCAGGTCGTCGTTCGGCCCGCAGATCGCAGACAGGCCCTTCATGAAGATGATCGGCTCTTCCGGCACCGCCATGCCGGTCTCGGCGGCATGGTCGGAATAATTCAGCCCGACACAGATGAACTTGCTGCTGCCGGCCACGCAGGGCCCGATCCGGGGGCTGCCGCCCACCACCGGCAGGCTCTCGGGATCGAGCGCCGCGATCCGCGCCAACCCGGTGGGGCCCAGCGCCGCACCAGCGATATCGGGCACATAGGCCGACAGGTCGCGCAGCGTGCCCGCGCCATCCAGCATCCCGGGCTTTTCGGCACCCGGGGCACCATAACGTAACAGCTTCATCTTCCTCTCCTTTTCGCGCTCTCCCGGCCGGTGTGCCCCCTGCGGCCCCGGCCCCGCGCGCGCCGACCCTAACGCCTGTCGTCCCGCCCGGCCAGCCCGCGCAGGGCTCCCTCAGGTCGCCGGCACCACGTTGGCCGCGGCGCTCAGGTTGCGCTTCAGGATGTCGATGAAGACCATGGTGCAGAGCGGCGGCACCCGGTGGCGCGGCACCATCAGCGAGATCACCGCAGGTTTCATCGCCCGGTCGGACAGCGGCCGCCAGGCCAGCTTGCCCTCGGCCACGTCCTGCTCGACGCCGAGATGGGTCAGAAAGGCCACGCCCAGCCCCGCCGCCACCATGCTCTTGAGCATCCCGGGACGTTCGGCCTGGGCCACGATGCGGGCGTGGAACCGCTCGCTCTGGAACAGCGGGTTCAGCCCCGAGTGCTGAAGCCAGTCGTGCCCCGGCACAACCAGCGGCTCGCTCAGCACGTCGGTCAGCGCCACGTGGTCGCGCGCGGCAAAGGGATGGTCGGGGGCGCAGATCACCCCCAGCGGCGAGGTAACCGCATGCAGCACCTCGGCGCGCACGTGATCCTGCAGGTCGAAAGCCACGACAAGGTCGGCTTCCTTGGCAAACAGCTCGGTGGTGATCTTGTAGTTGTCACCCGAGATCACCGTGTAATCCACCAGCGGATAGCTGCGCTGCAGCTCGGCCAGGCTGCGCGGCAGGATGTCCTCGGTGATCGATTCCGCGGCCGCGATGCGGATCGTGCCGCGCACCCCGCCGGCCAGCGCCGCCATGTCGCGGTCCAGCGCCTGCCCCTCGCTGCGCCAGCGCCGCACATAGCCCAGCATGATTTCCCCCGCCGCCGTGGGCCGGATGCCCCGCGGCAGCCGTTCAAACAGCGGCACGCCCGCCTCCTCCTCCAGCAGCAGCAGCTGGCGGTTCACCGCAGAGGAGGCCACGTTCAGGCTCTCGGCCGCGCGACGGATCGACCCGTCGCGGATCGCCTGGTCGAAATAGATGTACGCGGTGCGTAAATAGGCCATGATGCCCCTGCCCTGCCGTCAAAGCGATGCCCAAATTAGAGCACTTGTCTCGAAAATTACTGCTAGTGCTCTCTTTCGGCAAGGGGCTAGCATGATCTCGACCCGCCAGAGCTGGCGCCAGAACGGCGGCCTCCCGTGCCCCCCACAGCCCCGGCCCAAAACTTCCAGTACAAGGTTCCCCCTGATCCCAATGCCAGGTTCCGCCGCCCTTTCGCCCCAAGATCCCGGCCAGGCCGCGATCGACATCCGCAATGTCTCCATGCGTTTCGACACCGCCCGCGGGCCGGTGCAGGCGCTCTCCGACGTCAGCCTGACCATCCCCCAGGGCGAGTTCGTCTCGATCATCGGGCGCTCGGGCTGCGGCAAGTCGACGCTGCTGCGCGCGATCTCGAACCTGGTGCCGCCCACCGAGGGGCAGATCAGCGTGATGGGCCAGGATACCATCGCCTATCAGCAGAAGAGGCGCTTCGGCTTCGTCTTCCAGGAGGCCGGCCTGTTTCCGTGGAAGACCGCGGCCAGGAACATCGAGATGCCGATGAAGGTTACCGGCCACCTAGATGCCGCCCGCCGCCGGGCCCGCGCGCACGAGCTGATGAAGCTGGTGCAGCTCGAGGGCTTCGAGGATCACTACCCGGCGCAACTCTCCGGCGGCATGCGCCAGCGGGTCTCCATCGCCCGGGCGCTCTCCTACGAGCCAGAGATCCTGATGATGGACGAACCCTTTGGCGCGCTTGACGAATTCACCCGCAAGGAGATGCACGACCAGCTGATCCGCATCTGGCAGTCGCGCCCGCTCACCGTGCTCTTCGTCACCCATTCTCTCACCGAGGCGCTCTATCTCTCGGACCGGATCGTGGTCATGGCGCCGCGCCCCGGCCGCGTAAAGGCCGTGATCGAGGTCGCCAATCCCCGCGCCACCGATCCCGCCGTGCGCCGCTCCGAGGCCTACCTCGACCAGGTCGCCGAACTGGAGGCGCTGCTCAATGAATAAGTTCCGCTCCACCCTGCTTGGCCTGCTGCCGCCGGTCATCGTCTTCGTGGCCGTGGCCGTGATCTGGCAACTCGCCGTGACGATCTTCGAGGTGCCGGCCTTCCTGCTGCCCGCCCCCACCGCCATCCTCGACAAGATCATCGATCAATGGCCGCTGCTGATGCAGAACCTGCAGGCCACCATGGTGGCCGCCGTGCTCGGCTTTCTCGTCGGCACCGCGGTGGCGGTGCTGCTCTCGGTGCTCTTCATCTATTCCCGCACCGCCGAACGCGCGCTCTTTCCCTGGGCCATCATCATCAAGACGGTTCCCGTGATCGCCATCGCGCCGCTGCTGACGATCTGGCTGGGCTACGGTCTTGCGCCCAAGGTCGCCATCGCCGCGCTGATCTGCTTCTTCCCGACGCTGGTGAACACGGTCAAGGGGCTGCGGTCGGTCAGCCCGCAACAGCTTGAATTCATGCAGGTCCTTGGCGCCAGCCAGGCCCAGACCTTCCTGCAGGCGCGCCTCTATGCCGCCCTGCCCTTCCTCTTCGCCGCGGCCAAGATCTCGATCTCCATGGCCGTGGTGGGCGCCATCGTGGCCGAATTCACGGGCGCCAATACCGGCATCGGCACGCTGATCGTGACGGCCGGCTACCAGAT
Source organism: Pseudooceanicola sp. DL12 (assembly GCF_056270665.1). Taxonomy (NCBI): domain Bacteria; kingdom Pseudomonadati; phylum Pseudomonadota; class Alphaproteobacteria; order Rhodobacterales; family Paracoccaceae; genus Pseudooceanicola; species Pseudooceanicola sp. DL12. The sequence goes on from NZ_CM149884.1 coordinate 3,260,249, forward strand.
GGATTCCACCATGCTCTTTGCCGCCATCGTCATGTCGGCCGTGGCCACGGTGATCCTCTATTACCTCGTCCTGATCGTCGAACGGCTCTGCCTCTACTGGCCCGAAGCCCGCATCGACGCATGATTGCAAGCAAGCAACCGCCCAACAGAGAGACCGCAAGATGAAAAAAGCCCTCGCCCTTTCCCTCGCCGTGGCCGCCACGCTCGGCTCGATGACCGCCGCCCAGGCCAACGAGAAGGTCACCCTGCGCCTGCCCTGGCTGCTCAACGTGCAGGCCGCCGGCTATGTCATGGCCGATGCCAAGGGCTTCTACGAGGATGCCGGCCTCGATGTCGAGATCCTGCCCGGCGGGCCGAACCTGAACTCCACCGCCCTGGTGGCTTCGGGTGCCAATACCTTCGGCACCAACGACGTGAACGGCATCGTCATGGGCGCCCAGCAGGGCATGGACCTGGTGATGGTCGGCGCCTGCTTCCAGCGTCACCCCGCCGGCGTGATCACCCTGGCCAGCGAGAACATCAACGAACCCAAGGACCTGATCGGCAAGAAGCTGGCCTATAACGAGGGTGGCCCCTGGACCCTGACCAAGGCGATGCTGGGCCGCGAGGGCGTGTCGCTCGACGACATCGACCTGGTCGTCTCGCCCTCGACCGAGCTGCTGATCAACGGCAACGTCGACGCCAAGACCGGCTTTACCGTGAACGAGCCCATCGCCGTCGAACTGGCCGGCACCAAGACCAGCGTGATGCTGCCGTCCGACTACGGCGTCGACACCAGCGCCGAGGCGATCTTTACCACCCGCGAGTACATGGAGGCGCACCCCGACGTGGTGCAGGCCTTCGTCGATGCCACGGTCAAGGGCTACGACTACGCCTATGCCAACCAGGACGAGACCGTGCAGACCGTGCTGGAGTACAACAACCAGCTCGAGCCGGAGCAGCAGGCCGAGCAGCTCCGCCGTCAGGAGAGTTATGTCTATGACGATTTCGCCAAGGAACACGGCGCCTGCTCCTTCCACACCAACGTGGTGGCCGACACGATCGACGTGCTGAACACCTACGGCGGCATGGACATCACCGTGGATCCGACGACGGTCTACTCCACCGACTACGTCTATACCGAGTAACCACGGCGCCCGGTCACGGGTCCCGCCACACCTGCCGGGCAGACGACCGCCTTTCCGGCAGGGGCAAGGCCCCGCCGCCCATCCGCGGCGGGACCGTCCCATCTCCTTCCGCACCTGCGGCCCGCCCGGAGCCCCGGCCTCCGGTCCGCTTCGTGCACCCGTTTCGCGGCGCCACGGCCCGATGCCCGCCGCCCGCACAGGACTCGACCCGCATACGACCCGAGAGGAGGTCTCCATGCCCAACGATCACGATACCCCGATCCACCCCGGCGGGGTGCAGATGCACCTCAAGACAAGGCCCGGCGAGGTTGCCCGCTATGTGCTGATGCCCGGCGATCCGGCCCGCGTCAGCGTGATCGGCGCACAATGGGATCACTTCGACGAGGTCGCCTATCACCGCGAGTTCCGCAGCATCCGCGGCACGGTCGACGGTGTCGACATCTCGGCCTGTTCGCACGGCGTCGGCGGCCCCTCGACCGACATCGCGGTGAACGAGCTGTCGAACTGCGGCGCCGATACCTTCATCCGCGTCGGCACCTGCGCCGCCCTGCAGCCCGACATGCGCGCCGATGACATGATCATCTCCTCCGGCGCCCTGCGCCTGACCGGCACCGTCGATGCCTACGTGGGCAAGGAATATCCCGCCGTCGCCGACCACGAGGTCGTCATGGCGCTGATCCAGGCCTGCGAAGAGCTGGGCTTCCGCTACCACGTCGGTCTCGCCGCCTCGGTCGACAGCTTCTATGCCGGCGAGGTCAACCCGATGCCCGGCGGCTTCACCCAGTCGCACATGGCCACCGTCATCGACGACCTGCGCCGCGCCCGCGTCGCCAATTTCGAGATGGAGGCCGCCACGATCTTCACCCTGTGTCAGCTCTTCGGCTTCCGCGGCGGGATGGTCTGTGCGGTGGGCGCCAACCGCATCACCAACGAACGCGCCGACAAGGAGTCGGCGATCGAACGCGCCTGCAAGGTGGGAAGCCGCGCCGTGGCGATCCTGGCCGGCTGGGACGCGAAAAAGGAAGCCGCGGGCAAGAAATACCTCTTCCCCGCCATGCTGGACTGAACATGACCAAGGTAATCTTCGACACCGACCCCGGCGTGGATGACGCCACCGCCCTGCTGCTGCTGGCGAAACTGCCGCAGATCGAGCTGATCGGCGTCACCACGATCTTCGGCAATGCCGACCTCGAGACCGTCACCCGCAACGCCCTCTGGATGAAGCAGGTCTACGGCTTCGATGCCCCCGTGGCGCGCGGGGCTGCCGTCTCGCTCGCCGGCGAGGCGGGGCCGGCGCCCGCCCATGTGCATGGCCACAACGGCCTTGGCGACATTCCCCTGCCCGAGGGCGAGCTGCCCGCGCTCGACCCGCGCCCGGCGCATCAGCTGATCGCGGACCTGGTGCGCGCCAACCCCGGCGAGGTGACGATCATCGCCGTCGGCCGGATGACGAACCTGGCGCTGGCGCTGGCCCATGACCCGGGCATCGCGGCGCTGGTGAAACAGGTGGTGATCATGGGCGGCGCCTTTGGCGGCAACAACGGCAACGTGACGCCTGCGGCCGAGGCCAACATCATCGGCGATCCCACCGCCGCCGACATCATCTTCGGCGCCGAATGGCCGGTGGTGGCCGTGGGCCTCGATGTGACCCGCCAGGTGGTGCTGGAGAAATCCCGGCTCGAGGGCTGGGCCGCCGCCTCCGATGACGCGGGCCTTGCCCTCGTGGCCGCGGCCAAGCAGCTCTACATGGGCTACCACGCCGCCTTCGGCCTCACCGGCTGCTACGTGCACGACAGTTCGGCCGTGGCCTATGCCGCCGATCCCTCGCTCTTCACCACCCGCGCCGGTGCGGTGCGCGTGATCCGCGACGGCATCGCCGCCGGTCAGACGATCCAGTCCGATCCCGGCACCCCCTATCCGCCCAACGGATGGGATGGCCGCCCCGAACAGCAGGTCGCCGTGGCAGTGGATGCCGATGGCGTCCTTCGAATGATGGAACGGGCCTTCACGGCCTGATCCGTCCCCGGACGGTCCGGCCCGTGCGCAACAGTCTCCCCGTGCTGTGCCGGGCCGTCCGCGGTCTTCCTCCCCCACCGGGGCCGCGCCCGCCGAACGGCGCCCATGCCGCCTCCCATGCCGCCCCTCCATCGGCGCCCCCCCTTGGCTTCCCCCTTGGCTCTGGCCGCTCAGCACATATATCTTTCCCGAACGGGCCCGCCTACGGGCCGCAACGGATGAGAGAACACATGGGGTATTTCAAGACAGCCCTGCTGATGGCCGCCATGACCGCGCTCTTCATGGGGCTCGGCTACCTGCTGGGCGGCTCCGGCGGCATGATCATCGCCTTTGTCGTCGCGGCCACGATGAACGTCTTCACCTGGTGGAAATCCGACCAGATGGTGCTGCGCATGAACAATGCGCGCCCGCTCTCGCAGGGCGACACCTCGGGCATCCGCGATCTCGTCGCGGGCCTGGCCGCCAACGCCGGCCTGCCGATGCCGGCCGTCTACCTGATCGAGACCGACCAGCCCAACGCCTTTGCCACCGGGCGCAACCCTCAGAACGCCGCAGTGGCGGTGACGACGGGCCTGATGCGCACCCTCTCGCGCGAGGAGCTGGCCGGCGTGATCGCCCACGAGCTCGCGCATATCAAGCACCATGACACCGCCATCATGACCGTCACCGCCACCTTTGCCGGTGCCATCTCGATGCTGGCCAACTTCGCCCTCTTCTTCGGCGGCTCGCGCGAACGCATGGGCATCTTGGGCACCCTGGCGATGATGATCCTGGCCCCCATGGCCGCGGCCCTGGTGCAGATGGCGATCAGCCGCACCCGCGAATATGCCGCCGACAAGGAAGGCGCGCAGATCTGTGGCCATCCGCTCTGGCTCGCCTCGGCGCTGGAACGGATCCAGGCCGGCGCCGCGCGCATCGACAATGTCGCCGCCGAGCGCAACCCCGCCACCGCCCACATGTACATCATCAACCCGCTGCACGGCGGCAAGCGCGACAACCTCTTTGCCACCCACCCGGCCACGGAAAACCGCGTGGCAGCCCTGCGCGTCATGGCCGGCCCGGATGATCGTGCGCCGCGTTCCGGCACGCGCTTCACCGCGCCCTCGGCAACCGCCAGCACCGGCACCGGCGCCCCCTGGGGCGGCACCTCCCGCCCCGCTGCGGCTCCCTCGCGGGGCCGCCCCGCAGGCAAGCCCGACAAACCCTCGGGGCCCTGGGGCTGACGCTGCGCGGGCTGCTCTGCCCGGCAGTTCACCTCCCGGCAGCCGTCCCGGGGCGCCTTTGCGCCGATCTTTCCCGAAGGCAGCGCGCGCCGGCTTGAATGCCGGCGCGCTTGCGTTGATGGTGCCGCCATCGGTCCGCATGCCGCGCGCCTGCGGACCCCGACAACGATGGGAAAGGGAAGATCCGTGTCAGAGATCATCGTCCTGGGGGCCGGAATGGTCGGCATCGCAACCGCGCTCGACCTGCAGGCCCGCGGTCATGGCGTGACCGTGATCGACCGCCGCGCGCCCGGACTGGAAACCAGCTATGGCAATGCCGGCATCATCCAGTCCGAGGCGGCCGAACCCTATGCCCTGCCCCGCGACCTGCCGACGCTGCTCTCCTACGCGCTGGGACGATCGAACGACGTGCGCTGGTCTCCCGCAGAGGTCGCCCGCATGGCGCCCGCGCTCTGGGCCTACTTCCGACGTTCCTCGCGCAGCAGCCACCGCCTGATCTCGCGCGCCTACGCGCCGCTCACCCATCGCGCCACCGAGGATCACGCCCCGCTGATCGAGGCCGCCGGCGCCGGCAACCTGGTGGCGCCCACCGGGCTGGTCGACGTCTTCCGCGATGCCCGCGCCTTCGACAGGCTGACCCGCGACCTGGACAGGCTGGACCGCGAATACGGCGTCACCGCCGATGTCATGGACGGCCGCGCCTATGCCGCCAGCGAACCGGCGATCCGCAAGGCCCCGGCCGGCGCGGTGCACTGGCTGCAAAGCTGGAGTTGCTCGAGCCCCGGCGGCCTGGTCGATGCCTATGCCGCCCTCTTCGAGAAGCGCGGCGGGAGTATCCTCATCGGTGAGGCCGGCAGCCTGTCGCAGGCGGGCGCCGGCTGGCAGGTCGAAAGCGCCGAGGGCACCATCCCCGCCGAGCAGGTGGTGGTGGCGCTCGGCCCCTGGTCGCCCGAACTGCTGCGCGGCTTCGGCTACAGGATCCCGATGATCTACAAGCGCGGCTACCACGCCCATTACCGGGCGCCCGTCGCCCTCAACCGGCCCTTCCTCGACACCGATTTCGGGGTGGTCATCGCGCCGATGCAAAAGGGGCTGCGCCTGACCACCGGCGCGGCACTGGTCGCCCGCGATGCCCCCGCCGCCCCGCGCCAGGTCGAGGTGGCCGCCCGCGGCGTCACCGACCTGATCGAGCTGGGCGAAAAGGTCGAAGAGCCGCAATGGTTCGGCACCCGCCCCTGCATGCCCGACATGCTGCCCATGGTGGGCGCGGCGCCGCGCCATGCCGGCCTCTGGTTTCACTTCGGCCATGGCCACCAGGGCTTCACCCTCGGGCCCACCACGGCCCGGATCCTGGGCAATGTCATGGAGGGGGCCGACGATCCGCTGGCGTCGCCCCTCGCCCCGGCCCTCAGGCTGCGCGCCGCCTGAGGAGGGCCCATGGGAGCACCTGCGGCCCCGGCGGCTGGGGGCTCTGCCCCCGCCCGCCTGCGGCGGCCTCCCCCGCCGTATTTCCGGAAAGATGAAACGGAAAGGGGCAGCGCGCCGGGGCGAGGACGGGCAGCGGCTCTCTCATCTGGCCATAAATATCCCCGCCGGAGGCTCCTGCCCCGGCCGCGGGCGCGCCCTCAGCCCTGTAGCACCTGCACTGCGACCCGCTGGTCGAGCAGGCGCGCCGGCGCGAATGTCTCCATGAAGGCGATGTCGCCCGCGTCGCGGCCCACCGCGATCACCACCGCCGCATCGGCGCGGCACATGCCCGTGGCATCGACGATATGCCAGCCGTCCTCCAGCCAGACCTCGGCCACGGCGTGGAAATCCTGCGGCTGCACGTCGGGGCCATAGACCGCGGCATAGCGCGCCGGGATCTGCGCCGCCCTGCAGAAGGCACAGACCATGTGGGCATAGTCGCGGCAGACCCCCTGGCGGGTGGCGAAAGTGTCGAGCGCCGTGGTCGCCGGCCCGGAGCTGTCGGGGATATAGCTCATCTCGGCACCGACCCAGTCGCGGATCGCGGCCACCTTGGCACCGCCCTGAAGATGCCCGAAATGACGGGTCACGAAGGCGGGAAACATGTCGCTCTGGCAATAGCGCGAGGGCCGCAGGAAGGTCACCGCCTCGGCCGGCAGCATCTGCACCGGGGCGGCGGCGATACCGGGCAGCCAGGGATCGGGGCGGCTGACCTCGACCTGGGCGCGATAGTTCAGCCTGAGCTCGGGGGCATTGATGCTGGCCCAGATGCGCTGGCCCACGCCCGCCTCGCCGCCGATGCGGTTGACCTGGGCCGCGTCGATCAGCAGCGTCTCGTCCTCGATGAACTGTCCCTGGATCCGCGCCGCCTCGATGGCGAGAAAGACCACCGGGTCGCCTCCCAGCTCGTATTGCATCGTCACGTCGATCGCGAGGCGCATGGGGTTCCCTTCCGGATTGCGTCCAGTTGGCCAACACCTGTTGCTTTCCCCGCCAAAGGCAAGGGAATTGCACCACCGGCAGGCTTTTTCGCCGCGGAACTTTCCCCGTTGCCGCGGCGGCGCGCGGCGCTATCCTCTGCCAGACCGAAAAACCTCCCCCGGCCGGCGCGACAGGCGTGGCCTCAGAACCCGGAAAGTGAACCTGATGAGCGGTCTTCTCGCCCTTCTCGACGACGTGGCAGCCATTGCAAAGGTCGCCGCCGCCTCGGTCGACGATGTCATGGCCCAGGCGCTCAAGGCCTCTTCCAAATCCGCCGGCGCCGTGATCGACGATGCCGCCGTGGCACCGAAATACGTCCAGGGGTTCTCCGCCGACCGCGAAGTGCCCATCGTCTGGAAGATCACGAAGGGGTCGCTGCGCAACAAGCTCGTCTTCCTGCTGCCCATCGCGCTGCTGCTGGCCACCTTCGCGCCGGGGCTGATCTCTCCGCTGCTGATGCTGGGGGGCGCCTACCTGGCCTTCGAGGGGGCCGAGAAGGTCTGGCACAGCATCAAGCCGCATGACCATACCAGGGCCGACCTCGAGGCCGAGAAGGAACGCGATCCCCATCTCGAGGAGAAGAAGGTCTCGGGCGCGATCAAGACCGATTTCATCCTCTCGGCCGAGATCATGACGATCACGCTCTCGGCCCTGCCGGAGGACCTGAACATCCTGATGGAGGCCGCCTCGCTGGCCCTGGCCGGCGTGATCATCACCGCCGTGGTCTATGGCGCCGTGGCGATCATCGTCAAGGCCGACGACGCGGGCCTGGCGATGGCCCAGCGCGGTCGCCTGGCCTTCACCCGTCGCACCGGCCTGGCCATCGTGCGCGGCATGCCGGGCTTCCTGCGCGGGCTGGTCGTCGTGGGCACCGCCGCGATGATCTGGGTCGGTGGCTCGATCATCGTGCACGGGCTGCACGATCTGGGCTGGCATGCCCCGTCCGAGATCATCGAACATGCCGCCGGCATCGTGGGCGCCATGGTGCCCCAGGCGCTCTCGGGCACCGTCGCCTGGATCGTCACCGCCTTTCTCGATGGCATGGTGGGCCTGGCGCTCGGCTTGGTGCTGATCCCGGTGGTCAAGGTCACCGCGCCGCTGGTGGCGCGGATCCGGGCCCTGCTGCCCGGCGGCAAGGCCGGCGCCAAGGAGGACGGCCAGGCCGGCTGACCTGCCCGCCCCGCCCCTCAGACCGGATCACAGCCCAGCGCCGCCGCGGCGGCCAGCGCGCAGGCCTCGTCGAGGTCCGCGCTCGCCCCGCCCACGCCCACGGCGCCCAGCAATGCGCCATCGCGGATCAGCGGCACCGCGCCCTGGGCATATATCATGTTGCCCCCCTCCAGCTCCGCGATACGCTGCATGACCACCGAGGTCGCCGGAATCGCCCCGCTTCGGCAACGCGTGGCCGCCGCCGTCAGCGCCTTGCCCTGGCAGCCGTGGATGCTGGCCCAGTTGGATCCGTCCATGCGTTCAAAGGCCACCAGCCGCCCGCCGGCATCCAGGACGGCCACGCAGACCGCGATGTCATGTTCCCGGGCGCTGGCGATGGCCGCCGAGAGGACGGTACGGGCTTGGTCAAGATTTAGGCTCATTGGGCAGATATCCGGTTTGTGACAGCACATTCAGTTTGTTCATATTGACAACACTTGTTCACCTTCGCAACTTCCCTGACAACAACAGGTAAAAATCCACGGGGAAAGCATGGTAAATCTCACACGTCGGGCGGCGCTTGCCGCCGGTTTCGGCAGCCTCATGCTGTCGAGCTACGCGGGCCGGGTGCTGGCGCAATCCGCCGAGGGCGAAGCCACCATCCTCAAGCTTGCAAGCACCAAGGCTGCCAATCGCCTCGATCCGCATATCGACGTGAAATGGGAGGTGCTGATGGTGCTTTCCGCGGTCTACGACACGCTTGTCTACCAGACGCCCGAGGGCGATTTCGTGCCCGGCCTCGCCACCGACTGGACCGTCTCCGACGACGGGCTGACCTATGAGTTCACCCTGCGCGACGGCGTCACCTTCCACGATGGCACGCCCTTCGATGCCGAGGCCGTCGCCTACAACCTCGGCCGGATCAAGGGCCTTGGCCCGCAGTCCTTCAAGGCCGCATCGCTGATCTCCGACGTCGAGAACGCCGAGGTGCTTGCCCCCAACAAGTTGCGCCTGACGCTCTCGCAGCCGAACTCCTCGCTGCTCTTCAACCTCTCCATGACCTACCTCGCGATGGCCTCTCCGACCGCGCTCGAGAAATGGGGCGACGAGTACCACATGCACCAGGCCGGCACGGGCCCCTACATGTTCACCGAATACGAGATCGGCGATCACTACACCCTGGTGAAGAACCCCGATTACGCCTGGGCGCCCGCGATCTACGATCACGACGGCCCGGCGCTGGTCGACACGCTGGAATGGCGCTTCCTGCCGGAACCCTCCTCGCGTTCGGTGGCCCTGCTGGCCGGCGATTTCGACGTGGTCTTCGACATGCTTCCCACCTCGCTGAAGCGCGTCGAGGCCTCCTCCGACTACGATGTCGCCTTCTCGCGCCTCACCGGTCAGCCGGCCTACTGGTTCATGAACACCGAGTTGGCCCCCACCAATGATCCCGCCGTGCGCAAGGCGATCCTGCAGGGCATCGACATGGAGGCCGGGGTGAAATCCATCATGCGCGGCGTCGCCCCCAAGGCCAATGGCCCGCTCTCGGCCGTCACGCCGGAATACGCGCCCGGCGTCGAGGGCATGTATCCCTTCGACACCGAGGCCGCCGCCGCCCTGCTCGATCAGGCCGGCTGGACCGACAGCGACGGCGACGGCATCCGCGAGAAGGACGGCCAGCCGCTTGTGCTCAAGGTGCAGATGGCCGGCTGGGGCAATTCCGAACCCTTCTCGATCTACCTGCAATCGGCGCTGAAGAAGCTCGGCATCGACGTCCAGCTCGAGATGATGGCCTATTCCGTGGGCATCGAGGCCGGCAAGCAGGGCAGTCACAACATGCTCTTCACCGGCGGCTCCGGCTTTGCCGCCGCCGACAGCCTGATCCCCTACTTCGCCTCGCAGAACGCCGATGACGGCTTTGCCTTCGCCAAGTACAAGGACCCCGAACTCGACGCTCTGCTGGAGAAGGCACAGGCCGCGACCGATCCCGACGAACGTCTTGCCGCCTATCAGCAGGCCCAGGAACGGATCATGGAAAACGCGCTCATCCTGCCGATCTACGATTACGCCCAGGCCATCGGCGTGGCCAACCGCGTGCAGGATCTCGACTTCGGCGCCACCGGCCTCGTGCCCTCCGTCTACGACGTGACCCTGAGCGAAGACTGACCCGGAAAGACCCTGCAGCGTGATCCGCTTTTTCTTCAGGCGTTGCCTATCGGCCATCCCGGTCATCGTCGGGGTGGTCACCTTGTCTTTCCTGCTGATGAACCTGCTGCCGGGCGACCCGGCCAGCACCATGCTCGCCCGCTCCGGTGCCACCCAGGCCCAGATCGAGCAGCTGCGCGAACAGCTCGGCCTCAACCTGCCCCTCTACCAGCAGTATTTCTCCTATGTCGGCAGCCTGCTGACCGGCGACATGGGGCGCTCCCTCACCTCCAGCCGCCCGGTGCTCGACACCATCATGGATGCCCTGCCCCCCACCCTGCTGCTGGCCTCGCTGGCCATGGCGGTGGCGATCCCGGCGGGCATCACCATGGGCGCCTTTGCGGCCATCTTCCGCGGCTCCTGGTACGACCGTTTCGTGCTGGGCTTCACCGCCGTCGCCGTCTCGGTGCCCGCCTTCTGGATCGGGCTGATGCTGGTGATGATCTTCTCGGTCAAGCTCGGCCTGCTGCCCGCCTCGGGCCAGGGCTCTCCCGAAACGCTGATCCTGCCGGTCGCCGCGCTCTCGCTCGGCGCCATCTCGACCATCGCGCGCGCCACCCGCTCCAACATGATCGACGTGCTGAAACAGGATTACATCCTGACCGCCCGCGCCCAGGGCAAACCCGAGCTGCACATCCTGTTCCGCCACGCCCTGCCCAATGCGCTGGTCTCCGTGGTCACCATGATCGGGCTGCAGTTCGGCTGGCTCTTCGCCGGCGCCTTCTTCATAGAGGCCGCCTTCTCCCGCAAGGGTCTCGGCTCCGTGCTGGTCGACGCGATCAACACCAACGACCTGCCGCTGGTGCAGGGCACGGTGCTCTTCACCGCGCTCTTCTACGTGGTGCTGAACATCTTCGTCGACGTGCTCTATGCCATGATCGACCCGAAAATCCGCTTCGACTGATGCCCCCCTTCCCCTCCCTGCCGCGCCCGCCTGCCGGCGCAGGATGCCCCATATGCTGACCTTCACCCGCGCCTGCTATCGCCACCGCACCGCGCGTTTCGCCATCGCGATCCTGGGCCTCTTCGCCCTGCTGGCGATCTTCGCGCCGCATATCGCGCCCTATGATCCCTATGATGCGCAGATCCTCGATTCGATGCTGCCGCCCAGCGCCGATCACCTCATGGGCACCGATCTCTCCGGGCGCGACGTCTTCTCGCGCATCCTCTACGGGGCGCGGATCTCGCTCGTCATCGGCCTCTTCGCCGTGGCCATCTCGGTCTCCATCGGGGCCACCATCGGGCTGATCTCGGGCTATTACGGCGGCCGTTTCGACAATATCGTCATGCGTATCATCGACGTCATGATGGCCTTTCCGGGCATCCTGCTGGCCATGTCCATCGTCGCCATGCTGGGCACCGGCCTGGTCAACGTGATCATCGCCGTGGGCATCGGCGGCATCACCGAATTCGCCCGCGTCTCGCGCGGCTCGGTCCTGACGATCAAGCAGGAGGTCTACATCGACGCCGCCCGTTCCACCGGCTGCTCCGACCTGCGCATCATCTTCCGCCACGTGCTGCCCAATGCCCTGCCCCCGATCATCGTGCTGGCCTCCATGTCCTACGGCTGGGCGCTCCTGTCGGCCACCGGCCTCAGCTTCCTCGGCCTCGGCGCGGCGCCGCCCGCCGCCGAATGGGGCGCCATGCTCTCGGATGGCCGCGACGTGATGTGGGATGCCCCCTGGGCCGCGATCTTCCCCGGCATCGCCATCCTCTTCATCGTGCTCTCGTCGAACCTGCTGGGCGACGCGATCCGCGATATCCTCGACCCCAGGATGAAGGTCTGATCATGGCCCGCTTTCTCCTCCGGTCCGGCCTGCTGGTCACCGATCCCACCGCGCAGCCCGGCGTGATCCCGGGTGGCGCCCTGCTGATCGACGGGGCCCGCATCGAAGAGACCGGCCCCTTCGAGGCGCTGCGCGCCGCCCACCCCGACCTGCCCGTTCAGGGCGATCCGCAGGCCATCGCCATCCCCGGGCTGATCAACGCCCACGACCATGGCCGCGGCATCTCGCCTCTCAGCCTCGGCATCGACGATGACGTGCTCGAGCCCTGGATCCTCTCGCTGATGCGCCTGCCCATGCTCGATCCGGGCACCGACACGCGCCTTTCGGCCCTGCGTCAGCTCCGCTCGGGCATCACCACCACGGTCAATTCCTACTACCATCCGGGCAACAGCGCCGAGTATCTCGCCGCCGTCCGCGCGGGCTATGCCGCCGCCGGGATGCGCGCCTCCATCGTGCTCTCCGCCATGGACCGGCCCGCCACCGTCTCGCTGCTGCGCGCCGTTGTGCCCGACATGCCCGCAGAGCTTCAGGTCCAGGCACAGGCCTACCTGAACCGTCGCGGCACCCCCTTCGACATGACGGCCTGGGCCGATCTGCTGCGCGCCGCCGCCGCCGACACGTCACTCGGCCTCACCCGCATGATGGCCGGTGTCATCTCCGCGCACTGGAGCAGCGACGAACAGCTCAAGCAGGTGGCCGACCTTGGCCGCAGCCTCGGCCTCGCCTCGCAGATGCACCTGCTGGAGAGCCGCTATCAGGGCCGCGACCGCGCGGCCTTCGGCGGCCCCGGCGCCATGATCGCCCATCTCGCCAGCCTCGGCGCCCTCGACGGCGCCGCCTCTGCCGCCCATTGCACCCAGATGGACAGCGCCGACATTGCCGAAATGGCCCGCGCCGGTGCCGCCGTCGTCACCAACGTCAGCTCGAACCTGCGCCTGCGTTCCGGCATCGCGCCGGTGCGCGCCATGATCGACGGCGGTGTCACCGTGGCCATGGGCCTCGACAGCGCCGGGATCAACGACACCGCCGACATGTTCCAGGAAATGCGCCTCGCCCACCGGCTGCACGGCACGCTCTCCGCGCGAGAGGTCCTTGCCATGGCCACGGTGCAGGGTGCCCGCGCCACGGCGCAGCCCGATCTCGGCACCCTCCTGCCCGGACAGCAGGCCGATGTCGTGCTCCTTGATGCCTCGGAGATCTTCTCGCCCGGCCTGATGCAGCCCGAAGATATCTTCGACCGGCTGATCTACTGGGCCCGCCCCGATCACGTGCGCCACGTCTACGTGGCCGGCGCGCCGGTGATCACCGATGGTGCCCATGGGAACCTGACCGAAGAGGCCCTGGTGGCAGATCTGGCCGCGCAGATCCCCGATCAGCCGGGCGACTTCGACGCGCTGCTGCGCGCCGTCGCCCCCTACATGCGCCGCGCCGCCACCTGATCGCTCAGCAGGGCGCCGGCCCAGAGAAACCCCGCCAGCGTATCCGCGCCCGAGCTGTGGCCCTTGGCCATCACGCGGGCCAGCGCCCCCGCCTGCGTCCCCGGCCCACCGCAGATCAGCGCCTGCCAGTCCGCGCTCACCTGCCCCTCGGCCGCGGCCGCCATGAAGGCGCAGGAAATCGTCGTCGTCGCGCCCTCCGCAGCCGCATGGACCGGCGCGCAGAGCTCTGCCGCCGCCCTGCCCTCGCTCAACCAGAGCCCAGTCATCATCCCCATCAGGAAATCATCGCCCGCCGGGGTCAGCCCGGCGCCGAGGCCCAGCAGCGCCCCTGCCGCCCGGCCCAACGCCGCGCCGTCCCGCGCGATCACTGCCGCGGCCAGCGCCTCCGGCGCCACCGGCCAGTCCCCCGTCTCGCCCAGCACCGCCGCCAGCCAGGGCGAGGCATGGCCCCGCCCCCGCGCCGCCACGGCCAGCGCGGCATGATCCGGCATCGCGGCACCCTCCGGCAGACCGCTGTCGAATGTCTCCGCCGCCTCCAGGTCCAGCCGCCGCGCGCCAAGGCGCAGCACGCCGCCCTTCAGCGCCGCGCCGCCGATCCCGTCAAAGGGTTCCGCCATCACGCTCAGCGGCCCGGCGTCCCACCTGCTCAGCATCACGACCTGACCGCCCCGGGGCGTTTCCAGATGCAGGTAGCCGTGCCGGTCGAACCGCGCCAGCGGCTCCACCGGCCCCTCCGCGCCCCGCAGCCGCAGCGCCAGCCATCGGGAAACCCGCAGGCTCATGCCAGTGCCGCCGCGCGTTCTGGCACCACCCGGGTGCCCGAGCGCCCCGCCACGATCTCGCCGATCCGGTCGAGCGCCCCGATCACCGCGGTCTTGCCGGTCGCGCGCACGAATCGCTGCGCGGCCTCCACCTTGGGCCCCATCGAGCCCCGCGAAAAGCCCAGCGCGTCGAGCTGATCGGGCGTCACTTCCTCCAGCACCCGCTGGTCGGGTTTGCCGTAATTCACGAAAACCCCCTCCACGTCGGTCGCGATCACGAAGAGATCCGCCGGGATCCGCTCGGCCAGCAGCGCCGAGGCCCTGTCCTTGTCGATCACCGCGTCCACCCCCTGCATGCCGCTCTCCGTCTCGATCACCGGGATCCCGCCGCCCCCGGCGCAGATCACCACCGCGTTCTGTTCCAGCAGCCAGCGGATCGGCCTGTGCCACAGGATCCGCTTCGGCTGCGGCGAGGGCACCACCCGGCGCCAGTCGTCGCCGTCCTGCCGGAACTGCCAACCGTGCCCTGCCGCAAGCGCCTCTGCCGCCTCGCGGGCCATGCCAGGGCCCACGAACTTGCTCGGATCGCCGAATTCCGGGTCATCGGCATCCACCTCGACCCGCGTCAGGATCGTCGCCACCGGCACGTCATAGCCCAGGATATTGCCCAGCTCCTGCTCCAGCATATAGCCGATCATCCCGCCCGTCGCGGCGGTCATCACGTCGAAACCGTATACCCCCGGCCCGCCCAGCGCCTGCGCCTGCATCGCCAGCAGCCCCACCTGCGGGCCGTTGCCATGGGTCAGGATCAACTGATGGGTGCGGGCCACCTCGGCCAGGGCGCCCGCCGCCTGCCGGGCATTCTTCTGCTGCGTCGCCGTGCTCGCCGGTTCGCCGCGCTGCATCAGGGCATTGCCGCCCAGCGCTATCACGAGTTTCATCTGTGTCCTTCCTGCGGGCCAACCCTATGCGGGCTTGCCATGTCCGGACAATTGTTCGCATAATGCACTATAGTTTGCATGGAGTAACGCCATGATCTGCCGCCCCTGCCTGCCCGCCACGCCGCGGCTGCCCAAAGCTGCGGCAGCGGCGCGGGTGCGCACCCGCGCAACGTGCACGCCGGCCCCCCGCGCGCTGCCTTGCAAGGTGGCACCACGGCGCGCATTGCCCGCCAAAGCAGGGCGAAATCGCCGCACCGCACCGGAATCCCCCTGCCCTCGGCGGCGCCGGATGATATGCGGGGCTCAGTACAGAAACGGGACTTCTTCGTGACCAAGACCGATACCGACACCGATGCCGCGCCCAAGTCGAAGCCCCTCGTCGGCTCGCTCGTCCATGGCCTGAACATCATCATGGCCTTCGACAAGACCGACCCGGAAATGACGCTCACCCAGGTCGCCGAGAAGACCGGCATGGACCGTGCCGGCGCCCGGCGCTACCTGCTGACGCTGGCCAACCTGGGCTTCGTCGC
This sequence comes from Pseudooceanicola sp. DL12, assembly GCF_056270665.1. Taxonomy (NCBI): domain Bacteria; kingdom Pseudomonadati; phylum Pseudomonadota; class Alphaproteobacteria; order Rhodobacterales; family Paracoccaceae; genus Pseudooceanicola; species Pseudooceanicola sp. DL12. The sequence goes on from NZ_CM149884.1 coordinate 3,275,875, forward strand.
CCAGAACGGCCGGCTCTTCCGCCTGACGCCAAAGGTCATGGATCTCGGCTATTCCTACCTCTCCTCCATGCCGCTGGCGGAAAAGGCGCAGTTCTACCTCGACCGCATCCGCGACCACTCCGGCTTCCCGGTGGCGCTCGGCATCTTCGACCAGGATCACATCATCCACGTCGCCTCCGCCAATACCGACGAGTTCCACTCCCCCGCCCTCACCATCGGGCGGCGCTTTCCGCTGGCCTATGCCTCGGCCGGGCGCTGCATCGTCGCGATGATGGAGGAGGACCGGCGCGAGGCGATCCTGGCCGAGATGGAGTTCGCCCCCGCCACCGACCGCGCCATCACCACCATCGACGCCATGCGCCAGGAGCTCGACCGCATCCGCGCCCAGGGCTACGCCCTCGTCGATCAGGAAATGGCTCCCGGCATCCGCTCCCTCGCCGTGCCCGTCTTCAACATGCGCGGCCACATCATGGGCAGCCTCAACACCTTCACCTTCTCCTCCATCGTCTCGACCGAGAAGCTGATCGCCGATGCCCTGCCCGAGATGAAGATCGCCGCCGAGGAACTCGGCCACACGATGCCCTGAGCGCCACCCGCTCCGCGAGAGTTTCAACCTTTCGGGAAAACATCTCTGGACTTATCACCCAGACATGTTATCAGGGCTTGGCTAACGTTTTTCTTTATCGACCACTGTCTCCCTAATACGGCGCTCAGTCTTTCGATCCGGACCGACCACGCCGAGCTGTCGCATACCGCGGGCAGCACCTCTTACAGGAGACTACGGATATGGCCACTGGCACCGTAAAATGGTTCAACACCACTAAAGGTTTTGGTTTCATCGCACCCGATGGCGGCAGCAAGGATGTCTTCGTGCACATCTCTGCCGTTGAACGCGCAGGCCTGACCGGCCTGGCGGACAACCAGAAAGTGACCTTCGACATCGAATCCGGCCGTGACGGTCGTGAATCGGCTTCGAACATCGCCCTGGCATAAGCCTCAGCGATCGCTAAATCGGAAAACGCGGTGCCCTCGGGCGCCGCGTTTTTCGTTTCAGGGGGTCAGGCCCGTGACCTGCCCCGCGCAAATGCGCCCGAAGCCACCGCCCCTCAGGCGAAATGGCAGGCCGCGAAATGGCCGCTTTCCAGCACCCGCAGCGCCGGCGCCTCTGCCCGGCAGCGCGCCTCGACCATCGGGCAGCGGTTGCAGAACCGACAGCCCGGCACCTCCTCCATCGGGTTGCCAAGCTCGCCGCGAATCCCCTCCAGCACCGGCTTGCCCGCCTCGCTCACCTGCGGCACCGGCACCGATTTCAGCAGCGCCCGCGTGTAGGGATGGCGCGGGTTTTCATAGAGCGCCTCACTCGGGGCCAGCTCGACCACCGCGCCCAGGTACATCACCGCCACCCGGTCCGACATGTGCCGCACCACCGCCATGTCGTGGCTGATGAACAGGAAGGTCACGCCGGTGCGTTTCTGCAGGTCCTTCAGCAGGTTGATGATCTGCGCCTGGATTGACACGTCCAGCGCCGAGATGCTCTCGTCGAGCACGATGAACTCGGGCTCCACCGCCAGGGCGCGGGCAATGCCCACCCGCTGACGCTGGCCGCCGGAAAACTCGTGCGGAAACCGGTCGAGCGCCGTGGCATCGAGGCCCACCTGTTCCAGCAGCTCGACGATCCGCGCCTCGCGCGCCGGCCCCCTGGCCAGGCCGTGCACATGCAGCGGCTCGTTCAGGATGTCGCGGATCTTCATCCGCGGGTTCAGCGAGGCATAGGGATCCTGGTAAACCATCTGCATGCGCTTGCGCATCGCGCGCATCTGCCGCCCCGACACCCGGGTCAGCGGCTGGCCGTCAAAGATCACCCGCCCGCCGGTGGGCGCCGTCAGGTTCAGCACCGCGCGGCCGACCGTCGACTTGCCACAGCCGCTCTCGCCCACCAGGCCCAGCGTCTCGCCGCGCCGGATCGCCAGCGTCACGCCGTCCACCGCGCGCAACATCGGCACCTGGCCCGTCACCATGCTGCGCCGGCCCACCTCGAAATGCACCTGCAGGTCCTGCACCTCGATCAATGTCTCTTCAGCCATGGGCGGCCTCCCCCGTCCTGTCATGCCGCTCGCTGTCATGCCGATCGGGCCGCCAGCACGCCGCCATGTGTCCGGGCGTCAGCTCGGCCAGCGGCGGCAGGCTCTCGCGGCACTGCGCCACCGCATGGGCACAGCGCCCGGCGAACAGGCAGCCGCCCTCCGGCGCCGCGCCCCCCGCCGGCAGCGCCTTCAGCGCGCCCTCAGGCTTGCGGTCGACCCGCGGCATCGAGGCCAGCAGCGCCTCGGTATAGGGGTGCCCCGTGGCGTTGAAGACCCGCACCGCCGGCCCGTCCTCGATCCGGGTGCCCGCGTACATCACGATCACCCGGTCGGCCAGCGCCGCCACCACCCCAAGGTCATGGGTGATCCACAGGATCGACATGCCGAACTCGGCCTGCAGCCCCTTGACCAGTTCGATGATCTGCGCCTGGATCGTCACGTCGAGCGCCGTCGTCGGCTCGTCCGCGATCAGCAGGTCCGGCGCGCCCAGCAGCGCCATGGCGATCATCGCCCGCTGCCGGATCCCGCCCGAGAGCTGGTGCGGATAGCTCTTCATCCGGCTTTCCGGCGCGGTGATCCCCACCTTTTCCAGCATTTCCAGGCTGCGCGCCCGCGCCTCCGCCTTGCCAAGGCCAAGCTGCTCGCGCGCAAGGTCCGTCATCTGCCGCCCGATGGTCAGCAGCGGATTGAGCGCCGTCATCGGATCCTGGAAGATCATCGCGATGCGCTTGCCGCGGATGGCGCGCATCTGCTTTTGGCTCAACCCGGCGATGTCGCTGCCGTCAAAGACGATCCGCCCCACCTCGCGCCGCCCCGGCTCGCGCACCAGGTCGAGCAGCGCCAGCACGGCGTTCGACTTGCCCGATCCGCTCTCGCCCACAAGGGCCACGATCTCGCCGCGCCCGACGTCAAAGGACAGGTCGCACACGGCACGCACCGCCCCCGGGCCGGTGCCGAAGGTGACATTCAGGTTCTCGATGCTCAGCAGCGGTGTCATCGGCTCGGGCCTCAGTTCTGGCTCTGGCTGTAGGTCTCGCCAAAGGCCTTCAGGGCGCTGGCGAAACATCCGAAGGGCGCGGTGGTCTGCCCCGCCCCGATCACGCCGCCCTTGCGGTGCGCGATGGCAGTATCGATAACCGGGGTGATCCGGGTCTGCACCACCTTTCGGATGTCCACGCCGGTGGGCGTGCCGATGAAATCCATCAGCCCGATGCGGAACTCCGGGTTCTCTCCTTGGGTGATCTGCTGCATCTGCTGCACCACGCCGGTGGCGCGGGCGAAACTGCCGTCGACGAACTGCTGCAGCACCGGCGCCGCCGCCTGGGCATGGCCGCCCAGGCCCACGGTCTCCATGATGGCACTGTCGCCGATGTCGGGCACCGCATCCGCATCCGACCATTCCGAGGAGAAGTAGAGCCCCTCGATCCGGTTCGCCGGCGCGGTGAACCACCGATCGCCCAGCCCCGCCACGCGGATGCCGAAGTCGACCCCGTTGCGGCACATGGCCGACACCACCGTGCAGTATTCGATCCCTGCGATGGCATCGGCCATGGCCTTGCCCGCCGCCATCGACAGCACCAGGCTCACCTGTTCGTTCACGATCAGGTAGTCCAGCACCTCCTGCAGGCGCCCCTCGTCGTCGCAGGTATCGCGCAGCGGCAGCACCAGCTGGTTCAGCAGCATGGCCGACCCGCCGGAGTTGCGGTTGTGGCATTCGTCGCCCATCTCCAGCGCCCGCGCGATCAGCGGCTTCACCGGGATGCCGCCCATGGCGCGCACCGCAGCGCCGAGGGTCGGGCCCAGCACCTCGGCCAGCCAGGTCCAGCGTTCGCGCGCCGCGCGGTTGTATTCGTCGCGGTCCTGCAGCCCGCTCGCCGGGCCCTGGAACAGCTGCGAATGGCCCCGAACGTCGTTCACCGGGTCATGCACCACCGCCATCGCGGTCGAGGCGCTGGTGATCCCGGCCATGCCGCCCGTGGCGCCGTGCTCGTGACAGGGCGCCACCCTCACGGCACCGGCAAGCAGCATCGCCTCGGCCTCCTCCTCGGTTTCGGCCAGCCCCTCGTGCAGCACCGCCTGCACCACGCCCATCTTCTGCGGCCCGCACATCTCGGCCCAGGCGATCGGCGGGCCGGCATGCAGCACCGTCTCCTTCGTCATCCCCGGCAGCACCTCCAGCGCCGGGCGCACGTCCACCCAGACGGGGCGCGCCGCCACCATCCGTTCCAGCGCCACGGCATTGGCCGCGGCGATCTTCTCGCGCAGCTCCATCAGCCGGCCACCTTCGCGCCGAATGCCTTCAGCGCCGCCTCGAAGCAGCCCATGGGCGCGCGCACCTCGCCGGCCCCGATCAGCCCGCCGTCCTTGTGGGTGATCGCGGTATCCAGCAACGGCGTGATGCCGGTCTTCACCACCTTGCGGATGTCGATGCCGATGGGGCCCGGGGCGAAATCCATCGCCGGAATCCGCACGTCTGGGTTCGCGCTCTCGCAGATCTCCATCATTTCATGCGTGTTTCCAATGGCCTGGGTCAGCGTCCCGTCCACGTATTGCGTCACCGTCGGCGCGCAGGGCTGGATGAAGCCGCCGAGGCCGATGGTCTCGGTAATCGCACTGTCGCCGAGGTCCGGCGCCGCATCCTCGGCGCTCCACTCGGCGCGGAAGAACAGGCCCGACACGTCATTGGCCTTGGCGGTGAACCACTGATCCCCCAGCCCGCTCACCTTGATGCCGAAATCCACGCCATTGCGTGCCATGGCGGTCACGATGGTCGAATACTCGATGCCCTCGGCGCCCATCAGCATCGCCTTGGCGGCGGCCATGATGCCGTGCAGCAGGAAATGCTCGCTCTCCACCAGGAACTTGATCGAGGCCCGCACATCCTCCTCCGGCAGCCCCTTCAGCGCCACCAGATGCGGATAGAGCTCCTTCAGGAACAGCGAGGTCGCTGCCACCGAGCGGTTGTGGCATTCGTCGCCCATCTCCACCGCGCGGCCGATGATCGCCTTCATGTCGATGGGGCCCGCCGCCGCCAGCGCCGCCTTCAGCACCGGGGCAAATGTCTCGGCCTGCCAGGTCAGCATGTCGAGCACGCCCTGATCCCACCAGCCCCACTTCAGCAGCCGCAGCCCGCCACCCTCGGAGATGCAGGAATAGGCCCGCTTGCCCTGTTCGGGGTTCTCCACCACCAGCATCGGCGTGCTGGCGCTGGTGATGCCGGCGCCCGCGCCCACGGTGTCGTGGAAATGGCAGGGCTCGGTCAGGATCTCGCCGGCACGGATCTTGGCCTCGGCATCCGCCGCATCGCTGGCCAGCCCTTCCCAGATCGCGGCGCCGATGATGCCATTCTTGTGCGGGCCGCACATGCGGTCCCACTCGATGGCAGGGGCCGAATGCAGGATCATGTTGGGCGTCATGCCCGGCACCACCTCCAGCGCCGGCGCCACATCGATCAGCTGCGGCCGTGCGCTCTTCAGCCGGTCCACGGCTTCGGCATTGGCGGCGTCGATACGGGATTTCAGGTCACTCATCTTGGTCTTCTCCTCGCCCGCGCGGGCCGGGGCCCGGGGCAGAATTGTCAGTTATTTCAGGGGGGTCAGCCCGCTCACAGCAGGCTGTCCAGCAGATCCATCAGGTCGTCGTCACGCTCGGGCGGCGGGCTCCACTGCACCTGCACCACCGACACGCCTTGCGCGCGCAGCGCCTCGGCAAACAGCTCCGCACCCAGGTTCACCACCTCCAGCGGCGCATCGGACAACAGCGGGTTCACCCCCGCCACCTCTGGCTTACTCATCGATCTTCCCCAGGTAACGGGCGGCATGACGCACCGCCTCTGCATTGCTGCGGGCCACGAGAATGCCCGCCCTGCGCAGGGTTTCGGCCTGCGCCTCATAGTCCTGCACGTCGCCGCGCGTGCCGCAGATCGTCACGATCACCGGCAGGGCACGGCCGTCTTCGGCGGCAATCTCGCGCGCCGCATCGATCGTCGCGGCCAGCCCCCTTGCCGGGTCGCCATGCGCGCCATAGCCGATCACCAGATCGATCAGCAGCAGCGCCACCTCCGGGTCGGCCGCCTCCTTCAGGATGCGCTGGTTGCGCACATGCGGGTCGATCATCGGGTGCGCGCGGCCCTCGGTATAGGCGTCCTCGCCCATGTCGATCACCGTGTGCTCGCGGCTCGCGAACAGGTCGGTCAGCTCCATCTCGCCATGGGCGAGGTTCGACCAGACCGGCCCGATCTCACGGCCCAGCAGATAGAGCGCCTCGTAGCAGAGCGTGCCGCCGGCATAGAGCCCGCGCAGGTACTTCTGGCCCGGCTTGCGCTCGGCCAGCGCCGGGGTCAGCAGGGTCTCGACCTCGTCGTCGCTTGCCGTCGGCAGGGCGCCCGCGCCCCCGGCCAGCCGCGCCGCCGCCTGTGCCGTCTCGGCCAGCGTCTCGGTAAAGGTGATGTTGCCGCGCGCCGCGCCGGCGCTCTGGCCGACAAAGTTCGCCACCACCGGCTTGCCCAGCGTCTCGCAATAGCCCAGCACCTTTTCGGCGATCTCCGCGCTCGGCGGTTTCGAGGTGATCACGATCACCTCGGTGCCCGCGTCCCCGGCCAGCAGCGCCAGCGCCTGCAGCATGGTCTGCCCGCCGATCTCGGCCTTCAGGTCGCGCCCGCCGGTGCCGATGGCATGGCTGACCCCGGTGCCCAGCCAGTCGAGCAGAGAGGTGATTTCCTGCGTGCCCGTGCCGCTGGCGCCCACCACGCCCACCGGCCCCCGCGCCACCTTGTTGGCAAAGCCCAGGCAGGTGCCGTTGATGATCGCCGTGCCGCAATCCGGGCCCATCAGCAGGCGGTTCTTCTCGCCGGCCAGCGCCTTCAGCTTCTGCTCGTCCTCGATCGCCACGTTGTCGCTGAACAGGAAGACATTCAGCCCCAGCTCCAGCGCCCGTTTCGCCTCGCCATAGGCATGCGCCCCCGGCACCGAAATCGCCGCAAGGTTCGCCCCCGGATGCGCCGTTACCGCCGCATCCAGCGTCCGCGGCAGCACGCTCGACGCGCTGGCCTTTGCCCGCGCGTTCAGCGTCTCCACCGCCGTGGCCACCGCCGCATCGGCCTCGGCCTCGCTCTCGGCCACCAGCGCGATGACAAGATCATCGGGCCTGGCCGCCTGCGCCGCCTCGGTCATCAGGCCAGAGGTCGTCAGGATCTTCTTGTTGTTCACGGTGGCCATCATCACCATGGCCTCGCTCACCCCGGCCTCGTGCCGGATCGCCTCCGACACCCGCATCAGGCGGACGGAATCGTGGTATTCCCGCGGGCGGACGATCACGCGTGTGGCCATGCTCATTCTCCCGCTTCCACCTTGGCATCCACCGGTGCAAAATCGGTGTCATGGAACAGCGGATAGGCCCCGATCGCATCGAACTTCATGCCCGTCACATCCTTGCGGGTGACCACCAGATTGGTGTTGCAATGCAGCGGCACGGCCAGCGCGGCCTCCATCACCTGCTTCTGCACCTCGTTGAAGAGCGGCACGTAGTCCTCCGGCGTCAGGCACGTCTCGGCCTTGTCGATCAGCCGGTCGATCTCCGGGTAATCCTCCGCCCCCCGCTTGGACCAGCCGTAACAGCCCGGCCCGCTCTGGCGCGAATGATAGACAAAGCTCAGCAGCTGCGAACTGCTGGCGTATTTCCCCTGCGGGATCAGGCTGTGGCGCCCCTCCATGCCGGCGGCAATCCACTCCGGCGGGCTGCACAGCTCCACCGTCACGGCGATGCCCACCTCGGCCAGCTGCCGCGTCACGATGGCGCCGAACTCGGGATAGAAATTCACCGGCAGCGCATAGAAGACCACCTCCAGCGCCGTGCCGTCCTTCATCCGGCGACCGTCCTCAAGGGCCCAGCCCGCCTCCTCCAGCAGCGCGCCCGCCCGTGCGGCGTCATGGGGGTACATCCCCTCCACCGCCGGCTCATAGCCCAGCGTGAACTGCGACACCGGGCTGTGCGCCCGCTGGAACTCGCCGTGAAACACCTCGGCCACCAGCGCATCGACATCGAGCGCATGGCTGATCGCCCGGCGCACCCGGATATCGTCCGTCGGGCCCTTCCTGATGTTCATCATCAGGCTCACCGGCACGCCCCGGATCGGCCAGGTCGTCACCTCGAAGCGCCCGTCGGCGCGCAGCTCCGCGCAATCGCCGGGGTTGGTCGCAAAGATCGCATCGACCTCGCCGGCCTTCAGTGCCGCCGTCCGCGCCGCGTCATCGGCCAGGAAGACGAACTCGATCTCGTCGAGCGCCACCGGCCCCTGCGTCTCCACGATCTCCGGCGCCCAGGCGTAATCCTCGTTGCGGCGGATCACCAGCCGCTCGCCGGCCTCCCAGCGGTCAAAGACGAAGGGCCCGGTACCCACCGGATGCCGGCGGATGCCCTCGCCCATCTCGGCGATGGCCCTGGGCGACATCGGCGCCAGCCAGCCCTGGCTCAGCGCATCGAGAAACAGCGCATAGGGCCGCTCCAGCCGGATCTCCAGCTCCAGCGGACCCAGCACCACCGCCTCGCGGTAGCTGCCCAGCAGGCTGCCGGCCAGCTGCGAGCGGTTCGCCGGGTCGCGCGCCCGGTCGAGCGAGACCTTCACCGCCTCGGCGTCACAGGCCGTGCCGTCGTGGAACCGCACCCCCTCGCGCAAGCGGAAAGTGTACCGGCACTGGTCCTCCGACACTTCGAAAGATGTCGCCAGGCCGGGCAGATAGGCCCCCTCTGCCGTCTTGTTGACCAGCGTGTCGAAACACCCCTGCGTCATCTGCAGCGCCAGCTCCGCCGCCCCCAGATGCGGGTCGACATTCGAGGGTTCGTAATGCACGCCGATAGTCAGCCGTTTCACTCTTTGCTTCCCGGTATTAGTTCGCATAATAAACAGATGTGCGTATTTGGAACATCGCCCTGCCGGAATGCAAGGTGCAAAACCATTGAGCGGCGCCGCTGCGGGCGCTCCGCGGCGCGCATGGCCCGGGCCTGATGCTTATTCGGGCATCCCGGGGCCCCAACCCAGTGACCAGTGACCAGTGACCAGACGAGAGACCAGACCAGAGGCCCCGCGATGAAAAAGATGACAGCCCTTCCCGGCGCCCCCGCCCCCGACGCGCAGATCGACGCCGCCACCCCCCTGCCCGCGGGCGACCGCGCCCGCCTGCTGGCCCATGTCGCCTCCCTCGCCCCCCGCATGGCCGCCCTCGCCCGGGCGCTCTGGTCCAACCCCGAGCTCGGCTATCTCGAGGTCGAGGGCTCCGCCGCCATGGCCGCCCTCTGCGAGGAGGAGGGCTTCACCGTCACCCGCGGCGTGGCCGAGCTGCCCACCGCCTTCCTCGCCACCTGGACCGCGCCCGCCGGCACCGGCGCCTCAACCGGCCCCGCCATCGGCTTTCTGGCCGAGATGGACGCCCTCCCCGGCTTCTCCCAGGATGCCTCGCCGGTGCGCAGCCCGATCCCCGGTCAGACCAACGGGCACGCCTGCGGGCACCACCTCTTCGGCGCGGGCTCCATCGGTGCGGGGCTGGCGCTGGCGCGCTGGCTGGCCGAGACGGGCACCCCCGGCCAGGTCCGCATCTACGGCACCCCCGCCGAGGAAGGCGGCGCCGGCAAGGTCTACATGGCCCGCGCCGGCCTCTTCGACGGGCTCGCCGCGGCGCTGCACTGGCACCCCGACGATTGCAACAACGTCTGGCAGAGCCGCTCGCTCTCCACCCTCGGCGGGCGCTTCCGCTTCCATGGCCGCACCGCCCATGCGGCGCTCGCCCCGGAAAAGGGCCGCTCGGCGCTGCACGGGGTCGAGGCCTTCCATCACATGGCCGCACTCATGCGCGAGGTGGTGCCGCTGCACACCCATATCCACTACGTGATGACAGAGGGCGGCCAGGCGCCGAACGTGATCCCCGATCTCGCCGAGAGCAGCCTCGGCGTGCGCCACCCCGATCCGGCAGTCGCCCGCGACGTCTTCGAGCGTCTCGTCGCCGCGGCCGAGGGCGCGGCCATGGGCACCGGCACCACGGTCGAGGTCATCCGCAACGGCGGGGTGCACTCGATCCTGCCGAACGACACCATCGGCCGGGTGATGTATGCCAACATGGCCGAGGCCCCCGCCATCGCATGGAGCGAGGAGGAACGCGCCTATGCCCGGCAGATCCAGGCCTCGATGGAGGCCCCCGGCGATCTCGCCAGTGTCGACACCCTCGGCCCCTATGTCTTCGACAAGATCGGCGCCTTTTCCTCCGACGTGGGCGATGTCAGCTGGCTGGCCCCCTGCGGCGGGCTCGGCACCGTCACCTGGGTGCCCGGCACCGCGCCCCACACCTGGCAGGCGGTGGCCGCCGGCGGCACCTCGATCGGGGAAAAGGGCATGGTCCTCGCCGCCCAGGGCATGGCGCTCGCCGCGGCCAACCTGCTGGCCCGCCCCGAGCTCCTCGCCCGCGCCCGCGCCGAACTCGACACCGCCCGCGGCCCCGGTTTCACCTACCGCCCCCTCGTCGGCGACCGCGAGGCCCCCCTCGACTACCAGCGCCGCGCGGCGGAATAGCCACCCCCGGGCCAGGGCCGCCCCCGGCACCCACCTCCGGCCCCCCCGGGCACCCGCCCCTTCATCTTTCGCCAAATATGGCCTCCCGGCGCCTGCCGGGGGCGCCCGGCCCGCCCTTCATCTTTCTCCAAATACGGCCGCCGGAGGCGGAAAATTAACCTTTCCGCCCCTCCCGGCGGCGCCCGTTAACGCACCGACGCAATACCGACGCGATACCGACGTAATACCGACGTTGGAAATGTGGAAAATCAACGCGTTAACCTTCGTTACCAGAGGGGCATCCGACGTAAGGCCCGCTAATGCCCGCCCCGTCCCCTGGCCCTCAGGCGGTCAGCACCGCCAGCACCCGGGCCATCTCCGGCGCCGTGCCGATGGTGATGCGCATCGCCGGCACGCCCTCGAAGCGGGGCACGGCCCGCACCTCGATCCCCGCCGCGGTCAGCGCCGCGATCGCCCCTGTCGCATCCCGTGCGCCCCGGCCCTTCACCAGCAGAAAGTTGCCCTGCCCCTCGGGCACCTCCCATCCCGCCGCGCGCAGGGCCTGCGCCGTCTCGCCGCGCCGGGCGCGCACCTCGGCCACCACTGCCTTCAGGTGCCCCTGGTCCTCGAGCGCCGCCAGCGCCCCGGCGAGCGAGGGGCGCGGCACCGGAAAGCTCGGCAGCACCCGCGCCAGCATCTCCATCAGGGCCACCGGCCCGGCGGCCCAGCCCACCCTCAGCCCCGCCAGCCCGTGGGCCTTGGAAAAGGTCCGCATCACCATGGTGTTGCCGGTCCCCTCCGCTGTGCCCAGCAGATCGAGGCCCAGGCGCGGCGGATCCGCGAACTCGATATAGGCCTCGTCCAGCATCAGCAGGACGTCGCCGGGCAAACCCTTGCGCAGCCGCCATATTTCCTGTCGCGACAGCATCCGCCCCGAGGGGTTCGCCGGGTTGTCGATTAGCACGATCCGGGTGCGCTCCGTCACCGCGTCCAGCATCGCCGCCACCGCGTCCGGCGCGCGCTCCACCGCCACCGGCACCGCTCCCGAGGTCAGGATATAGCCGCGGAACTTCATGAAGCCGTCGCCGAAATAGGCCACCTCGTCGCCCGCCCCGGCAAAGGCCAGCAGCGCCAGCGGCAGCATCAGCTCTCCGCCCGCCGCCGAGAGCACCTGCCCCGGGCGCAGCCCGTGGCAGGCCTCCAGCGCCCGGTTCAGCGGCGTCGCCATCATCGGCGGATAGAGCCCGCTCAGCGCCGCCTCCGCCTCCCGGTGCAGCGCCGCCGCCACGCCGGGCGCGGCCCCGAAGCGGCTCTCGTTCGCGTTCAGCATCAGCGTCCCTTCGGGCGCGGGCCCGTCGCGTTCCGCCTCTGCCGGCCGTACCGGCAACGGGATCTCCGCCACCGCGGCGCGGGCCGTCACATGCTCAGTCATTCTGCTCTCCCAAAGCGCTTACCCGGACATATTTCTCTTGGAGAACGGGTAGGCGGTCATTAGCCTTGCTAATATGATCGCACCGCTTCCCTTCGCCGCCCTGCGCACCTTCGAGGCCGTCGTCCGCCTGCGCGGTTTCGCCCGCGCCGCCGAGGAACTCGGCGTCACCCAAAGCGCCACAAGCCAGCAGGTAAAGGCCCTCGAAGACTGGCTCGGGCGGCGGTTGATCGACCGGGTTCCGGGCGGGATCAAACCCTCCGAAGATGGCATCACCCTCGCCGAGGTGATCCGGGAAAGCTTTGGAAACGTAGCGGAATTCTGCAACGACCTGCGCGAGGGCAGCCATGTCAGACTGACCATCGGACTGGCCTGCAACCCGGGCTTCGCCTATCTCTGGCTGATCCCGCGGCTGATCAATTTCGACCAGGCCTTCCCCGAATATCACGTCGCGGTGGTCACCTCGTCGCGCCCCGAGGATTACCTTGGAACCGACGTCGACATCGCGATCCGCTACGGTCCGGACAAGGCCCGGCCCGGCCACGAGAGCGTTAAGCTTTTGTCCGAGACGCTCTTCCCTGTCTGCGCCCCCTCGCTGCTCGACATCCATCCCATCCGCACCCCCCCGGACCTCGCCCACCACACCCGCCTTCTGGACCAGGTTTCCCGCGAACGCGGCGCCGCCGCGCCGAGCTGGCAGTACTGGGCCGCAGAGGCCGGCGTCAGCCTGCCCACGCCCCTGCGCGAACGGCGTTTCGGGCAATCGAACATGGTTATTCAGGCCGCCATTCAAGGACTTGGCGTGGCGCTCGGGCGCGAACCGCTGGTCTCGGATGCGCTGAATACAGGACAACTGGTCCGCCCTCTCGGGCAGGTTGCGGCCTCTGAATACAGCTACTGGCTGGCCTACCGGCGCGGGGCGCTGAAGTCTGACCGGGTGCGCGCGATCCACGACTGGCTGCTCGCCGAGGCGGCCAGTGATGCCGCCGGCGCGCTCCGCCGCTGACATTGCCCCCGCCGCCCTCTCACGGCGCAAACCGAACCTCCAGACGCGCGACGGAATGAAACATCGCCGAGACGTTGAGCTCGGCCGAAACGACCTGCAGATCGGGAATCCGCCGTGCGAGCTGAGCGACAGCCTCCCCTGTCTCGATGAGAGCAATGTGCTGCCCGAGGCAAGAGAACCCACCGCCACCGAAATTCATGTGCTGCACCGGAACGTTACGCCCAAGGCGAAACGTGCAAGGCGCGTCGAATATGTCCGACTGTCGCTGGGCAGCGCCAAAACTGTCAAAGACGTTGGTGCCCGCCGGAACGCTCACGCCGGCGATCTCGGTCTCCACCAGGGCCTTTCGCGTCGTCGAAATGGATCGCGGCCAGAGCCGCATCGTTTCGCGCAGTGCGTCCGGCACGAGTGATGGCTGTTCTGCCATCTGCCGGCAAAGTCCCGGAACGCGCGTCATGCGATCCACCGCTATGGCGATCTGGTGGGCGGTATTGTCGCTGCTGCCTTCGACCAGCATGACCCCGATCACTTCCAGGCCGGTCTCGGTCAACGCGCCCGAATCCGCCATGGCGATCAGTTCCGACAGCAGGTCGTCGCCGGGCATCGCGCGACGCTCTGAAATCCGTTCGCGAACATAGACATAAGTGCCGGCGAAAGCATCGACGATGCGGTCTCGCACGCCCGGATCCCGATCGGAAATGCCCAGCATCGCCGCCGACAGATCCATGACCCGCCCTGCGTCGGCCATCGGGGCATTGACCCAGGCGCAATAGACACGCGCCGGCACAAGATCCGCAAAGGCAAATTTCAGGTCGACGCGCCCGCCCTCCGACAGTTCGTCGATCAGACTTGAGACTACCGCTGCGATCATGGTGCGCAGGGCATCGGCGCGGGCGGGGCCCATCACCTGCAACATGGCCTTGGGCAAACGGCTTCGCTCCGCGCCGCAATTCTGCCCTTCCAGCGCACTTCGCTTGACGGTCATCGCCTTGCTGTCATCAGGCAGTCCCACGAGTTCGACCAGATCCAGGTGGCCGTTCCCCAGATCGCTATTGACGAAGAAAGACCGGCACAACTGATAATCGAGCAGTCCCAGCCCCCTGAAACTACGTGCCATGGGCGTGCGCACCGCCTGGCGGGCAAGCCAGCAGAAGGGATCCTGCGCAAAGGCCGGATCGCCATAGTCGATGAAGGGCAGTGCCTCGAAACTCTGCGGCATGGCCTAGCGCTCCAGCCGGGCGAACACGCGCGAAAGGGCAAAGCATATAAGGAAATAGAAGCCTGCGCAGGTGATCCAGCCTTCAAAGACCAGGCGCGTCGAGGCCACCATCTCCTGTGTCTTGAAGGTCAGTTCCTGGATCGAGATCAGCGACACGATGGAGCTGTCCTTGATCAGCATGATGAACTGGTTGGCCATGGGCGGCACGACCCGCTTGAGCGCCTGTGGCAGCACGACATAGCGCATTTCCTGCAGGTAGCTCATGCCGATCGAGCGAGCAGCCTCGCGCTGGCCCTTCTCGACCGACTCTATACCGGAGCGGACGATCTCGCCGACAAAGGCGCTCTCGAAGAGCGCCAGCACGATCACCCCGGCTACCAGCTGCGGGAAGAGACGCATATTGCCGAAGAAGAAGGTCCAGAGGGCAACGTTTTCGGACCGGGCAATACTCCGCCCCCAACGCTCGAGGCCCAACGTGTCGATCAGCGGCGCGGACAGGAAAAAATAGAAGATGAACACCACGACGACCGGCGGAATGTTCCGTAGCAGTTCAAGGTAGGTACGCGCCAGCATGCGGATGGCCAGGCTGCGTGAACTGCGCGCCAGTCCAAGGACCACCCCCAGGACGAGAGCCGGGATACTGGCGTAGATGACGATGCGAAGTGTCATCCCCACGCCCTGCAGAAGCAGGTTGGCGAACCACTCCTCGCGCTTGGTGTGCCAGCCGACGATGTAATTGGGAATAAGATGCCAGCGCCACTTGTAGTTCAGCGTGCCGCTGATCTGCATGGCGAGATAACCGAAGAACAGCAGGAGCAGGCCGAGGATCAGCCAGTCGCCCCATTTCAACCGCTTGATATAGCGCATCTGTCGTCTCGCATTCTGCAGCAGGCAGTTGGAACGGGGCCGAAGGGCCCCGCACGTCTTCAGATAAGGATCACTCGGGAACCTGGTCGGCCCAGTCCTCCGTGGTGAACCAGTAGTCGTGGGTCTTCTCGAGCCAGCCATTGCGCATGTTGACCTCGATCCAGTTGTCGAAAACGTTCAGCGCATCCGGGTCGCCCTTGCGCAGGGCAAAGCCCTCGCCCTGGGCCATGAACAGCTTGTCGAAGGGCACGTAGAGCGTCTCCGGATAGCGACGCGCCTCGCTCGATGGCAGAGGCTCGCTGGCCATCATGGCATGCGCTCGGCCGTTCAAAACTTCCTGCGGCGGCAGACTGGAATCGTCGAACAGGATCAGGTTCGCCTTCGGGAAGATGTTCTTGATCGCCGTCTCGCCAATGCTGCCCCGCACCGTTGCCAGGGTCACATCAGGCGAATTGTAATCCTCTTCGGTGAACCCGTCCGTCATCTGCTTGTTGGCGAGGATCGTCAGGCCGGAATAGGCGTATGGCTCGGTAAAGTTGATCGTCAGGTTACGTGCCGTGGTGATCGACATGCCCGAGATGATCACGTCGAAATTGCCCGATACCAGCGCCGGAATGATCCCATCCCATGCGGTTGGCACGAATTCCACATCGACGCCCATGTCTTCGGCCAGCTTGCTGGCCACGTCGATCTCGAATCCGATCAGATCACCGTTCACGTCGCGCATCGTCCAGGGCTTGAACATCGAGATCCCGACCTTCATCACCCCTTCACGCTTGATGGCTTCGATGACGCTCTCGCTGGACAGTGCCTGTGTGGCCGATTGTGAACAGGCCGGCATGGCAAGGCCGGTCCACAGAATGGCCGAAGCCGCCATGCCCAGCAGGCCCCTCTTGGTCAGTTTCATGTGATCTCCCTTTCGTTGGACGTGGCGCCTGTGGCGCGGACGGTTTCCTGTTGGTTTCAGTTGCAATTCCGAAGAAGTCGCTTGTCTGCGCATCAGCGATCCTCGCGCCGCAGACGCCGCTCGAGCCCGCTGGCCAGAAAGGACAGCGTGACGGTGACGACGAAGTAGATCAGGGCGACCACGAACCAGATTTCGAAGCTCATGTAGGTGTCCGAGATCACGTTGCGGCCGATAGTCGTCAATTCGGCCACGCCGATGACGCTGACGATTGCGGAGGACTTGATCAGCTGGATCGCCTCGTTGGTCATTGGCGGCAGCATCAGGCGTACGGCTTGGGGCAGCACGATGTAGCGATAGACCTGGGCCCGGGTCATGCCGATGGCGTCTGCCCCTTCCCACTGCCCCCGGGGAACGGCGTTGATGCCGGCTCGGATGATCTCGGAGACGAGCGCACCGTGAAAGACGCCGAGGCAGAGGATCGCCGCAACCAGCCTGTCCCAGCCGAAGATCGGCCCGAGCACGTAATAGAAGAGATAGACCTGAACCAGCAGCGGGACGTTGCGCAGGAATTCCAGCAGGCAGAGCGACACCGCCCGGCCCACCACGAGATCCGACAGGCGCAGAAGAGCCATGCCCAATCCGATGGCCAAGGCCAACAGGAAGGCCACTAGCGCGATGGCCAGTGAGGCCCCGAGACCCACCAGCAGTTCGCCGAACTGAAAGCCGTCATCGGTGAAGCGATAGATGTACTTGGGAACATTGTACCATTGCCAGTTGTAGCCCATCCGCGCCGACCCGGCATAGGCGGCATATATCCCCGTCCCGAGGATCAGGAGATAGATCAGGATCTGAACCGGCGTCGACCGCATGACATGCCTGAACCGCGCCGGGCGATCCGCCCCGCTGCGGGCCGGCAGCTCGGCCAAGGTGAGGTCATTCATTGACATGCCTCAGTAACTCAGGATCTTGCCAAGGAAGTCCCGGCAGCGCTCAGTCTGCGGGTTCCCGAAAAAGCTCTCCGGATCGCCCCATTCGACGATTTCGCCGGCATCCATGAAGACAACCCGGTCCGCCACCTTGCGGGCAAATCCCATCTCGTGTGTCACGCAGACCATCGTCATGCCCGTTTCGGCCAGTTCGACCATCACGTCGAGCACCTCGTGGATCATCTCGGGATCCAAGGCCGACGTCGGTTCGTCGAACAGGATGATCCGGCTCTTCATGCAGAGAGAACGCGCGATGGCAACGCGCTGTTGCTGACCACCGGAAAGTTGCCTTGGATACTTGTCGGCCTGGTCAGGAATGTGCACCCGCGCGAGGTAGTTGCGCGCGGTTTCCTCGGCCTCCTGCCGTGAGAGTTTCAGTACCTTGCGTGGTCCGATCATCAGGTTTTCCAGGACCGTGAGATGCGGGAAGAGATTGAATTGCTGGAACACCATACCGACGTCCTGGCGCAGCCTGTTGATGTTGCGGCTCTCTTCCGTCACCTCGATCCCGTCCACCCAGAGATCCCCGCTCTGGTGAAATTCCAGGGCGTTGAAACAGCGGATCAAAGTTGACTTGCCAGAGCCTGAAGGCCCGCAGATCACCACGCGCTCTCCCTCGCCGATATCAATCGATATGTCGCGCAGCGCATGATAATCGCCGTAGTACTTGTTCAGTTTGCGGGCGCTGATCACGGCTTTTTCTGACATCATTCGTGCTCCTGGAGTATCGGAGCGCCGCGCTGTCTGCGGCGCGAGGACGGCCTGGCATCAGATTCAATAATGACCATGCTAATACACCTTTGCAAAAGTTTACCGTAGCTTCCTCGCAACTCATCGGCCGCACGAATTCCTTCGCACGCACATCAGGCGGCACGTTTGAATGATCAGCTGCTTTTCGAAAGACGCCTGGTGTCTGCCCGATAACATTTGCCGCAAAACGCGCCGGGCCCGACCCTCTGTCGCCGTGGGGCAAAGGTCAAAGGCTTTATCCCTTGACGATATTTTTTTCCCACAGGTAAATACCTGAGCCGATATGAAAGCCTCGGATTTGCGCCAAGTGACCGCGAAATGAACGGTGGCCGCATCCGCTGGGGCCATTCGGCAAGCAGGTTACAGGAAAGGATCCCTATGTCAGCCTGGATACGCATGATCCCCGACAGCGAAGCAGACGCGACACTGAAGGAGGCCCTGGACCTGGCGCGGACGCCGCATGGCACCGTGGACAACGTGATGCGGGTCCACGGCCTGCGCCCGAACACCATGCGTGGCCACGTGATCCTCTATCGCGCCGCGCTGCACGATCAGGCCAACACAATTCCCATGTGGCTGCAGGAGGTGATCAGTTCCTATGTCTCGATCCTGAACGACTGTCCCTACTCGCTCGCCAACCACTGGAAGAACGCGGAACATCTGATCGGGGATCCCGACCGCACGCAAAGCATCGAGGCGGCCCTGCAGGCACAAAAGCCCGAGACCGCCTTCTCAGGTGCCGAACTGGCCCTGATGCGCTATGCGGAGAAGCTCACGCTTTCTCCGGGCAATATGCAGGAAAGCGACGTGACTGCCCTGCGCGAGGCAGGCCTGGATGATGGAGAGATCCTGGAGGCGAACCAGATCATCGGCTATTTCAACTACGTAAACCGGTTGCTGAACGGGCTGGGCGTCAGCACCGAAGGCGATGTCGTGGGATATTACAAGGACGACGAGGCATGACGCGCGAACCGGATATGACCGGCAGCCCCCTTCAAACTGATCTCGACCTCACATCGCCGGGCAAACGTAGCGGTTTCTTCGGGCTCGTCTGGTCCGACAACGCGGTGCCTCTCGGGGTCTACCCGGTGCCTGTCATGGTGATCAGCGGCGCCCCGGGTCCAACTGTCCTGCTGACGGCGGGCGTGCATGGGGATGAGTACGAAGGCCCGACGGCCCTGATGAAGCTCTTCCAGCGCCTCGTACCGGAAGAGATCAACGGCCGCCTGATCCTGTTGCCGCAACTGAATGCACCGGCCTGTTCCGCTGGCACACGCTGCTCTCCTCTTGATGGCGGCAACCTGAACCGAAGCTGCCCCGGCGACCCGAAGGGCGGGCCCACGGCGCAGATCGCGGCCCTGCTGTCGCAGCACCTGATGCCCATCGCCGACGCAGTGATCGACCTACATTCAGGCGGCCAGGCCTCCTGGTTCCTGCCCTGCAGCCTTGCGGCGCGGGACAAGGACGGCGACCTCGACAACGCCAACATGGAACTGGCCCGAGCCTTTGGCGCAGAGACTGTATGGGTGCTGCCCGGTACAACCGGCAACGGCTCGGTCAACAACGCGGCGACGGCCCTCGGTGTGCCCTGCATCGCGGCGGAACTGGGCGGCGGCGGTCATGTCGGGCTGGCGGCCCAAGCCTCTGCAGATCGTGGCATCGCGGGCGCCCTGACGCATCTGGGCGTTCTGTCAGAGACAATTCCCGCGCTTGACGACCCTTCGAAGATGCCGCCGGCGGTGGAATTCACCGGCCCCGACGCGCGGGTCGTGGCCACAGTCTCCGGGCTTTTCGAACCTGCCTGCGAGGTTGGCACACTGGTGTCCGAAGGGCAGCCCCTCGGCTTTCTTCACGACATGGAACGCCCTGGGCAGGACCCAACCGTGGTGCCGAGCCCCAAGGCCGGCCTGCTGCTGGCAGGTACACGGAGGGGCCACATCCGTCGAGGTGATTTCGTCGGCTATATCGCCACGCCGATAACCGAGAACTGGCGCTGAACCGCTGCACTGTCCCGCGATACGGGCACATCGCGGGACAATTTCGGACCGGACGCGCTCTCGCCCCCCAGATCAAGGGGAAATCCTGAAGCGACACGCGGGTGTTACATTGCGGGCCTAAAGGCGCCTGATGACGCCGAGAAACCCCGCATGACGCCAGCAAGTCCCAGCAACCGCCCTAGGGCCCTGTCAATCCGTGACCTGACCATGAGCTATGGCCGGGAGAACGTGCTTGAAGAGATCCGGCTCGATCTGCCCGCGGGCGAGGTCCTGGCGCTGCTTGGCCCGTCGGGCTGCGGCAAGACGACGTTGCTGCGCCTGATCGCAGGACTGCTTCTACCGAAGAGCGGCAGTATCGAGATCGCCGGACGCACCGTTGCCGCGCCGGCGACGGGCGTCGCCTTGCCGCCCGAAAGGCGCGGCCTCGGCATGGTGTTTCAGGACTATGCGCTCTGGCCCCATCTGTCGGTTGCGCGCAACGTGGCCTTTCCCCTCGAAATGATGAAGCTTCCGCGGGCCGAACGCGAGGAGCGCGTGCTCCGGGCCCTGGACCGCGTGGGCCTTGCCAGCCTGGCGGACCGCCACCCGTCGGACCTGTCCGGCGGGCAGCAACAGCGCGTCGCCATCGCGCGCGCCATCGTTGCGGAACCGCCCCTCGTGCTCTTCGATGAACCTCTCTCGAACCTCGACCGCGAGCTGCGCGAGAACATGGTAGAGGAGCTTGGCACGCTGGTGGCGGAGCTCGAGCTGAGCGCCGTCTATGTCACCCACGATCACGCCGAAGCCCTTGCCCTGGCGGACCGGATCGCGGTGATGCGGGATGGTGTGATCGAACAGCAGGCCAGCCCCTCGGAGCTTATCGCGGCGCCGACCACGGCGGCTGTCGCGGACTTCCTGCGCCTCGGCTGCCTTCTGCCCGCCTCTCGTTGCGCCGGGAAAGGCTGGGCCATTGCTGGCACCAAGATCCCACTTGCCGGTCAAGGGCCGGAGAGCATGACGGCAGAGGTCCTGCTTCCGGAACGCGCGCTCCGCATCGGCGGCGACGGGCCGGCGCGCCTCTCAGCCGAGGTGCAGCATGCCCAGGTGCGAGCCGGCGGACATGCCCTCACACTGAAACTCTGCGGCACGGAGGCCCGTATACGGCTTCTCAGCCCGCGTGCTGCAGCTCCTGGCGACTTGCTGGAACTGTCCTACGCCCCTGAAGCGCTGCGCTGGTTTCCCGGCCCGGCAAGATCCCTGACCTAGCTACGGAGTATCCGACATGAACCGTTTCATCCTCGCGGCCGTCCTGGCCGTCTCGGCGGGCGCAGCCCAGGCTGACGTCACCGTCTATACCGCCGGCCCGAAGGCCCTGGCTGACAAGCTCGCCGCCGGCTTTACCGAAGAGACCGGCATCAAGGTCAACATGTTCCAAGCCACCACCGGCAAGGTCATGGCCCGCCTCGAGGCCGAAGCCGCCAACCCGGTCGCAGACGTGGTGATCTCGGCCTCCTGGGGCACCGCAGACGATTTCGCCGCCCGCGACTGGCTGCTCGACTACGACAGCCCCAACGCGGAAACGGTCCCCGATTTCCTGAAGATGCCCGGCGTCGTCTCCGAGGGCGTATCGGCCCTGGCCATTGCCTGGAACCCGGCCTCGGGCACACCGAAACCCTCGGATTGGGCCGACCTGACGAAGCCCGAGTACAAGGACATGGTCACCCTGCCCGATCCCGCGCAATCCGGTGCCACCTACACGCTGATCGAGGCCCTCATGGCGGCTGGCAAGGCCGATGAACTGAAGGCACTGGCCGACAACGGCGCGATCGTCGCCGGCGCCAACAAGGCGGCACTGAACCCTGTTCTGCAAGGCGCCAAGGCCGCCGTTTTCGGCGCAGTGGACTACATCACCATGGGGGCTCAGGCCAAGGGCGAGGCTGTCGAGGTCATCTTCCCCGAGAGCGGCACAGTGATTGCGCCTCGCCCGATGATGATCCTGCAGTCCTCGCAAAACATCGACGATGCCAAGGCCTTCTTCGACTACGTGCTCTCCGGTGCCGGCCAGGCCGCCGTGGCCAGCGTGCATCTGATGCCCGCACGCACCGATGTCTCGGCCGACCGACCGCTGATCGGCGATCTAAAGCTGATGTCGAGCGAAGGCGCCCCTTCGCGCGATGAGGTGCTGGCCGGTTTCAACCAGGTCTTCAACTGATGGCCGGCGGGAATGCGATCTCGGGGGCCCATGGCAGTCCGCTTCTCAGCTGGACCGCCACGATCGGCCTGTTTCTGATCGTCGCAATCCCCGCCGCCTTCGTCGTCATACAGGCCATCTTTCCGAACATCGGGAGCGGCAGTCTTGCCGCTCCCTTTGCGACGATGGCACATACGCTGCGCGATCCCGCGCTCTTCGGACTAGCGGGAAATACGCTTGTCCTGGGTCTCGGCACTGTGATCTTTGCCACCGTCCTTGCGGTACCGCTGGCCGCTCTCAGAGCCCTTTTTCGGGTGCCGGGCGCAGTGCTTTGGGATGCCCTCTTACTGATCCCGTTCATGATCCCCCCCTACATCGCGGCCCTCAGCTGGATCATGACTCTGCAACCGCGCGGCTACCTCGAGCAACTGGCCGGGTTCAACCTGGCGTCCTGCCTCTTCTCGGTGCCCGGGATCATGTTCCTGATGGCACTGAACACCTTTCCAGTCGTCTATTTCATCCTTGCCCGCACGTTCGAGGCCGTCGGCGCACGCTACTCCGACGTCGGGCGCGTGTTCGGCGCGGGCCCCTGGCGGGCCTTCCTGCGGATTACCCTGCCGCTCGCCACGCCCGGACTGGCCGCGAGCCTGCTGCTGGTCTTTGCCATGACGATCGAGGAATACGGCACGCCGGCCGCGCTTGGACGACGCATCGGTTTCGACGTTCTGGTCACAGGTATAGAAAATCGCATTTCCGAGTGGCCGATAGACCTGCCCGGAGCGGCAACCCTGTCGATCGTTCTGGTGACGATGGCGCTGGCGGCCTTTGTCCTGCAGCGCCGGCTGCTGGCGCGCCGGGACTACCGGATCGTCGGCGGCAAGCCCCAGGCATCGGATAAACGCGCCCTCGGCCCCTGGTCCGTCCCGGTGGTGGCCCTTTTTGCACTTGTGGCCGGGCTGGCAACGATCATCCCGATCCTGGCCATCCTGGCCTCCGCCCTCTCGAACACAATATCAGGCGGCCTGACGCCTTCGAACATGGGCCTGCAGAATTTCCGCGAATTGCTGGACCTGGGTAGCGGGGGGCTTCGGGCACTCGGCAACTCGCTGATCCTAGGGATGACGACGGCGGGGCTTGCCGGCGCGCTCGGCGCTGTCACAGCCTATGCGGTTGTCAAGGGGCGGGGGCGCTTCAAGGGCCTGCTCGACGGCCTGTCCCTGACCCCGAATGCCCTGCCAGGTGTCGTCGTGGCCGTCGGCATCATCCTCGCCTGGAACCAGCCCTGGCTACCGGTCACGCCCTACAACACGCCCTTCATCCTGCTGCTGGCCTATTGCTGCATTCTGCTGCCGCAGCCCGTGCGTTATGCCAACGCAGCCCTGCAGCAGCTGGGCGACAGCCTGGAAGCGGCGGCACGGGTCTGTGGTGCCGGGCCGCTGACAGCCTTCCGGCGCATCGTCCTTCCCTTGATGCTGCCGAGCGTGATCACCTCGATGATCCTGGTCTTCGCCGTCGCATCGCGCGAACTGGTGGCCTCGCTCCTCGTCGCGCCGGTCGGTTTCGAAACCATCGCTGTCTATATCTGGCAGCAGTTCGACCAGGGTTCGGTCGGCCTCGGGATGGCCATGGCCTTTTGTGCCATCGTGATGACCACGCTGATCCCGCTGCTCCTGATTTCGCTCTTGCGACACCTGTCGAAGGGCGAAGCCGCCGGGGTTGCCTGAGGTGCATCCTTGCCCAAGCCGCCTTTGGGGCCGCTTTTGGAGCCCGGGAGCCGACGTATACCAGACGGCGCTCGGCGATCCCTCCCGACAAATGGCCCGGCGGCACGGCGCGAGCGTGATCCCGCAGGATCTGCCCTAGCCCAACCCGATCTCCCGCAGCGGCGCGTCCCGCCCAGCCATGATCCTGCACCTGTGATCCATGAGGATCTTGACACCGCCCCGGCCCCGCGCCCTTCTGACTCCAAAGTACAGGAGGCCCCATGGAACGCCCATTCGATACCGAGCTGGAAGAGCGGCTGGTCCGCTATGCCGCGATCGACAGCCAGAGCGACGAAAGCTCTCCCACAGCGCCCAGCACCGAAATCCAGTACGATCTGCTGAACATGCTGAAGGCCGAGCTGGAGGAGATGGGCGCGGCCGAGGTTGGGCTTACGGACTACGGCGTTGTTCTCGCGACGATTCCCGGCACTGCAGAAGGGCCGACGGTGGGTTTTCTGGCCCATGTCGACACCGCGCCCCAGTTCAACGCCACCGGGGTCAGGCCGCGGGTGATCCGGGGGTACAACGGGGGCGACATCACCTATCCGGACAATCCGGATCTCGTCCTGTCGCCGAAGGACTTTCCCTACCTGGCGGAAAAGCAGGGCCATGACATCGTCACCGCCTCCGGGCTGACGCTGCTGGGCGCCGACGACAAGGCCGGGGTGGCCATCATCATGACCGCCGCGCGCCACCTGCTGGCCAATCCCGCCATTCCCCACGGCCCTATCCGCATCGCCTTCACCCCCGACGAAGAGATTGGCCGCGGCGTGGACGCGCGCCTGCCCGAGGATCTGGGCGTTGATTTTGCTTACACTTATGATGGTGCAGAGGTGGGCGAGATCATCTACGAGAGCTTCTCGGCCGACCTTGCCGTGGTCAGGATCGGCGGGGTCTCGATCCATCCGGGCAATGCCAAGGACAAGATGGTCAACGCCATCCAACTGGCCTCGAAGATCATCGCCACCCTGCCCCAGGCCACCATGACCCCCGAGACGACCGACGGGCGCGAGGGCTTCTGGCATGCCACCGACATGGAGGGCGGCTCCTCGGAAATGACAATCCGCATCATCCTGCGCGACTTCGAGCGTGACGGGCTTGCGGCCAAGGGCGACATGCTGCGCCAGGTCTGCGCGACAGTTGCCGCCACGGAGCCGCGCGCCACCATAACCTGCGACATCACCCCGCAATATCGCAACATGCGGTATTGGCTGGAGGAGGACATGACCCCGGTGGACCTGGCCCGCGCCGCGGCGAAGGACCTCGGCATCGAGCCGGTTTCAGTGCCGATCCGGGGGGGCACGGATGGCTCGCGGCTGACTGAAATGGGGGTGCCGACGCCGAACCTCTTTACCGGGATGCAGTGCATTCACGGACCGCTGGAATGGGTCTCGGTGCAGGACATGGCCGTGGCCACGGAGCTCTGCCTTTCCATTGCGAAAAAGGCCGTGAAACAGGCCTAGAAATTCCGTTTTCGGAATATCTTCAAGTGTCTGAAAAGGCCGGATTCCAACGTCGGTATTACGTCGGTATCGCGTCGGTATTGCGTCGGTGCGATTTCGGGCTCCGCGCGCGGAGCCCGAAGCCTCCGGCGGGGATATTTGGAACAGGGAAACGGGGGCGGTGTCTCGTTTCGTTTCCCTGTCGGAAATATCCCGGGGGAGGCTCCGCAGGAGACGGGGGCAGAGCCCCCTGCGCCCCTGGTCAGGCAGCGGGCCAGCTGCCGCGCTGGCGCAGCCAGTCCGCACTGCGCACCGCGCCACCGAAGGGGAAGATGTGCAGCCCGGCGACGGCTGTGCCGGGATGCGCCGCCACATGGACCTCTGCCGCGCGGGCGAGATCCTCGGGGCGGTAGCCGCGCAGCAGGGACAGGAGCGCCGTGCCCCGGCGCGAGAGCACCTGGAGCGAGGGCCCGACGCCGCAGGCCCGGGCATAGCCCAGCAGCGACCGGAACTTCGTGGGGCCGGCCAGGCCGAGGTGGACCGGCAGCCGCACGTCCTGCGCCGAGAGCGCCTCGGCCCAGGCGCAGAAGCCGGGCATGTCGAAACCGAACTGGGTGACGATGCGCATCTCGGCCCCGGTGCGGGCGGCGAGGGCCTGTTTCAGGCGCAGGGCCTGCAGCGCGACCCCCTCCGGGAAGACCGGGCTGCCCTCGGGGTGGCCGGCGATGCCGATGCGGGTGATGCCATGCCGGTCGAGCAGGCCGGTTTCGAGCAGGTCCATCGAGGCGGCGAAGGGACCCGCCGGGGGATCCTGTTCGCCGGCGATGACCAGAACGTCTCGCACCCCGGCCTCTCCTGCAAGGCGGGCGAGGCGGGCCTCGAGCACCGCGCGCGAGGCAATGCGCCGGGCGGCGAGATGAGGCACCGGCTCGGCGCCCGCATTGCGGATCGCGGCGGCCGCGGCGATCATCTCGCCGTCGTCGGCGGTGCCGAGATCAGGCAGGTAGACGCGGGTGCCCGGCGACAGCAGCGCAGGCAGCGCCGGCAGGGTCAGCACACGGAAGGGCGGGATCTCGATGGAGGCAGGCAGCCGGGCGGCCGGGTTCGGGGCGGACATCGGATCAGGCGAGGCCCCGTTCGGCAAGGGCGAGCAGGTTCTGCAGCAGGGCCGCGCGGGTGAGCGCGCCGACCGAGCCATGCGGCGGCGTGACCCAGCCCGCGACCTGTGCCACATCCGCGGCGATGTCGGAGACCATGGTGCCATCGGCGCCATAGGTGATGCCCACGCCCACCACGGCGGCACCGGGGCGGACCATCGCGGCGGTGACGAGACCCGGGCAGCCGGCGGCGGCAATGACCACGTCGGCGCGGCGGGTCACCTCGCCCAGATCGCGCGAGCCGGTGTGAAGCAGCGTGACCTCGGCATCTATCCCCTTCAGCGAGAGCAGCATGGCAAGCGGCCGGCCCACCAGGGGCCCGCGGCCGATCACCGCCACGCGGGCCCCGGCGAGCGGCACCTGGTGATGGCGCAGGAGCTGCAGGATGGCGTTGGGGGTACAGGGCAACAGGCCCGTTTCCAGCACGTCGGGCGCGCCGGCGAGCAGCCGCCCGAGGTTTGCGGGGTGCAGCCCGTCGATGTCCTTTTGCGCAGAGACGGCGGCGAGCGCGGTATCGTCATCGAGATCGCCGGGCAGCGGCAGCTGCACCATCAGCCCGTGCACCGAAGGGTCGGCGTTGAGGGCCGCGACCTGTTCGAGCAGCGCCGGCATGGGCGTATCGGCAGGCAGGCGGATGTCGCGGGCCTCGATGCCGATCTCGGCGCAATCGGCATGCTTGCGCCCGATATAGGAGGCGCTGGCGGGGTTTTCGCCCACCAGCACCGTCGCCATGCAGGGCGTGATCCCCTGGCGGCGCAGCTGCGCCGCCCGGGTTGTCATCTGCCTGCGCAGCCCGCCCGCAAGGGCATCGCCGTCGAGCAGGGTGGCACTGCGCAGGTCACTCATCACTTCAGGCCGATCGAGGGGTCGATGAACTGGTTGGTGACGACCATCTCGGGGGTCACGTCCGGTTCGGAGCGCTCGTCGAGGCTCGGCTTGACGATCTCGAGCATCCCGGCGACGCGGTCCATGTCGAAGTTGCCGATGGTGTCGTCGGAGCCATTGCCGATCACACCCTGCTCGACCATCGTCCTGGAGGCGTAGTCCATCAGGTCAGGCGCGGTCTTCCACCAGGAAGTGGCCATGTCGGCATCGTTGAAGGCGACGATGGTGGCGTTGGTCTCTGCCGGATCGGTGGCATAGTCGACGGAAGCCTGCTGCATGATCGGCACGACCTTCTCGAGGCAGGGCGAGAGCTCTTCCAGCCGCGATTTCGCCACCGAGACCATGCCGGTGTAGTTGCGATAGCCGAGGTCGTCGATCTTGAGGAAGTCGATGGGTTTTTCCCAGTTCAACCCGTTCTCGAACTTGTAGACCTCGGAGGTGACGAAGCCCTGCTGCAGCCACTCGCCGTTGTGGGTGACGAAGTTCTCGCCGTCGCCGCGATAGCCCTCGACGAAGACGTCCTTGGGCACGCCGGCATCCACGAGGTACTTGCCGAAGGTGCGGCCGATCGTGGAGACATAGATCTTGGCATCGTCGTTGTCTGCCAGCGCCTTGAGGTCATCGACGGAGGCGAAGCCCTCGGGATAGGTGGCGGCATCCCAAAACAGCACCGTGGGCGCCACGTCGAGGGGCGCAAAGACGCCGACGGTGGGGAAGCGCTTGGAGAAGATGAAGGAATTGTCGAGTTCCTGGTAGCCCAGGTGCGGGGTGACGCCGGCCTTGGAGTTGCCCATGAAGAGCGCGGAATAGGCGGTTTCGCCGTCACCGAGGCCGATGCCGCCGCCGCCCGAGAGGATCTGCAGGTCGATGCCGGTGGAGCCGAGCGGGCCCTGGTAGGAGCCGGGGGTCATCTCGCCGCCCTCGCCGATCATCTGCCAGATGCCGCCCTGTTCGGCCTGCGGCAGCCAGTCGAGCTGGATGATCAGCGGGCTGGGGCAGACCCCGGAGAGATCGGTGGTGTAATGCGCGTTGGCGAACTCGCCCGCGAAGGCGGGCCCGGAGGCCGTGGCCGCCATCAGCGCCGCGACCGAGACGGATTTGAGCGTGGATTTCATGTGTCACCCTGTTGGTTTGGTGGAGAGGAAGGCCGCGTTGGGACGCGGTCCGGTTTTGGTTACTGCTGTTTTCCCGAGGCTTCGTGCCAGTGGGAGAAGAGCCGGTTTCCCAGCCATTTGAAGAAGAGGTAGACGGCGATCGAGAGCACCGAGGCCATGATCAGTGCCGCGTACATCTGCTCGTACTTGAAGTCGATCTTTGCATTCATCAGGAGCTGGCCGAGGCCGCCCTCGCCCGAGAGGAAGAAGAGCTCGGAGGTGATGGCGGCGATGACGGCGAGCGAGCCGGAGATCGAGAAACCGGCAAAGAGCGTGGGCCCCGCGGAGGGCAGGCAGGCCTTGCGCAGGGTCACCCACCAGCCGGCGCCCTGCAGCTTGAAGAGGTTGAGGATGTTGCGATCCACCGATTTCAACCCCAGCAGCAGCGTGGTGGGCACGGCGAAGAAGGTGAAGAGCGCGACGATCAGCACCTTGGGCATGAAGCCGAAGCCGAGCGCCGACTGGATCAGCGGCACGATGGCGAGCACCGGCACCGATTGCAGCACCACGAGGTAGGGGAAGATGGCCTTCTCCAGGAAGAGGAAGCGGAACATCACGATGCCCATGAGGCAGCCGAAGGAGATCGACAGGGCGAGGCCCGTCACGGCGATGGCCATGGTGGTGACCGAGCGGCGCAGCAGCTCCATCACGAAGTCGGGGATGCCGAAGGCGAGCTCCCATATCCCGGAGCCGGAGGGCATCAGGAACTGCCGGTGCGGCGGCAGGGTGGAGCGGACCCAGGCATAGAGCAGGATCACCAGGATACCGGCGAGGATCGGCGGCAGCAGGTTGGTCAGGAGCTTGCGGCCGACGCCCGGCGGTGGCGGCACGGGCACGCCGTCGTGGGCCTCGATATTGGCGCGACGGGTGGTGCGGGCCGGCGTGTGCGCGCCGGTTGCCTGCGGGTCGGGGATCTGCGTGTCGGTCATGTGGTTCATCCCTCGATGGCCTTGCGCAGGGAGAGGGAGATCTCGCCGCAGAGTTCCGAAAAGTCCGCCTGGTAGCGCATCTCGGGGGCGCGGGGATAGGCGAAGGGCACCTCGAAGATGTCCTGGATGCGGCCGGGGCGGGCCGACATCACCACCACCTTGGAGGACATGTAGACCGCCTCGGGGATGGAATGGGTGACGAAGATGCCGGTGAACCCCTCGCGCACGAAGAGGTCGATGACCTCGTCGTTGAGGCGCTCGCGGGTGATCTCGTCGAGTGCGCCGAAGGGTTCGTCGAACATGAAGACCGCCGGGTTGAGCGCCAGCGAGCGCGCCAGCGAGACGCGCATCTTCATGCCGCCCGAGAGGCGCTGGGGATAGTGGTTCTCGAAGCCCTTGAGCCCCACCAGCTCGATCTTCTCGGCGGCGATGCGGCGGCGTTCCTCGGCGGAAAAGCCGCGCAGCTCCATCAGCAGCTCGACGTTGTCCTGCACCTTGCGCCAGGGCAGCAGGGTGGCATCCTGGAAGGTATAGCCGAGCTGATCGCGGTCGACCCAGACCTTGCCCCCCGTGTGGGTGACGAGGCCCGAGGCGACCTTGAGCAGGGTGGACTTGCCACAGCCCGAGGGCCCGACGATCGAGACGAATTCGCCCGGTGCAATGGCAAGGTTGACGTCCTTGAGCCCCTCGGTGCCGTCGGGAAAGGTCATCGAGACATGGTCGAAGACGATGGCGTTGCCCCCGGGAAGGGCCGCCCCGCCTGCCGCCGCCTGCCCTTCCGGTGCCGTGGTGGATGTGAAATCTGCGCTCAACTTATCGCTCCTGCGGTCTTCAGAAATTGCGCATGGCGCCATGCACCTTGCCGATGAAGGCGGTGGTCTGGGCCTCTGTCACGTTGTTCATGTCATAGAGCGCATGGTACTGCACCTTGACGCGCGGATTGCAGACAACCCGCAGGAAACGTGTGCCATTCTTGCGCGGGGCGTCGCCCAGGAACATGGCGCGATAGCGCTTGGACCCGTAGGTGGTGACGGTCGCCAGCTTCTTGATGTTGCCGAGGCCCGGGCCAAGCTGGCCGTCGGTCAGCTTGAAGGAGACATCGGGCAGGAAGACACGGTCGAAGTAGCCCTTGAGGATCGCCGGCCAGCCGAAGTTCCAGACCGGGTGGCAGAGCACCAGCGCATCGCAGGTCATCAGGCGGTCGACATAGCCCGCGACCTTGCGGCGGTTGATGGTGATGTCGTGGTATTCCTCGCGGTCCTCGGGCGAGAGGACCGGGTCGAAGTTGTCGGCATAGAGGTCGAGATCGTCGACCTCGTGCCCGGCCTGGGTCAGCCCGTCCACGACCGTTTCGTGCAGTTTCGCATTCAGCGAGGTCGCGAGCGGGTGGGCATAGATCACATGCACTTTCATGATGCGGCGTCTTTCATGTCTCTTTCATCCGGGCGGGGCGTCGCGCCGCGGGTGGCGCGCCCCGGAACTAGTGGTTGAACAGGAAGGCGCGCCCCGGTTCCGGCACCCAGTCCGGATCGGTCCAGGCAATCATCTTGCCGGGATTGAGCAGCCCCTTCGGGTCGGTCTGACGCTTGAATTCAAGCTGGGCGGGATCGGTCTTTTTCATGCCGCCCTCTTCGAGGGTGACACGGTGCGGATTGAAGACGGTGACCCCGTAA
The DNA here is from genome assembly GCF_056270665.1 of Pseudooceanicola sp. DL12. Classification (NCBI taxonomy): domain Bacteria; kingdom Pseudomonadati; phylum Pseudomonadota; class Alphaproteobacteria; order Rhodobacterales; family Paracoccaceae; genus Pseudooceanicola; species Pseudooceanicola sp. DL12. The sequence continues at coordinate 3,306,829 of NZ_CM149884.1, forward strand.
TCGGATTCCAGCAGCGCGATCACCTCCTCGATGCGCGCGTCGCTGGTATAGCGCAGCAGCGGCAGGGTGACGGCGGCCACCTGCCCGGAGAACTGCGTGAACTCGTGGTGCAGCACGATCTCGTTGCCGAAATCGGCGTTGATGCGGGCGATGGCGCCGTAGATGTCGTCTTGCGGCAACATCATCTGCAGGTAGGTGATGGTGGGCTCGACCTTGAGCGCGCGCAGCGTGGTGTGGTTCCAGGCGTATTCGTAGAGCGAGGTCAGCCGGCGGCTGCCCTTGTCGCGATCCGAGCGGAAGCGGAGCGTGGCCTGATCATCGGCGGCCACGAGCGCCGCGAGGGCCTCGAGGCTGTCACGGGTGACGATGACGGAAACCGCGGCCTCGCCCGGCACGGTGAACTCGGCATAGCGGTTGAAGTAGCGCTCGGGGATCTCCGGCTCGAAGGCGGAGACCATGCGCTTGACGATGGCCTCGTCGCGCCCGATGGCAAAGGAGAGCCGGGTGGCGGCGGCGAAATCCGTGGTGCCGATCAGCGCCTCGACCCAGTCGCAGGCCGGATCCACGGGCACTTCGACCTCGGTGATCACGCCGTTGACGCCATAGGCATGGGCCGCCTTGAAGATGTCTTCTCCGGTCAGTTCGACGATGCGCGGCTCGGCCTCCATGGTGATCAGGCGCAGGCGCAGGATGTTGCCCGGCGTGCGCAGACCGCCCCAGCGGATGGCGCCGATGCCCGAGGAGCCGCCGGCGATGAAGCCACCGATGGTGGCAGTGGCGGCGGTGGAGGGGAAGAGGCGCAGCTCCAGCCCCTTGTCGCGGGCGGCGGCCTCCAGCTCCTTCATGATGGCGCCGGGTTGCGCCACGAGGCGGCCCGGTTCGAGGCCCAGGATGCCGGTCATGTGCCGCATGTGCAGCAGCACGCCGCCGGCAAGCGGCATGGCCTGACCGTAGTTGCCGGTGCCGGCGCCGCGCACGGTGACCGGCACGTCATGGGCATGGCAGATGCGCAGGATCTCGATCACCTCGGCCTCGGAGCGGGGCGAGACGACGAGATCGGCACAGACGTCCTTGAGCATTTCCTTGAGGATCGGGCTGTACCAGTAGAAATCGCGGCTCTTCTGCTGGATCGAGCGGGGGTTCTCGTCGAGGTCGAAACCCGCGAGGGCCGCGCGCAGGGCGTCGAGGTTCGCGGTGCGATCGGGTGTGGTCGTTGTCATCATGCACTCTCCCATTGGGGTTCGGTTCGGGTCACGCAGGGAGCGAGCGGCACGCCGTCGTGCAGCACGAGGCGCGGCAGGGCAGTGCCGCTGAGAAGATCGGCCCAGTCGCGGGCGTCGAAGAGCACCGCCTCGGCCGGGCCGCCGGCCAGCAGGCGGCCGGTATCGGGAAGGCCCATGGCACGGGCGGGCGTGGTGGTGATGGCGGCGAGCCAGCGGTCCGGGGCATGTTCCAGTTGGCCCATGAAGATGCCGAGGCGCAGGGCCTCGATCATGTCGTAGCCGCCATAGGGATAGAAGGCGTCGCGCACGTTGTCGGAGGCGAAGGCCACGGGCACCCCGGCGGCGGCGAGTTCCTGCACCGGCGCGAGGCCGCGCAGCAGGCCGCTGCGGCCCGGGGTGCGGTCCTGCAGGAAGCCGTTGGTGGCGGGCAGCGAGACCACCTCGATGCCGGCCTCGGCGGTCATGTCGATGAGCGTGTCGCGCTGCGAGGCGGGCATCTGCGCCAGGGCACAGCAATGGCCGGCGACGATGCGGCCGGTGAAGCCGCGACGGATGGCGGTTTCGGCCAGCAGGTGGAGGCCGTTGGCCTCCGGATCGAGGTTCTCGTCGACATGCAGGTCGAGGTCGAGGCCATGGTCGCTGGCCAGCCCCAGCAGGCGGTCGATCAGCGCCGGCGTGGCGGTGCCGGCATCGATGAAGGCGCCGAGGATGCCGCCCATGTCGGCGAGCGCGGCGCAGCGGGCGCCGAAATCGGGATCCGCCACCCGGAAGAGCGCCATGAGCGCCACGGCCTGCAGGTGCAGGCGGTGCTGCCAGCGCCCGGAGACCTCGGCGAAGGCCTGCCAGGAGGGGTTCTCGGCGGGCGTGCCGCGGGTGTCGAGATGGGTGCGCAGGGCGCGGGTGCCCTGGGCCTCGGCGGCGGCGAGCGAGCGCTCCATCCGGGCGATGTCGTCGTCGAGGGTGCGATTGTCCTGCTCGGCGGCCCAGAGCGCCACGGCAGAGGTCAGCCCGTCGGGCGAGAAGCCGGTGCGCTGAACGGTATAGGCCTTGTCGAGATGGGTGTGCATGTCGACGAAGCGGGGCAGCAGGATGCGGTCGCCGAGATCGACCACCGGCAGGTCGGAAACGGGCAGGTCGGAGGCCGGATCGGGGCGCTGGAAGCAACCGTCGCGCACGGCGATATCGGTGCGTGCCAGGCCCTGCAGCATGGCCGAGGTGCAGCCCGGCCCGGCCAGCCCCTCGGAGAGGGCGGAGGGGATCAGGGCGTTGCGCAGCAGGTAATCGCCGCGGGCGGGGATCACGGGAAGGCTCATGCGGCCGGCCCCGCGTAACCGGGGGTGCCGGCGGGGATCACCGGATCCGGCAGCGGATGGGCCGCGACCTCGTCCAGCAGTTTCGCATAGCGGGAGGCGGCGTGTTCGACCAGGGCGCGGCCGGCCTCGGGCGTGGCGATGGAGGCATCGCCGGCGACGCCCGCCGGGTGCAGATCCTGCGAGACCCAGCCCATGCCGACGGGACCCACCATGCGCAGCACCTCGTTCTCCTCGGCGATACGGGCGGAGGCGGGCACGAAGTTCTCGGCCCGGGACATGTCGACCAGAGCGGGGGCGAGATGCAGCATGGCCGCGGTCTCGATGAAGCCGCCGTGGATGCCACGGGCGCGCTCCTGGTCCGAGACCAGCCCCTCGGGGAAGCCCATGGTGACCCAGCCGGCGGAGACGCAGAGCATCCCCTCCTCGATCCGCAGGCGCCGGGCGACGATCTGAAGCACCGGGACGTTGCCGCCATGGGCGTTGATCAACACCAGGCGCTTCACCCCGGCGCGGGCGACGGAACGGCCGATCTCGACGAGCGTGGCCAGCAGGGTCTCGGCCGAGAGGGTCAGCGTGCCCGGATAGGAGAGATGCTCGTCGGACTTGGCATAGGTGATCGTGGGCAGGAGGTAGACATCGGCAGACTGCAGGAACGGCCCGGCGGCCCGCGCCACCCCTTCGCCCAGCACGGAATCGGTTGCCAGCGGCAGATGAGGCCCGTGCTGTTCGGTGGCGCCCACCGGCAGCAGGGCCACCGCTCGGGAGGTGTCGATCCCGGCGAAATCCGTGGTCTTGAGGGAGGTCCAGTCGGTCAGAGGCATGGGCAGCGGCGTCTTTTCTGTCTTCCGGCCCGACTTCCGACCCCCTGCCGCAGACAGGATTGTTCGTTAATCGAGCATTTGATCGGAATAAGTTACGCCTCGGAGAGGAGGGGTCAAGGTGCAAAATATGCAGGCACTGAGCCGCATTCGGCAGGACGCAGTCATAAAAAACCATTTTTTACGGACATTTGCAGCCACGCCCAGCCGATTCCGGCAGATGACACTTTCACAGGCAGCAGCCGGACAGAGGCCGGATCCCGCCCTGTTTTTGTGCGCTTAGTGAAAATTTGGTCTATTATCGAACAGGCAAAGTGGCTATCGAGGTGGAACGCGCCCTGCCCGGCCATGCCATGGAGCCCCGATGCTGAACGAAAACGACAAGGAAATCTCGCTGACCTTCGCCAAGGGGCTGAACGTCCTGCTGGCCTTCGATGCCCGCGACCGTTCAGTGACCATATCGGAAATCGCCGAAAAGGTGAACCTGAACCGGGCGGTCACGCGGCGGCTGGTGCGGACGCTGGAACAGCTCGGCTATGTCACCAGCGACCGGGGCCGCTACGAGCTGACGCCGCATGTGCTGCGGCTGAGCCAGGGCTTTATCGAGGGGCGCGGCATCGCGCAGATCATCCAGCCGATCCTGCGCCTTGCGGCCGAGGAGATCGGCCAGTCGGTCAGCTTTGCCATGCTCGACGATACCGATGCGGTCTACGTGGCGCATACCTTCCTGCCGTCGCAATTCACGCTGAACCGGGTGGCAATCGGCACCCGCGTGCCGCTTGCCCCCACCGCGGCGGGCCGGGCGATCCTGGCGTTTCTAGACGAGGCACGGCGCGACGAGATCCTGGACGGCATGGATTTCGCGGCCTTTACCGACCGCACCCAGACCGACCGCGCGCGGTTCCTGGACGCGCTGCACGAGGTGCGCGCCCAGGGCTATGCTCAGACCGACAGCGAATACGTGAACGACGTGGCCTCGCTGGCCGTGCCGGTGTTCAACCCGGGCCTGGGCGTGGTGATCGGTGCCATCTCGATCATCTTCGAGCAGGGGCGGCTGGACGCAGAGGAGCGCGCCGACATCATCACCCGTCTGAAGAGCTGTGCGGCCCACGTGGCCTCGACCTTCTGAGATGATCCGGGCTGAGATGATCCGGGTTTTCGACGGCAGGGAGATGGCCGCGCGGCTGAACGCGGCGACACGGGCCCGGGTGGCGACCCTGGGCCGCGCGCCGCTTTGCCGGGTGCTGCTCGACGGGGGTAACGCGGGCATGGCGGCCTATGGCGCGCGGCTGCGCGAGAGCGCGGCCACGGCGGGCATCACCCTGGAGACCGAGAGCTATCCGGCACCGGCAGAGGTGCTGCCACGGCTGGCGGCGCTGGCGGCGGACGCGGGCGTGGACGCGGTGGCGACGCTTTATCCCCTTCCCGCCGGGATCGATCCGTTGCGGGCGGCGCTGACGCTGGGCGCGGCCAAGGATATCGACGGGCTGCACCCGGAAAACGCCGGGCTGCTGGCCCTGGGCGCACCGGCGCGGGCGCCGGCCACGGCGCAGGCCTGCCGGCTGATCGCCGAGGAGATCGCGGGCGACCTGACAGGCCGCGAGGTGGTGCTGGTGGGGGCGTCGCGCATCGTCGGCCGGCCGCTGGCGCAGCTGATGCTGGACGCGGGCGCGACGGTCACGCTGACCCATGCGGAGACCCGCGACCTGGCGGCCCATACCCGGGGCGCCGATATCGTGATCACCGCCGCCGGCCGCGCCGGGCTGATCGGGCCCGACCACCTGAAGGCGGGCGCCGTGGTGCTCGACGTGTCGATCAACCGCGGGCCGGAGGGGCTGATCGGTGACGTGGACCTGGCCGCTCTGGCCGGCCACGACGCGACCGTCACCCATGTGCCCGACGGCGTCGGCCCGGTGACCACGGCCTGCCTGCTGGCCAATATCGCGGCGACTGCCTGCGAAGCTGGCAGCTGACCGGCTGCGTGCATTTCCCGCCGGCGAATTCCCGTCTTAGCCGTTGCACGGGCGCGAAACTTGGCCTCCGATAGTCGTATTACGAACCTCAGTTCGATAATCGACAAAAAAGGATCCCAACAGTGACCAAGATTCGTTCCCTTGCGGCCGGTGCCGCCCTTGCCACCCTCACCACGCTGGGGGCCCTGCCCGCCCTTGCGCAGAGCGAAGAGGTGCGCCCCGGCGTGACCTTTGCCGGCACCCTGTCGGAGGACCCGGCGCGCGCCGAGATGGAGGGGCTGATCCTCGATCTCGCCTCCTCCTGGGCGGCCTGCAACCCGGAGCTGATGGAGAGCATCGTGGCCGAGGATGTCGCCTTCTCCTATCCGACGACGAGCTACACGGGCCGCGACACGATGCTGGATGACCTGGGCGCCTTCTGCGACATGGCCAAGGACACCAGCATCTACCTGCCGGCGGATGCCTTCTTCGTGGACACGGAAACCGGCCGGATCGCCGCCGAGCTGCAGTTCCGCACCTTCCAGCGCGGCGCGCGGCAGGTGGTGAACGACGTCTGGGTCGCCCACGTGGAAGACGGCAAGATCAGCGTGATCAAGGAATACCTGGATGGCCGGGTGAAGGACCTGCAGGCCCTGGGTGTGCTGCAGCTGGAGGAAAGCCCCGAGGTGCTGACGCCCTGGCCCGCGCGCACGACCGAATGGGAGAGCTGCTTCCCCATCGTGAAGGCGGCACCGATCAACACCTGCCCGGAAGAGTGATAACGGCCTGAGCCCGGAGAGACGGCCGCGCCCCACCGGGTGCGGCCGTTTGCGTTGCGCCTCAGGTGCGGCGAAGCGCGATGGCCTCGACCTCGACCAGGAACTCGGGGCGGGTGAAGCCCGAGACGATCATCAGGGTCGAAGCGGGTTTCACCGCGAGATCGGCGCAGACCTCGTCGCGCACCGCCATGTAGGGCTTCATGTCCTCGCGTTTCGTCACGAAGGCCGAAAAGCGCAGCACGTCGGAGGCATCGAGACCGTCCTCGGCCAGGATCGCGAGCACGGCCTGGAAGCAGAGGCGCGACTGCTCGGTGATGTCCTCGGGGATCGTGCCGTCGGCGGCCAGGGCGAGCTGTCCGGAGGTGACGACGACGGGGCCCGCGGCGATGCCGTGGGAATACTTGCCGAAGGGCGCGGAGATACTGTCGGGGGCGAGGGATTTCATGGGGGCTCCGGAAGGCTCTGTGCTGGGATCACCAAGGGCTAGCACGGGGCGCGGGGCACCGGAAGGGTGCGGCGGGTGCCTGCTGCCGTGGCGTCATCGCCGGGAGAGAGGCTTGCCGCAGGGCCCCGAATCCGCGCAGAGCGGATTTCGAGCCGTCCCATGCCAGAGAGGCCCCACATGACGCAGAGCATCACCGAACCTGCCCGCGAAACGCCCGTGATCCACCGCACCGACGTGCTGGTGGTGGGATCGGGGCCCGGGGGGCTTGCCGCGGCGCTGGCCGCCGCGCGCGAGGGCGTGGAGGTGACGCTGCTGGAGCGGTTCGGCTGTTTCGGCGGCAATATCACCGTCGTGGGTGTGGAGGGCTTTGCTTGGTACCGCCACGAGCAGACGGTGGAGGCCGGCGGCATCGGATGGGAGTTCGAGCACCGCGCAAGGGACATGGGCGCCGCCGTGCCGGAGAGCCAGTCGCTCTCTTACGAAATCGACAGCGAGGGCTTCAAGCTGGTGGCGGATCAGCTCGTCGAAGAGGCCGGGATCCATCCGATGATGCACCGCCAGTTCGTGGCGCCGATCATGGAGGGCGACCGGATCCGCGGCGTGATCGTTGAATCGAAGGCGGGCCGCGAGGCGATCCTGGCGACGCTGGTGGTGGATGCCACGGGCGATGCCGACGTGGCCCTGCGCGCAGGCGCCCCGACGGTGAAGACCCCGGTGGAGGAGATGCAGGCGGCCAGCGTGATGTTCCACCTGGCCGGCGTGGACAAGACGGCCTTCATGGAGGGGGTGAAGGCCGACCCGCAGACCTATCGCAACTGGTCCACCGGCGAATGGGAGGTGGAGACCAGCGGCAAGGAGGACGAGATGTTCTCGCCCTTCCTGGCGAAACCCTTTGCCCAGGCGATCCGCGAGGGCGTGATCCCGGCGCATCTGAACACCATCGGCGGCACCTGGGGCGCGGTGCACGACAGTGGCGAGATGACCTATATGAACCTGGTGCACCTGGCCGGCTGCGACGGCACCGATCCGGACAGCATGACCCGCTTCGAGATCGAGGGACGACGCCAGGCGATGCATGCCATCGACGCGCTGCGCGCCTATACGCCCGGCTGCGAAGGCGTGCGGCTGCGCAATTTCGGCATGTCCATCGGCATCCGGGACACCCGCAAGATCGATGCCCATTACAACATGACCGAGACGGATGTGCGCGAACAGGGACGCTTCGAGGACAGCATCGGCATCTACCCCGAGTTCATCGACGGCTATGGCGTGCTGATCCTGCCGACAACGGGGCGCTACATGCAGATCCCCTATCGTTCGATGCTGCCGAAGGGCGTGAAGGGGCTGATCGTGGCGGGCCGGGCCACCGGCGGCGACCGCATCGCCCATGCGGCCACGCGCAACATGGCCTGCTGCGCGGTGGCTGGCCAGGGCGCGGGCGTGGCGGCGGCATTGGCGGTGCAACAGGGCACGGATTTCGATGCCGTCGACATCGCGGCGCTGCAGGCCGCGGTCAGGGCGCAGGGCGTGCGGATCGACTGACGCCTGCGCGCGGGTGATCAGGCGCCAAGGTTGATGCGCTTGAACATCTCGGCGATCGTGTTGCTCATGATCCGCTTGGCGGGCTCCATGGCGCTGCGGGCGGTGACGATGACGCCGAACTTCAGGTCCTTCAGCTCGGCGACGTCGAGGGGGATGAAGCGCAGCTGCCCCTCCTCGATCTCCGGCAGGAAGCCGAGCTTGGTATAGAGGCCGAGGCCCCGGCCCGTGAGGATCATCTTCTTGGCCAGCGGCAGCGAATTGGTAAAGAGCCCGGTGGAGAGCGCGGGCGTGGCATCGCTGACGATCTGGTCGATGATCGAATTGTGGCCGCGCGCATCCGGCGTGCGGATCAGCGGGTAATCCATCACCGCCTCGAGCGGCAGCGAGGTGCGCTCGGCCAGGGGATGGTCGCTGCGCAGGATGATTCCGATGGGCGCCGAGGTCTGGGCGATGGCGCGCACGTCGGGATGCAGTTCGAAGATGAAGGACAGGCCGATGTCGGCCTCGCCCCCGGCAACCGAGGCGATGACGTCCTCGGGCGAGGTCACGTTGACCGAGAAGCTGGTCTGCGGGTGATCCGTCTCGAAGCGGTGCAGCGCCCGGGGCAGCAGGTCGACCGCCACGGAATCGATCGTGGCGATATTGATGTGGCCGGTCCGCATGTCCCTGATATCGTTGATCATGATGCTGACCTGCTGATAGTCGAGCAGGGTTTTACGGCAGTGTTCGAGCACCACGGTGCCGGCATAGGTCAGCTCTACGCCCTCGGGCGTGCGGGTCAGGAGCTGAACGCCGAGCTGTTCCTCGATGGCCAGGATTTTCCGGTTGATCGAACTTGATGCAACATTAAGCACTGCGGCCGCCTTGCGGATGGATCCCTGTCGGCTGACCTCGTCAAAGTACCGGAGGAAGACCGAGTGCATGCCTTATACCCTTGTCGTAAAACGATTATTTCAAGTCCGATGCATAAAATGCACCACTGATGAGAAGAATTGCTTCTTCATGCATCACCATCCCCCGCCTAAAGTCAATGCAATGATCACGGCCAGCAGAGCCGGGCATTTTCCACAGGAGAGAGATGATGAAGAACCACACCATATCGGGGGTGCCCAGCCGGCGCTCCGTTCTGAAGGGCATGGCCGGTGCCGGGCTGATGGCCGGGGCCGGCACTTTTGTTTCCTTTTCGCCGGCCCGGGCCGCGGGCGATGTCGACACGATCAAGATGCAGCTGGGCTGGCTGGCCTCGAACGGAATCCTGGGCGAGATCGCGGCGGTCAAGAACGGCTATTTCGCCGAGGAGGGCCTGGCGCTCGAGGTGATCCCCGGCGGGCCGAACGTGGATGGCGTTGCCTCTGTCGCCTCGGGTGCGGCGCAGCTGGGCCAGCTGTCGTCCTCGCCCTCGCTGATGCTGGCGCGGGCCGCGGGCATCCCGGTGAAATGCATCGCCTGCGGATACCAGCAGCACCCGTTCACCTACTTCTCGCTGGAGGGGAACCCGGTACGCGAGCCGAAGGATCTGATCGGCAAGAAGGTGGGCACCAACGGCACCGCGCGGATCCTGCTGCAGGCGCTGCTGGCCGCGAACGACATCCCCGAGGACCAGGTGGAGGTCGTGGTGCTGGGCTCGGACATGGCGCCGCTGAAGACCGGGCAGGTGGACGTGATCACCGGCTGGAAGACCAACACGAGCGCGCTGGAAGTGCTGGGCGACGAACGCGTCGACCTGAGCCTCTGGGATGCGGGCGTGCAGCTCTATGCCAACCCCTATTACGTCACCGACAAGATGCTGGCCGAGCACGGCGACAAGGTGGAGGGCATGATGCGTGCCATCGCCCGTGGCTGGGGCTGGGCCCATGACAACCGCGAGGCGGCGGTGGATGCGCTGGTCGAGGCCTATCCGAACCTGAACCGCGAGGCGGAGCTGGCCACGATCGACATGATCATGACCTACGCCTTCGACGAGAAGACCGCGGCCAACGGCTGGGGCACCATGTCGCGCGACACCTGGCAGAAGCAGATCGACAGCTATGCCGCCCTGGGCCAGTTCGACGGGGCGCCGCCCTCGGTGGACGACGTGATGACCCTCTCGGTGCTGGAGACCACCACCGACGCCCGCCCGAAGATCGGGTGAGCGCATGGGCCTGGACATGACACCCTCCGCGGCAGGGACCTCTGCCGCGGCCACCCTGCGCAATGCCACCGTGCGTTTCGGGCAGTTCACCGCGTTGCAGAACCTGACGCTGGACATCGGACAGGGGGATTTCTGGACGATCCTCGGCCCCTCGGGCTGTGGCAAGTCGACCCTGCTGCGGCTGGTCTCGGACCTGGTGCCGGCCGCCGGCGGCGAGGTCGAGATCCTGGGCAAGTCGACGGAAGAGGCGCGCCTTGCGCGCGAGTTCTCCTTTGTCTTCCAGGACGCGACGCTGCTGCCCTGGCGCTCGGCGCTGAAGAACGTGGAGCTGCCGCTGGAGATCGGGCGCAAGCGCGGCATCCGACCGCCGGCCGGTGGCCGCACCCCGCGCGAACTGCTGGAGCTGGTCGGCCTGAAGGGCCGCGAAGACGCCCTGCCCCACGAGCTGTCGGGCGGCATGCGCCAGCGGGTGGCGATCGCCCGGGCGCTTGTCTGCCGCCCGAAGCTGCTGCTGATGGACGAACCCTTCGGCGCGCTGGACGAGATCACCCGCGACCACCTGAACCTGCAGTTGCTGGACATCTGGCGCGAGACCGGGGTGACGATCCTCTTTGTCACCCACTCGATCCCCGAGGCGGTCTTTCTCGGCCAGAAGGTGCTGATGCTGAAGGCCCATCCCGGCCGCCTGAAGGAGGTCGTGGACATCGACCTGCCCTATCCCCGCACGATCAAGGGCCGCGAGGCCCCCGAATTCACCCGCTATGCCGCCTACCTGCGCGAACAGCTGGAGGACTGCTGATGAGCAATGTCGAACTGGCCGACCGGATGGTCGACGAGCCCCCGATCGACGATCTTGCCGAAGAGGTGGCGGCGCTCAGGCGCGAGCGGATCCTGGACATTGCCCTGCCCGTCGGTACGGCAGCGGCGCTGCTGCTGATCTGGCAGCTGGGGGTGATGATCTTCCGGGTGCCGAGCTATATCGCGCCGAGCCCGGTGCAGGTGGCGCAGGTCTTCGTCACCGACCTGCCATTGCTGATGCGGAACTTCTGGCCCACCTTCTATGAAAGCGTTCTGGGCTTTGCCATCGGCAACATCGCCGCCATGCTGATCGCCGTGGCCTTCGTGCATTCGCGTTCGGTGGAACGCGCCTTCTTTCCCATCGCCGTCTTCATCAACACCATCCCGATCCTGGCCATCGCGCCGATCCTGGTGCTGATCTTCGGCTCGGGGCTGACGACCAAGGTGATCATCGCCGCGCTGATCTGCTTTTTCCCGACGCTGGTGAACATGGTGCGGGGCCTGACCTCGGTCAGCGATCAGCAGATGGAACTGTCGCGGATCCTCTCGGCCTCGAAGGCGGAGGTCTTCTGGAAGATCCGCCTGCCCACCTCGCTGCCCTTCCTGTTCTCGGCGCTGAAGATCGCCGCGGCGACCTGCGTCATCGGCGCGATCGTCGGCGAATGGGTTGGCGCGGACAAGGGACTGGGCGCGCTGATCCTGGACAGCACCTTCAACTTCCGCTCGGCGGTGCTCTACGCGACCGTCTTCCTGGCCTCGGGGCTGTCGGTGATGCTCTTTGCCGCCGTCAGCCTGGCCGAACGCATCGTGGTGCGCTGGTAACGCCTGCGCCACCTGCCGGGAGCGGGGCCCGCGGCCCCGTCCCACCGAAACCGATCAATCTGAAAGGGGCTTTGCATGTCGGAGCGTCATAGAGAATTCGTGTCCCTCAGGGGCGAACAACTGCCCGTCGTGGCAACCACCGACGTGGTCGTGGTGGGCGCCGGCCCGGCGGGCCTGTCGGCCGCCGTCTCGGCCGCGCGCAACGGCTGTTCGGTCACGCTGCTCGAGCGTTATCACCACCTTGGCGGCATGGCCTCGGGCGGGATGGTGCTCGTGCTCGACGACATGGTGAACGAGAGCAACGAGATCGTCACGAAGGGGCTGGTCACCGAGCTTTCCGACCGGATGGTGGCCCAGCAGGGCGCCGTCTATCCGCCCGATGAAGACTGCCAGACCAACTGGGAGATGTGGCAGAAGTGGTCGCGCTGGGGCTGCATCGATTTTCACCAGACGGGCATGCCGCAGCCGATCATCCACGCGGTGGCCTTTGATCCCGATTGCTTCAAGCGCGTCAGCCTGGACCTCGTGCGCGAGGCCGGCGTGAACCTGCGGACGCATTCCTGGTTCTCGGAGGCGCTGATGGAAAACGGCCGCCTTGCGGGGGTCGTGGTGCAATCGAAACTGGGCCGGCAGGTGATCCGCGCCGACATGGTGATCGACGCCACGGGCGACCTCGACGTGGGTGTTTCGGCAGGCGCGAGCTATGAGACCGGGCAGTTCATCGTCACCACCGTCTTCCGCCTGTGTGACGTGGATACCGACCGGGCCGAGGCCTTCGAATATTCCAACCCCGAGGAATACAGGGCGCTGGACCGGCAGGCGCGGCGGGTGATCGGCGGAGCCTGGGGCATGTGGTGGCTGAAGACCCCCCTGCCCGGCATCGTCTGGTGCAACTGTCCGCACATGCCCGGCTATGACGGGGTTTCGGTCGAGGACATGGTTGCCGCGGAATACGAGGGCCGCGGGCGCATGATGAAGCTGCTGGAATTTGCCCGCGCCAACCTGCCCGGTTTCGAGAACGCCAAGATGCTGGGCGCCGCCGAACAGATGGGCGTGCGCCAGACCCGGCTTCTGCAGGGCGAATACGTGGTGACCCGGGACGACGTGCGCAGCCGCCGCTGGTTCGCCGACACAGTCTGTCGGGGCCGCGATTATTACACCCCCTACCGGGCGCTGCTGCCCAAGGGCGTCGACAACCTGATTGTCGCGGGCCGGCACTACTCGGTGGAGAGCGAGGCGCAGAAACTGTCGCGCGAGATCCCGCCCTGCATGGCGCAGGGCGAGGCCGCGGGCGTGGCGGTGTCGCTGGCGCTGAACGGCAACCTGGCACTGCGCGACGTCGATCCGGCGGCGATCCAGCGACAGATGCGCCTGCAGGGGGCCGATCCGGGCGACCGCCCCTCGGCCAGTGCATTGATCGAAGACGAAAAGGTGGTCTCATGAATACCCAGAATACCCCCCTCGGCGGCATCCGCGTGGTCGATTTCACGCAGGTGATGCTGGGGCCCTGCGCCACACAGATGCTGGGCGATTTCGGCGCCGACGTGATCAAGATCGAGCGCCCCGGCGCCGGAGACCTGACCCGCAACTTCTTTGGCGTGAAGAGCGACGAGGCACAGAACAACGTGGTCTTTGCCTCTCTGAACCGCAACAAGCGGTCGGTGACGCTGGACACCAAGAGCGCCGAGGGCCGCGAGACGATATACGACCTGGTGCGCGGCGCCGACGTGGTGGTCGACAATTTCCGGGCCGGGGTGATGAAGCGGCTGGGCTTCGACTACGAGACGCTCGCGGCCATCAACCCGCGCATCATCTGTGCCTCGGGCACCGGCTATGGCACCACGGGCCCCTATGCCCACAAGGGCGGGCAGGACGTTCTTGCGCAGGCGATGTCCGGGGTGATGGAGAAGACGGCAGATCCCTCGGTTCCGCGCTCGATCTATCCGACGACCCTTTGCGACTACAGCGCCGGAATGCACCTGGTGCAGGGGATCCTGGCGGCGCTGCTGATGCGCGAGAAGACCGGGCGCGGCCAGCAGGTGGGCGTGTCTCTCTACGATTCCATCCTTGCGATGCAGATGCAGGAGGCCGCGCAGTGGAACGCCCATCGCGAGGTGCTGAACTGGGCCGCCATGCCGCTGACCGGCTGTTTCGAGGCCAGCGACGGCGCGCTGGTGTTCGTGGGGGCCTTCAAGGCGAACCCGCTGCGCGACATCTGCGCCGCGCTGGAGATAGAGGACCTCTCGCCCGCCTATCCCGACCTGCCGGCCCAGCGGGCAGCCAAGCCCTTCCTTCAGGAGACCTTCCGCAACCGCATTTCCACGAATACCCGCGCGCACTGGCTGGAACGGCTGGAGGCGCAGGACCTGCTCTGCGCGCCGGTGCGCTCGCTGGGCGAGGCGCTGGAGGATCCGCAGACCGCGATCAACGGCATGCTGCTCGAGATGGATCTGCCCTTCCACGGCAAGGTCACGCAGCTCTCCTCTCCGGTGCACCTGAGCGAGGCGCCGGTCACGCTGCGCCAGCGCCCGCCGATGCTGGGCGAACATACCGCCGAGGTGCTGGCCGAACTGGCCCGCAGCGAGGAGCCGGCGGAATGAGCGTGACCTATGCCTGCGAGGGGGGCGTGGCGCGCGTCACCCTCGACCGCCCCGAGCGGATGAATGCCGTGGACCCCGAAACCGAGGCCGCACTGGAGGAGATCTGGGCCGGGATCGAGGCCGACCCGGAGGTGCGCTGCGTGGTGCTGACCGGCGCGGGAGACCGCGCGTTTTCCGCCGGCGCCGACATGAAAGCCGCAGGCAATGCCACGGGGCTGGAGTACTGGGCGTCGGGCAACCCTAACGGCTTTGGCGGCATCTCGCTGCGCGACAGCCTGACGGTGCCGGTGATTGCGCGGGTGAACGGGCTGGCGCTCGGCGGCGGCATGGAGATGGTTCTGGGGGCCGACATCGTGGTGGCGGCCGATCATGCGCGCTTTGGCCTGACCGAGGCACGGGTGGGGCGCTTGCCGCTCGACGGGGGCATGGTGCTGCTGCAGCGGATGCTGCCGCGCAACATCGCCGCCGGGATGATGCTGACCGGCCGCATGCTGCCCGCCGCCGAGATGGCGCACTACGGGCTGATCAACGCGGTGGTGCCGGCCGCGGAGCTGGATGCCGAGGTTGATCGCTGGGTCGCCGACCTGCTGGCCTGTGCGCCGCTGTCGCAGCGGGCGATCAAGGCGGTGATCCGTGGCACCGGCACGCTGAGCCCGAAACAGGCGCAGGCTGCGCGGCTGCCCGAGGTGGTGGCGGCGCTGACCTCGGAAGATTCCGAGGAAGGCGTTCTGGCCTTCCGAGAGAAGCGCGCGCCGGTCTGGAAGGGGCGCTGAGATGCTCGTCATCACCAGCGCCTGCATCGACGTGAAGGACGGGATCTGTACCACATCCTGTCCGGTGGACTGCATCTACGAGGGCGGGCGGATGTTCTACATCCACCCGACCGAGTGCATTGAATGCGGCATGTGCGAGAGCATCTGCCCCGTCGACGCGATCCGCTACGACGACGAGCTGCCGCCCGAAGAAGCCGCCTTTGCGCGGCTGAACGAGCTGGCCTTTGCCCGTGCCGACGGCACGATGGACGAGCCCGGCGGATGGGTCCGGGGCATGGCCCCGCGCGCCGATCCGCAGGCGGTGGCCGCGCATGCGCTGCAGGAAGGATAGAGAATGAGCGAAGAGACATGGCAGAGCCGTTTCATGGGCCTCTGCGATCACATGGCAAGCTGGTCGGAAGACCGCGATTTCCAGGTGGGCTGTGTGATCGTGGGCCGCGGCCAGGTGGTGATTGCCAGTGGCTACAACGGGCTGCCGCGCGGTGTGTCGGCAAGCGATTCGATGCGCCTCGACCGGCCCAGCGGAGAGAAGTTCCACTGGGTCGAGCATGCCGAGCGCAACGCCATCTTCAACGCCGCCCGAACAGGGGCCGCGCTCGAGGGGGCGACGCTCTACGTCAACCGGTTTCCCTGCGCCGAATGCGCCCGCGCCGCGATCCAGTCGGGCATCGCGGCGGTGGTCTGCCCGCCGATCCCCGAGAACGACGGGGCGCTGGACCACAGCTTCCAGGTCTCGAAGGTGCTGCTGGCCGAGGCCGGGGTGGCGGTGCGCCACCCCGGGTAGCTCAGGCGGTTTTCAGCACCGGGCGCAGGAAGGCCTCAAGGTCCTCCGTGGCCGACAGCGGCAGGACCTGTGCCACGTATTGATCGGGCCGGACGAGCACCATCGCCCCCGCCGCGCGATCGATCCCGCGCAGGTCGAAGAGATCGGCCTGTTTCGGATCGGGGCAGAAGACCTTCTCGTAGTCGGTCAGGCCAAAGGGCCCCTTCGCCGGTTTCAGCAGGGCCGGCAGCTCTTCGATCCGCATCTCGCGGTGAGGGATCTGAAACACGGCACGGACGTCAATGACACTGTCGGCATCGGCGCCGCCGGGCGTGACGCGCGCCACCACTCCGGCCGCCAGCGCGGCACAGGCGCGGTCCACGGCACCGCCTTCGGCCCCACTGTCGCCCGCGGGCGCAAAGAGCACCACGCGCCAGCGCCCATCAGCGAGGAAGGCATGGCTGAGCTGCATCGGCTTTGCATCTGCGGCACGGATCACCGGCGCGGCCTGAAAGCGCTTGCCCACCGGGTAGCCCCGCGCCAGGGCCTGATGCGCGGTATCGCCGGTGATCATCGAGGGGGCATAGCGCGTCTCTACCCCTGCGGTATAGCGACCGTGCTGCTGAAAATAGGCCTGGAACTGCGCGGCCTCCGCCTCGGTCGCGGGCTTCTCGCTGAATAGCCGCGCCATGTCGCGGTCAAAGTCGATCAGCTCCTGCGCCTTGGCCTGGCGCTCCTCGGAATAGCTGCGCAGAAGCGCCGGATCGGACTGCCCGCGCAGCACCGCGGCCAGTTTCCAGCCGAGGTTGAAGGTATCGGCCATGGAGACGTTCATGCCCTGCCCCGCCTTCGGGCTGTGAGTGTGGCAGGCATCCCCGGCGATGAAGACGCGCGGCAGATCGGGGCCCGCACCATCCGCCACCGTATCGTCGAAACGGTCGCAGACGCGCTGACCGATCTCGTAGGCCGACCACCAGGCGATATCCTTCACCTGAAGCTGGTAGGGCGCGAGAATCGCCTGCGCCCGTGCGATCAGCATCTCAGCCGTCACGTTGCGGTCCGCAGCACGCTCATCGCCCTGAAGCTCGTCGAGCTCGATGTACATCCGGGTGAGATAGCCGCCTTCGCGCGGGATGATCATGATGCTGCCCTGATCGGCCGACTGGATGGCGCATTTCAGGCGGATATCCGGAAAATCGGTGACGGCGAGAAAGTCCATCACGCCCCAGAGCTGACGTGCGGACTGGCCGTGCAGCTCGTATCCCATGGCGCGGCGCACGGTGCTGCGGGCGCCGTCGCAGCCCACGACATAGCGCACATGCACCCTCTCGGTGCCACCCGCGCCATCCAGATGCCCCAGCTGTACCTCGACCGGGTAATCTGCCGCATCGGTGCGGGACAGAGAGAGCAGCTCGCACTGATACTCCGGGGTCAGCCGCCGCGCCGAACGCGCCATCATGTCGAGGTAGAACTGATGCACCCGCGCCTGGTTCAGGATCACGTGCGGCATTTCGGAGAGATCGTCGGCCACGTCCTGGATCCGGTCCGCACGGGTCAGGCCGGTGCCGCTGGATGGCGGGCGCCAGAATGCCACCTCGTTGACCCAGTAGCCCTCGCGTATGACCTTGTCGGCGAAACCGAAGGCCTGGAACATCTCGACCGAGCGGCAGGCGATGCCATCGGCCTGCCCCACTTCCAGCGGGCCCGGCTTGCGGTCGACGATGCGCACCGAAATGTCGGGAAAGGCCGAAAGCTGTGCCGCAAGCGTCAGCCCCGCCGGCCCGCAACCGACGATCAGCACATCGACGTTTTCCGGCCGTTCGCCCGCCCCCTCAGCGGCTTCGGCCACCTCCGGATCGCCCGACCGGTAGCCCTCGAGGTGAAACTGCATGACTTGCCCTCCCATTGGTAAGTACACTTATCGTTATCCGCTGGTCCGCAAACCTGTCAATATGATAAGTATACTTACCGAATGTTACAGGAGAGCCCAGCCAATGACCGAGAACCAGATGGCCGAGATGCCGGGGCACCTGATCCGACGGTTGCAGCAACGCTCGACCGCGGTGTTCCAGCGGCGCATGCGCGAGGCGCCGGTACAGATGACATCGGTGCAATTCGCAGCACTCGACGTGCTGGCACGGCATCCCGGCATCGACCAGGCGCGACTGGCCGCGCTGATCGCCTATGACCGGGCGACGATCGGCGAGGTGGTCAAGCGGCTGGCGCAGAAGGGCCTGGTGGAGCGGCAGGTGAGCGAGGAGGACCGGCGCGCCCGCACCCTGCAGCTGACGGACGCCGGGAGGCAGGCCCTGCACCAGGTGGCCCCCTTGGTCGCGGCGCTGCAGCCGGAAATCCTGTCGGCACTGAGCGAGGAGGAGCGTCTGCAGTTCCTGGTGCTGCTGAAGAAGGCCTTGCCGGAGGAGACCAGCCCCGCGGATTGAGCGCCACGAACAGTGCGATGTCGTATGGGCGCGGGCGCGCAGTGCACGCGCTGCGCGGCTTTGCCAAGTAGGGAATACCCGTATAAAGAATCTTCCGCCGAAACTTAATTTCCGTGGTAGAGTGGAATTGTTTCCATAAATTCCTTTCAAGCCTGCTCTTCTTTATTCCGTTTCAGGCAAGCGAGTTTTCAAGGTTATGTCGTACCGTACAGATTTATCGGTCAAATTGTTTGGCCCTACCCTGTTCCACCGCGGTGGACGCCCGCTGCATCTCGGCCTCAAGGGCGCGACGCTGGAACTCCTGCTCTACCTTTTCTCGCATGACGGACAGCCGGTACGCCGCGAACAGGTCGCCGACCTTCTCTGGCGGGACTCGAGCGCCAGCCGGCAACGTTCCGCGCTGAATTCCGCACTCTGGCGGATCGGAAAGAAGCTGCCCGAGGATGCGGGCATTCGCCTAATGACCTCCGACACGACGATCAGCCTGATGGTGGACGAGGGCGTATGGTTTGACCGCCGGGCGCTCGAGGCCTGCGTGCGAGAGGTCTCGGTCACCCCGCGCATGGACAGCGCCACCGCCGAGCACCTTGCCGCCATCATCCGCGCGGCGAATGCGCCCTTTCTCGACGGGCTGGAGTCCGACTGGACCCTGGCGCTGCGCGAACGGCTGGCCAGCATCAAGGCGCGCGGCATGATCGCCCTGATGCACCATTACGGCGACCGGGGCGATTTCGAGAACGCCCTGAGCACCGGCCGGCGCCTGCTGGCCGAGGATCCTTTCCGCGAGTCGGTGCAGATCGAGGTGATGTTCCTCTACGTGATGAACGGGCAGCGCGCCCATGCGATCCGACATTACGAGGCCTTCCGCGCGATGCTGGCAGAGGAGCTGGGCATCGAGCCGATGGTCGAGACACGGGCGCTGTTCGACCTGATCCGGGGCGGGCTGAGCCATGATGCGATCCTGGAGCGGGACAGTCTCGGCACCTCCGGTGGCCGCGAATGGCTGACCGATGTCCTGGCCCAGACCGAGCGGTCGCGGCAGGAGCTCTATCGCGCGTTGCGCGTCCAGACCTGCTGAATTCCCGAAGATTTTCCGACCCGCGCGGCCCCGGCCGGCGCGGGTTTTTCACGTCCGGAACGGGGCGTGATCACGGTGTGACCACCCCGTAGCCCAGGTGTGACCTGCAGGTGACGCGGGCGTGACGCCCCCCTGCCCCGGCAATGCCCCCTCTGCGCGCGCCGGCGAACCGCCGCGTGGTGCGCCGAAATCCGCGCCTGCTAGCTTCGAATCATGCCCGGACGATGCGGCCCCGCCGCATCGCGAGAGAGGAGCCAGGCCAGTGACCGAGGATCCGCATGACCCCCGTTTGCCCCGCGACAGCGGCGCCTCCGGCCGGCGGTGGAGCGAGGAGAGCCATGCCTTCATCGTGCGTGTCCGGATCACCACCGCGCCCGAGGGCGCCCCGCGCCGGCAGCAATTCAGCCTGGAGGATATCGAGGCCGGCGAGATCACCCGACACACCACGCTCGACCGGCTGCTCGGCCAGCTGAGCGACCGCATCACCGAAGTGACTGCATCCCCCGCCCAACGTGGCAGCCTGCAATAGGGAGAGTGCCGATGTACAAACATCCCGGCGTCTATATCGAACACGTACCTTCCGGCCTTCTCGCGATCGAGGCGGCCTCCACCTCCATCGCCGCCTTCATCGGGCCGGTGCCGCGCGGCCCGGTCGGAGAGCCGGTCTTCGTCTCCTCGGCCGACCAGTTCGCCGCGCAGTTCGGACCGCTGGGCGGTGGCGCGGGCGGCATCCGCAACGAAGGCGACACCGCCGACAAGTTCGGCCATGCGGTGAACGCCTTTTTCACCAACGGTGGCAGCAAGGCCTATATCGTGCGGGTGGCCGAAACCACCGGCGGCAACAGCCCGGACACGGCGGGCACGGCCATTCCGAACCCCGACGACAACACCCGTGGCTTCACGGTGTCGGCGGTCAATCCCGGGGCCTGGGGCAACGACCTGGTGGTGCGGCTCTTGCCGGTCGACGATGATGAAACGCCGGACCCGACCCTGGGCTACGAGCTGCAGGTAGGCATCATGCTCGACGGCGACTTTGCCGTACTGGAGAGCTTTGCCGGCGTCTTCATGAGCGACAGTTCCGCCCGCTTCATCGAAAATGTCGTGGCCGACGGCTCGACCCTGATCACGCTGACCGGCGGCGAACTGGCCGGCGCGGATGGCATCGGTGCCGTCACATCTTCGGCCCTTCTGGGCAGCCCCGTGACCATCGCCTCTTCGGGCAAGGTCGAGATCGGGGGCCGCAGCGTGGATATCTCGGTGGATGCGGATACCGTGAACGTGGTGTTTGCCGTCGACACGGCCGACGTTGCCTCGATCGCGCGGCAAATCCAGGAAGCCGTCCGTGCGGAGATCCCTGCAGCCCCCGACTTCACCGCCTCGGTGGTGGAGGACGGCACCGGCAAGCGGCTGCTGCTGCGCTCTGGCCTGCTGGTCAGCGGCGATGTCACCGCGGCCGCGCCCGCTTCGGGCTCTGCCTTCGCCCGACTCGGGCTGAACACCGCGGTCGCCACTCCCTACCCGCCGACCGACCTGAGCACCGGCGGCACGATCGAAGCCTTCCTGAACGGCGGCGCGGATGCCGGCGCGGATCCGGCCAAGGCGGCCTATGACAGCGTCTACCGGACCCTGCGCGACTACCGCGACATCTCGATCATGCTGCTGCCCGGCAAGGAATGGATCGAGGCCGGCGACAACGCGATCATCGAGGGCGCCATCACCCATGCCGAGTTCATGCAGAACCGCATGGTGATCGTCGACCCGCCGATGCCCACGGCCACGGCCAAGCTCGACACGCCGAAATCGGTCAAGAGCCTGGGGGCGCCGACATCGCCCTATACCGCGCTCTACTATCCCTGGCTGGAGGTGGCGAACCCGCACTACAACGCCGACACCGCCGCCAACCTGCCCAAGAGCTTCAGGATCCCGCCCTCGGGCTTTGCCGCAGGCCTCTGGGCGCGGATCGACGGGCGCCGTGGCGTCTGGAAGGCGCCGGCCGGGCTGGAGGCCACGGTACGTGGCTCCATCGGACCCAACCTGCTGATCGGAAACGACATTCAGGACAACCTGAACGAGCTGGGGGTGAATTGCCTGCGCTCTATCGTCGGGCCGACGGTGATCTGGGGGGCGCGGACGCTGGCCACGAAGACCAAGCCGGAATACCGCTATATCCCGGTGCGTCGGACCCAGAACATGATCGGCGAGAGCCTCTATTCGGCGCTTCAGGCCGTCGTCTTCGAGCCCAACGACCACCGGCTCTGGGCCAGCCTGCGGGCCTCGGCCACCAACTTCATGGACGGCCTCTTCCGTGCGGGCGCCTTCCAGGGCGAGAAGGCCTCGGATGCCTTCTACGTGCGTTGCGGCCTGGGCGCCACGATGACCCAGGGCGACATCGACGCCGGCATCGTGCGCCTGGTGGTGGGCTTTGCACCCCTGAAGCCCGCCGAATTCGTCGTCGTCCAGATCAAGCAGATCGTCGGCCAGGGCGCCTGAGCGCGCCCGCCTTCCCCCAGCTGAGAGCCCAAGAGGAGGATTTCCGATGCCAGCTCCGATGTTTCCCGCGAATGCCCACCGTTACGACCCCTACCGCACGTTCAAGTTCCAGGTCCTGATCAACGGCCAGCCCGTCGCCGGCCTGTCCAAGATGGGCGCCCTGAAGCGCACGACGGAATCCGTCAAGTGGCGCTCTGCCGGCGATCCCTCCTACAAGCGCAACATGCCTGGCGGCTCGGACTTCGAGGGGGTGCAGCTTGAACAGGGCCTCTCCCATGATCCGGTCTTCGAGGAATGGGCCAATTCGGTGAACAACGTGGCCGATGGCGACGCCGGCATGAGCCTGCTGAACTATCGCCGCGACATCGTAATCAACGTGCTGAACCTGCAGGGCGTGCCGGCGATCACCTATCACCTGCGCCGCGCCTGGGTGTCGGAGTTCCAGGCCCTGCCCGAGTTCGACGCCAACAACATGAACACGGTGGGCATCCAGTCGATCACCATCCAGCACGAGGGGTTCGTGCGCGATCAGGCCACCTCGGAACCCGCCGAGAGCTGACCCGGAGCCCCTGCCGCCATGTCCGCAGTTCCCCATCCCCCCAGCGCCTTCCCCGAGCCGCGCCTGCGCCGGCTTGACGGGGCCGCCGAGCTGGCCGCGGCGACGGCCACCGCCTCTGCCGCGACCCGGCCGGAGGCGGTAACCGCCCTGCTGTCGGCCCTGCTGGAGAGCATAGGCGGCGGCCCTGCCGACGCCGCCACGGTGCGGTCCCTGCCCTGCGGGACGCGGGAATGGCTGCTGCAATGGACCGCAACCCGGGTGGGTCAACAGGACGGCTGGTTCGAGGTGCCCTGCACCCACTGCGGCACACCCTTTGACCTCTCCATCGACATCTCGCGCCCGCTCTGCGCGGAACCGGCACGCCCGGCCTCCGAGGTTCAGGTGGAAACCTCTCTCGGGCCGCGGTCCTTTGCCGTGCCAACCGGCATCGAGGAGGAGCACTTTGCCCGGCTCGACATCCCCGGCGATCCGCGCCGCGCCTTTGCGGGCCTCTGCGCCCTCTCTGCCGACGGAGCGACCGAGGCCGAGATCTTCGACGAGCACGATCTGGACCTGATCGAGGACGCGCTCGAGGCGGCCTCGCCGGAGGTGGCCGACAGGATGCAGGCGCTTTGCCCGGCCTGCGGGACCGAGACCACCGCACGGCTCGACCCGCTGCGCTTTGCCTTTCCGACCGAGAGAGAAGTGCTTGAGCGGATCCACGTGATTGCCGGTGGATATCACTGGCAGATGCCCGACATCCTGTCGCTGTCACGCAGGCATCTCGGCTGGTTCGCCGACCGCATAGCACAGGACCGGCGTGCCGGCAGGGGGGCAATATGAGCTTTCTGACCCGCCTCGCGGACCGCAGCCGCCCCGGTGACAGCAACCTGCCCCATGTGACCCCAAAGGGCCTTGGCGGACGGCAGGCACCGTCGCTCTACCGCGAGGCCACCGCCCTGCCGGAAGAGGCCGAGATGCTCTCGCCCCTGCGCGCCCCGACGGGTCCCGTGACGCGTCCTGCCGGCCCCGGCCAGGCCCCCACGCCGGCCCCCGCGCAGGCGGCTTCACACCCCGTCCCTGCCGGTTCGGCCCCGCACCGGCAAATCCGCCGCGACGGGGAAGACGAGGAAGAGGAGCTGCAGATGATGCGCCGGCAGCCCGAGAATGCCGGCAGCCCGCCACAAGGCGGCGTACGTCCGGCTGCCCCGTCTGAGGCTTCGGCCGGGGAAGCCCCCCTGCAGCGCGAACCATCCGCGATCGAGGACGAGGAGGAACCACTTCAGGCCCTGCGGCGACAGCCCGGCCCCGGTCCGGCAGCGCCTGCAACGCCGGCCAGGGCCACAGGCGCCCCGCCGTCCTCGGCGGCAAACCATGCGGCCGGGAGCGGACCAAAGGCGCAGGCACCTGCGCCGGCAAGTGCGCAGCCCGAGGCGGAAATGGCCTCCTCTCAGGCCGGCGCGACCCGGTCCGAAGCGGTTGCCCCTTCCGCTGCCGCGCTCTCTGCTGGCGAGGCGCCCTGGCGGCCGGCGGAGCCGCCCGCCGCACCACGGGCGGCGCCTGCCACGCCCGCCGCGTCAGGGCGGTCCGAGGTCATCATCGACCGGATCGACGTGCTGATCCATGAGCCCGCCAGCCCGGCCCCGGCGCCCGCCGCACCGTTTCAGTCTGGCCGCGCCCTGCGCGCCCGCTACCTGCGGAGGCTCTGACCCATGCCCGTGCCGGCCTCCTCTCTCTCTGTCGCGGTTCAGGGCATCGCGGATTTCCTCGACAGCCATTTCGGCGAAGACGTCGAGATTTCGACCGATACGCCCCAGCGGGCATCCGAGCGTTCCAAGGTATCGGACAAGCACATCCTGAACCTCTTCACCTATCGCGTAGCCCCGGCCGGCCTGTTCACCGCGGGCCAGGCCGACGAGCCCTTCTTCATCCGCATCCATGCCCTGTTGACGGCCTTCCCCACCAACCAGGGAGACAATACCGCCGTCGATGCCGATCTGCGCCTGCTGGGCCACGGCATCCGCGTGCTGGCCTCGGAACCGGTGATACCGCAGGTCCTGCCGGGCAGCGGCCCGGCCGATCCACAGGATTTCCGCAACAGCCCGCATCTCGACTACCAGCTTCAGGCGGTGCTGCAGGCGCCGACGATGGAGGAGCTGAACCACATCTGGACGACCCAGGGCGGAGATCTCGCCTATCGCCTGTCGGCGGCCTATGAATTCGCGCTGATCCCGGTGGAACCGCTCGACCATCGCACCCCGCCGGTGCCGGTGACCAGCGCCATCGCCGATGTCAGCCCGGAGGTGCCCGCCGAAATCGCAGGCTTCGCGCCCTATGGTCTCGAGGCCCGTGCCACGCCACTTGCCGCCCATGGCACTGAGACGCAGGACCCGAGCCCCGCCACAGTGCTGCCGGTGGTTCTCTTCTCCACTGCTTCAGGCCTTGGCAGCGAGGTCTCGGTGCCCCCCGGCACGGCGGATGTACAGCTTGCCCTCTCCGGTTTGCCAGGGTCCCGCGTCTCGATCCGGGTGGACTGGACACGCGCCGACGAGAGCAGGGAAAGCCAGCCGGAACAGGGCTTTACCGTTGCCACACCGCGCATCGACGCGGCAGAGGCCCTGGTGACGCTGATGCTCGACGCGCCCGTTGCCGGCGACACCGCCCTGATCATGACACGCGCAGCAGATGACGGCGGCGCGGTGCTGCCCGGCTCGCCCTTTGCCAATACGCTGGCCCTGCGGACGGAGGCGCCCTGATGAACGTCGAAACTGCCCTGCCCCTCAGCGACCGCACCGCGCTCGATCCGGAGTGGACCCGGGTGGAGATGCTGATCGCCGCCGCCGAGGCCGCCCGCACCGGCGCCACCCTGTCCAAGGAGTTCCGCGCCCGCTTCGAGGAGGTCAGCGGCATCGTCACGCGCCGCCGCAACGAGGGCGTCTGGGCCAATCTGGCGACGCTGGTGCCCGACAGCGCGCTGCCGCATTTCATCCAGCTCGACCTCGACCTGATGGCGCTGGCACTGGCGCCCCATGCGCGGCCCGCACTGGCCACGCGCATCCACGCCCTGCAGCCGCAGGTGGGGGCGCCCCAGCCCAGCCTGGCGCTGGCGCAGGAACTGCTGATGCTGGAGGACGGCGAGAGCATCGCCATGCTCTATGACCGGCTGGAACCCGGTGCGCCCCTGGTGGCCTTCGGGCTGATCAGGCTCGCGGGCAGCGAGGCCTACCAGACGCTCGGGGTCGCCATGGCCACCGGGCGCATGCTGCTCGGCCATGGCATCGACCTCTCGCCGCCGCCCGGCGCGCACCTGGTGCGCAGCGAGGCCAGCTGGGACGACCTGATCCTGCCGCCCGCGGCACTCGCCAACCTGCGGGAATACACCGCCTGGATCCTGCACCGCGATGCGGTGATCGGAGACTGGGCCGCACGTTCCATCGGCGGGCCGCTGGCGCTTTTCTCCGGCCCCTCCGGCTCTGGCAAGAGCTTTGCCGCATCGGTGATCACTGCCGAGCTGACCGCCCGCACCGGCACCCCCTGGGCGCTCTACACGCTCGACCTTGGCCGGGTGATGTCGAAATACGTGGGCGAGACCGAGCAGAACCTGAACGCGCTTCTAGATGCGCTCGACCGCCGCCGCGCGGTGCTGCAGATCGACGAGGCAGACGGGCTTCTGGGCAAGCGCGGCGAGGTCTCCGATGCCCGCGACCGGTATGCGAACCTCGAGGTCTCGCACATGCTGTCGCGCTTCGAGCGTCACTCGGGACCGGTGATCCTGACGACAAACCTGCGCACCAACATCGACGCGGCCTTCCTGCGGCGGTTCCAGAAGGTGGTGGATTTCCCTGCCCCCGATACCGCCGCGCGCCGCATCCTCTGGGACCGCCTGCTGCCCCCCGGCGCACCGCGTGCCGGTGATCTCGACACCGGGCTGCTGGCCAGTTCGGCGCGGCTCTCGGGTGGGGCGATCCACAACGCGGCCTTCTTTGCCGCGATCCTGGCCCGGCAGGAGGAGGCCCCCATCGCGCCCCGGCACATCGCCCGTGCCGTCTGGGCCGAGCTGAACAAGGACACGAGGCAGGTGCGGCGTTCCGAGCTGGGCGCGCTGGCCGAATACCTGACGGAGGAGCTGGCATGAGGATCCGCCGCCTCACCCTCACCCTGCCGCCGCGAATGCGCGGCACCGCCCAGCAGGATGCACGCCGTCTGGCCGAGAGCCTGGCCCGCACTCTGGAGGCACGCGGCGACCAGATCCCCGAGGCCGGGATCTCTCTGCGGATACCGGGCGAGGGCCGCCCTGCCCCGCATCTCGAAAACAGCCTCGGCCGTGCCGCGCTCGCCGCGGTCTCCGGAAAACCGGGGCGGAGGTGAGTCATGGCCGTTGCTGCAAGGGGTGTCCTCTTTGAATACGGGCTGACGGTGCCGCCGCTGGCGCTGATCTTCGACTTCAACCCCGAGACCATCTCGCGGTCACGCTCGGTGACGATCAAGACCGGCGAGGCGCCGGGCGCCCGGCTGGGCTACGACTTCATGACGCCGCTGGAAACGCCGCGGGTGGCACAGGGCGTGGAACTGCAGGGCGAGAGCATCTCGGTGAAGATCCTGCTCGATGCCACCGACCGCATGCAGGAGGGCGATCCTGTTGCCGCGGCCTTTGGCGTGCAGCCACAGATCGACACGTTGCGCTCGATGTTGGAGCCCAAGGTGCAGGGCCCCGGCGGACTGCAGGTGCTGGCCAGCCTCGGCGGTGGCAGCCGGGCCTTCGAACGCTCCGAGAGTGCCTCGGTGCTGGTCTTTGCCTGGGGGCTGCAATTCCTGCCGGTCTTCCTGACCGGTGTCAGCCAGGACGAGACGCTGCACCTGCCGACCCTGGCCCCCTACCGCGCCGAGATGACCCTGACGATGCAGGTCATCGAATCCCGCAACCCCTTCTACATGGCCGAAAAGGTGCGCCAGACGGCGATGACGGCCCTGAACGCGGCAACCGGTTTCTGAGGAGAGAGACATGGCATTCTTCAAGGGCTCCTATTACGAGACGACGCCGCTCTTCGAGGCGGACGACGATGGCCGGCTGGTGTTTCGCGGGCTGCGCGCCCGGGTCCTGGCCCAGCCGGAGGGGGTGCTGGAACATTCCGTGGCGCTCAAGGAACGCCTCGATTCCCTGGCGCAGCACTACTATGCCCAGCCACGTGACTGGCGCCGCATTGCCGAGGCCAATCCGGACGCGATATTTGCCGAGGATCTGCTCTGGACCGATACGCCCGTCGAGGAGAACGGGCGCGAGCGGCTGGGCAACAGCGTACTGATCCCGCGCCGCAGGGAGGGACGCTGATGGTTTCCCTCGCAAACCTTCTCGACCCTGGCCTGACCCAGCCCGCCAGCTGCCTGATCCAGGTGGGCCCTTCGCTGACCGACATCGGCGCAATCGCCGACCTGGTGACCGAGGTCGAGATCAGCACCGCCCGCGAGGAAGCCTCGACAGGGCGCATCGTGATCGAGGATCGCCGCAAGGAGGATGGCCTTTGGGTGGCGGCCGACTCCGGCCTCTTCACCTCCTGGACGCCGATCCGGATTTCCGCCGATTTCCAGACCCACGTCGAGGAAATCTTCCGTGGCTACATCACCCAGCCGCATCCCACCTTTCCCAACAACGCGGCCGAAGCAAAGCTGGAACTGGAACTGCAGGACGACAGCTCGGCCCTGAACCGGGAACAGATGCGCACCGTCTGGGGCGACGAGGATCACCCGATCACCGATGCCCAGATCCTGGCCGAGCTGATCACGCCGCTGGGACTTGCCGTCGATCCGACCTCCGGCCAGGGCCAGTCGAGCCGTGCTCTCAGCCAGGACGCCACGCCGATCACCTTTCTGCGCGAGCGCGCGCAGGCCAACGGTTATGACCTGATCTTTTCTGCCGGGCAGGTCTATTTCGGGCCGATGCGGCTGGGCGATGCCGCCCAGGCCACGATCATGGTCTATGCCGGCAAGGCCACCAATTGCCTGTCCCTCGACATCACCGAGGACGCACAGCGCCCGGACGAGGTGCGCTTCGATCACGCACCGCGCGAAGAGGGCGCCAGCCCCACCGTCGAGACGCTGGGTCCCGATGTGACCCCCCTCGGCCAGACGCCCGTGGGCGCCGACGGCGCAGGCCTCGGCACCCCTTCGGTCTGGCGCGTCACGCGGGAGGGCGACGAGACCGAGGAGGAGCTGCGGGCCCGGGCCCAGGCCCTGGTCAACCGGCACAGCTTCCGCATCACCGCAACCGGAGAGCTCGACGGCTCTCTTTACGGTCACGTGCTGCAGGCCGGGTTGCCCGTCACCATCGACGGCACCGGCGCACGTTATGGCGGCACCTATTTTGCCGATGCCGTCGTGCATCGTTTCACCCCCGACGGCTATCGCCAGCAGTTCCAGCTGATCCGCAACGCGACCGGCGAAGGCACCCCGGTCCTCGGGCCGCTCTCTGCGGTCGCGTCCGCCATCGCATCGCTCTTCTGAGGTTCCCATGGACGATTTCAACGCCCTCCAGCAGACGATCCGCCAGCAGCAGAACCGCTACTGGGGCAAGTACCGCGCCTTTGTCGCCGACAATGCCGACCCGCAGAAGCTGGGCCGCTGCCGGCTGGTGATTCCCTCCGTCCTGGGCGAGACCCCGAGCGACTGGGCCCTGCCCGTCACGCCCTATGGCGGCGCGGGCGACGAGGGCTTCCTGATGGTGCCCCCCCTTGATGCCCAGGTCGTGGCCGAGTTCATGGAGGGCGACATTTCCTCGCCGCTCTGGACGGGCAGCT
Organism: Pseudooceanicola sp. DL12; assembly: GCF_056270665.1. Taxonomy (NCBI): domain Bacteria; kingdom Pseudomonadati; phylum Pseudomonadota; class Alphaproteobacteria; order Rhodobacterales; family Paracoccaceae; genus Pseudooceanicola; species Pseudooceanicola sp. DL12. Next base: position 3,336,126 of record NZ_CM149884.1, read on the forward strand.
TCTGGCGGTCCGAGGGCACGCCCCCGGCCGAATACGAGGCCAACGACACCCCCACCGCCAAGATCCTGAAGACCGGCAGCGGCCACCTGCTGCATTTCGAGGACAAGGAAGGAGAGGAGACGATCACCCTGCGCAGCGCCGCAGACGCGGTGATCGAGATGAACGCCGGCGGGTCGATTTCGTTGACCGACAGCGGCGGCGCCACCGTGGTGATCGACGCCGAGGCGAACGAGATCCGGATCGAGGACGCCAATGGCAACTCGGTCGTCATGTCGGGATCCGGCATGGAATTCTCGGACGCCTCCGGCAACACGATCACCACCGAGGCCGGCGGCGTCACCGTGCAGTCCGGCGCCACGATCACCCTCGACGGCTCGATGGTGGCCGTGGCCGGATCGGGCGGCGAGCCGCTGATCAAGGGCAGCTCCTTCCTCGCCGCCTTCAACGCCCACACCCACAATTGCACCGCGCCCGGATCGCCCTCCGGCCCACCGGTGCCCCCGCTCACCCCCTCCGTTCTCACCATGAAATCGACAGCCCAATGACCAGCTCGCTCCAGGCCCGCCTCCCTGCCGTGCGCTACGTGCGCTTTCCCTTCCGGATGACCCGCGACGGCGCCGAGCGGGTGACCCGCGTGGATCACATCCGCGAGCAGATCATGCAGGTCATCTTTACCAGCCCGGGCGAACGCGTCTTTCGCCCCGAGTTCGGCTTCGGCGCCCGTCAGCACGTCTTTGCCCCGAATGCCGTGCCGCTCTGGGAGGAGGTGCGCAACCGCCTGCAGGGCTCTCTGACCGAGGCGCTCGTCGGCGAGGTGGACCCCAAGACCATCCGCGTCGAGGTCGGCGCCCCCGCCGATCAGCCCGAGCTGCTGCTGGTTCGGGTCTCCTATGTGCTTGCTGCCCTGCAGAAGGAGGAGAGCCATGATTTCCTCGTGTGATCCGCTGACAGGGGAGCAGAGCCATGGCTGAGCTTGCCCCCGAGCTTCTGGAGTTCGACGGCGGCTGCCCGGACTGCGGCGAACGCCGCGCGGTGCTGCCCTTTCCCCTGCCCGCCATCACAGACGACTTCGACTGGAAGGCGCGCGATTACGACAGCTTCCGCCTCTTCATGATGCAGGAGCTGGCGGCACGGTTTCCAGAGCGCCGCCGCTGGACCCCCGCCGACATGGAAGTGGTCATCGTCGAGGTGCTCTCGGCCGCCCTCGACCGCGCCAGCCACGCCATCGACGTGGTGCAGGCCGAGCGCTACCTGGAAACGGCTCGCCGCCCGCAATCCGTCCGCCGCCTGCTGAAGCTGATCGGCTATGACGTGGTGCAGCGGATCGACCCGGCCGTGCTCGAGGCCCTGCCGCCGGCGCCCGACGGTTTGGAGGAGACCGACGCACAGAAGGTCGAACGCCTCTGGCGCCTTGAGCCTGCGCAGATGGAGGCCGCCCGTGCCGAGGGCCCAAGGCTGACCGGAGAGGTCCGCCGCATGGTCACGCTGGGAGACCACCAGCGCATTCTGGAGGACCATCCGCTGGTCGTGCGCGCCAATGCGCGGCTGGTCTGGTCCGGCGCCTGGAACACCATCCTCGTGGCGGCGCTCCTCGACGACAACCTGGGACTGGACGCGCCCCTTGGTGAAATTGTCGACGACGCGCCTTCGGGTCTCGATCCCGCCTTGTGGGCCGAGATCGTCACCTTTCACCGCATCGAGCGCCTGCCCCTGCCGCCGCTCTCCGGAACGCTGACCGCACGGCAATTGCTGCGCGGGCTGATCGAGCTGAACCGGATGATCGGCACCGAGGTCTTTCTCGAGGCGGCGAAACCCGCTCCCGTCTCAATTGCTCTCTCGGTCCGGGCCAAACGCGGCTATTTCCGCTCGGAGCTGAAGCAGGCACTGGCCCAGGTCTTCTCTGCCGATGAGGGCGGATTCTTCGAGCCGGGGCGCCTTGCCTTCGGAGAGGATCTCTATGCCTCCGACATCATCGAGGCCGCAATGGCCGTCGATGGCGTGGCCGTGGCCTGCCTCAACCGTTTCAAGCGCCTGGGCGCCTATCCGGACCAGACCGCCAGCGGCCGCATCGACATTCCCGAGGACAGCTTCGCCCTCTGCGACAACGACCGTGACGCGCCGCAGAACGGCACCTTGCGGATCACCATCAACGCAGGAGAAGCCGGATGACCCTGCCGAAACCCTCCGGGCGCCCCGAATACCGCTCCGATCTCACCCGCTGGAACCGTGCCGGGCTCAGCCGCATGCAATACGTCGATGCCAATGCGGCCCTGCTGCTCGAGGAGCTGCGCCTCGGCATGCTCTCTGGCTACCTGCGTGATCTGCCGGCCGAGGAGCGCTTGCCCGAGATCTGGCGTGACCTCTTCACGAAACCGCCCGCCGAACGCGAACTGGCCCGCCCCTATGTCAGCTACCGCGAGACCGTCGCCTGGGCCGACCTGCTGCCTGCGGCGCCGGCACGTACCGAAACGGGTCTCACCCGCAATGCGCGGCTGCGCGAGCAATACGCGCGTCAGTCGACCGACTACGCCTGGGAGATCATGCGTGCCTTTGCCCGCGCCGCCCATGTGCTGACCGGCCATCTGGATGCCCATGCCAACGAGGGATACCTGCGCACCGCCACCCAGTGGGACAACCTGCGCAAGCTTGCCAGGATGGTGAACTACCTGCCCACCCCACCTGCCTCGGCCACAACGCTGGTGGCGCTGGAGCTGGCTGCAGAGGCCGGGCTGGTCGAGATCGCCCGTGGGCTGGCGATGAAATACACCGCCCCCGAAGGCGGCGCGCCGCTGATCTTCGAAACGCTGAAGCCGCTCAAGGCGCATCCGGCGCTGAACGGTGCGCGGGCTGCCGGCTGGAACGTCAATCCCACGACCCTCGGCGCGCCCTCCTCCACGCCCTGGATCCTGCCGGAAAAGGCCAGCCTTGCCGTCGGTGACGTGGTCGCCCTGGTGGCCAACGGCACCACCGGTCAGGGCCGCACGCTGGAGAATTTCGAGCAGGTGGAGAAAGATGCGCCGGTGTCGCTTCAACTGTCACCGGCCAGCGGCCTTGGCGCCAGTTATGCCAATACGGCGATCCACTTCGCCCCGAAGGACGTGCGCGTCGGCCTCGCGATCACCCGTACAGACCTCGACCGCCTGGTACTCCGGGTAGAGGGCGCGGGCACGATCCCGCCCGAATCCATTGTCGAGATCGATCCCGTGGGCAGCGGCGCCTCCTTCCGCGCCGTGGTGGCCGAGGCCGCCGGCGATACTCTCGTGGTCAAGAGCGGCAGCGGCGTAACCGGCGATGTGCGCGTCAAGGTCTATACCCCCGTGGCTGCCCAGCAGGACGGCGCCTTCATGACCATACTTGGTATCTCGCGCCTCTACTTCGCCGGCTCGACAGGCCAGATCACCGATCAGGACAGCCCCGAGAACGTGCTCTCCGATCCCGATGACGACGATTCCGATCCTGTGGCGCTCAGGTTCTGGCGCCCGTCGGGATCCACCGGGGCGGGCTATCTCGATCTCGGCACCAATCGCGTAACAGGGGGCAAGGTGCTGGATCTGCCCGGCTGGTTCAGCCCTGCCTCGGGCAGCATGGTGCGCTTTTCCGGCGCCCCGCCGGAGGGGCTGCGCCAGGGCGACTGGTACGTGGCCCGCGCCATCGACACCACCGAACCGGTAGCCCTGCAGGTGAAATCCGTGCGGGTAGAGGCCCGCGAACATGTCATCGTGTTTTCCTCGGCCCCGCCTGCCGCACCGGAAGAGACCGAGTTCTTCGGCCCCATGACCGAGGTGATGCGCCCACTCCATCACGATCGCGATCCCAGGCCCGCTGCCCCCGGCAATGCCGTCACCTTCGACGATCTGGCCCCCGAGGCGCGCGACCTGATCCGCCCCGGAAAGGCGCTGATCGTGCTGCGCGAGCGCGACAGCACCCGCCAGGCTGCCCGCGCCCTGGTGACCGAGACGGCACTCACCGAGGGCACCCTCCGCGTGATCCTGTCGAGCGACACCGATTTCACCACCTGGGAGAGCGGCTGGACCCGGTTCCAGTTCAACACCGTCACCATTTCCCACGGCGAAACGCAGGCGCCCAAGACGCTCGGCTCCGGCGATGCCGAGCACGAGAGGCAGAGCTTCCGCCTTGCCGCCACCCGGGCCAGCTTCGTGCCCTCCACCGCCTCGGTCACCGGCGTGGTGCCCGACATGGATGTTACCGTGGACGGCGTGAAATGGGAGTACCGCGATCTGGGCGACCCCGAGGCCGAGGGGCTCGACGCCTGGTCGTTGCGCCTGAACGACGACGACACCCTGCAAATCCACTTCCGCCGTCGCCTGCCCACCGGCAGCGACAACCTCGCGGTACGGCGCCATCGCCTCGGCACCGGGCTCGGCGGCAGCGGCATCCCCGCCTGGTCCTTTGCCAAGCCGATGAAGAAGAACCGCTTCGTCACCGCCATCAGCCAGCCCTTTGCCACCGCAGGCGGCGCCGACCGCGAACCGGTCCCGGCGCTGAGGGAGAATGCCCCCGCGAACCTCGCCGCCAATGGCCGCGCCGTCTCGCTGCGCGACTTCGGCCGGCTCTGCCAGCGGCATGCCTCCGTGTTGCAGGCCCGCGCCCGGCAGGTCATCGGCCAGGGCAGCGCCAGCGCCGTCGAGGTCATCGTGGTGCCCGCCGGCGGCGGCGCGCTCACCGGCAGCCTTCGCGACGACCTGGTCGCCTACCTGCGCAGCCGCGCCCTGCCCGGCGTCTCCATCAGCGTCATCGGCCATACCGACCTGCCGGTAGAGATCGCCGTCAGCGTCCTCGTCGATACCCTCCGCTACGACAAATCCGACGTACGCGATGCGACCCTTGCCGCCCTGGCAACCGCCTTCGCCCTCGAGAGCCGTGCCCTCGGCCAGCCGCTCTACATCGCCGAGATCCTCGCCGCCGCCGAACAGGTCGATGGCGTTTCCTCCGTGCTGGTCGACGGCTTCGCCCCGGCGCCCGGCGCCCCCACGCCCCTGCGCAGCGCCACCACCGGCGGCCGCCTCAGCGTGGTCTTCCCCCGCGAGGAACAGCTCGTCTTTGCCGCCGCCACCGGCATCTCCGTTACCGCGAGGGCCCTGACATGACATCTCTGACCGACCTCAAGACCCGCGCCGGCCTCCTCCTCTACCGGGAGCTGCCCGAGGAATACCGCTACCTCGACCCGCAGGAGGGCGAGGAGCCAGGTGATCTCGAAGCCTTCCTGCACGGCTTCGGGCATCTGCTCGACCTGCTGCGTGGCACCACCGAACAGGCCATGGCCGATGCCTTTGCCGAGCCGCTGGATTTCCCCGACCCGGAGGTTGCCAACAACCGAGAGATCCAGACCTGGATACTGCCCTATCTTGCCGAACTGGTGGGGGCCGAACTGCTCGCCCCCGATCCCGCCGACCGCAGTGCCGAGCTCTCGAACGCCGTCGACTGGTACAAGACCAAGGGCACGCTGCGAAACGCCGATTCCGTATCCGACGTGGTCTCGGGCACCGAAACTGTCGTGATCGAGGGATGGCGGCGCGTCCTGTTGACCCCGCGCATGGGTCTGCCCCCCTTTACCGCGCCTGCCACGGCCATGGGCGACGGAGATCCGCTCTCGGCGCCCGGCCTGCCGCTCGGCACGCCCGACCTGCGCCATCCCAACCGCGCCATCCGTGACGGGCTGGGCGCCAACCCGCTCTACCGGCTCACCCGGCCGCGGCGCGATGCGGACGGCCTGACCACCGCCCCCGAGGAGCTCTACTGGAAGCCGCATGCCCATCGCGGTGTGCCCTGCTTCCCGGGGGCCTACGACGATACCTCCCTGCGCACGCCCGACCTTCGCGAGGCCTCCGATCCCGCCGTCGGGCCGCACCCGCGACGTACCACCGTGCATGTCCGTCCGCCCTATGGCCTTTTCGAACCCGGTCTGCGCCGCGTCGCCCTGCCCGACGAGGATCCACTGGCCCTGGATGGCGCCAATCCAACGCAGCTGCACAGTTTCGGCCCGGCCGAGATCCTGAAGCTCGCCGGAGATCCCCTGGACGCGGACGGCGACCTGATCGGCCCGGTGCCCGACCGGATCGTGATCACCACCCCGGTAACGATCCCTGCCCATGCCATGGTCGCCTTCGAGGATCTGCTCTTCACGCAGACGATTTCCGTCGAGGCGAATGCCGCGCAGGCCCGCCGCCTGGTCATGACCCGCTGCGCCGCCCATCAGGTCACCCTCAATGGCCCGAGCGACACCCCCGCCCTGGAGGCGACCGACTGCCTCTTCGACACCGTCTTCGGCCCGCCTGCCTTTGCCCGGCTGATCTATTGCACCGTCCTCGGGGTCACGACCCTGTCGCAACTCCAGGCCTCCGACAGCCTCTTTGCCGGGGCCGTCAACGATGTCCATTGCGGCGGCGATGACACCTGCATCCGCTATTCGCGCATCCCGTCGCAGGAAACCCTCGCAGGCTGCGCCGTGGCGAACAATCCCAACAACACCACCCATGCCCCCAACTTCCTCGGCCTGTTCTTCGAGGACGCGGAAGGCTGCATCCTGCGCCAGCCGGCCTTCGGCGAACCGGGTTGCGGCGTGCTCGCCCTGACCACCTCGGCCCGGATCACCTCCGGGGCCGAAGACGAGGGCGAGATGGGCGTGGGCCATCATCTCCACCTCATCGCAAAACTCGATGCGGTCCGCCGCAAGCTCTCGGATTTCCTGCCGCTCGGGCAGGAGATCGCGCTGCGCTACGACCCCTACCTGGAACGCCCCCCGGCGTCCCTTCCCGCCTGACAACCAAGGGAGGCCATCGGCATGAAAGCCCAGATATCCCGCAAGAGCCATCGTCCCGACGCCCGCTACAGCGGCGTCTACCACGTGCAGGGTGCCATGATCACCGATGCCGACCTGGACGAGCGCAGCGACATCACCCGTGCCCGTACCGACAACCTCGGAAACGACACCATCCGCGACGGCGTGCCAGAAACTGGCGGCGCCATCGGCGGCATCGCAACGGCCAAGCCCTTCCTGCGCCCCGGCGTGATCTATGCCGACGGGGTGCGCGGCGTCTTTGCCACCAGCAGCGATCAGGGGCTCGACACGCCGCTCTCGCCCTTTACACGCCAGGCGGACCTGCCCCTTGGCCCGGCCGTGCCCGAGGACGAGTTCCTGCTCTTCGCCGACATCTGGGAACGGCCCGTGCATCCACTGGAGGATCCCTACCTGGCCGATGTCGGGCTGCATGGTGCCGTCACCGGTTTTCGCACCCGTACCATGGTCCAGTTCAAGGCCGCCCCGCCCGAGGCCGCCGAGGACATCGAGACCGGCACCGGCGCCTGGCCCGAGGTCGGCACTGCCCGCCTCGCCATCGAGGAAATCGCCGCCGAAGGCTCCATCGATGCCTGCGATCCCTGCGCCGAGGTGGTGACCGCCGAACAGGAGATCATCAACGCGCTCTGGCGGCTCGAGGTGGTCGAGGTGCATGGCCCCGCAAATGCCCCCACCGCCATCGCGCTTGCCTGGTCCGAGGAAAACGCCGGCGTCATCGCACCCTTTGATATCGAGCCCAGCCTGTTCCAGCGCGCCGGCAAGGTCTACGAGTTCTTCTCACCCATCACCGAATGCTACGCCGGCACCATGGCCCGAAGCGACGACATCCTGCTTTCGGCCTTCGTCGACGACCTCGGCGCCACCGGCGATCCGGCCAAGGATCACGACGGCCACACCTGGCCCTTTGTCCGCCGCTGGGACGGCTACGCCGTGATCGATCCCTCGGGCCCCGACATAAAGGAGAGCCTGGGCACCGGTTTCACCCTCTCGACCGGCGACGGCACGATACGGATCGAGACCCCCTTCTTCACTGCCGCGCTCGACATCAAGGAAGCCTCCCTGATGCGCGGCGACTACTGGCTGGTCGAACAGCGCCGCTTTGCCCCCGAGGGCGCGCGCATCCGACTTGTGCAGGAAACGCCGCTGGGCATCCGGCACCACTACTGCACCCTCGGCCTCTGGAAGGGCGAAGAAAGCCTCGGCATGTCCGATGCCCTGCGGCGCAAGCTGTCGCTGCCGCCTCTCTCCGATCTGCCAGCCGATCACATCGGCTTCGACAACACCTGCACCAAGCTCTATGGCGAGGCCGAGAACGTCCAGCAGGCGCTCGACAACCTCTGCGGCATTTCCGCCGAAGACATCGGTTTCATCCCCAACTGCGAGACCCTCTATGGCGAGGCAACCAACCTGCAGGACGCCCTCGATGCGCTCTGCCGGATCGACTTTTCGGTGCAGGACAGCTTCCGTCTGCTCTTCGACTGGGGCGTGCTCTGCGGCCTGGTGCCCAAGGTGACGGGCAACAGCGAGACCAACCTGATCGAGATTTCAGCCGGTGCCTTCCTTGATCGCTCCGGGCGGATCTTCAAGTATTCCGGCGGCACCATCGACCTGACCGAGATGGAGTTCGGCAAGCAGATACTCTTCAAGGGACCGCAGCAGCTCCATGCCGCCCTGCAAAAGGACAACGTCTGCCTGGCGCTGGCGGGCGGCAATGGCGGCACCGTTCAGGCCTACCTCGTCGAGAAGGCGCTTGCCTTCGGTCCCGATGATCCCGGCTTCGGAGAGAGCGTCCGCCGCTGCGTGGCGCAGAAGAAGATCGTTCCCATCGACGATCTGGTCGCCAAGTCGCCCGAGAAACGCAAGCAGGTGGCAGAGAAAGTCCTTCTGTCGCTCTCCGGCGGCGGAGCGCTCAAGGGCAGCGCGCGGCTGAGCCGAGCCGAGTTCAAGGAGAGCCAGGCCTTCGAGCAGGAGCTGGTCACGGCCTATGCCAAGGTTGCCGACGCCGAAGAGGTCGCCCTGCTCGAGACCCGCATGGCCAAGGCGCGTCAAGACAATCCCGTGGACGACGGCTCGGGCGCGGCGCTGGAGATCCGCCAGATGCAGCAGGCCTCTGCCGTGATGCAGGCCTTCGAGCGCACCGATACCGAGCGTCTTCAACGCTGTCTCTGCCTGCACTTCTTCCCGAAATGCCCACCGGAGCTGGGCAAGGCCCCCTACCTCGTGCCCATCGCATGCCTTGACGGCGACTATGATCCGCCGTTGATCTATCAGCTCGAGGTCTGCCCCCAGTGTTGCCGCAAGCAGGCCATGACCCCACGCATGATGCAGTACTATATCGGCGAGATGCGCACGAACCTCGAGCAGCGCTTCGAGAAGCTCTGCTGCCCGGAACCCGAAGCCAGGGACCCCGATCGCGTCTTCACCCCCGGCACCTTCACCGAGTTCACCCCCGGCAAGTTTGTCGTCGACAACAACCTCGGCACCACCTTCCTCGGGGTCGGAGAGAAGCTGCCCTCCGATTTCACCACGCGCGTGAAGGTCAACGACCTGGGCGAGGAAGAGGCCGTGGCCACGCTCAAGGGCACCGGCGTCAGCGTCGGCACGGTGATCGACGTCGACGACAGCACCGCGATCGAGACGCTGGGCGGCAAGCTCATGGGCCTCAGCGCCACCGAGGCACTGCGCAACGGCGATACCATCCGTCCCGGCGATACCGTGGCCCTGTTGACTCAGAACGGCGTGGCCCGCGGCTACGTGCTGCTGGAACAAGGCTCCGGAAAATTGCCCTTCGAGACGGTCAGGGCCAAGGATGCGGCCGCGAATGTCGCCGGCACCGTGACCGCGGGCTCTGGAGCTGCGGGCACGGATACGGGAAAGGATACCGGCGGCAAACTCTCCGACCTCGCGGGTGTCACCGACAAGATCACCGACCTGCGCGCCGCGCTCGAAGAGGCCATCCTCGGCGCCCGCGGGGATCTCGCCGCCATCGCCGAGGAGCACGGCAAGCTGACCGCCGAACTGTCGGACATGCGCACCGCCGGCGCCGAGGCCCGCAAGGAGTACGAGGCCCTCTCCACGCTGCGCGGCACGCTCAAGGACGAGGTCGAGAGCCTCGGCAGCGACGTCACCGCCCTGCGTTCCGAACGGCAGGAGCTGTCAAAGGCCCTGACCGCCTCGCAGGCGGCGATCGAGGAGGCCCGCAAGGTCACGCTGGAACTGCAGGCGGGCGTGCGCGGCAGCCAGCCCCTCAGCATCCTCGGCAGCACCACGCCGGCCCTTGCCGAGAAGCTCGCCGCCGAAAAGATCGTCGACGTCAACGATGTGGCGGGCCTCAGCCAGGCCCAGATCACAACGCTGGTCCGCAAGCGGGTGATCACCGCCGCCCAGGCCAAGAAACTGCAGAGCGACGCCGCCAGCTTCCTCAAGCGCTGATCTGCCGCAACCGGAGGGCACCCCATGGCCCAGCGCCTTCGCATCCGCCGCAAGACCGCCCGGGGCACCCCGAAGCTGCGCCGCCCGGCGGCCGGCTCCGGCCCGGCCCGGGTTCAGGAACAGGCCCAGCCCTCGGGCGGGCTGATGATCGGCGGTGCCATGGACCCGGCCGAGAAACGGGCCGACCGGGTGGCAGACCGTATAATGCAGATGCAGGCTCCCGCCACGCTGGTGCACAGGCAATGTGCCGGCTGCGCCTCCGAGGAACAGGACGGCGATGGTGACGTGCATCGCAAATGTGCCGCGTGCGAAGCCGAGGAAAAGTCGGAGGACAAAGGCGAAGATAGCGTCAAGCGTGCCGCCGCGCCCGTGCCCGCCATCGCGCCCGGTGCGGCCTCGGCGCCCGCCCCGGCCACCGCCAGCCGCGCCATTGGCGCCCTTGGATCCGGACGCCCCCTGCCCGCTACCGAGCGCGCCTTCTTCGAGCCGCGCTTCGGCCGCGACCTCTCCTCGGTGCGCATCCACGACGGGCCCGCCGCCGATACCGCCAGCCGCGCCATAGACGCCCGCGCCTTCACCCGCGGCAGCGAGATCGCCTTTGCCCGCGGCGCATACGCCCCGGGCACGACCGAGGGGCGCAGCCTCATGGCGCACGAGCTGGCCCATGTCACCGAGAGCGGCCGGTCTCACCGTCTGCGCCGCAGCCCTCCGGCCGCGGACCCGCTCTGCACCGGTTTCGATCACGCCACCAGCAAGGCCGGCCTGTTGCCGGTGATCCGCGCCTACGTGGCCAACGGCGACGTCGAGGATCGCCTCTCCCTGATCCGCGCCCTCAAGATCTTCCAGCGCTGTGCCGGCGCCGATGATCTGGCCGCCCTCCGCGGCGAGCTCTTCGCCCAGCTGGAAACCGAGGACGCAAAGGAAATCTGGACGGCCTCGGGCAAGGCCTTCGGCGGCTATCGCGGCACCTATCCCGCCTATTACGGCGGCGCCCGCTCGCGCCTGACAAGCCTCGGCACCACCGAGACCGAAGCGGCAGAGTCCTTCGCCTATACCAAGGATCCTGATACCTGGGAGAAGCGCGCCGACGACAAGGGCCAAACCATCGCGCCACAGCTCCACGCCTCGGACATCCTGTATTTCTACGGGCATCAATATGCCCAGTACAGCGCGCCCGGCGTCTTTGCCAACGGGCGCCAGTCGCAGTACATCGACCTGGAGGCGCTGAAGGACACCCAGGCCTTTCCGCGGGTCAAGCTGCTGATCTCCACCTCCTGCGCCACCATCTGCAAGGAGGCGCTCGATGTCTTCACCGCGCTCTTCCCCAATGCCGTGATCCTCGGATACCGGAAGTCCGCCCCGATCGACGGCGCCGCGGTGCGCAGCGATTTCGACAAGGGGATAAAGGGACTGAAGCGGCCGCTCCTGCTCGATGAGCCCGTCGATGTCTCGGCCATCATCTCGGTCTGGAAGACCGTCATGAAATCCCATCACCCCCACGATGCCACTCGCCTGCCCGGCTACTACAAGAACGGCCAGGTCCACTACCTGGTTCGCGGCAAGTGGGAGCAGATGGCCGGCAGCCATGCCGACAACAGCTGCCGTCACAAGGGCGACACGGTCGGGGAGGCGCAGCACTAGCGACCCATGGGCGACACAGCGGTCAAAACCCCGTCGTCCCGCGCGGCGACGCGTCCCGCACCGCCCCGGGTTCAGCCCCGCGCGGCCACCCTCCTTCGGGCCCCGGAACAGGCGCGCCCCCTGCTACAGCCAGCGCTTGTCGTCGGTGCCGCCAATGATCCGCTGGAGCACGAAGCCGAGCGCATGGCCGACCACGTCGTCTCCATGCCGGAACCTGCCGCGCCGGTCTCTGCCGCCGAAGGCTCCGCGCTTGCCCGAGAAGCCCTTCCGGAAGACGAGGTGATCCGCGAGGCACCGGCACCGGAAGCGGGTGGCGAATACGACCTTCCCCCGGACGCTCCCGGTGATCCCGGGCTGCCCGATGCGGGTGCCGGTGCCGATGCCGGTGCCAATGACAGGGCCGCCGGCGGCGCCGCCGGCGGCCCCGCCCCGCCCGACGTGGCCCGAGCCGTGCGCAATCCCGGTGCCGGCCGCCCCCTGCCCGCCGGGCTGCGCCGCTTCATGGAGCCGCGCTTCGGCGCCGACTTCTCTGCGGTCCGGCTGCACGATGGCCCCGCCGACCGGCAGGCCGCCGCCCGCATCGGCGCCCGCGCCTTCACCCACGGCTCCCATATCTGGATGGGTGAGCGGGCCAGTGCAGAGGACCGCCACCTGATGGCGCACGAGCTGACCCATGTGGTCCAACAGACAGGGGCCTCTCCCCTGCCCGACATCGCTGCCCCCATCCGCGATGCCGCGCGCGATCCCGCCATCGCGCGCGACTGGGACATCGACATCGACCTGGGCATCTCCGACAGCATCTCGGGCGTGGTCTACGACCTGCTCCGCCGCTATGCCCCCGAGGTCGAACCGGTCATCCGGCTCGGTCCCATGACCTGGCTGCGCCAGCAGCTGGGCGGCGTCTTCGACGGGATCGTCGGCGCCGTCTCGCGTCTCGACCCGGGTGCCTTTGTCGACAGCCTGGTCGAGACCTTCGGCGAAATGCTCGAAACCGGTCGCGAGATCGTCGAGGCGCTCCTCAACGGCGATTGCGGGCCGCTCTTTGCCGCCCTCGGCCGGCTCAAGTCCTATGTCCTCGGCATCGCCGGAGAGGCCTGGGCCGAACTGACAGAGTTCTTCTCGCCCGTCTCCGATTTCTTCTCCGTTCTCTGGGACAGCGTCTCCGCAGTGGGGTCCGCCGCCATCGACTGGATCAAGGAGGCCGCCGGCGACGTCTGGGAGATGATCGAGGACATGGGCACCTGGATCTGGGACAAGACCCAGCCGGTGCGCGATTACGCCGGCATGGCCTGGGACTGGGTCAAGGATCAGCTCTTCGGCCCCGGAGAGAGCACCGCCCAGGGCGACAGCAAGGGCGGCATCATCGGTTGGTTCAGCGACAAGGCCACCCAGGCCTTCGACTGGGTCCGCGACCAGACCCGCCCGGTCTGGGAGCCGGTCAGCGAGGCCGTCGCCTTCGTGCAGGAGCTGATCCCGCCCGCCTTCCTCGCCAGCCTCGGCGAGGACATGACGAAGTTCAGCGAGGACCTCGAGGGCAGCCTCGACGCGATGGACGAAGGCGGCAGCGTGGCCGAGAACCGCGAGACGCTCTCCGGCATCCTGCCCTCCCTGGGCACGATCCTGGACACGATACGCGCGGCCCTGGTGGCCGCGGGCACCTGGATCACCGGCAAGATCACCTCGGTCTCCACCAAGGTCTCGACCTTCATGGCGCGGCTGCGCGGCAGCGCCATCGTCTCGGCCCTCGCCAGCCAGCTCGCCTGGCTGGAGGACGGCATCTCAGATCTTGCCGCCTGGGCCAGCGACAAGGTCAAGAGCCTCTTCGACCTGCTGGTGCGCGGCTTCGACTTCCTGTCGCCCTATATCGAGCGCATCGCCGAGGTGGTGGGCGCCGTGATCACCGTCGCCTCCGACCTGCTGCAACTGCCCATCCTGCTGGCCAAGGCCGCCTGGGAGCTGATCCCGGAATGCATCCGCAACCCGATCAAGGATTTCGTCGTCAACGAGATCCTCGGCCGCATCCCCGTCTTCAGCCAGTTCGTGGCCATCGGCAACCTTTGGACGAAGTTGCAGGACACCGCGATGACAATCCTCACGGCGATCTTCCGCGATGGAGATATCGCAAAGGCCGCCTGGACCTTCTTCCGCGAGATGCTCGCGCTCATCGGCCTGCCCGCGCGCCTCGTCGTGGGTATCCTGACCAAGGCCGCCACCGCCGTAGGCCGCATCCTGCAGGATCCCATCGGCTTCCTGATCAACCTGCTCCGTGCCATGAAGGAGGGCTTCAGCCGCTTCTTCTCCAACATCCTCACCCACCTTTTCGAAGGCGTCACAGGCTGGCTCTTCGGCACGGTCGAAGAGGCCGGGCTGGAACCGCCGCGCGAATTCACCCTGCAGGCCGTGCTCGGCTTCGTGATGCAGATCCTCGACATCACGCTGCAGCGCGTGCTGGCCCGCCTCGCCGCCCGTATCGGGCAGGAAAAGGTCGACCGCATCCGCGCCGTCCTCGACCAGGCCACCGGGGTCTGGCGCTTTGTCTCGGTGCTGCTCAACGACGGCATCGCCGGGCTCTGGGAGTTCGTGCAGGAAAAGCTCAGCGACCTCTGGTCGATGGTCCTCGACAGCGTCGTCGGCTGGATCACCACCCGCATCATCGCCTCGGCCACGGAAAAGCTCATGGCCATGCTCGACCCCTCCGGCATCATGGCCGTGATCCAGAGCTGCCTGGCGATCTACCGCGCCATAGAGACCTTCGTGGAGCAGCTCCGCGCCATGCTCGAAATCGTCTCGCGGCTGCTCGACGGCGTGGCCTCCATCGCCTCTGGCGCCATCGACACCGCCGCCGGTTTCCTGGAGGGTGCCCTGGGCCGTGCCCTGCCGGTGGCCATCGCCTTTCTCGCCAATCAGGCCGGGCTGGGCGGTCTGGCCGACCGGATCCAGGAATTCGTCGAGGGGGTCCGGGAAAAGGTCAACCAGGCCATCGACTGGGTCATCGACAAGGCCATCCGCCTCGGGCGCGGCTTCCTCGACCTGCTCAACCGGGGCGCCACCGCCGTGCGCGCCGGCGTTGCCGCCGTTCGCGAATGGTGGCGCACGCGCAAGACCTTCCGCAACCAGGCCGGAGAGGAACACGCCGTCTATATCGAGGGCCAGGGCGCCCGTGCGCATGTGATGATCGCCAGCGAAAACCCGCGCCCCTACAGCGACTTCATCGATCAGATCCCCAATGTCGAGGAGAGCAGGAAACGGCGCGCCATCACCATCGCGGGACAGATCGACGAAGCCATCCGCACCGCCTCTGCCGATACCGGCAACACCACCAATGCCGCCGGAGCGCAGCAGCCCACCACGAACCATGCCGCCATCCTGCAAGGCCTGCTCGACGCGCTCGCGGCCGAAACTGCAACCTTCATGCCCGCCGGCAGCGGCGAGCGCTCCTCGCCGCCGGTCTACGGCAGCCGGGTTCAGGATTTCGGCAGCAACGTCAGCATCCTGCGCCTGACCAAGACGATCAGCGACCAGGGCAGCTCGCCCTCCTCCAGTCTCTCAAACGACAACTGGGAGGCCCTGCGGCGGCGCGGCGGCAACAATTCCACCTACTACGTGCGCGGGCACCTGCTGAACGACAACATCGGCGGGCCGGGCACCACCTGGGACAACCTCACACCGCTGACCCAGGACGCCAACAACCGCAGCGAACAGTCGCACCTGCGCGGCTTCGAGACCCAGGTCAAGGAAGCCGTCCTCGACCACAACCGGGCTGTCAACTTCGTGGTCACCGCCAATTACGGCCGCACCGTCGACACCGGGCTGGCCGATGAATTTGCCGATGCCTCGGTGCAGGCCGGGGACGAGAACGACTGGATCTCGCGCATCATCCGCGCCGAATCCGCCGTGCCCCTCACCCTCGACTGCTCCGCCCGCGAACTCACGCCCGATGGCAGCGTCGGCACCAGTGTCCTCTATCGCCACACGGTGCAGAACACGATCGCCACCAACAAGCAGAGCTACAACATCTTCGAGGGCGCCAACCCGAAGGAGCGCATCGAGATCAACGCGCTCAGCGACGAGGACCTGAAGACCAAGGTTCAGCAGCCACGCGGCCTCGGCGCCGGATCCGCGCAAAAGCTGATCGACGAACGCACCAGGCTGATCACCGCGGGCGCCGCCCCCGACAAGATCTTTACCCGCCACGATCAGCTGCGCGCCGCACTCGGCACCCGGCACGCCAACATCTTCTATCAGGCCTACACCGTCGTGCTCGGCCAGGGCACCGGCAACGAGCACCAGATGCCCGCCGCTGCCAGTGACAGCGCCTCGGGCAACCAGACAGACAGCGACACCACCAGCGACAGCGAGGAGACAGGACCATGACACCGCAAGATGCCCCCGAAACCGACCTCACGACAGACCCGGGACCGGTTGCCGAAACCAGACCCGCAGCCCCCGCGCCGGCCCTGACGCGGGACCTCGACCGTCGCCTCGGCGACAGCTACGCCATCGCCATCCTCCACTGGCCCGCAGTGATCGGCTGCCTCGCCGCGCCCTCCACAGGATGGGGGCTCCTGGTCAAGATCGCCTTGGGCAGCTGGGCGCTGCTGGTGGGCCTGTCGATGATCTTCGGCCGCCGCGAGGCCGGCACCCTCTTCGGCTCGATGATGGCACTCTGCGCGGTCTGTGTCGGCGCAGCCTGGGCCACGGCTCCTGGCCCCTGGATGTACCTCTGGCTCGCCCTGCTGGTGCCCTGTTTCTACGGCGCCCAGCGTGCCCGCTTCCTGGAGCCCGCCCCCGGCACTTCCCCCGCCGGGGCCACCCCTGATGCGCCCGGGCCTGCATCCGGGGCTCCATCGGACACCGTCCCGCTCACCGCTGCCGAATAGACCCGGCTGACTGCACGAAAAGGCGCCGCTGCGGAGCGCAGACAGCGACGGCAAACGAATGCGAGAAATCACTCACCTCCGGCTCATCGACAGAACTGAATAGGCGCCTGAGCCTAGGCATAAGTGATGCATCAAGCAAACGCCCAGCCTGCTTTGAACCGGACGTTCGCCATCTTCGCCGCGAAAGCCCGCTTCCCGGCCTTCGTGCCAGCGCAGATCATCATGCTGCGCCGGACGTGAGCGGGATTTATAGGTCGCTTGACGCCGACCATTCTCTCACCCAGAGCGGTGACGCTTCGTTTCTACGTAGCTAGCGTTGAGAGCCCCTAGCCAAGGAAGCCATCGCGATGCCTCACTCAGGTCTGATCTCCCGCTGATGGCGCGCAAGAAGGGTGACGAGTCTTCGGCCGGAAATCACCTTCTGGCGCTTGAGGTGTATGAGGCCCCGTTCGACCGGGTCGAGGTCAACGTCGTCTCCACAGACGCGAGCAATGTTGTTGGCGTAGACATCGGCTCCGGTGACGGGCACCTGACATTTTCTCCGACGCTGCAATCGGCTGAGGATCGTAGCGACAGCTTGCGTCGGCTTAATGGTCTTCATCGAAGTTCCCACCGCTTCGAAGCGACCTCGTGTCCAGGGTCTTACCATCGCAAGCCAGCCCCACTGCGCCATGCTCAGGCTCTTACAGGGAGGGCACAACAGCCCTCCGCCAGATCCCCCCGCCTCATCGCCACGAACCGCACATCCCCTTCATACGCGAAAGGCGCCGGAGCGTCTGCTCCAGCGCCTCTATCACCGCCTTTCAGAGAGCAGCCCAGGGACAACAGGCGATACGTTTCACCCTTGACACCCCTTGCGCAGACTTATGCTTCCGTTTGCGCATTCATCTGCTTTCTCTGACTTTGAAGCCCTACCGGCTCAGCCGCACTTGGAGTGGCCGCAGCTGGTGCAGGTCATGCAGCCTTCGACCATCATCAGGCTGTACTGACCGCAGCTCGGGCAGGCCTTGCCGCGGCTCTTCGAGGTGGTGCCGCCTTCGAGGCCCACGACATTTGCCGCCGGGTCGCTCTTCAGGCCCAGACCCTCGCTCTCGATGAAGCCGGTCTCGATCATGTGCGTCTCGATCACGCCGCCGATCGCCGCCAGCATCGAGGGGATGTACTTGCCCTTGATCCAGGCCCCGCCGCGCGGATCGAAGACCGCCTTCAGCTCCTCCACGACAAAGCTCACGTCACCGCCGCGCCGGAACACGGCCGAGATCATCCGCGTCAGCGCCACGGTCCAGGCGTAATGCTCCATGTTCTTGGAGTTGATGAAGACCTCGAAGGGCCGGCGCTTGCCGCCCACCACCAGGTCGTTGATGGTGATGTAGATCGCATGCTCGCTGTCGGGCCACTTCAGCTTGTAGGTATTGCCCTCCAGCGTCTGCGGACGGTCCAGCGGTTCGGACATGTAGATCACCTCGCCGCCCTCCTCGGGCATGGCGGGCTTGGCCTCTTCCTTGGTCTCCTCGACCGACAGAACCGAGCCGGTCACGTCGTTCGGACGGTAGGTGGTGCAGCCCTTGCAGCCGGTTTCGTAGGCTTCCATGTAGACGTCCTTGAAGGACTCGAAGTCGATGTCCTCGGGGCAGTTGATCGTCTTGGAAATGCTCGAGTCGATCCACTTCTGCGCCGCCGCCTGCATCTTGACGTGCTCAAGAGGCGCAAGCGTCTGGGCGTTGACGAAATAGTCGGGCAGCGGGGCGTCGCCCTTCAGGTCCTTCCACATCTTCACCGCGTAATCGACCACCTTCTCCTCGGTGCGCGAGCCGTCCTTCTGCAGGACCTTGCGGGTGTACTCATAGGCAAAGACAGGCTCGATGCCCGAGCTGACGTTGCCCGCGTAGAGGCTGATCGTGCCGGTGGGCGCGATCGAGGTCAGCAGCGCGTTGCGGATGCCGTGCTCGGCCACGGCCGCGCGCACGTCCTCGTCCATCATCTGCATGGTGCCGGAGGCCAGGTAGGCGTCCTTGTCGAAGAGCGGGAAGGCGCCCTTCTCCTTGGCCAGCTCGACCGAGGCCAGGTAGCTGGCGCGCGCGATGGCCCGCAGCCAGGCATCGGTCTGGGCCGCCGCCTCGTCGGAGCCATAGCGCAGGCCGACCATCAGCAGCGCATCGGCAAGGCCGGTCACGCCGAGGCCGATGCGGCGCTTGGCCTCGGCCTCGCGCGCCTGGGCGTCCAGCGGGAAGCCCGAGGCGTCGACGGTGTTGTCCATCATGCGGATCGCCATGGCGACCAGCTCCGACAGCGCCGTCTCGTCCAGCTTCGCCGCGTCGGTGAAGGGATCGGTGACCAGGCGCGCCATGTTGATCGAGCCCAGCAGGCAGGCGCCATAGGGCGGCAGGGGCTGCTCGCCGCAGGGGTTGGTCGCCGCGATGGTCTCGCAATAGGCCAGGTTGTTGGCCTTGTTGATGCGGTCGATGAAGATCACGCCCGGCTCGGCGTAATCATAGGTCGCCTGCATGATCTTGTTCCACAGGTCGCGGGCCTGCAGCGTGTGATAGACCTTGTCGCCGAACTTCAGCTCCCAGGGGCCATCGGCCTTGACCGCTTCCATGAAGGGATCGGTGACCAGCACCGACATGTTGAACATGCGCAGGCGCGCCGGGTCGCTCTTGGCCTCGATGAACTGCTCGATGTCGGGGTGGTCACAGCGCATCGTCGCCATCATCGCGCCACGGCGCGAGCCGGCGGACATGATGGTGCGGCACATGGCGTCCCAGACATCCATGAACGACAGCGGGCCGGAGGCATCCGCCGCCACGCCCTTCACATCGGCGCCGCGCGGGCGGATGGTGCTGAAATCATAGCCGATGCCGCCACCCTGCTGCATGGTCAGAGCGGCTTCCTTCAGCATGTCGAAGATGCCCGCCATCGAATCGGGCACGGTGCCCATGACGAAGCAGTTGAACAGGGTCACGCGGCGCGCGGTGCCGGCGCCTGCGGTGATCCGGCCGGCGGGCAGGAACTTGAAATCCTCCAGCGCGGCATAGAATTTCTTCTCCCAGGTCTTGGGATCCTTCTCGACCGCGGCCAGGGCCCGGGCGATTCGCCGCCAGGTGTCCTCCACGGACCGGTCCACCGGCGTGCCGTCCGCATCCTTGAAGCGGTATTTCATATCCCAGACTTGTTCGGCGATCGGGGCGGCAAAGCGGGTCATCAGTATTCCTTTGGCAGAAGGGCAGCTTGCGACTGTCTATAACGGCGGGCGGCAGTCACTTCGATCCTTTTGTGCGCCGACGACTCTCATCGGCGGGTATGCGGGATCAGCTTGAAGTGGCGGCCTGACGGGCTATCGTGTTAGTCCAAGTCGCCGGGCAGGTGCAACCATGGAAATGCCTGACGGCCTACTATATCTTGTGGACAACAGGTCGACGGCCGCATCTATCTGGTAAGGCCACACTTTCAACCCTAGCAGGAAAACGCCCGAATGTCTTCTTCCGCGATCAACCTCATCAAGCTCTCCGTCGGCACCGAAAGCGTCGAGGATCTCGAGGCATGGCAGAAGCAGCCCCGCGCCCAGACAAGCGATGGCTACCCCTGCCACATCACCCGGATGTGGCCGAAGAAAGAGGCAGAGCTGCTCGCCGGCGGCTCGATCTACTGGGTGATCAAGGGCCATATCCAGGCCCGCCAAAAGGTCATCGACCTGGCCGAGGCGGATTACGGCGACGGCGTGCGCCGCTGCGCCATCGTGCTCGACCCCGAGGTGGTGCGGGTGGCCCCCACCCTGAAGCGCCCCTTCCAGGGCTGGCGCTACCTCAAGCCCGAGGACGCCCCCGTGGACCTCGCAAGGGCCCGCGAGCACGACGACGAGCTGCCCCCCGAGCTGAACGCCGCCCTGGCCGAGATCGGCCTGATCTGAGGCGCCCTGCCGCCCGGGCCAGGGCCCCAGAAGCCCACCATGCCAGCCCCTCATGACTGCACTGCCCCCTTCCCCGCCCAATGCGCGGGCAGGCCGCGCCCCAGTGCGGGCGGCGGAGGGCCATGCCTGCCGACAGGATTGACAGCAGGCGCCGCCACGGGCTGACTTGAGGGGCTCTTCACGGACATTCGCCCGGAGTTCCCGCACGGACATGCAGGAGACGCCCCATGTTCCCCTCGCCCCATCTCTTCTCGCTCTGGAAGGCGCCCTTCTCCGGTGACGTGACCCAGAACATCGAACCCCGCCTCTTCTCCGACGACATCGCCGGCGATCCCGAGATCGAGGAATACGTCCACCGCAACGTGGCCAGCTACGGCACCCAGCTCGGCGAGATGCTCGATGCGCTGACGGCCCTCTCCAGGGCCACCGGCACCCCCCTGCCTGGCATCACCGAGCTCGACAGCCGCATCGCCGCCGCCAAGGCCGAGATGCGCACTACCCTCGCCCGGCGCGCCGCCGGGGCCCTCGATCAGTTGCAACAGGCCGACCCGGAGGCCTATGCCGCCCTGCTCCGTGCCCGCCAGGATCAGGAGAGCGCCCCCTGAAGCCCGCCCCGGCCCGCCGCCTGGCCCCGGCAGGACGGCAAGAGGGGGCCCTGCCCCCGTCTCCTTCGCAGCCTCCCCCCGGAGACTTGTGGCCAGATGACAGGGGAGCGCCGGCGCTCTTTCATCTGGCCGGAAATATCCCCGCCGGAGGTTCCGGGGCGCGCCCCCGCGCGCCCCGGATCATCCCGATTTCGCACCGTCGCAATACCGACGCGATACCGACGTAATACCGACGTTGGAATCCGGCGATTTCATAGGCTTGCAGACATTCAATTTTCAGAATTCGAACATGGAAAAACCGGCCCTTCCGAGCCGGTTTCACCTGTCCTGCCGGGCCTCTGTCTCAGTCCAGCCCGAGGCGCTGAACCAGCTCCGCCAGCACCTTGCGATCACTGTCCGACAGCGGCGCGGTGCGCGACCGGAAGAGTGTCGCCTGGCTCTTGAGCATCAGGCCATCTCCCAGTATTTTCAAGTGGTTGGCACGCAGGGTCTCGCCAGTCGAGGTGATATCGGCAACGGCCTCGGCGGTCTCGTTCTTGATCGTCCCCTCGGTCGCACCCTGGCTGTCGACCAGCTGGTAGTCGGCAACGCCCTTCTCCTTCAGGAACTCGCGCACAAGTCTATGATATTTCGTGGCAATCCGCAGGCGGAAGCCATGGTCCCGCCGAAAGGCCGCCGCCACGGAATCAAGATCGTCAAGAGTCTCGACATCGACCCAGCAGGCCGGCACGGCAAGGATCAGATCGGCATGGCCAAAGCCCAGCTCCGCCATTTCCTCGACCCGCTGATCCCATTGCCCCAGCTTCTCGCGCACCAGGTCCGTGCCCGTGACGCCAAGGTGGATCCGTCCCGCGTTCAGCTCGCGCGGGATTTCTCCCGCCGAGAGGAGGACGAGCTCAACCCCTTCTATTCCCTCGACTTTCCCGGCGTACTCGCGATCCGAGCCGCTGCGCCCGAGCTGCACGCCGTGCTGCCCGAACCAGTCGAAGGTCTTCTCCATCAGTCGGCCCTTGGAGGGCACACCCAGCTTGATGCTCATGTCCAGCCCCCCAGTTCCACGACCAGCCCAGGGCGGATCACGCCGCCCACGGCGGGGATCCCCTCCGGCTTTCCGGCGGCGCGCCCAAGGTAGCGGGTCAGCGCATCATAGCGCCCCCCCGTCGCAACCGGCGGCAGGTCCGGCCGGCCGTCCACCACGAAGCCAAAGACGAAACCGTCGTAATACTCCATGTGGGTCCGGCCATAGGTCGCCTCGAATTCCAGCGCCTGCACATCGATCCCGCGCGCGGCAAGGGCCGACATCCGCAGGCCCAAACGCTCGACTGCATCACCGATCGCAGGAAGATCCACCGCAATATCCCGTAGCCTTTCCAAGGCATTGGGCAGTGTTTCACGCACTTTCAGGATGGCCTCGATCAGCTCCATCTCCTGCGACGATATAGGCGGGACATCCGCATCGGCCCGCAGGGCCGCGATGCGCACCTCCACTTCCTCACGGCGCCGCAGGCCGATATCGGGCCCGGCACCGGCAAAGGGATCCTCGGCCGAGAGGAGAGCCTTGCGGCCCGCGGGCATGGGCGACTTGCCGGCATAGCGCTCCAGCAAGACCTTGAACCGCATCGGGCGCCAGATATGCCGCCGCAGCGCCGCCTTGCGTGCCTCGGAGGTGTTCAGCCCTTCCACTGCCGCCATCAGGATACCGATGTCACCCGTGGTGGCCTTGAGGTTCAGCCCGGCCACCGCCGCCTCGACCCGCGCAAAAACCTCGGCGTCCGCATCGGCAGGGTTCGAGCCGTCGAAGATCTCGAATCCGACCTGCAAGTATTCGTTCGCCCGGTCCGGGTCGACTTCCTGCCGGCGAAAAACCTCGCCGGAATAGGTATATCTGGCTGGTTCGGCGCCCTGGCTCATGTGCATCTGCACCACCGGCACGGTGAAATCGGGGCGCAGCATCTGCTCTCCCCGCAGGGTGTCGGAGGTGGTGTAGGCCCGGGCGCGGATGTCTTCTCCGTAGAGATCCAGAAGCGTCTCGGCGGGCAGCAGAACGGGGGCTTCCACCGGGATGGCGCCCGCAGCTTCGAACCCGTCACGCAGGGCAGCGGCGCAGGCCTTGACCTGCGCCTTGTCGGGGGTGCGGATGATCATCTCAGCCCTGCCCCGTCTCGCCGTTGCCGGCCAGGATTTCGCGGATCTTGGAAACCAGCTGGTCACGCGGCACCTCGAACTGCGATGGACGTTCCTTCCATTCTTCAAGTGTCGCGTTCTCGGCGATCCTGGCGCCGAGGATCAGATCCTTCACCTGCACCACGCCGCGCGCCTTTTCATCGGCGCCCTCGATCACTGCAGCAGGGCTGCCGCGACGGTCCGCATATTTCAGCTGATTGCCGAAGTTCTTCGGATTGCCGAGGTAGACCTCGGCCCGAATTCCCGCATTCCGAAGTTCCGCGACGATGGTCTGATAGTCGGCCATGCGGTCCCGGTCCATGACGGTCACCACGACGGGGCCGGCAACCTCGGAGCCGATCCGCCCCTTTTCCCGCAGGGCCGCCAGCAGGCGATCGACGCCGATGGACATGCCCGTGGCCGGCACGGCCTGCCCGGTAAAACGCTTGACCAGGTCGTCATAACGACCACCACCGGACACCGAGCCAAACTGCCGCTTGCGGCCTTTTTCATCAAGGATTTCAAAGGTCAGCTCGGCCTCGAACACCGGACCGGTGTAATAGCCGAGCCCGCGCACCACGCTGGGATCGATCTCGATCCGGTTGCTGGCATACCCTTGGGCATCGAGCAGCGCCGCGATCTGTTCCAGCTCGTCCACGCCTTCGCCCCCAATGGCAGAGCCGCCTATGGCATTGCGAAGGTTGGCGAGCGTCGCGCTCGCGTCTGCACCCTTGGATGTGAGGAAAGCGAGGACCGGATCGGCCTGCGCCTCGGTCAGGCCAACACCATCGATATAGGCCCCGGAGGCATCCAGACGCCCCTTGCCCAGCAGCTCGCGCACGCCGCCTTCACCAACCTTGTCGAACTTGTCGATCGTGCGCAGAACATCCATTCGCTGGTTTTCGTCGGCCAGGCCCATGGCCTCGAGCACGCCGTTCAGGACCTTGCGATTGTTGAGCCGCACCTGGTAATCGCCGCGCGGGATCCCGACCTCTTCTAGGCAATCGGACAACATCGCACAGATTTCCGCATCCGCAGCCACGGAACCGGTCCCTACTGTATCGGCATCACACTGGTAGAATTGACGGAAACGGCCCGGTCCCGGCTTCTCGTTGCGCCAGACAGGGCCCATGGCATAACGCCGGTAGGGGGTGGGCAGATCGTTGCGGTGCTGGGCATAGACCCGCGCCAGCGGCGCCGTCAGGTCATAGCGCAGCGCCAGCCAATCGCCCTTGCCCTCTTCCTCGCCTTCCTGCCAAGCAAAGACCCCCTCGTTGGGGCGATCCACATCAGGCAGAAATTTACCAAGGGCTTCAACGGTTTCAACAGCGCTACTCTCCAGCGCGTCAAAGCCGTAGCGATGGTAGACACCGGCAATCGTGCGCAGCATGTCGCTGCGTTCGGTTACCTCGGCCCCGAAGTAGTCGCGGAAGCCTTTCGGGGTTTCCGCCTTGGGGCGCGGCGCTTTCTTGACCTTGGCCATCGCTTTGTCCTTGCCATTTGGATTGCGTGCGCGGCATAGCCCATGGGCGGAAAAGGGGCAAGCGCGGCGCAATCCGCCGCCTCCCCTACATCGGCCCTCTCCCAGGCAGGGCCAGACCGGAGGACATGCCATGACAGACGGCAACGACACGGGCCGAAACGCGCTCGAAGAAAAAATCTCACATCTTATCAGGGCTGTAGATGACCTGTCCGACACTGTCGCCCAGCAACAGCGCGACATCGACGTGCTGACCCGCCGTGTGGCGATGCTGATGCAGCGCGAGGCAGAAAGGGAAGCCGATGCCTCCTCCGGCATCTACATGGGCAACGAGAAGCCGCCGCATTACTGATCGGAGGCCACCGGAACCACCGGATCCGGCGGCAACCCATTCCGAAAATTGCATACCTCTAAGCCTCTGAAAAGGCCGGATTCCAACGTCGGTATTACGTCGGTATCGCGTCGGTATCGCGTCGGTGCGATTTCGGGCTCCGCGCGCGGAGCCCGAAGCCTCCGGCGGGGATATTTGGAACAGGGAAACGGGGGCGGTGTCTCGTTTCGTTTCCCTGTCGGAAATATCCCGGGGAGGCTCCGCAGGAGACGGGGGGCAGAGCCCCCTGCCTTCGACTGGCCGGTCCTTGCCGGTTGCTCTCTTTTCCGTGAAGCGCTTTGACAGGTGGGGGGCAGCTCAATATCCCAACACGTATCGGCACATTCCCTGCCCGTTTCCGGACAGCGCCCGCGCAATTCTCGCGGCCTGCCGGCAGGGAGGCTGCCTGTTTTCGAGTACGCCTGACCCGAGGATCAACTTTTCATGACGACGCCCAAGACCACCGCAAGACGCGCCCAGCCATTTTCCCTGATGATGGCCACCCTGCTGACGCCCATCCTTCTTGCCAGCGCGGCACCTGCGGGGGCCCAGACCACGCCCGAGACGACCGATGGCCTGTGGTTCACCGGCTACCAGATGAGCGGCGCCAAGAAGCTGCAGATACAGCTGACCTCTCTCGATGGCGTGGGCGCCCTGACCCTGGAGGCCGAGCGCTGGCCGGTGCTGAGCTTTGTTACCTGCACCTACAACTTTGCCCTGGAGGACGGCACCGCCAGGCAGATCACCCTGAACAGCGCCGAGAGCGTCGGCGCCGAACGCTGCCCCGGCGAGATGCCCTTTGCCATCCACCGCACCGGCCCCGACACGCTGGGACTGGTGCCCGGCGCCGGGACCGAGGGGTTCCTTGGCATGATCGACGGCATCACAATGCGCGCCGGCCTGCGCGCGCCGCTGCCCGGGGAGGCCCATGCGCCGATGCCCGGGCTGGCGCTGCTGGGCGTGACCGCGGGCATGACCCGCGACGAGGCCGAGGCCCTGCTGAGCGAGAAGGGCTATGCCAAGACCGAGATGGGCCGCGCGCTGAGCGGCGAGGATTACACCATCAGCGAAGAGGTCTGGGGCCGCGCGCCCGATGCCGAGGGCCGGCCGCAGGACCTGATCACGCTGCAATACGGCCCGGCGGGCGACTGGCTCGACACCCCCGAGCGGGTGGCCGTGATGGAGCGCGTCTCGCGCCTGGAGGAGCCCATGGCCATGTCGGCCCTGCTGCCGGCGCTGAGCGAGAAATACGGCAAGGCGAGCGCGGGCCGCGAAACCAGCGCCTTCGACCGCAGCGGCGCCCATATCGGCAATGTCTATTCCGCCGATTGCAGCGGCGGCAGCGCGCTGCAGGAGATGCCCTGGCAGTTCCAGTCGCAGCCGCTGACCAGCGACAGCTATCAGCCCTCGGCCGAGGCCGCGGCGATCGGCGTGGGCTGTGCCGCGCAGACCTTCCTGGAGGTCGGCACCGATGACAGCACCGGCGCGGCCACGGCCTTTCGCGTGAAGATCGTCGATGCGGATCAGGCCTGGCAGAACTTCTGGGCGACCTGGGCGCACCGCCGTGGCGCTGAGCTGAGCGCGATCGTCGGCGCGCAGGGCAGCACCAGCACCGCCGCGCCCGAGCTCTGAGCGCCGCCCACCCCGCGATGTCACCCGTGTTGCCTGCCGTGATGCCTGCCCTTACCCCTGCGGGCTTTACCGCGGGCATCATCCCGGGCAGGCTGTGGCGATGTACAGGCTGAAACCCGGCATCAAGCAGGACCCGGTGCGGCGGTGGCACCTGCCGGACCGCGTGTTCTTTGGCCACGGCGCCTGCCAGATCCTGGCGGGGGCCTTCCTGCAGGCGCCGCCCCTGCCCGGTTTTCATGCCGAGCGGATCCTGCCCGGCGCGGGCTTTGCCGGAAACCACATCTATGTCACCGACGGGACCCTGGCCTTTGATTTCCATGGCTATGCCGGGCGCACCGCCCTGCTCTGCCATCACACGGACGGCTGGGCGCGGCTCTGCGGGCCGGGATGGCATTGCCGGGTGGAACGGGTGGCGTTCGACCTGCTCGACCGCGCGGCGCTGAACGCGTGCCGGATGCTGGGCCCAGAGCAGTACCACGGCGACGCCCTGGCGCGGGCCCGGCGCTATCTCGACCGGATCGACCACCCCGCGGCCGCGGCCCGGGCCATGGCGCGGTGCGAGCGGAACGCGCTCAGATCTCCTCGACCGAGAGCACGCCCGGCAGGCTCTTGATGGCGCCCTTGATCTCCGGCGTGACGGGGAAGCCCTCGTTGGCCTTCATCGAGACCTCGCCTCCGCCGGGAAGCGTGCTGTCGATCAGGCAGAAGTGGATCGGCCCCTTCTGCACGCCGCGCACGGTTTCCCTGGCGCGCAGCAGCACGTCGTGCACCGCCGTCACGCCCGCGGGTTCGTTCATGAAGATCTTCAGCCCGATGGCGCCCGCGTCGGCCACGACACCGTCCATGGGCACGATGCCGCGTGCCAGCAGCTTGAGCTGGTCGCTCTCCATCGTCGCCTCGACCGTCACGACCACCTTGGAGCCGTTCTCGAGGAAATCTCGGCTGGCCTCGAGCGTGTCGGAGAAGATCGTGACCTCGTAGGCGCCCGTCGGGTCGGAGAGCTGGGCAAAGGCAAAGCGGTTGCCGCGCGCCGATTTCCGTTCCTGGCGGCCGGTGACGATACCGGCGAGCTTGGCCACCAGGGCGCCCCCCTCGGCCAGACGGGTGACATCGTCGAGCGTCTTGACGTCCTTGCGCTTGAGCGCGCCCATGTAGTCGTCGAGCGGGTGGCCGGAGAGGTAGAAGCCGATGGCCTTGAATTCCTCGGCCAGGCGCTCGGCCGGCAGCCAGTCGTTGGCGGGGGAGAGCCGCGGCTCGGGCAGGTCGTCGCCGGCGTCGCCGAAGAGCGAGACCTGGTTCGAGGTCTTCTGTTCCCAGATCGCGGCGGAATAGCCCACCAGCTGTTCGAGGCTGTCGAAGATGCGGCGGCGATTGCGATCGATCTCGTCGAAGGCGCCGGCGCGGGCCAGCATTTCCAGCGGGCGCTTGCCGATCCGCTTGAGCTCGCAGCGGCGGGCGAAGTCGAAGATCGAGGCAAAGGGCTTGTCCCTGCCGTCGACCTTGCGGCCCTCCTCGATCAGCTTCATGGCATCGACGCCGACGTTCTTGAGCGCGCCCAGCGCGTAGACGAGCGCGCCGTCGACCACCTTGAAGTTGGCATCCGATCGGTTCACGCAGGGCGGCACATAGGGCAGCCCGAGGCCCTTCTTGACCTCCTGGAAGTAGATCGTGAGCTTGTCGGTGAGGTTGATATCGCAGTTCATGACCCCGGCCATGAACTCCACCGGGTGGTTCGCCTTGAGCCAGGCGGTCTGATAGGAGACCACGGCATAGGCGGCGGCGTGCGACTTGTTAAAGCCGTAGTTGGCGAATTTCTCCAGCAGGTCGAAGACCTCGGAGGCCTTCTTGGCATCGACGCCGTTCTTGGCCGCACCTGCCTCGAACTTCGGGCGTTCGGCGTCCATGGCCTCCTTGATCTTCTTGCCCATGGCGCGGCGCAGCAGGTCGGCACCGCCGAGCGAGTAGCCGGCCATGACCTGGGCGATCTGCATCACCTGTTCCTGGTAGACGATGATGCCCTGGGTTTCGGCCAGGATGTGGTCGATCGAGGGGTGGACCGAGGTGATCTCGCGCTTGCCGTTCTTGACCTCGCAATAGACCGGGATGTTCTCCATCGGGCCCGGACGGTAGAGCGCCACGAGGGCCACGATGTCCTCGATGCAGGTGGGTTTCATCTGCTTGAGGGCATCCATCATGCCCGTGCTTTCCACCTGGAACACCGCGACCGTCTTGGCGCGGGAATAGAGGTCGTAGGTCTTCTCGTCGTCGAGGGGGATGGCGTTGATCTGGTTCTCGGCGCCGGGGGCGGGATCGTAGAGTTTGGTGCCATCCGCGGCCACGTGCAGGTCGCGGCCGCCGGCGTGGATCTGGTTGACCGCATACTGGATCACGGTCAGCGTCTTAAGGCCGAGAAAGTCGAATTTCACCAGCCCCGCCTGTTCGACCCATTTCATGTTGAACTGGGTGGCGGGCATGTCGGAGCGGGGATCCTGGTAGAGCGGCACCAGCCGGTCAAGCGGCCGGTCGCCGATCACCACGCCCGCGGCGTGGGTCGAGGCGTTGCGGAGCAGGCCCTCGACCTTTTCGGCGTAATCGAAGAGGCGCCGGGCCGGGTTCGTGCGGCCGTCGCGCACGTCCTGCTCGCTCTCGCGCATCTCCTCGATCAGGCGGGGCTCGTCGCGCAGGGCCTGGGCGATGCCGACAGGCTTCACCCCTTCGACAGGGATCAGCTTGGACAGGCGGTCGACCTGGCCGAAGGGCATCTGCAGCACCCGGCCGATATCGCGCACCGCCGCCTTGGAGAGCAGCGCACCGAAGGTGATGATCTGGCCCACCTTGTCGCGGCCGTACTTCTGCTGGACATAGCGGATCGTCTCTTCGCGCCGGTCCATGCAGAAGTCGATGTCGAAGTCGGGCATCGACACACGTTCCGGGTTCAGGAAGCGTTCGAAGAGCAGCGAGTAGCGCAGCGGATCGAGGTCGGTGATGGTGAGCGCATAGGCCACCAGCGAGCCGGCCCCCGAGCCCCGGCCGGGCCCGATGGGAATGCCGTGATCCTTGGACCACTTGATGAAGTCGGCCACGATCAGGAAGTAGCCCGGGAACCCCATGCCCTCGATGATGCCCATCTCGAACTCGAGGCGCTTCCAGTATTCCTCCTCGGGCACGGCATGGGGGATCACGTCGAGACGCTTCTGCAGGCCCTCCTTGGACTGGCGGCGCAGTTCCTCGACCTCGTCATCGGCGAATTTCGGCAGGATCGGCGCGCGCTTGTAGGCCTGGAAGGCGCAGCGCCTGGCGATCTCGACGGTGTTCTCGATCGCCTCGGGCAGGTCGGCAAAGAGCGTCGCCATCTCCTGCGGGCTCTTCATGTAGTGCTGGCGGGTCAGCCGGCGGCGCGGCTCCTGCTGGTCGACATAGGCGCCTTCGGCGATGCAGATCAGCGCGTCATGGGCCTCGTACATGTCGGGCGTCGGGAAGTAGACGTCGTTGGTGGCGACGAGCGGCAGCTCCATCGCATAGGCCATCTCGATGAAATCGCGCTCGGTCAGCCGTTCGTTTTCGGGCTGTCCGTTCTCTGCCGGGTGGCGCTGAAGCTCGACGTAGAGCCTGTCGGGGAAGGCCCGCGCGAGCTGTTCCAGAAGCGCCTGCGCCTCGGGGCGGTGGCCCTGTTGCAGCAGCTGCCCGACGGGGCCGTCGGGGCCGCCGGTCAGGCAGATCACGCCATCGGTATGGGCCTCGAGCTCGGCCAGCGAGACCTGCGGCACGTCGCCGTGGTGGGCCACGTAGAGACAGGTGTTCAGCTCCATCAGGTGCTCGTAGCCGGTCTCGTTCTGGGCAAGCAGGACCACCGGCGCGGGCGGATGCGCGCGCTCTCCCGGCTGCACCTCGTGCCAGGCCACGTCGACCTGGCAGCCGATGATCGGCTGCACGCCGGCCCCCGAGGCGGTTACCGAAAATTCCAGCGCCGAGAACATGTTGTTCGTGTCGGTCACGGCAACCGCAGGCATGCCGAACTTCTCGCAGAAGCCGGGCAGTTTCTTCAGCCGGATGGCCCCTTCGAGAAGGGAGTATTCGGTGTGGACGCGGAGGTGGATGAATCGGGGATCTGTGGCCATCCGCAAATGGTATGCGCGGGCGCTGGCAGCAACAAGCCTGCAACAGCGGTGAGCGCAAGGCGGCTATTGCCCGGCAGGGTTGCGCAGCCCATAGTCGGCCGGACGCAGACCGAAGACGCAGGCCGCAACGCCCCTGCCCGCCCCCGGAGTGACCGCCGATGAATGCCGCCACCGACCTGAGCCTGACCCGCGTGATCCCGGCCGGCGCCGCCGCGATCTGGCGCTGCTGGACCGAGCCGCACCTGCTCTGCCAGTGGTTCTCTCCGGCGCCGGTGGAGACCACGGCGGCGGTGATCGAACCGCGCGCCGGCGGGCGGTTCATGACCCGGATGCGCCTGCCCGACGGCACCGAGATCGAGAGCGACGGCTGCATCCTGGCGGCGGCCAAGGCGCAGCTGCTGAGCTTTACCGATGCGCTCGGGCCGGGGTTCCGCCCCCGCCACGAACCCTTCATGACGGCGATCATCACGCTCGACGAGACGCCGGCCGGCACGCGCTATGTGGCAACGGTGCTGCATGCGGATGCCGAGGCGCGCGCCCGGCACGAGGAGATGGGCTTTCACGAGGGCTGGGGCGCGGCGACCGACCAGCTCTCGGCCCTGGCGCAGAAGATCAGCGTCTAGGGGCCTGCCCCGCGGGGCTCGGGTGCATCCTGGGGACGCGCACAACCTTTCGGCGCAATCCGGTGGCGCTTGGTGAATCTGCTCCACCCCTTTTGACCATGGCGTTCATCTTGCCGTATACAGGGGCTTGCAAAGCGAGCCGGCAGTCGCTCTCTTTACGCCAAAGCCTAATGGCCGTTTCCCTTCCGCCGCATCGGGGAAACAGATGGTCGCCACAGGGAACGCGGTGGATGAATGACATATGACACTCTCCTTTCAACTGAACGGAGAACGCGTGGACATCAGCGATGTTCACCCGACCACGACTCTGCTCGACTGGTTGCGGATCGAGCGTGGAATGACGGGCACCAAGGAAGGCTGTAACGAGGGCGATTGTGGCGCCTGCACGGTCATGGTGACGGGCGAGGACGGCCCGAAGGCGCTGAACGCCTGCATCCTGTTCCTGCCGCAGCTGCAGGGCAAGGCCGTGACCACGGTGGAAGGCCTGAAGACGCCCGAAGGCGCGCTGCACCCGGTGCAACAGGCCATGGTGGATCACCACGGCTCGCAATGCGGTTTCTGCACCCCCGGTTTCACCATGTCGATGGCCACGGCCCAGATCACAGGCGAGGCCGATCACGACCTGACGCTGGCCGGCAACCTGTGCCGCTGCACCGGCTATGCGCCGATCATCCGCGCCGCCGAAGAGGCGATGACCAAGCCGGTGCCCGAGCATATGCCCAAGGTCTTCAAGATGCCCGTGGACGCCGAGGGCGTGGCGTTCCAGCCCGAGACCGCGGATGCGCTGGCCGACTGGTACGAGGCGCACCCTGACGCCACGCTGGTGGCGGGCGCGACCGACCTGGGCCTGCATGTGACCAAGGCGATGCGCGAGCTGGGCGAAGTGGCGTTTCTGAACCGCTGCGCCGAGCTGAAGGCCATCGAGGTGGGCGAGGACGAGATCCGCGTCGGCGCCATGGTGACCTTTTCCGAGCTGCTGCCCGTGATCGAACCGATCTTTCCGGGTCTCGGCCTGATGCTGCGCCGGTTCGCCAGCGTTCAGGTGCGCAATGCCGCCACCGTGGGCGGCAATATCGCCAATGGCTCGCCCATCGGGGACAGCCCGCCCGCCTTCATCGCGCTCGGCGCCACGCTGCACCTGCGCAAGGGCGCGGAGCGTCGTTCGCTGCCGCTGGAGGATTTCTTCATCGAATACGGCAAGCAGGACCGCGCGCCGGGGGAATTCGTGGAAGCGATCACCATTCCGCGGCCCGCGAAGGCGCTGGCCGAACGGCTGGCCTGCTACAAGCTGTCGAAGCGGTTCGACCAGGACATCTCGGCCGCCTGCGGCTGTTTCAACATCGTGGTCAGCGATGGCGTCGTGGAAAGCGCCCGCATCGCCTTTGGCGGCATGGCGGGCACCCCCAAGCGCGCCGCCGCCGTGGAAGCGGCGATCACCGGCCAGCCCTGGGACGAGAGCATCCTGGAAAAGGCGCATGACGCCTGGGCCGTGGATTACCAGCCGATGACCGACATGCGGGCGAGCGCGGAATATCGCCTCGATGCCGCCCGCAACATGCTGAAACGATACCTGCTGGCCGACCAGGGCCAGACAATGACCCTCGCGGAGGTGATCGCATGAACCAGGAAGTGCGCAAGCCCCTGCCCCACGACGCCGGCCCCCTGCATGTTGCAGGCGAAGCCCGCTACATCGACGACATCCCGGTGCCCGCGAACTGCCTGCACCTGGCCTTTGGCACCTCGCCGGTGGCCAAGGGCACGCTGGACGGGCTCGACCTGAGCGCGGTGCGCGCGGCGCCCGGCGTGGTCGCGGTGCTGACCGCCGAGGACCTGCCCTTTGCCAACGACGTGGCCTCGAACCCGGTGCATGACGAGCCGCTGCTGTCGACGGGCACGCTGAACTTCGTCGGCCAGCCGGTGTTCATCGTGGCCGCCACCAGCCATCACGCCGCCCGCCGGGCCGCGCGGCTGGCGAAATGGGACATCACCGAGGGCACGCCGCTGATGACGGTGGACGAGGCCCTGGCCGCCAAGAGCTATGTCGAGCCGGTGATCACCTGGGAACATGGTGACCCGGACAGCGCCATCGAGGCGGCGCCGCTGAAACTCTCCGGCCGCATCGAGATGGGCGGGCAGGAGCATTTCTATCTCGAGGGGCAGGCCTGCCTGGCCTGGCCGCAGGAGGGGGGCGACGTGATCATCAACGCCTCGACCCAGCACCCAACCGAGATCCAGCACAAGGTGGCCGAGGCCATCGGCAAGCCGATGAACGCCGTGCGCGTGGAAAGCCGCCGCATGGGCGGCGGGTTCGGCGGCAAGGAAAGCCAGGGCAACCCGCTGGCCGTGTCCTGTGCCGTGGTGGCGCTGAAGACCGGGCGCCCGACCAAGATGCGCTATGACCGCGACGACGACATGCAGATCACCGGCAAGCGCCATGATTTCCGCATCGACTATACGCTGGGGTACGACGACACCGGCCGCATCCACGGCATCGAGTTCCAGCAGTACACCCGCTGCGGCTGGAGCCAGGACCTGTCGCTGGCCGTGGCCGACCGCGCGATGCTGCATGCCGAGAACGCCTATCTGCTGGAGAACATCCGCATCGGCAGCCACCGGTTGCGCACCAACATGTGCTCGGCCACGGCCTATCGCGGGTTCGGCGGGCCGCAGGGGATCCTGGGCGTGGAGCGCGTGATCGAACACGTGGCGCATGAGCTGAACATGGACCCGGTGGAGGTGCGCCGGGTGAACTACTACGCCGATTTCACCCCCACTGCCGATGGCCTGCTGAGCCCGACGGACGTGGTGCAGACGACGCCTTACAACATGCCGGTGGAGGATTTTTGCCTGCACAGGCTGACCGACCGCCTGATGGAGAGCGCCGAGTACGCGAAACGCAAGGCCGCAGTCGAGGAATGGAACGCCGCCAATCCGGTGCTGAAGAAGGGCCTGGGCTTTGCCCCGGTGAAGTTCGGGATTTCCTTCACCCTGTCCTGGTTCAACCAGGCGGGTGCGCTGGTGCATGTCTACCAGGACGGATCGGTGCACCTGAACCACGGCGGCACGGAAATGGGCCAGGGCCTGTTCCAGAAGGTGGCGCAGGTGGCGGCGAGCCGGTTCGGGATCACCACCGACAAGGTGAAGATCACCGCGACGGATACCGCCAAGGTGCCGAACACTTCGGCCACGGCGGCCTCCTCGGGCAGCGACCTGAACGGCATGGCGGTGAAGGCCGCCTGCGACACCATCCGCGAGCGTATGGCCAAGGTCATCGCCGAGCTGCACCAGGTGCGGATGGAAGAGGTCGTCTTTGAAAACAACATGGTGCGCGCGGGCGGCAACGAGATGTCCTTTGCCAAGGCGGCGGAGCTGACCTACCAGAACCAGGTCAGCCTGTCGGCAACGGGGCATTACCGCACGCCCGACCTGAGCTGGGACCGGATCAACGGCACCGGGCGGCCCTTCTTCTATTTCGCCCATGGCGCGGCGCTGACCGAGGTGGTCATCGACACGCTGACCGGCGAATACCGCATCCTGCGCGCCGACGTGCTGCATGACGCGGGCGAGAGCCTGAACCCGGCGCTGGACATCGGCCAGGTCGAGGGCGCCTATGTGCAGGGCGCCGGCTGGCTGACCACGGAGGAGCTGGTCTGGGACGACAAGGGGCGGCTGCGCACCCATGCGCCCAGCACCTACAAGATCCCCGCCTGCGGCGACCGCCCCCGGGTCTTCAACGTGGACCTCTGGGACGAGCCCAACCCGATGGCGACGATCTATCGCTCGAAGGCCGTGGGCGAACCGCCCTTCAACCTCGGCATGTCGGCGTTCTTTGCGCTGGAGGATGCGATTTCCTCCTGCGGCACGGCCTATCCCGACCTGCATGCCCCGGCCACGCCCGAGCGGGTGCTGAAGGCGGTGCAGCGGATGCAGGCCGATGTTTGACCTTGCCGCCCTTCGCGACGCCGTGGCGCGCGGAGGCCGCGTGGTGCGGGTGGCCGTTGCGGAAACGCGCGGCTCCACCCCCCGCGAGGCGGGCACGGCAATGCTGGTGGGGCCGGACTTTCTGATCGGCACCATCGGCGGTGGTACGCTGGAGCACGAGGCGATGCTGAAGGCCCGGCGGCTGTCGACAGACCGGCTGGAAAGACAGGCGCTCGGCCCGGACCTGGGCCAGTGCTGCGGCGGCGCGGTGACGATGCTCTACGAGATCTACGACGCGGCGCGGCTGGAGAAGCTGGACGACGAGGACGTGATCGCGCGGCCAGTGCCCGGCGCAGTGCCCGGCGCGTCAGCAGAGGGCGCCACCGAGATGCCCTTTGCCGTGCGCAAGGTGCTGGCCGAGGCGCGCGCCGCCGGCACGCGCCCCGCGGCACAGCTGATCGAGGGCTGGATGGTCGAGCCGGTGGCCCGGCCCGAGCGCGAGATCTGGATCTGGGGAGCGGGCCACGTGGGCCGCGCCCTGGTGAACGTGCTGAGCCCCCTGCCCGGGGTGGCGATCACCTGGGTCGATACCGGGGCGGAGCGGTTTCCGGAGGCAATCCCGGCAGGCGTGACTGCCCTGCCCGCCGCCGATCCGGCGCTGCTGGCCGGCCATGCGCCGGTCACGGCCGAACACCTGATTCTGACGTATTCCCATAGCCTTGACCTCGCGCTCTGCGATGCGCTGCTGACACGGGGGTTTCGTCACTGCGGGCTGATCGGATCGGCCAGCAAATGGGCGCGGTTCCGCAAAAGGCTTGCAAAGCTGGGCCATGAGCCTGCCCGGATTGCAAGCATCGACTGTCCGATTGGCGACACGACCCTGGGGAAACATCCGCAGGAGATTGCCGTGGGGGTTGCAGTCGAGGTACTGAGGAGGACGGCGCGAATAAAGACGCCGAAAGGGAAGAGACAGGGTGACGGGGACACTTCTATCCATCAGGGGGCTGACCAAGGCCTATCCGGGCGTCGTAGCCAATAACGACGTGTCTTTCGAGATCCGGCAGGGCGAGGTGCATGCGCTGCTGGGAGAGAACGGCGCGGGCAAGTCGACGCTGGTGAAAATGATCTACGGGCTGGTACAACCGGACAGCGGCGAAATGGTGCTGAACGGAGCCGCCTATGCCCCGAGCGAACCGCAGGCCGCGCGCGCCTCTGGCGTGGCGATGGTGTTCCAGCACTTCAGCCTGTTCGAGGCGCTGAACGTGGCCGAGAACGTGGCGCTGGGGATGGCGGAACCGCCGAAGACCCGCGACCTGGCCGACCAGATCCGGGAGGTGAGCGAGCAATACGGCCTGCCGCTGGATCCCTGGAAACTGGTGGGCGATCTCTCGGCCGGCGAACGCCAGCGGGTGGAGATCATCCGGTGCCTGCTGCAGGATCCCAAGCTGCTGATCATGGACGAACCGACCAGCGTGCTGACGCCGCAGGAGGTGGAGATCCTCTTTGCCACCCTGCGCAAGCTGAAGAGCGAGGGGACCTCGATCCTCTACATCTCGCACAAGCTGGAAGAGATCCGCGCGCTCTGCGACGAGGCGACGATCCTGCGGCTGGGCGAGAAGGTGGCCACCTGCACCCCGCGCGAGGTGACGGCGGCGCAGATGGCCGAACTGATGGTGGGCAGCGAGCTGCACCGCCCGGAACGCGCGGCGGCGGAACCGGGCGCGGTGCGCCTGGCGCTGAAGGGGCTGAGCGTGGCCTCTCCGGGGCAGTTCGGCACCTCGCTGAAGGACGTGACGCTGGAAGTGCGGGCGGGCGAGATCCTGGGCCTGGCCGGCGTGGCCGGGAACGGCCAGGACGAGCTGCTGGCCGCCCTCTCGGGCGAGCTGACCTCGGCCCGCGGGATGATCGAGCTGGATGGCACGCCGATCGGCACCATGGGCCCGACCGAACGGCGGCGCATGGGCCTGCTGACGGCCCCCGAAGAGCGCCTGGGCCATGCTGCAGCGCCCGACATGAGCCTGACGGAAAACGCCCTTCTGACGGGCGCGGACCGCGAGGGGCTGATGCGCAACGGCTTCCTGAAATGGAACAAAGCCCGGGATTTCGCGGCGAAGATCATCGAGCGCTTCGACGTGCGGACGCCGGGCACGGAAACCGCGGCGCGCGCCCTGTCGGGCGGCAACCTGCAGAAGTTCGTGATCGGCCGAGAGGTGATGCAGCGCCCGGAAGTGCTGGTGGTGAACCAGCCGACCTGGGGCGTTGATGCCGCCGCCGCCGCGACAATACGCCAGGCGCTGATGGACCTGGCCGCGGGCGGCGCCGCGCTGATCGTGATCAGCCAGGACCTCGACGAGCTGATGGAGGTCTCGGACCGCTTTGCCGCGCTGAACGAGGGGCGCCTGTCGGACATCCGCCCCGCCGCCGGCCTGACCATGGAAGAGATCGGCCTGATGATGGGTGGTGCCCATGGCATGGAGGTGGCGCATGTGTAAGCGTGACAACGCCTCCGGCGGCCGTATTTTCAGAAAGATGAACGAGGCCCGCCCATGCTGAGGCTGGAGAAACGGCCGCAGCCGTCGCAGACCCTGTCCTATATCACGCCGGTCCTGGCGGTGATTGCCACGATGATCGCCGGCGGGCTGCTCTTTGCGGCGCTCGGCAAGGACCCGGTGGAGGCGATCCGGACGATCTTCTGGGATCCGCTCTTCGGCCCGCATGCCTTCTACTACCGGCCGCAGCTGCTGGTGAAGGGCGCGCCACTGATCCTGATCGCGCTGGGGCTGTCGCTCGGGTTCAAGGCGGGGATCTGGAACATCGGCGCCGAGGGGCAGTACATCATGGGCGCCATCGCTGGCGCCGGCGTGGGGCTGGCGTTTTACCCGCTGGATGCCTGGTATGTCTTTCCGCTGATGATCCTGGCGGGCGCGCTGGGGGGCTGGGCCTGGGCGATGATCCCGGCGATCCTGAAGGTGAAGTTCAACACCAACGAGATCCTGGTGTCGCTGATGCTGGTCTACGTGGCCGAGAACTTCCTGGCCTCCATGGCGCTTGGGCTGATGAAGAACCCCGAGGGCATGGGCTTTCCCGGCTCGCGGAACCTGCAGCAATACCCCGCGGCCCACAATACCGAGATCATTGCCGGCACCGGCATGCACTGGGGCGTGGCCGCGGCCTTCATCGCGGCCATCATGGCCTATATCCTGATGAACCGGCACATCCTGGGCTTCCAGATCCGGCTGACCGGCGACGCTCCGCGCGCGGCGCGCTTCTCGGGCGTGAAACCGGGGCGATTGGTGCTCTTCTGCATGGGCACGGCCGGCGCGCTTGCGGGGCTGGCCGGCATGTTCGAAGTGTCCGGCCCGGCGGGCCAGATCAGCACCGGCTTCAACGTGGGCTATGGCTTTACCGCGATCATCGTGGCCTTCCTGGGCCGGCTGCACCCGGTGGGCATCGTCCTGGCGGGCCTGCTGATGGCGCTGACCTACATCGGCGGCGAAGCCGCGCAGAGCAAGCTGCAGCTGCCCGGCGCGGCCATCCAGTGCTTCCAGGGGATGCTGCTGTTCTTCCTGCTGGCGGTCGACATGCTGACGAACTACCGCATCGTCTGGGCCAAGAAGAAGGTGGCGTGAGATGGACCTGAGCTCGATCGATCCCGTCCTCTTCATCGCCTCGATGATGGTGGCCGCCACCGCCATGATGATCGCCGCCATCGGCGAGCTGGTGGTGGAGCGCGCAGGTGTTCTGAACCTGGGCGTCGAGGGCATGATGATCACCGGTGCCATCTGCGGATTTGCCGTGGCCGTGACCACCGGCTCGCCCACCCTGGGCTTTCTTGCCGCAGCGCTTGGCGGCGCGGTGCTCTCCTTCCTCTTCGCGCTGCTGACCCAGTATTTCCTGGCCAACCAGGTGGCCTCGGGGCTGGCGCTGACGCTCTTCGGCCTCGGCCTCTCTGCCCTGATCGGGCAGAGCTTTGTCGGGCAGAAGCCGCCCATGGCCACCCGTGTGGACATCCCGGTGCTGAGCGACCTGCCGGTGGTGGGCCATATCCTCTTCAGTCACCACCCGATGGTCTATATCGGCATCGCGCTTGTCGCTGTGGTCTGGGCCTTTCTGAAATTCACCCGCGCCGGCCTGATCCTGCGCGCCGTGGGCGAAAACCACGACGCTGCCCATGCCCTGGGCTACAAGGTGGTGCGGATCCGCGTGCTGGCGATCCTCTTCGGGGGCGCCTGTGCCGGTCTGGGCGGGGCCTACATCAGCCTCGTCCGCGTACCGCAATGGACCGACGGCATGACCGGCGGCATTGGCTGGATCGCCCTGGCCCTTGTCGTCTTTGCCAGCTGGAAACCATGGCGCGTGCTCCTGGGGGCCTACCTCTTCGGCGGCGTCACCGTGCTTCAGCTGAACCTGCAGGGGGCCGGGGTTCCGATCCGGGCCGAATACCTTTCGATGCTGCCCTTCATCATCACCATCGTGGTGCTGGTGATCATCTCGGCCACCGGCCGCAATGCCGGGCCGGCCTCGTTGGGCAAGACCTTCCACGCCTCGCAATAAGCAACCCGCGCGGCGTTTCACCAAGCTTACAGGGAGACAGTAATGCTTATCAAAAAGAGAACCTTCCTCACCGGCGCCGCAACCGCGCTGGGGATGACCGCACTGGGAACCGGTGCCGCCATGGCCGAGGATGACAAGACCAAGGTCGGCTTCATCTTCGTGGGTCCGATCAACGATGGCGGCTGGTCGCAGCACCATTACGAATCCGCCGTCGCCATGCTGGAAGAGATCGGCGGCGACAAGGTGGAGATGGTCTATCAGGAAAACGTGCCCGAAGGCCCCGACGCCGAACGCGCGATGACCCAGATGGCGCTGGACGGTGCCGACATCATCTTCTCGACCTCCTTCGGCTACATGGATCCGACGGTGAACGTCGCGGCCAAGTTCCCGGACGTGAAGTTCGAGCACGCCACCGGCTACAAGACCGCGCCGAACATGTCGGCCTATTCCGCCCGCTTCTATGAAGGCCGTTCCATCGAGGGCCTGATCGCCGGCACGATGACCAAGTCGAACATCATCGGCTACATCGCCTCTGTGCCGATCCCCGAAGTCGTGCGCGGCATCAACTCGGCCTACCTGCAGGCCAAGGCCGTGAACCCCGACGTCGAATTCAAGATCATCTGGCTCTACACCTGGATGGACCCAGCCAAGGAGGCCGACGCCGCCCGTACGCTGATCGAACAGGGCGCCGACGTGATCTTCCAGCACACCGATTCCACCGCACCGCTGGCCGCCGCACAGGAAGCCGGCGACGTGATCGGCTTTGGCCAGGCCGGCGACATGATCGAATATGCGCCCAGCCCGCGCGTGACCTCGATCATCGACAACTGGACCCCCTACTACGTCGATCGCGTGAAGGCCGTGATGGACGGCACCTGGGAGAGCCACAGCGTCTGGGAAGGCATCGGTGACGGCATGGTCGGCATCGGCGAGATCACCGACGCCGTCCCCGCCGAGCTGAAGGAAAAGGCCCTGGCCATGAAGGATGCACTTGCCAGCGGCGAGATGCATTCCTTCACCGGCCCGATCAACAAGCAGGACGGCACGCCCTGGCTGGCCGAAGGCGAAATCGCCGACGACGGCACCCTGCTGGGCATGAACTTCTACGTCGAAGGCCTGACCGGCGAGATCCCGCAGTAAGCGGTGTTTTCGGAACGTTGAGGAAGGCCCGCCGGTCCGGCGGGCCTTTTTCGTGGGCGAGCTCAGTCCTCGCCGGGGAACCAGCGCGTCTCGGTGGCGCCTTCGTCGTAATTCAGGGGCGACCGGAACTGCATGATCTCCACCAGCAGACCGAAGGGCGTGGTGCCGAACCAGTTGATGTTGCCCTCGCCGGTCTCCTGGTTGCCGAGCTCGGTGTGGCTGTCGCCGATCAGCGTGCCACCGGCCGCGGTGAAGCGCTCCACCGCCTCGAAGAGGTCATCCACGGTCACGGCGAAATGGGTCATCCCCATGCCATTGGCCGGCAGCGGCGCCTCTCCCTCGGTGCGGTCGAACTCGAAAAGCTCGACATTGGGGCCATCGCCAAGGCGCATCATGGTCAGCCCGCGCACAGTGACCTGCGGATCAACCCCGTTCACCGGGTTCATGTCCGCCCCGGCCATGTGCGGCCCCTCCGGCCGGAACTGCCGATAGAGCACGGTTGCGCCGAAGGCCTCCTCGAAGAAGTGCTCTGCCGCACGAATGTCGGGAACGGTGATGCCGATATGCTCGATGCCGCGAATGGCCATGGGATCTCCTTTTCGTCTTTCCCATGAGTTAACCTTGGGGTGGCTCACGACAACCACCAACCACCGGCTGCTCCGGAACAAACCGTCGCAGCCTTCATCTTTCCCGAAATACGGCGGGGGAGTCCGCAGGACGGGGGCAGAGCCCCCTGCCCGGTTGTATCCATCGACCGGCCGGCAGCGAGAGAGGCACCTTCGGGATGCCTCCGGCGGGGATATTTCCGACAAGAAAATGTGCCGGAACGAAAAAGGGGCGGTTGCCCGCCCCTTTTGCAGTCTGAATGTTCCGCGGCTCAGCCGTCGATGCGGATCTTGGCGTTGCTGGGGTCGTAGGGGCTGTCCTCGACGATCTCGGCATCCCAGAGCTGATCGAACATCTTCACCTTGAGCTTCTGGCCGACCTGGGCCAGCTCCGGCGCGACATAGCCCATGCCGATCGACTTGCCGAAGGCCACGGAATAGCCGCCGGAGGTGAGCCGGCCCACCTTTGTCGTGCCGTCGTAGAGCGCCTCGCGGCCCCAGGGATCTGCGTCATCGGGCCCGTCGATCAGCAGGGTGACGCATTTCGAGCGGATCCCCTTTTCGATCATGGCTTCCTTGCCGAAGAACTCCTTGGAGAGGTCGATGAAGCGCGGCAGGTCGGCCTCGGCCGGGGTCGCGTCGCGGCCCAGCTCGGTACCGAAGGCACGATAGCTCTTCTCCTGGCGCAGCCAGTTCTGGGCGCGGGCGCCGACGAGCTTCATGCCGAATTCCTCTCCGGCCTCGACGAGCTTGTCCCATAGGTGGTTCTGCATCTCGATCGGGTGGTGGAGTTCCCAGCCCAGCTCGCCCGTGTAGGCCACGCGGATGGCGTTGACCGGCACCATGCCGAGCTCGATCTGGCGCGCCGAGAGCCAGGGGAACCGCTTGTTCGACAGCGCGGTCTCCGGCTCTGCGTCGCGGATCAGCTTCTTCAGCACATGGCGGGATTTCGGCCCGGCGATGGCGAAGACACCCCATTGCGTCGTGACGTCCTGCACGATGACCAGCTTGCCGGTCTCGGTCATGAAATCCTCTGCGGCCTTGAGCAGGTAGTCCTGGTCATAGGCCGTCCAGGCCCCGGCAGAGACGAGGTAATAGTCGCTCTCGCCGTTGCGCACGATGGTGTATTCCGTGCGCGTGGTACCGGCGGAGGTCAGCGCGTAGGTCAGGTTGATACGCCCGACCTTGGGCAGCTTGTTGCAGGTGAAGCCATCGAGAAACTCTGTGGCCCCGTTGCCGGTGACCTTGTGCTTGGTGAAGGCGGTGGCGTCGATCAGACCGACGGATTCGCGGATCGCCTTTGCCTCCTCGACGGCGTACTGCCACCAGCCACCACGGCGGAAGCTGCGTGAGGCGTGATCGTCGAAGCCCTGCGGCGCATAGTAGTTGGGACGGTCCCAGCCGTTCACATGGCCGAACTGGGCACCGGCGGCCTTTTGGCGGTCATAGGCCGGCGAGGTACGCAGCGGACGGCCCGCCTCGCGCTCTTCGTCCGGGTGATGCAGGATGAAGACGTGCTCGTAGGCTTCCTCGTTCTTGGCCACCGCATATTCGCTGGTCATCCAGGCGCCGTAACGCTTGGGATCGAGGGAGGCCATGTCGATCTCTGCCTCGCCCTCCGTCATCATCTGGGCAAGGTAATAGCCGGTGCCGCCGGCAGCGGTGATCCCGAAGGAGAAGCCCTCGGCCAGCCACATGTTGCGCAGGCCCGGCGCGGGGCCGACGAGCGGGTTGCCATCAGGCGTGTAGCAGATCGGGCCGTTGAAATCGTCCTTGAGGCCAACGGTTTCCGAAGACGGCAGGCGATGGATCATCGACATGTACTCCTCTTCGATCCGTTCCAGATCGAGGGGGAAGAGATCGGCGCGGAAGCTGTCGGGCACGCCGAAGCGGAAGCGCGCGGGGGCGTTCAGCTCGTAGGGGCCGAGGATCCAGCCGCCACGTTCCTCGCGGACGTACCACTTGGCGTCGGCGTCGCGCAGCACCGGGTGCTCCTCGCCGCCGTTCTTGCGATATTCCACCAGCGCGGGATCGGGCTCGGTGACGATGAACTGGTGCTCGACGGGGATCGCGGGCGTCTTGATGCCAAGCAAGCGCGCGGTGCGCTGCGCGTGGTTGCCGGTGGCGGTGACGACATGCTCTGCGGTGATGACGATCTGCTCTTCGAGGGGCACGAGGTTGCCGCCCTTCTCGCCCATCTTTGTGCAGGTCACCTCCCAGGCCTCGCCGGTCCAGTGGTAAGCATCGACCTGCCACTTGCGCTCGATCATCACGCCGCGTTGACGGGCGCCCTTGGCCATCGCCATGGTGACGTCGGCGGGGTTGATGTAGCCATCGGTGGGGTGGAAGATCGCGCCCTGCAGCCCCTCGATGTTGACCAGCGGCCAGCGCTCCTTGATCTGCGCGGGGGTCATCCACTCGTAGGGCACA
Organism: Pseudooceanicola sp. DL12; assembly: GCF_056270665.1. NCBI lineage: Bacteria > Pseudomonadati > Pseudomonadota > Alphaproteobacteria > Rhodobacterales > Paracoccaceae > Pseudooceanicola > Pseudooceanicola sp. DL12. Next base: position 3,380,444 of record NZ_CM149884.1, read on the forward strand.
CCGGCGGTTTCCGCGGTGGAGGCATAGAGCATGTACTCGTCCATCCGGGCCTGCGTCTGGGCCATTCGCAGGTTGCCGACAACGGAAAAGCCCGCGTTCAGGCCGGTTTCGGCCTCCAGCGTCTTGTAGAAATCCACCGAGTACTTGTGGATGTGGGTGGTGGCGTAGCTCATGTTGAAGAGCGGCAGCAGGCCGGCCGCATGCCATGTGGAGCCAGAGGTGAGCTCGTCGCGTTCGAGGAGCATCACGTCCTCCCAGCCGGCGCGGGCCAGGTGGTAGGCAATGGAGGTGCCGACGGCGCCACCGCCGACGACAAGGGCTTTCACATGGGTTTTCATTGCGGGTGTCCTGTTGGGATGTGCGTTGAGCTGATCCGAGATTTATCAGACAGGCCAAACGGCGCACCGCCCAGCCGACCTTATGCCGCCTGAAACCGACGTTTCGCATTTTTCGCGTCGTGGCAGGGTTCTGCCGGAGCAGCCCGCGCGAGACTGGCATTATTCCGCACAGCAGGACATTTTTTGCAATGCGGAAAGAAACGTGACGTTGCAACCCCATGGAAAGTCTGTTTTGACCTGTCACGGTCAAAAGCAAGATTATATCAAATCGCAACAGACGTCGTATCCGCGCCGAATCCGGGCGGATGAAGAGATCAACAAGGGGAGTGACCGCCGATGAAGGTGCTGGTGCCTGTCAAACGCGTGATCGACTACAACGTGAAAGTCCGTGTGAAATCGGATGGCAGCGGAGTCGATCTGGCAAATGTGAAAATGTCGATGAACCCGTTCGACGAGATTGCCGTGGAAGAGGCAATCCGCCTGAAGGAAGCCGGCAAGGCCGAAGAGGTCATCGCGGTCTCCATCGGCGTCAAGCAGGCGCAGGAAACCCTGCGGACCGCACTGGCCATGGGCGCCGATCGTGCAATCCTGGTTGTTGCCGCCGATGACGTGCACACCGACATCGAACCGCTGGCCGTCGCCAAGATCCTGAAAGGGATCATCGACGAGGAGCAGCCCGGCATCGTGATTGCCGGCAAGCAGGCCATCGACAACGACATGAACGCCACCGGCCAGATGCTGGCGGCGCTGACCGGCTGGGCCCAGGCGACCTTTGCCAACACGCTCGACGTCGACGGCGACAGCGCCGTGGTCTCGCGCGAGGTGGATGGCGGCCTGCAAACCGTCAAGGTGAAGCTGCCGGCGATCATCACCGCCGACCTGCGCCTGAACGAGCCGCGCTATGCCTCTCTGCCCAACATCATGAAGGCAAAGAAGAAACCGCTCGACGAGAAGACCCCCGCCGACTACGGCGTGGACGTCACGCCGCGCCTGCAGGTGGTCAAGACCTCGGAGCCGGAAACCCGTCAGGCCGGTGAAATCGTGGGCTCTGTCGACGAGCTGGTGGCCAAACTCAAAGAGAAGGGGATCGTGTAATGGCTGTTCTTCTGCTTGCCGAGGTGACCGACGGCGCGCTGGCGCTGGATGCCACCGCAAAGGCCGTTTCCGCCGCCTCGAAACTGGGTGATGTGAGTGTTCTTGTCGTCGGCGAGAAGGCTGCGGATGCCGCGGCCGAAGCCGCCAAGATCGCCGGCGTGGCCAAGGTCCTGGTCGCCGAGGATCCGCTCTATGGCCACCGCCTGGCCGAGCCGGTCTCGGTGCTCGTTGCCAAGCTGGGCGCGGATTACGACCACATCGTTGCCCCTGCCACCACCGACGCCAAGAACATCATGCCGCGCGTTGCCGCGCTTCTCGACGTGATGATCCTGTCCGACGTGACCGCCGTGGTCGACGCCGATACCTTCGAGCGTCCGATCTATGCCGGCAACGCCATCCAGACGGTCAAATCGCTGGATCCGAAGAAGGTCATCACCTTCCGCACCTCGACCTTCGACGCCGCCGGCGACGGCGGTTCGGCCGGGGTGGAGGCCGTGGCCGCCGCCGAGGATCCGGCCCTGTCGGAATGGGTCGAGGACAAGGTGGCCGAGAGCGACCGCCCCGAGCTGACCAGCGCCGGCATCGTCGTCTCCGGCGGTCGTGGCGTGGGCTCGGAAGAGGACTTTGCCCTGATCGAGAAGCTGGCCGACAAGCTGGGCGCCGCCGTCGGCGCCTCGCGTGCCGCGGTCGACTCGGGCTTTGCCCCGAACGACTGGCAGGTGGGTCAGACCGGCAAGGTGGTTGCCCCCGAGCTCTACGTCGCCGTGGGCATCTCGGGTGCCATCCAGCACCTCGCCGGCATGAAGGACTCCAAGGTCATCGTCGCGATCAACAAGGACGAAGAGGCACCGATCTTCCAGGTTGCCGATTACGGCCTGGTGGCAGACCTCTTCGAGGCCGTGCCCGCGCTGATCGAGAAGCTCTGAGCCTCTCGCGGGAGACATTGGCTGTCAGGGCCCGCCGAACAGGCGGGTCCTTTTCATTTACGCTGGTCGGCGAGAACCTGGCCCAGCGCCGGGGCGAGCGCCTCTGCCGCCTCGGCATGGGCCGCGGGCGACAGCACCTGTACCGCCGCCGTCACATCGAGCGGCGCAAAGATCATCCCTGCCGTGCCGGCCTGCGCGGCCTCCCGCGACGGGACCGAGATCACGATCTCCGCCACCTTCGGGCGCAGGGCTTCGAGCATTTCGGCCGTGATGAAGAGCGGATCTGCATCCGGCCCCTCTGCCGGCCCGCGCCGCGCGAACCAGTGCAGCACAACCGGCTGTGCGATCTGGTCCAGCAGGGCCTCGATCCGCAGTAGCCAGGCCGCCTGAAGCTCTCTGCGCAGCATGTCGAAACGCTCCTTCGACCTGAGCTGCAGGGCGCTGACAAGATGGCGGGTGAAATTGAATTCGGTAAAGTCGACGTCCTCGTAGAGGCTGCGCATCAGCCCCGTTGCCTGCAGGAAACGGTCGTTGCGCCGCGGATGCACGGCGTAATAGCGATTCGACATGTTCTGCGCGCCCATGACCTGAAGCACGACGGCCCTTGCCCGTCTGACCACTTCCAGCAGCTCGGGATCGGCCAGGAAGGCATCGGGCCCGGCCTGTGGCCAACCGAGGTTCAGAACCGGCAGGCCAAGGCGGTCTTCCAGAATGGCGGGAAAGGGGCGTGCGATGAAGCGGCCGTAGGTGTCGCATCCCCCGAGCACCGCAACGAAATCTCCGTCTGTCGGCCGTTTAGGACCGCGAAAGACCGCCCGGGATGCCCCGTAACGGCACGGAAAATACTCGAGCCCACCCCGGCCCGTCGGATCGAAGGACATGTCACACCCCAATGTTCACCCGGGCGCGACCGTGACAGCGAGAAGTTTCCAAAGGAATAAAGCTAAATCAGTGTTCAAATTGCGCAGAGCCCCGCACCGGGGCTTGCGGCACCGGATGCATCCGGTCACATTGCGGCCGAACAGGCAGATGGAGGGTTCCATGGAAATCAGGCAAGTTGGCGTCGTGGGCGCCGGGCAGATGGGCAATGGGATCGCGCATGTGATGGCGCTTGCGGGCTACGACGTCCTGCTGAACGACATCAGCCAGGATTCCATCGACAAGGCCATTGCCACGATCACCAGGAACCTCGACCGGCAGGTCCAGAAGGGCAAGGTGGAGCAGGCTGATCGCGATGCCACGCTGGCGCGCATTTCCACCACCCTGACCCTGACCGACCTCGGCCCCTGCGACCTGATCATCGAAGCCGCGACCGAACGCGAACCGGTCAAGGACGCGATCTTCAAGGAACTGCTGCCGCACCTGAAGCCAGAGACGATCCTGACCTCGAACACCTCCTCGATCTCGATCACCCGCCTGGCGAGCAAGACCGACCGCCCGGAAAAGTTCATGGGGTTCCACTTCATGAACCCGGTGCCCGTGATGCAGTTGGTGGAACTGATCCGCGGCATCGCCACGGATGAGGAGACCTACAAGGCCTGCCTGGGCATCGTCGAGAAGATCGGCAAGACCGCCGCCAGCGCCGAGGACTTCCCGGCCTTCATCGTGAACCGGATCCTGATGCCGATGATCAACGAGGCGGTCTATACGCTCTACGAGGGCGTGGGGAACGTCCGCTCCATCGACGAGGCGATGAAACTCGGTGCGAACCACCCGATGGGGCCGCTCCAGCTGGCCGATTTCATCGGCCTGGACACCTGCCTCGCGATCATGAACGTGCTGCACGAAGGCCTGGCCGACACCAAGTATCGCCCCTGCCCGCTGCTGACGAAATACGTCGAGGCCGGCTGGCTCGGCCGCAAGACCGGGCGCGGGTTCTACGACTACCGCGGCGAAGAGCCGGTTCCGACCCGCTGAGCCTGCGCCCCGCAGGCCCCCCTTTGGCCCCGGTACCGGGGAGCGCCTCCGCTCGTCATCATCTGGCTGGAAATATTCCAGGGGAGGCGAAGAGCGCCGGGGGCAGAGCCCCCTACCCCGCGAAATCCTCGGGCGCTGCCATTTCCAGGGCAGGTGCCTGTTTCATCCTGAGATCCTCGACGCCCAGGGACTCGCCCGGCTTGGACAACCGCGCGCGCACCACCCAGTGCAGGCGGGTTTCGGCGCGGGTGATCGCAACGTAGGCAAGCCGTTTCCAGAGCGGCTGTCCGGCCTCCATCCGCCCCGCGCGGGATGCCGCGTAGATATCCGGCGCAAAAACCTGCACCTCGGGCCATTGCGAGCCCTGTGCCTTGTGGATGGTCACTGCCGCGCCATGCAGGAAGGTGGCCCCCATGCGGGCTGCAAAGGGGATGAAGGGTTCCGCCTCGTCGGGCTTCTCGATCTTGACGATGGACGCCGCAGACACCTGCGGGTTCTCGGCCCCGACCACGTGCAGACGGGAAAAGCCGGGCTTCTGTCCCGGCCCGAGATAGATCACCTGCGCCCCCTTGATCAGGCCCCGCGCCTCGAGATCCAGGCGCTTCTTGCGATGCTTCAGCGGCAATTCGATGCCGTCGCAGATCAGCGGCTCGCCCGGTAGAAGCGCATCCTCGGGGGCGTCGTGCACCGCGCGGAAGGCATTGATCAGCCGGATTCGGGTGGCGTTGCGCCAGACCAGTACCGGAGAGCGCGCCATCAGCCCGGATTCGACCCGCTGGGCCCAGACCACGCGGTCATCGCGTTTCGCCGCCTCCTCGACCATGCGCTCGAAGCGGTAGAAATCGACCTCGGGATCGGCCAGGGCATGGGCGAGATCCAGGATCGGGTTGTCGGCCTCCTGCCGGTGGATCCGGGCCAGGGTCAGCCGGGCCTGCTCGGGCATGCTATCAAAGACCATCTCGCCGGATTGTCCGACCGGGGCAAGCTGGGCCGGATCACCGAAAAGGACGAGGTTCGGAAAGATTTCCTTCAGGTCGTCGAACTGTCGCTCGTCGAGCATCGAGGCCTCGTCGACGAAGCCCACGTCGAGGGGGTCGTCGCGACGCTTCCATCCGGTGATGAAATCGGACCCCCGCAATCCGGCCACCGCCAGCGCGGCCGGGACGGATCGGTTGACTTCGTAGGAGGCCTTTGCACGGTCGAGCGCATCGGGGGCGAGGCCCTCGATCTCGGGTTTTTCCCCCTCGCCCTCCAGCCATTCGGCAATGCGCTCGTATTCCGGATCATAGACCGGCTTGTAGAGGATGCGGTGGATGGTGGTGGCGGGAACGCCCCGCAGGCGGAGCACCGAAGCGGCCTTGTTGGTCGGCGCCAGGATGGCCAGCGTGCGGGCTTCCTTGGCACGCTTGGGCTCGTAATCGCCGGAAACGACCGAGAGGCCCGCAGCTTCGCAAGCATCTGCCAGCGCGGAGAGCAACATGGTCTTGCCCGATCCGGCCTTTCCCAGAACGGCGAGCACGCGCGCGCGCCCCTCCATCGGGGGCGTCGTGCTGCCGGCGTCCAGATCGACTCCCGCGCCTTTCAGCGTTTCCGAGATGCGATCATAGGCCTCGGCCTGGTCGTGCGAAAATGTGATGGCAGAGGGCAATGTCATGGCGCGACGCTACCCTTTGGGCGCGGAAAGCGCCAGATGCGACGAAGCCGCGAAAGGGCGAACTGCCCCTCGCGGCCCCTGAAAGCAAACGGTCCCGTCGCCGGGCCAGCCCCCTTAGTTGCGGCGCTCGCTCGGCGGCATGGAAAAGAAGTAGCTGCCCTGCTTGGCGCCCGGCGGGCGGCGTTCCGGTTCTGTCGCGCGGCGGATCGCTTCGGCTTTTTTCCGGGCGATCTCCTCCTTTGCCACGTGGCTGGCAATGGCCAGCTGTTCGACCATCGCCTGCATGCCGCGATCGCGCGCAGCCTCCTGCAGCTCGGCCAGGACATCAATCATCCATTGGTCCTTGGACGTGCGCGGAATGAGGGACGGAGGCATCTCCGTCCGGTATGTCGTAGAAGTAGCGTGACCCCTCATCGTCATTCTCCACTTTTCTGCCGTCCGGGATGGCCGGCAGTCACCACCCGCCGGCAAGAAAATGGCCGGCGAGCTTTCCACTCACCGACCATCCTGCGCGCCGGGGAATTAACAGAGAGTTACTTCCCTGCCTCCAAAACGTCTTCAACTGTACGTAATCCGGTGCGCGGCGCCTGAACCAGAACTGCCATGTTACCCGGTTTATGCTGATTTCTCAGCATTTTGGTATGCGCTTGGGGAATATCCGCCCAAGGAAAGACCTCGGACATGCAGGGATCGAGGCGCCGTTCCAGCATCAGGCGGTTTGCAGCTGCGGCCTGTTTCAGGTTGGCAAAGTGCGAGCCCTGAAGACGTTTCTGATGCATCCACATGTAGCGCACGTCGAAGGTGCAGTTAAACCCGGAGGTGCCCGCACAGATCACGACGATGCCCCCCTTCTTGACCACGAGGGTGGAGACCGGGAAGGTCGCCTCGCCCGGGTGCTCAAAGACCATGTCGACACTCACGCCCTTGCCGGTGATGTCCCAGATCGCCTTGCCGAACTTGCGCGCCTCCTTGAGCCACTCGTTGTACTCTGGCGTGTTGACGGTGGGCAGCTGGCCCCAGCAATTGAATTCCTTGCGGTTGATGACGCCTTTTGCGCCCTGGTCCAGCACGAACTGGCGCTTGCTCTCGTCCGAGATCACGCCGATGGCGTTGGCGCCGGCCGTATTGGCCAGTTGGATCGCATAGGAGCCGAGACCGCCCGAGGCGCCCCAGACCAGCACGTTCTGACCCGGCTTGAGCTCGTGGGGTTCGTGGCCGAAGAGCATCCGGTAGGCCGTGGCCAGCGTCAGCGTGTAACAGGCGCTCTCTTCCCAGGTAAGATGCTTCGGACGCGGCATCAGCTGCTGTGCCTGGACGCGGGTGAACTGCGCGAAGGAGCCGTCGTGGGTCTCGTACCCCCAGATCCGCTGGGTGGGCGAGAACATCGGATCGCCGCCGTTGCACTCCTCGTCGTCGCCGTCGTCCTGGTTGCAATGGATGACCACCTCGTCGCCGACCTTCCAGCGCTTGACCTTGTCACCGACGGCCCAGACGATGCCCGAGGCATCGGAACCGGCGATGTGATAGGGCTGCTTGTGGCCGTCGAAGGGGCTGATCGGCGTGCCGAGCCCGGCCCAGACGCCGTTGTAGTTCACGCCCGCGGCCATCACGAGCACCAGCACCTCGTGGCTGTCGATCTCCCAGGTGTCCACGACCTCCTGCTTGAAACTCTGCTCGGGCTCGCCGTGCCGCTCGCGGCGGATGGCCCAAGCGTACATCTTCTTGGGCACATAGCCGAGGGGCGGCATCTCGCCGATCTCGTAGAGCTCTTTCTCGGGGGCGTCGTAGGGGGCGATGCCCGTTTCAGTATCCAGTGCCATGAGGCCCTCCTCCGGTTGCAAATTGCCGCGACGCAGAATCGCGCTGCCTGACCCCCAGGTACATTTCACGACGTAATTTTGCAATACATTTTACGTCGCATATGTAATTTTCGTGCGCGCAAGATTTTTGCGCAAATATCCTCTGGCCGCGACGGCGGCTGATTAGAGCCTTTAGCACAGGGGTATCGCGATAGATGATACCGCGATTCCCCCATCTCGCCCGGCAAATTCGACCGAGGGTGCCGCAGAGGCGGGTCTGCGCCACGTAAGCGGCGCGCCTTTGTCAAAAACATGCTATGATTGTGTCATGACGCCGCGACGCGGCGAATTGACAGGATCATATTGCATCCTGTACGTGCATATCTGTGAAATTTAATTGCGCGCCCATCTGCGCACTCGATTCCAGAGGCCTGCCATGACCGACGCCATGACCGAGACGAACGCTCCGCTCCGTGACCGCCCCTGGCTGTTCCGCACCTATTCCGGTCACTCCACTGCGGCTGCCTCGAACGCGCTCTATCGCGGCAACCTGAAGAAGGGACAGACAGGCCTTTCGGTCGCTTTCGACCTCCCGACGCAGACCGGATATGACAGCGATCACGTGCTGGCGCGGGGCGAAGTGGGCAAGGTCGGCGTGCCGATCTGCCACCTGGGCGACATGCGCACACTCTTCGACCAGATCCCGCTGGCCGAGATGAACACCTCGATGACGATCAACGCCACCGCGCCCTGGCTTCTGGCGCTCTACATCGCGGTAGCCGAGGAGCAGGGAGCCGACCCGAAGGTGCTGCAGGGCACCGTGCAGAACGACCTGATCAAGGAATACCTGAGCCGCGGCACCTATATCTGTCCGCCGAAACCCAGCCTGAAGATGATCGCCGACGTGGCAGAGTATTGCTATCGCGAGGTTCCCAAATGGAACCCGATGAACGTCTGCTCCTATCACCTCCAGGAGGCCGGTGCGACACCGGAGCAGGAGCTGGCCTATGCGCTGGCCACGGGCATCGCGGTGCTGGACGAATTGCGTCCGCGGATCCCGGAGGAGGATTTCCCGCGCGTCGTCGGGCGCATCAGCTTCTTCGTCAACGCCGGCATCCGTTTCGTGACCGAGATGTGCAAGATGCGCGCCTTTGTCGACCTCTGGGACGAGATCACTGCCGAGCGTTACGGCGTGGAGGAGGAGAAATTCCGCCGCTTTCGCTATGGCGTGCAGGTCAACAGCCTTGGCCTGACGGAACAGCAACCAGAGAACAACGTCTATCGCATCCTGCTCGAAGCGCTGGCCGTGACCCTGAGCAAGAAGGCCCGTGCCCGGGCGGTGCAACTTCCGGCCTGGAACGAGGCGCTTGGCCTGCCCCGCCCCTGGGATCAGCAATGGTCGCTGCGGATGCAGCAGATCCTGGCCTATGAGACCGACCTGCTGGAATTCGACGACCTCTTCGATGGCAATCCGGCGGTGGACCGCAAGGTTGCCGCGCTTAAGGAAGGGGCGCGCGCCGAGCTGGAAAACCTGTCGTCCATGGGCGGGGCCATCGGGGCGATCGACTACATGAAATCGCGCCTGGTGGAGAGCAACGCGGAGCGCGTGGCCCGGATCGAGCGCAACGAGACCGTGGTGGTGGGCGTGAACCGCTGGACCGAAGCCGAACCCTCGCCCCTGCTGGGCGAGGACGGCGGCATCATGACCGTGGACCCGGCCGTGGAAGCAGAACAGGTGGGCCGCCTGACCGAATGGCGGGCCTCGCGCGACGATGACGCGGTGCGCGAGGCGCTCGATGCGCTGCGCGCAGCGGCACGCGCCGGAGAGAACATCATGCCAGCCTCCATCGCGGCGGCAAAGGCCGGCGTTACCACCGGCGAATGGGCCGCGACCATGCGAGAGATACACGGCGAATACCGTGGTCCGACGGGGGTTTCCTCGGGAGTGAGCAACCGGACGGAGGGGCTCGATGAACTGCGCGACATGGTAGATGCGGTCAGCGACAGCCTGGGGCGGCGGCTGAAGTTCGTCATCGGCAAGCCGGGCCTCGATGGGCATTCCAACGGCGCAGAGCAGATCGCCTGCCGCGCCCGGGACTGTGGCATGGACATTTCCTATGACGGCATCCGCCTGACGCCGGAAGAGATCGTGGCCAGCGCCCGACGTGACGAAGCCCATGTGATCGGCTTGTCCATCCTGTCCGGCAGCCACATGCCCCTGGTAGCCGAGGTGATGACCCGCCTGCGCGCCGAGGGTCTGAGCCATATTCCTGTGGTTGTCGGGGGCATCATCCCCGAGGAGGATGCCAGGCGCCTGCGCGACATGGGTGTTGCCAATGTCTATACGCCCAAGGATTTCGAGCTGAACACGATCATGCGCGACGTCATCACCCTCGCCCGGCCCAAATCGGTTGCCGCCGAATAAGGCTTTCCCCTGCCCGCCTGCGGCCTACCCTTGAACCAAAGGAGTACGGCCATGCGAGAGATAACGAGGCAAGCCAGGATCACCGGTCGGGTGCAGGGCGTCAGCTATCGCGCCTGGACCCGTGGCCAGGCAGAACAGCTCGGCCTGGCCGGATGGGTCATGAATCGCGACGATGGGTCGGTCATCGCGCTGTTTCATGGCCCCGAAGACAGGGTGGAAGCGATGCTGACGGCCTGCTGGACGGGCCCCGGCGCGGCCAATGTGCGCGATGTTCAGACCAGCGAAGCGGGCCCTCCTGCCGAGAACGGATTTCGGATACGGCGCTAAGCAGCAGAGCCCGATGCCAGGTCATCCCTGCCCGTTTCGGCAATTGGCCGCGAGTCTTTGCCTGCCTCACGCCTTGGTTAATTGAAGCTTTGCAAAAGTGCCCCAAGTTAGGGGGCATGCGGCCAAAGTTTCTCCCCCTTGTGGCCTGTTGCCTGGCACTTTCCCTGCCGAGGCCCGCGGTTTCGGATACGGCAGGTACGACGTTGCTCAGGCAGCGCGCCATTTCATATGCCACAACCGGTGGCTACGAGTTGTCGCTCAGCGACGACTGGTCTTCGCTGTCCTTCGACGTCTTTGCGCCGATCAGCGCCTCGCCCGTCACCGGCGCACGCTTCACCGATGTGCAGCTCGGCTTCAGCGGCAAGGACCTGACGAACAGCGCCAACCTCAGCTTTGGTCAGGTCTGGCGCAAGAGCCTGTCGCAAGACCGTGTCCTGGGGTTCAACAGCTATCTGGATCTGGGCAAGAAAGACGGGATCAGCACCGTCATGGGGCAGGCAACCTTTGGCCTGGAATACGAAATTTCCAATCCGGGCCGCTTTGCCACCTCCAATGTCACATTCGGCTCGAACCTTTACGTGCCACTCGCCGACTACACGGCGCCGCGCTTTGGCATTGCCAGCGGGACGTATGTGCTGCGCCGCGGTCTCGACAGCTATGTCGCCTGGTCGCGTGACATGACCGACGGGTTTCGCATGGGCGCGCGGATAAGCGTCTTTCACTATCCCTCCACTGCGACCCGCCCGACGCGCGGCATCGGGACCCTGTCGCTGACCAGCAAACTGACTCGCGGGCTGCCGGAAGGCACTTCGCTGAACGCCGGGCTGACCAGCCGCTATACCCCGGGCGAGGATCTTGTGCCACGCCTGCGGCTGCAACTCCGCCGCAGCATGCCCAGCATACCCGGTTTCGGAAAATCCAACGTGGGCGAGCTGCAACCCAGCAGCAATTGCAGCATCGTGCCTGGGCGCGTCCCGCTGGAGCAGCTGCAATGCGGCGAGGGGAAATACACCGCGCTGAAAAAGCAGGATTATTACACTGTCGAGAGCGACGGGCAGACAAGCGAGACCGCCGCAACCGTCCCCTCGCCCGAGCGACAGCTGGGCTATGGGATCCTGTACGTGCCATGACAGCCACGCGGCCCGGGCCGGCCCCTTGTGCCCGGCGCCAAAGCCCTTACTCTGCCGGCTAGCACCTTCAGAGAGGCATTTTCATGACAATCCATATCGGAGCCGAACCCGGGCAGATCGCGGAAACCGTTTTGATGCCCGGCGACCCCTACCGGGCCCGCTGGGCCGCCGAAACCTTCCTCGATGCGCCGGAACTGGTGAACGAGGTGCGCGGCATGTTGGCCTATACCGGTACCTGGAAAGGCAACCGCGTCACCATCCACGGCAGCGGCATGGGCATGCCCAGCCTGTCGATCTATGCCAACGAGCTGATCCGCGACTATGGCGTCAAGACATTGATTCGCATCGGATCTTGCGGCGCCATGCAAGAGAAGGTCGCGCTGCGCGACATCATCCTGGCGATGACCGCGTCAAGCATCTCGACCCCGTCCGCAGGCATTTTCAAGGAGCTGAATTTTGCCCCCTGCGCCGATTACGGCCTGCTGCGCGCGGCCCATGATGCGGCGACGGCCAAGGGCGTCGGTGTGCATGCGGGCGGCATCTACTCGGCGGATGTCTTCTATGACGAGCGACCCGACCTGAACGAGCAAATGACGCGCCATGGCATCCTGGGTGTCGAGATGGAGGCCGCGGAGCTTTACAACCTGGCCCATCGCCACGGTTGTCGGGCCCTCGCGGTGCTGACCGTTTCGGACCACCTGATCACCGGCGCCAAGTTGCCAAGTGCCGACAGGGAAACGAGTCTTTCGGACATGGTAGAGGTCGCGCTGGAGGCTGCATTCGCATGACATTCAAGAAAGTTGAACTTGGGCGCGGCGGCCCACTGGTGCCGCAGCTGGGCTTTGGTGCGATGTCTCTCTCGGGGATGTTCGGACCCGTGGACGAGGATACGGCACTTGATACGCTGCAGGCCGCCATCGAAAGCGGCATCACCTTCTGGGACACGGCCAACATCTATGGCATGGGCCTGTCGGAGCGTATCCTGGGCAAGTACATCGCTGAAAAGAAACCGGAAATCACCCTGGCCACCAAGGCGAGCATCATTCCCGGACCGCCGCGGGTGATCGACAACTCCCGCGACCACCTGCGCAGCGAGCTTGAGAAGTCACTGAAGAAACTGAACGTCGACCGGGTCGATCTGTTCTATGCGCACCGGCATCAGCCCGACCGCCCGATCGAGGAGGTTGCCGAGACTTTCCAAGAGCTTATCGAGGAAGGGCTGATCGGTGGATATGGCCTCTCGGAGGTGGCGCCGGGCACGGTGCGGCGGGCCCATGCGGTTTGTCCGGTGCGCGCGGTGCAGAATGAATACTCGCTCTGGTCACGGCAGCCAGAGCTGGGGCTGATCGACACCTGCGAGGAGCTGGGCATTGCCTTTGTGGCCTTCTCTCCGCTGGCGCGGGGCATGTTCGGCGAAACCTCGATCGAGGCAGCCACCCTGCCCGACACCGATTTCCGCAAGAACAACCCGCGCTTCATGGAGCCAAATTACTCCTACAATATCAAATTGATAGATGGTTTCCGGCAATGGGCGCACGCGCGCGGCTGGACCGTTGCAGCAGCCGCGCTGGCCTGGGTAATGGCGCGGGGAGAGCATGTCATTCCGATCCCCGGAACACGTACCCGTGCGCATCTGGGCGAATGGCTGGGCGCCGCGGACATCACGCTGAGCGCTGAAGACATGGCCGAAATCCACCGTTTGCTGCCCCCGGGCTTTGCCCATGGCGACCGCTATGGCGATCACCAGATGGTGGCCGTGGAGCGCTATTGCTGAGGGCATAAGGACCGATCGGGCCCGTTGCGGGCCTGATCCCTCCCCCCTTTTTTCGGGCCGGATTCGGGGCCGAAACGGGGCATCGGATCTTTTTTGCCCGAATGCGGTACCGATGCCTGCGGGCCCCCGGCGGCGCCCCGGCGAAAACGCCGCCAAGGTGAGTATTTTCGGGAAAGATGAAAGGCGCTGCCGCGCCACGCGAAAGAGCCGGAGCGCAAAGCGCCCCGGCCCTTCTGGTGCCGTGAGTGGCGATGGGAGCCGGGACACATCATCCGACCGTCAGGCAGCACACCTGCGGGACATGCGATCACCGGCTCCCGGGTCGGGCTGTTCGGCGGGGCGGCCCGGCCCGGAGGCCCGACCACGACGACGGAACAACAGGCCACACGAGGGAGCGTGGCATCGGGGACAGGGCGAAAGGGGGCGCAACGCGCGCCGCTCCCCGGCTCTGTCTGACCTGCGGTTGGTCCGGCGGGTGCCCGCCCGCCTCTACCCCCGAAAAGGCCCTGTTGCGGGCTGAGAAACAACCCCGCGCAAGGCACGCCCGAAATCCGGAGGGAGGCGTCGACGCCGGACAGGTTGCCCTGCCCGGGGTCACTCATGTGGGTGGTATTGCACCCGGTTCAAGGGGGAGGCCCCGCCGGTGACGGGACCGTGACCTTACGTTGCCGATGCTCAGTCCTGCAGGACGACGACATCCAGCGGCGGGAAGCCGTTGAAGCCGATCGACGCATAGGTCGAGGTATAGGCGCCGCAGTTGCGGATGATGAAGCGGTCGCCGCAACGCAGGCCCATGGGCAGGTCGACGGGGCGCTTTTCATAGAGCACGTCGGCACTGTCGCAGGAGGGGCCGGCCAGGATGCAGGGGCCGTGGGCCTCGTGATCGCGGTCGGTCAGGAACTGGTAGCGGATGGCTTCGTCCATGGTTTCGGCCAGGCCGGAGAACTTGCCGATGTCCAGGTAGACCCAGCGGTGCAGGTCGTTTTCCGACTTGCGCGAGACCAGCAGCACCTCGGCGGCAATGGCGCCGGCTTCGGCCACCAGGCCGCGGCCCGGCTCTGCCATGACGTGGGGGATGTCACCGAAACGCTCGGTGATCAGCTCCATCACGCGGGCCGCGTAGGGGGTCGGCCCCTGGATCTCTTCGCCGTAGTAGGCCGGGAAACCGCCACCGATGTTCAGCAGGGTCAGGTCGTGGCCGGCAGCGCGGGCGGCGTGCCAGACGGCGGCAATCTGATCCAGCGTCGCGATCCACATCTCGGCGCGCTTGGTCTGGCTGCCCACGTGGAAGGAGATACCGACCGGGCGCAGGCCCAGCTCGACGGCACGGTCCATCAGGCGGATGGCGCCTTCGCGGGCCACGCCGAACTTGCGCGACAGCGGCCAGTCGGCCTCGGAGGCATCGACGATCAGGCGGATGTAGACATCCGAGCCCGGCGCGAATTCAGCAATCTTTTCCAGCTCTTCATCTGCATCGGCAGCGAAGAGGGTGACACCGGCGTGGAAGGCGAACTCGATGTCGCGCGGCTTCTTCACGGTGTTGCCGAAGGAGATGTGATCCGGCGAGGCGCCCAGCGAGAGGCAGAGCTCGATCTCGGCACGGGAGGCGGCATCGAAGCCGGAGCCGAGATTGACCAGGCGCTCGATGATCTCGCGCTGCGGGTTGGCCTTGACGGCATAGTGGATGCGGGCACGGCCCAGGCCAGCCTGCAGGGCGCGGTATTGTGCGTCAACGTGCTCGATGTCCAGGACCAGAGTCGGACGATCGAAGTGGTTCTGACGGATGAAGGTTTCCACGCGGGAGTCGCGGCGTGCAGAAAGTCGGGCCGAGAAATCGGCTACGTATGCGTTCATGGTCATCTCCAATAGACCCGGCCATATATGACCGCTCACTTCCAAGGGAGACGTTACCGTCGCTACGTAACCGCAGGGGACTTCAGGGAACCCCTCTCGCCAGAGGCGCGTGCGTTGGCGTCTTGAAGCGGCATATCGGGCCAAAACCGGATTCGATCAAGAGGGAAATTTGCATCCCTCGCAGATTTTTCCCTAAAAGGCTTCGGACCGGAGGTCAATCAGCGTAAAAATGCCGATTTTCGTTTGTACTTCAATAGGTTGCCGAAATCGAATTTGATCATTTTGCGCCGGAATTTGATCAAGTTTCGCGGTACACAGCGGCCGAAGACGCACCGTGCTCAGCCCGCCTTGCCCGGGGCGCTGGCGCAGAAGTCCGGCTGCTGGCCGGGCTCGACCAGGGTCTCTGCGCCGCAGGCCATGCAATGGTAGAAGGTCTGCCCCTCGGCATCGCGGGCATGATCCATCCGCCAGCGGCAATTCTTCATCGCCGGCTTGGAATACCTCCACATGATGAAGAGCAGGATGGCGAGGCCGAAGGGAGCCAAAAAGATCATGATACGTACCTTCAGGTTTCAGGTGCGGGCAGGTCCGTGGGAGCGGGTCTGCGGGAGGGGGACGAGAGGGCATCCCGTCACCGCCGCCCCTCAAGGCCTACGCCCGCGGGGTCAAAAAGGGCAAACCGCGCAGCCGAGGGTGACTGCGCGGTTTCAGGCTGAGAAGGCCGGATCAGATGTCGCCAGAGCCTCGCAGGGAGGGACTATGGCTCAGGCGGCGTCTGCGTAGGGGACGTAATCTTGCTTGGGGGCGTCTTCGCTGGCCACCACCCGGGGTTCGGGCGTGTAGTAGGAGAGCGACTCCTCCAGCATTTGCAGGGCAGCTTCTGCGGAGATTTCGGTCTTGTCTTTGGTGTCCATCGGGGGCCTCTGGCAATCTTTGTCCGGCCTCCTCCCTGAGGGGTATATAGGCGCTCTCCCTGCAGATGAGTGCTGCAAATCGGACAGGCTTGTTATGCTGCAGGTGCAAAGGTCGCGATCGGCAGGAGCGCGCCGGTCCGGCGGCGCCAGGCGGGGGCGGCTTGCCCTGCCCCGGCGGCGGCGCGAGAAAATCCACGGATTTCAGTGGGGTCATCGACAGTGGCCCCAAATTTGTGGAGCGATGTGCATGACGATAACGGTTCTGAGACGGGTCTGCGCTGCGGCGGCGATGATGGCGCTGATGGCGGGTGTGTCGGCGGCAGTGTCGGCGGGAGCCGCGCAGGCCGCGACCGAGATACCGGCGGCAGACATCGAGGGCGCGGGGCCGGACAGCCCGATCCTGTCGCGCTTTGCCGGATCGGTGATCATCGGTTACCGTCAGGCGGATTACGACACGATAACCCTGCCGCTGGGCGGCTACCACGACGGCGATTTCGACGCGGTGGACCACCCGGAGGGCCGGGTGACGCAGATCGCCTATGCGGTGCCCCGGGGCAAGACCGTCCTGGATGTCTATCGCAGCTTCGAGAGTGCCATGGCCGAGGCGGGCTTCAGCGAGCTGTTCCAATGCGAGGACGAGGGCTGTGGCGGCTACGACTTTTCCCGCAGCCTGTCGGAGCCGGTTCGCAAGGCCATGCCGGTAAAGGACGGCAACCTGGCGCTGCAGCTGCTGAGCGCGACCTCGGGCAACCTGCGGGCGCTCTCGGCCGAGCTGGACCGGCCGGAGGGGCGGGTGCAGGTCTCGCTCATGGTGGTGCAGCACGACGACGACCCGGTGGGCGTGCTGATGCAGGTCGTCGAGAGCGCGGCGATGCAGAGCGAGCAGGTGACGGTGGATGCCGCGGCGATGAGCCAGGGACTGGCGCTGACCGGGCACGTGGCGCTCTATGGCCTGGAATTCGCCACCGACAGCGCCGAGCTGCAGCCCGGGTCGGAGGAGACACTTGCGCAGATGGCCGAGCTGCTGAAGGGCAACGAGGCAATGAAGGTCTTCATCGTGGGCCATACCGATACGACCGGACCGCTGGCGCATAACCTGGCGCTGTCGAAGGAGCGGGCCGAGGCGGTGGTGAGCGCTCTGGAGAGCCGATATGGCGTCTCGGCGGAGCGGATGGAGGCCGAGGGCGTGGGGCCCTTTGCCCCTTTGGCAAGCAACGACAGCGACGCCGGGCGGCAGCAGAACAGGCGCGTCGAACTGGTGCGGCAGTAACGCGCCGCTTGCCGGGGCGCCGGTCTTGGTGCATGAGCGGGGCGGATACGGCCTGAACCGTGAGGAACCGGACATGGATTACAGCAAAATGGGCGCCCCCAAGCTTTCGAAGAACGCACCGAAGCACGACGAGGCCCGCGCCAAGGGCGCCGGCCGGAGCAAGACCGGCGGCCGCGCCAGCAAGGAAGAGCTGGTGGCGCGGATGAAGGCCGCGGCCGAGGCGAAGAAGACCGCCGAGTAACGGACCCGGCAATTCCGTGAGGTCCTGACTGGCTGCCGGCTTGGCTGTCAGATCGGGACTGCGGGGCCGGCGAGCAGGTCGAAGAGCAGCGCCGCTGTCTCCTCGATCCGGCCCAGCCCCTTTTCGCCACGCGCTCGGCCGCCGATCTCCAGGTCGATGGCGCCATGCAGCGTGGCATAGATCAGCCCGGTCACCGGCACCGGGTCATCTCCGGGCAGGATCCCCTGCCCCTGCGCCCTGCCGACAAGCGCGACGAAGCCTTCGAAGGCCGCCATGGCGGCACGGGACAACTCCGCATCGTCGGTGGGCAAGGCCGGATCACTGAACAGAAGGCGGTAGCGCGCCGGATGGCTGCGCCCGTAGCGGATCAGGCCCATGGCGGCCTGCCGCAGCGCCTGCCGGGTGTCTTCGTGCCCTGCCGCCTGCGCAAAACCCTCTGAAAGCATCGCGAAATCGGCCCGCGCAACGCCGCCCAACAGGGCGTTGCGGTCGCGGAAATGCCGATAGGGCGCATTGTGCGACACCCCCACCCGCGCGGCCACGGCGCGCAGGGTCACGGCCTCCTGCCCGCCTTCGTCGAGCAGCGCGGTGGCGGCCGCGACCAGGCGGTCGCGGGTGGAGCGCATGGGTTCATTGGTCTTTTCGAGCATTTTCCGGGTCTCTCCTGGGTCCGGCAAAGAATTACGATACGACGTTGACAACGTCAACGCACGCACCCAAATTGACGATATGTTGACGCTGTCAACGTGACTCGCAGAGACCCAATGGAGAGACAGATGGAAAAGACAGTTGTTGTGACCGGTGTTTCCACCGGCATCGGACGGGCCACGGCAGATGTGCTGGTGGCGCAGGGCTGGCGCGTGTTCGGCACCGTGCGCCGGGCGGCGGACGCAGAGGCGCTGAACGCAGAGGGCCGGATCACGCCCCTGATCATGGACGTGAGCGACCCCGCCTCGGTCGACGCCGCGGCAGAAGAGCTCCGCGGGCTGCTGAAGGGGCGGACGCTGGGCGCGCTGGTGAACAATGCCGGCATGGCCGTTTCGGGGCCGCTGCTGCTGCAGGAGGTCGAGACCTTTCGCCGGCAGATCGAGGTGAACGTGGTGGGCGTGTTCACCGTGACCCGCGCCTTTGCGCCGCTGCTGGGGGCCGATCCGGCGCTGCAGGGGCCGAAGGGCCGCATCGTCAACATCAGCTCGATCGGCGGGCTGATCGCCGCGCCCTTCCTGGGCGCCTATGCGGCCAGCAAACATGCCATCGAGGGCTTCTCGGACAGCCTGCGCCGCGAGCTGCAGCTGCTGGGCATACCGGTGATCGTCGTTGCTCCGGGATCGGTGGCCACCCCGATCTGGGACAAGGCCGAGGAACAGCCTCAACCGGGCCTCTCCGGCTCGATCTGGGAAAGGCCCTATCGCGGCTTCGAGAGCTACATGGTGGCCGAGGGGCGCCGCGGGCTGAAGCCGGAAAGCGTGGGCGCGATCGTGGCCGAGGCCCTGGGCACCGCCCAGCCGAAGCCGCGCTATGTCGCTGACAAGAGCCCGTTCCGGAATGCCTGGGTGCCCACGCACATGCCGAAGGGCAGCATCGACCGGGCGATCGGCAAGCGCCTGGGTCTGGTGCCGGGGGCGATCTGAGCCGCGACCGCCCGCCCGGAGCATGATCCATGGGCCGGGTTGAAACGGACCCTGCATGGCGGCATAAACCTTGGCTTCAGGGTTTGCCGCCATGCTGCCGGCACACAGACGGAGACCCCATGGCCCCAACCGGCACGCCCCCAACCGACAGCAACGCCCCGCCGAGGACTGATGGGCCGGCCGGGCTGACCCGCATCCGCCCGCCTGCCGAGGCCCGTTATCCCGTGGAGGTACAGGCCTGTCACGTGACGGCCGGCCAGCAGGTGGCAGCGGGCGACCCGCTCTACGAACTGCGCGATGCGGCGGGCCGGCGCATGCTGATGCGGGCCCCGCGCGACGGCCGGATCGAGGAAGGCCCCGTGCCTACCGGAGCGCTGATCCCCGAGGGCATGCCGGTGCTGGGGCTGCGGGCACCGGGCAGGACCGTGCCGGAGGAGGACGCGCAGGTGCCGGAGGCCGCGATGGCGACCGATCCGCAGGTGCTGCGCGCGGTGCAGCACGAACGCGAGGCCAGCCGATCCGCCCTGCTGCGCGCCATCTGGACTGCGGAGAGCCCGGGGGTGCGCTGGGGCGGCGTGGCGCCGGTGCTGAGAATGGCGGCGCTGTTCCTCGGCCTGCTGCTGATCCTGCACCTTTGTCTGCGGGCCCTGTTGCCCGACCTGAAGGTCGAGCAACTGATTGTGCCGGCGCTGATCCTGGATGCACTGGCCATGGTGGTGACCCTGCGGGCGATCCGCCGCTGGCGGCGGCGCCCCTCGCCGCTGGGCCTGGTGCTGCCGGGGATCGCCCTTGTCCTGCTAGGGATGATGCTGGGGCTGACACCCGACCGCGAGATCGACCGCGCCACGGGGTTCGACCCAGGCCGCCTGCCCCGCGAGCTGGCGGCGCTGCTGCGCGGGCCTGAGGATGGGGGAGGAGCCGACAGTGCCCCGGTAACCGCGAAGGTCGCGGCGCCCCGCCCGGCACCGGCGACGCCCGCCCCTGCTGCGGACGCTACAGTCGCCAGGGCCACTGCGGGCGCTGCGCCGGCCGCCACGCGGCCCCGGCCCGACGATCCGCAGATCCTGCCGCCCGGCTGCTATCTGCAGGTTTTCCAGTATTGCAACCGGCCTTACAGCGACCGGGTGCCCCAGGCGATGGTGATCCGCTTCGAGGGCAGCGGTTTTCCGGCCGAGCTCTGCGCCGGGCAGATGTATCTCTACAGCTACTATCCGCACCTCGACAGCCACGACACCAACATTCCCGGCGGCTATCAGCGCGAGATGCGCCAGCGGATCGAGGATTTCCGCGACGGGCTGAAGGCGCATCATCCGGAGTGCAGGGTGAACCCAGACACGACGGTGACGCTGAACATCCGCCCCGCCGAGCAGATGGACGAATTTGCCCGCACCTGCTGGCGGGAGCCGGTGGCAACGAATTACAACACGCCGATCTGCGCGCGGTTCTGAGGCCAAAAGCCCGGGCGGATGGCGTCAAAGAAAAAGCCCCGGCGGTTGCCGGGGCTCTTGCTGTTCGGAGTGATCCGAGGATCAGACGGTGCGTTCCACCATCATCTGCTTGATCGACGCGATGGCCTTTGCCGGGTTCAGCCCCTTGGGGCAGGTCTTGGCGCAGTTCATGATCGTGTGGCAGCGGTAGAGCTTGAAGGGATCTTCCAGCTGGTCCAGGCGCTCGCCGGTGGCCTCGTCGCGGCTGTCGATCAGCCAGCGGTAGGCGTGCAGCAGCGCAGCCGGGCCGAGGTACCGGTCGCCGTTCCACCAGTAGGACGGGCAGGACGTCGAGCAGGAGGCGCACATCACGCATTCATAGAGACCATCGAGTTTCTTGCGATCCTCGATCGACTGCTTCCACTCCTTGGCGGGGCGGTTCGTCTTGGTTTCCAGCCAGGGCATGATCGAGGCATGCTGGGCATAGAAATGCGTGAGGTCGGGGATCAGGTCCTTCACCACTTCCATGTGGGGAAGCGGATAGATCTTGACCACCGGGTGCTTGATCTCGTCGAGGCCGAAGATGCAGGCGAGCGTGTTGTGCCCGTCGATGTTCATGGCGCAGGAGCCGCAGATGCCTTCGCGGCAGGAGCGGCGGAAGGTCAGCGTGGGGTCGATCTCGTTCTTGATCTTGATCAGCGCGTCCAGAACCATCGGCCCGCACTTGTCCATGTCGAGGAAGTAGGTGTCGACACGGGGGTTCTCGCCGTCATCCGGGCTCCAGCGGTAGATCTGGAACTTGCGGACGTTCGTGGCACCCTCGGGCTTGGGCCAGGTCTTGCCGGTCTTGATACGGGAATTCTTGGGAAGCGTCAGTTGTACCATTTTCGTCCACCTAGCTGTTTGAGGCTGCTGCCGGGCCCCGAAGGTCCGGCAGTCTGTGCATGGGTGACAGAGACCGTCATCAGTAGACCCGCTTTTTCGGCGCGATCTTCTTGGTGTCGATGCCGCCGTCCTCGAACTTGGTCAGCGGATCGATGTGCACCGGGCGGAAGGTCAGATCGACATTCGGGCCTTCGACCCGCATGATCGAGTGCACGCGCCAGTTCTGGTCGTCGCGATCGGGGTAATCCTCGTGCGCGTGAGCGCCGCGGGATTCCTTGCGCGCCTCGGCGCCCACGATGGTGGCCATCGCGTTCGGCATGAGGTTGCACAGTTCCAGCGATTCCATCAGGTCCGAGTTCCACACCAGCGAGCGATCGGTGACATGGATGTCGTCGAGCTTGGAGGCCACGGCCTTCATCTTCTCGACACCCTCGGCCAGCGTCTTGTCGGTGCGGAAGACGGCGGCGTCGGCCTGCATGGTCTTCTGCATCTCGAGGCGCAGCTCGGCGGTGGGGATGGAGCCCTTGGCGTTGCGGACCGCATCGAACCGGTCGAAGGCCTTTTCCACGCCGGCGTAGTTCATCGGCGGGTTGGGTTTCGACGGGTCGAGGATCTGGCCGGCCTTGATGGCGGCGGCACGACCGAAGACCACGAGGTCGATCAGCGAGTTGGAGCCGAGGCGGTTGGCCCCGTGCACCGAGGCACAGCCCGCCTCGCCCACGGCCATCAGGCCGGGCACGACGGCGTCGGGATCTTCAGCGGTGGGGTTCACGACCTCGCCGAAGTAGTTCGTGGGGATGCCGCCCATGTTGTAGTGCACGGTCGGCAGAACCGGGATCGGCTCCTTGGTCACGTCGACACCGGCAAAGATGCGCGCCGATTCCGAGATGCCGGGCAGACGCTCGGCCAGGGCCTCGGGGGGCAGGTGCGAGAGGTTCAGGAAGATGTGATCCTTGTGCTCGCCCACGCCGCGGCCTTCGCGGATCTCCATGGTCATGCAGCGCGAGACCACGTCACGGGACGCGAGGTCCTTGTAGGTCGGCGCGTAGCGTTCCATGAACCGCTCGCCTTCGGAGTTGGTCAGGTAGCCGCCTTCGCCGCGCGCGCCCTCGGTGATCAGGCAGCCGGAGCCGTAGATGCCGGTGGGGTGGAACTGGACGAATTCCATGTCCTGAAGCGCCAAGCCGGCGCGCGCCACCATGCCGCCACCGTCGCCGGTGCAGGTATGGGCGGAGGTCGCCGAGAAATAGGCACGGCCATAGCCACCGGTGGCCAGAACCACGGTCTTGGCCGAGAACAGGTGGAAGGTACCATCGTCGAGCTTCCAGCAGAGCACGCCCACGCAGGACTTGCCGTCTTCGCTCATGATCAGGTCGATGGCGAAATATTCGATGTAGAACTCGGCCTGTTCCTTGAGCGAGCGCCCGTAGAGGGTGTGCAGGATAGCGTGGCCGGTCCGGTCCGCCGCGGCGCAGGTGCGCTGCACGGGCGGGCCTTCACCGAATTCGGTGGTGTGACCGCCGAAGGGCCGCTGGTAGATCTTGCCCTCTTCGGTCCGCGAGAAGGGCACACCGTAGTGTTCCAGCTCGTAGACGGCCTTGGGGGCCTCGCGCGCCAGATATTCCATGGCGTCGGTATCGCCGAGCCAGTCGGAGCCCTTGACGGTGTCGTAGAGGTGCCACTGCCAGTTGTCGGGGCCCATGTTGGACAGCGACGCGGCGATGCCGCCCTGTGCGGCAACGGTGTGGGAACGGGTCGGGAAGACCTTGGTCACGCAGGCGGTTTTCAGCCCCTGCTCGGCCATGCCGAGGGTCGCGCGCAGACCTGCGCCACCGGCCCCGACAACGACCACGTCATATTCGTGCGTTTCGTATTCGTAAGCAGCCATTGGGAACCTCGGGAATTAGAGAGCAATCCGGACCAGCGCGAACACCGATGCGGCAGCGATGCCGTAGGCGATGCAGGTGACCAGGATGATGAGAAGGCGCCCCGTGAGGCCGTGCACGTAGTCTTCAAGGGCCATCTGGCAGCCGTTCTTGAAGTGGACCATGCCGACGGTCATGGTCAGCGCCGCGATCAGCGCGGGCCAGGGACGGGAGTAATAGGCGACGATCTCTTCATAGGTGCCGCCCAGGTGGGGGCCGAAGGTGAAGATGAAGAGCGGCACGAGAACGATGAGGGCGATCGAGGAGACCTGCATGAACCAGTGATGGTCGGTGCCGGTCTTGGAAGCGCCCATGCCCACGGCGCGCTTGCGGTCGGTCAGATAACGCATGGCTGGCTTCCTCCTCAGACGAAGATGATGGTGATGATGGTGAGGACGACGGCGCCGATGATGATCGCCCAGCCGAGCTTGTCGGAAGTCTCGATGTCGAGGCAGTAGCCGTTGTCCCACAGCAGGTGACGGATGCCCGCCAGCAGGTGGTACCAGATGCCCAGGGTCGAGAGCAGCAGGATGATGTCGCCGATCCAGGATGTGATCACGAAGTCCGCGACCGCGAAGTAGTTCGGCCCCGCCGCCGCGGCGAGCAGCCACCAGGCGATCAGGAAGGCCTGCACGATCAGCGCGTTCCCCGCGACCCGGTTCAGGATCGACGTCGCGGAGTTCAGCTGGAACCTGTAGTACTTTCCGAGCATGAATGGAGAGAGCGGGCGGTTGCTGCCCGGGTTCACATCGGCCATGACATGTCCTTTCGGTTTCCCTTGGCCCATGTTCTACCAGAGATTACGGTGTTGTCATCCTCCCTGCACACTCCATCCCGTAGAATTTGACAGAAGCAATCAATTCTTTTTGCCTTTGTGATCACAAGAATATTTGCTGTGATCACATTTTGGGCGCTATCAATTTCTGACTGATTTGCTTGGGTTTGCGCGTTGATTCTACAACCTTTTTGAGTATTGCAGGGGCCGGATGCCTCCGTCGGGGATATTTGCCGCCAGATGAGAGAGCCGGTTTCGCACCGATCTCGAAACCGCCCTCCAGGCGTGGCGGGACCCGGCCCGGGGCCCCCTCCCGCCCGCCTTCATCTTTCCCGAAAATCCAGCCGCCGGCGGCCTGTCTCAGAGCGGCATGAGGGCCCAGTAGTCGAGATCCAGCAGCACATGGGGCATGTAGCGGCCATCGTCGTGGCGGAGCGTGAAGGGCTCTCCACCGCTGGTTGCCACCAGGCGCAGGCGGATCGCGCCGACGCCGGGCGCGGCGGTCTCGGCCCGGTCGAGAACCTCGGACCAGGCGCGTACGGTGGTGCCCGCGAAACAGGGGTTGGCATGGGCGCCGCCGTTCAGCCCCACCACCATCTGGGCATTGGCCAGCCCGTTGAACGACAGCGCCCGCGCCAGCGATATCACGTGGCCGCCGTAGATCAGCCGCTGTCCGTCAGGGCGGAAGGTAGCGTCGAAATGCACCTTGGCGGTATTCTGCCACAGGCGCGTCGCCATCATGTGCTCTGCCTCTTCGATGGTCACGCCATCGACGTGATCGATGCGTTCGCCCACCTCGTAGTCGCCCCAGCGATGCGGCTCACCCGCCAGGGTGAAATCATAGCCGGTAAAGTCCAGCCCCTGCGGGATCACCAGATCCGATGCGGCAAGGGCCGGTTTCAGATCCGGCACGACGGTTTCAGGCGCGGGGGCGGTGACATCGCCCTTTCGCACCATGACCCAGCGGACATAGTCCAACACCACCTCGCCGTGCTGGTTCACGCCTTCACTGCGCACCCAGACCACGCCGGTCTTGCCGTTCGAATTCTGCTTCAACCCGATCACCGTGGACCGCGCGGTGAGCGTGTCGCCGGGATATACCGGTCGGTGCCAGCGCCCCTCGGCATAGCCGAGATTCGCCACTGCGTTCAGCGAGATGTCGGGAACCGTCTTGCCGAAGACGATGTGGAAGGCCGCCCAATCGTCTAGCGGGGCGGCCGGCAGCCCGCAGGCACGGGCGAATTCGTCCGAGGAGGCCAGCGCGTGACGGGCGGGATAGAGCGCGTGATAGAGCGCCCTCTCGCCGCCCGACACCGTGCGCGGCACCGCGTGGGGGATCTGTTGCCCGATGGCGTAATCCTCGAAGAATCGGCCCGCGCTAGTTTTCGACATCAGTACTCTCCCAGCTTGATGTCGGGCGCATAGGTGCCCTCGACCTCCTTGGTCACGGCCTGGCCGCAGCGCATGGTGCCATTGGCCGCGTCGAAGGCATAGGTGGGGCTGCCGTGCAGCTCCCACCCGGCGTTCAGGGCCTTTGTCACCTTGTGACAGAAGGCCGATGTGTCGTCTTCGGAGAGGAAACGGTAAAGTTTCATGTCATCTTCCCTGCTGTATTACATCGGAAGCGGGTTGGGGCCGACCCAGCCGTGGATCAGCACGATCACGGCATAGACGACCAGGGTGATGAGCGCGAGAATCACGTCGCCCTTCACCGTGCCGCCGGCAAAGCGGGTATAGTCGGGCGCGTTGCGGTTCGACACGATCCAGCCCGCGATCGCCCAGAGGATCATGCCGCCCCAGAGCACGATCGACGTCAGGTCACCACGCACCAGGAGGTGCGCCACGGCCCAGAGGATGATGCCGGTGAACATCGGGTGGCGGACCAACCCGCGCAGATGCGATTTCGAGTTGGCCGCCCCGAAGAAGGCCACCGAAAGCAGCATCAGGCCGTTGTTGGCATGCTGCCCCCAGCTGGGCGGCGCATAGACATAGGTGTAGGTCGCGGTGCGATAGCCGATCACCATCAGCACGATGGCCAGCAGCGTGACCAGGGCCACGATCCCCTTGGCCTGCCCTTCGGACAGGCGGGCGCGGAAGCCGGGGGTGTATTCCTTCATCAGGTGGGGCCAGGTCCACAGGACCAGGCCGAGAACGAGCAGTGCCATTTCGGTGCCTCTCTTTCAGGTGGCGTCGGCGCCACCCTGAGCGCCTCAGCCCATGGCCGCAATAGCCTCGGCCTTGGCGAGGGTCTTTTTCGCGGTCTCGACATGCAGGTTCTCGACGATCTTCCCATCGACCACGGCCACCCCCTGCCCCGTACGCTCGATCTCCTCATGCGCGGCGATCTGGCGCTTTGCCAGGTCGATCTCGGCCTCGGTGGGTGCAAAGCAGGCATTGGCGATATCGACCTGCGCCGGGTGGATCAGCGTCTTGCCGTCAAAGCCCAGGTCCCGGCCCTGTTCGCATTCCGCGCGCAGACCATCCTCGTCCCTGAACTGGTTGTAGACGCCATCGGCGGCGATCACGCCGTGGGCGCGCGCGGCCAGCAGGATCGTCTGGAGCGCCATCTGCATCGGCAGGCGGTCGGGCCGCGTGCGGCAGTTCAGCTCCTTGGCCAGGTCGTTGGTGCCGGCAACAAAGCCCTGCACGCGCGGGTGCGCGGCAATCTCCAGCGCGTTGAAAATCGCCAGCGGGGTTTCCATCATCGCCCAGATCGGCTGGTTGCAGAGCGCGGCCAGGGCGTCGATGCCGGCGGCGGAATTGACCTTGGGCAGCAGGAAGGCATCGACGTCGCTGTCCTTCAGCGCCGCGACGTCGCCCGCGCCCCATTCCGTGTCGAGGCCGTTGATCCGCACGATCTTTGCCCGCTCGCCATAGCCGCCTTCGGCCAGCGCGGCCTTCAGCGTGTCGCGGGCCCCGGGCTTGGCCTCGGGCGTCACCGCGTCTTCCAGATCGAAGAGGATCGCATCGACCGGCAGGCCGCGGGCCTTGTCCAGCGCGCGTTCCTTGGAGCCGGGGATGTAGAGAAGCGAGCGATAGGGGCGAAGCGTGGCGTCCATGTCTGCATCCTTGCGGTAATAATCTTGCGTGGTGATGGCACTTGTTGTGCGAATACTTCAAGCCCCTTGTTCAACCGGAGGTGATTTTTTGTGCTGCGACGCAGCGACAGCCGAAGGAACGAACAGGCGTGGGTGGCAAAATTGCCTCAATTCTACCGAACGCTCGTGCCGTTAACCAGATTGCAGGAGCTGCGACCGCAGGCTGAACCTGTCCGAAAGCCTCTTCGCGGCCCCTTTCTCCTCCTCCTCCCGGCCGCGGAGAGGCGTTCGGCAGACCGGCGACGCAGCAGCACGCCTCAAGACACCGAAGCCGGGCAGGCTTCCGCTCAGACCAGGCAGTCCGCCCTTCCTGAAACCGCCCCCTCCGGCGCGGCCCCCGGCCGGCCGGCAGCGGCGAGACCTAACGAAAGGGAATGCCATGAAACTGAGTGCCGCAGCAGGTCTCGCCTGTACCCTTGCCATCCTCGCCGGCCCGGTTCTGGCCCAGGGCGGTCAGGCCTGTGCCCCGCGCGATGTCGTGGTGAACCGCCTGGCCAAGGGCTATGGCGAAACCCGCCAGTCAATCGGCCTGGGCAAGAACAACGCCGTGGTCGAGGTCTTTGCCTCCGACAAGAGCGGCACCTGGACGATCACCGTGACCAATACCCAGGGCATCACCTGTCTGATCGCCAGCGGCCAGGCCTTCGAAGCCCTGGCAGAGGCGCTGCCGAACACCGATCAGGATGCCTGATCCGGCGCCGCGGGCCCGGGCCCCAACCCGCCAGGTCAGGCCACGCCCAACGAGCCGGCCTGCAGGTCAGTGGGCGCCGCGCCTGCGCAATCGCCCCATGCGGCCCGACCGAGCCCCGCTCTGCGCCCCTCAGCAGGCGCGCGAAAGACATCACGCAGGCCTCGACGCAGGGCATCGGGGGCCTCGGCGGGCGGAGCACGACGCCCCGCTTCGGCGCGGCACCGGCACCTGAACCGCCCGGATCTGCGGGCCCCTTGCCCGCTGTCGCGGCCACCCGCACGACCGCCAAGCAAGGTTGCACCCCCTGCAAGCCCGCACGGCCTAGGGCACGCTCCACGCCGCAAGCCCCGCATCGCGGCCACAGCGCCCATGACCGCCGCCACGCCGGCCCCCGGACTACATGATTTTCCTCTCCGCCCCCCTCCCACGGCATGGCGCCGGAGCGACCATGCCGCCCGGGGCGCCGCCTCCGGCCATTGTTTTCCGCCGCGACTCTCTCCCCCAAGAGGGGCGTTTCGCTCCGCCCCGAGGCCAGATTCGGGGCATTTCCATGTGGGCGCTAACAGCCAGTGTATTCCGCTGCATACAAACGCAGGCCCAGCTTTGCACCCGTCCAGAAATCGCCCACACCCCTGTCGTTGTTGAAGTTTTTAAGGGCTTCGCGCCCCGCCAGGACAGGCGCTCACGCTCTGCACTCTTGCGTCCCGCGCCCAAAAGACCTACGCCATGCGCGAGATTTTCAACCGGACCGGAGACAAATCCAATGGCCAGACCCAAGATTGCCCTGATCGGCGCGGGCCAGATTGGCGGCACGCTCGCCCATCTCGCAGCCCTGAAAGAACTGGGCGACGTCGTCCTCTTCGACATCGCCGAAGGCACCCCGGAGGGCAAAGCCCTCGACATCGCCGAATCCGGCCCGTCTGCCAAGTTCGACGCCAAGCTGAAGGGCACCCAGTCCTACGCGGACATCGCGGGCGCTGACGTCTGCATCGTGACCGCCGGCGTGCCGCGCAAGCCGGGCATGAGCCGCGACGACCTGCTGGGCATCAACCTGAAGGTCATGAAATCCGTCGGTGAAGGCATCCGCGACAACGCTCCGGATGCCTTTGTCATCTGCATCACCAACCCGCTCGACGCGATGGTCTGGGCCCTGCGCGAGTTCTCGGGCCTCCCGCACGAGAAGGTCTGCGGCATGGCCGGCGTCCTCGACAGCGCCCGCTTCCGCCACTTCCTGGCAGACGAGTTCAACGTCTCGATGAAAGATGTCACCGCCTTCGTTCTGGGCGGCCACGGCGACACCATGGTGCCGCTGTCGCGCTACTCCACCGTTGCCGGCATCCCGCTCCCCGACCTGGTCGAGATGGGCTGGACCACGCAGGAGAAACTGGACGCGATCATCCAGCGCACCCGTGACGGCGGCGCCGAGATTGTCGGCCTGCTGAAGACCGGCTCGGCCTTCTACGCGCCCGCCACCTCGGCCATCGAAATGGCCGAAGCCTACCTCAAGGACCAGAAGCGCGTCCTGCCCTGCGCCGCCTATGTCGATGGCGCACTCGGCCTGAAGGGCATGTATGTCGGCGTGCCGACCGTCATCGGTGCCGGCGGCATCGAGAAGGTCGTCGACATCAAGATGACCAAGGACGAGCAGGCGATGTTCGACAAGTCGGTCGACGCCGTCAAAGGCCTCGTCGAAGCCTGCAAGGGTATCGACAGCTCGCTGGCCTGATCGCCACACATCGCGACGCATTCAGGATGGGGGCGCCTTCGGGCGCCCCTTTTCCTTTGCCCGTGGCCTCCTTTCCGCGGCGGGCACGTGACAGGCCTGCGGCTCTCTCCCCCTGGTCACGCGGCGGGCTCCCGCGGCGCCCTCGCCGGACAGCCCGAGGGGACCGCCGCGCCCCGCTCCGGTGCCGGCGCTGCGCCTGCCGGAACCCGGCATCTCTCCGGGCGACGGCACGAGTTGGTATGAGTCGGGGGCAAAAGCCCTGTAATTGCTGCATATGCGGGCCTCGGCCAAATTTTGTGATCACACGATTTCCTCGTGTGATCACAAAATGCAGAAAATTGGCGGAAATTCTCTGACTCGCCAAAAAATGAGTTCATAGCTCCGTAAGACTGTGCCACTACCGAAGGTAATCGTAGCAAACGAGGGACGGAGTTCATGAATATCCATGAATATCAGGCGAAGGCTATTCTTCGCGAATACGGCGCCCCGGTATCGGACGGCCGTGCGGTTCTGAAGGCAGAGGAGGCCAAGACCGCTGCAGGTGAGCTTGACGGACCGCTCTGGGTCGTCAAGGCACAGATCCACGCAGGCGGCCGCGGCAAGGGCCACTTCGTGGAGGAAAGCGCCGGCGAAAAGGGCGGCGTGCGCCTGGCCAAATCGGTGGAAGAAGCCGAGCAGATGGCCAAACAGATGCTGGGCAAGACCCTGGTGACCCACCAGACCGGTCCGGCCGGCAAGCAGGTCAACCGAATCTACATCGAGGACGGTTCCGACATCGAGCGCGAACTGTACCTGGCCCTGCTGGTGGATCGCCAGACCTCGGCCATCTCGGTCGTCTGCTCCACCGAGGGCGGCATGGACATCGAGGAAGTGGCAGCGTCCACCCCCGAGAAGATCCTCTCCTTCTCCATCGACCCGGCCACCGGCTATGCGCCGTTCCACGGCCGCAAGGTTGCCTTCGCGCTCGGCCTGGAAGGCCCTGCCGTGAAGCAATGCGTCAAGCTGATCGGCGATCTCTACCGTGCCTTCACCGACAAGGACATGGAGATGCTCGAGATCAACCCGCTGATCGTGATGCCCGGCAACACGCTCAAGGTCCTCGACGCCAAGCTGGGCTTTGACGGCAACGCGGTCTACCGCCACGCCGATATCGCCGCGCTGCGCGACGAGACCGAGGAAGACCCCAAGGAACTGGCGGCGTCGAAGTACGACCTGAACTACATCGCGCTCGACGGCGAGATCGGCTGCATGGTGAACGGCGCGGGCCTGGCCATGGCGACGATGGACATCATCAAGCTCTACGGTGCCGAGCCCGCCAACTTCCTCGACGTCGGTGGCGGCGCCACCAAGGAGAAGGTGACCGAAGCCTTCAAGATCATCACCTCGGACCCGAACGTGAAGGGCATCCTGGTGAACATCTTCGGCGGCATCATGCGCTGCGACGTCATTGCCGAGGGCGTGATCGCCGCGGTCAAGGAAGTCGGCCTGCAGGTTCCGCTGGTTGTCCGTCTCGAAGGTACCAACGTCGAGAAGGGCAAGGAGATCATCGCCTCCTCCGGCCTGAACGTCATCGCGGCAGACAACCTGTCCGACGGCGCCGAGAAAATCGTTAAAGCAGTGAAGGGCTAAGAAGATGGCAGTTCTCGTTGACGAAAACACCAAGGTCATCTGCCAGGGCTTCACCGGCTCGCAGGGCACCTTCCACTCCGAACAGGCGATCGCCTACGGCACCAAGATGGTCGGCGGCGTGACCCCCGGCAAGGGCGGCACCGAGCACCTCGGCCTGCCGGTCTTCAACTCGGTCGCCGAGGCCAAGGAACGCACCGAGGCGAATGCATCGGTGATCTACGTGCCGCCGCCCTTCGCAGCTGACTCCATCCTCGAGGCCATCGACGCCGAGATCGAGCTGATCGTCTGCATCACCGAGGGCATCCCGGTCCTCGACATGATGAAGGTGAAGGCCGCGCTGAAGAATTCCCAGTCGCGCCTGATCGGCCCGAACTGCCCCGGCGTCATCACCCCCGACGCCTGCAAGATCGGCATCATGCCCGGCCACATCCACAAGCGTGGCTCGGTGGGTGTTGTTTCGCGCTCCGGTACCCTTACCTATGAAGCCGTGAAGCAAACCTCCGACATCGGCCTGGGCCAGTCCTCGGCCGTCGGCATCGGCGGTGACCCGATCAAGGGCACCGAACACCTGGAAGTGCTGGAAATGTTCCTTGCAGACCCCGAGACCCAGTCGATCATCATGATCGGCGAGATCGGTGGCTCGGCCGAGGAAGAAGCCGCGCAGTTCCTGGCCGACGAGAAGAAGAAGGGCCGCTGGAAGCCGACCGCAGGCTTCATCGCCGGCCGTACTGCCCCTCCGGGCCGTCGCATGGGCCACGCAGGCGCCATCGTCGCCGGCGGCAAGGGCGGCGCAGAAGACAAGATCGAGGCCATGAAGTCGGCCGGCATCGTGGTGGCGGACAGCCCCGCGGGCCTGGGCGAAGCCGTGCTCAAGGCGATCAAGGGCTGATGAGCCCGGAGCCGGCCCCGCGCGGGCCGGCTCCCTCCATCACCTGGGCCCGAACGGCCCGCACTGGGGCCCGAACGGCCCACCCGTTTTCCCTCGCCCGGCCAACCTCGGCACGGGCGAATGTCCTGAAAGTACTCGACATGAGTGCAGAGTGTTACATTGCAGGGCCCGCCGCGGCCGCATTGTCCCGGACAGCCCCCCCTCGCAAAGAGGAGGCCGCCGCATGAGCTTTGCCCAGTCGATCCGGACCTGCTTCTCGCAGTATTTCACCTTTTCCGGCCGCGCCACGCGCCCGGAATACTGGTGGTTCATCCTCTTCATCGTGCTCGGCAGCCTGGTGGCCGGCTTCCTCGACGGGATGCTGTTCCGCGGCTTTTTCGTGACCGGCCCGGGCCACATGGCCGCGGGCTCCGACGGGCCGCTCTCGGGCCTGTTCTCGCTGTTCACCTTCATCCCGGCCCTGGCCGTGGGCTGGCGCCGCATGCATGACACCGGCCGCTCGGGGCTCTACATGCTGTTCCCGATGCTCGTCATGGCCGCGCTGGTCATCCTGGCCCTGATCAGCGGCGTGATGACCTCGATGCTCTTTGCCACCGGCCACACCGGCGCGGCGCTGCCGCCGCTCAGCGGGCTGACCATCATGGGCTTCGCCCTGGGCGTGCTGCTGATGATCCTCTCGCCGCTGCTGATGATCTGGTGGCTGACCCGGCCCAGCCAGCCAGGCTCCAACGACTATGGCCCTGCCCCGCAGGGCCCCTCGGCTCCGCCGCCGCCCCCTTCGGGGGACGTCGCCGCATGAGCCGCCCGCCCGCATATCCCCGCCGCTCCCGGCGGGCCGTCGACCTGCGGTGTCACCCGCCACCGGGGGCCCGTGCGGCCGACAGCGGCCCGCCCGGCCCTGCCGCCATGACCGTCGCCACCCCTCTCAACGTCAGCCATCGCACCGCCCTGAGGTGAGTAAAAAATGACAGATCAAAGCCCGAACGACCTCTTCCATGCCTCCAGCTTCATGCAGGGGCACAACGCCGCCTACCTCGAGCAGCTCTACGCGCAATGGGCCAACGACCCCAATGCCGTCGACGAGGCATGGCAGAATTTCTTCGCCCAGCTGGGCGACGACGAGATGGACGCCAAGAAGGAGGCCGCCGGCCCCTCCTGGGCGCGCCGCGACTGGCCGCCGACGCCCGACGACGAGCTGACCCATGCCCTGGACGGCATGTGGCCCGCCACGCCCCCGGCCGAGGCCAAGGGCGCCGGCAAGAAGATCAAGGAAAAGGCGGCCGAGAAGGGCGTCGAGGTTTCCGATGACGCCGTGAAACGGGCCGTGCTCGATTCCGTCCGCGCGCTGATGCTGATCCGCGCCTACCGGATCCGCGGCCACCTGGCCGCAGACCTCGATCCGCTGGGCATGCGCGACGAGAGCGCCCACCCCGAGCTTGATCCCAAGACCTACGGCTTCAACGACGCCGACATGGACCGCCCGATCTTCATCGACAACGTCCTGGGCCTGCAGATCGCCTCGATGCGCCAGATCGTGGACATCGTGAAGCGCACCTACTGCGGCACCTTCGCGCTGCAGTACATGCACATCTCCGACCCCGAGCAATCGGCCTGGCTGAAGGAGCGGATCGAGGGCTTCGGCAAGGAGATCACCTTTACCCGCGAGGGCCGTCGCGCCATCCTGAACAAGCTGGTCGAGGCCGAGGGCTTCGAGAAGTTCCTGCACGTCAAGTACATGGGCACAAAGCGCTTCGGTCTTGACGGTGGCGAGGCCCTGATCCCCGCGATGGAACAGATCATCAAGCGGGGCGGCAACCTGGGCGCCAAGGAAGTCGTCATCGGCATGCCCCACCGCGGCCGCCTGTCGGTGCTGGCCAACGTGATGTCCAAGCCCTACCGCGCGATTTTCAACGAATTCCAGGGCGGCTCGTTCAAGCCCGACGACGTCGACGGCTCCGGTGACGTGAAGTACCACCTCGGTGCCTCCTCGGACCGCGAGTTCGACGGCAACACCGTGCACCTGTCGCTGACCGCCAACCCCTCGCACCTCGAGGCGGTGAACCCGGTGGTCCTGGGCAAGGCCCGCGCCAAGCAGTTCCAGAACAACGATGCCGATCGCACCTCGACCATCCCGATCCTGCTGCACGGCGACGCGGCCTTTGCCGGCCAGGGCGTGGTTGCGGAATGCTTCGGCCTGTCGGGCCTCGTCGGTCACCGCACCGGCGGCACGATCCACATCGTCGTGAACAACCAGATCGGCTTCACCACCGCGCCGCACTTCTCGCGCAGCTCGCCCTACCCCACCGACATCGCCCTGATGGTCGAGGCGCCGATCTTCCACGTCAACGGGGATGACCCCGAGGCCGTGGTGCACGCCGCCAAGGTGGCCACCGAGTTCCGCCAGAAGTTCCACAAGGACGTGGTCATCGACATCTTCTGCTATCGCCGCTTCGGTCACAACGAAGGCGACGAGCCGATGTTCACCAACCCGATCATGTACAAGACCATCAAGGGTCACAAGACGACCCTGAGCCTGTACACGGATCGCCTGGTCAAGGATGGCCTGATCCCCGAGGGCGAGATCGAGGACATGAAGGCCGCGTTCCAGGCCCACCTGAACGAGGAGTTCGAGGCCGGCAAGGAATACAAGCCCAACAAGGCCGACTGGCTCGACGGCAAGTGGTCCGGTCTCGAACGCGAGAAGGAAGACTACCAGCGCGGCGAGACGGCGATCAGCCCCGAGACCATGGAAGAAGTGGGCAAGGCGCTCTGCACCGCGCCCGACGGCTTCCCGATGCACCGCACCGTGCAGCGCCTGCTGGATGCCAAGTCCAAGATGTTCGAAACCGGCGAGGGCTTTGACTGGGCCACCGGCGAGGCGCTGGCCTTCGGCTCGCTGCTGACCGAGGGCTACCCGGTCCGGCTGTCCGGCCAGGACAGCACCCGCGGCACCTTCTCCCAGCGGCACTCGGCAATCATCAACCAGGAAACCGAAGAGCGCTACTATCCGCTCAACAACATCCGCGACGGTCAGGCCCGCTACGAGGTCATCGACTCGATGCTCTCCGAATACGCGGTTCTGGGCTTCGAATACGGCTACTCGCTGGCCGAGCCGAATGCCCTGGTCGCCTGGGAAGCGCAGTTCGGCGATTTCGCCAACGGTGCCCAGGTCATGTTCGACCAGTTCATCTCCTCGGGTGAATCGAAATGGCTGCGGATGTCGGGCCTTGTGATGCTGCTGCCGCATGGCTTCGAGGGCCAGGGTCCGGAGCACTCCTCCGCCCGTCTCGAGCGCTTCCTGCAGCTCTGCGGTCAGGACAACTGGATCGTGGCCAACTGCTCGACGCCGGCCAACTACTTCCACATCCTGCGTCGCCAGCTGCACCGCTCCTTCCGCAAGCCGCTGGTGCTGATGACCCCGAAATCGCTGCTGCGCCACAAGATGGCGATCAGCCGCACCGAGGATTTCACCACCGGGTCCAGCTTCCACCGCGTCCTGTGGGACGATGCGCAGCACGGCAATTCCGACACCACTCTGGTGGCGGACGACAAGATCAAGCGCGTCGTCATGTGCTCGGGCAAGGTCTACTACGACCTGCTGGAAGAGCGCGACGCCCGCGGCATCGACGACATCTACCTGATGCGCCTCGAACAGTTCTATCCCTTCCCGGCCATGACGCTGGTCAAGGAGTTGGAGCGCTTCAAGGGCGCCGAGGTGATCTGGTGTCAGGAAGAGCCCAAGAACCAGGGCGCTTGGACCTTTGTCGAGCCGAATATCGAATGGGTGCTGGGCCGCATCGGGGCCAAGTACCAACGTCCCCGTTACGTGGGCCGTATCGCATCCGCGTCGCCGGCAACCGGTCTGGCGTCGCAGCACAAAGCACAGCAAGAAGCCCTCGTCGACGAGGCGCTGACCATCGAAGGAAACTAAGGACCCATGAGCACCGAGATCCGTGTCCCCACCCTGGGGGAAAGCGTCACCGAAGCCACCGTCGCCACCTGGTTCAAGAAACCCGGTGATACCGTAGCCGTCGACGAAATGCTGTGCGAGCTGGAAACCGACAAGGTGACCGTCGAAGTGCCCGCGCCTGCCGCCGGCACCCTCTCCGACATCGTGGCCGCCGAGGGCGAGACCGTCGGCGTCGACGCCCTGCTGGGCTACATCTCCGAGGCCGGCAGCGCCGGCCCCGAGGACACCAAGCCCAAGGCATCTGCCGAGGCGGCCCCCGCGCCGGCCGCGGCCTCGGGCGGCGAAACCAAGCCCGTCATGGTACCCACCCTGGGTGAATCCGTGACCGAGGCCACCGTCGCCACCTGGTTCAAGAAGGAAGGCGAGAGCTTCGAGGCAGACGAGATGCTCTGCGAGCTGGAAACCGACAAGGTCTCCGTCGAGGTTCCCGCGCCTGCCGCCGGCACCCTGACCAAGATCCTCGCCAAGGAAGGCGAAACCGTCGAGGCCGGCGGACAGCTGGCCGAGATGACCACCGGCGCCGGTGGTGCCGCGGCCTCCGCGCCGGCGGCCAGTGCCCCCGCTGCCGCCCCTGCCACCTCCTCCGGTGGCAAGGACGTCGAGGATGCGCCTTCCGCCAAGAAGGCCATGGCAGAGGCCGGCCTCTCGGCCGACCAGGTCACCGGCTCCGGCAAGGACGGCCGCATCATGAAGGACGACGTGGCCAAGGCGCTCGCCGCCGCCAAATCGGCCCCCGCGGCCCCGGCATCGGCTCCGCGTGCCCCCGTCGCTGCCGAGGATGCATCGCGCGAGGAGCGCGTGAAGATGACGCGCCTGCGTCAGACCATCGCCCGCCGCCTGAAGGACGCGCAGAACACCGCCGCCATGCTGACGACCTACAACGAGGTCGACATGACCGAGGTCATGGCCCTGCGCAAGGAGTACAAGGACCTCTTCGAGAAGAAGCACGGCACCCGCCTCGGCTTCATGTCCTTCTTCACCAAGGCCTGCGTGCACGCCCTTAAGGAAGTCCCCGAGGTCAACGCCGAGATCGACGGCACCGACGTGGTCTACAAGAACTTCGTGCACATGGGCATCGCCGCCGGCACGCCTCAGGGCCTCGTCGTTCCGGTGATCCGCGACGTCGACAGCATGTCCTTTGCCGAAATCGAGAAGGCGATCTCCGAGAAGGGCAAGCGCGCCCGTGACGGCAAGCTCTCGATGGCCGAGATGCAGGGTGGCACCTTCACCATCTCCAACGGTGGTGTTTACGGCTCGCTGATGTCCTCGCCGATCCTGAACCCCCCGCAGTCGGGCATCCTCGGCATGCACAAGATCCAGGACCGTCCGATGGTCGTCAACGGCGAGATCAAGATCCGCCCGATGATGTACCTGGCTCTGTCCTACGATCACCGCATCGTCGACGGCAAGGGCGCCGTGACCTTCCTCGTCCGCGTGAAAGAGGCGCTGGAAGATCCCCGTCGCCTGCTGATGGATCTCTGATCCATGCTGCGGGACCGGCTCGCGTCAAACTGGGTCTACGGCGGTGCACTTGCCGCCCCGATCCTGCTTTGCGCGATGCCGGTTCTCGATACAGATGGGGTGGGGCGGCTCACATGGCTTGCCCTGCCCGCCTACATGATCCACCAGCTCGAAGAGCATGACGCCGACCGGTTCCGCCTCTTCATGAACCAGGTTCTCGGCCCCGAACGACACGGTCTCACGGTGATGGACGTCTTCACGATCAACATCCTCGGTGTATGGCTGCCCCTGGCGCTGATCTTCCTCGCCGGACAGTACCTCTCCCCCGGCTGGAGCGCCTGGGCCGGCTGGCTGCTGGTCGTGAACGGGCTGCTGCACGGCATACAGGCCATCGCCATGGGCCGGCGCAACCCGGGCCTCGTGACCGGTCTTGTCGTCTTCCTGCCGCTGGGCGGCGCCCTGCTGGCACTCAGCCGCGGTAACGCCCCGGCGCTCTGGTGGTCGGGCCTTGCCGCGGCGCTGCTGCTGCACATGGCCATCGCCCGCCATGCCCCCCGAAAGGTCAGCGAGGTTCCCGCCCGATGATGACCCCAGAACTGATCGCCCTCGCCCTCGTGGCCCTCGAACATGTCGTCCTTGTCGGCTGGTCGCAGATCAGCCTGACGCGCGATGTCGGCGAAGAGGGCAACGTCGGTCCCCGCGACGAGGATCTCGCGCTCTCCGTCCGCACCGGCAGGCTGCGCCGCGCGCTGGCAAACCATACCGAGAATTTCCCCTTCTTCATCGGCGCCGTCGTCGTCGTCACCATGGCCGGAGAGAGCAGCTGGTTCACCGCCGCGGCCGCCTTCCTCTACGTGATCGCCCGGGCGCTCTACATCCCCGCCTATGCCTTCGGCTGGGTGCCCTGGCGCTCGGTTCTCTACATGATCGGCGCGCTCGCCACCTGCGCCATGTATGTCGCGGCCTTCCTCTGAGATGTCCCCCGAACTCACAGCCCTCGCCCTCGCAGGCCTCCTCCAGGTGATCCAGATCATCCTGATGGCCGTGCCCGCGAACCTCGAGCTCGGCACGGACAAGACGCTTTCGCCCCGCGATCCCCAGGACATGGGCGGCGCCGATCCGATGGCGATGATGAGCCGCCGCACCGGCCGGCTCCACCGCGCCATGACCAACCATTTCGAAGGGCTGATCCTCTTCACCATCGCCGTGCTCACCGTAACGCTCGGCCATGGCTCCACCCCGCTCACCGCCACCTGCGCCTGGATCTACCTGGCCGCCCGGGTCCTCTACATCCCCGCCTATGCGTTCGGATGGGTCCCCTGGCGCTCGCTGATCTGGGCCGTGGGCCTGGCCGCCACAACCCTCATGCTGATCGCCGCGCTCTTCTGATCGTTTCCCTGTTCGAAATATCCCGGGGGAGCCCGCAGGGCGGGGGCAGAGCCCCCTCCCCGATCCGCCAACCACATGCCCACCGGCCCATTGTGCCGGACAACGAAGGAGACCCAAATGGCCCAATATGATGTGATCGTCATCGGCGCCGGCCCGGGCGGCTATGTCGCCGCCATCCGCTGTGCCCAGCTCGGTCTGAAAACCGCCTGTGTCGAAGGGCGCGAGACCCTCGGCGGCACCTGCCTGAACGTCGGCTGCATCCCCTCCAAGGCGCTGCTGCATGCCACGCACCAGCTGCACGAGGCCGAGCACAACTTTGCCCACATGGGCCTCAAGGGCAAATCGCCCTCCGTCGACTGGGACACCATGAAGGCCTTCAAGCAGGAGGTCGTCGACAGCAACACCAAGGGCATCGAGTTCCTGTTCAAGAAGAACAAGATCGACTGGCTCAAGGGCTGGGGCTCGATCCCCGAGGCCGGCAAGGTCAAGGTCGGTGACGAGGTGCACGAAGCCAGGAACATCATCGTGGCCTCCGGCTCCGTTCCCTCCGCCCTGCCCGGCATCGAGATCGACAACGCGGCCGGCATCGTCGTCGACAGCACCGGCGCGCTCGACCTGCCGAAGGTCCCGAAAAAGATGATCGTGGTCGGCGCCGGCGTGATCGGCCTCGAAATGGGCTCGGTCTATGCCCGTCTCGGCGCCGAGGTGACCGTGGTCGAATTCCTCGACAACATCACCCCCGGCATGGACGGCGAAGTGCAGAAGAACCTGCAGAAGATCCTCAAGAAGCAGGGCATGGACTTCATCATGGGCGCCGCCGTCCAGGGCGTCGAACAGCTCAAGACCAAGGCCAAGCTCACCTACAAGCTCCGCAAGGACGACAGCGAGCATGTGCTTGACGCCGACGTGGTTCTGGTGGCCACTGGCCGCCGCGCGTTCACCGACGGCATCGGCCTCGCGGATCTCGGCGTCGAGATGACCGACCGCGGCGTGATCAAGACCGACGCCCACTGGGCCACCAACGTCAAGGGCATCTATGCCATCGGCGACATCGTCGCCGGCCCGATGCTGGCCCACAAGGCCGAGGACGAGGGCATGGCCTGTGCCGAGGTCATCGCCGGCAAGGCCGGTCACGTGAACTACGACGTGATCCCCGGCGTGATCTACACCACCCCCGAGGTTGCCTCCGTCGGCAAGACCGAGGAGCAGCTCAAGGACGAGGGCCGTGCCTACAAGGTCGGCAAGTTCTCCTGGATGGGCAACGCCCGTGCCAAGGCCGTGATGCAGACCGAAGGCTTCGTCAAGATCCTGGCCGACAAGGAAACCGACCGCATCCTGGGTGCCTCGATCATCGGCCCCTCCGCCGGCGACCTGATCCACGAGATCTGCGTCACCATGGAATACGGCGGCTCTGCCGAGGACCTGGCGCTCACCTGCCATGCGCACCCGACCTTCTCCGAGGCCGTGCGCGAGGCGGCGCTGGCCTGCGGCGACGGCGCGATCCACATGTGATCCTGCCCGGCCCCCGGGGTCCAAAGCCCTGATCCGGTCCTTTCGAAGGGCCCGTCGCGTATCGCGGCGGGCCCTTTGCCTTGCCACGGCATGCCAAGGCCTGCCACGGCCTGCAAAGACACCACGGGCATGTATCAAAAAGCGCACATTCGGGGGTTTCCCCCGGACCCGCCTGCCCTAGGTTCCCCTCAGGCCCCGCGGAGAACCGCAGGGCGGTTCCCGAAGCTGACCGCGAGCACGCCCATGGCCTCCTCCCCTCTCGTCTCCGTCGTGATCCCCGCATTCCGCGCGCGTGAAACGCTGCCCCGGGCGCTCGCTTCGATCCGCGCCTGCGGGCTGCCGGCCGATCAGGTCGAGGTGGTGATCGCCTCCGATGACGGCCAGGATTACACCGCCGCCCTGCCCGCCGACCCGATGCTGCGCTTTACCGCGCCCGGTCCTGTGGCCAGCGGTGCCGGTGCCGCCCGCAACCGCGCCATGCAGGCCGCCCGCGGCACCTTCCTGGCGTTTCTCGATGCCGATGACACCTGGGCGCCCGGCTATCTGGCCGCGCTGCTGCCCCTGGCCCGGCACCACGGCGCGGCCTTCGCCGCCTCTGCCATCCTGCAGGACAGCCGCGAGATCCTGCGCCTGCCGCCGGCGACGGATCACCTGACCCTGGCCGACCTGGGCCGCACCGGCGCCAGCTTCCACCCCGTGGTCACCCGCGCGCAGGCCCGCCCCTATACCGATCACCTCAGCCAGGACGTGCGCCATGCGGCCGAGCTGCTCGGCCGTCTCGGCGGTCGCGCCCCCCTGGGCCCGGCCACCTACCGCGTTCACCTGCGCCCCGCCTCGACAACCGCGGCGGCGGATTTCGCCACCCGGGTCGACCGTGCCTATGCCGCGCATCTTTCGGAGATCGAACAGGGCGCAGGCGACATTCCCGCCGCGCTGCGCCCGCGCGTGGCACAGGTGTTCCGCGACAAGGCCGCGCTCAACGCCGCCTACATGGCCGAGGGCGAAGGGCTCAGCTTCTACGCTTTCGTCGCCGCCCGGCTGAATCTCGACATCCTCGCCTGAGGGCGCTCAGGCCGCCACCCCGGCCACCAGCGACACCTCGTAGTACCCCGGATATTCGCGCACCTGGGCAAAGGCCCCCTCGCCCGCGGCCCGGGCGATCCTGTCGGCACCGTTCAGCGTGTCGCGCGCGGCCGCCCGTTTCGCATAGGGCGCCTCGTTGCGGAACAGCACCGCCGTCAGCGCATCGGGAAAGAAGATCTGGCTGGTCAGCACGTGGCTGTCATCCAGCCAGACCTTGTAATGGATATGGGGCGTGCGCCCACGGTACCAGCCGGGATAGATCGAGCGAAACCGCGCCACCCCGTCGCGCCCGCTCCTCTGGCTGCCGCGCAGGAATGTCTCGCCGCTGGTGTCCAGCGTGCCGTCCGATCCCTGCCGGTGAAAGCCCGAGTAATTCCCCTCGGCGTCGCAATGCCAGACATCCACCCGCGCGCCCTCGACGGGCCGGCAATCGGCATCCACCACCTGCAGGTTCAGGCGGATCGGCACGCCGGCGCGGTCCTCG
Source organism: Pseudooceanicola sp. DL12 (assembly GCF_056270665.1). Taxonomy (NCBI): domain Bacteria; kingdom Pseudomonadati; phylum Pseudomonadota; class Alphaproteobacteria; order Rhodobacterales; family Paracoccaceae; genus Pseudooceanicola; species Pseudooceanicola sp. DL12. The sequence goes on from NZ_CM149884.1 coordinate 3,422,683, forward strand.
GCGATGTCGCGGCGCTCCAGCGCGGGATCTAGGGAATAGGGGCCCTCGGTCAGCTGTTTCTGCAGCATGCAGACATTGGCGCTGATCAGCCCGGCCGAATGCGCCTCGGCCCGGGCGGTCGAGGTAAAGGCCCCCACCCCCAGCACCGCGATGGGGGATGCGGCAAGGATCTTCAGCAGCTGACGTCGATCTGGTGCAACGGCCATGGCAAAACCTCTCTGGCCCTCTCCTCGGGGCCCAAACTTCGGCGGTCCTGCCAGATGATACGTGCGAGAGGCCTCACGCCGTCGCCACGAGCGCGTGAGCGCGCCCGTGATCGGCGGGTTTTCACCACATGGTGCGGGCGGCGCGGGCGGCCCAGCTGTCGTCGTAGTCCTGCCCGCCAACCTCGCCCTCGGTCATCGAGGACAGGATCTCGCCCACCGTGGGCAGGCCCTCGCTCTCGTCGCCGCTGGTCCAGAGGCGCGACCGGATCAGCGCCCGGGCGCATTGGCTGTAGATCTCGTGGATCTTGATGACGATCACCGTCGCCGGTTGTTTGCCGTCCTTCTCGAACCGCGCGCGCAATTCCGCGTCGTCGGTGATCCGGCCCTCGCCGTTCACCCGCACCGCGTTGTTGCTGCCCGGCACCATGAACATCAGCGCCACGCGCGGGTCGCGCACGATGTTGCGCAGGGTATCGAGGCGGTTGTTGCCGCGCCAGTCGGGCAGCGCCAGCGTGCCCTCGTCGAGCTCCATCACCACCGGGCCGTCATCGCCGCGCGGCGAGCCGTCGGCGCCCTCCGGCCCCACGGTCGAGATCACGCAGAAGCGGCTCGCCATGATCCAGCGCCGGTACTCGGGCGTCATCTTCACCGCGACCTTGCGCAGCGCGGCCGCCCCCGGCGTGCCATAGAGCGCCTCGAGCGCCTCAATCGATTGCAGGTAGTTCATCGGCGGCCAAGCCTCCCTCGATCATCAGCGCCTGCGAGCGGCTCTCGATGCTGTGGCGCAGCTCCCTGCGGAACTGCTCGCGCGGCAGGCCCGGAGCCATCGCCGGCAGAAATTCCACCACCGCCGTGCCGCGCTTGCGCATCAAGCCCCGGCGCGGCCAGAACAGCCCCACGTTGGTCGCCGCCGGCACGCAGCTCTGGCCGGTCTGTTCATAGATCGCCACCACGCCCGCCTTGTAGGGCATGTCGGCCCCCGGTGCCACGCGGGTGCCCTGCGGAAAGATGATCAGCTGTCCCGGCGGCGAGTCGCCCGAGGTCACGTCGCGCATCATCTGCCTGATCGCATCGGCCCGGCGGCCCCGCTTGACCGGCACGCAACCGATCCGCAGCGCGTACCAGCCCAGCACCGGCGCCCATTTCAGGATGTCCTTCATGATGAACTTCGGGTGCGGCACCACGCTGACGATCAGGATGATGTCGAGGAACGACTGGTGCTTGGACGCGATCAGCACCTCTTCGGTGGGCACCTCGCCGCGCACCTCGGTCTTCAGCCCGCAGAGCAGTCGCAGGCTGAAGCGGATCCAGTGGCAATAGAGCCGCGCGCCCACGTAGGCCCCATTCCGGCTGACCAGCGCCCAGGGCAGGAAACAGATGCCCATGATGCCCATCACCAGGTACATCTGCAGGACAAAGATCAGGGACAGGATGTACTGCAGGGCTTTCATCGCGGCTCAGCTCAGTTCTTCGAGGATTCGTCTTGCGGCGGACCTTGTGGCCCAGAAGGCGACGATAGCCGCGACCAGCGGCAGGAAAAAGGGCCAGATCCATCCCCAGCCCTGAAAACCGAGGCCGGTCAGGAAGCCGCCCTCCGGCTGGGCCTCGGGCAGCAGCCAGATCGCCACCAGCCCCGCGACCATGCCGATCGCGGCCCCCCAGAAGGCCCGCAGCGTGTAGCGCCGCACGAAGGCGCGGGCGATGAACTCGTCCGTCGCGCCCACCAGCCGCAGCACCTCGATGACCTGCGCATTGGCCGCCAGCGCCGAATGCGCCGCCAGCGACACGATCGCCCCGGTCACCCCGGTGATCAGCAGCAGCGAAAGCCAGCCCATGGCGCGCATCCGCTTTGCCGCCTGCAACAGCGGCCGGCGCCAGCGCCCGTGATCGTCCAGCAGCGCGCCCGGCACCTCGCCCTCCAGCCGCAGCCGCAGGGCATCGCCGTCGTATCCCTTGCCGTCCTCGGTGATGGCGATCAGCTGCGGCACCGGCAGATCGTCGAGCGCCACGCCCTCGCCGAACCAGGGCGCCAGCAGCGCGGCCTCCTCCTCCTGGCTCAGGGCATGGGCCTCGGCGATTCCGGGGGTGGTGTTCAGCACCTTCAGCGCCGTTTCGGTCAGCGCCGGCAGGTCTTCGGCCGGGGCGCTGATACGCAGCGTCGCGCTGCGTGCCAGGTCGTCGCTCCAGCGGTCAGCCAGCCGCCCCGCCGCCAGCGAGAGCGCCAGCGCGAAGACCGCAAGGAAGGTCATCGCCGCCGCCGAGAACAGCGTCAGACGCGCGGTGAACCCGGTGGGCGGCACCACGCGGTCGCTTGCGCCGTCGCCCCGCATCAGCCCGGTGATGTTCAACAGCACCTGTCTCACAGTTCCGCCCCCGCCAGTTGCAGCCGCCGGTTCGAGATCCGCAGCACACGGGCCTGGACCTTGCTCTTGGTGGCCCGGATCAGGCCCAGGTCGTGTGTCGCGATCACCACCGTCTTGCCCATGCGGTTCAGCTCGATCAGCAGCGCCATCAGCCGCTGCGACATCTCCCAGTCGACATTGCCCGTGGGCTCGTCCGCCAGGATCACGTCCGGGCTCATGATCACCGCGCGGGCCAGTGCCGCGCGCTGCCGTTCGCCCCCCGACAGTTCCGGCGGCAGGGCATCGACCCGTTTGCCCAGGCCACACCAGCTGATCAGGTCGGTCAGGTTCTCCACCTCCGCGCCGGGGTCCAGCCCCGCCACGATCAGCGGCAGCGCGATGTTCTCGGCCACCGAGAGATGGTCCAGGAACCGCACGTCCTGGTGCACCACGCCCACCTTGCGGCGCAGCAGCGCCACCTCGTCGCGGCTCATCTCCGACAGGTCCTGCCCGAACAGCCGCGCCCGCCCCGCCGTGGGGGTCAGCGCGCCATAGCAGAGTTTCATGAAGGTTGTCTTGCCCGCCCCCGATGGCCCGGTCAGGAAGTGGAACGACCCCGGCACAAGCTTCAGGGAGATTCCGCGCAAGAGTTCGCCGCCGCCATAGGAATAGGCCAGGTTTTCCAGCTCGATCACAGGGATCCCTCGTACATTACGCCTCCTTTTGCATCAGCGGCCCGGCTCTTTCAATCGGCCTCTTCCCGTCGGCGGTCCTCCGCAGATAGCACTTTTCCGCCGCGGGCTTAGCACCTATGTTGACCGCCAGGACCTGTCTTTCGCGCGGTGGCCAGCGGCTGCCTGCGGCGGGGGCAGAGAGCCGGCGCCGGGGGTGCAATTCCGGGCGCCGCAGGCAAGGCAAGGCGCCCGTGCGGCGCCGACAGGACGCGGCAAGATGCCAGGGGACGCGGGGGAAGAATGAGGCTGACCTGCCCGAAATGCGGGGCCCAGTACGAGGTTCCAGACGAGGCAGTGCCCGAACACGGCCGCGATGTCGAATGCTCCAACTGCGGGTCCACCTGGTTCCAGTCGCGCGGTCACACGGCCGGCCCCTTCCGCCCGGTGCCCCCCGAAGCCGCCACCGAACCGCCCCTGCCCTCCGGCCCCGAGGCCCCGCCCGTCGGTTCCCCCGGGACGGATTTCGTCACGCCGTCCGACGTCGGCGCGCCGACGTCAGGGCCCATCGCCGCCGAGCCCGCCGCCACCGATATCGACGACACCGACGATGACCTGCCCATGGCGCCGCCGCCGGGGCGCCCGCGCCGTCAGATCGACCCGGCCGTGCTCGACGTGCTGCGCGAAGAGGCCGCCTTCTCGACCCGCGCCCGCGACAGCGCGCCGCTGGAAACCCAGACCGAGCTGAGCCTGCAGCCCCCCGCGCCCGCGGCGGGCCCCGCCGTCCTGTCCCCCGAGGACCGGGCAGCGCCGCGCGCAGAGCCCGCCCGCTCCCCGATGGCCGGGCTTCAGGCTGATCCGGCCGAGGCCGCAGCCCTCGCTGGCACCCCCGCCGCGCCCCCTGCCGGCGCCGGAGGCGCGAAACCACCGGAAAGGCCGGTTTCCCCATCGCGGCGCGACCTGTTGCCCGACATCGAGGACATCAACACCGCGCTGGCCACCGCGCCCGCCGGCCAGCGCGTCTCGGCACCGGAGGAGGAGACCCCCGCCAGCCTGCGCAAGGCCTTCTGGATCGGCGTCCTGATTCCCCTTGTCGTCGCGTTGCTGGCTGTCCTGCTCTATTACGGCGCCGCGTCGATCAGCTCGGCGGTGCCCGCCACCGCGCCGCTGATGGAGGGTTATGCCGGCCAGGTCGACGCCGCCCGCGACTGGCTCTCCGAGGTCCTGGCCCGGGTCGAGACCACCTGGTAGGCCCCCGGGGCCGGCGCTGGGACACCGGCCGGCCCTTGGCCCCAGCGCTGGCCCATTCGCGCCCCCGGCATTTCCGCAAGTCCCGCCGTTACCGGCCCGGGCGCCCGGCCCGCTGCCCGCGTGCACGCCCACGGGCCGATCGCGCCCACGGGCTCATGTGGGGCCGCGTCCCGCCACGCTGCGCAAGTAGATCCCGGTTGCCGCGCGAACCTGCCGCGCACCGCTCCTGCCCCCGCTCGGGGCCTCGCCCCCTCCTTCGCCCCCCTGCCGCATTGACAAACCGCAGGTCGCTTGCAGCCCGCCAATCCGTCAGCCCTCCCCCCACGCCCTTCCTCTCCCGCACCGAAACGGCAAATCACGCAGGAATGACACCCCGGGGCGCCTGTGGCCCTCTCCACCCCCTGCCCTTGCCGTCAATCCAGGACCCGCCTGCTAAACCCTGCGTCCCGTAACGAAAAACCGCGCCGGGCCTGCAGCCCCGCGCGGTTTTTCCTCGTATCAGTGTGCCGCCTCGCGCACCGCGCCTCGGCCCGGTACCGCCTCGGCCCGGCCCGGTATCGGCCCAGTATCGGCACGCTGCCGCCCCCTGCGCGTCAGTCAGAAGCGCTCGAGCAACCGGTTGAGATAGTCCAGCTCCTGCTGCGAGCGCTCATTGTCGCCCGAGCGGCGGCGGATCTCGTCGAGCAGGTTCTGCGCCTCGCGATAGACATCCTCGCCCTGCAGCATTTCCTGGGTCGTGCCCGGATCCTCGTTGGTGCCGGAGTTGCGGCCCAGCGGATCGTTCTGCTGGCCCGGGTTCTCGCCCTGGCTCTCGCCCTGCTGGCCGGCGAACTGGCGTTCCTGTTCCGACATCGCCTCGCCCATCTGGCGCATGCCCTCGCGCAGCGAATCCATCGCCTGGCTCTGTTGGTCGATCGCCTCGGGCAGGTCGCCGTCGCGCAGCGCCTGCTCGGCATTGCCCATGGCGCGGTCGGCATCCTCCAGCGCCTCGCGGGCGGCGCGCCCGGCCTCGGTGCCCTGCCCCGGCAGGTTGCCGCTCTGGCGGTTCAGCTCCTGGCGCAGCTGTTGCTGACGCTGGGCCAGGGTGCCGGCGTCAGGGCTGCCGGAGCCGCCCGGATCCCCCTGCTGGCCCGGCATGTTGCCCGATTGCTGGCCGGGTTGCTGGCCCTGCGGCTGACCCTGCGATTGGCCCTGCGATTGGCCCTGCCCCATCTGGTCGCCCTGCTGGCCCTGTTGCTGCTGGCCCTGCTGGCCGCCCTGGTTGAACTGGTCCTGCAGCTCGCGAAAGGCCTCGTCCGACAGGCCCTGCTGGTCGCGCAGCGTCTCGGCCAGCCCGTCCATGGCCTCCTGGCCCTCGCTCTGCTGGCCCTGGCCGCCCTGCTGGCCCTGGGTCACCTGCATGTTCTCCATCAGCCGCTGCAGCTCTTCCAGCGCCTCCTGCGCCTCCGCCATGCGGCCCTGCTCCATCAGCTCCTGGATGCGGTCCATCATCCGCTGCAGGTCGCCCTGGTTCATCTGCAGGGCATTTTCCATGTCCATCGGCGGCTGGTCCGGGTTCTGTTCGGATTCGCGCGCCGCCTGCTGGGACAGCTGGCGCATGTAATCCTGCGTGGCGTCGCGCAGCTCCTGCATCAGCTGGGCGATCTCCTCGTCGGAGGCCCCGTTGCGCATCGCCTCGTTCAGGCGCTCCTGCGCCCGCTGCATCCGCTCCCGCGCATCGTCGAGATCGCCGTCTTCCAGCCCCGTCGCCATGTCCCAGAGCGCCTTGGAGATCGCATCGACCTCCTCGTCGGTCAGCGCGCCATCGGCGCCCTCGATCCGGCCGATCACGTCGCGGGTCTGGTCCATCAGCGCCTCGTCACGGAACAGCCCCTCCGGCTCCCAGCTGATCGCCCGGAGCACCTGCGCCACCCGCGGCGCATTGGCCCGGTTCCACAGCAGGTCGCGGCGCATCTCGATGAAGCCCGCGGCCAGCGGATCGAAGAAACGCCGGGCGTCCAGGTCCATCTCGAAGGGGGCGGAGGTGCCCTCCTGCCCCTGCATGTCCTGCACCTTGAGCGTCACCGTCACCGGCATGTTGGCCCAGGGATGCTCGGAGAAATTCTCGATCAGCGCCTCTTCGAAATCCTTGCGGCTGCCGGAGATCGGCATCGGCAGCGGCACCACCAGGTCGTCGCGCGGCTCGGGATCCATCGCCAGGCCATAGCGCCGGTCGACCTTGGCCAGGTCGAGGCGGATCACCGCCTCGCCGGTCTCGACCCCGTAGTCATCTGCCGCATGGAAGGGAATCGTGATCTGGCCGTCCACACTGGCATGGCCCTCGCCCGTCACCTCGGCAGTGGGGGCGGCATCGGGGATCATCGCCACCTGCCATTCGCGGCCGCCGGGGCCCTCGACGCTCAGCGTGCCCTCGCGGTGAACGATGAAATCCTGTGCAGCGGTGTCCGCCGGCGGCAGATCCCCGCTGCGCCCCGAGACGGATTCGGCCACGCTCAGCCGGCCCTCGGGGCCATAGAGGCGCATCGTGATCTCTGATCCCTCGGGCGCGATGATCGTGTCGGAGGTGATATCGGGCAGGTAGAGGGTGGGCAGTCCGGTATAGGGCGGCGGCGACATCCAGCCTTCCCAGCTGGGCCCGATGGCGGCATTGGCCGAGCCGGGCGCCATCTGCCCGACGCTGCCCACACGCCAGAACGAACCGAAGAGCAGCGCCACCATCAGCAGCAGCAGCCCCACGTAGCGCAGGCCGAAGGGATCGGCCCGGGAGAGCTTCAGATCGGGTTCCGGGGCCTTGGCACGGGCGGCCTGTTCGGCCATGCGCCGCTGATGCGCGGCCCAGAGCGCAGAGGAGCCAAGGTCATTGGCGCCGATCGCCTGGCTGTCCCTAAGGGCTTGAATGGGATTGCCTTTCAGCGAGGCATCAAGCCTCTGAAGGGCCTCTTCCCGGCGCGGAAAGCGAAAACGCATGGCGCCGCGCACGAGAAACCAGAGCGTCCCGAGAACCGCCGCAGCCACCACCGCCCAGACCAGCTCGATCGAGGTGCTGTCCTGCACGCCCAGCATCAGCAGGGCCAGGACGGTGATCACGATGGTCCAGAGCGGCCAGAAACAGCGCGCCAGCCTTTCGGCCAGCAGGCCCGTCCGTGTCAGGAAAAGCTGCCACCTGAGGCGGCGCAACGTCTCGGTATAATGCGTCTGGTCAGCCATGCTCCGTCCCGATGGGAAGACGCGTTTCTCGCGTCACAACCACTCAGGTATCGTATCTCGGTTAATGATCTCCTCAAAGGACGGTCTTTTCCGGATGACGGCGAATTGATCGCCATTGACCAGAACCTCCGGAATCAGCGGCCGGGTATTGTATTCGCTCGCCATCACCGCGCCATAGGCCCCGGCCGAACGGAAAGCCACCAGGTCGCCTTCCTTCAGCGGCGGCAGGGCGCGCTGCTTGGCAAAGGTGTCGCCGGTCTCGCAGACCGGGCCGACGATGTCATAGGGCTGCTGCTCGACGCCCGCCTGCGCCTCGGTCACCGGTACGATGTCGTGGTGGGCATCGTACATGGCGGGGCGGATCAGGTCGTTCATGGCGGCATCGACGATCAGGAAATCGCGGCCCTCGCCGTGCTTGACATAGACCACCTCGCTGACCATCAGCCCGGCGTTGCCGGCGATCAGCCGGCCCGGTTCGATCTCGATCTCGCAGCCGGTATGGCCCAGCATCTCCTGCACCATCGCGCCGTATTCCACCGGCAGCGGCGGCGCGGAATTGCCGCGCTCGTAGGGAATGCCCAAGCCGCCGCCCAGGTCGAGACGGATGATGTCGTGGCCGTCGTCGCGCAGCTCCTGCGTCAGCTCGGCGACCTTGGCAAAGGCCAGGCGATAGGGTTCCAGGTCGGTCAGCTGGCTGCCGATGTGCACGTCGATCCCCACGGCCTTCAGCCCCGGCAGTTCCTTGATCCGGGCATAGACCTCGCGGGCGCGGGTGATAGGGATGCCGAACTTGTTCTCGCTCTTGCCGGTGGCGATCTTGGCATGGGTCTTGGCGTCGACGTCGGGGTTCACCCGCACCGTCACCGGCGCCACCACGCCCATCTCGAGGGCCACGGCGTTCAGCCGCTCCATCTCGGGCTCGCTTTCAAGGTTGAACTGCCGCACGCCGCCTTCCAGCGCCGCGCGCATCTCCTCGCGGGTCTTGCCCACGCCGGAAAACACGATCTTGTCGCCGGGCACGCCGGCGGCCTTCGCCCGGGCGTATTCCCCGCCGGAGACCACGTCCATGCCGGCGCCCAGGTCGGCCATGATCTTCAGGATCGCCTGGTTGCTGGCGGCCTTCATGGCATAGCAGACAAGGTGATCCATGCCCGAAAGCGCCTCGTCGAACAGCTTGAAATGGCGCGTCAGCGTTGCGGTGGAATAGACGTAGAAGGGCGTGCCGACGGCGGCCGCGATCTCGGTCAGGGGCACGTCTTCGGCATAGAGCGCGCCGTCGCGGTACAGGAAATGGTCCATGCGGGATCCCCGGGGGTCAGGTAGTGGCAGTCAGGTTCGACCCCGCTTACACCGCCCGGCGACCAAGGGGAACCCGCGCCGCGCGCAGGCCCGCCCCTGTTGCATTTCATGCCCCGCGTCCTGCCGCTCATGCCGCGCGTCCTGCCCGTGGGGCGGCGTGACCCGCGGCGAACCCGCCCCGGCTCCCGCTCAGATCGAGGTGTCGTAGACCGCTTCGTCGGCGGCCCCGGCGCCATCGCCCGACTGCCCCGAGATGTCGAGGCCCGAGCCTGGCGCGGGCAGGCTGTTGGGCTCCGGCGTGATCGGCACGCCATCGGCGCCGCATCCCGCCAGCAGCGTCAGGGCCGCCAGGGCGGCCCCCATCGTGATCAGCCGAGCTTTGCTTTCCATGCCGCCACCTGTTCGCGCACCCGTGCGGGTGCCGTTCCACCATAGGACATACGCGATGCGACGGAATTATGCACGCCCAGGACGGTGAAAACCTCCTCGGTGATGCGCGGCTCCACCGTCTGCATGTCCGCAAGGCTCAACTCGGGCAGGTCACAGTGCTTGCCCTCGGCCATGGCAACAAGGCTGCCGGTCACGTGGTGCGCATCCCGGAAGGGCATGCCCAGCACCCGCACCAGCCAGTCGGCGAGGTCGGTAGCGGTGGAGAAGCCCGTGCCCGCGGCGGCTTCCAGTGCCGGCACGTTGGCCTTCATGTCGCCCACCATCCCGGTCATGGCGGCCAGCGCCAGCATCAGGTTGTCGGCCGCGTCAAAGACCTGTTCCTTGTCTTCCTGCATGTCCTTGGAATAGGCCAGCGGCAGCCCCTTCATGATCGTCATCAGCGCCACGTTGGCGCCGAAGATCCGGCCGATCTTGGCGCGGATCAGCTCTGCCGCATCGGGGTTCTTCTTCTGCGGCATGATCGAGGACCCGGTCGAGAACCGGTCCGACAGCGCCACGAAACGGAACTGCGCCGAGGACCAGATCACCAGCTCCTCCGCCATCCGGCTCAGGTGCATCGCACAGATGCTGGCGGCCCCCAGGAACTCCAGCGCGAAATCCCGGTCGCTCACCGCGTCGAGCGAATTGGCCATCGGCCGGTCAAAGCCCAGCGCCTCGGCGGTCATCTGGCGATCCAGCGGGAAGGACGTGCCGGCCAGCGCCGCGGCGCCCAGCGGGCTCTCGTTCATCCGCGCCCGCGCATCGGTGAACCGGCCCAGGTCACGGCTGAACATCTCGACATAGGCCATCATGTGATGGCCCCAGGTGACGGGCTGCGCCGTCTGAAGGTGGGTGAACCCGGGCATCACCCAATCCGCGCCCGCCTCGGCCTGGCCCAGCAGCGCGCCGATCAGCGCCCGCAGCCCCTCGATCGCCGCATCGGCCTGGTCGCGCACCCAGAGGCGGAAGTCCGTCGCCACCTGGTCGTTGCGGCTCCGCCCGGTGTGCAGCCGGCCCGCCGGCTCGCCGATCACGTCCTTCAGGCGGCTCTCCACGTTCATGTGGATGTCTTCCAGCGCGGTCGAAAACGCGAAATTCCCCGCCTCGATCTCTGACAAGACCGTGAGCAGGCCTTCACGGATCGCCTCCGCATCGCTATCGCTGATGATGCCCTGCGCCGCCAGCATCGCGGCATGGGCGCGCGAGCCTGCAATATCCTGCGGCGCCAACCGCTTGTCGAACCCGATCGAGGCGTTGATCGCCTCCATGATGGCATCGGGGCCTTCGGCGAAACGGCCGCCCCACATCTTGTTCGCTTGGCTATCGGTCATCGGGCCACCTGTCGGAGGAAACATGAGAAGAATTCTGTCTGCCGTCGTTTATACGGGCCTCGCGCTGGGTGCAATCACCGCTGCCCTTCCTGCAACGCCCGCCCAGGCCGCGCCCGAGGGCATCGACGCGCTGGTCACTGGCGAGATGCGCAAGCTGCAGGTGCTCGACGCGCCGAAGGACCTGACCAATGCCACCTGGGAGACCCCCTCCGGCACCGCCAGCCTGGCCGATTACCGCGGCAAATGGGTCCTGCTGAACTTCTGGGCGGTCTGGTGCGCCCCCTGCCGCGAGGAAATGCCGACGCTCGCCGCCCTCGACGCGGAACGCGGCGGCGACGACTTCGCCGTGGTGACGCTGGCCACCGGCCCCAACAACCCGCTCGCCATCGACAAGTTCATGGAAGAGGCCCAGGCCGCCGACCTGCCCCGCTACCGCGACCCGAAGAGCGTGCAGGCCCGCGACGCCGCGGCCCTCGCCCTGCCGGTCACCCTGATCGTGAACCCCGAGGGGCAGGAAGTGGCGCGGCTGATCGGCGGCGCCGACTGGAACTCCCCCGAGGCCATCGCCGTCTTCGACGCCTTCGCCGCGGGCGGCTGAAGGGCCACCAGGGCGCTCAGGCCACCGAACGCGCCTCGGCCACCGTGTCGATGAAGGCCCGGAGCGCCGGCGCCACCACCCGGCTCGGGAAATACAGGCGCGGGCCGTCGAACCATTGCCACCAGTCGGGCAGAACGGGGATCAGGCGCCCGGCGTCGAACTGCGGCTGCAGCCAGTTGCCGAACCCCGCCACGATCCCCTGCCCCGCCACGGCCAGGTCGATCGCCGCCCCCGAGGCCGGCGCGCCGATGATCAGCCGCGCCGGCGGATCCACCACCAGACCCTCGCCCTCCTTCTCGAATTCCCATTCGATCAGGCTGCCGCTGGCAAAGCGCGCCCGGATGCAATCATGCTCCATCAGGTCGCGCGGATGCTCCGGCATCCCCCGGCGCGCAAGGTAACCGGGCGCCGCGCCCAGCGCCCCGCATTGCCGCGCCGGCCCGATCGGCACAGAGATCATGTCCTGGTCCAGCGCCTCGCCATAGCGGATGCCCGCGTCGCAACCGGCCGCGATGATGTCCACGAAGCGGTCGTCCACCTTCACCTCGACCCGCACACCGGGATGGCGGGTCAGGAAGCGGTCGAGGATCGGCGGCAGGATATCCACCATCACCGCGCCCGGCACGTTCAGCTTGATGCGCCCGCGCAGCTCTCCGGCGCTGCTCGCCGCCGCATCGAGCGCCGCCCGCGTCTCGGCCATCACCGGCTCCAGCCGCGCCGCCAGCGCCGCCCCCGCCTCGGTCATCTGCACGCTGCGGGTGGTCCGGATGAAGAGCGGCACGCCCAGCTGCGCCTCGAGCCGGGTCACCGTCTCGCTCACGGTCGAGGGCGAGACGCCCAGCCAGCGCGCCGCGGCGCGAAAGCCGCCGGCCCGCGTGACGGCCAGGAAGACCCCGAGGTCATCCATGGGAGGAAGAGCATTATTGTTCGCCATGCCGAACAACCTATTCGCCGGAACCCCGGTTATCAATGAATTCGCGATCAGCCATATCCGTTCCACTGGTCCCGATCAAAGGATATCGCCATGACAGCCCCCCTCTCCGCCACCCTCCCCGCCGCCGCCGCGGGCCGCTTCACCCTCCCCGGCACCGACATCACCGTGAACCGCATGGGCTTTGGTGCCATGCAGCTTGCCGGGCACCACGCCTTCGGGGTCCCCGACGACCCCGAGGAATGCCGCGCCGTGCTGCAGGAGGCGCTCGCCCTCGGCATCGACCATATCGACACCGCCGATTTCTACGGCCCCCATGTCACCAACGACCTGATCCGAGAGACCCTCGCCCCCTATCCCGACCGGCTGACACTGGTCACCAAGATCGGCGGCTATCGCAACGAGACAGGCGACTGGCTGCTCTCCCATACCCCCGACTTCCTGCGCCGTTCCGTCCTCGACAACCTCGAGCGCCTCGGCCTCGAACAGATGGACGTGGTCAACCTGCGCATGGGCGGTCTCGGCACCTTTTCCACCGATGCCGAGGTCCTCGCCGCGATGGAGGTCATGGCCGCGCTGCAGCAGGAGGGCCTTGTCGCCCACATCGGCCTCAGCACGGTAAGCGCGGAACAGGTGCGCCAGTGCCGCGCCATCGCACCGGTGGTCTGCGTGCAGAACATGTACAATATCGCCCTGCGCCAGGACGACGCCCTGATCGACGACCTCGCCGCCGCCGGCATCGCCTATGTGCCCTACTTCCCCCTGGGCGGGCTGACGCCCCTGCAATCCGAGGCGCTCTCGACGCTCGCGTCAGAGCTCGGTCATTCGGTCCAGCAGCTGGCGCTCGCCTGGCTGCTGCAGCGCAGTCCCAACATCCTGCTGATCCCCGGCACCTCGAAACGCGCCCACCTGCGCGCCAACGTGGCGGCCGCCGGCATTCCGCTGGATGATGCGGCCCTCGCCCGCCTCGATGCCATCGGCACAACGGGCTGACCCCTGGCCGGGGGCTCTGCCCCCGTCTCCTTCGGAGACTCCCCCGGGATATTTCTGGCCAGATGACAGGGCGCGACGGCTCTTTCATCTGGCCGGAAATATCCCCGCCGGAGGCTTCGGGCTCCGCTCGCGGAGGCCGAAATCGCACCGACGCAATACCGACGCGATACCGACGTAATACCGACGTTGGAATCCGGCCTTTTCAGGGACTTGAAAACATTCAATCTTAGGAATACCGACGAGGTTATTCCGCCTTCAGCGCCGCCACTTTCTCGTGGCAATGGCAGGTGGTCAGATGGTCGTTCACCAGCCCGCAGGCCTCCATGAAAGCGTAAACGATCGTGGGGCCGACAAAGCGGAACCCGGCCTTTTTCAGGTCCTTTGAAACCTGTTCCGACAGCGGCGTTGCGGGCGGCACATCGGCCTGCGTCGCATAGCGCGGCTGCAGGGCGACGCCATCGACATAGCGCCAGAGGAACTGGTCGAACCCGCCCTTTTCCTCGATCTCGCACCAGGCGCGCGCGTTGCCGATCGTCGCCTCGATCTTGCCCCTGTGGCGGATGATGCCGGGGTCCTGGAGCAGGCGCTGCACCTGCGTCTCGTCCCATTCCGCGATGGATCGCGGATCGAAACCTTCGAAGGCCGCGCGGAAATTATCCCGCTTCTTCAATATGGTGATCCAGCTCAGCCCGGCCTGGAACCCATCCAGCACCAGCTTTTCCCAGAGCGCGCGGCTGTCTCTTTCTGGCACGCCCCATTCGCGGTCGTGGTAATCCAAGTAGATCTGCTCGGGCCCGGCCCAGTCGCAGCGGATGATCTCTTGTGCCATTTCGCCTCCCGCGCAGTCTCCGCAGGAAACGCCATCTGCGCGGGCGCCGCAAGGGCAGCACCGCGACTTCCGGCGCGGCATCGCTTGACCCATGTCATCGAGACGTCGCACAGTCTCTTTTAAAGGTTAATGAATGGGCCCGCTTCCGCCGGGCCCGCACTGGTGGAGGAAACCAATGACCAATGTCGTTATCGCATCCGCGGCGCGCACGCCCGTCGGATCCTTTCTCGGATCTTTCGCGAACACGCCCGCCCATGATCTGGGCACCGCGGTCCTGAACGAAGTCGTCGCCCGCGCCGGCGTCGACAAGTCCGAAGTCTCGCAAACCATCCTCGGCCAGGTTCTCAGCGCCGGACAGGGCCAGAATCCCGCACGCCAAGCCCATGTAAACGCGGGCTTTCCCATCGAATCCGTTGCCTGGGGTATCAACCAGGTCTGCGGGTCGGGCCTGCGCGCTGTGGCGCTTGCCGCCCAGCACATCATGCTTGGTGACGCCTCGATCGTGGCCGCCGGCGGCCAGGAGAGCATGTCACTGTCGCCCCATGTGGCCAACCTACGTCAAGGCCAGAAGATGGGCGACATGAAATACATCGACTCGATGATCAAGGATGGCCTGTGGGACGCGTTCAACGGTTACCACATGGGCCAGACCGCAGAGAACGTGGCCGCCCAATGGCAGATCAGTCGCGAGATGCAGGACGAATTCGCGGTCGCCTCTCAGAACAAGGCTGAAGCCGCCCAGAAAGCCGGCAAGTTCAAGGATGAGATCGTTCCCTTCACGGTCAAGACCCGCAAGGGCGAGACGATTGTAGAGGACGATGAATACATCCGCCACGGGGCCACCATCGAGGCGATGCAGAAGCTGCGGCCTGCCTTCACCAAGGACGGGACCGTCACCGCCGCGAATGCTTCGGGCATCAACGACGGCGCGGCAGCTGCACTTCTCATGTCGGCCGACGAAGCCGAGAAACGTGGTATCGAACCGCTGGCGCGCATCGTCTCCTATGCCACGGTGGGCCTGGACCCGTCGATCATGGGCGTCGGTCCGATCTATGCTTCGCGCGCCGCGCTTGAAAAGGCCGGCTGGAAGGCCTCGGACCTGGAGCTGATTGAAGCCAATGAAGCCTTCGCCGCTCAGGCCTGCGCCGTGAACAAGGACATGGGCTGGGATCCGGAAATCGTCAACGTGAACGGTGGCTCCATCGCCATCGGCCACCCGATCGGCGCCTCCGGCTGCCGCATCCTGAACACGTTGCTGTTCGAAATGAAGCGTCGTGACGCCAAGAAGGGCCTCGCGACGCTCTGCATTGGCGGCGGCATGGGCGTGGCCATGTGCGTTGAACGCCCCTGACATGATGGGAAAGGCGCCAAAAGGCGCCTTTTTCTTTGATTATGGATACTTGCTCGCTCCCCACGCAGGTACTCTCGCGGCAAAGTAAGATTTCATTAAGAAATATTGTTGCCGAAAACACAACCCATGAGTAACAGTGTTACCGACGAGATTTAACTTTGGAGGAGTATACATGGCACGGACAGCTCTTGTGACCGGGGGATCCCGAGGTATAGGTGCGGCCATTTCCCAAGCCCTGCAAGACGCTGGCTGCACGGTGGCGGCCACTTACGCCGGCAACGATGACGCGGCGGCGAAATTCACCGAGGCCACCGGAATCCGGACCTACAAATGGAATGCGGCCGATTACGAGGCCTCAAAGGCCGGGATCGCCATGGTGGAGGATGAAATCGGCTCGATCGACATCGTCGTCGCAAATGCCGGCATCACCCGTGACGCGCCCTTTCACAAGATGACACCGGAGCAGTGGAAAGAGGTTGTGGACACCAACCTCACCGGCGTCTTCAACACGATTCACCCGGTCTGGCCGGGCATGCGTGAACGCAAGTTCGGCCGTGTCGTGGTGATCTCCTCGATCAACGGCCAGAAGGGCCAGTTCGGCCAGGTGAACTATGCAGCCACGAAGGCCGGCGACCTGGGTATCGTGAAGAGCCTCGCGCAGGAGGGCGCGCGGTTCAACATTACCGCCAACGCGATCTGTCCCGGCTATATCGCCACGGACATGGTCATGGCCGTGCCGGAAAAAGTGCGAGAGGCCATCATCGGGCAGATCCCCGTTGGCCGCCTTGGCGAACCCGAGGAGATTGCCCGTTGCGTGGCTTTCCTCGCCTCCGACGACGCCGGCTTCATCACCGGCTCGACGATCACGGCGAACGGTGGCCAATTCTTCGTCTGATTTCAGCGATCCGCCATTTCGAAGAGCCGAGCCGCCCAAGGTCGGCTCTTTTGCATTGACCTCCCGGGACGGGCGTCGCACCAGTGCCCAATGACCCGTTCCCGCGCCACCGCGATCGGCTTTACCGCCGTCCTGCTCTGGGCCCTGCTGGCTCTTTTCACCGTCGGCACCTCGCCGGTGCCGCCTCTGCAGCTGAACGCCATGTGCTTCGCGGTTGGTGGCACGATTGGTTTGGTCTGGACCGCTCGAACCGGGCAGTTCGCCTCCCTGAGACGCGTACCCATTCTAGCTTACGTGCTCGGGATCGGGGGGCTCTGCGGCTATCACGCACTCTATTTCGCGGCCCTCCGCAATGCGCCCGCCGCCGAGGCGGGGCTCATCGCCTATCTCTGGCCTCTTCTGATCGTTCTCTTCTCGGGATTGTTGCCCGGCGAGCGCCTCCGCGCAGCGCATCTGGGTGGCGCTGTCATGGGCTTTGCCGGCGCAGCCCTCATCATCATGGGCGGACGCTCCGGCTATGACCCCGCCTACCTCAAGGGCTATCTCCTGGCCCTCGCCTGTGCGCTGACATGGTCGGGTTATTCGGTGCTCTCACGCAGCTTTTCCGCGGTACCTACTGCCGCGGTCACCCTATTCTGCCTTGCCACCTCAGTGATCTCGCTCCTGCTACACCTCGCGCTGGAAGAGGCCGCTTGGCCACAAGGAACGATCGGCTGGATCTCAGTTCTAGCGCTGGGGCTGGGACCTGTCGGCCTGGCGTTTTACACGTGGGATGTCGGGGTAAAACGGGGCGACATACAGCTGCTTGGCGTAGCTTCCTACGCCGCCCCGCTCCTGTCGACACTGGCTTTGGTTCTGACGGGGATCGCGGATCCCACCTGGAAGATCGCCATTGCCGCTGTGCTGATCACCGGCGGCGCAGCAATCGCCGCGCGCGCCAGCCTGAAGACTTAGATTGAAGGACTTGTTGCTACCGTACCGGGGCAACCGCCCCGGAGCGGTTCAATGGGCGGGGGCCAGTCGACTGATCTGCTCTTTCAGGCGAAGTTTCTGTTTTTTCATTGCGGTAATCTCCAGGTCGGAGATACCGGGCGACCGCTGCGCTTCGGCAACAGCGGCCGAGAGGGATGCGTGTTTTCTCTTCAGTTCTTCGACATGGGAACTCAAGCTCATGGGTCGTCTCCTCTCTGTGTGTGCGGTGCCCTCAGTGCACCACATTTTTACATTTCTGTCACGCGTGGGAGTCAGCGTGCGGCCCAAGTGTTAACGAATTGTAAAAAATCTTCTTGCCTCAATGCCCTATGGTAAAGGACTCGCAACAAGCCGCCGGCTCAGGGCGCAAAGGTAAGCGGAAATCCCTCACGAAGGATGCGACTCACCTCAGGCGTGTAGTCATCGCGATCGCCGCTATGTCGGTCGGATGCATGCAGCTGCAGGCCAGCGTGGAGCCTGAAGGCGGCCCTGCCCTCCTTGCGCCCCCGCAGCAGGCACAGCTGTGATTCCCGCCCGCGCCGCGGGGTCAGCGGCTTCAGCTCCAGCGACCCGAGCGACGCCGCAAACGCGGCCATCAGTTCCGGCAGGCGCTCCACGCGGTGAATGAAGGTGACATAGCCCCCGGATCTGCATCTGCGGGCCGCCACCTGCACCCAGAGAGCAAGGGGCGTTTCTTCTCCCATGGCGTGTTCGCGATCTTCGGCATGTGCCCTGACAGAGGCATCCCGACGGAAATAGGGCGGGTTCGCGACAACGTGATCGAACTGCTGCTGCCGCAGCGCAGCGGGCAGATAGGCGAGGTCTCCTTCGAAGACCTCCATTTCGAGTCCGTTCTCTGAGGCATTGCGGCGTGCCAGCGCGGCGTAAGGTGCCTGACGTTCCAGCCCGACCAAGCGCAGGTCAGGTACTCGCGCGCCCGCGCAGAGCGCCGCTGTTCCGATGCCACAGCCAATATCAAGTAGGCTTTCGCCGGCCCTTGCCGGAATGGAGGCGGCCAGCAAAACCGGGTCTATGCCTGCCCGGTACCCGTGACGCGGCTGATGCAGCACCAGCTTGCCGCCAAGAAACTTGTCGCTACTGAGCTCTTCCTCGGGCCAGTCAACCGTTGGTCTCGATCCCATTGTCCTCAAGCACCCCGGTCGCGCGTTCGAAATCCTCGTCCCGCACCAGGAGGCGCCGCGGCAGTATGCCCAAGGACCCTTCTAGCACGCTCATATTTACGTCCATTTCAAAGCAGTCTATATCCTCGCCCTGAAGTAAAGCCTGGGCAAAGGCAAGACGGGTTAGATCGTTGGTGCGTAACAACTGTCTCATCGCTCTGCAGATAAAGACAGCTTGCCCGGTTTGTCGAGACCATTGACGGGAGAGACGGTTTGGATCAATTGGCAACCAGACCCCATGATGCACTGGCGGCTGCCCTGCAGTCCGAAATGGACGCAGTGAATGTGCTGATCCGGGAACGGATGGCCTCGCGCCATGCACCACGAATTCCCGAAGTGACGGCCCACCTGGTCGAGGCCGGGGGCAAGCGCCTTCGGCCCATGCTGACCATAGCGGCCGCCAAGCTCTGCGGCTACGAGGGCGAGCACCACCTGTCACTTGCGGCAACGGTCGAATTCATTCACACCGCCACGCTGCTGCATGACGACGTGGTAGACGAGAGCCAGCAGCGCCGGGGCCGGCCCACCGCGAACCTCCTCTGGGACAACCAGTCATCGGTCCTGGTGGGCGACTACCTTTTTGCGCGCGCGTTCCAGTTGATGATCGAACCCGGCAGCCTGCGTGTGCTGGAGATTCTGTCCGGCGCCTCCGCAACGATCGCAGAGGGCGAGGTACTGCAGCTCACGGCCGCCCAGGACATCGCGACGACCGAAGACACCTATCTGCAGGTTATCCGCGGCAAGACCGCGGCGCTATTCTCGGCGGCAACCGAATCCGGCGCTGTTCTCGCTGGTGCCTCGCCAGAAGAGGTGCAGGCCCTGTTCACCTATGGCGATGCCCTAGGCATTGCCTTCCAGATGGCCGATGACCTGCTCGATTATCTCGGAGACAGTGGCAAGACCGGCAAGAACGTCGGAGATGACTTCCGCGAGCGCAAGCTGACCCTGCCCGTGATCCGCGCCATCGCCCAGGGCGACGCCGAAGAACGTGCCTTCTGGGAACGCACGATTGGCCGCGGCAAACAGCAAGACGGCGATCTGGAACACGCTCTGACACTGATGAAGAAATATGGTACGCTGGACAGCACCCGCGCGACGGCTCTCGAATGGTCCGCCCGCGCACAGGATGCGCTGAAGATCATGCCCGTATCCGAGTTGCGCGAGATCATGACCGATCTGGCCGCCTACGTTGTTGCCCGGATCAATTGAACCGGGACAGCGAAACGGAAAAAGGCGCGGCAGTCCGGAACTGCCGCGCCTTTTCTTTTGCACCGCCCTCAGAAACGGATCAGTCGAAGGTTCCGGCTACCCGCCCGAGCAGCATGAAGGCCCTTGCCGTGCGCGTGTCACCGAGCGCCTGGATCTCCTGGTCGGAAGCGCTCTCCTCGAATTCCACGAACATCTTGTCGAACCGACGCAGGAAATGGTGTGCGACATCGCGAAAGATCGGATCTTGCCGCATGCGGCCGGCGGCCAGCGCAAGAGAGGACCTGTCGCGAATACCACCGAGTGCGGCAACCTGACGGCCACGCTCTCCCTTGGCAAACATGCGCCAGATTTCAGGCCGTGCCATGTCGGGCCGCAAGTCATCCATGTAGATGCCGTCCTGGCTCAACAGAGTCAGGATGTCCTGCGACGCCTGTATCAGCAGTGCCGATTGGCGCTCTTTCAGGGCTTTCCGCAAGGCCGCGAATCCGGCTTCATCCTCGGCTGTCTCGGGGAAGTTCAGCGCCCGAATGAAATCCTCTCGGGAAAGCGGCGGCTGGGTGCTCACCTCGGGACCATCCAGCGGCAGAGGCGCCTGGTCCCCGTCATCCGGATGGACATGATGCGGAAGGGTGGTCTCTCCGCGCTCGACGCTGGCGTCGCGGATCGAACTGAAGGTCAGCAAGGCCGTCTCGGTCTTGCGCTGAGCCCCGAGAATCTCGTCAAGTTTGCGCGTAACGACGGAATCGCTGCCACTGCCGCGCTGGCTCTGGGTGACATAGGCATGCCGCATTGCATCGATAGCCGCGCGCAGGCGCTGGCTTTCCTCACGCATCACCCGTGCAGATCGCGCCGCGATCGCTGCCACCCAGATCAGGGCAACCGGGACCGCCACCGCGAGCACCATCATCGTGATCTCGAGCACGGCAGCACGTTGATCACCATCTGCCATCGGTCGATAGAGCATGACCATTCCGATGCCCGCCCCCACGATCCAGAGCAGGCTTGCGACAAGTGCCGCAGTTTCTAGCCCGGTAAATCCGCGAGGCGCGGGGCCCTGCTGTGCGCTGCTGACCTGTCCGGCCCCGGCCACACCCTGAAAGTCATCCTGTTCCTGGCCGCCACTCATAACGGTACTCCTGGCAAAAGACGCCAAGGATCGCCTATTCGTAGACGATCGTCAGCACCTCGTAAGAACGTTCGCCACCCGGGGTCCGCACCTCGACCGAGTCACCCTCTTCCTTGCCGATCAGGGCCCGGGCAATGGGGGACTTGATGTTCAGCAGACCTTTTTCAATGTTGGCTTCGTACTCGCCAACGATCTGCCAGGTCTTTTCCTCGTCCGTGTCCTCGTCAACGAGCGTCACCTTGGCACCAAACTTGATCGACCCGGAAAGGGTCTTGGGGTCGATGACATCAGCCAGAGACAGGACACCTTCCAGTTCCTTGATGCGGCCCTCGACAAAGCTCTGCTTTTCGCGGGCCGAATGGTATTCGGCGTTCTCCGACAGGTCGCCATGTTCACGCGCCTCGGCAATCGCCTTGATGATCTCGGGGCGGTCAACGGACTTCAGCTGCTTCAACTCGGCTTCGAGTTTCAGAAAGCCCGCTTTGGTCATCGGTATCTTTTCCATCGCTGCCCTCCCTGGCAAGCAGAAAGGGGCCAGTGCAGGCCCCTCTCGATCCTTCGTAGGTTCAGCTACCTGACCCAAACCGCGGGCCGAATGCAAGCAGTTTGCGGCAGTTAGCGGGGGCCGCACTACAGCGGTCTTTCCTCTGAGGGAACCACTTTGTTTGCTTGCTCTGCATCACGCCCCCCCTCTGTGCACCGGCCGTTTCACTTCCGTGCACGGGCGGATCCTTGCCACAAAACGGCGAAGTCGGAATAGCCATCCGCAGGTCCGGAAGCGAACCCACTGGGCGAGAAACACGCCACGAGGGCAATTGACCACCAAAGACGAGACAGAGCCGCCCTGCCCTTCAGCGACTTTCGGTTCGAATGCCGTTTCCGTTGAATAACCGTCGCAATTACGGTCTGACGCATCGTAGCAATTGACGCTACAAGGATATTAACGCTAGTCAAACGCAACAATATTACCGAGCCAGTCCACCGGGGAGCCAACATGTCCGAGACGCAACGCGAAACCATGGAATACGATGTGGTCATCGTGGGAGCGGGTCCCGCTGGCCTGTCCGCGGCGATCCGCCTCAAGCAGCTTGACGCAGACCTGGAAGTGGTCGTCCTGGAAAAAGGCTCCGAAGTCGGCGCGCATATCCTGTCCGGTGCAGTTCTCGACCCCAGCGGCCTGAATGCCCTCATTCCAGACTGGAAGGAGAAAGGTGCGCCGCTCAATACGCCCGTGACACAAGACAACTTTTACCTGCTCGGTGAAGCAGGAGAGGTCCGCATCCCGAACTGGCCGATGCCGCCGCTGATGAACAACCACGGCAACTACATCGTCTCGATGGGCAATGTCTGCCGCTGGATGGCCGAACAGGCCGAGGAAATGGGCGTAGAGATTTTCCCCGGCATGTCCTGTTCCGAGCTGGTCTATGGCGAGAACGGCGAAGTGAAGGGCGTGGTGGCAGGCGAGTTCGGCAAGAACAGCGACGGCACAGAAGGCCCAGGGTACGAACCCGGCATGGAGTTGCATGGCAAATATGTCCTGATCGCGGAAGGCGTCCGGGGTTCCCTAGCCAAGGAACTGATCGCGAAGTACGACCTTTCTGCCGGGAAAGAGCCGCAGAAATTCGGCCTGGGCATGAAGGAGATCTGGGAGATCGACCCGGCCAAGCACAAGGAAGGCACCGTCACTCACACCATGGGCTGGCCCCTTGGCAAGAATGCCGGCGGCGGCAGCTTCATCTATCACGCCGAGAACAACCAGGTGTTCATCGGGTTCGTGGTGCACCTGAACTACAAGAACCCCTATCTGTTCCCCTACATGGAGTTCCAGCGGGCCAAGCAGCACCCGATGATCAAGGAACTTCTGGAAGGCGGCAAGCGCGTGGCCTATGGCGCCCGCGCGATTTCCGAAGGCGGCTATCAGTCAATGCCCAAGATGGTCGTGCCGGGTGCGGCACTGCTCGGCTGCTCGGTGGGCATGGTCAACGTGCCCCGTATCAAGGGCAACCACAACGCCATGTTCTCTGGCAAGGCGGCCGCTGAAGCCGCCTACGAGGCCCTCAAGGCCGGGCGGGCCAGTGACGAACTGACCGCTTACGAAGAAACCGTGCGCACAGGAGAGATCGGCAAGGATCTCAAGAAGGTTCGCAACGTCAAACCGTTCTGGTCGAAGTACGGGCTGACGGCTTCTCTCGCCCTTGGCGGGCTGGACATGTGGACCAACACACTCGGCTTTTCGATCTTTGGCACCCAGAAGCACGGCAAGACCGATGCGGCCGCGCTGGAACCGGCCGAAAAGCACAAACCGATCGACTATCCCAAACCCGACGGCAAGATCAGTTTCGACAGGCTGACGAACGTCTCCTTCGCGATGACCAACCACGAAGAAAGCCAGCCCTGCCATCTGAAACTGAAGGACGATACGGTGCCGCTCTCGGTCAACCTGCCGAAATTTGCCGGCCCCTCGGCGCGGTACTGCCCGGCCGGCGTCTATGAGTTCGTGGGCGCAGGGGCAGACGCGAAGTTTCAGATCAACTTCCAGAACTGCGTGCACTGCAAAACCTGCGACATCAAGGACCCTACGCAGAACATCAACTGGACCACACCTCAAGGTGGTGACGGCCCAAACTATCCCAATATGTAAACTGATCCTTCACATTTTACGTGACCGGGGCTTCGGAAACGAAGCCCCGCGTTGCTTTAACGACGGAACATGCCTTACGCTTCCTTGAGAACACAGGCACTGAGGTTCCAACATGAAGTTTTTACAAGTCTCCGTCTTGGCAATCACCAGCGTCATGCCGATGACAGCCAGCGCCGGGGATCTTGCCGGCAACTATCTCGCCGCGCGCCAGGCTCTCATGACAGACGACTACGATGCCGCGGCGCAGTTCTACCTTCGTGCCTCGGGCGATGCGCCGAACGATCCGATGGTCCTGCAGGGCCTGATCCAGTCCGAGGTGGCTTCCGGCGCCTCGACTGCCGCGATCCAACCCTCTGTCCATCTCGAAAACCTGGGCGCCCCGACACAGCTGTCGAACATGGTTCTGCTCGTCGATGACCTGGGCCGCGGCAACTTTGACGCCGTGATCGATCGGGTACAAGCCGGCAAGGGCGCGGGTGCACTGATCGACGGGATGATGGTGGCCTGGGCTGAGATCGGCAAGGGCGACACCGCGAAGGCGATGGCAGAGTTCGACCGCATAGGTAGCCAGCCCGGGCTTGAACGCTTTGCACGTTATCAAAAGGCCCTCGCCCTCGCCTACCAGGGCGACTACGCCGGCGCCGAAGCCGTTTATGAAGTCAGCAACGGAGAGCCGGTCCAGATGACCCGCCGCGGCGCCCTTGCAAGGGTCGAGGTGCTCTCCCAGCTCGACCGGAATGCAGATGCCGTTACCCTTATCGATTCGCTCTTCGGCCTTGACCTGCCGCCGGAGATCGCCAAGGTTCGTGCTGCTCTGGCGGATGGCGAAACCTTGCCTTTCACTTATGTCTCGACGGTTCAGGATGGCGGAGCCGAGATCTTCTACTCCGTGGCATCTGCCCTTCAGAGCGAGGCAAGCTACGAGTACACCTTGCTCTATGCACGCCTCGCCAATGCGTTGAACCCAAACCACATCGATTCCATTCTCCTTACCGGAGACCTCCTGGAACAACTCGGACGGCCTGGCCTTGCAACGCGTGCCTATCGTGCCGTACCCAACAGCAGCCCCCTTTTCTACCAGGCAGAGCTGGGCCGCGCAGAGGCCCTGCTAGCCTCCGGAGAGCCGGGCACTGCTCTTCAGGTTCTCGACCAGCTGGCAACCTCTTATCCCGATCTGCCTCGCATCCAGACGGCGCGTGGCGACCTGCAGCGTCAGCTCGGCAACCATCTCGAAGCAGTCGATGCCTACACCAAGGCCCTCGGCGAATACTCCGACGAAGACCCGTCCCAGTGGTTCATCTACTACGCTCGCGGCATGAGCCAGGAGCGCCTCGGCAACTGGCGCCTCGCAGAGCTCGACTTCCGCAACGCGCTGCGACTCAGCCCCGATCAGCCGCGCGTTCTGAACTACTTCGGCTATTCCCTCGTGGAGAAAAGCGAGAAGCTCGATGAAGCCCTGCAGATGATCGAGAAGGCAGCTCAGCTCAGCCCCGACTCGGGCTATATCGCGGATAGTCTCGGCTGGGCTCTCTACCGCCTGGACCGCCCGGCCGATGCCGTGGACCACCTGGAGCGGGCAGCCGAATTGATGCCGGTCGACGCCACGGTGAACGACCATCTCGGCGATGTGTACTGGCGCGTCGGACGTCAACTCGAGGCCCGTTTCCAATGGCAGCGCGCGCTCTCCTGTGCGCCCGACGAAGCTCAGGCGACCCGTATCCGGCAAAAGCTGAAGGTAGGCCTCGACCAAGTGGTCGCCGATGAGACTCGTCAATTCGAACAACTTGCGCGTGACGGCGGCTGACAGGATATCCGCGGGAATACCATGAATACCAATACACAAGGTACAATTGCCGGAGCGAGCGTCAGAGTGCTCGCTCCGGCGAAGGTCAACCTTACCCTGCATGTCACGGGACAGCGCGAGGATGGATACCACACGCTCGACTCGCTGGTGGTCTTCGCCGACCACGGCGACATCGTCACCCTGACCCGCGCAGAGGATTATGCCTTGACCGTGCATGGCCCCCGCGCAGCCGGCATCCCCAGCGACGACAGCAACCTCTGCCTGCGTGCCGCACGTCTTGCCGGAGTCCCCGTCACCATTTCGCTGGAGAAAACCCTGCCCGCAGAAGCAGGCATCGGCGGTGGTTCCGCAGACGCCGCGGCGGTCCTGCGCGGCATCAGCACGCTGACCGGTGTGAAAACTGCCGCGGACCCTGGCCACCTTGGCGCCGACGTACCGGTTTGCATGGCTTCGCGCGCCGCCCGCATGCAGGGGATCGGCGATCGTCTGTCGCCGATCTCAGGCCTGCCGCCACTGCCGGCCATCCTCGTGAACCCCGGCATGGCGATGGCCACACCTCCAGTGTTCCGCGCCCTCAGGAGCCGGGCAAACCCGCCGATGCTGGCCGAGATCCCCTCTGCGGCAACGATCCAGGATATCGCTACCTGGCTGCTGGACACGAGGAACGACCTCGAGGCACCGGCGCTGGAGATCGCGCCCGGCATCGGAGCAGCGCTTGCCGATATCGGCAGTACGCCGGGGTGTCTTCTCTCTCGTATGTCCGGATCGGGGGCCACCTGCTTTGGTCTCTTTCCCGATGCAACCCTGGCGACAAATGCCGCACAAATCATCGCCGGGGCCCGACCCGACTGGTGGGTGCAAGCCGTAACCCTTTCCTGACAGGCTCAGGGCGGCATGGACCCGCCTATGAGGAAAGGTTTTACTTTCCCGATTCCACCTCTTCGCCTAATCGGAAAACAGAGCAACTGTATGGAGCAAAGAGGATGCGAGCCCCTGCCCGCTGTCTTGCCGTAATCATGCTGGTGGCCCTGGCGGCCTGCAGCAGCGCCCAAAGCGATATGACAACGCGGGCATATTTCGTGGACCCCTCGCCGCTGCACCCGAACGAGACGCCGGAGCTGCGCAACCTTATCGAGAAATACGCGACCGAATACGAAGTGCCCGTGAAACTCGTGCAGAAGGTTGTCGTCCGGGAGAGCACCCATCGCCCCGAGGCTCGCAACGGTCCCTACTACGGGTTGATGCAAATCCTGCCGGCCACTGCCCGTTCCATGGGGTTCTCTGGCAATGCACGCGACCTGCTCGATGCTGAAACGAACCTCAAGTACGCGGTCAAGTACCTGCG
Organism: Pseudooceanicola sp. DL12; assembly: GCF_056270665.1. Classification (NCBI taxonomy): domain Bacteria; kingdom Pseudomonadati; phylum Pseudomonadota; class Alphaproteobacteria; order Rhodobacterales; family Paracoccaceae; genus Pseudooceanicola; species Pseudooceanicola sp. DL12. The sequence goes on from NZ_CM149884.1 coordinate 3,449,294, forward strand.
CGGCGCATGGCTGCTGTCTGACGGCAACATGGATACTGCGGTGAAATGGTATTCCCGCGGCTACTACTACGAGGCCAAGCGTCAGGGAATGCTGCACGAAACCGGCCTGCGTACGAACTGAGCTGCATCTAGGCCGTTCTCGCCACCCAGGCTTCTGCCCGCCTAAGGTCGTCCGGCGTGTTGATGTTGAAGAACGGATCGCCGCGATCCGTGGGAAAAACGGCAATGGCCGGCGCATGTCGATCCGCCCATTGCCGCACTTTCCTCAGGTCCTGTTCCAGGGCCAGCAGCAAATCGTCCAGCAAGGCAACCGGCCAGAGGCCGAAGGTCGGTTGCAGGTTTGTTACGCCATCTCCCCCCCCCAGACCGGCCGCAAGCGCAAGGCCGCTCTCACTGTGTTCGGACGCCAGCAAAAGTTGCGGCACGAGATCCCCCGGTGCAAAGGGCGAATCCACCGGTACCGTCACCACCAGTGACGCACCAAGTTCCCTGGCCCATTGCATGGCAGTCGCAATGCCGGCAAGTGGCCCTGGACGGCCCGATATGACGTCTGGCAACCGCAGCACGGCGCCCGGCAAGCTCAGATCAGGTTCATCGCTGTTTACCGCGACCACCGAGACCTGTGGTTGAAGTCGCGCGAGGGCGTGGTCGAGAAGCCGTGTTCCGCCGAGCTGACAGGTTGCCTTGTCCACCGCGCCCATTCGGCTCGACCGGCCACCGGCGAGAATGACACCGGGAATGATCATAATGCCCCCTACCCAACGTCACTTCTGCAATGCTGACAGAACACGGAAGAATGTGCGCGGCGATGAATTGTCTCTTTTCGAAGGTCAATGTAGCGTCCGCCCTCATGGCAGTCCATGATGACACACTCACGGACGCGACAACGCGTCCGACATTCTGGAAAGGGACCCGTGACGGGCTACCCTTCCTGCTTGTCGTGGGCCCTTTCGCCCTGCTCTTCGGCGTGGTGGCCACCGAGGCCGGGTTGAACATGTTCGAAGCGCTCAGCTACTCCGTGGCGGTGATAGCGGGCGCAGCACAATTCGCCTCGCTCCAGCTGCTGGATGATGGGGCACCGGCGGTTATCGCGCTCGTCTCGGCGCTGGCGGTCAACCTGCGAATGGCCATGTACTCAGCGTCTCTAACCCCCTACCTAGGCAAGGCTCCGCTCTGGCAACGGGCGCTTGCCGCCTACCTGACCGTCGATCAGACCTACGCGTGCTCCATTCTCGCCTACGAGGACAACCCGCGCTGGACCATTGCGCAGCGCTTTTCCTACTTCCTGGGCGTGGCCGTGACGGTCTGCCCGATCTGGGCCGTCATGACGGTCCTGGGCACGCTGGTGGGCAGCACCATCCCCGCGGGACTGGCCCTCGACTTTGCCCTCCCGATCACTTTCGTCGCCATGGTCGCTCCGATGCTGCGAACAGCGGCACATGTCGCTGCGGCAACCGTCTCCGTGGTTATTGCACTGATCCTGGCCGGATTGCCCTACAACGCGGGCCTGCTGATCGCCGCAGTCGCCGGCATGGTGGCAGGGGCCCAGGTCGAACTATGGATGGAGCGCCGCTCATGATCGACCGAGGAGAACTGTGGTTCGTCATCATCGGACTGGGACTGGGCAGCTTCGCGCTGCGGTTTGTCTTCATCGGGCTTATCGGTGACAGGCAGATGCCAGGCTGGCTGATGCGGCACCTGCGCTACACCGCCGTGGCCGTGCTGCCGGCTCTCGTTGCGCCTTTGATTGTCTGGCCCGCCGCCACCGGCGGGGAAACCGACCCAGCCCGCCTGATCGCCGCACTGGTTGCACTTGCCATCGGGATCATCTGGCGCAACACATTGGCAGCCATCATCGCAAGCTTTGCGACGCTCTACCTCTTGCTCTGGCTGGTTGGCTGACGCCGGAATGCGTGCCTCAGCTGGCGTCAGCCGCGAGCTGAGCTGGGGTTGGCGTGTAATCCTCATAGTAGACGTCACCCTTCACGCCGGTCACACCCTCGAATTCCTCCGAAAGCGTGTTGGGGAACATCGTCACCTTGATGCCTTCGAAACCTGGCAGGTTCTTCAGCAGGGTTGAGGTGGATTGCGCGCACATGGCTGCCCCAACGCGCCCACGATCATAGGCCATGGCGAGCGCCTGCTCGGCCACGTCGGCAGGTACGGCGACACGTTGGGTCAGAACGTTATACTCGGGACGAGCATGCATGTTCTTGTAGGCCTGCCAGAAGCCCGGATCGATGCCGACCAGGACATCTCCCTGCCGCGCGATGTTCTCATGCCGGAAGGACCCTGCAGGATCAAATATCACCTGTTCGCTCGCATTGATCAGCAATGCGGTATGCCCCCCAGATCCCGTGCGGTTGTTGCGCACGGTGACAAGCGTCAGAGCCGGCGGTTCGCTGCTCGAATAGGAAGGGCGCTTGTCACCCTCGCGGCCTGCAATGACCGCAGAGGTGCGGTCGGCGGCACAGCCCGCCAGGGCGACCAAGGCCGCTACCGCCAGTATCAGGGATTTCATCGCGAGCTCCGTCGCTCAGGCCCGGCCACTGGGGCCTTGGGCGAACAGGTTTCAGCTGTTGAACAGCGCCAGAAAGACCAGAATTCCGATCGAGACGGCGGCGGCGACGCCGGCCATCCGGAGAAAGCCCTCAAAGGTCTTTTCCTGTTCCTCGATATTCATATCACCGACTTTGTAATCAGCCATCTTGCGGGCTCCTCCTGAACTCACGTAACTCTACGCTTGTTACCGGAAAGCGCGCATCATGTCATCAGCTTAGCTATCGCCGGGCTGGGACTTTTCCAGATCTGCGCGCAGGCGGAAACCAATCCGTCGCGGTGTTTGCTCCGGTGTCTGCTTCGGCATCGCGCGCAGCACTACGGAAAGTTGCGAAACGTGCTGTACAAGCTGCATCTTGGCGCCATTCGCGTCGACCCCGAAAAAGGTCACGATGTCCGGGTCGAAATAGCCCATGCCCTCGATCCTGAGAACGCCTGCGTCGCTGCCGGCAAAGCCCATCGCGACCTCCTGCTCTGCATCCAGGGTCTCTTCGAAATTCTGGATATAGAGGATCAACCGCTCGTAGGCCCATTCCGCCGCGCTCTTCTCGGCGATGGGCCTGTCGATCACTTTCGACGGCAGGTCGGCCCCGCAGCCCTTCCCGTCCGTGCGCACTTCGTGGCGGCACGGCAGCACGGCGTTTTCAACGGCCTCCGCGCTGGTGTCGATCTCTTCTCGCATTTGTCATCCCTCCACGCTGCTCCATTCGAACGCGCCATCTGATCGCAGTCTCCGGCTGACACGATTGCCTCGGTACAGGTGATTGAGATGGGCCACGGCCTCTACCATGGCAAGGCCATAGGTCCCTTCGTCAATGGTACGTCGAAAGAGCACCGGAAAGCATTCGACTGCCGTGCGCGGCATTTCCAGGTAACCCTGCAGGCGATCAAGTGCCGTCAGATGGTTGTCGATCATCTGCCCCAGACGCATGGGCAGGCCTGTAAAGGGCAGCTTATGACCACAGAGCACCAACTGGTCATCCTGCGCCAACAATGCCAGACGACGCGAAGCCTCCAGCCATTCTCCGAGCGGATCAGCATCCGGCTCGGTGGGATGAACACCAATGTTGGGACTGATCGAGGGAAGCAACTGGTCACCACCGATTACCAGCGCGTCATCGCAAGACCAGAGCGTAATATGCTCCGGAGCATGTCCATTGCCCATATGCACGTCCCACCGGCGACCGGCAGCGCGGAAAATATCACCTTGCTGAAGCCGCTCGTAGCCTACCGGTATCGGGTGCACCGCATCGATAAAGTTGAAGGGGCGCTGCCCCATCCGCGCTTCAAAGACAGAGGGATCCATCCCCGCACGGATCCAGAACACCGCGGCGGCCTCGGAGGGCACCTCTTCGACATCGAGCAGCAGCATCCGCGCCATCAACCACGCCGTCCGCGAGGAGACATGCGCTGCGCCATGCTCCTTCTGGAACCACCCAGCCAGCCCGCAATGATCGGGATGATGATGGGTGATCAGCACCCGGTTGACCGGCCTGCCCCCCAGCGGCCCATCGAGCAACGCCTGCCAGATCGCTATGCTCCGCGACGTATTCACACCGGTGTCGACGATGGTCCAGCCATCCCCGTCATCCAGCGCGTAGACGTTCACGTGATCCAGCACCATGGGCAGCGGCATCCGGATCCAGAGGACACCCTCCGCCACCTCGACCGCCTCGCCCGTGGCAGGAGGTTCCTCCCAGGGAAAGCGGATCGGGGCGTTAAGGGTCATGCTGTCAGATCCTCGACTGTCAGGGCATAGAGATCCGCCGCACCGATCGTCGCATGAGCCAGGAGGCCCACATGTTCAGGCAGCATCCGCGCGATGTAGAAACGCGCAAGCCGGCTGCGTGGCCCTTCGCCACCCTCAGCCAGGGCAGCCTTCAGGTGGAAGAATCCCCCAAGTACACGGGCAAAGCCCATCAGGTATGGCACCGAACCGGCGAAACGGTCGTTCAGATCCTTTTGCGCCAGCATCCACTCTGTTGCCTCGCGCAGGGTCTCCACCGCCTGCCAGAGCGGTTCGGCCAGATCGTCGTGCGCCCCACGCGCACCTTCCGCCAGCTCCATCATCTCGTCGATCAAGGCAAAGGCCGCGTCACCTTCGTCCATCATCTTTCGGGCAACCAGGTCCATCGACTGGATGCCATTGGTGCCTTCATAGATCGCGGTGACACGTACGTCGCGGCTGTACTGAGCCGCCCCGGTCTCCTCTATGAAGCCCATGCCACCATGCACCTGCACGCCGAGTTCGGAGACGCGCATTCCGGTTTCAGTCCCAAAGGCCTTGGCAATCGGCGTAAGGAAGGCTGCGCGCGCCTTCCAGGCGGCCTCGCCCGTGGCCGTAGCCATGTCGATCGCAACGGCGCAGGACAGGGCGATCGCCCGTGCGCAGAAGATCTCGGCGCGCATCGTGGCCAGCATCCGCCGCACGTCTGCATGGTCGATGATCGCACCGGTGCCGTCCGGCTTTCCCTCCAGTGCAGTGCGCCCCTGCTTACGGTCAAGCGCATAACCGAGCGCCTGCTGATAGGCGCCCTCGGCCGCCCCCAGGCCCTGGATGCCCACACCCAGGCGTGCGTTGTTCATCATGGTGAACATCGCTGCCATGCCCCTGTGCGGCTCGCCGATCAGCCAGCCCTTCGCCCCGTCGAATTGCATCACAGCGGTCGGCGATCCATGCAGGCCCATCTTGTGCTCCAGGCTGACGACACGCAGGTCGTTCGCCGCGCCCAGCGATCCATCCTCATTCGGCAGGTACTTGGGCACCATGAACAGGCTGATCCCCTTCGTTCCCGGGGCACCGTCAGGCAGCCGCGCGAGCACAAGGTGGCACACATTGCCGCCGAAATCGTGATCGCCCCAGGAGATGAATATCTTCTGTCCGGTCACGGCATAGGTGCCGTCGTCATTCGGTTCGGCCTTGCTGCGAAGCGCGCCCACGTCGGACCCAGCGGAGGGCTCCGTCAGGTTCATCGTGCCCGTCCACTCACCACTGATCAGCTTCGGGAGATAGAGTGCCCGGATCTCGTCACTGGCGTGATGCTCAAGCGCCTCGATCTGGCCCTGGGTCAATAGCGGGTTCAGCCCAAGGGAAAGGCACGAGGCCGAGAGCATGTCGTTCATTACGCTGGTAAGGGTACCCGGCAACGCCATGCCACCATGGGCCTCTGTGGCTGACAGACCGAGCCAGCCGCCTTCGGCCAAGGCCCGAAAACCTTCCGCGAACCCCTTCGAGGTCCGCACGACGCCATTTTCCAGCACGGCCGGATCAAGATCCCCGTTGCGTTGCAATGGTGCCCAGACCTCTTCGGTCAACCTACCCAGTTCAGCCAGGATGGCATCCACGGTATCGGGGGTAGCCTCTCCGAATTGTTCGGTCTTTGCCACCGCGTCGAAATCAACGACATGGTCGAACATGAAACGAAACTCGGCTACGGGTGCGCGGAACGGCATTAGTGGTCTCCTCCCTCTCCACCTTGGCATCCAGGATGCCCGGCTGTATGGCACAATCGTCCGGGGTGCTAGCCTACGCGCAGATCCCGTGTCATCAACTCGAACGCCGCGTCACAACCCGAAGGCCCTGCATCCGCCATGCCGACGACCCGCCGCCTGGGATCCTCTCCCGAAGATATCGCAACTGCCACGGCCCTGCTGAAAGGCGGAGAGCTCGTCGCGATTCCCACGGAAACCGTCTATGGGCTGGCCGCTGATGCCGGCAGCGACAGTGCCGTTGCTGCGATCTATGCCGCCAAGGGGCGCCCCGCCTTCAACCCCTTGATCGCCCATGTCGCCACACTTGAGATTGGCCAGCGCTACGCCGAGTTCCCCAAGGAGGCGCTGGCCCTGGCCAGAGCCTTCTGGCCCGGCCCGTTGACACTTGTTCTTCCCATGCGCCCCGACGCGGCTCTGTCGCCCGTCATGACGGCCGGGCTCTCGACGGTTGGACTGCGGGTGCCCGACCACCCGCTGACCCGCAACGTCCTGTTGACCTTCGACGGCGCGCTCGCCGCCCCTTCGGCCAATCCCTCCGGCCGGATCAGCCCGACAGAGGCCGACCACGTACTGCATGGCCTCGATGGAAAGATATCTGCAGTACTTGACGGCGGTGCCTGCGGCGTGGGGGTGGAATCGACGATTGTCGCAGTCGACACCGGCGGTACTCTTCGACTGCTGCGACCCGGGGGGATCGACGCCGCGGATATCCTCCGTGAGACCGGACTGACGCTGTCGGATAACTATCCTGAAACAGGGATTGAGGCCCCGGGGCAGATGACGTCCCACTATGCGCCGCGTGGCACCATGCGCCTGAACGCCGTAACCACCGAACCCGGCGAGGTGCTGCTCGGCTTTGGCGCTGTTTCCTGTGAACTGAACCTGTCGCCCACGGGTGACCTCTCCGAGGCTGCGGCCAACCTGTTCCGGATGATGCGCATGTTGGACGACAAGGGAGTGGACAGGATCGCTGTCTCGCCGATCCCGGTCGAGGGGATCGGCCTCGCGATCAACGACCGGCTTACCCGTGCCGCAGCTCCCCGCGACTGAGCCTCAGGCCCGGCCGAAGGTAGAGGACAATGCGATGGGATCTATGCCCTGTTGTTCCATGGCCTTCTGCCATTTGCGTCCGTCATCAGCGTCGAATACTAGGCTGGCAGAACTGTCGCCGACAAGCCATCCGTTTTCTGCGATCTCCGCCTCGAGCTGGCCGGCCGCCCAACCGCAATAGCCCAGGGCAATCAGGCTTTCGCGGGGGCCCTGCCCTGTCGCCAGGTCCTCCAGGATATCAAGCGTAGCCGTCATGCCGATCTCGCCGGTCACTGGCAACGTGGCGACGAAAGAACTGTATTCGGTCGAATGCAGCACGAACCCGCGCTCTTCTTCGACCGGCCCGCCGGAGTGAACGGTACCTTCAAGTGCCGCGCCTTCATCCTCGATGGCCAGATGCTCCAGAAGCCTTGCGAGGCTGACTTTCTCGGCGCGGCGGTTGACCATAACGCCCATGGCCCCGTCTTCGGAATGTGCGCAGATCAGAATCACCGATTTCGTGAAGCGCGGGTCCGGCATCCCCGGCATCGCGAGAAGCAGTTTTCCGGTCAGATTGAAGGACTGCGGCATTTTATGTGCCTTCTCTTCCTTGAAATCGGTCGCACCTTTCCCCTTTTTGGAGCGCAAGTTGCTGTTTCGCAACCAGTTTGCCCGTGGTGCCGATCACCGGTCCTCGTGTTTCATCAGATATCGCCGCTTTGTGAGTTGGCAAGGCGCCTGGGATTGGCCATCTGTGATGCCATGAAGAGACAGATCGCCACACTCGCCATTCTGATCACCTCCGTATGTGCGGCCGTGCCCGCCGCGGCCAATCCCTACGCCGGGTACCTCGACGTCCGTGTGTTGCCCGGATGGCGTTCGGAGAGCGGAGAGCACGTCGCGGGCCTCGAACTGACGCTCGCACATGGCTGGAAAACCTATTGGCGAACCCCCGGCAGCGCAGGCATCCCCCCAACTTTCGACTGGTCAGGCTCGGAAAACGTCTCGAATGTAGAGATCGTCTGGCCGCAACCGTCGGTTTTTGATCGCGACGGCCTGCGCTCGATCGGCTACAAGGACAAGGTGATCCTGCCTCTTCGGATCACGCCCCGCGACGGCGCCAAACCCGTCCAGCTGAAGGCCGACATCCAGCTGGGCATCTGTGAAACAGTCTGCGTTCCCCTTGAGGTGCGAGTCTCTGCCGATCTCCCGGCAAACGTGACACGCCGCGATCCGCCCATTGCTGCGGCTCTTGCCGGTCGCCCCTACACGGAGAAGGAAGGCCAGGTCCGCAAGGCAACCTGCCGTTTCTCGCCAAACAAGGATGGTATCGGTGTCGAGACGCGGGTCGACATGCCTTCGGCCGGAGGCGAGGAAGTTGCCGTTATCGAACCCGCCTCACCCGATCTGCTCGTGTCTGATGCCCGCAGCCGCCGCGAGGGGAATACGCTGATCAGTCAGGCGGAAATCAGCACCAGCGCTCCCAGCATGATGCTGGACCGCTCCGGCCTTCGGATCACGATCCTCGGCAGCAAATATTCCGTCGAGATTGACGGCTGCGACGCCGGGTGAGCTACTCTCTTCAGGTTCGCTGACCACTGCTGCTGCGGCGCATCTGAAGGACGGCTGCAACGAGAAACAGGACCAACAGGAAGAGCGCGGCGCCGCCAAGGAAGAGTGTCAGCGCCGCCAGTAGGACCGGGGCTGTTTCCACCGCGGGAATGACCGATGTCAGCCCCGGCCAGAGTGCGCCCGTCCAGATCGCGTATCCCATCGTCATCGCCAGCCAAAGTGCCAATACCGCAATCCCGATCCGACTGAGGCGGCGCAGTTCCGGCGCCCGGTGCGCGCGCAGGGACCGGCGCAGGGCATCCCGCATTCGCGCGACGTCCTGCTGCATTGCAAGCAGGGCCGGCACCACAAGCAGCACGAGCACCATGCCAAAGCCCAGACCATAGACCAGCGTCACTACAGTGGGCTTCAGGAACTGGGCCTGGCTGGAGCGTTCATAGAGCAATGGAGCCAACCCAAGGACCGTGGTCAGAGTCGTCAGCATCACCGGGCGCAAACGATCGGCGGCACCGTCGATAATTGCCGGCACAAGCCCCCTCTCCTCGGCATATTCGTCAACCGTTGTCACCAGGACGATTGAATCGTTGATGATGATCCCGCTCATCCCGATCAGACCGACGATGGAGAACATCGACATCGGCAGATCCCAGAGCGCATGCCCGTAGATCGCGCCGATGACACCGAAGGGGATGATCGCCATGACCACCAGCGGCCTGGTCCAGCCGGCAAAGACCCAGGCCAGCACAAAGTAGATGGCTGTCAGGACCAGTAAGAGCCCGGTCAGCGCATCGGACAGGAAGCGATCCTCGTCCTCGGCCATGCCGGAAAGGCGGAAATTCACCTGCATATGGGCGGCAATCTCCGGCAGGATCTCGTCTTCGAGAGCGCCCATGATTTCCGAAGCTCGGGCGGGGTCATCTTCCGAGATATCGCCGGTAACCGTCAGGACGCGCAGCCCGTTTTCGCGCAGTACAGTAGAGAACCCGTTGCGGCGCTCCACCCGGACGATGTCGGACAGGGGGACATAGGTTCCGGACGGTGTACGCATCATCGTGCGGTCAAGGAAATCCGCGGTCAGTTCCTCCGCTGGCAGTTCAACGCGCACCTCTGCGCTGCGGGGACCATCGGGATAGGTCGCTGCCTCTATGCCGTTAAGCCGGTGCCGAAGCACCTGACCAAGCGTATCGATCGAGAAGCCGAGCGCCTGTCCCTGCGGCGTCAGATCGAGGACCAGTTCCTCCTTGTCGTAGGCGAGGTTGTCCTCGACCGCAGACACCTCAGGGTAGCGCAGCAAGTCTGCCTGCAGTGCTTCGGCCGCTGCCTTCAGGCGGGGGGCATCCGCCCCGTAGAACTGGACAGAGAGCCCGTCTCCCTCAGGCCCGGAGCGCCACCCACGAAAAGATATGACCTCGGACAGCGGATGCGGTCGCACGGCGTTCTGCAAATCCTCCACGAAGGCAAAACTGGAGTAGGGCCTCAGGTCCGGATCGATCAGCTCGATGGAGATTGCCCCGAGCTGATCGGCGTCGCGGGTTTCCGCGCCTGCCAGGTCACGACCACTGTTGCCGCCAATCTCGGCCATGACGTAATCGACCGGGTTGCGCCCGTATTTCGCCTGATATTCGGCAGCAAGATCCTCGGTCGCGCGCTGCATCTCCCGCATCATGGCCAGGGTATCCTCGCGAGTGGCCCCCGGCGCCATCATGAAATTGCCGGATACCGAGCCCCTTTCGGGCGCGTTGAAGAAGCGCCAGGACACATCGCCCCGGACAAGGAGCGCGACCTGCGTGGAGAAGATGACCAGCACAAGGGCCAGCACCGGATAGCGCGCCCGTACCACTGCCACCATGAAAGGCCGGAAAAGCCTGTCCCGCCCCCAGGAGAACCCACGGTTCACGACGCGTGACGGGGCATCATACCACTGACGCCGATCCGCCCTGGCCAGGGCATGGCTCATATGGTTGGGCAGGATCAGGAAGCACTCCACGAGCGACGCCAACAGCACCACGATCACCGTGAAAGGGATATCCGAGATCATCTCGCCGAAACGGCCCTCGATTACGGTCAGCCCGAAGAAGGCGATAACCGTCGTCAGCGTGGCCGAGAACACCGGCATGGCCATGCGGCTGGCCGCGCGCTCCGCTGCCTCTATGGGGCCCTCGCCGCGTCTGCGAACCCGCGAATCGGCGTATTCGGCGACAACGATGGCATCATCGACAACAATGCCCAAGGTGATGATCAGCGCAAAGAGGGAGATCATGTTCAGGGTCAGCCCGAAAGCGTACATCAGCGCGATTGCCGTCAGCATGGAGACCGGGATCCCAGCGGCAACCCAAAGAGCGGAGCGCGCGTTCAGGAACAGGAAAAGCAGCGCCAGGACCAGCGCCAGCCCCATGGCGCCGTTCTCGATCAGCAGGTCGAGGCGCGCCTTGATGTTGTCGGCCCTTGTGCGGATCAGGTCCAGCGTGGTGCCCGCCGGCAGCGTCCCCTGCATCTCGCGCGCCACGTCTTCGACCTGTTGCTGAATGCGAATGGCATCTCCCTCGTCGGAACGGTCCACGCGGATCGAAATGGCGGGGTTGCCCCCCACGAAATAGGCCCTCTCTCGGTCCACACCATCCACGCTTACATGGGCCACGTCGCCAATCCGGAGCGTCGTGCCGTCCGGTTCGGAGCGTAGCACTATGGCCTCGACCTCTGCTGCCCCGCGTTTCTGCGTTCCGGTGCGCACGCGGGCATTGGCGCCATCGACCTCGCCGGCGGGGTTCGCATCGGTTTCAGCCGTGATCGCCATCGCGATCTGTTGCATCGTCAGGTCATGTGCCATCAGATTGAGAGACGGGACTTCGACGATCTTCTGCGGTGCGGCGACACCGCGGATCGTCGTGCGCGTCACACCAGCCGCGAAGAGGCGTGTAACGAATTCATCCGCCAGGCCCGCTAGTTGCTCGACGGCGACCGGCCCTGTCAGCACCACGTCAGTCACCCTGTCACGCCAGACCCGGCGCGATACCTCCGGCGCCTCGGCCTGTTCGGGCAGGTCGCTGATACCGTCGACCGCCGTCTGCACGTCATCGAGGGCGCGCGCCATGTCCCAGCCCGGCTCGAATGTCAGGTCGATTCGGGCACTGCCCTCACGCGATGTGGCCTCGCTCCCCTCGACGCCCTCGACTGTCAGCAGCGTAGGTTCCAGCATCTGGACGACGGCGGCGTCGATATCCTCGGCGCCGGCACCGTCCCACGAGATGTTCACCCGGATTTCGTCTAGGATCACGTCTGGGAAATACTGGGCACGCATGTTCGGAAGTGCCGCCAACCCGGAGGCCAGCATCAGCACCAACAGAAGGTTTGCGGCAGTTCTATGACGGGTGAAGTAACTGAGAATGCCGTTGGCCCGGCCCGGCATTCTCTTCATGAATCAGCCGCCCATCCGGCTTTCCAGGCGCGCAACCATGCTGGCGGGCACCATGGCCTCCTCCAGCTGGCCAAGAAGGCGCAGCTTCACTTCGCCGGGCATGGCCGCACTCTTTTCAACGAAGGCCACGAGGCGTGCGCGGTGCTCCGGCGTCAGCTCGATCAGGGCCGCCTCGTGCACTGCCGCAGCGCCGGTCGTGGCGGCAGCCTCTTCGCCCCCCCCCAGGGGAAGGGCCAGGATACCTGGCCCAAGCAGCGGGCTGCGCTCCGTCACAACTTCGCGCCCTTCCAGCCCCTCTCCCTGCACGAGGATGTCATTGCCCTGACGGCGATGCAGCGTCACCGGAAGCAACTCAAGCCGGCCATCGGGATCGACCACCAGAACTGTGCTGGAAGAGTCGATCGCCGTTGCCGGCAGGCGAACCATCTCGGCCAGTTCCGGCTCCTCGACGTGGACTGTGACGAAATCGCCGGGCTTAAGGCCCTGCGCCGAATCCAGCTCACCAATGATCAACCGACCGGTCTGTCCCTCTCCGACGGATGCACCCGAGCGCCGGACCTGACCTATCGCAGAGATATCGACGTCAGAGAGATCCAGCGTCGCCTTCAGCGGAAGAGGCAACAGCTGGCCTTCCTCGTCGAGTAAACGCGCAAATTGCGCAGCAGAGACACGAAAAGCCACCTGCAACGCCGCCGGATCTATGAGCTCGGCCAGAACCTCGTTTTCCGCCAACAGCCTGCCTTCGGAGAGTGTGACACCGGATAATGCCCCGTCGAATGCCGCACGAATCTCGGTATCGGCCAAGTCGCGCTCTGCATCCGTCAGGGTAAGCTCGGCCCGGCGCAGCGCAGTTGCGGCACTGTCCACGCGCGCTTCGGCCTGCGCCAGGGCATTGCGGGATGCTAGCACGGACTGCCGGGCAGAGGAGGCATTCAGCTCGGCCTCTTCCAGTGCAGCGGCGGCCCCGACGCTGCGCTCGACCAGCTGTTCCTGACGCTCCAGTGCTTTCTGGCGCAGGTTCGCCTGGTCCTGCGCCGCCACCAGCGTGTCTCGGGCAATCAGCAAGGCCCGCCCCGCATCGCGCACTTCGGCCTCGGCATCGGAAAGGTCTGTTGCTGCCCGGTCCAGGGCTGCCTGGGCCGTCGTCGGATCCACCCGGAGCAGAAGATCACCCGCGCGCACCTGTCCACCTTCGGCAAACTCGGGCGCCAGCCAGACGGCCGCCCCTGGCGCAGGGGCGCGTAGTTCCAGCCTGCGGCGGCTCTCCACCTCGCCATAGGCCGTCATCACCGGCACCACGGCTTCGGGCAATGCGCGCTGAAGGTTCACGGCGAAAGCGCGTTCGCGCACCTGCGGCACGAAGGGGTCTTGCGACAGCCTGGCATCAATGGCGCGGGTGACGATGACCACGGCATAGATCAGCAGGCCGATGGTCACGGCCAGCAGGAACAACCCGGTGAGGCTGCGGCTCAGGAATCTCATCGCTTGCTAATCCAGTCGGAACGGGCGCGCCAGAATAGCATCATCCTAACGTAGAGCGGGCATTGCAGACCAGAAACTTATGCGTGCAAACCGAGTGTTCGGGACCCCGCGCTATTTTCGTCGCAGGTGTTCATCAAGGCGCGGCATGATTTCGACGAAATTGCAGGGAGCATGGCGATAATCGAGCTGCCTGACCAGGATTTCATCCCAGGCATCCTTGCAGGCGCCGGTACTGCCGGGCAGCGCGAACAGGTAGGTCCCTCCGGCCACGCCGCCTGTCGCGCGGCTCTGCACGGCAGAGGTACCGATCTTCTGCATCGAGACGATGGTAAAGATGGTTCCGAAGGCATCGATCTCCTTCTCATAGACGTCGCGGTGCGCTTCGACGGTCACGTCACGACCGGTCAGGCCCGTCCCGCCGGTGGAGATTACCACATCGACACTCTCGTCCGCGATCCAGGTACGAAGCTGTTCGGCGATCAGCGCGCGCTCGTCCCTCAGGATCATGCGGTCAGCCAGAACATGGCCCGCAGCCTCGATCCTTGCCACCAGGGTGTCGCCGGATTTGTCCGTCTCGAGGGTACGCGTGTCACTGACCGTCAAAACCGCGATACGCACGGGAATGAAGGCTTTTTCGGTACTTGCCACAGGTCGGCCCCTTTCGATTTTGCCCTTAGCTCAGCTCCTGCGCTCCAGCCGGGCGCGGATTTCAAGCAAATCGGCCCAGGCATCACGCTTGGCATGCGGCTGGCGCAGCAGGTAGGCCGGGTGCGTCATCGGCATGGCCGGCAGGCCAAAGGCCTCGGCCCACTTGCCGCGCATACGCAGGATGCCACGCCGCCCGAGCGCGGCCTGGCACGAGATGTTGCCCATCAGGATCATTATGTCGGGTTTCGCCAGCGCCACGTGTTTTTGCACGAAGGGCAGCATCATCGCGATCTCCTCGGGCTTGGGATCACGGTTCTGCGGCGGACGCCAGGGCATCACGTTGGTGATATAGACCGCCTCTTCGCGCTCCTCCGCCAGGCGGGACAGACCGATAGCCTCGAGCATGCGGTCGAGCAGCTGACCCGCCCGCCCCACGAAGGGCTTGCCCATCCGGTCCTCGTCACGACCTGGGGCCTCGCCGAGGATCATCACCCGCGCCCCCGGTCTTCCGTCCGAAAATACGAGATTGCGCGCACCACGCTTCAACTCGCAGTGATCATACGCGGCGATGGCAGCCTGCAATTCTTCGAGAGAGCCCGCTGCCTCGGCGGCCTGCCTTGCCACGTCGACGGCGTCGACCTCCTGGCGTACGCGCACTGGCTCCTCTGTTTGTCCGGCCCGTGCAGCCGGCTTGCGCGGCTCTTCCGGCACCACTTCGAAGCGGTCTATCGGGGTCTCGCCGATACACTCGTCGATGCCCATCTCAACCTGCCAGTCCAGCAGTGCATGGGCCAGATGCCAGTCGGTTTGCCAGTCGTGCGTCGATTCCATGGCCGCACCCTATCCCGGCCTCGCGACAGGCGGAAGCACCGCTTGCCGCTGCCCCGGCCGCAGGCCTATAAGCGGCCAGAGTACGCGCGGCGGCAAAAGGGAGCATGTCATGACATTTCGGCAGAACCACCTTCTTGGGATCGAGCAGCTGGCCCCCGACGAGATCGTGACGGTCCTTGACCTGGCAGAGGAATACGTGACGCTCAACCGGTCCGACGACAAGCATGGAGACGCTCTGCGCGGGCTGACCCAGGTCAACATGTTCTTCGAGAACTCCACCCGCACGCAATCGAGCTTCGAGCTCGCAGGCAAGAGGCTTGGCGCCGACGTGATGAACATGTCGATGCAGGCCTCCTCGATCAAGAAGGGCGAAACCCTGATCGACACCGCCATGACCCTGAACGCCATGCATCCCGACCTGCTGGTGGTGCGGCACCCGCACTCCGGTGCGGTCGACCTGCTGAGCCAGAAGGTGAACTGCGCGGTGCTGAACGCCGGCGATGGCCGGCACGAACATCCCACACAGGCGCTACTCGATGCCCTGACGATCCGGCGCACCAAAGGACGTTTGCACAAGCTCTCGATCGCGATCTGCGGCGACATCGCCCATAGCCGGGTGGCGCGCTCCAACATGCTGCTGCTGCACAAGATGGAAAACCGCGTCCGCCTCGTCGGGCCCACGACGCTGGTGCCCTCCGCCTTTGCCGAGCTTGGCTGCGAGGTCTTCGAGAACATGGAAGAGGGTCTCAAGGACGTCGACGTTGTCATGATGCTCCGCCTTCAGAAGGAACGCATGGACGGCGGTTTCATCCCCTCCGAGCGCGAATACTACCACCGCTACGGCCTCGACGCCGAGAAGCTGGCCCATGCCAAGGAAGACGCCATCGTCATGCACCCCGGCCCGATGAATCGCGGGGTCGAGATCGATGGCACCATCGCCGACGACATCAATCGCTCGGTCATCCAGGACCAGGTCGAGATGGGCGTGGCTGTGCGCATGGCCGCCATGGACCTGTTGGCGCAGAACCTGAAGGCACGCCGGGCGGCCAACGCCGCCTGACCCACAGGGAACCCCAGCGGCGGGGTCGCGTTGCGTCTGAAGATACCCCGACACCGGCCACATGATGCGAAAGGAGCGCCCCGTGACCGACGCCTCCGACACCCTGACCATCACCCCGGCAGACCGGGAGGCGATCTTTGTTCTGTCCGGCGATCCCCGGATGCCGCAGATCGCGGCACTTGTTCCCATGCCAGAGGCTGCTGACGAGGATCCGGAAGCGAGGGCGCTGGAACTTGTGAACCTGCCTGCGGATGCCAAGGATGACATCGAGGTGATCAACCCGGCCGACCTGACCGGCCTGGGCCTGTCGCATTACCTTACGGAGGGGCTCGGCATGAGCGAAGCGGAGGTGGCTCAGGACTGGGGCAAGCTGGAAGCGCTGAGCGGGCCGGTTCTCCTGATCCAAGGGCGGCTCGCCGGCACTGAGGAAATCCACCTGACGCTTCCGCCCGGCCTTTCCCTAGCCGGCCGCTATGCCCCCGAGAGCCTGCCCATCGACCTGATGCCACTGCCCGCCCAGACAGCCAGCGGCATTATCCAGCCCACTGCTGCCGGCCGGGTGACCCCAGTGCCGCGCACCCGGGCCTGGCTGCTCACGCTGATTGCGGGTCTTGCCGTAATGCTGATCCTTCTCGCACTGGGCCTGCTGCTGCTCTAGGGCCATTTCGCGCCTACACCCCGGCCCGGAGTTGCTTTATAGCGGAGCGCAAAGACCCCACCCGCAAAGCAAGGCCCAGCCGATGACGACAACGCTTCTGACAAATGCCCGCCTGATCGATCCCGAGGCCGGCACGGAGACCGAGGGCAGCCTGCTGATCGAGGGAGAACGGATTGCCGCCGTCGGGGCGACAATCGATGCCTCCGATGCGGATCTGGTGATCGACTGCGGCGGCAAGACCCTGGCACCAGGCATCGTCGATATCGGGGTCAAGGTCTGCGAGCCGGGCGAACGTCACAAGGAAAGCTTCGGAACGGCCGGCCGGTCTGCCGCCGCCGGCGGCGTTACCACGATCGTCACGCGACCGGACACGCTGCCAGCCATCGACAGCCCGGAGAGCCTCGAATTCGTCTCTCGCCGAGCGCGCGAGGCCGCACCCATCCGCGTTCTGCCCATGGCCGCCCTGACCAAGGGGCGCGAGGGTCGTGAGATGACAGAGATCGGCTTCCTGCTGGATGCCGGCGCAGTTGCCTTTACCGATTGCGACCACGTGGTGACCGACAACAAGGTGCTGACCCGCGCGCTCTCCTACGCCAAGGCTCATGGAGCGCTGGTGATCGGCCACATCCAGGAACCGGGGCTGTCGAAAGGCGCCTGCGCCACCTCAGGCAAGTTCTCCGCCCTGCGCGGCCTGCCCTCGGTGTCCCCGATGGCCGAGCGCATGGGGATCGACCGGGATACCTCGCTGATCGAGATGACCGGCGTGCGCTATCATTTTGACCAGGTGACCACGGCCCGCGCCCTGCCCGCCCTAGGGCGCGCCAAGAAAAACGGGCTCGACGTGACCGCCGGCGTCTCGATCCATCACCTGACGCTGAACGAATACGACATTGCGGACTACCGTACCTTCTTCAAGGTCAAGCCCCCGCTGCGAAGCGAGGATGACCGCCGCGCCGTGGTCGAGGCCGTGGCCTCGGGGCTGATCGACATCATCTCCTCCATGCACACGCCGCAGGATGAGGAAAGCAAGCGCCTGCCCTTCGAGGAAGCCGCATCGGGCGCCGTCGCGCTGGAAACCCTGCTGCCCGCCGCGATGCGCCTGGTGCACGCAGGCGACCTGGATCTCCCGACACTTTTCCGCGCCCTGTCGCTAAACCCTTCGAAACGCCTCGGCCTGGCCAGTGGGCGCCTTGCCGAAGGGGCGCCGGCAGACCTGGTGCTCTTCGATCCACATGCGCCCTTTGTCCTCGATCGGTTTGCCCTGCTGTCGAAATCCAAGAACACCCCGTTTGACAGTGCCCGGATGCAGGGGCGGGTGAGTGCCACCTGGGTGGCCGGCAGGCAGGTCTACGGAGAGCCTCTGTGATCCCCGAAATCATATCCTCCCCCACCACGCTGGGCCTCGCCGCTATCCTTGGCTACCTGCTTGGGTCGATCCCCTTCGGCATCGTCATCGTGAACCTCTTCGGGCTGGGCAACCTGCGCGAGATCGGTTCAGGCAATATCGGCGCCACCAACGTGCTGCGCACCGGCAACAAGACGGCTGCCCTGCTGACCCTGATCCTGGACAGTGGCAAGGGGGCAGCAGCCGTGCTGATCGCCAAGATGATCGCCCCCGAGGACGCGGTGCAGGTTGCAGCCCTTTTTGCCTTCCTGGGCCATTGCTTTCCGGTCTGGCTGAAGTTTCGCGGCGGCAAGGGCGTGGCAACCTTCCTCGGTACCCTGCTGGCACTCTATTTCCCGCTTGGCCTTGCCGCCTGCGGCACCTGGCTCGTGATGGCGGTGCTGTTCCGGATCTCTTCGCTCTCGGCCCTGATCGCCGCAGCAGCAACCCCGATCTGGGCCTGGGCCCTTGGCGAGCCGCAGATGAGCCTCCTCTGCGCCCTGCTCGCGTTGATGATCTTCATACGTCATCACGCCAATATCGCGCGCCTGTTGAAGGGCGAGGAACCGAAGATCGGCAGCAAGAAGAAAAAAGAGGCCTGAACGGCCTCTTATCCTGCACTGCCTCAATGAAGAAAGCCGCCCCGAAGGGCGGCTTTTTCGTTCAGTAGCTGTACTCGCCGAAGACCCGGGTGACGTCACCGCCCCAGTTGCCCTCGTACTTGTCCATCAGCTCGTCGGCCATGACGCGGCCCGTGGCCACGTCTTCCCTCAGCGCGTTCAGGAAGTGGGTTTCGTCCGGGATCAGCCCCCCGGCGCCCGGACGGGCACGCATCTTCAGACCGGCTTCGGAAATCTTCAGCACCTCGGTGGCCAGTTCGTGCATGTCGATGCCATCGACCTTGGCCTGCAGCCCGTCGCGCGCAGCGGCCAGGCGCAGGGCTTCGCGCTGTTCGGCGTTCCAATCCTTGACCAGGTCCCAGGCCGCATCCAGCGGGGCCTGTTCATACATCAGCCCGACCCAGAAGGCCGGCAGGGCACAGAGACGGCGCCAGGGGCCGCCATCGGCCCCGCGCATCTCGATGAACTTCTTCAGGCGCGCCTCGGGGAAGATCGTCGTCAGGTGATCGGCCCAGTCCGACAGCGTCGGTTTTTCGCCGGGCAGCGCCGGCAACTCGCCCTTCAGGAAATCGCGGAAGGACTGGCCGAGCGCATCGATGTACTTGCCGTCGCGATAGACAAAGTACATCGGCACGTCGAGGGCGTATTGAACCCAGGCCTCGAACCCGAAGCCGTCGTCGAAAACAAAGGGCAGCATGCCGGTCCTCGCATCATCCAGCGTCTGCCAGACCCGAGAGCGATAGCTCTTGTAGCCGTTGGGCTTACCCTCGAAGAAGGGCGAATTCGCAAAGAGCGCCACGGCGACCGGCTGCAGGGCAAGTGCCACTCGCAGCTTTTGCACCATGTCTGCCTCGGAGCCGAAATCGAGGTTCACCTGCACGGTGCAGGTCCGACGCATCATGGTCCGGCCCGTCGTACCGACCTTTTGCATATAAGCGTCCATGAGCTTGTAGCGCCCCTTGGGCATGAGCGGCATCTCGTCGTGCTGCCAGTGCGGCGCGGCGCCGAGACCGATGAAGCCGACGCCGATCTCGTCGGCGATGCCCTTCACCTCGCGAAGGTGTTCGTTTACCTCGTCGCAAGTCTGGTGGATCGTCTCGAGCGGGGCGCCGGAGAGCTCCAGCGCGCCGCCGGGCTCGAGGCTGACATTGGCGCCGTCCTTGGTCAGACCGATCAGCTTGCCGGCCTCCTCGACAGGTGCCCAGCCGTGGCGGTCGCGCAGCCCTTCCAGCACGGCGAGAATAGAGCGCTCGCCTTCGTAAGGCAGCGGCTTCAGGCTGTCCTTGCAATAGCCGAACTTCTCGTGCTCGGTGCCGATCCGCCAGTCTGCCTTGGGTTTGCAGCCTGCCTCGAGATATTCGGCCAGCTGTTCATGCCGCTCGATCGGGCCGCCGCCGGACTGGGGGATGGACATGGGGGGATCTCCGGTTGGTTCGTCTGGGCGATGCCGGGCCGTGGGATGCACGGGCCGTCCCGGCGCCTGGGCCCGTCCTTGGGGGACAAGGTCTGTGCCGAAAACCGGCAAGTGTCAATGCAGGCGGAGCCTCGAACGTTCCCATATCACCACCGGTGTGACCTGCTGCCCCTGGATGGCCTTTTGCACTTCTGCAACAAGCGTGCCCGTGCTGATAGCTGGAAGCGCCGCGAAAATGTCAAAAAGCGCATCCGCACCCTCTGCATCGAGAGGAATGCGCAGATCCGGCTGGCCATTTTGCGACAGGCTCCAGCAGGGCGGATCTGCGGAAGGATCAAGCGTCAATCTGGTCAGTTCGGTCAAGGCAACCGCCCCGCCGGTGAAGGGCCCGAAGTAACCGATCCGCCCCTCTTTCACCTCGACCACGCCAATCCCGCCGGAACCCACGCGAAAACGTCCGCGCTGGATTCCCGCGATGAGCAGCGCAAGACCCACGAGTGCCAGGAGGACGCCGATCCAGAGGAGCAGGCCGTAGGAGGTGAAGAGCCACCATAGCCCCCAAAGCGTGATACCACCGCCAACCAGCGCCTCGCGCCAGCGCAGCAGTCCCTCACGCACCTCGGGCCGGATCACGCGGGCACCTCGCCCAAGACCATCGGCGCATTGGTCAGCGCCACCCGGTATTCGCCGACATGCCGGAAGCCGATCGCCTCGTAGGCCCGGGCCGCCGCGGGATTGTTGGCGAAGAGGATCGCGATCCGCGCCCCCTCTGCCGCACAGGTCTGCAGCAGCGCGCTGGTCACACGTCGTGCATAGCCCCGGTTTCGAAGCACTTCGGGAACAAAGACCCCACCGACCTGAACGATATCCGCCACTTCGGCGTTGATCGCGGCCATGGCCACGGGCGCGCCTTCCTCCAGCAGGAGCAGCGCCCTGGTGGCCTCGATCATGCGCGTGGCCCTGGCTTCGGCCTCTTCGCGGGCGGCCTCGGGATTCGCCTGTTCCATGTCGGTGTCGCGGGCATAACGCGCAAACCAGTCGATCAACATGGCCTCGTCCTCGGGCTGTGGCGGGCGCACGGTATCCATGGATTGTGGCAGTCGTTCGAGGGCGAGGCGGTAGAGCGGCTCGATCGCGTTGTGGGAGAGCCGCTCGGAGAGCCCCAGTTGTGTCAGCAGATGCGCTGTCTGGGCAACATCCCCGGTCAGCCCGCAAACGCGGCGCCCGGCAAGGGCGGTGGCGGCCTCGGCGTAGGCCTCGACCGGTGCACCGGGGGCCTGCACCATAAGGTAGCCCCCGTTGGAACAGCCGAAAATCGCCCGGATCGGCCCCTCTGCCGGCCAGATCAGGTAGTCGCTCGCGTTCCGGTGCTGAGACGATCCGATGCCATGAGCAGCCAGATTACCCCGCAGGAACATCGAGGTCTCGGGATAGTCCGAGAGAAAGCCCTCGATGGCCGGGGCATCTTCGGCCACGGCCCAGCGGATCATGTCCAGTCTCCCAACGTTGCCTGCCAAAGGGTCAAAGCCGCCACCGCGGCGGTGTCGGCCCGGAGGATCCGCGGACCCAGCTGTACCGGCCAGGCAAAGGGCAGGTTGTGCAGGCGCTTGCGTTCGGCGGAAGAGAAGCCACCTTCGGGACCGATCAGAACTGCCCAGGCGCCCCTGGGCGCATCAGACAGTTTGCGCGGGGCGCCATCGGGCGTACCATAGGAAGCATCGGCAAAGGCCTCGTCGCAAAACATGAGCTGGCGCCCCTCTGGCCAGTCGGCCAGCAGACGGTCGAGACGGGTCAGATCCTCGACCTCGGCCACGTAGGTATTGCCGCATTGTTCGGCTGCCTCGACGGCATGCGCCTGAAGCCGATCCCGGCGGATCCGCTCTGCGTTGGTGAACTCGGTCTGCACCGGAATGATCCGGGCCGCGCCCATTTCCGCAGCTTTTTCAACGATGAAGTCGGTCCGCGCCTTCTTGATCGGGGCAAAGCAGAGCCAGAGATCCGGTGGGCCTGCCTGATCTCGCGAGGCCACCCGACAGGTCAGTTCACCGCCGCGCTTGCCAGCCTCGGTCACCTCGGCATGCCATTCGCCGTCATGGCCGTTGAACAGCGCCACCGCACCGCCGAGGCCAAGACGCATCACGCCGAAAAGGTAATGCGCCTGCTCCCGTTCCAACGGAACGGTTTGCCCTGCCCCCAGCGGGTGATCTACATAGAGCCTGATCTTAGCATTTTCCATGAGGCCTACATATGTCCCAAGCGCATGCGACGCCAGAGCAAGCATCTTCCTCCGGGCAGGTATCGGATGCGGTAAAGGGCAACTGGGTCGACGAGATCGCCCCTGCCCCCACCCGCCCCTACCTGCGCCTATCGCGGGCGGACCGGCCCATCGGGACCTGGCTGCTGCTTCTGCCCTGCTGGTGGGGTCTGCTGTTGGCGATCCTGTCGGATGGCCAGCCGCGCTGGATTGACCTTTGGATCTTCGTGGGCTGTGGCCTGGGCGCCTGGCTGATGCGGGGCGCCGGCTGTACCTGGAACGACATCACCGACCGGCATTTCGACGCCGCCGTGGCGCGCACCCGCTCGCGCCCGATCCCCTCGGGCCAAGTCACCGTGATGCAGGCCGTCGGCTGGATGGTCGCTCAGGCGCTGGTTTCCTTCTTGATTCTACTGACTTTTCCGCCGGCAGCGATCCTGATGGGTGTGCTCTCTCTTCTGCCCGTGGCGATCTATCCCTTTGCCAAGCGCTTCACCTGGTGGCCGCAGGTCTTCCTGGGTCTGGCCTTCAACTGGGGTGCCCTGCTGGCCTGGACGGCGCATACGGGGCGGCTGGAATGGCCAGCCGTCGTGCTCTATGTCGCCGGCATCTCCTGGACGCTGTTCTACGACACGATCTATGCCCACCAGGACAAGGAAGACGACGCGCTGATCGGCGTGAAATCCACCGCGCGCCTCTTCATGGAGCGCACGCCTCAGTGGCTGGCACGGTTCATGGTGATCTCGGTCGCGCTGGTCGCGCTTGCGGTGCTGATGGCGGTGGTGCCAACAGGGGCATCCTTCAAGCTGATCCTTGCGCTGCTCGGCGTGGCGGCCTTTGCCGCGCACCTGCTCTGGCAGCTTCGGATTTATGACGGCGATAACAATGACCTGCTGCTGATGCTGTTTCGAGCGAACCGCGATGCGGGCCTGCTGCCTGTGCCGTTTTTCGCCGTCGCCATCCTGCTGTGATTGCAAGAGCGGGCCGGCGCCACTAGGTATCGTGCACACATGACCAGCGACCAGACCTGACCTACATGCGCCTGTCCACGATCACGATCCTTGCCGGCACCTTCGTTGCCGCAGCTGCCGGCAGCCTCGTCGCCGCCGGCTTTGCCGTCAACAAGATCGAGGACGTGACCGAGATCGACGTGCGTCAGAAGCTGGACGATGCGCACCTCGACTGGGCCGAGGTGCGAGCCGACGGGCTGCAGGTGCAACTGATCGGCACCGCCCCAACCGAGGCGGAACGGTTCCGTGCCAAGACCCTGGCCGCCACGGTGGTCGACGCCTCGCGGGTGATCGACCAGATGGAGGCCGAGGCCCATACCAAGCTGGCACCGCCCCCCTTCTCGATCGAGATCCTGCGCAACGGTGACGAGATCTCGCTGATTGGGCTGATCCCCGCGGCGATGGACCGCGACGGGCTGGTACAGCGGGTAAAGAACCTGCGCGGCGTCACCACCGTATCCGACCTGCTGCAGACGGCCGATTACCCGGTGCCCAGCGGCTGGCGCGACACCGTCGATTACGGCATTACCGCGCTGAGCACCCTGCCGAACTCGAAGATTTCCCTTTCTCCTTCAGATGTTACAGTCGTCGCGATGAGCCAGTCTCTGGAAGAACGCCGCCGGCTGGAGAGTCAGCTGCAGCGCGCGCTGAAGCCCGGCATCGCGCTCGACCTGGACATCACCGCGCCGCGCCCGATCATCGCGCCCTTCACCCTGCGCTTTGTCATCGATGCCGATGGCGCGCGCTTTGATGCCTGTTCCGCAGACACCGAGGCGGCCAGTGACGAGATCCTGCAGGCCGCCGAGGCGGCGGGGCTGGACGGGCCGACGCGCTGTGTCATCGGGCTGGGCGTGCCCTCTTCGGACTGGGGCGACGCGGCCGCGCAGGCAATTGCCGCGGTGGGCGAGCTGGGCGGCGGCAGCGTGACGCTGTCGGATGCCGACATCAGCCTGATCGCCGCGGAGGGCACGGAGCAGGCGCTCTATGACCGCGTGGTGGGCGAGCTGGAGAATTCCCTGCCCGATGTCTATGCGCTTCATGCCTCGCTGCCCAAGGCGCCGGACACCCCGACCGAGGCCGAGCCCCCTGAGTTCACCGCCACTCTGAGCCCTGAGGGCCAGGTACAGCTGCGCGGCCGGGTTAGCGACGACCTGACGCGCAAAGCCACGGAATCGCTGGCAAAAGCGCGCTTCGGCAGCGACAGCGTCTATACCGCGGCACGGCTCGACGACCAGCTGCCCGAAACCTGGCCGCTGCGGGTGCTGACCTCTCTCGATGCGCTGTCGCGGCTGTCGAACGGGGTGGTGACGGTGACGCCGGAGCAGATCCAGATCAGCGGCAACACCGGGGACCAGCAGGCCAGCGCGGCGATTGCGCGGCTGTTCAGCGAGAAGCTGGGCAAGGACGAAGATTACCAGATCAACGTCACCTATCAGGAAAAGCTGGACCCGATCGCCTCCATTCCGACGGCGAGCGAATGCCTTGCGCAACTGCAAGCCATTCAGAAAGAACAGAAAATCAGCTTCGAACCCGGCTCGAGCACGGTCGATTCGGGAAGCCGCGCGCTGCTTGACCGGATCGCCGAGGTGCTGAAGACCTGCCAGAGCATGCCGCTCGAGGTCGCCGGATACACCGACAGCCAGGGCCGTGAAGAGATGAACGAAGCCCTGAGCCAGCAGCGCGCACAGGCCGTGGTGAACGAGCTGCGGATGCGCCGAGTGCTGACAAGTACTTTCCTTGCAAAGGGTTACGGGGAAGCGGACCCGATTGCCGACAACGGCACCGAGGAGGGTCGCGAGGCCAACCGCCGGATTGAGTTCCGGCTGATCGCGGCAGAGGGGCCGGAGGTGCCGGAGGGGGTCGAGATCACGCCCGTGACGGTGCCGGACCCGGTGCACGACCTGCTGCCGCAGGATGCCGATATCCCCGAAGGATCGGGCGACGCCGACTTCGAGATCATGCATGACGACATTCCGCTCGACGCCGGAAACGAAGGCAGCGGCGACGAATAATCATTTCGTGCCAAAGGCTTGGGGACAAGGGCCGCAGCGCGCAGAACGACGACCAAAGGGGACAGGGGTCAGGTGAACAGAACCGAATTCATCATCGCGACGGCGATCATCCTTTTCGTGGCCTTCAGCATGGGCTGGTTTGCCTATTGGCTGATCCACCGGTTCACCCGGGTGTCGAAAGCCGACATGGGCGAGCTGGAAAAGATGGCGCAGGAGCTGCACGACGCGGAAGAAAACCGTGACGAGGCAATCACTTACATGCAGCAACGCGAAGCCGAGCTGACCAATCAGCTGAGCCAGACCGAGGCCGAGCTGAGCGCCGCCATGGAAGGGCTGCGCGAGGCGCGGCACGAGGCGGAAGAGCTGCGCGCCTATATCGAACGGATCCACCAGAAATCCTGACGGGTTAACGCGAAAACCGCACCGCGCAACACCCCTGCGCGGGGGCATCGGTACCGCAATCGTCCCGAAAAGATCCGAAGCCCCCCTGAAATTCGGGCGGGATGGCGCCCGGGCCCTGATTTGCACGGGTAAAGGGCGCGCTCGGTGGGGGATCAGGACCTTTTTGCCGCCAGGCGGTCCTGATGCCCTGCCCTCTCTGACACCCACGGAAAACCACCCCTGAAAGGGGCTTTCCGGCCCCTCAGACAGGGGCGGGAGAGGACGTTTCCACCGCATGGCCGGAGACCGTGCCGGGGCGCCCAGGGTCCGGCCGGTGGCCGCCGACGCCGGATAGGCGCGGAAGGCCTGACACTCGTCGGCGGCGCGCGCCCGGGCGGCGCAGGTGCTGGGCGTGGGGCCGCAAGGTGACCCGGACGGTGGGGTCGATGCAGACCGCCTCGCCCCCTGCCCCATGGCTGCCG
Source organism: Pseudooceanicola sp. DL12 (assembly GCF_056270665.1). Classification (NCBI taxonomy): domain Bacteria; kingdom Pseudomonadati; phylum Pseudomonadota; class Alphaproteobacteria; order Rhodobacterales; family Paracoccaceae; genus Pseudooceanicola; species Pseudooceanicola sp. DL12. The sequence continues at coordinate 3,475,597 of NZ_CM149884.1, forward strand.
CCGGCAAAGAAGACGGCCATATCCAGGCGATCCTCGGCGGGGGCCTGCATCATCGGGCCGGAATAGGCGCAACGCACCGTGACCTCGACGCAGGGGTGCCGGGCGGCAAAGGCCGATAAGGCCGCGGGCCGACGATCACCTGCTGCGCGACATCCGGCTGAGTCGGGCCGACCTGGAGCAGCTGCTGCGCGGGACGGACCGGAAAGAGGGCGGCAAGGGCGTTTCCGGGAACGACAGTTGCTGAATTGCGGGTCAGGCGGATGACCTGCAATTCCGGTCCATCGGTGAGGCCAACGCTGCGGCCCGGCGCAAAGGAAAAGGGCCGCTGCACGTTCCCGTGCAACGACCCCGATCCGCCTGCCTTGCGACACGGCCCGCCAGGGCCGCCGCGGCATCAGCCGAATTACACCAGCGCGGCGCGCAGCTTGGTGTATTCTTCTTCGCTGATGGTGCCTTCGGCCTTCAGCGTTTCAAGCTTGGCCAGCTCATCTGCCACCGAGAAGCCGGCGATGTGCCGAATCTGTTCCTTGGCCGCTTCCTGGGCTGCCAGGTTCCGGTCAGCCATGCCGTGGCCCTGGCTGATCAGGTACACGAAGGCGGTGAGGAAGGGCAGGAAGATGAGGAAGATGACCCAGATGGCCTTGGCCCAGCCGCTGGTGTCCTTGCGGCGGAACAGGTCGCCGAAGATGACGATCAGGAGCCAGATCCAGATGACGAAAAGGAAGATGACGAAAACGTCGGCGAGGAAATTCCAGAAGGTAAAGCCGTCTTGCATGATCATGACAATCTCCGTTGAGGCGGCCAGATCGTGCCGCGCAAAAACCATTAACCAAAGGTTACCACAGTTCAAAATCAATTTACTTGATTTTCAAAGCGCCTGCCAAAGCGTCACTGAAAAGCCCCAGTTGGGGGTAATTCCCCCGAAGTCCTGCGCCCAGAGCGCGCATCGCCGCAATCCGCAATTGACTCGGCAGCATGGGCAAATGCCGGGAAAGCCAAAGGAACAATGGCGATTCCGCGCCAGGCCTGCGGGTGCGGGCGGTGGGGATCGGGACGGGAGCGTATGGAAACGGGGCCGGTTCGGCCGGCGAGGATCGGGGCAGCCGGTTACCAGCGCGAGAGGGCGTCCTCGTCGCTGTCCTTTGCGGCAACCCAGGCGGCGCCCTCGGCGGTGCGCTCCTTCTTCCAGAAGGGGGCGCGGGATTTCAGGTAATCCATCAGAAAATCCGCCGAGAGAAAGGCGTGCTGGCGGTGCAGCGAGGCGGTGGCGACCATCATGATCGGCTCGGCAGGCGCGAGGCGGCCGAAGCGGTGCAGGATCAGCACCGGGCCGAGATCCCAGCGGGCACAGGCCTGTTCGGCGATGTCGGCGAGGGCCTTTTCGGTCATGCCGGGGTAATGCTCGATCTCCATCTCCGACAGGCCGCCGGCGCCCGGCAGGTCGCGCACCAGCCCGGTGAAGGAGACCACCGCGCCCATGTTGCAGGCCCCCGCGCGGGTGGTGAAATCCGTCAGCAGCGCGCCCGGATCGAAGGGCGCGGCCTGCACGCGGATGTCGGGGGGAAGCCGGGTCATGGCTCAGCCCCCGGTCATCGGCGGGAAGAAGGCCACCTCTCGGACGCCGTCGAGGGGGGCGTCGAAATCGGACAGCTCCTGATCCAGGGCGACGCGCAGGGCGGCGAGATCGGAGAAGGCGAGGGCATAGCGCTCCTCTCGGGCACGGAGCTGATCGACGAGGTCCGCCACGGTGGCGGCCCCGGTTTCGATGCGTTCCCGCGGCAGGCCGATGCGTTCGCGGACCCAGGCAAAGTAGAGGACGTCGATCATGGCGCCCTCACTCGTCGATCAGGTGCGGGCGCGCCTTGAGGAAATAGTCGGCGCCGGTGATCACCGTGAGCACCGCGGCGATCCAGATCAGCGCCATGCCGACCCAGCTGGTCCAGCTGTTCAGGCCCATCCAGAAGCCCAGGTGCATCTCGTCGGGGGCCTGGCCGGACATGATCTCGTCGATCATGGCGTTGTCGAGGCCGAAGACGGTGGTGCCGATGTGATGCTCGGCCACGCCCTGGGCCAGCAGCACGGCGATGGCGAACATCTGGGCCGTGGTCTTCCACTTGGCGAGCTTGGTGACCTTGAGCAGGCCGGCGGTGTCGCCGAGGTATTCGCGCAGGCCCGAGACGAAGACCTCGCGGAAGAGGATGAAGGCCGCGGGCAGGATGATGAATTCCGACAGCGAGGAGTAATGCGCCAGGGTCATCAGGGCGATGACCACCATGGCCTTGTCCGCGATCGGGTCGAGCATGGTGCCGAGCTTGGAGATCTGGTTGAGCGAGCGCGCCAGGTAGCCGTCGAACCAGTCGGTGGCCGAGGCGACGACAAAGAGCACCAGCGCGCACCAGTCCGCGAAGGGGCGCGGCAGGAAGATGAAGCAGATCGCGATGCCCGGTGCCGCAAGCAGCCGCAGGATCGTCAGGATGTTGGGCAGGTTCATACTCATACCCCGTTTCTAGCCTGCCTTTCGGCGTTGGAAAAGCGGCATTCCGCTGCAGGGGCCCCTGCCCGGCCGGCATTGCTGCGGCGGGGCGCGCGGCGAGCCGGATTTGGCGCAGCCGCGGCGCGGAAAGGCCCGAAAAGGCGGCAGATCCGGGAAATACACCCGAATCCGGGGATTTGCGGCGCCGCCGGCGTGGGCGAAAGGAAACACCACCCCGCGAAGTGCGCGGCCCGCGCCCGGGGCGATTGCGCTTTTCCCGACGTCACCTAAGCAGGTCGGCGGCCCGCCCCGGGTCTCCGCCGGACGGCGAAAGCCGCAGAAGGAGCCCCCAGGGGAGTGCCGCCGCTTGGACCTGACCACCGGACCGGACCGACCGAGATACCTGGACGCGCCTGCCTGCGCGGACCGACCAAGAGTGGAGAGACGCATATGGCCGAGGCCAGCCCCGAGACGACATCCGGCCGCAAGGCCTGCGCCGCCCGCGCCGTGACCGCCCGCCGCCCAAACGCGTGGCCGGACAGATGGCCGAACGCGTGGCCGAACGGGTGGCCGCAGACCCTTCGTCGGTGGCAGGTGGCCGGGGGCGCAATCGCCGGGGCGGCCCTGGGCCTGATGGCGGCGCCGGCGCTGGCGCAGAGTGCGGCCGATACCGCCGCGGCCACCCAGACCGCGATCATCCAGCGGTTCACCCCGCCCGAGCCCAGCGGCCGCGTCGAGCTGACGGTGGTGGACCAGAGCGCGCTGATCGACAGGGAGGCCGCCCGGGCGGTGACCTTTGACCTGGAGAGCGTGACCCTGCGCGGCAACACCATTCTGCCCGAGGCGGCGCTGTCGCAGGCCTGGGCCGGGGCGATGGGCCGGCGGATCAGCCTGGCGGAGCTCTATGACATCGCCGAGGCGGTGGACGCGGCCTATCTGCAGGCGGGCTATTATTCCAAGACCGTGGTGCCGCAGCAGGATGTCACCAGCGGCGCGATCACCCTGCAGGTCTACGAGGGCTACGTGGGCACGGTGGAGATCCTGAGCGACACGCCGGAGATCCTGCCGCGGGTCGAGGCGCGACTGGCGCCCTATATCGCGCGACTGACCGCGATCCGGCCGCTGAGCGTGGCCGAGGCGGAACGGCTGCTGCTGCTGATGGCAGACCAGGCCGGGCTGACCATCGAGGGCGAGCTGATCCGCCCGGCCGGCGCCAGCGGGGCCGGCACCCTGCGCCTGACCGTCAGCTATGACCGCGTGAGCGGCGCAGTGATCATCGACAACCACGGCTCCGAGGCGGTGGGGCCACTGGAAGCCGCGGCCACGCTGACGCTGAACGACATCTTCGGCCTGGGCGACCGCACCACGCTGACCGTGGCGACCACCCCCGCCGACATGGACCCGCCCGAGCTGCTGCTGTTTCAGGGGATACAGGAGATCCCGCTGGGCCATGACGGGCTGATCCTGGGCCATTCGCTGACCTATGCGCACACCCGCCCGGGCGGCGCGCTGGCGCCGGCCGACATCGACCTGGAAACGACGTTGGGCGCGCTCTGGCTGGACTATCCCCTGCTGCGGTCGCTGGAGGCCAACCTCCATGGCCGGATCGAGCTGAACTTTCGCAACGATGACCTGGATATCGGCGGGGCGGAGGCGGCACGGCTGCGGGCGCGCTGGCTGTGGAGCGAGCTGAGCCGGGACGGCGCCCTCTGGGGCGGGTCGCTGGCCGCCAGCGCGGGCCTTGGCCTGGGGCTGGACGTGGGCGGCGAAGCCCCGGACGTGAGCGACGATTTCACCTTTGCGCGGCTGACCGCGGATTACGACCTGCCGCTGGGCGGGGAGACGGTGCTTAGCCTGAATGCCATGGCCCAGATCGCCGGCGACCCGCAGCCCGGTGCCACCAAGATGGCCCTGGGGCGGGGAGACTTCGGCGAGGCCTTTCCCGGCAACACGGTGAGCGGCGATGCCGGCGTGGCGGCGCGCGTCACCCTGAGCCATGACGTGGCGGCCGGCCTCGACATCCTGCCGGGCGTGACGCTCAGGGCCTTTGCCGACTGGGGCATGGTGCGCAACCGCTCCGACACGGCGGATTACGCGCGCGCCGAGCTCGGCTCTCTCGGGGTGGGGATCGGCGGGATGCTGGCCGAACGGGTGATCTTCGACCTCGAGGTGACGGGCCCCTGGACCACGAGCGAGGCGGTCGAGGACCCGGGCACCGGGGTGCTGTTCAAGCTGGTGATGCCATTCTGAGGCGGGGCTGAACGAGGCACAGCCGCAGGAGGTGATGCGGCGGCATCGGGCCTGCGGGGGACCTGCGTGGGGCGGGCGGCGGTGGAAAACCGCCTCCCGGCTCAGAAAAGAAGCCCCTCGGGCGAAGCATTGGCGCGCCGGAGTGAAATTGGACCAAACGTCGCCCCGGGGCAGCCTTGTCGTCGGGCATCGGGCAGCTTACATCCAGCTTCATGAAAAACTGGCTTCCAACAAGGAAACGCGGCCCTGTCGTGTCGGTGATCCGGCTGCAGGGCATGATCGCGTCCGGCCCGCGCGGCCCATTGAGCGACGAGGCTATGGCCCCCGTCATCGAGAGGGCCTTCCGCAAGGGCAAGCCGGTGGCGGTGGCCCTGGCGATCAATTCGCCCGGCGGCAGCCCGGTGCAGAGCAGCCTGATTGCCGCCCGTATCCGGCGGCTGTCGGAGGAAAGGGGCGTGCCCGTCTTTGCCTTTGTCGAGGACATCGCGGCCTCGGGCGGCTACTGGCTTGCCTGTGCGGCCGACGAGATCATCTCGGACGAGAGCTCGATCCTGGGCTCGATCGGGGTGATCAGCTCGGGGTTCGGCGCGCCGGTGCTGCTGGCGCGGCAGGGGATCGAGCGGCGGGTGCATACCGCCGGCGAGAGCAAGAGCATGCTCGACCCGTTCCAGCCCGAGAAGGAAGAGGACGTGGCGCGGCTGAAGGTGCACCTGGAGGACATCCACCAGGCCTTCATCGCGCATGTGAAGGCGCGGCGCGGCGAAAAGCTGGCCAGGGACGAGCGGCTGTTCACCGGCGAGATCTTCCTGGGCCGCAAGGCGATCGACGCTGGGCTGAGCGACGGCATCGGCCACCTGGTGCCCGAGATGAAGGCGCGTTTCGGCGACAAGGTGCGGTTCCGCGCCTACGGCAAGAAGCGCGGCTGGCTGCAGCGCTTCGGTGCCGGCGTGCTGAGCGATACCCTGGGCGCGATCGAGGAACGGGCCGCCTATGCCCGGTTCGGCCTCTGACGTGATCCTGAAAGCGGTCGTTCTCTTCCTGGTCTTCATGGGCGTGCTGGCGATGTTCGGCAAGCTGACCCTGCCGAAACCCCGCGAGATGGGACGGCAGATGAAGGCCCGCGTGCAGAGCGCCACGAAATGCCCCAGCTGCGGGCGGTACAACATCGGCAAGGGGCCCTGCCCCTGCCGGACCAAGAAACAGTCACAGAAATAACGGATAACCCCCATCATGCTGCTTCCCTGGCTTCTGGCCATTCTCGGACTTGTCATTCTGGTGGTGGCAGGGGACCTGCTTGTGCGCGGCGCCGTCAACCTGGCGCTGCGGCTGGGGATACCGGCGCTGATCGTCAGCCTGACGGTGGTGGCCTTCGGCACTTCGGCGCCTGAGCTGCTGATCTCGATGAAGGCGATGTTCCAGAACCGTCCGGGCCTGGCGCTCGGCAACGTGATCGGTTCGAACACCGCCAACATCCTGCTGGTGCTGGGGATCCCGGCGCTGATCACCACGCTGCACACCAGCGCCCATGACAGCCGCAAATCCTACCTGACGATGATCGTGGCGACGCTGGTCTTCATCGGGCTGTCGCTGCGCGGCCAGTTCGACTGGATCGCCGGCGTGATCATGGTGGCCATGCTGGCCGTGATCCTGACGGAACAGGGCATCGAGGCGCTGCGCCACCGCAAGGCCGCCGGCGAGGCGGCCAGCCTGGCCGCGGCCGCCGGCGAGGAGGAGGTCGAGGGCGCCGACCCGGAGATGGCCTGGTGGAAGGTGATCGTCTTCCTGGTGCTGGGCCTGGTCGGCCTGCCCTGGGGCGCGGACCTGCTGATCGACAATGCCTCGATCATCGCCATGCACTACGGCGTCAGCGAGACGGTGATCGGCCTGACGCTGGTGGCGGTGGGCACCTCGCTGCCGGAGCTGGCCACCACGGTGATGGCGGCGATCCGCAAGCAGGCGGACGTGGCGCTCGGCAACGTGATCGGCTCGAACATGTTCAACCTGCTGGGCATCATCGGTGTCACCTCGCTCTTCGGGACGCTGCCGATCGACCTGGACGAGATGGCCTTCGACATGGGCGTGATGCTGCTGTCGTCGCTGCTGTTGATCCCCTTCGTCTTCTTCCGGCGCGACATCACGCGGATCTGGGGCGCGATCCTGACCGCGCTTTACGTGATGTACGTGATCGCCGTGCTGCAATAGGCCGGTGACGGCCGGACAAGACTGGCCGTGATGAGACCCTGACGCAACCTGGACGATACCTGGACAACACCGAGACGAGGGAGACAGAGATGACCCGCGAGACCGCAGAGACCGCCGCCGCCCCGAAGGCGCTGGTGACCGGCGCCGCCCACCGGCTGGGCCGCGCCATGGCGCTGGAGCTGGCAGAGGCGGGCCACGACGTGGCGGTGCATTACAACGGATCGGCCGAGGCCGCCGAGGAGGTGGCGGGGCAGATCCGCGCCATGGGCCGCCGGGCGGTGACCCTGCAGGCGGATCTGACGCAGGAGGCCCAGGTGACCGGCATGGTGGCCCGCGCCGCCGAAGCCCTGGACGGGCCGCTGACCTGCCTGGTGAACAATGCCTCGGTCTTCGACTACGACAATATCCGCAGCGCCACCCGCGACAGCTGGGACGCGCACATGGAGGCGAACCTGCGGGCGCCCTTCGTGCTGACACAGGAATTCGCGGCCCAGGCGCCGGCGCCGCTGACCGACGCCATGGGCGAGCCGGTGGCCCAGGCGCTGGTGATCCAGATGCTCGACCAGCGGGTGCACAAGCTGACGCCGGAATTCATGAGCTACACGATCTCGAAGATGGGCCTCTGGGCCTTTACCCAGACCGCGGCACAGGGCCTGGCCCCGGCGGTGCGGGTGAATGCCATCGGCCCGGGACCGACCCTGCAGGGCGCGCGGCAGAGCGACGCGAACTTTGCCGGCCAGCGGGAGAACACCGTGCTGCAACGCGGCTCGAACCCCGAGGACATCTGTGGCGCGCTGCGGTATTTCCTGACGGCGCGGGGGGTGACCGGGCAGCTGATCTGCACCGACGGCGGCCAGCACCTGGCATGGAAGACGCCGGATATCATCGGCGAGAAATAAGGGCCAGGCGAGGGAATCGGGGGCCGTGATGCCCCCACCTCGCAGCCCTCACGCCCCCTGACGCAGGGGAAAATAACCCTAGAGGAGACTCGGGATTGAATGATTCCCGCACCCCATTCCGGGTTATTTGATACGGTAGCGGGGCAAGTTTTGCACGTGTCACCGAGGCGTTACCAAACCGTTACCAAAACCTCAATGTTTTCAGTCGTTTGATCTGCGGGAAATATAATTCCCTTTATTTGCAATGGCTTGCAAATTTGCCTAAAAATAAGGCAGCTTAACGAAGGGGCCAAGATTCAACGCTTTTTTCCGGGTGCCCAAATCCTACCCCCAGACTTATCCACATATTCGGGGGAAACCTTTCCTCTTGTGTCGGCCCGGGGAAATTTGCAGCCAGAGAGAAGAATCGAGCGGGAGCAGCCATGAGCCAGGAGCCAGACCAGAAAGCCGCGGAAACCCCGGCCGAGCCTGTTCAAGCAGGCCTTTCCGAAACGGTCACCGAGGGTGCGGAGAGCACGGAGACGGCGCCGCTGACCGGGCACCGCCTGATCCAGTCGTACCTGTCGACGCTCGACAGCAGCCCCGGCGTCTACCGGATGCTGGATGGCGAGAGCCGGGTGCTCTACGTCGGCAAGGCGCGGAACCTCAAGGCGCGGGTGAGCAATTACTCCCGCCCCACCGGGCACAGCGCCCGCATCGCGCGGATGATCCGCGAGACCCGCAGCATGATGTTCCTGACCACGCGCACCGAAACCGAGGCGCTGCTGCTGGAACAGAACCTGATCAAGCAGCTGAAGCCGAAGTTCAACGTGCTGCTGCGCGACGACAAGAGCTTTCCCAATATCCTGGTGGCGAAGGATCACGAATACCCGCAGATCAAGAAGCACCGTGGCGCAAAGAAGGAAAAGGGCGCCTATTATGGCCCCTTTGCCAGCGCCGGGGCGGTGAACCGGACGCTGAACCAGCTGCAGAAGGTCTTCCTGTTGCGCAATTGCAGCGACAGCATGTTCGAGAGCCGGACGCGGCCCTGCCTGCTCTACCAGATCAAGCGCTGTTCCGCGCCCTGCGTGGGCTACATCAGCGAGGCCGAATACGCGGGCACCGTGGCCGATGCGGAGAAGTTCCTGCAGGGCCGGACCACCGCGGTGCAGGAGAAGCTGGCCGAGGAGATGCAGGCGGCGAGCGACGCGATGGAATTCGAGCGCGCGGCGGCACTGCGCGACCGGATCAAGGCGCTGACCCAGGTGCAGAGCACCCAGGGCATCAACCCGCGCGTCACGGCGGAGGCCGACGTGGTGGCCCTGCACATGGAGGGCGGCCAGGCCTGCGTGCAGGTCTTCTTCATCCGGGCGCACCAGAACTGGGGCAACCAGGATTTCTATCCCCGGGTGGGCGCGGATATCGACGAGGCGGAGGTGCTGGAGGCCTTCCTGGGGCAGTTCTATGACCAGAAGGAGCCGCCCCGGCAGATCCTGCTGAGCCATGCGATCGAGAACGACGACCTGATGGCCGAGGCCCTGGGCGAGAAGGCGGGCCGCAAGGTCGAGGTGCTGGTGCCGCAGCGGGGCGAGAAGGCCGAGCTGGTCGAGGGCGCGGCGCGGAACGCCAAGGAGAGCCTGGGCCGCAAGATGGCCGAGAGCGCGACCCAGGCGAAGCTGCTGAAGGGCGTGGCCGAGGCCTTTGACCTGCCGAAGGTGCCCGAGCGCATCGAGGTCTACGACAACAGCCACATCCAGGGCACCAACGCCGTGGGCGGCATGATCGTGGCGGGGCCGGACGGCTACATGAAGAGCCAGTACCGCAAGTTCAACATCCGCGGCGAGGAGCTGACGCCCGGCGATGACTTCGGCATGATGAAGGAGGTCCTGACGCGGCGCATCAAGCGGCTGCAGAAGGAGGATCCGGACGGCGACAAGGGCCTCTGGCCCGACCTGCTGCTGATCGACGGCGGCGCGGGCCAGGTGAGCGCGGTCCAGGAGATCCTGGACGAGATGGGGATACCCGACCTGCCGATGGTGGGGGTGGCCAAGGGCATCGACCGCGACCACGGCAAGGAAGAGTTTCATCGCCCCGGCCAGCGGCCCTTTGCGCTGCAGATGAACGACCCGGTGCTGTACTTCATCCAGCGGCTGCGCGACGAGGCACACCGCTGGGCCATCGGCACCCACCGCGCCAAGCGTGCCAAGAGCCAGATGGCGAACCCGCTCGACGACGTGCCGGGCGTGGGCGCCACGCGCAAGCGCGCGCTGCTGTCGCATTTCGGATCCGCCAAGGCGGTGGCCCGCGCCAACCTGGCCGACCTGAAGGCGGTGGACGGGGTATCAGATGCCCTGGCCGAGACGATCTATGACCATTTCCACGCCAAGGGGTAACGCCGCAGGGTGAGTCTCCCGGTCCGGGCGTCGGGCGCGGGGGGCGTGCCACTCGCCTAAACGGAGTGATGTGCGAGTCAAAACAACCCGCAAAACAAACATTTACGGGTCAAGGAAAGAGAAAACTCGCGTCAGACGTGCGAATTTCTGCCCGCGCCGACCGCAAACCGCCCTGTGAGCGTTATCGCCGCTTGCCCTTTGGCGGCGGGTTCAATTTAAGCGTCCGGATAGCGAGTTTAAGGAGGACGCCAGGCGATGCGCGAGACCCCGAGCGAAAAGGAAATTCAGGCCCAGTCGGACCCGAACCACCCGCCGCACGACAACCCGATCGAGCCGATCTCGACCTTCAAGATGATCTGCCTGATCGCCGGCCCGGTGCTGACGCTGATCCTGTGCCTGCTGCCGGCCCCGCCGGGCATGGGGGAGACGGCATGGCGCCTGGTGGCACTGACCGTCTGGATGGTGGTCTGGTGGCTGAGCGAGGCGATCCCGCTGCCCGCCACGGCGCTGCTGCCGATCCCGATGATGCCGCTGCTGGGCATCCAGCCGGTGACCAAGGTGACGGTGAGCTATGGCAACCACCTGATCTTCCTGTTCCTGGGCGGCTTCATCCTGGCCGCCGGGATGCAGCGCTGGGGCCTGCACCGCCGCATCGCCCTGCTGATCGTCAGCCGCATCGGCAAGACGCCCTCGCTGATCGTGATGGGTTTCATGCTGGCCACGGCCTTCCTGTCGATGTGGATCTCGAACACCGCCACCGCGGTGATGATGTTCGCCGTCGGCATCTCGGTGATCGAATTCGTCGAGAGCAAGATCGACGACGAGAAGCTGGTGCATAATTTCGGCGTCGGCCTGATGCTGGCGATTGCCTACTCCGCCTCGATCGGCGGCGTCGGCACGCTGATCGGCACGCCACCGAACGCCCTGCTGGCCGGCCTGCTGAGCGATACCTACGGCATCCAGGTGGGCTTCCTGCAGTGGATGCTGATCGGTGTGCCGGTGGTGGTGGTGATGCTGCCGCTGACCTACCTGCTGCTGACCAAGGTGGTCTTCCCCACCAAGGGCCTGGAGCTGGACAGCGTGCACGCGGTGATCGCCGAGGAATACAAGGCGCTTGGCAAGATGGACCGCGGCGAGATCATCGTCGCGATCGTCTTTGGCGGCGCGGCCTTCTTCTGGATCACCCGCAGCTTCCTCGGCCTGCCGATCAACGATGCCGGCATCGCCATGGCGGCGGCCCTGCTGCTGTTTGCCATCCCGGTCAGCCGCAAGGAAGGTTTCGTGATCGACTGGTCCATCGCGCGGTCCCTGCCCTGGGGCGTGCTGATGCTGTTCGGTGGCGGCCTGGCCCTGGCCGGCGCCTTCAGCGCCACGGGCCTGGCCGAATGGATCGGCGAACAGGTCGCCGGGCTGCAGGGCATCAACCTGTGGCTGCTGGTGCTGATCATTGCCGTGGTGATCATCTTCCTGACGGAAATCACCTCGAACACCGCCTCGACCGCGACCTTCCTGCCGATCCTGGGCGCCGTGGCCGTGGGCCTCGACGTGGCGCCGCAATGGCTGACGGTGCCGGTGGCGCTGGGGGCCTCGATGGCCTTCATGATGCCGGTGGCCACGCCGCCGAACGCCATCGTCTTCTCCTATGACAAGATGAAACTGGCCGACATGGTGCGTGCGGGCGCCCTGCTCAACGTGCTGAGCGTCGGCGTCGTCTTCCTGGCCATGTACCTGCTGGCCGGTCCGGTCTTCGGCATCTCGCCGAACTGATCGGCGCAAGGAACAGTGGAAAGGAAAAGCCCCGCCGGGTTCGGCGGGGCTTTTTCGTGTCCGGGTATGGGCGCTTGCGGCCGTTCCCCGCACGTCGTTCCTTCAGAACGACTTGGGAACGACAAACCGGGCGCAGAGCGGGATGATCAGGAAGAGCAGCGCGATGATCCCGAAGGAGATCGGCAGGCTGGTGGCATGGGCCACGAAGCCGATGGCCGCCGGGCCCATCAGCACCCCGGCAAAACCGGTAGTGGTGACCGCCGAGAGCGCCAGCGCCGGGGCCATGGTGGGCTGACGGCCCGCCAGGCTGAAGAGCACCGGCACAAGGTTCGAGGAGCCGAGGCCGATCAGGACGAAACCGCAGAGCGCCGCCGGCGCCCAGGGCACGGTGATCAGCACCACCGTGCCGGCCGAGGTGATCAGCCCGCCCCAGACCAGGGTGCGACGGTCGCCGGCAATGGCCACCACGCGGTCGCCCACGAGGCGCCCCACGGTCATGGCCGAGGCAAAGAGCATGTAGGCGATGCCGCCCTGCTCGCTGCCGACCATCCCCTGCCCCACGATCAGCAGCGCGCCCCAGTCGAGCACCGCCCCCTCGATCAGGAAGCAGGTGCCGGCCATCAGCGCCAGCAACAGAACGATGCCGCGCGGAAAGGTGAAGGGCGGCGGTTCCTCGCCCCGGGCGCGCAGAAGGCGCGGCCCCGCGACCCAGAGCGCCGCGGCCACCAGGACCGAGCCGCAGATCGCGGTTTCCACCGGGGCCAGCCCGAAGGAGAGCAGGAGCGTGGCACCGGCCGCGCCGCAGAACCCGCCGATGGAGAAGAGCGCGTGGAAGCCCGACATGACGGGTCGCTCCTCGAGCCGCTCGGCCTCGATCGCATGGACGTTCATCGACAGGTCGAGCGATCCCATGAACAGGCCGAAGACCAGCAGCGTGGCGCCCAGCATCAACGGCGTGTGCATCAGCATCAGCGCAGGCAGGAGCACCACCACCCCGGCCCCGCCGATCATCACGAAGGGCCGGCAGCCGTAGCGCCCGGACAGATAGCCGGTGACCGGCATCGAGATGATCGAGCCGATGCCCAGGCAGAGCAGGAGCAGGCCGAATTGCCCCTCGTCGGCACCGACGTGGGATTTGGCAAAGGGCACGAGCGCAGCCCAGACGGCAATGATGAAGCCGGCTGCGAAGAAAGATAGCCGCGTGGCAAGCCGTACGGCGGGGCGGTCCGCTGTCAGGTCCATCGGATCTCCGGAACGTCAGGAATGTCGGGGGGCGCGCCTCCTCGGACGGCACGCAGTCTCACCACGTATTTCCCAGGTTGCGCGCCCATGCAAGCCCGAGATTCTGCACAGGCGAAGCGGGCAATATTGCGCGAATTGAGTAATTGCCGCTGTCGCGAGGCGCGATCAACCCGCAAGAGGTGGCGTCATCAGGCCAAGACGGGGCGGCGGAACGAAAATCGCCCGGCAGGGGCTGCCGGGCGATCAGGGCTGTTTCGATGTGCCGCGCGGAGGCGGATGGCGCCTGTGGACCAGGCGCGGGACCAGTTATTCCTGAAGCCATTTCGGCAGCGGGGTCCGGTGATCCGGCGCGACGTCGTGGGTGAGGCTGTCCATCAGGTCGCTCCATTGCAGGCGCGCCTCGCGGTGGACCGGGCCATTGGGCCGGGTGGGGATCACGTCGATGGGGGTTTTCTTGTCTGCAACCATTTGGAAGCTCCTTTGTGGCGCCGGCGGGACCGGCGGAACGGGGATGAATTCGGGGTCAACCAGCCTTCTTTGCGGCCTTGCGGCGCGGCTTTGCGGCGGGGGCCTCTGCCTCGGCGGCGGCCAGTTCGGCGTCGCGGGCCAGGCGGGCGGCCCGCAGCTTGGCCGTGCGCTCGTCGCGTTCCTGTGTCTCGGCGTCGATGATCTCGCGCGCGGCGGCGGTGATCCGGTCCTGGGCGCTGAGGGGTTCGGGAGAGGATTTGAAAAGGGTGTTCTTGTCCAGGCGGGCCATTGGCGCTCCTTTTTAGAATGTGTCGGGTCGAATCGTGGCGCGTGGCGGGCCCCGTGACGGGCCGTGACACGCGGGTCGTGCCCCCTGCACCTTGGCAGGAGGGAGCGCCGGGAGGCCCGTGGCAGGCATGGGCAGCCGGGCCTGAAGGAATGTCCAGGGAGGTGGCAGAGCACCCGGAACGGGTGCCTGCCCGAGATTGAAAGGCAGGTGGAGCCGTGCGTCATGCCCCTCGGGCCACGGCACGGAGTAATCTGTTGTCGATGAAAAGCCTTCCCCCCTGTGGACATACATATCCCATGTGCGCCCCGATTGTTAGGGGGGAGGAAAAAGAAACCCGAGGGTGCAGAACGCGCGCACCCCGCAGGAGGGCCTGCGGGGTGCTGGATGATCGGAAAACCGGCGGAAAGGGTCAGTCGCGGATGCGCCAGCCGGTCTTGAAGATCCACCAGACCGCGGTGAGGCAGATCAGGAAGAACAGCGCCACGGCGGCAAGCGACAGTCCCACCGGGGCATCGGAGATGCCGAAGAAGGCCCAGCGGAACCCGGAAATCAGGTAGAAGACCGGGTTGAAATGGGTGATCGTCTGCCAGACGGGGGGCAGCATCTCGACCGAGTAGAAGGAGCCGCCGAGGAAGACCAGCGGCGTGACGATCAGCAGCGGCACGAGTTGGAGCTGTTCGAAGTTCCTGGCCCAGATGCCGATGATGAAGCCGGCCAGCGCGAAGCCGAGACAGGTGAGCACGAGGAAGGCCACCATGGCCACCGGGTGCAGGATGTGCAGGTCGACGAAGATCGAGGCCGTGCCGAGGATCACCAGCCCGATGAAGAGCGCCTTTGTCGCAGCGGCGCCGACGAAGCCCAGCACGATCTCGAAGTAGTTCACCGGGGCCGAGAGCAGCTCGAAGACGGTGCCGACGAATTTCGGGAAGTAGATCGCGAAGGAGGCATTGGAGATCGACTGCATGATGACCGAGAGCATCACCAGGCCCGGCACGATGAAGGCCGCATAGGGCACGCCCTCGACCTCGGAGATGCGCGAGCCGATGGCGCCGCCGAAGACGACGAAGTAGAGCGAGGTGGAGATCACCGGCGAGATGAAGCTCTGCAGGATGGTGCGGAAGAACCGCGACATCTCGTTGACGTAGATCGCCTGGACTGCGCGGAAGTTCATGCGGATTCTCCCTGTTTCTCACCGGTGCCATGCTCGACGAGATCGACGAAGATCTCCTCGAGCGAGCTTTGCCGGGTCTGCACATCGGCGAGGATGATGCCGCTGTCCTGCAGCGCCCGCATCAGCCCGGCGATGCCGGTGCGCTCGGCCTTGGTGTCGTAGCAATAGGTCATCGAGAGCCCGTCATCGGCCAGAGTCAGGTCGAAATCGGCAAGGCCCTCCGGCACGGCGGAGAGCGGTTCGCGCAGGTCGATGCGCAGCTCCTTGCGGCCGAAGCGCTGCATCAGCGAGGCGGTGGGTTCGACCATGAGAATCTCGCCTGAGCGGATCACGGCAATCCGGTCGGCCATCATCTCGGCCTCTTCGATGTAGTGGGTGGTGAGGATGATCGTGACGCCCTGGCGTTTCAGCTCGGCGACGATCTCCCACATGCCCTTGCGCAGCTCGACGTCGACGCCGGCGGTGGGCTCGTCGAGGAAGAGGATGCGCGGCTCGTGGGCCAGCGCCTTGCCGATCAGCACCCGGCGCTTCATGCCGCCCGAGAGCTCGCGCACGCGGTTGCCGCGCTTCTCGTAGAGCGAAAGATCCTTGAGGATCTTGTCGACCAGCGCCTTGTCCTTGGGCTTGCCAAAGAGCCCGCGCGAGAAGTGCAGGTTGCGGCCGACATAGGAGAAGGGCTCGAGGTTGATTTCCTGCGGCACCAGGCCGATCAGCTGACGGGCCTGGCGGAACTGCTTCTGGATGTCGAAGCCGCCGACCGTCGCCGTGCCCGAGGTGGGTTCGGTGATGCCGCAGAGGGTGGAGATGAGGGTGGTCTTGCCGGCACCGTTGGGCCCGAGAAGGGCGATGATCTCACCTTCCTCGATGTCGAGATTGACGCCCTTGAGAGCCTGGAAGCCGCCGTCGTAGGTCTTCGTCAGGTCACGGACCTGGAGGATCGCAGCCATGAATTCGTCCCTTTCGCCGGGGCGGCGCTGCCATGGCCAGGGGGAGCTCCGAAGAGGGCTCCAACGAGGGAATGACAGGCGCAGCTTGGGTTTGCAGCTGCACATAAATCGTTTCTTGGCGATTGTAATGTGATATTTCACACAACGCCGACGGCCATGGTGCAGAGTGGACAGGAAGACCCTGCGCAACCCGGGCGGGTGCGCAGAGGTTTCATCGCTCTTTCAGGAGGTTGCCGCGGCGCACGCCGTCAGGCGCCACGCAGACGGTGCAGCCAGCCCTTCTTCTTGGCCTCGGGTTCGGCCTCTTCGCCCGCCTCGGTGCCCGCCTCTTCGGCCCCCTCCGCGCCGGGTTCGGGTACCTCGAGCACCTCCTGCAGGCGGGTAAAGAACTGATCCGCCATCTTCTTGGCGAACCCGTCGATCACGCGGCTGCCGAGCTGCGCGAGCTTTCCGCCGACCTTGGCCTCGACATCGTAGAAGAGCTCGGTGCCCTCCTCGACCTCCTCCAGACGCACGGCAGCGGAGCCCTTGGCGAAACCGGCGGCGCCGCCCTTGCCCTCGCCGGTCAGCGTCAGGCGCTGCCCCTCGACCAGGTCTGAAACGGTGACCGTACCCTTGAAGGTGGCCTTCACCGGGCCAACCTTTTGCACCACTGTGGCCTCGAAGCCCGCCTCGGGAGTGCCGGTGACCTGCTGTGCGCCGGGCACGCATTCATGCAGCACCTCGGGCGAGACGAGCGCGGCAAAGACGGTGGCCCGGTCGGCCTTGATGACACGGCTGTCGCTCATTTCCATGGGCGTTTCCTTTCCTTGTGCTGCGGTTCCGGCGAGGCGGCTGATGGCCTGTGCCCCGCGACGCTAGACGATCGCCGGGCGCGGGCCAAGTACGGCTTTGGTGGCGAGGGCCCGGCGCGCGCCCGCGACGGTGCGGGCCGTCATCTGCCGGAGCAATCGCCAAAGATGGGGCATGATACTGGACCGGAGCGGGGCGAATCTGTGATAATGAACGCCGAGACCGCAGAATATCCGACGGCCCCGCCCCAGCTGCCCGATCGCGCGAGATGCGCAAGATCCTCGAGAGGTGCCCGGAATGCCGACCATCCATCAGACCGTCATCGCGCCCCCGAAACGCAAGACCGAGACCCGCGCCCGCGCTGCGCGGCCGCCGCTCTACAAGGTGATCCTGCTGAACGATGATTTCACCCCGCGCGACTTCGTTGTGAAGGTGCTCTGCGGGCTGTTCCGCATGAGCGAGGACGAGGCCTATGGCGTGATGCTGACGGCGCATCGCAAGGGCGCCTGCGTGATCGCCGTGTTCACCCGCGAGGTGGCCGAGATGAAGGCGGCCCAGGGCAATGACGCGGGGCGCGAGAACGGCTATCCGCTGGCCTTCACGACCGAACGCGAGAGCTGAGCCGCAACGCGAAAGGGGCCGCCCGCAGGCCGCCCCTTTCCATGTTCGATGCGGATCGCCCGCTGTTGATCCGGGTTCTATGCCGGACTTATTCGGGACTTATTCGGGACTTATTCGGGCGTCTCGCTGAAACGCATGGTGGCCAGCCCGGCCGCGTTGGTGAGGATCAGCTGATCGCCCTTGCGCAGGTAGCCCACCGAGCTCTCGAAGGCCTCGACCGTGGTGTTCTCGAGCGCCATGCGGTTTTCCGGGCACAACATCCGGGTGCCAGCCATCGGCTGGGCCACGGTGAAGGCACCGTCGGCGATTTCGGCCTTGCCGACATAGCGGTTGCAGCCGGCATAGAGCGAGAACTGGCCATCGGGCGAGAGCGTCAGAGTGGGCGGATCCTCGGCAATCAGCATGCGGCCGCCGATCTCGTAGGCGGTCCAGGCATTGCCCCCCAGGGGATCGGAGGTTTCAGCGGCGGGCGTCGGCTTGGCCGAGATCTTGCCATCGAAGGTGATGGTGACGGTGGTGCCGGCATCGCGGGTGATGACCGGCGCGGCGCTGGTGGTGTGATAGATCGTGCCGTCGCCGCCGACGACGGAGCCAGAGACCGAGTAGGTCATGCGGTCATCGATCAGGGTGGTGTCGTAGGGCAGGTCCACGGTGACTGGCAGCGTGCTGACCTGCATGGCCATCGATGAGACCAGCGTGGAGGGTGCATCGGCCCGCGACACGTCGAGCAGCTCGATCCCCAGGATGGAGCCCTCGGCCAGGGTGACATCCTCGGGCGTTTCGGCGGTGACTGTGACGGTGGCTGTTTCGGCCATGGCCATTCCGACAGTGGCGGTGGCGAAAACCGGCGCCAGTGCCAGCGCCGTTGCGATTGCTTTGATCATCTTTCCCCCTTGTCCGGGCGTACGCAGTTATTGCGGACATTCAACCCACTTACGAGAAGGTAACATGGGTCCACGCGAAGGAGAAGAGAAGGACACCCGGCCCCCGTGTGGGAGCCGGGCGACGTAACGTCAGCCGAGTTCCGGTGCCACGGGCACGACAATACGGCCCCGGATCTGCCCCTCGAGGAACTTCGGCGCGGTCTCGATCACCTCGGCCATCGGCAGCTCGGTGGTGATCTCCTCCAGCTTGGCCATGTCGAGATCGCTGGCCAGGCGCGACCAGGCCTCGAGCCGGCGCGGACGCGGGCACATGACGCTGTCGACGCCCGCGAGGGTGACACCACGCAGGATAAAGGGCGCCACGGTGGCGGGCAGGTCCATGCCGGCGGCGAGACCACAGGCAGCAACGGTACCGCCATAGCGGATCGAGGCCAGCATGTTGGCCAGAACGGTGGAGCCGGCGACATCGACGCCCGCGGCCCAGCGCTCTTTCGAGAGCGGGCGGACCTTGCCGGTGAGTTCGGCCCGGTCGACGATGGAGGCCGCGCCCAGCGATTTCAGGTAATCGGCCTGTTCGGCACGGCCGGTGACGGCGGCAACCTGAAAGCCCTTCGCGGCCAGGAGCGCGGTGGCGACGCTGCCGACACCCCCGGCAGCACCGGAGACGACGACCTCTCCCATATCGGGGGTGATGCCGTGTTTCTCGAGCGCGAGGACACAGAGCATGGCGGTATAGCCCGCGGTGCCGATGGCCATGGCCTGTTTCATCGAGATGCCCTCGGGCAGCGGCACCAGCCAATCGCCCTTGACGCGGGCCTGTTTCGCCAGGCCGCCCCAGTGCTTCTCCCCCACGCCCCAGCCGTTCAGCACGACGCGGTCACCGGGCTTGTAGTCGGGATGGCTGCTCTCGGCGACGATGCCGGAATAGTCGATGCCCGGCACCATGGGGAAGCTGCGCACCACGGGCGAGGCGCCGGTGATGGCGAGCGCATCCTTGTAGTTGAGGGTGGACCAGGCGACGTTGACCAGCACGTCGCCCTCGGGCAGCTGATCGGGCGAAGCCTGGGTGAGCGAGACGCTCTGTGCGTCGTCGGTCTTGTCGATGAGAATGGCGTCGAACATGGAAGCCTCCGGTTGTTGGATCTCGGGTTTGGGTGCCGTCACGGCGTGAGGGTGGCAAAGAAGGTGTCGGTGAACAGCCTGAGCGGATCCGCGCGCCGTTCCAGCTTGGCACGCAGCACTGCCCCCTCCCAGCCGATCCAGAAGAAGGTCGCGAGGGCCTCCGGATCCAGCGCGGGCGGGAGGGCCCCCTGCCCCTGCGCGAGCCGCAGCAGCGCCGCGGTGCGCGACTGCCAGTTCTCCAGCACCCCGGTGAGCTGTGCACGGAAGGGTTCGGGCAACGCGCCCATCTCCTGGCCCAGGTTGCCGACGAGGCAGCCGCGGGCGAAAGCGTGCCGCGCCATACCGTCCTCGGCCTCGGCGGTGAAGGCGCGCAGCCGGTCGAGCGGCGGCAGGCTCTCGTCGAGGAAGGCGCGGTCGAGACGCTCGGCGAAATAGGCGTGGTAGGCAGCGATGAGCTGCTGGCCGAAATCGGCCTTGCCCCGGAAGTAATGGTAGAAACTGCTCTTGGAGACACCGGCGCCGGCAATGATCTCGTCGATGCCGGTGGCGGAATATCCGCGGGTGGTGAGATGCACGAGGCCGGTTCGGATCAGCCGCTGACGGGCCTCGGCGCGGGCCGGATCGCTGCGGGGCCGGCCCCGGCGGGGAGCCTGCGGCGCGGTCTCTGGTGGCAGGGGTGACTCGGTCATGGGCAGTTAATGGACCAAACCGTCCACTAAATCAATCGCAGTGATCGGGGGCCCGCGACGGGATTGCGAAAAGGCCCCCAAAGGACCCGCACCAGAGGCCCAGCGCCAGGCACTGCGGGAGCGCAGAAAAAAAATACAATCAAAAGGAATGGTTGGGCCAAAAATTGGCCATAAGGTCAAAGCTGGACCGCGCATTGTCCCGCAAAGGTTGACTTGTGGGCGGCGACCCACATCATGGCTTGTACCGGCGGAGGCAATGCAGGCCGGGTTCCGGGACAAGAAGCCACAGGTGGCCTGTCCGAACAGACTATCCCAGGCGCCCGTTGCGGGTGCTGTCGTGCCGGGTGTGGCACGGCGATGCTGCCAGAGTGGCGGCACTGCATTGAAAAGACAGAGGATCAGGGAGGATCACATGATTGCTTTGAAACCCCGCGGCGCAACTGCGCCCGCGCTGAGGACAACCGTTGCCGGCGCCGCGCTGATGCTGATGATGGGCCAGGCGGCGATGGCGCAGGACCTGCGGCTGTGGACCACCGAGGAGCAG
Organism: Pseudooceanicola sp. DL12; assembly: GCF_056270665.1. NCBI lineage: Bacteria > Pseudomonadati > Pseudomonadota > Alphaproteobacteria > Rhodobacterales > Paracoccaceae > Pseudooceanicola > Pseudooceanicola sp. DL12. Next base: position 3,496,329 of record NZ_CM149884.1, read on the forward strand.
CCCGAGCGGCTGGCCCGGCAGGAACAGATGGCCGCCGATTTCACCGAGGCCACCGGCATCGAGGTGGAGGTCATCCCGGTGACCGAGAGCGAGCTGGGCACCCGTGCGACCGCCGCATATGCCGCGGGCGACCTGCCCGACGTGATTTACCATACGCTGCAGTACGCACTGCCCTGGGCCGAGGCCGGGCTGCTCGATCCCGATGCGGCAACCGAGGTCGTCGAGGAGCTGGGCGAGGATACCTTTGCCCCCGGTGCGCTCGAGATGGCGGCCTTTGGCGATGGCGTGGCCTCGGTACCCGTCGATGGCTGGACGCAGATGATCCTCTATCGCAAGGACCTGTTCGACGAGGCGGGCCTTGAGCCGCCCACCACCTATGCCGCGGTGGAAAAGGCCATCGATACGCTGAGCAACCCGCCGGAGATGTACGGGTTTGTCGCCGCCACGAAGGTGGACGACAACTTCATGAGCCAGGTTCTGGAACATGTCTTTCTTGCCAACGGCGTGAGCCCGGTGGGCCCCGACGGGTTCCAGCCACTGGACGAGGCCAAGACCATCGAGGTGCTGGAGTTCTACAAGAAGCTGGCCGATGCCTCGCCGCCGGGCGACCTGTTCTGGAAGCAGTCGCGCGAGGTCTACTTTGCCGGCGACGCGGCGATGATCATCTGGTCGCCCTTCATCCTGGACGAGCTGGCCGGCCTTCGCGACAGCGCCCCGCCCACGATCACCGATGATCCGACCTCGGCCGAACTGGCCTCGAAAACCGGGATCGTGACCAACTTTGCCGGCCCCTCGAACCCCGACGGCGCAGCCTGGGCCGAGATGAACATGTTCGGCATCACCGCCGATGCGGACATCGACAACGCCATCGACTTCGTGAAGTACTCGATGACCGACGGCTACATGAACACCCTGGCCATCGCGCCGGAGGGCAAGTTCCCGATCCGTCGCGGCACCCCGGACGAGCCGCACAAATATGCCGATGCCTGGGCCAAGCTCGACGTGGGTGTGGACCGCAAGGCACCGCTGGGCGATCTCTATTCCGCCGACATGATCGAGGAGATCGTCGACGGCCTGGACGTGGCGCAGCGCTGGGGCGTGGCCGACGGCCAGCTGGGCCTGGCCTCGAAGATGGTGAACACCCAGGCGGTGAACCGAGTGGTGCGCGAATACATCGACGGGCAGGTGACGGCCGAGGAAGCCGTGGCCGAGATGAACGACGAACTCTCCAAGGTCCAGTAATGACGAAGTCGAAGACCGGGGGCGGCGCATGAGCGCGGCCCCCAATTCACCGGACACCGCCCCCGACGGCACCGCGCAGCCGCCGCGCGGCCGCGGCCCGCTGGCCCGGCGCGAGGCGCGGCTGGCCTGGCAGATGCTGCTGCCGACGCTGCTGGCGGTGTCGCTCGTGGTGATCCTGCCGCTGCTGGCAATCTTCTGGATCTCGGTGAAGCCGGTGACCCTGGCCGACCTGCGCCCCCCTGCCCCGGTGGTACGCGAGAGCCTGCGCGGCGACGGCGAGGACATGCGGATCGAGTACCGCCTGCGCAATTCCTCGCAGGACGAGGTGATCAGCGGCGTGGTGCTGAGCGATACGCTGCCGGATGGTCTGAGCCTGAACGGCACGCCGGAAGCGCCCTGCGTGGTGGATGGCCGTCAGATCACCTGTGACTTCGGCGACATCGAGGGCGGCTATCGCGCCCGCATTGCCATCCCGGTGACCGGCACCGGCGACCCGGACGCGCTGGAAGAGGCGGCCGAGGGCAGCGAACCCGAGGTGACCGGCCATGCCAGCAACGTGCTGACCAGCCTGGACTTCACCTGGGACAACTTCAAGCTGATCTTCAACGGCGACGAGTTCTGGCAGGTGCTGGGCGTGACGCTGTTCTATACCTTCTTCGGCACCGCCGGCGCGCTGATCGTGGGGCTGTTTGCCGCCATGCTGCTCGACCGGTCGTTCCGCGGCCAGGGCATCTTGCGGGGGCTCTACCTGTTTCCCTATGTCGCTCCGGTGATCGCGGTGGCCTTTACCTGGGTCACGCTCTTCGATCCCTTCTCGGGCTCGGCCAATGCACTGCTGAACCAGATGGGGGTGACCGAGGGCGCCATCAACTTCTTCGGAGAGCGGCCGCTGGCCCTGATCATGGTGACCCTCTTCGAGATCTGGCGCTATTTTCCGCTGTCCTTCCTGTTCATCCTGGCACGGATGCAGAGCATCGACACCGACATGTACGAGGCCGCCGACATGGACGGCGCCACTCCGTTCCAGAAGTTCCGCTATCTCTCGCTGCCGCAGCTGGTGGGCATCCTGTCGGTGCTGTTCCTGCTGCGCTTCATCTGGACCTTCAACAAGTTCGACGACATCTTCCTGCTGACCGGCGGCAACGCGGGCACGCGGGTGCTGACGGTGAACGTCTACGAGCAGGCATTCGCCCTTGGCAATATCGGCGCGGGGGCGGCCGTGGCGGTGGTGATCTTCCTCTGCCTGCTGATCTTCAGCATCTTCTTCTTCCGCCTGATGAGCAAGGAGGAGGGCCTTTGATGAAACCAGCGATGAAGGTGATCCGAACCGGCTACGTGACGGGTGCGATCCTGGGCATCCTGTGGTCCTTCGTGGTGGCGGTGACCGTGGCCGTGGCGATGAGTTTCACCACCGGAGAGGGCTTCCGGCCCGGGATGCTCGGCCTGACGCTGGCCGGCGCCATCGCGGGGGCCGGCACGGTGCGGCTGGGCCTCTGGGGCAGCATCGCGCTGGCCGTGGGGCTGCAGGCCGGGCTGACCGTGCTGGGGCTGCCGCCGGTGGCCACGGGCGCGCCGCTGATCCTGGTGGCGGTGACCGTGGTGATCGCGGGCGCCTCGCTGGGCCTGGGGGTGACGCGGATCATGGGCAAGCTGCCCGCGGGCGCACTGACCCGGCACCAGTTCGAGGCCGCGATCATCCGGTTCCTGGTGGGCTTCGGCTATGTCTTCTTCACCGCCATCGTGGTGATCCCCTTCTACGTCATGGTGATGACCAGCCTGAAGAGCCAGCAGGCGCTGCTACAGAACCCGCTCGATTTCAGCCTCGACTGGTCGCGCGGCTGGGGGCTGTTCAAGAGCTACGAGGAGCTGCTGACCAAGTACCATTTCGCCCGCTATCTCTGGACGAGCTTCTATGTCTCGGTTCTGACGGTGCTGGTGACGCTGGCCTTCTCGATCCCGGGCGCCTACGCGGTGGCACGGCTGCGGTTCCGCGGGCGCTCGATGTTCTCGCGCTCGATCCTGCTGATCTACATGGTGCCGATGATCGTGCTGGCACTGCCGATCTACATCGGGTTCTCCATGGCGGGGCTGCGCAACACGATCTTCGGGCTGGTGCTCATCTATCCGGTGACGACGATCCCGGTGGCGCTCTACATGTTGCAGGGCTATTTCCGCGGGCTGCCCGCGGAGGTCGAGGAAGCCGGGCTGATGGACGGGCTGAGCCGCCTGGCGGTGATCTGGAAGATCACCCTGCCACTGTCGCTGCCGGCACTGGCGAGCGTGTCGCTCTATGTCTTCATGATCGCCTGGAACGAGTTCCTGCTGGCCTTCATGCTGCTGGACGACCCGTCGAAATTTACCCTGACACGGGGGATCGCCAGCCTGAATTCCTCGGAAATTCCGCGCCAGCACCTGATGGCGGGCGCCGTGATCGCCACGGTACCGATCATGGCCCTGTTCCTGGGGCTTGAGCGGTTCATGACACGCGGGCTTACCGCGGGATCTGTGAAAGGATGAGGCAATGACAGCCATCACGCTGCAGGGCGTCGAGAAATGGTACGGGCCGGTGCAGGTCATCAAGGGCATCGACCTGGTGGTCGAGCCGGGGGAATTCGTGGTGTTCGTCGGGCCCTCGGGCTGTGGCAAGTCGACCTTGCTGCGGATGATCGGCGGCCTGGAGGAGATCAGCCGCGGCAAGCTGCTGATCGACGGGCGCGACGCCACGAGCGAGGCCCCGAGCGAACGCGGACTGACCATGGTGTTCCAGAGCTATGCGCTCTATCCGCACATGTCGGTGGCCGAGAACATGGGCTTCAGCCTGAAGACCGCGGGTGCGCCCAAGGCCGAGATCGCCGCCAAGGTGGGCGAGGCCGCCGAGGTTCTGAAGCTGGAGGCGCTGCTGGACCGGCGCCCCAAGGACCTGTCGGGCGGGCAGCGCCAGCGCGTGGCCATTGGCCGCTCGATCGTGCGCGATCCGACGGCCTTCCTTTTTGACGAGCCACTGTCGAACCTGGATGCCGCGCTGCGGGTCGAGATGCGCTACGAGATCGCCAAGCTGCACCAACGCCTTGAAAAGGCGATGATCTATGTCACCCATGACCAGATCGAGGCGATGACCCTGGCCTCGCGAATCGTGGTGCTGGATGCCGGGCGCATCGCCCAGGTGGGCACGCCGCGCGAGCTCTACGAGCGGCCCGCGAACCTTTTCGTGGCGCAGTTCATCGGCTCGCCCAAGATGAACGTGCTGCCCTGCACCGTGGCGGGTGGGCAATGGACGCTCGACGGCGAGGCCGGTGACGGCAGCGGGCCTGCGCCGGCGGGAGCGGTGAACCTGGGCATCCGCCCCGAGCACATCGCCGTGGTGCCACCCGGACAGGGTGCCTGCACCGGGATGGTCGACGTGGTGGAATACCTCGGTGCCGATACCTTCCTGCTGGTGGATTGCGGCACCCTGGGCCGACTGACGGTGCGGGTGATCGGCGACACCGAGATCACCTCGGGCGAGCGCATCGGCCTGAGCTTTGATCCGGAGTGGATCAGCTTCTTTGACGATGACGGCCAGGCGATCCGATGAGCGCCCGTCTGGATCAGGCCCGGGTACAGATGAAGAGCACCTGACCGCGGGGGAGTTGCCGCTCCTGCGGCTGGGCCTGCCAGCCCGTCTCTTTCACAATGGAAAGCACATCCGGCAGCATCAGGTGGAAGGGCACGCGGCCCTCGTGGGTGACCACCCCGTCGCGCTGGCGGTAGGAGAACACGGGTTCGGGGGCGAGGAAGACGGTGAAGAAGACCGTCTGCAGCTGCGGGAACCGCGCCAGGCTGCCCAGCGCGCGGCGCAGCATGCCCACCGGCAGATGCGGGAAGACCGCGAAGGCGATGGCATGGGTCACCGTGTCGGGCACGCCGGGAAAGCTGAAATCGGCATCCTGCACCAGATGGGCAGGATCGAGACGGGCCGGATCCGCGAGCTCTTTCTCATGGCCCGCCAGCATCAGTTCGCGCGAGGGATCGGTGGCCCAGTAGTGGCCGGGATCGAGGTAGGGCACCGCCTTGCAGCCGAGGCGCAGCGAACCGGCGCCGACGTCGAGAAGCACGTGGTGCGGCATCAGACCGCCGTCGCGCAGCAGGGCCATCTGGGCATGGCCGGTCTCGTCCCAGCGGCCGCCGACGATGTCGCGGTGACGATCCGCGGCAATGGCGGTGTCGTAGAAACCGGGCTTTTCATAGGGCGAGACGGACAAGGGGCACTCCGGGCCGGGGGAAAGGATCGCGCCCATATGCGCGACTGCGCCCCGTCCGTAAAGGGCGTTCCGCGCCCGGTCCGCAAAGGGCGTTCCGCCCCGGCGCGCTCAGCGCAGGGCGATGGGCAGTCCGGGCCCCTCCTCTCTCGGCCAGGGGCCGGGCGAGAGGCCGAGGCTGATCTTGATCATCTCGCCATGGTCGCGAAAGAGGCTCTCGGCCCGACCGGCCTGCCTCGCGAGGATCGCAGCAAGGATGTAATGGTGCTGCATGTGGGCATGCGACAGGTGAAGGGCGCGGGCCTGCGGGCCCATCTTCTCGAAGCGGATCGCCGAGGGCGCGCCATAGGGCACCCGGTCGAGCACCTGCCGCACCTCCATCATCATCGGCGTGCCGGCGGCCTGCAGCACGAGATCGTGGAAGCGCGCGTTCATCGCGGCATAGCGGGCCTCGTCGACGGGTGTGTTGCCGGCCGGGTCAAAGAGCGCATCACCCTCGGCCAGGCAGGCTGCAAATGCGGCCTGTAGCTCCTCGGAGAGGCCGGCCTCGGCGGCCTTGCGGGCGGCGAGCCCCTCGATCATGGCGCGCATTTCCAGAGCCGAGGCGATATCCGCGGCATCATAGCTGCGCACCACATAGCCACGCCCGCCGGCGCGTTGCAGCACCCCCTCCTCGACCAGCACGGCGACGGCATGGCGGATCGGGGTGCGGGAAACCCCGAGGCGATCGGCCAGCGCCGCCTCGGAGAATTTCTCGGTGGTGGAGAGCTGGCCGGTGACGGCCCAGTCGCGCAGGGTGTCGACCACCTGCTGCTGGCGGGTGGCGGCCTCGGCGCGGGGCGCGCGCTGTGCGGTTTCTGCTGTGGTGGCCATGCTCTCTCCGGATCGGTGCTCAGGTCTGGCTTCGGTAGAAGTTACGCGAGGCGTCGTGGATGGGCCACGGGTGAATCGTGGCGCGGACGCTGACCTGACGGTGACGCTCGACATTGGGTTTGGCCGTGCCACCGTCGGGTTCGCCCCAGATCACGGTGACCTCGCCGCCCGCCTCGGCCACCCCGGGATCGAGGATCGCAAGCGAGATCCAGGCGCGTTCGTTCGAGGAGAAGACCGGGCTGATCGAAACGCCCACATCCGCCCCGTCCTGCTGCACGAGGTCATAGGGATGGGTGGCGTAATAGGCCGAGGGCATCTCCATGTACTTGGCGGGCAGCTGGCCGTCGTCCATCATGCCCCCGAAGGTTGCCAGCACATCCTCGCGGTTCCACACCAGGGTCATCTTGCGACGATGCGGCCCCTCGGCCATGCGTTCGAGCGCGGCGCGGCCGATGAAGTCGTGGTCGAACTTCACCACCCGGCCATAGTCGAGATCCCAGGGGGTGAGGTAGTAGCCCTCGATGCTCTCGGGAACATAGCTGCCGCCGATGGTGCTGATCGCCTCGAAACTGTTCTCGCCAAGCCACTCGCGGTAGGGGCGCATCGCCTCGCCTGTGTAGATCGCCGGAAGCGGCGAGGGCACCCAGCCGGATTCGGCCGCGGCCGAGGAATAGGCCCGGGCGCCGATCTGGCGGATGCCATGTTTCGCCCCGGCCTCGAGCAGGGCCTGCTTTACCTTCGCCCCATCGGCGACGGGGCCCCAGAGCTCGAGCCCCTGGGCACCGCCCATGCCGTGCGAGAGCGTGCGCGCGACGCAGCCCGCGATGGTGATCTCTCCCATGTGGAAGAATTTCGTGGTCAATGGGCCGCCTTCGTTCACCTCCTCAAGGATCTCGAGCGCCTTTGGCCCCTGTACCTCGAAACGGTAGGTCTTGCGCGGCTTGTCGGGGGCATCGAGCGACCGCTCGTCACGCTCGACCGTCACGTCGTAGCCGCCGGTTTCGGCGTGGTACTGGATCCAGTTCGGCAGCACGGGACGGCCGACGATGTTGAAGACGTCATCCTCGAGGCCGAAGACGATGGAATCGCCGATGACATAGCCGTCGTGGTTGACGCAGACGATCTGCTTGGCCTTGTTGCGGCCGAAGGTGGCGAAACTGTTGACCGCGAGATCGGACAGCAGCCGTTTCGCGTCGGGGCCGCTGACGTAGAGATCGGTCATGTGGAAGCTCTGATCCATCAGCGCGGCCGAATTGCGCCAGGAGAGCTGTTCCTCGATCCAGTTGGTGAATTCCGGCGCGACAGGGAACTGATAGCGACCGGTCTTCATGTTGCGAAAAATATCGATAGGGGCCGGGCCCCCGGTGATCAGGGTTTCGAGCGAAGCCATTCCTTACTCCTCCAGATTGGGTGGCATCTCGTGGCACCGCCGCTGGACAACGGCGCCACTTGGGATTCCATTACCATATCTTGAGGGACATTTTTAAAAATAATGGATTTACAGGATCCCAAATTTTACCATGGAGGTTTCGACAGTGCAGCGGATTGCCGCTCTCCAGCGTGCTCAGGCCTGTGGCGCGGCGACGCGAAAGCCGATGTTTCCGGCAGAGCTGTCGGGCGTGTTATGCATGCGCGAATGCACGTGGTAGCGGTTGCAGTAGCTGTCATGACAGAGGAAGGAGCCGCCGCGCTGCACCCGGTAGGCTCCCTGCTCCGGCCCCCTCGGATCCCGTGGCAGGCGCCCGGGCTGTGGTGCGGGATAGGGGGCGAAAATGTCCTGCATCCATTCCCAGACATTGCCTGTCATGTTGTAGAGGCCAAAGCCGTTGGGCGGATAGGCGGTAACGGGCGCCGTGCCTGTATGGCCGTCCTCCGCCAGGTCGAGATCGGGGAAGCGCCCCTGGAAGGTGTTCATCAGGTGACGGCCGCCGGGCGTCATGGTGTTGCCCCAGGGAAATTTCTGCCGGGCGCGCCCGCCGCGGGCAGCATATTCCCACTCGGCCTCGGTTGGCAGGCGCAGCCCGGCCCAGGTGCAATAGGCCAGCGCATCATACCAGCAGACATGGGTCACGGGATGTGCAGCGCGGGTGGCAATGTGCGATCCCGGCCCTTCGGGCATGGACCAGCAGGCGCCATGCACCTGCCGCCACCACGGCAGGCCCGGCGGCGCCGCGAACCGTGCACGATCATCGGGCGGCAGATGCAGGTGGAAGACGAAGCTCCATCCCTCCTGCTCGGCCACGGTGCGATAGCCGGTATCGGCCACGAAGGCCGCGAACTGCGCGGTGGTGACGGTGCAGGGGGCGATGGCAAAGGGCGAAACCCGCACCTTGCGGCGGGGCCCGTCGCCGTCTGCCGCATGACTGGGCTGCCGGGCGCCCATCTCGAAGATGCCGCCCGGCAGGGAGACCAGCGCGGCGAGAAGCTCTGCCCGGATCGCGGCGCCGGCGCGGGGCACGGTCTGGGCCTGCTGCAGGAAGACATCGCCCGGCGAGGGCGCGCCGGCGGCGACCGAACAGCAGGAGGCTCCGGCCGGGCGGCTGTCGCCACCCGACGTGGCGCAGGGACCGTCAGGCATTTTCGCCGGGATCCCAGCGGATGATCCGCTTCTCCAGCCAGGAGACAAAGGCGAACCCCACGATGGCGATGGCCGAGGCCATGAAGATCGAGGCGAAGAGCCGGGGGGTGTTGAAATCGAACATGCTCTGCAGGAGCAGGTAGCCGATGCCCTTGTTGGCCCCGATCCATTCGCCGACGACCGCACCCAGAACGCACATGGTCACCGAGATCTTCAGCGCGGAGAAGATGTAGGGCATGGCGGCATAGATGCGGACCCTGCGGAAGACCTGCCGCTGATTGGCCGAAAGCACGTGCATCAGCTCGAGCAGGGCCGGGTTCATGGCGCGGAAACCGCGCACCGCGTTGACCAGCGTGGGAAAGAAGCAGACCAGCGCCGCGACGACGATCTTGGGCTCCAGCCCGTTGCCGAGGATGATCTTGAGCACCGGGGCGATGGCGATGATCGGGATCGTCTTGATCAGGATGGCCACCGGATAGAACATTTCCTCGAGGATCCGGTTGTAGACGAAGGCCACGGCCACGAGGATCGCGATGCCATTGCCAAGCAGGAAGCCCAGCGCGGCCTCGATGATCGTGGGCACGGCATTGTCGACCAGCAGCCCCCAGTCGGTTTGAACGGCGCCGGCCACCGCGATCGGCGAAGGCACGAGGTACTCCGGGATGGCGAAGGCCCAGGTGACGAACTGCCAGAGGCCCAGCACCAGCGCGAGGCCGACGCAGGCCATCAGCGCACTGCGGACCGGCCCCGGGGCCGTGACCAGGCGGCGCAGGCGCGGGCCCTCGGTGCTGTCTTCGGGGGTAAATGTCATGTCGGTCATCTTTCCGTGCCTCCGGTATCGGCCCCGCCGTCGAGCATGGCCCGCAGCCGGGAGACGTGATCGCCCAGTTCCGGCGCATCCTTGAGGCCGATATGGCGGTCCTCGGGCAGATCGACCGTGAGGATGCCGCTGATCCGGCTGGGGCGGCGCCCCATGACGACGACGCGCTGCGACAGGAAGGCGGCCTCTTGCAGGGAATGGGTGATGAAGAGGATCGTCATGCCCGTTTCACGCCAGATCCGCAGCAGTTCGACGTTGAGCGTGTCTCGCACAAGCTCATCCAGAGCCCCGAAGGGTTCATCCATCAGCAGCACCCGAGGGCGGGTCACCAGCGCCCGCGCGATGGCGACCCGCTGGCGCATGCCGCCGGACAACTCGGAAGGATAGGCCCCCTCGAAACCTTCCAGCTCGACCAGGCGCAGGGCCTCCATCGGATCCATGGCCCCGGCAAGCCGCTCTGCCCTGCCCTTGCCGGAAGGGCCGACCTCGAAGGGCAGGCGCACGTTTTCCAGGACTGTGGCCCAGGGCAGCAGCGTGGATTGCTGGAAGACCATCGAGAAGGCCCTGGCCTTGCGGGCCTCGGCCGGCGAGGTGCCGAGAATCCGCGTCTGCCCCCCGGTCGGCTGGATGATGTCGGCCACCACCCGGAGCAGCGTGGACTTGCCGCAGCCGGAGTGGCCGATGATCGAGACGAATTCACCCTCCGGGATCTCGAGATCGACATGCTGGATCGCCTGGATCCGCTTGCTGCCGGTTCCGAAGCTGACCGAGATGCCTGACAGGCTGACCGCCGGCGGAGCGGCGGCCTCTCCCTGCGGAGCGCGCAGATCGGATGCGGAGAGGGTCATCGCTTGGTCCGTTCCGTTGCCTCAAGGATGGACGGGTCGAAGACATCGGCCGAGGTCAGCTCGGCCGGGATCTCGCCCAGCGCGGCATAGGTATCGATCGTGGCCTGCCAGCGCTGCGGCGAGACGTAGCCGAAGCCATGTGCAGCGGTGTCTTCGCCATAGATGAAATCGTCGATGATCACCGACAGCGCCGCGCCTTCCTTTTCGGCATCCAAGGCGGGGGCATAATCGACCAGCAGATCGATCGCCTCGTCCTGATGGTCGGCGGCATAGGCCCAGCCCTCGTCCACGGCGGACAGGAAGGCAGAGAGCGTATCGGCCTTGTCGGTCACGTCACCCGTACGCACGATGTAGTAGTTCGACTGAAACTGCAGGCCGTTGTCCCAGATCGACTGGGTGTTGTAGCCGCCTTCGTGATCGAGGATCGGAGAAACCTGGGCCACGTTGGTGGGCCAAGCGGCCACAAGGTCGACCTGGTCCTGGAGCAGGCCGGGCACGTCGGACTGAACGAAGGTGATGTCCTCGAAGGCCAGACCGTTGTCTTCCAGGATCGCCTTGACCTGCGGGATGGCGCTCTGCGAGGCGCCGACGCGCATGCCCTTCCAGTCGGCCACCGAGGTGATGTTCTTTTCGCCCAGGGAGTAGAAGGTCAGCGGCGCCTTCTGCCAGGTGGCGAAGATCGAGGTGACGGGCAGCCCCCGAGCGCCAGCATACATGATCTGGGGCGCATAGGCGACGGCGATATCGGCGGTGCCGCCCAGCAGGTCCTGAACCGGGTTTGCGCTCGGGCCGCCGGGGAGGAAGGTCACATCGAGACCGTGATCCTTGAAGAAGCCCTTTTCGAGGGCGACGACTTCTCCGGTGACCGCCGAGTTCGGCAGCCATGCCAGCTGGACCGTGAGGGGCGTGTCCGACGCTGCAGCGATGGGACCCACGGTGAGGCCGGCGAGCAGGGCCGCCACGAAATGAGAATGCCTTGAGAGCATGATGATATCCCTGTTGTCGGTTCTGTGGTGTTATCCGGTCAGGCTAGTGGCGCATTCGACCGAAAGTCACATAGCTAATGCAGCTTTCGACATTCCTCTGGGTTATGTACCGATCTGCGGCATGCGGTCGGCCGCCGCGGAGCTTGTCTCTTCAAGGACCTCGCTCATGATGCGAATCAGCCGGCGGTACTGTGGCAGCCGGTCGAGATCCTGGCGGTGCATGATGCCGATATCGAAAGGCGTGATCGGGTCGATGGGCAGGACGCCCAGGCCCTCGCCGATGCGGTGATCGGCGACCATGCGGGATTCGTAGAAGAGATACTGTCCGTTGCGCACCATCTCGACGCAGGCAAAGAGCGAGTCCGTCTCGACCAGGAACTGCGGCGGGCGGGCGCCGCGGGCCCTGAGATAGGCCGAGAGGTGATCGAGCACCTGTTGCGCCGACACGAAAACCACGAAGGGAAAATCGGCAAGCTGCTCCATAACCTCTTCCGCGGGAAGCGCCATCAGCGGGTGATCCAGAGCCGCGAGAATGACCAATTCGTTGCGAAAGAGCGGCGTGCTGGCAAAGCCGGGCGGGCGGGTTTCCGGCACCAACGCACCGGAAAAGAGGTCGATCCGGCCCATGCGCAGGTCTTCCGCGAGGTCGACCGCGCCGCCGGTGCGGACCTGAAGGCGATAATTCGGAAAGACCTCGTGAAAGCGCACGGCCACCCGAGGCAGGATCGTCGAGGACCAGATCGGCCCCGCCCCGATACGGATCGTGGAGTGCTGATCCGAGAGCATGTTCCGGATGTCGTAGAGCGCGTGTTGATATTCCAGGCCGATGATCTGGACCCGCTCATGAAACAGGCGGCCGGCCTCGGTCAGCTCTGCCCCGCCGGAATGGCGCTGGAAGAGCGGCGTGCCGAGCATCTCCTCGAGGCGCTTGAGGTTCTTCGACAGGGCCGGCTGGGAAATCCGCAGACGCTTGGCCGCACGGGTGATGCCCCCCTCCTCCGCGATGGTCTGGAACTGACGCAGCAGCGTGAGGTTCGGAACGTCGTAAGTCATCTGCCATCATAACCAAATTGAATGCCTTTCGCCGTTCTATCTATTGGCCTCGTTGATGCTCGGATCAAATACTTGCGGCCATTGTCAGGCCATTTTCCGGCCATGATCGAAGGGACCGAGAAATAATGAGCAGTTTCCAGGGCCAGATTGGCCGCACCGTCGCAGACTCCACGCCCTGGTGGCCGGTGCGCGAACATGGCGACCAGGTTCGGCCGAACATCGTCACCATCGTCTTTGACGATACCGGGTGGTCCGATTTCGGCTGCTACGGCTCCGAGGTGGCGACGCCGGCGATCGATGCGCTGGCCGGAGATGGCCTGCGGTTCAACAATTTCCATGTCACGCCGCTCTGTTCACCGACACGCGCCTCGATGATGACCGGGCGCAATCACCATAACGTCGGCATGCGCAGCCTGGCCGACAACGACACCGGCTTTCCCAACGGGCGCGGCGCGGTAAGGCCGGACATCCCGATGCTGCCGCAGATGCTGCGCGACGGGGGCTACGGCACCTACATGGTGGGCAAGTGGCACCTTGCGCCCACACATGAACAGGTGCCCGCCGGACCCTTCCACAACTGGCCGGTCCGTCGCGGCTTTGATCGGTTCTACGGGTTCCTCGGAGGCTGCACCGACCAGTATGCGCCCGAGCTCATCCAGGACAACCATCCGGTCGATCCGCCGCAGAACGAGGGCTATCACCTGTCGGAAGACCTCTGTGACCGGGCCATCAGCTACCTGCGTGACCACGTGACCTATCGGGAGACGGATCCGTTCTATCTGCACGTCGCCTTTGGCGCGACCCATGCCCCGATCCAGGTGCCCGAACCCTATGTGTCGCGCAACGAAGCACGCTTTGCCCGCGGCTGGGACGCGGTGCGCGAAGACAGGCTGGCCCGGCAGAAGGCCGCCGGACTGGTGCCAGAAGAGACCGACCTCGTGCCCCGGGATGCAGAGGTACCGGCCTGGAGCGAACTGAGCGCAGACGAGCAGAAGCTTTTCACCCGGCTTCAGGCGGCCTTTGCCGGCTTTCTGGAACATACCGATGTCCAGATCGGGCGGCTGATCTCGGAGCTGCGGCGGCTGGAGCTCTTCGACAATACGATCATCCTGATCCTGTCGGACAACGGCGCCTCGCGCGAGGGCGGCCCGACGGGCGCGGTGAATTGCAACGCCCCCTACAGCGGTGCCCCCGAGAGCGTGGCCGAGATGCTGCCGCGCCTCAACGAGATCGGCGGCAGGAACGGGCCAGCCCATTACCCGATGGGCTGGGCCATGGCCGGCAACACCCCCTTCCGCAAGTACAAGCAATATGTCGAGCTGGGCGGCACCCGCTCGCCGCTCGTGGTCAGCTGGCCGCGCGGCATCCGCGATAGCGGCGCGGTGCGCGACCAGTTCCTGCACGTCATCGACCTGGCCCCCACCCTGCTGCAGCTGGCGGGCTGCGACCACGCAGCGGCCTTTGACGGGCAGAGTTTCCGCGAGGTGCTCCTCTCCCCCACCGCCCCCGCCCCGCGCGTGACCCAGTACTGGGAGACCTTTGGCCGGCGCGCGATCTGGAACAATGGCTGGAAGGCCGCCACGGAGCATGAAAAGGGCGACGACTATGCCATCGACACCTGGCATCTCTACGACACGACCCGGGATTTCTCGGAGCGCCACGACCTTGCGACGCAACATCCCGAACGCCTGAGAGCATTGCAGGATCTGTGGTGGCAGGAGGCCGAGAGCAACGAGGTACTGCCTCTGGATGACCGCACCCTGGTGGATCTGATCAATTTCCGCGCGCCGATGGGCCTTGTTTCGCGACGCGAGATCGTGCTGCGGCCGGGCCAGGGGCACCTAGGGCAACCCTCGCTCGTCACCTCTTCGGATCGGTCCATGGAAATCGCCTGTCATCTGACGGGCCCGTGGCGGGGCGAGGCCGGCGTGCTGATTTCTTCCGGCGACGATATCGGGGGCTATTCGCTCTTCGTACAGGAAGGGGCGCTGCAGCTGGTCCATATCCGTCAGGGGGTCGCACACCACATGACCGCTCCCGTCCCAAGGGGCGCGCAGGAGCTGTCAATGGTCTGGCACCTCGGCACCACGGAACAGGCCACCGCCAGCCTCTTTGCCGACGGGCACCGCCTGGCCCGCAGTGACATGGGCCGGGCCACCCGTCACAATTCCTTCTGGGGGCTCGACGTGGGTCGAGATGCGGCACGTCCTGTCACGGACCGGTATCAGGCGCCCTTCCCGTTTCCGGCGGACAGCCTCGATCGGGTCGTTATGCGCTTCTTCGAGGAGATGGATGCGGAAGCCATGGCGCAGGTGATGGAAAGCATCGAATAGCCCCACGGGCTTGGGCCACGACCACATGTCCGCTGGATGCCCCCGCCCTGCCCGGCCGGGGGCATTTCTCTTGCGTTGCGGAAGAAACCTGCCGGGAATGGCATCACCCGCCCACAGAAAGCGCCTTTCAACATTGACGCTGGGCCTCGCCGGACCTTAGCCGGCCCGCAAAAAGTGCATCGTCATGTCAGGTAATGAAAAACGCTTAAACCGGCCCTGCGGGATGTCCATTCGGACAGCCTCGGCGAGCGATTTCAGCCAGATAGGGGAAAGTGGCGCACCGAGGAGGATTCGAACCCCCGACCCCTTGATTCGTAGTCAAGTACTCTATCCAGCTGAGCTATCGGTGCGTGTGGGGGGTCATCTACAGGTGGGGTCGGAGGTCCGCAAGAGGAAAATTCGAAAAAATCGACATCAGCAAAGAAAACCTGTGGATAGATTCATTTTGCCGTTTCCAACCCTGCCAGCGAGGCCCCCTCGCCCAAGAGGAAGGGCCTCAGCGCGCGGCCACCGCCACGTTCGAGATTTCCTTGGGCAGCTCGATGAGGAAGACCGTGCCCTCCGGCCCGGTGCTCTCGAGCGCGATGTGGCCGCCATGTCCGCGAACCAGCTCGGCCGAGATGACGAGACCGAGCCCGGTCCCGCCCTTGCGTGCCCCACCTTGGAATGGCGTGAAGAGATTCTCGCGTGCCTTGGGGGGCAAACCCGGACCCGTGTCGGAGACGCGAATCCGCCAGCAGCTGTCGGTCTCCTCCGCAGAAACGGCGATCTCTCCCGATTCTCCCGAGCTCTCGATGGCCTGCCGGGCATTGCGGACGAGGTTGAAGATGACGCGATAGAGCTGCTCCGGATCGGCACGCAGGCGCAGGGTCGCTGGCACATCCTCGGCAAAGGAGATGTCGTGTTCCCCGACGGCCAGACGCTCGCTGTCGATCACGTCGCCCACCACGTCCATCAGGGCGATCTGGGCCAGCCGAGGAGCAGGTTCCTCGGCACGACCGAAGGTCAGCGTCGCCTCGCAGAGGTTCACGGCGCGGCTGATCGAATTCACCACCTTGGGGGCAAGGCGGGTAACGGCCGGGTCCTTGGAGGTCTCGAGCCGGTCGGTGAAGAGCTGTGCCGACGTGAGGATGTTGCGCAGGTCATGGCTGATCTTGGCCACGGCAGAGCCGAGCTGGGCCAGGCGCTCCTTCTGCCGGAGCGAGGCGGTGAGCTGGGTCTGCAGGTCATGCAGGGCATCCTCGGCCTCGCGCAGGTCGCGGATCGAGGCAGTGGGCTCGATGATGCGCCGCGTGTCCTCGGGATTTTCCGCATAGGTATGCATGTGGCCGATCAGCTCCTTGATCGGGCGCAGGATGAAGCCGCGCACAGCAATGAAGAGCAGGAAGGCCGTGACCACGGCAACAAGAGCAGAGACCACGAACATGTTGGCGGCATATTCCAGCATTGCCGCCCGCAGCGGATCCGTGGACATGGTAACCTCGATCAGCAGGCCGGCCTTTTTCACCGGGTTGCCGATGACACGGATCACCTCGTTCCGGGGATCGAAAAGACGGTGCAGCGCATCGCGGATCAGCTCTGCCGCAGTCGGGTCGCGCAGATCGTAGGTGGCTGTCACCGGTTCGGGCACCGGGGAAGAGAGCACGAGCTCGCGCGCCTGGTCGCGGCGCAGCACCACGTTGTAGACGCCGGCGTTGCGCAGTAGCTCCTGTTCCAGGTCCGGGCTGATCATGTCGTCGGCCAGCAGCGCCATGGAGGCGATCTGGGCGCGCTCGAGGCGCGACAGCAGGTAATCCTCGCGGAAACGCGCGATCGAGGGCACGAGAATCAGTATCTCTGCCAAGATCACGAAGAGAACCGTGATGATCAGGAAGCGGCCGGAAAGAGAGCGAAACATGACACCTTGGCCCGACGGTCCGCCCTCCGCAGGACATCTGCGGAAGCCGGGAGATTGCGATATTCGGCGAAAAATAGTCGTTTCGCAGCGGTTTGCCCAGCGCCGAGAACAGCTTGCCTTGCCTCACGGGGCTGTAAATCGCTCGAGATCGGTCCGAATTCCCCCTATGCGTGTGCACCAAACCTCTGCCCCGCCCGTTTCGGCCCTGGATGGCCACATATTGAAGAGCCGCGGCAGAAAGGGCAGAAAACGTGGGGAAAACCCCGTATGCGGGTTTGACAAGCGCCAGAGGCCTTCTTATAGACCGGGCTTCGAACACGCGGGCCTCGGGGCGATTCCCGGATTGCACCCGCCTGCCCATGTTCTGATCCGGGAGTTTTCGGTGAAAACCATCCGACGGAACGCAAGAGTAACGCCCCGGTGGAAGAGCCGGCGGGGATAGAAACGGAGACGGAGCGATGAAACGCACCTACCAACCTTCGAACCTGGTCCGCAAGCGGCGCCACGGTTTCCGCGCCCGCATGGCCACCAAGGCCGGCCGGAAAATCCTGAACGCCCGTCGCGCACGCGGCCGCAAGTCGCTGAGCGCGTAAGATACGCGCCAGCGCTTCCCTTCTCAGGAAGCGGTTCAGAAACATGACACCGCCGAATGCCCAGCCCGATCCCGCAGATGTGGAAGAGACGGTGACGGCGTCGGCGGTTTCTGCATGTGTGGATGACACTGTCGATCCCGGCGGATACCGGCAGGCCGGCGTGCTGAACGTGCTGACGCAGCGCAAGGATTTCCTGGCAGCGGCACGAGCCCGGCGCATGGGCGCGCCCGCCTTCATGGTCCAGGCTCGCCGACGCGACGACGACGGCCCTGCCCGCATCGGATTTACCTGCTCGAAGAAGGTCGGCAACGCGGTGGCCCGCAACCGGGCCAAACGCCGCCTGCGCGAGATCGCCCGCGCCGTGCTGCCCGCTCGGGGACGGCCCGGCTGGGATTACGTGCTGATCGGCCGGCATGAGGCCACTGCCAGCCGTAAGTTCGCCCTCCTGCTGACTGACCTGGAAGAGGCCCTGCAGAAACTGCACGAAGGCCGAACCGACAGCGCCCGCCGCCCCAAGGAGCCCGGGCGGGACCGCAAGCGATGACCCCCGGCGCCTGGATCCTGTCACTGCCGATCCGCGCCTATCGGCTGATCTTCTCGCCCTGGGTGGGACACAACTGCCGCTACGACCCGACCTGCTCCGCCTATATCCTGGAAGCGCTTGAGAAACATGGCGCGGTCAGAGGCCTTGAGTTGTCGATCCACCGAGTATCCCGTTGCCATCCCTGGGGTGGCATGGGCGTAGACGATGTGCCCGATCCGGTACCGCGCAAGGACCGCCACGCACAGGGGCATGATCACGACCACGGATGACCGGCCACGCGGGCGGGATTACAAAACCCTCCGCCCCCTGTCATTCTTCGCTATTGTGCCCTAAACATCGCCGATCCTCTTTTCCCGGGTTCCCGGAACAACCTCCGGCCCCGATACCATTCAGGGTGCAGCCATGCTGGACGACAACGACGATATCCACGCGCTCTTTGCCGGCGCCCCGAGTACCACGGAATTCCGCAAGCTGCGCAAGCGGATCGTACGCCAGACCCGCGAAGCCATCGAGCAATACGGCATGGTCGAAAAGGGCGCCAAATGGCTGGTCTGCCTTTCGGGTGGCAAGGACAGTTACACCCTGCTGGCGGTTCTGCACGAGTTGCAATGGCGCGGGCTGCTGCCGGTCGAACTTGTGGCCTGCAACCTCGACCAGGGGCAGCCCGGCTTTCCCGCTACGGTGCTACCCGAATTCCTGGAAAAGATGGGCGTGCCACACCGGATCGAGTACCAGGACACGTATTCGGTAGTGATGGACAAGGTGCCGCAGGGACGGACCTATTGTGCACTCTGCTCACGCCTGCGGCGCGGCAACCTCTATCGCATCGCCCGCGAGGAAGGCTGTTCGGCCGTGGTGCTGGGTCATCACCGTGATGACATCCTCGAGACGTTTTTCATGAATCTCTTCCATGGCGGGCGCCTGGCCACGATGCCGCCGAAGCTTGTGAACGAGGAAGGGGATCTCTTCCTCTATCGCCCGCTGGCCCATGTGGCCGAAGCGGACTGCGAGAAGTTCGCCAGGGCGATGAATTATCCGATCATCCCCTGCGATCTCTGCGGCTCGCAGGACGGGCTGCAGCGGCAGCAGGTCAAGCAGATCCTGGACCAGTGGGAAAGCAACAGCCCCGGCCGCCGTCAGGTGATGTTCCGGGCGCTGATGAATGCGCGCCCCTCACACCTGCTTGATCCGAAACTCTTCGATTTCGCGGGGCTGCAGCTTGGTCCGCGCAACCGGGAAGAGGATTCGATTCCGACCCTCCGTTAAACCGCTGTTGAGTTTCTCGGAATAGCTTGCCGGCAGAATGGTCGGAAGGCTGTGATGAGTGCATTTGACGGAAAAGACTGGGCCAAGCTGCGCATCGGTATAAGGCGCGCACTGACCGGCCCTCAAATGCTGGCTCTTCTGCCGGCGATCTGCCTGGCTGCCTTCTGGCTTGGCGGTGAAGCCGCGCTTATCCTCTCCGCTGTCCTTCTACCGATGCTCTATGGCCTAGCGGGCGAGTTGCGGCAGGTCGAAAAGCCGGACCTGAGAAGCTACGACAGCGTCACCGGCCTCCCCCTGCGCGACACGCTGGAGCGTGTTCTGGAGCACGCTCTGCAGATGCAGCAGCAATCACCGCGGCGCACCGCTTGCCTGATAATCGAGGTCGATGATTTCGAGACCTTCTCCGAGCGCTATGGGCAGAGCGCATCCGATGCCGTGCTGCACCGCTGCGGAGAAAGGCTGCGAGCAGGACTTCGTGACGACGATGTGCTCTGCAAGATCGGGCAGTCGAGCTTTGGCATCGCCGTGGCGCCGGTCACCCACCTTGACCTGGAAGCGATGATCCAGCTGGCCGCCCGCCTGCAGACCGGCCTCGAGGAACCGGTCTCGCTCGACGCCACGACGATCTATCTCTCCTGCTCCATCGGCTTCTGTCTCGGCGTGCGCAGCCCCCTGCCCACGGGCGGCTCACTGCTCGCAGCGGCACAGGCCGCCATGGACGAGGCCGCGCGCTATGCCCCATCGGCCATCCGATCCTATTCCGTCGACATGCAGCGCCGGCACCAGACACGCACCATCGTGGCCGAGGAAGTGGCCTCGGCGCTCGAAAAGGGACAGATCATACCCTTCTTCCAGCCTCAGGTCTCGACTGACACGGGCCTGGTCACCGGCTTCGAATCGCTGGCGCGCTGGTGCCATCCCGAACGCGGGATGATCTCTCCGGCCGAATTCCTTCCGGTGGTCCAGCAGTCGGGCCAGATGGAGCGGTTGGGCGACGCGATGCTGATGCAGGCATTACTGGCCCTGCGCCGCTGGGATGACGCCGGGATCAAGGTACCGCAGGTAGGCGTGAACTTTGCCACCGATGACCTGTTGAACCCGCGCCTGGTCGAGAAGATCCGCTGGCAGCTGGACCGATATGGCCTCGAACCGGAGCGCCTTGCGATCGAAGTACTGGAAACCGTCGTTGCCGCCTCTCCCGACGACGTCATTGCGCGCAATATCAATGCCCTGGCCGAAATGGGCTGTCGGATCGACCTGGATGACTTCGGCACCGGTCATGCCTCGATCTCCTCGATCCGCCGCTTTTCCGTCGAGCGGCTCAAAATCGACCGTAGTTTCATCATGAAAGTCGACAAGGATATCGAGCAACAGCGCATGGTGGCGGCGATCCTGACCATGGCCGAACGGCTTGGCCTGGAAACGCTTGCCGAGGGTGTCGAAACCGCAGGAGAACACACGATGCTGGCCCAGCTTGGCTGTCGGCATATCCAGGGTTTTGAAGTGGCGCGCCCCATGCCTTTCGAGCAGACGGTCGAGTGGGTTCGATCCTATCATGCCGGTCTGATAGAGGCCCCAAAGTTCGGAAACCGTGGCGCCTGACGCCGCGCGCTCCTGATCCGAAGCCGGACCTGCGACTCGGCCAGGCAACATGAGCTGACGTTCGTGGCCTGTTCTGCCGCGCCTTCTAGCAGGGGACTCATTTTCCTGTGAACGGCAGAGGCCAGCCCGGACGGTTCCCGCACTACAGGCGAAAGACCTGAGGCCGTGCATATTCCATGGCACCACATACTCGTGAAGTGATGCTCCGACGTGGGGATGACAGGCCACATGGCACGCGCGAATACCCCGCGAGCGCCCCAGGGTTGCGCCGGTCAGCTTTGTAACTGGAAACGCGGCCCTTTTTCCGACGGCCTGGACGAAGCACCAAGGCAACCGGCCTCCGCTCTTCGCCAGTGCCCCCAGCGCGGTGGCCCCCAGGCCGCCCCGGTTCTCTCGCCACCACACCGCAGGCCGGCAATGAGGAACACGCCGGCAAGCATGAACCAGCAAAAGGGTCTTCGCCGGACAAGCCCGACGATTGTCTCGCGACGCGCGGGATTCTCACGGAATCCGCGAAGCCCCTTGACCTTTTGGCCCCTGACAGGTTGAACGCCCCAAGACCAAACTCCAGATCCGTAAAGACCAAGGGTGGCGCTGTCCATGGACGATCAGAACAAGAACCTCATTCTGGCCACGGTGCTGAGCTTTATCGTTGTGGTCGTCTGGTTCCTTGTCTTCCCGCCGGAGGACCAGGCACCCGACCCCATTCCGGAAGTCAGCGAACAGGTGGAAGGCCTGCCGGAAATGACCGGCGACCAGACGTTCACCGGTGAAACCGCGAACCAGGTGGCCCAGGCCGACAGCTCGCCCGTCGCCGGCTCCATCCGCGTGCCGGTGCAAACCCCCAGCCTGTCGGGCAGCATCGCCCTGACCGGCGGTCGGATCGATGACATCGAACTGACCCAGTACCGTCAGACCCTGGACCCGGATTCCGATGACGTCGTTCTGTTCCGTCCGCAGGGCGTCGTCGACGCCTACTATGCCTTCTATGGCTGGCTCGGCTCGGACATCGATCCCTCTGCCCTGCCCGGATCCGATACCCCCTGGGAACTGGAAAGCGGCGACACCCTGACGCCCGACAGCCCGATCACCATCAAGTGGGACAACGGCCAGGGCCTGATCTTCCGCCAGACCTACTCGGTCGACGACAAGTTCATGTTCAACGTCGAGCAGTCCGTGGAGAATACCACCGATCAGACGGTGACCCTGCGCCCCTATGGCCTGCTGCGCCAGCACGGCCGCCCCTCTGACCTGCAGAACTACTTCGTGGTGCACGAGGGCCTGATCCGCATGTCGGACGGTGAGCTGCAGGAAGAAACCTACAAGAAGATGGACAAGATGGATGTCGATCCGCGTGAAGGCACTCGCGCCGACCGGATCGAGGTGGCGGACGATGGCTGGGTCGGCTTCACCGGCCACTACTGGATGAGCACGCTGATCCCTGGCAACCAACCGTTCCGCTCCACTGTCAAGTTCTACGAGAGCCAGGACATCTATCAAACGGAGGCAGTCCTGAATCCGGTGCAGGTTGCGGCCGGCGGCACCTACAATGCCGATACGCATCTCTTCGCCGGAGCAAAGGAATACGAAACCATCAAGGCCTATCAGGAAGACGGCGTGCCGCGCTTCATCGACTCTATCGACTGGGGCTGGTTCTTCTTCCTGACCAAGCCGATCTTCTGGCTGATCCACTGGCTGCACGGCTTCATCGGCAACATGGGCTGGACCATCATCCTGATGACCTTCTTCCTGAAGGCCCTGCTTTTCCCGCTGGCCTACAAGTCCTACGCCTCTATGGCGAAGATGAAGGAACTCCAGCCCCAGATGACCGCGATGAAGGAGCGTGCCGGCGACGACCGCGCGAAACTTCAGAAGGAAATGATGGAGCTCTATAAGCGTGAGAAGGTGAACCCGGCCGCAGGCTGCCTGCCCGTGCTGCTGCAGATCCCGATCTTCTTCTCGCTCTACAAGGTGATCTTCGTCACACTTGAGCTGCGTCAACAGCCTTGGATCCTGTGGATCCACGACCTTTCGGCACCCGACCCCACCTCGATCCTGAACTTCTTCGGCCTGTTCCCCTGGAACACGCCCGGCCTCGACAGCCCGCTGCACATCATCAGCATCGGTGTCCTGCCGATCCTCCTGGGTGTCTCGATGTGGCTGCAGCAGCGCCTGAACCCGGCGCCCGCCGAACCGGCGCAACAGATGATCTTTGCCTGGATGCCCTGGGTGTTCATGTTCATGCTGGGCCGTTTTGCCAGCGGGCTGGTGCTCTACTGGATCACCAACAACACGATCACCTTTACGCAACAGTACCTGATCATGCGCAGCCACGGCTACAAGCCGGACGTCTTTGGCAACATGCGTGAATCGATCCCCTTCCTGAAGAGCAAGAAGGCTGACGGGAAGGGTTCTAAATAAGTGCTGGGCAGCGTCGCGCAGATCTGGCGGCATCCGATCAAGGGTATCGGAGCCGAGCCGCTGGAGAGCGCGGCGCTGACCGAAAACAGGCCCCTGCCCGGAGACCGGGCCTGGGCCATGTTGACCGGAGGGAGCCGCGACACCGGCCATTGGCAGCCATGCCGCCATTTCGCCCGCGGCTGCTATGGTCCGCAGCTGATGGCGATAACGGCCAGAACCGAGGGCGAGCGAATCCATCTTGCCCACCCCACCCAGGGACAGCTTGATCTGAACCCTGCCACCGATGGCGGGGCCTTGCATGACTGGTTGACGCCGATCTGGCCCGCAGAGCGACCGCCGCTGGGCCAGCTGGTAAAGGCCCCCGAGGAGGGCATGAGCGATGCCAATTACGCCTGTCTCTCCATCCTGGGCCAAGCTTCGCTGAATGCGCTCTCCGACGCCTGTGGCAGCAGACTTGACCAGCGGCGTTTCCGCGGCAACCTTTGGATCAGCGGTCTGGAGCCTTGGGAAGAACTCGACTGGGTCGGACGCCAAATCCGGTTTGGCGATACGATACTCGAGGTGACGGAGCGGATCGGCCGCTGCCGCGCCACCGAAGCGAACCCTGAGACAGGGGAGCGTGACGTGGAGACGCTGCAGGTGCTGCGCCGCACCTGGGGCCATACGGATTTCGGTGTGAAAGCCCGCGTGATACAGGGCGGTACGATCACCCTCGATCAAAAGGCAGAACTGCTGTGAACACCCTTCCCTTTCCCGTCGCTGAAGAGCCAGATCCCCAGATCGCCGAAAATGGGCGCCTGCTGTTTGCCGGCCCGGTGGATTTCGTCAAGGGCGTCGTGGCCATGGACGGCCTGCCCGATGCCGATCGCCTGGAGGTCTGCTTTGCCGGCCGGTCCAACGTGGGTAAATCGAGCCTGATCAACGCGCTGACCGGGCGCAAGAGCATTGCCCGTGCATCGAACACTCCCGGCCGCACCCAGGAAATCAACTATTTCGCGCTTGGCGAAGAACGCTATCTCGTCGACCTGCCGGGCTATGGCTTTGCAAATGCGCCCCTGCCCGTGGTCGAGAAATGGCAAAGGCTGCTGAAACGCTACCTTTCCGGACGCCAGACCCTGCGGCGCGCCTTCGTGCTGATCGACTCGCGCCATGGCGTGAAGGCCGTGGACGAGGAGATCATGAAGCTACTGGACAGCAGTGCCGTGACCTTTCAGGTAGTCATGACCAAGACGGACAAGGTGAAGGCAAAGGACCGCGAAGCGATCCTGTCACAGGTGCGCACAGCCCTTTCCAAGCACCCTGCTGCATTTCCGGAGATCGTTCTTACGTCCTCGGAAAAGGGCGACGGAATCCCCACCCTTCGCGCTATCATCGCTACATTGACCTGACCGCGGCGGCGCCCTGACCGGCGGCGGCGAGCCTCAAAAGCGATAGTTCAGGCGCACGGCCAGCACGTTGACATCCAGATCGCTGCCGGTACGCGCGAAATTGTCGAACTGGTGATGCAGGATCTCTCCACCGATCGATATCTTCTCGGACAGCGGGTGTTCTGCCCCGATACCGAAGAGGTATCCGTTGCTGGCGCCGAACCCGCCTCGCGCCCGTGCAAGCCCAGCCACACCGTAGAGGTAAGTATTCCGCAGCCCATAGCCCGCCTTCAACTTGAGGCGTGCAATGTTGTCTATCGGCTGGACCTGGGTGGCAATGGGGCTTCGGGTATATTCTATCTCTGCCCCGACAAGGCCGTCGCCGACATGCCGGTCGACACCGAGATGGAGGCTGCGTGACTTGGTATCGCTGTTCTCGGTGGCCAAGCCAAGGTTCGCACCGAGGTAGGTCCCCGACCAATCCTTGGTCCCTGCCGAAGCCACGTGCGCCGCGCCGCAGATCGCTGCGGCTGTCAGGGCCAGGAGGCCGGCGCGGGAGGCGAGACATTTGTCCATGCCTCACAAACGCACAAAATTGCGAAAAGTTCATTTATGCGTGAGTGATTCCAGGATCACTACCGGAAAAGGAAATCTCAGAGCTTCGTCCCGGCAGCCCCCCACAATAGAAAAGGAGGCCGGAAAACCGACCTCCTTTCGATGGAAACTCACAGATGCGATACGATCAGAAGCGATAGTTCACACGGGCCGCGACGGTGTTGCCGGTGAGATCACCACCCGACCGAGTGTAGCCGGAGATGTTCTCATAGAGATATTCCGCACCGAGGCTGACAGTGTCCGTGACCATGTACTCACCACCGACGCCAAGATTGTAGCCGTTTTCGCCGTCGATCTGCGAAAGACCACCCACGCCGTAAAGAAGCGTCCGCCCCATGTCATAGCCGGCGCGCACCTTGAGCCGGGCAGAATCCGCCGCGTTGTTGTGCCACATGTCGCGGTGTTGATATTCGCCTTCGCCACCCAGAACGAAAGTGCCGAAGTCATAGTCGTAACCGCCGTGGATACCGTAGGCGAGAACGTTGTCATCCGCAGTTGGATCAAGATTCGTTCCACCGAGGCTGCCGCCGACGTAGGCGCCAGTCCAGTCAAAGCCCGGCTCGGACACAACGACCGGAGCAATCACTTCGGGCTCTGCCGGTGCCGGAGCATAGCTGCCGGCAAACGCAGGCGTTGCCAGAAGGCCAACAGCGGAAAGGGAAAGAACAGTTGCGCGAAACATGGGTATCTCCTTTGTTTCATAAAGTCGGTCAATGCGCCGGACGGGGAACACCGTGCGCGGCTCTGGAGTGTCAACGTTCGCCGAACGCTCCGGTTCCCGGTTTCCCGGAAACAAGTTCAAGTTTGTGCATTTGAACGATAACTGCCCGCCAGGACAAAGATGTCTCTTGGCGGGCAGCGGGAACGGACGGCCGTCATCTGGCCGATTTGTTCAGTCGGAGGCCCGCGGAACGGACCCCCGTGTTTCGTCCTGATCAGAAGATCAGAAGCGGTAGTTGACGCGTGCCGCGACGGTGTTCGCGGTGAAGTCGTTGCCGCTGTCAGCGTAGTCGGAGATGTCGTCGTACAGGTATTCTGCACCGACGGTGACATTCTCGCCGACCTTGTATTCAGCACCCACACCCAAGGTATAGCCGTTGTCGTCGCCGACGTTGGCGTTCGCCCAGACACCACCAGCCACTGCGTAGATCAGGGCGGGGCCGGCATCATAGCCGAAGCGTGCTTTCAGGCGGGTTTGCGAATCGAGGTCGAAGCCGGAGTTGGCGTCGAAGTCGTTGGCTTGGTACTGAGCTTCACCACCCAGCACGAACGAACCGAAATCGTAGTCGTAGCCGCCGTGGATGCCGTAGACGAGGCCATCGCTCGAAGCCGGGCCAGCGTCAAAGTCGCCGTAGCCCAGGTCGATACCACCGAAGCCGCCGGTCCAGTCGGAACCGTTGTAAACGACCGGTGCGGGAGCCGGGGTTGCGATAACCGGCTCAGCCGGGGCGGGTGCATAAGAGCCGGCGAAAGCCGGGCCTGCCACAGCTGCGGTGGCGACTGCTGCGATAGCTTTATAGCGAAGCATTGTTGTCTCCTTCGTAGGGTTCGGGGTCATTGCC
Source organism: Pseudooceanicola sp. DL12 (assembly GCF_056270665.1). Lineage (NCBI taxonomy): Bacteria > Pseudomonadati > Pseudomonadota > Alphaproteobacteria > Rhodobacterales > Paracoccaceae > Pseudooceanicola > Pseudooceanicola sp. DL12. Next base: position 3,523,167 of record NZ_CM149884.1, read on the forward strand.
CCAGCAACGGGCCTGTCCCCGTCATAGTGCAAACGCGTAAGTAGGCGCGTTCCGACGCATAAACCACGCGAAAATCGAAGAAGTTCCAGAGACTCCGGTAAGCGGGGGAGCGATCGGCCAGTTTGCGCTGAACGGACTGGTACAGTCCGGCGGGGTTCTGCCCAAAACTGAAACAAACAGTTCACTTCCGGTGAGCCCCCCTTGAAATGGCGAAATTCCGCTCTGAAGGCCGGCCTTGGCAGAGTCGCAGCCAGCGCGTATCAAGCGGGGACAACAAGGACCGCGAAAAATGAAGAAGCAAACAGCCATGAACAGAGACTGGATCGCCACCGCCCGCACCCTGTCGGAGGCCCTGCCCTATCTTCAGCGCTACGAAGGCGCGATTGTCGTGGTCAAGTTCGGCGGCCACGCCATGGGTGATTCCGAGGCCATGGAGACCTTTGCCCGGGACATCGTGCTGATGCGGCAGGTCGGCGTGAACCCCGTCATCGTTCACGGCGGCGGCCCGATGATCAACGAAATGCTCGACAAGCTACAGGTGAAGAGCGAGTTCGTGAAAGGAAAGCGCGTCACCGACGAGGCCACGATGGAGGTGGTTGAGATGGTCCTCTCGGGCCAGGTGAACAAGCGAATCGTCCAGGCGATCAACGAACAGGGCGGCAAGGGCGTTGGCCTGTCCGGCAAGGACGCCAACCTGATGATCTGTGCACAGACCGATCCCGATCTGGGTCTCGTCGGCACGCCGGACGAGATCGACACCACGATCCTGCATTCGATGTTCCGCAGTGACATCATTCCGGTGATCGCCCCCATCGGCATGGGACGCAACGGCGAAACCTTCAATATCAACGGTGATACCGCGGCGGGGGCCATTGCCGGCGCCCTGCGGGCCGATCGTCTGCTGCTGCTGACGGACGTCGCCGGCGTCAAGAACAAGGATGGCGAGGTGGTGACCGCCCTGACCGCCCAGCAGATTCGGGACATGACAGAGGACGGCACGATTGCCGGCGGCATGATTCCCAAGACCGAAACCGCTCTTGATGCCATCGAGCGGGGTGTGCGCGCCGTCGTCATCCTGGATGGTCGTGCGCCGAACGCCGTGCTGCTCGAGCTGTTCACCGAGCATGGCGCCGGTTCGATGATTCGTGCCAGCTGAGGCGGAACCGGATTTCGAGACACTGTGCCGGGCCGCCCAGGCCCGGCACCTGAGCATCCTTTGTACCCTGCCTGAGATCGTCTGCCAGGGACGAGACGATCTGCCACCGGGAACCCGCAGTCTGCTGATGCTGGCCCCGGACGAACCGGGCTTCTGGCCTGCCTATTGCGAGAGCCCGGAGGCCCGCGACGCCGGCTCAGATCCGATGGACAGGTGGTCGTCGCGGGTGATCGGTGACTGGGCAACCGAGCTGGGCGCGACTGCGCTGTTTCCCTTTGGCGGCCCGCCCTTCCAACCATTCCTCTCCTGGGCCCTGGCAAGCGGCTCGGTTCATGCCTCGCCGGTCGGTATGCTCGTGCAGAACGGCGCGGGCCTCTACGTGTCCTTCAGGGGCGCCTTGGCCCTGACCTGGCCCGTCATTGCCCCGGCTGCCCTGCCCTCGCCCTGTGCGGCCTGCGCAGCCCCCTGCCACAGCGCCTGTCCCGTAGGTGCTCTTGGCGGCCAGAGCGGCTATGACGTGGCCGCCTGCAAGTCCTGGCTGGGGAGACCGGAGGGTCGGACCTGCCTGGACCAGGGCTGCCTGGCACGGCGCGCTTGCCCCGCCGGCCTCGGCCATGGCAGGCTGCCCGAACATTCCGCCTATCACATGGCCCAATTCCTGGGGGACTGATGCCAAAGCGTCTGATCTTGATGCGCCATGCCAAGTCGGACTGGGGCTCGCCCCTGCTGGACGATCATGAAAGACCCCTGAACAGACGCGGCCGGCGCAGCGCCACGGCGCTCGGAAACTGGCTACGGGTCCATGGCACGCTGCCGGATCAGGCACTTGTCTCGACGTCGCTGCGGACCCGACAGACATTCGACGGCCTGGCCCTCGGGTTTGAGGCAGACCTGCGGCCCCAGCTCTACCTCGCTGCTCCCGAAGAGATCCTGAGATGCCTGCAGGCGGCGACAGGCGACACCGTTCTGCTGATCGCGCACAATCCGGGCATCGGAAGTTTCGCACAGCAGATCATTGTCGACCGGCCGGAGACAGAGGACTTTAGGAACTATCCTACCGGAGCTACGCTGGTGGCGGTTCTGCCGATTGATGAATGGGCCGCGCTTGAACCCGCGTGTGGCCAGCTGGTTGATTTCGCGGTACCGCGCAGGTTGACCGATTAGGAATATTTTAGGGACAGTCATTCCACACATGGAACATTCCATGGAGTGACAGGCAGGTCTATCTCTCGCCTCAACGAAACGCCGCGCAGACGCGGCTCCGATTGAGGACAAGACAATGATCGACCTTTCATCGAATATCCTGAGTTTTGCCGGTTTCGGCTCCATAACCGCAATCGCCCTTGCCGCACTGTTGCTGCGGGTCAGCCTGGGCGGATTGTTCCTGGCCCACGCCTACCTGAAATACTTCGTGTTCACGCCGAAGGGCGCTGCCGGCTTCTTTGCCTCGCTGGGTGTGCCCGGCTGGTTCGCCTATCTCACCATCGCCGCCGAAACCCTGGGCGGTATCGCTCTGATCCTGGGCTTCCAGACCAGCCTCGTGGCAATCCTTCTGATCCCGACACTGCTGGGTGCAGCCATCTTGGCACACGGCAAGAACGGCTTCTGGTTCAACAACGAGAACGGCGGCTGGGAATATCCCGCCTTCTGGGCCGTGACTCTCGTGGTGCAAGCCCTGCTGGGCGGCGGCGCACTTTCCCTGACCCACTAGTCCCGCTCGCCAGCTCCTAATGAGAAAATGCCCCGCGCAGAAATCTGCGCGGGGCATTTAGCTGTGACAAGGCGCGAGCTCGTCGGTCAGTGGCCCAGGATCTGGCTGAGGAACAGCTTGGTTCGTTCGCTCTTGGGATTGTTGAAGAACTCTTCCGGCTCGTTCTGTTCGACGATCTGGCCCTGGTCCATGAAGATCACGCGGTTGGCAACCTGGCGGGCAAAACCCATCTCGTGCGTGACGCAGAGCATGGTCATGCCCTCCTGCGCCAGCTCGATCATGGTATCGAGCACTTCCTTGATCATCTCGGGATCGAGCGCCGAGGTGGGTTCGTCGAAGAGCATGATCCGCGGCTTCATGCACAGAGAGCGCGCGATGGCGACACGCTGCTGCTGCCCCCCCGAGAGCTGACCGGGATACTTCAATGCCTGATCCGGGATCTTCACCTTTTCCAGGAAATGCATCGCGGTCTCGATGGCTTCCTTCTTGGGTGTCTTGCGGACCCAGATCGGGGCCAGCGTGCAGTTCTCCAGGATCGTCAGGTGCGGGAAGAGGTTGAAGTGCTGGAAGCACATGCCGACCTCGGAGCGGATCTTGTCGATGTTCTTCAGGTCCGAGGTGAGCTCGGTCCCGTCGACGATGATCTTGCCCGCCTGGTGTTCCTCGAGACGGTTGATGCAGCGGATCATCGTGGACTTGCCCGAGCCGGACGGGCCGGCGATGACGATGCGCTCTCCCCGGTTCACCGTCAGGTTGATGTCACGCAGAACGTGGAACTGGCCGTACCACTTGTTCATGTTGACGATCTCGATAGCGACCTCGTCCGAGACCTTCATCGCGGTGGGATCAATTCCGGGCGTGTCGAAAGCAGTGTTGGTCATGATGTTACCTACCTCTTAGCGATGCCCGGTCTGAAGCTTGCGCTCCAGATACATCGAGTAGCGGGACATGGAAAAACAGAAGATGAAGAAGATGGCACCGATGAAGATGAACAGCTCCCAGTAGATACCGTTCCAGTTCTGGTCGGCGCGGATCGCATTTGCGAGGCCGAGCGGGTCGAACATCGAGATGATCGAGACGAGGGTCGTGTCCTTGAAGACGCCGATGAAGGTGGAAACGATACCGGGGATCGAGATCTTGAGCGCCTGGGGCATGATGATCAGCCTCTGCGCCTGCCAGTAGTTGAGGCCGAGCGAGTCGGCGCCCTCGTACTGGCCCTTGGGCAGGGCAGCCAGACCACCCCGGATCACCTCGGCCATGTAGGCGGCGGCGAAGAGGGTGACCATGATCATCACCCTCAGGATGATGTCGAAGTTGGTGCCGGGCGGCAGGAAGATGTTCAGCAGGGTCGAAGCCACGAAGAGCAACGTGATCAGCGGCACGCCGCGGATGAACTCGATGAAGCCAACGCAGAGCCACTTGATCAGCGGCAGGTCGGAACGACGGCCGAGGGCCAGCACGATGCCGAGGGGCAGCGAACAGAGGATGGCCGTGACACCGATCGTGATCGAGAGCAGGAAGCCTCCGAACTCGCGGCTTTGCACCGAGTGAATGGCCAAGGGCGCGACCGCAGACAAGCCGTCGGACACCGGACCGGCAAGAACGACCCACCACAGGACTGAAGCGACTGCGGCAAAGAAGATCGCGAAGCCGCCTGCAAAGACCTTCAGCAGCAACTTGAAGGCGACGTAGCCGACCACGAAGCCGAGCATGGCAACAACCGGGTTCCAGATGGTGCCGCCCCAGAGCATCCATGCCGCCAGGAAGGGATAGATCGCCGAAAAGCCAAGCAGCCTGGCGGGAACGTAATCACTGAAGAGGACCGGAGCGAGGGCCACGAAGAGCAGCACCAGCGCCAACACAGGCCGCCAGTAGATCTCGGGCGGGTAGAAGCCGAAAAGCAGCTGGGGCCAGCGTTCGTGGATCACGCCCCAGCACGCGCCATCGGAACGCCCGGCCTCGGCCAAGATGTCGCGGCATTGCGACAGCGAGGTGGCATCCCAGGTCGGCGAGAGGAACCACGGCACGATGTGCAGCAGGATCGATGCGACCAGAACGACGGACACGACAGTCAGAACGGTGTTGACCCAGCCTCCGAAGAGATTGTCCTTGGCCCAGCCGACGTATCCCACTTCGGATGCCGGAGGCTCCTGTTGGGGCAGCATGGTGTCGCGCACATAGGCGACGGTATCAGCATGAACGTTGCTCATATCAGCGCTCCACCAGTTTGACGCGGTTGTTGTACCAGTTCATCACGCCCGAGATGATCAGGCTGATCGTAAGGTAGACGAGCATGCCGAGCAGAACGGTCTCGAGCTCGCGCCCAGTCTGGTTCAGCGTGATGCCCATCAGGGTGCCCGTGATGTCCATGTAGCCGACGGCAATCGCCAGCGAGGAGTTCTTGGTCAGGTTGAGGTACTGAGAGATCAGCGGCGGGATGATGACGCGCATCGCCTGCGGCAGGATCACAAGACTCATGACCCGGTTGGGCCGGAGGCCCAGGGCTGCGGCAGCTTCGGTCTGGCCCTTTGAGATGGCCATGATGCCGGAGCGGACGATCTCTGCGATGAAGGCCGCCGTGTAGAGCGATAGGGCCAGCCAGAGCGCGATCAGCGAGTTTCGCATGTGCGTGCCGCCGGCAAAGTTGAACCCTTTCAGCGCCGGCATCCCGAGGTGGAAGCCGAGGAAGAGCAGCAACAGCGAGACCGGCACAATGGCGATCAGCGCGCTCTTCCACCAGGTGGTCGGGCGAATGCCGGTGGCCTCCTGCGTGGCATCGGCGCGCTTGCCCAGCCATTTGACGACAAAGAGCGAGCCGATGAAGACCACCAGCACCGCAATCAGGTCCAAGCTGACGTCGAAGGCACTGCCGATGTGGATATTTCCGAGGCCGTTCGAGAACAGCGGTTCGGGAATGTAGATACCTCGGTTGGTGATGGCGATGCTGTCGAAGAGCAGCATCGAGGCTTCCGGGTCATCGCCGCGGAAGGCACTCGGGGCGGGCATCGCCTCGATCAGGATGGCCATGCAGAGCACGATCCACATCAGGACGGGCACGTTGCGGAACATCTCGACGTAGACCGTCATCAGGCGTGCGATCATCCAGTTGCCGCTGAGGCGCATGACGCCCACGAAGACCCCCAGGATGGTGGCCGTGGCACAACCCATCGCTGCAACGAGCAGCGTGTTCAGCAGGCCGACAAAGGCGGCGCGCATGTGAGAGGATTGGGAATTGTATTCGATCAGGCGCTGGTTAATGTCGTAACCGGCCGGATCGAGCATGAACCCGAAGGAGGGCTCCTTGCCGAGGTCGGCGAGGTTCTGCGCCGTGTTCATGGCCAGCCAGCCGAACAGCGTCAGCACGGCAATGAGGGCCAGGATCTGGAAGGTTATGGAACGATACCGGGTATCGTAAATAAGCATGGATAGCTTAAACGATTCCGCCGGCGGATCTGTAAGCGTTGTCATCGTAAATGTTCCCCGTGATCCGGAATTCCGCGGTGTCGATTTTGCGCCCGCGCCGGTCCGTTTTTAGCCTCTCTTCTGGAGGCATTAAGCAAAGGGGCGCGGCAGTGCCGCGCCCCTCGGCGTTTCGTTCCTTAGCGGAACGGCGGTGCGTACATCAGGCCGCCGTTGGTCCACTGCGCGTTCAGACCGCGCGACAGACCGATCGGCGTGGCTTCACCGATGTTCTTCTCGAAGACTTCGCCGTAGTTGCCGCCGGCCTTGATGGCGTTGACCGCCCAGTCAGACGACAGGCCGATCATTGCGCCAAGGTCACCTTCGGTGCCCAGCAGGCGGTTGATCTCGGGGTTGTCGGTCGGTGCCGAGGCCATGTCTGCGACGTTGGTCGAGGTCACGCCCAGCTCTTCTGCCGCGATCAGCGCGTTGAGCGACCAACGAACGATGTCACCCCATTCGTCGTCGCCATGGCGCACGAGCGGGCCGAGCGGCTCTTTCGAGATGATCTCGGGCAGGATGACATAATCGGAGGGGTTCTCGAAGGTGGCGCGGGTGGCAGCCAGGCCGGAGGCGTCCGTGGTGTAGACGTCGCAGGCGCCGGCCAAGAACTGCTGCTGGGCTTCGGCATTGGTCTCGATCGGAACAGGCTCGTAGCTCATGTTGTTGGCGCGGAAGAAGTCGGCCAAGTTGAGCTCGGTGGTGGTGCCGGTCTGGATGCAGACGGTGGCGCCATCAAGTTCCTTGGCCGAGCTGACGCCCAGGCCCTTCGGGATCATGAAGCCCTGACCGTCGTAGTAGTTCACGCCGGTGAAGGTGAACTTCAGGTCGTTGTCACGCGAAAAGGTCCAGGTGGTGTTTCGGGCCAGCATGTCGATCTCGCCGGAGGACAGCGCGGTGAAGCGGGTCTTGCCGGTGGTCGGCACGAATTCAACAGCTTTCGGGTCGCCGAGCACGGCGGCGGCAACGGCGCGGCAAACGGCCACGTCAAAGCCCTGCCAGTCACCGTTCGCATCGGGGGCCGAGAAGCCCGGGAGGCCGGTGGAGACGCCGCAGTTCAGTTTGCCGCGAGATTTCACGTCATCCAGAGTGGCTGCACCGGCTGCGCCGGCGGCCAGACCGGCAACGGTCAACGCGCCAAGAAATACGGTTTTTTTCATGTTTACCTCTTCCTGATTATCCGCCTTTTGAGTGGTCGGCGGTTTTTGTCCCTAGCGGGGCCAGGGGCGAAACTGGTCAAGGGTGCTCCCCCCAACAGTGCCCAAAGGTTGAGCGGATTCATCGCTACGGGTCAAGTACGTCATAACAAAAAGTAAACGAACGACCTGCCGTGACCTTGCCAGTGACGGCTAGAACGGCATTCCAATATTCGACCTCAGGTCGCGGCCTTTTAGGCGCTCTCGGAACGTAGCAATTCAAGGAAATTCCGTGCGTGGAGAAATGCGGTACGCTTGAGTTCGGCGATCTCTGCCGCCTCTTCGTCGGCGCCCCATTGTTCCTCTTGCCAGAGCTCGTCAATGCGTGAAGTTGCCCATGCCTTTTCCGCGCTTGCAGCGCCCATGAATGTGGCAAATCCGAGCACCAGGGAACCGCTGAGGCTGACGAGGTCGTGGAAGGCGGCCAGCTCGAAGGGCGTGAGGGCCGCAACACGTGCCGAAAGGGCCTCCAGCGCGGCAGTATCCTGGGGCGAATGAATCACCCCGTTGCGCGGCTCCAACCGTGCCCCGAGCGTATTGGCGGCCCAATCCAGCATAGGATCCCATTCCGCCTGCTGCCGCCGGACCAATTCAACCGGATGATCCGCGCGATAGCAGAGCAGATCGCTATCGCCGTAGGCCCCAATCATATCCGCCACTTCCGCATGCTGTGGGCGAACCTTGTCCAATGCGGAATTCGCCGTTCTGGTAAATGGCATTTCCGTCGGGTCTATTTCATTTTCCTGGGCGTTCCATTCGGCGGCGATCGCCTCCGCCAGTGCCCTGGTCGGCACAACGAGAACGGTCTTGGCCGGGGTCTTGACCGTGCGTCCGTCGAGAAGGACCGCAAAGCCTTCCTCATGCTCGGCCACCTGTGCCTCTTTCCAGAACCGACGGGCTTTCCATTCACTCATGACAGGGTCTCTCCTGCGAGGGCATCGATGGCGGCGCGCAACTGCGCTGGGGTGGAGGCAAAGGCATCCGCATGGGACAGTGCCGCGGCGGGTTGAAACCCCCATCCGACGGCGATGGCACGCACGCCGGCGGCATGGGCCATGTCGATATCAAAGCTGGCGTCGCCGATCATCAAGGCGTGTTCGGCGGCGATGCCGGTTTCCGACAGGGCCGCCAGGATCATTGAGGGGTTCGGCTTGGACGGGTGCTCATCGGCGCACTGGGTGGTGAAGAACGTCCGCGTCATGCCGTGGTTCTCCAGCAGTGCATCGAGACCGCGGCGGGATTTGCCCGTGGCGATGGCCAGGACGGTGGCCGGTTCGGCGGCCAGCGCCTCGACCAGCTCGCGCATGCCAGGATAGAAGGGCGAATGCGCGCGCCCGGCCCTGAGGCGGCGCTGCATGTAGGCCTGCTTGTAGGCGGCAACGATCTCGGCGTGACTCTGCGCCGACAGATCGGGCGCCAGTTGCGGCACCGCGATATCGAGCGAAAGGCCGACGATCCCCATGATCGCCTGCGGCTCGGGGGCCGCATGGCCCGCGGCCGCAAAGCCCTCGGTCATGGAGCCGACGATATCGGCCTGGCTGTCGACGAGCGTACCGTCGACATCGAAGATCACCAGCCGGGGATGTGCAGTCATAGGGGCTCGTCCAGGTCGAAGGGATCCTTGCGCACGTCATCTTCGGACCAGCCGAAATGGTCCCAGCTGCGCTTCATGTGATCGGGCATCGGCGCCTCAAGTTCCAGCGGCTTGCCCGTGAAGGGATGGGTCAGGCGAAGCAGTCGCGCGTGCAGATGAAGCTTGCGGCTGATGTCGCCACCAAGCTGCGCGCCCCAGCCGTCGCCCAGGTTCTCCTGCCCAGAGCCGCCGTACTTGCCGTCGCCGATGATCGGGTGGCCGATCTCGGCCATGTGAGCCCGAAGCTGGTGTGTCCGGCCTGTGACGGGCACAAGGCCGACCCAGGCGGCCCGCTGCCCCAGACGCCAGAGCACAGAGTAATCCGACACTGCGCGCTTGGCACCGGGCGTGTTGTCGATGTCGCGCGGATGGACACAGAGCATCTTCTCGCCCTCCCCCCCACTGCCGTGGCCGGGTGCCTTGACGAGGCCGAACTTGATCGTGCCCATGTAGGGATGCGGCACGCCGGCAACCAGGGCCCAATAGATCTTCCGGGTTTCACGGGACCGGAAGGCCGCTGTCAGCTTCTGCGCAGCAGAGCGGGTGCGGGCCAGCAGGAGCAGGCCCGATGTATCCTTGTCGAGACGGTGCACCAGCCGCGGCTTGTCCTCGTAGCCGAACTTCAGCGCCTCGGCGAGACCATCCACATGGCGCGTCTGTTTCGAGCCACCCTGCACCGGCAAGCCCGCCGGTTTGTTCAGCGCGATGATGTGATCATCGCGGTAGACGACACAGGACTGGATCATCCGCGCGTCGTCGTCCGACACCTGCGGCTGTGCCGGCCGAGCCGGCTCCTCGCCCGGTTCCGGCAGCGGCGGAATGCGCAGCTGCTGGCCCGTCTGCAGGCGGAAATTGCTCTTTACCCGGCCGCCATCGACCCGCAGTTCGCCCTTGCGGCACATCTTTTCGATGCGCCCCTGGGTGACATGGGGAAAGGCGCGCCGCAGCCAGCGGTCGAGGCGCATGTCGGCGTCGTCCGCCGGGATGGTCACAGTCTGTACGCCACTCATGTCAGCATCGCCCGCATCAGGTACGTGCCCGCCACGATGCCGGCCAGCGCCAGCGACACGGAGAGGATCACGTAGATTGCCGCCAGCCCTGCCTCGCCCCTTTCGAAGAGCGTGAAGGTTTCCAGCGAGAAGGAAGAGAAGGTGGTGAAACCACCGAGAATTCCGGTTGCCAGGAAGGCATTCCAGTGCGTCAGCCCCTTGTGCCCCAAGAGAACGATCAGCGCCCCCATGATAAAGGAACCGAGAATGTTGACGGTGATGACACCCAGCGGGAAAGCATGGGTGCCCAGGACGCGCACGATGGCAACGCCGGACAGATACCTCAGGGAAGCGCCGATGGCGCCACCAAGGGCCACTTGGAGAACGGTCAGGAACATCTGGCGTCTGTCGCGCGGACAGCCCTTGTTGTCAAGGCGATGCTAATCCTCCGAGGTATCGTTGCGCTTGGCCCGCAACCGGGCGAAATAGTCCAGGCGCTTGCGCAGATCCCGCTCGAAGCCACGCTCCACCGGCTGATAGAAATCCGGACGCCGCATCCCCTCGGGAAAGTAGTTCTGCCCCGAGAAGGCGTCTTCGGCGTCGTGGTCATAGGCATAGCCCTTGCCATAGCCCTGTTCCGACATGAACCTGGTGGGCGCATTCAGGATATGTTTTGGCGGCATGGCCGAGCCGGTCTTGCGAGCTGCGGCGCGAGCCGCGATATAGGCCATCTCGGTTGCGTTCGATTTCGGTGCAAGCGCCAGGTAGATCACGGCGTTGGCAAGCGCCTGTTCGCCCTCCGGCGACCCGAGCCGCTCGTAGACCTGCCAGGCATCGAGGCAGATCGTCTGGGCCTGGGGATCGGCGAGGCCGATGTCCTCGACCGACATCCGTGTGACCCTCCGCGCGATATAGCGCGGATCCTCGCCGCCCTCGAGCATGCGTGAGAACCAGTAGAGCGCCGCATCCGGATCACTGCCCCGCACCGATTTGTGCAGCGCCGAAATCAGGTTGTAGTGCTCGTCGCCGTTCTTGTCGTATCTGGCGGCACGGCGCATCAGGCGGCTGGCGAGCGCCTCTCGGTCGAGAGGCGCTGCCGTGCGCCAGGCAGCGACCTGCTCCACCAGGTTCAGAAAGGCCCGGCCGTCGCCGTCAGCCATGCCGAGAAGGGCCTCTCGAGCCTCGGGCGTCAGGGGCAGCGGGTGGCCGATGGCCTCCTCTGCCCGACGGGCGATCTGTTCCAGATCCTCGAGCGAGAGCCGTTCCAGCACCAGGACCTGCGCCCGGGACAGCAGTGCCGCATTCAGCTCGAAGCTTGGGTTCTCGGTGGTGGCCCCGACGAGGAGGATCGTGCCATCCTCCATATGCGGCAGAAAGCCGTCCTGCTGGGCCTTGTTGAAACGGTGGATTTCGTCGACGAAGAGCAGTGTGCCCTTTCCGGTACGGCGCCGCTGCTTGGCAGTCTCGAAGACCTTCTTGAGATCAGCAACCCCCGAGAAAATCGCCGAAATCTGCACGAAATGCAGGTCGGTCTGATCCGCGAGGAGCCGGGCGATGGTGGTCTTGCCTGTGCCAGGCGGGCCCCAGAAGATGATCGACCCGAGGCTGCCGGCCTCGAGCATCACCGTCAGTGGCGCCTCCGGCCCGAGAACCTGACGCTGACCGATGACCTCGGAAAGGGTGCGGGGGCGCAGACGATCGGCCAGCGGACGCGGTGCGCCCCCGTCGGACTGAGCCTCAGTCGCGGCCTGGGGCGACGGCTGATCGTCGTCGCCCGGCCCGGGTCCGAAGAGATCCGCCATTCAGAGGCGGAAGCGCATGGTAAGCGGCTGACCGTTGCGCAGCACGCTGAGCTGCAGGTAACGGCCCGTTTCGCTGAGCGCTTCTGCGGCATCGTGGGACGTCGCCGTCGCGGTATCGTTGACCGCGGTGATCATGTCGCCCTGGCGCAGGCCGGCACGGGCGCCGATCTGACCGGGATCCTCGACCAGGACGCCGGCTGCGGTCAGCGGCAGCTGGAACTCGGCGATGACCCCCGGGTTGACCGTGACCAACTTCATGCCGGGGATCACGGTGCTGTCGTCGGTCTCGACCGGTGCACGGGCGGGATCTTCGGGGGCAGCGACCATGGGAACGGTCACCTCGCTCTTCTTGCCATCATGCAGGCGCGTGATCTCGGCGCTACCGCCGATGCCACGCACAGTCATGCGATAGACCATTTCGGCGGGGCTGGAGACCGGCAGACCGTCCACCGCCAGTATCACGTCTCCCGGCACGAAGCCCTTGGCCTTGAACGGACTTTCGTCGTGCATCGCGTCAATCACCATGCCCTGAGGGCTGTCGAGGCCTACCGCGGACGCCATATCGAGATCAACCGGATGCCCCGTCATGCCCGCCCAGGGGCGGCTGAAATGATCGGCGCCATCCTCGGCCTGGCCGAGGAATTGTGCCACCAGCGAGGCGGGGATCGCGAACCCGATGCCGTTCGAGCCGCCCGAGCGGCTGAGGATCGAGGTGTTCACGCCGATCAGGTTGCCGTTGACGTCGATCAGCGCGCCGCCGGAGTTGCCCGGGTTGATTGGCGCATCGGTCTGAATGAAGTAGCCCCGGCCAGAGCCCCCGGCCGCGGCGCCCGAGCGCGCGAGTCCGGACACGATCCCGGAACTGACCGTCTGCCCCACGCCGAAGGGGTTGCCGATGGCCAGCACGAGCTCGCCCACATCGACGTTCTCGCTATCGCGGAGCTTGAGATAGGGCAGGTCATCGACGCCGTCGAGCTTGAGGATCGCAAGGTCCGCCTGCTGATCGGACATCAGCACGTTGCCCTCGAACTCGCGCCCGTCGGAGAGGACAACCCGGATGTCATCGGCCTGACCAACAACGTGGTAATTGGTCACCACGTAGCCGTCGGAGGACAGGATCACCCCGGAACCGAGAGAGTTCTGTACCTGCGGCTGGGTTTGGCCAAGGCCATGAAAGAACTGGGAAAAGAACGGATCATTGGCAAAGGGCGACTGCCGCGTCTCGACCACCCGCTTGGCATAGATGTTTACCACGGCGGGGGTGGCCTGTTTGACGAGAGGCGCAAAGCCCATCGAGATCTCGGCCTGGGACGTCGGTATCCGCGTCTCGGCCGCAGCAGGCCCGCCCGGCCCGAGCACGAGTACGGCGAGAGCGGCGGAGGCGAGGAGCGGACGATAGGACGTGAATTTCATGGGAGGCCTTTCCTGTGGCAGGCTGTGCGGAAGATATGCGCAGCCCCGGGACGAAGGCAAGTCATCGGGGCCTTGCCCCTGCAACATAGAAAAACCCCCGGCCTTTTGGACCGGGGGTGCCGTCAAACTCTTGTGAGTTCAACTAAATATTATTCGGCAGCTTCTTCGGCTGCGACGCGGGCCTTGTCGGCTGCGCCCTTGGCGTCGACATCGCGGTCGACGAACTCGATGATGGCCATGGGCGCCATGTCACCGTAGCGGAATCCCGCTTTCATAATACGGACATAGCCGCCCTGACGGTCCTTGTAGCGCGGGCCGAGAACGTCGAACAGCTTGGTGACCAGCTCGTCCTGCTTCAGCTTGGAAGCGGCCTGACGGCGAGCGTGCAGGTCATCGGGGCCGCGCTTTGCCAGGGTGATCATCTTTTCGATGATCGGGCGAAGTTCCTTGGCCTTGGGCAGGGTGGTCTTGATCTGTTCGTGCTCGATCAGCGAGCCGGCCATGTTGGAAAACAGGGCCTTACGGTGTTCGTGAGTACGGTTCAGGCGGCGGTAGCCACGTGCGTGACGCATGTCATTTCTCCAGTGTTGCCCTCTACGGGCGGTTTTGCTTTGTCCGGCGATCCATGCGTGGCGGATCGCTCTCCTTGGGGCGGAATGCCCAGTCTGGTTAACGGCCCATTGGGGGCCGGAACGGCACGTCGGTATTACGTCGGTATCGCATCGGTATTGCGTCGGTGCCGTTTTGCCCCTGCCCTGCCGGCCCGAAATGCTTAACGCAGCGCTCGGTGCCGTCGGTCGGGGCGATTCGGTCGGGCGGACCATATGCCGCCCGGACCGATTTCAAAAGCGGATCTCTCCGCGAATGCCTCAGAAGTGGTCTTCGAACTTCTTGGCCAGATCTTCGATGTTGTCCGGCGGCCAGTCCTCGACATCCATGCCGAGGTGCAGACCCATGCCCGAGAGCACTTCCTTGATCTCGTTCAGCGACTTGCGGCCGAAGTTCGGGGTGCGGAGCATCTCGGCTTCGGTCTTCTGGATCAGGTCGCCGATGTAGACGATGTTGTCGTTCTTCAGGCAGTTTGCCGAACGGACGGAGAGCTCGAGCTCGTCGACCTTCTTCAGCAGCAGCGGGTTGAACTCGAGACCATCGTCCTCGTCCTGGCGGCCGGCGGATTCGGGCTCTTCGAAGTTCACGAAGATCGACAGCTGGTCCTGCAGGATGCGCGCGGCATAGGCCACGGCGTCATCGGGCGTGACGGAGCCGTCGGTTTCCACCTTCAGCGTCAGCTTGTCATAGTCGAGCACCTGGCCCTCGCGGGTCGGCTGCACGTCGTAGGAGACCTTCTTGATCGGCGAGTAGATCGCGTCGATCGGGATCAGGCCGATGGGCGCATCTTCCGGCTTGTTCTTGTCGGCGGACACATAGCCCTTGCCGGTGTTCACGGTGAGTTCCATGAACAGGTCGGCACCCTCGTCGAGGTGGCAGATCACGTGGTCCTTGTTCAGGACCTCGATGCCGGCACTTTCCGAGATGTCACCGGCGGTGACGACGCCCGGACCCTTGGCATTGATCGAGAGGCGCTTCGGCCCTTCGACTTCCATGCGCAGGGCAACGCCCTTGAGGTTCAGAACCACATCGGTCACGTCCTCGCGGACGCCTGCAACCGAGGAGAATTCATGCAGAACGTTGTCGATCTGCACCGAGGTGATGGCGGCGCCCTGAAGCGACGACATCAGGATACGGCGCAGGGCGTTGCCCAGGGTGAGGCCAAAGCCCCGCTCCAGCGGCTCTGCAACGACGGTGGCCTGACGCGCCGGGTCATTGCCCGGTTTGACGTCGAGCTGCGTCGGCTTGATCAGTTCGGCCCAGTTCTTGTGGATCATGCGTGTCTCCTCAATTCCTGTCCCATCCCCATGTCCAAAGGTCGGAACGCCCGAGGTTAAAAATGACGAAAGGGGGCCGCGCGCTGGCGCAGCCCCTCAAAAGTCCGGTCCTGATCAGACCCGGCGACGCTTCGGCGGGCGGCAGCCGTTGTGGGCGATCGGCGTCACGTCGCGGATGGACGTGATGTTGAAGCCGATGGCAGCCAGGGCGCGGAGCGCGGATTCGCGGCCAGAGCCGGGGCCCTGAACTTCGACTTCCAGCGTCTTGACGCCATGGTCCTGTGCCTTCTTGCCGGCGTCTTCGGCAGCCATCTGAGCAGCGTAGGGGGTCGACTTGCGCGAGCCCTTGAAGCCCATGGTCCCTGCGGAGGACCATGCGATGGCATTGCCCTGAACGTCGGAGATCAGGATCTTGGTGTTGTTGAACGAGGAGTTCACATGAGCAACGCCAGCGGCGATGTTCTTGGAAACCTTCTTCTTTGCGGTGCGGCGAGTATCGCGTGCCATATCCAGTGCGCTCCCTTACTTCTTCTTGCCGGCGATCGGCTTGGCCGGGCCCTTGCGGGTACGGGCGTTCGTATGGGTACGCTGACCACGGACGGGCAGGTTGCGACGGTGACGCAGGCCACGGTAGCAGCCCAGGTCCATGAGGCGCTTGATGTTCATTTGCGTCTCGCGACGCAGGTCGCCTTCGACGGTGTAGTTGGCGTCGATATGCTCACGGATGGCGAGCACTTCGGCATCGGAGAGTTCGTTCACGCGACGGGTTGCGTCGATGGAAACGGCTTCGCAAATGGCCTTGGCCGATGCGGGGCCGATACCGGTGATGTAGGTGAGGGCGATCGGAACCCGCTTTGCAGTCGGGATGTTAACGCCGGCAATACGTGCCAATTCTCTGTCTTCCTTTTGTTGCGGTTCCGTAGCACCAGAACCTTTTTTCACAACTCGCGGCCCGAGGCATGGAGCCTGCAGGCCGTGGTCACATTCGGCGGGACCGGGAAGAGGCAAAGAATCGCCTGCACCCCGAGATAGGGCTGGGTATTTGGGAAAGGACGGAGGGTCAACCCCTTTTACACCTGTTTCGGGCATGACGCCCGTCATAGCGCCGGATTCGGCGATCCGGTGCGGTGCAAAGGCCACGGTTCACGGGCCATGAGGGGAATATATGCCGCCGGGGCGGAATGAAAAGGGGCGCCGGCATGCTGCGGCGCCCCGTTTCCGTCATGGTCGAAGACCCCGGCTCAGTCGCCGAGAATCGCCCCGATGGCGGCCCTGACGACCTTCGGCTCTGCCAGGCCGTCGACCCGCTTGAGCGCGCCCTTGGCATGGTAGTAGCCAAGCAGCGGCGAGGTCTTCTTGTAGTATTCCATCAGCCGCGTCTTGAGCGCGTCCTCGGTATCGTCGGCCCGGCGCTTGAACTCGGTGCCGCCGCAGACGGTGCACTTGCCATCGTCCGGGATCGGCTTGGTCACGTCGTGATAGACCTCGCCGCAGCTGGCACAGGTCGAGCGACCGGTGATCCGGGCCACCAGGGCCTCGTCACGGACGCGCAGTTCGATCACGGCGTCGAGGCTCTCGCCCTCTTCGGCCAGCAGCTCCTCGAGCGCGTCGGCCTGCGCCAGGGTGCGCGGGAAGCCGTCGAAGATGAAGCCGCCCTGCTTGTCGCCCTTGAGCTTTTCGCGGATCAGACCGATGACGATCTCGTCGGTGACAAGCTCGCCCGCATCCATGACAGCGGCCACCTTGTTGCCCATCTCCGTGCCGGAGGTGCGTGCTTCGCGCAGCATGTCTCCGGTCGAGAGCTGGATCATGTTTCTCTCTTCGACGAGGATCCGTGCCTGGGTGCCCTTGCCTGCGCCCGGCGGTCCGAGAAGAATGATATTCATTTGCGTGCCGGCCCTTTCCGCGTGCGACGCTTGCCTTTGCCTTTGCCACGAAGCTGAGATTTTTCGATCAGACCTTCGTACTGGTGTGCCAGCAGGTGTGACTGAACCTGTTGGATCGTGTCCATCACGACCGAGACGACAATCAGCACCGACGTGCCCCCGAAGTAGAACGGGATGTTGAACTGACCGCGCAGGATTTCAGGCAGCAGACAGACACCAGCCAGGTAGGCCGAGCCGAGGACGAGCACGCGGTTGACCACGTAGCTGAGGTATTCGGCGGTCTTCGCACCGGGGCGGATGCCCGGGATGAAGCCGTTCTGGTTCTTGAGGTTGTCGGCAACGTCATCGGTCTTGAAGGCGACGTTGTGGGTGTAGAAGTAGGCGAAGAAGACGATCATCACCACGAAGAACAGGGAGTAGAGGATCTGTCCGGGGCCGAAGTAGGCCAGGATCGTCGACATGACGGCGCCGGTGCCCGCGCCGCGGAAGGTCGAGATGGTCACCGGCAGCAGCAGCAGCGAGGAGGCGAAGATCGCGGGGATCACGCCGGCCGGGTTGACCTTGATCGGCAGGTGCGAGGAGCCGCCGTCATAGACCTTCATGCCCACCTGACGGCGGGGATACTGGATATGGATCTTGCGCAGCGCGCGCTCCATGAACACGACGAAGGCGATCACCGCGACGACCATGATCAGGGCGCCGACGATGACGACCGGAGAGATCGCGCCGGAGCGGCCGGAGGCGAGGAACTGCGCCAGGGCAGCGGGAACCTCGGCGATGATGCCGACGAAGATGATGAGCGAGATGCCGTTGCCGATGCCGCGTGCGGTGATCTGCTCACCCAGCCACATCATGAACATCGTGCCGCCGACCAGCGTGATCACGCATTCGGCGCGGAAGAAGAGGCCCGGGTCGGAGACCATGTCGCCGCCTTCCAGCGACAGCGCGAGGCCATAGGCCTGCAGCGCGCCCAGAAGCACGGTGCCGTAGCGGGTGTACTGGTTGATCTTCTTGCGGCCCTGTTCGCCTTCCTTTTTCAGCTGTTCGAGCGACGGCACGAGCGAGGCCATCAGCTGAACGATGATCGAGGCGGAAATGTAGGGCATGATGCCGAGGGCGAAGATCCCCATCCGGCCGAGGGCGCCACCGGTGAACATCGAGAGCATGCCCCCGATCCCCTGCCCTGCGCCTTCCATGAAGTTGCGCAGTGCGGCGCCGTCGATCCCGGGAACGGGAATGTAGGTGCCCAGCCGGCAGATGATCAGCAGACCGATCGTGTAGAAAATCCGCTTGCGCAGATCCGTCGCCTTGCTGAGCGCGGCCCAGGAAGTGTTGGCCGCCATCTGTTCTGCTGCAGATACCATAGGCTCTCTCTTATGCATGAACGCCGCCGGGGCCGTATTCCCGGCTCGGCGGCGTTTCAGGAAAACTATCGGTTTGTTAAGCGGCGCAAGCGCCGCCTACAACCTTATTCCGCCGCAGCAGCAGCAACCTTGAGCGAGCCGCCGGCCTTCTCGACTGCTTCGACAGCAGCTTTGGAGGCGCCGGTGACTTCCAGGTTCACGGCCGTGGTGATTTCACCCTTGGCCAGAACGCGGACACCGTCGAGCTTGCGACGCACGAGGCCCGAAGCCAACAGAACGTCTTCGGTCACGGGAGCGGAAGCGTCGATCGCGCCGGTCTCGATGAACTTGGCGATCAGGCCAAGGTTCACGACGGCGAATTTCTTGCGGTTCGGCTTGTTGAAGCCGCGCTTGGGCAGACGCTGGTAGAGCGGCATCTGGCCGCCTTCGTAGCCGGCAATGGCCACGCCCGAACGGGATTTCTGACCCTTGATACCACGGCCGCCCATCTTGCCCTTGCCGGAGCCGGGGCCACGGCCAACACGGGTGCGTTTCGGTGCGGCGCCGGGATTGTCGCGCAGTTCGTTGAGTTTCATATCGCTTCTCCTAGGCCGGAACTGCCCCCGAAGCGGATTGGGCAGACACGGCATTTCTTGATTGTGATTCCGGGCCCCGAAGGACCACCCGGGGCGTATAGACCGTGAGGTCACGCGGATCAAGCGGGTTTCAGCCCCCGCCCTGCGGCGAAACGGGCCAGCGGGGCAAGGCGCGGCAATGACGCTGTGGCCCTTGCGACAAAGGGGCGCGGGGCCTGCCCCCGGCCGGTCTAGCAGCCGGTGCTGACGGAGACCGGCCCGGCCCCTATCCCGAGGGAAACCCGGGAGCGATTGTTGGGATTGCAGACATTCACGCCGACACCGCCACGCACGCCCGAGGAGGACACCCCCACCGTGGCCGCGCCAGAGACCTGTCGGCCCTGCGGGTTCGGCTGCGGCTTCGGCTGCGGGGCGCAGCCGGCGAGCAGCAGCGTGATGGCAAGAGCGAAACCTGTGGCTTTCATGGCATGCTCCCCCCCTGGAACGGCCCGGCAAGGGTGCGGCGGATCGCAGGGCGGGTCAAGGACATCGGGGACGTCCCGCACGCCGCAAGGCCTGACGCAGCGGAGGCGCCCCGGGACCCGGGGCGCCCGTCACGCTCAGCTTTGCGGCGGGGCGTTGAATTGTTGACCCGGAGGGGTGTTCCAGGTCGGCTGGGCGTCGGGCTGCGGGCCCGGCGGGGTGTTGAACCCCTGCTGCGGCTCGGCGCAACCGGAGAGGACCATGAGTGCGGCACAAAGGGCAGCGGTCAACGCGAGAGGGCGCTTCATGTGGTGTCTTCCTATATTGAGTTGAATACGTACCATTTAACCAATACCCGCCCCTGTCGGACCGTCGCGCTATACAAGGCGTGCAGCGTGGGCCCCGACGGGGACTGCAACCTGTAGGGCCCGCGGGCCGGAACCTGTCAAGGCACGGCGGCCCGATCTGCGGCGCTGCGCCCGCTAGTGTGGCGCGGATACCGCCCTCCCTGCTCCCCCCTGCCCCCCTGCGCCCCTCTGGCCTGCCGCAGGGCGGTCCCGAGATGCGGGAACGATAGCACCTCTCCTGCGGCGCGATCACGGCGCATTGACTTTCGCGCGGCCATGCCCCATATGCGGTGGACTGCCGTTCCTGCCGCGTGAGCAGGTCGCCGGGCCCGAGATGACAGATGATCCTGACGCCCGCCGGCAGATTTCCCAAATATGGTTCCCATTTCACGCGGGGGTCCAACGCCTGACAGGGCCTGCTGCAATTCGGTGGCCGGCGGTTTTCGGGCGGAACCCACGAGTGACGCACCGCCCTGCACAGGGCGGAGGCCCGCTTGAACGCCGGGGTTGCCTGCGTGCCGCAATGGCCGCACCCCCGCGCAGTAAGGACACGACTTGACCTTTGAATCGCTGGGACTGCCGTCCCGCCTCCTCAAGAACCTCGAAGAGCTTGGCCTGACCGAGCCCACCCCCATCCAGCAAAAGGCCATTCCGCTGGCCATGGAAGGCCGCGACGTGCTGGGCCTGGCCCAGACCGGCACCGGCAAGACCGCCGCCTTTGGCCTGCCGCTGCTGAGCGCGCTGCTGCGGCTGGAAGGGCGCCCGGCGCCGAAATCGGTGCGCGGGCTGATCCTGGCCCCGACCCGTGAACTGGCAAAACAGATCGTCGACAACCTGCAGGCCTATGCCAAGGGCACCCAGGTGCGCGTCGGCGTGGTGGTCGGCGGCGTGTCGATCAACGCCCAGATCAAGCGGCTGGAACGCGGCACCGACCTTCTGGTCGCGACGCCGGGCCGGCTGATCGACCTGCTGGACCGCAAGGCCGTGCGCCTGGACCTGACCCAGTACCTGGTGCTGGACGAAGCCGACCAGATGCTGGACCTGGGCTTTATCCACGCGCTGCGCCGCATCGCGACGCTGCTGCCCGCAGAACGCCAGACCATGCTGTTCTCGGCCACGATGCCGAAGCACATGAACGAGATCGCCAAGACCTACCTGACCGATCCCGAGCGGGTGGAAACCGCCCCTCCGGGCAAACCGGCCGAGAAGATCGAGCAATCGGTGCATTTTGTCGCCCAGAGCGAGAAGACCAACCTGCTGATCGAACACCTGGACCGCCACCGCGACGAGGCGGCGCTGGTCTTTGCCCGCACCAAGCACGGCGCGGAACGGCTGAAGAAGCACCTGGAGCGCGCCGGTTTCGCGGCAAGCTCGGTGCACGGCAACAAGAGCCAGGGCCAGCGCGACCGCGCCCTGAAGGGGTTCCGCGACGGCGAGCTGACGGTGCTGGTGGCCACGGATGTGGCGGCGCGCGGCATCGACATCCCCGAGGTGCGCTATGTCTACAACTATGACCTGCCGAACGTGCCCGACAACTATGTGCACCGCATCGGCCGGACGGCCCGTGCCGGTCGTGACGGCACCGCCATCGCCTATTGCGCGCCCGCCGAGATGGGCGAGCTGAAGGACATCCAGAAGGTCATGGGGCGGTCGATCCCCGTGGCCGGCGGCACCCCCTGGGAGCCGATGGATGCCCCTGCCGGCGGCAAGGGCGGACGCGGCAAGGGCGGCGGCCGGGGCCGTGGCCAGGGCGGCGGACGCGGCCAGGGCGGCGGCAACGGCGGCGGCCAGGCCAAGAGCGGCAACGGCGGACGTCGCCGGCGCAGCCGCGGCGGCCGGGCCCAGGGGGCCAGCGCCTGCGCGGCCTGATCCCCGCACCCAGCAGGAAACATGAAATCGGCCCGGCGCTCTCGCGTCGGGCCGTCTTCGTTCTGCCACGCCGGAACCGGAGGTTAGCTTATGGCAGGGCGTCCTGTTGCGGGCGCGGCGTGGCCTCCGTCTCGGCCGGGAGCACCGGCAGGGTCACCGCGGGCATCTCGCCGGTGAGACTGTCGAGGAAGGCCACGATCTGGGTTGCCTCCTCGTCGGAGAGCTCGGCGCCGAGCTGGCTCTCGGCCATGATCTGCACAGCGGTCTTGAGATCCCAGACCTTGCCGGAGTGGAAATAGGGCGCCGTCATCGCGACGTTGCGCAGGGGCGCGGCGCGGAAGACATATTCGTCGTCCACCGTCTCGGTCACGGCAAAGCGGCCCTTGTCGCCCTCGGGCAGGATCTCGGCGCCCGGCTTCTCGATCAGGCCGAAGGGATAATAGCCATGCCCGCCGACGTTGACGCCGGAGTGGCAGGCCGAACAGCCCATGTCCATGAAGAGCCCGAGGCCTGCCTTGGCCTCTTCGGAGAGGGCGGCATCATTGCCGTTGAGCCAGGCATCGAAGGGCGCAGGGGTGATCAGCGTGGCCTCGAAGGCCTCGATGGCGCGGGCCATGTTGTCGAAGGTGGCGGGCTGGGGCTCGTCCGGGAAGGCGGCGGAGAAGGCCGTCACGTAACCCGGCATGGAATTCATCATCACCTCGACGTTGTCGGGGGTGTTGGCCATCTCGACGCCGGCCTGCACCGGGCCCTTGGCCTGGGCCTTGAGGTCGGCGGCGCGGCCGTCCCAGAACTGGGCCTCGTTCAGCACCGAGTTCAGCACCGTGGGGGCGTTGCGCGGCCCCTTCTGCCAGCCGTGACCGACGGAGGTTTCGAGGTTGTCGTCGCCGCCGGTGGTCAGGTTGTGACAGGAATAGCAGGAGAACACCCCGGAAAGAGAGACGCGCGGATCGAAGAAGAGCATCTTGCCCAACTCGATCTTTTCATCGGTCACGGGGTTGTCGGCCACCGCCGGGACGGTCGAGGGCAGCGGCCGGAAGGTCTCGAGCGCGTAGGCGCGGAGATCATCCTCCTGGGCGCCGGCGGCGAGCGGGGCGAGGACCAGTGGCGCGGCAACAAGCGCCGTGCTGGCTATGAAACTGGCAAGAGGTGAACGCATGGCAGACTCCGTCTGGCTGGCGTTCGCGCGTTACGGAAGTATCGCCCGGCCCGTGCACGGTTACCTTGATCCGGATCAAAGTCTGGAATTATTCTAAACTGGAACGGGTGAGTCAGCTTTACCGAGCGGCGGGATAGGCCTCGACATCGGCGTGCAGCCCCTCGAGCTCGGGATCGGAGACGCCCATGGTCGCGAATTGCCGCAGCATCCCCTCGAGGTATTCGCGGCTGGTGCCCAGCCGCCCCTGCCCCGTCGCGATGTAGCGCACCTGGAGCGCGCGGGGGAGATCGGTGCAGATGTTGGGTGCCTCGGGGTCGGCGGCAAAGGCCACCACGGTGACGGGCCCCTGCGGCGTGTCGGCGGTGGCCAGAACAGGCTCGTAGGCATGGGCGATCATCTCACGCCGCCACAGGCGGGCGGTCTCGCGATCGACCAGCGGCTCGGGGATGCGGAACGCCAGCCCCTCGCATTGCCCGCCCCGCGCAAGACCCGCCATCAGGCCCGGCACCTCGGCAGAGCCCCGCGCGCCACGGGTATCGACAAGGCACATGGAGCGGTGGAAGCCCCGCAGGGTCGCATGGCGGATCTCGTCACAGTCGATCGCGGGATCCCACATGAGCGAGCCATAGCCGAAGACCCAGAGCGGCCCCTGATGGCCTGCCAAGGCCGCATGGCGCGTGGCCTCGCGGTCGGCATCGCTGCGGCGCCAGTCCGGGCCGAAACCGGCCTCGGCCATCTGCGCATCGAGCGCGGCATAATCCATCTCGCGGAAGACCGAGTCCTCTGGCGGGCGGATGCGGCCGGCAAGTGCAGGATGATGACGAAAGGCGGAGTCCGGGATGGGCATGAGGGCCTTTGGGCTGAAGGAACAACCCGGGCAGTGTGCCGGGACGCCGGACGGGAAGAAAGCGGAAACCGCTCTCGCCTCCCGATCGGGCCCAGACCCCTTCAGGCCTGACGCAGGTGCCGCGTGCTTGCCGAGCGGCAGCTGTCGCAGATGACATAGTGCACCGAGAGGGGGCGCGTCTCGGCCTCGGCAGGCGGCATGGCGACCTCGACCCAGCTCTCGCCGATGAAGAGCCGGCCACAGAGGCTGCAGACCGGCACGGCCCCCTGCAGCACCGGAAGGAACTTGCCCCGACTTTGCGGCTGGGCCCAGACGGTCACGTGAGTGACGGTGAGCGTGCCGTTCGGCCGTGGCGTCAGCATCATGCGATGCAGGCGCTTCAGCTCGGGGGAATCACAGCGGTAGTCGGCCCAGACGAGCCGGCCCATCTCTCGCACGCGCAGGAAGAAGCCATGGAAGAAGGCCCGGGTCTCGTCACCCGAGATGAAGCTCTCCAGCGGCGCGCCGACAACCCTTTCGGCAAGGTCCGGGGGGCCGCCGTTCTCGAGGCTGAACTGGTTCCAGCCGGTACTGACCCGAAGGATCCGGTCCTCGGCATCGAGGGTATAGAACATGTCCATTCCGCTGCCCCTTCCGCCGTTGCGTCGATCACCGCCCACGGGCGATATCGCGCTTCCACGCTAGGCTGCCTGCCCCGCAGGGCAAGGAAATAGAGTTCACAGGTGGGAGCAGTACCGCCGGAGCACCCCACGCGCCGACGCGCCGCGACACACACAGACCGGGGTGCCAAAACCAAAACACCCCGGCCAGAGGACCGGGGTGTTTCGAGATTTCAGGATCGGGAGAGAGGCCTCAGGCCTTTTCCTCGATGATCTTCACCAGGTGCGGGATCGAGTTCACCATGCCGCGAACGGAGGGGGTGTCTTCGAGCTCGCGCTCTTTGTGCATCTTGTTCAGACCCAGGCCGATCAGCGTTTCACGCTGCTTGGCGGGGCGACGGATCGGGGAACCGATCTGTTTTACGACGATGGTTGCCATCAGTAAGCCTCCTTACGCCTCTTCTGCCACTTGGCTCGACTCGGCGGGTGCCTCGTCGCGCTTGGGCAGAATGTCGGCCACTTTCTTGCCACGACGCTGTGCGACGGAACGCGGCGAAGATACCTTTTGCAGGCCTTCCAGCGTGGCGCGGATCATGTTGTAGGGGTTCTGCGAACCGATCGACTTTGCGACCACGTCCTGAACGCCCAGCATTTCGAAGACGGCACGCATCGGACCACCTGCGATGATCCCGGTACCGGTCGGGGCGGTGCGCATGACCACCTTGCCGGCGCCGTGACGGCCTTCGATATCGTGGTGCAGGGTGCGACCTTCGCGCAGCGGCACGCGGATCATCTGGCGCTTGGCTTGCTCGGTGGCCTTGCGGATGGCCTCGGGGACCTCCTTGGCCTTGCCCTTGCCGAAGCCGACGCGGCCCTTCTGGTCACCCACGACCACGAGCGCGGCGAAGCCGAAACGCTTACCACCCTTGACGGTCTTGGAAACGCGGTTGATCGCGACGAGGCGATCTGCGAATTCCGGTGCTTCGTCGCGATCGCGGCGGCCCCGGTTGTCATCTCTTGCCATATTTGGCTTCCTTCACTCATGGGCGCGACGCGCCCGGTTGTCCAATCCAGGTGAGGCCCTTCGAACGTATCGGGGGACGCTCCCGGATCATCGGGGCCCGGAGGCCCGCAAAAGTGCGACAAAGGCGGGATCTCTCCCGCCTGCTGCCGGTGATGCGGGGCGGGCCGGAGCCCGCCGCCACGATCAGATCTTCAGGCCGCCTTCACGCGCGGCGTCGGCCAGAGCCTTCACCTTGCCGTGGTACAGGAAGCCACCGCGGTCGAAGTATGCTTCTTCGACGCCCGCCTTCTTGGCGCGCTCCGCGATTGCAGCACCCACCTTGGCGGCTGCTTCGATGTTGTTCTTGCCGACAACACCCAGGTCCTTCTCCAGCGAGGAGGCGGAGGCCAGGGTCACACCGGCGACATCGTCGATCAGCTGGACGCTGATGTTCTTGTTCGAGCGATGGACCGACAGGCGCACGCGGCCTGCGTTCACTGCGCGAAGCTTGTTCCGAACGCGCAGACGGCGCTTCAGGAACAGTTCCCTTTTGCTTTTTGCCATTTTTGCGTTCCTTACTTCTTCTTGCCTTCCTTACGGAAGATGAACTCGCCCTTGTACTTGATGCCCTTGCCCTTGTAGGGCTCGGGCTTGCGCCATTCGCGGATGTTCGCCGCGACCTGGCCCACAAGCTGGGGGTCGGTGCCTTCGATGATAACTTCGGTCGGCTTGGGCGTGGTCACGGTGACCCCGTCCGGCACGTTGAAGTTCACTTCGTGGGACAGGCCGAGGTTCAGTTTCAGGACGTTGCCCTGAGCCTGAGCGCGATAACCCACACCAGTGATTTCCAGCTCTTTCTTGAAGCCGTTGGTGACGCCCTGAACCATGTTCGCGACGACAGTGCGGGACATGCCCCACTGCTGACGCGCACGCTTGGACGTACCGCGCGGCGTGACGGTGACGGCGTTGTCTTCGACAACGATCGTCACATCGTCGGTGGCGGTGAAGCTGTGGGTCCCTTTCGGGCCCTTCACTTCTACGGTCTGACCCGAGATGCTGGCGGTGACGCCAGAGGGCAGCTCGACCGGTTTCTTACCAATACGAGACATTACAGACCTCCTTAGAAGACGGTGCAGAGAACTTCGCCACCAACGTTCTGGGCGCGAGCTGCTGCATCCGACATCACGCCCTTGGACGTGGAGACAATCGACACGCCGAGGCCCTGACGGACCTGCGGGATGTCCTTGACGCTCATGTAAACGCGACGGCCGGGGGTCGAAACCCGCTTCACTTCGCGAATGACAGGAGTGCCTTCGTAGTACTTGAGGCTGATCTCGAGGGTCGGGTGACCGTTGACATCAGTGCCCTTCTCGTAGCCGCGGATGTAGCCTTCGTCAGCCAGCACGTCCAGGACCCATGCGCGCAGCTTGGAAGCCGGCGTGGAGACCGTGGATTTGCCACGCATCTGAGAGTTACGGATACGGGTGAGCATATCGCCGATAGGATCGTTCATTCTCTATGCCCTCCTTACCAGCTCGATTTCACGAGGCCAGGAACCTGACCATTGGAGCCCAGCTGGCGCAGCATGATACGGCTGACCTTGAGCTTACGGTAGTAAGCATGGGGACGGCCGGTGAGCTGACAGCGGTTGTGCAGACGCGTCGCGGACGAGTTGCGCGGCAGTTCGGCAAGCTTCAGGGTGGCGCGGAAACGCTCTTCCATCGGCTTGTCCTGGTCGTAGATGACCTCTTTCAGTGCAGCGCGCTTAGCAGCGTATTGAGCGACCAGGCGCTCCCGCTTCTTCTCGCGCTCGATCATGGATTTTTTAGCCATATCTAAATCTCCCTCGCGCGATCAGCTGTTGAACGGCATGTTGAATGCTTTCAACAGTGCCTTCGCTTCTGCGTCGGTTTTCGCGGTGGTGCCGATGACGATATCGAGGCCCCAGACTTCATCGACCTTGTCGAAGTTGATCTCGGGGAAAACGATATGTTCCTTGATGCCCATGGCATAGTTGCCACGGCCGTCGAACGACTTGCCCGAGACGCCGCGGAAGTCGCGGATACGGGGCATTGCGATCGTGATCAGACGATCAAGGAATTCGTACATGCGGTCGCCGCGGAGGGTGACCTTGGCGCCGAGGGGCATGTCTTCACGAACGCGGAAGCCAGCGATGGACTTCTTGGCGGTGGTGACGAGAGCCTTCTGGCCGGCGATGGTGGTCAGGTCTTCCTGGGCCGACTTGGCCTTCTTGGAATCCTTCACAGCCTCTGCGCCGCAGCCGATGTTCAGCACGATCTTGTCCAGACGCGGGATCTGCATGTCGTTCTTGTAGCCGAACTCTTCTTTGAGAGCGGCCTTGATCGACTCTGCGTACTGCGCCTTCAGACGCGGGGTGTAGGTTTCTGCATCAAGCATCGATCACGTCCCCCGTGGTCTTCGCAAAGCGGACTTTCTTGTCGCCTTCGATCTTGAAGCCGACGCGCGTCGCCTTGCCGTTTGCATCAACGATGGCCAGGTTCGACAGGGCGATCGGCATTGCCTTGGGCAGGCGGCCACCTTGCGACGTCTGGGACTGGCGGGTGTGACGGATGGCCATGTTCACGCCTTCGACCACGGCCTTGCCGGCCTTGGGATCGACGGACGCGATGGTCCCGGTCTGGCCCTTGTCCTTGCCGGCAAGGACGATGACCTTGTCACCTTTGCGGAGTTTAGCAGCCATTACAGCACCTCCGGAGCCAGCGAGATGATTTTCATGAAGTTCTTGGCACGCAGCTCGCGAACAACCGGGCCGAAGATACGCGTACCGACGGGCTCGTTGTTGTTGTTCAGGATGACGGCTGCGTTGCGATCGAAACGGATCGCGGTGCCATCTTCACGACGGACTTCCTTGGCGGTGCGCACGACGACGGCCTTGCGGACGTCACCTTTCTTAACGCGACCGCGCGGGATGGCTTCCTTCACCGAGACGACAATGATGTCGCCCACGGAGGCGTATTTACGCTTGGAACCACCCAGAACCTTGATGCACTGAACTCGGCGAGCGCCGGAGTTGTCAGCAACATCCAGATTGGTCTGCATCTGGATCATGTGGTTTCTCCCGACCTGTGAGACGCCCGATGATCAGCGGGGTCTCGCGGTTTCGATTGATCCGGGAAATGGTGCCCGGCTTTCACGGTGAAAGGCCCGCGCAAGGCGCAGGCCCCTCCGATCAGCTGGCGATCACTTCCCAGCGTTTCGTCTTGGATTTCGGCGCGCATTCCTGAATGCGGACCGTGTCACCCTTCTTGAAGGTGTTCAGCTCATCGTGCGCCCGGTATTTCTTGGACTTACGAATGGTCTTCTTCAGAACCGGGTGCGTGAAGCGGCGTTCCACCGACACGGTGACGGTCTGAGCGTTTGCGTCGGAGGTGACGACGCCTTGAAGGATACGTTTGGGCATCTGGGTCTTCCCTTATTCCGAAGCGGCTGCAGCAGCAGCTTTTTCATTCAGCACGGTGAGAACGCGGGCAGCCTGGCGGCGAGCAATGCGCATCTGTGCGGGGTTTTCCAGTTGGCCGGTCGCTTGCTGAAAGCGCAGGTTGAACTGTGCCTTCTTCAGCTCTGCCAGATCCTCGCGGAGCTGGTCAGGCGTCTTGTCGCGGAGCTCTTGAATGCTCATCGCAGAACCTTTCCTTCCTTGCACCGGCGGGCCCCGAGAGGGGTAACCCGCGAATCCGGTGGGTTATGTAAGAACAACGAGCGCTGCCTATACGCGGGACTCGCCCATGGCGCAACCCCTGTTGCAGTGCGAGACGCAGAAAAACAAGGCCGCTTCGAAGGCACGGGGGAGCCGGGCGCCGACACCGGATCCTGGACCGCGTACCCCGTGGCCCGGGGCCGCCCCGACCAGGATCACGGGGACCGCCCGCCAGCACCTCAAAAGGTCTACCGGACCTTTTGCCGGGCCACAATGTGGCCCGGACCGGCTGGGCTCCGCCCGTTCGCTCCTCAAAAGGTCCACTGAACCTTTTGCCGGGCCACGATGTGGCCCGGATCGGAGCTCACTCCCACTTGTAGTTGAAACTGACGGAGATGCGGTCATCTTCCGACATGTTCATCGGCACCTCGTGGCGCAGCCAGCTCTCCCAGAGCAGGACATCGCCCACCGCCGGCGCCACGTAGATGAAGCTGCGCAGCTCTTCCCGCGCGCCCTTCACCCGGGTCGGCGCCGCCATCATCATCGGCAGCCGCGGATCCTCGAGCTTGAGCGCCGAGGCGCCCTCGGGCATCGCCACGTAGGTGGTGCCCGAGATCACGCTGTGCGGGTGGATATGCGAGCTGTGGGTTCCGCCCTCGGGCAGGATGTTGATCCAGAGATCCTCGAGAACCAGCGACCGGTCACCCAGATCGAACTGCAGGTCCTCGGCAAAGCCCGCCACGTGCTTGTCGAGCAGCTTGACCAGATCCCCGAAGATCGGGAAGCGCCAGGGCAGATCGGTCAGCGAGGCATAGGAGGTGTAGCCGGGATAGTCGTTGTTCTCGCACCATTCCTGGCCGGCCTCGTCATCCTCGGCAATGGAATAGCACGAGGCTTCGAGCTCGTCGGCATCGACGGTATCGCCCATCTCGGCGAGACGCGCCTGATAGAGACGGGTGGCGAAGAGGGAACGGATATCGGACATGGGCGGCCTCGCGACGCTGGGGATTCACTGCCGCCGCCATACCGCCCCGCGCGGCACGAGGGAAGGCCCGTGGCGCCCCTGCGGTAAATCGCCCTGCCGGGCGATGCCTTCGGCGAGGATACTTGAAACAGGGAAACGAGGCAGGCACGCCCCGGTTTCCCTGTTCCAAATATCCCGGGGCCGCAGGCCCCTGCCCCGGCAGCCATGGGTGCCCCACGGGGGGGGCACAAAGTAAAGCCCCCGCCGCTTTCGCGACGGGGGCTCTCGATCTTGCAGGCTGCGTGCGGACACGCCGGCCCTTACCAGTCTTCGCGGACCACGATGCGGGTCTTGATCGGCAGTTTCATCGACGCCAGGCGCAGGGCCTCGCGTGCGACGCCTTCCGACACGCCGTCGATCTCGAACATGACACGGCCGGGTTTGACCTTGCATGCCCAGTAGTCGACGGAACCCTTACCTTTACCCATACGAACTTCGGTGGGCTTGGAGGTGACGGGCACGTCCGGGAAGATACGGATCCAGACACGGCCCTGACGTTTCATGTGACGGGTCATCGCGCGGCGGGCCGCTTCGATCTGACGTGCCGTCACACGCTCGGGCTGGGTCGCTTTCAGGCCGAAGGTACCGAAGTTCAGATCGGAGCCGCCCTTGGCTTCGCCCTTGATCCGGCCCTTGAACTGCTTGCGGAATTTCGTGCGTTTCGGTTGAAGCATCTTTCTGTCTCCTTACCGGTCGCGGTCGCGGCGGTTACCACCTGCGCCACGCGGAGCCGGACCGTCCTGCAGTTCCTGCGCCTTGCGGTCGCGGGCTTGCGGATCGTGCTCCATGATCTCGCCTTTGAAGATCCAGACCTTGATCCCGATGATGCCATAGGGGGTCATTGCTTCGGCGTGAGCATAGTCGATGTCGGCACGCAGGGTGTGCAGCGGCACGCGGCCCTCACGGTACCATTCGGTACGCGCGATTTCTGCACCGCCCAGACGACCGGCGACGTTCACACGGATGCCCAGGGCGCCCATGCGCATTGCGTTCTGCACGCCGCGCTTCATGGCACGACGGAAGGACACACGGCGCTCGAGCTGCTGAGCGATGGATTCGGCCACCAGCATCGCGTCGAGTTCCGGCTTGCGGACTTCGACGATGTTCAGGTGCAGTTCGCTGTCGGTCATTTTCGACAGTTTCTTGCGGAGAACCTCGATGTCGGCGCCCTTCTTGCCGATGATCACGCCCGGACGTGCGGTGTGAATGGTCACACGGCACTTCTTGTGGGGGCGCTCGATGATCACGCGGGCGATGCCGGCCTGCTTGCACTCGGTCTTGATGAACTCGCGGATCTTGACGTCTTCCAGGAGAAGATCACCAAAGTCCTTGGTGTCGGCGTACCAGCGGCTGTCCCAGGTGCGGTTGACCTGCAGGCGCATGCCGATCGGATTGACTTTCTGACCCATTAGGCTTGCTCCTCGACCTGACGCACCTTGATGGTGAGCTCCGAAAACGGCTTCATGATGCGGCCGTAACGGCCACGTGCCCGGGGACGGCCACGCTTCATCACGAGGTTCTTGCCCACGAATGCTTCGGCGACGACGAGTTCGTCGACGTCAAGCTGGTGGTTGTTCTCGGCGTTGGCGATAGCGGACTGAAGGCACTTCTTCACGTCCTGAGCGATCCGCTTCTTCGAGAAGGTGAGATCGTTCAGAGCCTTGTCGACCTTCTTGCCACGGATCATCGCAGCCACCAGGTTGAGTTTCTGCGGGCTGGTGCGAAGCATGCGGACCTTGGCCATAGCTTCGTTGTCAGCCACGCGGCGGGGGTTCTTTTCCTTGCCCATGACTTACTTCCGCTTCGCTTTTTTGTCCGCGGCGTGACCGTAATAGGTCCGGGTCGGGGAGTATTCACCGAACTTCTGACCGATCATGTCTTCCGAGACGTTGACAGGGATGTGTTTCTGACCGTTGTAGACGCCGAACGTCAGGCCCACGAATTGGGGCAGGATCGTCGAGCGACGCGACCAGATCTTGATGACTTCACTACGACCCGACTCGCGTGCCGCTTCCGCCTTTTTCAGGACGTAAGCGTCAACGAAGGGGCCTTTCCAAACAGAACGTGCCATAGATTAGCGACCCTTCTTCTTCGCGTGACGGCTACGGATGATGTACTTGTCCGTTGCCTTGTTCTTGCGGGTTTTCGCACCCTTGGTGGGCTTACCCCAGGGGGTAACCGGGTGACGGCCACCAGAGGTACGGCCTTCACCACCGCCGTGCGGGTGGTCGATCGGGTTCATAACCACACCACGGACCGACGGACGGATGCCCTTGTGGCGCATACGACCGGCTTTACCGTAGTTCTGGTTCGAGTTGTCGGGGTTCGAGACGGCGCCGACGGTGGCCATGCATTCCTGACGGACCATGCGCAGCTCGCCCGAGGACAGGCGGATCTGTGCGTAGCCGCCATCACGACCGACGAACTGGGCGTAGGTGCCTGCAGCGCGTGCAATCTGGCCGCCCTTGCCGGGCTTCAGCTCGATGTTGTGGACGATCGTACCGATCGGCATCCCCGAGAAGGGCATGGAGTTGCCGGGCTTGATGTCGGCCTTCTGGGAGGAGACGACCTTGTCGCCCACTGCCAGACGCTGCGGTGCCAGGATATAGGCCTGTTCACC
This sequence comes from Pseudooceanicola sp. DL12, assembly GCF_056270665.1. Taxonomy (NCBI): domain Bacteria; kingdom Pseudomonadati; phylum Pseudomonadota; class Alphaproteobacteria; order Rhodobacterales; family Paracoccaceae; genus Pseudooceanicola; species Pseudooceanicola sp. DL12. The sequence goes on from NZ_CM149884.1 coordinate 3,555,846, forward strand.
ATCGACATACTGGATCAGCGCGATGAAGGCGGTGCGGTTCGGGTCATATTCGATCCGCATCACGACGCCTTCAACGTCGAATTTGTTACGTTTGAAGTCAACGATCCGGTAGAGGCGTTTCGCCCCGCCGCCGCGACGGCGCGAGGTGATCCGTCCGGTGTTGTTCCGGCCGCCCGATTTCGTCAGACCCTCGGTGAGGGCTTTGACGGGGCGTCCTTTCCACAGCTCCGAACGGTCGATCAGCACCAGCCCGCGCTGGCCCGGCGTCGTCGGTTTGTACGACTTAAGTGCCATGCTTTCTGTCTTCCGTTTAGCAAGCGCGACCCCAAAGCGAGGGCCGCTATGTATTGGGTACTTGCCGTGCAGGTCGGAATTGCCTGCAGCTGACACACTACCCTGTAGTATAGGGCCCCGAAGGTCCCCGGCGAACATATCCGAAGGCCCCGGAACGAATCCGGGGCCTTCGCGATTGGGGGCGTTTAGCAGGGATGACGGAGGGTGGCAAGAGGCCGGGACGGATCATGCCCTCATTGGGAGAGGAGCCCGCAGACCGACCCGCGTGCCGGCGCCCTGCCCTGCCGCACAGGCCTCACCCGTTGGCCCCGCCTGCAAGGCCCCGTGCGGGCGCGCAGAGGGGCCTAGGGGCCCTTGCGCACTGCCGTCCAGACCGTGTGTCGGGCGCCGCGCTTGCTACGCCCCGCTCGCACGCTCTCGACCTTGACGTCGAAGTTGGCGCGCGCCAGGCGCTTGGTGAAGGGCGCCGATGGATGAGCCGACCAGACCGCCAGCACGCCGCGCGGCGTCAACGCCCGATGCGTGGCCGCCAGGCCCGCCTCACTGTAGAGCGCATCGTTGGCGCCCCGGGTGAGGCCGTCGGGGCCATTGTCGACATCGAGCAGAATGGCATCGTAAACGCCCGCCTTAGCCGCGATCTCGGCCACCACGTCGCCGGTGCGGATCTCGACCCGGGGATCGGAGAGGCTGTCGCCAAAGACGCTTCCCATGTGCGCTGTGGCCCAGGTGATCAGCTCGGGCACCAGCTCGGAAATGACAAGGCGGGCATCGGCAGGCGCCTGGTCCTGAGCGGCACGGAGGGTGAAGCCCATGCCGAGGCCGCCGATGAGCACACGAGGCGCCGGACGACCAGCGATGCGGTCGAGGGCCAGGGTCGCCAGAGCAATTTCGGACCCGCCAAGGCGGCTGTTCATCAGTTCGTTGCCGTCCTGCAGGCGGATGGAATATTCCGTGCCGCGCCGGAAGAGACGCAGGGTGTCGCCCTCGGGCGCCTCGGCGCGGGCCAGTTCTTCCCAGGGGATCATTGAGGCATCCATTGCTGTGGCGGGCGACCGGCACGACCGGGCCCTTGGAACGGGAAAGGCCCCCCGCCTTGCGGCGAGGGGCCAGGTTCTTTCAGTGCCGGGACGAATCCCGCAACACGGATCAGAGGCCGGTGGAGACGTCGATCGTGTTGCCCTCTTCGAGGGTCACGTAGGCTTTCTTGACGTCTTTCCGCTTGCCGAGCTGGCCACGGAACCGCTTGACCTTGCCCTTGGTGATGGTCGTGTTGACCGACTTCACCTTGACATTGAAGAGAGCCTCGACGGCTTCCTTGATCTGCGGCTTGTTGGCATCGATCGACACTTCGAAGACCACTGCACCGGATTCCGATGCCATGGTTGCCTTCTCGGTGATGACCGGCTTGCGGATCACGTCGTAGTGTTCTGCTTTCGCGCTCATTTCAGACGGGCCTCCAGAGCTTCGACACCCGCCTTCGTGAGCACCAGGGTGTCACGCTTCAGGATGTCATAAACGTTGGCACCCATCGAGGGCAGAACGTCCAGGCCGTCGATGTTGGCGGCGGCGCGGGCGAAACCTTCATTGACGGTGGCACCGTCGATGATCAGGGCGCGTTTCCAGCCGAGGTTTGCAACCTGCTTGGCCAGGATCGAAGTTTTGCCTTCGGCTTCCGCGTTCTCGATGATGACCAGCGAGCCGGCCTTTGCCTTGGCAGACAGAGCATGCTTCAGGCCGAGTTTGCGGAACTTCTTGGGCAGGTCATGCCCGTGGCTGCGGGGCGTCGGGCCCTTGTAGATACCACCCTTGCGGAAGATCGGCGCCTTGCGGGAGCCGTGGCGTGCGCCGCCGGTGCCCTTCTGGCGATAGATCTTCTTGGTCGAGTAGCTGACTTCCGACTTGGTCAGGACCTTGTGGGTACCTGCCTGAGCCTTGTTGCGCTGCCAGCGGACAACGCGGTGCAGGATGTCTGCACGCGGCTCCAGGCCGAAGATCTCGTCGCCGAGATCGACGGAACCGGCTGCGGAGCCGTCCAGATTGATCACGTCGAGTTTCATTCTTCGCCTTCCTTCTTGTCAGCTTCGATCGAAGCTTCAGCTTCTTTCAGAGCGGCTTCTTCAGCGGCGGCGGCTTCTGCGGCGGCTGCCTCTTCGGCGGCCTTGGCTTCGGCTTCTGCAGCGGCAGCGGCTTCGGCAGCGGCTTTCGCAGCTTCTTCAGCGGCGGATTTCAGGGCAGCCGGCAGAATGGCGTTCTCGGGGAACGGCTTCTTGACGGCATCCTTGACGGTTACCCAGCCACCCTTGGAGCCGGGAACGGCGCCCTTGATGAAGACCAGACCACGGTCGGCGTCGGTTTTGACGACCTGGAGGTTCTGGGTGGTCACACGGACGGCACCCATGTGGCCGGCCATCTTCTTGCCCTTGAAGACCTTGCCCGGATCCTGACACTGACCGGTCGAACCATGCGAACGGTGAGAGATCGAGACGCCGTGCGAGGCACGCAGACCGCCGAAGTTGTGACGCTTCATGCCACCCGCGAAACCCTTACCGATCGAGGTGCCGGACACGTCGACGTACTGGCCTTCGAAGTAGTGGTCTGCGGTGATTTCTTCGCCAACACCGATCAGGTTTTCGGGGTCGACGCGGAATTCTGCAACCTTGCGCTTGGGTTCGACGTTGGCGGCAGCGAAGTGACCACGCATGGCTTGCGAGGTACGCTTGGCCTTGGCCGTGCCGGCGCCGAGCTGAACTGCGGTGTAGCCGTGGGCGTCAGCGGTGCGCTGAGCCACGACCTGCAGCTTGTCGAGTTGCAGGACGGTGACGGGGATTTGCTTCCCGTCTTCCATGAAAAGCCGGGTCATGCCGACTTTCTTTGCGATGATACCGGAACGCAGCATATTCAGTTGCCTCCCTTACACCTTGATCTCGACATCCACGCCGGCGGCGAGGTCGAGCTTCATCAGCGCGTCCACCGTCTGCGGGGTCGGATCCACGATGTCGAGCAGACGCTTGTGCGTGCGGATCTCGAACTGATCGCGGGATTTCTTGTCGACGTGAGGGCCACGGAGAACCGTGAACTTCTCGATCTTGTTGGGCAGCGGGATCGGGCCACGGACGGTTGCGCCGGTGCGCTTTGCCGTGTTCAGGATTTCCTGCGTGCTGGAATCCAGGACGCGGTAATCGAATGCCTTCAGCCGAATGCGAATGGTTTGGCTCATTTTGTCAGCCTTTCGCGGCGTTGGAGTTGATAGGACGAGCAGGGATCAGCCCTGCCCCTCGTCGAACCCACGCGGCGGACCCTGCAAAACAGGGCAACCCGCCGTTTGGAATTGGCGCGGCATAATCACTTCCGGACAGGCTGTCCAGAGGGAATTACACCTTTCGGTGGCGATAAGAGATACGGCGGGGTTTCCCCCGCCGTTTCCTATCGATTGCGTCAGCTGCGGGGGTGTCCCTCAGCCTGCGCGATCATCACTCGATGATCTTGGAGACAACGCCCGAACCAACGGTCCGGCCGCCTTCACGGATAGCGAAGCGCAGCTTCTCTTCCATGGCGATCGGAGCGATCAGCTCGACGGTGAACTTCAGGTTGTCGCCGGGCATCACCATCTCGGTGCCGTCGGGCAGCTGAACCGTGCCGGTCACGTCCGTCGTGCGGAAGTAGAACTGCGGGCGGTAGTTCGCGAAGAACGGCGTGTGACGGCCACCTTCTTCCTTGGTCAGGATGTAGGCTTCGGCTTCGAACTTGGTGTGCGGCTTGACCGAACCCGGCTTGCAGAGAACCTGGCCACGCTCGACGCCTTCACGGTCGATACCGCGCAGCAGGGCGCCGATGTTGTCGCCGGCTTCACCGCGGTCCAGCAGCTTGCGGAACATTTCAACGCCCGTGCAGGTCGTCTTCTTGGTGTCCTTGATGCCGACGATTTCAAGTTCGTCGCCGACGTTCACGACACCACGTTCCACGCGGCCGGTCACAACCGTACCACGGCCCGAGATCGAGAACACGTCTTCGATCGGCATCAGGAAGGGCTGGTCAACGGCACGTGCAGGCTGCGGGATGTAGGCATCCACGGCGGCCATCAGTTCCTTGATCTTCTCTTCGCCGATTTCCGGGTCACGGCCTTCCAGTGCGGCCAGGGCCGAACCTGCGATGACGGGGATGTCGTCGCCGGGGAAGTCGTAAGCCGACAGCAGTTCGCGGATTTCCATCTCGACGAGCTCGAGCAGCTCTTCGTCGTCGACCTGGTCAACCTTGTTCATGAACACGACCATGGCGGGAATACCCACCTGGCGGCCCAGCAGGATGTGCTCGCGCGTCTGCGGCATCGGGCCGTCAGCTGCGTTCACAACCAGGATCGCGCCGTCCATCTGCGCAGCACCGGTGATCATGTTCTTCACGTAGTCGGCGTGGCCAGGGCAGTCGACGTGCGCGTAGTGACGGGCTTCCGTCTCGTATTCAACGTGCGCGGTCGAGATCGTGATCCCGCGGGCCTTTTCTTCCGGCGCGCCGTCGATCTGGTCGTAGGCCTTGAAATCACCGAAGTATTTCGTGATCGCAGCCGTCAGCGTCGTCTTGCCGTGGTCAACGTGACCGATCGTACCGATGTTGCAGTGCGGTTTGCCGCGCTCAAACTTTTCCTTACCCATGGTAGGACTCCTTGTTCGTTCTGGCGGTGCGTGCCGTGCACGCACCCTACGGGGTGGTGTAGGGTGCGGGGGAAGTCCCCGCACCGCTGCTTATGCGTATTTCGCCTGGATCTCTTCCGAGATGTTCTGCGGAACCGGGTCGTAGTGGTCGAACTGCATCGTGAACTGCGCGCGACCCGAGGACATGGAGCGCAGGGTGTTGATGTAGCCGAACATGTTGGCCAGCGGGACAAAGGCAGCGATGGCAACAGCGTTGCCGCGCGGCTCCTGACCCGAGACCTGCCCACGACGGGAGGTCAGGTCGCCGATGATGCCGCCGGTGTATTCTTCCGGGGTGACAACTTCGACCTTCATCATCGGTTCCAGCAGCTTGGCGCCGGCCTTCCGCATCCCTTCACGCATGCACATACGTGCGGCGATTTCGAAGGCGAGGACCGAGGAGTCGACGTCGTGGAACTTACCGTCGATCAGCGCGACCTTGAAGTCGATGACCGGGAAGCCTGCCAGCGGACCGGAGTCCATGACCGACTTGATGCCCTTTTCAACGCCGGGGATGTATTCCTTGGGAACGGAACCACCAACGATCTTGGACTCGAAGGAATAGCCTTCGCCCGGCTCGGTCGGAGTGATGACCAGCTTGACCTCTGCGAACTGACCCGAACCACCCGACTGCTTCTTGTGGGTGTAGGAGTGCTCGACCTCGTGACCGATGGTCTCGCGGTAGGCAACCTGCGGGGCGCCGATGTTGGCTTCGACCTTGAATTCGCGCTTCAGGCGGTCGACCAGGATGTCCAGGTGAAGTTCGCCCATGCCCTTCATGATGGTCTGACCGGACTCGAGGTCGGTCTCGACGCGGAAGGAGGGGTCTTCTGCCGCCAGGCGCTGCAGGCCGGCGGACATCTTTTCCTGGTCGTTCTTGGTCTTCGGCTCGACGGCAATCTCGATCACCGGATCGGGGAAGGTCATCGTTTCGAGAACAACGGGGGCGTTCTGGGCGCAGAGGGTATCACCGGTGGTGGTCTCTTTCAGACCGGCCAGCGCGATGATGTCACCTGCGAATGCCTCGTCGATCTCTTCGCGATCGTTCGAGTGCATCATCATCATACGACCGACGCGCTCTTTCTTGCCCTTGGTGGAGTTCAGGATCGAGTCTCCCTTCTTCATCACACCAGAGTAGATGCGGGTGAAGGTCAGGGAACCCACGAACGGGTCGTTCATGATCTTGAATGCCAGGCCGGAGAGCGGCTCTTCGTCCGATGCGTGACGGGCGATGTTACGCTCTTCGGTCTCGTCGTCCGGCGAGAAGCCCATGTAGGGCGGCACGTCGAGCGGACCGGGCAGGAAGTCGATGACGGCGTTCAGCAGGGGCTGCACGCCCTTGTTCTTGAACGCGGAGCCGCCGAGAACCGGAACGAAGGACAGCGACAGGGTGCCCTTGCGGATCAGGCTGCGCAGCGTGGGAACGTCAGGCTCTTCGCCTTCCAGGTACGCTTCCATGGCCGCGTCGTCCATTTCGACGGCGTTCTCGATCATGTTGGCGCGCCATTCTTCGGCGAGATCCTTGAGTTCTTCACGGATCGGCTGACGGACCCAGCCTGCGCCGAGGTCGTCGCCCTTCCAGACCCACTCTTCCATGGTGATCAGGTCAATGGTGCCTTCCAGCTGATCCTCTGCACCGATCGGCATGCCGACGGGAACGGGGGTTGCGCCGGTGCGGTCCTTGATCATCTTCACGCAGTTGAAGAAGTCTGCGCCGATCTTGTCCATCTTGTTGACGAACACGATCCGCGGAACCTTGTAGCGGTCGGCCTGACGCCACACGGTTTCGGTCTGGGGTTCGACGCCGGCGTTACCGTCCAGAAGGCAGACAGCACCGTCAAGCACGGCCAGGGAACGTTCAACTTCGATGGTGAAGTCGACGTGACCGGGGGTGTCGATGATGTTGAAGCGGAACTTCGTGTCATCGGTACCCTCGGGGGTCGGATCTTCCTGCCACTGCCAGAAGGTCGTGGTGGCAGCCGAGGTGATCGTGATCCCGCGTTCCTGTTCCTGCTCCATCCAGTCCATGGTGGCGGCGCCATCGTGGACCTCACCAATTTTGTGGGAGCGGCCGGTGTAGTAGAGAATACGCTCGGTCGTGGTGGTCTTGCCGGCATCGATGTGAGCCATGATGCCGAAGTTACGGTAACGAGTGAGCGGGTATGCGCGTGCCATTTTGGGCCTCTGCCTTTCCGGAGTTTACCAGCGGTAGTGGCTGAACGCTTTGTTCGCGTCGGCCATCTTGTGCGTGTCTTCGCGTTTCTTAACGGCTGCACCACGGGAGTTGACGGCGTCGAGCAGTTCGCCTGCCAGGCGCTCTTCCATGGTGTTTTCGTTACGGGCGCGCGACGCTGTGATCAGCCAGCGGATGGCCAGAGCTTCGCGGCGCTCGGGGCGCACTTCGACGGGCACTTGGTAGGTGGCACCACCCACACGGCGCGAACGGACTTCGACCGAGGGTTTGATGTTGTCGAGCGCTTCGTGGAAGATTTCCACGGGGGCACGTTTGACTTTCGACTCAACGCGGTCGAGCGCGTTGTAGACGATCTTTTCCGCGACCGACTTTTTGCCGTCGATCATCAGGTTGTTCATGAACTTGGTCAGAACCCGGTCACCATATTTGGCGTCGGGCAGGATTTCGCGCTTCTCTGCGGCGTGACGACGAGACATCTGTTGATCCTCTTACTTCGGACGCTTCGCGCCGTATTTCGAACGGCGTTGCTTACGATCTTTGACGCCATGGGTATCCAGCACACCGCGGAGGATGTGGTAACGGACACCCGGAAGGTCTTTCACCCGGCCGCCGCGGATGAGCACGACGGAGTGCTCTTGCAGGTTGTGGGATTCACCGGGGATGTACGAGATGACCTCGTAGCCGTTGGTCAGGCGAACCTTCGCAACTTTCCGCATAGCGGAGTTCGGTTTTTTCGGGGTCGTGGTGTACACGCGGGTGCAAACGCCACGCTTCTGCGGGCATTGCTCCAGGTGCATCGACTTCGAGCGTTTTACTTTGGGCTGCCGCGGCTTGCGGATCAGCTGCTGGATCGTAGGCATAGGGTTACTTTCCCGTCTCTAACACATGTGCTGCATGAGGGGCCGTCTCCCCATGCGGATTTCCTTCCAATGGTCACTGGCGCGTCCGCCGGGACCGGGTTCCTTACGGCACTTTCGCACCGCGATTCCTTTGCGGCGCCTCGGCCCCGCGCATTTTCCGCTGCGAGGCATGTCACATGCGCGCAACGTAAAAAACCGCATCCGTCCCCTCGTACACGGAGAACGACGCGGTGGGTTTTCCAGAGGATCGGGGCTCTCGCCCGGATCTTGACCACTTCAAACCTGGAAGGCAAAGGGGCGGCCCCCTCGCCTGATTGGGGCGCGTATAGGGGGAGTCGGAGAGGTTGTCAACAAGAGCTGAACGGAGCGGGCGTCTCTCGCCCTGGCTCATGCCCGGTTCCGCCGCACTCCGGCGGGCCCTCTGCCTGTGTGGCCGATGGCACGCCCTAGCCCGCTTCGCGACCGGAGGTCAAGGCCATGGCGGGCAATCAGGTGGCAATCTCCTGCCGCGCCCCGCCCTGCCGCCCCCTGCCCCGCGACGCACCCACGTCAGGACGCAGCGTCAGATGTGGTCCTCGGGGATCCCCGTTTCCGCACGCCGGGCGATCACGGGGGACACCCTGTGCTCGCGGTAGAGCATGAAGAGGCCCGATCCCACGATAATGGCCGAGCCGAGGAGCGTCATCAGGCTTGGCCACTCGCCAAAGAAGACCAGCCCCAGGAGAAGCGCCCAGAGCAGGGAGGAGTAGCGGAAGGGCGACACGAAGGCGACCTCACCCAGGCGCATCGCCTGGATCGTGGTGATGTAGGAACCGAGCACGAAGGCCGAGCAGAAGAGGATCGCCACGATCGAGCGCCCCGTCATGGGCACCCAGGGTTCCTGTAGCGCGAGGATGAGGAAGAAGACCAGCACGAAGACCGAGGTGAAGGCCGTGACGGTGAGCGCCGGCGCCTCCGGCGAGAGCTTGCGGGTGGCGAGATCGCGGATGGTGATGAAGATCACCGCAGTGAGCGTGTAGAGCGTGAAGGTGTTGAACCCCTCCGTCCCGGGTCGCACGATCAGCAATACCCCCAGGAAGCCCGCGAGAATGGCCAGCAGGCGGCGCCAGCCGACCTTCTCGCCCATGAAGAGCGCCGCGGCGAGGGTGACCACCAGCGGCGCCGATTGCAGGATGGCGACCACGTTGGCGAAGGGGAGCGCGATCAGGCCCATGAGGTAGAAGTAGGCCGACCCGACCTCTCCGATGCCACGGATGACCGACAACCCGAGGTCCCGCCGCGACAGGCGCAAGGCCCGTCCACCGCGCAGCAGCGCGAAGAAGAGTGCCAGGGTTGTGACGCTGTTGCGGACCACCACGATCTGCGCAAGCGGCAGGCCAAGGGCCACCATCTTGATCAGCCCGTCGTTGAGCGCCAGCAGCGCGAGCGCCAGGACCATGAGCGCCGCGGCGCGGATATTGTCGCTCATCCTTGTGGAGCCTTTTCAAGACCGTGGCCGGCCCCGTGCCGACCTGCGGCCTTTGCCATTGCCGCGGCCAAAAGAAAAGGCCCCCTTGCGGGGGCCCTTCCGAAAGTTTCGCGGTGCGATCAGGCGATCATTCGCCGGCTTCGGGCGTCTCTGCCATGGTATCGGCCGAGGGCGCGGCCAGGGCAGCAGCCTGGGCGGCCTCGTCGCGGCGGGCGTCCAGCACGACATTGTCGCGGTCCGTCGCGATGCGACGCACCTTCTGGGTGGCGCCACCGGTACCGGCGGGGATCAGACGACCCACGATCACGTTTTCCTTCAGGCCGACCAGCTTGTCGCGCTTGCCCTGCACCGATGCCTCGGTGAGAACCCGCGTGGTTTCCTGGAACGAGGCGGCAGAGATGAAGGAACGCGTCTGCAGCGAGGCCTTCGTGATCCCGAGCAGGATCGGTTGGCCGGTTGCAGGGCGCAGGCCCTTGGCTTCTGCCTTCTCGTTGGCCTGATCGAACTCGATCTTGTCGACGTGTTCGCCCTTGAGCAGGGTCGTCTGACCGCTGTCGAGGATCTCCCACTTCTGCAGCATCTGGCGAACGATGACCTCGACGTGCTTGTCGTTGATCTTCACGCCCTGCAGGCGATAGACGTCCTGAACCTCGTCGATCATGTAGTTCGCCAGCGCTTCGACACCCATGATGGCAAGGATGTCATGCGGCGCCGGGTTGCCGTCCATGATGTAGTCGCCCTTCTGAACGTAGTCGCCCTCGGTGACCGGGATGTGCTTGCCCTTGGGCACCATGTATTCCACGGGCTCCATGCTCTCGTCCGACGGTTCGATCGTGATGCGACGCTTGTTCTTGTAGTCGCGACCGAAGCGGACATAGCCGTCGATCTCGGCGATGATGGCGTGGTCCTTGGGACGACGCGCCTCGAAGAGTTCGGCCACACGCGGCAGACCACCGGTAATGTCCTTCGTCTTCGCGCCTTCGCGCGGGATACGCGCGACGACGTCACCGGCCTGGATCTCCTGACCGTCTTCGACGGAGAGGATGGCATCCACGGACATCGGGTAGGTCACCGGGTTGCCCGCATCGTTGCGGACCGGCTCGCCATCGGTGTCGACGATGATGATCTCGGGCTTGAGCTCGTTGCCCTTGGGAGCAGCGCGCCAGTCCATCACGATCTTCTGCGTCATGCCGGTGGCATCGTCGGTCTCGTCGCGAACGGCGATACCCGACACCAGGTCGACATAGCGGGCGGTACCGGCCTTCTCGGCGATGATCGGCAGGGTGTAGGGGTCCCATTCGAACAGCTTGGTGCCGCGCGTGATCTTCTCGCCATCCTTGACGAAGAGCTTGGTACCGTAGCCCAGCTTGTGGCTGGCACGTTCCTCGCCGTGCTCATCGAGGATCCGGAGCTTCATGTTCCGGCCCATGATGAGCGTTTCGCCGTTGGCGTTGTCGAGCAGGCTCGCGTTCTCGAAGGAGACGATACCGTCGGTCGAGGACTCGAGGAAGGACTGCTGACCACCCTGCGCAACGCCGCCGATGTGGAAGGTCCGCATCGTCAGCTGAGTACCGGGTTCACCGATCGACTGGGCCGCGATGATACCCACGGCTTCGCCCTGGTTGACCATCGTGCCGCGTGCAAGGTCGCGACCGTAGCACATGGCGCAGACACCGTCATCCGCCTCACAGGTGAGGGGCGAACGGATGCGCATGGACTGGACGCCGGCGTCCTGAACCGCATCGGCCAGGCGCTCGTCGATGAGCTGGCCCTTCTTGACAACGATCTCGTCAGTACCCGGACGCAGCACGTCGTCGGCCGCCACACGGCCCAGGATACGCTCGCCGATGGTCGCCACGACCTCGCCGTCGTTGACTGCGTTGCCGACGGTGATGGCGCGCTCGGTGCCGCAGTCATGCTCGCGCACGATGCAGTCCTGGGCGACGTCCACCAGACGACGGGTCAGGTAACCCGAGTTTGCCGTCTTCAGGGCGGTATCCGACAGACCCTTACGGGCGCCGTGGGTCGAGTTGAAGTACTCGAGAACGGTCAGGCCTTCCTTGAAGTTCGAGATGATCGGCGTCTCGATGATGTCGCCGTTCGGCTTGGCCATCAGGCCGCGCATCCCGCCGAGCTGCTTCATCTGGGTGACCGAGCCCCGGGCACCGGAGTGGGCCATCATGTAGACCGAGTTGATCTCGCCCTCGGAGCCGTCCTCGTTGCGGGGGATGGCCGAGATGGTCGACATCATGGCTTCGGTGACCTTGTCGTTGCACTTCGACCAGGCATCGACAACCTTGTTGTACTTTTCGCCCTGGGTGATCAGGCCGTCCATGTACTGCTGTTCGAAATCCTTCACCTGGTCGCGCGTTTCCTCGACGATCTCCCACTTGTTGTCGGGGATGACCATGTCGTCCTTGCCGAAGGAAATGCCGGCCTTGAAGGCTTCGCGGAAGCCCATGCGCATGATCTGGTCACAGAAGATGACCGATTCCTTCTGACCGCAGTAACGGTAGACGGTATCGATGACCTGCTGGATGTCGCGTTTCCGCAGCAGACGGTTGACCAGTTCGAAGGGCGCCTTTGCGTTCTGCGGCAGCAGCGCACCGAGGCGGACACGACCGGGGGTCGTCTCGAACCGGGTGACGATCTCGTTGCCTTCCTCGTCGATCTGGGGAACGCGTGCGATGACCTTGGCGTGCAGGTGCACGGCGCCGGTATCAAGCGCGTACTGGACCTCCTCGATGTTCGAGAAGACCATGCCCTCGCCCTTCATGCCGTCACGGGCGATCGAGGTGTAGTAGAGACCCAGGACCATATCCTGCGACGGAACGATGATCGGCGCGCCGTTGGCGGGCGACAGAACGTTGTTCGTCGACATCATCAGGACGCGGGCTTCCAGCTGGGCTTCCAGCGACAGCGGAACGTGGACGGCCATCTGGTCACCGTCGAAGTCAGCGTTGAATGCCGAGCAGACGAGCGGGTGCAGCTGGATCGCCTTGCCTTCGATCAGCGTGGGTTCGAACGCCTGGATGCCAAGACGGTGCAGCGTGGGCGCGCGGTTCAGCAGAACCGGGTGCTCGCGAATGACCTCGTCGAGGATGTCCCAGACTTCCGGACGCTCTTTTTCGACCAGCTTCTTCGCCTGCTTCACGGTGCTGGACAGGCCCTTGGCCTCCAGGCGCGAGTAGATGAAGGGCTTGAAGAGTTCGAGCGCCATCTTCTTCGGCAGGCCGCACTGGTGCAGCTTCAGCTCCGGCCCGGTCACGATGACCGAACGGCCGGAGAAGTCGACGCGCTTGCCCAGAAGGTTCTGACGGAAACGACCGTGCTTGCCCTTCAGCATGTCGGACAGCGACTTCAGCGGACGCTTGTTGGCGCCGGTGATGACCCGGCCGCGACGGCCGTTGTCGAAGAGGGCATCCACGGATTCCTGCAGCATCCGCTTTTCGTTGCGCACGATGATGTCGGGCGCACGAAGGTCGATCAGACGCTTCAGACGGTTGTTCCGGTTGATCACGCGGCGGTACAGGTCGTTGAGGTCGGAGGTCGCGAAGCGGCCACCGTCCAGCGGCACCAGCGGGCGCAGTTCGGGCGGAATGACCGGGATCACGGTCATGATCATCCACTCGGGGCGGTTGCCCGACTCGAGGAAGGATTCAACGACCTTCAGGCGCTTGATGATCTTCTTGGGCTTCAGTTCACCAGTCGCCTCGGCCAGGTCGGCACGCAGGTTCTCGGCTTCGGATTCCAGGTCGATCTGGGCCAGCATGTCGCGGATAGCTTCGGCACCGATGTTCGCCGTGAAGGCGTCCATGCCGTAGGTATCCTGCGCATCCATGAACTCTTCTTCGGTCAGCATCTGGCCGTATTGCAGGTCGGTCAGACCGGGCTCGATGACGACGTAGTTTTCGAAGTAGAGAACGCGTTCCAGATCACGCAGCGTCATGTCCAGCATCAGGCCGATGCGGGACGGCAGCGATTTCAGGAACCAGATGTGCGCCACGGGTGCGGCCAGCTCGATGTGGCCCATGCGCTCGCGACGGACCTTTTGCAGCGTGACTTCTACGCCGCACTTTTCGCAGACGACGCCGCGATATTTCATCCGCTTGTACTTGCCGCAGAGGCACTCGTAGTCCTTGATCGGGCCAAAGATACGCGCGCAGAACAGGCCATCCCGCTCCGGCTTGTAGGTACGGTAGTTGATGGTTTCCGGCTTTTTGATCTCGCCGTAGGACCACGAGAGGATCCGTTCCGGCGACGCCAGCGAAACCTTGATCTCGTCAAAGACCTTGGGCGGCGTCAGCGGGTTGAACGGGTTGTTCGTCAGTTCCTGGTTCATGTCTTTTTCCTCGATGAGGGAGCGTTGGGAGAGGGAGAAGCGGGGACAGGGTGCGCGGTGTCACGCACCCTGTCTGGATCCGCTTATTCCTCGTCCTCGGCGTCCAGGAGTTCCATGTTCAGGCCGAGGCCGCGGACTTCCTTCACCAGAACGTTGAAGGATTCGGGCACACCGGCCTCGAAGTTGTCCTCGCCCTTGACGATGCTTTCGTAGACCTTGGTCCGGCCGGCGACGTCATCCGACTTCACGGTCAGCATTTCCTGCAGCGTGTAAGCGGCGCCGTAAGCTTCCAGAGCCCAGACTTCCATCTCACCGAAGCGCTGACCACCGAACTGTGCCTTACCACCCAGCGGCTGCTGCGTGACAAGGGAGTACGGACCGGTCGAACGCGCGTGGATCTTGTCGTCGACCAGGTGGTGCAGTTTCAGCATGTACTTCATGCCGACGGTGACAGGGCGGCTGAACTGTTCGCCGGTGCGGCCGTCGAAGAGGATCGACTGACCGGAGGTGTCGAAACCAGCGCGCGTCAGACGCTCGTTGATGTCTTCCTCCTTGGCACCATCGAAGACCGGGGTCGCGATCGGCACGCCACGGGTGACGTTGCTGGCCGCTTCGATCAGGTGCGCTTCGTCCATGCCTTCGATGCCTTCTTCGTAGACATCGTCGCCATAGGCCAGGCGCATCGCTTCGCGAACCGGGGTCAGGTCACCCGAACGACGGTAGTCCTGCAGGGCGTCGTCGATCTTAAGACCGAGACCACGGCAGGCCCAGCCCGTGTGGGTCTCGAGGATCTGACCGACGTTCATACGCGACGGCACACCCAGCGGGTTGAGGCAGAAGTCGACCGGCGTACCGTCTGCGAGGAACGGCATGTCCTCCATCGGCACGACGCGCGACACGACACCCTTGTTCCCGTGACGACCGGCCATCTTGTCGCCCGGCTGCAGCTTGCGCTTCACGGCGATGAAGACCTTGACCATCTTCATCACGCCCGGCGGCAGATCGTCGCCACGACGGACCTTCTCGACCTTGTCCTCGAAACGGGCATCCAGGGCGCGCTTCTGCACCTCGTACTGCTCGTTCAGGGCCTCGACGATCTGGGCTTCCTTGTCGTCTTCCAGGGCGAGCTGCCACCACTGACCGCGGGACAGGGTGCCCAGCAGTTCTTCGGTGATCTCGGACCCGGCCTTGACGCCCTTGGGACCCTTCACCGCCACCTTGCCCAGGATCATGTCCTTCAGGCGGGCGTAGATGTTGCGGTCGAGAATGGCCAGCTCGTCGTCGCGGTCGCGCGACAGGCGCTCGACTTCCTCGCGTTCGATCTGCAGGGCACGCTCGTCCTTTTCAACGCCGTGGCGGTTGAAGACGCGGACTTCCACGACGGTACCGTAGTCGCCGGGTTTGACGCGCAGCGAGGTGTCACGGACGTCGGAGGCCTTTTCACCGAAGATGGCACGGAGGAGCTTCTCTTCCGGCGTCATCGGGCTTTCGCCCTTCGGAGTGATCTTGCCAACCAGGATGTCGCCCGGCTCCACGTCTGCACCGATGTAGACGATGCCCGCTTCGTCGAGGTTGCGCAGGGCTTCCTCGCCGACGTTCGGGATGTCGCGGGTGATCTCTTCCGGCCCGAGCTTGGTATCACGGGCAGCGACTTCGAATTCCTCGATGTGGATCGAGGTATAGACGTCGTCACGCGCGATGCGCTCGGAGATCAGGATCGAGTCTTCGTAGTTGTAGCCATTCCAGGGCATGAAGGCGACGATGATGTTCTTGCCCAGGGCCAGTTCGCCCATGTCGGTAGACGGACCGTCGGCAATCACTTCGCCCTTCTCGACCAGGTCGCCAACCTTCACCAGAGGTTTCTGGTTGATCGTGGTGTTCTGGTTCGAGCGCTGGAACTTGCGCAGGCGGTAGATATCGACGCCCGCGTCACCCAGCTCGAGGTCCTCGGTGGCCCGGATCACGATACGCTGGGCATCGACCTGGTCGATGATCCCGGCGCGGCGCGCCTGAATGGCAGCGCCGGAGTCGATGGCAACCTTGCCCTCGATGCCGGTACCGACCAGCGGCGCCTCTGCACGAAGCAGCGGCACGGCCTGACGTTGCATGTTCGCACCCATGAGGGCGCGGTTGGCGTCGTCGTTTTCCAGGTAGGGAATGAGCGAGGCACCCACCGAAACCAGCTGTTTCGGCGACACGTCGATCAGATCAACTGCCTCGGTCGGGGTCAGCGTATATTCACCGGCCTGACGGGTGTTGACCATTTCGTTGGTGAAACGGCCTTCCTCGTCCAGCGATGCGTTGGCCTGAGCCACCACGTGACGCTGTTCCTCGGTTGCGGACATGTAGTGCACCTCGTCGGTGACCTGCTTGTCCTTGACCGTGCGATAGGGGGTCTCGATGAAGCCGTACTTGTTCACGCGGGCAAAGGTGGCCAGCGAGTTGATCAGACCGATGTTCGGACCTTCCGGCGTTTCAATCGGGCACATCCGGCCGTAGTGCGTAGCGTGAACGTCGCGCACTTCGAAGCCTGCGCGTTCGCGGGTCAGACCGCCCGGCCCGAGGGCCGACAGGCGACGCTTGTGCGTCACTTCGGACAGCGGATTGGTCTGGTCCATGAACTGCGACAGCTGCGAGGAGCCGAAGAATTCACGCACGGCAGCTGCAGCCGGCTTGGCGTTGATCAGGTCCTGCGGCATGACCGTGTCGATCTCGACGGAAGACATGCGCTCCTTGATCGCGCGCTCCATGCGGAGCAGCCCGACACGGTACTGGTTTTCCATCAGTTCGCCGACCGACCGCACACGACGGTTGCCGAGGTGGTCGATGTCATCGATTTCACCCTTGCCGTCGCGCAGTTCGACCAGGGCCTTGATGCACTGGACGATGTCTTCGCGATCGAGGGTCCGCTGGGTGTCGGGCTTTTCGAGGGCCAGACGCATGTTCATCTTGACGCGACCAACGGCCGAGAGGTCGTAGCGCTCGCTGTCGAAGAACAGGGTGTCGAAGAGCGAGGACGCGGCTTCGACGGTCGGCGGCTCGCCGGGGCGCATCACGCGATAGATGTCCATGAGCGCGGTATCGCGGCCCATGTTCTTGTCCATCGCCATGGTGTTGCGCATGTAGGGACCGACATTGATGTTGTCGATGTCCAGAACGGGGATCTCGGTGATGCCGGCTTCCAGCAGCTCCTGCAGGGTACCGCCAGTGATCTCGCCTTCCTTGTCGTACTCGAGGGTCAGCTCATCGCCGGCCTCGACATAGATGGCGCCGTTGTCCTCGTTGATGATGTCCTTGGCCACGAACTTGCCGACGATACGGTCGAAGGGCACCAGCAGGTTCTTCACCGTGCCTTCATCGATCAGCTTCTTGACTGCGCGCGGAGTGACCTTCTTGCCGGCTTCGGCAATGATCTCGCCGCTGTCGGCATCCACGAGGTCGTAGGTCGGACGGGTCCCGCGGACGCGTTCCGGGAAGAACTTCGTCACCCAGCCCTGGCCCTTGCGATAGGTGTAGTTCACCGTCTCGTAGTAGGCGTCCATGATCGCTTCCTGGTCCAGCCCGAGAGCATAGAGCAGGGTCGTGACCGGCAGTTTGCGGCGACGGTCGATACGCGCGAAAACGATATCCTTGGCGTCGAATTCGAAGTCGAGCCAGGAGCCGCGATAAGGAATGATGCGGCAGGCGAAGAGCAGCTTGCCCGAGGAGTGCGTCTTGCCCTTGTCGTGGTCAAAGAACACGCCCGGCGAACGGTGCATCTGGGACACGATGACACGTTCGGTGCCGTTCACGATGAACGTACCGTTGGGGGTCATCAGGGGCATGTCGCCCATGAAGACGTCCTGTTCCTTGATGTCCTTGACCGACTTGGCGCCGGTATCCTCGTCGATATCGAACACGATGAGGCGCAGGGTGACCTTAAGCGGCGCGCTATAAGTCATGTCGCGCTGCATGCATTCGTCGACGTCGTACTTGGGCTTTTCCAGCTCGTACTTGACGAACTCGAGAACTGCGGTCTCGTTGAAATCCTTGATCGGGAAGACCGACTGGAAGACGCCCATGATACCTTCGCCATCGGTAGGCTGCGGTGCGTCGCCGGATTTCAGGAAGAGTTCGTAAGAGCTTTTCTGAACCTCGATGAGGTTCGGCATTTCGAGAACTTCGCGAATCTTGCCGTAGTATTTGCGAAGACGTTTCTGACCGAGGAAGGTCTGAGCCATGACGGATGTCACCTTTCGTTTCTCTTACGGGTGCGAATACCGTCGGGCCCCGGTATTGCGCCCTATCGAGACAGGGGGTTCGGATCCATGCCTGGCCACCGTCCCAATGGTGGCCTCCCGATCCTCGAACCGCGCCTTAGGCAGGGCTTTCTCGAAAGCCCTCTCTGAGACAGGTTCGGCTGAACGCGGGCATCCCCGCGTCCAGCCTGTAAATCCTCGCATCCGGGTTACCCCGGAAGGGATTACTTGACTTCGATCTCGGCGCCAGCTGCTTCCAGCTTGCCTTTGATCTCTTCGGCTTCTTCTTTCGAAACGCCTTCTTTGACAGCCTTGCCGCCGGCTTCCACCAGCTCTTTGGCTTCTTTGAGGCCCAGGCCGGTGATGCCGCGGACTTCTTTGATGACGTTGATTTTCGAAGCGCCGGCCGACTTCAGGATGACGTCGAACTCGGTTTTTTCTTCTTCAGCAGCAGCAGCGTCGCCGCCTGCCGGGCCAGCCATCATGACGGCGCCGCCAGCAGCGGGCTCGATGCCGTATTCGTCTTTCAGGATGGTTTTCAGTTCTTGTGCTTCGAGAAGCGTCAGACCAACGATCTCTTCAGCCAGTTTTTTCAGATCAGCCATTGTGACTCTTTCCGTATCTCTAGATGTGTTCCAACGTTAAGGTATGCAACCCCACGCCGGTCTCTCGGTTGCTTACGCCGCCTTGTCCTCGATCGTGGACAGGATGGAGGCGATGTTCGAAGCAGGCGCGCCAATGGCACCGGCGATGTTGGAAGCGGGTGCGCCGATGCAGCCGACGATGGAAGCGATGAGCTCCTCGCGCGACGGCATTTTCGACACGGTTTCCACACCGGCCCGGTCCAGAGCGTTCTCACCCATCGCACCGCCAAGGATTTCGAACTTTTTGTTCTCCTTGGCAAAGTCCTCGGCCACCTTGGCTGCCGCCACGGGGTCCTCGGAGTAGGTCAGAACGGTCATGCCCGTCAGAAGATCAGCAATGCTTGCGCAGGGCTTGCCTTCCAGGGCGATCTTGGCGAGCCTGTTCTTGGCGACGCGCACGCTACCGCCAGCCTCACGGGCTTTGGCGCGCAGAGTTTGCATCTCGGCAACCGTGAGGCCGGTGTAGTGGGCAACCACCACAACGCCAGAGCTTTCGAAGATCTGGCCGAGCTCGTCGACCACTTTCTCTTTCTGGGCTCTATCCACAGTTTCACTCCAAGTAGGGAGGTTTGACCCTCCGGCTCATTTCCGCCGGCACGTAAAGTCCCGGCATTCGGGTCCTTTTACGGGTCCGTCCAATCTCGCCCCGGGCGCCGCTTGCGCAGATACCCGAAGAAATCTGGTCTTTTCCCGTCTCAGGCAGGATTTATGAAGGTCGGGACCTTCACCCACCGTCTCGGACGAATCGTCAGGGCAGACGAATCCCGCCAACCCCAACAGCGGGGCTTCTAGGCCCTTTGGGCCGCAATGTGAAGAGTAAAAAACAAGTAACGAAGCCGCACGCGTTTGCGCCGGCCCGGTGACTTCGGTGCGACACGGCTCCGCAAGCGGCTGGACGCGACCGTCCGCCCCTTATACTCCTTTCCGTCGAGGCGCGCCAGAGGCGGATTGCCCGGCCCGGGGAACGCCACGAAAACAAGCCACAAGTATCAGCGAGTTGAGAGCCCATGAGTGACAGGAAAGCGAGACGCCAGGCGGCCGGCGCCAGGGGCAAACGCCCGGCAACGATCCAGGCACTACGTCTTAAGCTGGAGCGCGCTCGAGCCCGGGGCATGCCGAAGCCCCTGGAAGAACGCGGCCGGCGCATCCTGGATGCCTACCTTGCCGCAGCGGAGACCGAGGGGCAGACGATGGCGACGGTGACCGGCGAGATTGCCTCCGGCGAAGTCGCGCGGAAACTGGCGGCGATGACCGGTGAGCAGATCCGCGCCGGCCAACCGGAAGAACTGGTGAATGCCGCCTGCAGCGAGGGCTGTGCTTTCTGCTGTATCCTTCTCGAAGGAGACGGCGGCCTGATCACCGAGGCGGAGGCGGTACAGCTGCATGGGGCCCTCGCCCCACTCGCAGGCGCCCCGGACGGGCGAGACTGGAACGCAAACGCCTGTGCGGCTCTCGATCCGCAAACCCGAAACTGCCGCGCCTACGAGGTTCGGCCCACCGTGTGCCGCTCCTTCATTTCGGTCGATGTCGAGGCCTGTCGGGACAACGCCGAAGGCGGCGATGCCGACGGTTCCGGCATGCTGGGAAACCACCTCGATTACCTGACCATCCTGGCCCTCAGCCGGGACCTGATGAAAGGCACTGCCCGGGTCTCGACCTATGCGCTGCAGGACCTGGCCAGTGCGGCTGTCGACGGGCAGAATCTCGAGACGGCCCTTAAGACAGCCCGACACCCCTCCTCCGAACTGGAAGACAGCTGCTGGGACATCGGCAACTCGCCGTCCTGACGGCCGAAAAGAAAAAGGGCGACCCGCAGGCCGCCCTTCTCTGTCTCTTCACTGTCCCTGAAAAGATCAGTTGCCGGTCGCGTTTTCCACGTCGACAGACACGCCCGGGCCCATGGTGGAGCTGAGCGAAACCTTTTTCATGTAGGTGCCCTTGGCACCGGCCGGCTTGGCCTTGGAAACGGCGTCCACGAAGGCGCGCACGTTTTCGACCAGCTTGGCTTCGTCGAAGGAAACCTTGCCGATGCCTGCGTGCACGACGCCGGCCTTTTCGGCACGGAACTGGACTTCACCGCCCTTGGCCGCTTTCACGGCGTCGGCAACATCCATGGTCACGGTGCCGACCTTGGGGTTCGGCATCAGGTTGCGCGGGCCGAGGATCTTGCCCAGACGGCCGACGATCGGCATCATGTCCGGGGTTGCGATGCAGCGATCGAATTCGATCGTGCCACCCTGAATGGTTTCCATCAGGTCCTCTGCACCGACGATGTCCGCACCGGCAGCTTGGGCTTCTTCGGCCTTGGGGCCACGGGCGAAGACGGCCACGCGAACGGTCTTGCCGGTGCCGTTGGGCAGGCCGACAACACCACGAACCATCTGGTCTGCGTGACGGGGGTCGACGCCGAGGTTCATCGAGATCTCGAGGGTCTCGTCGAACTTGGCGGAGGCGTTTGCCTTGATCAGCGCGACGGCTTCCTCGACGGAGATGTCTTCCTTGCCGGCGAATGCTTCACGAGCGGAGCGGGTACGTTTACCGAGCTTTGCCATTACTTCACCTCGATGCCCATGGAGCGGGCGGAGCCCAGGATGATCTGCATCGCCGCTTCGATATCGGTGGCGTTCAGGTCCTTCATCTTCGCTTCAGCGATTTCCTTGACCTGAGCAACGGTCACCGTACCAACGGTTTCCTTGCCGGGGTTGTTGGCGCCCGACTTCAGCTTGGCAGCCTTCTTCAGGTAATAAGACGCGGGGGGCGTCTTGATTTCCATCGTGAAGGACTTGTCCTGGTAGTAGTGGATCACGGTCGGGCACGGCGCACCGGGCTCCATGTCCTGCGTTTTGGCGTTGAACGCCTTGCAGAATTCCATGATGTTGATGCCGCGCTGACCCAGCGCCGGGCCCACGGGCGGGCTCGGGTTGGCTTGCCCGGCCTTCACTTGCAGCTTCATGCTGCCAACGAGTTTCTTGGCCATTGGCCTTCTCCTTTGTCATCGGTGCGTCGGATCACGCACCCTACACGGACACGACGCGTCGTGCCCTACTCTGCGCGTGGTCTGGTCCGGGCTCGCGTGCCCTCGCCTCCCACGGATGCAACCGGCACTGCCCCGGCGGGATGCGCGCAATCACGCATCGTGGCACGCGGATCAGCCTTGCTTGGTGACCTGCGTGAATTCCAGCTCGACCGGAGTTTCCCGGCCAAAGATCGACACCGACACCTTGAGGCGTTGGTTGTCGTCGTCCACTTCCTCGATCATGCCGTCGAAGTCCTCGAACGGGCCGTCGTTGACCTTGACCCTCTCGCCCACTTCGAAGTGGATCAGCGTCCGCGGGGCTTCTTCGCCTTCCTGGACACGGTTGAGGATCTGGTTCACCTCGGCGTCGCGCATCGGCATCGGGCGACCTTGCGGGCCCAGGAAACCGGTGACGCGGTTGATCGAGTTTATCAGGTGATAGCCGGTGTCCGACATTTCCATGTGGACCAGCACGTAGCCCGGCATGAAGCGCCGCTCGGCGGTCACCTTCTTGCCACGACGAACCTCGATCACCTCTTCGGTCGGCACCAGCACTTCGTCGATCTGGTCTTCAAGACCTTTCTCGGCAACGCTCTGCCGGATCTGCTCGGCGATCTTCTTCTCGAAGTTCGAGAGGACCGAAACCGAGTACCAACGCTTTGCCATGTCGCAACGACCCTTCGTATTACCTCTCGGCCAACTGACCGAATTCCTTGTCATTTCCGCCATCCAGGCCCGACGGGCCGAAGCGGTCTCCCCAATAGAAAATCGGCGCGGGGCTCGAATCGCCGCGCGCCAGACTGAGGGATTGGGCTGTCAGATACAAAGATGCGCCGGAAAGCGCAAGCCTCAGCCGAAGAAGCGCAGGATCTGCTCGAGACCGAACCGGATCACCATGTCGACCAACGCGAAGAAGATGGCCGTCAGCGTTGCCATGACCAGCACCATGATCGTGGTCAGCACCACCTCGCGGCGGGTCGGCCAGGACACCTTGCCGATCTCGGCACGGGTCTGCTGGATGAATTGCAACGGGTTCGCCATGGGCTGAATCCTTACGTCGGTATCACGTCGGTATCATGTCGGTATCGCGACGGTGCGGAATCCCAACACGGGAGAATGGCGAGGACATACGGAAAGCGGCCGGTGGTTTCAAGGGTCGTTCTCGCGGAGGCCCCTGCGGCATGTACCCTGCCGACGCCTGATGCGCCCCTGTGCGCAGCGGCCAAGCCTACCGGCTGCCGCGCATGTCATTGACCCGGTGGAGCAATCCCCGCCACTGCGTGACCGCGCACCGCGGCGGGTAGCGACCGTGCCGCCCCGAATATCCGGGCGGACAGGACGGCGGAAGACGCGCCCAAAGGACCACCCACCCGATGCAGAAAGTATCGGGCAGCGCAGAGCATTTCATGTGCGGGAGATTTCGGACTGGCAGGGGCTGAGGGACTCGAACCCACGACCCTCGGTTTTGGAGACCGATGCTCTACCAACTGAGCTAAACCCCTAGTCCGTCGCAGTCGGATAAGGCAGCGCGCAGTGAAGATCAAGGCCCCCCGCGGCGGGAAAATGAAATTCTTTCCACCTGGCCCGGATCTTTGCGGCAGGCTCCGCCCTGCCCCGGATCAGATCCAGCCGATCCGCCGCAGCAACCAGATCTGCACCGCGACCAGCACCAGCATGATTCCGGCAAAAACGGCAAAGGCCACGCGATCATCCGACCCTGGTATGCCGCCCACGTTTATCCCGAAGAGCCCGGTCAGGAAGGTCAGCGGCAGGAAGACCACCGAGATGATCGAGAGCACATACATGTGCTGATTGATGCGGTCGCTCAGCTGCCCGGCCAGTTCGTCGCGCAGGACAACGAGGTTATCGCGAAGTTCGTCGACGTTCTCCGTCAGCCGGGTCAGGCGGTCGTGGCTGCGCAGGATCTCCCTCAGGTCGCGCCGGGTCAGCAGCGGACTGTTGCAGATCTGCAGCGTGCCGAGCGCATCGCGCTGTGGCGGCAGGTGGCGGCGCAGCTCGACAAGAGCCAGGCGCAGGCGGACGATTTGTCGGCGCAGGTCCCGGTGCGGCTCGTCGATGACCTCCGCTTCGAGCTCGTCGACCTCCAGATCGAGATCGCGGATGAAAGGTTCCAGGTGGTCCGTGAGGCGCTCGCCCAGCAGCGCGAGGAAGCCACCCGGGGTCACCGGCCCGTCACCCCGGAGCGCCTCTGCCCGGATTTCCTTGAGCGCGCGGATGGGTGCCCGGGAGAGCGTGATGATTCGCCCGCTCTCCGCCCAGACACGTACGCCGAGCATGTCCTCCTTGTCCTTGCCCTCGTTGAGGTTCACGGCGCGGAAGACCACCAGCAGATCATCCCCCACCCGCCCGGCCCACGGGCGCGTCTCGGTCTGGGTCAGGGCATCGAGAACGGTCTCGTCCATGTCGGGCACATTGGCCTCCAGCCAGGCCAGGGCATCGGGATGCGCCGCATCGAGATGCACCCAGGTCAGCGGCCCACCGGCAAGGCGGCGCGCCACGTCCTCGGCCGGCAGCGGCGTCCAAGCCGCGGCACTGCCGGCGGCATGGTCCGCCTCGGCAGCGGGCTCGAGGGTCAGGGCGAAATGGATCAGGTCACTCATGGCGAAAATGATAAATGCTGACAGGCAAAAATCCAGCCCCGCCAGAGTCATCGCGGCAGCTTTCCTGGCGGGACCGCAAAACAAAAACGGCGGGGTTTCCCCCGCCGTTTCCTATCGATTGCGTCAGCTGCGGGGGTGTCCCTCAGCCTGCGCGATCATCACTCGATGATCTTGGAGACAACGCCCGAACCAACGGTCCGGCCGCCTTCACGGATAGCGAAGCGCAGCTTCTCTTCCATGGCGATCGGAGCGATCAGCTCGACGGTGAACTTCAGGTTGTCGCCGGGCATCACCATCTCGGTGCCGTCGGGCAGCTGAACCGTGCCGGTCACGTCCGTCGTACGGAAGTAGAACTGCGGGCGGTAGTTCGCGAAGAACGGCGTGTGACGGCCACCTTCTTCCTTGGTCAGGATGTAGGCTTCGGCTTCGAACTTGGTGTGCGGCTTGACCGAACCCGGCTTGCAGAGAACCTGGCCACGCTCGACGCCTTCACGGTCGATACCGCGCAGCAGGGCGCCGATGTTGTCGCCGGCTTCACCGCGGTCCAGCAGCTTGCGGAACATTTCAACGCCCGTGCAGGTCGTCTTCTTGGTGTCCTTGATGCCGACGATTTCAAGTTCGTCGCCGACGTTCACGACACCACGTTCCACGCGGCCGGTCACAACCGTACCACGGCCCGAGATCGAGAACACGTCTTCGATCGGCATCAGGAAGGGCTGGTCAACGGCACGTGCAGGCTGCGGGATGTAGGCATCCACGGCGGCCATCAGTTCCTTGATCTTCTCTTCGCCGATTTCCGGGTCACGGCCTTCCAGTGCGGCCAGGGCCGAACCTGCGATGACGGGGATGTCGTCGCCGGGGAAGTCGTAAGCCGACAGCAGTTCGCGGATTTCCATCTCGACGAGCTCGAGCAGCTCTTCGTCGTCGACCTGGTCAACCTTGTTCATGAACACGACCATGGCGGGAATACCCACCTGGCGGCCCAGCAGGATGTGCTCGCGCGTCTGCGGCATCGGGCCGTCAGCTGCGTTCACAACCAGGATCGCGCCGTCCATCTGCGCAGCACCGGTGATCATGTTCTTCACGTAGTCGGCGTGGCCAGGGCAGTCGACGTGCGCGTAGTGACGGGCTTCCGTCTCGTATTCAACGTGCGCGGTCGAGATCGTGATCCCGCGGGCCTTTTCTTCCGGCGCGCCGTCGATCTGGTCGTAGGCCTTGAAATCACCGAAGTATTTCGTGATCGCAGCCGTCAGCGTCGTCTTGCCGTGGTCAACGTGACCGATCGTACCGATGTTGCAGTGCGGTTTGCCGCGCTCAAACTTTTCCTTACCCATGGTCAGGCGCCTCTGTGTTTGGGGCCCAAGGGGCCGATTTCACTCCGGGCGCGATTTATTGGGTCTGAAGGGGAAAATCAAGCGGGACTTGGAGGGAAACCGGCGCTGTTGCGCCGTTCCCGCGCGGCCTGGCAGAGCGGGAGATGACCCGCCCCGCCGGAACGGTCAATCTGCGGCCGTGCCGCCGGCCACCTGGCTGGCCACGGAGGCGGCCGAGGTGAAGGTGCTGCCGGTGCTTTCACCGCTCCCCTTCGGCGCCAGGTCGAACCATTCGGGATGCATCAGCATCCAGCGTTCCACCTCCTTGGCGGCATTGCGCGTGAGGTTCTGAAGCTGCTCTTCCTTGGATTGCGTAAGGCCGGAGCCAACCACCGTATCGGCCGAGAGGCTCTCGAGGATGGTGATGGTCTCGGGCTCGTCGTTCAGCTTCTTGCCGGCGGCATCGTCCCAGAGCGTCACCTTGATGATCAGCGCGGATTTCGGCGACAGGATAAGGGGAATGCCGGGCTGCGCCAGCATGTAGCCTTCGACCGAAATACCGAAATCATAGAGCCTGTCGCCGTCGTAGCGCCCAAAGCGTTCGTCGATCGCGGCCTGCATCGCGGTGACCATTTCCTCTTCCGTGGCTTCCCGCGAGAGCGGCCCCTGCTTCATCTTGCTGGCCACGACGATGTTGTGGCCGAGCGCGAAATCCCCGAGGTCAGGGGGAGTTTCGTCGAGGTCGTTTGAATTGGTGCAGGCGCTGAGAAGCAGGGCCGCCGCAGCGCAGAGGGCCGGCAGGCGGTAGGCAGAGCGGATGCGGAACATGTAACCCCCGAAGTGGAAAAGTCCCGCGGGCATAGCCCATCCCCCCGTGGTTTTCAATTCACGAGGGCGCGGGTCGGGCTTTTTCGAATGGCACCTGCGACCTATATCAGACAGCACCGCCGACCCCTTGCCACGGAGACCCGCCATGCCTGATACAGCGCGGCCCGGAGACACCCCGCCCGCCCGGCTGCCCGTACGGGTGCCGCTGGTAACCGAGCCGCTCGGGCTGCTCGGTTCGCTGCGCACCGCGCGGCGCAACGTGCTCGAGATCGTGCCGGAACTGGCGGTGAAACAGCCTATCGTATCGGGCAGGATGGGGATCCGCTGGCACATGGTGATGGATCCGGAGGCGCTCCGGCACATCCTGCTGGAACGCCCCGAGGATTACCCGAAATCCGCCGTCACCAAGAGCCTGCTGGGCCCGGCAATCGGTGACAGCCTCTTCATCGCCGAAGGCGCGCACTGGCGTTGGCAGCGGCGCGCTGCGGCCCCCGTTTTCTCGCATCGCAACGTCACGGGGCTGAGCCCGGTGATGACCGCCGCCGCGGAACGCGCCAGCGGGCGGATCGCCACGGCGGGCCCCCGCGCGATCGACATGGCCGACGAGATGGTTCGGGCCACCTTCGAGGTGATCTCCGACGTCACCTTTTCCGGCGGCCGGAGTTTCGACCGCGAGGCGGTGCATGGCGCCATCGACGCCTATATCGCCGATGTGGCGCGGGTCTCTCTCTTCGATATCCTGGGGCTGCCCGGCTGGGTGCCCCGGCCATCCCGGCTGAACTCCGGCCGCGTCGTGCGCAAGATGAAGGCCATCGCGGACGACGCGATAGCCACCCGGCGTGACCGCGCCCCGAGCGCCCTGGCGCCGGATCTTCTCGACCTGCTCCTGGGCGCCGAAGATCCCGACAGCGGCCGTACCATGAGCGACCGCGAGCTTGCCGACAACCTGCTGGCCTTCATCGTCGCCGGGCACGAGACAACGGCGCTGGCGCTCGGCTGGGCCCTCTACCTCTGCGCCTTCGCCCCCGAGGAGCAGGCCCGCGCCAGCGCGGAGGCCCGCAATGCGCTTAAGGGCCGCGCGGCGACGGCGGATGACCTTCAGGACCTGCCGCTGACACGCCGGATCATCGACGAGGCCCTGCGTCTCTACCCGCCGGCGGGCTTTGTCTCGCGCACGGCGCAGGTGGCCGACAGGCTTTGCGACCGCGAAATACGCCCGGGTGACACGGTGATGCTGCCGATCTATGCGCTGCACCGGAACCGGCTGCTCTGGGACGACCCCGATTCCTTCCGGCCGGACCGTTTTGCCGACCGCAAGGCCATCCCGCGCTACAGCTACCTGCCCTTCGGAGACGGGCCGCGAATCTGCATCGGCGCCAGCTTTGCCCTCCAGGAGGCGATCATCATCCTGGCAACGCTGCTGTCGCGGTTCCGCTTTCGTGCCGTGCCGGGCAAGACGCCAAGACCTGTCCTGATACTGACCCTGCGCGCCGAGGGTGGCATCTGGCTCGAAGCCGATCCGCTGGACTGACCTGCCCCGTTTCCCTGTTGAAAATATCCCCGCCGGAGGCTCGGTCCGCAGGACCGAAAACGCCCCGGACATTGTCCGGGGCGTCGCTTCGCGGAGGATATTTCAAACAGGGAAACGGAAGGGGCCGGATCAAGTGAACCGGTTGTCCCTCGGGAAGCCGCGCGGCGCCATGCGCCCCGTCGAGGCGCGCTTGGCCGTCCATTCCGACAGGTCGGTTTCGGTCCGTGTACGGCCCGCCGGATCGCGCCATGAAAGCCCCGCCTCAAGGATGATCGTGGTGAGGTCCGAGAGACCGCCGTCCTTGTACTTCTGAAGCCGGACGCCCTTGCCACGGCCCATCTCGGGCAATTCTTCCAGCGGGAAGACCAGCACCTTGCGGTTCTCGCCCACAACGGCGACGTGATCGCCGGTGACCGGCTTGACCAGCAGCGCGCGCACGCCCTCCTTGACGTTGAGCACCTGCTTGCCGGAGCGGGTCTGGGCCACGACGTCATCCTCGGGCACGATGAAGCCGTCACCGGCCGTCGAGGCCACGATCAGACGTTCGCCCGGACGGTAGATGCGCATGTCGACGATCTCGGCCTCGTTGGGCAGGTCGACCATCAGGCGCAGCGGTTCGCCCATGCCGCGTCCGCCAGGCAGGTTCACAGCCTGGAGCGTGTAGAAGCGTCCGTTCGTGCCGAAGACAAGCAGCTTGTCCGTCGTCTCGGCGTGGAAGGCAAAGCGGCCCTCGTCACCGTCCTTGAACTTGAGCTTGTCCTGGGCCGCGAGGTCGATATGCCCCTTCATCGCGCGTATCCAGCCCATCTTGGAACAGACGACGGTAATCGGCTCGCGCTCGATCATCGCTTCAAGCGGCACCTCCTCGGCCTCGGCGGCGGCCTCGATCAGGGTGCGACGGGCGCCACCCTCGAAATCCTTGCCGAAGGCCTTGCGGGTTTCGCGCAGCTCGTCGGCGATCCGGTTCCACTGCAGGTCCGGCGTGGCGAGCAGATCCTCGAGCCCCGCGCGTTCCTCCATCAGCGCATCACGCTCGGCATTCAGCTCCATCTCCTCGAGACGGCGCAGGGAGCGCAGGCGCATGTTCAGGATCGCCTCGGCCTGGACCTCGGTCAGCTCGCCTTCGTCATCCTGGCCGATGGGCGAGACGTAATCCTTCTCGTCCATCACCCGGGCCCGCTTCTTGGCCCATTCCTCGGCCATCAGCGCGGCCTTGGGATCGTTGTCGTAGCGGATGATATCGATCACCCGGTCGAGGTTGAGGAAGGCGGTGATCAGGCCTTCGAGCACCTCCAGCCGGTGGTCGATCTTCTCCAGCCGGTGCTGCGAGCGGCGTTGCAGCACCTCGCGACGGTGATCTAGGAAGGCGCGCAGCACCTCCTTCATCGAGCAGACCTTGGGCGTCAGCCCGTCGATCAGCACGTTCATGTTCAGCGAGAAGCGCACCTCGAGATCCGAGTTGCGGAACAGCATCGACATCAGCACGTCGGGATCGACGGTCTTTGAGCGCGGTTCGAGAACCATGCGGATGTCGTCGGCGCTCTCATCGCGGATATCGGCGAGGATCGGCACCTTCTTGGTCTGGATCAGGTCGGCGATCCGTTCGACCAGTTTCGACTTCTGCACCTGGTAGGGGATCTCGGTGACGACGATCTGCCACTGGCCGCGGCCGAGGTCCTCCTTCTCCCAGCGGGCGCGCAGGCGGAACGAGCCGCGCCCGGTGCGATAGGCATGGGCGATGTTCTCGGGGCTCTCGACCAGGGTACCGCCGGTGGGGAAGTCGGGCCCCGGCACATATTGCAGAAGCGTGTCGTCACGGGCGTCCGGCGTCTTGATCAGATGCAGGCAGGCATTGCAGAGCTCGGCGATGTTGTGCGGCGGGATGTTGGTGGCCATGCCCACGGCAATGCCGGAGGAGCCATTCGCCAGCAGGTTCGGGAAGGCCGCCGGCAGCACGACGGGCTCGGTCAGCGTGCCGTCGTAGTTGTCGCGGAAATCCACCGCGTTCTCGGTGAGCCCCTCCATCATGGCCTCTGCCACGATGGTCAGCCGCGCCTCGGTGTAACGCGAGGCCGCCGGGTTGTCGCCGTCGATGTTGCCGAAGTTCCCCTGGCCGTCGACCAGCGGATAGCGGACGTTGAAATCCTGCGCCAGGCGCGCCATCGCATCGTAGATCGCGGTGTCGCCATGGGGGTGATAGTTGCCCATCACGTCGCCGGAAATCTTCGAGCTCTTGCGGAAGCGCGAGTTCGGCCCGAGCTTCAGCTCTCGCATGGCATAGAGGATCCGGCGGTGCACCGGTTTCAGCCCGTCGCGTGCGTCGGGCAGCGCGCGGTGCATGATCGTCGAAAGCGCATATGTCAGGTAGCGTTCGCCGATCGCACGGCGAAGCGGTTCGGCCAGGGCGGCCGGCTCTGCGGGGGCGCCGATATCGGAGTCGTCAGGGGTATCGTTCATGGGATCGGTGATAGCCGCAGCCCGTGTCACGGTAAAGCGGGCAGTTTGCATCACGGCCGGTCATCGACAACTGGGGAGAGGGCGCGCAGGAGGCGCATTCAAGGCCGGCAGGGGACGGAAATGTCGCCTGCGGCGAAAATTTGCCAATCGGGAGGAACCTTTGAGGTGTGGCACCGTTGGATTTGCAGCCAACGGGAGTCTGCCAATGTTCAAGTTCATTACCGTCACCTGCCTATTATTGTTCTTCGTTTTCTATGAACTGAGCGGCGGTTCCGATTTCGTTCCGCTCACGGAGCGCCGGGCTGCGGAGGCCGCCGGAGCGGCACAGGCCACCACGGAGGTCGCGGCTGCCACCGCACCCGCGGCCAGCAAGCCCGAGGCCATGGCGCGTTCGGCCACGCGCCTGCCGGCGAGAAGCCAGCCCGCAGGCGTGGTGCTCGCCTCGGCCTCGGCAAGTGACGCGTCCTCGTCCCTGCCCTCTTCGGTTACGGCCCTGCCACTGGCGCGGGTGAGTGCGGCCCCAGGGAGCCGGGACGAGACACCGGTTCTGGGGCTGAACGAGATGGTGAAGGCGGGTCAGGCCCTGGGCGAGGCCCCCGGGGAGGCGCCCCGCGCAACGGCGGAGGTCTTGAAACCGCAGCAGGCGGCGGCGCAGGTCCCCGCGCAAGCGGCGACACCAGCCCGGGACATGCGCCGGGTGACCGGCACCACGGTCAACCTGCGCCTGGGGCCGGGCACGCGGTACAACGTCATCGGCAAGCTGAACCGCGGCGACGAGGTCGAGGTGATCGGCGGCACGGGAAGCTGGCTGAAGCTGAAGGTCTCCGACGGCGGGCGGATCGGCTGGATGGCGGACTGGCTTGTCACAGGAACCCGTGGCTGAGGCCCGGCATCCCTGACCGGGCTTGCCCGGGCGGGGCCGGATCTGCATAGCTGGGCCATGAGCAGATCCATCCTGATCACCGGGTGTTCTTCGGGCATCGGTCGCAACGCCGCACTGACCCTTCACAGGCGCGGCTGGCGCGTCTTTGCCTCGGTCCGCAACCCCGACGACATCGCCGCGCTGGAGGCCGAGGGCCTGACCGCACTGCACCTGGACTATGCCGACCAGACAAGTATCGAGGCGGCTGTCGCAGAGGTTGTCTCTGCCACAGGAGGCACGCTGGACGCGCTCTTCAACAACGGGGCCTTTGCCATTCCCGGCCCGGTGGAAGACATCAGCCGGGAGGCCATGCGGGCCCAGTTCGAGACCAATTTCCTCGGGCCTCATGGGCTGACGCGGGCCATCCTGCCGATCATGCGGCGCCAGGGGCACGGGCGGGTGGTGAACTGCTCATCGGTGCTCGGGCTGGTCGCTGCGCCCTGGCGCGGCCCCTACAACGCGACGAAATTCGCCCTCGAAGGTCTGAGCGACACGCTGAGGGTCGAGATGGCCGGCACCGGGATCGAAGTGATCCTGATCGAGCCTGGCCCGATCCGGACGGATTTCCGCAAGAACGCCATCGCGGCCTTTGAAACATGGGTCGACTGGGAACGCTCGGAGCGGGAGGAGGAATACCGCAACGGTCTTCTCGACAAGCTCTACAAGCGCCAGCCCGGACCGCCGAAGCCCGATCGGTTCGAGCTGGGCCCCGAGGCGGTGACGGCCAAGCTGATCCGCGCGCTGGAAGATCCGAGGCCCAAGGCGCGCTATTTCGTGACCACGCCCACCTACATGGCCGCGGCAATCCGGAGACTGCTGCCCGCGCGGCTGATCGACAGGCTGGTCCGGGATGCCTGAACGGCAGCCCTGAGGCAGACCGCAGAAATCACCTTTCGCAATCGCCGGTTGCCGGGCTACATGGGGGCAAAGGCGAAAGGATTGTCTCATGCCCATCGACCCGCTTTTCCTGCTTGTCGGCCTTGCCTTGCTGCTCGTGGTCGGAGTGCTGCTGCTGGGCGTGGGCAATTTCGCCAAGGGGGGTGACCCCAAGAAATCCAACAAGTTGATGCAATGGCGCGTGGGAGCACAGCTGGGCGCGATCATCCTGATCGTGCTCTTCGTGCTGCTGCGCAGAGGGGGATGACACAATGGTCGTGCTGTCGAAAATCTATACCCGCGGCGGAGATGCCGGCGATACCGCACTGGGTGACGGAAGCCGGGTGCCCAAGCCATCCGTGCGGGTCGAAGCCTATGGCACGGTGGACGAAACCAATGCCACGGTGGGCCTGGCGCGGCTGCATGCCGAGGGCGACACCGATGCGGCCCTGGCGCGCATCCAGAACGACCTCTTCGACCTGGGCGCGGACCTTTGCCGCCCGGCAATGGAGAAGGACGGCGAGGCGGAATACACGCCCCTGCGCATGATCCAGAGCCAGGTCGACCGGCTGGAAGCCGAGATCGACGCGATGAACGCCAACCTGCAGCCGCTGCGCAGCTTCGTGCTGCCCGGCGGCAGCCCGCTCGCCGCCCATCTGCACCTGTGCCGAACGGTCAGCCGCCGGGCGGAACGCATGTCGGTGGCGCTGATGTCCGGCGAAGGCTGTAACCCGGTGGCGGTGAAATACCTGAACAGGCTGAGCGACTGGTTCTTTGTGGCCTCGCGCCTGGCCAACAACGGCGGCGCGGGGGACGTGCTGTGGGAGCCGGGCAAGACCCGCTAGGGCCCGCGTTCAGGCAAGCACCACGCGACGGGCAATGGCCCAGATCGCCAGCAGCAGCACCATGGGCAGGACGACCATCCGCAGCAGGAAGATCCCGACGAGCGTCAGGGTGCTCTGCAACAGGTCGTCCGCCTGCTGCCAGAAGAAGGCCGCCGCACCGCGGTAGGCCTCCCAGCTCTCGCGCCAGGACTGGTCGTTGACGTCGACCAGCCGGCGCGCCTGACCGGCGATGCCGTCGAGCGTGGCGTTGGCCTGTTCGGCCGCCGTCGCGGTGAGCAGATCACCGCCCCAGACGCCGATGACGAAGGCCAGCGGCAGACCGATTGCCAGGGCAAAGCCGAGGCCGCCACAGACCCCGCCCAGCCGTTGCAGCACCGGCGGGGCGCCGTGCCAGCCGGTCGACATCTCGCAGCCGCCGCGGGTCAGGAGTGCCACCGCCAGCAGGACGAAGCCGACGGATGCCACGGGCGCCAGCGACATCGACAAGAGCCCCGCCAGCAGGGCCAGCGCGAAGATCACCCCCGAGACACGTTCGACGGTGTCGTCGACCGGTTCGAGCCATTTCAGCGGCTGGATGTTGCCCTCGACGAAGAAGGAGCCGCCCACCTGCACCTCCTGCGCAAAGGAGAGCGCGGCGTTGATCGAACGCAGCGAGATGTAGGTTGCACCGGAGGCGACGGCGATGTCGCCCTGATAGGCGCGGGCGGCCGTCACCACCGGGTTCTGCCTCGGGAAGGCCGCGAGGAAGAGGCAGGCCACCGCAAGGACGATGGCCAGCAAGGGCGTGCGCGCAGATCTGTTCATTTGGCTTTGGTCCGGTCTGGCGGCTCAGGTCATCGCCGGCAGGACGAGATCCGGCGGGCGGTGACCATCGGCGAAGGTCTTGATGTTGATGATGACTTTTTCGCCCATCTCGATGCGCCCCTCGCGGGTGGCCGAGGCCATGTGCGGCAGAAGCACGACATTCTCGAGCTGGCGCAGGCGGGGATTGCCGTCGCGGCCATAGCCGAAGACATCCAGGCCGGCGCCGGCGATCTCGCCCGCGCGCAACATCCGTGTCAGGGCGTTTTCGTCGATGACCTCGCCGCGCGAGGTGTTCACGATCACCGCTTCGGGCTTCATCAGCTTCAGCCGCCGGGCGTTCATCAGGTGAAAGGTGGAGGGGGTATGCGGGCAGTTGATCGAGAGCACGTCCATCCGCGCGACCATCTGGTCGAGGCTCTCCCAGTAGCGGGCACCGAGGTCGGTCTCGATCTCCTCTCTCAGGCGGCGGCGGTTGTGATAATGCACCTGCATCCCGAAGGCATTTGCGCGACGGGCCAGGGCCTGACCGATGCGGCCCATGCCGAGGATGCCGATGCGCTTGCCCGCCACCCGTGCGCCCAGCAGGGCATTGGGGCTCCATCCCTCCCAGCGCTCCTGAGAGCGCATGAGGGCAAGCCCTTCGGGAATCCGCCGCAAGAGCGCCAGGATCAGGGCAATGGTCATGTCGGCGGTGTCCTCGGTGACCACGTCGGGGGTGTTCGACACCAGGATCCCGCGGCGTCGCGCGGTCTCGACATCGATATGGTCGAAGCCCGCCCCGAAGTTCGCGATCAGCTTCAGCTGCTCGCCTGCCTGGCTGAGCAGCGACTGGTCGATGGTATCGCGCAGGTTGGGCACCAGGACATCGGCGGTGCGCACCGCCTCGACGAGTTCCTCGCGGCTCATCGGGCGCTCCTCGGGGCCGGTGGTGACATCGAACAACTCGGCCATCCGGGCCTCGACGGGCGCGGGCAAACGTCGCGTAACGACAACACTCAGACGTCGCATTGGCATTCCGATCCTCCTTCGGCTTCCCAAACGGGCGCTTCGAAGGCAAAGTGGCCGAAAGAGGTACGGGGCACAAGAACCCCGACCCCGGATTGAGGCAGAAACAGGCTGAGACCATGAGCCACAGGCGAACAGGCGCGCTCGCGCTGGTGATTTCCCTATTCTCGACAGCAGGTGTCCTTGTCGCGGAAGAGATGCCGGGCAAGGAAAGCAGCGATATTCCGAGCGATCCCCCGGTGCTGGCCTCGGTCCAGCAGGTGCCTTCGGCGCCCGCGGCGGTGCCCGCCGAACCGCTGCCCATCCCGGCCGAAGCGTCCATCGGCCCCGAATCCGGCCTGCCGATTCCGCGATTCGTCTCGATGAAATCGGACCGCGCCAACGTGCGCCGCGGCCCCTCGAAGACCCACCGGATCGACTGGGAGTTCCTGCGCCGGGGCATGCCGGTGGAAGTATTGGCGGAATATGGCCACTGGCGCCGCATCCGCGACCACGATGGCATGGGCGGCTGGGTGCATTATGCGCTGATCTCAGGCAACCGCACGGTGCTGGTCGAACAGGACATGCTGCAACTGCGCTATCGTCCCGATCCCGATGCCCGCGTCACGGCCAAGCTGGAAGCCGGGGTCATCGCCGACCTGGGCGACTGCAACCATGACTGGTGCGAGCTCTCGGTCTCCGGCTACAAGGGCTGGGCCCCCAAGACCGCGGTCTGGGGCGTGGACCCCGACGAGATTCGGAACTGAGCCGAAACACCCCCTGCTGAAGCCAGGCCGCCCGCGGCCCCTGACCCACCACGCCCTGCCACGTGGCGGCAGCCCGCCGTTACGCGCCGTTTGGCGCACGGGGATTTCCTGGCGCATCCCAATGCCGCAAGGGCCTTTTTCGATGCCCGGAAAATTACCGCAACATTTCCGTCAAAAAGGGGTTGAACCCCGCCAAGGTCCAGAGTAATCAGCGCCCCACGTTGGGGTGTAGCCAAGCGGTAAGGCAGCGGTTTTTGGTACCGTGTACCGTAGGTTCGAATCCTACCACCCCAGCCACTTCTCTCTGAAAAGATACCTTACGACGCGCGGGAACAATCAGCCCTGCGGGGTCGTGCCGAGCGTCCGGGATTGCGCCCGTGGCGCCCCGTTTCGCTGCGCGAGCGGGAGGTCGGTTTCGGCTCCCCGACAACGGGGCATCACGCGCTCCTTGCGCCCGTGACGGCACCGGACAGGCATGGCTGCGCCGGGATGACCCGGGCCATCGGGCCCGGGCCGGAAGACAGCCACCGGTCAGAAGGGATAGGCCTGACCCGGGTTCTCGATGGTGATCCAGCGCAGATCGGTGAACTCGGCGATGCCGGCCTTGCCGCCGAAACGACCGTAGCCCGAAGCCTTGACCCCACCGAAAGGCATCTGAGGTTCGTCCGAGACGGTCGGACCGTTGATGTGGCAGATCCCGGTCTGGATCCGGTTGGCCACCTCCAGCGCGCGGGTGATGTCCTGACAGAAGACCGCGGAGGAAAGCCCGTACTCGGTGTCGTTCGCGACGCGGATGGCCTCTTGGGTATCGGCCACGCGTATGATCGACTTGACCGGTCCAAAGCTCTCCTCGGCATAGATCCGCATCTCCGGGGTCACGCCGTCGAGCAGGGTCGCGGCGTGCATCGCCCCGTCTCGGGTGCCCCCCGCCACCATCCTTGCGCCCTTGGCGGTGGCATCGGCGATCAGCGCATCCATCTTCTCGGCCGCGGCCTCGGTCACCAGCGCGCCCAGCACGACCTTGTCGCGGGGATTGCCGTAGGGCAGTCCGGCCGCGCGTTCGGCCAGCTTGGCGACGAAGGCATCTGCCACCGCGTCCACCACGATGATGCGCTCGGTCGACATGCAGATCTGTCCCTGGTTCATGAACGAGCCGAAGATCGCCGCGTTCACAGCGCCGTCGAGGTCGGCGTCCTCGAGCACCACGAAGGGCGCCTTGCCACCGAGTTCCAGCAGGGCCGGCTTGAGGTTTTCACCGGCCAGGCGGCCGATGATGCGCCCGACACCCGTCGCCCCGGTGAAGTTCACATGCCGCACTTCGGGCGCCTCGATCAGGGCCTTCACCACCTCGGCGGCATCCTCGGGCGCATTGGAGATGACGTTGATCGCACCGGCCGGCAGGCCGGCGGCGGTCAGGCATTCGCCGATCAGGCGATGGGTCCGCGGGCAGAGCTCGGAGGACTTCAGAACCACGGTATTGCCGCAGGCAAGCGCCATGGCGACGGCCCGGGTGCCGAGAATCACCGGCGCGTTCCAGGGCGCGATACCGAGGCAGACCCCGCGCGGCTTGGCCACGGCCATGGCCAGGGTGCCGGGCTTGTTCGAGGGGATCACCTCGCCGCCGATCTGGCTGGTCATGGCGCCGGCCTCACGCAGCATGCCGGCCGCGAGATGCACGTTGAACCCCGCCCAGACCTCGGTCGCGCCGGTCTCCTCGACCATGGCGTTGACGAAATCGGCGGTGCGTTCCTCCATGATGTCGCCGGCCCTGACCAGCACGGCGCGGCGCGCCTCGGGGCCCGTCGCGGCCCATTCGGCAAAGGCCGCCTGGGCCGCGGCCACGGCCTTCAGGGCGTCGCCGGTGCTGGCGGCGGCGGCGCGGGTGGCCACCTCGCCGGTTACGGGATCAGTGCGGTCGTAGCTGCGCGCCTTTTCGGCAGCCACGTCCGTGCCGCCGATCAAAAGATCCAAAGTCATGCGAATACTCCTCAGTTCAGCCCATTGCCCATGGCATTGATACGGGCCGCATTCCTCCGTCGCAGGCGTTGTTCACGCCTCGCAGCCAGACAGACCCCTCCGGGAGCGGAAAGGCAACCACCGGCACGATTTCCGCCGGGCGCCGGGACCGATCCATGGTGCGGAGGTCCGCCCTTGCCGGTTCCCGGAGGGGGCTGAAATGCCGCCGAAAAGGCCCGCCGAAAGGGCCTCTCGGGGACGTCGGTATTCAAGAAAATGAATGTTTTTAAGGTGCTGAAAAGGCCGGATTCCAACGTCGGTATTACGTCGGTATCGCGTCGGTATCGCGTCGGTGCGAAATCGCGCGGGGAGGGGCCGATACAGGGACTGGACTCGGGACTGGAATCGGGGGTGCGGACAGGGAATGGAAGAGCCGCAAGCGGAACTCCGCAACCCTGCATTGCAGCGATACTGTCTGACGGGTAATCTTGCAGAAGCTGTGGCAACATCGCGCCGGCATCTGACGGGCGCAAACCACTGGCAGCGGATCATTGGCACCAGTGGCGGCGCGGGTCGGGAACCGGTGCCACCATTGGAGACCACCATTGGAGGATTGCGCATGGCGACGGGACCGCTCGCGGAGACGGCGGAGGCCGGGCTGAGCCTGCCGGGCGACCCGCGCCCAGATGCGGCCCTTGCCGAGATCTGGGAGGCCGACCTGCTGCCACTGTTCCGGGCCGGCCGGTCCGAGGCGCGACGCCGCCAGCGGATGAGCAGGATCAGCGGCATCGGCCTGTTTGCCCTGGGCCTGATCGGGGCCGCAGCCCTGCGGATCTGGCCGCCCTTTCCCGACACGAGCCTGTGGATCCCGCCGCTCGTCGGCTTCGGCCTCTGCGCCTTTTTCGCGGCGTTGGTGGCACAGGAAAACCGGCGCGGTTTCAACAGCCGGCTGAAAGGCAGGATCCTGCCCCTGCTGGCGGAATGCATGGGCATGCGCCACGACCACAGACCCGCGGCCGATTTCCTGGACCTGAGAGCGGTGGCCGGGCAGAGGATGCTGGCCCATTTCACCCGTGTCGACCTCGAGGACGGGCTGACCGGTAGCTGGCGTGGCATGGGATTTCGCTGGGTCGAGGCAAAGCTGACCTCGCCCGGGGGCGGCAGCGACGACGGGCCGGGCGACCGGCGCCGGGTGAGTTTCGAGGGCATCGTGATGGAGGTGGAGACGCCGCACCCGATGCCCTGGATCCTCTTCCAGCCGCAGACGCAGGAGGCCCCCGCGGACAGCCATGCGACCTCTCACAGCGGCGGCACGGTGCTGCAACGGATGCGGTTCGGCGGCTATGACCTGCCGGGGGGCTATGCCGTCTATGCCGCCGACCCGGCAGCGGCGGAGGCCGAGATCGGCCCGGCCTTTGCCAGCACGCTGTCCTCGATCGCCAAGCGCCACGGCCGCGCCAACCGGCCGGTGAGCGGATTTTTCCACGGCGACCGGTTTACCCTGCTGATGCGGTTCAACCGCCCCTTCCTGGAGCTGGATGCCTACAAGGTGGACGAGGCCGGATTCGCCGTGGCCTGTCGCGGCGCGCTGGAGGACATGATGATGGTGCGGCAGATCATCGACCTGCTGATGGACGGGCCGGACCGCAACCCGGTTGATGCGCCGGACGGCGAGAGCGGGTTTCACCCCGAGCAGGAGCCGGGGCCCTGAGGCCGCGACTGGACGTTCGCCCCCCCTGCCCCATCTCTAGGGGGATACCGGTGTGACCGGGAAGGCGCCAGATGCCCCGAAACGGGCAGACCCGGCGCATCGCCAGAAAATTCAGGCCCGACGGCGCCCTGCCGGCTGGCCCCGCGCGCGCCGATGGGCGAGGCAGGGCCCGAGCGGAGGGCCGGCGCGCCCCACAGGGGGTGCGCGCACCTCTCGCGCCGGCGTCAGCGCCCGACGGCCACAGGACAGAATACGGAAAGCCAATGAAACTCTACGTCTATGACCATTGCCCCTATTGCGTGCGGGCCCGCATGCCCTTTGGCCTGAAGGACATTCCCTTCGAGCTGGCCTTTGTCGACAACGACGACGAGGAAACGCCGATCCGGATGATCGGCCAGAAGATGCTGCCGATCCTGG
Source organism: Pseudooceanicola sp. DL12 (assembly GCF_056270665.1). Classification (NCBI taxonomy): domain Bacteria; kingdom Pseudomonadati; phylum Pseudomonadota; class Alphaproteobacteria; order Rhodobacterales; family Paracoccaceae; genus Pseudooceanicola; species Pseudooceanicola sp. DL12. Next base: position 3,595,619 of record NZ_CM149884.1, read on the forward strand.
AGGACGGCGACGGCCACATGGGCGAGAGCCTGGACATCGTGGCCAAGCTGGACGCGCTGAAGGGCGAGAAGATCTTTGACGGCGAGGCCGATCCGGTGCTGGCCAACTGGCTTGGCCAATGGGGCGGCGTGGTGAACACGCTGGTGATCCCGCGCACGCCCGACCCGGTGTTCCCGGAGTTTCGCACCGAGAGCGCGCGGGCCTATTTCACCGCCAAGAAGGAAGCGACATTCGGCGATTTCCCGGGGCTGATCGCACGCACCGACGAGGCGCTGGCGCAGATGCACACCGGGCTGGCCGAGCTGGTGCCGGCGCTGCCGGGCGTGGCGCCCTCGATCAACGATATCCTGCTGTTCCCGCAGCTGCGCAGCCTGACCATCGTGCCGGGCCTCGAGATGCCGGCGCCGGTGGCGGACTACGTGGCGCGGATGTCGGAGGCCAGCGGCGTGCCGCTGGTGAGCGAGCTGAAGGCCGATGCGGCCTAGCTCGTCGAAGAGGCGGGCGAAGGGGCCGGATAGCGCCGGCCCCGGGCGGCCTCGGCGGCGATGAAGCTGTCGAGCAGACGCAGCACCGGCGGCCGGTTTTCCGCGCTGAGCCGCGCCAGGCTGATGCGCGCCGGCGCCAGGTCGGCGATGGGCACGAAGGCGAGGTTGGGCCAGCGGTGCTTTTCCGCGACGCTGGAACAGGTGATGCCCATGCCGATGCCGGTGGAGACCAGGGTGAGCATCTCGTCGACGGTGCGGGCGCGCGGGCCGACGGTGCGCGGGCTGCTGCCATCGGGGCGGGGATTGACGATCCAGTAGTCGCGGTCGGATTCCGCGTCGACGATGGGTTCCTCGGAGAGATCGGCGATCCGCACCGCCCCGGCCCCCGCCAGCGGGTGATCGGCGGCAAAAATCGCGATGCGCTCGGTGGTGCAGAGCGGCGTGGTCAGGAGGGTGTCATCGGCCCCCGATTGCTGCAGGTGGGCAAAGGCCACGTCGACATCGCCCCGGCGCAGCGCATCGAATTCCTCTCCCCAGGCGAGAAAGACCATGCGGATTTCCAGCCGCGCGCCCTGTTCGGTGCCGGCGACCTCGAGCAGGGCGCGTACGAGGTCATTGGGCGTCGAGGTGCCGAAGCCCACCCGGAGCGTCAGGCGGGCGGCATCGTCACGGGCGCGTTTCATCACCCGGGAGGCATGGGCAAGCAGGTCGCGGGCCTCGGGCAGGAGGGCCTGCCCCGCCGGGGTGAGCTGTGACGGCCGCGACGAGCCCTGCGGCGCGCGGGTGAGCAGCGGGGTGCCCACCAGATCCTCGAGGCGGCGGATGCCCTGCGAGAGCGCGGGTTGCGACAGGCCCTGCGCCGCGGCGGCCCCGGTGAAGGAGCCGTGTTCGGCGAGGGTCACGAAATAGCGCAGCAGGCGCAGATCCAGGTCGGGCATGGGCATGGCGGGACGGCGAGCTCATAAGGGTTGCTTATGAGCTGTTTAGCAGAGAGTGCTTACGCGAGGCCATGCGGCAATCTAGTATCGGCGATAAATCAATACGGGAAATGCCGGTTTGGCCTGTTTCCCGGGCAGTGAAGCAGGAATTCGGATGTGTGAGCAGGACAAGGCTGGGCATGGCCGGGCGCTGAAGGCGCTGCCGAAGACTCACCTGCATTGCCATCTCGACGGGTCCTATCCGCTGGCCGCGGTGCGGGAGCTGGCGGCACGGCGCGGCCGGGTGTTCCACGTGCCGGAGGCCTTTCCGGACGTCTGGACGTTTTTCGACGCCTACGGCGAGGTGCCGAAGATGGTGGAGAGCCGCGAGGAGCTGGCCGGATTGTGCCGCGCGCTGGTGCACCAGGAGGCGGGCGAAGGGGTTCTGTACCTCGAGCCCGCGATCGAGCCGCAGCTCTATGCGCCGCGCCTGGGCAGCCTGGAGCAGGTGACGCGCACGATGATCGCGGCCTTCGACGAGGCGGCGCGGGACACGGGCGTGGAGGTCGGCGCGCTGCTGACCATCAATACCGACGAGAATTTCGAGATTGCCGGCGAGCTGGCGCGGATCGCGGCGACATACGCCGGGCGCGGCATCAACGGCCTGGGCACCGCAGGCTTCAACGAGCCGGGCGGGCTGATCCGCTATCGCCCCGCCGCCGAGGCGGCGCGCGCCGCGGGTCTGCCGGTGGTGAGCCACGCCGGCCAGACCGGCGGACCGGATTGCGTGGCCGAGGCGCTGGACGACCTGGGCGCGACGCGGATCTCGCACGGGTTCCGCGCCATCGAGAGCGAGGACATGGTCAAGCGGCTGGCCGATGACCAGATCTGCTGCGACGTCTGCCCGATCTCGAACCTGCGGCTGGGCGTGGCGCCCGACATCCGCCTGCACCCGGCCCCGAAGCTGCTGGCCGCGGGCGTACCCGTCACGCTGAACGCCGACGACAGCCTGTGGTTCGGCAAGACGGTGACCGATCAATTCGAGGTGGCCCGCCACATCTGGGGCATGGGTGACGCCGAGATCGCGGGCTTTGCCCGATCCGGCGCGCTGGCCACCGGCATGAGCATTGCCACGAGAGAACGACTGCTGCGCGACATCGCCGCGTGGCTGGAATAAGGACGACGACCCGTGAAACAGATCATCTTCGGCGCTTTCGAAATCAACCAGGTCAACCTGACCTCGCAGGGGCTCTGGGCCCATCCCGAGCAGAACACCTGGCGCTACAAGGAGCTGTCCTACTGGACCGAGCTGGCGCGACTGCTGGAAAGCGGCGGGTTCGATTTCCTCTTCCTGGCAGACAGTTACGGATACCCCGAGCTTGAGGGCGACGCGCCCGACGTGGTCTTTGAACAGGCCGTCGAGGTCCCCAAGAACGACCCGATGCTGCTGATCCCGGCGCTGGCCGCGGCCACCGAGCGGCTGAACTTCGTCGTGACCTCCTCGACCAGCTGCGAGCATCCATACGCCAACGCACGGCGTTTCGCGACGCTCGACCACCTGACCAGGGGGCGCATCGCCTGGAACGTGGTGACGACCTCGAGCGCGGTGGTCTCCAAGCTGTTCGGCACCACCCAGGTGCCCCATGACGCGCGCTATGACATGGCGCAGGAATTCATGGAGCTGAGCTACAAGCTGTTCGAGACCTCCTGGGAAGACGGCGCCGTCGTGGTGGACAAGGCCGCGCGCCTTTATGCCCATGCCGACCGGGTGCACCCGGTCGCCCACGAGGGCACGCATTTCCGCAGCCACGGCTATTTCAACTGCGAGCCCTCGCCCCAGCGCACCCCGGTGATCGTGCAGGCCGGCGCCTCCAAACGGGGCCGCATGTTCAGCTCGGGCAATGCCGAGGTGATCTTTGTCCAGGGCCGCAACACCGAGATGCTGGCCGAGCAGGTGGCCGACCTGCGCGCCCAGGCCGAGGCCAACGGGCGCGGCCGCGATGCCATCAAGGCGATCAGCGGGCTGTCGGTGATCACCGGCCCGAGCCGTGCGGCCGCCGAGGAGAAGCTGGAGGAATACCTGAGCTGGGTGAACCCCGAGGCGGCGGTGGCCTATTACTCGATGATGACGGGCATCGACCTGTCGAAGCTGGACCCCGAGGGCAGCTTCTCGGACGTCAAGACGGACGGCAGCCAGACCCAGGTGGAGCGCTACAAGGGCGTGGCGGTGGCCGATGCGGTAAAGGATTTCCTGCGCCGCGGCATGCGCGAGCTGATCCTGACGGGCACCGGCGCGGAGGTGGCCGAGCAGATCGCCGCAATCGTGCAGGAGACGGACCTCGATGGTTTCAACTATACTCCCTTTGTCAGCCCCGGCAGCTACGAGGACCTGATCGACAATGTCCTGCCCGAGCTGCGCCGCATGGGGCTGATGGGCGACCGCAGCGGCAATACCTTCCGCGAGCGGCTGTTCGGTGCGGGCGCACGGCTGCCCGAGAGCCATCCCGCGGGCCGTATCCGCGCGCTGGCAGAGCATGAAAGGAAGACCGAGGAATGCGCCTGAGCGAATCCAGCCTGCCGGTCTATGAAAATGACACCGCCGCCCTGCGCCGCATCATGGGCCGCTACCCCACCGGGGTGGTGGCGCTGATGGCCGACGCGGGCGAGGGACCGCTGGGCATGGTGGCCAGCAGCTTTACCGTCGGCGTCTCGCTCGAGCCGCCGCTGGTCAGCTGTGCGATCCGGCGCGAATCGCGCACCTGGGTCAAGCTGCGCACGGCCGAGCGCATCGGCGTGACGGTCCTTGCCGAGGACCAGGAGGCGGAGATGCGTCAGCTGGCCAGCCGGCCCGCCGAAGAGCGCTTCGAGGGGCTGGAGCTGCGCCATATCCGCAGCAGCGCGCGGTTCCTGGCCGGATCGCCGATCTGGTTCGAATGCACCCTGTTTGACGAAGTCGCCGCGGGCGATCATGACATCGCCCTGCTGAAGGTCGAGGCGGCCGGGGCCGAGGACGATGTGCATCCGCTGATCTTCTACGGTTCGGCGGCACGAAAGCTGCACGTGCCCTGAGGGGCGTCCGGACCACCCGACCGACACATCGCCCCCCGCGCGGGGGCCGTACGCAACAGAACTGAACGGAAATTTCCCATGACATCCGAGTATCTTGCGGCCGCCGGCCGGTACGACAAGGACATCTATCGCCGCACCGGGCGCAGCGGGCTGAAGCTGCCGCTGATCTCGCTGGGCCTGTGGCAGAACTTTGGCGACGACAAGCCGGTGGAGGTGCAGCGCGCCATCCTGCGCCGCGCCTTCGACGCCGGCATCACCCATTTCGACCTGGCCAACAACTATGGCCCGCCCTACGGCAGTGCCGAGGTGAATTTCGGCCGGATCCTGAACGAGGATTTCGCCGCCTACCGCGACGAAATGGTGATCTCGACCAAGGCGGGCTATGACATGTGGCCCGGCCCCTACGGCGAATGGGGTTCGCGCAAGTACGTGCTGGCGAGCCTCGACCAGTCGCTGAAACGGATGGGCGTCGATTACGTCGACATCTTCTATTCCCACCGCTTCGATCCCGAGACGCCGCTGGAAGAGACCATGGGCGCGCTGGACACGGCGGTGAAATCGGGCAAGGCGCTCTATGCCGGGATCTCGAGCTATTCGCCGGAGAAGACCCGCGAGGCGGTGGCGATCCTGAAGGAGATGGGCACGCCGATGCTGATCCATCAGCCGAGCTACTCGATGTTCAACCGCTGGATCGAGGGCGGGCTGACCGAGGCCTGCGAAGAGCTGGGCCTTGGCATCATCGCCTTCTCGCCGCTGGCGCAGGGGCTGCTGACGACGCGCTACCTGAACGGCATTCCCGAGGGCAGCCGCGGCGCCAAGGACGGATCGCTGCGCCCCGAGCACCTGAACGAGGGCACCTTCGAGCGCATCCGCGCGCTGACGGCCATTGCCGAGACGCGCGGCCAGACGCTGGCGCAGATGGCGCTGGCCTGGGTGCTGCGCAACCCGGTGGTGACCTCTGCCCTGATCGGCGCATCGAGTGTCGCGCAGCTGGAAGAGAACCTCAAGGCACTGGAAAACCTTGAGTTTTCCGAAGAGGAACTTGCCAAGATCGACACCCATGCCGAGGACCGGGGGATCAACCTCTGGGCCCGTTCGAGCGCCGAATGAGCGCCGAATGAGAGCCGTATAACCCGTGACGGGGCGGCCGTTTTGCCTGCGGCCGCCCCGCTTCAGCCGAATTTCCTTCGCGTTCCCCCGAGAGACCATGACCGATACCTCCTCCGATCACATCGTCAGCCTGAGCCGGATCACCCTGAGATACGGGGACGTAACGGCGTTGGACGACGTGCATTTCGCGATCCGCGCCGGGGAGTTCTTTACCCTGCTGGGCCCCTCCGGATGCGGCAAGACCAGCCTGCTGCGGCTGATCGGCGGCTTTCAGGACCCGACGCAGGGCTATGTGCACGTGGACGGCCGCGACGTGACGCGGGTGCCGCCGCAAAAGCGGCCGATCAACACCGTCTTCCAGAATTTCGCGCTGTTTCCGCATATGTCCGTGGCCGAGAACGTGGGCTTCGGCCTCGAGATGCTGCGCTGGAGCAAGGCGAAGCGCAGCGCCCGGGTGGCCGAGGTGCTGAAGCTGGTGGGCCTGAGCGATTTCGCCGACCGGCGGCCCGAGGCGCTCTCGGGCGGGCAGCAGCAGCGGGTGGCGCTGGCGCGCGGGCTGGCGCCGGAACCACGGGTGCTGCTGCTGGACGAGCCGATGTCGGCGCTGGACCTGAAGCTGCGCAAGGAGATGCAGGGCGAGCTGAAACGGCTGCACCGCGAGGCGGGGATCACCTTTGTGATGGTGACCCACGACCAGGAGGAGGCGCTGTCGCTCTCGGACCGGATCGCGGTGATGCAGGGCGGCCGGGTGCGCCAGATCGCCAGCCCGGAAGAATTGTACAAGCAGCCCGCCGACAGTTTCGTGGCCGATTTCATCGGCGAGGCCAACCTGATCCCCGGCGCGCTGCTGGGCCAGCAGGGCATCGTGATGGTGCGCCCCGAGAGCCTGCGGATCGGCGCCACCGGGCGGCTGCAGGGCACCGTGACAGAGCGCCGTTTCCTGGGCCGGGCGGTGGAGCTGACGGTGGCCTGCGAGGCGGGGCCGGACCTGCGCCTGACGCTGCCGGACGGGCCGATGCCCGCGCCCGGCGAGAGCACATGGGTGGACTGGGACGAAAGTGCCCAGCGCCTGCTGGAGCGCTGAGATGCGACGCGGTGGCACACTGATGATCCTGCCGGCGGTGGTGATCCTTGCGATCTTCATGCTGGTGCCGCTGGGCTATGGCCTGGTCTATTCCTTCATGACGGCGGGCACCTACGGGGGCGTGAAACCGCCCGCGACGCTGGATGCCTATATCGGCGTGATCTTCCAGCGCGACTGGGACGACAGCCTGTATTTCTCGCCCACCTACCTGATCATCATCGCGCGCTCGCTGGGCCTGGCCATCGCCACATCCGCGATCTGCGCGGTGCTGGGCGTGCCGCTGGCCTGGTTCATCGCCACGCGGCCGCGGGAATGGCGCACGCGGCTGCTGTTCCTGATCACCCTGCCCTTCTGGGTCAACAGCCTGATCCGCACCTATTGCTGGGTGCTGCTCCTGCGTGACCAGGGGCTGATCAACCAGGCCCTGATGGGCATGGGGATCACCGATCATCCGCTGGGCCTGATGTACAACAACGGCGCCATCCTGACCGGCCTCGTCTATAACTTCCTGCCTTTCATGGTGCTGCCGATCTATGCCGCGCTGGAGCGGGTGGACCCCCGGGTGATCGAGGCGAGCGAGGATCTCTATGCCTATCGCCCGCAGATCTATCGCCGGATCATCCTGCCGCTGGCCATGCCGGGAATCCGGGGCGGCACGCTGATGGTCCTGGCGCCCGCGATCGGCTTCTACCTGGTCCCAGACCTGCTCGGCGGCGGGCAGCACCTGATGGTGGGCAACCTGATCCAGCAGCAGTTCACCTCGGCTCGCAACTGGCCCATGGGCGCCGCACTCTCGACGCTGATCACCGCAGGCGTGCTGGCGGTGATGCTGGCCGGCGTGATCCGCCCGAAGAAGAAGGGAGCAAAGGCATGAGCGCCCGCCGCGATCCCACCCTGAGCGCCTATGCCGGGCTGATGATCCTCTTCCTCTATGCGCCGCTGCTGGTGCTGGTGGTCTACAGTTTCAACGGCGGCAACCTGGTGACCGTCTGGGACGGCTTCAGCGTGAAGTGGTTCGTCACCGTGGCGCAGAACGACGACATCCGCGCCGCCGCCGAGAACAGCCTGTTCGTGGCCAGCATTGCCACGGTGATCGCCACCACGGTGGCCGTGCTGGCGGCGCTCGGCCTTGAACGGATGGGGCGCCGCGGCGGCACCGCGGCCGGTGGCCTGATCTCGCTGCCGCTGCTGGTGCCCGAAATCGTCACCGCGGTCACGACGCTGGCCTTCTTTTCCAGCGTGAACCTGCGGCTGGGGCTGATGAACCTGGTAATCGCGCACACGGTCTTCTGCATTCCCTTCGCGATGATGCCGATCCGGGCGCGGCTGCGCGGCCTGGGCGACACCTGGGAGAACGCGGCGCGCGACCTCTATGCCCCGCCGCTAAAGATATTTGCCCGCGTCACCCTTCCGATGCTGGCCCCGGCGGTGATCAGCGGCGCGATCCTGTCTTTCGTCGTCTCGCTGGATGACTTCGTGCTGTCGCAGATGATCGGCGATGCCGGCACCACCACCCTGCCCGTCTATGTCTACGGCATGATCCGCCGGGGCATCACGCCCGAGGTCAATGCCGTCTCTACCATTCTGCTGGTCCTGTCGCTGCTGCTTGCAGGGCTGGGCCAGTGGCTGAACCGCCCCCGCAAAGAAGGCGCGGACGAATGAACAAGGCCAAGACCCAATTTCAACAGGAGATCCTCCCCAAGATGAAACGCCCGCTTACCCAACTCGCGCTTGCCGCGACCCTTATGACCTCGGCCCTGGCGCTGGGCAGTGCCGCGCAGGCCGACGAGGACAAGGAACTGACGATCTACAACTGGGCCGGCTATATCGCGCCCGAGCTGGTCGACAAGTTCGAGGCCGAGACCGGCATCGACGTGACGCTGGACACCTATGACAGCAACGAAACGCTGCTGGCCAAGCTGACCGCCGGCAGCGAAGGCTATGACATCGCCGTGGCCTCGGCCGACTTCCTGCCGATCATGATCGAGGAAAAGCTGATCCAGCCCATCGGCGCCACCGAGATGCCGAACTATGCCAACCTGGGCGATGACTGGAAGAACACCGACTGGGACCCGGGCAACAAGTATTCCGTGGTCTGGAACTGGGGCACCACCAGCGCCATGGTCGATACCGCGAAATACGATGGCCCGCTCGACAGCCTCTCGGTGATCTTCAACCCGCCGGCGGAGCTGCAGGGCGAGATCGGCATGTCCGGCTCGACCAGCGAAGTGGTGAACCTGGCCTGGGTCTACCTCGGCAAGGATCAGTGCAGCGACGATCCGGAGAGCCTTAAGGAACTGTCGGACCTGCTGATGGCGCAGAAGCCCTCCGTGAAGGTCTATGACGCCTCGGGCGTGGCCGAGCGGCTGGGCGCGGGCGAGCTGGCGGCCTCGCAGGCCTGGAGCGGCGCGGCCTATCAGGCGCGTCAGGAACGCCCCTCGCTGGAATACGTCTATCCGAAAGAAGGCGTCTATGGCTGGGCCGACAACGTGGTGATCCCCGCCACCGCGGCGCACCCCGAGAATGCCAAGGCCTTCATCAACTTCCTGATGGATCCCGAGAACGCGGCGATCCTCTCGGCCTATACCGGCAGCCCGAACGGCATGCCCGGCAGCCTCGACCATCTCGATCAGGCGATTGCCACGGCACCCGAGTTCACCCCGCCGGAGGGCACGGTGATCCACTTCGGCAAGCTCTGCTCCGAAGAGGCCACCCGCGCCTATGACCGGATCTGGTCGCGCGTGCGCGGCTGAGCGCCTGACAGGCATGTTTCGGAAGGGGCCCCTTGGGGCCCCTTTTTCGTTGCCGCACAGGGCCTTGGCGGCCCCCTGGCGCCGGGGAACGGCAGCCTGAGTCAGCAGAGAAGGGAAAAAAGTGAACGCGGGCTGGAAACCTGACATGAAAACGGCATAGTTCGATGTCATGTGGACCGCGCCCTTGCGCCCATCGCGCCGCCGCCCGGCTTGACTTGGCCGCAGTGATGGGCGAGGCACCGCCGGCTGGCGCCCCCGTTGCGGGCGCGCAGCCCCTTTCATACCCGCGTTCGTGCCGCACCGGTCTGCCGGTCCGAGGGGCGCCCTTCATACGACTGACGAGATACGAACATGCATAGTGAGCCCTTGTCCGCCGGTGGCGCGGAGCCCCCCATCGACCCGGAAACGGCGGCCCGCAACCGCCTCGTGATCGCGCTGCTGCTGGTCTCGGCCTTCACGGTGATCCTGAACGAGACGATCATGTCGGTGGCCCTGCCCCGGCTGATGCACGACCTGGGCGTGACCGCCAACGCGGCGCAATGGCTGACCACGGCCTTCCTGCTGACCATGGCGGTGGTGATCCCGATCACCGGGTTCCTGCTTCAGGTGCTGACGACCCGGACCGTCTTCCTGATGGCGATGGGGCTGTTCAGCACCGGCACGCTGATCTGTGCGCTGTCGCCGAGCCTGGGCCCGCTGATCGCGGGGCGGGTGGTGCAGGCCTGCGGCACGGCAATCATGATGCCGCTGCTGATGACCACGACGATGAACCTGGTGCCGCCGGCAAGCCGCGGCAAGACCATGGGCAACATCTCGATCGTGATCTCGGTGGCGCCGGCCATCGGGCCGACGATCTCGGGCATCATCCTGAACCTGCTCGACTGGCGCTGGATGTTCTGGCTGGTGCTGCCCATCGGCCTCGGCGCAATGGCGCTGGGCTATGCCAAGCTGCAGAACGTCACCACCCCGCGCAAGGTGCCGCTCGACGTGCTGTCGGTGCCGCTGTCGGCGGTGGGTTTCGGCGGGCTGGTCTATGGGCTGTCGACCATCGGCGAGGGCCATGGCGAGGGCGGCGCGATGCCGGTCTGGGTGCCGCTGCTGGTGGGCGCCGTTGTGCTGGTGATCTTCGTGCTGCGGCAGATCCGGCTTGCGCCGCAGGGGCGGGCGCTGCTCGACCTGCGTACCTTCCGGGTAAAGGTGTTCAGCGTCTCCGTCATCATGATGGGCTTCTGCATGATGTCGCTCTTCGGGATGATCATCCTGCTGCCGATCTACATGCAGAACGTCCTCGGCATGGAGCCGCTGACCGCGGGCCTCGTTCTGCTGCCGGGCGGGCTGCTGATGGGGCTGATGGCGCCCTTCGTGGGCCGCTGGTTCGACAAGGTGGGCGCGCGCAAGCTGGTGATCCCGGGTTCGATCTTCGTCTGTGCGGGGCTGTGGCTGATGTCGATGCTGGGCGTCAGCTCGGGCATGTGGCAGGTGCTGGGCTGTCACGTGATCCTGAGCATCGGCCTGGCGCTGCTGTTCACGCCGCTCTTCACCTCCTCGCTCGGCTCGCTGCCCAAGGAGCTCTATTCCTACGGCTCCGCCGTGATCGGCACGGTGCAGCAGGTGGCAGGCGCGGCGGGCATCGCGCTCTTCGTCTCGATCATGTCGATCCGCATCGGCACCGAGATGGCTACAGGCGCAGACCTGGTGAATGCCACCGCCGCCGGCGTGCAGGCGGGCTTCATGACCGGGGGGGCCATCGCGCTCTTCATGATCGCGGCCTCCTTCTTCGTGCGTCGCCCGCCGGACATGCAGAACGCCGGGTGACACCGCAAGAGACCACGGCCCCGCCCAACCGGCGGGGCCTTCTTTTTTTCGCGAGAGGGGCCCTCAGCCGGCCCAGCCCTCCTCCATGATCAGGCTGTCGAGGTCGAGCCGCTGGCGCCAGCCTTTCGCGGCCAGCTCGGGCTCGGACCAGAGCTCGGAGACATGGCCGAGGCAGAGATAGGCCACGATTTCCACGTGTTCCGGCACCCCCAGCAGGCCGCGCAGGTCCTCCGGACGGAAGATCGAGACCCAGCCGACGCCGATCCCCTCGGCCCGGGCGGCAAGCCAGAGGTTCTGCACCGCGCAGACGGTGGAATAGAGATCCATGTCGCGGTTGTGGGTGCGACCCAGCACGACCCGGCCGCCACGGGTGCGGTCGCAGGTGACGGCGATGTTGAGCGGCGCGCGGGTGATCCCCTCGAGCTTGAGCGCGCGGTAGGTCGCGGCGCGCTCGCCCTCGAACATCGCCGCGGCCTCCTCGTTGGCGGCGGCAAAGGCCGCCTGCACGGCGCGCCGCCGGGCGGCATCGCGGATCAGGATGAAGTTCCAGGGCTGCATGAAGCCCACCGAGGGCGCTGCATGGGCGGCCTGCAGCACCCGGCGCAGCACGGCCGGGTCGATGGGATCATCGGTGAACTCGTTGCGCACGTCGCGGCGCGCGCCGATGATGTCGTAGAGCGCCTGCCGCTCGGGATCGGAGAACTGCCGCGCCGGTGTCGGCCCTTGCCGAGCGGGATCGCGGCCTTCGGTTTCGGCATCGGAAAAGGGCGCGCCCGCGGGCGCGAGAGAGGAAAGGGGCATGCATGGCCTCCGCATCGGACAATGATGCGCGGGGTCCAGCCGCGCAACGGATGTCATCAGGCCGGTCTTCTGGCTTGGGATCACCCCGTCGGGACGTCTTCCCGGGCCATGGCCCAGTGACATCTGTCCGTCCGGTCCCCCTTACAGCGGCGGGCCCGCGCCGGATTTGCACCGGCTTCCCGATTCTCCACCGGATCGCCCCGGCGGCACCTGACCGGGCCAGAGTGCCGGTTGCGGCGGGCCGGATCAAGCGGCGATCGCGAACCGGGCCGCAGGGCCGGCCGCCGCGTCGGCAATTGACTCGGCCCCCGGCCCTGCGGCACAAGGGCCGCGCTTTGGTTCCGGAGCCTCTCCGGATGAAAAGGGAACGCGGTACGGCCATTTCCGGCCCATGCCGCGGCTGCCCCCGCAACTGTAAGCGGCGAGCGACGGCCGATGCGCCACTGGCCCCGAGAGGGCCGGGAAGGCAGGCCCGAGCCCCGACCCGCGAGCCAGGAGACCTGCCAGGGCGATCACCCATTTCCGGCGCGGGGCGTGCCCGGGAAGCGGAGCCTCCGCAGCGGTGACATTCACCCCCTGCGGAAAGCGCCCCCAGCCTTTCCCGCATTCCCTGATCCCGGGCCCCATGGCCCGACCGACCGGACAGCTCCGGAAAGGCACGACATGACACGCAAAACTTCGCTCCTGGCCAGCGCTTCGGCCACGGCCCTTGGCCTGTCGATGATCACCGCTCCTGCCCTGCGGGCCGAAGAGAGCGAGATCATCACCCTCGACCCGATCATCATCTCGGCCGGTCTGACGCCGCTCGCGGCCAGCGCCTATGGCCGCGCGGTGAGCGTGGTGACGGCAGAGGAGATCGAGGAGCGCGGCATCACCACGGTTCAGGAGGCCCTGCGCGCCCTGCCCGGCGTTTCCGTCAGCTCGGCCGGCGCCGCCAATACCCAGGTGCGCATCCGCGGCGGCGAGGCCAGCCACACGCTGATCCTGATCGACGGGGTGCAGGCCGAGGGCGGGTCGGGCGAATACGTGCTGACCGGGCTGAACACCGCCGACATCGAGCGCATCGAGGTGCTGCGCGGGCCGCAATCGGCCTTCTACGGCTCGAACGCCTCGACCGGGGTGATCAACATCATCACCCGCGAGGCGAAACCCGGCCTGCACTACGGCGGCGCGGTGGAGATCGGCGACGGCACCAGCGCCAGCGCCAACGTCAGCCAGCGGACCGAGAACGGCGGGCTGGCCCTGACGCTCTTTGACAGCAACGACCACGGCTATGACGTCTCTGGCAGCGGAGGCGAAAAGGATGCGATCCGCCGCAAGGGCTTTACCCTCAAGGGCGACTGGCAGGCCACGGCGGACCTTTCGTTCGGGGCCACGCTGCGCCGGGTCGAGAGCCACTACGACTGGGACAGCGAGAGCTATTCCGCGACCGATGCGGCGAGCTACGTGGTGGACGACACCGCGCCCCATACCGATCAGACCGAGACCACCGGCGCGCTCTGGGCGGATTACGAGATGCTCGACGGACGGGTGACGCAGCACCTGGAATACCAGGGCAGCGTGATCGAGAGCACGCCCTACAACAGCGACCGCACCCGCGGCGAGACCGACCGGCTGAAGTACCGCATGGGCATCTCGCTCGACGGCCAGCCGCTGGAATACGCCGCGCAGTCGCTGACCGTGATGGTGGAGGGCCGCGAGGATACCTCCTCGACCGCCGAGGGCGAGACCCGGCGCACCACCTCCTATGCCGCGGAATACCGGGGCGAGCTGATGGAGGGGCTGGAGCTGCAGGCCGGGGTGCGGCACGACGTGAACAATGCCTTTGCCGATGACACCAGCTGGAACATCGGCGCGAGCTACCAGCTCTCGGGCGGGCTGCGGCTGCATGCCTCGGGCGGCAAGGCGGTGGTGAACCCCTCGTTCTACGAGCTCTATGCGAATGACAGCTGGACCGTGGGCAACCCCGACCTGAGCCCCGAGATCAACCGCGGCTGGGACCTCGGGATCGAGGCGCAGATCCCGGCGCTGAACGGCGTGGTCGACCTGACCTATTTCAACGAGACGCTGAGCGACGAGATCACCTATGTCAGCGGCGCCGCCGGCGATGGCCGGGCGATGTACGAGAACGTCGAGGGCGACAGCCCGCGCCAGGGCCTCGAGCTCTCGGGCACGGTTAAGCCGCTGGACGGGCTGACGGTGAAGCTGGCCTATACCTACACCGATGCCGAGGGCCCCGACGGCGCCGTCGAGGTGCGCCGTCCCGAGCACGAATTCGGTCTCGACGTGGCACAGGAGATCCTTGGCGGGCGCGCCACGCTCAGCACCAGCATCCGCCACGTGGCCGGCAATTACGACGCCCAGTACTGGGGCGCCTACGAGACGGTGAAACTGCCCGATTACACGGTGGTGAACGTGGCGGCGCAATACCGGCTGAGCGAGGTGGTGACGCTGAACGCGCGCGTGGTGAACCTCTTTGACGAGGATTACTACGACGTCTGGGGCTATGCCGCGCGCGGCCGCACCGCCTATGTGGGGCTGGCCGCCCAGTGGTGAGCCTGCGGGGCATGGGGGCGCCCGCGCTGATCGCGGGGCTGATCGGGGGGCTGTTCGGAGGACTGTTCGGCCCCCCCCTCAGTGCGGCCGCCGATGCCCCCGCCGCGCCCGCTGCCCCCCGCCGGGTGGTGTCGATGAACCTCTGCACCGATCAGCTCGCCATGATGCTGGCCGCGCCGGGGCAGCTGATCTCGGTCTCCGACATCGCGCTCGATCCGCGCACCTCGGCGATGGTCGAGGAGGCGAGGCACTATCCGATAAACTATGGCCAGGCCGAGGAAATCTTTCTGATGAAGCCCGACCTCGTGCTGGCCGGCACCTATACCCGCCGCGCCTCGGTCGAGCTGCTGAAGCGGCTGGGCATCCCGGTGATCACCTTTGCCCCCGCCAGTTCCATGGCCGATGTCAGCGCCAACCTGCGCGCCATGGGCGAAGCGCTCGGGCGCGAGGCCGAGGCAGAGACCATGGCCGCGGATTTCGAGGCACGGCTTGCCGCCCTGCAGGAGGAACTGGCCACCCGGCCCAGCGCCGCGCTCTACTATGCCAACGGCTATTCCTCTGGCGATCATTCGCTGGCCGGGCAGATCCTGCAGGCCGCGGGCTTTGACAACATCAACGAGACGAGCGGCGTCATGCCGCTGGAGAGCCTCGTCATGGCAGAGCCCGATGCGGTGATCCGCGGCGGCGCCTATCCGGGCCATTCCCGCAGCGAGGAGATCCTGAGCCATCCGGCACTGAAGGCCATGCTCTCCGAGCGCCCCGCCGCGCCGCTGGCCGACAGCGACTGGGTCTGTGGCACACCGCAGGTGCTGAAAGCCGTTGAAAAACTGCGCGATCTGCGCGACGGGATGACGCCATGACCACCGCTGCAGACACCCCGCACCGCCTGCCGATGGCGCCCCGGCGCTATCCCATGGTGCTGGCCGCGCTGGCACTGCTGGTGGCGGTGCTCTTCGTCATCTCTCTGATGGTCGGGCCTGCGGCCATCGGCCTCGGCGACAGCCTGCGCGCGCTGCTGGCGGGCGAGGGCCATGCCGCGACGCTGGTGATGCGCGAGATCCGCCTGCCGCGTGCCCTGCTGGGCGTGCTGGTGGGCGCGGCGCTCGGCCTCGGCGGCGCGGGCCTTCAGGGGCTGCTGCGCAACCCGCTGGCCGAGCCGGGGCTGATCGGCACCTCGGCCTCGGCGGCGCTCGGCGCGGTGATCGCGCTGCAGACGGGCGCGGCGGCGGCCTTTGCCCTGGCGCTGCCGCTGGCGGCGCTGGCCATGGCCTTCCTGTCGGTGCTGGCGCTGCTGGCGCTGGCGGGGCCGGGCGGCAATTCGGTAACGCTGATCCTTGCCGGCATCGCCATTTCGGCGCTCGCGGGCGCGGGCACGGCGCTGGTGCTGAACCTCTCTCCCAATCCCTTTGCCGCCAGCGAGATCGTCTTCTGGATGATGGGCTCGCTCGCCGACCGCTCGATGACCGATGTCTGGATCGCCCTGCCCTTCATCGCACTGGGCGGCGCGCTGATCCTGGCTCAGGGGCGCGGTCTCGATGCGCTCAGCCTCGGCGAGGATGCGGCGGCCACCATGGGCATCCGCCTGGCGCCGCTGCGGCTGGCGCTGGTCTGCGGCACGGCGATGATGGTGGGGGCCGCCACGGCGGTGGCCGGCACCATCGGCTTCGTCGGCCTCGTGGTGCCGCACCTGCTCCGGCCCCTGGTGGGGGGGCGGCCCTCGCGGCTGCTGGTGGCCTCGGCCCTCGGCGGCGCGGCCATGGTCCTTGCCGCCGATATCGCCGTGCGCCTGATCGCGCCCGACCGCGACCTGAAGCTCGGGGTGCTGACGGCGCTGGTGGGCGCGCCCTTCTTCCTCGCCCTGATCCTGAAATCCCGCGCGAGGGCCCTGTGATGCTGGAGCTAACCTCCCTCGGCGTGACCCGTGGCGGCAAGGCGGTGCTCGACCGCATCGACCTGAAGATCACCCCCGGCGAGGTCGTCGGGCTGATCGGGCCGAACGGCGCCGGCAAGACCACCCTGATGCGCGCGGCCCTCGGCCTGCAGGCGCATTCCGGCCGCTCCTCGCTCGACGCGCTCGGCGCTGCTGCCCGGGCAAGGGCCGCCGCCTACCTGCCCCAGACGCGCGAGGTCGCCTGGCCCCTGCCGGTGGAGGACGTGGTGGCGCTGGCGCGCAACGCCCATCCCGGCGCCGGCGCCACGGCCGACCGGCAGGCGGTGAATGCCGCCATCGCGCAGATGGGGCTCGAGAGCTTTCGCCACCGCGCGGTCACCAGCCTGTCGGGCGGGGAACAGGCGCGGGTGATGCTGGCCCGCGTGCTGGCGCAGGAAACCCCGCTGATCGTGGCCGACGAGCCCGCGGCAGGCCTCGACCCTGAGGCGCAGATCGTGGCGATGGAGACCTTTGCCGCCCATGCGCGCGCGGGCGGAGCGGTGCTGGTCACCATGCACGACCTCGGGCTGGCCGCGCAGCATTGCACCCGGCTTGTGCTGCTGGAGGGCGGGCAGCTGCGCCTCGACGGTGCCCCGCAGGATGTGCTCCGCGCCCCGGAACTCTCCCGCGCCTTCGGCATCCGCCTGCACATGGCCGAGGGGCCGGACGGGCTGATCGTGCAGCCGGTGGGGCGGCTCTGATGCGCGTCACGCTCGATGCGCCCTGGCTGGAGGCGGACCTGGGCGGCGATCATGACGTGCTCTCCTGGGCCGTGCACCGCCCCGGTTTCGTCACCGCCCGGCGGATCCTCTGGCGCGCTGTGCGCGACGAAGACCTGACAGCCGATTTCGACGTGAGCGACTGGCTCTCAGGCGCGCTCGCCGCCCGGGATGCCGGCGATGCGGTCACCATGCTGACCTCGCGCGATGTCGGCCAGTACGTCACCGAAACGGCCGGGGCCGAGGGCGTGACGGCCGAGGTGCTGGCCACCGTGGGGCTGTCGAACGCCGAGGCCGTGGGCACGCGGCTTGCCGGCGATGCCCGCAACCACTGGGGCACCATCAACATCGCGGTGCGTTTGTCGCATCCGCTGACGCAGCCGGCGCTGATCGAGGCGCTGAGCATCGCCGCCGAGGCCCGCACCGCCGCGGTGATGGACCTGCAGGTGAGCCTGCCCAGCGGCCAGGCCACGGGCACCGGCACCGACTGCCTGTGCCTTGCCGCGCCAAGGGGCACCGCCCCCCTGCCTTATGCCGGGCTGCACACCGCCCCGGGCGAGGCGATCGGCCGGGCAGTGCGCGAGGCCGTCACCCGGGCCGGCAGGGACTGGCTGGGCGAGATGGGGCTGCGGTGACACCTGGCCCAGTTTTCCGCACCCACGGCCGGAGTCACCTTGTATCCGCCGCAGGGGTGATTAAAATAGGGGATCTGACGACGATCCGGGCGGCATCCACGATGCGGCCCCCGTTGCCGTTGGAACATCATTCATGACCGCCCCCGCGGTCGCCGAGAACCCTGGAGGGCCCGTATGTCCTGGACCGATGAACGCGTTGAGCTTCTGAAGAAGATGTGGAGTGAAGGCCAGTCGGCCAGCCAGATCGCCAAGGAGCTGGGCGGTGTCACCCGCAACGCGGTGATCGGCAAGGTGCATCGTCTCGGCCTGTCGAACCGCTCCGGCGGCGGCGGCAGCGCCCCGGCCGCCCAGCCCGCCGCCAAGCCCGAGGCCAAGGCCAAGCCCGCGGCGCCCAAGCGCGAGGCGCCCGAGGCCAAGACCGAAGAGCCGAAGCCCGCACCGCAGCCGGCGCCCGCGGCCTCTGCCGCGCCCTCGCCCTCTCCGGCGCGCAAGGCGATCATTCCCGCCGGCCAGCCGCTGCCGCCACAGCCCTCGGCCAACGAGATCAGCCCCGAGGCCCTGGCCAAGGTCAGCGAGATCGAGAAGAAGGCCAAGCGCCTGACGCTGATGGAGCTGACCGAGCGCACCTGCAAATGGCCCGTGGGCGACCCGGCCACCGAGGACTTCTGGTTCTGCGGCCTGCCGGTGCAGGCGGGCAAGCCCTATTGCGAGGCCCATGTGGGCGTGGCCTTCCAACCGATGTCCTCGCGCCGCGACCGCAAGCGCTGAGCCGCCTCCCTCCCCTGACAGCGAATGCGTCCCGACCGGGGCGCATTTTGCTTTCCGGGCCAAAGGGGCGCTGCCCCTTCTTGCCCCCTGCGGGCGCAATTCATCCCCGGGATATTTCCGGCCAGATGACAGGGGAGCCGGGATGCTCCATCATCTGGCCATAAATATCCCCGCCGGAGGCTGGACGGGCAAGGCCCGGCCATCATCCCGTTTCCCCTGAGCCAGGACTTGCTGTATAGGCCCCGCCATGTCGCAGAACCCGCCAAACCTCCGCCCCGATCTCGCCCCCGCCGCCCGGCTGGGGGATGCGCCCGCCCGTGAGGGTCAGCCGTCGCTCGGCATGGTCAGCCTCGGTTGCCCCAAGGCCCTTGTCGACAGCGAGCGGATCCTGACCCGCCTGCGCGCCGAGGGCTATGCCATCAGCCCGGGCTACGAGGGCGCGGATGCGGTGATCGTGAACACCTGCGGGTTCCTCGACAGCGCCAAGGCCGAGAGCCTGGAGGCCATCGGCGAGGCCCTGGCCGAGAATGGCCGGGTGATCGTGACCGGCTGCCTGGGCGCCGAGCCCGAGTACATCACCGGCACCCACCCCAAGGTGCTGGCCGTCACCGGGCCGCATCAGTACGAGCAGGTCCTCGATGCTGTGCACAAGGCCGTGCCCCCGGCCCCCGACCCCTTCGTCGACCTGCTGCCGGCCTCGGGCGTCAGCCTGACACCCCGGCACTACAGCTATCTGAAGATTTCCGAGGGCTGCAATCACAAGTGCAAGTTCTGCATCATCCCCGACATGCGCGGGCGGCTGGTGTCGCGTCCGGCCCATGCGGTGGTGCGCGAGGCCGAGCGCCTGGTTGATGCGGGCGTGAAGGAGCTGCTGGTGATCAGCCAGGACACCTCGGCCTATGGCGTGGACATCAAGCACGCCGAGGAGCGCGGCCACCGCGCCCATATCACCGACCTTGCGCGTGATCTGGGCAGCCTGGGCGCCTGGGTGCGGCTGCACTACGTCTATCCCTACCCCCATGTCCGGCAACTGATCCCGCTGATGGCGGATCCGTCGAACGGCATCCTGCCCTACCTCGACATCCCCTTCCAGCATGGCCACCCCGACGTGCTGAAGCGCATGGCCCGGCCCGCGGCCAGCGCGAAGACGCTCGACGAGATCGCCGCCTGGCGCGCCGACTGCCCCGACATCACCCTGCGCTCGACCTTCATCGTGGGCTATCCGGGCGAGACCGAGGCCGAGTTCGACTACCTGCTCGACTGGCTCGACGAGGCGCAGCTCGACCGGGTCGGCTGCTTCCAGTACGAGAACGTCGCCGGAGCGCGGTCGAACGACCTGCCCGACCACGTGCCCGACGAGGTCAAGCAGGAGCGCTGGGACCGTTTCATGGAGAAGGCCCAGGCGATTTCCGAGGCCAAGCTGGCGGCCAAGGTCGGCAAGACACTGCAGGTGATCGTCGACGAGGTCGATGACGAGGCCGCCACCTGCCGCACCTGGGCCGATGCGCCCGAGATCGACGGCAACCTCTTCATCGACGAGAATTTCGAACATCTGAAGCCCGGCGACATCGTCACCGTCGAGGTGGACGAGGCCAGCGAATACGACCTCTGGGGCCGGATCACCGGCTGAACCGGCCTGACCCGGACAGGCTGGCGCGCGGGCCTGCAGGCCGCCGCCGCCTCTTCGCACCGGACAAGGAAAAACCGGCGCGGGGGTAAAACCCTCCGCGCCGGCAAGATACGCCGCGTCGCCACACATCATCACTGCCTTGGTATCGATCCGCTCCCCTGGACGATACCTGACGATGCCGGGACCAAGCGGCGGTCCCTTCGGATCCCGGGCCTTACTCGGCGGCCAGGGTCCTGAACCAGTCGGCGTTCCGGCAATAGCCGGGCGCCTTGGCAGCATGATCGTGGGTCTCCTGCCACATCCTGCATTGCTCGCCCTTTTCACAGGCGGTGCAGCTGAACAGGGCCGAGCGATAGCTGCCAGCCTCGTAGGGGTGGTTGCTCATGTAGTCCGCCAGGTCGACGCCGACGCGGTCTGCCATGCCACCCATCAGGTCGGCGTGCTGGTCGAGTTTCGTGAAAAATCCCATCTCTGATCACTCCCGTACCTGAGTTTCATTGCCGGGCCCGTGGGCCCTTGTCTGTTTCTCTCGCCGGATCCGTCAGATCCGGTCGAACACCAGGGCGTTTTCACAGCCCCGGATCGCCTTGGCGCGGGCCTCGCCCTCGATCTCGGCGCGGTCCAGCCAGTCGCGGCAGGCGCATGTCACCTGGCATCCGCGGCAGCGCTCGACCATGGCCGCCCATTCTTCCGTTTCAAGCCGTCCGTCACTCATCGCGGCAGGCAGATCGCGGTCCAGCACCTTGGCCATGCGTTGCACCAGCCAGTAGTGTTCGGTCGCATCTCCGAGCGGTTTCATATGGACCTCCCTTCGAACTTCAGCCTGTCGCGCCCTGAACGGGCGGCGTGGGACCATGTCTAGAGAGTCGAATCGAGTCGCACTTTGATCCTGATCAAATCGGTGAATTTGACCGTATCTTCGCGTCAGAGCGGCCAGAACAACAGGATCAGCGGGATCGAGACCACCACCACGAGGATCTCCAGCGGCAGGCCCATGCGCCAGTAATCGCCAAAGCGATAGCCGCCGGGGCCGAGGATCAGCGTGTTGTTCTTGTGCCCGATGGGGGTGAGAAAGGCCGAGCTGGCCGCCACGGCGACCGCCATCAGGAAGGGATCGGGCGAGACCCCGAGCGAGGCCGCCATGGAGATGCCGATGGGCGCGGCGACGATGGCGGTGGCGGTGTTGTTCAGCACGTCCGACAGCGTCATCGTGACCACCATCAGCGCCGTCAGGATCGCCCAGGCGGGCCAGCCGGTGGTGAGCGAGACAAGGCCGTTGGCGATCAGCTCGGTGCCGCCGGAGGTTTCCAGCGCGGTGCCGAGCGGGATCATCGAGCCGAGCAGCACCACCACGGGCCATTCCACGTGATCATAGACCTCCTGCACCGGCACGATGCGCAGCAGGAGGTAGGCGATCACCACGAAGCCCAGGGCAATGGGCAGGTGCACGAGGCCGAAGCTGGCGGCGGCGATGGCGGCGGCAAAGATGCCGATGGCACCGGTCATCTTGGTGTATTCGGTCACGGCCAGGCCGCGGTCGGCCAGGGTCATCGTGCCCAGCCACTCCGAGATCTCGGCGCCCTGGTCCTTGGGCACCAGCAGCAGAAGCAGGTCGCCGGGGCGGATCTGGGTCTTGCGGACCTCCTGGGTGATGCGCTTGCCCTGCCGCGAGATGCCCAGCAGCACCGCCCGGTGGCGCCAGGACAGGCCCACGGACATCGCCGTCTTGCCGGAGATCATCGCATCGGTGGGCACCACCACCTCGAGGATGTCGAGCCCCTCGCCATCCGCGCGCAGGGCCTCCTCGCGCGCCTTCTCGGCCAGGCCCAGGTTCAGCGCGGCGCGGAACTCGTCCAGCGCCTCGGGCACCGCCTCGAGCACCAGCGCATCGCCGGCCTGGATGCGGGTGTTGCGCGCCCGGCCATAGAGGCGCTTGCCGTCGCGGATCAGGCCCAGGATCGCCACGTCGGTCTTCTCTGCCGCCTCGCTCAGCTCGAAGACCCGCTTGCCGATCTGCTTGCTGTCCTCGGGTACCGTCAGTTCGGCCACGTATTGCGCGATTTCCTTGTCGCTCAGGCTGGCGGTTTCCGGCTTGGGGATCAGGCGCCAGCCGATGAAGGCCACGAAGACCAGGCCCACCAGCGCCGTCAGCCCGCCCACCGGGGCGAAATCGAACATCGAGAAGGGCTCGCCCAGGTTCTCGGCCCGGATGGTGGCGATGATGATGTTGGGCGGCGTGCCGATCAGCGTGGCCATGCCGCCCAGGATGGTGGCAAAGCTGAGCGGCATCAGCGACAGGCCCGGCGCGCGGCCGGCCTTCTTGGCCGTCTGGATGTCCACCGGCATCAGCAGCGCGAGCGCCGCGACATTGTTCATGAAGGCAGAGAGCACGCCCCCGATGCCCCCCATCAGCGCGATGTGCAGGCCCAGCCTGCGGCCGCTGTCGACCAGCGTGCGGGTGATCATGTAGACCGCCCCCGAGCGCACCAGCCCGGCCGAGATGATCAGCACCAGCGCCACCACCAGCGTGGCCTCGTGCCCGAAGCCGGCAAAGGCGTCCTCGTAGGGCACCACGCCGAGCGCCACCCCCGCCATCAGCGCCGCAAAGGCCACGAGGTCATAGCGCCAGCGCCCCCAGATCAGCAGGACGAAGACGGCAAAGAAGAGGGCGAAGAGGATCATCTGGTCACTGGTCATCCTCAAGATCTAGCGCGCGCCCTGCCACTCGGCACAGGAAATTCATGCGCCCCGGCGCGAATTTGCCTCCGGCCGGGGCGGGTCCGGGCGGCCACCCCGCCGGAAAAGGGCCAAAACCCCCGGTTTTTCGCCCCCCACGGGGGTCAAGCGCCCGCAAGACGCCTTGCAGCCCATGGGGGGCCTGCAATATAGAGACGCGACGCAGGAATTCAGGAGCATGGAGGCACCGATGGCCGGCCACTCTAAATGGGCAAACATTCAGCACCGCAAGGGTCGTCAGGACGCCGCGCGGTCCAAGCTGTTTTCGAAACTCTCCAAGGAGATCACCGTCGCCGCCAAGATGGGCGACCCCGATCCCGACAAGAACCCCCGGCTGCGGCTGGCGGTGAAGGAAGCCAAGTCGAACTCCGTCCCCAAGGACGTGATCGACCGCGCGATCAAGAAATCGCAGGCGGGCGAAGGCGACGACTACAAGGAAATCCGCTATGAGGGCTATGGCCCGAACGGCGTGGCGATCATCGTCGAGGCGATGACCGACAACCTGAACCGGACCGCCTCCAACGTGCGCTCGACCTTCTCCAAGAACGGCGGCAACCTGGGCGAAACCGGCTCGGTTGGCTTCATGTTCGAACGCAAGGGCGAGGTGACCTACCCCGCCTCCGTCGGCGATGCGGACACGGTGATGATGGCCGCGATCGAGGCCGGCGCCGAGGACGTGGAAAGCTCCGAGGACGGCCACGTGATCTACTGCGCGGATACCGACCTCAACGAGGTTGCCACCGCGCTGGAAGCCGAGCTGGGCGAAAGTGACTCGACCAAGCTGATCTGGAAGCCGACCACCACCACCGAGATGGACCTGGAAGGCATGCAGAAGCTGATGAAGCTGATCGATGCGCTAGAGGACGACGACGACGTCCAGCGCGTCACGGCCAATTTCGAGGCCGCCGACGAGGTCATGGAACAGCTCTGATCGCAGGGCGATCGGCAAAAACACAAACCGCCCCGAAGCTCGCTTCGGGGCGGTTTTTCATTCTGCACCGGATACCGGAACGGGGCTCCCGAACAGAGCGCGCCCCTCAGGCCAGCTTCTCTTCCAGGAACCGGTAGAGCGCCTGCCAGGCGCGGGTGCTGGCCTGCTCGGAGTAGCCCATGCCGGGGGCATTGGCACCCGGGTTGGTAAAGGCATGGCCGGTGTGCCCGAAGGCCTGGATCTGCCAGTCGGGGCAATGCGCCGTCAGCTCGGCCGCCAGGGCCGTGACGGCCTCGGGAGGGGCAAGCGGATCGTCCCAGCCATGCAGCACCAGCAGCGCCGCCTTCATCTGCTGCGATCCCGCGGGCGGTGCATCGAAGATGCCGTGAAAGCTCGCCCCGGCGCGAAAATCGGCGCCTGCCCGCGCCAGGTCCAGCACCGCCTTGCCGCCGAAGCAGAAGCCGATGGCCGCGGTGCGCGTCGCGTCGACGCCGCATTGCGCCTTGAGCGCTGCCAGCGCCCCCTCCATGCGCGCGGCCAGCAGCACCCGGTCGCCGTTCAGCGCCTGCATCAGTGCGCCCGCCTCCTCGCGCGTCGTGGCGCGGGTGCCGCCGCCATAGTAATCGACGCCCAGCGCGGCATAGCCCATCTCGGCCAGCCGCTCAGCAAAGCCGCGCTCGAGGTCTGACAGGCCCGAGAAGGCGGGGGTGACCAGCACGCCGGGATGCGGCCCGGGCGTGCCGGGGCAGGCCAGGTAGCCGATGCATTCGGCATCGCCGGCCCGGTACGTCAGCGTCTGTGTGGTGATCGGGGCAGTCATGTCTTCGTGTCCTTCATCTTCTCTTCAGACGTGAAAAGGGCCCTGCCTTTGCGGCAGGGCCCTGAAAATCTTGTCACTCGGCTGGCGCCTCGTCCGGCGTTTCCTCCGGAGAAGGCTCCTCGGGGGCGGTTTCCGGTACCGGGTCACCTTCGTTCGGGGTGGCCTGCGGGGTCTCGTCCTGCTCCAGCGCGCCATCGACCCAAATGCCGGTCAGCACCTCGCCCGAGGCATAGGTCAGCGTGCCCTCGCCCTGGCGGCGGCCCTGGTCGAACATGCCCTCGTAAACGTCGCCGTTGACATAGGTCGCGCGGCCCCGGCCGGTCATCTCGCCGTCCTTCCACTCTCCCTCGTAGGAGAAGCCGTCGGCCATGGTGATCGTGCCGATGCCGTCGCGTTTGCCGTCGACGAAATCGCCCTCGTAGACCATGCCGCCCGGGAAGGTCGCCTTGCCCTTGCCCTGGCGCTGGCCATCGACCCAGTTGCCCTCGTAGCGATAGCCGTCGGCATGGGTCATCACGCCGTAGCCGTTGTTCCTGGCGTTCTTGAAACCGCCCTCGTAGCGCACGCCCGAGGGGAAGGTGGCCACGCCCTCGCCGTCGATCACCCCGTTCACCCAGTCGCCCTCGTAGGTCGCACCATCGGGATAGGTGATCTTGCCCTTGCCATTGGCCAGGTCGTCCTTGAACTGGCCGACATAGACAGAGCCGTCGGGGAACGTCACGGAGCCATCGCCGGAAATCTTGTCGGCAACCCAGGTGCCCTCGTAGCGATAGCCGTCGGCGCCGGTAAAGGTGCCCGGCCCCTCGCGGCGGTCATCGACGAAGCTGCCCTCGTAGATGTCGCCGTTGGCATAGGTCACGCGGCCCTGCCCCTGGCGCTTGCCGTCGACAAGCGTGCCTTCGTAGATGTCGCCGTTGGGCTGGGTCAGCTTGCCCTCGCCGCTGATCTGCCCGTCCTTCCAGGCGCCGGTATAGGACAGCCCGTCGGCCATGATCAGCGTGCCCTGGCCGTCGCGCACGCCGTTGACGATATCGCCTTCATAGGTGGCGCCGTCGGGATAGGTGATCTTGCCCTTGCCCTCCTTGACGCCATTGACCCAGTCGCCCTCGTAGACATAGCCGTCGGGGTTCTCCATCCGGCCCTTGCCGTCGTGCAGCGCGTTGCGGAAGCTGCCCTCGTAGCGCACGCCGTTGGCATATTCGGCGATCCCTTCGCCGGTGATCTTGCCGTCGACCCACTCGCCCTCGTAGGTGCCACCGTCCGAGAAGACGATTCGACCGGTGCCCTCGGGCTTGCCCTTGGCAAACTCGCCGTCATAGACCGAGCCGTTGGGGAAGCGCGCGCGGCCCTGGCCGCGGATCTCGCCCTGCACCCACTGGCCGGAATATTCATAGCCATTGGGCAGCCGGTAGGTGCCGATACCGTCCTGCAGCCCGTTCTTGAACGTGCCCTCGTAGACGCCACCGTCGTCGTACTGCTTTGTCTGAACATTGCTGTCCTGCGCGAAACCGGGCGCAGCGGCCATCACAAGGCCGGCGGCGCCGGCGGCGATGAGGGTCTTCAGCCTGTATGCCATCGTCTCTCCCTGAACCCGCCATCCCTGGCTGGGATCGGTCCTAGCTCGCGGATTGGCAAAAACCTAAGCGACGGCGCTGGGTGATACAACGCCTTTCGGCAAATCGCCTTTCCTCTGCGCCGCCATGCCGGTAATCAGGCGGAAAGCCCCCCGGGGGCAAGACGGATACCGTGACAGATCACGCGAAAATGAGGGCTCCCATGGCCGACAGCTTCCGCATCACGCTGGCCCAGTACAACCCGACCGTCGGCGACATCGCCGGCAATGCCGCCAAGGC
This sequence comes from Pseudooceanicola sp. DL12, assembly GCF_056270665.1. NCBI lineage: Bacteria > Pseudomonadati > Pseudomonadota > Alphaproteobacteria > Rhodobacterales > Paracoccaceae > Pseudooceanicola > Pseudooceanicola sp. DL12. The sequence continues at coordinate 3,622,231 of NZ_CM149884.1, forward strand.
GCGCGCCGCCTGGCAGGCCGGGCGCGACGCCGGCGCCGACCTGGTGGCCCTGCCCGAGATGTTCATCACCGGCTACCAGACCCAGGACCTGATCGAGAAGCCCGCCTTTCACCAGGCCGCCATTGCCGCGATCGAGGCCCTGGCCACGGAATGTGCCGATGGCCCGACGCTCGCCATCGGTGGCCCCTGGGTCGAGGGCACCGGCCTCTACAACGCCTATCACATCTGCACCGGCGGTCGCGTCGTCTCGCGGGTGCTCAAGCACAACCTGCCCAACAACGACGTCTTCGACGAGGTGCGCCTCTACGATACCGGCCCCCTCGGCGGGCCGATCGCCGTGGGCAATACCCGCGTCGGCATGCCGATCTGCGAGGATGCCTGGCACCCCGAGGTGGCCGAGACCCTGGCCGAGACCGGCGCGGAATTCCTGCTGGTGCCCAACGGCTCGCCCTATCACCGCGGCAAGATGGACGTGCGTTTCAACCACATGGTCGCCCGCGTGGTCGAGACCGACCTGCCGCTGATCTACCTGAACATGGTGGGCGGCCAGGACGACCAGGTCTTCGACGGCGGTTCCTTCGGGCTGAACCCCGGCGGGGCGCTGGCCTTCCACATGCCGGTCTTCGACGAGGAGATCGCCCATGTCGACCTGACCCGCACGCCAGAAGGCTGGCGCATCAGCGAGGGGCCCAAGGCCCGTATCCCCGACGACTGGGAACAGGATTACCGCGTCATGGTCGAGGCGCTGCGCGACTATTGCCGCAAGACCGGCTTCGGCAAGGTGCTGCTGGGCATGTCCGGCGGCATCGATTCCGCGCTCGTCGCCGCCATCGCCACCGATGCGCTGGGGCCCGAAAACGTGCGCTGCGTCATGCTGCCTTCGGAGTACACCTCGCAGCACTCGCTGGAGGATGCCGAGGCCGCCGCAAAGGCGCTCGGTGTGCACTATGATTACGTGCCCATCACCGAGGGCCGCGACGCCATCACCCGCACCCTCGCGCCGCTCTTTGCAGGCCGCGATGCCGACCTGACCGAGGAGAACATCCAGTCGCGCCTGCGCGGCCTGCTCCTCATGGCGATGTCGAACAAGTTCGGAGAGATGCTGCTGACCACCGGCAACAAGTCCGAGGTGGCCGTGGGCTATGCCACGATCTACGGCGACATGGCCGGCGGCTACAACCCGATCAAGGATCTCTACAAGACCCGGGTGTTCGAAACCTGCCGCTGGCGCAATGCCAACCACCGTCCCTGGATGATGGGGCCGGAGGCCGAGGTGGTGCCCGAGCGCATCATCAGCAAGCCGCCCTCGGCCGAGCTGCGCCCGGACCAGAAGGACAGCGACTCGCTGCCCGATTACCCGGTGCTGGATGCCCTGCTCGACCTGCTGGTGGATCAGGAGGCCTCGATCGCCGATTGCGTCGCCGCGGGCTATTCCCGCGCCGATGCGAAACAGGTCGAGCGGCTGCTCTACATCAGCGAATACAAGCGCTTCCAGTCCGCGCCCGGCGCCCGGCTGACGAAACGCGCCTTCTGGCTCGACCGGCGCTATCCCATCGCCAACCGCTGGCGCGACGACGGCTAGGCCACCGGTCCCGGTCCTTTCGCGGCATCCCTGCCGCGCCCCGAGGCCCCGCCTTGCGGCGCGGCGGCCCCGTGACCGCGCGCATTCTCTGCCCGCTGCATGTCGCAATGGCCATTTCGCCCCGGAATGAGGCATTTGCGGCTGCGAAATGGCGCCTGTGCCGAAATCGCATATGGCAAAAGAAATATATGAAAAACATAATAAATCGCATCGCTGCACCGCAGAAGGGGCTTTGCCGCACCTGCGCGCATTAACGCAAAATTAACCACGCTAGGCACCCCTTTACCCATGCGCGATCTAGACACCCCTCCCGAACGGCTTCATCCGGACCTGCTGCAAAAGGCCTTCGACCACCTGACCCGGGCGCAGGTGATCACCGCCATCCGGCTGATCGACCGCCATGGCGAGGAGTGGCTGCGCGAGCGCACCGGCCGCCGCATGCCCGGCAGCCGCTACCTGACCTTCGGCGAGCGCCGCTATCCGCTCAAGGCCACCGGCTATCTCGCGGCCCAGGTCGCGGCGGGCCTGCCCCGGATCGACGGCAACCCGGTCAAGGTCGACCGGGTGGTGCGCGCGCTCTGCCGCTGCGGATTCGACGTGACCTGACGGCAGGCCACCGCCCACCGAAAACGACGCATCCGCGTCGCAAACCGCGCAGCGCCGCCGGGCCGCGGGGCATATGGTCGTCCGTCTTTCCTCTTGCGACTGCACCGATGATCACCTTCCACACCATTCCCGATGCCTTCACCCCCGCCGAATGCGCGACCCTCTGCCGGATCGCCGCCGAGGCGCCCAAGCAGGATGCCGGCCTTGTCCGGCAGGCCCGCGACCACAACCTGCGCCGCGCCGACCTGGTCTGGGTCGACGATGTCGAGGGCACCGACTGGGTGATGGACCGCCTGATCGACCTGGTGCGGGTCGCCAACCGCGAGGTCTTCGACTTCGACCTCCAGGATTTTTCCGAGAGCCCGCAGATCGCCCGCTACGGCGCAGAGCGCGAGGGCCATTTCGGCTGGCATTCCGACATCGGCGAGGGGCGCCTGGCTGCCCGGCGCAAGCTGACCCTGGTGGCCCAGCTCTCCGACGAAGCGGCCTATCAGGGCGGCGCGCTCGAGGTCTGGTACGATTCCTTTCCCCGCAGCGCACCATTGAAACAGGGCACCGCGGTGCTGTTTCCCTCCTTTGCGCTGCACCGGGTCACACCGGTTACAACCGGAGAGAGAATTTCGCTCACCGTTTGGGCGCACGGCGTGCCCTTCCGCTGACGCTGCCGTGCAGCAATGCACAGAAGGTTTGCGTTTGCGCCAGTCGCCAGAGGGCCCGTAGAGGCATAGCTTTCGGGCCAAGCAAACCTGACTGCAACCCATTCCCATGCACGGAGATCATCGAATGACCGCGCCCAAGATCGCAATCATCTACTATTCCACCTACGGCACCAACCTGGCCGTTGCCGAAGATGCCGCGAAGGCCGCCCGCGAAGCCGGCGCCGAAGTGCGCCTGCTGAAAGTGGCAGAGACCGCCCCGCAAGAGGTGATCGACACCCAGGCGCCCTGGAAGGCCGTTCAGGACAAGACCGCCGACACCCCCGTCGCCACCCCCGAGGACATGGCATGGGCAGACGGCTACTTCTTCTCCTTCCCCACCCGTTTCGGCGGTGCCCCCTCGCAGATGCGCGCCTTCATCGACACCCTCGGCGGTGTCTGGGCCCAGGGCGGCCTGGCCAACAAGACCGTGACCGCCTCCACCTCGGCCGGCAACCGTCACGGCGGCATGGAATCCACCCTGCTCAGCTTCTACACCTCGATCATGCACTGGGGTGCAATCCTGGTGACGCCGGGCTTCACCGACGCCTCGATCGCAGAGGCCGGCGGCAACCCCTACGGTGCCTCCATCATCCAGGGTGAATACAGCGACGCCTCCAAGGCCGCCGTGGCCCACCAGGCCAAGCGCCTGGTCGAAGTGACCGCAAAGATCGCGGCCCCGGTCAGCGAAAACGCCTAATCCGGACCCAGGTCCGCCGGCTTCCGGCGGGCGGACACCGGGGCAGGCCCGCGACGGTACGGCCCGGCTGCTGCGCTCCCCTGCGGCGGCGGCCGCAAGCGGCCCGCGCTCTCGCGGCCTCCCCTACGAAAAGGTGCGCGTCTCCTCGCGGAGCGCGCACCTTTTTCATTTCCAGCATTCCGTCCTTTTCCGGGAAGGACAGTCTTCCCGGGGATGCCAGTCCCGCCGCCCACCGCGACCAGCCGCCGCTTGCCGCGGGCAGGCCCCATCGGCGTGCTGAGGGATGACTTCCGCGCGAGGCGCCATCGTGCATTTCGGGAAAATGAAAGAGCGCGCCGGGCCTTTCCCAGGGCCCTGGCAGGCGCCCCTGCCGGCTCAGATCGCCATGCGCTGGCCGATACGTTCCTGCAGCAGTCCGGCCAGGGCCGAGACCTCGGGCCCCGGCACCGCGCCGTCGTCGCGGGCCGCGGCAAGCCGTTCCACGGCCTTCTGCATCGGTCGGTCGCCGGCGCATTTCGCCGCGCCGCGCAGGAATTGCGTCAGATAGCTCAGCACCGCATCATCGGGCATCTCGCGCAGCATCTCGGCCGCATGGGCCATGTCGTCGCGATAGGCCACCTGGTCCGGTTCCACATCCTCCGAAGTGACGGGCCGCGGGCCGGGAATGCGGTATTCCGGCGGCATGTGCGACAGGATCGTCGACTGGAACACCCCCAAGCTGGTGAGGGGTTTCGACAGGAAGCAATCCGCACCGGCGCTCAGCGCCTCCTCCTCCATGCCGATGTCGCCGGACATGCCGACGATCACGCCCACCTTGGGCACGCCCCGCGACAGCTGCTCGATCAGCTCCAGCCCGGATCCGTCCGGCAGCCCCATGTCGATGATGATGGCCGTCGGACGATAGACCTGAAGGTGGCGTCGCGCCGACTTCAGGCAATCCGCGCGGCGGATCCGTGCGCCCGAGCGCAGGCACAGCAGGCGCAACGCCTCGGAGGCAAAGAGGGAATCTTCGACGACCAGAACGGTCATGCCCAGCATGGGGCGGCTGGCGGTGGGGGCCATCATGGCTTCAAGCGGGTCCATCGGATGTCCTTCTGACTGTCCAAGGGGGGATTCGGTGGTGTCTGCAGGATCGAAGCTAGGGCCCCTTGGCTAACGAGACGTTAAGCGGCCATCGGTGCGTTTACGTCTCGTTGCGGGCGTTCGCGCGGCTTGCGCGGGGGGGAACCGGGCGCGATAACCGAGGGAAGAGGAAGGGAATCGGAGGACCCAATGATCGGACGCCTGAATCACGTTGCCATCGCCGTGCCGGACCTGGCCGCGGCCTCGGCGCAATACGAGACCGCCCTGGGTGCCAAGGTCGGCGCGCCGCAGGACGAGCCCGACCACGGCGTCACGGTCGTCTTCATCGAGCTGCCCAATACCAAGATCGAGCTGCTCTATCCGCTGGGCGAAAACAGCCCGATCCAGGGCTTCCTCGACAAGAACCCCTCCGGCGGCATCCACCATGTCTGCTACGAGGTCGACGACATCCTGGCCGCCCGCGATCACCTGCAATCCACCGGCGCCCGGGTGCTCGGCACCGGAGAGCCGAAGATCGGCGCCCATGGCAAGCCGGTGCTCTTCCTGCACCCCAAGGATTTCAATGGCACGCTGATCGAGCTGGAGCAGGTCTGAGATGGGCATCACCTCGGCCATCGTCCTCTATGCGGTGATCTGGTGGCTGACCTTCTTCATCGTGCTGCCGCTGCGCCTGAAGACCCAGCAGGACCTGGGCGAGGTCACGCCGGGCACCCAGTCCGGCTCGCCCGAGGTGCATCACCTGAAGGCCAAGGTGCTGATCACCACCGGGATCGGCACCCTGCTCTTCGTGGTGATCGCCGCGGTCATCCTGTCCGGCTGGATCACGCTCGAGGACATCGACATGTTCCACCGCCTGCGGCCGCAGCCGCAGTAGCGGCAGGCAGACCGGCGTCCCCATGAAAAGGGCGGCCACCGGGGCCGCCCTCTTTCGTCACCGCGCCTGCGGCTTCATCATCAGCCCGTTGTAGATATGGGTGAAGGTCGCCGCCCCGAGCACCGGCACCAGCAGGTTGACGATCGGGATCGTCAGCGGCACCGCCATCAGCACACCGCCCACGAAGACCGTCAGCCCGTGTTTCTTGCGCAGCTGCGTCGCGCCCTCGCGCCCCTCGCGGCGCATCGCCGCCAGGGTGAAATATTCCCGGCCGAGCAGGTAGCCGTTCAGCGCCCAGAAGATGAAGGCCGCCACCGGCGCCAGGAAGATGTAGAAGATCAGCCCGATCAGGTTGCCGATGATGATCACGCCGAGGAAGCCGATGGCATCCAGGATCCCCTCCAGGAAGGGAATGCGCGGCGCCCGTCCCAGCTCGGGGTAATATTCGTCCTCCACCGCCTCGGCCACGTCTTCCAGGAACAGCCCCGAGATCGCCGAGGCGATCGGCACCATCAGGAAGACCGAGAGCACCATCATTCCCAGGAAACCGCCGACGCCCAGCAGGTCGTTGACCCAGGTGATCGTGCCGATCCAGGGCAGCGTCACCCCGTCGGCCCATAGGTGCCCGGCGCCCCAGACCACCAGCGCGGTCAGCGCGATCAGCGCCGCCAGGGCCCAGCTGACGCCGATGATCACCACGCGGCGGAACCGCGCGTCGTGAAACTGCCCCAGCGCCTTGAGGAAGGAGCTGACGATCAGTCCGATATCCATGTGGTCTTTACCTCCAGGTCCGGGCGCGGCCGCTCGGACGGCGCATGGGTTTCGGTGGCGATATGCACGATGCCGGCCACCCGCTCCTGCGGGGCCAGGCCCAGGGCCTCCTGCCGGAAGACCGCGTCATGGGCCGGCCAGCCAGAGAGCCAGTTCGCCCCCCAGCCCGCCGCCAGCGCCGCATTCAGCAGCGCCAGGCAGACCGCACCGGCGGAATAGGTCTGTTCCAGGGCCGGGATCTTGGCGCTCTCCACCGGGCTCTCCACCACCACCACGGCCAGCACGCCCTGGTCGTATTGCTGCCGGCCCTTGGCGATCTCGCCCTCGTCCAGGCCCAGCGCCTCGCCGCGGGCCTGCACCATCCCGGCCAGCCGGGCAAAGGCCGCGCCTTCCAGCACGATGAACCGCCAGGGTTCCAGCTTGCCGTGATCGGGGGTCCGCGCGGCGGCCTGCAGCAGCGGCATCAGCGCCTCGTGGTCCGGCCCCGGCGCGGTCAGCGTCTTGGCCGGGCGGCTCCGGCGGCCCTGCAGAAAATCGAGCGCCGCCTGGTTTCTCTCGGGCATGGTGTCTCCCTGGTCTTTTCGGGCCCGTATCGTCGGGCCGGTCCTGTCGGCTTCACATGTCGGCAATGGGCGCGCGGGTTTCAAGGCGCTTTCCCGCCGCACTGCGGCATCACCGCGACGAAACGCCGAAAAGCGCCCCTTTCCCTCGGCCCCGCGGCCCTGCTACGCTTGCTCCGCACTCGTACGGAGCCCCCAATGTCCCATCTCTTCGGCCTGCCCCTCAGCTTCCTTCTTGTCGCCTGGGGCCTCGCCCTGCTGATCTCGGCCCTGGGCTTCCTGCGCAGCGACTGGTTCATCTCCATCGGCTACGGCCTCTCGATCTCGGGGCTGGCCCTGCTCTCGGCACTCTGGTTCCACGACAGTTTCCACTGGGGTGCGGGGATACAGCTCGCCCTGCTCTGCGCCTATGGCATCCGCCTCTCGGCGCACCTGATCCTGCGCGAGGGCCGCCCCTCCTACCAGGCAGAGCTTCAGGCCTCGCGCGCCCGCAGCGCCCGCATCAAGGGGGGCGTGAAATTCGCCATCTGGCTCTCCGTCTCGGCGCTCTACGTCGCCATGGCCTGGCCCGGCGCGGTCTCGGCCGCCTCGGGCGACATGGGCCTCTTCGGGGTCTTCGGCCTGGTGGTCATGGCCCTCGGCCTCTTCATCGAGATGACGGCCGATCAGCAGAAGACCCTCGCCAAATCCGCCGCCCCCGGCGATTTCGTGCACGAAGGTCTCTATTCCCGCGTCCGCTATCCGAACTACTTCGGCGAGATGCTCTTCTGGTTCGGCAATTTCCTCGCCGCCCTGCTGCTGCACGGCAGCTGGCTGTCGTTCCTGCTGGCTCTGGTGGGCCTGGTCTGCATCTGGCTGATCATGCTGGGCTCTGCCCGTCGCCTGGAGCTGAAGCAGGAAGAGCGCTACGGCAACATCCCCGACTACCACATCTACATCACCGAGGTGCCCGTGCTCTTCCCCTGGGTGCCGCTCTATTCGCTGAAACGGCTGAAGGTGTACCTGGGGTGAGGGGGGCGCCCTAACCCACCTTCATTCGCCCCTGCTGGCGGGCTGCGGCCCGCCACAGTTTCTTGCGGATCCCGGCGGGCTCGAGGTGGCTGTAGGCCCCGCCGGAATACTTCGGCCAGTCCAGCGCAAGCCCCTGCTCCACCAGCGCTGCCGCCAGATCGGTGCCGTCCGGCAGATAGCACTGCGCCACGATCCGGTCATAGGACACCTCGTCCTTGCAGACGGCGGTCACCACCTTGCCCTTGCACATGGCGATCATCGCGTATTTCGATTTCTTGCCCCAGGGGTGATCGAGCTCCGGTGCATCGATCCCGGCGATCCGGATGTGGGTGCCGCTGATGACGATCGTATCGCCATCAATGACAAAGCACTTCCCCTTCAGAACTTTCGGGGCCGGATGCCGGATCGGCTTTTCGGGTTCGGTGACCTGCTTCTTCGGCACCGGGTGAACCGGGACGGGCCTCCCGTGAACGGGCCTCTTGCGCGGGGGCGGTGGATCCCAGCTAAAGAGTTTCTTCAGGAATTTCCGTAGCATTGGCCGTTCGTCGATTGGAAAACAGTCTTTCCAACCTGCACCGGCCCACGTCGGATTGCAACCCTGGGTTGCAACTCCTACCCGAACACCTCCGCCATCTCGTCGATCACCCCGCTGATATAGGCATCGAAACGCGCGTTCGGCTGGCGGATCGCCACGGTCTTGGCCATCGGGTCCTCGGCCCGCTTGTCGGAGCCCGAGAGCACCTCCATCACCCGGTGGCCGCAGAAGGGCACGTAGACCTCGGAATAGCCGCCCTCGTGCACCATCAGCAGCTTGCCGTCGCACAGGCGCCCTGCGGCTTCCTTCACCATCGCGGTCATCTCGCCATAGGTCTCGACCGTGCAGAGCATCCGCGCGATGGGATCAAAGATCCCCGCGTCGAAACCGCAGGCCACCACGATGGCATCCGGCTGATACCGCTCCAGCGCCGGCACCACGATCTTCTCCATCACTTCCAGGTATCCCACGTGGCCCACGCCCGGCGGCAGCGGGATGTTCATGTTGAACCCCCCGCCCGCGCCACGGCCCCGGTCGGCGATATCCCCGGTATCCAGCGGATAGTTCTTCTCCTGGTGGATCGAGATCGTCAGCACGTCGTCGCGCTCGTAGAAGATATGCTCGGTGCCATTGCCGTGGTGCACGTCCCAGTCGATCACCGCCACGCGGCCCGCAAGGCCCTTCGCCTTCGCCGCCTCGATGGCAATGGCGATATTGGCCATCAGGCAAAAACCGTTGGGCCAGTCGGGCAGGCAGTGGTGCCCCGGCGGCCGGCTCAGCGCATAGGCATTGCCCACCGCGCCCGTCAGCACCGCCTCAAGCGCCGCCACCGACAGCCCGGCCGAGAGCGCGGCAATCTCGTAGCCGCCCTGCCCGAAAGGCGTGCGCAGGCCAAGTTCGCCGCCGCCGGCGTCGCTCATCGCCTTGAAATCATCGAGGTAGGCGGCGGGATGCACCCGCAGCAGGTCCTCGCGGCTGGCTTCGGGCGCGCTCGAGACGTGCAGATCGGCGGTAATGCCGGTGACATCCATCAGGTTCTTCAGCCGCCGCTTGGTCTCGGGGCTCTCCGGCAGGCCTCCCGCCGCCAGCGGCTGCACCAGGCCGCCCACCGGCATGGTCAGGGCGTAATTTCCACCCGAATGCCAGAAACACCGCTCGTCCCAGAAAAACCCCGTCTTGCCCGCGATCATTGACTTGCCCTCTCCTGCCTGTTTTCTCCCGGGCAGACTGGTGCGCCGACGCCGGGCATGCAACCCCGCAGCCCGTCCCGGCAGAACACCGCCCACTGCCCGAGGACTCCATGGCCGAAAAACTGCCCGATCTCAGCCACCTGGCCGTCCCCGGCACCGAGATCGCCCTGCGCGTCACGCCAAAGGCCTCGCGCAACCGCATCGAGCCGGGCGAGGAGATGCTGCGCGTCTACGTCACCACGGTGCCCGAGGACGGCAAGGCCAATGCCGCCGTCCAGAAGCTTCTGGCCAAGGCGCTCGGCGTGCCGAAATCGGCCCTGACGCTGGTGCGCGGCCAGACCGCGCGCGACAAGGTCTTCCGGGTGGAGTGAGCTCAGTCCTGCCTGGACGGGGTCAGGGTATAGCTGCCCTCGGGCAGGTTCAGCGCCGCGCTCAGGTCGCGCAGCTGGGCCATCGACAGCGTGATGCGGCGCACCTCGTCGGTGCGGGCATCGTATTGCTCGACGGTGATGCATTCCTCGAAGGCATTGATCACCACGTCCTCCTGGAGCGGCGCCGGGCCGTCATCCACCAGGGTGACAATCGTGCAGTCGAATTCGTGTTCGATGGTAAACATGGCTGGAAACCTAGCCGTTTCATGCTTCACGGGAAATGCAAGAATTCGGCAAGGTCGCATTTTCCAACTGCAAGACCGGCGCCAAGGCCTTACACTGACCGGAACCTGAGGCGCACCTGAGGCGCAAAAGCGGTAGCGCAAGCCGCAACACCGGAGGCCGGGCATGAATGTTCTGAAACTGGCGGCAACGCTCTGCCTGATGGCCCTGGCGGGCTGTGCGGGCCTGCCCGCAGAGACCCCGAGCGCCCCGGACAGTGCCACCGACAGCAGCGCGGGCCCCGGCCCCCGCCTCGATCCCGACACCGCCGCACGACAGTTCGCCCAGGTGGTCGACCGGATGGAGCCGGTGATCGAACAGGCCTGCCGCCGCACCCGCAAGGACCGCAAGTGCGACTACCAGGTCGTGGTCGACACCCGCCCGCGTGAGCCCGCCAATGCCTTCCAGACGGTGGATGACAACGGTCAGCCGGTGCTGATATTCACGATTTCGCTGATCGCCGACATGCGCAATCCCGACGAACTTGCCCTGGTGCTCAGCCACGAGGCCTCGCACCACATCCGCAACCACCTCGCGCAACAGCAGAATTACGCCGACGACGGCGCCCGGATCTATGCCGAGGCGGCCGAGCTCTCGGGCGCGTCAAAGGCCGATATCGCCCGTGCCACCGAGATCGGCGCCGCCCTGGGCGCCCGGCGTTTTTCCAAGCAGTTCGAGCTTGAGGCCGATTACCTCGGCGCCCAGCTGTCGCAGCGCGGCGGCTACGACCCGCTGCACGGGGCGCTCTACTTCCTGCGCCTGCCGGACCCGGGCGACGAATACCTCTCCACCCATCCCTCGAATGCGGAACGCATGGCGATGGTCAGGAAGGCCGTGGCCGGTTCCTGAGCCGCACTGCGGATTCCCCAAAACGCCGATCACACTGACGCCAGCAAATCCACAGGCGGTCACTCCACCGGCGATGGGCCCGCCTGCTGCAGCCGCCCGCCGTGGCGCACCATCTCCACCCGCGTCGCCTTGCCGGTGCGGTCGTCGGTCTCGACATAGAGGCCGGACACCGTCGCCGGCCCCTCGGCCGGGGTAAAGCGGCTCTTCACCATGCCGGTCACGAAGCGCCGCATCGGCTCGGCCTTCTCCATGCCGATGACCGAATCGTAATCGCCGGTCATGCCCGCGTCGCTCAGATAGGCCGTGCCCTTCGACAGGATCTGCGCATCGCCCGTGGGCACATGGGTATGGGTGCCCACCACCACGCTGGCGCGGCCGTCGCACCAGTGGCCCATGCCCATCTTCTCGCTGGTCGCCTCGCAGTGCACATCGACCAGAGAGGCCTGCACCAGCCCGCCGAGCGGATGCTTCTTCAGCACCGCCTCCACGTGGCTGAAGGGATCCTCGAAGGGCCGCTTCATGAAGACCTGGCCCAGAACCTGCGTCACCAGCACCTTGCGGCCCTGGGTGGCCTCGAACACGCGATAGCCGCGCCCCGGCGCCTCCTTGGCATAGTTCAGCGGCCGGATGATGCGCGGCTCGCTCTCGATGTACTGCAGCATGTCGCGCTGATCGAAGGCATGATCGCCCAGTGTCACCACGTCCGCGCCCGCGGCCAGCAGCCCCTTGGCATGCTCCCCGGTCAGCCCGGCCCCATGGCTGGCGTTCTCGCCATTGACCACGACGAAATCCAGCTTCCAGGCCGCGCGCAGGCGGGGAAGCTCCTCGGCCACGGCGGTGCGCCCCGCGCGCCCCATGACATCACCCAGAAACAGAATTCTCATGGGGCATGGGCCTAAGCCTCCGGCGCCCGTCTGGCAAGCCAAACCGCACCCTTGGCCGCCGCAATGGCCCTAGGCCGCCGCCGCCACCCTGTAACGGGGGCGGCAGGTTACCGGAAAGGCCACCGACCGGGCGATGAAACAGACCTCGTGGATCCTGCGGTGCAGCGCGGCGGCCTCATGCAGGTCGGTGCCCTCGGGCACGGTGATCCGCGGCCGCAGTTCGGCCGAGAGGAACCGCCCGGCGCCGCCCTCGCCCTCCTCGCCCAGGCCAAGGGGGCTGTCCTCGTAGGCCAGCACCCGCACCCTCGCCTCCGAGGCGAAATGCAGGTACCACAGCATGTGACAGGCCGACAGCGCCGAGAGCAGCATGTCCTCGGGATTGTGCAGGCCCGGATCACCGCCCAGCTTCGGATCGTTGGAACAGGTGATCTCGGGCTTGCCCGGCGTCGCCACCACCCAGTTCCGGTCATAGGCGCGGTAATGCGCCGTCCCCTCGCCCCGGTTCCCGGTCCAGCGCACGGTCGCGGTAAACTCGCTCATGGCGATTCCTCCAGGGTATGCCCCTCCAGGTTACGGCGCTCAGAAAGCCCGGCCCGGGGCCCGCGGTCAATCACGCCCCGCGCACAGCCCGGCCCTTCATCTTTCCCCAAATACGGAGATCCCACCCGCGCCGCCTTCCCGGCCGGCGACGCGCCTGGGGCCGCCCTTGCACAGGGATATTTCTGGCCAGATGATGAAGAGCGCCACGCCCTTTCATCTTTCCCGAAATACTCCCGCCGGAGGCCGATCCCGGACAGGGATCGAACATCGGACCGGACGGCGCGTTAACCCGGCCATTTTCCGGATCCGCACCGACGCGATACCGACGTGATACCGACGTGATACCGACAGCGCATTTTTGCCCCGAAAGCCCTGTTAACCATGGCTCCGGGCGGTGATTCGCCTGCATGGCCACCGCACCGCGGAACGCTCCCGGTCAGATCTCGTTAAGGGGAACTAGCGCCGCGCCGGAAACCGCCGCGCCAGGTCGCGCGCCGCGATCCGGTCTTCCCGCGACAGCGGCCCGCGCGCCCAGGGGCGGAAGCGCATGCGGAAGGCCGCCAGCAGCGCCTCGCGGTCGGCCTCGGGATAGCCGATGCGGCGCAGGTCGGCCCAGGCATCGCCCTGTTCCTCGGCGCGGTCATCGGGCCAGATCGACAGCCCCTGCCGCGCCAGCCGGCGCCAGTCGAACTTGGGCCCCGGGTCGCTCTTGCGCTCGGGGGCCATGTCGGAATGGCCGATCACCCGCTCGGGCGGGATCGACCAGCGCTCAAGTATCTGGGGCAAAAGCCATTCCAGCCGCGCCATCTGCGCCTCGGCAAAGGGATTGGGCGCCGGGTTGGCCAGCTCGATACCGATCGAACGCGAGTTCACGTCCGTCACCCCGCCCCATTGCCCGGCCCCTGCGTGCCAGGCCCGGTCAGCCTCCGAGGCCAGCTGCCACAGCCGGCCGTCCTCGGCGATGAGGTAATGACAGGAGACCGGCGACAGCCCCGCGGGCGGCTCGGTTTCGCAGAGCCGCTGCAGCGCGGCCTCCGCACTCTCCATGGCGGTATGGTGCAGAACGACCATGTCGGGCAGCGCCGCCAGGCGCCGCGCCCCGACATTGGGCGAGGGATGCCAAAGGGCGCCCTCCTGCCGTCCGGAGGTCATCCGCCTGCGTCCTCAGCCGGCCGCCTTGCGGAAGGGCGCCGGATCCCAGGAACAGGCAAAGCCGTCGCCATCGGGGTCCACGCCCATGCGGTCGCTCCGCGGCCCGCCCTTGCTCAGGAAATCCGCCTGCGCCAGGTCCGGCGAGGGGTACTTGGAGCAGCTGCGGTTGTAGCGGGTCTGCGACAGGATGTTGGTGCGGTTGTACAGCGGCTCGCCCACGGCGTTGCTGGTCTGCAGCGCATAGGCGGCAATGTTCGGGCCGGTCGAGGTCCGCTCCGGCAGGGCCGTCGGCTGGATCTGTTCATAGCGGGCACGGTTTTCCGCAATGAATTCCTTGTCCTGCGCGATGCTCCGCTGGGCATCGACTGCCTCGAAATTGTTCTCGTTCGAGATCCCGAGCGCGTTCACGGCCTCGCCCAGCGGCTGCTGCGGGACGGTGCCGGACTGGGCCGCGGCGCTGTCGCCATAGAGCGCGGCCTGGGTGTCGCTGGTCAGTGCGGCCAGGTCCGGATCACCCGCCGTCGCCGGCGTGGTCGAGGCGCCCGCGGGCAGCGTGCTGATGGCCGAAAGTGGCTGACCGGTGCCGTCCAGCGTCTGGGTCGAGACGCCCGGGGCAGCATTCAGCCCGCCCGAACCGCCGGCCTGAAGGATCATGTCGCGTTCGCGCTGATACTGGCTCGACCCGACATAGCCCGCGGACCCGCTGGGATCCGTCGACATGCAGGAGGCCAGGCCCAGGAGGGCCACACCCAGTAACAGTTCGCGCATTGCCATATCTCTTCTTCCTGCCCGTATCCTCAGATGTATGACCGCAGGCGCCCGTCCGGACAAGCCGGACGGGGCCGTGTTACCCGTTCCTCACGGCCATGTGCGCGGGATTTACCACCATTTGGCAGGCTTGGAAACGAAACCTGCTGCCTGTTCCAGCGCATAGGCGGTGTTCAGCAGATCGCCTTCCTCCCAGGGGCGGCCGATCAGCTGCAGCCCCAGCGGCAGGCCTTCCTTGCTCAGGCCGGCCGGCACCGAGATGCCCGGCAGGCCGGCAAGGTTGACCGTCACGGTGAAGACGTCGTTCAGGTACATCTGCACCGGATCGGCATCCTTCATCTCGCCCAGGCCAAAGGCGGCCGAGGGGGTGGCGGGCGTCAGGATCGCGTCGACACCGGCGGCGAAGGCCTCGTCGAAGTCGCGCTTGATCAGCGTGCGCACCCGGCGTGCACGGTTGTAATAGGCATCGTAGAACCCGGCGGAGAGCACATAGGTACCCACCATGATGCGGCGCTGCACCTCTTCGCCAAAGCCTTCGGCGCGGGTCTTCTCGTACATCTCGGTGATGCCGTCACCGGCGCTCAGCTTGGCGCGATGGCCATAACGCACACCGTCATAGCGCGCCAGGTTGGAAGAAGCCTCGGCCGGCGCGATCACGTAGTAGGCCGGCAGGGCATACTTGGTGTGCGGCAGGGAGATGTCGACCACCTTTGCCCCCGCATCCGCCAGCATTTCCTTGCCGCGGGTCCAGAGCTGCTCGATCTCGTCGGGCATGCCATCGAGTTGATATTCACGGGGAATACCGATGGTCTTGCCCCGGATGTCGCCGGTCAGCGCGGCTTCGAAATCAGGCACGGGGATGTCCGCGCTGGTGGAATCCTTGGGATCATGGCTGCACATGGTGGTCAGCATGATCGCCGCGTCGCGCACGTCCTTGGTCATCGGCCCGGCCTGATCGAGCGAGCTGGCAAAGGCCACCACGCCCCAGCGCGAGCAGCGCCCGTAGGTCGGCTTGATGCCGGTGATCCCGGTAAAGGCCGCGGGCTGGCGGATCGAGCCGCCGGTGTCGGTGCCGGTCGCAGCCAGGCAGAGGTCGGCCGCCACGGCAGCGGCAGAGCCGCCGGAGGAGCCGCCAGGCGTCAGCGCGGCCTCGTCGTTGCCACGGCGCCATGGGTTCACCGCGTTGCCATAGGCCGAGGTCTCGTTCGAGGACCCCATGGCGAACTCGTCCATGTTCAGCTTGCCCAGCATCACCGAACCCGCATCGAAAAGGTTCTGGGTGACGGTGGATTCATACTCCGGCTTGAAGCCGGCGAGGATGTTCGAAGCCGCCTGAGAGGGCACGCCCCGGGTGCAGAACAGGTCCTTGATGCCGAGCGGGATGCCGCACATGGCAGGCGCATCGCCGGCCTTGATGCGGGCATCGGCGGCCCTGGCCTGCTCCATCGCCAGCTCGGGCGTGTTGTGGACAAAGGCGTTCAGCGCGCCCGAGCCCTCGATCGCGCCCAGGCAGGCCTCGGTCAGCGCCTCGGAGGTCGTTTCCCCCTTGCGCAGCGCGTCACGGGCGGCGGCAATGGTCAGCGTATTCAGTTCGGTCATTATTCCACCACCTTCGGCACGGCGAAAAAGCCCTCGCGGGCGTCGGGCGCGTTCGAGAGGATCTTGTCCTGCTGGTCGCCTTCGGTCACCACGTCCTCGCGGCGCTTCAGGCGCTGCGGCGTGACCGAGGTCATGGGCTCAACGCCCTCAACGTCAACTTCGTTCAGCTGCTCGATGAACCCGAGGATATTGTTGAATTCCTCGGCCAGCGCCGGCAGCGCGTCGTCTTCCACCTTGATACGGGCCAGTTTCGCAACCCGTGCGGCGGTTGCAGTGTCGATCGACATGGAAAGCCTCTCTCGCTTGGATCGGCACGGGTTTAGCGTCCAGACGCAGCGCCCGCAAGCATCTGGCCGCCCCGGATGTGCCTTAGATAGACCTCGATCATCCATCCTAGCATCACCGCGTTCAGGATATGCCACATGAAATGGGTTCCGATGCCAGCCGTGGCGCCACAGGTGACCATGTCGAGCGAGCGGAAGGTCAGCGACAGCAGCAGCAGCGCTGCCCCGACCCCGAGGCCTCGCGCCGTGGCGGGCGCGCGGCGGCGCAGGCCGATGGCATAGGCCCCGATCAGCAGCGGCACCGGCATGTAGGCCGCGCTCACGCCATAGACCGGCAGCTGCGCAAAGAGCGGCGCGAGCACGCCCGTGTAGGGCACGAAGAGCACCACGGCGGCCAATCCCGCCCAGCCCGACAGACGCCAGTAATCGCGGGTCGCGGCAAAGACATAGAGCAGGATGAAGACCAGGATCGGCAGCGTGTCGGCCAGCCCGGCCCAGGCGGTCGCCAGGGTGTGGAACAGCCCCGAACCGACACCGATCACGGCAAGAACCATGCACATGGCGCGGGCCATCACATTGTCACCGGCGCGTCGCCACATCACCATGGCGGCAATGACAAAGGCGATGTTCGTCAAGGCGTTGAGCGGTTCCGCCCAGAGCCCGGGGCCCAGTCTTTCGCAGTAGGAATCTATTTGCTCCGACCAGTTCATCGCTCTTTCCTTCGGCGTCATCCGCGCTAGGCTGAGGCAGGCAAGGACGCCGGCCTCATGGCAGGCTCGACGCAATCTTTCGGAGGTTCAACATGAAAATCATCTGGCTCGGACATGGCGCGTTCCGTCTGGAAATCGAGGACAAGGTCCTGCTGATCGATCCCTGGGTCGACACCAACCCGGTCTTCCCCAAGGATCGCCGCGACGAGGCGCTGAAGGACGCCACGCATATCTTCATCACCCACGGCCACGAAGACCACACTGCCGACCTCCCCGCCATCGGCAAGGAAACCGGCCTGGAAGCCTACGGCATTGTCGAACTGGCGGCCTATTTCGAGACCAAGCACGGGCTGAAGACCGTCGGCATGAACATGGGCGGCACCATTGATCTCGGCAACGTCAAGGTCACCATGGTCCGCGCGCTGCACTCCTCCTCCCTCAATGATCCCGAACTGGGCAAGGTCTATCTCGGCACCGAAGCCGGTTTCATCATCGAGGGGGAAGGCCACACCATCTATTTCTCCGGCGACACGGCCATCAATGCCGACATGGAAATCATCGGCGACTTCTACAAGCCCGACATCGGCATCCTCTGTGCCGGGGGCCATTTCACCATGGACATGAAGGGCGCGGCCTACGCCGCCAAGAGGTTCTTCGACTTCAAGACGGTGATCCCCATGCACTACCGCACCTTCCCGCTGCTCGAGCAGAGCGCAGAGAAGCTGGTCGAGGGGCTGCCCGGCGTCAACGTCATCGAACCCGAGGTCCTGCAGGCGATCGAGATCTGAGCGCCCTGCCCCACCACCCGCCATGCAAAAAGGCCCCGGAGGAACCTCCGGGGCCTTTTCGCTTTGATCGTTTCGACAGGATCAGTCGATGTAGTTCGCGTGATCCGGGTCGAGGCCGATGTGACCGCCCATGGCGACCATGTCGGCGACCAGCTTGGCCGCATGCGCGACTGCCGTATCGTCGGTGGCATCCTTCCAGACCTTCCGAGCCTCGTTGACCCAGTCGTTCAGGATGTC
Organism: Pseudooceanicola sp. DL12; assembly: GCF_056270665.1. NCBI lineage: Bacteria > Pseudomonadati > Pseudomonadota > Alphaproteobacteria > Rhodobacterales > Paracoccaceae > Pseudooceanicola > Pseudooceanicola sp. DL12. The sequence continues at coordinate 3,640,302 of NZ_CM149884.1, forward strand.
CTGGCTCATCTCCTTCTGGTGCAGGGCCTTTTCGGCCAGCACGGAGACGCCCTCCGCCGAGATCTCGGCGAAGCCGCCGGTGACGACGTAATCGTCCTCACCTTGGGGGCCCACGATATGCAGCACGCCGGGGCGCAGGGTGGTGATCAGCGGCGCATGGCCCGGCATTGCCGTCAGATCACCGTCCGTCCCCGGAATGTGCACCTCGCTCACCGGTCCGGAGACGAGGCTCCGTTCCGGCGAGACGAGGCTGAAGTCCATGGTGTTTGCCATTGTTCAGCCCCTTACGCGGCTTCCGCGGCCAGCTTCTCAGCCTTGGCGAGCACTTCATCGATACCGCCGACCATGTAGAAGGCCGCTTCGGGCAGGTGGTCGTATTCACCGGCCACGACTGCCTTGAACGACTTGACGGTGTCTTCCAGGGGAACCTGGACGCCGTCGGCACCGGTGAACACCTTTGCCACGTCGAACGGCTGCGAGAGGAAACGCTGGATCTTCCGGGCGCGGGCCACGGTCAGCTTGTCCTCTTCCGACAGTTCGTCCATGCCGAGGATCGCGATGATGTCCTGCAGCGACTTGTAGCGCTGAAGGATACCCTGCACGTCACGGGCAACGTTGTAGTGCTCTTCGCCGATGACCAGCGGGTCCATCAGGCGCGAGGTCGAGTCGAGCGGGTCAACGGCCGGGTAGATACCCAGTTCCGAGATGGCACGGTTGAGAACCGTCGTCGCGTCGAGGTGCGCGAAGGTCGTGGCCGGTGCCGGGTCGGTAAGGTCATCCGCGGGAACGTAGACGGCCTGGATCGAGGTGATCGAACCGTTCTTGGTCGAGGTGATCCGTTCCTGCATCGCGCCCATGTCGGTGGCCAGCGTCGGCTGGTAACCCACGGCGGACGGGATACGGCCCAGCAGTGCGGACATTTCCGAACCGGCCTGGGTAAAGCGGAAGATGTTGTCGACGAAGAACAGAACGTCGGTCCCGGTCGCATCGCGGAACTGTTCGGCCAGGGTCAGGCCGGTCAGGGCGATACGGGCACGGGCACCCGGCGGTTCGTTCATCTGGCCATAGACCAGGGCGATCTTGGAATCGACCAGGTTGTCCGGGGTCAGAACGCCGGATTCGATCATTTCGTGGTAGAGGTCGTTGCCTTCACGGGTCCGCTCGCCAACACCGGCGAACACGGACAGGCCCGAGTGCACCTTTGCGATGTTGTTGATCAGCTCCTGGATCAGAACCGTCTTGCCCACGCCGGCACCGCCGAACAGGCCGATCTTGCCGCCCTTGGCGTAGGGCGCCAGCAGGTCGATGACCTTGATGCCGGTCACCAGGATCTCTGCTTCCGTCGCCTGGTCGGCGAAATCGGGCGCAGGAGCGTGGATCGGGCGGTATTCGTCGGCTTCGACCGGGCCCTTTTCGTCAACGGGTTCGCCGACGACGTTCAGGATGCGGCCCAGGGTGGCCGTGCCCACGGGCACCGAGATCGGCCCGCCGGTGTCTTCCACCGCCTGGCCGCGGACGAGACCTTCGGTCGCGTCCATGGCGATCGTGCGAACGGTGTTCTCGCCGAGGTGCTGGGCAACTTCCAGAACCAGCTTGTTGCCGTTGTTGTCGGTGTTCAGCGCATTCAGGATGGCCGGCAGGCCGTCTTCGAACTGCACGTCCACAACGGCGCCGATGACCTGGGTCACTTTGCCTTTCATTGCCATGTCGTTGTCTCCGGTTCGGTCAGAGCGCCTCGGCGCCCGAAATAATTTCAATCAGCTCGTTGGTGATGACGGCCTGACGGGTACGGTTGTACTCGATGGACAGCTTGTCGATCATCTCGCCGGCGTTGCGGGTGGCGTTGTCCATGGCGGACATCCGGGCACCCTGTTCCGAGGCAGCGTTCTCCAGCAGCGCGGCAAAGATCTGGGTGGCCACACCGCGGGGCAGCAGGTCACGCAGGATTTCCTCTTCGCCGGGCTCGTAATCATAGAGCGTGCTCGGCGCATCGGCCTCGCCCTCTTTGAACTTTGCCGGGATCACCTGTTGTGCCGTCGGGACCTGGCTGATCACCGAATGGAATTCACCATAGATGATCGTCGCCACGTCGAACTCGCCGTCGTAGAACCGCGAGAGCAGGCCGCGCGCGATGTCCTGGGCGTTGTTGTAGCCCAGGTTCTTCACGTCGCTCAGATCCACGTGGTCGATCATCAGATCGCCATAGGTACGCTTCATCTGCTCACGGCCCTTCTTGCCGACCGTGATGACCTTCACTGTCTTGCCCTCGGACCGAAGGCTTTCGATCAGCGTGCGGGCCTTCTTGACGATGTTCGTGTTGAACCCGCCGCAAAGACCACGCTCGGCCGTCATGACGACCACGGCGTGGACATCATCCTTGCCGGTGCCAGCCAGCAGTTTCGGCGCAGAGTCCGACCCGCCCACCGAGGCGGCAAGCTGGCCGAGGACCGCGTCGAAACGTTCCGCATAGGGGCGGGCGTTCTCTGCGGCCTCCTGCGCGCGGCGAAGTTTCGCCGCGGCAACCATCTGCATGGCCTTGGTGATCTTGCGGGTCGATTTGACCGACGCGATCCTGTTTTTTAGATCCTTCAGAGAAGGCATGTGTTACCTCCCTCGGGTTCAGGCGAAGTCAGCTGCGAATTCGTCGAGCACTGCCTTCAGCTTGTCCGCGGGTTCGCCTTTGATCTTCGGATCCTCGTCCGTGATCCACTGCAGGATCTCGGGCTTGGAGGTCCGCAGGAACTTCAGGAGTTCCGCTTCGAAACGGCCCACTTCGTTCACCGGAACATTGTCCAGGTAACCGTTGGTGCCAGCGAAGATCACGCAGACGATTTCCGCGTTGGTCAGCGGCGCGTACTGCGGCTGCTTCATCATCTCGGTCAGACGGGCACCGCGGTTCAGCAGACGCTGGGTTGCGGCATCGAGGTCGGAACCGAACTGGGCGAAGGCCGCCATTTCGCGGTACTGGGCCAGCGACAGTTTCACCGGGCCGGCAACCGAGGACATTGCCTTGGTCTGGGCCGAGGAGCCAACGCGCGACACCGACAGACCGGTGTTCACGGCGGGGCGGATGCCCTGGTAGAACAGTTCGGTTTCCAGGAAGATCTGGCCGTCGGTGATCGAGATCACGTTGGTCGGGATGAAGGCCGACACGTCGCCGCCCTGGGTTTCGATGATCGGCAGGGCCGTCAGCGAGCCCGAGCCGAAGTCTTCGTTCATCTTGGCCGAACGTTCCAGCAGGCGGGAGTGGAGGTAGAACACGTCACCCGGGTAGGCTTCACGCCCCGGCGGACGACGCAGCAGCAGGGACATCTGGCGATAGGCCACGGCCTGCTTGGACAGGTCATCATAGATGATCAGCGCGTGACGGCCGTTGTCGCGGAAGAATTCCGCCATCGCGGTCGCGGTGTAGGGCGCCAGGTACTGCATCGGTGCGGGATCGGAGGCGGTTGCCGCGATCACCATCGTGTATTCGATGGCACCGGTTTCTTCGAGCTTCTTCACCAGCTGCGCCACGGTCGAGCGCTTCTGGCCGACAGCAACGTAGATGCAGTAGAGCTTCTTGCTCTCGTCATCGCCGGCGGCGTCGTTGTAGGACTTCTGGTTCAGGATCGCGTCGAGCGCCACGGCGGTCTTGCCGGTCTGACGGTCACCGATGATCAGCTCGCGCTGGCCACGGCCGATCGGGATCATGGCGTCGACCGATTTCAGGCCGGTTGCCATCGGCTCGTGCACCGACTTCCGCGGGATGATGCCCGGGGCCTTGACGTCGGCGACCTTGCGCTCGACGTATTCGATCGGGCCCTTGCCGTCGAGCGGGTTGCCCAGACCGTCCATGACACGGCCCAGCAGGGCGTCGCCCACCGGAACGTCCACGATCGAGTTGGTGCGGGTGACGGTGTCACCTTCCTTGATGTCGCGGTCGGTACCGAAGATCACGACACCGACGTTGTCGGTTTCGAGGTTCAGTGCCATGCCGCGAATTCCGCCCGGGAATTCCACCATCTCGCCGGCCTGAACGTTGTCGAGGCCATAAACACGGGCAATACCGTCACCGACGGAAAGCACGCGGCCCACCTCGGCCACCTTGGCATCTTGGCCAAAGCTCTTGATCTGCTCCTTCAGGATAGCAGAGATTTCGGCTGCTTGGACTCCCATTATCCGACCTCTTTCATGACATTCTGGAGTGCGTTCAGCTTCGAGCGGACCGACGTATCGACCATCCTCGAACCCACTTTTACGATCAGGCCACCGATGAGGGTCTCATCGACGGCCGTGTTCAGCTTGACGGTCTTGCCGACCGTCTCGGCCAACATGGCCGACAGTTTTTCCGATTGCTCGGCGCTCAGCGGAGCGGCCGTGGTCACCTCGGCGGTGATTTCGCCCTTGTCCTCGGCAATCAGCTCTTCCAGGCGACGCACGAAATGCGGCAGCACGAAGAGGCGCCGTTTCTGGGCCATCAGCGCCAGCGTCTTGCGCAGCATGGGGATCAGCCCGAGGTGCGCCGAAACGGCGTCGATCGCCTTCTCCTGGTCTTGCCGGCTGATCACCGGAGAAGAAATCACTTCCTTGAAATCGTCGCTGGTCTCGAGAGCGTCCTTGAGCGCCGCGACGCCCGTTTCAAGGTTCGTCAGCTTGCCTTTCTCTTGGGCAATCTCGAAAACGGCCTGAGCATAGCGCGAGGCAATGCCATAGGAGATCGAAGCTGGTTCGGACACGTCCACCCTTCCGATATCTGGCCCCGAGCCGCCAATTCGGGCGGCGCAGGGGGTTTGCAGCCCTGGCATCGCCAAAGCATCAAAATCGGCGTGGGTGTAGCAGAGGCCCGACCCCCCATCAACCCGCTTGAAAGGGTTATCGCAAACAGAAAACGGCCTTGTTTTCCAGTGTTTTCAGAGACTAACAGGCCAGTTCCACCCCCCGCCAACAGTCCGCAATCTGGGCAAAGCGCCAGATATTGTTCACCTTTTTGGGATTTCACCTTGACCCCAAGTTTCTGCATAATCAAGGATTCGGCTTCAAACAGGCGGATCAGGGCCGACATGTGCATTTTTACGACACGTTAGAATCTCGTTAAAAGACGTTGCACGGAACACGCATTTGCGGGTTTTTTCGCACCCGCTCCGGCTGACTCGCGGCCCTTTCGCCCCTTTTCCAAGATAGTACGAAAACAGACTAAATGCCTTTTTCGGGCGGCCTCCCACGGGCTCCGGACCGGGCTCCAGACCGGGCTCTGAACCGGGCTCCGGCCGGTTCCCGGCGCACTCCAGAGATCAGCGCAGCGGCCCGCCCTCGGGGCGCCGCGGATGGCGCTGCCAGGTGGCGGTTTCCGGCGTCGGCGCGCGCAGCCCTCCCAGCACCCTCAGCCCGCTGCTGCGCACCTTCTCTCCGGGGCCGGTCGGAGCCTGCACCCGTTTGCTGGCCTCCACCATCAGCACCCCGCCCGAGACGACCATCGACATGGCACCGCCGAGCCGTTCCCAGAATCCCGCCGTCTTGCGCCAGAAGCGCCGCTGCGAGGGCGGCTGGTAGAGCGTCGGCAGATGCCGTTCGGGCAGGAAGCTGTGCGCCTTCAGCAGCCCTTCGAGCTGCCCCTGGCTGTAGGGCCTGCCATAGCCGAAGGGGGTGCGGTCGGTGCGCGACCACAGGCCCGCGCGGTGCGGCACGATGAACAGCGCCTTGCCCCCCGGGCCAAGAACCCGAAAGCATTCGCGCAACAATTCGGTCGGATGATCCGTGGTTTCCAGGCCATGCATCACCACCAGCTTGTCCACCTTGCCCGTATCCACCGGCCAGAGCACCTCTTCGCACAGGACCGCGACGTTCGGCATTCCGGCGGGCCAGGGCATCACCCCTTGCGGCGCCGGCATCAGCCCGATCACCCGGCGCGCATCGGTCAGGTAGGGCCGCAACAGCGGCACGGCAAAGCCGTAGCCCACCACCGTCTGGCCCTTCGCCTCGGGCCAGAGTTCAAGCATGCGGCCACGTACGACGCTCTGCGCAGCGCGGCCCAGGGTGGACCTGTAATAGAAGTTGCGCAGATCCTGCACGTCCAGATGCATTGCAAGCCGCTCCGGGATGGGTTTCAATCGACACAATATCAAGGAAGGACAATTTGACCATGGCCCTTGAGCTCGTGACCGTTCCCTGTCTCAGCGATAACTATGCCTATTTGCTGCATGATCCAGCGAGCGGCGAAACCGCGCTTGTCGACGTTCCCGAGGCCGCGCCGATCCTCGCGGCGCTCTCGGCGCGCGGCTGGACCCTCTCGCAGGTCTGGCTGACCCACCACCATGCCGACCACGTGCAGGGCCTGGCCGAGGTGCTGGCGACCCACCCCGCCCGCGTTTCCGGCGGCAAGGCCGACGCCCATCGCCTGCCGCCGCTCGATGTCGCGCTCGAGGAGGGCGACACGCTCACCCTCGGAGACGAGACCGGCACCGTCCTCGACGTTTCCGGGCACACCATCGGCCACCTGGCCTTCCACTTCCCCGTCAGCGGCATCGCCTTCACCGCGGACAGCCTGATGGCGCTCGGCTGCGGCCGGGTCTTCGAGGGCACCTTCCCGCAGATGTACGCCAGCCTGTGCAAGCTCGCCGCGCTGCCACCCGAGACCGTGATCGCCTCCGGGCACGAGTACACGACCGCCAACGGGAAATTCGCCCTGACGATTGAACCGGAAAATCCCATGCTTATATCGCGTACAGCAGCGGTGAAAGCCGCACGCGATGCCGGCCGCGCAACCGTTCCCTCCCGTCTTTCGGAAGAGCTGGAAACCAACCCCTTTCTTCGGTGCCATCTGCCTTCGGTCGCCGAATCCGTGGGCCTTTCCGACGCTGACCCGCAAGAGGTATTTGCCGAGGTAAGGCGCAGAAAGGACGCCTTCTGAAACGCCGATTTGTAACGCGAACCCCGTCAATGCAGTGTTTTGTGATCGCGCTGCCGCAGAAAAACCTTGAAGCATGGCCGAGATCGACCAAACTTTAAGACTATGAGGCCATGGTTGGACCCGGGGCCCAAGATCCCCGCTCCGACACAGATCGAAAAGGAGCACCACAGTGCCTTCATTCTCGACCACCCTGGAACAGGCTATCCACGCAGCTCTGGCGCAGGCCAACGCCCGCCACCACGAGTTCGCGACGCTTGAACATCTGCTTCTGGCCCTGATCGACGAGCCCGACGCCGCACGCGTGATGAAAGCCTGCTCGGTGGATACCGAGGAATTGCGACAAACTCTTGTCGAATTCGTGGACGAGGAGCTTTCCAACCTCGTCACCGATGTCGACGGGTCCGAAGCGGTTCCGACCGCCGCATTTCAGCGCGTCATCCAGCGGGCCGCCATCCACGTCCAAAGCTCGGGCCGAACCGAGGTGACCGGGGCCAATGTCCTCGTCGCCATCTTCGCAGAGCGCGAATCGAACGCCGCCTATTTCCTTCAGGAACAGGACATGACGCGCTATGACGCGGTGAATTTCATCGCCCATGGCGTTGCCAAGGATCCCGCCTATGGCGAGAGCCGTCCTGTCACCGGTGCCTCCGACGAGGATCGTCAGAGCGGCACCAGCAACAGCTCCGCCTCCTCAGCCGAGGCCGATGGTAAGGAGTCCGCCCTGGGCAAATATTGTGTCGACCTGAACGCGAAGGCCCGGGAGGGCGATGTCGATCCGCTGATCGGCCGCGCCTCCGAGGTCGAGCGTTGCATCCAGGTGCTGTGCCGCCGGCGCAAGAACAACCCGCTTCTGGTGGGTGATCCCGGTGTCGGCAAGACCGCGATCGCCGAGGGGCTCGCCCGCAAGATCGTGGCCGGTGAAACGCCGGACGTGCTCTCCAGCACCACGATCTTCTCGCTCGACATGGGCGCGCTGCTCGCGGGTACCCGCTATCGCGGCGACTTCGAGGAACGCCTGAAATCGGTGGTCTCCGAGCTCGAGGCGCATCCCGATGCCGTCCTCTTCATCGACGAGATCCACACCGTGATCGGCGCCGGCGCCACCTCCGGCGGCGCGATGGATGCCTCCAACCTGCTGAAACCGGCGCTCGCCGGCGGCAAGCTGCGTTGCATGGGCTCCACCACCTACAAGGAGTTCCGCCAGCACTTCGAGAAGGACCGCGCGCTGTCGCGGCGCTTCCAGAAGATCGACGTGAACGAGCCTTCGGTCGAAGACACGGTCAAGATCCTCAAGGGCCTCAAGCCCTATTTCGAAGAACACCACTCGATCAAGTACACCAACGACGCGATCCGTACCGCGGTGGAGCTCTCCGCCCGCTACATCAATGACCGCAAGCTGCCCGACAAGGCCATCGACGTCATCGACGAGGCCGGCGCCGCGCAGCACCTGGTGTCGGAATCCAAGCGTCGCAAGACCATCGGCACCAAGGACATCGAGGCCGTGATCGCCAAGATCGCGCGCATCCCTCCGAAGAGCGTCACCAAGGACGACGCCGAGGTGCTGAAGGATCTCGAGGGCTCGCTGAAACGCGTGGTCTTCGGCCAGGATGCCGCGATCGACGCGCTCTCCTCGGCAATCAAGCTGGCCCGTGCCGGCCTGCGCGAACCCGAGAAGCCCATCGGCAACTACCTCTTTGCCGGCCCCACCGGTGTCGGCAAGACGGAAGTGGCCAAGCAGCTTGCCGATACCCTCGGCGTCGAGCTCCTGCGCTTCGACATGTCGGAATACATGGAGAAACACGCGGTCTCCCGCCTGATCGGCGCGCCTCCGGGCTATGTCGGCTTTGATCAGGGCGGCCTGCTCACCGATGGCGTGGATCAGCACCCGCACTGCGTGCTGCTGCTCGACGAGATCGAAAAGGCGCACCCGGATGTCTACAACATCCTGCTGCAGGTGATGGACCACGGCAAGCTGACCGACCACAACGGCCGCACCGTGAACTTCCGCAACGTGATCCTGATCATGACGTCGAACGCCGGCGCCACCGAACAGGCGAAATCGGCCATCGGCTTTGGCCGGGACCGTCGCGAGGGCGAGGATACCGCCGCCATCGAACGGACCTTCACGCCGGAATTCCGCAACCGTCTCGATGCGGTCATCTCCTTCGGCCCGCTGCCGAAAGAGGTCATCCTGCAGGTGGTCGAGAAGTTCGTGCTTCAGCTCGAGGCCCAGCTCATGGATCGCGGCGTTTCGATCGAGCTCACCCGCCCGGCGGCCGAATGGCTGGCGGACAAGGGCTACGACGACAAGATGGGCGCCCGCCCGCTTGGCCGCGTGATCCAGGAAAGCATCAAGAAGCCACTCGCCGAGGAACTGCTCTTCGGCAAGCTGGCCAAGGGCGGCGTCGTCAAGGTCGCCGTCAAGGATGGCAAGCTGGACCTGCAGATGAACGGCCCCGACAAGCTGCGCCTCTCGGGCAACAAGCCGCCCCTGCTCACCGCAGAATAGGCCGCACGCCGGATCGAAAACACCAAAGGGCGGGGATTTCCCCGCCCTTTTTTTCGTCGCCCTCGCCGCCAAGCCTTCCTGAAACCTCCGCCCGGCAGGCAGGCCTCCGGCGCAGGCATGTCAGATCGGGCGCGAGCCCCCGCCCATTTCATCTTTCATGAAATACTCAAAGGGCGCACGGTGATCCCCCATGCGCCCCCTGCTGTTCATCTTTCCGGAAATACGGCCGTGCCCCGGCCAGCCGCCGCGTTACCGTTCGGTGAACTTCAGCTCGATCCGCCGGTTCTGCGCCCGGGCCTCCTCGCTGTCGCCCTTGGCGATCGGCTGGTACTGCCCGAAACCATTGGCCGAGAGATGCTCGGGCGGAATGCCCAGGCTCTCCGACATGTAGCGCACCACCGAGAGGGCCCGCGCCTGGCTGAGCTCCCAGTTGTCCTTGTACTGGCCAAAGCCCGACAGCGGCGTGTCGTCGGTGTGCCCATCCACCTGCAGGATCCAGTCAATGCCCTCGGGAATCTCGCCGCTGATCTCGCGCAGGATGCCGGCAACCTGGTCGATCTGGGCCCTGCCCTCGTCCGACAGCACCGCCTCACCCGGCGCAAAGAGCACCTCGGAGGAGAAGACGAAGCGGTCGCCGACGATCCGCACCCCGTCCTGGCCGCCCAGGATCTCGCGCATCCGTCCAAAGAAGTCGGACTTGTACTTCTCCAGCTCGTCGTTCTGCTGCCGCAACTGCTCGGCCTCCTCGGCCAACCGCTCCTTCTCGCGCTTCTCCATCGCGGCCGCGCGGGCCAGCGCCGCGTTCAGGTCCGCACCAAGGCTCTCGATCTTCACCTGGCTCGCCGCCTCGCGGTCCTTGTAGTCATCCAGCAGCGCCTGCAGGCTGCCCAGCTGCGTGCGCAGCGCGGCCACCTGCTGATTCAGCAGCGCCTGCTGCCTCTGGCTCTCGGCCGATTTCGCCTCTTCATCGTCCAGCGCCGCATTGGCCGCCGAGAGAAGCGCCTGCTGCTTCTCGGCCTCGCTCATCTGGTCGCGGGCCTCCTGCTCGGCGGCCAGCTTCGCCGCCAGCGCCGCCTCAAGCTGCTTGCGCACCTCGGCCTCGTCGGCCTGCGCCGCGGCAAGCTGATCGCGCAGCGCGGCCGCGTCCGGAGCCGCCTGAAGCTGCGCCTCGGCCTCCTGCTGCGCCAGCAGCGCCGCCGCCAGCCTGTCGTTCAGGTCGTCCTCGGCCGCCTGCGCCGCCGCCAGCATCGTCAGCGTGTCCTCGGCCTTCTTGCGCTGCTGCTCCAGCGCCAGGGTCATCGCCGTCAGCTCCGCCTGGGAATCCTTCAGCTTGTCGCGCAGCGCCTCGGCCGCCGCAGCCTCTGCCAGACGCGCCTGTTCCTCTTCGCTCAGCTGCGCCTGCAGATCCTCCAGCTGCGCGTTCAGCGCCCCCGCCTGCTGCTCCGCATCCGCCTGCTCCGCCTTCAGCGAGGCCACCAGCGCCTCCAGTGCCTCGCGCTTGGCCGCGGCCAGCCGCGCCTCCTCGGCCTGGGCGTCGATCTCGTCGCGCGCCTTGGCCACGGCCAGGTTCAGCGCCTCCTTGTCATCGACGAGCTGATCCCGCTCCTCCGTCAGGTCCGCCACCTGCCCCTGCGCCGCGTTGCGCTCGGCCAGCAGGCTTGCCACCTGGGCTTCGAAATCGGTGATCTGCGCCCGCGCCGCGCCCAGGTCCGCCTGCGCCGCATCCCGCGCCTGGGTCAGCGAGGCGATCATCGCCGCCTGGGCGTCCAGCCGCGCCTGCCGGTCGTCCAGCGTCGCGGTCAGGCTGCCCACCTGGCTCTCCAGCTGCGCCGAACGGTCCCGCGCCAGCCCCAGCGCCTTCGACAGCGCCGCAAGGTCGCTCGTAAGGTCGTCGAGCTCGCTCTCCTGCCCGGTGATCGTCTCCTGAAGGGTGTACTGCACCACCATGAAGATGGTCAGCACGAACATCAGCACCATCAGCAGCCCGGTCATGGCATCCACGAAGCCGGGCCAGATGTTGGCCTGCAATCTTGCCCCTGATCGCCGCGACAGCGCCATGGATCAGCTCTCCCGGTCCGGCATCTGCCGGCTCCGCGCCTGCTGCGAGATCACCCGGCTGAGCGAGGCGATATCGCTGCGCAGCTCGGCCATGGCCTCGTGCCGCCCGGCGCTGATTTCCTCAAGGATCCGAAGCAGCTGCACGTCCATCGACCGCAGGCGCATCCGGCTCTCGGCATCCAGGCCGTCGGCCATGCCCGCCTCGGTGATCCGCGCCACAAGCTGCTCCTGCCCGTCGGCGATCCGCGTCAGGGCATTGGCAATCTGGCCGTTGTCGGCGTTCTGCGCCGCCATCCGGTCGGTCAGCCGCTCGATCGTGTCGGCCAGGCTCGACAGCTTGGCATCCACCTCGGCGCGGCTCTCGTCGGTGCGCATGAACATCTGCTGGATGCCCGCCATCTGGTCGGCCATGTTGTCAAAGACCGCGACCAGCGTGCCCTGGTCCACGCCGCCCTCGCTGTCAGAGAAGCTCAGCCGGGTGATCGTCGACAGCCATTCCTCCAGCTCGCGGTAGAACCGGTTCTGCCCGTGGCCCGCGAACAGCTCCAGCAGGCCCACGATCAGCGACCCCGCCAGCCCCAGCAGCGACGAGGCAAAGGCCACGCCCATGCCGCTCAGCTGCGAATCGAGGCCCGACATCAGCCGCTTGAAGACATCCACGCCCTGTTCGCCGTCCTGCGGCGCCAGGCTGCGGATCGTGTCGACCAGCGCCGGCACCGTCGTGGCCAGGCCATAGAAGGTGCCCAGCAGCCCGAGGAAGATCAGCAGCGAGGTGATGTAGCGGGTGATCTCGCGGGCCTCGTCGATCCGCGTCGCCACCGATTCCAGGATCGAGGTGGCCGAGGAATTGCTGATCTGCATGCGCTGGTTGCGCCCGCCCAGCAGCACCGCCAGCGGCGTCAGCAGCCGCGGCGCCCGGCTCATGTCGCCCGGCGTGGTCTCTCCGGTGGCAAAGCCCTCGATCCAGCGGACCGAGCTGATCAGCTGCGCCACCTGCCAGAAACAGGCCAGCACGCCAAAGACGAAGACGCAGGCGATAAAGCCGTTCAGATAGGGGTTCGCCTCGAAGACCGGCAGCACCTGCGGCGCCGCCATGAAGGCCCCGATCCCGCTCAGGGCCAGCACGATCAGCATCGAAATGATCTGGCGGATCGGCTGGGAAAACTGAGGCCTGGCCTCGCGGTCCTGGTGCTCCATTCGGAGATGTCCCGGTATTGTGTGACGTCACGCGGAGCCTAGGGCTTTTGCGCGGACAATGAAAGACTTACCCCCGGATCGCGTGCACCCGCGCCGCGAGCCAGGTCAATTCCTCGTCACCCAGCCCGAGTGCGTCCAGATGCCGCGCGGTATTCCACAGGTAGTCACGGTTCGGCCCCATGCCGCCATGGGCCCGGGCGATGATCTGGGCCTGCTCCTCGAGCGGCATGCCGCCGCAATACTGCACGTGATCCGGATCGATCACATAGGTCACCGCCTCGACGCTGCGCCCGTCGGTCAGCTCGACCTGCAGCCGTTTCTCGATATAGGCCGAGGAGACCAGCTCGCGTTCCCTCAGGTATTCAAGCACCTGGTCGGCCTCGTCCTCGGCCGCGCGCAGCGCCAGCCCGGTGCAGGCGGCGTCATGCACCTCGTCCAGCGCCAGCACCAGGCCCGGCTCGGCCTCGCTGCCGCGGTGGTGGATCGAGGTCATGCAGAACGACCGCGCATAGCCCGGCAGGCGCGCCACCACCTGCTCGACCGGGGTGAAGCCCGGTTTCCACAACAGCGATCCATAGCCGAAAACCCACATTGCGCGCATTGGTCCTTTTGGTTTCTCTCTCTATAAACACCCTGCGACGCGGCCTGAAAGGGGCATTGAAATGAAAAAACTTCTCGTCGGCATCCTGGTGCTCGCCCTGTTGTGGTGCGGCTACTGGTTCGTCGGAACCCACCTGCTCAAGAGCCGCATCGAGGGCTGGTTCGCCGCCCGCCAGGCCGAGGGCTGGCAGGCCGAATATACCGACTTCCGCATCAAGGGCTTCCCGAACCGCTTCGATGCCACGTGGACGGACCTGCAGCTCGCCGATCCCGACAGCGGCATCGCCGTCTCGCTGCCGCAGTTCGCCCTCGCCTCGCTCTCCTACAAGCCGCATCATCAGATCGCGGTCTTCCCGCAGGAGATCCTGGTCACCACGCCGCTCAGCCGGATTCCGGTGGTGAACGAGGACATGCGCGCCTCGCTCAAGGTCCACCCGGGCCGCGCACTGCAACTGCAGAGCGCCACGCTCACCGCGGATCAGCTCGCCTCCCAGGGCGATTACCCCTCCTCCATCGGCACGCTCTCGCTGGCCATGGAACAGGAAGAGGACAGCGCCACCACCTATCGTCTCGGCCTGCTGGCCAAGGACGTGGCGCCGCCCGCGGTGATGATGAACCGCTTCACCCAGGATGCCGCCCTGCCCGACACGATGCAGGAGCTGCGCGTGGATGCCACGGTGGATTTCACCAAGCCCTGGGACATGACCGCGATCAACGACGCCCGGCCGCAGCCCACCCATATCCAGCTGACCCAGGCCCGGGCGCAATGGGGCGAGCTCTCGCTGCAGGCCAATGCCGACCTCGCGATCGATGCGAACGGCCTTCCCACAGGCGACGTCAACCTGCAGGCCAGGAACTGGCGCGAGATGATCCAGGTCGCGGTGGATGTCGGCGCCCTGAACGAGAAACTGGCGCGCACGATCACCCGCACGCTGGGGGTGATGGCCGGTCTCGGCGGCAATTCGCAATCGCTCGACGTCACACTGAAGTTCGAGAACGGCCGCACCTACCTCGGGCCGCTGCCCCTCGGCGCCGCCCCGGTCATCCGGCTGCGCTGATCCGGCTGCGCTGATCCCCGGCCCTGCGCCGCCCGGGCCAAGGGTGACAGATGGCGCCCCCTCTCCCCTCGGGGGGGCTCTTTCATCTGGCCATAAATATCCCCGCCGGAGGCCCGCCCGCGGCCCCGCGGGCGGATCCCGCACCTACCGGCAGTAGGTGCCGTTACGGTATCTGGCCGTGTCGAAATGGAAATGATCGCGGTGCAGCGCGTTGGCCTCGGGGCCCAGCACCGTGCCGAAGGGGCCACAGGCGCTGTCATGGGCCTTGCGCAGGATCCGGCCCGTCTTACCGCCGCCCCAGTCCTTCAGCACCACGATCTCCTTGCCGTCCACCATGCGGATCGCCGAGATGTCGATGGCCCGGCCCTTGCCATGTTCCGATATCTTGGCTCCCTTGCGGTTGTTGCGCGGCCGGCAGGCGTAATGCGCGGCCACCCGCAGCGACTGCACGCCGCCGCCATAGCGGCCCACCGCCGGCTTCAGCCCCGCTTCCACCCAGGCCTCCAGCGCCCGCGCCGTGCCGCAGTCCATCACCGCGTGGGTCGAGAGCGCCACGCCCCCCACCGAGCTGATGCGTACCGCGTCCTGGATCCCGCAACCCGAGACCTCGGAACTCACCCGGCCGACCGGCACGCCCTGGATCCGCGGATCGCCACAGACGGCGCCCCGCGCCCGCTGGGTGGTCACCGCCCGGGCGGTCTGCACCACCTCCGTGGGCCGCGCCCGTGGCCTCAGGGCGATCTCCACGCCGGGCGGCGCCGGTGGCAGCTCCGCCTGCACGCCCATGGTCGCGGGCTCCGGCGGGCGCAGCGCCGCGGCGGCGGCCAGGTCCTCGGTGGTGATCTGTTTCGGCAGCGGCTCGGGCAGCAGCGCCTCCGGGCGGCCCCGGGGCCGCACCGACTGCTCGGGAGCTGCCGCATCCGCCATGACCGGCAGCAGCAGCATCACCCCGAGCAGAAGCCGCTTCATTTCCTCACTCCGCGGCCAAAGTCCGGGGCAGAGGTATCCTGCCCGGCCTCGATGATCCCCCGCCGGATGGCGCGGGTGCGGGTGAAATAATCGAACAGCAGCTCGCCGTCGTCGCGCCGGATGGCGCGCTGCAGCCGAAACAGCTCCTCGGTAAAGCGCTGCAGGATCTCCAGCGTCGCTTCCTTGTTCGACAGGAAAACATCGCGCCACATCGTTGGATCGCTGGCCGCGATCCGGGTGAAATCCCGGAAACCCGCGGCGGAATACTTGATGACCTCGCTATCGGTCACCCGGCGCAGGTCGTCGGCCACGCCCACCATCGTGTAGGCGATCAGGTGCGGCGTGTGGCTGGTCACCGCCAGCACCAGGTCATGATGCTCCGGGTCCATCTCCTCGACATGAGCGCCCATGCCCTCCCAGAAGGCGCGCAGGTTGCCCACCGCCTCCGGGTCCGGGGCCTCCACCGGCACCAGCAGGCACCAGCGGTTGTCAAAGAGCTCGGCAAAGCCCGCTTCGGGGCCGGAATGCTCGGTGCCCGCCAGCGGGTGCGCGGGGATGAAATGCACGCCCTCGGGCACATGCGGGCCCACGGCATTCACCACCGCCTTCTTGACCGAGCCGGTGTCCGAGAGCACTGCGCCCCGTTTCAGGAAGGGCGCGATCTGCTCCGCCACCCGACCCATGGCGCCCACCGGCACCGCCAGGATCACCAGGTCGGCATCCCGCACCGCCGCGCCGATGTCGTCGTAGACCTCGCAGAGGCCGATCCGCCGCGCCGTCTCGCGCACCTCGTCGGAGCGGTCATAGCCGGCAATCTCGCCGGCCAGGCCGCCGCGTTTCGCGGCCCAGGCGATGGACGACGCGATCAGGCCCAGCCCGATCAGCGTCACCTTGGGATAGATCATGCCTCCGCTCCCGCCTTGAACTGGCCGATGGCATGGGCCACCCGCCGGCAGGAGGCCTCGTCGCCCACGGTGATCCGCAGGCAATGCGGCAGGTTGTAGCCCGCCACGCGGCGCACGATCAGCCCGCGCTTCTTCAGGAACTCGTCACAGGCCTCTGCCTCGGCGGCCGAGGCAAAGCGCGCCAGGATGAAGTTCGCGCAGGAGGTATCCGAGGGCACCCCGTGTTCGGCCAGCGCCTCGGCCAGCCAGGCGCGCATCCGGGCGTTCTCGCTGCGCGAGCGCTCGACGTGCGACTGGTCCTTCACCGCAGCCTCGGCGGCCGCCAGCTGGGCATTGGACAGGTTGAAGGGCTGGCGGATGCGGTTCATCACGTCGATGATCGCGCGGGGGCCATAGCCCCAGCCGATGCGCAGCCCGCCCAGCCCGTAGATCTTCGAAAACGTCCGCGTCATCACCACGTTGTCGCGCGCATCGACAAGGCCCGCGCCGCCGTCGAAGCCTTCGACGTATTCCGCATAGGCGCCGTCCAGCACCAGGATCGCCCCCTCGGGCAGCCCGTCGGCAAGACGGCCCACCTCGTTGGCACCGATCATCGTGCCGGTGGGGTTGTTGGGGTTGGCGATGAAGACGATCTTGGTCTTGTCGGTACAGCCCGCCAGGATCGCGTCCACGTCGGTGACGCGCTCGCGCTCCTTCACCTCTACCGGGGTCGCGCCCACCGCATGGGCCAGGATCCGGTACATGCCGAAACCGTGCTCGGTAAAGACAACCTCGTCGCCCGGCCCGGCAAAGGCCTGGCAGATCATCTGCAGCACTTCGTCGCTGCCCACGCCGCAGATGATGCGGTCGGGGTCCAGGCCGTATTGTGCGCCGATGGCGGCCCGCAGGTCGGCGTGATCGGTGTTGGGGTATCGATGCAACTCCAGCGAGGCACGGCGAAAGGCTTCCTTCGCGGGCTCACCGGGGCCGAACGGATTTTCGTTCGACGAGAGTTTCACAACATCGCTCACACCTTCCACCGTGGAGGCCCCGCCCTGGTAGAGCGCGATTTCCATGATGCCGGGCTGCGGAACTATCTTGTCGGTCATAATTACACCTCTGCAACGAGGGTCGTTCTAGCCCTGCCGGCAGGGCAATGAAAGCCACAGTTTGTGACTTTGGGGATCCGTCAGCACTGTGGCGCTTTCGCGCATCACGCGAAGCGAAAAGACCGCTGCGGTCGCGGGGCACAGGGCCGGGATGCTGGGCCTTGGAAGCGCGTCGCGGCAATCGTGAACGGGGTCCGTCCGGTTAAGGAAGGTTTTCCGCAACGCCCGCGCCCCGATCCGGTTAACCGGATCCGCCACCGACGCGATACCGACGTAATACCGACGTGATACCGACGTGGATCCCGCAACGCGCGGTGCGGTTTTCTTAAGGTTCATGTTTTTCCGGTTTCGGGACCGAAGGTTAATTTTCGCGCCTTTCCGGGGCCGTCGCGGCCCTTCGGGGCATGAAAAAAGGGCCGTGCCATGGGCACGACCCTTTCCGAATGTCGGCGCTGAACCGGATCAGTTCTGCGCGTAGAATTCGATAACCAGGTGCGGTTCCATCTGAACGGCGTAGGGCACGTCGCTCAGGCCGGGGGTGCGCACGAAGGTTGCCTTCATCTTGTTGTGGTCGGCTTCGATATAGTCGGGAACATCGCGCTCGGTCAGCTGGGTTGCTTCCAGCAGAACGGCCATTTGCTTCGACTTTTCACGCACTTCGATGACGTCACCCTCTTTCACGCGGTAGGAGGGGATGTTCACGCGCTGACCGTTCACCAGGACGTGGCCGTGGTTGACGAACTGACGTGCGGCAAAGACGGTCGGCACGAACTTGGCGCGGTAGACGACGGTGTCGAGGCGGCGCTCCAGCAGGCCGATGAGCAGCTCGCCGGTGTCGCCCTTGACGCGTTCAGCTTCCGCGAAGATGCGGCGGAACTGCTTCTCGGTCAGGTCGCCGTAGTAACCTTTCAGTTTCTGCTTTGCGCGAAGCTGTAGGCCGAAGTCGGACATCTTGCCCTTGCGGCGCTGGCCGTGCTGGCCCGGGCCGTATTCGCGGCGGTTCACCGGCGACTTGGGGCGGCCCCAGATGTTCTCGCCCATGCGGCGGTCGATTTTGTACTTGGCAGACGTGCGTTTGGTCACGGCTGATATCCTTTCTGTTTTGCGCCTCGACCCGCCCGAAATTGACTTCAGAACCAGCCACTTAGGTAGCGTAAACCACCTGTTAACCAATCCTTTCCGTCACTTCCGGTCCGATCGCGGACTGAAAGGGCGTTGTCCTCTTGGCCGTTTCCGACCATGACAGGCATCCCCTTGCGGGGGCCACCAACACCAATGAAGCCGCGCTTATATAGGCCCGCGGTGCAGAGTCAATGCCCCCATGACGCGAAAAAGGGCAGGTTTCCCTGCCCCTTTTCACCTCTGTCTCTCCGGTGCGCGGCCTACAGCGCCCACTGGAACTGGATCGAGCCCACGACCTGGTCTTCCGGCTGCCCGGTGAATTCCTTGCCCAGCCAGGTAAGCCCGTAGAACGCATGATATTTTTCGCCCTGCCAGTTCACGCCGGCGCGCGCCCGCTTGCGGGTTTCCAGCGGCGTGGCGTCCGGCCCCGGCAGGTAGATCGAATCGTAGACATGTGCCACGTCAGCGCCGATCACGAAGTTGAAACCGGTTTCCTTGCCCTTTACCACGCGATAGCGCTGCCCGGTGATCGGCTCGCGCACCCAGAGTTCGTCATGGCCCAGCAGCCCGAAGGTCACGTCGACCCCCGCGCGCACCAGGCTCTCGTCACCCCAGCGTCCTTCAACGAAGGGCCGCACCCGCACCGTATCACTGCCCAGCGTCGGCCCGGTCTCGAAGACGGCCGTGGGATGGAAGCCGTTGCCGACCTGCCCGTCGCGGGTTTCCCGCGAGGCAGTCGGCTCACCGAACACATCGTGAATCTTGGTCTGCAGCCAGGGAATACCGGTGTCCGGACCGGTAAAGACCATGTCTGCGCCAAGCGCGGTCTCGAACCCGCTGTAATCAAAGTGGGTATGAACCCCAAGCGACAGCGACGCGGCATAGGGCCGGTCGCCCGAGGCGGGGTTCGTCAGGCTGGCCGGGGCGCGCAGGGCGCCGTTGAAGCGCAGTTCCAGCACCTCGCCGATCCGCTCGGGCAGATGCCCGGTCCAGGCCGGGCCCCAGACGCGGCTCGAGGCGACCGAGCCCGTCTGCCAGCGGTCCTTGCCATCACCGAAGAGGTCATTCGTGGCCAGGATGCCATAGCCCAGCCAGTCTCGCCCGCCTGTTGCCTCTTCCTGCGACAGGGCCGGCGCCGCGACACAGGAAAAATACATCACGCCAACCACGGCAGAGACGATGCTTTTCATTCCAGTTTCCTTGCTATTTCTTGGGGACTCGGGCGGCTCGCTTCTGCGGCGACGCACCCCGGGGAAACTAGCGTGCAAACGTACTGTCCAGCAGGTCTATTAGTTTAATGGTTTGAAAGTGTTGCCAAACATCCATTACAGGTGCCTCACCGCCGATACCAATCGTCGCAGGATGCACAAAAAGAGGCCACCGCCGCTCTGGCGATGACCTCGAAATAGCTTGCATCACGGCGCGCGCCACCCGGCGGGCCGGACGGCGTCCGGTCAGACCCGGACGCTGCCGCCGCCGCGCGGGCCGGCGACCAGCCAGATGATGAACCCGAGAACCGGCAGGATCAGGATCAGCAGGATCCAGAGGATCTTGGCCCCGGCCGAGGCCGAGGAAGTTGCGGTCTGGTAGATGGCATAGATGTCGGCGATCAGGACGATAAGTCCCAGAAGTCCATATTCCATGGGTCAGGCTCCAATGCTTGCGCTCAAGGTCTCTCGGACCTGCGGGGGTGTCTTGTCTCTGGGAAAACAACGCCCGCGGGCGCTCCGGGTTCCGCCCCTCGGCCCTTCAGCGCAACTTGTGGCCGGTCGCCATCCAGATGCCCACCTTAAGCATGGCGAAATTCTCCCGTGCCCGGGCCCGCAACATCCGCCGCGCCGTCTGCCCCTCGGCCTCCGGGCAGGAGGCCCGCGCGGTCAACCCGAGATGCCTTGCGATCAGCCCCGCACGGCGGGCATGGTAGTGATCCGTCACCAGCACCACCTGCCGCATCTCCGGCAACAGCGCGACCGCGTTCGAGATATTGCTGATCGTGTCGGTCGAGTGCTCCTCGAGCACGAGCCGCCCCGCCGGCACGCCCCGGGCCTCGATCAGCTCGGCCATCACCCGCGCTTCCGAGGGCGGATGATCCCCCACCCCGCCGCAGAGCACCGCACGCGACACCTCGCCCGCCTGCAACAGGCCCGCCGCGTGCAGCGCCCGCCGGCGCAGGGCCGGCGATGCCACCCCTCCGGGCCAGACCCCGGCCCCGAGGACAATTGCCGTGACCGTCACCGGTTCACTTGCCAGACAGCCCGACACGCGCGGGGCGCGCGATCCCGCGCGCCTCCATCAGCGCCAGGATCGATGCCGGAATATCCCGGCAGCCGCAGTGGGCCGCATGCGCCAGGTGCCATTCCAGGCGCTCTTCCTCGGTCGGATTGCGCGGCATCGGATGCGCCTCGTGCCACTCCCGGTTCATCGCCCGCTACCTCTTGCGCCGCTTTACGTTGCCGCCGCGCTGTCCCGGACGCCCTGCCGTCGAGCGCCCGCGCGTCTTGGTTGCCGCCTCCGAGGCCGCGTCGATCGCGCTCTGCCGCGCCATCGGATCGTCGGCCACGGCCAGCTCCACCGCCTCCAGCCGCTTGATCTCGTCACGCAGGTTGGCGGCTTCCTCGAACTCCAGGTTCTCGGCCGCCTTGCGCATCTTGTCGCGCAGCCCGTCCAGGTGTGCCTGCAGGTTGGCACCGGCCATGGGCTTGTCGACCTTGGCCGTCACGCGGTTCATGTCCACGTCGCCCTTGTAGAGGCCCGCCAGGATGTCATCGACGTTCTTCTTGACCGTCGCCGGCGTGATCCCGTGTTCCTCGTTATAGGCAATCTGCTTCTCGCGCCGCCGCTCCGTCTCGGCCAGCGCCCGCTCCATCGAGCCGGTGATCTTGTCCGCATACATGATCACCCGGCCGTCGGCGTTCCGTGCCGCCCGACCGATGGTCTGGATCAACGAGGTTTCGGACCGCAGGAAACCCTCCTTGTCCGCATCGAGGATCGCCACCAGCCCGCATTCCGGAATATCCAGGCCCTCGCGCAGCAGGTTGATCCCGATCAGCACGTCAAAGGCGCCCAGCCGCAGATCGCGCAGGATCTCGATCCGCTCGATCGTGTCGATGTCGGAGTGCATGTAGCGCACCTTGATGCCCTGCTCGTGCATGTATTCCGTCAGGTCCTCGGCCATACGCTTGGTCAGCGTCGTGCAGAGCGTGCGATAGCCCTGCGCCGTGACCTTGCGCACCTCGTCGAGCAGGTCGTCCACCTGCATCTCGACGGGGCGGATCTCGACCTGCGGATCCAGCAGCCCGGTCGGGCGGATGACCTGTTCGGTAAAGACACCGCCGGTCTGCTCGAGCTCCCACTTGCCCGGCGTCGCCGATACATAGACCGACTGGGGCCGCATCGCGTCCCATTCCTCGAACTTCAGCGGCCGGTTATCCATGCAGCTGGGCAGGCGGAACCCGTGTTCCGCCAGGGTGAACTTGCGCCGGTAGTCGCCTCTGTACATGCCGCCGATCTGCGGGATCGACACGTGGCTCTCGTCGGCAAAGACGATCGCGTTGTCGGGGATGAATTCGAACAGCGTGGGCGGCGGCTCGCCCGGGGCGCGCCCCGTCAGGTAGCGCGAGTAGTTCTCGATCCCGTTGCAGACGCCCGTGGCCTCCAGCATCTCGATGTCGAAGTTGGTGCGCTGTTCCAGCCGCTGCGCCTCCAGCAGCTTGCCCTCGCCCACCAGTTGGTCGAGCCGCTGCCGCAACTCCTTCTTGATGCCGATGATGGCCTGGTTCATCGTCGGCTTGGGCGTCACGTAGTGGCTGTTGGCATAAACCCGGATCTGCTCGAAGCTGCCGGTCTTCTCGCCGGTCAGCGGATCGAACTCGGTGATGCTCTCAAGCTCCTCGCCAAAGAAACTCAGTTTCCAGGCGCGGTCTTCCAGGTGCGCCGGAAATATTTCAAGGCTGTCACCCCGCACCCGGAAGTTGCCGCGCTGGAAGGCCTGATCGTTGCGCTTGTACTGCTGCGCCACTAGGTCGGCGATCACCTGGCGCTGATCGTATTCCTTGCCGACCTTCAGATCCTGGGTCATCGCACCATAGGTCTCGACCGAGCCGATGCCGTAGATGCAGCTGACCGAGGCCACGATGATCACGTCATCGCGTTCCAGCAGCGCCCGCGTGGCCGAGTGGCGCATACGGTCGATCTGTTCATTTATCTGAGACTCTTTCTCGATATACGTGTCACTGCGCGGCACATAGGCCTCGGGCTGGTAGTAATCGTAGTAGGACACGAAGTACTCTACAGAGTTGTCGGGAAAGAACCCCTTGAACTCGCCATAGAGCTGGGCCGCCAACGTCTTGTTCGGCGCAAGGATGATCGCGGGCCTCTGGGTCTGCTCGATGATCTTCGCCATGGTAAAGGTCTTGCCGGTCCCGGTCGCCCCGAGCAGCACCTGGTCGCGTTCACCCTCCGTGACCCCCTGCGACAGCTCGGCAATGGCCGTCGGCTGATCGCCCGCGGGCTCGAAACTGGTCTGCATCACCAGTCGCTTGCCGCCTTCCAGCTTCTCGCGCGTGCGCACGTCTGGCGCCGGTGCGTGCAGGATCGGCATCGACTTGTCGGAATGGGCGTAGGGCATGGAACCTCCGGGGGAACTGCCCCATAGACTTGGACCGTTTTCCTGCAGGCGCAACCCCGGTCGTGCAAGGTAGCTGACAGCAGATGTCAGCAGCAAACGGCACTACCGCCTGTGCAAAAGCGGCAGCTCCGCCCATCGTGAAGTCACGAAACCCTTCATTGACTTGCAGAAGGCTATAAAATCTTGGATAAGCAACATCGTTACAAATGAGGCCGCGCATGCAAGCACGAATCTATCGTCCGGCGAAGACTGCTATGCAGTCAGGCACTGCCAAGACCCATAGCTGGGTTCTGGAGTATTTCCCTGCTACCGCGCGCGAGGTTGACCCGCTCATGGGGTGGACCTCCTCCGCAGACACGCAGACACAGGTGCGCCTGCGTTTCGACACCAAAGAAGCCGCTCTTGAATACGCCAAAGAGCATGCCATCGAGGCTGTCGTTACCGAACCTCATACACGAAAGCCCAATATCCGTCCTGGCGGATACGGGGAGAATTTTGCAACCGGCCGCCGCGGCGCCTGGACGCACTGAGATCGCCAAGCCCCGAAAGGCAGCTGCTCCTCCACAGGGCGCAGCGGCCTTTTGGGGCAAGCTTCTCTGTACATAGACGCCTTGCCGAGGTTTTCATCTAAGTGGCTTGGCTTCACTGTTTTCGAGTAATCGTTTTTGGCTTTGCCCGTTAACGTCCCGGTCGTTCATTGTCGTGACCAGACGTCGCTGGCAGAGTTTCGCCCTACGGATACTCGCCAGTTTTTTAGAGAGCGGGATCCAATTTTCACAATCAGTTAGTTCGGGGACTAAAACTGATATGGTTTTCAGACCTTTCACTTGTAGCGATTGCGGCCACAAGATGCGCTTCCGCGGCGATTATTGCGGTAAATGCTACGCGCTCAAGAACACCTTTCAGAAGCCATCCACGTGGTACCTCATCCTGGCCGCCGCAATTGTGCTTATCCTGCTGGCCCTCATAGTTCTATTATGACGCTCCCCAAGCCTTGCTATTCTCGAACGTATCGCTGAAAAGCAAGGCCAGCGGCCCCGTAGCTCAACCGGATAGAGCAGCCGACTTCTAATCGGCAGGTTGAGGGTTCGAGTCCTTCCGGGGTCGCCATCACGCCACAAATGCCAATGCACCATAAGCTTGCACGACTTGGCGTTTTTCATGCACACCCCCTGTCAAGGGGAGAAGCGCATAAAGGATCGAAAACCAGCACAGGCTGCCGGCACGTCGCGGAAACTTCCTGATCATCTCAGAGATCCCCCACGACACAGCTCGATTGCAGCCTCGTCAGCTCAACCACCTGATCATTGGCGGAGAGAGGTGGCTCGGTTTGCCTGAACAGGCTACGGACGTTTTCTGAGTGGTTTTCCACCTCGGTAAATGCTGCTGCCAGATCGGGCAGCAGCTGAATAAAGTAGGCTTGAACCGGGCTCCTGCCGTCAAGCGATGCGTGGGGCGGCGCCCGTTGCAGAAGCTGATGCAAGGGCTGATACCGGCTCGTACTTCCGAGACGCTGGCGTAGGCCCGAAGCCAGACCGCCTCTTACTTGATGCCCCACCACAACCTTTCGGCGAAGACGTCATCGCGCCATGCGCCTTTTTTCGTCCATGCTGATCTGGATCTTCCGATCCGCCAGAGCCTTGATGAAGTCGGAGGAGTCCAGCGTGATCGATCCCGGCCAAGCCTGAATGCGGCGGGTGGCCCGGTCAAGCACGGCAACAAGGTAAATGAAGCCCCGCGCCATGCCTGACCCCGAGAGGGGGATGCACGTGACATCCATCACCCAGACGCAGTTGGGACGTGTGACAGCCAGATTTCGCAGCAGGTATGGATAGATCTTGTGGCACGGCGCCGGTTTCGAGGTGTTGGACTTTCGGTTCAGCGTCTCGATGCCCGTGCGCTTCATCAGGGTGGAGGCCCGGCAGCGCCTGATTGCGTGTATATCTGCCGTCAAGCAGAACTGTGATCACGGCACGTTCGCTTCGGAGATTTTTTGCAACCCGGCCTTATTCGGCGGAAAGGGAGTATCTGCACCCATCCGGGCAGCGCAGCCCCATCGCGTGCCATGCCGGGTCTATGGCGTTACGCGGGGATGCATGCTAACTGACGGGCTCTTACGGCAATACTGTACCGGCCGGCGGCCGGTCAGATCGGAGATTTAGCAATGCCGGACATTGTGCAGCCGCTGTCCTCCCCAGACTCGACGGAAAAGATGCTTGAAACGGCGCGCCGGGTGCTCCGCACCGAGGCCGACGCCGTCGCGCATCTCGCAGATCACATGCCCGAGGATTTCGCGCCCGCGATCGCGCGTATCCTCACCTCCAAGGGGCGCGTCATCGTCTCAGGCATCGGGAAGTCCGGCCATATCGGCCGCAAGATCGCGGCCACACTGGCCTCTACCGGCACCCCCGCGCAATTCGTGCACCCCGCCGAGGCAAGTCATGGCGATCTGGGCATGGTAACGCGCGCCGATTTCTGCCTGCTGATCTCGAACTCCGGTGAAACCGCCGAACTTCGCGACCTGGTCTACCACTCGCAGCGGTTCTCGATCCCTCTCGCGGCAATTTCGTCGAAACCAGGCAGCACCCTGATGCAGGCAGCCGATTACCGGCTAACCCTGCCCGATCTGCCCGAGGCCTGCTCCATCGGCATGGCCCCCACAACTTCCACGACGCTCACGCTGGCGATCGGTGATGCCCTGGCCGTGGCCCTGATGGAAGAACGCCATTTCCTGCCGGAGGATTTCCGGGTGTACCATCCCGGCGGTCGGCTTGGCGCCCAGATGAGCAAGGTGCGCGATCTGATGCACACCGGCGAGGACCTCCCCGTGCTAGATGCCGACAGCAGCATGGAAGACGTGGTCCTAACCATGACGTCCAAGGGTGGTTTCGGCATTGCCGGGCTGACGACCGGCGGAAAGCTGGTCGGGGTGATCACCGATGGTGACCTTCGCCGCAACCTCGACGGGCTGATGCAGAAACGCCCGATGGATGTGGCCACCCGCAATCCGCTGACCGCACCGCCAGAGATGCTGGCCCCCGAAGTCATGGCCCTGCTGAACGCGCGGAAGCTTAACGTGCTGCTGGTCGTGGACGAGAACGATGTGCCTCAAGGCGTACTCCACATCCAGGATCTGCTGCGCGCAGGCGTCATGTAAACCGGACCAACCATATGAAAACTATTGTCTTCATCCCCGCCCGTTACGCCTCTACCCGCTATCCCGGCAAGCCGCTGGCCAATCTGATACAACCGGACGGCAGCCAGAAGACACTGATCCGGATGAGCTGGGAAGCAGCCAGCAGGATCGCAGGCGTTGACGCCGTGTTTGTTGCAACGGACGACGACCGGATTGCCGGTCACGCCCGCGCTTTCGGCGCCGAGGTCGTCATGACATCGGAAGATTGCGCGAACGGCACTGAACGCTGTGCCGATGCGCTCGCGAAGTGCGGCGAAACCGCCGATCTCGTGGTAAATTTTCAGGGCGATGCGCCGCTGACACCACCATGGTTCGTTGAGGACCTGATCGCGGCGATGAAGGCCGACCCCACGATTCCGATGGCGACCCCGGTTCTGCGCTGCGACCCGACGACCTACAACAATTTCGTCGAGGACCGCCGCAATGGCCGTGTCGGCGGCACGACCGCCGTTTTCGGCACTGACAACCGCGCGCTCTACTTCTCGAAGGAAGTCATCCCTTACGTCGACCCCGCAAAAATGCCGGATCCGGTCCCCGTCTTTCACCACGTCGGCGTCTACGCCTATCGCCCCGAGGCCCTTTCTTCATATGTGGCGCAGCCCTCGACACCGCTCGAATTGCTCGAAGGTCTCGAGCAATTGCGCTTCCTCGAGACCGGAACACCTGTGACCTGTGTCGAGGTTGAAGCGCGCGGACACGTTTTCTGGGAACTGAACAACCCGACCGATATCCCCCGCATCGAAGCGGCGCTGAAAGGATGGGAAACCGAATGACCAAGATCGTAGACGTCGCAGATATCCGCATTGGCGGCAGCGAACCCTTTGCCCTGATCGCAGGGCCCTGCCAGCTTGAAAGCCTCGATCATGCGCGCATGATGGCCGGCAGAATCGGCGAAGCCTGTGAACCAACGGGCACACGCTTCATCTTCAAGGCCAGTTACGACAAGGCGAACCGCTCGTCGCTTTCAAGCCAGCGCGGCATCGGGATCGAAGAAGGTCTGACAATCCTAGACAAGATCCGCAGCGAGTTCGGCTGCCCGGTGATCACCGACGTGCACGACGCGCACCAATGCGCACCGACCGGCGAAGTGGTCGATGTAATCCAGATTCCGGCTTTCCTGTGCCGTCAAACGGACCTTCTGCTGGCGGCCGGCGAAACCGGCTGTGCGATCAACGTGAAAAAGGGACAATTCCTAGCACCCTGGGACATGGGCAATGTTGCGGCCAAGATCGCAAGTACCGGTAACGAGAAGATCATGCTCTGCGACCGCGGCACCTCTTTCGGGTACAACACCCTGGTGTCTGACTTCCGTGGTCTGCCGATCATGGCACAAACGGGCTATCCCGTCGTCTTTGACGCCACCCACTCGGTTCAGCAACCGGGGGGGCAGGGAACAACCACCGGCGGCCAACGCGAGTTTGCTCCCGTCCTGGCCCGCGCGGCCGTCGCCGTAGGAGTCTCAGCACTGTTCATTGAGACACATCAGGACCCGAACAATGCTCCGTCAGACGGCCCGAACATGATTCCGATCGAGGAGATGGAAACTCTGATCGGCCAATTGAGAGCCTATGACGATATGACCAAGCAGTCGCTTCATCTGCTGAGCTAGAATCGCTTGGAAAGGCTGCGGGCTTGGCCAACCCAGACCCCGCTGGCAGCCATGACCAATTTCAGGCGGCGGCTGCCATGTTTTGTTCGTGAAGTGCGATGGCCTCTTCAAGATCTTCGAACATGGATAGTTCACCGTTCTCAAGGACAGCTCCCATGTCGCAGAGAGCTCTGACCTGCGCCATGGAGTGGGTCACGACGATCGCGCCGGAATTGCGACACCTGTCCCTGAATACTTCTGCACTTCTTGCGCGAAACGCTGCATCCCCGACGGATGTCACCTCGTCGACAAGGTAGGTGTCGAACTTGAGCCCCATGGAGACCCCGAACGCTAGCCTGGAGCGCATGCCCGATGAATATGTGCCAAAGGGCATTCTGAAATGCATACCCAGCTTGGCAAAATCCTCAACAAAATCAAGCAACGCGTCACTGTCTGCCCCATAGATCCGCGCAATGAAACGAGTATTTTGCGCTCCTGTCAGTTGAGGGTGGAAAGAGCCAGCAAAGCCAACAGGCCATGAGATCGACCCGGTAGACCGAACGCGACCGCTCGTTGGCTCCATCGTGCCTGCAATGATCTTCAAGAGCGTCGACTTGCCTGATCCGTTCCGTCCGAGCAAGGCCACCGAACGCCCGGTGGGAAAGGTCACGTTAGCCCGCTCCGTAACAACCTTGCGCTTGTCGCCTTCGCGAAAGACCTTGGTTAAATCTTCCAGCTGGATCATCTTACCGCCTATCCCTGATGGCATAGCCCCCCAGCACCAGAATTCCCCAACCGAATGAAAGGAAAAGACCGACATAGACGAGGAGCAATCCTCGTTCTGGAAATCTTGAACTCTCTGCTCGGGTTGGCTGAATATGGGCTGCGAGGTAGCGGCTTTTCCGCCGCGCCTCAGCTTGAGCTGCATCAAAGGCGGCCAGTGCAGCAGTATAGCTCGCTTCCGCGAATTCGCGGTCCACGACAAGGGCTTCGTATCGCCCGACAATCTCAGACATCAAGGCATCCGAGGATCCAGCCCCGGAGAGGCCCAATTTTGCCCGTTCTTCGCTGATCCTGTGCTCGATCATCTCGATCCGTAGCTGGGTCTGCAGCAAACGTGGATCGCTGGCCTTGGAGCTGGTTGCTTTCAACATGTCGGCCTCAATCATCGCCTCTGCCAACTGCACTTGCAATTGCCCGAGAAGGCCGGCCTGGGCTGCGCTGTCCGCGCCAGGATCGACAAGGCTATGCTCGTTTCTAAACGCGGTCACCTCCTGCCGCGCGGATTTCAATCGCGCCTCGGCAAGGCGCAGATCCTCGCGCGCGGCCCGGATCGTATCTTCCTGCGCGATTGCGCTCAACGAATTCACAAGTTTCGAACTTTCATCCAGGATTGCATGAGCAATCATGGTTGCGTCGTCCGGAGCAAAGGCCAACACGCGAATTTCGATCAATCCGGTTCCGGCGTCATATCCAACACGCACCATCCGCCGCCAATAGGAAACCAGATCTTCGACCGTTCCATCAGGACCGTAGGAAAAGATGGGATCCTGTGCAGGATCAAGCCAATCCTGCCCCGGGAGAGACCACATTCTTGCGATTCCGACACGCCGGTTCAAAGACGCCACAAGTTCCTGACTTTGCAGAAATTCGTACAGGACATCGGCGTCGCGCTTATCCGTTCCGCCGAGGTCGCTGAACCCTCCAAGAAAGGAAATCGCGGCACTCTGTTCTTCTTTCCGCACGGAAAACGCGACTGTCGACGCATATTGGTCCGCGGCTCGCGCCCAAAGATACCATCCACACACCATGAGCGGCAGTAGAACCAGACCTAGCAATGACAAAGCCAAAATGACATGCCGTCTGCAGACACGGCTTGCTGAAACAGGCGGCGCAACTGGCCGGGATGTCAGCGGATGTTCCCTTCGCATGGAGGTAATTTCTGTTTGGCGGATCTGATGGGTCACAGCTTCGTTCGCGCTTTTTTCACTCTTCCGCGCCAACTTAGAGGGTAGATCAGCACAAAAAGTAAACGTCATTACACGACGTCCGCGGAAGCACGTATGAACCCAGCCATCTTTCCAAAACCGATGAAAAGGCGCTTTGCAAGCTTTCGGACCATTCTCGCGCTGATGCTACGCGAGATGGCAACCAGTTATGGTCGCTCGCCTGGCGGCTACCTATGGGCTATTGCCGAACCAGTGGGCGGAATTGCTCTGTTGACAGTGATCTTCTCGATAGGCTTTCACGCACCAGCCTTGGGTATCAGCTTCCCGCTCTTTTACGCCACAGGCATGCTACCCTTCCTCGGCTTCATGCACATCGCAGGTAAGGTTTCACAGAGCATTGATTTCTCTCGCCCTTTGCTCGCCTATCCCGCAGTGACTTGGCTTGACGCCATACTTGCGCGCTTCAGTGTAAATTTCTTCACCGAGTTGATTGTCGCGCAGATCATCCTGTTGGGCATTCTGCTTTTTTTGCCTAGCCGCGCAACTGTCGAGCTCTCCTCGATATTCCAAGCTTACGGCCTCATGGCCCTCTTGGGGCTGGGCGTTGGCACCGTCAACTGCCTTCTGCAGGGCCTATTGCGCTTCTGGATACATGCATGGTCAATCCTGATGCGACCGATGTTCCTGATCTCGGCAATCTTCTTTACCTTCGAAAGCGTTCCACTTCCATGGCGGGAATGGCTCTGGTTCAACCCACTCGTCCATATTATTGGGATCATGCGTCGCGGCTTTTACGCACAATACGACGCCCCCTACGCCAGCACGAGCTACGTGGCCGGCCTCTCGCTCAGCCTTCTCGCTGTCGGAATGCTTTTCCTTTCACGCTTTCATCGGAAGATCCTGAATCAAGTTTGATCCCCAAAAATGGAACGCAAGAGAGTAGCGCCGCCTTTGTAAGAATGCGCGCAGCCTAAGGCGACGGAGCAGTCCGTCCACGCGTCAGAACCACCGACCAATACGCAACTTGCCTCCATCAATACTCGTGACCGTTCCAGAGAAGGGAGCAGGGTCCGAGCTAATAGGAGCATTCGAGTTCGTGCAAATCTGGGTACCATCCGCCCACCTAACATATTCACCGTCTCCATTGGAGCCACTTTCGATTACGGCACCAGTAGGAGTACCGGAGGCTTCCGAGACCATACCTATCATGGATGCCTGCGTCATCATTTCCACCCAAGGCTGCCAACTCGCGTTGGCGTACCCGCGGCTCCAGATACGCGCACCCTCTTCCGAGACAAATAACTGGCGAGCGGTAGAAGTCCCTCCGCGCATCACAATCAGACTGCCACCTGAGGGGTCGAGCACAGGGCAATTGACGCCGGAAGCGGAGAAGCTGTAAAAACCTGCGGCGAGGCAGAGATCTGCATCATCACCCGGGGCTACGGCGCCCGTCGCGAGATCCCCTAGGCCGAATGCCCCAGTTTTCATGAGACGTCCTCCGGTACTGTCGAGCGCATCGCCTTGCACCGCCGCACCACTGGCATGGCCATTTTCGGAATCCAGCTGAAGCGCTACAGTCCAGGCCGATCCGTCAGGTGATGTCTTGATGGCAAAATCCGAACTGCCTGACAGCCCCATTTCCGCATGACCTTGCCAGTTACTCTGAAACAATACGCTGACGGTGTCACCAGCACCGGCCTTGTTCAGCTTCAATTGATGCCCCGAGCCATTGTGGGTAAACAGGGTTGCTTCGGAAGCCACGGCAAGGCGATTGACCGCGTCCGGCGAAGTGTTGATGCCCAGCATGCCGGCAAGCACCTTAAGATCGTCATCATCCCGCCATTCGCCACCCCGATATGTCAGAAAGCACTCTTCATCTTTGACAAATGCGCGCCAGCCCGCCGCAGGCGAGTGGAATACCCAGGCTCCAGACTGCAAAACAGCGATCTCGCCGGCATGCCCATCCCAATCGCCGGACGCACCTACTGCGACGATATGACGGTCGCCTTCCTGCGGAGAATATGGTGGATCGAGGAGGCTTCGCTCCTCTACGGCCAATTGCACGATGGCATCCAGGATCTCCAGCGCGTCGTTGTGCGTCAGGTGCTTCTGAGCCTGAGCCGGAAGCAGAAATGGCATGGACAAGTTGGCGGATTTTTCCGACATGGGGGCCTCTCCTCAGTCTGCTGAATGAATGCAGCTTCCAAGGAGCGCGTAAATTTCATCATATGGCACCGTTACGGTGCCTTTGAAGCAAGACAGCTCCTACCGGCGCGCAGTCTCGATCAAATTCATGAGGTAGGTTCCATAGGCGTTCTTGCCGAAGATTTCTGCGCGCTTCCGCAACAAGGTTGCATCAATCCAACCACTCTCGAACGCTATTTCATCAGGGCTGCCGATCTGTTGGCCCTGCCTTTCTGAGAGCGTGCGCACAAAATTCCCTGCGTCCAGAAGACTGGAGTGCGTACCGGTGTCGAGCCAAGCATACCCCCGCCCCATCTGCTGTACCGAGAGCAAGCCTTCTACGAGATAGCTCTCTAAGACACTGACTATTTCCAGTTCACCGCGCAAAGACTTCTGCACATTCGCCGCCCGATCCGGAGCGCTACCATCCAGGAAATAGAGCCCCGTCACAGCATACGGCGATGGAGCGACCTCGGGCTTTTCGATCAGGTGCCTGACCTGTCCATCCGGATCGAAATCCACGACCCCGTAGCGCTCTGGATCTGCAACGCGATACCCAAAAACTGTACCTCCGATCTCTTTCCGATCAGCCTCTTTCAGCAGTTCCGGCAGGCCATGGCCGAAGAACAGGTTATCCCCTAGGACCATCGCACTTGGGGCTCCTTGGAGAAAATCTCGGGCCAGCAGGTAGGCCTGTGCCAACCCGTCAGGTCGCTCCTGAACCAAATAGGTAAAGCGCAAGCCCCATTGCTGACCATCGCCCAACAAGCGACGAAACTGAGACTGGTCCTCCGGCGTAGTAATGATCGCGATCTCTCGAATTCCTGACAGCATAAGAACTGAGAGCGGGTAATAGATCATGGGTTTGTCGAAGACCGGTAGCAGTTGCTTTGAAACACCCATCGTGATGGGATAGAGTCGCGTGCCGGATCCACCTGCGAGAATGATCCCTTTGCGGCTCATCCCTTGATCTCCAATTCCTGAAGCACCAATGAAAGGCCTACCCTCCAATCGGGCGGATGTATGCCGAAATCCTGAGTCAGCTTTCGACAATCCAGCCTAGAATTGCCTGGTCGTTCGGCGGTCACGGCATATTCCGCGCTCGGAACATCCTCGACCGATACGCTCTGTCCTGCCTGCGAGAAAATTGTCCTCGCGAACTCCGCCCAACTGACCGCCGGCTGACCGGCATAGTGATACAACCCGCCGGGATGACCGCCTGCCATGGCGCGCCCCATTGCCAAGAGAGTCGTAGCAATATCGGCTGCCGGAGTGGGCCCCCCGACCTGATCTGCAACCACACGCAGATGTTCGCGTGTCTCGCCGAGGCGCAACATCGTTTTGACGAAGTTTGATCCACGGGCGGAAAAGACCCAGGACGTTCTAATGATGGCCCATCTGCCCCCGGCTTGGGCAATGGCATTTTCTCCAGCCAACTTTCCGCGGCCATAGGCATTCAGTGGCGCTGGCCTAACCGTTTCATCCCGGGGCCGTTTGCCTTTGCCATCGAAAACGTAGTCCGTCGAGACGTGCAGAAATGGTATATCAAGCGCTGCGCAAGTCCGCGCCATTTCTCCAGGTGCCTCACCATTGATGACTTGTGCCAGGGCCTCGTCCTGCTCGGCCCTGTCTACTGCCGTATAGGCAGCCACATTTATTACGACGTCTGGGGACGACAACTCGATAACATGGGCGCAGTCTCCCTTTCGTGACAGGTCGGCTCCAGCGCGATCCAGTGCCGTGACACCCGGATGCCGGGATAACTCCTGCCCCACCTGCCCTTGCCCCCCAAAGACCAGAATCTTCATACCACGCCCAACCTCTGGCCCACCCCATCTCGCTGCTGCAAGGCCCTCCACCAGCTCTCGTTGTGCAGCATCCAGTCAACCGTATGCTCGAGCCCATCATCGAGAGAGAAAGACGGCCTCCATCCGAGCTCGTCGCGGATCCGGGAAGCATCAATGGCATAGCGCATATCGTGCCCCGGCCGGTCGCCAACAAAGGTTATCTGCTCTGCGTAAGATCCTGGGCGCGGTCGTACACGATCCATGATGCCACAAATCTTGTGAACCAGATCAATGTTGCGCGTCTCGGCATTCCCGCCAATATTGTAGCTTTGCCCCACCTCGCCACGCTCAACCACAGTGAGTAGCGCCTCGGCATGATCCTCTACGAACAACCAGTCGCGAACGTTCGTACCGTGCCCGTAAACTGGAATGGCCTCTCCAGCCAGCGCCTTCAGGATCACGACAGGGATAAGCTTCTCCGGAAACTGGTAAGGTCCATAGTTGTTCGAACAATTCGAGAGAACCACCGGCAGCCCGTAGGTGGCATACCAGGCTCGCACGAGGTGATCGCTCGCCGCCTTGCTTGCCGAATAGGGACTGTTTGGGGCATAGGGCGTCTTTTCTGTGAAGTACCCGGCGGCTCCTAGGGAGCCAAAGACCTCATCTGTCGAAACATGATGGAACCGAAAGGAAGCTGGCCGTCCGAGTGATTGCCAGTACCCGCGCGCAGCCTGCAGCAGATTGAACGTACCGGTTACGTTGGTTTCAACAAATAGACCGGGGCCATCTATGGAACGATCGACGTGACTCTCTGCGGCAAGGTGCATTATGGCATCGGGCCGATACTTGGCCAGCACTCCTTCCATGCGTGACGCATCGCGAATATCGGCATGTTCAAAGGCATAGTTGGCTGATCCGGAAACCGAAGCAACATTCTCAAGGCACGCGGCATAGGTCAGCGAGTCGACGTTGACAATTGAATGGCCTTTCTTGATTGCAAGCCGCACCACCGCAGAACCGATAAATCCCGCTCCTCCAGTCACGAGAAGTTTCATCACGTTGCCTCCCAGCGAAAGGGGCTCGCAAAATCCTGCCAGAGAGGCGCGCTGGCATCCTTCTCCGACAGGAGCGGTGCGTCGACGTCCCACTCGATTGCAAGCGTAGGATCGTTCCACCGTACGGCTCCGTCGCAGTCCGGCACATAGTGAGCCGTGCATTTATAGATGATTTCCGTATCAGGCTCTCTGGTTACGAATCCGTGCAGGAATCCGGGCGGTATCCAGAGCTGCCGTCCATTCTCGAAACTAAGTTCCACGCCAACCCATTTGCCGAATGTCGGCGATCCCTCTCGAAAATCGACCGCAACATCGAACAAGCTACCGCGCCCGCAGCGTACCAGCTTACCCTGTGCATGTGGCGGTGCCTGGTAGTGCAGGCCACGCAAAGTGCCTTCACGCCGCGAGAAGGAGTGGTTGTCTTGCACAAAAGCAAGATCGAAGCCCTGTTCTGCCATACGTTGGGCATTCCAACTCTCACTGAAGAACCCACGTTCGTCGCCATGCCGCGCAGGGACAAACATAACGACTTCTGGGAGTTGTGTCGGCAAAATCTCCATCTAGAGCCCATCCCGGACCTTCTGGCCCGCCTCCTTCAATTCGTTCAACTTGCCCACAAGGACAGGACATCTGATCTTCGTGATAATCGATAAGAAGTTTATTTTTTCTTTTACTTGAACACGCCAATTCCAAGTTCGACCGTTCTCCTCAAAGATGCAAAGCCGCATGAAGAGGTCTTCGACTTTTCAGCACCACCTGACGTTGCAAAATGGTAACACATTACTGATTATACAGGACGTTTCTGGAACTCTACAAATGATCTGGCTGTTCCAATGAGGGGCATGCTGGAAACCTGCTCGCGTACCCACTCGATTCCATTACTGCCGGAGACTTGTAAATTGCCAAACCGTCGGACTTTCCTCGCCAGCGCCGCGGCCGCGGCATGCCTTCCCTCTATCGTCATGGCGGCGGACGCCCCTGATATCCTTCGCCCGACGGAAGTGGATATTTCGCCGTCCTATCAACCCGGCGAGATCGTCATCCTGCCTCGCGCCTACTTCCTTTACCTGGTGACGGCACCGGGCAAAGCGATGCGATACGGTATCGCCGTCGCGCGTCCTGGCTTGGGATTCACCGGATCGGCCCAGATCCGGCGCAAGGTGGAATGGCCCACATGGCGGCCCACTCCCGAGATGATAGAGCGTGATCCGGCGGCCTATGGCAAGTTCAAGGGCAACAACGACAGAATGGCGGGAGGGCCCGGCAACCCGCTCGGAGCCCGCGCCCTCTATCTGTATCAGGGTGACAAAGATACCTACATCCGCATCCATGGCACGATCGATCCGAACTCCATCGGCCATGCCGCATCTTCCGGGTGTTTCCGGATGCGAAACGAGGATGTCATATCGCTCTACAACCAGGTGCCTGTCGGCACGAAAGTGACGGTGCTCTGAGTCTGCGGGGCGCTCGCTGCGCCCCGGTCTTGCATATTGGGGCCTTTTCAGATCGCTTTCACCCAAGAGGTGATGGCAGATCCATTCTGGGCGCCTGCTTGGCGTTTCCGCTCCTTGCCACCAAGGAACCCGACCATGGTGGGAATGCCCCGAATTCCATAAACACGGCCGGCCTGCGGGTGCTCTTCCGTGTTGACCTTCACCAGCCGCGCCTGCCCCTTCAGGTCACCGGCCGCCTTGGAATACTCTGGCGCCATCATACGGCACGGACCGCACCAAGGGGCCCAGAAGTCCACGACAAGAGGCACCTCATCCGTGCGCGCTGCCTTTTGAAAGGTTGCGAAATCCACCTCGACGGCCTTGCCCGGCATGAGTGCCGCTCCGCAGGTGCCGCATTTCGGTCCTTGGGTAAGTCGATCCTCCGGTACCCGGTTGACCTGACCGCATTCCAAACATGTCAATTTCTTGCCAGCCATCGGCCTCACTCCATAAATTCAACAGCAAATATATGTAGTAACGGCAGTGCGCGAAAGATCCCCCCCGAAAAGGTCTCTGGCATGTGGCGTACCTGCGGGTAAAATGGCCGATGTGCCCGAAGCCCGCCAGGACGAAAATGACGCCCTTCAGACCGCTCTACGCCCTTCTCCTGGTGCTGTTCCTATCCGCCTGCACCACTCTACCAGGACCGGAGAGCGCAGCTCGTACTCCGCTGGTCCATGACGGAAATGCTCGAACAGGCGTGGATAAAGCCATTGTCGTGGTGCCTGGTGCATTCGCGTCGATAGGTATTTTCGCACCGGTTTTCGAATGGAACGTGCCGGACAGCACCGTGGTGGCCTATCGTTTTCCCGGCCTCGACGGTCTGCCCTTGGATCACCGCGTGGACATCGAAGGCTCTGCTCAGATGATCGCGGATGCTATCAACGGTCTCGGCGCAGAACAGGTTTACCTCATCGGCTTCTCCACTGGGGGACCCATCGCATTGGAGGCCGCGCGCCGCATCGAGGCGCAGGACATCTCCCTTGCTCTGGTCGCGGCAGCAGGAGACTTTCCAGCCTCACTTTGGTCCGTGGCACGGGGGGGGGTGGATGTCGTGCAGGCCATGATCCGCGCGCGCTCCCTGAACCCAGCAGAAGCCTGGGCCGAGAATTTCCGCACTCTGCTCTATGGCCGAAATCACTACAAAAACAAAGAGCTTGCCGAAGTCAGTGCCAAGGACGTCGAAGCGGAGAAGGAACACGACGGAGGCGCCTTCAACACCCCGTCACCACGGCTGACCATGGCGCACACCGCCAGCTTGCTCGCGTGGTCACTTGATCGGCCGCTGACCGGTCTGGACAACGTGCGCATCGGTTTCTTTCACGGCTCCGAGGATCCAGTCTTTCCGCTGACCCGAGAGGAGCATTTCGCGAGCCGGCTTCACGCCGACAAGTTCTACATTTACGAAGGACAGGCCCACCTGCTCTACGCAACATCCGGTCGGCTTTTCGACGACATCCGGGCGTTCTTCGATCTCGAATGATTTCAGAGGTAGCCATGCGCGCAAACTGCCAAGCCGATTTCGACGTAATCGTGATGGGCGCCGGCCCTGCTGGGGCAGCCGCCGCGCGAACCGCACGAGAGGCGGGGCTTTCCGTTGCGCTCGTCGACAAGGCCCGCTTCCCGAGAGACAAGCTCTGCGGCGGCTGTTTCACTGGCAGATCCTACCAAATGTTCAGCCGGATCTACGGTGAGAGAATACCGGACCACCTGATTGAGACCCGCCATGCGATCACCTTCCGCGCGCATGGTCAGGACCTTGGAACGATCAACGATACTCCGCCCTTCCACCTGACCATGCGGCGCGAGTTAGACGCGGAGATGTGCACGCGAGCGCTGGCCTCCGGCGCGATCGATTTGACAGGGCAACGCGTCAGCGAGATCGACCTGACGGGCCCCACGATCACCCTCGCAGACGGGCGCCGCATCTCCGGCCAAATCCTGATCGGGGCAGACGGGGTAAACTCGCAAGTCGCAAAACAAATCTTTGGTACAAGTTTCAACCGAAACCGCACAGCCTTTGGCCTCGAAGTCGAGGCACCGCCCTCAGAGAACAATGCCAAGGCGCCGCTGAGGATCGATTTCGCTGCGGCCCAATGGGGCTATGGCTGGGACTTCCCGAAAACCGGCTCTTCTACTATCGGAATTTGCGGGCTTGTCCCCGCCAATCCCGACTTCAAGGGCGCGATGC
The DNA here is from genome assembly GCF_056270665.1 of Pseudooceanicola sp. DL12. Classification (NCBI taxonomy): domain Bacteria; kingdom Pseudomonadati; phylum Pseudomonadota; class Alphaproteobacteria; order Rhodobacterales; family Paracoccaceae; genus Pseudooceanicola; species Pseudooceanicola sp. DL12. The sequence goes on from NZ_CM149884.1 coordinate 3,678,767, forward strand.
GAGACTATCTGAACGAGCTCGGTCAGGAGCCCAGCATGGCCTGCAAGGGCCAATTCCTGCCCTTCGGTGACTTCCGCAAGGTTCCCGGCCGGGGGACGGTCCTGCTGGCGGGAGATGCTGCCGGCCTGGTGGACCCGATCACAGGAGAAGGCATAGCGCTGGCAATGGAGAGCGGGCACCTCGCGGCCCTGGCCGCAGCCAAAGCACTGAAGGCAAATCGATCTGTCACGGCGCTGGAGCACTACAAGACCTCGCTCCGTCCCATACACAAATCGCTGCTCCAGGCCCGGATGCTGCGTCAGATCATTTACAGGCCGGTCCTGCACAAAGCCTTCATTGGTGCCTTTCGGAATTCGCGCAGCATCCGCAGCCTCTACATGCATCTGCTGGCTGGCGAGGTCACATATGGCGAAATGATGGCAGCAACTGTCAGGCGGTTGCCTAGTTTTGCCTGGCGTTCCGTCTGGCCTGGAGGCCAGAGTAAGGCCCCAAAAGGTTAACACTTGCGCCGACTCACTCGTGGTCACAGAATGATCACGCAAGGTCATCGTGCGCGACCCGGCCCGGATGTGTTTCGGGCCCCCACCCTCTAACGTGTTTACCACATTGTGCACAGCCGACCGCGCCGGTCTGCCGCCTACCGCGGGCAGAGCCCTCCCTATGGAGTTACGCTTATGAAGAGCGGCGTCGTGAAGTGGTTCAATCCGACCAAGGGCTACGGTTTCATCGCCCCTGAAGGCAGCGCCAAGGACATATTCGTCCATTCCTCTGCCCTGGAGCGATCCGGGTTGAGCGGCCTGACCGAAAACCAGCGTGTTCGCTTCGAGATCAAGGAAGGGCGTGACGGGCGTGAGTCCGCCATCGACCTGCAAATCGACTGAAGGAAGACCCCTCAGTTGCTTGGACTGTCAGGCACCTCGGCCAGAAGGGTCAAAACCGCGGGCCCGAGGGTTGCGACGGCCCTTGCGACACCTTCTGAATTCGGATGTATCCCGTCGGCCTGCAAATAGCCCTGCAAGGCGGCAGGGTCCATTTCTCCTCCCGTGATCGTGCCATAGTAGCTGGGCACGAAAACGGCATCATACTTTTCCGAAAGATCGGGATAGATAGCGTCGAAAGCGGCCTTGTAGTCCGCTCCGTAGTTGGTCGAAGCCTGCATTCCGACGAGCATCATCGGAATGCCCCGCGCCTGCCCCGCGGCGAGGATGCCATCGAGGTTTTCGCGACTTCCGGCGGGATCCGTGCCGCGCAGCAGGTCGTTGCCTCCGAGCAGCACCATCATCGCATCCACATCGTCGCTCAGCGACCAGTCGACACGTGCCAGCCCCCCCGCCGTGGTATCTCCTGACACGCCGCCGTTGATTACCTCGACATCAGTGCCATGAGCCGCGAGCCAGGCCTGAAGCTGCGGCACGAGACCTTGCCCCTGTGGCAGACCATAGCCTTGGGTCAGGCTGTCTCCGAAGGCGAGGAAGCGCACCGGATCAGCCGATGCCGTGCTGGCCGACCCCGCCAGAATACCCAAGATTGTAGCGGCCACCTTGCCGCTGTGGCGAAGCTGCCCATATCGAAGGGAAAGCGAGACCGAACGAAGGCGAGTAATGACCGATCCAATCTTGGAACTGAGTGGGGTCCGGTTGGCCCTTGATGGCAATGCCGGGCGGGTCGAGATCCTGCACGGAATTGATCTGTCCGTCGAGAAGGGCGAAACAGTGGGGCTCATAGGGCCTTCCGGATCTGGCAAATCGTCTCTCCTAATGCTCTTGGGCGGGCTCGAACGGGCCACCTCCGGGCGGATCACGGCGCTTGGGCAGGACCTGACACAAATGTCCGAAGACGCCCTCGCCCGCTTCCGCAGGGATCATATGGGGGTGGTGTTCCAGTCCTTCCACCTCATTCCCACAATGACCGCCCTGGAAAACGTCGCCACCCCTCTCGAACTTGCCGGTCACGGAGATGCCTTTGAGCGCGCCCGAGAGGAACTCGAGGCGGTCGGTCTCGACCATCGCTGCAATCACTACCCCGCCCAAATGTCGGGGGGCGAACAGCAACGGGTTGCCTTGGCCAGGGCCTCTGCTCCCCGCCCCGCGATTCTGCTTGCAGACGAGCCCACAGGCAACCTGGACGGAGTCAACGGACAGGCCATCATGGAGCTGCTCTTTTCACTGCGCGACCGCCATGGCGCGACGTTGATCATGGTCACACATGCTCCGGAGCTGGCGGAGCGTTGTTCCCGCGTGATCCGACTGCGCGACGGTGCGCTCGACGACCAAGAGGTCGACGCGTGACATCCCTCCACCTTGCCAGCCGGTTTGCCGCCCGCGAACTGCGCGGTGGTCTCTCCGGCTTCCGAATCCTGATTGCCTGCCTGGCCCTCGGCGTCGCCGCCATCGCCGGTGTGGGATCGGTCCGTTCGGCGATAGAGGCAGGGCTTGCAGTTGAAGGCGCCGCGATGCTCGGCGGAGACGCCGAGGTTTCGCTGACCTACCGTTTTGCAACGGATGAAGAACGCGCCTGGCTTGGTGCGCGCGCCACGGGCCTGTCCGAGATTGCCGAATTTCGATCCATGGCCTCTGTTTCCGATGACCGGACCCTGACGCAGGTCAAGGCCGTCGATGGCGCCTACCCCCTGGTCGGCCAAGTGACCCTATCACCGGACATCCCGCTGGCAAAGGCGCTTGACGGGAACGGCGACCTGCCCGGTGCGGTGATGGACCCCGCACTGATCGACCGGCTCTCTCTGGCAATCGGGGATACGTTCCAGCTCGGCGGTGTGGATTTCCTGCTGACCGGAGCGCTAGAGAAGGAACCGGATGCAAATGCCTCCGGCTTCTCTCTCGGGCCCCGCACGATCATCCTGCGCGAGGCCCTGCAGGGTACCCAGCTTCTTGCGCCCGGCACCCTGTTCGACAGCCGCTATCGCATGACGCTGATGCCCGAGACCAGCCTGCAGGAGCTGGAAGAGGCGACCCGCAGGCATTTTTCCGACAGTGGCATTCGCTGGCGGGACAGCCGCAACGGCGCCCCGGGGATTGCAACCTTCGTCGAGAGGCTGGGCGCCTTCCTGATCCTCGTCGGTCTTTCCGGGCTGGCCGTTGGTGGCGTGGGCGTGTCTTCGGCCGTGCGCGCGTACCTCGGGGCCAAGACGCCGGTCATTGCGACCCTCCGTACCCTGGGCGCAGAGCGGCAGCTGATCTTCCTCACATACTTCCTGCAGATCGGTATACTCGCCGGGCTCGGGATCCTGATCGGACTGGTACTGGGGGCAATCGTGCCGCTGATCCTTGCCCCGATCCTTCAGGCACAGCTGCCGATTCCGGCGCGTTTCACCATCTATCCCGCCCCACTGGCAGAAGCGGCACTCTACGGGGTACTGACAGCGCTGATCTTCACACTGTGGCCCCTGGCCCGTACGTCGGAAATTCGTGCGGCAGCTCTCTTCCGGGACGATTTCTCCACCGGACACCGCCTGCCGCGACCAGTCATGCTCGCCGGGATCTCTGCGCTGCTCGCGCTGTTGGTAGGGTCCGCCGCGCTTTTTTCCGGGGCTGCCCTGCTGACGTTCTGGACGGCCCTCGGGATTCTCGCGTCCCTGCTGCTGCTCGCCCTGGCTTCTCTCGGCATCCGGGCGCTGGCCCGGACCTTGCGCCTGGCTGCCCGTGGGCGCCCGGCACTTCGCTGGGCTGTCGCAGCAATAGCGGCACCACGGAACGAAGCGCTGCCAGTGGTCCTTTCGCTCGGGCTCGGCCTCTCGGTTCTCGCCGCAGTGGGACAGATCGACGGCAACATGCGCGCGGCCATTTCGGACCAACTTCCCACCCGCGCCCCCTCCTACTTCGTCGTCGATATCCAGCCTGACCAGATGCCTGACTTCCTGGCGCGAGTAGAGAATGACCCCGGCGTTTCACGGGTGGATCGGGCACCGATGCTGCGGGGCGTGATCACCGGTATCAATTACCGACCGGCAACCGAGGTAGGCGGCGATCACTGGGTTCTTCGTGGCGACCGAGGCGTTTCCTACGCCGACACCATGCCAGAAAATACCACGCTGACGGCCGGAGAGTGGTGGCCCGAGGGGTATGCAGGGGATCCTCAGATCAGTTTCGCCGCCGAAGAAGCCGCCGAACTCGGCCTACAGCTCGGCGACACGATGACCGTGAACATCCTCGGCCGTGACATCACTGGCACGATAACCTCTTTCCGCGAGGTCGATTTCTCGACCGCCGGCATGGGCTTCATCCTGGTGATGAACCAGTCAGCTCTGGCCGGCGCACCACACAGCTGGATCGCCACGATCTATGCAGACGCCGAATCCGAAGCCTCCCTCATGCGGGACATCGGCCGCGCGTTTCCGAACGTGACCGCGATCCGCGTCCGTGACGCCATCGACCGCGTCGGCGAGCTGCTGCAGGGCATCGCCGCAGCCACGTCCTATGGCGCGCTCGCCACTCTGCTTACCGGGTTCCTCGTTCTGGTCGGAGCGGCGCTTTCGGGCCAACGGGCCCGCGTCTACGAGGCCGCAGTACTCAAGACACTCGGCGCCAGTCGTGGCCGCATCCTGGCCAGCCTGGCCCTGCGCAGCGCCTTGCTGGGCGCAGGCGCTGGCGTGGTGGCCCTGGCCGCAGGCATGGCCGGGGGCTGGGCCGTCTTCCATTTCGTTTTCGAAACGGAATATTCAGTGATATGGCCAAACGCCGTCGCAGTGGTTCTTGGAGGTGTGCTGGCAAACTTGCTCGCAGGCCTTGCCTTTGCCTGGCGGGCTCTTTCGGTTCGCCCGGCGCAAATCCTGCGGTCGAGCGAGTGATGCTTTGAAACAATTGCCTCAAAAGCAAAGCGCTTTTCATTCAAGTTTTCGGTAATCTCTTTCGCGGAAATCTTAAGGCATCAGATCAAAGCCGCCTGACGCGCCGGGTCCGAAGAGATCCCGGACGGACCAGACCCAGCAGAAACCTTGGGCCCGCCCGTTTCCAGCCCCTCGACCGGCCGATGCCGATCGCGTGACACCAGCGGGAACGGACGATGGAAGCTGCCACCGCAAGATGGGAGTTACGCCAATGAAGAATGAACTTCTCAGCCCGACCGAGGCCGCCGAACGCATCCGCAAAGGGAGCGTTATGTTGATTGCCGGCGCCGAACGCTCGCTGCGGCAACTGCCGCCGGGCAATTGGATCGGCGGCACGTCGCATTACCTTCTTACAGACAAGGGCGGTTGTTCCGACAGCCCCGACCTGCTCTGCACAACGATCGAGGGCGCGGCAGATTGCCTGATCCGGACGGTCCCGACCCACAATCTCGACAAGATCAGCGAAGGCTACTTCGACAACGGCTTTTCCGTGATTCTGATCCCGGGGTTCTCGGAGGCCCATCGCGCCTATGCCTTCTCGGCGAGCCGCCTGCCGAATCTCACGGATCAACCGTTGATTGGCTGGGTCTCCTCGGTGCGCCTCGAAGACATCGATCACCGGACGCCAAAGGTGTTTGACGGCAGCAGCGGTATGGCAAGCAAGGACAACGTCGTTCTGATGCATGTCGAACTGCCCAGTGATCGCTATGCGGAAATGGGCGTTGTGAACGTCTTCGAACCGCGCTTCGATCCGGCCCGCACCTTCGTCTTCGACCAGGGCGGATTTGCCGTCGCTTCTGCATGGGTGGCTGGAAAAAAGGTCGATCTCGCCAATTACATTCACGACATGGCCATCGATACAAAGCTCCCACTGATGGCCGAGGTCGACGGAAAATGGATCAACGTCGCGTTCCGCTCTGTCAGCCGCTCCGAAGGCGAGGTCTGCTTCTACGCGCCGGTCATGGCCGGCGTGCGCTATCACCTTGCCAGCCCGATTGGCGACTATGCGTCGATCTTTGCCGCGAAGGCCACCGGCGACGGCACCCGGCAGATTTCCTGCAACTGCATCCTGAATTATTTCTACGGCGAGCTCGAAGGCCGCAAGACCGGCAGCTTCACAAGCCCCGCGACCTTTGGAGAGATCGCGCATACGCTGATGAACCAGTCGCTCGCCCGGGTGGAAATCAAGCTGCTGAAGAGCTCTGTTGCCGCCTGATCACTCTCCTCCTCCGGACGGTGACAGCGGCGGGGCCTCAAAAGGCCCCGCCCGTTTTCGTGCGGGGCGGCTACCTCAGGTCGTCACGATCCTGCAGCCAAGTCCTTCCAGGTGATCGTCAACAAGAGCGACCTCGCCGGGGGCCAGGACCTGTGCCCGAGGATAGAGCGGCGCCGCGCGATCATTCAGCACCGGGGCCTGCCAACCGTCCGTCGTGTCGAAGAAGCGGGCCACCCCTGCCTCTCCGAACTCGCACAGGTACCCCTGAACCACCACATCAAGGTAGGACAGCAGGATCGGGCGCGACGTCTCGGCTGGCGGGTGCTTGTGTTCCGGAATGGAGTAGATCGCTATCTCGGCCGCCAATGACAGCGGATGGGCCACGTCAGCGCCCACAGTCAGCCTGTCATAGGCAGCTTCACGCAGATCAAGCGCGGCCCAGTCGGCACCGGGAACGGCGGCAATCAGCCCCTCGATATCGGTTCCCGGGCTGGGCACGGCCGTCAATATTGCGAAATCCCGGCCCGCGGCATGGCGCCACAGCCGCCGCCAACCACGCGCCTTGGCCCGGTGGGCCGGCGCGTAGATATGCGTCTGACGGTTCACCAGACTGCCGTATCCGAAGAAATAGGGATCGTCGGTCATTATTTCGACGCCTCATTGATACAGGTCAAATACATCTTGCAGGCCCTTGGGCATACCCGATGCAACGGCACGCGCAACAGGACATGGCGGTGTTGTCCGCCGGACCAGAAGGTTTGCAGGCCGACAGCACGGGATAGAGAGGCATAGTCATATGCGACTGACCAAGAGAACGAACATCTCGATGCGGGTCCTGATGTATTGCGCCGTGAACACGGAGCGCCTGGTGACCAAGAGCGAGATTGCAGAGGTTTGCAACATCTCGGAGAACCACCTTGCGCAGGTGATCAACCGCCTGGCCCAACTAGGCTTTCTACAGACACAGCGCGGACGCAACGGCGGCATGACCCTTGGGCGTCCGGCAAACCGGATTTCCGTGGGAGAAGTCTTTCGCGCGGTCGAGGCAACGGTGCCGATCGCGGAGTGTTTTGCCGACGAGCACAACACCTGCCCACTGGTGAACGCCTGCCGGTTGCGCGATGCAATCCAGAACGCCCAGGAAGCATTCTATACGGCGCTGGACGATGTGACTCTGGATCAACTCGTGTGCGAAAACGACGGTCTTGCCGAACTTATGACCCCCGTTGCCTGCACGGCCTGAGAAGAGCGACCCAACGCATTCAAACCCTTGCGCGGCGCCGAGGCAGTCGCTAAGCATCCCGTATCGGAACGGGAGAACCGGCCATCAAACTGCGAGAGCAGTGGCCGGTGCCGAAGGAGCAACCGCCCCGGAAACTCTCAGGCCAAAGGGACCGTCCGATAGACAGACTCTGGAGAGTGACCCGTGTTCGGGTCCGCCGAAGGGATAGCGATCTCAGGCAAAAGAACAGAGGGGGCATCGCCGCGTGGTCGCCGACCGCGCTTTCGATGCCCGGACGCTTTCCGTTTGGGCAGTAGCCTGGAGATACGGATGAGCGACGATACCGAAGCACTCACCCGCCTGACATTGCATGCTTTGCACGAGGAACTCGGCGCAAAGATGGTGCCCTTTGCGGGCTATGAAATGCCGGTGCAATACAGCGCCGGCGTCATGAAGGAACACCTGCACACGCGTGCGGCCGCGGGCCTCTTCGACGTGAGCCACATGGGACAGGTGATCCTGAAGGGGGCAGACCCCGAAACCCTTGCCCTGGGCCTGGAGAGCCTGATCCCGGCCGCCGTGCTTGGACTGAAACAGGGGCGGCAGCGATATGGCCTGCTGACCAACTCCGAGGGCGGGATCCTTGATGACCTGATGTTCGCCAACCGCGGCGATCATCTCTTTGTGGTGGTCAATGCCGCCTGCAAGGCCGCGGACATTGCCCATATGCGGGCCGGCCTGCCGGGCATCGAGGTTGAGGAAGTGACCGACCGCTGCCTGCTTGCGCTGCAAGGACCGGGCGCCGAGGCGGCGCTGGCCGCGCTGGCGCCCGCCGTGGCCGAGATGCGCTTCATGGATGTGGCGACAGCCAGCATCGGTGGCGCGGAATGCTGGATCTCGCGCTCGGGCTATACCGGCGAGGACGGCTTCGAGATTTCGGTCTCGGCCTACGAGGCCGAGGCACTGGCACGTGCCCTGCTGGCGCAGGAAGGCGTTCAGCCGATCGGCCTGGGCGCACGAGACAGCCTGCGGCTCGAGGCAGGCCTCTGTCTTTACGGCCATGATATCGACACCACCACCAGCCCCGCCGAGGCGGCGCTGAACTGGTCCATCCAGAAGGTACGCCGCACCGGTGGCGATCGCGCCGGGGGCTTCCCCGGGGCCGAGCGCATCCTGGACGAACTGGAAAACGGCCCCGCGCGCCTGCGCGTCGGCCTGCGCCCCGAGGGCCGTGCGCCCATGCGCGAGGGCGTCGAACTCTTTGAGCAGGGGGGCGAAAGCTCCATCGGCCGCATCACCTCGGGCGCCTTTGGCCCGTCGCTGCAAGCCCCTGTTTCCATGGGCTATGTGCCTGCCGCATCTGCCGTGCCCGGCAAGATGATCGAGGCCGAACTTCGCGGGAAAAGGGCTCCCGTGAAGGTTGACAGCCTGCCCTTCCTGCCCGCCAACTTCAAACGCTGACAGCCAGGGAATCGCTACAGATGAAGTACACAGAAGAACACGAATGGCTCCGCCCCGAAGACGACATCATCGTCGTGGGCATCACCGAACACGCCGCAGAGCAGCTGGGCGACATCGTCTTTGTCGAGCTGCCCGAGGTGGGCACCGAGGTGAGCAAGGATGACGAGGTCGTGGTGATCGAGAGCGTCAAGGCTGCCTCCGACATCCTGGCCCCGCTGGACGGCGAGATCGTCGAGGTGAACGAGATGCTGGTGGAAAACCCCGGCAAGGTGAACGAGGACGCCATGGGCGATGCCTGGTTCTTCAAGATCAAGCCCTCGGACCTGTCCCAGATGGACGATTACATGGACGAGGCCGAATACAACGACCTGATCAGCTGACGGTGCGGGCGGCCCCCGTGGTCGCCCCGCCCTCCCTGCCCTCGCGATCTCCCGACGTGCCCCGCGGCACGGCGACCGTCTTTCTGTATCCGGCCTGTTTGCACCCGAAAGGAGCCCAGATGCCCTTTACGCCCACCGATTACCGCCCCTACGATTTTGCCAACCGCCGCCATATCGGCCCATCGCCCGCCGAAATGGCCGAGATGTTGAAGGCCTCCGGCGCCGAGAGCCTGGATGCGCTGATCGACGAAACCGTGCCGAAAGGCATCCGTCTCGATGACCCGCTCGATTTCGGCGCGGCCCTCTCCGAGGCCGACCTGATCAAGGCGATGCGCGCAGTCTCGAAGAAGAACAAGGTTCTGACCAGCCTGATCGGCCAAGGCTATCACGACACGATGACGCCCCCGGCGATCAAGCGGAATATCCTCGAGAATCCGGCCTGGTACACCGCCTACACCCCCTATCAGCCGGAGATTTCCCAGGGCCGGCTGGAGGCCCTGCTGAACTACCAGACCATGGTCTGTGACCTGACAGGGCTCGAGATCGCCAATGCCTCGCTTCTCGACGAGGCAACCGCCGCCGCAGAAGCCATGACCATGGCCCAGCGGGTGGCGAAATCAAAGGCAACGGCCTTCTTCGTCGACGAGAACTGCCACCCCCAGAACATCGACGTGATCCGCACGAGGGCCGAACCGCTCGGCATCGAGCTGATCATCGGCGCGCCCGCGGACCTCGACGCCGACAAGGTGTTCGGCGCCATCTTCCAGTACCCCGGCACCCATGGCGAGCTGACCGATTTCAGCCCCCAGATGAGGGCCCTGCACGAAGCCAAGGCCATCGGCATCATGATCGCCGACATCATGGCGCTCTGCCTGCTGAAGGAACCGGGCGCCATGGGCGCGGATATCGCCGTGGGCAGCACCCAGCGCTTTGGCGTGCCGCTGGGCTATGGCGGGCCGCACGCCGCCTACATGGCCACCCGCGACGCCTACAAGCGCTCCATGCCCGGCCGGATCGTGGGGGTCTCGATCGATGCGCGTGGCAACCGTGCCTATCGCCTGGCCCTGCAGACCCGCGAGCAGCACATCCGTCGCGAGAAGGCCACTTCGAATGTCTGCACGGCCCAGGCACTGCTGGCCGTCATGGCCAGCATGTATGCCGTTTTCCACGGGCCGGAGGGCCTGAAGGGCATTGCGCAGCGCATTCACCGAAAGACGGTGCGCCTGGCCAAGGGCTTTGAAGACGCAGGCTTTTCCGTGGGCCCCGAGGCTTATTTCGATACCATTCACGTGGAGGTTGGTGCCCTGCAGTCCGCAGTGATGAAATCGGCGCTCGACGAAGGGCTGAACCTGCGCGCCGTGGGCAAGAGCAAGGTCGGGATCACCCTCGATGAATGCACCCGGCCCGCGACGATCGAGGCGGTCTGGCGTGCCTTCGGGATCGAACGCACGGATGAGGTGGAGCCCTACGAATACCGCATTCCCGATGCCTTCGTGCGGGAAACCACCTATCTGACGCATGAAATCTTCCACATGAACCGGGCCGAGACCGAGATGATGCGCTACATGCGGCGCCTTGCGGATCGTGACCTGGCGCTGGATCGGGCGATGATCCCGCTCGGCTCCTGCACCATGAAGCTGAACGCGGCCGTCGAGATGGAGCCGATTTCCTGGCCTGAATTCAGTGCCTTGCACCCCTTCGCCCCGGCCGATCAGGCCCAGGGCTATGGCGAGCTGATCGATGACCTGTCGGCCAAGCTCTGTGACATCACCGGCTATGCCGGCTTCTCGATGCAGCCGAATTCCGGCGCACAGGGCGAGTATGCCGGCCTGCTGACGATCCGCCGCTGGCACGTGGCGCAAGGACAGGGGCACCGCAATATCTGTCTGATCCCGACCTCGGCCCATGGCACAAACCCGGCCTCGGCGCAGATGGTCGGCTGGAAGGTCGTGCCGGTGAAGAGCCGCGACAACGGCGACATCGACCTGGGCGATTTCCTTGAAAAGGCTCAGAAATATGCCGACGATCTCGCCGCCTGCATGATCACCTATCCCTCGACCCACGGGGTGTTCGAGGAGACGGTGCGCGAGGTCTGCAAGATCACCCATGATCATGGCGGACAGGTCTATATCGACGGAGCCAACATGAATGCCATGGTCGGCATCTCGCGGCCCGGCGACCTGGGCGGCGACGTCAGTCACCTGAATTTGCACAAGACTTTCTGCATTCCCCATGGCGGCGGCGGCCCCGGCATGGGCCCGATCGGGGTCAAGGAACACCTGGTCGAGCACCTGCCCGGCCATTTCCACACCGGCGGCAGCGGCGCGGTTTCGGCGGCGCCCTATGGCTCGCCCTCGATCCTGCCGATCAGCTGGGCCTATTGCCTGCTGATGGGCGGCGACGGCCTCACACAGGCCACCCGGGTCGCGATCCTGAACGCGAACTACATCGCGGCGCGGCTGAAGGGGGCCTATGACGTTCTCTACAAGGGGCCCACGGGCCGGGTGGCGCATGAGTGCATCCTGGACACCCGCCCCTTCGAAAAGAGCGCCGGCGTGACCGTGGACGATATCGCCAAGCGCTTGATCGACTGTGGCTTTCATGCGCCGACCATGTCCTTTCCGATCCCGGGAACGCTGATGGTGGAGCCCACCGAAAGCGAGACCAAGGCCGAGCTGGACCGGTTCTGCGATGCGATGCTGGCGATCCGGCAGGAGATCCGCGACATCGAGGAAGGCCGCATGGCACCCGAGGCCAGCCCGCTGAAATTCGCGCCCCATACCGTCGAGGACCTGGTGGCCGAGGACTGGGACCGGGCCTATGCCCGCGAACAGGGGTGCTTCCCGCCGGGAGCCTTCCGGGTAGACAAGTACTGGCCCTCGGTGAACCGGGTCGACAACGCCTGGGGCGACCGGAACCTGACCTGCACCTGCCCGCCGATGAGCGACTATGCGGAGGCCGCGGAATAGGGGAAAAACCGGCCTCTCATAGCGGAATTGGAATGTCTCCAAACCCCTGAAAAGGCCGGATTCCAACGTCGGTATTACGTCGGTATCGCGTCGGTATCGCGACGGTGCCGAAACCCGCCGATTTCGGAGCCCTGCCGGGGCTCCGAAGCCTCCGGCGGGGATATTTCGGGCCAGATGAAAGAGGCCGCCTCCGGCTTGCGGAGGAGCTTGAAACAAGAAGGGGCGCAGCCGAACCGGCCGCGCCCCTTTTGCCTGTCGAATGTCGCGATACCCCGGCGCCGGTCAGGCCACCGATTGTGCCCGCGCGGCCTTCAGCTCGATCCGGACCATGGTCTGGTTCAGGAGCATGTAGGCGATCTCTCCGAAGGTGGCGGGGCCGGAGTAGCTGCCCGTGGTGCGCCCTTCGAGGCCGCCGTAGAGATAGTTCAGGATGCAGTTGCAGGAGAGCTGCCGGGAACCGTCGCCCGTGGCCTGGGCCGTGAAGGCATCGGTGTAGTCACCGGACAGCGGCTCGGCCAGGCGATATTCCACCCCGGCGACGACGGGAGCATAGAAGTGCACCACGCCGGTGCTGCCATCCACGTCGCGGAAGGAGACATTGACCATGGCGCCGGCGTAATCGGCCACCAGCGGCAGCTGGGTGTCGATGCCCTCTTCGCGGAGATATTCCGCCAGGTGGACGGTCTTGCCGTTGACCTTGACGGTGCGGGCGGAAAAGCCCGTCTCTTCGAAGACGAAGCTGCGCGCGGGGTCCCTGCTCTGTTCGAAGAGGTTCAGGATGTCGATCTCGGCCATCTGATCGGTGGCCAGCTCGACGTACATCATCAGCGCGCCATCCTCGCTGACCTCGCCGGTGGCACCGTCGACCACCTTTGGGGTCACCTTGCCGATGTCTTCGAGCCGGGTGCCGGTGATCCAGCCCATCAGCGGCTGATCGAAGACCTCGGGAAAGCCGGTGCCCTCGATCGCGAAGCGCTGATGCGCATCCGAGAAGGCGGGGATCAGGATCATAGAGAACCCGTTGTCGAACCGGCCCTGCGCCAGGGTCTGAAGATGCGGCGTGTCGACATGGCGGATCACGCAGTCGGTCGCGCCCTCGATCACGGTGACCATCAGGTTCTCGCTGTCGCAGCGCCCGCCATCGGGCGTGAGGAAGTAATGCGAGGTACCGCCGATCCAGTTGCCGGGCGGCAGTTGGCGCAGGGCCTCTTCGGATCCGGCCGCGACGAGGATGGCGCCGCCGCGGATCAGGTCGGCGGTGACGGCGGGGCTGAGCAGTTGGTTCTTCATGAGAGGTCTCTCTTTCGCGATCAGAAGGTCGAGATTTCGCCCAGGGCATTGTGGTTGCCGGCGTAATAGTCGCGCAGCTCGCCAATGGCGGCCGACAGAGCCGCGGGCTCCTGCGAGACCCGCGTGCGCAGACGTGCCAGCAGCATCCGCGTTGCAAGGCTGAGACCGCCCGGCGTCGTTGCCTGGGTCAGGATACGCTGCCACCTGGGATCATTGGACTCCGGAATCATGTAACTCCCTTTCCTCAACTGCGAAATCTATTGAACGAAAGGGTTACCCACGCCTTTAACGGTCACGGAATAGCCGTGCGAATGCAAAGGGGCGGAGATGCCTGCGCACCTCCGCCCCCTTGATCTTTCCGCGATTGTCGCCGCGAGGCATGCCACGGTGGGCCATGCCCCAAGTCAGCCCCCTGTCAGCCCCAAGTCAGCCGCGCGCGCGGATGACCTGCATCAGCGGCAGCACCTGGCTCATGTCGGGGCCGTGGCCCATGCCGGTGACGGCCTTGCGCAGCGGCATGAAGAGACCCTTGCCCTTGCGGCCGGTGGCGGCCTTCACCTCGGCCGTCCACTTGCCCCAGCTCTCGCTGTCATAGGGGCCCTCGGGCAGCAGCTTCATCGCCTCGGCGATGAACTCACGGTCCTCTTCGGCGATCTCGGGCTCGGCGCCCTCGGAGAAGAGCTTCCACCAGGCGTCGACATCGTTCAGCACGGTGATGTTGTCGCGCACGACCATCCAGAAGGCCTCGGCCTTGTCCTCGGGAACGCCGGCGGCAAGCACGCGGTCCTTCACGGCCGAAAGCGGCTTGTGCTGCAGGATATGGGCGGTGAGCGGGAAGAGGTCCTGCTCGTCGAACTTGGTGGGGGCGGCGCCGAACTGCGACAGCTCGAAGCCCTCGGCGATTTCCTCGATACTCTCGCGCAGCTCGACGGGCTGCGAGGAGCCGAGGCGCGCCATCAGCGACAGCAGCGCCATGGGTTCGACACCCTGGGCGCGCAGGTCGCGGATGGAAAGCGCGCCGAGGCGTTTCGACAGGCCCTCGCCGCCCGGGCCGGTCAGCAGCGAGTGGTGCGCAAAGGTGGGCACCGCGCCGCCGAGGGCGGTGATGATCTGGATCTGGGTCGCGGTATTGGTGACGTGGTCCGAACCGCGCACCACGTGGGTGACGCCCATCTCGGTGTCATCGACGACGGAGGCCAGGGTATAGAGGATCTGGCCGTCGGCGCGGATCAGCACCGGGTCGGAGACCGAGGCGGCATCGATGGAGATGTCGCCGAGGATGCCGTCGGGCCATTCGATGCGCTCCTGGTCGAGCTTGAAGCGCCAGACGCCGGGGCCGCGCTCTTCGCGCAGCTTCGCCTTCTCCTCGTCGGAGAGCGCCAGGGCGGCACGGTCATAGACCGGCGGCTTGCCCATGTTGAGCTGCTTCTTGCGCTTCAGGTCGAGCTCGACCGGGGTTTCGAAGGCCTCGTAGAAACGGCCCATGTCGCGCAGCTTGTCGGCGGCGTCATGGTAGCGGTCGAGGCGTTTCGACTGGTACTCGATGCGGTCGTAGTCGAGGCCGAGCCACTCCAGGTCCTGGAGGATGCCGTCGATGTATTCCTGCTTCGAACGCTCCTGGTCGGTATCGTCGATACGCAGGATGAACTGGCCGCCGGCCTTGCGGGCGATCAGGTAGTTGAAGAGCGCGGTGCGCAGGTTGCCGACGTGGATATAGCCGGTGGGCGACGGGGCGAAACGGGTGACGGTCATCGAGGGTACTCCTGTTGCGCGCGTCTAAGCATGGCAGGGGGGAATTGTCCAGAAATGGCTGGACAAAGCGCCGGTGGAGAGGGCGGGAAGACCGTATTTGCGGAAAACGGGAAGGCAGGGGCGGCGCGAGGGGCCGGAGGGCGCGCCCGGGGCGGGCGCGGTGCCGGTGAGTATTTGGGGAAAGATGAAGGGGTGGGTGCGGGCCGAAATCCGCGCGGCCGGAGCTGAAGCCTGATCAGAAACCCGTGGGGGTGATGACCTCGGCTTCCGTGACGATCAGGTCGAGGGGCTGATCGGTGGCCTCGATCGGGACCTCGGGGAGTTCCTGGGCGGCATAGGCATAGCCGATGGCCAGGGTGGGCCGGGCGGCGCGCAGCAGCTCGAGCGTGCGGTCGTAGAAACCGCCGCCGTAGCCCATGCGGGCGCCGCGGCGGTCGAAGGCCACGAGGGGGACGATGACGATCTCGGGGGTGATCCAGTCGTCCACCGCCGGGATGGCAGCGCCGAACATGCCTTCACGCATGGGCGCGTCGGGCTCCCAGCGGGAGAAGAGGAGCGGCTTGCCGCGAGCCTCGATCACCGGGACGCAGACGGGCCCATGGGCCGCGGCCTCGGCCATGGCGGGCAGCGGGGTGATCTCGCTGCGGATGGGGATGTAGCCCGAGACCGGGACGCCACGGTAACCCGCGAGCACCGAGGACAGCAGCCCGGCGCGGCCGGGGCCCGCCACCGCATGGGCGGCATCGCGGCGCAGCAGGGCGGCGGCGCGGGTTTCGGACTTGTCGGCGGGAGAGGAGGTGAGGGTCATAGCAGGATGATCGCGGCCAGGCCGAGGAAGGAGAAGAAGCCCACCACGTCGGTGACCGTGGTGACGAAGGTGCCCGAGGCCAGGGCCGGGTCGACCTTCAGCTTTTCAAGGAGGTAGGGGACGACCGTGCCGGCTATGGCCGCCACGAAGAGGTTCACGATCATGGCGCCGGCGATGACGAGACCGAGCACATGGTCACCGAACCAGAGCGTGGCGATCACCCCCATGACGGCGGCGAAGGTGACCCCGTTGACCACGCCGACCATGGCCTCTCGTCGCAGCACCCGCACGACGTTGGAATCGGTGAGGTCGCGGGTGGCGATGGCGCGCACGGCCACGGTCAGCCCCTGGGTGCCGGCATTGCCGCCCATGGAGGCCACGATGGGCATCAGCACGGCGAGCGCGACATATTCGGCGATCGCCCCCTCGAAGATCGAGATCACCGAGGCAGAGATCATCGCGGTGCAGAGGTTCACGGCGAGCCAGGGGAGGCGCTGTTTCACGGTGGCGAGGAAACGGTCGTTCAGGCTGCCTTCGCCGACACCGGCGAGGCGCAGGATGTCTTCCTCGTGTTCCTCGTCGAGCACGATCATCGCGTCGTCGATGGTGATCACGCCCACCAGCCGCTCGTCATCGTCCACGACCGGGGCCGAGATGATGTGATACTGGTTGAAGGCATAGGCCACGTCGCCCTCGTCCTGCAGGGCGGGAATGGTGCGGAAGCCCGGCTCGGTGATCTCGTGCAGCGGCGTGCGCCGGGGCGAGGCCATGAGCTTGCCCAGGGTGACATGGGCCACCGGGCGCATCTTCGGATCCACCAGGATGACGTGGTAGAACTGCTCCGGCAGGTCCTCGCGCTCGCGCATCATGTCGATGGCCTGGCCCACGGTCCAGAACTCGGGCACCGCCACGACCTCGCGCTGCATCAGGCGGCCGGCGGATTCCTCGGGGTAGGTCAGCGCCTGTTCGACGGCAACCCGGTCGGCGATCTCGAGCGCCTCGAGGATCTCCTGCTGCTGCGGCTCCTCGAGGTATTCGATCAGGTCGACGACGTCATCGCTGTCCATCTCGCGGACGGCTTCCTGCAGCACGTCCGGCGTCAGCAGGCCGATGACCTCCTCGCGAATCGATTCGTCGAGTTCGGAGAGGATCTCGCCGTCGAATTCCTTGTCGTAGAGCTCGACCAGGCGGCGGCGGTCATAGGTGTTGATCTGTTCCAGCACGTCGGCGATGTCGGCCGCGTGCAGCGGTTCCATCAGCTCGACAAGCTGTTCCCTGTCCCCGGTATCGACCGCATAGAGGATGGCCGAGACGGTCTTTCGGTCGAGGGAATAGGCGCTGTCTTCCTGGGCCTCCTGTTCCTCTGCCTGGGTCTGGTCCTCGGTGTCGGTCTGGGGTTCGGTCATGGGCGGCCCTCGCTTTGTCTCGGGGACAATAGAGGACGCCGGGGGAGGCCGACAATGGCATCCGCGCAATTTACCTGAGCGGCAGGGAGGGATACTCTGGCGTCCGGTCAGGCAAATACGCGGGGATGACGGATGAGCGACGAGACACTGCTGACGGGACGGCTGCTGGATTTCATCGGCGATCCCTTTGCCCTGCCCTTCGAGGAGGCCTGCGTGATCGAGGAGGCCGGCGGCCTGCTGATCCGGGATGGCGCGATCGTGGCGCGCGGCACGGCCGATGCCCTGCGGCAGGCCCACCCGCAGGCGCGCGAGGTGGCCTATGGCAAGGGGCTGATCCTGCCCGGCTTCATCGATGCCCATGCGCATTTTCCCCAGACGGCGATGATCGCGAGCTGGGGCAAGCGCCTGATCGACTGGCTGAATTCCTATACCTTCCCGGAGGAGATGCGCTTTGCCGACATGGCCTATGCCGAGGAGATCGCGGCGCGCTACCTCGACCTGACGGCGGCCCATGGCACGACCAGCATGGTCAGCTTCTGCACCATCCATACCGAGAGCGTCGAGGCGCTGTTCGGCGAGGCGGCGAAGCGCGGCCAGCGGGTGATCGCGGGCAAGACCTGCATGGACCGCAACGCGCCCGGGGGGCTGCAGGACACGGCGCAGAGCGCCTATGACGACAGCAAGGCGCTGCTGCAGAAATGGCACGGCCAGGGGCGGATCAGCTATGCGATCACACCGCGCTTCTCGCCCACCTCGACGCCGGAGCAGATGAGCGCCATGGGCGCGCTCTGGGCCGAACACCCCGATTGCCTGATGCAGACCCACCTGAGCGAGCAGACCGACGAGATCGACTGGGTGAAATCGCTCTATCCGCAGGCGCGCGACTACCTCGACACCTACGAGGCGCACGGGCTGCTGGGTGCGAACGGCCTTTACGGGCACGCGATCCACCTGGAAGAGCGCGAGATCGCGCGGCTGCGCGAAGTGGGCGCGGCGGTGGTGCATTGCCCGACCTCGAACACCTTCATCGGCTCGGGCCTGTTCGACATGGCGGGGCTGAAGCAGGCGGGAATCCGGGTGGGGCTTGCCACGGATACCGGGGGCGGATCGAGTTTCTCGATGCTGCGGACCATGGCCGCGGCCTATGAGATCGGCCAGCTGAAGGGCGTGCCGCTGCATCCGGCGCAGCTGCTGTGGCTGGCCACGGCGGGCAGCGCCGGCGCGGTGGGCATGACCGACCGGATCGGCACCCTGGCGCCCGGCAGCGAGGCCGACATCGTGGTGCTGGATCTTGCCTCCACCCCTGCCATTGCGCAGCGCTACGGCGAGGCCGAGGACCTCTGGGAGGCGGTGTTCCCCACCATCATGATGGGCGACGACCGCGCGGTGCAGGGCCTGTGGATCGGCGGGCGCGAGGTGATCTGAGGCCATGCGCCGCGCCCCGTCTGGGGACGGTTGCGCACTGGCCAGTGCCGGGGAGATCCGGCAGGATGGGCAGGGACAGGACAGGAAGAGCACGCCATGATGGACCAACTTCTCATCGGCTCGGCGCTGGTGATCATCTCCGTCGGGATCTCGGCGCTGATCTTCCTGGCGCTGGAAGCGACAATGGCGCGCTACGAGGGCTGGCTGGTGAAGCCGCCGCACCGGCCGAAACTGGTGCTGGTGCTGACGGGCACGCTGCTGACGGCACTGGCGATGATCACGGCGAACGTCTGGGTCTGGGCGCTGGCCTACCGCGGGCTGGGGATCTTCCGCTCGCTGGAGGAAGCGGTCTATTTCTCGCTGGTGTCCTTTACCACGCTGGGCTTTGGCGACATCATCCTGCCACGCGAATGGCGGATCCTGTCTGGCATGACGGCGGCCAACGGCTTTCTCTCCATCGGTATGGTCTCGGCGGTGATCCTGGAAACCATCCGGCAGGTCCGGCACAACCAGCTGGGCCAGCGCTAGGGCGGATCAGCAGGGGCCGTGCTCCTGCGTGGCATAGATCTGAACCCAGTAGCCCCCCACCCTGGCGGTGCCGGTCTGACGGGCCACGCCCGAGAGCAGGTTTGGCCGGTGATCGGGCGAGTCGGACCAGCCCTGCGCCATGGCCGGCGCATCGGCATAGCCATGGCCGATGTTCTCTCCCAGATAGCACCAGTCATAGCCCTCGGCCTCGACCCGGTCGACGAGGGTGCTGCCGTCGCTGCCCTGATGCGCCAGGAAGCGGCCCGCCGCCATGTCGCCGGCATGGCGCAGGGCCGCGCGGTCGAGCGCCGCGACCTCGGTCAGCGGGTTCAGCCCGGCGCGGGCGCGCAGATCGTTGACCTCGTCGACGAGGCGCGGCTCCTCCGGGGGCGGCGGCGAACAGGCCGCCAGCAGCGCGGCAAGCATAAGGGGGACGGTCCGTTGGAAGGGCTGTGTCATCGGTCACCGGGGTTGCAGGCAATTGCGGCGCCGGAGAGCCGGCGGGCGCAGTCTGCCCTGCAATGGTAACCGGAAGGTCAACCGCGCCCCGGGGGACCAGGGCGCGGCGGGGCTCAGGCCATCAGGCGCTGGACCAGTTCGTTCTGACGGCGGATCACGGCGCCGATGTCGAGAGTGGCCATCTGGCCGTCGCGGACGACCTGGCGGCCCTCGACGAGCAGATGTTTCACCTTCATCGGGCCGGCCAGCAGCAGCGCGGCGGGATCCCAGCTGCCGGCACTCTCGATGCCGGAGACATCCCAGATCGCCACGTCGGCGCGCTTGCCCGGCGAGAGGCGGCCGCAATCGGGGCGGCCCAGCACGTCGGCACCGCCACGGGTGGCGATCTCGAGCGCCTCGCGGGCGGACATGGCATCGGCGCCGCGGCTGACCCGTTGCAGCAACATGGCCTGGCGGGCCTCGTTGATCAGGTTGCCGGCATCGTTGGAGGCCGAGCCGTCGACACCCAGGCCCACGTGCACGCCCGCATCGCGCATCTGACGCACGGGCGCGATGCCCGAGCCGAGGCGGCAGTTGGAACAGGGGCAATGGGCCACGCCGGTGCCGGTACGGGCAAAGAGGTTGATCTCCTGCTCGTCGAGCTTGACGCAATGGGCATGCCAGACGTCATCGCCGGTCCAGCCGAGATCCTCGGCATATTGGCCGGGCCGCACGCCGAAGGTTTCCAGCGAATAGGCGATGTCCTCGTCGTTCTCGGCCAGGTGGGTGTGCAGCATGACGCGCTTGTCCCGCGCCAGCAGGGCGGCATCGCGCATCAGCTCGCGGCTGACGGAGAAGGGCGAGCACGGCGCCACGCCGACGCGCACCATCGAGCCCTCGGAGGCATCGTGGAAGGCGTCGATCACCCGGATGCAATCCTCCAGGATCGCGTGCTCGTCCTCGACCAGCGCATCGGGCGGCAGGCCGCCCTTGCTCTCGCCGATGGACATGGCGCCCCGGGTGGGATGGAAGCGCAGGCCGACGCGGGCGGCGGCCTCGATCGTATCCTCGAGCCGCGCCCCGTTGGGGTACATGTAGAGGTGATCGGAGCTGAGCGTGCAGCCCGAGAGCGCCAGTTCGGCCAGGCCGATGACGGCGGAGACATGAACCTCTTCGGGGCCGAACCTGGCCCAGATCGGATAGAGCGTCTTCAGCCAGCCGAAGAGAAGGGCATCCTGGCCACCGGGCACTGCGCGCGTCAGTGTCTGGTAGAGGTGGTGATGCGTATTGACCAGGCCTGGCGTCACCACGCAGCCGGTCGCATCGATCACCTCGGCATCCGGCATGGAGAGCCGGGGACCGATGGTTCTGATGGTTCCGCCAGTGATGAGGACGTCTGCCCCGAAAAGCTCGGTACGCTGATCGTCCATCGTCAGGATATGGTCCGCGTTGCGGATCAGTATTGGATTATCCATGGCGCAACTATTTTGCCATTTCGCGCAGAATGTCCAGCGCGACGCCGTGTATGGCGGGGTTGGCCGCCGCGACGATACGTCCGCCCATGTGGGCCGGACCGCCCTGCCAGTCGGTGACCACGCCGCCGGCGGCCTGGATCACCCCGATGGGGCCCTGCACGTCGTAGGGATGCAGGCCGGCCTCGATCACCAGGTCGATCTGACCCATGGCGATCAGCGCATAGGCATAGCAATCCATGCCGTAGCGGGTGAGCTTGACGCGGTCGCGCACGGCCTCGAAGGCGCGGCGCTCCTGCTCGGTGCCGACCTCGGGGAAGGTCGAGAAGAGGATGGCCTCCGACAGCTCGGAGGTGTCGCGGGTGCGCAGGGGCCCCTGCCCGCGCGGGCCGCGGAATTCCGCGGTGCCGAAACCGCCCCATACCCGTTCGCCGGTGTAGGGCTGATCCACCATGCCGAAGCGTACGCCACTGTCGTCGGACAGGCCGATCAGCACACCCCAGGTGGGGGTGCCGGAGACGAAGCCGCGGGTGCCGTCGATGGGATCCAGCACCCAGGTCAGGCCGCTCTCGCCCTCGGTGGTGCCGAGTTCCTCGCCCAGGATGCCGTCCTGCGGGCGGCGGCGGGCCAGCACGGCGCGCATGGCGGCCTCGGCGGCGCGGTCGGCTTCGGTGACGGGATCATAGCCGTCCTTCAGCTTGCTCTCCTCGGCGAGGGTGGCAGAGCGGAAGAAAGGCAAAATGACCGCGCCGGCGGCGTCGGCCATCTCATGTGCCGTCTCGAGTATCTGCCTGCCGGTGTCGTCCATGTGATGCATCCCTATGAGTGAATGCGCACTGGCTACAGCGGTGGGCGGGGCAACTCAAGCAGCGAGGTTTTCAGCCCCCGGGAGCGCTCTCGGAGAGAAAGACCCGGCGCCCGCCCGAGGAGGAGAGCATGACGCCGGATCCAAACTGACAGGTCACCTGGTTCAGGCGACGTCGCTCAGGACGCGCGCCAGTTCGAACAGGCGGCGGCGCTGGTTTTCAGGAATGGCATAATACGACCGGATCAGGTCGAGTGCTTCCTTGTCGCCCATGACGTCGGCGGGCACGGAGGCTCCCTCTGCACCGGCATGTTCCGCTTCGAGACCCTCGAAGAAGAAGCTGACCGGCACGTCGAGTGCATCCGCGATATCCCAGAGACGGGAGGCGCTGACGCGGTTTGCGCCGGTTTCATACTTTTGAATTTGCTGGAACTTGATACCAACACGCTCGGCCAGTTGCTGCTGAGTCATGCCGACCAGCCAGCGCCTGTGACGAATACGTTTACCCACGTGAACATCAACCGGATGAGTCATTCGCGGCTCCTAGAAATACCCATTCAACATCCTGCATCCGGTAGGGGGGAGCCGTCGCAGGACATCTTGGGTCATGGTTGCAATTGACACGCTGCACATCCCTACAGCGTGTATGAAAACGTAGCAGCTTTCCACTATTACGCAAGGTGATCACTCCCGAAAGAGCTGACTGTCGGCGAGGTTAACTCAATTGGTGGCTGAGCTGCAAGTATACAGAATGCATTGATGATGCATGACTGCCGCATATATTTCTGCATTGCAGCGGCTTTCAACTCAAGGAAGATTTGTTCACGTTTCGCTGAAAACTCATGTATCCAACGGAAATTATTCGCAAATGGGAGGTAAAAAATGCGGGCTTTCAGGTGTCACGGGCCGGACCGGCCGCCGGGGGTGGAACAGATTGACGCACCCACCCCAAAAGCGGGTGAAGTGCTGGTCGACATAGGGTTCTGCGCGCTGAATTTCGCCGATCTGCTTATGGTGAAAGGTACGTACCAGGACACACCCGAGCCGCCGTTCACCCTCGGGATGGAGATTGCGGGAATCATCTCGGAGGTGGGACCGGACGTGCGGCTTACCCCGGGCACCCGGGTCGCGGCCTTTGCCGGATCGGGCGGCCTGGCCGAACGCGGCGTCTTTCCTGCTGAACGATGCGTGGTGTTGCCGGAGGCCATGCCGCAGGACGAGGCGGCCGCGATGCTGATCGCCTATGGCACCAGCCACGTGGCCCTGGCGCACCGCGCGCGGCTGCAGCCCGGCGAGACGCTGCTGGTGCTGGGGGCCACGGGCGGTGTCGGGCTGACGGCGGTGGAGCTGGGAAAGCTGATGGGCGCCAAGGTGATCGCCGTGGCGCGCGGCGCCGAAAAGGGCGCCGTGGCGCTGGCCGCCGGGGCGGATCATTTCCTCGACAGCGAGAGCACCGACATCCGCGAGGCGGTCAAGGCCCTCGGCGGGGCCGACGTGGTCTATGACCCGGTGGGCGGCGCGCTCTTCGATGCGGCCTTTCGCGCCTGCAACCCCGAGGCGCGGATCCTGGCCATCGGCTTTGCCAGCGGCGAGGTGCCCAGGCCCCGGCTGAACCACATGCTGGTCAAGAACATCGACGTGATCGGCTTCTACTGGGGCAGCTATTTCAGCTTCCGCCCCGAGGTGGTGACCGAGTCGCTGGCGCAGCTGATGCGCTGGCATGCCGAGGGGCGGATCCATCCGCACATCAGCCACCGCTTCCCGCTCGAACGCGCGGCAGAGGGGCTGGAGGTGCTGCGGCGGCGCGAGGCCGCCGGCAAGGTGGTGATCGAGATCTGAGGGCCCGCGGCGCGCGGGGCCGAGCCAGCGCGCCTCCCCCTTCGGCTGAGGATCAGGCCTGCTCGCGCAGCATCGGGCGCGCCTGGGGCACCTG
The DNA here is from genome assembly GCF_056270665.1 of Pseudooceanicola sp. DL12. NCBI lineage: Bacteria > Pseudomonadati > Pseudomonadota > Alphaproteobacteria > Rhodobacterales > Paracoccaceae > Pseudooceanicola > Pseudooceanicola sp. DL12. The sequence continues at coordinate 3,702,715 of NZ_CM149884.1, forward strand.
GCGAACCCCGGAGTATCCCTGCCGCAGCATTTCCGCCACGCGGCGCGCCACCTCGGGCGAGCTTCGGTCCTGGCGGTACATGCAGATCTTCTGCATCCCGAGGGCTGGCAGCTCTTCGCAATGCTCCACCGGGGCCAGCTGCGAAGGCTCGGTGCCCTCGATCATCGCGGTCAGCGCCAGGTCGGCCGAGACCGTGGCCTCGACCGTGCGGTCGGAGGCGGTATCGACGGCGTTCTCCCAGTCGATGCCGGCACTCTCCATGGCGCGGATGGTCAGCGGGCGGAACAGGCAGTTGCGGCTCGAGGCATAGCGCAGCGGCCGGTGCCGCCAGGCCTGCCCGCCGGGCGCCCCGATCCAGCACAGCGGCCGCTCGTCGAGCACCTCTCCACGCGAGTCGGGCTCGGCCTCGGTGGTCAGGATGATGTCGATCTCGCCGCGGTCGAACTGCTCCTTCAGCGTGTAGGTATAGGCCGAAACCAGGGTGACCTTCATGCGCGGAAACTCGGCCGAGAATCTCTGAAGCACCTCGGGCACCACCGGGTAGACGATGTCATGCGGCACCCCGAGGATGATTTCCCCCTCGTAGCTCTTGCTGGTCAGCCGCACCATCGCTTCATCATTCATTTCGATGATACGGCGGGCATAGCCCAGCAACTGCTCGCCCGCAGGCGTCAGGGCGATGCGCCGGCTGGACCGGTCCATCAACGCGATGCCCAGCATTTCCTCCAGCCTTTTCAACTGCATGGATACAGCCGACTGAGTGAAGTTCAGCATGCCGGCGGCCTTGGTCACACCGCCATGGTCGGCAACGGCCACGAAACTGCGCAGCGACGTCATGTCGAGGTTTCTCATTACATCACAACCCTTGATGGAACATCTCAGAAACATTCATTTCCAATGTTGAGCACAACCTCCCATATACATCAACGGAAATCATCACTTGAACGACTCACATCACGAACAGGAAAGGAAAGACCGATGAGCTCTCAATCGCTTCTCACCGCACACGCCGGCGTCGCCGCGCCGAAACGCTCTCTGGCCGCCCGCCTGGTCATGATGCTCGGTATCCACCGGGAGCGCCGCTCTCTGGACCAACTCGACGCGGCGCTGCTCGAGGACATCGGCATCACCCGCGACCAGGCCCGCAAGGAAGCGCGCCGTGCAGCATGGGACGTGCCCGCACACCGGATCACCATGTGATCCACACCCTTTTCCGGCCTCCCTGCCAGGGGCGGCCGGATGGGCCCGGTGACGGGTTGTGGCGACGGATCCCCCCAAGGCACGCCATCGCCCCGCCCGCACCGGGCCCTGCCCCCGCCTGCCCCCCATCGGCCCCGACCACAAGACCCCCACTGACCCCGCCCGCGCCATCGGCCCGGCGGGGCTTTTTTCATGGGCAGACGTAGGACTTAGCCCGTCCCGAGGCGTGATTCCGGCCCCATATTGGCCCCGCATGTGCGCCCCGACTGCTCCCCTGCCGACACAGGCTTCCAAAATGATGTGATCACGGCCGTACAATCTTGAAATGCAGGCGCCCGTCACCGATATTGAGGGGGATTACCCCATCAACGGGGAGAGGCTTTATTTATCGGAGGCTTAAATGGCTGATCTGAACACGGTGCGCACGTCTGCGGGCACGCGCAGCGCGGCGATTGACGAAGGGCTGCGCGCCTACATGAACAAGGTGTATGGCACCATGTCCGTGGGCATGCTGCTGACCTTCCTGGTGGCCTGGGCCGTCGGGACGAACGAATCCATTCTCAGCATCTTCCGCAACCCGCAGACCCTGCAACCCAACCTGCTCGGCTGGGTGGTGATGTTCGCGCCTCTGATCATGGCCTTCGCCTTTGGCGCGGCCCTGAAACGCATGTCCGCTGCCGGCGCACAGCTGTTCTTCTATGCCTTCGCGGCAGTGATGGGCCTGTCGCTCAGCTGGATCTTCGTGGCCTTCACCGGCGTCTCGATCGCTCAGGTCTTCCTGATTACCGCGATCTCCTTCGCCGGTCTGTCGTTCATCGGCTACACCACCAAGCGTGACCTGTCGCCGATGGGCACCTTCCTGATCATGGGCGTCATCGGCCTGCTCGTCGCCATGATCGTCAACATGTTCCTGGCCTCGGCAGCCCTCAGCTTTGCCATCAGCGCCATCGGCGTACTGATCTTTGCGGGCCTCACCGCCTATGACACCCAGAACATCAAGAACATGTACCTGCAGTACGCCCACGCGGGCGACCAGGAATGGCTGGGCAAGTCCGCCATCGTCGGCGCGCTGACGCTCTACCTGGACTTCATCAACCTGTTCATGTTCCTGCTGCAGTTCCTGGGCGCAACCCGCGACTGATCGCGGCAACAGCGAAATGCGAAAGGCCGGCCCCTCGGGACCGGCCTTTTTCTTTGGGCGCGGGACAGGTCGCCGCCCCGGCGCCGGGACGGCGCAGCGCCTAGCCCACCTGTTCCCGCCGCAGCTGGACCGCGGGGAAGAGCACGCCGGTGGGCAGCCGCACCTCGATCCGGCCCTTCTGACGAAAGCCGAGCGCCTCGTAGAAGGGCACCGCGGTCAGGGTCGACTGACAGTGCAGCACGTTGATTCCCGCCGCCGTGGCCGAGCGGATGACCCGCTCGAGGACCGAGCGCCCCAGCCCCTGCCGGGCAACGTCGGGGTCGGTGGCAACGTGGCGGATGTGGCCTTCGCCGGTGCGCCCGGCCCCGCCGTGCGGCGAGAAGTCCGTCCAGCCGCCGGCGGCCAGCACGCGATCGTCCTGTTCGGCAATGAAATAGGTGCCACAGGTCAGCAGCCGGGGCTGGGCCTGGGCCAGCAACGGCAGCGCTTCGCGCAGAAGAGAGGGTTCGTAATCGGGGGCCAGCAGCGCGCGATAGGACCGCGCCAGCATGCGGGCAATGGATTCGGTATCCGCCGGCATCGCCGGACGAATTACAATGTCCTTGAGGTAATGGGTGTGTTTGCGCCCCCGGACAGCTGCGGTCATCCCGCCAGCCAGACCGGAGGCGGAAAAGTTTTCGGGCGAAAAATCGGGATCTTGAAGAAGTGACATGTGAGGGTCCTCGTTTCTGTCGGATTTCAGTGTTGGTTAACTGTTTTCCGCAGAGCGTGGCCCAAATGAAAAAGCCGCGCTCTGCGGCGCGGCTTTTGCATGGTCTTCCAGGATTTTAAGATCTTACTTGATCTTGCCTTCCTTGTACTCGACATGCTTCCGCACCACGGGATCGTACTTTCGTACGGTCATCTTTTCGGTCATGGTCCGCGCGTTCTTTTTGGTCACGTAGAAATGGCCCGTGCCCGCGGTCGAGTTCAGACGGATCTTGATGGTCGTCGGCTTCGCCATTTTGCTTCTCCTACAGCGGGCCGCACGTGGGGCTTCCCGCGAAATCTCATGAAGCCCGCCTTTTACCCGGAAGTTGATCCGAGTCAACCACCTCTTCTTCAGATTCTTTGCAGAAAACGTGAAAAAGGGGCGGCAGACGCCGCCCCTTCCGATGTTTTCCCGCCCTGGGGCAGAATCGGCTTACTGAACCGGCACGGTTTCGGTGCCACCGGCGCCCGACTGGATGGCGGCATTGTCCGCCTCCTGCTTCTGGTCAGCCGCCGAAACGAACTCCGGCGCGGCCTCCAGGTCGGTCTTGGTGGCCGAGGTCACCAGGCGCGGGTTGCCGGCATCGTCGTTGATCACGTCGAGGCTGGCCATCTCCACGGCGACATGCTTCTCGCCCATGCCGAGGAAACCGCCGACGCCGATCACGACACCCTGCACGCCGCCGTCCATGGCGATGATCAGGTCGTCGATATTGCCGACCGTTTCGTCCGCATCGTTGAACACGGTGGCACCGATCAGGTCATCGGCCAGGATCGTGTCCTCGCTCTGCATGGTGATCTGGCCCTCGACCGGCTTGGCCGGCTCTTCCGCCGCGGCCATGTCGGTACTGTCGTCGGCCATCGGATCGGCCATGGTGCCGGTGCCCGTGGTGGCGCCGTCCTCAGCCATCATGTCGGTGCCGTCGCCGGCCGGAGCGGTGGTGGTGCCGTCCGACATGCTGTCAGACTGGGCGGCCATGCCGCTGTTGTCGTCGGCGGTCACCGGCGCAGTGCTGCTGTCGGCCTGGGCAAAGGCGGCGACGGGGGCGGCAACGGGAGCAGCGGCGATCAGGGCGATCACGGCGGCGCGGCTGGTGGTCATGAGCTTGCTGGTCATGGGTTTACTCCTCCTGGGTGCGGGTCCGAGGGGCCGGATGATTGCGGCATTTGGGATGGGACCCGTGGTTTGCGTCTGGCAACCCAACCAACGGCAGGAAGAGTGGTTCCGGCGCCCCGCGCCGCGCCCGGCGGCGATGCGCGGGCTTGCGCCTGCTGCAGCGCAGAGGATCGGCGGGTTCCCTCCTAAGGGCGGGAAAATGACCCGTTTCACTCGCCCGGAGGAGGTTTCCGGCAGGTCAGACCGGCTCGATCCCCTCGACGATTGCCACATGCGCCCGGCAGGCGCCCTCGCGTTCGGCGCGGGCAGCGGCATATTCGGGCGAGTGATAGCAGGCGCGGGCCGTCTCCATGTCCGGGAAGCGGATCACCACCTGCCGATGATAGCTCTCGCCCTCGAAGGTCTCGCTCTCTCCGCCGCGGGCCAGGAAGGTGGCGCCATATTTCGCGAAGGCCGCCGGGGCCAGCCCCATGTAGCCCTTGTAGGCCTCGGGGTCGGTGATCGTGACATGGGCGATCCAGTAAGCGCTCATTGCTCCTGCTCCAGCTGCCGGTGGGCAATCTCGGCGGCCTCGGCCAGGTGGGCAACGATCGCCTGCTGCGCGGCGTCGGGGTCACCTGCGGCGATGGCCTCGTAGATCTGCGTCATCCGGGCAAAGCCGGAAACGTGCCGGTCCTTGGTCGAGAGCGTCATCATCCGCAGCCGGCTGATGCGGCCGTTCAGGCGGCGCACCACGTCCCAGGCGATGTCATGGCCGGGGGCCTCGAAGATCCGGTGATAGAATTCGGTCGAGGCGGCGATCAGCACACCGGTATCGCCGCCGCTGTAGGCCGCGCCCAGCGCCTCCAGCGCCGCCTTCAGCCGCGCCTTGACGGCACCATCCGCGCGCAGGGCGCAGGCCCGGGCGGCATCGCCCTCGAGCAGGCGACGGATGTCATAGATCTGCTGCGCCTGGTCCCAGTCGAGCCGCGCCACGATCGGCCCCTTGCCCGGCAGCGTCTCCACCAGACCCTCGGCCTCGAGATAGCGGATGGTTTCGCGCACCACGGTGCGGCTGACGCCCAGCTCGTCGCAGAGCGGTCGCTCGACCAGGCGCTGACCCGACTTGAAGTAGCCGGAAAGAATCGCCTCTCGCATCCGGTCCAGCACCATCGACCGCAGGGTCTGCGGCGGCTGATCGATTTTCAGGCTGATGGCGGGGGTCTGGTTCATGAAGGGCACCTTATCACGGGGGGTAATACGCACAACGATTGACACAGTGGTCTTATGGCATACCAAAATACCATACGACTCGCAGATGGGAAAGAGACATGCCTGCCATCATCCGCAAGACCCTGATCCAGAAAGAGACCACCCTCATCGAAGGCGGCAAGCCCGCCGAGGTGCCGCTCGAGCTGATCACCGCCCTCGCCGTGATCAAGAACCCCTGGTACGGGCTGGGCTTCGTGGATGACCTGAGCCCGGTGATCGCCGACGTGGCCCCCGGCCTGGGCGAGATGCTGACCGCCATGATCATCCGCGAGGCCAGCTCGGGCGCGGCGGTCGAGGGCTATGGCAAGGCCGCCGTGGTGGGTACCGGCGGCGAGGTGGAACATGCCTCGGCGCTGATCCACACCCTGCGGTTCGGCAACCATTACCGCGAGGCGGTGGGCGCCAAGAGCTACCTGTCCTTCACCAACACGCGCGGCGGGCCGGATGCCACCGTGATGATCCCGCTGATGGACAAGAACGATGCCGGGCGCCGCTCGCATTACCTGACGATCCAGCTCTCGGTGCCCGATGCGCCGGCGGCGGACGAGATCGTGATCGCCCTCGGCGCCTCGATCGGCGGACGGCCGCATCACCGCATCGGCGACCGCTACCAGGATCTCAGGGAGATGGGTCATGACGTCGACAATCCTGCCGGTGTGTGAGCGGGTGGCCGGGGACGACCTGCGCCTGTCGCTGCCCGGCGGCGGGACCGCCCATGCGCTGACCGCCGGGGCGGGCGAGCCGCTGCTGCTGATCCACGGCGTGGGGCTGCAGGCCGCCGCCTGGGGCCCGCAGATCGCCGCGCTCTCGGCCAGCCATCGCGTGATCGCGGTGGACATGCCGGGGCACGGGCTGTCGGATCCGCTGCCCGCGGGCGCCCTGCTGCCCGATTTCGTAGGCTGGGCCGCGGAGGTGATCCGCGCCCTGGGCCTCGGCGCCGTCAACGTGGCTGGCCATTCCATGGGTGCGCTGATCACCGGCGGGCTGGCCATCGCGCACCCCGGCCTGATCCGGCGCGCGGCGCTGCTGAACGGGGTGTACCGGCGTGATGCCGCGGCCCGCGACGCGGTGATCGCCCGCGCCGACGGTATCGCAAGGGGCCAGATCGACATCGAGGGCCCGCTGCTGCGCTGGTTCTGCGACGACGAGAGCGCCACGAGATCGGCCACCCGAACGTGGCTGAACGATGTGGATCCGGAGGCCTATGCCACCGCCTATCGCGCCTTTGCCACGGGTGATGCGACCTATGCCGACAGGATCGGCGAGATCGACTGCCCACTGCTGGTTCTCACCGGCGACGGCGACGCGAATTCCTCTCCCGCCATGGCGCGGAAGATGGCGGAGATGGCCCCGAATGCCATGCTGAAGATCGTCGAAGGGCATCGCCACATGGTCAACCTGACCGCGCCGGATATCGTGACGGAGACGATGCGCGCCTGGCTTGCCCTGACCTGAGCCAACACCGGCGGCCAAGACCGCCACATCGAAACGGGAACAGACAGATGAAGTTCTCTCTTTTCATTCACCTGGAGCGGCTGACGGCCGAAGAGGATCAGCGCCAGCTCTACGAGGAATTCCTGCAGCTTTGCGAAATCGCCGACAAGGGGGGCATGCACGCCATCTGGACCGGCGAGCATCACGGCATGAATTTCACCATCTCGCCCAACCCCTTCATCATGCTGACAGACCTGGCCCGGCGGACGCGGAACGTGCGCCTTGGCACCGGCACGGTGGTGGCGCCCTTCTGGCACCCGATCCGCCTGGCCGGCGAGGCGGCGATGACGGATATCGTCACCGACGGGCGGCTCGAGCTGGGCATCGCGCGCGGCGCCTATGCCTATGAATACGAACGCATGGTGCCCGGCCTGGACGCCGCGAGCGCGGGCCGGCGCCTGCGCGAGATGGTGCCCGCCGTGAAGAAGCTCTGGGAGGGGGATTACGCCCACGACGGCGAGACCTGGCAGTTTCCCTCCACCACCTCCTCGCCCAAGCCGCTGCAACAGCCGCATCCACCGATGTGGGTGGCCGCGCGGGAGGCGGACAGCCATGATTTTGCCGTGTCGCAGGGCTGCAATGTGCAGGTCACGCCGCTGGCCAGTCCCGACAGCGAGGTCGAGGCGCTGATGGCCCGCTTCGAGGCCGCCTGTGCCAACCATCCCGAGGTGCCCCGCCCGAAGATCATGCTGCTGCGCCACACCTATGTCGCCGACAGCGAGGAGGACGCCCGGCGCGGCGCCGAGGAGATGAACATCTTCTACAATTACTTCGGCGCCTGGTTCATGAACAAGCGGCCGGTCCGCCAGGGGCTGATCGAGGCGCTGAGCGAGGAAGACATCGCCAACCACCCGATCTATTCGCCCCGGGCCATGCGCGAGAACTGCATCTGCGACGAGCCCCCAGCCGTGATCGAGCGTCTCCGCGCCTACGAGGCGCTCGGCTACGACGAATTCTCCTTCTGGATCGACACCGGCATGAGCTTCGAGCGCAAGAAGGCCTCGCTGACCCGCTTCATCGAGGAGGTCATGCCGGCCTTTGCCGAGACGCCGGAACCGGCAGAAGCCTGAGGAGAGACCATGGACCGCTTTCAGCTCTATATCGACGGCGCCTTCTGCGACGGCGCGGCCCGTTTCACCAGCCGCGACCCCGCCACCGGACAGCCCTGGGCCGAGATGCCCGAGGCCCGCAGGGAGGAGGTCGACCGCGCGGTCGGAGCGGCCAAGGCGGCTCTTCAGGCCCCCGCCTGGCGGGGGCTGACGGCCAGCGCGCGGGGTGCCCTGCTGCGGCGCCTCGCGGATCTGGTCGAGCGCGATGCCCGGATGCTGGCCGAATACGAGACCCGCGACACCGGCAAGATCATCCGAGAGACCTCCTCGCAGATCGCCTATGTGGCGGAATATTACCGTTACTATGCCGGCCTCGCCGACAAGATCGAGGGTGCGCATCTGCCCATCGACAAGCCCGACATGGTGGCCTGGTCCCAGCGCGAGCCGGTGGGCGTGGTGGCCGCCGTGGTGCCCTGGAACAGCCAGCTGTTCCTCTCGGCGGTCAAGGTGGGCCCGGCGCTGGCCGCCGGCTGCACCGTGGTGCTGAAGGCCTCCGAGGACGGGCCGGCGCCGCTTCTGGCCTTTGCCCGGCTGGTGGACGAGGCGGGCTTTCCGCCCGGCGTGGTCAACGTGATCACCGGGTTCGGCCCGGAGTGCGGCGAGGTGCTGACCCGGCACCGTGACGTGGCGCGCATCGCCTTTACCGGCGGGCCGGAAACCGCCCGGCACATCCTGCGCAACTCGGCCGAGAACCTGGCCGCGACCTCGCTGGAACTGGGCGGCAAGTCTCCCTTCATCGTCTTCGAGGATGCCGACCTCGACAGTGCCGCCAATGCCCAGGTTGCCGGCATCTTTGCCGCCACCGGCCAGAGCTGCACCGCCGGCTCGCGCCTGCTGGTGCACGAGGACGTGGCCGAGTCCCTCATCGCCCGGCTGAAGGCCAAGGCCGAGGCCATCGTCATCGGCCCCCCGGGCGAGATGGAAACCGAGGTCGGTCCGCTCTGCACCACGCGCCAGCGCGACCGGATCCAGGAGGTCGTCTCGGCCTCGCTCGGCGCCGGCGCGCGGCTGGTCACCGGCGGGCGCATCCCGCAGGGGCCCGGCCTCTACTATCCGCCCACGATCCTCGATTGCCGCAAGGCCCCCGCCGCCCCCGCCATCGAGACCGAGCTCTTCGGCCCGATCCTGACGGTGCAGAGCTTTGCCAGCGAGGCCGAGGCGTTGGAGCTGGCCAACGGCACCGAATACGCCTTTGCCGCCGGCGTCTTTACCCGCACGCTCACCCGTGCCCACCGGATGATCCGCGATCTCGATGCCGGCGTGGTCTGGGTGAACACCTATCGCGCCGTATCGCCCATCGCGCCCTTCGGCGGCTCGGGCCTCTCCGGTCACGGCCGCGAGGGCGGCCTGGCCCCGGCACTGGAATACACCAAGATCAAGACCGTCTGGCTGCGCACCTCCGACGACCCGATCCCGGATCCCTTCGTCATGCGGTAACGCGCGGGCCCGGGCCGCGCTCCCCTCTCCCGGCCCGGGCACCCCGAAAATCATGAAGCTGCCCTGCCCGTGTCCAGACGGGCGGCCGGGGTGCGCAATCCGACAGGAGAATACCCCATGACATCCGAACTCTCCCGCCGCCCGCTCCCGGCGGCGCTGATGACCCTTGCCCTCTCGGCAGTCACCCTGCCGGCGCTGGCCCTGCCCGCGATGGCCGAAACCACCACCGCGCCCGACGGCACGACGCTATGGTACGAGACCGCGGGCCATGGCGACACCACGCTGCTGCTGGCCACCGGCTGGATGGCCACGGCCGATGCATACAAGAAGCAGTTCGCCCATTTCGCCGACAGCGACGACATCACCTTCGTCTCCTTCGACACCCGCGGCCAGGGCCGCAGCGACACGCCGATGGACGGCTACGACATGCATTCCAAGGCCGAGGACATCGAGGCCGTGATCGAGGCCGTCGGCAACGACAAGGTGGTGATCGGCGGCTGGTCCTGGGGCTCGCTCGAGGCCATGGCCTGGCTCTCGGAGCACGGTCAGGAGGACCGCGTGAAGGGCGCGCTGATCCTCGATGGACCGGTCAAGCCGCTGGGCGCCGAGAAGGAGGGCGCCTGGGGCTGGTACGATACCGACGATGCCAACGGCTGGCGCGAATGGTACACCATGGGCCCGATCAATGATGTTCAGGCCTATATCGACGACAGCGCCGGCGGCGGCATGGACAATCCCACCGAGGAAGACATCGCCTTCTTCAAGGGAATGATGGAGCAGACCACGCCGGTGATCGCCGCGGTGACCAACGAGATCGGCGCCTATGTCGATTATACCGAAACCGCCGAGGCCGTGGCCGCCCGGGTGCCGATGCAGGTCTTTGCCAATGCCGAATGGGCCGATACCGCGCAGGCCTGGACCGAGGCGCATCTGCCCGGCGCCGATTTCGCCTCCTTCGGCAAGCACGCGATGCACTACGAATATGCCGACCGCTTCAACGGCATCCTCGATACCTTCCTGCAGAAGGTCGCCGCGCAGGAGCAGTGATCTGCGCGGATCGGCGGGAATCCGTCCATGCCCCGGCCCGCGACTTGCGTGTCGGACCGGGGCGCCTAGGCTGCTCTCATGCGCAGCACCGACGCCCCCGAAAAGAAGCCCGAAGTGCCCTGCCCGCCCGCGGGCCTGCCCTTTCGCGACGGCCTCAACGACTTCTTTCAGTTGGTGTGGCGCTTTTCCGACAACCTGTGGAAGGTCTGGCGCTGGTTCGGCCTCGGCCTCCTGGCGCTTGCGGCATGGGCGCGCACGGGAGAAAACGCCGCCATGGCCTTCGGCGTGCTGGCCACCACCATCGGCATCGCGGCCCTGGCGGCCTGGGTTGCCGGCCCGCTCCTGCTGTCGCTCAGGCCCGGCGCCTGGGATCGCGGTCGTGTCCCCGCCGTGGCAGCCGCCTGTTTCGTGATCTTTCTCACCCTCGCCTTCGCGGTGACCATCTGGGTCTATACCGCGGTGCTCAGCTACCCGGTCTTCCGCACGAACGGCTGAGCGGCTTGCGATCCTGTCGAAAGATTTATGCGCGGAGGGCCTGTAAGCCGGATTCTGTTCCCCGGCCCGTCTCCGGAACCGGTTCGATGACCATTCATCTAGGCGCGGGGTTACCCCCGTGCCTCTAGCTGCCAACCCGGATCTCCGGGCCAAGGCGGCCCTGCGGCGGTTTCGTCCGAAGACGACACTGACCCGCGCGAGATCCCTATTCGGCATTGCTCCCGGTGGGGCTTGCCGTGCCGGTCCTGTTGCCAGTCCCGCGGTGCGCTCTTACCGCACCGTTTCACCCTTACCCTGACCATTCTCGCGAACCTGCCCCAAAGGGGCGATCAGGGCGGTCTGTTCTCTGTGGCGCTTTCCCTGGGGTTGCCCCCGCCGGGCGTTACCCGGCACCGTTGCCTTGTGGAGTCCGGACTTTCCTCGCGTGCATCGCTGCACCCGCGGCCATCCGGCCCTCCGCGCATGCGGCCCCTTAGCCCGGCGCGGGGCACGGGGTCAATCACCCCGATACAGTGCCGCGGCACCCGGCTGTCCTTTCCCGTTGCCCGCACCGCCGCTTTGCGTCATCATCCGGGCTCGGAAAGGGAAGATCATGCGCAAGTTTCTCGTCGTTCTGGACGACAGCCGCGAATGCCTGAACGCAATGCGCTTTGCCGCGATGCGGGCGGCAAACTCCGGCGGTGGCGTGGCCATCCTCTCCGTCATCGCCCCGGACGAGTTCAATCACTGGATCGGCGTGGGTGACCTGATGCGCGCCGAGGCCCGCGAGCGGATCGAGGCCCATTTCGAGGTCTTCGCGAAATGGATGCGCGACCGTCAGAAGATCGACCCCGAGCTGATCGTGCGCGAGGGCGAGGCCTATGAGCAGATCCTGGCGCAGATCAGGGAAGATCCGGAAATCGGCGTTCTGGTCCTCGGCGCCTCTGCCGGCAAAGGTGGCCCCGGGCCGCTGGTCAGCCAGATGAGCCGCAACGCGGGTTCGCTGCCGGTGCCCGTGACCATCGTGCCCGAGGATCTCTCCAAGGACCGGCTCGAAGCCATTACCTGAGGGAGCCCCGCCCGTCCGGGCAGCCCCCGCCCCATCAAGGGCGTGCCCCGCGGCAGCAATCGGCCAGCGCCGGGACACCCCAACAGGCACCTCTTCCGGCACCGACGTGATACCGACAGGATACAGACGCGATACAGACGTCGATTTGCTGCCGTTCAAAGATGTATTTTAGAATCGTTCCAAAACTTGACTTGCCCGGGCCAAAGGCGCATATCGGGGGTCAGCAAAAGGGGGCATGCCCATGTTCATCCAGACCGAATCCACGCCCAATCCCGCAACGCTCAAGTTCCTGCCCGGCCAGACCGTGCTGGACGCCGGCACCGCGGATTTCCCCTCGGCCGCCAGCGCCGGGAAATCGCCTCTGGCGCAGCGGCTCTTTGCGGTCGACGGCGTTACGGGCATCTTCTTCGGCACCGACTTCGTGACCGTGACCAAGGCCGACGGCCTTGAATGGGATCACCTGAAGCCCGCCCTGCTGGGCGCGATCATGGAGCATTTCCAATCGGGTCAGCCGGTCATGGCCGGCGAGGCCGCCCCCGCCGGTGGCCACGCCGATCACAGCGGTGAGGATGGCGAAATCGTCGGTCAGATCAAGGAGCTGCTGGACACCCGCGTGCGTCCCGCCGTGGCACAGGATGGCGGCGACATCACCTTCCACGGCTTCGACCGCGGTGTCGTCTACCTGCACATGCAGGGCGCCTGTGCCGGCTGCCCCTCCTCGACGCTGACCCTGAAGATGGGCATCGAGAACCTGCTGCGTCACTACATTCCGGAAGTGACCGAGGTCCGGCCCGTTGCCGTCTGACGCGCCCCGCGACATCGACGCATGTTATCCCGCCGGCCCGTTTTCGGGCCGGTGTGCATGTGGGACCACCCGTCTTTCGCTGCAGCGCCCGCCCTGGCTCAGCTATCTCAGCCACGATCCCGCCTGCCGCCGCTGGACCGGCGCACCGGTTGCGGCCATGGGGATCTTCTCCGACAGCGACGTGCAGGGCCTGCCCGAGGCGGGCTTTTCCGGCCGAAGCGCAACCTACTGGTCCTGTCCGGGGTGCGGCGCGCCGCTGGCCCTGCGCCACGACGCCCTGCCGGGGCAACTTCACGTGCCGCTGGGCCTGCTCTCCGATGCCACGCTCTTTGCCCCGCAGATCCATGTCCATGCCGAGCACCGACTGCCCTGGCTGCTGCTGGGCGACGACCTGCCCCGCCTCGAGGGGGCCGGCCACGAATTGATGGCCCTTGCCATGGACGACAGCCATGCCTGATCCGCTGATCCTCGCCTTCGACACCTCCGGACCGGCCTGCGCCGCGGCCCTGCTGCGGGGCGACACCCTGATGGCCGAGCGCTTCGAGCCCATGGCCCGCGGCCAGGCTGAACGCCTGGTGCCGCTGCTGCAGGAATTGCTCGACGAGGCCGGCTTCGACTGGCCCGACCTGACGGCCCTCGCCGTGGGCACCGGGCCCGGGAATTTCACCGGTCTGCGCATCTCGGTCGCGCTCTCGCGCGGGCTGGCCCTGGCCCTCGGCGTGCCCGCCATCGGCGTCACCAGCTTCGAGGCCCTCGCCCATGGCGCGCCGCGCCCGGTGCTTGCCCTGCTGCCCGCCCCGCGCGCCCAGCTCTATGGCCAGCGCCTCGAGGCCGACGGCAGCGCATCCGCGCCGCAGATGTTCCCAGAGGGCGAGATCCCCGCGGCGCTTGCGGCCCCGGCCACGCTGTCGCTGACGGCCGAGATGTCGCTTGCGCCCGGATTGGCCCGCGTAGCCGCCGCCCGCCTAGACCGGCCGGCACCGCCGCCCGCACCCTTTTACCTGCGGCCCGCCGATGCCGCCCCGCCGCGCGATGCGCCGCCCCGGATCATCTCGTGACCGCGCCCCTGTCGCCGGCAGAACTGGCCCGTATCCATGCGGCGAGTTTCACCACCCCACGCCCCTGGACCGAGGCCGAACTGGCCCGCCTACTGGGTGATTCTGCCTGTTTTCTGATCAGCCGCCCCGCCGGCTTCCTCTTGGGACGCGTCGTCGCGGACGAGGCCGAAATCCTGACGATCGCCGTCGAGCCCGCTGCCCGTCGGGCCGGGACCGGTCGTATTCTGGTCACGGAATTCCTTCGCGAAGCCCTTGAAAGACAGGCCCTTTCGGCCTTCCTCGAGGTCGCCGCGGACAACGTCGCCGCCATCGCACTCTACCGCGGATGCGGATTTTCCGTATTGGGGCGACGTCCGCGGTATTACCGGGCACCAGATGGCAGCTTGAAAGACGCTGAAATCATGGGCAAACAACTAGGGTGACTTAAGGGGCAACCTTAGCGTTTTCTACCAGATGGTCAGACATTGCTATTGACCGCGTTCGCGCCCTCGGTCCTAAATTCGGCCTGATCATTCCGATCAGCAAGGCAAATGGCCGCGTGACGCCTGCAAAGACGGCCAAGCAACTGGGAGACACCGCATGACCCTCATGACCAAACTGACCTGCGCCGCCGCAACCGGCCTGGCGCTGGCCGCGACCACTGCCGTGGCCGACCCCGCCCTGATCTACGACCTGGGCGGCAAGTTCGACAAATCCTTCAACGAGGCGGCCTTCAACGGTGCCACCGCATGGGCCGAGGAAACCGGCGGCTCCTTCAAGGACATCGAGATCACCTCGGAAGCCCAGCGTGAAATGGCGCTGCGCAGCTTTGCCGAGAAGGGCTTCTCGCCCGTGATCACCACCGGCTTCTCGTTCTCGACCCCGATCGCGAACATCGCGGCCGACTACCCCGACACCAAGTTCGTCACCATCGACGGTTTCGTCGACCCGGGCGAACACCCGAACGTCCTCTCCGTGCTGTTTGCCGAGCAGGAAGGCTCCTACCTCGTCGGCATGCTGGCGGCCATGGCCTCCGAAACCGGCACCGTCTCCTTCGTGGGCGGCATGGACATCCCGCTGATCCGCAAGTTCGCCTGCGGCTATGCCGAGGGCGCCAAGGCCGTGAACCCCGACATCACCGTCATCTCCAACATGATCGGCACCGACCCGACCGCGTGGAACGACAGCGTGAAGGGCTCCGAGCTGGCCTCCGCCCAGATCTCGCAGGGCTCCGACGTGATCTTTGCCGCAGCCGGCGCCTCGGGCCTCGGCGTGCTGCAGACCGCGGCCGATGACGGCAAGCTGGGCATCGGCGTCGACAGCAACCAGAACTACCTGCACCCCGGCAACATGCTGACCTCGATGCTGAAGCGCGTCGACGTGGCCGTGGCCGACGCCATGGAAGCCGGCGACAACCTGGAAACCGGCGTGCGCCTGATGGCCCTGTCGGACGACGGCGTGGGCTACGCCCTGGACGACTACAACGCCGAGCTGATCACCCCGGAAATGAAGGACGCGGTCGAAAAGGCCAAGGCCGGCATCATCTCCGGCGAGATCGAGGTGCACGACTACACCACCGACGACACCTGCCCGGCTCTCTCCTTCTGATCCGGCATGGCAGGGTCACCTGACCCTGCTCCCCTTTTGCAGGGGCCGCGCAGCCCGCGGTCCCTGTTTCCTTTCGTGACTTCGGGACGCCGCTCATGACAGACACCGCCCCCGCAAACAGACCGCCCGCGATCGAGCTCAAGGGCATCTCAAAGGCCTTCGGCCCGGTCCAGGCGAACAAGGACATCTCGATCCGCGTCATGCCGGGCACGATCCACGGCATCATCGGCGAGAACGGCGCGGGCAAGTCCACGCTGATGTCGATCCTTTACGGCTTCTACAAGGCCGACAAGGGCGAGATCTGGATCAACGGCGAGAAGAAGAGCATCAACGACAGCCAGGACGCCATCGCGGCCGGCATCGGCATGGTCTTCCAGCACTTCAAGCTGGTCGAGAACTTCTCGGTCGTCGAGAACGTGATCATGGGCGCCGAGGACGGCGCCATGCTGCGCCCGTCGGTCTCCAAGGCCCGCAAGAGCCTGAAGAAGCTGGCCGAAGAATATGAAATGCACGTCGACCCCGATGCGCTGATCGAGAACCTCTCGGTCGGGCACCAGCAGCGGGTCGAGATCCTCAAGGCGCTCTACCGCGAGGCCAACATCCTGATCCTGGACGAGCCCACAGGCGTGCTGACGCCGGCAGAGGCCGACCACCTGTTCCGGATCCTCGACAACCTGCGCCGCGAGGGCAAGACGATCATCCTGATCACGCACAAGCTGCGCGAGATCATGGAAATTACCGACACCGTTTCGGTCATGCGGCGCGGCGAGATGACCGCCACCGTCAAGACCGCCGAGACCAACCCCGAACAGCTGGCCGAGCTGATGGTTGGCCGCAAGGTACTGCTGCGCGTCGACAAGGCGCCCGCGACCCCCGGCAAGACCGTGCTCTCGGTGCAGAACCTGACCGTCACCGACGAGCAGGGCGTGGCCCGGGTCAAGGATGTCTCCTTCGAGATCCGTGCCGGCGAGATCCTCGGCTTTGCCGGGGTGGCCGGCAATGGCCAGTCCGAGCTGATGAACGTGCTCGGCGGCATCATGGACGGCGAGGGCACGATCACCATGAACGGCACGCCGATCCCGCTGTCGGGGCGCGGCTCCGACGGGCGCGCCCGGCGCGCCGCCGGCATCGCCCATGTGCCCGAGGACCGTCAGCGCGAGGGCCTGATCATGGAATTCTCCGCCTGGGAGAACACGATCTTCGGCTATCACCGCGACCCGCAGTGGCAATCCGGCCCGCTGATGAACAACAAGCTGATCCAGAAGGAGGCCGCCGGCGCCATGGAGCGCTATGACGTGCGCCCGCCGGATCCCAACCTCAAGGCCAAGAGCTTTTCCGGCGGCAACCAGCAGAAGATCGTCCTGGCGCGCGAGATCGAGCGCAACCCGGATCTGCTGCTGGTGGGCCAGCCGACGCGCGGCGTCGACATCGGAGCCATCGAATTCATCCACCAGGAAATCGTCCGCCTGCGCGACCAGGGCAAGGCGATCCTGCTGGTCTCGGTCGAGCTGGACGAGATCATGAGCCTGTCGGACCGTATCGCGGTGATGTTCGACGGCAAGATCATGGGCTTCCGCGACCCGAACGATACCGACGAACGCGAGCTGGGCCTGCTGATGGCCGGCATCGCCGGCGAGCCGGACAAGCCGGACTGGAAGGCGGTCGAAGAGAACATGGCCGCCGCCGAACAGGAAGTGACAGAACAGAAAGAGGCCCCCGAGCATGGATAGGATGCCCGCATGGGCCGACGTGGTCCTGATTCCCCTGATTTCGCTGGTGCTGGCGGCAATCCTGTCGTCCATCGCCATCCTGGCCATCGGTGAGGACCCGATCGCGGCCTTCACGCTGATGGTCGAGGGCGCGCTGATGCAGTCCTCCGGCTGGGGCTACACGCTCTATTACGCCACCAACTTCATCTTCACCGGCCTCGCCGTCTCGGTGGCCTTCCACGCCAAGCTCTTCAACATCGGCGGCGAAGGCCAGGCGGTGATCGGCTCGCTCGGCGTGGCGCTCTGCTGTCTCTTCATCCCCTGGCCCAACTGGTACACGGCGCTGATCGGCTGCATGATCGCCGGGGGCCTCTTCGGCGCGCTCTGGGCGCTGATCCCGGCCTACCTGCAGGCCGCCCGCGGCAGCCACATCGTGATCACCACGATCATGTTCAACTTCATCGCCGCGGCGCTGCTGAACTATGTCCTCGTGAACGTGCTGAAGCCGGTGGGCACCATGGAGCCCGCCTCTGCCACCTTCCCCGAGGCCACGCATCTGCCGTCCTTCCAGGACATGTTCTCCACCGCCGACAACGTGATGTTCCGCGGCTCTCCGGCGAATATCTCCTTCTTCATCGCCCTGATCGCCTGCGTCTTCGTCTGGCTGCTGATCTGGCGCAGCAAGCTCGGCTACGAGATCCGCTCGCAGGGCCACTCCGAAAGCGGTGCGAAATACGCCGGCATCTCGCCCATGCGCATCATCATGATCGCCATGCTGATCTCGGGCGCGCTGGCCGGCCTGATGGGCATCAACACCACCCAGGGCCAGGCCGAGCGCCTGATCCTGAACTCGGCCGAGGGTGCCGGCTTCATCGGCATCGCCGTGGCCCTGATGGGGCGCAACCACCCCTTCGGCGTGCTGCTGGCCTCGCTGCTCTTCGGCTTCCTCTACCAGGGCGGCGCAGAGCTTGCCCTCTGGACGTCGATCCCGCGCGAGCTGATCGTCGTCATCCAGGCGCTGGTGATCCTCTTCACCGGGGCGCTCGACAACATGGTGCGCTGGCCGCTGGAGAGCCTCTTTGCCACCTTCGGCAACAGGAAGGAGAGCTGACATGGACCTGATGACAGTACTGCAGATCCTCGACTCCACGGTCCGTCTCGGCACGCCGCTGCTGCTGATGTGCCTGGCCGGCCTCTACTCCGAGCGCGCCGGCATCGTCGACATCGGCCTCGAGGGCAAGGCGCTCGCCGCCTCCTTCGCCTCCGCCGCCTTCGCCTATTACACCGGCAGCGTCTTCATGGGGCTGATGGCCGCGATCATCGCCTCGATGATGTTCTCGGCGATCCATGGGCTTGCCTCGATCACCTTCCGTGGCAACCAGCTGATCTCCGGCGTGGCGCTCAACTTCCTCGCCTCCGGCATGACCGTGCTGATTGCCCAGACCTGGTTCAAGCAGGGCGGCCGCACACCTTCGCTGGGCGACGTGCGCTACAAGCCGATCACCCTGCCCTTCGCCGACCAGCTGCGCGAGGTGCCGGTGATCGGGCCGATCTACTACGAGCTCATCTCGGGCCATTCGATCATGGTCTACGTGGCCTTCCTGGCCGTGCCGGTCACCGCCTGGGTGCTCTATTCCACCCGCTTCGGCCTGCGCCTGCGCGCCACCGGCGAAAACCCCGCCGCCGTCGACACCGCCGGCATCTCGGTGGTCAAGATCCGCTTCGCCTCCATCGTCATCGCCGGCCTGCTCTGCGGTCTGGCAGGCAGCTATCTCTCCACTGGCCTGCAGGCCGGCTTCGTGCGCGAGATGACGGCAGGCCGCGGCTACATCGCCCTGGCGGCGCTGATCTTCGCCAAGTGGCGGCCCTGGTACTGCCTTGTCTCGACGATGCTCTTCGGCTTCCTGCAGGCCATAGCCCTGCGCTACCAGAACATCGATCTCGGCGGCATCGTCATCCCGGTGCAGTTCATGGATGCGCTGCCCTACATCCTGACGATCGTCATCCTGGCGGGCTTCGTGGGGGCCGCCGTGCCGCCAAAGGCGAGTGGCGAACCCTACGTCAAGGAACGCTGACCGGGTTTCCGGATTTGTTTCCCATCACGGCCCGCCGGTCTTGCCGCGCGGGCCGTTTTCGTTTTCAAGTCGTTGCAACAGCTTCGCATCTTTTGCCGGTGCCGCAGCGCAGCATCGTTGAGTTGACGCGAGGAACCGGCTAGGAAAAGCCATGCAGATCTACCTCCCCATCGCCGAGGTATCGGTGAACATCTTCCTGCTGCTGGGACTCGGGGGCCTCGTCGGGGTCCTCTCGGGCATGTTCGGCGTGGGGGGCGGTTTCCTGATCACGCCGCTGCTCTTCTTCATCGGCATTCCGCCGCCCGTGGCCGTGGCCACCTCCGCCAACCAGATCGTCGCCTCCTCGGTCTCCGGCCTCTTCGCGCACCTGAAGCGCAAGACGGTGGACCTGAAGATGGGGGGCGTCCTGCAGGCCGGCGGCCTCGTCGGTGCCGCAGTAGGGGTCTACATCTTCAACCTGCTGCGGCAACTGGGTCAGGTCGACCTGCTGGTCAACCTCTGCTACGTCGTCTTTCTCGGCGCCATCGGCGCGCTGATGTTCGTCGAGAGCCTCAAGGCCATCAGCAAGACCCGCGGCGGCAAGGTGCCGCCCACCCCCAGGCGCCGCCAGCGCAACTGGGTGCACACCTGGCCACTGAAGATGCGCTTCCGCACCTCGGGCCTCTACATCTCGGTTATCCCGCCCATCCTCGTGGGCTTTGCCGTGGGCATCCTCTCGGCCATCATGGGCGTCGGCGGCGGCTTCATCATGGTGCCGGCGATGATCTACCTGCTGGGCATGCCCACCAAGGTGGTGATCGGCACCTCGCTGTTTCAGATCATCTTCGTCGCGGCCTTCACCACCTTCCTGCACGCGGTCACCAACCACACGGTCGACATCGTCCTTGCGCTCTTCCTGCTGATCGGCGGCGTCGTGGGGGCCCAGTTCGGCACCCGCCTCGGCGCGCGGCTCAAGGCCGAACAGCTCCGCATCCTGCTGGCCCTCCTGGTGTTGCTGGTCTGCGGGAAACTGGCGCTCGATCTCTTCGTCACCCCGACAGAGCTCTACACGATCTCGGAGGCGCGGCCATGACGACGCGCGTGCGCCTCTCCCTCGCCCCGCGCCTGCGCGCCATGCTGCGCCCGGTGGCGGCAGTGCCGGCGCTGCTGGTGGCGGGGCTCTTCGCGGTGCTGCCCTTCGTCACCGACGCCCAGGAGGAACAGATCCTCCTCGGCCTCAGCCAGAACCGGGTCTCGATCAACGCCAGCTTCGACGGCACCGAGATCCTGATCTTCGGCGCCGTCAAGCGCGACACGCCGCCGCCGGAGCCGCCGCTGCAGGTGGTGATAACGGTCAAGGGCCCCTCGGAATCCGTCAACGTCATGCGCAAGGGGCGCGTCGGCGGCATCTGGGTCAATACCGATCAGGTTCTGATCAGCTCGGCGCCCAGCTACTATGCCGTTGCCACTTCCGCTCCGCTCGACGAGATCATGACCGCCACCGAGGACCTGCGCTACCGCGTCTCGATCCCCCATGTGCTGCGCTCGATCATCTCCGACGACAGCGTGCTCGACGAGAACAACTTCGTCGATGCGCTGATCCGGATCCAGGAGAAGGCCGGCAACTACATCGTCCAGCCCGGCGCCGTCAGCTTCGAGGACGAGACGCTCTTTTCCACCGACATCACTCTGCCCTCGAACCTCACCGAGGGGATCTACGGCATCAAGGTCTACCTGACCCGCGAGGGCAAGGTCGTCTCCACCTACGAGACCGGCCTGCGGGTGTCCAAGGTCGGGATGGAGCAATGGCTCTACAACCTGTCCCGCAACCACGCCGTGGCCTATGCGCTGCTGGCAATCTTCATCGCCGTCTTCTCCGGCTGGGCCGCCTCCGAGGTCTTCCGCCTGCTGCGCAACCAGTAGGGCATCGGTCCGTCAGACCTCCGCCCGGCCAAGGCGCCGGGCTACCCCGTCATCTGGCCATAAATATCCCGGGGGTGAGGGCCGCAGGCCCGAGGGGGCAGAGCCCCTCTCCTTTTCATTGGCAAGTGGGGCAGAGCCCCCTCCCCCATGCCGGCTCCCAAGGGAAAAGACCGCCTCGCGGCGGCCCCTCTCACAGGTTCAGCGTGCGCTCCCGCAGCCAGGCCATGAAGCCCCGCGGATCGCTCTTCAGCCGCTCCATGTCCTCCGGCGCCACGACGTCACCGACGATGGGCGCCTGGGGTGCGTTCAGGGAATGGACGATCTCGTGCAGCAACAGCCCCTGCCGCAGGGTGGCCGACACCCGGTTCGCCATCTGGTACCAGCGCGAATTGTGCCCGGTGAAATGGATCGGCACCACCTGCGCCCCCGACCGGCGGATCATCTGCGCCGTGAACACGTTCCACTCCGCCTCGACGGCGGGGCCGAACATCGTCTCCGACGAGGCCACGACGCCCGAGGGGAAAAGTGCCACGATGCCGCCCTCCCTCAGGTGCGCCATCGCCTCCGCGCGCATCTCGATCATCTTCTTCTGCGCTTCTGGGTCATGGGGAAAGGGCACCGGGATCATGTAGGACGAGGCCACCTCGTCGATCCCCGTCAGCACCGAGCGCGTCAGGATCTTGTAATCCAGACGCCGCCGTCCGATCAGCTCGGCAAGGATCATGCCGTCGACCATGCCGTGGGGGTGGTTCGCCACCACCACCACCGGTCCGGTCTCGGGGATCCGCTCCAGCTGCGCCTGCGGCGTGGTCACCGGAATGCCCATCACGTCCAGGCAGGCCTTCCAGAAGGCCTGGCCCTGGGGAGCGCCCTGCTTCTCGAATTTCCGGATCAGCCGCAGGATCGTCAGCTTGCCGGTCATCCACTCCATGGTCCGGATGACATTGCGCTGAAAACCGTTGTCGAAGGTGTTGGAATAGGTCAGAGAGCGCCGGTCATACTTCGTGTACGCCACCGTATCCGTCGCAGCCGGGCTGCTCTGTCGTGGGGTATGCGTGCTGTCAACCAATGCCTTCACCGTCATCACGTCCGCGTCACTCGCATGATACGCAGGACCCAAGCCGTTCCGCCGCGGTTTCTACATGTCCTCGCCGAACCGGTTCGCGACAAGGGTCTGCAGCGCATCTGCAAGGGCGGCCGCATCCGGGCCGGAAGTCTCGACATCAATAGTGCAGCCCTTGCTGGCTGCCAACATCAAAAGCCCCATGATGCTGTCGCCGCCGGTCGACATGCCGTCGCGCGATACCTCGGCGCGGGCGTCGAACCCTTCCACGACTTCCACGAACTTGGCCGAGGCCCGGGCATGCAGCCCCTTTTCGTTGACGATGGTCAACGTCCTCGTCACAGCGTCGCTCATTGGCACTCAGCCTCCGCTCAGGTTGCGGCTGTCGATATACTTGCGCCCCGCCTCGGTGGCGTCGCGCACAGCCTCGGGCAGGGACTTATGGCGCGACTTTGCCAGCTTGATCAAGGCCGGAAGATTGACCCCGTAGAGAATTCGCCGATCGTCGGGGCGGCAGGCCAGCAGGCTGAGGTTGCTGGGCGATCCGCCGAACATGTCGGTCACCACGACCACGCCCTGGCCCTGATCCACATCGTCGGCGGCATCGCAGATCTCGCGCTGCTTGTCGCCCCGGTCGCTGTTGGCCTCGATGGCAATGGCCTGAATGCCCGGTTGCACGCCGACGACATGCTCGACGGCGGCCTTGTACTCGCGTGCGAGGCCTCCATGTGCCACGATCACTATGCCGATCAATGCCGGGTTTCCTTCCGCTTGCCTGGCCACGGTCATCCCCCGCCGCCGCCGGCCTTGCGCCGTTCCTGTTCACGGTGCCTTATTGACACCTGCCAGCCGGCTTCCGCAAGGGTCCGGCCCAGCCTTTCCGCCAAAGTGACGGAACGATGCTGGCCACCGGTACAGCCGAAGCCGATCGAGAGATGAGCCTTTCCCTCCTCGATATAGGCAGGCAGCAGCATCTCCGTGAGGTCGCTCACCTTTTCGAGAAAAGGTGTGAACCGCGGGTCCTCTGCAACGTAGGCCTGCACGGCGGCATCCATGCCCGTCAGGCCGCGCAATTCCGGGCTCCAGTAGGGGTTCCTCAGGAAGCGCACATCGAAAACCATGTCGATGCCCCGCGGCAGTCCCCGCTTGTAGCTGAAGGACTGGATCGACAGCGCCAGGCCCTGCCCGCCCTCGGGGGCAAACAGCCGGTCGATTTCGGCACGCAGGTCATGCACCGTCATCTCCGAGGTTTCCACCAGCACGTCGGCACGTTCCCGGATCGGGCCAAGCAGGTCGAACTCCCGCGCGATGCCATCCTCCGGCGTCTCGGCAGGGGCCAGCGGGTGGCGCCGCCGGGTTTCGCTGAAGCGCCGCGACAGGACGTCGGGCCGGCAATCGAGATAGAGCAGCTCCAGGCTCATGCCCTGGATCCCGCTCAGCCGGTCGAGCAGCTCGATCAGGCCGGTGGTCGAGAAATCGCGGTTGCGGGCATCCACCCCGAGGACCAGCGGCCGGCGCAGCGGCGGCCCGTCCATCAGGCGCGGCAGCAGGCTCAACGGAAGGTTGTCGATCGCCTCGAAACCCATGTCCTCCAGCGCGCGGATCGCCGTGGAACGGCCCGCCCCCGACGGCCCCGTTACGAGAACGAGCCGTGGCGTCAGGCTGGGCATGTCGTGTCCGTTGGGCATGGGGCCCTCTTGTGGTGCAGGGCCGTGCACGCATAGGTTAGTCTACGCGCTGCGGCCTTCCCGCATGTATTGCAGAATCGCCGCGGGGAAAGCCGCGGTGCCAGTATTGTGTAATAGTGGTAAAGAAACCCCCAGCAAAATCTTGCTGCGCTGCGGCGGAAGCCGCTCCGTCTCGGTCACCCCCAGATCCACCACAAGGGCCAGCGGCGTCTCGCCGGCGGGCGCAGCCTTCAGGATCCCGACCCCCCGCGCCTCGATCAGCCCCGAGAGCGCGGCCGGCGCACCCGCGATCACCTGGCTGCCCTCGCGCCGGATCTCCGTCCGGTCATCCGAGACCAATGCAGCACCGCGGGCCATCAGCTCCAGCGCCAGGCCGGATTTGCCCGCGCCGGAGGGCCCCAGGATCAGTACTGCCCGCCCCTCAAGGGCCACGCAGCTCGCGTGCAGATTGTCGTGTTGCGGATCTTCCATCGCCGGCGTCCCTCAGATCGGCAGGCCCACGACGAACCGCGCGCCGAGCGGGTCCGACAGCGGGTCTGCCTCCGTGGGCGCGATGTTCTCGGCCCAGATCACCCCGCCATGGGCCTCCACGATCTGCTTGCTGATCGCTAGGCCAAGGCCCGAGTTGTTGCCGAAATCGGCATCCGGCCGGTGCGAGTAGAACCGGGTGAATATCTTCTGCAAGGCACCTTCGGGGATGCCCGGACCGGTGTCCTCGACCACCACCAGCACCCGGTTGCCGCGGCGCCGTGCCCAGACCCGGATCGCGTCGCCCGCCTCGCAAAACGAGATCGCGTTGTCGATCAGGTTCACGAAGACCTGCGCCAGGCGCGGCTCCAGGCCCCGCATTCGCAGGCTGTCCTGTGGCAGGTCGGTGATGAAGTCGATGTCCTTTTGGACCGCCAGTTCGCCCATGTGCTCGGTCAGCCGGCGCAGCAGGCGCATCAGATCGAACTCCTCCTCCTCCTCGGTCACCAGCTCGCTGTCGAGCCGCGAGGCACGCGATATGTCGGTGACCAGACGGTCAAGCCGCCGCACGTCATGCTCGATCACGCTCAGCATCTGCTCGCGCTGGTCATCGCGCCGGGCCACCCGCAGCGTCCCCACCGCGCTGCGCAGGCTGGCCAGCGGGTTCTTGATCTCGTGGGCCACGTCGGCCGCGAACTGCTCGTTGGAATCGATCCGGTCATAGAGCGCATCGACCATCCCGCGCAGCGCCTTCGACAGCCGGCCGATCTCGTCGCGCCGCTCGCTCAGGTCCGGGATACGCACCCGTCCGGCGTGCACCCGGCGCCGGTCGCCGCTCGCGTCAAGCTCCACCGCATCTGCCAGCCGCGACAGCGGCTTCGAGATCATCGAGGCAAGGATCAGGCTCAGCCCGATCGAGACCAGGGTGGCGATGATGAACATCTGCAGCACCCGCTCGCGCTCGATCCTGGCCATGGTGTCGATGCCGCCCACCGGGCTCGATAGCGCAACCGCCCCCACCACGTGCCCGGTGCTGTCTGTCACCGGGCTGACCGCGGTGTAATGCCGGCCTTCCTCGCTCTGGGTCACGCTCACCTCAGTCACGCCCGGCGTCAGGCCGGCCCGAACCATCTGGCGCGCCTCTTCCAGGGCGGACAGGTTGCCCGTCTCGCGGTCCTCGCCCCCCAGCAGCCGGATCAGCCCCTCCCAGACCATGTTCAGCGTATCCATGATGTGGGTCGGCTGGTCGATGCCCGCCACCGGCACCTCGGTGGTATCGCCGCTCAGCTCTCCCAGCACCGTGCCATCGGCATCCAGCAGCACCAGCGTGCGCCCGCCCCGCAATTCAAGCGCAGAGAGCGTTGCCCAGGCCCCGCCGCGGTTGCCCGAGAGCAGGCCGAAAGGAGAGTCCTGGGCCTCCGTTCCGGCGGGCCGCTCGCCCGTGAAGATCTCCGCCATCAGCCTAGCTTCGGTCATCAGCGAGGCCTGGCGCTGTTCCAGCAGGCTCTGGCGTGAGCCGTCCATCAGCAGGATCCCCGCCACAAGCACGTTCAGCGCCACCAGGTTGAACAGCACGATCTTGCGCGTCAGGGGCGACAGCTTCAGGCGCACGCCACGGCCCTCCCCCGATGGCCCGGTCCGGACCCGGGCGCCGAAACGGCGCGGGCTGGGGCGCTGCGCTCCATGCTATTCTTCGTTGTATCGATAGCCGATGCCATAGAGCGTCTCGATTGCCGAGAAATCCGGATCCGCCCCGCGCATCTTCTTCCTCAGCCGCTTGATGTGGCTGTCGATGGTGCGGTCATCGACATAGACCTGATCGTCATAGGCCACATCCATCAGCGCATCGCGGCTCTTGACGAACCCGGGGCGCTGCGCCAGCGCCTGCAGCAGCAGGAACTCGGTCACCGTCAGCGTCACGTCGCGTCCCTTCCAGGTCACCGCGTGGCGCAGCGGGTCCATCCGCAGGTGGCCGCGGTCCATCACCGCGGTCTCCTCGGTCACCGGAAAGGTCTCGCCCTCCGCCGCCTGCTGCCGCCTCAGCAGCGCCCGGATACGGGCCACCAGCAGCCGCTGGCTGAAGGGCTTCTTTACGTAATCGTCGGCCCCCAGCCGCAGGCCCAGCACCTCGTCGATCTCGTCGTCCTTCGAGGTGAGAAAGATGACCGGCAGGCTGGCGCTCTTCTGGCGCAGCCGCTGGAGCAGGTCCATGCCATCCATGCGGGGCATCTTGATGTCCAGAACGGCCATGTCGGGCAGCGCGACCTCGAAGGCCTCCAGCGCGGCTTGCCCGTCGCTGTAGGTCGCCACTTCGAATCCCTCCGCCTCCAGGGTGATGGCCACGGAGGTCAGGATGTTCCTGTCGTCGTCCACAAGGGCGATCTTCGACATCATGGCCTTCCTATGCTGCTCTTATGGTTCGATTTTTTCCCACCATACTGTTCGGTTCAGGCTGCACAGGCAAACGCTTTCCCCGAATCGCCCTCAAGATGTGGCGAAAATGTGGCGAAAATGTCCGTTCCATGCGACAATGGACCAGCGGTTGCCCATGCGTGAGCAACATTCCACAAGTGGTTGCGCTAACCCGCATTTGGTTGCGCTAACCTTCGGTAGCGGCCTGTTCACAAATCGAACCGCCGTGCTATGGACCACTTCACTGGTGCGTCTCCGTGCCGGTTCCGGTCCGCCGGCGTGCAGCCCGGATAAGATACCCGCCGCATGGAGCGGCTACAGGAGTTTGACAATGGCATTTGGACGGGTGAACCCGCATTTCCGGCTCGAGGATCAAGGCATCGAGGGTCTGGGCGATGTCTATTACAACCTTATGGAGCCCGCACTGATCGAAGCCGCTCTGAAACGCGACGAGGGCACGCTCGGCCAGGGTGGCACCTTCCTGGTGACGACAGGCAAGTACACGGGCCGTTCGCCCAAGGACAAGCACGTCGTGAAGACCCCCGACGTGGCCGACAACATCTGGTGGGAAAACAACGCCGAGATGTCGCCCGAGGGCTTCGACCGACTCTACGCCGACATGCTGGCCCACATGAAGGGCAAGGATTACTTCGTGCAGGATCTCGTCGGCGGAGCCGACCCGGCCTATGCGATCAATGTCCGCGTCGTGTCCGAGCTGGCCTGGCACAACCTCTTCATCCGTCACCTGCTGCGCCGCCCCGACCGCGAGGCGCTGAACGACTACGTGTCGGATTTCACCATCATCAACTGCCCCAGCTTCAAGGCGGATCCCGAGAAGCACGACTGCCGGTCCGATACCGTCATCGCCCTGAACTTCGCCAAGAAGCTGATCCTGATCGGCGGCACCGAATATGCCGGCGAAAACAAGAAGTCGGTCTTCACGCTGCTCAACTACATGCTGCCCGAGAAGGGCGTGATGCCGATGCACTGCTCGGCCAACCACGCCAAGGGCAATCCGGTCGACACCGCGATCTTCTTCGGCCTGTCGGGCACCGGCAAGACCACGCTCTCCGCCGATCCCTCGCGCACGCTGATCGGCGATGACGAACACGGCTGGTCGGACCGCGGCACCTTCAACTTCGAAGGCGGCTGCTATGCCAAGACGATCTCGCTCTCACCCGAGGCGGAGCCCGAGATCTATGCCACCACGCACAAGTTCGGCACCGTGATCGAGAACATGGTCTACGACGAGGAGACCTTCGAACTCGACTTCGAGGATTCGAGCCTGACGCAGAACATGCGCTGCGCCTACCCGCTGGAGTACATCTCCAACGCGTCGGACACCGCGCTCGGCGGCCATCCCAAGAACATCATCCTGCTGACCTGCGACGCCTATGGCGTGCTGCCGCCGATCGCACGGCTGACGCCGGCGCAGGCAATGTACCACTTCCTGTCCGGCTTCACCTCGAAGACCCCGGGCACCGAACGTGGCGTGCTCGAGCCCCTGCCCACCTTCTCGACCTGCTTCGGCGCGCCCTTCATGCCCCGTCGCCCCGAGGAATACGGCAAGCTGCTGCAGGAAAAGATCGCCAAGCACGGTGCAACCTGCTGGCTGGTGAACACCGGCTGGACCGGCGGCGCCTTCGGCACCGGCTCGCGCATGCCGATCCGCGCCACCCGCGCCCTGCTCACCGCAGCCCTCGACGGCTCGCTGAACGAGGCCGAGTTCCGCAAGGATCCGAACTTCGGCTTCGAGGTTCCCGTGTCCGTGCCCGGCGTGGCCGACGTGCTTCTGAACCCGCGCAAGACCTGGGAAGACGAGACCGCCTACGACGCCCAGGCCGCCAAGCTGGTCGGCATGTTCTCCGAGAACTTCGAGCAGTACCTGCCCTACATCGACGAGGACGTGAAAGCCGCCGCCATCGGCTGAGGCTGTCGCCGGCGGCAATGCCGCCCACCCGCATGACGATACTGCCTGCGCCCTGCCCTGACCGGCGGGGCGCAAACATATTTAAGGAACCGTTACTTGACGTGCGGCTCCGAAACCCGCATGACCGACAAGGACCGATCCGGTCCTACACGCTATGATTGCCGAATTGACGAGTGCCCTGCGCCGACCAGGCTCAGATCCGGAGGAGACAGACGATGACCCGGCTCCGTACAGCCGCCCCCCTTCGCGCCAGCCTCGGTGCGCTGCTGGTCTCTGGCATGGTATCCGCATCGCTGCTCCCCTCTGCCGCGCGCGCGGCCACCGCCGAACCGCAGATCCCTGCCGGCACCCAGAGCCCGGCCAGCCCCGTCAGCGGCGATTTCACCCTCGCCCCGGTCGAGCTCTCCGAGGCGGGCATCTTTTGCCCGGTGGACAATGTCGGCACCGCCCCGGCCCCTGGCACCGAGAGCGGCTACATCCTGCTGATGGCCGGCGATGCCAAGGTCGCGCTGCATTCACGCGTGGTGCCCGCCACCCTGGGCATCTCCTTCGGCGTCAACATCCGGTTGGCGCCCGATGCCGCGCCCGGCGACTACATGATGGTCGTGCACCATCCGCCCTTCGGCCCGCGCAACGTCACCACCGAGAGCTGGAACCCCAACCTCTCCTCCGATTGGGGCGTACGCAGTTTCCAGTTCGAATATGATCGGGAACTTCAGCCCGGCACCTGGAGCTTCGAGGTGCACCGTGGCGACGAGGTGCTGATGCACCAGACCTTCCAGGTGGTACCCCCGATGCAGGCGCCCGAGGCCATCGACCTCTGCTTCGGCAACACCTTCATCTCCTGAAGAACGGCACGCCGACGACCGGCGGAAACAGGCCGGATCACAGGAAATGAACTCCCCTGTACATATTGACTTTTCCGAATGATTTCGGCAATTTACGGCAAGTTTCACGCAATATCGGGCGGAAACAACGTAACGTCACGACATGACCTTTCATAAGGCCATGATCGGTCCGTATCGTCCAGTACGTACAATTGCCTAAACGCGGCAGACCGGCATTTGCCCGCGCATGACGTTCCCCACGACCGGCAACATTTTACCGAAGCTCCGATGCGGCACTGCAGCACTTGTCGTGCTCGCGCTAACGTGAGAATGTTCCCAAGACGCTCCAACGCGTTCGCAACTTATTACAAACAAACAGTTTCATTACCAAATACGGATTTTCGGCGCCCTCGTCCTCATGGACGGGGGCGCTTTTTCCTTGCCCTTCAACGGTGTTTCCGTTGGCGGTAACGCCGCGCCGCGGCGGCGCCTCTTCTTTCATCTTTGCGACAGCCCCGCGGGGGCTCAGCCGGCCTTGCGCAGCTCCGGCGCCACCTTGGTGCCCAGCACCTCGATCGCCTTCAGCATTTCCTTGTGCTCGATCACCCCGATCGCCATCTGGATGCTGACCCGGTCAAAGCCCAGGTCTTCCTTCAGGCTCAGCACCTTGTCGATCACCTGCTGCGGCGAGCCGACGAAATTCGCCCCCTCCGGCGTGATCGAGGCATCGAACTGCGCCCGGCTCTGCGGCGGCCAGCCGCGCTCGCGGCCGATCTGGTCCATCACGGCCTTCTGCGCCGGAAAGAACGTGTCGGCGGCATGCTGGCTGTTCTCGGCCACGTAGCCGTGCACGTTCAGCGACACACGCGCCTTTTCCGGATGCCCCGCCTGCGTGGCGGCCTTGCGATAGAGGTCCGCCAGCGGTGCGAACTGCCGCGGGCGGCCGCCGATGATGGCCAGCGCCAGCGGCGCGCCATAGGCACCGGCGCGCACCATGCTCTGGGGCGTGCCCCCGGCGGCGATCCAGATCGGCAGCCGGTCCTCGACGGGGCGCGGATAGACACCCAGCCGCTCCACCTTCTGGGTGAACCTGGTGCCATCCCAGTTCAGCTTCTCGCCCTCGTTGATGGCCATCAGCATGGCCAGCTTCTCCTCGAAGAGCGCATCGTAATCGCCCAGCTCGTAGCCGAAGAGCGGGAAGCTCTCGATGAAACTGCCCCGGCCCACCATGATCTCGGCGCGGCCCTGGCTCAGCCCGTCGAGCGTGGCGAACTGCTGGTAGACCCGTACCGGATCATCCGAGCTCAGCACCGTCACGGCGGAACTCAGGCGAATGGTCTTCGTGGTCCGCGCCGCCGCCGCCAGGGCCACGGCCGGCGAGGAAACGGCGTAATTCGGGCGGTGGTGTTCGCCCAGGCCAAAGATGTCGAGGCCCACCTGGTCGGCCAGCTCGATCTCCTCGATCAGGTTCTGCAGCCGCTGGGCATGGCTGATCGTTTCACCCGTCACCGGGTTCCGGCCGACGTCACCGAATGTATAGAGTCCGACTTCCATGGGATCCTCCTGTTTGCACCAGAGCTAGTCCACTCTCCCGCGCCCGCAAACCCCCGGCCCCCGCACAGGGCCTGTGCACTATCCCATGATCCCCTGGCGCAGCAGATTGCCCCCCGCCACCAGCAGCACCACGAGGATCGCCTTGCGAAACGCCTTCTGGTCGATCCTGTCCTGCACGCGAAAGCCCGCGAACATGCCGAGCAGCGCCATCGGCAGCAGGATAAGCGAAAACGGCAGCGTCTCGGCCCGCAACACGCCCGAGGCCGTATGCGCCGAGACCAGCATCACCGCGCCGCAGCCATAGATCACGCCCTGCACCCGCACGTGTTCCGTCTTGGGCGTGTCCAGCGCCGTCAAATAGGCCACCGTGGGCGGCCCCCAGACGCCGGAAAATCCCCCGATCGCCCCTGCAAAGCCGCCGATCGCGGCCTGCACGCCCCTCGACACCGGGTGGCTCAGCCTCAGCTCGCGGCCCATCAGCTGGCTCAGCGCGAACAGGATGATCGGCCCGCCGATCACGATCAGCACCACGCGCTCCGGGATCACCCGCACGAACTGCGCCGAGATCAGCAGCATCACCAGCAACGCGCCCAGGTAGATCCGGTGTGCCTTCACCGCCGCCCAGGCCGCCCGTGGCCCCTGCCGGAAGGCCTGCCAGACGTTGGTTGCCAGCGTCGGCAGCAACAGCCCCGCCAGCGCCCATTCCGGCCCCACGATGCTGCCCATGCCAGAGATCATGATCATCGGCATGGCAAAGCCCGTCAGCCCCTTCACCAGCCCCGCAATCAACGCGACGGCCAGGCAGGCGGCAAGGGCGGCTCCGGAAATGAAATCGGGCAGAAACTCCATGCCTGCTGCATATCACCCCGCCCGGCGCCCCACACCACGAAATCCGTCACGTAATTTTAGATCACCATAAACGCTTCATACGCAAACATATTGCGCTGCGACTGCGAAGGCGCTACATGCTACACTTGCAAAACGGAGGAGTGATTCAATGGCACATGACGGACAGGACCTGACGATGAGCGACAGTATTCTTCTGCCCGAGCTTCTGCCCACGACCGGCGCCGCCGTGGCGCCCGCCGAGGCCCTGCTTCAGGCGGCGAAGACCGCCGTCCGTGCCATGGTCGAGGTCGAGGGCCGTGTCTCCTCCCGCGCCGTCGAGGCGCATCAGACGGCCACCCATGGCCTCGCCTGGCTCGCCACCTATGTCGAGGCCCTGCGCCAGATGCAGAAATGGGCCGAGGCCCTGCAGGCCGATGGCCGCTTCTCCGAAATCGAGCAGCTGCTGCATCAGATCGCCTTTGGTGAATACCTCTCGCAGATCGCCGGCGGCATCCAGATGTCGCAATCCGAGATCGTCCGTCCGCAGGACATGGGCCTTGCCCCCGCCGATCTCTCCGCCCTGCTCACCCCGCAGGTGCAGGCGCTCATGCAGCACGGCAATACCCAGGCCGCGCGCACGCGCCTCGCCGAGCTGATCGTCGAACAGCAGGGCAACGTCACCTATGGCGCCACCGGCCTCGAGGAAGAGCTCGAGATGATCCGCGACCAGTTCCGCCGCTATGCCGTCGATCGCGTGCTGCCCGAGGCCCATGAGTGGCACCTCAAGGATCAGCTGATCCCGATGGAGATCATCGAGGAACTGGCCGAAATGGGCGTCTTCGGCCTGACCATCCCCGAGGAATTCGGCGGCCTCGGCCTCACCAAGGCCTCCATGGTCGTGGTGTCGGAGGAGCTCTCGCGCGGCTACATCGGCGTCGGCTCTCTCGGCACCCGCTCCGAGATCGCGGCCGAGCTGATCCTCTGTGGCGGCACCGACGCGCAAAAGGACCACTGGCTGCCCAGGCTCGCCTCCGGAGAGATCCTGCCCACCGCCGTCTTCACCGAGCCCAACACCGGCTCCGACCTCGCCGCCCTGCGCACCCGCGCGGTAAAGGGCCCGGATGGCGATTACGCGATCACCGGCAACAAGACCTGGATCACCCATGCCGCCCGCACCCATGTGATGACCGTGCTGGCGCGCACCGATCCCGCCACCACCGATCACAAGGGCCTGTCGATGTTCCTGGCCGAGAAGACGCCGGGCACCGATGCGGAGCCCTTCCCCGATGCCGGCATCACCGGCGGCGAGATCGAGGTGCTGGGCTATCGCGGCATGAAAGAATACGAACTCGGCTTCGACGGCTTCCCCGTGAAGGGCGAGAA
Organism: Pseudooceanicola sp. DL12; assembly: GCF_056270665.1. Lineage (NCBI taxonomy): Bacteria > Pseudomonadati > Pseudomonadota > Alphaproteobacteria > Rhodobacterales > Paracoccaceae > Pseudooceanicola > Pseudooceanicola sp. DL12. The sequence continues at coordinate 3,736,093 of NZ_CM149884.1, forward strand.
CCTGCTCGGCGGCGAAGAGGGCAAGGGCTTCAAGCAGCTCATGCAGACCTTCGAGAGCGCCCGCATCCAGACCGCCGCCCGCGCCATCGGCGTGGCCCAGGCGGCGCTCGACACCGGGTTGCAATATGCGCTGGACCGCAAGGCCTTCGGTGGCCCGCTGGTGCAGTTTCCCCGCGTCTCGGGCAAGCTCGCCATGATGGCGGTCGAGATCATGGTGGCGCGTCAGCTGACCTATTTCGCCGCCTACGAGAAGGACCACGACCGCCGCTGCGACCTCGAGGCCGGCATGGCCAAGCTCCTTGGCGCCCGCGTCGCCTGGGCCTGCGCCGACAACACGCTTCAGATCCACGGCGGCAACGGCTTCGCGCTGGAATATGTCGCCTCCCGCCTGCTCTGCGATGCCCGCATCCTCAACATCTTCGAGGGTGCGGCAGAGATCCAGGCCCAGGTCATCGCCCGCCGCCTGCTGGCCTGACCCGGGCCGGGCGGCAGATTGCCTGTCGCCCAAAGGTCACGAAATCTGCCATTTGGGCCGCTTTTCGCGAAAGAATGGCGTGATTTCGCCCGAATCAGTTAACGCTGCGTAATCCACGATGCGGAGCAGGCTCCGCTGGGGAAGGACAGCTTGCACAGGCCCTCAAACACGTGCAGGTTGTGTTGCATGTGTACCGGGATGCTTGCCTGTCCCGATCCGGGTAAAGGGGATTTCGAAGATGGCACTGCTGTTCCAGACCTTCAGCACGACCCTCGTCGAGGGCATCGCCACCGGTGATTCCCAGCTTGTCACCATGGCGCTCTATGCCGAGGGCGAGGCCATCGACCCGGATGACGGTGCCGTGGTGCGCATCATCGATTCCGATGGCGACGGGCTGATCAGCGAAAAGGAATTCTCCAAGGCGACAGAGAGCGGGCATGGCCTGAACGCCGGCTCCGAAGTCATGCTCTTCGATGGCACACCGCCGCTCACCAGCTGGACGGGTACGCTCTACAGCCCGGCCGCGGTGGCCGATGGCACCGACCTGACCCCCTATACCGACGAACTCGACAAGCACTTCGATCCCCTTGATCCGGCCGACCTGACCGCGATCGATCCGACCGCCCCGCCGGGCCACAGTCCCGTGGCGCCGAACCCCGTCTGCTTTACCCGCGGCACGCTGATCCGCACCCCCTTCGGCGAGCGCCCTGTCGAAGACCTGCGCCCCGGCGAACTGGTCACGACCCTCGATCACGGCCCACAGCCACTGCGTTGGGTCGCCGCGCGCCGCGCCCCGGCCGCGATGCTGCGCCGCCGGCCCTGGCTGCGCCCGGTTCAGATTGCCGCCGGCGCCCTGGCGCCCGGCCTGCCCCGGCGCGACCTCGCCCTTTCTCCACAGCACCGCGTCATGCTCTGTTCGCCGGTGGTGCGCCGCATGTACCCGGAGACCGGCAGCGTTCTGGTCGCCGCCAAGAAGCTCGCGGGCTTTCCCGGCATCAGCGCTCCCGAGGAGGCGCCCGCCGAAGAGGATGTACTCTATATCCACCTGCTCTTCGACCGCCACGAGGTCGTGATCGCCAATGGCGCGCCGGTGGAAACCCTGCTGACCGGTCCCGAGGCCCTGCGCTCGCTGACCGAGACCGACCGCCGCGAGATCGAGGCGCTCTTCCTGCTGACCCCCGGCACCGTCCTGCACGCAGATCCCGCGCGCCCAATTCCCCTCGGGCGGCGGCTCGAACGCCTGCTCGACCGGCACGCCGAAAACGGCCGCCCGCTCTGCGAGGATTTCGACGCCGAAGAGACCGCGGGCGAGACTCGCCAGACCGCCTGACTGGGCGCCGTATGGAACGCCCAGCCGGGCCTCAGGCTGCACTCCTGCGGGCAATCACTTTCACAATCCCCTGAATCGGCTCGGAATTCCGAAGCGGTTAACCTTTGCCTGTCATTGTATTGGCAAAGGAGTCTGACCCATGCGCCTTGCAATCGCCGCCCTCTGTCTCGGGGTGTCGGCGGTGGTCGGATCCGTGCCGATGGTTGCCATCGTGTCGGAAATGTCCGGCCCTGCTCACGTCCCGATCCGCGAACGCGCCTCGACCGGCCTCTCGCCCAGCTGCACGCGCGGCGTGCTGACGGGCAGCGGCCCGACGGGCGACGGCCGCCTGCCCATCCGCATCGGCCCGGCCGAGGGGTACCGCCTCGTCCAGCAGCTCGACACCGGGCGGCAGGTGCTCGTCTTCGAGGAACGCGCCGGTTGGTCCGGCATCGTCTGGGATCGTCGCGACAGGCTCTGCGGCACCGCCACGGCGCGTTTCGTCACCGGTTCGCATCAGGGCTGGGTCCGCAGCGAATGGTTGATCCGCGCACCGTTCCAGTCCTCCTTCTAGGGGCCTGCCTGTCCTGGGCCCTGGCCGGGCGGGCGGCAATTTCCGTTGCATTCTAGGGGCCTTGCCATACCTGCATGTTCCGTAAACCTTTCTCGCGCAGGCTCCGCGTCAAAGGAGACCCGGGTCATGCGCATCGTCATCATCGTCTTCGTCACCATCCTGGTCGCCGCGCTCGGGTCCTTCCCGCTGCGCATGATGATGGACAAGGTCGTGCGCCGGAACGACGTGCCAATCCATGAATATGCCACCACCGGCCAGCACCCCTCCTGCTCGCGCGGGGTGATCACTGGCGACGGTCCCGATGGCGACGGAATCTTTCCCGTCCACGCCGGCCCCTCGGACGAGCATCGCCTGGTGCAACGGCTCAAGACCGGGCGGCAGGTGCTCGTCTTCGACTACAGCGGCGACTGGGCGGGCATCGTCTGGGATCGCCGCGACCGGCTCTGCGGCACCACAACCACGCGCTTTGTCAGCGATCCGCATCAGGGCTGGGTGCGCACCGCCTGGCTGACCCATGCGCCCTTCTATTCCCCCTGATCCATGCCGCCTGTGCGTGAAACGGAAACCGGGCCGCCCTTTCGGACGGCCCGACCCCGTTCCTACCCTGAACACTCGTTAAAATCCCAGGTGCGTCAGGCCGCACTCAAGCGCTTGTTCAACCCGCCTGGCCGGCCGGAAGCAATACACGATCGATCACATGCACGACGCCATTCGACTGATCGACGTCGGCGGTGGTCACAGTCGCGACCCGGCCGTTCTCGTCCTTCAGCTTCAGGGCACCGTCCTCCATGTAAGCTTCGAGCATGCAGCCGCCAACCGTCGGCACCGCGTGCATCCCGCCGTCATCCATGATCATCCCCGCGATGTCGCTGGAGAAGGCCTCTGCGGCGACGACGTGGCAGGTCAGGATCTGCTGCAGCTGCGCCTTGTTGTCCTCCATCATCAGCTTGTTCAGAGAGGCCTCGTCGATCCGGCCAAAGGCGCTGTTGGTGGGCGCAAAGACGGTAAATGGCCCCTCGCCGGCCAGCGTATCCACCAGGCCCGCCTGCTTGACCGCCGCGACCAGAGTGGTCAGGTTCGGCGCCGCGCTGGCGTTTTCGGCGACGGTCTTGTCGGCATACATGGCCGCTCCGCCCACGGTGGGGTTCTGGGCGGCCAGGACAGCCGTGGCAGTGACGGCAGTTGCAGTGATGGCGGTCATCGCCGCGGCAATGGCTTTACGTTTGATCATCATATCCTCCGGTGTTGATCAGGCGGGGCTTTCTGCCCGCGCTCCCCCTCAATCACGAAGCTCCGTGGGGCAGAGTTGCGCCCGCCCCCGAAAAAATCCCCGCCGCGCCCGGATCCGCTACAGGTCGCGCCCCAGCTGCACGCTGTTCTCCGGTCCGCCCGGATCGAGCGGCCGGTCATCGGGCAGGAACCCCTCGCTGGCATAGAGCGCCAGCGCCTCGTCGTGCCGTGGCAGCGCCGCGAGGATCATCCGCCGCTGGCCCAGCGCCCGCGCCTCCTCGACCAGCGCGCGGATCAGCGCCCGCGCCACGCCGTGGCCGCGGGCCGCATCGCTCACGTACATCCGGTTCATCTCGCAGATGCCGCCGCCCTTGTCCTTCATCATCAGGATCCCCGCCGGCACCCCGTCGAGCCGCGCCAGCAGGCATTCCCCCTTCGGCGGCCCGTAGTAGCGCACCACGTCGCGGATCTGTTCGTGAAAGTGCTGCGCCTCCATGTAGGCGGCAATCTCGACCTCCATCTCGGGATAGCGTTCCGCCAGCCAGTCGATGAACTGATAGGCCAGGTCCCGCACCGCCGCGCCCTGGTCCGCATCCCGGACCTTCTCGATGGTGATCATCCGCCTCTCCCTTCGTCCTGCCAATTCTACCGGCTTTTGGCTGCTCCGTATGCCTTCCTCGTTGACAGCGCACCGGCCTCGGCTAACCTCTGGCCATGGCTCAGAAACCCTGCATCATCTGCGTGGCCATCACCGGCTCGCTGCCCCGCAAATCCGACAATCCGGCGGTGCCCATCACCGTTTCGGAACAAATCGAATCGACGCAGGAGGCCTTCGAGGCCGGCGCCTCCATCGTCCATGCCCATGTACGCAACGACGACGAGACCCCCTCCTCCGATCCCGACCGCTTTGCCGCCCTGAAGGAGGGGCTGGAAAAGCACTGCCCCGGCATGATCATCCAGTTCTCCACCGGCGGGCGCTCCGGGGCCGGCAAGACCCGCGGCGGCATGCTGCCACTGCGCCCCGACATGGCCTCGCTCTCCGTGGGGTCGAACAACTTTCCCACCCGCGTCTACGAGAACCCGCCGGACCTGGTCGACTGGCTCGCCCACACCATGAAGACCTTCGGCATCCGCCCCGAGATCGAGGCCTTCGACCTCTCGCACATCCACCAGGCCGCCGCGATGTACCGCGCCGGCAAGCTCGAAAAATCGCCCTACGTGCAGTTCGTCATGGGGGTCAAGAACGCCATGCCGGTGGACCGTGACGTCTTCGACTATTACCGCGCCACCATGGCCCGCCTGCTGCCCGACAGTGAATGGTGCGCCGCCGGCATCGGTGCCGGTCAGCTCACCGTCAACGAATGGTCGGTGGAATGCGGCGGCCATGCCCGCTGCGGGCTGGAAGACAACATCCGCCTCGACAGGAACACCCTCGCGCCCTCGAACGCGGCGCTGGTGATGCGGGTCACCAACCTCTGCGAGAAATACGAACGCCCCGTCGCCACCTGGCAGCAGGCGCGCGCGCTGCTCGACCTGCCTCTCGCAGGCTGAGCCGCAGGGGCTCTCCCTCACGGCCTGTCCAAACTTCCGAAAATCCCGCGCAAACCGTGCGGGATTTTCCGCGTCCGGCCGCCGTGCCTTAAGCCCCTGTTCAGCCCCCGCCGCGACACTCCCGGCACGTCAGACCGGAGATTTCGCATGCACTGCAGGGCTTTCCGCCTCACCGTCCCGCTATTCATCCCGCTCTTCGCCTCCCTCGTCGCCCCCGCCTTGGCCCATAGCGATCACGGCGACTGGGCCATGGCCCGCATCGGCGAGCGCTGCCATGTCTTTACCACCATTGCCGCGGCAGACACCTCCGGCACCCTCGAATTCGCCTTCGACGTCGGCGGCTTCAATGCCGGTTTCACCTATCACTACTCCCCCTGGCCCAACGACAACGGCGAACCCTGGGACTCCGATCAGGACAGCGCGCAGATCTTCATCGACAACGCCGAGCACCGGCTGAGCGACGAGATGTTCCTTGTCGGCTGGCACAACGGCGGCACCGGCGACATGACCTCCGGCTTCGTGGGTGAGATGGTGCAATCCCTGCTGATGGCCCGCGACAGCGTCGATTTCGCCGTTTCCCGCGCGGCCTATGGCGGCGAAACCTGGGTCTATGGCATCTTCTCGGTCGACGGTTTCCGCGAGGCGCTCATCGACGCCGCCGAGGCCTGTGCCTTCGACCCGATGAACCTGCCCGAGAGCTGAGTGCCGCTCAGCCCCGCCGCGTCTTCTGCCAGGCGGTGATCGACCAGACCACCCCGCCCAGCACCAGGCCCCAGACCGCCGCGCTCAGGCCCAGCACCGCCATGCCCGAGGCCGTGGTAAGGAAACAGACCACCGCCGCATCGCGGAACTCCGCATCGGCCAGCGCCGCCGCGGTGGAATTGGCAAAGACATTCAGTAGCGCCAGCCCGGCCAGCGTCGCCACCGCATAGTCCGGCGCGGCCGCGGCCAGCCCGGTGATCACCACCGCGAACAGCCCGAAGAGGCAGTAGAACAGCCCTGCCATCACCGCCGACCAGTAGCGCCGCGCCGGATCCGGGTGGCTGTCGTCGCCCGAGCACATGGCCGCCGTGATCGCCGCCAGGCAGGTCGCCGGTGCGCCGAAGGCCCCCGAGGCCATGCTCATCGCCCCCACGCCCGACAGCATCGGCCCCGGCGCCGGCTCGTAGCCGAAGCTGCGCAGCACCGCGATGGCGGGGATGTTCTGCGTGGCCATGGTCACGATGAACAGCGGCAGGCCCAGCGACAGCACCGCCGCCACCGAGAACTCCGGCATGGTGAAATGAGGCGGGGTGATCAGCGGCCCGGGCAGCTCGGGCATCCCGCCCGCGGCCACCAGCGTCACCGCCAGCGTCGCCAGCACTGCCGCCGGCACTGCCGCCAGCTTGTTGATCCGCCCGGCGATGAACCAGGTCAGCACGATGGGCAGGGCCACCTTCGGCGCCTCGGCCAGCGCCAGGAAGGGCGCGGTGCAAAGGTGGATCAGCACGCCGGCCAGCATCGCCTGGGCCAGCGCCGTCGGCACCGCCATGGCCAGCCGCGCCAGCGGCCGGAACAGCCCCGAGAGCAACACCAGCGCCCCGGCAAAGATGAAGGCCGCGACCGCCCCGGAAAATCCGTCCGCCACCGGATGGCTCGCCGCCAGCAGCGCCACGCCCGGCGTCGACCAGGCCACGCTGATCGGCTGCCGGCGCCAGAGGCTCAGCCCGATGCCGGCAAGGCCCATGGCCACCGCCGCCGCCATCAGCCCCGATCCCGCCTCGAGGTCATCGGCGCCCACGCCGCGCAGCCCCTGCAGCACGATCGGGAAAGAGCTGAAAAAGCCCACGATCGCCACGACGAGCCCGGTGATCACGTTCTGCCCGGACGGGCCGCCCCCGGTCATCATGGCGGGCGGTTTCTGGCTCGGATCACTCTGGTGCACGCGCGGGCTCCTCGGGTCAGGTCGCCGCGAACGCTATGCAGGCCGCCCACGATTGGCAAGGCACCGCCATGCCCGATCGTTCGAAAGTCTCAGCCCGTAGCGGTTTCCCGCGCCTTGACCTCGCCCGTCACCCGGAGCCGCTCGCCCAGAAGGCCCGCCGACATCCAGTTTCCGATCGAGCGCGGCGCCGGGAACAGCCGCGGGTTCAGCCAGATCCAGAGTGCCAGCACCATCTGCGGCAGGCTGGTCATCCGGCTCCGACCACTCCGGGAATTGGTATGGTGCGCCGATGTCTTACCCTCCAAAGGCCTGCCCTCTCGGCCAGCCCGTATCGCACCCCTCCCCGCTTCGGCGATCCGCCCCGGGGGGCTCTGCCCCCGTCTCCCTGCGGGAGCCTCCCCCGGGATATTTGGGAACAGGGAAACTTCAGGAGCTTTCCCCGTTTCCCTGTGTCGAAATATCCCCGCCGGAGGCTTCGGGGCGCGCGCCCGGCGCGGCCCGAAAGTGTCCAGCCTGGCCTGCTTCGACCCGTGCCAGAAGCGTCCTCAGCATTGCCCTTTCGGCGCCGCTCAATCCTTCCAGCAGGGCAGCTTCATGGGCCTCCACCGCGGCCAGTGCCCGGTGACAGAGCCCCTCGCCCCGCGTCGTCACTCTGAGGGCAAAGGACCGTCTGTCCCGCGCCATCCGTGCCCGCTCCACCAGCCCGCCCGCCTCGAGAGCCTCGACCACTGCAACCGTGTTCGACCGCTCGATCTGCAGGAGCGCGGCCAGTTCGCTCGGCCGTATCCCGGGGTTCTCCCGGATCACCACCAGCGCCGAGAAGGTCGAGAGCCGCAGCCCCAGCGGCTCGAGCACCCGGGCTGCATCCTGCTGCATCCGGGCATAGGCCCGCTTCATCCCATAGCCGACAAAGCCACGCAGCCGCGCATCGCCCCCCGGCTCATCCCCCTGATCCGGGAGGGGTTTATCTGTCTTCCCCGGCATCGTCGCCTCAGCTGAACAGGCGCAGCATGAAGAGGGTGATGCCCGGGAAAAGCACCAGCAGCGCCACGCGGATGATGTCCGAGGCGACGAACCAGGTCACAGCGCGATAGGTGCTGGCGATCGGCGTCTCGCGGTCCATCGAGTTGATGACGAACAGGTTCATGCCCACCGGGGGCGTGATCAGCCCCACCTCCACCACGATCAGCACGATGATCCCGAACCAGATCGCCAGGTCTTCTGCCCCCAGCCCGAAATCGAGGCTCGAGATCATAGGGAAGAAGATCGGCACCGTCAGCAGGATCATCGAGAGCGAATCCATCAGGCAGCCCAGCAGAAGGTAGAGCACCAGGATCAGCACCAGCACCGTCCAGGGGCTGAAGCCCTGTGCACCCACCCAGTCGGCCAGGTCCTGCGGCATCCGCGTGGTGCCCAGGAAGCCGTTGTAGAAGGCCGCCCCCAGCACGATGAAGAAGATCATTCCTGTCGATTTTCCGGTGGCATAGAAACTGTCGAACCAGGCCCGCCCGCGCAGCCCGCCGTCGATCCAGGCGATCAGCCCGGTGCCGAAGGCACCCACCGCCGCGGCCTCCGTGGGGGTGAAGATGCCCGAGTAGATCCCCCCGATCACCAGCAGGAAGACCAGCAGCACTGGCCAGACATCCACCAGCGTCCGCATCCGTTCCCCCATGGGCACCGGCTCGCGGGTGCCTGCCGATCCGGGGTGCCGTCGCACGTAGATCGCGATGGTGATCATGTAGCCCAGCGCCGCCAGCACCCCAGGCACGAAGGCCGCCATGAAGAGCTTGGCGATGTTCTGTTCCGTCAGCGTGGCGTAGAAGACGAGGATCACCGAGGGCGGGATCAGGATGCCCAGCGTGCCGCCCGCCGCCAGTGTCGCGGTGGAAAACCCGCCGGAATAGCCATGGCGACGCAGTTCCGGCAGGGCGACCTTGCTCATGGTGGCCGCCGTGGCCAGCGAGCTGCCGCAGATCGCGCCAAAGCCCGCGCAGGCCCCCACCGCCGCCATGGCCACGCCGCCCTTGCGATGGCCGAGGAAGCTCTCGGCGGATTTGAACAGCGCCGTGCTCATGCCGCCCAGCGTCGCGAAATGCCCCATCAGCAGGAACATCGGCACGATCGACAGCGAGTAGCTCGAGAAGGTGACGTAGGCTTCCGATTTCAGCTTGGAGAGCGCCACGGTCGTGCCGCCGGTGACATGGCTCAGCCCGGCAAATCCCACCACCAGCATGGCCAGCCCGATGGGCATCCGCAGGAAGATCAGCCCCAGCAGCACCGGAAAGGACAGCATCCCGATCATGAAGTCGCTCAATGCACCGCCTCCCCCTCGGCGGGCAGGATGGCCCGGCCGGTGATCAGCTCTCCCAGCCGCGCCAGTGCGCAGTAGATCGTCACCAGAGAGGCCACGCAGGCCGCCGCAAGCGAGGCCGCATAGGCCCACCAGACCGGGAACTGCAGCAGGAAGGTCGTCTCGTTGTACTTCATCTTGCCCAGCATCCCCTCGTAGAGGCGCCAGGCGATCACCACCATGGCCAGGGCAAAGATCAACTCCCAGAGCGCGATCAACGCCCGGTTCGCCCGGGGCGGCAACACGGCGGTGAAGACATCGACCACCGCATGGGCGCCCGTGATCTGGGTGATCGGCAGAAAGGCAAAGATGGTGAAGGCGATACCCGATTCTACCAGCTCGAAATCCCCGGTTACCGGCCCCACGCCCATCTGGATCAGCCGCTGGCTGATCCCGCTCTCCCCGAGCCAGCCCCAGTGCAGGATCGAGTTCAGCGTGCGCCCGGTGATCGAGACCACCGTCAGCAGCACCAGCACCGTCAGAACGACGCCGCCCAGAATGGCCATCCCCTTGGAAAGGAACAGGAAAAAGCGATGAATGCGCAAGGGGGCACTCCCAGGAGACGGGGGGAAATGATGCGGGGCAACCTTGCCGCCCCGCTGCAGGGCCTACTGGCCCGCGTTCTTCGCGATCAGCGCGCGGGCCTCGGCCACCATGCCGGCGCCGTCCATGCCCTTGCCGTCCATCTCCTCGATCCAGGCAGCTTCCACCGTCTGCCCGGCCTCTTTCCAGGCCGCCAGGTCGTCGCCGGTGATCTCGATGAAGGTATTGCCGTTGTCCACGGCCATCTGGCGGCCGATGGCGTCGCCCTTGGCCATGACCTCGCCCGCCATGGCCGAGAGCGCCAGGCCGGAATTGTCGTCGATCACCTTCTTCAGGTCATCGGGCAGCCCGTCATAGACGTCCTGGTTCATCGCCAGGAACATCGTCGCCACATAGATCGCCTCGCCCTCAGGGAACTCGGTGTGATTGTCCACCAGCTCCGCGATCTTCAGGCTGGTCGTCACCTCCCAGGGCAGCACCGTGGCATCGATCACCCCCTTCGACAGCGATTCCGGCACCGCCGGCACCGGCATGCCGACGGGCGTCGCGCCCACCTCGCCGAAATACTGGTTTGTCACCCGCGTCGGCGCCCTCAGCTTGACGCCGTTCAGGTCGGCGACGCTTGTGATCGGCTTCTTGGAATGGATCACGCCGGGCCCGTGCACCCACATGCCCAGCATCTTCATGCCGTCGAACTCGCCGCTGTCCATGCGGCTTTCCTCGAACTCCCAGAAGGCCTTGCTGGTCGCCACCGGGTCCGTGGCGATGAAGGGCAGCTCGAACACCTCGGTCGAGGGGAAGCGCCCCGGCGTGTACCCCGGCAGGGTCCAGATGATGTCGGCCACGCCATCCACCACCTGGTCGGCCAGCTCGGGCGGCCGCCCGCCCAGCTGCATCGAGGGGAAATGCTGGATCTCGATCCGCCCGTCACTCTCGGCCTCGATCTTGTCGCTCCAGACCCTCAGCGCCATCGACGGCACGATGGCCTGTTCGGGCAGGAAGTAATGCATCTTCAGCGTCACGTCCTGCGCCTGGGCCGCCAGCGTCAGCCCGGCAAGCGCCGTCGACGCGGCCAGGCCGCGCGCGATCATCTTCAACTTGGTCATCTTGGTCCTCCCATGAAGCGTGCAGCCCCCGGGCGCGCGCCCCGTGCCGGCTTTCCCGGCGGCCTGCGTCTCCTCTCCCAAGGACGAAGGCGGGAGCACACCCATGGGCTGCATCACAATGGCGACGATGCAACGCAGGGATGTTCCTGTCAAATATTGTTATGTGGCATAGCGATCTTCGCAGCCCGTAGCATGGCTGTCCCCTGCGGCCGCTCGCCCGCAGGCACCAAGGGGCGCCCGGCCTCTCCGCCGCACGCCCCCCGGAAAATCTCTGCCTCAGGCCAGGATCTGTTCCGCGATCCGGCTCAGTTCGCCGGTCACCTGGTCGATCTCGGCCATGGCGTCCACCCGTTGCAGGCAGCCGCGCGCGTCGTAATAGGCGATCAGCGGCGCCGTATCCGCGTGATAGGCCTTCAGCCGCGCGCCCACCAGTTCGGCGCGGTCATCCGACCGGCGCTTCATCTCGGTGCCGCCGCAATGGTCACAGACTCCGGCCACCTTCGGCGCCTTGAAGGTATCGTGATAGCCCTCGCCGCAGCCCGCACAGGTATACCGGCCCGAAACCCGCTCGACCATCGCCGCGTCGTCCACCTCCAGGCAGATCGCCGCGTTCACGCTCTGGCCGGCCTCTTCCAGCAGTTCGTCCAGCGCCCGGGCCTGACCCGCGGTGCGTGGAAAGCCGTCGAGGATCACCCCGTTGCCGCCGTCCTGCTGCTTCAGCTTGTCCTTCAGGATGGCGATGACGATCTCGTCGCTCACCAGCCCCCCGGCCTCCATCACCGCCTTGGCGGCCTTGCCGGCCTCGGTCCCCCGCGCCACGGCATCCCGCAGCAGGTCTCCGGTCGACAGTTGCACCAGGCCATAACCCGCTTCCAGCCGGCGTGCCTGCGTTCCCTTGCCCGCCCCCGGCGGGCCCAGCAGGATCACGACAACAGGCGCGTCCATCCGAATTCCATCCATGTTTCCTCCCTCACCGCAAATAGCCTCGCGTCTCGCTCCGAACGCAGGCTGCACATAATGAACGGCAAATGAAAGATATCATTTTGGGAAAATTTGCGTACAACTTCGTGATTTCCAGTGGAAATCTTGTAAAGCAATTTTCAGGCCCTGCCCGAAATCGGAAAACCCCCTGCACGAAAGCCATACGTACACAGAGAATCATCCCTCGAAAAAGGCCCCGAAGCCCCCGGCCCGCAGGCCTCAGGCTGCCGGGCCGAGCAGCGCCACCGGGGCGCCTTCATCGATCTGGAAATCCACCGGCGCCTTGTCCCGCACGGCGGTGCTGCGCTTGAACTCGTATTGCATCTCGCCGTTCTCTGCGGCCGAGGCGATGATCAGGCAGCTGGACAAAAACCGTGTCCCCTCAAAGAGATCGACATAGCCGCGCAGCGGCGGCACGGTCTCGGCCTCCACCGCGAAACCGGCCGGCCAGCGACGCAGCACGGGATAGCTCATGCCCCCCACCTCGACGCGCAGACGGGAGGCATTGCGCTCCGACATGCGGCGCGCCTGGGCCAGGCCCTCGGCAAGGTCTTTCGGCAGATAGGTCGACATTGATCCGCTCCCGGTCCGATTCTCTTCGGGCAGCAGAACCTGCCGCCATCTCCAAGGATGGGGCCTGTGTCTTTTACGTCAAGTTAACATCGGATGACGTTGCAATTCCGCCACGCGCGCCACGCACTCCGGTGCGGGGGGCGCCTCAGCCCTTCGCCACCTTCGGCCTCAGCACATGGGGAATCGCCGCGTCATAGAGCGCCGAATCGCGGAAATCCCGCACCTCGCCCAGCACCGGCCCCACCAGGATCAGCGCCGTGCGGGTGATCTTCTCGGCCCGCACCTTCCCCTGGATGTCCGACAGCGTGCCGCGGATGAACATCTGGTCCGGCCAGCCCACCCGATAGGCCACCACCACCGGGCAATCGGCGCCGTAATGGGGGCTCAGCTGCCGCTCGATCTCGCGCAGGTTCCGAACGCCCAGGTGAATGGCCAGGGTCGCCCGGCTGCGGGCGAAATTCTCCAGCGTCTCGTGCTCCGGCATCGAGGTGCTCTTCATGCTGATCCGCGTCAGCACGATCGACTGCGCCACCTCCGGCACCGTCAGCTCCTGCCCCAGCGCCGCCGCCGCCGCCGCATAGGCCGGCACGCCCGGGATGATCTCGTAGTCGATCCCGTCCGCGCGCAGCCGCCGCACCTGCTCGGCAATGGCGCCGTAAAGCGAGGGGTCCCCCGAATGCACCCGCGCCACGTCCTCGCCGCGCTCGCGCGCCGCCAGGATCTCGGCATGGGTATCGTCCAGCGTCATCGGCGCCGTATCCATCACCCGCGCCCCCTCCGGCGCACAGGCCACCACCTCCGCCGGCACCAGGCTTCCGGCATAGAGGCACACCGGGCATTCCCCGATCACCCGCTGCGCCTTCAGCGTCAGCAGTTCCGGATCGCCGGGCCCCGCCCCGATAAAATAGACCTTCATCACATCCCGTCCCGGCAGGCCATCCTGCCTGTTTCCCTGTTTGAAAATATCCCGGGGGAGGCGCGCATCGCGCGCCGGGGGCAGCGCCCCCTCCCCGTTTCGCTTCATCCCTGCCCGGCCAGATCCCCGTCGATCCGCCGCGCATAGCCCCGCGGCGTGAACATCCGCGGCCCCTCGCCCAGCTGCGCCAGGCGGGAATTCGACGAGCCCACAAGCACCACCGTCAGCATGTCCACCTCGTCCACCTGCAGCTCGTCCAGCCGGCGATAGACGATCCTCTCCTCGATGCGGCCCAGGTTGCTGGCCAGCATCACCGGCGTATCGGCGGGGCGATGCTTCAGCAGGATCTCCCGCGCCTCGGCCAGCAGCGTCCGCCGCGTCTTCGAGACGGGATTGTAGAAGGCGATCACGAAATCCCCCTCCGCCGCGGCCTTCAGCCGCCGCAGGATATCCTCCCGCGGGGTCAGCAGGTCCGAGAGCGAGATCGCGCAGAAATCATGGCCCAGCGGTGCGCCGGCCCGCGCCGCCGCCCCCTGAAGCGCCGAGACGCCGGGCGAACAGATCACCTCGACCCGCCGCGCGGCCGCAGAGACCCCCTTCTCTTCCTCGCCCCGGTCCAGCAGCTCGAAGACCAGCGCCCCCATGGCGTAGATCCCGGCATCTCCCGAACAGACCAGCGCCACGTTGCGCCCCTCGCCGGCGCGCTCCAGCGCGTAACGGCACCGCGCCTCCTCGCCGCCCAGCGGAAAATCGCTGCGCTGCTTGCCGGTGGCCAGCGGCCCCAGCAGGTCGATGTAAAGGCCATAGCCCACCAGCTCATCGGCCTCGCTGACCAGCCGCGACACCTCCGGCGTGCGCCAGCTCGCCTGCCCCGGCCCGATGCCGACGACCGAGAGCCGCCCGCGCGGCCGCCCCTTCAGCACCGTGATCGGCGCCTCGGCCCGGGCCAGCGCACAGGTCGCCATGGCGCTCTTGCGCTTGGGGCTGACCAGCACGCCCCCGGCCCCGGCCAGCGCCGCGCCCTCGCTCACGCCATGACAGCCGACCTCGGCAAAGACCACCTCGGAGGGCGTCGCCAGGCCCCCGGCCTCGGCCTCCAGCTCCTCCGCCGTGAAGACCCGCAACGGCAGGTCCCATTTCGCCGCCAGCGCCAGCACCGCCGGCTCGTCGGCCTTGACGTCCAGCGTGAACAGCCCCGCCAGCGCCCCCGGCGCCACCCCGGCCTCGTCCAGCATGCCGGTGGCCAGCGCCTCCAGCTCCTCCGCCGGGCAGTTCCGCGAACAGCCGACGCCAAGGGCATATTCCATCGGGTGGAAAGTCAGCACACCCGCCTCCGCCGGCGCCACCCCGGCCACGATCGGCATATCGCCTGAGGGCAGGCCAGAGAGCCATGCCGCCTCGCCTTCCACGCGCGCGCCCTCGCCCGCAAGCAGCCGCGCCATGGCCTCCTTGGCCAGCTCCGGCGTGCCCAGCCGCCAGCCCGCTGGCGGCTCGTCCAGCGCCAGGCCCAGGGTCACCTCGCCCGCCGTCGTCACCGCCGCAACCGCCTCCAGCACCTCGGAAATCTCCCGCGCCAAACGGTTCGCCCCGCGATGCCCGCCAAGCAGCGGCACCACCACGGCCCCGTCATCGCTGACCGAGATCACCGGCGGCTCGCCCGTCTTGTCGGCAAGCAGCGGCGCCACCGCCCGGATCAGGATGCCGCTGGCACAGATCCCCACCACGGGGCGGCCGGCGGCAAACATCTCCCGCGCGAAATCGAGCGCATTCGCGAATGTCTCGTCCGCCCCTTCCACACGCCCCGCGCGGCCGTGCAGCGGCACGCCCAGCGCATCGGCCACGCGGCGGGCCACGGGGGCCCCCGCGCCGGAAATGCACATCACCACGGTGGGCAAAGCCTCAGGTTTCATAGCCAAGGATCGGCTCCCTTCGTCACCAGAATCATCGAGAAATAGGGCGCCGTCTCCGGCGCCTCGGCGAGCGGCAGCACCACCTCCTCGGCCAGTGTCGCGCGCTCCACGTAGACGGCCTGCGCCTCGAGGCCCAGCCCGGCGATCACGCCGCGGATCTTCGCCAGGTGCCGTCCCACCTTCATGATCGCCACGCTCTCGGCGCCCGCGATCTTCGCCTTCAGCGCCTCCGCCTCCAGCGGCCCCGGCAGCACCACCAGCTGCTCGTTGCGCGCCACCAGCGGCCGCCCGGCCCGCGCGGCGGCGGCATTGACGGAATTCACCCCCGGCACCACCTCCACCTCGAACCGCCCGGACAACCGGGCAAAGAGATACATGAAGCTGCCATAGAAGAACGGATCCCCCTCGCAGAGGCAGACCACGTCGCGCCCTTCGACAAGCGCCTCCTCGATCCGCGCCGCGCCGCTGTCATAGGCCGCCTGCGCCGGGCCGCGCTCCACGGTCATCGGCACGTCCATCACGATTTCCTCGGCTCCGGCCGTGATCAGATCCGCCGCGATCGACCGGGCAAAGCTCGCGCCTCCGGCCAGCGCCGGATAGGCCACGACCTCCGCGCCCGCGATCAGCCGCGCCGCCTTGAGCGTGATCAGCTCCGGATCCCCGGGCCCGAGGCCCACGCCATACAGCCGCCCCTTGCTCATGCCCGCTCCCTCATCTGGCCGGAAATATCCCCGCCGGAGGCTCCCGCCCCCGCAAACTGCGCTGTCATCTCTTCACCAGGCTCCATTGCGTCACCGGCATCAGCGGCCGCCAGCCGGTGCGCGTGCCCACCGGCGACGCGCGGTTCACCGAGAGCTTCACCAGCTCGCCGCCATGGGCCTTGTGCAGTGCCACCAGCACCGCCTCGCTCTCCAGCGTCACGCAATTGGCCACCAGCCGCCCCAGCGGCTTCAGCGCCGCCCAGGCCGCCTCGAAGGTCGCCTCGCTCAGCCCACCGCCGATGAACACCGCATCGGGCCGTTCCAGCCCCTCGAGCGCCTCGGGCACATGTCCCTCGATCAGCTTCAGCCGCGGCACCCCCAGCGCCAGCGCATTGGCCGCGGCCAGCGCCCGGCGGTCGGCGCGCGGCTCGATTCCCACGGCGCGGGCATAGCGCGCCGCCCGCATCCATTCCACGGCAACCGAGCCGCAGCCGGTGCCGATATCCCAGAGCAGCGCCCCGCGCATCGGCATCAGCTTGGCCAGCGTCGCCGCCCGCACCTCGCGCTTGGTCATCGTGCCATCGTGCTGGAACAGCTCGTCCGGCAGCCCCGGCACCCGCGGCAAGAGCGCCGCATCCGGCGCCGCGATGCATTCCACGGCCAGGGTGTTGAAGGCCGGCACCTCGTGGTCCCAGCTCTCGGCCAGCCCGTCGAAACGGGCCTCGCCCGCGCCGCCCATGTTGGCCAGCACCGTCATCTTCGAGCGGCCGAAACCGCGCTCGGACAGGAACCGCGCGATCTGCCCCGGGGTCTCGGCCCCGGTGGTCAGGATCAGCAGCCGCGCATCGGGCTGGATGAAGGCGATCATCTGCTCCACCGGGCGGCCATGTACCGTCAGCGTCTCCAGATCCGCCATCGACCAGCCCATGCGCACGCTCGCCAGCTGGAAGGCCGAGAGCTGCGGGTGATAGGTGATCTCCCCTGCCGGGATCTCGCGCCCGATCCGCGCGCCGACCGAGTACCAGAGCGGATCCCCCGTCGCGAGCACCACCACCCGGCGCCCCCTCAGGGCCTTCAGCTGGCCGATCAGCGCATCGAAGGGCGAGGGCCAGGCCAGACGCTCGGCGCTCACCGCGCCCGACAGCTCATGGTGGCGGTCCCCGCCGATGATCACCTCTGCGGCCTCGACCACGGCCCGGGTGGCGGGCAGCAGCCCCTCCATTCCGTCCTCGCCGATGCCGACGACGTGCAGCCAGCTCTCGCTCATGTCCGGTCCTCCTCCGGCAGGCCCGCGGCCAGGGCGTTCACCGCCGCCGAGGCCATGGCCGATCCGCCCTTGCGGCCCCTGAGCGCCACGAAATCACAGCCGCGCGGGTCGCGGGCCAGCTCGGCCTTGCTCTCTGCCGCGCCGACAAAGCCCACCGGGAACCCCAGGATCACCGCCGGTTTCGGTGCGCCGGCGTCCAGTATCTCCAGCAGGTGGAACAGCGCGGTGGGCGCATTGCCGATGGCCACCACCGCGCCCTCCAGCCGGTCACGCCACAGTTCCACCGCCGCGGCCGAGCGCGTGGTGCCCAGATCCCGCGCCATCCCCGGCACGGCGGGATCGTTCAGGGTGACGATCACCTCGTTGTCACGCGGCAGATAGCGCCGGATCACCCCGGCGCCGGCCATCTCGCAATCGCAGAGCACCGGGGCACCGTCGCGCAGCGCCGCATGGCCCGCCGCATGGGCCCCGGGGGTGAAGGCCAGCCGGTCGGCGATCTCGACCATGCCGCAGGAATGGATCAGCCGCACCGCCATGCGGTCCAGCCCCGGCGGGAAACGCTCCAGCCGGGCCTCGCGCCGCACGGTGGCAAAGCTCTCGGCATAGATCGCCGACGGGTCCTTCAGGTAGGGGCGCATGATCGGGCCTCGCGGGATGCCGCCGGGGCGGCAGCCTCCGGCGGGGATATTTGGCAACAGGGAAACGGGGGGAGTTCCCCGGTTTCAGAGGTCAGTCGCGGGTCTTGCGGGCACTTTCGGGCCCATGCGGGTGCCTTGCATGGGGGTATTCCGGGTGCACATGGTCATGCCCGTGATCATGGGGATGACCGTGGGAATGGTCGTGATCATGCTCGTGATCGTGACCGTGGTGGTGATGCCCATGCCCATGCTCGTGATCATGCCCGTGGTCATGGTGATGATCATGGTGATGATCCATGTCGAGGCGGCACTCCCCGGTGCAGAAGGTGTCGCAGAGCGCGCAATCCTCCACGTTGGAGCCCGGCGCGCTGGCGCCCTGGCCCTCGACGTGGTGATGGTGGCTCTCCTGCACCGCGCCCACCTCGGCCTCGAAGCCCAGCACCTGCACGCGGTACTTGCAGGTGGCGCAGTTCGGCGGCGGCACTTCGCCCACCTGTTCCGTCACCCGTTCGGCGAAGGTCTCCAGCACCTTGGGGTGGTCGTTCAGATATCCCGCCTTGACGAAATCGATGCCCGGATTCTCTGCCGCCACCTTGTCGGTGAAGCCGTAGATCCGGTCGATCAGGATGCCGGTGAAGAGGAAATAGGGAAACACGATGACCCGCCTGTAGCCCAGCCTGACCACGTGGTTCAGGCAGGGCTCGACCAGCGGGAAGGTCACCCCGGAATAGCCCACCTCGAGCCAGCCGAAGCCCAGGCCCTCCTGCAGCATCCGCGCCACCTTCGACACGTTGGCATTGGCGTCCGGGTCCGAGGCGCCGCGCCCGATCACCACCAGGCAGGTCTCCTCGTAGGGCACCGTCTCGCCCCTGGCATCGGCGGCCTCCATGGCCTCGCGCACGCGCGCACCGGCGGCGGCGACCATCTTGGGATCCACGCCCAGCTCGCGGCCATAGGTGATGTCGATCCCGTGCTTTGCGGCATAGGTGTTCAGCACCGTCGGGATGTCGTTCTTGGCGTGCATCGCCGCAAACAGCATTCCCGGCACCGCCAGGATGCGCTCGCAGCCCGCCTCGCGCAGCCGGTCGAGCCCGTCGCGGATCACCGGGTTGGCGAACTCCAGGTAGCCGTAGTCGACCTCCCAGTCGGGGGGCAGCAACGGCGGCAGTTTCCGCGCCAGCACGGCAAACTCGTCCACGGCGGCCTGGCTGCGCGAGCCATGGCCGCAAATCATCACACCGGTTTTCATCTCGATCAGGCCTCTTGCAGCTCGGCGTCGGCCTCTTCGGCCTCGTCCGTGGCGGCCTCTTCGGCCCCGTCCTCTTCGGCCTTGGCCTTGGCCTTGGCATCCTCTTCCACCTTGGCCTTCACGCCGCGGATCAGCTGCCAGGCGGCGATGGCCAGCGCCGCGCCCAGCGCCGCGGCCCCCAGCCAGTGATTGTGGCCCGCGGCCTCGGCCAGGTGGCCCGGGTGGGCTGCGGCCGGAAGCGGGGCCAGCGCCGCAAGGGCGGCGATCGTGGCAGTGCTGCCTGCGAGGGAGAGACGCTTTGAAAGACGGGGCATGGCTGGGTCCTTTCCTGTCGGGCTGGCCCGGCACGCGCGAAAAGGACGGCCGCGGCGCTGCGCGACCCGATCCGACGATGCGCCACCGGCCCCCTGTCTGGGTCGGCCCGCCGCGCACTCCTTTCCGGCCCGTGTCAGGCTCGTCTTGCCCCCTGTATAGGCATGACGCCCCGACGGGCGCAATCATCCTGTGGCGGCGCAAGGGTTTGGCCCTGCCGGGCGCGTCTCTCTGCCACATCCGGGGCCACATCCGGCCCCTCCGCAGCGCGCGACTTCGGCAGGTTACCTGCACAGAACCACCGGCATTTCCGCCCCTCTTGTGCACCCATGCACGCATTCTGCGCGCCTGTCGGGCTTTGTCGCCGGGCCCGGATGGCCTAGCTCAGAGTCAACAGGGCCGCTCCCCTTGGCCCGCAGACACACATGCAGATTGCTTTGGAAAGGAGGTCACCATGGGACTGCTCGTAGATGGCAAATGGCAGGACAAGTGGTACGACACCAGCAAATCCGGCGGCAAGTTCGTGCGCAGCGTGGCGCAATTCCGCAACTGGATCACCGCCGACGGCAGCGCCGGCCCCTCGGGCGAGGGCGGCTTTCCGGCCGAATCGGGCCGCTATCACCTCTATGTCTCCTATGCCTGCCCCTGGGCGCACCGGGCGCTGATCTTCCGCGCGCTGAAGGGCCTGCAGGATCACATCACCGTCTCCGTCGTCCACCCCGAGATGCTCTCGGAAGGCTGGACCTTTGCCGATGATTTCCCCGGCGCCACCGGCGACACGCTGATGGGCCTGCCCTTCCTGCGCGACGTCTACACCCGCGTTGATCCCGAGATCACCACCCGGGTCACCGTGCCGG
Source organism: Pseudooceanicola sp. DL12 (assembly GCF_056270665.1). Taxonomy (NCBI): domain Bacteria; kingdom Pseudomonadati; phylum Pseudomonadota; class Alphaproteobacteria; order Rhodobacterales; family Paracoccaceae; genus Pseudooceanicola; species Pseudooceanicola sp. DL12. The sequence goes on from NZ_CM149884.1 coordinate 3,756,559, forward strand.
TGCTCTGGGACAAGCAGCGCGAGACCATCGTCTCGAACGAGAGCTCCGAGATCATCCGGATGCTCAACTCGGCCTTCGACGGCATCACCGGCAATACCGATGACTACTGGCCCGAAGAGCTTCGCGACGATATCGAGACGCTGAACGACCGGATCTACGACACCGTCAACAACGGCGTCTACAAGGCCGGTTTCGCCACCTCGCAGGAGGCCTACGACGAGGCCGTGCGCCCGCTCTTCGACAGTCTCGACTGGATCGAGGGCATGCTCTCGGAGAACCGCTACCTTGCCGGCGACCGCATCACCGAGGCCGACTGGCGCCTGTTCACGACGCTGATCCGCTTCGACAAGGTCTATCACACGCACTTCAAGTGCAACCTGAACCGGATCGTGGATTACCCCAACATCTGGGGCTATGTGCGCGAACTCTACCAGTGGCCCGGCGTCGCCGAAACGGTCAACTTCGACCACATCACGCGGCACTACTACTACAGCCACGACACGATCAATCCCTACCGAATCGTGCCGATCACCCCGGATCTGACCGCCGCACTGGCCGAACCGCACGGCCGCGACGTGCTCTGATCCACGACCGCTGCACATGCGAACGGCGCCCCTCGGGCGCCGTTTCCGCATCCGGCCATCCTGCCCTTCAGCCCGTCAGCCCGTCACGTCGTCATCATCGCCAGGATCTCGGGCTCCCGGGGCCCGTCCGGAAAAGGGCCGTAATGTTCCACCATCGCCGCCAGGTCCGACGGCGGCGCCTCCGAGTTCAGCAGCGCGCAGGCATTGGTGGCATGCTGAAAGATAGACCCGTCCGAGAAGACCCGCGTGTTGGTGACAAAGATCACCTTGGCATCCGGCTGGCGGTAATTGGCGTAATCGGCGATCGCCAGGGCCGAGCCATTGGCCACCACCAGGTCGAGCACCAGCACGTGGAACGTCTCCCGGCGCAGGCATTCGATGGCGGCCTCCTGCCCGTGCACAAGGCGCACGTCGCAGGCCTGCCGCTCCAGGTGCCGTTTCCAGACCCAGCCCAGGTTCGGCTCGCTCTCGACGATCAGCACGCGCGTCCGGTCCTCCGCCGCGCCGTTGCCGGCCCGGGCTGCCATCCGCCTGGTCCTGTCGAGGAACTCGTCCAACATATGGTCCTTTCCGAATGTCCGGATGCGTAGTGTCCGGCCGCCGCACTCAGTTCCAAGCAATGTGCCCCGCGAATACCTAACAAAGTCTTAACGGATCCGGCCGGTGCTATTGACCTGTTAACGATTTGATTTTTGGCTCGTCCTGCGACACACGGCTGTGCAGGCCTGCCGAATCTGCGGCGGGCCACAGCGGTACCGGAGACGTCATGGCCACCTGGATCACCCTCTGCGACACCTGCAAGCGCGACGACTGGGACGCCACCAGCGGCACCACCGACGGCGAGGCCCTGGCCGAGCTGGTCGAGGCGCTGGCCGCCGAGCGCGGCGTGCCGACCCGCCGGGTCTCCTGCCTGATGGGCTGCGCCCATGGCTGCAACATCGCGATCCAGGCGCAGGGCAAGCTCTGCTATACCCTCGGCCGGTTCGAGCCCAGCGTCGAAGCCGCCGAGGCCATCGTCGACTATGCCGTGCTGCATGGCGACAGCGCCTCCGGCCAGGTGCCCTACCGTACCTGGCCCCAGGGGGTGAAGGGGCATTTCATCACCCGCCACCCGCCGCTGCCCCCCGAGCCGGATACCGGGGCTGCCGAATGACCGGCCCGCGCGATCACGGCGGCAACCTCGATGCCGCGATCCGCAGCCATGGCGGCACCCGTGCCGACTGGGCCGATCTCTCCACCGGCATCAACCCGGTGCCCTACCCCCTCCCCGCGCTGCCCGACATGGCCTGGACCGCCCTGCCCGATGCCGGCGCCCGGGCCGCGCTGCTGCAGGCCGCGCGCGCCTTCTGGCAGGTTCCCGATGACGCCGCGATCCTCGCCGTGCCCGGCGCCTCCGCCGCCATCGCCCATGTCCCGCGCCTCGCCGCCCCCGGCACCGTCCATATCCCCGCGCCCACCTACAACGAACACGCCGCCGCCTTCCGCCTGCACGGCTGGCATGTCACGCCCGATGCCCCCGGCTCCCCCGCCGCCCGCGTGCTCGTGCACCCGAACAACCCCACCGGCGCCTTCCACGCCGCCCCCCTCACCGGCCCCCTCACCGGCCCCCTCACCGTCATCGACGAGAGCTTCTGCGACGTGGCGCCCGAACGCTCCTGGGTCGATCTCGCCGCCCGCGGCGATACGCTCATCCTCAAGAGCTTCGGCAAGTTCTGGGGCCTCGCCGGCCTGCGGCTCGGCTTCGTCATCGGCCCCGCGCCCCTGGTCACCGCCCTGTCGGACATGCTCGGGCCCTGGCCCGTCTCCGGCCCCGCGCTTGCGATCGGCACTGCCGCGCTCTCCGATCAGGCCTGGGCCGAGGCAACCCGCACCCGCCTCGCCCGCGATGCCGCCCGCCTCGACGCGCTGATGCAGGGCGCCGCCGCCCGCACCCTGGGCGGCACGACGCTCTTCCGCCTCTACGAGGTGCCCGATGCCGCAGCCCTGCAATCCCGCCTCGCCGCGCATCACGTCTGGAGCCGCAGCTTCCCCTATGATCCGCGCTGGATCCGCCTGGGCCTGCCCGCGCCCGACCGCTGGGACCAGCTGGAACGCGCCCTCGACGGGGCCATGGGATGAGCCAGGCCGCCCTGCTCGCCCTGGCCCTGCTTCTCGATGCCTGGCTGGGAGAGCCCGCCTGGCTCTGGCGCCGTCTGCCGCATCCGGCGGTGCTCATGGGCCGGCTGATCGGCGCCGCCGACGCCCGCTTCAACCGCGGCGCCGCCCGCCGCGCAAAGGGCGCCCTGCTCGCCCTCGCCCTCGTGCTCCTCGGCTGGGCCCTCGGCAGCGTGATCGCCGCCTTCGGCTGGCTGCCTCAGCTCCTCGTGGCCGCGATCCTGCTGGCCCAGCGCTCGCTGGTCGATCATGTCCGTGCCGTGGCCACCGGCCTGCGCGCCGGCCTGCCGCAGGGCCGCGCGGCGGTGGCGATGATCGTCTCGCGCGATACCGCCGCCATGGATCAGGCCGCCGTGGCCCGCTCCGCCATCGAGAGCGGCGCCGAGAACGCCTCCGACGGGGTGGTGGCGCCCGCCTTCTGGTTCCTGCTGCTGGGCCTGCCGGGGCTGATGATCTACAAGCTCGTCAATACCGCCGACAGCATGATCGGCTATCGCACGCCGCGGCATCTTCAGTTCGGCTGGGCCGCCGCCCGCCTCGATGACCTGCTCAACCTGATCCCGGCGCGCCTCTCGGCGCTGGCGCTCGCCGCCCTCTCCGGCCACCTGCCCGACTGGCGCGCCATCACGGCCGAGGCCCGCCGCCACCGCTCGCCCAATGCCGGCTGGCCCGAGGCCGCCATGGCCCGCGCCCTCGGCGTGGCGCTCTCCGGCCCGCGCTCCTATGACGGGCAGATGCAGGACTTTCCCTTCGTCCATCCCGCCGGGCGCCGCTTTCCCGGCCCCTCCGAGATCGAGGCCTGCTGCACCCGCCTCTGGCAGCTCTGGGCCTGCCTGCTCGGCGCGGCCCTGCTGATTGCCGTCGCCGGTGCCCTGCTCTGACGCAGGATTGAAATTGCCCTGTCCCATTCCGCTGCTAGGTTAGGGCGAAACGTTAACGAGGAACGCCCATCATGCTGAACAAGGCCCTGCTCGCCCTGACGCTCACGCTCTCCCCGCTGGCCGCCACAGCCCAGACCTGCGGCGGCAATTTCAACAGCTTCGTGCAGGGGCTGAAGCAGGAGGCGATCAGCCGCGGCCACGCGCCGGCCACGGTCGACAGTTTCTTCGCCACCGTGCGCCAGGACCCCAAGGTGATCGCCGCCGACCGCAAGCAGGGGGTGTTCCAGCTCAACTTCACCGATTTCGCCCGCCGCCTGATCTCGCAGAACCGCATCCAGGCCGGCGCCTCCAATGCCAGGAAATACGCCGCCGTCTTCGACACGATGGAACGGCAATACGGCGTGCCCCGCGGCATCCTGCTGGCCTTCTGGGCCTTCGAGACGGATTACGGCGGCTACCAGGGCGATTTCAACACGCTGAACGCGCTGGTGACCCTGGCCCATGACTGCCGCCGCCCCTCGCTCTTCCGGCCCCAGGTCTTCTCGGCGCTGGAACTCTACGAACACGGCGATTTCTCTCCCACCGGCACCACCGGCGCCTGGGCCGGCGAGATCGGCATGGTGCAGATGCTGCCCGGCGACATCATCGAAAACGGCGTCGACGGCGATGGCGACGGCCACGTCCGGCTGAAGACCTCGGCGCCCGACGCCCTGCTCTCGGGGGCACGGATGCTGCGCTCGCTCGGCTGGGCCCCGAACCAGCCCTGGCTGCAGGAGATCACGGTGCCCGCCAATCTCGACTGGTCGAAAACCGGGCTCACCACCACGATGACACCCACCCAGTGGCAACAGCTCGGCGTGCGCCCGCGCTCCGGCCAGTGGCAGAGCAGCAACCTGCCCGCCTCGATCATCCTGCCCCAGGGGCGGAACGGCCCGGCCTTCCTCGCCTACCCGAACTTCTCGACGCTCTTCGAATGGAACCAGAGCTTCACCTACGTGCTGACGGCCGCCTATTTCGCCACCCGTCTCTCCGGCGCCCCGGTCTTCGATCCGGGCAACCCCGATCCCGGCCTCTCGGGGCCGCAGATCAAGCAGCTGCAGCAAAAGCTGCAGGCCATGGGCTATGACGTCGGCGGGGTCGACGGGATCCTCGGCGAGAAGAGCCGCGAGGCGGTGCAGAGCGTCCAGGAGCAGCTCGGCCTGCCGGCGGATGCCTGGCCCACCCAACAGCTCCTGAACCGGCTCTGATCAGGCGGAGGGGCGCTGCCCCTCCCGGACCTGCGGCCCTCCCACCCCGGGATATTTCGGGCCAGATGACAGGGGAGCCGCGGCGCTCCTTCATCTGGCCGGAAATATCCCCGCCGGAGGCTCCGGCGACAGCCGGATCACCCTCCGTGTTAACCTTTCGCTCCGGCGCTTTCGCACCGACGCGATACCGACAAGATACCGACGTAATACCGACGTTGGAATCCGGCGATTTCAGAGGGTTAACACATATTCCATTTTCGGCATGCCGACGTGGATCAGGCCACCATCGCCTCGGCCTTTTTCAGGTCGACCGAGACAAGCTGGCTGACCCCCTGTTCCTGCATCGTCACGCCGAAGAGACGGTCCATCCGGGCCATGGTCACGGCGTGGTGGGTGATGATCAGGAAGCGGGTTTCGGTGCGCCGGCACATCTCGTCCAGCAGGTCGCAGAAGCGCGTGACATTGGCGTCATCGAGCGGCGCATCGACCTCGTCCAGCACGCAGATCGGCGCCGGGTTCGCCAGAAAGACCGCGAAAATCAAGGCCATGGCAGTGAGTGTCTGTTCGCCGCCCGAGAGCAGCGAGAGGGTCGAGAGCTTCTTGCCCGGCGGCTGGCACATGATCTCGAGGCCCGCATCGAGGGGGTCTTCGCTCTCCACCAGCACCAGGTTGGCCTCGCCGCCGTTGAACAGGTGCCTGAACAGCAGGGCAAAGTTGCTGTTGACCTGTTCGAAAGCCGTCAGCAGGCGTTCGCGCCCCTCGCGGTTCAGCCCGGCGATGCCGTTGCGCAGCGCCCGGATCGCCTCTTCCAGGTCGGCCTTCTCGGTCACCAGGGTGCCATGCTCCTCGCGGATCTCCCTGGCGTCCTCCTCCGCCCTCAGGTTCACCGCCCCGAGGCTGTCCCGCTGCCGTTTCAGGCGGTTCACGTCAGCCTCGATCTCGTCCGAGGGGGGCATTTTCTCGGGGTCTGTGTCCAGTGTTTCGAGCAGTTTTTTCGGCGTGGTTTCAAGTGCTTCTGCGATACGCTCGGCCGCGGCAGAGACAGCCTCGGCGGCGGCATCGGCACGGGCCTCGGCGCGGGCGCGGGCCTCGCGGGCCTCGGATGCGGTGCGCTCGCTGTCGCGCTCGCTGGCCACCGCCTCGCGCAGCCTGCTCTCCGCCTCGGCCAGGATGTCGGCCGCCGTGGCACGCCGCGCCTCGGCCTCCTCGATCGCCTCGGCCAGTTCCTCGCGCTTTGCGGCGAGCTCCTCCGGCACCGCCATGGCATCCTCGAGCGCCTCCTCGCTCTCGGCGCGGCGCTCGTCCAGCTCGGCGATGCGACGGTCCGCACTCTCCAATCGGTGCTTCCAACCGCTTGTTTCCTTGGTAATTTCCTGGCTGCGACGAATACGGTTGTCGCCTTCGCGACGCAGCTCGTCATGTGCCGCACGACGCGACATCATGGCCATCCGCGCCGCCTCCACCGCCATGCGGATCTGTTCGATCCCGGCACGGGCATCGTCAAGATCCTCCAGGTTCTCCACCGCAGCCTCGGCTTCCTTCACCTGCTTGCGGTTGGCCAGCGACTCTTCCTCGTGCCGCGTCACCGCAAGGCCCAGCGATTCCAGCTTGCTGGCCGAGAGGTTGCGCTCGGCCTCGGCCCGCGACATGCGGCGCGCGGCTTCGGTCAGCATGCGATCCGCCTCGCTCCGTGCGGCCCGCGCTGCCTTGTCCGCGGCGGTCTGCGCGGCCAGCAGATCGACCAGAGCGGCATGCGCCGACCGGGCCTCCTCGGCCCGCGCCGCGGCCTCGTCCAGTTCAGCCTGCAATTCCTTGAGGCGGTTCAGCTGCTGCAGTCGCAGGGCCGCCGCAGAGGGCGCATCCTCGGCCCAGGCGCGATAGCCATCCCACCGCCAGAGATCGCCCTCGACTGTCACAAGCCGTTGCCCCGGCTTCAGTTTTTCCTGCAGCCCAGCCCCCTCGCCCGCGGACACGAGGCCGATCTGAGAGATCCGGCGCCCCAGCACCCCGGGCACCGTGACGTGATCCGAGAGCGGCGTCACACCGGCGGGCAATGCCTGTTCGGCCCCATAACCCGGCAGTTCGACCCAGCCCGAGGGCCCGTCACCGGCCACCACCGGCGCCCGCAGATCATCGGCGAGCGCCGCGCCCAGAGCCTTTTCGAACCCCGGATCCACCTTCAGGTCATCCAGGAGCTGACCACCCTCGGTGGAGTCACGCTGCACCAGTTTCGTCAGCGCGTTGACCTCAGCCCGCAGGGCGCTGACCTCGCCCTCGGCCTCGGACCGGGCCGCGCGTGCATCAGCCTCTTCGCCCTGTGTCTCGGCGCGCGCCGTTTCGGCCTCCGCCAGGGCCTCTTCCGCAGCTTCCACCGATCCGCGGGCCATTTCCTCGGCCTCCACGGCGGCTTCGAAATCTTCCTCCGCCCGCTCCGTCGCCTCGCGCGCTGCACGGACGGCCTCGCGGGCCTTCTCGGCTTCGCCTTCGCTCCGCGACAGGGTCTTGCGACTGTCATCCAGGAAGCGATGGGCCGACTGGTGACGCGCCGCCAGCCGCGCAACGTCTTCCGTCAGTTGAGAAAGATCCGATTCGCGATCACTCAGCACCGAGGCCGCCTCGGTGGCCAGCTCTGCCGCCTCCGTCAGCCTATCGGCATGTCCCTCATGGGCCTTGGCGATCTCGCGTGCCTCCCATTCCAGGCGCTCGATGGTCTCCTCGGCATCCCGGTTCAACCCGGCCTCACGCTCGCGGTCACGCACCAGCTGCTCGATCCGACCCTGCAGGGTCAGGATCGCCTGCTTCGCGCGTTCCTGTTCATCTGCCATGGCATCGCGCTGCACGACCAGACGCTGCAAAACCGCCGCGGCAATCGCCTCTTCCTCGCGTTTCGGCGGCAGTTCCTCTTCCAGCCTGGCCCTCAGCGCCTCGGCGTCCCGTGCCGTGCGCTCGGCCTGCGAGGCCGCCGTCGATCGTTCGCGCAACTGCGCCAGCGCGGCATTCCGTGCCTCGTCCGCCTCGCGCCAGCGCCGATAGAGCAAGAGCCCCTCGGCCTGCCGAAGCTCCGTGCCGATCGCGCGGTACCGGGCGGCCTGCCGCGCCTGACGGTCCAGCGTGGCCAGCTGCTGGGCCAGCTGCTCGACCACGTCATCGACCCGGGTCAGGTTCTGCTCGGCACCCTTCAGCTTCAGCTCGGCCTCGTGGCGCCTCTGGTAAAGTCCCGAAATACCTGCAGCTTCTTCCAGGATCCGGCGTCGATTCTTGGGCTTGGCGTTGATCAGCTCGCTGATCTGCCCCTGCCGGACCAAGGCCGGAGAATGCGCCCCGGTCGAGGCATCGGCAAAGAGCATCTGAACGTCGCGGGCCCGCACGTCCTTGGCATTTGCCTTGTAGGCACTGCCGACGTCGCGGGTGATGCGGCGCACGATCTCGATCTGGTCCTCGTCGTTGAATCCTGCGGGCGCCACGCGATCGCTGTTGTCGATATGCAGGCTGACCTCGGCGAAATTCCGGGCCGGGCGCGACGACGCCCCGGCAAAGATCACGTCCTCCATGCCGCCGCCGCGCATGGCCGTCGGGCGGTTTTCGCCCATGACCCAGCGCAGCGCTTCCAGCAGGTTCGACTTGCCACAGCCGTTCGGCCCGACAACGCCGGTCAGCCCGGCATTGATGATCAGGTCCGTCGGGTCGACGAAACTCTTGAAGCCGGTCAGTCTGAGCCTGGAAAAATGCACGTTTCGCTCGCCTTCGCGTGATTCAGCCTGTCGGGACAGAGTGAGGAGCGAAGAGCTGCGAGTCAACGAAGTCTCAACTGCATCTGGGGCAAGACCGAAAGTTATCCCCAAGATATTGCGCAAACCCGCGTCTTTTCGCCGGTCTGGAAATGCCATGCCGCCGCCCTTCTTGCCGAAAACGGCTTGACGCCGCCCCCGCGGCAACGGCAGTGATAGAGGATGCAAGGTTCCCCCGCATGGGCGCAAAGCGCCCGGGGGTGAAACGGGAATGCGGACCGGGTGACCCAATCAGGGGCCCGTCAGCCGCAGCCGCCCCCGCGACTGTGACGCGGCAAGCAGGTGCTTCGATGCCACTGGGATCCCCGGGAAGGCCGCACCTGCGCCAGAGCCGCCAGCCAGGAGACCGGCCCTGCATCGAGAAACCCATGCATGCCGTCGGGGTTGACGGCTACGGAGTACAGAACATGCATATCGAACCCGGGCTCGTGAGCCCCGCCAAGATGCTTTTCGCCTATGCCACCGCGGCAGGCGCAGGCGCCTATACCGTCAAGCTGGCCCTGGATGCCGCCCGTGAAAAGGGACTTGCCTCCCTGGCCGCGCGCACCGCGATGTCCACGGCTGCCGTCTTCAGCTTCTTCCAGATCCTGCCGCACCAGCCCGTTGGCGTATCCGAAGTGCACCTGATCCTCGGCTCGACCCTCTTCCTGCTCTTCGGCGCCGCGCCGGCTGCCTTCGGCCTCGCACTCGGCCTGCTGATCCAGGGGCTCTTCTTCGCTCCCTTCGACCTGCCGCAATACGCCGCGAACGTGACCACGCTCTTGGTGCCGCTCTTCGCGCTTCAGGCCGTGGCCAACCGCATGATCAAGCCCGACACCCCCTATGTCGACATCCGGTACCGCGATGCGCTGGCCCTCTCGGTCACCTATCAGGGTGGCGTCGTCGCATGGGTGGCCTTCTGGGCACTCTACGGCCAGGGCTTCGGCGCTGCAAACGTGGCTTCTGTTGCCACCTTCGGTGCCGCCTACATGGCCGTCGTCCTGATCGAGCCGCTGATCGACCTCGCCGTACTTGCCGGCGCCAAGTCGCTGAACGGGCTGTCGAAATCCGGCCTGACCACGCCGCGGCTCTTCAACGGCGCATAAGCTCCGCCTGATCCGAACCTGCGCGCGCCGGGGGCCAGCCCTCCGGCGCCGCTTTGCATTTTCGTACACGTTTCCCGGAGCTTCCCATGCCCGCTAAGATCCCCGCGACCGTCATCACCGGCTTCCTCGGCGCCGGCAAGACAACCCTGATCCGCCACATGCTGTCCAACGCCGAGGGCAAGCGCATCGCGTTGATCATCAACGAATTCGGCGACCTTGGCGTGGATGGTGACATCCTGCGCGGCTGCGGCGACGCGGCCTGCAAGGAAGAGGACATCGTGGAGCTTTCGAACGGCTGCATCTGCTGCACCGTGGCCGAAGACTTCGTGCCGACGATGGAGGCGTTGCTGGCCCGCCCGGACAAGCCCGATCACATCGTCATCGAGACCTCCGGGCTTGCCCTGCCCCAGCCCCTTATCCGCGCGTTCAACTGGCCGGGCATCTCGACCAAGGTCACCGTGGACGGTGTCGTTACCGTGGTGGACGGCAAGGCCGTGACCGAGGGCCGGTTTGCAGCCGACGAGGCCGCCGTGGCCCGCGCGCGAGCCGCAGATGACAGCATCGACCACGAAACGCCGCTCGCCGAACTCTTCGAGGATCAGCTGGCCTGTGCCGACATGATCGTGGTGAACAAGTCTGACCTGCTTTCCTCGGCCGAACTCGCCTCCACCATGGACGCGCTGAAATCCGGCGCACGCCCCTCCGTGCAACTGGTCTCCTCCTCCATGGGCGCCCTGCCCGTCGATGTGCTGCTCGGCATGGGGATCGGCGCCGAGGGTGACATGGAAGGCCGCCACGAGGTGCACCATCATCACCACCACGATCACGACGACGATCACGATGAGGACGACGATCACGACCATCATCACCACGACCACGATGATTTCGAGAGCTTCGTCGTGACCCTGCCCGAGATCACCGATCCAAAGGCCTTCTCGGCAAAGGTCACCGAGGTGATCCGCGCCCATGACATCCTGCGTCTCAAGGGGTTTGCAGCGGTCACCGGCAAGCCCATGCGCCTGACGATCCAGGCTGTGGGCCCCCGCATCGACAGCTACTTCGATCAGCCCTTCGGCAGCGGTACCCGTGAAACCCGCCTTGTCGTCATCGGCCAGGCCGGTCTTGATCGTGCCGCCATCGAAAAGGCACTCGCCGCATGATCATCGTCGAGAGCACGACACCGACCGCGCCCGACGCGGTCAGGCTCCTCGACGCGTCACAGGCGTTGATGCGTGCGCTCTACAAGCCAGAGGAAAACAATTTCCTCAGCCATGACGAACTGGCCCGTGACGACATCCGCTTCTTCACGGCGCGCATCGGCCGCGATGTGCTGGGCTGTGGCGCGCTTCAGGTCAAGGACGGCTACGGCGAAGTAAAGAGCTTCTTCACCGACGAAGTCGCCCGCGGCCGCGGCATCGGCGCCGCCCTCCTCCGCCGGATCGAGGACCAGGCCATCGAGGAAGGTCTCTCCGAGCTCAAGCTCGAAACTGGCGATGCCCTGGCTGCCGCCTGCCGGCTCTACGAACGCCACGGCTTCAGCCGCTGTGGCGTCTTCGGCAACTACGAGGACAACGGCGTCTCGGTCTTCATGACCAAGGCACTTTCCGCCGGATAGCACTGCAGGGGCCGGCGCTCTTCGGCCTCCCCGTCATCTGGCCCCCAATACTGCCGCCGGAGGCTCCCGCCGTGGTCCACCTCCGGTGGCTCGACACTTCAGAGGTCCCATGCACCTTCTCGCCGCCACCCCCGGCCGCATCGATGATGGCAACGAGGCCGTCGACCTGCAGCAGACCCCTGCCGACCTGGTGGTGATATCTGCCGCCGATACCGAGCTGGCGGCCCTGTCGCAGGCGCGTGCGGCCCTTTCCGACGCGCCATCCCTGCGCCTGGCCCGGCTGACAGACCTGACGCACCCGATGTCGGTCGACCTCTACCTCGATCAATGCGCCACAGCATCGAAACTGGTGGTTGTGCGGGTACTCGGCGGAACCGGCTACTGGCGCTATGGCATGGAACAATTCTCGGCCCGGCTGCACGAGGCCGGCGTCCCCTTTGCCGCCCTGCCCGGCGACGACAAACCCGATCCCGAGCTGCGCAGCCTCTCGACCCTGCCCGACGCCGATTACGACGCGCTATGGGCCTATCTCGTCGAGGGCGGCCCCGCCAATGCCGCTGGTTTTCTCACCTATTGCCGCGCCCTGCTGGACGAAGCGGAAAAGCCCGCCCCGGCGGCGCCGCTCCTGCGCGCCGGCCTCTACTGGCCCGGAGAAACGGCCCCGAGCCTCGATACGCTCCGCGCCCATTGGCAGGCAGAGGCGCCGACGGTTCCGCTGGTCTTCTACCGCGCTCTGGTTCAGGGCGCAGGCCTTGCCCCCATCGACGGGCTGGTCCACGCCCTGCGCGGGCGGGGCCTGAACCCGCTGCCGGTTTTCGTAGCCTCGCTCAAGGATCCGGTTTCCGCCGCTACGCTCGACGGGCTCTTCGCCGAAACCGCCCCGCAGGCGATCCTGAACTGCACCGCCTTTGCCACCGGCTCGCCCCATGGCGACAGCGGCGACCAGAACCCCTTTACCCAGCCCTCCGCAAACCAGGCGCCGGTCTTCCAGGTTGTCCTTGCCTCCTCCTCGCAGGAGGCCTGGTCGGACGGGCTCACCGGCCTCTCCGGTCGCGACATCGCGATGAACGTGGCCCTGCCGGAGGTCGATGGACGCATCCTGACGCGCGCCGTCAGCTTCAAGGGCGAGAGCCATTTCGACAGCGCCACGCAATGCGCCATCGCGACTTACCGGCCGCGCGCCGACCGCATCCGCTTCGTGGCAAGCCTCGCCGCAAACTGGTGCCGGTTGCGGGCCACCGCTGCTGCGGATCGCAAGGTTGCCCTGATCCTGGCCAATTACCCGAACAAGGACGGCCGCCTGGCCAATGGCGTGGGGCTCGACACTCCGGCTGCCACGGTTCATGCCCTCAACCTGCTGCAGGGGGCAGGTTACAGCGTGGAGGCAGTGCCTGCCGACAGCGACACCCTGATGCAGGCAATACTCGCCGGCCCCACCAACTGGCTGACCGATCGCGCGGCAAAGGATGGCGGCGTCACCCTGCCCCTTTCGACCTACCGCAGGCATTTCGACCGTCTGCCCGAAGCCACCCGCCAGAAGGTCATTGACCGCTGGGGGCCGCCCGAGGCCGATCCCTTCATCCTTTCCGCAGCGCTCCCGCCTCAGGGTACCGACGAAACGGGCTTCAAGCTGTCCGTGCTGCGCCACGGGAATGTCGTCGTCGGCATCCAGCCCGCCCGCGGCTACAACATCGACCCGACCGAGACCTACCACGCACCGGATCTGCCACCGCCGCACAATTACCTGGCCTTCTACATCTGGCTGCGAGAGGAATTCGGCGCCCAGGCACTCGTGCACATGGGCAAGCACGGCAACCTCGAATGGCTGCCCGGCAAGGCCATTGCCCTGTCTCAGGAGTGTTTCCCCGAGGCGGTCATGGGCCCGATGCCCCATGTCTATCCGTTCATCGTCAACGACCCCGGAGAGGGCACCCAGGCCAAGCGCCGGGCCCAGGCGGTCATCGTCGATCATCTGACGCCGCCCCTTACCCGCGCCGAGAGCTATGGCCCGCTGCGGGATCTCGAAGCGCTCGTGGACGAGTATTACGAAGCGGCCGGTGTCGACCCCCGGCGGATCGACTACCTGCGCCGGGAGATCCTCTCGCTGACCTCCGTCACCGGCGTCGACAAGGACGCGGGCTTTACCGGCGAGGAAGAGACCGACCTGGCCAAGCTCGATGCCTGGCTCTGCGACCTGAAGGAGGCGCAGATCCGCGATGGATTGCACATCTTCGGCCAAACCCCCGAGGGCAGGCTCTTTCGCGACCTCCTTCAGGCGCTGACCCGCATTCCGCGCGGCAAAGGCCAAGGCGGCGACGCCTCCCTGCCCCGCGCCCTTGCGGCAGATTTCGAACTCGGCTTCGACCCGCTCGACTGCGACATGGCCGCCCCCTGGACTGGCCCCCGTCCTGCGCCCCTCGGTGCCGTCACCGATGCCCGCTGGCGCAGCAACGGCGACACTGTCGAGCGGCTGGAGCTGCTTGCCGCAACCCTCATCGAGGCCAGTCTCGCACCGTCCGGCGCCAAGGCGCCCGGCCCGGCGAGCACCGCAGTCCTGGATCGCATCGCCACCGATATCGCGCCGACGCTGGCCGCCTGCGGGCCGGACGAGGAGGCGGGGCTGCTCACCGCGCTCTCCGGGCGTTTCCTCGCGCCGGCACCGTCCGGTGCGCCCACCCGCGGACGCCTCGACACCCTGCCCACCGGCCGCAACTTCTACAGCGTCGACAGTCGCGCTGTGCCGACACCGACCGCCTGGGCGCTTGGCTGGAAAAGCGCGAACCTGCTGATCGAGCGTCACCTGCAGGATCAGGGCGACTGGCCCCGCACGATGCTGCTGACGGCCTGGGGCACCGCAAACATGCGCACCGGCGGCGACGACATCGCCCAGGCGCTGGCCCTCATGGGCGTGAAACCGCAATGGGACAACGCCAATCGCCGTGTCACCGGCTTCGAGATCCTGCCGCTGTCCACCCTCGACCGCCCCCGTGTCGACGTGACCCTGCGGATCTCCGGCTTTTTCCGCGATGCCTTCCCGCAACTGATCGACCTTTTCGACAGCGCGGCACGTGCGGTCCAGGCGCTCGACGAACCCGCAGAGATGAACCCCGCCGCGGCCCGCATGCGCGCCGGAGAGGCCCAGGCCCGTGTCTATGGCTCGAAGCCGGGCGCCTATGGCGCCGGCCTTCAGGCGATGATTGACGAACGCCTCTGGAACGACCGCGCCGATCTTGCCGAGGCCTACCTGCAATGGGGCAGCTACAGCTATGGCGCCCGGGACGAGGGCACCCGTGACACCGAAGGCATGCGCGCGCGCCTGGCCCAGACAGAGGCCATCGTCCAGAATCAGGACAACCGCGAACACGACATTCTCGACAGCGACGACTACTACCAGTTCGAGGGAGGGGCCGCCGCCGCGGTGGCCAGCCTGCGCGGCGCCGACGTACCGCTCTATCACAACGACCATTCCCGCCCCGAGCGCCCGGTCATCCGCACCCTCGAAGAGGAGATCAGCCGCGTCATGCGCTCGCGCGTCGTGAACCCCAAGTGGATCGACGGCGTCAAGAGGCACGGCTACAAGGGCGCCTTCGAGATCGCCGCGACGGTGGATTATCTATTTGCCTTCTCGGCCACGACTGGCGCCGTGAAACCGCATCATTTCGATCTCTGCTACGATGCCTTCCTGGAAGACGACGAAACCCGGGACTTCATCGCCGGTCACAACGCCCCGGCCCTGCAGGAGATTGCAGACCGCCTGCAGGAAGCGATCGACCGCGGAATGTGGCAGCCAAAGTCGAACTCGGCGGCCGCCCGGCTCGCCGCGCTGCGGGCGAGTCCGGCCCCATGACACCCATCCGCCTCTCTGCCGCAGACGACATGCGCCCCGTCCTGCGCCTGCTGACAGAGAGTTTCGCCTACATGGAAAGGCGGATTGATCCCCCGTCGTCCCTTGGCCGCATGACGCCGGCCTCGTTGAAGGAAGAGGCAGCACAGAACGAGCTCTGGGTGCTGCCGGGCCCGGCTGCCTGCATGATACTCACGCCGCGCGCGGATCACCTCTATCTCGGCAAACTTGCGACCGCCCGTGTGCAGCGGGGGTGCGGCCTGGCGCGCCTCATGGTGACCCATGCGGAGGGCCGCGCCCGGGCGCTTGGCCTGCCACAGATCCGCCTGCAGACGCGGGTCGAGCTTCAGGAAAACCATGCAACGTTCCGCGCGCTCGGCTTTCGCGAGGTGGCTCGCACGGCCCATCCGGGCTTTTCGCGCCCCACCTCGCTGACCTTCGCAAGGGACGTCCCGGCCTGATGCAGCCGCGAGGCAGCCACGGGGCAGCCTGCGTGCCACCCCCCCCCCTGCCCGCGGAATAGGCAGCAGGGGCGGAAAAGCCGGCAGGGCGGTTGCCTGCGGACGGACCTTGCCGCGCCATGGCCCTTTTTCCCGGCCGGCTTTCGCTTTCTGCATGGCGGCATCCCGGTGGCGGCCACTTTTCTTTCTCCTGACCCAGCGTTAGCCCAAGGGCCTGCCAGCCAGGAGTTTCAGATGATCCGCCACCTTTTCATCATTCTCGTCTATCAGCTCGTGGGCGAGGTCGCGTCCCGCGCCTTTGGCCTGCCTCTGCCGGGCCCGGTTCTGGGCATGGCGCTCCTGGCCGTTTCGATGATGCTCTATCCGCCGCTCTTTGCGGCCATCCAGGGCACCGTGAACGGCCTTCTGATGCACCTGTCCTTCCTCTTCGTCCCTGCAGGGGTAGGCATCATCCAGTACCTCGACCTGCTGCGCACCTCCGGCGTGCAGCTCTTCATCACCCTCCTGATCTCGACGGGCCTCGCCATCGCCGCCAGCGCACTTGCCTTCAAGTTCATGCTGAAATGGACCGGCGACAAGGAGCCGGTGCAATGAACTTCACCGACATCTGGAGCTATCTCGAGCAGCAACCGCTGATCTGGCTCACGCTGACCCTTGGCGCCTACATCCTCGGTGACTGGATCTACCTCAAGACCCACCGTTTTCCGCTCTGCAACCCGCTCCTGCTGGCCGTTGTCTTCCTGGTCCTGGCCCTGCTCGCCACCGGCACCGACTATCAGACCTATTTCGACGGCGCGCAGTTCGTGCACTTCCTGCTGGGGCCTGCAACCGTCTGTCTGGCCGTGCCGCTCTATGCCAACATCGACCTGGTCAAGCGCAGCGCGCTGCCGATGGTCGTCTCCCTCGTCGTTGGCTCCATCGTCGCCATGGTCTCCGCACTGCTACTGGCCAAGGCCTTCGGAATGACCGGTCAGACGCTGATTTCCATCGCACCGAAATCGGTGACCGCGCCTGTCGCCATCGGCATCTCCGAGGCCATCGGAGGCCTGCCCACGCTCACCGCGTCGCTGGTGCTGCTCACCGGGATCATCGGTGCGATCATCGCCCCCTTCGTGCTGAACCGCTGCCGCGTCTGGGACTGGCGCGCACGCGGTTTCGCCGCCGGGGTAGCCGCACACGGCCTCGGTACCGCCCGCGCCTTTCAGGTGCACAACACAGCCGGCGCCTTTGCGGGGATCGGCATGGCGCTGAATGCCTTGCTGACCTCCATCCTTGCACCCTATGTTGTCTCCCTGATCCACTAGGGAGAGAAGAGAGCCTGATGACCGAAGACAGCGCCCGCCACGCCGCCAAGATGGCCAAGAAAAAGGCCGCCCGCGACAAGATCATGGCCACGAAGACCGATGAGAAGGGCCTGATCATCGTCCATACCGGCAAGGGCAAGGGCAAGAGCTCTGCGGCCTTCGGAATGATCTTCCGCTGCATCGCCCACGACATGCCCTGTGCCGTCGTGCAGTTCATCAAGGGCGGCATGTCGACTGGCGAGCGTGACCTGATCCTTGAACATTTCTCCGATAAATGTGCCTTCCACACCATGGGCGAGGGCTTCACCTGGGAGACCCAGGACCGCGAGCGCGACATGGAGATGGCCCAGGCCGCCTGGGAAAAGGCAAAGGAGCTGATCCGCGATCCCGCAAACTGCATGGTCCTGCTTGACGAAATCAACATCGCCCTGCGTTACGACTACATCGACCTGGACGAGGTGATCACTTTCCTCGCCGAAGAAAAGCCGCCGATGACCCATGTCGTGCTCACCGGCCGCAATGCCAAGGAGCCGCTGATCGACGTGGCAGACCTGGTCACCGAGATGGAGCTGATCAAGCATCCCTTCCGGTCGGGCATCAAGGCGCAGATCGGCGTGGAATTCTGACCTGTCGGTGCACTGCGCTTGCTCCGGGCACGCTGTGGTCATAAATTCTGACCACAGACGGAGCAGCGATCCCACCATGCCCTTTCATCCGATCCAGCCTGAAAAACGTGCCGACGCGGTTATCCGCCAGATAGAGCTTCTGATCCTGCGCGGCATCCTCCGCCCCGGAGAACGCCTGCCCGCGGAACGCGAGCTTGCAGACCGGATGGCGGTGTCGCGCCCGTCTCTGCGCGAAGCGCTCGCTACCCTGCAGGAGCGTGGCCTTCTGGAAAGCCGCGCGGGATCGGGCGTCTACGTGGCAGACGTGCTCGGCTCGGCATTTTCGCCGGCTCTTGTAGATCTGTTCCAGCGTCACGAAGAAGCCGTCACCGACTACCTCTCCTTCCGCCGCGACCTCGAAGGGCAGGCTGCCGAACGCGCCGCCCGGGATGGTCTGGATGCCGATATCGCTCTGGTGGACACGGTCATGGACAAGATGCGCCGAGCCCACGAGGCAAACGACACCGCCACCGAGGCCCGCCTCGATGCGGAGTTTCACATGGCCATTCTCGAGGCCAGTCACAACACCGTGCTGCTCCACATGACCCGCTCGATGTTCGAGCTTCTCCGGCAGGGCGTGTTCTACAATCGCGACATGCTTTTCATTCGCGCCGGCACCCGGGACATGCTTCTGGATCAGCATGCGGCGATCAACGATGCCCTGCAGCGGCGCGATCCGACCGGCGCCCGCCGCGCCGTCGAGGATCACCTGGACTTCGTGCTGTCGGCCTACCAGGCACAGCGCGCCGCCGAGCGCCGCAACGAGGTCGCACAGATGCGTCTCGACCAGGAACGCCAGCGCGACTGAGCCTGTTGCGGCATCCGGACACGAGAAAGCCCGGCCGTTTCCGACCGGGCCTTTCTATCTTCAAGACCGTTCAGCCTCAGTTCAGACGTGCCTTGACGTCGTCGATGGAGCTATCGATCAGGCTGTTGGCCTGCTCGGGGGTCATTTGCTTGGCGATCACTTCGCGCGCGGCGGCCACGGCCACGGAGGCCGCCCGATCACGCACTTCCTTCACCGCGTTCTTCTCGGCGGTAGCGATCTGCTCTTCGGCCTGCTTCACGCGGCGCTCAATCGAGGTCGCGAGGTCGGCTTCGGCCTGCTCGGCAGCTGCGGCGGCCTCGGCCTTGGCGGTCTCGACGATCCGGTCAGCCTGCGCTTGCACTTCCTTCTGCTTGCGCTCGTAGCTTGCCAGAAGGCTCTTGGCGTCCTCGTGCAGGGCGCGGGCCTCGTCCAGCTCGGACTTGATACCAGCGGCCCGCTTGTCGAGCATGCCGGCCAGAATGGCGGGCACCCGGAAATAGACGATCACTGCCACGAAGAGCAGGAAGGCCATCAGGACGATGAAGTTCGAGTTGGCCAGCGAGAAGAACTTGGGGTTCTCGACGGTGGCCGCGAACGCCGGGCTTGCGGTCAGGGCAAAGGCGGGGATCAGGGCGGCAATCTTGCGCATCTGGATCATCCTTTCAGCCGTGCACTGACGGCGCTGTCGACCGCTTCGGTCGGAGCGGTGAAGCCCAGGGCAGCGATCAGTTCCACTGCCGTGTCCTTGGCCACGATCTCCGCGGCTTCGGCGGCACCTGCACGGATCTCGGCAATGGCTTTTTCGCCCTCTGCCGCTTTCTCCGCGATGGTCTCATCTGCCAGAGCTATCGCCTTTGCCAGCTTGGCCTGGTTTTCGGCCTTGGTGGCGGCGATAATGTTCTGTGCCTCGGCGCGTGCATCGGCGAGAGCCTTTTCATAGGCCGCTTCCGCGTCCTTGGCCTTCTGCTTCAGCTCTTCCGCCATGGCGATGTCGTTTGCGATCGTTCCCGCCCGGTCTGCCAGAACGGAGCCCACACGGGGCAGCGCGATCTTGGACAGGATCAGGTAGATCACGACCAGCGTGACGATAAGCCAGAAAATCTGGTTGCCCCAGGTCGTGAAATCGAGCTGCGGCATGCCACCGGACGCTGCGTGCCCTGCGGCGTCAGCAGCATGACCTGCGGCTTCATGCGTTTCGGTCGCCATCTTGCGTCTCCCGGGAACTGGATCTTTTAGTCAATTTACCACGGGTGGGCCACTTGGACCCACCCGCGCGTAAGGATCTGTTCCGAAAGCCTTAGACGGCGAACATCAGCAGCAGAGCGACGAGGAACGAGAAGATCCCCAGTGCTTCTGCAAAGGCCATGCCGATGAAGAGCGTGGCGGTTTGCGATGCAGCTGCCGACGGGTTGCGCAGGGCGCCCGACAGGAAGTTGCCTGCAACGGTGCCCACACCCATGGCGGCGCCGCCCATACCGATGGCAGTCAGACCGACACCGATGTACTTGCCCATTTCTGCGATATCGCCTTCCATGTGTATTCTCCTTACGTTGGAATTGGCTGGATAGGTTTGGTTCGGGAGGGGCGTGAGGATCACGCACCCTGCACGTTCGTAATTCTCAGTGAGCCGGATGCAGCGCGTCTTTCAGGTACACGCAGGTCAGGATCGTGAAGACATAGGCCTGGATGAAGGCAACGAGCAGCTCCAGGCCGTACATGCCGGTGATCGCGATGATCGACACGGGGCTGACGGCAGCCAGTGCGGCAAAGCCTGCGAACACCTTGATCACGGCGTGGCCGGCCATCATGTTGCCCGCAAGACGAATGGAGTGGCTGACGGGGCGCACGAAGTAGGAAATCACCTCGATCAGGGCCAGCAGCGGGCGCACGGCGAGCGGCGCCGAGGAAACCCAGAAGAGGCCGAGGAAGTGCGTGCCGTGCAGCACGAAGCCCAGGATCGTCACGGTCAGGAAGACCGCCAGCGCCAGTACGATCGTCACGGCAAAGTGCGACGTCGGCGTGAAGGCCATCGGCACCAGGCCCAGAACGTTGGCCATCACGATGAACATGAAGAGCGTGAAGATGTAGGGGAAGTAACGGATGGCTTCCTTGCCGGCCACGTCCTCGACCATCTTGTAGACAAAGCCATAGGCCATTTCGGCCACCGACTGGATCCGCGACGGGATCGTCTTTCGGCCAGAGGTCCCCAGAACCATCAGCGCCATGATCACGACAACACAGACGGCCATCCAGAGCGTGGCGTTGGTGATCGTGTACCAGTGAACGTCACCGTGACCGAAGAGCGGACGAACCTCGAACTGCTGCATCGGGTGGAACGTCATCTCGGCGGTCTGTTCCACGAAGAAACCAAGCCCGAGGAGCACAATCACGACCGCGAGGAAGATGATCTTCCGTGCACCACCGCCACTGGTCTGAACGTCGTTCGCCATTTCAATCCCTCGTTTCATCCCCGGCAGATTTTTCGCCGGTATTGTCCGTCTGCAGCTCCTGGGCGGACCGGATCATGGTTTTGATCCCGGCCACGAAGCCAAGTATGGTGAACACGATCATCATCAGGGGCGCCGTACCGACAAGCCAGTCGAGCCCAAATCCGATGCCGAAACCGATCAGAAGACCGGCAACGAGTTCCGTCACCATGCGCCAACCCACCTGGGCCGCCGAATAATGATCCTGTCCGTGGGATTTCTCTTCCTTCGGCGCACCCTTGACCGCGGCAATCCTGGCCTCGAGATCGGCCATTTTTTCCCGGTGGTCGGGTTCACTCATGAAAGAAGACGTCCCCACTTTGGTTGATGCCTTGCTAAGCACGAGGGCCACATGAGTCAAGTTGGATCACCGACGCGTGAGGCGTACACCAACTAACTGTAATCGCATGAAAATCTGCCTTGGAATTCGCTGTAAATTCATCCATCCGGCGCCTGCATCCGGTCGTTTGCGGGCAAAAGGCATTCTCAACCATCCGGTTGAGTAACCATTTCCGCGCCCCTGACAGCCCTTGCTTGCCGCTCAGGTTCAACCGCGTGGTTAAGCGTTGTTATTGACGTTTCGGCCGGCCGCGCCCTATCTGGCAGCCATGACATCGCCCGCCCACTCCCCTCTCGACATGGTCTTTGCCGCGCTCAGCGACCCCACGCGACGCGCGATCCTGGCGATGCTGCTAGAGGATGACATGGCGGTTTCCGACGTCGCCGAGCCCTTCGACATGTCCCTGGCTGCGATTTCCAAACATCTCGTGATCCTGGCAAACGCCGGGCTGATCACGCAGGAAAAGCGTGGCCGGGTCAAATGGTGCAAGCTGGAACCCGACGCCCTGCGCGAAGCCTCGATCTGGATGCAGGGCTTCGGTCAGTTCGAGGCCGTCAACCTGGATGCCTTCGAGCGCTTCCTCGAAAGCGAGCTGAACGCCGGCATCGCGGAAGAGGACGTCTAGTCCTTCAGAAGCAGCAGCAGCGCCACGATTGTCATGGCCACGCCGACCAGGACCATCGGCGCGGGCATCGGCCCGCCCAGCGCCACTGTCCACAGGATCACCCAGCTCGGCGTCAGATAGGTATAGGCCATCACCTTGGCCGCCGGCAGGCGGAACGAGGCGTACTGCAGCAGCACCCCGGTGATGGCCGTGGCACCCAGCGCGGTATAGACCAGCGTCACCCAGACCACCGGCGGCACGGCAAGCCAGTCCGTCGCGATGATCTCGGGCCAGGCCCAGATCCACAGCAGGATCGCACCGGCCACCAGGGTGCCGAAGGTAAAGGCCACCGTCGGCTCGCCCCGGTTCAGCTTGGGAACCAGCGGGGCATAGATCGCATGGGCCACGCAGCCCACGAAGTAGATCTTCTCGCCCGGCCCGAGGTGAAACCCCAGCAGCGCCGAGAGGCGCCCGTCGAAGATGACCCAGATCGCACCGCAGGCGCCGATGGCCAGCGCAAGCGCCATGCGCCGGCTGGTGTGCTGGCGCAGCAGAAGCCAGCCAAAGCCCGCCGCCATCACCGGCACCAGCGTGAACATCGAGGCCGAAGTCACCGGAGACGCCGTGCGCAGACCTTCGAACATGGTCACGAAGTAGACGGCAAAGGTGCCGCCCAGCAGCAGGTAACGCCAGGGTGCCCGGAAATGCGCGCGCTTCAGCCCGCCGCCGCCGACCTGCGCCGCCACGCCCACGCAGATCGCGGCCAGCACGAAGCGCACCGCGATCAGGGCACCGGCGTCCACATGGCGTACCGCCATCGCCCCAAGCGGAAAGGACCCCGCGACGATGCAGGAAAACACCAGCATCGCCAGGTGCCCCTGCCCCGCAAGGCCCAATCCGGATGTCTGGCGCCCCTGGTCCGAGCCGCTCAAATCGTCTCGTCTCGCAGGTGCACGGTGTTGTCCTTCAGGAAGTTCAGGAAGGCCTGCACCTTGGTCGTCCGGTGCAGGTCCATGTGCGTGACCAGCCAGAGCCGGCTCTCCCAGTCTTCCAGCGGCTCATGCACCTCGACGAGGTTGTCATGCGCCTCGGTCTCGTAGGTCCCGAGGAAGCCCAGGCCCACGCCGGACAGCACGGCCTGACGCACGGCGCGCGGATCGCCGGACTTGAACACCACCTGGTGCGCGGGAATGTTCTCGCGCATCCACTGGGCAAAGGGCGCCCGGCTTGCAGGGTCATCCACACCCACGAAGCGATGCCCGGCCATGCGGCCCGGGATCTTCGGCATGCCGTGGCGCTCGATGTAGTCCTTGCTGCCATAGATCGCGCTCTTCAGGCGCAGGAAGGGCTGAACGACGTTGTCGGGCTGCTGCGGCGGGCTGCCGGCGCGGATTGCCACATGCGCCTCGCCGTATTCCAGCCGGAACAGCCGCGCCGAGGTCAGATAGCGCAGGATGACATCCGGGTAGGCTTCCTGGAACTGGGCCAGCAGCGGCACGAGCAGCTGGCTCAACCCGCCGATCGTGGTCACCACGAGCTCGCCCGAAACCTCGTTGCCGCGCCCCTTGATACGCGCCGACAGCTGGCTGAACTGGTCGTCGGTGGCCTGCGCCACCCGAAGCAGGTCCTGCCCCGCCTCCGTGGCGGTATAGCCGCGGGTGTGACGCTGGAACAGTTTCACGCCCAGCCGCTTTTCCAGGGCATCGATGTGACGGATCACCGTCGCATGGTGCACGCCCAGAACATCCGCCGCACCAGAGACGGTGCCCAGACGGGCTACCTGGTAGGCGGTGCGGATCTCATCCCAATTGTCCATGGCGAACCTGTGCATTCAAGTCATTGTTGCCGCCATCAATGCCCTTCTCGTGCGCAGATGCAATAGGGATGGCGGACATAGCTGTTATGTTCATCCCCGCGGAAGACCCCGTCGGCGCCGGTTCGCCCAATGCCACAGGGCGCTCCGGGCCGTATCCCCGCGGTCCGGAAAGGCAAAGAAAGCCCTGCAATGCTTGACTCTCCACGCCCATGCGCCTAAACGCCAAGTCAATTCCCGGAGTCTGCCATGATTCCGGTCCCATCGCCTTTGCGGGGATCGCCACCAGTCAGCGCGTTGCGCCCACTGGTGCGCTTGGGCTTTGTCCCTTTCCCCGGATCAGAGGTTGAGCTTTGAACCGCCCTCGCCCAAATGGGGGTTAACGCAGTCAGTCAGAGGCCTGAAGGAGGGCCGGGGCATGTTTGAAAATCTATCCGAACGCCTCTCCGGCGTCTTCGACCGCCTGACCAAGCAGGGGTCGCTTACCGAAGAGGACGTGAAAACCGCCCTCCGCGAAGTGCGCGTGGCCCTGCTCGAGGCCGACGTCTCGCTGCCCGTGGCCCGCGACTTCATCACGGCGGTCACAAGCAAGGCCACAGGCGCCGCGGTCACCAAGTCGGTCACCCCGGGCCAGCAGGTCGTCAAGATCGTCCATGACGAGCTCATCGGCGTGCTGACCGGCTCCGAGGACCCGGGCAAGCTCAAGATCGACAACCCGCCCGCGCCGATCCTGATGGTCGGCCTGCAGGGCTCGGGCAAGACCACCACCACCGCAAAGCTTGCCAAGCGGATGAAGGAACGTGACGGCAAGAAGGTCCTGATGGCCTCGCTCGACGTCAACCGCCCCGCCGCCATGGAACAGCTCGCGATCCTCGGCACCCAGATCGGCGTCGATACCCTGCCCATCGTCAAGGGCGAGGATCCCGTCTCGATCGCCAGGCGCGCCAAGACCCAGGCCAGCCTCGGCGGCTACGACGTCTACATGCTCGATACCGCCGGCCGCCTGCACATCGATCAGGAACTGATCCAGCAGGCCGCCGATGTCCGCGACGTGGTCAACCCGCGCGAAACGCTGCTCGTGGTCGACGGGCTGACCGGCCAGGACGCCGTCAACGTCGCCACCGAGTTCGACGACAAGATCGGCGTCTCCGGCGTGGTCCTCACCCGGATGGACGGCGACGGCCGTGGTGGTGCCGCGCTCTCGATGCGTGCCGTCACCGGCAAGCCGATCCGCTTCGTCGGCCTCGGCGAGAAGATGGACGCCATCGAGACCTTCGAGCCCGAGCGGATCGCCGGCCGGATCCTCGGCATGGGCGACATCGTGGCCCTGGTCGAAAAGGCGCAACAGACGCTCGAGGCCGAACAGGCCGAGCGCATGATGAAGCGCTTCCAGAAGGGTCAGTTCAACATGAACGACCTCAAGATGCAGCTCGAGCAGATGCAGAAGATGGGCGGCATGGAAAGCGTCATGGGCATGATGCCCGGCATGGGCAAGATGGCCAAGCAGGTGCAGGACGCGGGCTTTGACGACAAGATCATCGCCCGCCAGATCGCCCTGATCCAGTCGATGACCAAGCGCGAGCGCGCCAATCCCCAGCTGCTGCAGGCCTCGCGCAAGAAGCGCATCGCCGCCGGTGCCGGCATGGAGGTCTCCGACCTCAACAAGCTGCTGAAGATGCACCGTCAGATGTCCGACATGATGAAGAAGATGGGCAAGATGGGCAAAGGCGGCATGATGAAACAGGCCATGAAGGGCATGTTCGGCAAGGGCGGCATGCCCGGCGGCATGGACCCCTCGCAGATGGATCCGAAAGCCCTCGAAGAGGCCGCAAAGGCCATGGGCGGCAAGGGCGGCATGCCCGGCCTTCCGGGTCTTGGCGGCGGCGCCCTGCCCCCCGGCCTCTCCGGCTTCGGCAAGAAGAAGTAACCTCAGGATGACCTTCACCATGTCGCATATCCCGCATCAGCCCGCCTCCGGGCTGCAGCCGGCGCTCCGCGCCGGAGCGGCTGCGGCATGGCCCCGTCATGCCACCGCCGGGCAGGAGGCAGGCGCATGATGCCCTCCTCCCCCATCTACCCGGTGCTGGAAACCGCGCGCCTGAAACTGATCTGCCCTGCCGCGCCGGAATTCGACGCCGTGGCCGCCTACCTGATGCCGGGCGCCCGTCCCTTCGTGGATCAGCACCCCGACGAGGAAGCCGCATGGTGGTCGATCGCCACGATCATCGGCCACTGGCACCTGCGCGGCTATGGCCATTTCGCCGTAATCGAGAAGGAAACCGGCCTGAACTGCGGTCTCGTCGGCCCATGGTTCCCCAAGGGCTGGCCCGAGCCCGAGCTCTCCTGGCAGCTGCTCGACGGCGCCGAGGGCAAGGGCGTGGCCACCGAGGCCGCGCGCTGCGTGCTCGACTGGCTCTTCCAGGAAAAGGGCTGGGCCTCCTGCATCAGCCTCGTCGATCCCGGCAACGACCGCTCCATCGCCATGGTCGAGCGTCTCGGCGCGCGTGCCGAGGGCATGTTCTATCACCACATGACCGGCGATCTGCGGATCTGGCGCCACGTGCCCCGTACCGCCCAGGGCCGCAAGCTGCTGGAGGGGATCGAATGACCACGTCCTTCTCCATCCCCACCCTCACCAGCGAGCGCCTCACCCTGCGCGCCCCCGGCGCCCGGGATGTCGATGCGCTTGCCGCCTTCTATGCCTCGGACCGGTCGAAATTCGTCGGCGGCCCGATGACGCGCGAGCAATCCTGGCGCCAGCTGGCCACCGAGATCGGCCACTGGGCGCTCTGCGGCTATGGCCGCTGGATGGTCGACGTCACCGAAACCGGCGACACTGCCGGCATGGTCGGCCTCTGGAACCCCGAAGGCTGGCCCGAGCCGGAAATCGGCTGGGACCTGATGAACGGCTTCGAGGGCCGCGGCTACGCCACCGAGGCCGCCGCGACCGCCCGCGCCTATGCCTACGATGTGCTGGGCTGGAGCACCGCGATCAGTCTCGTCGCGCCGGAAAACACCGGCTCGGCCCAGGTTGCCACCCGCCTTGGTGCCCACCACGACAGCGACTACCAGCATCCGCGCTTCGGCCTGCTGCATGTCTACCGCCATCCCGGCCCCGACGCGCTGATCAACGGCGGTGCGGAGGCCTACGCATGAAGCAGCCCGCCGCGTCCCATTTCTCGATCCCCGTGCCCCGCCTGGAAACAGAGCGGCTAGTGCTGCGCGGCCCGCTGGCCAGCGACTGGGACGCCCTGCGCGCCTTCTCCATGGATCCCGAGCGCACCCGTTTCATCGGCGGCCCCGCAGACCGCGATTTTGATATCTGGCGCAGTCTCACCTCGATGATCGGTCACTGGGTCTGGCATGGCTACGGCTTCTGGACGCTTGAGGAAAAGGCCTCGGGTCAGCCGGTTGGCCGCATCGGCGTGATCAATCACGTCGAATGGCCCGAGCCGGAACTCGGCTGGCATCTCTTTGCCGGCGCCGAGGGCAAGGGCTTTGCCCAGGAGGCCGCCACGGTGATCCGTGCCTATGCAGCCGACACCTTCGACCTCGATCGCCTGATCAGCCTGATCGACGCCGACAACACCCGCTCGCGCGCCCTGGCCGAACGGCTCGGCGCCGTGGTCGAGCGTGAAGGCGAACTGCTGGGCAAGCCCTGCCTGGTCTACCGGCATCCTTCCGTGAGGGAGGTCGCGTGATGGCGATGATGCAACCCGGCGATATCCCCGTGCTGGAAACCGACCGTCTTGTCCTGCGTGGCCCGGAGCCGCAGGATTACCCGGATTTCCGCGCCACCTTCAGCTCCTACCGCTCCCGCTTCATGGGCGGCCCGCTCTCGCCCTACGAGACCTGGATGCTCTACGCGGCAGAGATCGGTCACTGGCAGATCCGCGGCTACGGCATGTGGATGATGCACGACAAGGAAACCGACAAGCCCCTCGGCATGGCCGGCGGCTGGAAACCCGCGCAATGGCCCGAGGCCGAGCTCGCCTGGATCATCTGGCCCGAGACCGCCGGACGCGGCTATGCGCTCGAGGCGACCCATGCCGCGCGGGCCTATTTCTACGACGAACTCGGCTGGGAGGGCGCTGTCTCCTATGTCGACCCCAAGAACCTGGACTCGATCCGCCTGGCCGAGCGCCTCGGCGCGGTGAAGGACCCCGAGGCCAAGTCTGTCGATGGCAACGACGTCTGCTATCGCCATCCCTCGCCTGCCGTCCTCAAGGGCGGCCAGATTGCCGACGGTATCGAAATGGAGATCCGCTCCTATCAGGATCCGCTGTTCCGCCCGAAAGGATACGCCCTTGACTGACCACGTGACCAAAGACGCCGTCGCGCGCGCAGCAGAGGTGCTGAAAGAGCACCGCCAGAGCATCGACCGCCTCGATGCCATCCTCGTCTACACCCTGGGCGAGCGTTTCAAACATACTCAGGCCGTGGGCAAGCTGAAGGCCGAACACGACCTGCCCCCGTCCGATCCCGCGCGTGAAGAGATGCAGATCGCGCGCCTCGAAGAGCTTGCGAAAGAGGCCGACCTCGACCCCGCTTTCGCCAAGAAATTCCTGAATTTCATCATTCAGGAGGTGATCCGGCATCACCGGCAACACCAATCCTGAGGGGCCAGCGGCCACCGCCCCCCTCACCTCGACTGCCTGGCGGCAAAGCCGCCGAACCAACGCCATTCAAAGGAGATCTCAACAATGGCCATGAAAATCCGTCTCGCCCGTGGTGGTTCCAAGAAGCGCCCCTTCTACCGTATCGTCGCCGCTGACTCGCGCATGCCCCGCGACGGCCGCTTCATCGAGAAGCTGGGCACCTACAACCCCCTCCTGCCCAAGGACAGCGAAGAGCGCGTGAAGATCGACATCGAGCGCGTGAAGTACTGGATCGAGAAGGGCGCCCAGCCGACCGACCGCGTGTCGCGCTTCCTCGAAACCGCCGGCGTGATCGACAAGAAAGAGCGCGCCAACCCCAAGAAGGGCACCCCGGGCAAGGCCGCTCAGGAACGTGCTGAAGCCAAGGCAGCAAAAGCCGCCGAAGCTGCGGAAGAAGCTTCCGCCGAGTAATCGTCTCCCGGTGCCCCGCGCCACCGCTCGCGGGCTGGTGGCGCGGGCCCGGCTGATCGGAAAGGTCGCGCCGAATGCTCTTTCGTCCGTTCCGGCTGATCCTGCTGCTGGCCGTAGCCTTCATCGCGGGCATGGCCTATCAGCATGAACGGCAACGGCAGGAATGCATCGGGCAGGCCGCGCTGCTGGCCGATGTGCTCTGCGACGAGTAAGATGATCTGGCCCCCCGCACCATATCCGGTGCGGGGGGCCGTTTCGCAACGGGGCCAAGCCACAGGCACGGCCCGCAATCCAGGCCTTCTTTCAGGCCCTTTTCGAGGGAAGTGACCCAGGTGAACGACAAAGCCAGAGTGACGGAAAATGTCTGTGTGGGTGCCGTGGCCGGCGCCTTCGGCGTGCGTGGCGAGGTGCGACTCAAGAGCTTCTGCGCCGATCCCGAGGCGATTGCCGATTATTCCCCGCTGACCGACGAGAGCGGCACGCGGAGCTTTTCCATCACCCTGACCCGGGCCATCAAGAACGGCTTCGCCGCCCGCCTCGGCGGGATCGAGACCAAGGAGGAGGCCGACGCCATCAAGGGCCTGCGCCTCTATGCGCCGCGCGACCGCCTGCCTGCCCTTCCCGACGACGAGTTCTACCATGCCGACCTGATCGGCCTGACCGTGGTCGATACCGGCGGCACCGAGCTCGGCCGCGTCAAGGCGGTGATGGACCACGGCGCCGGCGACCTGCTGGAAATCATTGTGCCCGGCGGGTCGGCCACGGTGCTGCTGCCCTTCACCCGCGAGGCCGTGCCCACCGTCGACATCGAAGCCGGGCGCATCGTCGCCGATCCGCCCGAAGGCCTGTTCTGAGATGACGCGCCGCTGACATGGCGCCGCGGCTGATCATCCACGCGGGCTTCCACAAGACCGGCACTTCCTCGGTGCAGAAGATGCTGGACCAGGGCCGCGAGGCCCTCGCGCCGGCCCTGCGGGTTCTGATCAAGGACGACATGCCCGATGTCTGCCGCACCGCGCGCGACTATGCCTTTGCTCCCGGCGCGCTCGAGCTGACGCTCTTCGCCTACGAGGTGGCGCGCCTCTTCGAGAGCCTCGATCCCGCAGATCCGCGCCCGCTTTTGGTCTCCTGCGAGGATCTCGCCGGGCTGATCCCCGGCCGGCATCAGCGCCTCGGCTATCCCGCCGTGGGCGCGCTCATGCGCGCCATGGTCGACACCGCCCGCGAGGCCTGGGACCGGCCGATCGACACGGTG
This sequence comes from Pseudooceanicola sp. DL12, assembly GCF_056270665.1. Classification (NCBI taxonomy): domain Bacteria; kingdom Pseudomonadati; phylum Pseudomonadota; class Alphaproteobacteria; order Rhodobacterales; family Paracoccaceae; genus Pseudooceanicola; species Pseudooceanicola sp. DL12. Next base: position 3,786,562 of record NZ_CM149884.1, read on the forward strand.
CTCTATTTCTCCACCCGCGCGGCCAAGCCCTGGATGCGCAGCTGCTACAACCAGCACCTGCGCGTCACCCGCATCACCGAGGATTACGAGAGCTACCGCGTCTGGCAGGCGCCCCACGCCAACCTTGCCGCCATTGCCGGCCGCGTGGCTCCGGCGGTGCCCGGAGCCCGCGTCCATGTCCGCCCGTTGGAGCGCACCACGATCATGGCCCACGGCCCGTTGTCGCCGCTGCTGCGGTTCGCGGCTGTGCCCTGGACCTTGCGCCGCAAGGTCGGCCCCGTGCCCCGGGCCAACCGCTCCCTGCCGGAGGACGTCCAGGCCCGGCTCCTGGCGCTCAATCGCTCCGATCTGGCCCCGGAAGAGCTGACCGAGCGCAAACAGGCGTTGATCAGCGCCGCGCGACAGGGCAAAACCGCCGCCGGTCCCGGCGACGCCTGAGCGTCGGTTCCAGGACGCAGGAAGGACATGCGATGGCTTTGAAATCACACGGACGCAAGAGCATCACGCTGAGCGCGAAACCGCGCTCGCTGATGGACGGGCCGGAACGGCTGGCCGGGGTCTGGGCGGCCCAGGTGATCACCCTCCTGCCCCAAGCCTTTCCCGGCATCCTGGGCGAGAGCCTGACCGGCAAGGCGCTGAAGGACGGGCTCTGGCAGCTCTCCACCATCGACCTGCGCGAACATGGCATCGGCAGGCACCGCAACGTCGATGACACCCCCGCCGGTGGCGGCGCCGGCATGGTGCTGCGCCCCGACGTGATGGGCGCGGCGATCGACCAGGCGCTGACCGACAGCCGGGGCAATGCCCCGCTGATCTACCTCTCGCCGCGCGGCCGCCGTTTCGACCAGCAGATGGCCCGCAACCTGGCCCGCGCCGACGGTGTCACGCTGATCTGCGGCCGGTTCGAAGGTCTCGACGAGCGGGTCCTGGAACATTACGGCGTGCAGGAAGTCTCGCTCGGCGATTTCGTCATGACCGGCGGAGAGATCGCGGCCCAGGCCATGCTGGACGCCACCGTGCGCCTGCTGCCCGGGGTTCTCGGCAATGCCGAGAGCATCGAGGAGGAGAGCTTCTCGGAAGGCATGCTGGAGCATCCGCAGTACACCCGCCCGGCCGAATGGCAGGGCCGCGAGATCCCGGAGATCCTGATGTCCGGGCATCACGGCAATATCGCCAGGTGGCGCCGGGCCATGTCCGAGGCGATCACCCGCGCCCGCCGCCCGGATCTCTGGGCCGCCTACCGCGCCGGCCTGCTCGACGATGCCGTGGCCGAGGTGCGCGACGCCGCCACCCTTGCCGCCTTCCTGCGCAGGCAGGGGGCCGAGGGGGCCGCACCGGCGCTGATCGAGCTGCTGGAGGGCCGCGGTGCCGAGATCGGCCTGCCCGACAATCCCTGGCAGGCCGCCGCCCGGCTCTTCCAGCTCGCCGGCGAGAGCTGAGCCCGACCGGCGCACGCCAAGGGGGCCATCTGCCCCCTCCGGGCCTGCGGCCCGTTCACCCCCGAGGATATTTCCGGCCAGATGAGAGAGCCGGACGGCGGTGCCCCCTGCGACCCGCAGAAACCCTTGTGTAAAAGGGAAATGGGTGTTGTGCGACGCGGCGAAATGGGCTATCTGCGGCGCGTCCGGGGCCGGAATCGGCCAGCCGGACTTGTTTTTCTTGTCCATGCCTCGCCTTCTTCGGCAAGGGTCGGGCGGAAAAACCTGCAAGCGAATGACGACCTGATCCTCCGGCGGGCTGCGGTGCACCACGAGATGCACGGGCGGGACCCGATGAAGACGCGGAGTTCTGAGGCGGAAACCAACTTCGCGGGGCAACCGCGGGCAAAATGGAGAATTGCGATGGATCTGATCGCACAGCTGGAAGCGGAACAAATCGCTTCGCTGGGGAAAACCATCCCCGATTTCAAGGCCGGCGACACCGTTCGCGTCGGCTACAAGGTGACCGAAGGCACGCGCACCCGTGTGCAGATGTACGAAGGCGTTTGCATCAGCCGCAAGAACGGCGCAGGCATTGCCGGTTCGTTCACCGTTCGCAAGATTTCCTTCGGTGAAGGCGTGGAACGTGTGTTCCCGCTCTACTCGACCAACATCGAGTCCATCGAAGTCGTGCGCCGCGGCCGTGTCCGTCGCGCCAAGCTGTACTACCTGCGTTCGCGTCGCGGCAAATCCGCACGTATCGCCGAAGTCAGCAACTACAAACCCAAAGCGCAAGCGTAAGGAGCGTCGTCATGAAAGCGGATACCCACCCCGATTATCACTTCATCGACGTCAAGATGACCGATGGCACGATCCTCAAGATGCGCTCGACCTGGGGCAAGGAAGGCGACACCATGTCGCTCGACATCGACCCGACCGTGCACCCCGCATGGACTGGTGGTTCGTCGCGCCTGATGGATGCCGGCGGTCGCGTCTCCAAGTTCAAGAACAAGTACGCCGGCCTGGGCTTCTGATCTGCCGATCAGCCCTTTCCGGACGGAAAGAAGCGCCGCTCCCTCGGGGGCGGCGTTTTTCGTTCGCGGGCCTCTCTTGCCGGGCTTGCGTTCACATCGCCGTGGCGTCCGTGGGGCCACAGCCCCGGCAGACTGCACCGGGCGGTACAGAGAGCCATGACAGACGCGGATAACTCCTGTAGGAAGGCGAAAAAACAGGAGCAGAATGATGGACGGCACCCTAGCAGTACTCTTCCTCGTCGCGGGCCTTTCGGACATGGGCCTGAACTATTGCCCCGAAGAGGGCTGCCTCGCCGAACGGCGCATGGAGCCGCGTGTCGGCCTCAGCTACGGCAACGTGATGTTCCAGGAAGAGCATATCTCGGAGGAGGCCTTCTTCCGATATGACGTCCCCTTCAAGTACGGCCCCTTCCAGCCCACCATGGGTCTTTCCGCCACCACTGACGGCGACGTCTGGGCCGGTGCCGGCGCCGCCTGGACGGGGCATTACAACCAGGCCTACATGCAGCTCTACCTGATGCCCGGCCTCTACGCCCAGGGCGACGGGCCGGACATCGGCACCCTGCTGGAGTTCCGATCCGGCATCGAGATCGGCTGGGAGGCCCGCAACGGCATCCGCTACGGGGTCACCTACGACCACCGCTCGAACGCCGATCTCTCCTCCACCAACCCGGGGCTGGAGACGATCCAGTTCAAGATTTCCTTCCCGATCGACTGACCCTCGGCCGGGCAGACATGAAAACGGGCGCCTCTCCGGGCGCCCGTTGGCGTTTGGTCACATCGAGGCCAGCTCAGACCGGACGGCGATCCTTGAAATCGCCCACGTCGAGCACCGGCGAGGCATCCAGCTCATCCGCGTCGAGCATCGCCGCGACGCGCTCGAGCGAGGCGATCAGCTGGGCCTGCTCCCAGTCCGGCAGGGCCTCGAACTTGCGGACATAGCGCTGCTGCAGAGGGTCGGGCGCATCCGCGAGGGTCTGCCGGCCCTTGTCCGTCACGGCGATGATCATCTGCCGGCGGTCCACCTGGCTGCGCTCGCGCGTCAACATGCCCTGGCGCTCCAGCTTGTCCAGCAGCGCGGTGACCGTCGCCTGGGTCACGCCCATCTGGACAGAGATCGCCTTGGGTGTCGACATCCCCTTCTCGGCCACCAGCTGCATCACGCGGAACTGCACCGGCGACAGGCCCGCGGCCTGCGCCAGCTCCTTTCCGAACAGCTCGGTTGCCCGCAGGATCCTGCGCAGCGCAATCAGACTCACATCCGTCCGGTTCATTCCCATCCGTCCCATGTCAAAACCGGCGGTATCGTCGCATTGCAGAGAGCGAAAGGCAATTGTTTGCCTACTTGTAGTGTTTTCTCTTCGCATAGGTTAAATATGAGGGGCTATATTTCTTATTTTCAAGGGGAATTATACTTCCTAACCTGAATTTTTGCCAAATTATGCTTTGATGGGTTGAAATAAATACTTTGGCAGTTACTTTGTTAGACGAAGCAAACAGAGTGCAGGACACCCATGCTTGACGGAAGTGGAACATTGAAACCGAACACCCTGACGCTGCGCAAACCCGTGGCGGAAGACGGCGAGGCCATCTGGCAGCTCGTGCGCGAATGCAAACCGCTCGACGAGAACTCGATGTATTGCAACCTCGTGCAATGCGATCATTTCAAGGACACCTGCGTGGTGGCCGAGGATGACGAGCAGGGCGTGATCGGCTGGGTCTCGGGGCACCAGGTGCCAGACGATCCCTCCACGATCTTCGTCTGGCAGGTGGCTGTCTCTCCGCGTGCGCGCGGCATGGGCCTGGGCGGCAAGATGCTCTCGCATCTGGTCAATCGCTCCGGCCTGGAAGAGGTCACGCGCATGCAGACCACCATCACGGCGGACAACGAGGCCTCCTGGGCGCTCTTCCGCCGCTTCGCCAGGCGCCTTGGTGGCGCGCTGAGCCACGAACCGCACTTCACGCGGTCCGACCATTTCGGCGGTCGCCACGCGACCGAGCACATGGTCACGATCCAGCTGCGCGAGGGCGTGCGCAAAGCCGCCTGATCGCCCTTCGCTGATCGCCTCCCCCCCCTGAAAAAACCCAAGGAAACCCCTGTTATGACGACTGACATGTCAGCCGACAAAACCGTATTCGACCGACGCGAATCCGAGGCGCGCAGCTACTGCCGCAGCTTCGACACCGTCTTCACCTCCGCCTCCGGCTCGGAAATGACCGACGCCGAGGGCCGGACCTACATCGACTTTCTGGCGGGGTGCTCCTCGCTGAACTACGGTCACAATGACCCCGACATGAAGACCGCGCTGATCGAGCATATCAGCGCCGATGGCATCGCCCATGGCCTCGACATGTACACCGAGACCAAGGCTGCCTTCCTGAAGAGCTTCGAGGACAACATCCTCAAGCCGCGCGGTATGGATCACAAGGTGATGATGGTCGGCCCCACCGGCACCAATGCCGTCGAGGCGGCGCTGAAACTGGCCCGCAAGGTCACCGGCCGCACCAACGTGATCGCCTTCACCAACGGCTTCCACGGCATGACCATGGGTGCCCTGGCCGCGACCGGCAATGCCGGCAAGCGCGCCGGCGGCGGCATGGACCTGCATGGCGTGACGCGCATGCCCTACGAAGGTGCCTTCGGCGAAGGTGTCGACACGCTCGCCATCATCGAGCAGATGCTGGGAAACCCCAGCTCCGGCATCGACGCGCCGGCAGCCTTCCTGCTGGAACCCGTGCAGGGCGAAGGCGGCCTGAATGCCGCCTCGAAGGAATGGATCGAGGGCATCGCCAGGCTCGCCAAGAAACACGGCGCGCTGCTGATCCTCGACGACATCCAGGCCGGCATCGGCCGCACCGGCACCTTCTTCTCCTTCGAGGAGATGGACGTGCAGCCCGACCTCGTGCCGATGGCCAAGAGCCTCTCCGGCATGGGTCTGCCCTTTGCGGCGCTGCTGGTAAAGCCGGAGCACGACATCTGGAAGCCGGCCGAGCACAACGGCACCTTCCGGGGCAACACCCACGCCTTCGTCACGGCCCGCGTCGCGATCGAGAAATTCTGGAGCGACGACAGCTTCCAGCAGGAGATCGCCACGAAATCGGCGCTGCTGACCGAGGCTCTGGAAGAGATCGCCAAGATGGTGCCGGGTGCCCGCCTCAAGGGCCGCGGCATGATGCAGGGCGTCGACGTCGGCTCGGGAGAGCTGGCTTCCGCCATCTGCCACGAGGCCTTCGAGAACGGCCTGATCATCGAGACATCGGGTGCCGACGACGAGGTGGTCAAGGTGCTGGCGCCGCTGACGACGCCCACCGCGACCTTCCGCAAGGGTCTGCAGATCCTTGCCAATGCCGTCGCCGCCCAGACCGAAACCCAGAAGATTGCTGCGGAGTAACAGACAATGATTGTACGTGATTTCAACGAGATCGTGAAAAACGAAAAAGACCGTGTGACCTCGGATGCCAAGTGGACCTCGGTCCGGATGCTGCTGGCCAACGACGGCATGGGCTTTTCCTTCCACATCACCTTCCTCGAGGCCGGTTCGGAGCACACGTTCCACTACAAGAACCACTTCGAGAGCGTCTATTGCATGCAGGGCAAGGGCCGGATCACCGACCTTGCCACCGGCGAGACGCACGAGATCAAGCCCGGCGTCATGTATGCGCTGAACGAGCATGACAAGCACACGCTGGTCGCCGACGAGGAACTCGTCATGGCCTGCTGCTTCAACCCGCCCGTCACCGGCACCGAGGTGCACCGCGAAGACGGCTCCTACGCGCCGGCCAAAGAACTGGCCTGAGGCATTGCGGCCGGCCGAAAGGCCGGCCCTTCGCCCGCGGGATACCCCCGCCCCCGACCAAACAGAGGAGCCCGGTAAAACCCAGAGAGGCGCCGGGAGACCAGACAGTGACCTTTCCGAACCATACCGTTGAAAAGATCGGCGGCACCTCGATGTCCAAGGTGCACGAGCTGCGCGACGAGCTGCTGATCGGCGACCGCACCGGTGCCGATCTCTATGGCCGCGTCTTCGTCGTCTCGGCCTTCGGTGGCATCACCAACCTGCTGCTCGAACACAAGAAATCCGGCACTCCGGGTGTCTATGGCCTGTTTTCCAACGATGACAACGCCCATGGCTGGCTCGATGCGCTGACGCAGGTGGCCGATGCCATGCGCGATGCCCATGGTGCCGTTCTGGACCACCCCGCCGATATCGTTGCCGCCGATGAATTCGTGCGCGAGCGGATCGAGGGTGCGCGGTCCTGCCTCTTCGACCTCCAGCGGCTCTGCTCCTACGGGCACTTCCGCCTCTCGGATCACATGATGGACATCCGCGAGCTGCTCTCGGGCCTGGGCGAGAGCCATTCGGCCTTTGTCACCACGCTGATGCTGCAGCGTTCGGGCGTCAACGCCCGCTACGTCGATCTCAGCGGCTGGCGCGACGAGAGCGAACTGGACCTGCAGGCGCGTATCGCCGCCGGCCTGAAACAGGTCGATTTCGAGACCGAGCTGCCCATCGTCACCGGCTATGCGCAATGCACCGAGGGTCTGATGCGGGAATTCGACCGCGGCTATTCCGAGGTCACCTTCTCCAATATCGCGGCCTATACCGGCGCCGCAGAGGCGATCATCCACAAGGAGTTCCACCTCTCCTCCGCCGATCCGAACCTGGTGGGCGAGGATGCGGTGCGCAAGCTGGGCCACACCAACTACGACGTGGCCGACCAGCTCTCGAACATGGGGATGGAGGCGATCCACCCCAAGGCCGCCAAGATCCTGCGCAAGGCAGGCATCCCGCTGCGCGTCGCCAATGCCTTCGAACCTGCCGACCCCGGCACGCTGATCGACGAGGCCGAGGCCAGCGTGCCCTCGGTCGAGATCGTCACCGGCCTGGGTGTCACCGCGCTCGAGGTCTTCGAACAGGACATGGTGGGCGTGAAGGGCTATGATCAGGGCGTGCTCGAGGTGCTGACGCGCCACAAGGTGCGCATCGTCTCCAAGGCGACCAATGCCAACACGATCACCCACTACCTGGATGCGCCGCTCAAGGCGATCCGCCGGGTGGAGCGCGACCTCAACGCCGCCTTCCCCAATGCGCGGATCAAGATGAACCGCATGGCGCTTGTCTCGGTCATCGGCCGCGATCTCGCCGGGCTGGACGTCACCGAGCGCGGCATGGGCGCCCTGCGCGAAGGCGGTGTGCGCACCCTCGCCGTGCAGCACCTGCCCGGCAGTGTCGACGTGCAGTACCTGATCGGCCAGGACCAGCAGGACGAGGCCATCCGCCTGCTGCACCGCGCCTTCGTGGAAACCGAGGCCGACGCAGAGACCACCCCCAAGGCCAAGCGCCAACTGAAAAAGGCCGCCTGAAGGCGACCTTCCCTGCCCCGTGGCAGATCCCTTTCAGGGGGGAAGCCGCCCGCCGATGACCCGTCCATGCGACGGCGAGGCGGGCGGCTTCTTTTTGCCTCACGCAGGCCCCAGCCCCCGGAAGCTGGCAAAGACATGGGTCACCGTGCCGTCCTCGGCACGCCGCGGGCGCCCGGTGCAGGCCACCTTGCGGATGCTGCCGTCGGGCCACCGGACGCTCACCTCGCGCTCGAAGGGCCCGCCATCGGCCCCGCCCGTCAGCAGCGACGCAAGCGCCGCCCGATCGGCCGGCTCCACCGCGCCAAGCCCCTCTTCCACCGTTTCCGGCCCCTGCCCCGCCAGCGACAGGATCTCGCAGAGCTTGCCGGACCAGAACGGCCGCCCGTTGGCCACGTCCAGCGCATAGAACCCAAGGTTCAGCTCCTCCTGGAGCTGAGCGAAATTGCGCAGCAGCATCTGGTCGCGGATCTGGTCGCTCACGTCACCGAAGGTGCCGATCACATAGGCCGGCTCTCCGCGTCCGTCCCTCAGCACCGATCCCTGGCAGCACACCTGCCGGGTGCCGCCGCCGGGCAACTGCAGCCGCGCCTCGAAGCTGAAGGGTCGCCCGGTGGAGATCGCCTCCTCGAAGGCCCGCTGCACCAGCTCGCGATCATCGGGATGATAGGCCTCGATCGCGGCGCTCACGCCCAGCGGCCGCTCTTCGGGGTCCATGCCATGCAGGGCAAAGATCCCCGGCGACCACGTCATCACCTCTGTCTGGATGTTGTAGCGCCAATGGGGCAGCCCTGTCAGGTTGTCCATCAGCTGGGCGACCTCCTTGATCGAGGCCATCTCTCGGTCCAGCACGCTTATCGTCAGCCCCGAGAGGTCCATCTTGGCGTCGCTGTAGGGCGCCAGCGCCAGCCGGTAGTTGGCGCTGTCCGTGTCGATCATGAATTCCTTCGGGTGCCGCAGGTTGAAGACCTCGGCCGCCGGCTTCGACAGGTTCGGAAAACCTTCCGGAATGGCCAGCTGCGACAGGTGCAGCCCCGTCGAGGGGATCTCGTCGATGCCGAAGAACTGCCGCGCCAGGTCCGAGGCCCGCCGCACCATCAGCGCCGGATCCACCGCCAGCACGATAAAGGGGCTGTCCTTCAGGATCGCGTCCAGGTCCGCCAGCACCGCCTGCAGCTCGGCCGAATTGATCTGCAGCTCCTCGTTGACGGTGATCAGCTCCTCGTTGGCCGACTGCAACTCCTCGTTCGAGGTCTCCAGCTCCTCGTTCGTGGCCTGCAGCTCCTCGTTGGTCGACTGCATTTCCTCGTTGACCGACTGCAGCTCCTCGTTGGTGGTCTGCAGCTCTTCCACCGTCTGCTGCAGCGCCTCCTGGGTCGAGCGCATGTCCTGTTCCATGCGCTCGATATAGGCGCGGTCCTCGCCGTCCAGCCCCTCGCGTTCGATCAGCCGCTGATCTTCCTGCTTGGTGTGGATCGAGATCAGGCAATTGTCCTGGCTGCCCGAGGCCGAGGAGATCGGAAAGCACTGGAACCGCACGCGGTTGGCATCCGGAAGCTGGAATTCGTGCCAGCGCGACGACCGGTGTCGCCAGGATTTCAGGGAGATCGCCATCAGGCTGATCACCTCGTCGCGAAGTGGCTTGCGCAGCAGCCGCGTGGTCATCGCCAACGGCCCGTGTTCGCTGATCTCGATAAAGGGAGAGATATCCCCGATCACACGCACGATGTCGCCGTTCCGGGTGGCAATGAACCCCTGCGGCGCGACCGCCTTGACCAGCGAATCGAACATCACGTCCGAGGTTTTCCCCCGGCCCTTGGCGCCCGCGCTCTCGGGCGTGTCCGGGCTGCCCTGGCGATAGGCGCTCGCCGTCAGCTCCGGGAACCGATAGTTGGTCACCCTTGCCGTTCGCCGCTTGCCAAAGATCTTCTCGGTGCCGGCGCGCTGTTCGAAATGGGCCTCCATGCTGCCCACCGTCTCCGAGGTACCCAGGAACAGCATCCCGTCGGGCGCCAGCGCATAGTGGATCCGGTAGAGCACCCGTTCCTGCAGCGCCGGTTCGAAGTAGATCAGCAGGTTGCGGATGCTGACCAGGTCGAGATTGATGAAGGGCGGATCCTGGAAGATGTTGTGCCGCGAGAACAGCGTCACGTCCCGAAGCTCGCGCGCCACCCGCAACTCGTTGCCGGAAATATCGAAATACCGCGCCAGAAGATGGCTCGGAATGTCCTGCGCCGCCGAAACCGGGTAAACGCCGCGCCGCGCCACGTCGAGCGCGCGGTCGTCGATGTCGGTGGCGAATATCTGCACCTGGCTCTTCTTCAGGGCCTTCGGCCCGCCCAGGGCCTCGGCAAACAGGATCGCGATGGAATAGGCTTCCTCGCCCGTGGCGCAGCCGGTCACCCAGACCCGCAGCTGCCGCTTGCCGTCGCGCTCCGCCAGAGCGTCGACCTGCGTCTTCAGCTGATCGAACTGCCGCGGATCCCGAAAGAACCGCGTGACCGAGATCAGCAGGTCCTTGTAGAGGGCATCCACCTCTTTCTGGCTGGTACGGCAGAAATCCACGTAATCGGTATAGGTCTCGATGCTCAGGGCATTCATCCGCCGCGCAATGCGGCGGTTGACCGTGCTTTCCTTGTAGCCGCGAAAATCCACCCCCGTCCGCGCCAGCAGGATCTGAAGCAGATCGGCCAGCCGCGTGGGGTGCTGGCTCAGGGTCTTCAGATCGTCGAAATTGCGGGGCTGGCGCAGGATGCGCTCGAACTGCTGACCGATGCGTTCGGGCGTCAGCGTCAGATCGACGCAGCCCGTCGCGATGGCCGAGGCCGGCATGCCGTCATACTTGGCCGAGGCCACCTCCTGGGCAATGGTGATGCCGCCCGCCTCGCGGATCGACTGCACCCCATAGCTGCCGTCGCTGCCAGTGCCCGACAGCACGATCCCCACGGCATTCTCGCCGCATTCATCCGCCAGGCTCTGAAACAACCGGTCCGCCGAGGGTTTCGGCGTGGCCGGATGGCCAAAGGGCTCCACCAGGGTCAGCGCGCCGTCCCGCATCACCACGTCCGAATTGGGCGGCGTGACATAGATCGTGCTGGGCTCCGGCACGACGCTGTCATGCAGCTCCACCACCGGCAGCTTGGTTTCCCGCGAGATCAGGGATGTCAGCAGGCTCTTGTGCGTCGGCGACATGTGCTGGGCGATGACATAGCTGGCATGCACCGCCATCGTAAGGTTCTGGACAAGGAGCGATGTCGCCTCCAACCCGCCGGCCGAGGCCGCGATTCCCACGACTCGCAGCGGTCCCGGCTCCTGTACCGCCGCCTCGCCTGCCACTTCCACATCCTGATTTTCCGCCATCCCGGCCTTTCCCCGACAATTTTTTTCGACGGCTCTTCTCGGCCGCAGGTGGAGCGTTCAGTAAAATTTGTCCTTTAGTATATTTGATATAGTCATGACCTGATCAAAAGCGCCAGTCCAGAAATTCCCTCTCAGGTTGCGCATTAACTCTGATTAGCCTCTTGAATTAATGAAGTATTAACCGCTTGAGACAAGCCTCTGTGAAGTTTCCCGGGGGATGGAGAGAGCCGTGGCCGGATCGACCGACACTTCAAAGTTTGCAGCTTATCTGTCCTACCAGGCAACCACCGATCGCTGGCACGTCCGTTCCATCGACATCAGCCATACCGGCGTGCTGCACAAGGTCACCTACCCGGACCAGCCTCCGCTGCAAAAGGTCTTCGTGCCGCCCCTGGCCCAGGTGATCTCCACGCGGCTGTCAGAGATGGACCGCGACGGCGAGATGCTCTCGCTCTCCGACTATACGCTGGAGCTGCCCGGCGCCTCCTTCTCGCGGCTGCGCATGCACACCGGCCGTAACGTCACCCGCGGCAACGAGGCCAGCTTCTGGTTCTCCAGTTATGCCGGGCAGCCGCTGATGGCGCTCCGGCAATATGCCGACGCCATGGATCAGCTGCCGCAGACCGACCGCGTCAACAACCTGGCGATCAACGCGATCGACCGGGTGATCATCCCGGCCCTCAATGTCGTGACCGCGGTCCGGTCGGGCGTCCGCTCCACCCAGAATGTCGAGGTCTTCGAGGAATACACCAGCCGCCTGCTGCAGGAGGCGGACGACCTGATCATGTACGCCGAGCTGGTCAAGCGCCTGATCCATTCCCAGACGACGCCGGCCGTCGGCGTCCCCCCCGCGCCCACCGAGCTCAAGGACATCACCAACGGCATCCGCAGCCTCGAGATGCTCAAGCGCCTCGACAGCGCCAGTTGATGCCCCGGTGATCGCGACAGGCCTGCCCGGCAAGGCCAGCAAGGCAAGGGGCCCGGCGCAACCGCCGGGCCCCTGCTGCCTGCCATCGTCCGGCCGGCGGTATCAGCCGTTGGTGCACTGGGCGAGCTTGTCCGCGATCCCCTGCAGCAGCTCGGGATAGAGCGTCGCCCCGCTGTCCAGGCCCGTGCCCAGCGGATCGATGACCCCGGTCTTCACATCCGTCTCGCCAAAGATCGCGTCGACGATGTTGGAGTTGAATTCCGGCTCGGAGAAGACGCAGGCCGCGTGCCGGTCCAGCACCAGATCGCGGATCCCCGCGATCCGGGCGGCGCTCGGATCCGAGGCATCGCTGTCGGAAATCGCGCCCAGGGCCGTCACGCCGAAACGGTTCTCGAAGTAATGATAGGCATCGTGGAAGACCACGAAGCTCACGTCACCGGCCGCGTCCAGCTCGGCCTGGATGCCCTCCTGCAGCTGGTGCAGCTCGGCTTCCGCGGCCTCGGCATTGGCCGCATAGGTGGCGGCATTCTCCGGATCGGCCGCGCTCAGCGTCTCGGCAATCGCGCGGGTCCAGACGATGGCGTTCTGCGGATCCAGCCAGATGTGTGGATCGGCGCCGTCGTGGTGGTGGTGCCCGCCATGGGCCTCTTCGGTGCCATCATGGTCATGGTCGTCATGCTCGTGATCGTCATGATCCGCGTCGTGGTCGTGATCATGGTCCTGGTCGTCCTCCTCGACGCCCTCCACCTTCAGCTCCAGCCCGGTGCGGAACTGCAGCACCTCGGTGCCGGGCACCGCCATCAGCTCGACCACCGTCGCATTGCCGGCCAGCGAATCGAGCGGCTTCTCGAGCCAGGGCTCCAGCGCCTCGCCCACCCAGAAGACCACGTCGGCCTGCTGCAGGTCGCGCGCCTCCGAGGGTTTCATCGCATGTTCGTGCGGCGAGGCGCCCGGCGGCAGGATGACGTCCGGTGTGCCCACGCCCTCCATCACCCGCGCGACCAGCGACTGGATCGGGGCAATGTCGGTGGCAACGTCGGGTGCCTGGGCCAGCGCGGCGGTGGCAGTGGTGCAGCTCAGGGCCATGGTGGCGAGGGTCATCCTGATCATGCGGATCTCCGTATGTGATAGTATAACATTACGCCGCTTGATAGCGGCAATAATATAACATATCAAGAGGCATTCCCGACCCGCGGAGCCGCCGATGGACACCACAGGATTTCACAGCCACGATCACGCCGCCTGCATCGAGCAGGGGGTCTCCTCGGTTGCCGACTTCTGCGCCCGCGAGGGGCTGCAGTTCACGCCCGTGCGCCGGCGCGTGCTCGAGATCCTGCTGGCCGAACACCGGGCCCTCGGCGCCTACGACATTCTCGACACCCTCCGGCAGGAGGGCATGGGCTCGCAGCCGCCTGTCGCCTATCGGGCCCTCGATTTCCTGGTCAAGAACGGCTTTGCCCACAAGATCGAGCGCATGAATGCCTTCATCGCCTGCGCCCACCCCGGGGAAAACCATTCGCCCGCCTTCCTGATCTGCCGGAAATGCGACACCGTCGCCGAGGCCGAGGCCGATCCCGCCACCGACATGCTCGGCCGCTCCGCGGCCAAGCTGGGCTTTCACATCGAACGCGCCGTCGTCGAGGCCGAGGGGCTCTGCCCCAACTGCCGCGATGCGGGCACCGGAAAAAGTACCGAGAAATGAGCCTCGTCACCCTGGATGACGTCACCGTCCGGCTGGGCGGTCAGGATGTCTTGCAGCACGTCACGCTGTCGCTGCATCCCCGAGAGATCGTGACCATCGTCGGGCCCAACGGCTCCGGCAAGTCCACGATGCTGCGCACCATCATCGGCGCCCAGTCCATCTCCGGCGGCACGCTGACCCGCAAGAAGGGGCTGCGAATCGGCTACGTGCCGCAAAAGCTTCACATCGACCCCACGTTGCCGCTCACCGTGCGCCGCTTCCTCAGCCTGCCGAAGAAGATCACCGATGCCGAGGCCCGCGCCGCCCTGGTCCAGGCCGGCTCGGAACAGCTCGAGGCCCGGCAGATGACCGGCCTCTCCGGCGGCCAGTTCCAGCGCGTGCTCCTGGCCCGCGCCCTGCTGCACCGGCCAGAGCTGCTGATTCTCGACGAGGCCACCCAGGGCCTCGACCAGCCCGGCTCCGCCGCCTTCTACCGCCAGATAGAGAAGGTCCGGCAGGAGATCGGCTGTGCCGTGCTCATGGTCAGCCACGAGCTGCACGTGGTCATGGCCGCCTCCGACCGCGTCGTCTGCCTGAACGGCCATGTCTGCTGCGAAGGCGCGCCCGAACACGTGGCCAGCGCCCCGGAATACCGCGCCCTCTTCGGCACCGGCACCGGCGGCGCGCTCGCCCTCTACCGGCACGAACACAACCACAGCCATGATCACGATCATGGCCACGGGCATGACCATGCCCATCCGCACACCCCCGACGGCACAGCCGACACACATGACCACGGCAGGGTCTCCGAATGAGCTTTCTCGATGATTTCCTCGTGCGCTCCGCCCTCGCCGGCCTCGGCGTGGCCCTGGCGGCGGCCCCTCTCGGCTGCATGGTGGTCTGGCGCCGCATGGCCTATTTCGGCGATGCCACCGCCCATGCGGCCATCCTCGGCGTGGCCGTGGCGCTCAGCTTCGACATCTCGATCTTTGCCGGGGTGCTGGTGATCTGCCTGATGATGGCCACCACCGTCTCCTTCCTCTCCGGCCGCGGCTATGCCATGGATACGCTCCTCGGCGTGCTGGCGCATTCCGCCATCGCCTTCGGCCTGGTGGCGGTCTCCTTCCTCTCCGGGGTCAGGATCGACCTGATGGCCTATCTCTTCGGCGACATCCTGGCGGTATCACAGACGGACCTGATCGTGATCTGGGGCGGCGCGGCGCTGGTCCTGCTGCTGATGCGCTGGCGCTGGTCGGCGCTGCTCACCTCCACGCTCAATCCCGACGTGGCCTATGCCGCCGGCATCGACCCGAAGCGCGAGCAGATGGTGCTGACCATCGCCCTGGCGCTTGTGGTGGCCGTGGCGATCAAGGTGGTGGGCTCGCTGCTCATCGCCGCCCTGCTGATCATCCCGGCGGCGGCCGCGCGCCCCTTTGCCTCGACGCCAGAGCGCATGGCGGTGATCGCGGCGCTGATCGGCGCGGTCTCGGCGCTCGGCGGGTTGCAGGCCTCCTTCTCCTTCGACACGCCCACCGGCCCCACGATCGTCTGCATCGCCGCGGTGCTCTTCGCCCTCGCCAGCCTCGTCGACATGCTCGCCCGCCGCCTCGGCACCCGCTGACCCCGACAGGGCCGCTCAAGGCGGCCGCGCCCTTTCATCTTTCCCGAAATACTCCCGCCGGAGGCCTGCCCTCCCGCGCGTGGCGTCAGCCGAAATAGGCCGCGGCGCTCGGCGCCCGGTCATATTCCAGATAGAATTCATCCAGCTGCGGCGGCGCAATCCCTGCCGCCTGCAGCTGGACATGGGCCTGTCCGCGATGGTGGATCTGGTGCTGGAAAAGATGCAGCAGAAGCGGCCCCACGGTCTCGGTCACCGGCCCTTCCTCGCGCATGGTCACCCGCGGCCCGGCCAGCATCCGGGCATCGAGGCCGCCACAGAACCGCGCCAGCCGCGCATCCGCATGGGCCTGCTTTCGCGCCAGCTCCTCCACGCTCTCCACCTCCGGCCGCTCCCTCAGGCTGCGGCCCAGGCCGCCCTCCTCCAGCGCGTCCAGGTAATAGAGATCGACCAGGTGGATATGGTTCATCGTCGCCTTCAGCGAGGGAAAGAACCCCGGCCGCTCGGCGGCGAACGCCGCATCGCTCATCCGCGCCATGGCGCCATAGAGCGTGGCATTGGCCCAGGCATTGTTCAGCGCCATCAGGCGATAGGTTCTCGCGATCTCGTCCATGGGCTCTCCTCCTCTGCGCCCCTTTCGCCTCAGAAAGTCACGGATACCCCCGGCAGGTCCAGTGTCTTGATCAGGTCGCGCAGCTCCTGGCGGGCCGCGATGTTCGACATGTTCAGGCTGGTCACGCCCACGTCCTTCAGGTCGAGCAGCGTCAGCCCGCGCGGAAACAGCTCGCGAAAGATCACCCGCTCGTTGAAGCCCGGCGCCACGCGAAAGCCGATCCGCTTCGACAGCATCTCGATGGCGCTCTCCATCTTCTTCTTGTTCACCATCGCCTGAGAGCCCAGCCGGTTGCGCAGCACCACCCAGTCGATCGGCTTCATGCCGTTCTTGGCCCTGAGCTGGCGCGCCGCCCAGACCATCTCGGAATAGACCGAGGGGCTCAGGATCTTCTCGCCGCTGCTGTCGATATGGGCCAGCAGGTCGAAATCGATGAAACTGTCGTTCAGCGGCGTGATCAGCGTATCGGCCAGCGAATGCGCCACCTGGCTCAGCCGGGTATGAGAGCCGGGACAGTCGATCAGGATGAAATCATTGACCGGCCCCAGCTGCTCCAGCGCGTCATAGATCTTGCGGTCATAGAGGTTCTCGCCCTCCCTCAGATCCTCCGGCGCGATCTCCGGCAGCTCGACATACCCCGGAGAGGGCAGGCTCAACCGCTCGGTCTTCAGCGTCTCCATCCGGTTGGCCACGTAGCGCCCGAAGCTCTGCTGCCGCAGGTCCAGATCAAGGCCCGTCACCCGGTGCCCCATCCGCGCCAGGGCGGTGGCCACATGCATGGACACGGTGGATTTCCCGGCCCCGCCCTTTTCGTTTCCGACAACGATGATATGCGCCACGTTCGCCCCTCTTCGGCCCGCTCTGCCTGTGCCTGCCGACTATATGTTGGGGTCCGGCACAGGAAAAGCACGAGGTTCGATCCCTCCCCGCGACGGGGCCCACCTGTGACACCGGCGAAACGAACCGCGCCGCGGCGCCCCCGTCAGCCCTCGACCGGCTGCCCGAAGAGGAGGATCGCCAGGCCCAGCAGTGCCAGCGCCCCCCAGCCGATCCGCGCCGCGCCCTGCCCATGCCGGCAGGCGATTCCCGCCTGTACCGCGTAGTAGAGCGCGAAGGCCCGCGAGGCATAGGAGATGATCTCGAAGACATCCGAGGTCCAGGTCAGGGCAAGGCCGATCCCGCAGAGCGCCGCATAGCCCTGCCGTGCCGAGATCCGCCGCCGCGTCAGCTCCTCGAGCAGCCCGCCGGCGCCCCCGGTATCGGCCACCGCGGCGCTGAACTGTGCCGCCAGCGCCGCCAGGATCAGCAGGGCCGGCAGGATCGGCGAGACATCCCGCATCATGTCGATGATCGCGGTCTCGCTCAGCGCCCCCTCCGGGACGTGATGCGCATAGACCAGCAGCACCACGTAGATCATGTAGATCGCCGTGGCGATCAGCTGCGCCAGCCGCATCGACCGCACCCGCACCGCCGCGTCATAGGAATTGCCGAGATAGCGCGAGGTCTCGAAGCCCTGGACCGTCACCAGCAGCCCGAAGCCCAGCGTCACCGCGCCCCATCCGCTCTCGGCGCCCGCGGGCAGGAACAGCGCGCCCTGCCCCGCGGCGCCGGCAAAGAAATGCACCAGCCCCAGCAGCAGCCCCGTGATGATCGACAGTTTCAGCGTCACCGAGAGGTACTCGGCCCGTTCCAGCATGCTGAAGCCCCGACCATAGCCCAGCACCAGCACCAGCGCAAAGACCAGGGTGGTCACGCAGCGGGCCGCGAAATGGCTCTTCCAGGGCGAGATCTCCACCGCGAAGGAGCCGAAAAGATTGAGGTAATAGGCAACCGAGATCACATAGGCCCCGGCCAACACCGCCGCCGAGAGGCTCTCGGCGCCCGAGCGCACCTCTGCCTGGTCGCCGAGGCGCGTGATATTGGCCCGGATCGCCGCGCCAAAGGCCCAGGCCCCGGCGCAGAGCAGCCCCATGACCAGCGGCGCCCAGGCCCCGTAGCCATGCGCCAGGATCGGGCCGAGCACCAGGAACCCCGAGCCGATGATCGAGGCCAGCGGCGTGATCCTCGCGCGCCAGACCGGCCTGTTGCGCAAGCGGGGCATCAGCAACAGCGCACCGGCCATCAGGATGGCCACAAGGATCAGGGTCGTCAGCATGGGCTCAGGTCTTCGTCTTCATGTCCTCCGGGGTTAGGCGCTTGCCGTCCCGGGGGCAAGTCGCGACGGTCCCATTCCCCGCGGCCCTGAGCCGTCAATCCCTGCCGGGATACCCTGCAGACATGAAAAAAGGGTGTGGCAGAGCCACACCCTTTTCTTCGTCTGATCTCCGCGGCCAGCTTGGGGGAGAGAAGGACCGGTGGGACCACCGGCCGTTCTGGGTCAGGCCTGCAGGAGATACTCCCGATCAGTCTTGCGGCGCATAGCCGTATTCGTTGATCAGGGCCGAACGGACGTCGTCGAAATCGGCGTTCAGCTGCACGGTGCCGTCGGTGGTCACGTCGGACACGGGGATCAGCGTGCGGTTAGCCGAAGTCTGGATGCGGCTGGCCGGTGCGACCGAAGCCACCAGGTCGCCGTTGGCGCCTTCAAAGACCGAGACGATCGAGCCAACCAGCTGACGGTCCTGGCTGACGACCAGTGCGCCGGTCAGGTCGGAGTTGGTCAGCGTGCCGGTGGCCGGTGCGTTCAGCTCGGTACGGGTCAGGTTGACGTTGTTGGCCGGTGCGGCGGTGATGGCTGCGTTGCCGCTTGCGGCATAGGGGTTGTTCGTATCGTCGATGGATGCGAATGCGGCCAGGGGCAGAACGGTTGCAGCTGCGGTGGCGGCGAGGATTTTGCTAACGGTATTCATAACTTAGTCTCCATTTTTACGCGCTATAGAAGTGAACTGAACGATTTCGTTCATCAGCGTTGAGTGTGATTTAGGCCTCCGGGCCGCCGGTGAAAATGGTCCAAGATGAACATCCCAAAGCGCAAATTTGCACAATAAGTGACCTCTTGAAAAACAATTGTCTGGGACAGCAGGCCGTTTTTCGCCCAAAACCTCAGGAAAATTGGCGCTACAAAGCATGCACCAAGGCCATGAAACAACGGGATACGGGCCGAAATTCGGCCCATCGACAAAAAATTTTTTCGTGATTTTTCTTTGAAACGTCTCTTGCGGTCCGAAATTTCGGGGTCAACGTCCCGATTCCACCGAGACTCGGTCGCGGTTTGCCTCCCTTGGCCGCGCGAATTGGCAGAGCGTGCGTCCCCCGCCCTTCAGGAAAAGGCCCGAGTCCCGCCCTTCTGCGCTCATGCACAGGAACAGCCGTGCTCGCCCCCAAAGGAACGCGGCCTTCACCTGACCGGCGGGGATGCCGCCCGCCGGTCGGGTGCCTCTCCGTGCACGGCCGTCTCACGCCGAGATGCAGCGGGGCGCGGGCAACTGCCGACATTTCGATGCCATCTTCGCCGCGGGGGACCCGCCCGAGGATCGGATCCAGCCCCCTGCCCTTCACTCCCGAAACTGAAACACCCTTCTGCGGCCCTGCGGCAATGCTCCTTGGCCCCCTGGCTCCGGTGCGCGGGCCACACGGCGACGGCCGCTCCCCGTTTTCAGGCAGGGAGCACACCGTCAGAGCGCAAGGAGGCCGATGCTCTCCCCGTCAAGCCGACGTCACGCCGATCTGGCGCCCCCGCCTCGGATCGGCCGGAGCGCGCCATTCTCGACGGCGCGCGCCGGCTCCTTGGCCATTGGCGTGTACCGCTCTGATCCCGGTTCTTCCCTCACGGCTGGTGAATGCCCGCGCAGAGGACCTCGTCCCGGCTCTCCGGGACTGCCTGGGATCTTTCCGCGTGGCCTTCTCGCTGGGTGCGGGCAGATTTGCGGGATCCGGAGTTTCGCTTTTTCGGGGCCGGGGGAAGGGTGGCGTCGGCTTATGGGCGCTGGCGGTGTGCGGAGACTTGTTATGTCTGTGCGTTTATGCCGGGTCTGTGCGTTGATGCTGTATCTGGGTTCGGACCGACGTTATACCGCCGCAATACCGACGTGATACCGACGTTGGTTTCCGGTGATATCAGAGGGTTGCAAAACTGCACATCCAGGGGCGGCCTGGTCGGTTTCGGGCGTGTCGTGTCGTGTGTTTTGGCGATTTGCAGACAACAAAAAACCCCGCGACCAATTTGGCTGCGGGGTTTTTATTATTTGTCATCGTTGTCGGATTTTTACTAGGTCTGGCGGCGACTTACTCTCCCACGTCTTGAGACGCAGTACCATCAGCGCGACGGCACTTAACGGCTGGGTTCGGGATGGGACCAGGTGTTTTGCTCGTGCTATGACCACCAGACCGAGTAAAAATCCGACGAGAGATACCGATCATGTTGTCCATGATTTAGTTGATACACTGTTATGTGTGTATGCTTTTGATTTGGTAGGAGATTTCTGTCTACTACTGGATCAAATCAAGCCTATCGGGCCATTAGTACCGGTCAACTGAATGCATTGCTGCACTTACATCTCCGGCCTATCGACGTGGTGGTCTACCACGGCCCTCAGGGATACCTTGTTTTGAGGGGGGCTTCCCGCTTAGATGCCTTCAGCGGTTATCCTGTCCGAACATAGCTACCCAGCACTGCCGTTGGCACGACAACTGGTCCACCAGTGGTTCGTTCACCCCGGTCCTCTCGTACTAGGGGCAACTCCTCTCAAGTATCCTACACCCACGGCAGATAGGGACCGAACTGTCTCACGACGTTCTAAACCCAGCTCACGTACCTCTTTAAACGGCGAACAGCCGTACCCTTGGGACCTGCTCCAGCCCCAGGATGAGATGAGCCGACATCGAGGTGCCAAACACTGCCGTCGATATGGACTCTTGGGCAGTATCAGCCTGTTATCCCCGGCGTACCTTTTATCCGTTGAGCGATGGCCCTTCCACTCGGGACCACCGGATCACTATGGCCGTCTTTCGACTCTGCTCGACTTGTCAGTCTCGCAGTCAGGCTGGCTTCTGCCATTGCACTCAACGAGCGATTTCCGACCGCTCTGAGCCAACCTTCGCGCGCCTCCGTTACGCTTTAGGAGGCGACCGCCCCAGTCAAACTACCCGCCACACAGGGTCCCGGCACCGGATAACGGTGCGCGGTTAGACATCAAGCAGAACAAGGGTGGTATCTCAAGGGAGACTCCACAGGAACTGGCGTCCCTGCTTCGAAGTCTACCACCTATCCTGCACATGTTCGGCCTAATGCCAGTGTGAAGCTGTAGTAAAGGTGCACGGGGTCTTTCCGTCTAACCGCGGGAAGCCTGCATCTTGACAGGCAATTCAATTTCGCTGAGTCGATGTTGGAGACAGCGGGGAAGTCGTTACGCCATTCGTGCAGGTCGGAACTTACCCGACAAGGAATTTCGCTACCTTAGGACCGTTATAGTTACGGCCGCCGTTTACCTGGGCTTCAATTCGGAGCTTGCACCCCTCCTTTTAACCTTCAGGCACCGGGCAGGCGTCAGACCCTATACGTCGTCTTGCGACTTCGCAGAGCCCTGTGTTTTTAGTAAACAGTCGCCACCCCCTGGTTTGTGCCCCCGGCTCCAAGTTGCCTTGGAACCGGGCCTCCTTCTCGCGAACTTACGGAGGTATTTTGCCGAGTTCCTTCAACATCGTTCTCTCAAGCGCCTTGGTATTCTCTACCAGTCCACCTGTGTCGGTTTAGGGTACGATCTCATGTAGGGCTATTTCCAGGAACCTCTAAGCGGCCCACCCAATCCGATAAGGGTGAACAACCTTCGAGATCCGTCACGTCCTACTGGCTCAGGAATATTAACCTGATTCCCATCGACTACGCCTTTCGGCCTCGCCTTAGGGGTCGGCTTACCCTGCTCAGATTAGCTTTAAGCAGGAACCCTTGGACTTTCGGCGAGAGTGTCTCTCACACTCTTTGTCGCTACTCATGTCATCATTCTCGCTAGTGATCTCTCCACCGGATGGCTCACGCCCCGGCTTCACAGAAAGCTCCTTGCGTCCAATCCTTCCGAAGAAGGTAAGGACGCATGGAGCTATGTCACACTACGCTCCGCTACCATATGCTATGCATATCCTCAGCTTCGGCTCATGGCTTGAGCCCCGTTACATCTTCGCCGCAGGACGTCTTGATTAGACCAGTGAGCTGTTACGCTATCTTTAAAGGATGGCTGCTTCTAAGCCAACCTCCTGGTTGTTTTGGACATCCCACCTGCTTTCCCACTTAGCCATGAATTGGGGGCCTTAGCTGGAGGTCAGGGTTGTTTCCCTCTCCACTACGGACGTTAGCATCCGCAGTGTGTCTGCCATCTAGTACTCCCGGGTATTCGGAGTTTGGTTAGGATCAGTAAGCCTGTGGGGCCCCATTACCCATCCAGTGCTCTACCCCCCGGGGTATTCGGATGACGCTCTACCTAAATAGATTTCGCGGAGAACCAGCTATCTCCGAGTTTGATTGGCCTTTCACCCCTAGGCACAACTCATCCCGACCTTTTTCAACAGGTGTGGGTTCGGACCTCCAGTAAGTGTTACCTTACCTTCATCCTGGTCATGCCTAGATCACTCGGTTTCGGGTCTGATCCCACGAACTCGACGCCCTATTAAGACTCGCTTTCGCTGCGCCTACACCTATCGGCTTAAGCTTGCTCGTGAGACCAAGTCGATGACCCATTATACAAAAGGTACGCTGTCAGGCCGCAAGGGCCCTCCAACTGATTGTAGGCGTTCGGTTTCAGGTACTGTTTCACTCCCCTCGTCGGGGTGCTTTTCACCTTTCCCTCACGGTACTGGTTCGCTATCGGTCAGTAAGGAGTACTTAGCCTTCGAGGGTGGTCCCCCGATCTTCAGACAGGATTTCACGTGTCCCGCCCTACTTAATACGTCCTGTCATGCTTCATATACGGGACTGTCACCCACTATGGTTGGCCTTTCCAGACCATTCTATTCACACTCAAGGCTCGGCTGGTCCCCGTTCGCTCGCCGCTACTAGGGGAGTATCAATTGATTTCCTTTCCTCCGGGTACTTAGATGTTTCAGTTCCCCGGGTTTGCTCTTCAAACCCTATATATTCAGGTATGAAGTACCTGGTTCAGCCAGATATAAACGGCCCGAAGGCTATTATATCAAACTGTCAGGTGGGTTGCCCCATTCGGAGATCCAGGGATCAAAGCCTATTCTCGGCTCCCCCTAGCTTATCGCAGAGTATCACGTCCTTCATCGCCTCTTACTGCCAAGGCATCCACCAAACGCCCTTCTCGCGCTTGATCTGATCCAGAAGAAGACAGAACAACGTCTGTCGCGCATCATTGTATGTGCAGGCTGGTTCGTCTGCTGATGCTCTGTTCCGGATCAAAAGTCATACATTTCCCGCCTGGACTGTCGTCCAGACTATGAGCAACCGTAGTTGCTCGGGTTAGTGTACTTGAC